>OY969702.1:0-2560249 GCA_963702055.1 uncultured Solirubrobacterales bacterium | reverse complement strand
AGGAGAGGCGAATATAGACGCCGTGAATGCGAGTGACGAGTCGGTGGACGCGACGTTCCGATTCCTGCGCCCCGACGAGGGGCAGGTGCTGAGCGAGGCGATACGAGCCGCCTACGGCGACAGCTACGACGTCCGCTGGGTCTATGAGCCAGACGAGGTGTCGGCGCGGCTGGCGGCCGGCACCTACGTCTCCTGCGTGGCGGAATCCGGGGAGGGCGAGCTGCTCTGCCACGAGGGGATGAGCCTCGCGGCGTCCGGCGACGCGGTCGCGCATTCCGGACAGGCGGTGACGATGCCCGCCGCGCGCGGACAGCACCTCTTCACCCGCACCAAGCGCCACCTGATGGACTGGGCCAGGGAGCAGGGACTGGCGGGCATGTTCAGCGAGGCGACCGCCGCCCACCCCTACAGCCAGCGCGCCAACCTCGATTTGGGCGCGCACGAGACCGGCTTTCTGCTCGGCTGGATCCCGGCCAGCGTCGACAACGACGCGGCGACCGAGCACCGGCCGGCGCGCCAGTCGGCGGCCCTCTTCTACGCGAAGCTGAACGACGGCCACGAGCGCGAGGTCTACGCGCCCGAGCGCCACCACGGGATCATCCACCGGACCCTGGAACTCTGCGAGCTGCGCGGCACCCTCGCCGATCCCCCTCCCGGCGCCGAGCTGCCCGAGCGCACCGAGCTGCACGTCGAGGTCGACGCCGATCACAACCTGGCCCTGATCACCGCCCACAATCCGGGCGCCGACCTGGAGACGGCGGTGGCCGCCGAGCGCCACCACCTCTTCCACCGCCGCGGACTGGATGTCATTTACCTCGACCTACCCCTGGAGCATCCCTCGACCGCCCTCGTTGCCGACCACCTCGAGCGCCTCGGCGTCTCCTACGCCGGCGTCTTCCCCAACCACCGCACCAGCGGCGACGTCCTCCGCATGCAGTCGCTGCACCAAGTCCGAATCAGCGCCGACGACGTGTCCGTCGCCTCAGACCACGGCCGTGAGCTGCTCGACTACGTGCTCGGGGATCTCCGGTGACTGCGCCCAGACCCTCCCAGGCGCACATATTGTGTCCGGCCTGGCAGCGAACATATGTTTGTGAGACACACTGCCGAGTGAGCGTTTATGCCCGATAACAGCCCAATTGAATGGACGGAGGCGACTTGGAACCCGGTGACGGGTTGCGACCAGGTTTCCCCTGGCTGCGCGCACTGCTACGCCAAAACTTTCGCCGAGCGCTGGAAGGGGATTCCGGGACACCCATACGAGCAGGGGTTCGAGCTGAGACTTTGGCCGGAACGCCTCGATCAGCCGTTGCGGTGGCGGCGCCCGCGCACCATCTTCGTCAACTCGATGAGCGACCTCTTCCATGAGGAGATTCCCGACGAGTTCGTGGAGGACGTGTTTCGCGTGATGAGCGAAGCGGACTGGCACGTCTTCCAGATCCTCACCAAGCGGCACGAGCGTCTGGTCGAGCTGAGCGAGCGGCTGCCGTGGCCGCCCAATGTGTGGATGGGGGTTTCGATCGAGAATCGCCGCTTCGTCCATCGCGCCGACTACCTGCGCCGAGTTCCAGCCTCGGTGCGCTTCATCTCAGCCGAGCCTTTGCTCGGGGCGCTGAACGACCTCGACCTAGACGGAATCGACTGGCTGATCGCAGGGGGTGAATCGGGGCCCGGGCATCGCCCTGTGCAGGAGCAATGGCTGACCGAACTGCGCGACCGGTGCGAGCAAGACGAGGTGGCGTTCTTCTTCAAGCAATGGGGAGGCGCGCGGCCGAAGTCCGGCGGGCGCGAGCTCGACGGTCGTACCTGGGACCAGATGCCACCGAGTCCCCGCAGTCCCGTGACCGCATGAACGACTCGGCGGGTCGGTCGTGGGGCGTTTGGACCCGGGCGAAGCTCGAGATGTTGTCCGACTATCTGGCTGGTTTCGCCCAAGCCTCGAAGAAGCCGCCTGAACGGATCTATCTGGACGCCTTCGCTGGTGAAGGAATCGGACTCGATCGACTAACCGGCGAGGAGTTCCTGGGCTCAGCCCGGATCGCGCTGGAAGCGGGTCAGGGAACGGGCTTCACTCGGTTTCGCTACTTCGAGATGGGCCAGAAAGCGGCGGAGTTGGAGGCCCAACTGAAAACGGATTATCCAGGCAAGGACATCAAAGTCTACGAAGGCGATTGCAACGTGACGATCCCCGAGGCTCTCGCCGAACTGAGGGAGTTGAACTGGGCACCAACCTTCGCCTTCCTCGACCCCGATGGGATGGAACTTGCCTGGAGCACTCTGGAGGCATTGGCGAACCACAAGCGCGGCTACCGGAGTGGGACTTCCACCAAGCCCGAGTTCAAGGTGGAGCTATGGATGCTGTTCCCGACACCAGGCATCGTGCGGACGCTCGCGCTTGACGAGACCAAGGTGTTAGAAACCGACTTCGCACGGGCGGACCGTCTCTTCGGCAGCGAGGAGTGGCGTCCAATCTACGAGCTGCGCAAGAAGGGGGCAATTACGGCTGAAGAAGCACGGGAGGAATACCTGAACCTCATACGATGGCGGATCGAGCATGTACTTGGATATCGCTTCGCCCACCCGTTCGAGCTGAAGAACACCGGGGGCGTTCCCCTGTACCACATGATCTTCGCTACCGATCACGACGCTGGAACGCAGATCATGAGCCACATCTATTCCAACGCCGCCAAACGTCTCCCGGCGATGCTCGAGGAAGCCCGCAACCGCGCCGTCGGTCAGCAAACGCTCGACGTCGGCGATGCCCACCTCACTCCAGAAGTCGGCTATCGCTACGAGCCACCTTGGGAGCCGCGATCCTGATTCGTTGAAGCGGTGGCGACTCCTACAGCGGCACCTCGCGTGAGGCCAGGTGGGCGCCAACCTTGCGCTTGACGCGCTGGAGGGCGTTGTCGACGGTCTTGGTGTCGCACTCGAGCTTCTCGGCAACCGCCTCGTAGGAGTGGCCGTCGAGATAGAGCGAGAGGACGCTGGACTCGAGGTCGGAGAGCACGCCCGAGACACCGGATAGGCAGGAGACGAGGCTCTCCAGCTCCTCGGTGGCAATCACCTGGTTGACCGGGTCGAAGACGGTCGGCCCAGGGAGGATCTCGTCGAGGGTGGTTTCGGAGTCGCCCGCCGCGGCCGGCGTGTGGCTGAACGAGACGTACTGGTTGAGCGGCGTGTGCTTGTTGCGGGTCGCCGTCTTCACGGCGGTGATGATCTGGCGGGTGATGCAGAGCTCCGCGAAGTTGCGGAAGCTCGACTCGCGGTCGGTGCGGTAGTCGCGCACCGCCTTGTAGAGGCCGAGCAGGCCCTCCTGGATCAGGTCGTCGGACTCCCCGCCGAGCAGGAAGTAGGACGAGGCCTTGAGGCGGACGAAACCGCGGTAGCGCCGGACGATCGCGTCGTAGGCATCCGAGCGCCCCTCCTTCGCGAGGGCGACCAGATAGTGATCATCAAGCTCAGGTTGAGGGTTAATCTGCTGCCGGGAGGCGCCGTTCAGGCGTCCCGTGGGGAGCCGCATTTCCTGCGTAGGCGTAGATAGAGCCACAGATCCTTCTCCTTGGTGAAGGGTCGTGGCGCCGTTTACCTCCCCTGAGGCGCCCTATGGACTGGGTATCTCAGACTAAAGCTGAGGTTCACCCTTATTGGCGCGTTAGTTTACGGCCGCGCAGAGTTCTGTCAACCCCAAATTGAAATTTCTGCAATCGCCGTTGCAGGTGCTACCCGCGCTGCCTGACCGCTTCGAAGAGCAGCGCCGCCGCCGCAGCGGAGACATTCAGCGAGTCGACCCTGCCCATAGCCGGTAGGGCGACGAGCCCATCACAGGCGGCGGCCACGCGGGGGCGAATACCGCTCCCCTCGCCCCCCATGACCAGGATCGTCGGGCCGCTGAGGTCGACCTCCCAGGGCGGCGTGGACGCGCCGGCATCGGCGCCCCAGATCCAGAACCCCGCCTCCTTCGCCTCCGCCAGCCAGTCGGCGAGGTTGCGAACGCGGGCGATCGCCAGGTGCTCGACGGCGCCCGCCGAGGCCTTGCAGGCAACCGCCGTCACCTCGGCCGCGCGCCGTTCGGGGATCACGAGCCCGGCCGCCCCGGCCTGTTCGGCAGAGCGGCAGACGGCGCCGAGGTTGCGCGGGTCCTGAACCTGGTCGAGGGCGACGATTAGGGCGTCCCCTTTGCGCAGCAGGACGTTGCGGTCGGCATAGGGATAGGGATCAACCTCGGCGACAACGCCCTGGTGGTCGGGCGAGCCACAAAGCCGCTCGAGCTCCTCGGGGGCAGTTTCCGGCGCGCGCCAGACTCGGTGCACACGCCGCCGTCCCCGCTCCGCCTCGGCGACCGGCTGCTTGCCATAGATGACCTGATTCGCCATCAGGCCTTACGCACGAGCCGCGCGCCATCGGCCGAATCGCGCACTTCCCAGCCCATCTCGGCCAGCCGATCGCGAATCTCATCAGCCCGCCCAAAGTCCTTAGCGACCCGGGCCTCCTCCCGCTCCCTGAGCAGCTCCTCCGCCCGCTGGTCGGCCTCAATTCCCTGATCCGGCTGGGTAAGGGAGCTGAGGCCGACCAGCTCAAGCATCTCCGCCAATGCCCCGGGAGCCCCAGGCACATCTGACCGATTGGCCTCGGCCACCAGATCAAACGCCTCGGCCATTGCCCTGGGGGTATTGAAGTCATCCGCGAGCGCGTCCTTGAAGGCTTCCAAGTGCGCTGCCGCCGGAGAGTCCGAGGGGACCCCGGCGGAGCCTCCCCGCTGTTGCTCCGACGGGGTCCCCTCGGACTCTCCCCCTGCCGAGTGCTCTCGGAAGAAGTTCCTCAACCGCTCAACTCGCGCGACTGACTCCTCCATTCGCTCCGGCCCAAAGGCAAGCGGTTGTCGGTAGTGCCCGGAGATCAGATAGTCGACCACCGCTTCGCGCCCGTACCGGTCCAGCGCCTCCGACAGCTGAAAGATGTTCCCCTCCGACTTAGACATCTTCGCCGCGTCGGTCTCGATCATCCCGTTGTGCATCCAGACTCGGGCGAACGGCCGGCCGGCCGCCTCGGACTGGGCGATCTCGTTCTCGTGGTGGGGAAAGACGAGGTCGGAGCCGCCACCATGAATCGCGAAGGAGGCGCCCAGCTCCCGCTCGGCCATCACCGAGCACTCGATGTGCCAGGCCGGCCGTCCCGGGCCCCAGGGCGAGTCCCAACTGGTGTCCTCGTCGGGCTTGTTCGCCTTCCAGAGGGCGAAGTCGAGCGGGTCCTCCTTGAGGGACGCGGAGCCGGCCTCCTCCCCCTGGTCCATGTCCTCCGTACGACGGTTGGAGAGCTTGCCGTAGCCGTCAAAACTGCGCACGCGGAAGTAGACGTCGCCGCCGGACTCATAGGCATGCCCGCCCGCGATCAGCTCGGCGATCAGCTCGACGATGCCGTCGATCGTCTCGGTGGCCAGCGGCTCCGCGTCGGGCCGGCCGAGGCCGAGCCGGTCGGTGTCCCCGAAATAGGCGTTGGTCATCCGCGCCGCGAACTCGGCCGAGGGCTCCCCCGCCTCGCGCGCCGCCGCGTAGATCTTGTCGTTGACGTCGGTGACGTTGACGACGAGCTTGACGGCGTAGCCCTCCGAGCGCAGAAAGCGGGCGAACAGGGAGAAGACGACGAAGGGGCGCGCGTTGCCGATGTGGATCCGGCTGTAGACGGTCGGGCCGCAGGCGTAGATCCCAACCTCGCCGCCGGCGTCGATGACCTGGCGTTCGCCGGTCAGCGTGTCCTTGATCCAAACCTCGCGCATCGCGAGGCGGAGCCTAGATGGTCTTAGAAGGTCCGGTAGCCGCTCGCGGGGACCGCTTGCTCGGTCCCCGCCCAGGGGGGAGCTGTGTCCTGAGCCGCGGCGAGAGCCTCCCGCCGCGCCCGGTTGGCGCTCGCCTTGATCTCCTCCTCGGCGGCGCGCCTCGCCCGCTCCTCGCGCTTCTCGGCCTGCTGGTGGATCCGGTCCGCCTCGGCTCGCAACTGGTCCTCGGCGCGGTTGCGGGCCACTTCCTCGGCCTGGTGCTCGACTTGCGCAACCAACTTCTGGACCCGCTCCTCGGCCTCGCGGCGAACCTCCTCGGTGCCCTCCATGACGCGCTGCTCGATCTCCGTCTCGATCCGCACCGCGATCGACCGCGCCTCCTCCTCGGCGGCCTCTGCTTCGGCGGCGCGCTGCTCGGCCGCGGCGATCCTCCGGTCGGCCTCCTGCTGGACCTCCAGCCGCGCCTCCTGTGTCCGCCGCTCCGCGTCCTCCTCGAGGTGCTTGACCGTCTCAGCCAGAGAATGCTCGGCCTCGGCGCGTATGGAGGTCAACTCCGCGGTCATCGCTTCGCGGTCGCCCTGAGCGCGCTTCAAGGCGCCCTCGTAAGCCTTCTCTGCCCGGTCTCGCGCCTCCTCGGCGCCGGCGACACGCCGCTCGGCCTCTCGCCGCGCCCGCCGCTCGGCGGCGATCCGTTCGCGACCCTCCTCGCCGAGCTTGCGCAACGACCCCATTGCGGCTTCCTTGACCTCGGCCCGGGCCCGTGCGCTACGGGCCTCCGCTTCGGCGGCGCGCTTCTGGCCCGAGCGCGCCAGGGTGAGCGCCTCCTGAGCGACGTCGTGCATCGTCTCCGTCGCTTCGCCGATCGCGTCGAGTTGGACCATGTCCCGGCAACCTACTATGGCCGTCGGAATCAACGCCACCCCACCGCCGGCCGAAAAAGCCGCAAATAGCTAACTGGACTTCTGGGCCTGCGCTTCGCGCTCGTGCAGCTCGCGCTTGAGGATCTTGCCGGTGGCGTTGCGCGGCAGCTCCTCGAGGAACTCGATCTCGCGCGGGGCCTTGTACGCCGCGAGGTTCGCCTTGACGTGCGCTTTCAGCTCGTCCTCCCCCACCTCGACCGCGCCGCCGAGCACGATGAACGCCTTCAGCCGCTGCCCGAACTCGTCGTCGGCGACGCCGATCACCGCCACCTCGGCCACCGACTCGTGGTCGGAGAGCAGGTCCTCGACCTCACGCGGGAAGACGTTCTCGCCGCCGGAGACGATCATCTCGTCGTCGCGGCCGTCGATGAAGAGGCGCCCGGCGGCGTCGACGTGGCCGACGTCCCCGCTGCACAGCAGGCCGTCGATCACCTCCTTGCCGCCGCCGCCGGTATAGCCCTCGAAGGACATCTCGTTGCCGACGAAGATCCGCCCCACCTCACCCTGCGGAACGGGCCGGCCGCTCTCGTCGTAGAGCCGCACGACCGTCCCGCGAGGCGGTTTGCCGGCCGTGCCGGGAGCCGCCCGCAGGTCCTCGGGCGTTGCGACGGTCGCGTAGGCGACCTCGGTCGAGCCATAGAGGTTGTAGACCGTGTCGCCGAAGCGGTCCATCCACTCGATCGCCAGCTCCCCGGGCAGCGCCGAGCCGGAGAGCGAGGTGATCCGCAGCGAGGAGAGGTCGTACTTGGAGAGCGTCTCCTCGGGCAGCCCAAGAATCCGCTGGATCATCACCGGCACCGCGGCCAGCACCTGCGCGCGGCTCTCCTGGACGGCCCGCAGCGTGTCCTCGGGGTCGAAGCGACGCCGGAGCACGATCGTCGAAGAGGTCGGCAGGCTGACGATGAAGTGAAAGAAGCCCCAGGAGTGAAACAGAGGAGCGGCGATCAGCATCGTCTCGCGGGTGCGGAAGGGGATCTTGTCGAACAGCGCGGATATGGCAAACAACCCGTCGGGGCTGGAGCGCTGGGCGCCCTTCGGGGTGCCGGTGGTTCCGGAGGTGAGGATCACGAAGCGGGGCTTGTCCGGAGGCGGTTTGAGGTCGGACTCGTCGCCGCCCTCGATCAGCCCGTCCAGGGTCAGCTCTTCGGTCTCACCGTCGCTCCAGCCGACGACCCGGGTGACGCCGGGGTCAACCCCCTCGAGCAGCCCGGTGAACTCCTCGTCGTAGACCAGGACCTTCGGGCCCTCGCGGCGGGTCACCTCGGCGAGCTGGGGACCGGCGAACATGGTGTTGAGGTAGAGCGCGCCGGCACCGAGCTTGGCGGCGGCCAGGGTCGCCTCGACGAATCCGCGGTGGTTCCGGCACATAACGCCGATCCCGTCCCCGTAGCAGACTCCCATCCCGGCGAAAGCGTGGGCCAGGGCGTTGGTGCGGCGGTGCAGCCGCTCAAAGCTGAGCGATCCACGCTCGTCGATCAGCGCGATCTCATGGGGGTGGTGGATCGCCGCGGTCGCGATCCCGGTGGCCGGCGAGGCGCCCCAGCGGACGAAGGTCGTGCCCACCTTGGCGGCGATGTCGGGACGCACGGGCCCGAGGATCCCGACCTCGTGGAGGACCTTGACTTCGAAGACAGCGTCGGAGATCGACTGTCGCGCGCTCGACGCGATGGAGCTGAGGATTCCCATCGGATCGGGAAGCCTAGTGCTTAGTCGGTCTCGATCAAAGCGACCGCCATGCAGGCGATTCCCTCGCCGCGGCCGATCCAGCCCATACCCTCGTTGGTGGTCGCCTTGACGCTGACCCGAGCTGAGGTGGCCTCGGCGAGGATCCGCTCCATCTCGGCGCGGTGAGTCGCCAGCCGGGGCTCCTCGCAGATCAGGGTGGCGTCGATGTTGACGATCCGGCCCGCGACCGTCCCAACCACCGTCCGCAACAGGTCGATCGAGTCGGCGCCCTGCCAGCGCTCCTCGTCGTCGGGGAAGAGGGTGCCGATGTCACCCATCCCGGCGGCCCCGAGCAGGGCGTCGATGACGGCGTGGGCGAGGACGTCGGCGTCGGAGTGACCGGCGAGGCCGCACTCGTGTTCAATCTCGACCCCGCCCAGCACGAGCCGGCGCCCCTCGGCGAAGCGGTGGCTGTCATATCCGATCCCTACCGGGGTCATCTCAGCGATTCTCTCCGATGGGGGCACCGAGCGGCGCGAGGCGCCGCTGCCGCCGATCGAAGGTGCAGATCTCTGCGACGCCCAGCTCGCCCAGGAACTCGACCGCACGCTCGAACTCGAAGCCGACCTGCTCGGGGAGGTGGGCGTCCGAGGAGAGCGCAAACGCGGCGCCGGCCTCGACGCACATCTCGGCGAAGGCGACGGAGGGATAGATCTCCCCGACCGGCTTGCGCAGCCCGGCGGTCGAGACCTCGACCGCGATGCCGCTCTCGGCGATCGCCTCGACCGCGGGCTCGTAGTAGTGGCGCAGATCGCGCTCGGGCAGCGGGCGAGCGCCGCCCCAGACCTTGACCAGGTCGGGGTGGGCGAGGATGTCGAAGAGGCCGCTGCGAGCGCACTCGGCCAGCGCCTCGAAGTAGCGGCGCCAGACCTCGTCGGGGTCGCCCCCTCCCCTCCAGACGTCCCACCCCTCGTGGTCGACCGCCGCCTCGCCGACGAAGTGGACCGAGCCGACTACGTAGTCGAAGTCGTGCGCCTCCAGGAGCGAAGCGGTGCGGTCCTCCGCGCCGGGGACGAAGTCACACTCGATCCCCAGCTTCAGCGAGGTGGAGCGGACGAACTCGCAGTAGGCGTCGAGGTCGTCGCGCGCCTCCTCCTCCCAGAACGGATGGCGCCAGAGGTCGAGCGCCTGGGTGAAGCGGTAGATGTGCTCGGAGACGCCCAGTTCGTCGATTCCCCTCTCCTCCGCCGCCGCCAGGTAGCGGTCGACGTTGGCCTGGGTGAAGAACCGCTCCGGGGGAGTGTCGGGCTCGTCGGGGCGCAGATGCAGGTGGTAGTCGGTCAGCACGGCAAGCGAGACTAAGCGACCCGAGGCGGGGATACGCTGCCCTTCATGGTCCACCTGCGGATCGTCGTCCCATCGGATCGGTCGAGCAAAGCCCTCGACCTGCTCGGCGCCTCGGCATCGGTCTCCAACCTGATCTTCCTGGCCGGGGCGGCGCGCCGGCCCGCCGGGGACGTGATCCTCTGCGACGTCGCCCGCGAGGACGCCAGCGTAATCATCGACGACCTCAAGGAACTCGACATTCCGCGCGACGGCTCGATCGCGCTGGAGCAGATCGACTCTCAGCTCTCCGAGGCGGCCGACCGAGCTGAGAAGGCGGCGCGGGGAGCGCCGTCGGACGCGGTCGTCTGGGAGGAGGTGGAGGCGCGCACCTCCGAGAGCATCGAGCTGGGGGGCAATTTCCTCATCTTCATGACCCTCGCCTGTCTGATTGCCGCGGTCGGCATCTTCTCGGGATCGCCGATCTTGATCGTCGGCGCAATGGTGGTCGGGCCCGAGTTCGGGCCGATCGCGGGGCTCTGCGTGGCGATCGTCGAACGCCGATCCAGCGTCGCCTTGCGCTCGCTGACGGCACTGGCGATCGGCTTCCCGGTCGGCATCACCGCAGCCTTCCTCTTCACGCTGGTCTCGAAGTGGACCGGCCTGCTCGACAGCAACTTCAGCAGCGCCCAGCACCCGCTGACCCAGTTCATCTCCCACCCCAACAGCTTCTCCTTCATCGTCGCCTGCTTCGCCGGCGCGGCCGGCGTCCTCTCGCTGACCTCCGCGAAGTCGGGGGCCCTGGTCGGCGTGCTGATCTCGGTAACGACGATCCCGGCCGCGGCCAACATCGGCGTCGCAGCAGCGGTGGCGGACTGGTCGGAATGGCGGGGGGCGATGGCCCAGCTCGCGGTCAACCTGGTCGCGATCCTGCTGGCGGGCGTAACCACCCTCTTCGTGCAGCGCAAGATCTACCAACGGCGAAGACGCAGCCATCTGCAGGACGACTCCCGCGCCGCCGGGGGGCTGCCGGTCGGCCGCAGCACCCACGCCAGAGCGCGCGGCGCCGGAGGCCGGTCCTAGACTGCTCGCGCTGTGCGCCGCCAACTCATCGCTCTGCTCCTGGCCTTCGTCGGCGGCGTCGCGGTCGCCGAGTTGCTCGGCGCGATCAGCCTCGGCGTCGCGCTCGGAGTGGGGCAGCTCTGCTTCGCGGCGACGCTCGTCTGGGTCCTGCTGCGGGACTAAGACCGCTCGAAGAGCAGCAGCTCGGCGAGCTTGAGGTCGAACGGCGTCGTCACCTTGAGGTTCTCGGGCGGTGACGGGTGCAGCAGCACCCGTCCGCCGCTCGCTTCGATCAGCATCGCCTCGTCGGTGGCGGCGACCCGATCGGAGTCGACGGCGAAGGCGGCGCGCAGCGCCTCGACCCTGAAGACCTGAGGCGTCTGCGCCGCCCACAGCCTGCCCCGATCCAGCGTCGCTTCCACGACGAAAGTCAGTTTTTCCGTCTCTGTGACGGGAAAAACGACTTTCGTTCCCGTGTCGGCCCCCGGGGCGGCCGCCTGCTTGATCGTGTCGGTAACCGGGGCCGCGGCTATTGCGCCATCGGCCTCCGGATCCGCCACGAGGGCCGCGACCACGTCCTCGACCAGCTCGGGCGTGACGAGCGGCCTGGCGGCATCGTGGACGGCGACCAACTCGGTCCCCACTGCGGCCAGCGCATTGACGACCGAATCCGACCTCGTCGCCCCGCCCTCGACCACGCCCAGGTCATGCCCGCCCAGCTCGTGGACGTGCCCGGGCGGGCAGGCGACCACGATCGAGCGCACCGACGGCGCCGCCCGGAAGGCCTCGATCGACCACTCGACCATCGACCTGCCGCCGAGCGACACGAAGGCCTTCGGGCCGCCGGCTCCGAGCCTCTCCCCGGAACCGGCGGCCGCGATGACCGCGGTGACACCTACTGTGGCCGCGTCGTTGCTACGCCGTGGTGGCGAAGCGCTCCTCCAGCAGGCCGTCCAGGTACTCCTCCGCGCCCTCCTCGTCCTTGTCGAGCGCGTACATGAACTCCGAGGCGAGAATCTTCTTCGCCCGCGTGTACATCTGCTTCTCCCCGGTGGAGAGCCCCTTCTCCATCTCGCGGATGGCGAGGTTGCGGACGACCTCGGCGAGCTCGAACACATCGCCGGTCTTGATCTTCTCGCGGTTGTACTTGAAGCGCCGGTTCCAGTTCTTCGGCATCTCCGACACGTCATCGGTGAGCACATCGGTCACTTTTTTGATCTCGACCTCATCGATGACCCGTCGCAGCCCCGCCTTGCCGGCGTTCTCGCAGGGAACCATCACCGTCAGCTCGTTGTGGAGGATCTTGATCGTGAGGTACTCACGCTCCTCCCCCATCAGCTCTCGGTGCTCTTTCTTCATCACCAGGCCGGCCCCGTGGTGGGGATAGACGACCTTGTCACCTTCCTCGAAGTCGCAGACGTAAACGACCTCCTCGAAGTCAGCCTCCATGACTTCCACTTCCTCTAGCTGGGGAATTACTTCCTCCTCTCGGTTCTCGATGGCGCTTATCGCCATCTAACTCTGTAGGTACCTGTCGACCAGGTCGACCTCCTGAAGCCTCCGCAGGCCTTCGCGGATGTCCTTGGCCCGTGTCTGGCCAACTCCATCGACGGCCTCGAGGTCGGCGTCGGAAGCCGCAAGGACCTCCTCCAAGCCGCCGAGCTCGTGGATGATCTTCTGGACGACAAGCTTGGGTATGCGAGGAATGCGGCCCAGCACGCGATAGCCGCGTGGGGCGACCGGAAAGTCGAGCGTGTTGAGCTTGCGGTCGTAGCCGAGCAGCTCGGCGAGTCGGCCGAAGTCGAGCACGTCCTGGTGCGACATCCGGGCCAGCGACTGCAGCATCGTGGCGATGTTCTGCTCGGAGTCCTCCACCGAGTAGTCGCGGATCAACGCCGTCTTGTCGGCCGCGACCCCGACCATCGTCTCCTCCAGCTGCATCTCAATCAACCGACCCTCGGTCCCCAGCTCGACGATGTAGCGCTCCACCTCCACCGCCATCCGGGTGACCAGCTCGGCGCGCTGCAGGACCGCGAGCACGTCGTAGAGGACGCCCCCGCCCTCGAACTCCAAGACGGTGAGGCGAGAGGAGATCTCGTCGAGGCGAGCGCGGTACTTGTCCAGGGTCGCCAGGCCCTGGTTCGCCTTGGCCAGGACCGCCGGGATGTCCTGAAGGATGTACTTGGTTCCCTCGATGTAGAGCGAGACGACGTCGCGGCGCTGCGAGATCGCAATCACCAGCGCGTCCGTCTGTTTGGAGACGCGCTCGGCGGTGCGGTGGCGGGTGCCGGTCTCCGAGGAGAGGATCGTCGGGTCCGGCATCAGCTGGACGTTGGCCCAGGCGATCTTCGTCGCCTCGGCGTTGAGGACGATCGCACCGTCCATCTTCGCTACCTGGTAGAGCAGCGCCGGGGTGTAGTCGATATCGAGCTTGATCCCCCCCGAAAGCAGGTGGGAGATGTCCTCGAGGTCGCCGACGACGAGCAACCCACCGGTCCGCGAGTGGACGATGTTGTCGATCCCCTCGCGCAGGGCTCCGCCCGGCGCGACCACGTCAAGGGCCCTCAGCAGCCGGGGGTCCTGTCGTTCTGAAAGCTCGTGAAGCTCATCCCCGGGCAGTAGCGACATCGCTTTTCAGGATGGCAAAAATCGCTCTGGAATGCGGTCTGGTGAATTCCGAGTGGAAAGGTCGGGATGCGTCTTGTCAAGAAACTCAAGGCAAACGCAGCATTACGCCTGGCACAGGCGTGGCCTAGATGGTTGATTCCACGGCTACGTGCGACTGGGGGCGTGCGTGGCCAAGCAGATCAAGGACGCAGGGCGCAGCCTTTGGTGGTGCCAAAGGCAAGCCCGAGGACGCAGAGATGCGCAGTGCCACGCGCGTCATCCAGGCGTGCGTGGTTGTGGAATCAACCATCTAAAGATGGAAACGGCGGTGGTGGCTGTGGTTGTGCAACTCGACCGCGGGTGGATCGCCGGCGACAGCCGGGTCCGGCCCTGCGGGGTCCACGTCGCGGACGAAGGCCCAGGTGAGCGCGGCGCCGACGGCGCAGAGCGCGACCAGGAGCCAGGTTGATCCCCCGACCGCCGTCGAGAAGGAGTCTCCACCCTCCAGCAACGCGTGAAAGGCAGCGCCAACCGCCGCGAGGGCGACCGCGCCGGCCAGGACTCTGTCCATCGCCAGGACTCCGGAGGCGATCCCGACCTTTTCCGCCGGCATCACCGCCATCGCCGCAGTCGACATCGGCGCGTATACGAAACCCAGCGCGATCCCGAACGGCAGGTAACCGGCCAACAACTGCCAGTAGGCGGTGGCCGCGCCAAGCTGGGTCAAGACGAGCAGGCCCAACGTCCCGAGCGCCATCCCGGCGGTCATCAACCGCCGCGCTCCGAACCGAGCGATCAGCCTCCCCGAGAAGGGGGAGATGAAGATCATCGGCACGGTGACAGGGAGGATCAGCAACCCGCTGAAGACCGCGGAGTGCCCACGCACGTCCTGGAGGTACTGGGGCTGGAAAAACATCAGAGCCCAGTAGGAGCCGACCAGCGCGAAGGCCGCGGCGCTGGCGCCGAAGTAGGAGCCGTTGCGAAACAGCGAGAAGTCGACGATCGGGCCCGCAACGCGGTGCTCGATCCGCCAGAAGGCGTAGAGGCCGGCAAGCCCCAACGCGGCGACGGGAACAACCGTCGCTACTCCCCACACCCTGGCCTGGACGAGCGCCAGGATCGTCGCGGTCAGGCCGACCGCGAGCGCCAGCAGGCCCGCCAGGTCAACCCGCCTGCCCGAGCCCGGGTCGCGAGACTCGGGTGCGGCGAGGGCGGTGATCGCGATGCCGACAGCGGCGATCGGCAGGTTGATCCAGAAGATCAGACGCCAGTCGACGTCGACCAGCGCGCCGCCGGCGAGCGGGCCGATTCCCAGTGCCACCGCCGATATTCCGGCCCAGACACCGAGGGCGCGAGCCTGCTGCCCGGCGGGAAAGGCGTTGCAGACGATCGCCAGCGAGAGCGGCAGCATCGGCGCGGCGCCGAGCCCCTGCAGGACCCTGCCGCCGATCAGGGCGAGCTCGTCATCGGCCGCCCCGGAGAGAACCGACCCGAGCGCGAAGACGACCGTGCCGAGGATGAAGAGTCGCTTACGACCGAACATGTCGCCGAGGCGGCCCGCGGTGACCACGAAGGCGGCGAGCGTCAACAGGTAGGCGTTCATCACCCACTGCAGGCCGGCCGAGCTCGCCCCGATGTCGTGGCGGATGCTCGGCAGCGCCAGCGCCACCACGGTCGAGTCGAGCATCAGCAGGAAGAGGCCGGCACAGGTCCCGGCCAGGGTCCACCAGGAGCGCGTCACGCAGCGCAGGCTATGCGACGGTGAGGTCGCGCTCGGGGTCGATCCCCCAGCGGTCGCCAACCGCGGCAAGCTCTGCGTCGAGCGCCCAGCGGTCCGGGCGCTCCTCCCCCTCGTGGGCGGGACTGCCGCCCTTCAGCGCCATGCAGCCGGTGTTGTCGCCGATCGCGCGGATCGCGGCGATGTCCTCCTCGCTCAGCAGTTGCTCGGCGGGCAGAGCGGCCAACTCGGCCCGCTTCTCCTCGATCGGGCGGGCGTCGGCTCCCGCTTCCTGGATCAGGGTCGGGACGACGCACTCGACCGCCTGGTGGGCGAGGTTCCACTGGCAGGCGAGCTGGATTGGGGTGAGGCCGACCCGCTCGCCGATCGGCGAGACGCGGGTCAACTTCTCCAACCCGGCCTCGATCCAGCCCTCCGGGCGAAAGGCGCGGTGATCCCCCTTCGCCAGCTCCATCCCGGCCTCGAGGTCACCCCAGAAGAGGCCGCCGTAGTCGACGACCCGGGTGATCACCTTGACGCCGTGGCGCTCCGCCGCCCCGAGACAAAGCTCCCCCGGCCACGGCTCGAAGGGGTTGAGGATGATCATCGCCCAGTCGATCCGCTCGCCGAAGCGCTCCAGGCAGGAGATCAGGTCGAGGGTGAAGCCGTTGGCCGGCCCGGGAGCGACTCCGATCCCGTCGGCCAGCCCGGCCTCGCGCAGCGCCGCCATCCCATCCCAGACCGCCTCGCTGGAGTAGCCAATCCGATCGGGGTTGTGGAGGAGGAGCAGATCGAATGAGTCCGCCCCGATCCGCTCGAGACTGCGCTCCGCCGCCATCCGCAGATACGAGGCGTAGCCATCGGGGCCGCGCAGGCGCGGATCGGTGAAGCGGGGGAAGCCGCGCGGGCCGTCGCGCTCGCCCTCGTAGAAGTCGTGGCCGACGGCGCCGACCAGGCGGTAATCCGCGCGCCGGGCCCCGGACAGCGCTCGCCCCAGCAAAAGGTCTGCCTCTCCCTGGCCGTAGGTGTCGGCACTGAGCACCGTGTCGATCCCCTCGCCGGGACGCAGCAATGCCGCCAGTCGCTCCTCGCCGATCGCCTCGCCGAAGCGCAGGAACCGCCCTCCGCTCCAGGTGCCGATCGCACTACGGCCGAGCTCATCCATCGGGAGCGGCACTCAGACTTCGGCGTCGGCGGCCGGCTGCTCGGGCTCGCCCGGCTCGTCGCCGTCGTCCTTCTTGGCGCCGACGCCGACCTTCTCGGGCTCGGGCTTCGCCTTGGGCTTGGGCGGCTTCTTCGGCGCGATGATCGTCAGGCTGAGTGGACGGTCCTCGTCGTCGCCGGAGGCGTCGCGGGCAACCATCACGGTCGAGCCGGGGGTCATCTCGCCCTGCCTCAGCACCTCGTCGGCGAGCGGGTCCTCGATATAGCGCTGGATCGCGCGGCGCAGCGGCCGGGCGCCCATCGAGGGGTCCCAGCCCTTGTCGACCAGCAGGTCCTTGGCCTCGTTGGTCAGCTCCAGCTGCAGCTCGTGCTCGGCGACCTGGACGCGGACGCGGTTGATCATCAGGTCGATGATCTCTTTGACCTCTTCCTTGGCCAGCTTGTGGAAGACGATCACCTCGTCGATCCGGTTGAGGAACTCCGGCCGAAAGACCTTTTTCAGGTCGCCCATGATCCGGTTTTTCATGTCGTCGTAGGACATCCCGGTCTCGTCGGAGACGGTGAAGCCGATCGAGGTGTTCTTGGAGATCTCCGAGGCGCCGATGTTCGAGGTCATGATCACGATCGAGTTGCGGAAGTCGACGGTGCGGCCCTGGGCGTCGGTCAGCCTCCCGTCCTCGAGAATCTGCAGGAGGATGTTGAAGACGTCGGGGTGAGCCTTCTCGATCTCGTCGAGCAGCAGCACCGAGTAGGGCTTGCGCCGCACGGCCTCGGTCAGCTGACCGCCCTCGTCGTAGCCGATGTAGCCCGGCGGCGAGCCGACCAGACGGCTGACCGCGTGCTTCTCCATGTACTCGGACATGTCGATCCGGATCATCGCCTCCTCATCGCCGAAGAGGAACTCGGCGAGAGTGCGGGCGAGTTCGGTCTTGCCGACCCCGGAGGGGCCGAGGAAGATGAAGGAGCCGGCCGGGCGCTTCGGGTCCTTGATCCCGGCGCGCGAGCGACGGATCGCCTTGGAGACGGCGGTAATCGCGACCTCCTGGCCGATCACCCGCTTGTGCAGCTCCTCCTCCATGCGGATCAATTTCTTGGTCTCGGCCTCGGTCAGCTTGAAGACCGGGATGCCGGTCCACATCGAGACGATGTCGGCGATCTCCTCCTCGCCGACAGCGGGGCGCTCACTGCCGTTCTCGCCCTCCGCCCACTCGTCCTCGAGCTCGCGTTTGCGGGTCGTCAGCTGACGCTCTGTGTCGCGCAGGTTCGCGGCCTTCTCAAACTCCTGCGCCTCGATCGCAGCCTCCTTCTCGCGCCGCGTCGTCTCGATCTCCTCCTCGAGGTCGCGGTAGACCGGGGGCGCGCTCATCGACTTGATCCGCATTCGCGAGGCGGCCTCGTCGATCAGGTCGATCGCCTTGTCGGGCAGGAAGCGGTCGGAGATATAGCGATCGGCGAGCTCGGCCGCGGCGGCCAGCGCGTCATCGGTGATCTGCACCCGGTGGTGCTGCTCGTAGCGCTCGCGCAGGCCCTCGAGGATCCTCACCGTGTCCTCCACCGAGGGCTGGTCGACCTTGATCTGGGCGAAGCGTCGCTCCAGCGCCGAGTCGCGCTCCAGGTACTTGCGGTACTCGTCGAGCGTCGTCGCGCCGATCGTCTGCAGCTCGCCGCGGGCGAGCGCCGGCTTCAGGATCGAGGCGGCGTCGATCGCGCCCTCGGCCGCGCCGGCGCCGACCAGGTTGTGAAGCTCGTCGATGAAAAGGATGATGTCGCCGCGCTGGGTGATCTCTTTCATCACCTTCTTGAGGCGCTCCTCGAACTCGCCGCGGTACTTCGAGCCGGCGACCAGGGCCGCCAGGTCGAGCGTGTAGATCTGCTTGTTCTTGAGCAGCTCGGGGACCTCGCCCTTGTTGATGCGGGCGGCGAGGCCCTCGACCACGGCGGTCTTGCCGACCCCGGGCTCGCCCAGCAGCACCGGGTTGTTCTTGGTGCGCCGGGAGAGGATCTGCATGATCCGCTCGATCTCGGTCTCGCGACCGATCACCGGGTCGAGCTTGCCCTCCTCGGCGAGCTTGGTCAGGTTGCGGCCGAACTGATCGAGCAGCTTCGAAGACTTTTTGCCCTCGCCGCTCCCGGACCCGCTGCCCTGGCCCTGGCGGCGGCCGCCCGGGCCCGACAGCATCCGGATCACCTCGTTGCGGATCTTGTCGGAGTCGGCGTCGAAGTCGAGCAGGATGCGGGCGGCGACGCCCTCGTTCTCACGCACGAGGCCGAGCAGGATGTGCTCGGTGCCGATGTAGTTGTGTCCCAGTGAGAGCGCCTCGCGCAGCGCCAGCTCGAGCACCTTCTTGGCGCGCGGGGTGAAGGGGATCTGGCCGGAGGTGACCTCCTCGCCGGAGCCGACGATCCTGACCACCTGCGCGCGGACCCGCTCGACCGTGATGTCGAGGGACTCGAGGACGCGGGCGGCGAGCCCTTCCTCTTCGCGCAACAGGCCGAGCAGGATGTGCTCGGTGCCGATGTAGTTGTGCTTGAGCGTGCGCGCTTCTTCCTGCGCCAGGACGACTACTTGACGGGCTCGCTCTGTGAATCTCTCGAACAAAGGTTTCTCTGCCTGTTCAAACTCGGTTCGTCGGGGGAAGTACCGGAGACGCCCTTCGGTAATCGGGAGGCGCCCATGTGTCCTTTAAACGATACCGATGGCGCCCAACCGGCCCCGGGCCCCGAAAAGCCGCTAGGAGCGGCCTTTTGGCCGCCGTTCAGGTCCGCATCGCAGGGAACAGCACCACTTCCCGCAGCGATCGCGCCCCGGTCAGCATCATCACCAGGCGGTCGATTCCGAGGCCGACGCCGCCGGTCGGCGGCATTCCCTGCTCGAGCGCCTCGACGAACGCCTCGTCGTAGGGCTGGGCCTCCTCGTCGCCGCGCTCGGACTCGGCGCGCTGCTGCTCGAAGCGGCGGCGCTGCTCGTCGGGATCGTTCAGCTCGCTGAACGAGTTGGCGATCTCGACGCCACCGACGAAGGCCTCCCAGCGCTCCACCAGGCCCTCTTCAGAACGATGGGCCTTCGCGAACGGCGACAGCTCCACCGGGTAGTCGAGGAGGAAGGTGGGCTGAATCAGCTCCGGCTCGACCGACCTGGAGAGCAAGCCGTCGACCAGCTTCCCCCACCCCTCGGCCGGGTCGGGCTCGGTCCCCATCGCGGCGGCCAGCGCCTCGCGGGTCGGGTGCTCGGCGATGTCGACTCCGGTCCGCTCGCGGATCGCCTCGCGCAGCGTCAGCCGCTTCCAGGGCGGGGCGAAATCGATCGTCACCCCGTCGCGCTCCACCTCAGTCGTGCCGAGCACCCGCTCCGCCACCTCGGCGACCAGCAGCTCGAGGTCGTGGGCGGTCTTGCTGTAGTCGGCATAGGCCTCATACCACTCGAGCATCGTGAACTCAGGGTTGTGCTTGTGCGACACCCCTTCGTTGCGAAAGTCCTTGCCCAGCTCATAGACGCGGTCGATGCCGCCCACAACCAGCCGCTTCAAGTACAGCTCAGTGGCGATTCGCAGGTAGAAGTCGCGGTCGAGGGCGTTGTGATGGGTGGTGAAGGGCCGGGCCAGGGCGCCGCCGTAGAGCGGCTGCAGGACCGGCGTCTCGACCTCAACGAAACCGTGGTCGTCGAGCCAGCGCCGCACCTCGCCGATCGTGCGGGACCGGGTCGCAAAGACCTTGCGCGACTCCTCGTTGGCGATCAGGTCCAGCTCGCGGCGGCGGTAGCGCGTCTCGGTGTCCTCGAGGCCATGGAACTTGTCCGGCGGTGGGCGCAGGCTCTTGGAGAGCAGTCGCCAGCGGTCGATCGCCAGGGTCAGCTCTCCCCCGCGCCGGGTTGCCAGTGCCGTCCCCTCGACGCCGACGATGTCGCCGAGGTCGAGGTCGACCAGAAGCTCGTAGGGCTTGGCGCCGAGCAGGTCCTCGCGGGCGTGGATCTGGATCTGCCCGCTGCCGTCGCGCAGGTCGATGAAGCAGGCCTTGCCGTGGCCGCGCCGGGCGGCGATCCGGCCCGCGACGCGGTGGCGGGACTCGGTCTCCATCCCGGGCGCCAGCCCCTCGTGGGCCGCTCGCACCTCGGCGATGTCCTCGCGTTCGGCGAAGTCGTGCGGGAAGGGATCGACACCCGCCTCGCGCAGGCGGTCAAGCTTCTCCCGCCGGTCGCGGAGAACGTCGGAAAGCTCGGGGCCCTCGGGCTCGCTCACCGCGCGAGCCTATCGACCGCTAAGCCGTTTCGATCTTGGTGATTTTGAGTTTCTTCTTCGGCCCGCGCGGGACCTCGACGCTGACCACGTCGTTGCGCTTGCGCCCTACCAGCGCCTTGCCGATCGGCGACTCGTTAGAGAGCTTGTGCTCGACCGGGTTGGCCTCGGTCGAGCCGACGATCTGGAATTTCTGGGAGTCGCCGGTCTTCTGGTCTTTGACGTGGACGATCGAGCCGAACTTGACCTCGTCGGTGCCGAGGTCCTTCTCGTCGATCACGGTGGCGCGACGCAGCCGCTCCTCGAGCTGGGCGATGCGCTGCTCGAGCAGCGCCTGCTCGTTCTTGGCGTCGTCGTACTCGGCGTTCTCGGAGATGTCGCCGAACTCGCGCGCCTCCTTGATCCGCTCCGCGACCTCGCGCCGTTTCGTGGTCGAAAGGTGCTCGATTTCCTCTTTGAGCTTCTCGAGCCCTTCGGGGGTGATTACGGACTGGCGACTCACTTGTCCTGACCTCGCTTTGCTTGCAGGGAGCGCGGAAATATAGCGAGGCCGACTCAGGGCCCATCTCGGTAGGCGATCGCGCCCCTGGATACGGCCCAGGACACTGCGCGGATTCGGCCCCGTCGCGAATCCCACATGGCGCTGCCATGCGGAATCCGCGTCGTGACCGCCCCGCTTGGTCCTGAACCGTCCCAGTGGCCCGCCCCCTAACGAGATGGGCCCTACCGCTCAAGAAAGTGCGCCCACAGGCGCGGCCAAGGAGGCGATCAGCTCGCGGGCGCGCGCCAGGTCGGCGCTTCGCTGAAGCTCGTCCGCAATCGCGGACGGGGCCTCGAGCGGCTCCATGTACCACGGGTAGAACTTGCGCAAGTAGCGCGCCGCCCGCTCCGCCCCGAAATGCTCCTCGGCGCGATCGATCACCCAGAGCAGCTCGGTCGCTATCTCCTCGCGGTCCGGGGGCGTCGCACGGCGTCCGGTCAACTCCTCGAAGACCCAGGGGTTGCCGAGCCCGCCGCGGGCGATCATCACCGCGTCGGCGCCGGACTCCTCGTAGGCGCGCCGCGCCGCCTCGGCGCTGCTCAGACCGCCCGAGACGATCACCGGCACGTCGACCCGCTCGACCAGCTCGCGGGTCAGCGCGTAGTCGGGGACGCCCTTGTGCCCGACCTTGGCGGCACGCGGGTGGAAGCCGACCGCCGCCACTCCCGCCTCCTCGACGAGGCGCAGCGCCAGCTCGAAACCGGAGCGGTCGCCGGGCTCGATCCCCGAGCGCAGCTTCACCGTCACCGGCAACCCACTGCCCTCCGAGGCGCCGCGCGCCAACGCCAGCGCCAAATCGTGGTCGCGCAACAACTCGGCGCCGGCGCCCGTCTTTCGCACCTTGCGGACGGGACAGCCCATGTTGATGTCGATCAGGTCGGCGCCCGCCTCGGCGGCGATCGCCGCGCCGGAGCGCATCACCTCGGCGTCGTGGCCGAAGAGCTGGATCGAGACGGGGTGCTCGTCAGGGTGGATCCGCATCAGCTCGCGCAGGGTGCGCTCGTTGCGGTGGTGCAGGCCGAAGCTGGAGACCATCTCCGAGACGGCCAAGCCGGCGCCGTGGCGTTTGGCCTGCAGGCGCACGAACCAGTTGCCGATCCCGGCCAGAGGGGCGAGGAGGACGCGATTGGCAATCTCGACGTCGGCGATCCGGAACGGATCAGTCAGCTGTGGGCGCGTTGCGGGCATGGATGAGGCGCAGCCCCTTCAGGGTAAGCAAGTCGTCGACCTCATCGATCGTCTCGGTGAAGGGAACAATCGCCTCGGCGAGGCCGCCGGTCGCCAAGAACCTCGCCTCCCCCAGCTCCTCCTCGATCCGCCTCGCGACGCCGTCGATCAGGCCGGCGAAGCCGAAGACCACGCCCGATTGGATCGCCGCCCGGCTGGAGCGACCGATCGCCGACTCGGGGGCCGCCAGGTCGATGCGGGGGATGCGGGCGGCGCGCTCGACCAGCGCGGTCAGAGAGACCTCAAGGCCGGGGGCGATCGCCCCACCCAGATACTCGCCCTCCGCAGAGACGGCGTCAAAGTTGATTCCGGTGCCGAAATCGACGACGACGCAGGCCCCGCCGACCCGGTCGTAGGCGGCGACCGCGTTGACGAGGCGGTCGGCGCCGACCTCAAGCGGGTTATCGATCCGGATCGGCATCCCGGTCTTGACGCCGGGGCCGATCAGCAGGCACTCGGCGCCGTCGAGGTAGCGCTCGGTGAGCTGCTCGTACTGAGCGCCGAGCGGCGGCACCACCGAGGAAACGCAAACCGCGTCGAGGTCACCCAGACCGATGTCGCGCAGGGCGAGCAGGCCGCCGATCCGCTCGGCCAGCTCGTCGCCGGTCGCCCCGGCCCGGGTCTGAAAGCGCCAGTGCTCAGAGAGGCGCTCGCCATCGAAGGCGCCGAGGTGGGTCTGGGTGTTGCCGACATCGACCGCAAGAAGCATGGCCGGGCGATTATCGCTGGAAACGCTGGCTTTGAGTCTCCAAGCGCATAGGATGGCCCGCGTGAAGGTGAGGCTCTACACGATTCCCGGGTCGCACCCGGGTATGGCGGCGCAGCTGATGCTCAAGCACAAGGGCATCCCCTTCAAGCGGACCGACCTCTTCCCGGCAATCTCCAAGGTCGTGGTGCGGGCACTGGGCTTCCCTCGCAACACCGTGCCGGCGCTCAAGATGGATGGGCGGCGCGTGCAGGGAACCCGGGAGATCGCCCGCGAGCTGGACCGCCTGCGGCCCGAGCCGGCCCTCTTCCCTGTCGATCCCGGGAAGCGGGTCGCCGTCGAGGAGGCGGAGCGCTTCGGCGACGAGGAGCTTCAGCATCCCGTTCGCCAGCTGGTCTGGTGGGCACTGAAGCGAGACAGGGCTCCGCTGCGCAGCTTCTCAGAGGGCGCCAAGCTTGGCATTCCGATCGAGCTCGCACTGAAGACTGCAGCGCCGATCGTCGCCCTCACGGCCAGGCTCAACCAGGCAACCGACGGGAACGTGCGCGCCGACCTAGCCGCGCTCGGGGGGCAATTGACGCGGATCGACGAGATGATCGCGGCGGGCACCCTCGACGGCGAGGAACTGAACGCCGCCGACTTCCAGATCGCCCCGAGCATCCGCCTCGCAATGTCCCTCCAGGATCTGCGCCCGCTGATCGAAGCGCGGCCGGCGGGCCGCCTCGCCAAGCGGGTTCAACCCGACCTCCCCGGCGACATCCCGCCGATCCTCCCACCCGCCTGGCTAGAGCCGCTCAACTCGCTGGCCGCCGCCTAGCGACGCCAGAGCCTCGGCGAGACGCGTCCCGTCGGGCAGCGCCAACGCGGGGTCAAGCTCCAACAGAGGAGCGAGGACAAAGCGGCGGGTAGTCACCTCGCGGTGCGGCAGGGTGAGGCGGTCGGTCTCCAGCTCCAAGTCGCCGAGCAGCAGCAGGTCGACGTCCAGCGGGCGGGGGCCGTGCCGAGCGGCGTCGAGGTCGCGCCCCCGCTCCGCCTCGACCGCCTTGCAGAGGTCGAGTAGCTCCTCCGGCTCCAGCTCGGTGCGGATACGAACCGCCGCATTGAGAAAGTCGGCCTGGTCGAGCACCTCTCCCACCGGCTCGGTCTCATAGATCGAGGAAACCGCCTCGACCTCGACGCCCCGCTCTTCCAGCATCCGCACCGCGCCGCGCAGGTGATCGGCGCGGTCGCCGACATTCGAGCCGAACCCCAGGTAGCCGATCCGCACGTCGGCGCTACCCCTCGTCGTCGTCCCCCTCGGCCTCTTCCAGGGCGCGCTCGTGGGTGACCTCCACGGCGACCTCCTGGATGGCGAGGGGCAGGGGCGGCTCCGGCTTGGCCGCTCGGACCCGGACCGACTCGCATCCGTAGCGCTCCATCAGGCGCTCCCCCACCACCTGGGCGAGACGCTCCAGCGTCTTGTAGCTGCGCTCGGTAGCCGCCAGGGCGACGATGTCGCAGACCTGCGCGTAGTCGACCGTGTCCTCGAGCCGATCGGTGAGCACCGCGTCGCAGTCGGGGACGTCGAAGGAGACGTCGAACTCGAGGCGCTGGCCGACCTCGCGCTCGGCCTCGCTGACGCCGTGGTGCGTATAGATGGAAAGTCCGCGCAGCTCCACCTCGACGCTCGACTCGACCCCGTTGCCGTGAGCTTCCATGGAGGGGCAACCTATCCCAGCACCGCGCCGGCGACCTTGATCGCCTGGGCCACCTCGGCGACGTCGTGGACGCGAAGCACGTCGGCGCCCTCCACGGCGGCGAGCACGCTGGAGGCGATCGTTCCGCCGATCCGCTCGCCCGCCTCCGACCCGTCGATCTTGCCGATGAAGCTCTTGCGCGAGGTGCCGACCACCAGCGGCCGCCCCAGCCCCCGCAGCTCGCCGAGCCGGCGCAGCAGCTCGAGGTTGTGCTCCAGCGCCTTGCCGAAGCCGATCCCGGGGTCGAGCCAGATCCGCTCCTCCATGACGCCCGCCGCAACCGCCTCTTCCATCCGCTCCGCCAGGAAAGCCTTGACCTCGTCGACCACGTCCCCGTAGGACGGCGCCTCCTGCATGGTGCGCGGGGTCCCCTGCATGTGCATCAGCACCAGGACCGCACCGCGCTCGGCGCAGAGCGTCGCGATCTCCGGGTCGCCGCGAAGGGCGGTGACATCGTTGACGATCGTCGCGCCGGCGTCGAGCGCCGCCGCGGCCACCGCCGACTTCGAGGTGTCGATAGAGACCCGATGCCCCAGCGCCGCCAGGTCGGAGACGACCGGCTGGGTGCGCGCCAGCTCCTCCTCGACGCCCACCTCATCGGCCCCGGGCCGGGTCGACTCCCCCCCGACGTCGAGGATCGCCGCTCCCTCCCGAGCCAACTGCGCCCCATGGGCGATCGCCGCCTCGGGCTCGAGAAATAGCCCCCCGTCGGAGAACGAGTCGGGGGTGACGTTGACGACCCCCATCAACTCCATGGCGGAGAGTTAGCCGGCGTCGCCGCCGGCGAAACCTGGGCGCGGCCTGGGCGCCGGGCGGGCGCCTTCGCGCTGGGGGCGCTCCGGCGCCGGGGCCGGCTCGACCGGCTTGGAGGGCTCCTCCTCGTCGACGAAGACCTCGTCCGCGGACTTGCCGTCGAGCAGGGCAAGGAACTGATCGGCGTCGATCGTCTCCCGCTCCAGCAGGATCTTCGAGATCCGGTCGAGCTCGTCGCGCTTCTCGGTGAGCAGGTCCTTGGCGGTCTGGTGAGCGCCCTCGACGATGCGGCGGATCTCGTCGTCGATCTCGCGGGCGATCTCGTCGGAGTAGTCCGGCTCGGAGGAGAACTCGCGGCCGAGGAACGGCTGGCCGCGGTCGTGGCCGAAGACCCGCGGGCCGAGTCGCTCCGACATGCCGAAGCGCATCACCATCTGCTTTGCCGTCTCGGTCACCTTCTCGAGATCGTTGGAGGCGCCGGTGGTGATCTCGCCGAAGACGATCTCCTCGGCGGCGCGGCCCCCAAGCGTCATCGCCATCGTGTCGGTCAGCTCGGCGCGGCTGGTCAGGAACTTGTCCTCGGTCGGCAGGCTGATCGTGTAGCCGAGCGCCTGGCCGCGACTGATGATCGAGATCTTGTGGACCGGGTCGCAGTGCGG
This sequence comes from uncultured Solirubrobacterales bacterium, assembly GCA_963702055.1. Taxonomy (GTDB): domain Bacteria; phylum Actinomycetota; class Thermoleophilia; order Solirubrobacterales; family 70-9; genus CAWINX01. Next base: position 2,534,161 of record OY969702.1, on the reverse strand, counting down.
CAGCAGGTGGCCGACGATCGCGTGGCCGAGCTCGTGGTAGGCGGTGATCAGCCGTTCCTTCTCGCTCATCACCCGGGTCTTCTTCTCCGGGCCGGCGATCACCCGCATGATCCCCTCCTCGAGTTCGTGCATGGTGATCTCGCGACGGCTGGAGCGGGCGGTCAGCAGCGCCGCCTCGTTGATCAGGTTGGCAAGGTCGGCGCCGGTAAAACCGGGCGTCTGGCCGGCGAGCGCGTCGAGGTCGATCTCCTTGGCGAGCGGCTTGCCGCGGGTGTGGACCTCGAGGATGTGCTTGCGGCCTTTGCGGTCGGGACGGTCGACGACGACCTGGCGGTCGAAGCGTCCCGGCCGCAGCAGCGCCGGGTCGAGGATGTCGGGCCGGTTGGTCGCGGCGATCAGGATGATGTTGTCCTTCATCTCGAAGCCGTCCATCTCGACCAGCAGCTGGTTCAGCGTCTGCTCGCGCTCGTCGTGGCCGCCGCCCATGCCGGCGCCGCGGTGGCGCCCGACCGCGTCGATCTCGTCCATGAAGATGATGCACGGCGCGTTCTGCTTGGCCTGCTCGAAGAGGTCGCGCACGCGGCTGGCGCCGACCCCGACGAACATCTCGACGAAGTCGGAGCCGGAGATCGAGAAGAAGGGGACGCCGGCTTCGCCGGCGACGGCGCGAGCGAGCAGCGTCTTGCCGGTGCCGGGCGGTCCGTAGAGCAACACTCCCTTGGGAATGCGGGCGCCGAGCGCCTGAAATTTCTTCGGGTTCTCAAGGAACTCCTTGATCTCCTCGAGCTCCTGGACCGCCTCGTCGACCCCGGCGACGTCGCGGAAGGTGATTTTCGGCGCGTCGACCGACATCCGCTTCGCCTTCGATTTGCCGAAGTTCATCACCCGCGAGCCGCCACCCTGCATCTGGTTCATCAGGAAGATCCAGAAGCCGAAGAAGAGGATGAAGGGGACGATCGTGATCAACAGGGAGAGCAGTCCGCTGCTGCCGCTGCCGTGGACCGTCGTCTGCACGTCGGCGGTGTCGAGGGTGTTGATCAGGCTCTGCTCGGTGTTCGGCGGATAGCCGGTCGAGAAGCTCTCGCCGTTGGTCTCCTTGACGTCGAGCGTGTTGTCCTTGGTGTTGATCGAGACTTCTTTGATCTTCCCGGTCGCGATCAGGCCCGTCTTGGGCTGAATCAGCTCGTTGTAGGGGGGGGCCTGGGTGCCCGGCCCGGGGCTGATCAGCCGCTGGGCGATGAAGGCGAGGATCACCACCAGCAGGATCGGGAACGCAGCGCTCTTGAAGAAACGTCTCACGGGCTGGAAATCAGCGTACCAGGGGGGTTTTGCCCTCTATTCGCTCAGCGCGGCGACGTAATCGAGGTTGCGGTAGCGCTGAGCGTGGTCGAGGCCGTAACCGATCGCGAAGCGATTGGGGATCTCGAACCCCAGGTAACGGGGAGAAAGGTCGACGCGGAGCCGTTCGGGCTTGGTCAGCAGGGCGCAGACCTCCAACGACGCCGGCCGGCGCGCCTTGAGATTGCGCATCAGGTACTGGAGGGTGAGACCGGAGTCGATGATGTCCTCGACGACCAGCACGTGGCGGTCCTCGATCGGCGCATCGAGGTCCTTCAGGATGCGCACCACCCCCGAGGAATCGGTCTGCGACCCGTAGCTGGAGACCGCCATGAAGTCAATCTCGCAGGGAACGGTGAGGTGGCGCATCAGGTCGGCGAGAAAGAGCACGGCGCCCTTCAACACCCCGATCATGAAGAGATCGCGACCGTCGTAGTCGCGGCTGATCTCGACCCCCAGTTCGGCGACCCGCCGCTTCAGGTCTTCACTGGAAACAAGGGTCTCGCCGATTGCGGGGTCGCCCATCGCGCCGCAGTCTAGGCCGATGGGCCTCAGATACGCCTATACGGTGGGTTCCGGCCCATCGGCTGTTGCTCGGCACGGAGGACACCGCTCTCGACGATCGCCCGGACGCCGGCGCCGAGGTCGAGCATCGCCGTGCCGGTGCGACGCAACGCAACCACCTCCTCGGCGTGGCGGGCGGCGCCGGCGACCGGGCGCCCCGCGGCGGCATCGGCAAGGCGCTGGACGACCAGCCGCCGCAGCGCCGGAGGCAGGGCGGCGAGGCGCTCCAGCGAGATCGTGTTCCGACCGCTTCCGTTCTCGCCCGCCAGTTCGGCGGCGACCAGCTCGTCGAGCACCTCGGCCTCGTCACGCAACAGCTCCGCCGTACGCAGCACGTTGCGCGCCGCGGCTGGATGGATCGCGGCGAGCGCCGGCACCAGGGCGTGGCGGACCCGGTTGCGCGCAAATGTCCCCTCGGCGTTGGTCGGATCGTCTCGCCAGGGAAGCTCGCGCTCCTCGCAGTAGGCGGTGGTCTGCTCGCGACTGAAGCCGAGCAGCGGCCGCACCAGCTTCCCGTCCCGGGGGCGCATGCCAAGCAGGGCGCGGCGGCTGGGCGAGGAGGCGAGCCGGTAGAGGATCGTCTCGACCTGATCGTCAGCGGTGTGCCCGGTGGCGATCGCGGCGCCGCCGGGCAGGCCGAGGCGCGCCGCGGCGGCGTAGCGGGTGTCCCTAGCCCAGGCCTGCAGGTTGCCGGGGCCCTCGGGTCGGCGCGGCCGCTCGACCTCGAGTCGCACGCCCAGCCGCTCACAGAGCGCCGCGCAATGGCGCTCGTCCTCGGCGGCGTCATCGCGCAGGCCGTAGTTGACATGAAGCGCCGTCACCGCGGTCGCGCCGACTGCCCGCGCCGCGAGGTCGAGTAAGCAAACCGAATCGCGACCACCGGAGAGCATCGCGACAACCGGGACGCCGGCGACCAGCAATCCCTCCTCGCGCACCCGCTCGAGCATCGCCTCGGCCTCGCTCTCCATATATGGCGAGTGTAGGCGGGGTCCGCTAACGCTCGGCGCGGATCACGAACAGCGGCGTCGGAGTGGGGAAGCCCTTCAGGCTGACCTCGCCGATCGGAGCGAACCCGAGCCCGTCCCTCTCCTCGATCGCGGCGACCACACGGTCGGTGACCAGCACCTCCCCGGCCTGGGCGCGGCTGACCACACGATGGGCGAGGTTGACGTGGGTGCCGAAGTAGTCGCCGTCGCGGTAGACGGCCTCGGCGCTGTGGATCCCGACCCGCGGCTGGGGGCGCTCGGGGAACCTGGCGAGAAGGTCGACCGCCCACTCGGTCAACGACGCCGCATCGGGGGAGACGACCATCACCTCGTCGCCGATCGTCTTGACGATCGTCGCCTCGGGGGGCAGCGTCGCCTCCACCGTCTCGACGAAGTGCTCGACCACATCGAGCGCCTCGAGGTCTCCCTCCTCCTCCGTGTACTGGGTGAAGCCGGTCAGGTCGATGAAGCAGAGTGCCACCGGGACTTGGCCGAGGTGGGTCGCCGTGGTGCCGAACTCGCTCTCCATGTGGCCGACCACGTCCTGCTCGAGAAAGAACCGGAGGTAGCGGTTGTGCAGGTACTCGGTGAGCGGACCGGCAACGGGCAGCACGTTGGAAGCCAGGTCCTCCATCTCCTCGGCCATCTCCAGCTCCGGGACGCCGTCGCGAATCATCGGCTCGTGGACGTATAGGTGGAAGAGGCGAACCTCGGCGTCGGCGATCCGCCTCATCGACTGCACGTAGACGCGCACCAACTGCAGGAAGGCGACGAGGGGAAAGCCGGCCTCGAGCGCCTGGGCGGCATGGCGCATGGCGTCGACGTCACGGGAGTCGAGCAGTCGCTCGCGCCCCAGCGGAGTGCCGAGGATGACGAGGATCCGCTCGATCAGCTCCGGCTCGAGGCCCGTCTCCGCGGCGACCTCTTCGACGGTCATCTGCTCGCCCTCGTCGGGAAAGAGGTCCTCGGCGAGGCCGGTGGCAAGCCTGCCCTCCCGCCCGGCCTTCTTCAACTCCTCCAGCGAGTGGCCGCGCTCTCGCATCCGCGCCACGACCCGGGCCTGCGCCGCGGCCGCGGTCGTCCAGCGCCCGCGGCGCACGGGCACAACCTTCTCCTTGGCCCAGCGTTTGAGCGTCGTCGTGGACACGCCGGAGCGCCGCGAAGCCTCGGCCAGGGATATGCGCTCGTCCACCGCCATCGGAGGCAACCGAGGCTAGCCGGAGCGGCGGTCCCACCGCGGCCCCGTCGCATATGGTCGAGCCGATGCCCGCCCGGCTTCGCCCCACCGCCTCAATCGCCGTCGACGCGGTGCTGGTCGGCGACCCCGGCCGAGCCCTGTTGCTCGCGCAGGCCCTGGTGGAAGAGCCGAAGATGTGCAACCACGCGCGGGGACTGTGGGGCTACTCCGGCACGACGCCGCGCGGGGCCGAGCTGACGATCCAATCGACCGGGATGGGCGGGCCGAGCGCCGCGATCGTCTTGACCGACCTGGTCGAACTGGGGGTGCGGCGGGCGATCAGAATCGGCACCTGCGCCGCCCTCGACTCGGACCTCGAACTCGGCCAGGCGCTCATCGTCGCCGCGGCACGCGCCGAAGGGGGGACCGTCGGCTCCTACGGAATCGAGCCCGGGCAGGCGGCCCGTCCCGACCCGGGGTTGACCGCGGCATTGGAGCGCACCCTGGCGCCCTCTGCGCGGACGGCGGAGGTCGCCAGCTTCGATGTGATGCCGACCGAGCCGGGGCCTGCCGGCGGACCGCTCGGGGCGGATCTCCAGACTGCCACCGTCCTGGCCTGCGGCAGCTTCCTCGGCATCGCCGTCGCCGCGGTCCTAATCGTCGCCGAAACCACGTCCGGCGAGAGACTCGACGACGACGACCTGGCGGAGGAAACGAAGCGGGCCGGAAGCGCCGTCGTCAGCTTACTCTCAAGCTAAAGTCGAGGGTTAGCCTTTGTCCAGATTCGCCAAACGGCGTCGTATTTCGGCGATGTCGCCGACGACCTGATCGATCTGCTCCTCGACCTCTTCGAGGCGCTGCGAAAACGAGCGAAGCCGGCGCTCCAATCGCTCGACGTCGCCTGCCGACGGAAGGTTGAGGGCGCTCAGCGCCGCGTGCTGCGCCTCGACCGCCTTCTCCCGAGCGCCGAACGCGGCCGAGACGGCGTTCTCCAACACCTGGCTGTCGAGCAGGGCCTGCGCGAGCTCCGCGATCGCCTGCTCGCTACGGGCCCTGAGCCCGTCCTGCTCATCCTGCTCGACGCTCATCACATCAGCTTAACGAGCGCATCCGAGACGACTGAAATCCTCCCGCCCCACAGGCATGGAACCAACGTTGATTAAGGCCTTGTTGGGGGGCGGTTCGATCCGTTGCGGACCCCCTATGGAACGGGTAGCGTGGTCGGGCCTGTTGCGCGGGGAGAGAGCGGACACGGGTTACGCGATCCGTGACTTCGGGCACCGAGGCGCTTAGGGATGAGAAACAAGCTCGCACTGACCATTGCCCTGGCCAGCTTCGCCGTCGTCACGGCGCTCGGCGTGGGTATGGCAGGCGCGGACTCGCTCGACGCCACAACGGGGACGGTCGTGCCCGCCGCGACCGGTCTCTCCACCGTCGCGCTCCCCTCCGTCCAGACCCCCGCCTGCTCGAACGGGATCGACGACGACGGGGACGGCCTCATCGACATGGCCGACCCCGACTGCACCTCTCCCGACGACACCAGCGAGGCCCCGACACCTCCCGCTTCGAACTCGGACACGAAACCACCCGCTCCAAGCCCAACCCTCCACGCCAACTCCGACCTCGCCCCTCCGCAGGGCAAGCCCCCGGTCACCACCCACCAGAGCATCGACGCCCCCAACCCCGCCAACGCCAACGGAGGCGTCAGCGTCCCCGCCGCCACGGCGGGAATCCAGGCCCCGAGCGGCGGAGCCAGCGGCGGCACCGGATTCTCCAGCGGCGGCTCGCCGACTGCCTCCAACCCCTCCGCGACGATCGCGACCTTCGGCCCCGCCCCGATAGGGGTTCCCAACTTCGTCATCGACTCCTTTGAGATCCCGCCCTTCCTCCTGCCGATCTACCAGGCCTGCGGCACCGAGTACGACATCCCCTGGGAGGTGCTCGCCTCGATCAACAAAATCGAGACCGCCTTCGGCACCAACCTCAACGTCTCCACCGCCGGCGCGGTCGGCTGGATGCAGTTCATCCCCTCCACCTGGGCGACCTACGGCGTCGACGCCAACGGCGACGGGCGCAAGGACCCCTACAACCCGGTCGACGCGATCTGCGCCGCGGCTCGCTACCTGAAGGCAGCCGGCGGCAAAGCCGACCTCTACAACGCGATCCTCGCCTACAACCACGCCGACTGGTACGCGCAGGAGGTGCTGGCGGGAGCAAGGGCCTACGGCAAGCTTCCCTCCGATCTGGTCGGCTCGCTGACCGGTCTCACCGAGGGCGCCCACTTCCCGATTGCCGCCGACGCGCGCTACGCCGAGAGCGCCAAACGAGACATCCACATCTTCGCCGCCTCCGGAGCCCCGGTCGTCGCCGTCAACGACGGGGTGATCCAGAAGATGGGCAGCTCCCGCCGGCTCGGCAACTACGTGGTCCTACAGGACGCCTACGGCAACCGCTACACCTACGCGCAGCTGGGCAAGATCGTCCGCGACCACCGCTCCGTGGTGATGCCCACCGGCCGCGAGAAGCGCGTCCCGGTCGACAGCCAGGACATCCGCCCCCGCCTCTACGCCCTGCCGGGCCGGGTGCAACCAGGCCGGCGCACCGCGGCGAGCCAGTCGGTCGACAGCGCCGGCGCCAACGGAGCCCTCAAGGTCGGGTCGAAGGTTATAGCCGGCACCGTGCTGGCCCGCGTCGGGGCAGGCAAGGACAGCACCGACCCCCACATCAACTTCTCGATCCGTCCGGCCGGGCGGGGAGCGCCGCAGATCGACCCCAAGCCGATCCTCGACGGCTGGAAGCTGCTGGAGGCGACGGCGATCTACCGGGCCAAGGGCAAGAACCCCTTCGTCAAAGACCTGAGCGGCGCCGGAGTCCTCCTGCTCTCCAAGGAGCAGTTGCAAAAACGGGTCCTCGCCGACAAAGGCCTCTCGATCTATCCCTGCGGGCGCACCGACATCGCGACCGGCCAGATCGACCGCCGCGTGATGGCGATGCTCGAGTACCTGACCTCGAAGGGCTTCACGCTGACGATCACCGCGCTGAAGTGCGGCCACAGCATCATGACCGCCTCGGGCAACGTCTCCGAGCACTCGACCGGCGACGCGGTCGACATCGCGGTGATCAACGGCGTCGTGGTGACCGGACACCAGGGACCGGGGACCCCGACCGACGACCTGATCAAAACCGTCCTGCAGCTACAGGGGACGATGCACCCCCACCAGGTGATCTCGCTCGAAGACCTGCCGGGGCCGACCAGCTTTGCCCTGCCCGACCACTACAACCACGTCCACGTCGGTTACCGCCCGATCGGCGGCCCGTTCAGCCGGCAGTTCGACGCGTTGCTCGGCCCAAGGCAGTGGCTGCGGCTCACCAACCAGCTCGGCCAGATCGACAACCCCACGGTGCCGACGGCGCCGTCGAAGTACTCGCTGCCGGCGAAGCGGGGCAAGCGAGCCGGAAAGCCCGGCGGCCCCCTGCCAAGCGGCGACTAGGGGCGTCCGGGAGAATCCAGGCTTCTGGCTCCGCTCTTCGGCTTCGCCCAATTCGAGTTCGCCGGCACAATCGCGCTGCCCGACGGCCGCTACCTGGCGCGCCTGGGTGGCGGTGAGCCACAGGAGAGGGTCCTGGTCGTCGCGACCGACGGGGCGCCGCCATCCCCCGGCCGGCGACGGCGTCGGCCGCGACCGACGGGGGCCGGCACCGAGCTCGAGTCACTGCCGTTGACCCGGGCGACCGCTGTGCGCGCCTTCGAGCCCTTCGCCGACGAGGTGGAGGCGGCGGCCTGGCTCGAGCGGGCGCTGGAAGGCGAGGAGACGACCGACGACCTTGTCTACGAAGGGATAGGCCTGCTCAACCTGGCACTTCACGCCCACGGTGCGGCAAGCGCCGACCCGCGCGTGCACGAGCTTGTCCCGGAGCGCGCGGTGGCGGTGCGGGTCGGCTACGGCGAGGGTGAAGAGGTGGCGGCGGGACGCTTCACCGCCGCGCAGGAGGTCGACGTATGGGCAACCGGCGCCTCGCGGCGACGGCAGCGCACCGAAGAGCTCCGACCCCAGGAGCGAACCGCCGCGATCCTCGGCGGGCGCGAGCAGATAGACGCCTGCGAGACCCTGCTCCTTCGCGCCCGGGCCGACCTGGACGCCGGCCGCAACCGCGAGGCGGCCCTGCAACTGCAAGTAGGCCTGGAGGCTCTGCTGGCCGAGCTGGTAGACGCCGTCAAGGACCCCGGTCACAACGAGGACATGGAGGCGCTTGAAGCCCGGAGAAGCGAGGCAGGCGACGCCGCGAACGAGGCCCTGAGAGGTGACCTCGACGCTACGAGCACCAACAACGTCGGTGAGCTCCTAGCTATCTGCGAGCGAGTCCTGCGCCGCCGCCGCGTGCTACGCGGGTGAGGAAGGCATGCCTCACAGAACCAAGCGTCGGCGAACAACTTCGTCCAGCAGCGACTCGGCGATGTGGTGCGCCTCTTCGAGGGCGATGTCCTCCAGCGAGGGCACGCCGATCACGGTCAGCCCGGCGGCCCGCGCCGCGGCGACGCCGGTCGGCGAGTCCTCCAGGGCGATGACCGAAGGGCCGGGCTCGACTCCCAGGCGCCGGCAGGCCTCGAGGTAGGGATCGGGGGCCGGCTTGGGCGCCGCCACCTCGTGAGCGCTGAGGACGACGTCGAAGTGGTCCGCGAAGCCGACGATCTCCAGCGAGCGGCGCACGAAGACCAGCGGCGAGTTGGAAACGAGGCCGATCGGCGTCCCCCGGGACCGCAGTGAGTGCAACAGCTCGCGCGCCCCGACCATCGCCTCGACCCCGTGCTCGAGCTCGGCGACGACCAGGGCGTTCAGCTCTTCGATCAGCTCGGCGGCGCGGCCGGGCTCTTCGAGCCGGCGCTCCAGTACCGCGCCGGCGATCTCCGCCGAGGTGCCGACCAGCTCCCGCTTGTGCTCCGAGGTGAACTCGATCCCGCGGCGCTCGAAGAGGTCCTGCTCCGCCCGCGTCCATACCGACTCGGTGTCGAGCAGCAAGCCGTCGTTGTCGAACACGACCGCGTCGGGAAGGGGCGTCGCCATGGCGGGCAGCATAGGGTCTGCCTGACCCTTAGGGTTCGGCTCGCCCATGGCCTTTCACGTCGAGATCAGCTCCGGCATGAACCGTGCTCGGACCTTCAACCTCGAGGAGGCGGAGGTACAGCGCCTCGTCGAGCGCTGGGTATCCGACCTGACGATCGTGCTGGGCGACCGCGAGTGGCAACCGCGTAAGAGCAGCATCAAGATCCTCGAAGGTCCGACCCTTGGGAATCCAGAGCTCTCCTTCGGTCAGGGGTGGTCGAACGCGGAGCGCTCAGCCAAGGCGGTAACCCGTGAACTGGTCACGGCGACGGCTGAGGAGGCCGAGACCGGCGCGACCAGCGTGATCGTGGTCGGCGCGGCCGAAGCGGCGGAGCGGACGGTGGCCGAGATCGGCCTGGACCCCGAGGCGAGCCGAATCTCCTGGAAGGAGGCGCGGCGATGGATTGACGACCGCGACCCGGAGGTCGCGGCCGTCATCCTCGTTACCGAACTGCCGGAACCTACGCCGCGAACTGAACCGTCACCCCGCGAGGAATGACCACCACCGGATAGGTGGCCGCCTCGACCGCGTAGTCGCTGGCGGCGCTGAGGGTGACGTGGCCCTGCGGGGACTCGGGGCGCGAGCCGACCACGAGCAGGTCGACCGGCTGGTTCGTGAACTCCACGACGCCGGCGCCGAGCGCGCCGGCCAGGCTCTGTGCGGTCGCGCCGGCCGCCGGGTCGCCCTCGGCGAGGACGCCGATCGTGTTGACACTGACCGAGGGACGCGAGCGCAGGTCCGCAGGCGCGACCGCGACCGCCGCGGGCCCGCCGAGCAGCAATTTGTGGGCTGCAATGCCCGGCTTTAGCGTGCCCGGAGCAGTCCGGTAGTCGGAGCCGAATACCACGACGTCGGCGTTCTCCTTCATCGCGAGGGCGTAGAGGCCCTCGCTGGTCGAGGCGTCGAAGGCGATGTGTCGCGGCATGTCGGGCGCGCCGATCTCGGCGGCGCCTCGGGCCAGCAGCTCCTCGGCCTGCTTCTCCTCGTTGGCCTCGCGCTCGTCCTCCGGCAGGTGCGAGTGCCGTACGTAGGCAAGCGAGAGCTCACCGCCGGAGTAGGCGAGCAGACGGCCGAGGGCAAGCGCGTCGCGATCGTTGTCGGTGTCGTCGTAGGAAACGATGATCTTCGGGGGCATGGCGTTCTCCTTGTCGATTCGAGAGTGCTGAACGAAGCTCACGGCGATCGTCCCAGGCCCTATACATCAGTGCAACTGTTAATACCTGTCTATTAGATAAGCTTTACTTATGTTAAATACCGGCCGCCTCAACGTCCTGCGCGAAGTGGTCTCCAGCGGATCCTTCTCGGCCGCGGCCGACTCCCTCTCCTACTCGCAGTCGGCCGTCTCCCAGGCGATCGCGACGCTCGAAGGCGAGCTCGGCGGCGTCTCGCTGATCGAACGCGACCGCCGCGGCGTCCGCCCCACCGCCGCCGGCGCCGCGCTGGTCAACCACGCGGAGGGAATCCTCGCTCGGATGGAGGCCGCCGAGGCCGAGGTTGCGGCTATCGCCGGCGGGCGCGGCGGACATCTGCGAATCGCCTCCTTCCCGACCGCCGGTGCGACGTTGATGCCGCTGGCGATCGCCGCCTTCAGCGCCTCCCATCCGGCCGTCGACGTCACCCTCGCCGAAGATGAGCCGGAGGAGATCGCGGCTCGCCTGCGGACCGGCGAGTTCGATCTCGTCCTCCTCTTCGAGTTCCCCGGAGTCGGAGAGAAGCTCGGCGCCGGGATGCGCCGCTTCGAGCTGTTCGACGATCCGCTCCACCTTGCGCTGCCAAAGGACCATCGGCTCGTGGGACGTGAGGAGCTACGCCTCGAGGACCTCAGCGGCGAACCGTGGGTGCAGACTTCGGAGACGAGTCCCTGCGCCCGCCACGTCGTTCGCTCCTGTCACGCCGCGGGATTCGAGCCCAGCGTCTCCTTCGAGAGCGACGATTACCAGACCGTCCAGGGCCTCGTGGCAGCGGGGGTCGGCGTTGCGCTGATCCCCCAACTGGCGCTCTCGACGGTCCGCGACGACATCCGCATCCGCGCCCTGCACCCGCACAGCCCCGTCCGCAAGGTCTTCGCCGCGACCCGCCGCGGCGCACCGGTCACGCCGGCGGTGGCGACAATGCTCGACGTGCTGCGCGAGGAGTCTCGCCCTCGCCCGACCGAGCCCGCCTGACCCGCGGGGCTCATCGTTCGGCGGGCTCGCCCCCGAAACGGGAACCGCCCCCGGGGTTGACGGGGGCGGTTCCGTTCGGTGGTGTGTGTTCGCGCGGCAGCGGGAAAGTGCTGCCGCTTTGCCCTATGTGGCGCCTCCAGCCGGAGCGGGAGCCGCCGACCCCACGCCGTCCGGGTACCCCAGGGAAGGCACATCGGACGGGTAGACCTCGTGACCGTGCACGGCGATGTCGCCGGTCTCCATGTCCTCCTCGCTCATCCGCAGCGGGACGAACAGGCCAACGATCTTCAGGAGGATGAAGGTGCCGATCGCGCAGAACACGATCACCCACAACGCCGTCAGTGCCTGCCACTTGAGCAGCTCTGCACCGCCGCCGGAGATCAGCCCCGAGACGGCGCCCATCGCGGAGTTGGAGAACACTCCGACGAGCAGGCCGCCGGCAACGCCGGCGAAGCCGTGGGTGTAGACGACGCCGAGGGTGTCGTCTACGTTGCGGAAGGGCCGCATCCGGCTCAGGTAGTTGAGCGCGAAGTAGACGAGCGTCGCGGCGATGGCGCCAATCGCGATCGCGCCCCAGCCGTTGACGTAACCGGCGCCGGGGGTGATCGCCACCAGACCGGTGATCATCCCGTTGACGCTGCCGATCAGGCTCGGCTTGCGACCGGTTGCGTAGTCCCAGGCGACCCAGACCAGGAAGGCCACCGCGGTGCAGAGGTTCGTGTTGAGAACCGCCGCGCCGGCAATCGCGTTGGCGAGGTAGGGATCGCCGCCGTTGAACCCGTTCCAGCCGAGCCAGAGCAGACCCGCTCCGACCGCGACCATCGCCAGGTTGTTCGGTGCGTCGACCTCGCGGTCACGCTGCAGCCTCGGTCCGATCACCGCCGCAGCGACAAAGCCCGAGACGCCCGCGGCGAGGTGGATCACGTAGCCGCCGGAGAAGTCGAGCGCGCCCTGCTGGGCGAAGTAGCCGCCGCCCCAGATGAGGAAGGCGTTGACCGAGTAGACGAACGTCGTCCAGAGCAGCACGAACGGAATCCACGCCTTGAAGTTGACGCGGCCCAGGATCGAGCCGAGCATCAGGATCGGCGTGATCGCCGCGAAGACGATCTGGAAGTACGCCAGAGTCGACATCGGGAAGACCATCTTTCCGGCGTCGCCGAGGCTGGGTATGTCGCCTTGTCCAATCAGCGCATTGCTGCTGAGGATCGAGCCCGGCTTGCCCCACATGTTGGCGAGGAAATCACCGCCGCTCGCTCCAAATATGTGCTGTGCGCTTCCGAAGCCCAGTTTGAAGCCGTACAGGCACCAGGCCACCAGCACAAGCGCGAACGCGATGAATGACAGCATCATCGAGTTCACGGACCAGCGTTTCTGCATCACACCGCCGTAGAGGACGACCAGTCCGGGCACGCTCATCAGGCCGACGAATGTCGCCGCAGTGAGCTGCCAAGCATTGTCGCCTGGACTCAACCAATCCATAGATCCGGGGTTCCTTTCTGATTGGAGGGCGCCGCCGGATGCATCATTCGCCTCCCACGCGGCATCGATTCGCCCTGTCGCATTGACATCGCACCCTGCCGATGCGCCGTCCCGACCACCACGTACAGCCGTCTAAAGATCGGCGCGAGATGTTCTCCACAGTGTCGAGATGCGGCCGCCGCGACCCGCTAATCTGCGCCACCATGCCGATGGAGGGACACTGGCAGCGCGTCAACACGCCGCTGCGCCGGCTTACCGCGCGGGAGCGGAACGTCGTGCTCACAGGGGTCGCCCTGACCCTTGTGGTAATCGCCGGGCTGGTCCTGGCGACGGTCGGCGACTCGGAGCCCGCCCCCGCGGCGGGCTGCATCTCGACCCAGATTCCCGGTGTGATGGGAACCGAGCCGTTCAAGGCCTGCGGCGCCGAGGCGGAGCGCGCCTGCGCCAGGCACGCCGCGATGACCGACCCCGGCTCCCGCTTTATCGACGAGGCCTGCCGCAGCGCCGGAATCGGCGCCGCGGCCCGCGCGCCTCAGCCGTAGACCTGGCGCTCGCCCCCTAGCGACCGCTCCAGCGCGGCGTCCGCTTGCCGAGAAAGGCGCCGATTCCTTCTTTGGCGTCCTCGCTGCGGAAGGCGGTTGCAAAGCCCTGCTTCTCGGCCTCGATTCCCTCGTCGAGGTCGCCCTTGTGGGAGACGAGCTTGATCTGCTCGCGGGCGACCGGCGCCTGAGCGGCGAGCTTGCGCCCCCAGCCGAGCGCCGTCTCGAACAGCTCGTGGTCGGGGACCACCCGGTTGGCGAGGCCGAACTCGAGCGCCTCGTCGGAGAGGATCGCGTCGCCGATCAGATTCATCTCGAGGGCCTTGTTGGGCCCGACCAGCCGCGGCAGTCGCTGAGTGCCACCGAAGCCGGGAATGATGCCGAGCTTGATCTCGGGCTGGCCGAAGACCGCCGCCTCGGCGGCGATCCGCACGTCGCAGGCCATCGCCAGCTCGCAGCCACCGCCGAAGGCGAGCGCGTTGACGGCGGCGATCGTCGCCGGCCGCACCCGGCCGAAGTCGCGCAAAAGCGCGTGGGCAGTGTGAATCAGCTCCTCGCCGCCGGCCTCGTCCATCTGGGTGAAGGCCTTGATGTCGGCGCCAGCCGAGTAGACCAGGGGGATCGAGGAGGCGATCACCATCGCCCCCACCTCGCCGGAGGCCTTGACCTTCTCCCAGACGATCTTGAGGTCGCGGATCACGTCGGGTGAGACCGCGTTCATCGGCGCGTTGGCGAGCCAGGCAATCGCGACATCGCCGCGGGTCTCCAGCTTCACCGTCTCGGCCTGCTCGCCCTCGTCGGGCTGCGGGTAGGGGTAGAAGCCCTGGCCGCTCTTCATCCCGAGGCGACCCTGGGCGACCATGCGCTTGAGCAGGACCGGCGGGGCGAAGCGGTCGCCGTGCTTTTCCTGCAGCTGCTCGATTCGCTCCAGCACGGCGTCGAGCCCCTCGATGTCGGCTTTCCAGAAGGGGGGAAGCAGGCCTTTGCGCGGGTCGAGGCCGGCGCCGGCCATCATGCCGACGTCGATGTCACGGACCGAGCAGACGCCCTCCTCGACCAGCAGGCAGGCCTCGATCAGCGCCCGTCCGGTGAACATCGCGACCAGCTCCTCGGCGTCGGGCTCAGCGTCGCCGGGCACCGTCTGCTCGCCGTCTTTGAAGAAGCCCTCGCCACCGGACTTGACGCCGAGCTTGCCGTCGGCGACCAGCTGCTTCAGGCCCTGGTGGACGTAGAAGGTCTCGCCATAGGACTCGTTGAGGTGCTCGGCGACGTGCAGGACCGTGTCGAGGCCGAGCAGGTCGGTGAGGAAGAAGGGTCCCATCGGGGCGACCTGGGCGGCGGCGATCGCCTCGTCGATCGCCTTCAGGGAGAGGCCGTTCTCCTCCTGGGCGCGCCAGATCTCGCCGATCGTCGCCATCAGGATTTTGTTGACGACGAAGCCGGGGACCTCGCCACAGACGATCGGCTGCTTCTTGATCGCCTGGGCGAAGTTGTAGGCGGCGGTCGCAGTCTCGTGCGAGGTGTCGTCGCCGACGATCACCTCGACCAGCGGCATCACCGAGGCGGGGTAGAAGAAGTGGAAGCCGACGACCTTGTCGGGGCGCAGCGTGGTCTCCCCCATCTCGGTGATCGAGAGCGAGGAGGTGTTGGAGGCGAGGATCGCGTGGCCGGGAGTGGCGGCGTCGAGCTCGGCGAAGACCGCCTGCTTGATCGCCATCTTCTCCGGCACCGCCTCGACCACGAAGTCGACGTCGCCGAACTCCTCGTAGGTCGTCGTCCCGGTGACCAGGCCCATGACCTCGGCGAGGCGTGCGTCGGCCTGCTCCTGAGTCAGCTTCTCCTTCTTGACCAGGCGGGCGAGCTGGCCCTCGGTGACGGCGCGCGCCTTCTCGACCGCGGCGTCGACGAACTTCTGGTCGATGTCCTTGACGACAACAGGGATGTCGGCGGCGGCGATTGCCTGGGCGATCTCTCCGCCCATCGTGCCTCCACCGACGACGGCGGCCTTCGAAACGAACATGCTTGCCCTTCCTCGGGGATCGTGAACGGGCGGAAGGCTATATGTGGCTGAGTGGCGGCCGCAGGGCGACGCCCGGGACAAAGGCGCCCGGCAATCCTTATACCCGGGTACAAAGGCATCGCAAACGCGCGCCCATTAGGCTGCTTTGGCTCTTCCGTTAGGGAGCGAGACCGGTAATCGAACGTGCCCATGGGCTTGGGCGCGCCGCCAAGTGAGGACCAGCCAAGCGATGACTCGTATCCGCCAGCACAACGTGACCGCCGCCCAGTGGAGCTCCAATGGAGAGGCCCTCGGCGCGCTCGATCTGACCCTTCCCGAGAACGACCCGTTCGGCATCAACGTCTTCTCGGTCACCGTGCAGCGCGACCGCCTGCCCGCCGATGTCTTCGAGAAGCTGCAGGCGACGCTCGCCGGCGGCGAGGCGCTTGACCCGGCCCTTGCCGACGCGGTCGCCGAGGCGATGAAGAACTGGGCGCTGGAGAACGGCGCCACCCACTTCACCCACATGTTCCAGCCGCTGACCGGCTCCACCGCGGAGAAGCACGACTCCTTCTTCGAGCCCGCCGGCGAGGGGACGGCGCTGGCCGGCTTCTCCGGCAAGGAGCTGATCCAGGGCGAGCCCGACGCCTCCTCCTTCCCGACCGGCGGCGTCCGCGCCACCTTCGAGGCTCGCGGCTACACCGCCTGGGACCCGACCTCCCCCGCCTTCATCCTCGAGAACCCGAACGGGGCGCTGCTCTGCATCCCGACGGCGTTCGCCTCCTGGACCGGCGAGGCGCTCGACGCGAAGATCCCGCTGCTGCGCTCGATGGACGCGCTCTCGCGCTCGGCGATCAAGGCGCTGCGGCTGCTCGGCGACGAGGAGAGCCAGCGCGTCTTCACCACGGTCGGCGCCGAGCAGGAGTACTTCCTGATCGACGAGCAGTACTACTTCGAGCGTCCCGACCTGATCACCACCGGCCGCACCCTGTTCGGCGCCAAGCCGCCGAAGGGCCACGAGCTCGACGACCACTACTTCGGCTCGATCCCGGAGCGAATCCTCGCCTGCATGATGGAGTCGGAGCTGGAGATGCGCAAGCTCGGCATCCCGGTCAAGACCCGCCACAACGAGGTCGCACCGGCGCAGTACGAGATCGCCCCGGTATTCGAGAACTCGAACGTCGGCTCCGACCACCAGCAGCTGCTGATGCAGGTGCTGGAGAGCGTGGCGCGCCGCTACGGGCTGGTCTGCCTCCTGCACGAGAAGCCCTTCGCCGGCGTCAACGGCTCCGGCAAGCACAACAACTGGTCGATGGGGACCGACACCGGCTCCAACCTGCTCAACCCGGGCGACACGCCGGCGGACAACATCCACTTCCTGTTCTTCTGCGCCGCGGTGATCCAGGCGGTCAACAAGCACCAGGGACTGCTGCGCGCCTCGGTCGCCAACATCGGCCAGGACCACCGGCTCGGCGCCAACGAGGCGCCTCCGGCGATCATCTCGATCTTCCTCGGCGGCGAGCTGGAGAAAGTCTTCGAGGCGATCTCCACGGGCGAGGGCGACCCGCACACGCCGGCCTCCTTCCTTGAGCTGGGGGCGACGGTGCTGCCGGCGCTGCCGATGCACGGCGGCGACCGCAACCGCACCTCGCCGTTCGCCTTCACCGGCAACAAATTCGAGTTCCGCGCCCTCGGGTCGAGCATGTCGCTCGCCTTTCCCAACACGGTGCTGAACACGATCGTCGCCGAGGCAATCGACGAACTGGCCGACGCGCTTGAGGCAAAGGTCTCCGGCGGCACCGACGTTTCCGCCGCGGTGATCGAGGTCGTCAAGGACTCCTACCTGGCCAACAAGCAGATCTGCTTCGGCGGCGACAACTACTCCGAGGAGTGGCACGCCGAGGCTGAGCAGCGCGGGCTGAAGAACCTCCGCACCACGCCCGACGCGTTGCCCGAGGTGCTCGACGAGCAGACCGTCGCCGCGTTCGAGAAGTACCACGTCCTCTCCCAGCGCGAGCTGGAGTCGCGCTTCGAGGTCTGGGTCGAGCAGTACTCGATCCGCGCCAACATCGAAGCCGAGGAGACCTTCTCGATTGCCCAGACGATGCTCCTACCGGCTGCCCTGCGCCACCTGGCGCTGATCGGCGAGGCGGGCGTCTCGGCCCTCGAAGGCGACGTGCGAGCCCTGGTCGACGAGCTGGTCGCCAACCTCGGCGACCTCGAGAAGGCGAACGCCTACCCCGACGACCTCGAGGGCATGGACCTGGCCCTGCACGCCCGCGACGAGCAGATCGCCGCGATGGCCGCTGTCCGCGAGGCCGCCGACAAGCTCGAGAAGGTCGTCGCCGATGACCTCTGGCCGCTGCCGAAGTACGAAGAGATGCTCTTCATCAAGTAGGCGCGGCCTCTAGCCCTCGTCGTGATCGTTGCCGTCGCGGACGGCGCGGTAGATCAG
Source organism: uncultured Solirubrobacterales bacterium (assembly GCA_963702055.1). Taxonomy (GTDB): domain Bacteria; phylum Actinomycetota; class Thermoleophilia; order Solirubrobacterales; family 70-9; genus CAWINX01. The sequence goes on along the minus strand of OY969702.1, from coordinate 2,516,356 downwards.
GTAGCCGATCGCGGCGAGCCCGACGATTGGGATCAGGCCGCCGAAGACCGCGGGCCAGGCTTCTGTCGCCAGCACGATCATCCGCTCGCCGCGCCTCCGCCGCTCGAGGGCGGCTCGCGGAGCAGGACCGCGCAGGCGACGGCGCCGGCGAGAGCGACCGCGGCCAGGATCACGAAGGCGTCGGCGTAGGGCGAGGCGGTGGGCACCACGGCGCCGCCTCCGCCGGTCGAGTGGATTACGACACCGAGCACCATCGTGCCGGCAGCGGCGCCGATCCAGCGCACGGTGAGGACGAGGGCGTTGGCATCGCCGCGCTCCTCCGCGGCGACCGCGTTGCTGAGACCGGTGAGCAGGGAGGTGAACATCGGCGCCATCGTGGCGTTTAGCAGCAGCAGTCCGGGCAACAAGACCGGGTAGCTCTCGCGGTCGAGGGTCAGCGCGACCCAGACGAACGCGAGCGTGGTGCCGAGGTAGCCCAGCAGCGCCGGCGTGCGGGGGCCGATCCGATCGGTCGCTCGTCCCGAGATGATGTTGAAGATCGGCTGGCCCAGCATCGAGGGGACGATCGCCAGCGCGGCGAGCAGCGGCCCGTAGCCGAGCACGTGCTGGAAGTAGGTGGCGACGTAGATGATGTAGCCGGTAACCACGAACTGGGCGGCGAACATCGCCGCCACGATGCCGACCAGGAAACGGCGACGCAACAGCCCTACGTCGAGAAGCGGGTGCGCGGTGCGCAGCTCCAGGGCCGCGAAGCCTCCGAGGATGGCGAGGCCGACGCCGAAGAGGGCGACGGTGGGAGGCGAGTCCCACCCCCACGAAAGCGCCTGCATCAGGGCGACGAGCAGCGCCGTGAGGCCGACCATGAGGACCGTGAGGCCGCGAGTGTCGAAGGGTTCGGGCTCGCCGACCAGCCGATTGTCGACCTTGAGCGAGCCGAGCGCCACCAGTCCGGTGCCCACCACGACCTCAGCCCCGAACAGGGCCCTCCAACTCACCGCCTCGGTGAGGATGCCCGCCATCAACGGCCCGATCACGAAGACGGTGATCCCGATCGCCGAGTACTTGCCGAGCGCGTCGCCACGGTGCTCGACGGAGACCCGGTTGGCGATCATCGCGGCGCTGGCGGGATAGAGCGTCGAGGCGCCCACACCGGCGAGGGCGATGCTCAAGATCAACCAGACGAACCCCTGCGACACCGCCGCCGACAGGGACCCGAGCGCGAAGATCGAGAGCGCCACCAGCAGGACCTGGCGGTGGCCGTAGTAATCGCCAAGCCGCCCGCCCGGGGCGGCGAACAGCGCCAGGGTGAGGAAGAAGGAGTTGACGACCCACTGCGCCTCGGGGGCGGAGAGGTGCAACTCGGAGGCGATCGTCGGCTGCACCACGCCCAGGGAGACCTGGCCCAGGTAGCAGGTGAAGAACGCCAGCCCGCCGAACCACAGCGTCCAGCGGCTTAGATGCTCCCCCGTCGCTCCCGTCACCCGCGGGACAGTACCCGCATCTCCAGGCCGCCCTTCGGGGAGAGGGTCGGCATCTGGCGAATCGTCATCGTGCGGCCCGGCATCGCGTCGAGGCGGAGGCGCTGGAGGAGCATCGTCGCGACCAGCTTCACCTCGGTCTGGCCGAAGCGCTTGCCGATGCAGATTCGCTGCCCGCCGCCGAAGGGGACGTAGGCGCCGCGCGGCAGAGCGGCCTTGCGCTCGCGGGTGAAGCGCTCGGGGATGAACGCCTCCGGCTCCGGGAAGACCTCGGGAATGCGGTGGCTGGCCCAGGAGCTGTAGTTGACGTAGGCGCCCGGGGGGACCGTGTAGCCGCCGAACTCGAACTCGCGCACGGCGCGGCGCGGGCCGATCCAGGCCGGCGGGTAGAGGCGCAGCACCTCGTCGAGGACCATGTCGAGATAGGGCATGTCCCGCTCGAGCTGGTCAGCTGTGGGGACGGCGCCGCCCAGCACCTCGTCCTGCTCCTCGCAGAGGCGAGCGTGGACGTCGGGGTGGCGCGCCAGCTCGTGCATCATGAAGGTGAGGGTCGAGGTGGAGGTGTCATGGCCGGCAAACATCAGGGTCATCACCTGGTCGCGGACCTCGCGGTCGGTGAAGGCCTCTCCCTCCTCGCCGCGGGCGCCGATCAAGAGGCTGAGGATGTCTCGGCCCCCGGCGGCGCCGGGATCGTCCCGGCGCCGGGAGATCTCGCCGAAGACGATCTCGTCGAGCACCTCCCGCGAGGCGTTCATCCGCCGCCACGGCGAGCCTGGCCCGCGCAGCAGCCGCAGTGGATAGTCGATCCCGTAGAAGCCGAGGGCGCGCTCGAAGTGCTCGGCCGCCGCGGCGCCCTTGCCGGCCTCGTCGGGGTCGAGCCCCAGCAGCGCCCGCATCGCGATCCGCATCGCCAGGTTGCGCATCCAGTCGTAGAGGTCGACCACCCGGCCCGGTCGGAGGCCGGCCAGCGCCGCCTCGGCCTCCGCCGCCATCGCGTCGACCATCGCGGTCAGCTGCTCGCGGTGGAAGGCGGGCAGCATGATCGCCCGCGCCCGGTCGTGGTAGTCGTCGTCGATGGTCAGCAGGCCGTCGCCGAGCAGCGGAATCAGGTCGCCGAAGCTCGACTCGCGCCAGTGGAAGTTCTCCGGGTGAGCGACGGTGATGAAGTGGTTCGCCGCCGGCCCAAGCATGAAGACGACTTTGGTGTGGAGCAACCGCACGCTGAAAATCGGTCCGTGCTTCTCGTAGTTGGAAAGCAGGATCGGCAACGGGTCATGGGCGATCTGGTGGGTGCGGGAGATGCTGAAATTCCCCGGCCCCGGCGGGTATTTACTCCTCCCCCGCCACTCCGTCCGCATGTCGTCGGCGATCCGCCACACCGGGTTGTCGGACATCCGCGGGGGTTTGGCGACGGGCGCTTTGGTCTCGACGGGCACCGCGACAATCGTAGTTGGCTGGTCAGCCAGACGACTAACGGGCTGAAGCGATCAGTCCCACAGCACCCCAGCGGCGGCCTGCGGCAGAAGATGCTGGATTGCCTCATCGGCAGGCGCCCAACCAGTGGCCTCCCGACGTAGAAGGCCCAGGGCCTCGATCGCATTGAGGTCGCGGCTCAGGGTCTTCTCGGTCTTGGCGGCGTAGGCCGCCGCAAGGCGAGGCGTAAGCGTGGAGATCGCCTGCTTGGGAATCGCATCGCCTCCGGCATGGAACGCGCGTGAGAGGTCGAGAACCAGGCGAAGCCTTCGATTGTCCGTTTCGCTACGCCGCTCACCGAAGCTCTGGTAGACGAACTGCTCCCAGCGATCCTCGAACTGGACCTTGCGAATTACGTTGAGCTGCTCGCGCAGCTGATCCACGAACCCCTGGATCGCGTAGTGCAGGAAGGAGAGCACTCCGTCCTTCTCGCGGCTGGAGAGCGCGAGTTGCCGGTAGTACTCGGAGCGGGTGAGGTTGTAGTGATTCGAGAGGAGCTGGCAGGTCGGCACGGGGAAACCGGCGGAGAGCAAGATCTGGAGCTCCAGCAAGCGGGCGGTCCGGCCGTTGCCGTCACCAAATGGATGAATCCACGCCAGGTACAGGTGGGCCATGGCCGCCTTGATGATCGCCATCGGCACCGCCAGCTCCGGCGACCCGGGCGGGGGCTCGAACTCGTCCCCGTTGAGCCAGTCGCAGAGCCGGGAAAGGAGGTGCTCCGCATCCTCGGCGGGGGCAGCGCGGTATGACCCGACCACGACCGAGTGACTGCGGATCTCGCCCGGGACGGCCTCATCCTCGAGACTGAGGCCGTCGAGGATAAGTCGGTTGTACTCGCATAGACGCGAGACGGAGAACGGCAGCTTCGGATCGTCCAAAAGCTCTTTGCGCGCGACGTTGTAGGCAGCCAACACGTTTTCGATCTCCCGCTCCAGGTACTCCCGGGACGGCGGCAACTCAAGGGTGCGATCGAGGATCTGCCGGACCTCGTCTTCGGAGAGGGTGTTCCCCTCGATCGCCGTCGTCGCCAGCATTCCCTTGACCAGGTAGACCTGGAGCAGCTCGGTGGCAGCCGTCGGGGCGAGCAGCGCGCGCCCCACATGCTGGGACTTCGACTTCGCCTCGCCGAGCAATACCCACGTCGCCGCCGAAACGAGGCGTAAATCCAAGCGGAAATCTATATGCGGATGACTTGCTAGATATGCTTTTTCTGCTGGGATTCAGCGATTATAGGCCCTGTTTTGTCCCTATTGCTGTCCGCGAGGCTGTCCCAGATCATCCCGCGGCGGCGAGCTGGCCGCAGGCGGCGGCGATGTCGCGACCGCGGGTGAGGCGGACGGTGGCGGTGAGGCGGTGCTCCTCGAGGACGGCGCGAAAGCGCTCGATCTCCTCCGGGGCGGAGCCGTCGTAGGAGCCGGTCGGGTTGTAGGGGATCAGGTTGACCTTGTAGACGCGGGGGTCGAGTAGAGCGGCGAGCTGGCGGGCGTGCTCGGGAAGGTCATTGACTCCGGCCAGCATCACATACTCGACGAAGACCTTGCGGCGACGCCGGGTGCGGTAGCGATCGCAGGCGGCGAGCACCTCGGCCAGCGGGTAGCGGTCGTTGACCGGCATCAGCGAGGAGCGCAGCTCGTCGTTGGGGGCGTGCAGGGAGAGGGCGAGGCTGACCGGCATCTCGCACTCGGCGAGCCGGTCGATCCCCGGAACCCAGCCGACCGTGGAGATCGCGGTGCGGCGGCGGGTGACGCCGAGGTCGGGCAGCCGTTTGACAGCGGCGAGCACCGCGTCGAGGTTCATCGTCGGCTCCCCCATCCCCATGAAGACGACGTGGTCAATCGCCTCGACGCGGCGAAAGTGCAACGCCTGGTCGAGGATCTCGTCGGCGGTGAGGTTGCGGCCGAACTTCATCGACCCGGTGGCGCAGAAGGTGCAGGTCAGCGGGCAGCCCGACTGAGAGGAGAGGCAGACCGAGCGCCGCCCGTCGCGATAGCGCATCAACACCGCCTCCAGCGGCAGGCCCTCGTGGGTGTGGAAGAGCGCCTTGACCGTCCCGTCGTCGGACTTTGCCTCGGCCTGCAGGGAGAGCGTCGAGAGCGGAACCGCGGCCTCAAGCCGGTCGCGCAAAGTCCCCGGCAGGTTGGTCATCTCCTCGTAGGAGGAGGCCCCGCGCGCCACCCACTCCCAAACCTGGGAGGCACGGTAGGAAGGCTCGCCGGCGTCGGCGAGGACATGATCGAGCAGGGCGCGGTCCACCCGGCGAGTGTAGACAGGCTCGCCGGGTGGGCCACGCGGCTATGCGGTTAGGAAGCCGGCGGCGCGGGTGGCGGCGGCTGCTCGGGCGAGGCCGGCTGCTGCTGCTCCGGCGGGAGCGGCGGCGGCATCGGGTCCGACGGAGGCGGCGGCGCCTCGTGACCCGGCAGCGCCTCGGCCTCCTTGCTCCAGAGGTCGTTGAGCGCCACCTGCATATATGCCCAGAGGCCGGGAGCGAGGAGGAGGTAGAGGATCAACGCGATCCAGCCGTTGATCGCCTCGTTTCCACCGAGGAGGGCGGCGCCCTGGACGCGCTTGACGCCGCGCCAGTAGGCGATCAGCGCCGGGACGATGATCAGGCCCCCCGGGAAGAGCGCCAGCGTCGAGTTGGTCGGATTCTGGCCGAGGTCGTGACCCTTGGCGCGGCCGTAGTCGCGCAGCTCGCGGTTGATCCGGTACCACCAAACGAGGTGGTAGATGCCGAGGGTGATTAGCGGTAGGAGCGCCGCGGCCCAGGGACTGCGGACCTTTACCTCGTCCTGGGTGCCACGAATCTTCATCTCGTAAGCCAAAGTCGAATCTCCGTTCTGTGGGGTGAGCCCGTCCGCTGCCGACCCTAGCCCATGCCCCAGTCAGCCGTGGAACTTTTCACCGCGCTCCAGCATCTCGACGAACTTGCGCAGGCGTCGCTCGCGCGTTTCGGGACGTTTGGTGTCGTTCAGCCGGTAGATCAGCGCGTAGCGGTTGGAGGAGCTGAGGGTGGCGAAGAATTCGCGCGCCGCCTCGTTGGCGTCGAACTCGCGCTGAAGGTCGTCCGGGACCGTCGCGTTGCGCTGGCCCTCGTACGCCGCCTCCCAGCGACCGTCGGCTTTGGCCGCCTCCACTTCGGCGAGCCCAGCCGGGCGCATCGTCCCGGCGGCAATTAGCGCCTCGGCCTTGTCACGGTTGATCCGCGACCAGCGGCCGCGCGGGCGCCGCGGGGTGAAGCGCTGCAGAAAGTGGCGCTCGTCATGGCCGCGCTTCTGGCTGTCGATCCAGCCGAAGCAGAGGGCGACCTCGAGCGCCTCGCCGTAGGTGACGCTCCGCAGGCCCGAGTCCTTCTTGGCGATCTTCAGCCAGATGCCCTCAGAGGCGGCGTGGTTGTCCTCGAGCCACGCCTCCAGGGCCACCGGCGATTCGAAGAGGACGATCGGCAGGTCGTCGGCCATGTCGTGCGGTGCGGACCCTATGCGGCGGCTGCGGTGAGGCCTGCAGCCTCGGCGAGTAGGTCGACCTGTTCTGGATCGCCGGAGCTTGGGAAGAAGATCAGCTCGTCGCATCCCGTCGCCTCGTACGCATCGAGGTACTGGCGAACGGTGTCGGTGTCCTTGGCCGCGCCGGCGGCGATCATCCCCGCCACCTCGTCGCCGAGGAAGGCGTAGTAGTCGCCGAGGGAGGCGCGCGCGTCCTCCTCGGCACGCTCGCCGAGGGAGTAGTAGGCAAGGGCCTTGGTGCGAGGCTCGCCGTCCCGGCCCGCCTCCGCCCAGGCGGTCCGCGCCTTCTCGATCCCCTTGGCGCACTCGTCCGGCCCGGAGCCGGAGGCGATCCAGCCGTCGCCGAAACGGGCGGCGCGGGCGAAGGAGGCGTCGGCGTGGCCGCCGACGATGAGGCCGGGGGCGCCTTCCAGCGAGGGACCAACCTCATCCCCCTCCCAGACCTCCTTGATCTGGGCGAGCATCTCGTCGAGCCGCTTGCCGCGACCGCGCAGCGGCACGCCGCTGACTTCGTAGTCGTCCTCGCGGGCGCCGAGGCCGATGCCGAGCGTGAAGCGACCGTCGGAGAGCGCGTGGACGCTGAGCACCTGCTTGGCGAGCTCTACCGCGTTGGTGCGCAGAGGCCCGAGCAGGACCGAGGTACAGAGGCCGATCCGCTCGGTCACCGCGGCGGCGGCCGCGAGCGCCGTCAGCGGCTCGTAGTTGTCGTAGACGATGCGGTCGATCGTTCCGAGGCTTGAGAAGCCGAGGGCGTCGGCGCGGCGCGCCCACTCGACCATCTGCGCCCCGGTCGTGCCCGGAACCGCGTTGGGAAGTCCGATGGCAACGTCCATTTGCCGGCCTCCTGCCGCTCGAAGAGTCGAATTGGAAACACCCTAGCCAACGACCGCCGCGGGCTCGCCGGGCAAGGGCGCCCTACCCCTACGCAAGGGCCCGACGCAACGCGGCGGGGTCGATTCCTTCGACGCGAACCAGCTTCGTGCGCGACTTCTCGCCACGAACGACGCTGACCCGCGATGGGGCGACGCCGGCTCGCTTTGCGACCAGCTTGCAGAGGGCGCGGTTGGCCTTGCCGTCGACCGGCGGCGCGGTCACCCGCGCCCGAAGGACCCCGTCCCGCATCCCCAGTAACTCGTCCGCGTGGCCACGGGGTCGCAGGCGAACCTCGATCAGCGTCTCCGTCATGGCTCCGTATGGTGCCTGTCATGGCCAAGCCGCTGCTCGCCGTCGACACGCCCTCGATGCTGTTCCGCGCCTTCTACGCACTGCCGAAGACGATCGTCGGCGGTGACGGGGAGCCGGTCAACGCCCTGCTGGGAACGGCGAACCTGATCCTGCGCGAGGTGGAGACCTACGACCCGCGCGCCGTCGTCCTCTGTTTCGGTCCCGACGCGGCGAGCTACCGGACCGAGCTGTATCCCGCCTACCATGCCGAGCGCGAGGCGGCGATGCCCGCGGAGCTGGCACCCCAGTTCGAGGCGGCCCGCGACTTCTTCGCGGCCTTCGGCTGGACGATCGCCACCAGCGCGGACCTCGAGGCCGACGACCTGCTCGGCACCCTTGCGCGGCGCGAGGCCGAAGCGGGCGGGCGAGCGCTGCTGCTGACCGGCGACCGCGACATGTACCAGTGCGCGAGCGAACAGGTGACAGTCCTCTACGTGCGAACAGGCGGCAAAGGCGCCGAGCAGGTCGGCCCCGACGAGGTGCGCGAGCGCTACGGCATCGGGCCCGAGCTGGTCCCCGACTTCATAGCCCTGCGCGGCGACCCCTCAGACGGACTGCCCGGCGCGAAGGGCGTCGGCGAGAAGACCGCAGCCGAACTGCTGCGCCGCCACGGCTCCCTGGAGGAGGTGCTGGATAACGCGATTCGCGAACCCCGCCCGAAACTGCGCGGCGCCCTCCTCGACGCCCGCGAGGACCTGCTCGCCTTCAAAGACATCGCGACGCTGCGCGACGCGGGTGTCGATCGGCCTCCGGATCGCCCCACCGACTGGGCCGCCGCCGCAACGGCCGCCCGCAAGCGCGGCATGAACCGCCTCGCCGAGCGGCTGGAGAGCCACAATTCCGACACATAGGTTTCACTTTTGTATCACGCGTTAACAAATTACGTGATACGTTCTGCCCATGCGAAGCCTTCGACTCAGCCCGGAACTTGACGAGCAGGTACGGCAGGCGGCAGCGCTCGAGGGATCATCCGTATCGGAGTTCCTGCGCCGCGCCGCCGGCGAGCGGGCCGAGCGAGCGCTGGGCGCAGAGCCCCGTGAGCGCCTCGCCTACGCGATCGGCGTCGTCAACACCGATCTCCACCAGGCGCGCGACACCGGCGGCGCGTTTGGCGACATCGTCGAACGCAGGCACCGCCGCCGCCGCGGATGACCCTTGTCGATGCCGGGCCGCTTGTGGCCCTGATCGACGCCGGCGAGCCCGACCACAAGCGCTGCGTCTCCACCCTCGACACCGTGCGCTTGCCGCTGCTGACGACCTGGCCGGCCTTCACCGAGGCCATGTACTTGGTGGGGCGAGCGGGCGGATGGGGAGCACAGCAGGCGCTCTGGAAGCTCGTGCTCAGGGGCGACCTCGAAGTGGCGGCAAACCCGCCGGAGTCCGCCGGCAGAGTCGCGCAGCTGATGGAGCGCTACGCCGACCGCCCAATGGACCTGGCCGACGCCAGCCTCGTCGCCCTGGCGGAGAAACGAGACCTGGCGCGCATCTTCACCCTCGACGGCGACTTCAGGATCTACCGCCTCCACGGCCGTGGCCGCTTCGAGCTTTTGCCGGGGTGAACCCTGAGCGAAAGAACCGATCGAGGAGGGCAGCCCGAGTGCGAGCCGGCAGATCAGCGTCGCCAGGCAGATTCATTCCGTTCCATCCAATCGAGTAGAGCCTGTGCTTCCGCGGGTCCTCGTCCGGGACCGCTGAGGAGATCGACCGCTATTTGACTAGGGGCCGCTATCCGAACCCCGTCGCGCTCCTCCCCCCTCTCGTATACGACCTTGTCCTGCGGTCGCACCAGCAGCACGTTCGCGCCGGTTTCGACCGGCCGCAGATCCAAGCGCTCGGTCAGCCGCTCCGGCTCGTCCGTGTAGATCAGCGCCAGGCGCGCCTGGGCGTACTCCTCGAAATAGGCAGCCGCGCTCGAGCCCGTCAGCACGTAGTCGATGTCGCGGACCTCGCCAAGCCGCTCCCGGACCGAGGCGATCCCCCTCGGTGCGAGCAGCCGCGCCTGCGCCTCTCCGAGATTGAGGTCGTAATCCCGGCTCCAGCGCTCGAGGATCTCCCGCCAACTGACCCGCGTTATCGGCTTGCGCGGCTCGCGCTCCAGCAGATCCTGGCGCTCGAGGAAGTCGACCACGCGGTAAACGGCGCCGGTGGACGCGCCACTGCGCTCGATCAACTGCGGCACCGACATCGGCGGCGCAAAGTCGACCAACGTCCGAATGACGCGCGCGGCGATCGGTCCCCGAAAGCTGTCGCGTGGGCGACCCGGCCCACGCCACGGGTCGCGCGCGGCTCCGACGTCGCGCAGAAAGAGAGCCGGCTTCTCCAGGGAGAGGAGCAGATTTCCGGTGGCGTCGACGTAGTTCAAGCCCTCCTCACGCAGACGCTCCCGCACGGGGGCGCTCAGGTAGCGCGCGGCCACCAACCCGCGGGAGGAGGGCGATGGCGACGCCCCTTCGGTGAACCCCCGCAGCCGGCGGCTGAGCCCAGGGACGTCACGCGCCTCAACCGCGGTCTTCGCCTCGACGAAAACGGTCGCCGATGCCTGGGCCGACGCCTCGATCTGGAAGACGGCATCGGCCCTGCGCCCACCGGCCGACGCAACCTCAAGCAAGACCTCGAAGGCCCAGCCCTCCGGTAGGCGGTTCCGGATGGCGCTTGCGGCACGGTCGATGACCTCGCGCTCGGTCTTCGGCGCAACACTTGCTTTGGCTGCTTCTACTTGATTCATTCCGCAATTAGCGTACTTCCGCTGTCAGCGGAATAAGGAGATTTACGAGAAGATGAATGGCTCCTTGCGGTTGCGTCCCTCGAGCGGATCCTGGCCAGATTCCACCGGGAGACCGACAGCGGCGCTAGCGTCATGCAGCTGTGGCCGCGCCGCCTGCGAGCCGCCTCGTTTAGCGGCGCAGCGAATTCAGCCGGCTGCGCAGGAATCCCGGCCAGGCGCGGGGGCGGCGTGCGGCGGTGAGGACGAGGGGCATCGGGTCGAAGTAGGAGATTCTCTCGGTCGCGAGGCCGTCCGGGCCGACCACGAAGCGGTCGATTGCGTCCCAGGAGATCGGTCCGCCACCGGCGGTGCCGGTCACCGTGAACTCGATCAGGACGCCGTCGGATGTCGCTCCCCAGCGGTGGACCTCGGCGGTCATCCCCTCGATCAGCTCGAAAAGGTCCGCAAAGGCGCGCCGGCCGTCGGCGAGGGTGTGGGTGGTCGGCGTCATCGGGGCGACCAGGCGAGTCCGCTCGGCGAGGACGGTGCTCAGCCCCTCGGGGGTCGGCGCCCGCCAGTACTCGGCGAAGCGATCAACGAAGTCCTTGGCCTCAGTTTTGTTCATGTCGGCACCTTAATCGGAGGCAAGCATCGCGAATCTATGATCGACCCCGTCAATCCAGTCAAGGAGGAGAGATGAGCACCCACACGGTGAAGAAGATCGACGAGATGGAGGCCGTCTTCGGCGGCGGCTTCAAGCGCGCCCGAGCCGAGCTCGGCGTCGAGTCTTTCGGCATGCAGATCATCGACATGCCCCCCAACTACGACAACTACCCCGAGCACGACCACGAGCAGGACGGCCAGGAAGAGGTCTACGTGACGCTGCGCGGCAGCGGTGAGATCGAGATCGAGGGCGAGCGCTTCCCGCTCGACGATGACCACGTGGCCCGGGTCGGCCCCGGCGTCAAGCGCAAGGTCTGGCCGGGCGACGGCGGCATTCGCATCCTCGTGCTCGGCGGCAAGGCGGGCGAGGCCTACGATGCTCCCGACATCACCAAGCTCGGCAGCCCCGACCCGATGGCGAGTTAGTCTGCGCGCATAGTGCGACGCTTCCTCGTCCCAGTCGCCACGCTGCTGGCGCTGCTTGCAGTCGCCGCTCCGGCCGGAGCGGCGACTGGGGGCGAGAAGGCGGATGAAGCGGTCGTCGTCATCAACGGCGCTGTCAACGTGCCGCGCGGCGAGACGGTCAAGGGCGTCTTCCTCGTCCATGGCGACGCGCGGATCGGCGGGCACGTCGACGGCGACGCGGTGGTGATCAGCGGTGACGCGCTCGTCTCCGGCCGCATCGACGGCAGCCTGGTGGTGGGCAGCGGCACGGCGCGCCTGCTGCCTGGCGCACACGTCGACGGCGACCTGCGCTACGGCGACAAGAGGCCGATAATCGCGGACGGGGCGACCGTCGCGGGCACCACGAGCAAGGAGGACTGGACCAACTCGGTCGACTTCCTCCCGTTCATCGGCGCGTTCGTCCTCTGGTTCGCGATCACCCTCTCTTCGGTGGTGCTCGGCATCCTCTTGCTGCTGATCGCGCCACGGGCAGCCGACGCGATCTACGACCGCGCCCGGGAGCGGCTCGGCCCGACCATCGCGATCGGGATCGCGATCTTCATCGTCTTGCCGATCACCGCGTTCATCGCCGCGATCACCTTCTTCGGATTGCCGCTGGCGATCGGGGTCGGCCTGGCCTTGCTGCCGCTTGCGGCGGTCGCCTACGTGACCTCCGCCTGGGCGATCGGCCGAGCGATCGTCAAGCCGCCCCGCGAGCGGACTCTCTCCTTCCTGGCGGGGCTGGCGATCCTGCGCGTTGCAGCCCTGGTGCCGATCCTCGGCCTGTTCGTCTGGCTCGCCGCGGTCATCGTCGGACTCGGCCTGATCGGTGCCGCTATCGGGGCGGCGCGGGAGCCGGCCGCCGTTCAAAGCCCGGGCAGCTGAGCACCGGCAGGCGCGGGTAGCGCGGATACTCGGGCTCGTTCTGGGAACGCTCGCAGAGGGAGAAGACCGAACCGCGGGTGTTCGGGACGAGCCGCTGGTGGTCGCAGGCGTCGCAGAGGCCCCTGCCGTTGGAGCTCGGTGTTCGCGACATTTCCGTGAACCTATCGGCTCATTCCTTTGACGATATACATGCAAATTGCATGCACTATTGCGCTACCCTCCCTGAATGGCATTGGTCCAGGTCAGAGGCGTCTCCGAAGGCACGCACAGGCGCCTCAAGAGGCGAGCCGCCAGTCGGGGGCAAAGCCTGTCCGAGTACCTGCGCAGCGAACTCGAAGAACTCGCAGAGCGTCCAACGGTCGAGGAGATGGCCAAGCGAATCGCCAAACTGGAGCCGGTGGGGGGCGAGACGGGCGCCGAGGCGGTTCGGGCGGGCCGCGAGGAGCGCGAACCGGCACGATGATCGTCGTCGACGCTTCCGCTCTCGTCGACTGGCTGCTTGGAACGAAGGATCTGGCGGGCGTCGTCGCAGGTCGACTGCGCAGCGCGAAATCGCTTCACTCAATCGACCTTGCCTACGTGGAGGCGGTTTCGGCGTTCCGGCGGAAGGCGACATTGGGCGAGTTGTCGAACCGCCGAGCGGAACAAGCGCTTGCCGCCCTCCTCGATCTTCCCGTCAAACGGCACTCGGCGGTGCCGCTGGCGCCCCGCATCTGGCAGCTGCGCGCCACCCACTCGGCCTATGACGCCGCCTACGTCGCCCTCGCCGAGGCTCTGGGGGCGCCACTCCTGACCACCGACCAGCGCCTGGCGCGCAGTCACGGTCACGCCGCATCCATCCTCGCCGCCGCGCCGTAGTCGAAAGTCAGTTTTTCCTCCCCAGAGAAGGAAAAACTGACTTTCGACGACTTCAGGTGAAGCTGCCGCGGGCTAGCGAGGTGTCGGCGGGGGCGCCTGGGACCGCCGCGAGGAGCTGCTGGATCGAGATGTCGCCACGCTCGAAGGCGAGGGCCGAGCCGGTCATGTAGAGGCGCCAAATCCGTTCCCGCTCCTCCCCCGCCTCGGCGATCCCCCGGTCGCGGTTGGCGGCGAGGTTCTGGACCCAACGATGCAGGGTCAGCGCGTAGTGGACGCGCAGGGACTCGGCGTCGCGCAGCTCCAGGCCGGCACGCTCCATCGCCCCGACCACGTCGCCGACCGGGTGCAGCTCACCGTCGGGAAAGACGTAGCGCCAGATGAAGGTGTCGCGGCTGCGCGGCGGCCGTCCCAGGCGAACGATCCCGTGGTTGAGGACGAGTCCGCCGGGCCTGGCCAGGTCACGAAGGCGCCGCATGTACTCGTCGAGCAGTGCCGCCCCGACGTGCTCGTACATACCGACGCTGGCGATTTTGTCGTAGGGGCCGTCGTCGACCTCGCGGTAGTCCTGCACCCGCACCTCGCAGCGATGCTCGACGCCAGCCGCGCGGACCCGCTCGCGGGCGAGCTCGGCCTGAGGCTCCGAGAGGGTCACGCCGACGGCGCGGGCGCCGTGGTGGCGCGCCGCATGGATGATCAGCGAGCCCCAACCGCAGCCGACGTCGAGCAGTCGCTCACCCGCCGCGAGGCGCAACTTGCGGCAGATCACCTCGAGCTTGCGCTCCTGCGCCGTTTCGAGGCTGTCACTTGGCGAGGCGAAGTAGGCGCACGAGTAGACCATGCTCGGGCCCAGCACCAGCCGGTAGAAGTCGTTGGAGACGTCGTAGTGGTGGCGCACCGCCTCCCGGTCGCGGCGCAGGGAGTGGAGGGGCCCGGCCGGGTGCGCCTCGCTGGCGGGCGGCGGCGGAGGGCGCAGGCGCAACCCCCCGGCCCGTGCAGCGGCGAGCGCCGAAGCGAGCTTGTCGCCCAAGCCGAGGCGCAGGTCGCGGAAGCGCTCGCCGGCCCGCAGCGCCCGTTCGAGGTCGCCCTCGACCTCGAGGTCCCCCGCGACCCAGGCGCGCCCAAGCCCCAGCTGGTTCGGCGCGCCCGCGATGTAGGAGAGCGCCCGCGAATCGCGGACGACGACCGTGTCCCCGCTCCCCCGTCCCTCCTCCGGCCGCAACTCGCTGCCGTCCCAGAAGCGCACCGCGAAGGGCAGACCGCCGGGGAGGCGGCCCTCGAACCGCGCCGCGAGCGGCGCGAAGCGATTGGCGACGCCGCCGGTGCTCTGCATCCGCCCGTTTAGAGTAAACGCACCTACCGAGGAGGCTCAAGTGTCAGAGCAATCGATCACCCTGACGATGTCGAAGCCCGACGCCGAGGTGCTGCTGGGGGTGCTCTCATCGGAGCGCTACAACGCCGAGGTCGAAGCGGTCTGCGACGCGCTGCGCAAGCAGCTAGACGAAAAGCTGGCGGAGTTGAGCGACCTCTGACGCCGGGCTCAACTGGCGCTCAGGCACCGAGCAGCTTGGCCTTCTGGGCCGCGAACTCCTCTTCGGTGAGGACTCCCTGGCTTTTCAGCTCGCCCAATTCCTTGAGCTGGTCGATCGTCGACTCGCCCCCCTGCGGCGCCGCGGCCGCCGGCGCTTGCGGCTGCTGCTGAGCTTCCTGCTCCGCCCAGCGCTCGCCCTGACGGCGCGAGACGCGGTTGCTCACGGCGGTGGCGGTCCCGGCGATGACCGCCGTTCGCGCAACTCCTCGAAGTAGTCCCGGCATGGCTTCTCCTCTCTCTCAGGCTTCCGCCGCGTCGAGAGCGACGACGACGTCTTGGATTGGAATGCGCCCGCTCGCGACGAGCTGACCGCCGGACCGGCGCACCGCGCTTGCAAAGGGCGCGGCCCAGCGATTCTCGTAGACGAGCAACGCTGCCGAAGTGCCCGGCTCCAGGGCCGTCGCCGCCTCGCTCATGTCCTCCTCGGAGAGCAATCCGGAGGACGCTCCTTCGAAGGCCGCAAACGCCTCGACCTCGTCACCGAGATCGGAGATCTCAAGGACCGCGACCGACCCGTCGTCGGCCTTGGCGATAAAGGTGAGGTCGAGGATGCGGATCAGCCCGCGATCGACCAGGTCGATCAGATGAGGGGCAGCCTCGCCCGTCGGTTGCCGGCCCGGCCACTCGACCAGTACGTAGTCGATCGGCCCCATCTCGTCGAGTGCGTCGTTCACCTCGGTCCCTTCGTCGCAGGTCAGTCAGTAAAGATCGGTGTCGCAACCCTAGCGAGTGGAGGATCGGCGGCTGAGAAAAATCGGAGCGGCTGAGGCCCTGCGACATCTACCTCTTTTCTGCACGCCCACGGACGCCACCAAGGATGCGGCGAGTGACGAGGACGTGGATGCGGGTACCGATCACCAGGGCGCGATAGGCGGCGCCTTTGAAGCCCGGGAACTCGGCCCGCGTTTCGGCTCGCAGCCGGGTGCGATCGCCCAGGTCGTCGAGGCGAAAGGTCAACGCGTAGTTGGAGAACCGGTGGGCCCCGAGCAGCGCGAGCTCTCGGGGCGACTCTGCCGTTCCGACATGAAAGCCGGGCAGGGTTGAGCCCGCCGTCAGCGGGCGGGGGCCGCCGGAGGCCGTGTCGTCGCAGTTGAGCATCCCGGCCCAGCGAGCGACGCCCGGCGAGGACACCGACCCTTCGACGACCCGCAGCAGCGCCTCCCAGGTGGCGTCGGGTCCAGCCTCGATCAACGCCGAGTGCTCGTCCACATAGGGCAGGCGTTCGCCAGTGCCGTCCACGACAACGATCCTATGCCCGCTGCGGGGCACGGAAGCGCGCAACTAGCGCTAATCGACCGCGGGATGCCGCCTCTGCGGGGGCTAGCTTTGCAACGTGCACACTGCGGCGACCCTGTTCGAGACTGACGAGTCGACCTATTCCGGGACGGTCGAGGTGCTCGGTGTGATCTTCCGCGCCGAGGACGACGGCTACGCGGTGTTGGAGGTGCAGGACGCCGAGTCCGGCGAGGGCTTCGGGCTGATTGGCCCGGTCGCCCACCTCGGCGCCGGCGATCGGGCCGAGGTCAGCGGCGATTGGCAGACCCACGCCCGCTACGGGCGCCAGCTGCGGGCGACGGGCGCGCTGCCGCTCGATCCGGCCGACCGCGAGGGCCAGGTCGCCTACCTGACCTCGCTTCGCCACATCGGCCCCGCGCGGGCCGAGACCCTCGCCGACGAGCACGGCGAGGGGGTGTTGGAGGCGATCGCCGCCGACCCGGCCGGCGTCTTCGGCTCGCTGCGCGGGGTAAGCGCCAAGCAGGCCGCGGCGGCGGCCGAGTCCTGGCACGCCTCCCGCGCAGTCCGCGACCTCCACGTCCAGCTCGCCCCCCACGGGCTCGCCCACCTGGCCGGACCGATCCACGCCCGCTACGGCGAGCGCTCGATGATCGTCCTGCACGAGGACCCCTACCGGCTGACCGAGGTCGACGGGGTCGGCTTCGCCCGCGCCGACAAGATCGCCCTGGCGGCTGATGTGCCGCCGGAGTCGAGTCGCCGCGCCCAAGCGGCCGCCGTCTTCGCCCTCGCCGAGGCCGAGCAACAGGGCCACACCAACCTGCCGGTCGCCGAGCTGGCACAGCGGTCGGCGAAGCTGCTCGGGCTCGAACCCGACCCCGACGTGCTGGTCGCCGCCCGCGGGCTGCTGGTCGAGGAGGGGCGCGTCTACCGCGAGCTGACCCACGCCGGCGAGATCGCCGTCGCCGAGACGCTGGCGGCGCGCGTCGCGGCTCCCGCCGAGCTCGACCACGAGCCCGGCGAGCAGCCGCCCGAGTCGGCGGATCGCGGCTCCGCCGCGGACGGACTCACCGACGAGCAGTGGGCTGCCGTGCGCGGCGCCTTCGCCTCCCGCGTCTCCGTCCTGACGGGCGGGCCGGGCGTCGGCAAGACCGTCTGCACCAGGGCGATCGTCGCCGAGGCGGAGGCGGCCGGCGCCAAGATCGCCCTCTGTGCCCCGACCGGGCGCGCCGCCCGCCGCCTCGAGGAGGCAACCGGGCACGAGGCGCAGACGATCCACCGCATGCTCGAGTGGATGCCGGGACGCGAGCCCGCCTTCAGGCCGGGCCACCCCCTCCCCGCCGACCTGGTCGTCGTCGACGAGTCCTCGATGCTGAACCTGCGCCTCGCCGAGGTGCTGCTCGGCGGGCTGGCCGAATCGACCCACGTCGTCTTCGTCGGCGACGCCGACCAGCTGCCGCCGATCGGCGCCGGCAAGCCGTTCGAAGACCTGATCGCCTCGGGGGTCGCGCCGGTGGTGCGGCTCAGCCACGTCTTCCGCCAGGCGGCGCGCTCGATGATCACCACCGCCGCCCACGAGATCAACCAGGGCCGCTCGCCCCACCTGGAGCCCGAGGACGACCAGGACCACGACTTCTTCCTGATCGACCGCCGCAACCCGGAGCGCGCCCTCGACACCGTGGTCGAGGTGGTCGCCGAGCGAGTGCCTGCCCGACTCGGCCTCGACCCGATCCGCGACGTGCAGGTGCTGGCGCCGATGTACAAGGGACCGGTCGGGATCGACGCGCTCAACGAGCGCCTCCAGGCGCGGCTCAACCCGCGCGGGCGCAAGGCGCTGAACGACCGCTTCCGGGTCGGCGACCGGCTGATCCAGACCCGCAACTCGCATGAGCTGGGGCTGATGAACGGCTCGATCGTCTTCCTGCGCTCCGACGACCCCGACGAGGAGGCGATCGTCGTCGACACCGACGACGGCGGCTCGCTGGTCATCCCCTACGGCGAGACGCCGACCCTGCGCCTCGCCTACGCGATCTCCGTCCACAAGGCGCAGGGCTGCGAGGTGCCGGTCGTGGTCGGCGTCTGCCACCGCTCCCACTCCCGCATGCTGACCCGTCCCCTCCTCTACACCGCGATCACCCGCGCCCGCAGCACCTGCGTGCTGGTCGGCGACCCGGCGGCGCTGGCGACGGCGGTGGGGCGCGACGACTCCGGGCGACGCCACTCCGGGCTGGCGGAGCGACTGCGCGGCGCGGTCAGCGAACCCGCTTGACGCGAAAGCGGTGCACGGCCGGCGTCGGGTCGACCGCGCCGGCGGAGTCGCGGGCCGTCACCACGACCCTGTGGCGACCCGGCCCGAAGAAGTGGACCAGCTTCGGTCCGCAAACGTGGCGTCGCCCGCCATCGACCTTGCAGAGGAAGGTGACCGGGCTCTGCGTCGAGGCGAAGCGGAAGGTGAGGCGCACCCGGCGCCGGTGGGTGCGGACGACCCAGCCCGGCCGCTTCGCGAAGCGGGTGCTCGGCGCCTTCGTCGCCTTGCTGGGCTGAGTGGCCGGCGAACCGGAACCGGAGGAGGGCTGCGTGGCGCCGCCACCTCCCGAACCGCCACCGCTGCTGCCGCCGGAACCTCCTCCAGTCCCGCCGCTGCCGCCCGAACCGCCAGAGCCGCCAGAGCCCGAACCGCCACCTGAGCCCGAGTTGTCGGGGAGCGCTCCCACCGCACCGTAGGCATCGAGGACACCGGCCCCCACGGCGTCGAGGCCGTATCCGGGCATCGGAACGGCGGTGTCCGTCATCGCGTTACGGATATCCGTAGGGGTGGCAAGAGGATCGCGCTGGAGCATCAGCGCCGCAACGGCGGCGGCGTGCGGAGCGGCAGCGGAGGTGCCGCAGAAGACGTGGGACGAGCCGTAGAAGAAGGTCGTGTGGACGCAGTCGCTGGCCGTCACGTCAGGCTTGGAGATCACCTCAGGAGACCCCAACGCCGTCGCTGGGTTGCTGTTGAGGACCGGACCGAAGTAGTGAGTAACCGGACCTTGCGAAGAGTAGGTCTCGGGCTTCCACGACGGCGGCACGTTCGGATCGGCGCTGGAGGGGACGGCGCCGACGGCGATCGCGCTTGAGGATCCTGCGTGACCGAAGACGGTCGGGCCAACCGTGTCGCCACCGGAGGAGGTCGGGTACTCGGTCGAGAAGCCACCGCCACCGTTCTCGATCAGCGCGAATTTGATCCGCGGGGCGTCGGTGGCGCTGGCGGCCTGATTGCAGAGAGCTCCCGAGCAGCGATTGATGGCCAGCTGAACGGTTTTGGCAGAGCCGGAGCTGTTGCTCCAGGAGAGGATCTCGACCGGCTCTCCGCCGCCCACGTTGTCGTCCTGGCCGCCGGTCCCCGTCAGCAGTTTCCCGTTCGAATCGAGCAGGTAGGCGTCCATGTCGCTGCTCACCCCGTACCAGGGCTGTGCCCACTGGAGGTCGACGGTGAGGGTGCGGCCGTTCGGCACTGCGATCCCGAAGGTATTGTCGGCCGTCCCGGCGGGATTGAAGTTCATGCAATCCGTGGCGAAGGAGGGGAGCGCCGCCGGACAGCTCGGAACCGAGTTCGAGGAGCGATATTTGGGCGCCTCCCACGAGGCGATGTCGTTGCCGCTGCCATCGATCAGGTTGTCGTTGCCGGCGGCAGAGAAGTAGTCGGCCCCGTTCGCTGTCACGTTGTTGACGGCGGCGGCGATCGGACCGTCCTGGAAGAAGGGCTCGTCGAGGTAGGAGACGTCGTCGACGATCACCTTTGCTCCGGCATTTGCAAGCGCCTGAACGTTGTCGGCGAAGCCGGTCTCGCTGGTGAAGGCGGTCGCGAAGTCGATCGAGGCGCCCGGCGCCAGGTCGTGGACTATCTGGGCCATCGCCCGGCCCTCGTCTGCGGCCGCGGGCTCGCCCGAGCCGGGAACGTAGGAGTCGTCGAGCAAGTTGACTTTGGTCGTGCCGCAGGGTCCGCCGGGACCGGGCAAATCGCCGGTCGCAACGTCGCCGTTCCAGCTCGTGTCCACACCCGAGGCCTTGTTGAAGGAGTCCGAGAGGATCCCGACCGTCATTTCGCTGCCGTCGACGCCATAGGTCGAGCGGGCCGCAGGCGCTCCAAGCTGGGCATCTCCCTCCGAGGTGATCGCCCCCGAACATGAAACCGAGGAGAGGATCGGCGCCAGATCCTCGCTGACCCCGACAACCCGAGAGACGCCAGCGACTGACTGCAGGTCGGCGGGCGCCACGGCGAGGGTGACCGTCTGGTAGCGCCGGCTTACATTCACGACCTGGGCGCCGGCGGCGCGCAGGTCCTTTAAGCCGGCCGCAGCGCCGCGGTCGAAGCGGGCGTCGACGAGGACGCGGTTGCCGTCCAATTGGAGGCTGCCCGGCTGTCCCTGGGGGGCGACGTCGAGGATCGCCGCCTGCCTGTCGGGCGGCGCCCCGCTGACGCTCGGCTTTGCCAGTTCGGCGAGGCGGGGCGAGAGATTCCCCTGGATCGCTTTCGCGGAGGCAGCGCCGGGCGCAAGCAGGCAGAGACAAGCCGGGGCGACAAACAGCAGTCGCCCCGCCACACGGCGGAGTCGCGCCCCTGGCGTCATCTGGATCAACGTATCGGCCTGACGGTCTATTTCCTGAACACCCCTAGGCGCAATTCCGAGCGCTTCCCCGGTGCAACGCGTTTTCCCCCTAGGTGGGGGGCAACGCGTTGCACCATGCGCGATCGCTCATCTGCCGGTGGAGACCGGCGTGCCGCGGAAGCAACCCAGCGTGTAGGGGTACTCGAGGGTCGCGTTGTAGTGGTAGATCCGCTGCCAACGTCCGTCCAGCCAGACCCTGCTGACCTGGCCGTGACAGGCGTCGAGGTCGTCGTTGGTGAGCAGCTTGCCGTGCGCGCCGCGCGGGCCGTAGATCGGGTAGCCGTCGAGGGCGAAGCCGACCAGGCCGGAGGCGCGGTGCGTTGACTGGCCCCTGGTCAGGCAGGACGGGATCGAGTGGTAGTGGTAGACGCCCTGCTGCTGCGGGTGGCCGCCGCAGCTGTCCTGCACCTCGTGGGCGACCGCGTCGCGATCCTGGGCGTCGAGGGCGTTGAAGATCGCGACGCCGTTCTTCGCCACTCCGATCGCCCCCATCGGCAGGCAGTGGGGCTTGGCCGCCCTCTTCGGATGCCGAGGCAGCGAGTAGCGCTCGCTCCAGGCCGCGATCGAGTTGGGGTTGCGGTCGTAGTTGTAGGCGTCGTCGCCGGCCTGGATCGGGAACTTGCCGGTGGTCTGCTTGACCGGCAGCCCGTTGCCGCTGAGCACGCGCCGCTTGCGGGTGCGGCGGCTCTTGAACTTCGCGTTGGACCAGCGCACCGAGCCGTCGACGGTGGCCTTGGCGGAGAGGTCGAAGGTGCCGTCGCTGCGAATCCACGGCCCGTCCTTGAAGGCGCCGGCGCCACCCGGAGGGCCACCGCCCGGCCCAGCCGCGTTGCCGCAGCTGTAGACGTAGCCCCGCTTCGGCCCCGACGTCGTCACCTTGCCGTCGCCGATCGGCAGGAAGGCGGGATTGGTCGCCGAGGCGCCCGAGCCGAGCGTCACCCCGGTCATCCCCGCTCCCGCGACGCCCGTCACTGCCAGGCAGAGCGCCAGTGGTGCCAGAACCTGCTTCAACCATGAACCCCGCATCGCCCTCTCCCTCCTTAGTTGACGATCGCAGCATCCGGCACCGGGATCAAGCAGGCGTCAGCCGCTTGTAAGCGGCATGTAAGGGCGGTTCCGCCCGATCACAGCCGCAAACCCCCGACCCTGCTACGGTCCCGAGCGTTAGGTCGGAGATTCATCCGACAAAGTCGTGTCTAGCGCTCGCGTCGTTGCTTTACCGAAGCCTCCGCGTTCGCAGCACATCAAGTGGAGGCAATACATGCCCACTGGAACAGTCAAGTGGTTCAGCGACGACAAGGGCTACGGGTTCATCACACCCGACGACGGCTCTAAGGACGTTTTCGTGCATCACAGCGCAATCGTCGGCGAGGGCTTCAAGTCCCTCACCGAGGGCGCCAAGGTGAACTACGAATCCGAGGACGGCCCCAAAGGCCCGGCCGCGGCGAACGTCCAGCAGACCTCGTAGTCGCGCACCGCGCTTAGCTGTTGACGAAGCCCGCCCAAGTGGCGGGCTTCGTCGTTCCGGGGCCTAACTCCGCGAGCGGGACTGCTCGAACTCGCGGTGCAAGCCAAGGTCTTTGGCGATTCGACGCATGTCGCGGGCCTGGTCGGCGAGCACGAAGCTGACCCCGGCGCCGCTCTGCCCCGCCCTGCCGGTCCGGCCAACCCGGTGCACGTAAGTGTCGCGACCGTCGGGGGCGTCGAAGTTGATCACGTGGGTGACGTCGGCGACGTCGATGCCGCGGGCGGCGACGTCGGTGGCGACAAGGGTGTCGACATCGCCCCGCTCGAAGCGGGCAAGGGCCCGCTCGCGCTGGGACTGCGACTTGTCGCCGTGCATCGCCACGGCGCGCACGTCCTTGGTGCCGAGCCGCTTGACCAGCCGGTCGGCCCCCCGCTTGGTGCGGACGAAGACCAGGGTCCGGCCCCGCCCGTCCCCTCGCAGGACCTGGACGAGTGCCGGGAGCTTGGCGCTCTGGGAGTCGACGTGGACGAAGCGATGGGTGACGTCGGCGCGTTTCTCCGCCTTCGGCGCGTGGACGTGGCGACGCGCGTCGCGGGTGTAGGAGGCGGCGATCTTGCCGGTCGCCCCCTCGAGGGTCGCCGAGAAGAAGAGCGTCTGGCGGTCACGCGGCGTCTTGGCGACGATCCGGTCGACCGCCGGCTTGAAGCCCATGTCGAGCATCCGGTCGGCCTCGTCGAGGACGAGGATCCGCACCCGGTCGAGCTTGACCGCGCCGCGCTGGAGCAGATCCTCGAGGCGCCCGGGGGTGGCGACCAGGACGTGCGCCCGCTGGGCGCGCTTGATCTGAGGGCCGAAGCCGACACCGCCGTAGACGGCGGCGACGCTGAGATTGCGGGCCGCGGCGATCGTCTCCAGCTCGTCGACGATCTGCCCGGCCAGCTCGCGAGTCGGCGCCAGGATCAGCGCCTCCGGGCGGGGCGCGCCGGGCTCGAGGAGATCGACGATCGGCACTCCGAAGGCGAGGGTCTTGCCCGAGCCGGTGGGGGACTGGACGAGGACGTCATGGCCGCCGAGCACGTCGTCGATGACGAGGCGCTGGATGGCGAAAGGCTGGTTGATCCCGCGGGCGGCAAGCGCGCGCACCACGGGTTTGGACACGCCGAGTTCGGCGAAAGACTGCGATGACATTTGAACTGACTCCTTATGAGCGATTGGGGAGATCCTGTGACCCCGAAGACGCTCTGGAGCGCAGCGAGAACGGAACCTCTCGGGCACCGAAAGCGGCACTCGACCTCCACACCGTACCATCCCGCGTCCGCATGACCCGCCGAGAAGATCTCCGCAACATCGCGATCGTCGCCCACGTCGACCACGGCAAGACGACCCTGGTCGACGCGATGCTGTGGCAGTCCGGCGCCTTCCGCAAGGGCCAGGACGTGGCCGAGCGGGTGATGGACTCGATGGACCTGGAACGCGAGAAGGGGATCACGATCCTCGCCAAGAACACCGCGGTCCACCACAACGGGGTGAAGCTCAACATCGTCGACACGCCGGGCCACGCCGACTTCGGCGGCGAGGTGGAGCGCGGGCTGACGATGGTCGACGGGGTGCTGCTCCTGGTCGACGCCTCCGAAGGGCCCCTCCCCCAGACCCGCTTCGTCCTGCGCAAGGCGTTGGAGGCGAAGCTGCCGGTGATCCTCGTCGTCAACAAGGTCGACCGACCCGACGCGCGGATCGCCGAGGTTGTCGACGAGGTCTACGAGCTGTTCATGGACCTCGACGCCGACTCCGAGCAGATCGACTTCCCGATCGTCTACACCAACGCGAAAGCGGGCTGGGCCTCGCTGGAGGAGGGCGCCGAGGGAACCGACCTCTCCCCCCTGCTCGACCTGATGCTGGAGCGGATTCCGGCGCCCGAGTACGAGCCCGACCACCCCCTGCAGGCGCACGTCACCAACCTCGACGCCTCCCCCTACGTCGGCCGCCTCGCCCTCTGCCGGGTTCGCAACGGGACGATCCGCGCCGGCCGGCCGATCGCCTGGTGCCGGGCCGATGGCAGGGTCGAGCGGGCGACCGTCTCCGAGCTCTACGTGACCGAGGCGCTGGAGCGGGTCGCCGCCGAGGAGGCCGGCCCGGGCGAGATCATCGCCGTCGCCGGCCTGCCCGAGGTGACGATCGGCGAGACCCTCGCTGACCCCGACGACCCGCGGCCGCTGCCGGTGATCACGGTCGACGAGCCCTCGCTGTCGATCGTGGTCGGGATCAACACCTCCCCCCTCGCCGGCACCGAAGGCAGCAAGTTGACGGCGCGCCAGGTCCGCGACCGCCTCGACGTCGAGCTGGTCGGCAACGTCTCGATCCGCGTCCGCGACACCGAGCGCCCTGATGCCTGGGAGGTCCAGGGCCGCGGCGAGCTGCAGCTGGTCGTCCTGCTCGAGCTGATGCGCCGCGAGGGCTTCGAGCTGACCGCCGGCCAGCCCCAGGTCCTCACCCGCGAGATCGACGGCAAGCTGAACGAGCCGGTCGAGCGCCTCGCGATCGACGTCCCCGAGGACTACGTCGGGGTGATCACCCAGATGCTGGCGCTGCGCAAGGGCCGGCTCGAGCAGATGGTCAACCACTCGACCGGCTGGGTGCGGATGGAGTACCTGGTCCCCGCCCGCGGGCTGATCGGCTTCCGCACCGAGTTCCTCACCGAGACGCGCGGCACCGGCCTCTTACACCATGTCTTCGACCGCTGGGAGCCGTGGGCGGGCGAGCTGCGCACCCGTCCGACCGGCGCTCTTGTCGCCGACCGGCGCGGCAAGACCGCCAGCTTCGCGCTGTTCGCCCTGCAGGAGCGCGGCACCCTCTTCGTCGGCCCCGGCGAGGAGGTCTACGAGGGGATGATCGTCGGCGAGAACGCCCGCGCCGAGGACCTCGACGTCAACGCGATCAAGGAGAAGCACCAGACCAACGTGCGCGCCGCCAGCGCCGACGTGCTGGTCCGCCTCGTCCCGGCCAAACTGCTCTCGCTGGAGCAAGCGCTGGAGTTCCTGCGCGAGGACGAGTGCGTCGAGGTCACCCCCGAGTCGGTGCGACTGCGCAAGACGATCCTCGAGAAGACAGCGCGGGTCAAGGCGGCGCGGCAGGCGAAAGCCGCCCCGGGGGGATAACCCTTAGACGGGCTCGGCCAGGCCGAGGCGCTTGCGCGTTTTCACCACGGCCACCACCGAGGTGCGACAGGCCTTGGCGATCACTCCCGCGGAGCGCTCCGGGTCCCGCGTGACCTCAAATTCGAGCACGGCGGCGTTGCGAATCTGGGCGCGTTTGGCGATCGGAATGCCTTCGGGAGCGGCCTCGAGCCCCTCCTCCGCCGCCATCGCGCGACGGCAGGAAAGGCAGTACGACTGCCCGCCGCGGCGGACCCAGTTGCGGGGCAATTTGGGCGCCTTCACTCCAGGCATCCAGCGCACAGACGTCTTACAGCGACTGCAGGTACAGGGCGATTCTTTCGTTAACTCCATACACCCAGAGTACTCGGTGCCCCTAATTGGCTCGCTTGCTGCGCTTTTCGGCAGGCTAGGTCGCGCCTGCGACCGCCGCCGGCGGGCCGGTGTCGGCCTGCAGCTCGTCGAAGCGCTTGGTCGGCAGGTTCCGGGTGAAGAAGAGCGAGGCGAGGATCAGGAACGCCGCCGCGAGGAAGGCGACCTTCAGCGCCTGTAGCTGGGCATCCTCGTAGTCCGCGACGAGAGCGTCGGTCGTCGCCGGGTCGAGGCCTTCCCGCTGAGCCGCGGCGCGGACCTCGTCGGCCGCCACGAAGCTGGCTCCGGCGCTGGCCCTGACCTCGACCTGCGCCTGCACGTCGTTGGAGATCTTGGGGTTCGACTCCACGTTGGTGGTGAAGGCGGTGATCAGCCCGGTGATTACGATCGCGCCCAGCACCGCCGTGCCCAGCGAGGAGCCGAGCTGCTGAGCCGTGCTCTGTAGGCCGCCGGCCTCGCTGCGATCGCGATCCCCGACCGCGGATTGGACCACGTTCCCCAGCTGAGAGACGATCAGTCCCATGCCGACGCCAAGGACACCCATCGCGATCAGGAAGGAAGTGTTATCGAGCGACGGCTGGATCGTGTCGAGCAGGAGGAGGACGGCGACCAGGTCAACCAACAGCCCGATGCGCACCAGGATGCGGGCGGCGAAGCGCTTAGCCAGGGCCGCGCCGGCGAGGGCGGTGACGAAGAGGCCGATCGAGGCCGGCAGCATGCGGACCCCCGTCTCGAGGGCATTCAGGCCCAGCACGACCTGGAGAAAGAGCGGAACCGTGAAGAAGACGCCCATCAGGACCAGGTTCTGGGCGAGAAGCATCGACAGCCCGCCGCGGAGCCGTGGAATCGCCATCAGGCCCAGGTGCACCAGCGGAACCTCGCCGCGCTGCTCCCGGCGGCGCTCCCAGCGACCGAAGAAGGCGAGGATGACGGCGCCGAGGGCGATCACGAACGGGGTCAGCGAGAGGCCGAAGGGCTCGATCGGCGAGTTGCGCGGCAGTAGCCATCCCCAGTTACTCGCCTGGAGGACGCCGAAGACCATGATCGCGAGCCCACTCGCGGAGAGGACGCTGCCGACGACGTCGAGGGCGGCGCCGGGCTCCTTCGCCGGCTCCTTCAGCAGGCGGGCGCCGGCGATGATCCCGAGGGCGACCACGACCTCGCCGACGAAGACGACCCGCCAGCTCAGCTCCGTCGTCGCCCAGCCGCCGAGGATCGGGCCGACCGCTATGCCTGCTCCGGCGACGCCGCCGAGCACGCCGTAGGCGAGCGCCCGGTCGGCGCCGCGGAAGCTGGTGGCGACGAGGGCGACCATCGCCGGCAGGACGAGGGCGGCGCCGATGCCCTCGAGGATCGACCAGCCGAAGGTGAGGCTAGGCACGTTCCAGGAGGCTGCCGTCAGAGCCGACCCGGTGCCGTATATGCAGAGACCGATGACGAAGGCCCGCTTGCGCCCCCAGAGGTCGCCCAGCTTGCCTCCGGTCATCATCAGACCGGCCATCACCAGGGCGTAGAGCGCGATCACGATCTGGATCGTGGTGACGGTCGTGTCGAAGTCCTCGACCAGCTGAGAGATCGCGACGTTCATCACCGCCTGGTCGAGGACCATCAGGAACTGGGCCGCGCCCAGGACCGCAAGGACTCCCCACTTCGCCATGCGCGACAGCCTATGCGACCGCGCTCACGCCTCCTCGGCCGTGATTCGGCCTGACTCGATCGCGGCCAGCAGCGCGGCGTGGTCGCGTTCGTTCTGGTCGGCGTAGCGCGCGGCGAACTCGGTCATCGCCTCGTCGAAACGCGTGCCGGCGCCCAGGTAGGCGCCGATCGCGACCGGGTCGCCGGAGCGCGCGTGGGCCCGCGCCAGGGTCCAGCCGCAGAGGCGCGCGTAGGCATCCAGTCCGGCCGGCGGCAGCGCCTCGACGTCGATCGAGCCCTTGCCGTCCCAGAGCTGACGGACGTAGAAGTCGCGCCGCCTGCCGTCGAGCCCGCTGCTCGCGGTGCACCAGCCGAGGAAGCTGTCGCTGGCCGCCTGGGTCAGCCACTGCCCCTCGACGACGCGGCGACCGTGGTTGCGGAAGCGGCTTTTCCCGGCGTAGGGCTCGAGCACCGAGGCGCTCGCCTCCTTCGCCTGCAGGAACAGCGGGTCGGCATCGTCGCGGCCGGTCAAAAGCACGATCCAGGAGCGGGTCCCGACGCTGCCCACCCCGACCACCTTGTGGGCGAGGTGGCGAAACCGGTACTCGGCGAGGAGCCGGCGCCGGTCGCCCTTCAACGAGGCGGCATAGAGCTCGAGTACCTCGCGGAGCCGCTCCTCGGCATCGCGCTTCTGCACCTCATCCGGCAACAGCTCCTCGATCGGGACGACGAGGGGCGGGCGGCTGAGGATGCGCAGCTCGCCGTCGACCACATGGGTGAGGCGATCGAGCGCCCGCAGGCTGTCCTTGGCCCGAGCCTTGGCAATGCCCTTCTCGGCGCGCTTCACCGCCTTCTCGCCGAGCGCGGCGATCCGCGCCATCACCGCCTCGATGTCGAGCCGCGCATACCAGATCTCCAGATTGCGCATCTTGGCGAATTCCCGCATCGCCTCCCGGTACTCGCGCGCCGCCGTCGCGACGACCGCGCGCCGCTCCTTGCGCTTGAAGCCGTTCTCGCGTGCGGCGATCTCGAAACTTGCGACGAGGCGCTGCACGTCCCACTCCCACGGCGCGGGCAGCGTCTCGTCGAAGTCGTTGAGGTCGAAGACGAGGCTGCGATCTGGCGCGGCGAAGGCGCCGAAGTTGGAGAGGTGGGCGTCGCCGCAGGCCTGCACTTCCAGGCCCGAGTTGGGCGCCGGCGCCAGGTCCGCCGCCATCACCGCGGCGGCGCCGCGAAAGAAGGTGAACGGCGTCACCGCCATCCGCCCGTAGCGGATCGGCAGCAGGTCGGGGACGCGATCGCGCGCCTGAGCTTCGAGGACGTCGACCGGGTCGGCCCGGCCGGCGGGGGGCTCCCACTCCGCGAAGACGGAACGAGGAGCTTCCGAGCGTGCCGCCTTCCCTACCGCGGCACGCTCGGAAAGATCCATGGGCTAGACCGTAGCGGCTGCCTGCTCGGTCTGGCTGGCCTCGGAGTCGCTCGCCTTCTTGGCGGCGGCCGCGGCTTCAGGCGTGGTCTCGTCGATGTTGCGCGGCAGCAGCACCTCTTTGGCGATCACCAGGCGCTGGATCTGGCTGGTGCCTTCGTAGAGCTGCATGATCTTCGCGTCGCGCATCAGCTTCTCGACCGGGTACTCCTTGATGAAGCCGTAGCCGCCGTAGACCTGGACGGCGTCGACGGTGATCTCCATCGCCGAGTCGGCGGCGAAGCGCTTGGCCATCGAGGAGACGCGGGTGTTGCGCTTGCCCTGGTCGAGCAGAACCGCCGAGTTCCAGACCAGCAGGCGGCCGGCGTCGACCTTGGTCGCCATGTCGGCGATCATAAACTGGATCGCCTGGTGCATCGCGATCGGCACGCCGAACTGGACGCGCTCCTTGGAGTACTCGGCCGCGTACTCGAAGGCGGCGCGGCCGATCCCGACGGCCATCGCCGAGACGCCGGGGCGAGTGCGGTCGAGGGTCATCATCGCCAGCTTGAAGCCGTGGTTCTCCTCGCCGAGCAGGTTCTCGGCGGGGATCTCGACGTCGTTGAAGGAGATGGTCGCGGTGTTGGAAGCCCGCTGGCCCATCTTGTCCTCCTTCTTGTCGACGGTGACCCCGGGGAGGTCGGCGTCGACGACGAAGGCGCTGATTCCGCGGTGACCGGCCTCGGGGTCGGTCTTCGCGTAGACGGTGAAGTAATCGGCGTAGGTGCCGTTGGTGATGAAGCACTTGGAGCCGTTGATGACGTACTTGTCGCCCTGCTTGACGGCGCGGGTTTTCATCCCCGAGACGTCGGAGCCGGCGTCGGGCTCGGTGAGGCAGAAGGAGGCGAGCTTCGGCTCCTCGCAGAGCATCCCGAGGTACTTCTTCTTCGTCTCCTCGGAGCCGCCGAGGGTGATCGGCGCGGAGGCGAGGCCGTTGGCCATCAGGCTGGTGCCGATGCCGGAGCAGCCCCACCCCATCTCCTCCTCGATCAGGCAGCCGGAGAGGTAGTCGAGGCCCGGTCCGCCGTACTCCTCGGGGATGTGGGTGTTCATCAGGCCCACTTCCCAAGCCTTGTCGATGATGTCCTGGGGCCAGGTGCCGTCGACGTCGTACTCCCAGGCGACCTTGCGGATCTCTTTCTCCGCGAAGTTGTGTGCCAGCTCGCGCAGATCTTTCTGCTCGTCGGTCAGGGTGAAGTCAACCACGGGTTCGAGACTCCTTTTCTCCGGTGCTAAGCCGTTTTGGGGGCGTCGCCGACCGGCGATCCGCCGCCGATTGACTGGTCAGTCAATCAAGGGCAGAGTACCGGATGATCCGCCGCCTGTGCCCCTCTAGGCTGTTGGAGTGGCGTTGTGGCTGGCGATGTCGAAGGTCGACCAGGGCATGGTCCTGATCTTGATCACGCTCGTCGTCGCGCCGATCGCCGCAATCGCCTTCGCCCGCTCAGGGGGCGTCTGGAGGCAGGTCGGCGGCGGCAGGCTCTCGATGCCGGGCGAGCCGGCGCGCAAGCCGAGCCCGTCGCTCTCCCCCGGGGCCGAGCGGGCCGAGCGGGCCGTGGAGGTCCGTCAGATGGTCGAGGCCCAGTCCTATCGCCGTGAGCAACGCGGCGAGGCGCCGCTGGATGTCGACGCCGAGGTCAAGCGGCGGCTCGCCGATCTGGGCGAATAACGGTCCCTGCTACCTGATTCTTTGTAGGATCGGAGCATGGCCAGTGCGGCTGAGGAAAACCTCTACGAGGTCGAGGAGCTGCTGATGCAGCCCGGCACCTACTTCAACCCCCAGACCGAGGTCCTGGTCGTAGTCGACGACTCGACCTCGCTCGACCAGGAGGTCTTCAACATGGAGGCCTACGAGGGCGCCGAGTGGGTGCGGATCTCCGACGACGTGCCGGTCGACGAGGACCACCGCGACCAGTTGCTGGAGAAGTTCCAGACCCACTACCACCCCGGCGCCACCGGCTCGGTCTCCGAGACGGCGCTCGAACAGGGCGACGAGGAGCTCGACGAGGACGAGGACGGCCAGGACCCCGGCCGCGAGGACTAGCGTCCTGTCTCGCTGACGATGCTGGAGGCAGGGGAAAGCGCGCCCGACTTCACCCTGCCCGATCAGGACGGCAACGAGGTGACGCTCTCGGAGCTGCGCGGCGAGACCGTCGTCCTCTACTTCTATCCCCGCGCCGACACCCCCGGCTGCACGACCCAGGCCTGCGGCGTCCGCGACCGGCGCGCCGAGTACGCGGAGGCGGGGGCGCGGGTGCTCGGAGTCTCTCCCGACGAGCCGGAGGCGCTGAAGAAGTTCGCCGGCAAGTACGACCTCGACTTCACCCTGCTCGCCGACGCCGACCACGCAGTCGCCGACGCCTACGGCGCCTGGGGCGAGAAGTCGATGTACGGCAAGAAGTACATGGGGATGCTGCGCTCGACCTTCATCATCGGCGCCGACGGCAAGATCGCCCGAGCCTTTCCCAAGGTCCAGCCGAAAAAGCACGACGACCTCGTGCTGGGGGCGCTCGCCGAACTTAAAAGCGGCCTGAGCGACCGCGACGCGCCAGCGGTGTAACGCGTTGGCGTGCTATTTCCCCACAAACGCGTTGCACCGTTAGGTCAGTCGACTCCTCCGCGCTCCGGTGTAACGCGTTGGCGTGCTGTGGGCCCGCCAACGCGTTACACCGACTCGGAAGCAACTCACCAAATTGTCTCCGCTTTCCTGAGCGCGCCAGGCTGCGACTGGCACGGACGCAGGGAGGCCGGCAAGGGGAGCGCACTTCAGTGCGTGACCCGCAGACGGCCGACTGAGGACACCGCCAGTCGCAGCCTGGCGCGCTCAGGCGTAATAGAAGGTGATTCCGAGGATCACGTAGATCGCCAGCAGCTGGACGCCCTCGAACCAGTTCGACTCGCCGTCCTGGGTGACGTAGTTGGCGACCAGGACCGCGAGTAGGACGGCTCCCAGCTCGAAGCCGTTGAAGACGAGAGCGAGGGGGTGGGGGCCGATGAAGAAGGAGACGATCACCAGCACCGGGGCGACGAACAGCGCCACCTGAGCGCTGGAGCCGATCGCGATGTTGACGGCGAGGTCCATCTTGTTCTTCATCGCGACCAGCACAGCGACCCAGTGCTCGGCCGCATTGCCGACGATCGCGACGACGATCACGCCGATGAAGAACTCCGAGAGACCGACCGCCTTCGACGCCTCAGCGATCGAGCCGACCAGCACCTCCGACATCACGCCGACCAGCACCCCGGCGATCGCCAGGGCGATCACGGAGGTGCGCACGGACCAGCCCCAACTGTCCTCGTCCCCGTACTCGGGATTGAAGATGTCGCGGTGGGTCTTCAGCGAGAAGAAGAGCCCGGCGACGTAGGTGACGGCGAGGACGACCGCGACGGCGAGGGAGAGATGCTCGACGGTTGGCCCGTAGTCAACGATCGCGGCGCCGGGGCTGGGCAGTCCCTGTCCCTCGACCAGCTCGAAGATCGCCGGCATCAGCATCGCCGCGGCGGCCAGCAGCAGCATCGACGTCTGAATGCCGGCGCTGGTCCGGCTGAAGGTCTGTTTGGCGCGACCCAACCCCCCGGCCAGCATCGCGGCGCCGAGCACGAGCAGGATGTTGCCGATGATCGAGCCGATGATCGAGGCCTTGACCACCTCCTGGAGGCCCTTGCCGAGCGCGAAGAGGGCGATGATCAGCTCCGGCGCGTTGCCGAAGGTGACGTTGAGCAGGCCGCCGACGCCGGGGCCGGACTTCGAGGCCAGCTCCTCGGTGGCGCGGCCCATCAGGGCGGCGGTTGGGACTATCCCCAGTGCCGACACGGCGAAGACCAGCGTCGGCGAGGCGTCGGCCAGATCCAGCGCCACCGCGAGGGGAATCAGCGGCGCCAGCAGGTAGGGCCAGCCACTCGGCGTGCGCAGGAAGGCGGCATTCAGCCGCGGCCGGTTGGGGGGTCCCGCCTCGTCCATGGATTCGCAAGCGTAAGCGGAAAAGCGAAGGGCCCCGTCGTCGCGGGGCCCTTCGCAAGACGCTTGGCGCTAAACCACTACTGGGCGAGCTGCGCGCACTTCTGCAGGTCGGCCGGCGTGTGCGCCCCCTGGATGCAGTTCAGGTAGGCCGGCGACACGCCGCCGGGGTTGGAGCCGCCGCCGGTGCCCCCGGTCGCGCCACCCACCCCCTGCAGGAGGCCGCCGATGCCGCCCGCTCCGCCGCCGGCGGCGCCGCTTAGCCCGTTGAGGTTGAGACCACCGTTTTTGCCGAGCAGCGACAGCGGGTTGACCCCGAGCTGGCGGAAGAGGTCGTTGAGCGGCTTGGCCCCCGACGGCGCCTCGATCGTCTGCGTCTCGTTGACGCCGGTCAGCGTCAGGTCGAGGTTCAGGTCGACCTCTTTGGGGCCGCTGCCGGAGCCGGCGGGCGGAACGATCGTCAGCTGGGCGGTGATCCGCCGCACGATGTTGTCGTCGCCGACGTAGAGGTCGACGTGGGCCGACTTGACGGCGCTTGCGAGCAGGCCCTTCGCCTGGTCGAGCTGAGCCGCCGTGGGGAGCTGGCCGGCGCCGCTGAACTGGGAGCTGCAGGCGGGGTTCTCGGCGATCTTGACCAGCTGGTCGATCGCCGTCGAGATCACCAGGTCGCCGCTGACGTGCGTGGTGCTTGTGCCGCCGACGTCGGAGCTGCCCTCGTTGGTCAGGTTGGTGACGAAATCGTTGATCTTCAGCTTGCCGACCGCGTTCTGGCAGGACTGCGAGAGCCCCGACTTGCCCTGGGCGCCACCGTTTTTCTGCTGCGCCTGCTGGATCGCCGTCTTGACGAAGCCGAAGGTCGCCGGGTCGATCTCGTAGTCGGTGCCCTTGTAGTTGACGTAGCCGCGATCGGCCAGCAGCGTCAGGCCGCCTGTGAAGTCGACGTTCTGACTGTTGATAGAGCCGTTCGCCTTGACCGTCATCGACAGCTGTGGGAGCTGGTTCTTGCCCTGGCTCTGGAACGGGCCGGAGAGGCTGACGTCGATCTTGCCTCCCTTGTCGCCCTTCGCGTCGATCCCGAGCGAGAGGTCGAGGTTGCCGCTGTGGATGCCCTGCAGGGTGGCGTTGTCGATGACCTTCTGCGGATTCTCGCTGCTGCCACCGCCGCTGCTGCCGCAGGCAGCGAGGACGACCGCCAGCGCCAGCGCGGTGCCAAAGAGGAAGAGGGTGCGAAGTCGGCTCAAGGGAAGCGGCCTCCTGGATCGAGAATCGAATGGACTCGGACGCTAAAAACTAGAGGATTCACCCCGGCGCCGTTTGAGTAGGCGGTGGGCTCTTGTCGGTCGTCAGCTTGACCGCGATCGGGAAGAGGAAGGCGCCGAGGAAGATCAGGGCGACTCCGACCACGACCATCCAGCGCCAGCGGACCATGTGGCCGAGGGCGCCGGCGGCGAAGCCGATCAGCAGCATGGCCACATAGGGGTCGGGCGAGTTCGGAAGCAGCGCCGCGAGCGGCGCAACGAGGTCGGGCACCGGGCGGATTATCATCGCCTCCGATGGATGAGGCGCTCACACCAGGGTCGGTGACCGAGGTCAAGGAGGCGCTGGCCACCGCCGGCTACCTGGCCGACGAGTCCACGGCGCTGGTCTCCTTCCTCGCTCAGCGGCTTGGCAAGCCGGTCCTGGTCGAGGGCCCGGCCGGGGTCGGCAAGACCGAGCTGGCCAAGGCGCTCTCCCGGGCCACGGGTCGCGAGCTGATCCGCCTCCAGTGCTACGAAGGCCTCGACGAGGCGAAGGCGCTCTACGAGTGGAACTACCGCAAGCAGCTGCTGCGGATCCAGGCCGGCGGGGAATCCGGCTGGGAGGACGTCCACGACGACATCTTCGCCAAGGAGTTCCTGCTTGAGCGCCCGCTGATGCACGCGATCGCCAGCCCCGAGCCGGTCGTCCTGCTGATCGACGAGATCGACAAGACCGACCAGGAGTTCGAGGCGATGCTGCTGGAGCTGCTTTCCGATTTCCAGATCACGATCCCCGAGCTCGGCCAGGTCTCGGCGACGACGATGCCGATCGTCGTCCTCACCTCGAACAACTCGCGCGAGTTGACCGAGGCGCTGAAGCGGCGTTGCCTCTACCTCTGGCTCGACTACCCCGAGGTCGATCGAGAGATGGAGATCGTCCGCCTGCACACGCCCGACCTGCCCGAGGCATTGGCGCGACGGATGGTCGAGGTGGTGCGAATGGTGCGCGCGCTCGACCTGAAAAAGCCCCCCTCGATCGCCGAGTCGATCGACTGGGCGCGGACGCTGCTGCTGATGGGGGCGGAGGACATCGACAGCGAAACCTTCGCCCAGTCGATGTCGATCATCGTCAAGCACCGCACCGACATCGACCTGGTTGCCGAGCGGGTCGGCGTCAAACTCGCCGCGCCCACCCAGGGCTGAGGCCGATGGCCGCCTCGCCCTACGGGCCGAAGCTCGACACCGGGCCTCCGGGGCTGGCGCCGAAGCTGCTCGCCTTCTGCGAGGAGCTTCGCAGCGAGGGGGTTGCGGTCGGGACGTCGGAGATCCTCGACGCGTTCGCGGCGTTGGAGCAGATCCCCTGGACCGAGCGGGAGGACTTCCGCGAAGCGCTGGCGACGACGATCGCCAAGTCCCAGGAGGACAGGCGGGTCTTCGAGTTGCTCTTCGATCGATTCTTCTTCCGCTCCACCGAGGGCGAGGCGATCGAGCGCGGCGTCACCGAGGGAGAGCAGCGGCACGAGGGCGGCGATCGCCTCGACCTCGACGAGCTGCGCGAGCAGATCCGCCAGGCGATCGCCGAGAGCAACGAC
Organism: uncultured Solirubrobacterales bacterium; assembly: GCA_963702055.1. GTDB lineage: Bacteria > Actinomycetota > Thermoleophilia > Solirubrobacterales > 70-9 > CAWINX01. The sequence continues at coordinate 2,480,771 of OY969702.1, read as the reverse complement.
GGGGAGATGCGCGACCTGGCGCGACTGGCGATTGCCGCCTTCGGCCGCCGCGCCGAGGGCTCCGGCGTGGTCGGGGTCGACGTCCAGCGGATCCGACGCACCCTCGGGCTCTCGGCCGGGACGCAGCCGCCGGCGCAGGACGGGGCGACCGAGCTGCCGCCGATCGACCGCGAGCAGCTCAACCGCTTCGAGCGCCACCTGCGCCGGGAGCTGGAACGCGACCTGATCGAGCGAACCGAGACCCTTCCCCCCTCCCGCCCCCTGGCCGAGCTGGACCGCGCCCTGCCGACCAGCCCGACCCAGGACCTCGCCGCCGTGCACCGCGCCGTCTCGCAGATGAAGCGCCGCCTGGCGACCCTGGGGCACGAGCAGCGCGGGCGACGCAAGGGACAGACGGTCGACGTGCGCCGCACGATGCGCGCCTCGCTGGAGACCGGCGGCGTGCCGATGCACCTGCGCTACCGGCCGAAGCGGCCGAGGCGCCCCGAGATCTACGTCCTCTGCGACGTCTCCACCTCGGTCACCTCGGCCAGCGTCTTCTTCCTCTCGGTCCTGCACGCGCTGCACGACTCGTTCCGCAAGCTGCGCAGCTTCGTCTTCATCGAGCGGATCTCGGAGGTGACCGAGGTCTTCGAGCACGAGCGCGACTTCCGCGCCGCCTCGCAGCGGATTTCCAGCGAGGGCGGCGTTGCCGACGTCTCCGGCTACACCGACTACGGTCGCGTCTGGCTGGAGTTCCTGGCCGAAATCTCCGACGAGCTTGGCCCCAGCTCAACCGTGATCGTGCTGGGCGACGCCCGCACCAACGGCCGCGAGCCCCACGCCGAGGTCTTCGCTCAGGTGGCCGAGCGAGCCGGCCGGCTCTTCTGGCTCAACCCCGAGCCCCGGCTCTACTGGAACTACGGCGACTCGGTGATGGCCGCCTACGAGCGCTACTGCGACGGGGCGTTCGAGTGCTGGACCACTCGGCACTTGGAGAACTTCGTCAACGTCGTCGCCGGCGGCGTGCCGACACAGGACTGATTAACTCCGACCGTGCGCGTTTCCGCGAAGGCCGACTATGCAGTGCGCGCCGCCGCCGAGCTGGCGGCGGCCGACGAGGGCCCCGTCAAGGGGGAGAAGCTGGCGGAGGCGCAGGACATCCCGCTGCAGTTCCTCGAGCACATTTTGTTGGAGCTGAAGCACGCCGGGATCGTGCGGGCTCGGCGGGGAGCCAAGGGCGGTTATTGGCTGGCGCGCCCAGCCGACGACGTGACCATCGCCGATGTCGTGCGGGCGGTCGAGGGACCGATTGCCCACGTGCAGTCCTCCCCACCCGAAGCGATCGAGTACCGGGGCAACGCCGAACATCTGCAGGAGGTCTGGATCGCGGTGCGCGCCAGTCTCCGTAGCGTCGTCGAGCAGGTCACCCTCGCCGATCTCGTCTCCGGCGAGCTGCCGCCGGTGGTCGAGCACCTGGTCGGCTCACCCGACGCCTGGGTCGCCCGCTAGCCGATCGTCTCGGCGGTGAGGTCGCCCGGCGTCGATCCTCCGTTTCGCGCCCGACGGCGATTGAGCCAGTGCGGCGCGTAGAGGATCGCGCCGAGACTGAGGGCGGCTACTCCGGCGGCGATCGGCCAGACGGTCGGGTCGCCCTTCTGGATCGTGACGATCCCCGAGCCGATCAGGACGACGCCAAGCCCGGTGCGGATAAAGCCCTGTGGGGCCTTGTCGGAGAGGGCGGCGCCGATCACGACGCCCGGCACCGAGCCGATCAGGATGTTGGCGGCGAGGGTGAAGTCGACGTTGCCGCCGATCCAGTGGGCGATCCCGGCGGCCCAGAGCAGGACGGCGGCGTGGAAGACGTCGGTGCCGACGACCTTCTTCGGGGCGAGGCGATAGACGGCGATCAGCAGGATCGCGATCACCGTGCCGGAGCCGGCCGAGGTGATCCCGATCACGAAGCCGGTGGTGGCGCCGATCACGACGGCGGCGACTTTGTGGCGGCGCTCCACCTCGAACCGCTCGCGCTCGTCGACCAGGCGGCGAAGGATCAACGCTCGCGCCAGGGTGATGATCCCGACCATCAGCAGGGTCCCGCCGAGCACCGCGTAGACGAGCGAGTCGAGCCGGTCGGGGTTGACGTGCTTCTCGAGAACCGAGACGATCGCGACCCCGGCAACCGCCGCCGGGACGCTGCCCAAAGACAGCCACTTGACCAGCTCCATGTTCACGGTCTTCATCCGCAGGTGACGCCAGCCACCGACCGTCTTGGTGATCGCCGAGTAGAAGATGTCGGTGCCGATCGCGGTGGTCGGCTGGATCCCGAAGATGAGGATCAGCAACGGCGTCATCAACGAGCCGCCGCCCATGCCCGTCATGCCGACGAGCACGCCGATGCCGAGTCCGAAAAGGATGATCGCGGGATCCATGGAGGCTGCCTTCTTGCTTTATCGACTTTCTCGACTACTTAGGTCAGGAGTGCGAAGTGCGGCAGGATACCAGCATGCGGGCTGAAACCGAAGATTTCGCCGCAAAGCCCTCCGGGCCTGCAATGACGGAGGTTCATGGAGACGACAGCGGGGCCGTCTCGATCCGCAGCCTGGAGCACTCCTACGGCGAACTGCGGACGATCGAGCGACTCGACCTCGAAGCTCGCCCGCATGAGGTGCTGGGCCTGGTCGGCCCGTCCGGCTGCGGCAAGTCGACGCTGCTGGAGCTGATCGCCGGCCTGCGCGAGCCCTCCGCGGGGGGGATCGCGGTCGGAGGCGCGAGCGACCCCGTCGCGCGGCTCGCCCACACGGCCTACATGCCACAGCGCGACCTGCTTCTGCCCTGGTACTCGGCGATCGACAACGCCGGCCTGGCGATGCGCAACCACGGAGTCGGCAAGGCAGAGGCACGCCGCCGGGCGAGCCGCCTCTTCGAGCGCTTCGGCCTCGAGGGCTTCGAGCGAGCCCGCCCCGCCGAGCTCTCGGGAGGAATGCGCCAACGGGTCGCCTTTCTGCGCACGCTGCTTGCCGGCAAGCCCGTGCTGGCCCTGGACGAGCCCTTCGCCTCACTCGACGCGATCACCCGCGCCGAGATGCAGGAGTGGCTCGCGGAAGCACTGAGGGCTGACCCGCGCACCGTCGTCCTCGTCACCCACGACGTCGAGGAGGCGCTCTACCTCTCCGATCACGTCGCGGTGCTCTCGGCGCGCCCGGCGCGGATCGTCGAGGAGCTGCAAGCGCCGCGGCCACGGGCGCCGGATCGCGACGCCGCGGTCACCGATCCCGAGTTCGTCGCGACGCGAGAGCGGGCGATGCGAGCGCTACGGGAGGGCGCAAAATGAGCTTGCGCTGTTCCTTTGCCCCCCTATACCCGGCTAAAGCACAGCGGAAGCTGGAGTCGTGAAGCGCTGGGTGCTGCCCGGGGTGGTGATCGCGGCGTTGATCGCGCTCTGGCAGGTGGCGGCGACGACGGGGGCGATCGCCGGCGCCCTGCACCTCGAGGACTTCCTCGTCCCGGCGCCCTCCGACGTCGCGTCCTCGCTGTGGGAAAACCGCGCGCTGCTCGCCGACAACGCCTGGGTGACGCTGAAGGAGGTGCTGCTCGGCTTCTGCTGCGCGCTGGTCGCGGGGCTGGCCTTCGCGACCGCGCTGCACCTCTCCGAGACGCTGCGGCGCGCCACCTATCCCCTGCTGGTCGCCTCGCAGACGATCCCGATCATCGTGATCGCCCCGATCCTCGTCGTCTGGTTCGGCTACGGGATCGGCCCGAAGCTGGGGATCATCGCGCTGATCTGCTTCTTCCCGATCACCGTCAACGCACTCGACGGCCTGCGCTCCGTCGACCCCGACGCGAGCAAGATGATGCGGACGCTCGACGCCGACCGCTGGCAGACCTTCCGCCGGGTCGAGGCCCCCACCGCCCTCCCCTACGCTTTCAGCGGCGCCAAGATCGCCGTCGCGGTGGCGGTGATCGGCGCCGTCTTCGGCGAGTGGGCCGGATCCGCGTCCGGGCTCGGCCACCTGATGCTCCAGGACAACGCCCAGCTGGAGACGGCGCGGCTGTTCGCCTCGGTGGTCGTGCTCTCGGCGATGGCGATCGTCCTCTTCGGCCTGCTCGCCCTCGCGGAGCGCCGCATCGTCACTTGGCGATAGAAAGGGGGGGTGAGACTCCGACGCACCCCGGCGATCGCGGTCGCCGTCGCCCTGCTTGCCCTCGCCCTCGGCCTCGCCGCCTGCGGCGAGAAGAGCGAGGACGTCACCGCCAAAGCGCAGCCGTTCGGCCTGACGCTCGACTTCTACCCCAACCCCGACCACGCCGGGATCTACATGGCGCAGAAGCTCGGCTACTTCCGCGACGCCGGACTCGACGTCAGCATTGACGCCCCCTCCGACCCCTCGGCGCCGATCCGCCAGGTCGCCGCGGGCCAGACGGACCTGGCGATCTCCTATGAGCCGGAGGTGCTGCTCGCCCAAGACAAGGGCCTCGACGTGGTCGCGATCGGGGCGCTGGTCGACCGGCCACTTACCTCGATGATTTGGCTGAAGAAGTCCGGCATCAAGGGAGTCGGAAGCCTGCGCGGCAAGACGATCGCCACCGCGGGCATCCCGTACCAGGACGCCTTCTTGAAGACGATCCTCGCCCGCGCCAACCTCTCCCCCGCCGCGGTCAAGGCCGTCAACGTCGGCTTCGGACTGCTGCCGGCGCTGGTCGGCGGCAGCGCCCAGGCGATGCTGGGCGGCTTCCTCAACGTCGAGGGGGTCGACCTGCGCAAGCGCGGCAAGGACCCCGTCGTCACCCCGGTCGACAAGCTCGGCGTCCCCACCTACGACGAGCTGGTCCTGGTCGCCAACCGCAAGCGACTACAGAAGGACCCCGAGGCGTTCCGGCTGTTCATCGCCGCGCTGGAGCGAGGCACCACGGCCGCCGCAAAGGACCCGGGCGCGGCGACCAAGGCGGTGCTGGAGGCCAACCACGACCTCGACCCGAAGCTGACCGAGGCCGAGGTGAAGGCGACCCTGCCGCTGCTGGCGCCGCCCGCCGGCGCCCACCCATACGGCTACATGAACCCGGCCGAGTGGCGAGCCTTCGCCGCCTGGATGCGCGACAACGGACTGATCGCCTCGCTGCCGGCGCCGTCCCAGCTGCTCAGCAACGCCTACCTGGCGGGCAGCATCCCCGAGTAGCCGACCTCCTCGGCCAGCAGGCGCTCGACCTTGGCCGGCGGCAGCGCCCGCGAGAAGAGGTGGCCCTGGCCGAAGTCGCAGTCGAGCCGGCGTAACTCCGAGAGCTGCACCTCGTTCTCGACCCCCTCGGCAATCACGTCGAGGGAGAGGGCTCGCGCCATCCCGATGATCGCCTCGATGATCGCGGTGCGCTCCTGCTCGACCCCCAGCGCCTCGACGAAGGAGCGATCGATCTTCAACGCGTCGAAGGGGAAGCGGTTGAGGTAGGCGAGCGAGGAGTAGCCGGTCCCGAAGTCGTCGAGGACAAGTCCAACGCCGAGCTCGCTGAGCGCCTCCAGCGTCGCGATCGCGGTCGCCGACTCCTCGACCAGCACGGTCTCGGTGATCTCCAATCGTAGGTGGATCGGGTCGAGGCCGGTGCGCTCGAGGATCTCGGAGACGGCGGCCGGGAGGTCGCGGTGGGCGACCTGACGGGCGGAGAGGTTGACGGAGATGTCGAACGGGCGGGCGTCGGGGCGCTGCTCGTGCCAGATGAGCGTCTGCCGGCAGGCGGCCCCCTGGACCCAGCGACCGATCGGCTCGATCAGGCCGCTGTCCTCGGCGATCGAGATGAACTCGCCCGGGTCAAGCAGGCCGCGTTCGGGATGCTGCCAGCGCACCAGCGCCTCCAGGCCGGTGATCTCACCGCTGGCCAGCGACACCACCGGCTGGTAGTGGAGAACCAGCTCGTCGCGCTCCAGCGCATGGCGCAGCTCGCGCTCGACCTCGAGCCGGCGCACCGCGCGCGCCCGCATCTCGGCGTCGAACAGCTCGCAGCGAGCGCGGCCGCGCTCCTTGGCGCGGTACATCGCGGCATCGGCGTCGCGGATCAGCAGGTCAGCGTCGACCGGCTCGATGCCGGAGGGGCGGGCAACGGCGATGCCGATACTGGCGGTGACGAAGTGCTCGACCCCGCCCATCTCGTAGGGCTCGGCGAAGGCGGTCGCCACCCGGTCGGCGATCGCGACGGCCTCCTCCTCATCCGCCAGCCGGTCGACCAGGATCCCGAACTCGTCTCCGCCGAAGCGGGCGACGAGATCGCCTGGGCGCAGGTGAGCGCGGAGCCGGGGCGCGACGGCCCGCAGCAGATCGTCGCCGGCGTGGTGGCCCATGCTGTCGTTGATCAGCTTGAAGTGGTCGAGATCGAGGAAGAGGATGCCGACGGGAGAGCCGGAACCGGCGCAGCGCTTCAGCGCTTCGTTGAGGGCGTCGACGAAGCTGGAGCGATTGGGGAGGTTGGTCAGCGAGTCGTGGCGGACCCGGTAGCGCAGCTCCTGGTCGGCGGCGTGGCGGGCCATCGCGTCGGCGAGCACGTTGGCCGCCGCCTGCACGAAGTGGACGTCCTGCGGCGTAAAGGTGTTCGGCGCCGACGCCTGCACGTCGAGGACTCCGAAGGGCAGTTCCTTGCCGTCGATCACGACCGCGAGGCTGCTCTGCGCCCCCAGGGCGCGCAGCGCCGGCGGCATCGCGTAGCGGCGCTCCGCCGACCAGTCGTCGACGATCACGTGAAGGCCAGATTCCAGCGCGGCGCCGGCGTGGGAGTCGCGCCCCGCGGAGACCAGCTGCCCGGCGCTCATCACCCGGTTCTCGAGGCCGGCGCGAAGCTGCAGGCGCCGCCCATCCCGGGCGACCTCCCAGATGCAGGCGCTCTGCACCCCCTCGATCTCGGCGAGGAGGGAGACCGCCGCCTTCATCAGCGAATTGGGGTCGCCGTCCTGCAGCGCCCTTTCCCCGAGCTGGGCGACCGCGGCCTGCTGCGCGGCGGCGCGCTGCAGCTCCTGCTCGGCGATTTTGCGCTCGGTGATGTCGTAGAGGACGCCGTGCCATACCGGGATGCCCGCCTCGTCCAGCTCGAGCACCGCCTCGTCGAGGATCCAGACGACCTCGCCGCTGCGGGTGATCATCCGGTAGTCGATCGGCGACGGGTTGCGCTCTCCCAGCGTCTTCTCGGTCTCCTGCGAGATCGCCCGCTCGCGATCGTCAGGGTGTAACAGCTTCGACCACAGCCCCGGGTCTTCCACCCAGTCCCGCGGGCTGTAGCCGAGGATCTCCTCGACCTGGGGGCTGACGTAGCGCCAGACGCCGTGCTCGCCCAGCTCCGAGGTGTAGACGATCGCCGGCAGGCGCTCGACCAGGGCTCGGTAATCCTCTCCTCCGGAGGAAATCTGGTCGAGGAACTCGGTGACTTCCTCGTCCGGCCAACTCCTACCCCGCGTCAGACGCTCCATCTCGTGTGCCCTATCGACAAATCGATGAGTGCCTTGACGGCACTTTTGTCCATCGCGGAGCAGAGACAATGCTCAGAATCTGCTAAGCGACAGATCTTTGCTGAGCGGCGAGTCGCAGCGGCGGGCCCTGCGCGATCGCGCGGTGAAGCCCGGCCACGGTCAGCGCCCCCGCCAGGCCCCGGTACGGAGCGTAGGGCGCGTAGAACTCCTCGATCTCCTCATGCGTCGCGCGGCGTCCCAGGTGGGCGAGGCGACCGACCAGCTTCACGTAGACGAGGTCGCCGACCGGCAGCGAGTCGGGGTCGCCGCGGCCGTGGAGACCGAGGCACTGAACGGTCCAGGGGCCGATCTCGGGAATCGAGAGAAGCCGCCGGTCGCTGAGCTTGGCGTCCTCGAGACGACAGCGGCCGGACGCCACCTCGCGGGCGGCGGCGCGAAGCGCGATCGCGCGGCGCAGCGCCAGCCCCATCGACTCCAGCTCGGCGGGGGCCCTGCCGGAGATCGTCCGCGCCGAGGGGACGTCGCGGGGGGCGTCCCGCTCGCGCCCCAGGCCGAGGCCCCAGCGACCGACGATCCGCCGCTGGATCCGAGCGGCCCGATCGGACTCGATCAGCTGCTTGACGACGGCCCAGGCCAGCGCCTCCCAGGGCCACGGGCGACGTGACGGCCGGAAGTGGGGCCGGCGGCGCAGCAACGGCCCCAGCAGGGGATCGTCACGAAAGCGCCGCTGGAAGTCGCCGAGGTCGTCGTCGACCCCGAGCGCGAAGCGCATCCTCTCCACGGCCAGCTCGAGCTGCTCGGCCCCAGCGGGGCGCGACGGGACATCGGCGCCGGGGAACGGCGCCGTAACCGCGGCCGGGTCGACCCGCTCGGCGCGCAAGCGCACGCGATCGGCGGCCGGTTGCCAGGCCCGGACCAGGACCGGGCTGCCGTCGACTTGGAGCAGCCTCGTCGCGACGCCGGCCTCGACCCGCAGGACCCGGTCCTCGCCGCCGGAGGCCGGCAGGCGATACGGCGAGGGCGGCCGCGCCTCGACCTCGATCGAAGTCGAGGTCGAGACCTTCACCGCCCCAGCAGGTGGACGTCGACCAGAAAAGAGCGGCTGGCGACGACGTTGGGGCGGCCGCGACGACGACCTAGCCCCCTGCCGGAGCGCTTGCCGACCCCGACGGCGCCGACCGCCCGCACCGCCGCGACTGTCGCCGCGCCGGCCAGAACCCCGCCGGCGGCGGCGATCGCCGCGGTGCGAACCTCGCCGCGCAGCACGGGTGAGGCGGGAGACTCGAAGCGCTGCAGGGCCCGCACCGGCTCGGCGGCGTCCTGCGGGCCGGCGTCCTCCTCGGCCAGAACCTCGCCCTCTACCTCGAAGTCAGTCACACGCTCGACTCTAGCGACGGCTTTGGCTGCCACCGGGGGGCGCTGACGAAAAGCTCGGAACTTGCGGCTTTACGCCGCTAGAGCGACTTCTCGTAAATCCGGTACCGCTTGACGACCTCGCCGCCCATCCCCTCCATCGCGCGGTTCATCGGGCCGTTGGTCTCGAGGATCCAGCCCATCTCCCCGCCAACGATGCCGCCGGGGATCGCGGCGGTCTCAAGGTGCTTGAGGTAGAGGCCGGCGGCGACGCCGGTATGGCGGTAGTCGTGCTTGACGCCGAGCGCGAAGACGCGACACTGGTCGATCTTCCGTTTGCCGAGCAGGAACTTCAGCCATCCGAACGGCAGCAGCTTGCCGTTCAACTTCGCCATCACCTGGTTGATGTCGGGAAGGGTCAGCGCCGCGCCGACGACCTCTCCGTCCTTCTCGGCCATGTAGGCCCAGTTCTCGTCGATCACCTGCTTCAGGTTCTTGGCCTGGAAGTTGACCTCGGCGTCGGTGATCGGCACGAAGCCCCAGTTGTCACCCCAGGCCTCGTTGTAGACGTCCATGAACCGCCGCACCTCGCCCGCCATGTCGCGCTTGCGCATGTTGCGGATCGTGATCCCCTCGTCCTTCAGCGCCTTCTCGGCGGCGGCGTGGATCGAGGGGTCGAACTTCTCCCCCTCTTTGAGGTCGCCGAACTGCAGCTCCCACATCTGCACGTCCATCGCCTTGTCGAAACCCTCCGCCTCGATCAACTCGCGGTAGTGGGGCGGGTGCCAGGGCTCGAGGATCATCGGCCGGCGCTCGTAGCCCTCGATCAGAATCCCGATCTCGTCGTTGGTGGTGAAGTCCATCGGTCCGAGCAGGCGGGCGCGTCCCTTGCCGCGCGCCCATTCGGCCGCGGCGTCCAGCAGCGCGGCGGCGACCTCGGGGTCGTTCGCGGTCTCGAAGAAGCCGAACATCGCGTCGGCGCCGCCCTGAAACTCGTCCCAGCGCGAGTCGACCTGGGCCGTGATCCGCCCGACCGGCTCGCCGTCGCGCTCGGCGACGAAGTACTCGGCCTCGGCGTGCTCGAAGTAGGGGTTCTTGTCGCGGTTGAGGAACTCCATCCGCTCGAAGACAAGCGGCGCGACCCACTGCGGGCTGTCGCGGTGAAGGCCAAACGGGACCTTGATGAAGCGCTTCAGGTCGCGCCTGCTCCGAACCGGCCGAATCGACACCTCTCCCATAAGCAGCGGAACCTACACTCTTGCCATGAGCGACACCGCAAAAGCACCCGTCGACGTCTTCGAGAAGGCGCGCACCCACGACCGCCTCGAACAGCTCGAGGCCGCCAAAGAGCACGACCTCCTCCCCTACTTCCGGCTGCTCACTTCCCAGGCCGGCCCCGTGGTGGAGATGGAGGGCCGCGAGACGATCATGCTCGGCTCCAACAACTACCTCGGCCTTACCGGCGACGAGCGGGTCAAGCAGGGCGCTCGCGACGCTCTGGAGACCTACGGGACCGGGGTGACCGGATCGCGCCTGCTCAACGGCACGACGCCGCTGCACGTCGATCTGGAGCGGGAGCTCGCCGAGTGGATGCGGACCGAGGACGCGATCGTCTACACCACCGGCTACCAGGCGAACCTGGGGGCGATCGGGACGTTGTTGGAGCCCGGCGACACGGTGATCTGCGACTCGGGCGACCACGCCTCGATCCTCGACGGCTGCCGGCTCTCCGGCGCCAAGCTGCGCCCCTTCCGCCACAACCGCATGGACAAGCTGGAGAAGATGCTGCAGCGGGCGACCGAGGACGGCGGTGGGGTCCTGGTCGTCGTCGACGGCGTCTTCTCGATGGAGGGCGACGTCTGCGACCTGCCGCGGATCGTCGAGCTCTGCAAGGAACACGGCGCGCGACTGATGGTCGACGAAGCGCACGGCGCCGGGGTGCTGGGAGCGCGCGGGGCGGGCGCCTGCGAGCTGTTCGGGCTCGAGGACGAGGTCGATCTGCGGATGGGCACTTTCTCGAAGAGCCTCGCCTCCTGCGGCGGCTTCATTGCCGGGCCCGCCGACGTGGTCGAGTACCTGCGGATCGCCTCGCGCTCCTTCATCTTCAGCGCCTCGGCGGTGCCGGCGGCGGTCGGCGCGGCGCTGTCGGCGCTGCGGGTGATCCGCGCCGAGGGGCCAGCCCTCTTCGAGGCGCTGCTTGACAACGCCGAGTACCTACGGGAGGGGCTGCGCCACCTCGGCCTGCAGGTGGTCGAGCCGGGCACGCTGCCCGACGGGCGAGTCGCGACCACTCCCGTCGTCCCGGTGGTGGTCGGCGACGACTGGCAGGCGGTGCTGCTCTGGAAAGCGCTGTTCGACGCCGGCGTCTACACCAACGTCGCAATCCATCCAGCGGTGCCGCCGGGCGGGGCGCTGTTGCGGACCAGCCTGATGGCGACCCACGAGCGCGAGCACCTCGACGGCGCCCTCGGGACGATCGCCCGGGTGATCCAGGACTTCCCCGACCTGCCGCGCTCCTGAGCATCCCCCCGCCGGGGGAGTTTCTGCCTTGTCCAGATCTGGACAAGGCGAACTCGGCGAGAAAAAGCTGCTCTTAGCGAACGACTGGGGGCAGGTTTTCCGACCGCGGGTTGACGGTCACCGCTCTGACGGCATAGCTTGCCTCCGCGCCGCACGCACCCGGGGCAGGGAGCGGACGGTAGAGAGAACTCGACTCATCCAGGCCGTCCGCCGGCCCGGCGCGTAGAGACCCAGTTAACCGATTCCTTGAAGGGAGGAGTCCCAGTGGAAGCTGCTTCGATCGCCCCTGCAACGACGACCGCTCCGGTAATGGAGACGCCGCAGCACATGGAGGCGCTGGCTCGTGCCAACCGGGTGCGACTGGCGAGAGCCGAGCTGAAGCGCTCTATCGCGCGGGGTGAGGTCGACGCCGCCGAGGTGATCCGAGACTGTCCCTGGGAGACGGAGAGCATGACCCTGGCGGAGCTGCTGACCAGCCAGCGCCGCTGGGGACGCACCCGCGCCCGCAAGTTCCTCCTCGCCCTGGCGCTGAACGAGAATAAGCGCCTCGGCACCCTCACGTCGCGCCAGCGGCTGCTGCTCTCGACCGAGCTCGCCTCGCGTGGCGCCGGCGAACACCCGTCGGTGGTCTTGGTCTGAAGGGCGTCAGCCCCTCAGACCACCCACTTTGAAACTGAGCCCGCCGGAGGCGCGCTGAAAAGCACGGCGGAAGGCGAGGAAGGCGACGACGAAGACGACGGCGCCGATCCCGAGGCAGATCGCCAGGATCAGGCCGGCGAGGTAGAGAAGGGTGCCCACGGTGAGCACGAAAGCGGTGCCGGCGAGCAGCGTCGTGTGGGAGCGGTAGCCGGCGAAGTGCTCGAGGGCCGAAACCTCCAAACCGCCGAGCGCGGCGAGCAGGACGCCGACCCCGATCGCGGTCGGGTTGGCGCCGGCGAGCCCAACGACGAGCAGCACGATGCCGGCAAGGACCGTCAGCTCGGCCAGGGGGAAGGAGCCCCATGGAGCCTGGGGCCGCTCGCTGCCGGGTGTCCGCTTCATAACGGGCAGCCGGAGGAGACCTTCACCCGCCACCACCCCATCAACATTCCGAGCAGTCCGAGGTGGGGACGGGACTCGGTGTACCCGCACCCCCCGACGCCGACATCGCGGTCATAGACCCGCACCCACTTGTAGGCGGCGGGGTCGGCGAGCAGCTGCTCCAGGAGCTCGCGATTGGCGGTCTCCACCTCGTCCCGCTCCCGCAGGACGAGGCGAGCCTCGGCGATTCGGGTCGCGAGGGCGTCGCGCACCCGCTCGAGCTCTCCCAGGCCAAGCACACGCGCCTCGCCGGAGGCGGGGACCGCGAGGTCGATCTCGACATGGAGGAAGGACTCCGCGAGGAGGCCGACCAGCTCGCGCTCGAGACGGCCGATCTGGCGGCGCAGCTGCGCCCGCGCGGCGCTCTCGTCGCCACCCACCCGGAGTGGCGTCTGAACGCTTCGTTCGAGCAGACCGGGCATTACCCGCCCTGAGTCTAACTCCCCCGCTTCCGCTGTTCCTTAGCCCTGTATTACGAGCCCGTTCCGCTGTTCCTTTACCCCTCTATACCCGGCAAAGGCACAGTGGAAGCCGGTTTCAGGCGGATTCAAGCGTTGCGGCCGTCATCCATAGCGCTTCGTCGATCGCCATCTGGGGGACGCCCTTTACCTGCGTCGCCGCGACGGCGACGCGGCGGGTTTCGCGGTCGACCCGCATCCCCTCCGCCGTCTCGCCGAACAGCAGCCCGACCGGAGCGCGCTCGTCGGCGATCACCAGCGTCCCGTGCGTCAGCTCCTCCGGCTTCCCGGCCAGCGACTCGCCGGGGGCGGACTCGCGGATGCACAACCGTCCCTCGAGCTGCTCGGCGTCGAAGGCGCGCAGGGCGACGCCGGTCTCGACGATCGCGATCGTCAGCGCGTCCCGGGGAAGGCCGTGGCTCTTGAAAGCCCCATCGTGGAGGCGCTCCAGCGCCAGCCGCTCCACCGGGATCAGCGTGCGGTCGGGGTCGAGGCCGATGTGGCGAAAGAAGACCCGGTAGGCCCAGGGGATCTGCTGCTGGCGCATCTGGACGGCGTGGGCGCCGTAGAAGCGATCGGAGAGGCCACGAAGGCGCCGACGGACCGGATCGGGGCTCTTGGCGACGCGGCCGTCGACCGCGATCCAGGAGATCGCCAGGCCGGGGAACTCGGCGGCGACCAGCGGCGCCACCCAGCCGCGCTGGGGAGACGGCCTCCAATCGAAGCTCGGGCCGACCGCCTCCGCCTGGCTCATCTCAGCCGGCCTCGGCCGCGTCGGTGGCGCGGAGCAGCCCGCGGACTCGGGCGTCGAGCTGGGCCGCGGTCAGGTCTCCGACGCTCGCGCTCTGCAGCGTCCCGCCGGGGTAGACGTAGGCGAAGGTCGGGCACCCTCCGATCCGGTAGATGTCGGCGACCGCACCATCGTGGTCATAGCCGACCGGCATCCGCCAGCGGTGCGCGCGGACCAGCTTGCGAACGGAGTCGCGATCGTCGCGCACGTCCAGTGAGAGGAAGCCCACCCGTCCACGGTAGCGCTCGAAGGCGCGGTCGACGACGTCCTGCTGGTCGGCGCAGTTGCCGCCGCCTTTGATGAACCAGAAAGAGATGACCAGCGGCCGGTCGAAGAAGTCGCAGACGCGAATCGCGTCGGCGACCGGGACGCGACAGGCGGAGGCCCGGCGCCCAGCGGACGGACAGGGGACCTGGGACGTCTCGCAGTCGTCCTGGGCGATGTTCGCGTCGCCCTCCAGGGGGCCGGCGGCGACTGGCACGGCAAACTCCGGCAGCGGCCAGCGAGCCTCCAGCCGGTCGAGCCCGAGCGTGCCGGGCCGGTTGGCGGACAGCGTGTGGAAGAAGGCGACGGCGGCCACCGCCGCAAAGAGCAGGCCGAGGACGATCGAGTAGCGGTGGTCCTTCACCGCTCCCGAGCCCAGATCAGGGCCGCCGGCAGGACGAGCATCACGCCAAGCAGCGCGACCGCGAGGTCGATAACGGTGACGAAGCCGAAGTCGCGCAGCATCCTGATGTCGCTGGCGATCAACACCGCGAAGCCCGCCGTCGCGGTGGCCCCGGAGGCCATGACCGCGGCGCCGGTGCGCGCGTAGGCGCTTCGCAGCGCCTCCTCCGCCGATCGTCCCGCCGCCGCCTCCTCGTGGAAGCGGGCGGCGAGGATGACGCTGAACTCGGTGGCGATCGCGACCACCAGGGCGCCGAGCGCGGCCGACATCGGGTTGAGCGGGATGCCGGTCACCCAGAGGACGAGCGCCGACCAGCCGGTCGCCATCACGATCGGCGCCAGCGGGACCAGGGCGCGAGACGCCGAGCGGTAGGCGAGGAGGAGGACGAGCGCCACCACGAGCAGGCCCGCGAGCGTCAACCAGTAGCGACTGTGGGAGAGGTCAGTCGCCGAGGCCGCGGCGATCACCGGCAACCCGGCGAGGCGAACCGTGACCCCGTCCGGCGGCGTGCCGATCTCACCGCGGACGCAGTCGATCAGCTTCTGCTGGGACTCGAGCGACTGCGCGCGGATACCGAAGGCCATCAGGGCCGTATGGCCGAGTTCGCCGGTGCGCGAGCCGTAGCTGGCGACCTGGCGGAGGTCGTAGGGGGGAAGCTGTCGGAGGGTGGCCCGCACTTCCCGACGAGAGACCAGTGCGGAGCCGAAGAAGTCCGAGAGCGACGGGCCCGGGCAGATGTCGGCGTCGTGGCAACTCGGGTGGGGGCCGGTGAAACCGTTTTCGCTCAACACCCTCTGCTTGAACTCAGCCATCCAACGGATCACCGCCGGGTCGGCGAGGTCAGGTGCTTCAACGCTGACGTCCAGCTCGCCGGAGACGCCGGTTACGTCCTGCAGCTCGTTGAGGTCGCGCACCGCACCGAGGCTCTGCGGCACGAGGCTGCGGATGTCGGACTGGGTCTCGATTTGCGTTCCCAGGCCCCAGCCGATCACCGCCAGGGCGAGCCCAGCTGCAAGCACTCGGCCGGGATGGGCTATCGCGAGAGAGACAAGGCGCTCTTGCGGGCGGGTCCTGTCGCGGGGGGAGGGGCCTGCGGGCGGTGCGGTTGCTCCGTTCTCGGCCCCTCCCCCCACGCCACCCGCCCGAGTCGCCGTTTCGCTCTCGTTTCCCTCCCGCCGCAGACTTAGGGCTGCAAAGCCTGCTGTCAGGGAAAGAGCGAAGGCGATCGCGATGCCGGCGAGCAGGAGCCAGCCGAAGTTGCGGACCATTGGCGTTGGCGACAGCTGTAAAGCGAGGAAGCCGGCGCCGGTGGCGAGGCATGCGATGCCTATGGTCGGGCCGCCGCTGGCGGCCGCACGGCGAGCCGCGTCGGCGCCCCGCAGGCCCGACTCGATCGCCTCGTCGTAGCGGGCCTGTAGTTGGATCGCGTAGTCGACCGCCAGGCCGATCAGGATCGGTAGGACGGCTATCGAGGCCATCGTCAGCGAGCCGCCGACCAGGCCCAGTAGGCCGAAGGTCAGGGCCGCGGCGGCCAGGGCGACTGCGAGCGGGAGCAGGCGCAGTCGGGAGCGGAAGACCAGGTAGAGGGTTAGCGCCATCACCGCCACCGCCACGCCGAAGAGGATCAGCAGGGCGTCCTTCAGCACTCCCGCCAGGCCGTCTACGACGATCGGCGCTCCAGAGACCACGTAGCTGCCGCCTTTGAGGGCGAAGCAGGCGGCGGGCCTGCCGTTGTAGGGGCACTCGCGGCGCGGCGTCGCGTCGAACACCGCGGCGCGAATCAGCCCCAAGGCTCGGTGACGCTCGGACTCGGTCAGGTCCGGCCGCAGGCGGATCACGATCTGGGCGGAGTGGTTGTTGGGAAAGAGGAAGGCCAGCCGCGCCTTGGGGGCGTCGAGCGGCCGCTGCGGGTCGAACACGACGCTGGAGATGAAGTTCGCGTTGGTGATGCTCGGCAGGCTGGTGATGCCGTACTGGGTGGCGATGCCGATCAGGATCCGGCGCAGTTGGGCCGGCGTCCTGTTGGCGGCGAGCCGGCGGATCTGGTTGTCGATCGCGATCACCGCCTCGTTGAGAAAGGTCGCCGGGCCCGAGAGCGACCGCACGGCCCTCATCCGCGCCAGCTCCGCGCACGGCCCAGGGATCGGCCGCACGCCTCTCGGGACATTCCCCGCCAGGCAGCCCTCCAGGCGCAGAAGGCGAATCAGGTTCGCGGTCAGGACCAGGCGGCTGAGCGGCGCCTCCGCCAGGACCACGACCGGGTCGTCGCCGAACGCCTCCCGGACGTGCGCGCTCGCCTGCGCCGCCGGCGCGTCCGAGTCGACCAGCGTCCCGGTCCCCGCATCGGTGGGAAGCCTCGTCGCGACGACACCCGCCGCCACGGCGAGGACGAGCGACACCGCCAAGACCGCCCTGGCATGGCGAGCGGCCCAGGCCGCTACCGCGCCCATCTACGTCTAGTCCATCGAGAGCGGCCCGTTGATGTCCGCGTTGAGGAACTGCGCGACGAAGGCGTTGTCGGAGTCGAACAACTCCTCTTTCGGCCCCGACTCGACGATCTTGCCGTTCCACAGCACGGCGAGGAAGTCGGCGATCCGGCGCGCCGTGTTGAGGTCGTGGCTGATCGTCAGATAGCAGCCGCCGTTCTCTGCGTGGACCTCGCGAATCAGCTCACAGAGCAATGCGGTGCGCACCGGGTCGAGGCCGGAGTCCGGCTCGTCAAACATGACGATCGCCGGGTCGAGCACCAGCGCCCGGGCGAACCCGGCCCGCTTGCGCATCCCACCGGAGAGCTCGTTCGGCATCTTGAAGATCGCCTCCGTCAGGCCCACCTCCTTGAGGCGGCGGTTGACGATCTCGCCGATCTCCTCCTCGCTCTTGTCGGTGTGCTGGCGCAGCGGGAAGGCGGTGTTGTCGTAAATGTTCATCGAGCCGAACAGGGCGCCGTCCTGGAAGAGCAGGCCGAACTTCTTGCGCACCTCGAACAGCTCGTCGTCGGTCATGTTGGGGATCGACTCCCCGTGCACGAGCACGTCGCCGGAATCAGGGTAGAGCAGGCCGACGATGTGCTTGATCAAGACGCTCTTGCCGGTGCCCGAGGGGCCGAGCACCATCGAAACCTGATCCTCGGGAAGGCCGAGGTTGAGGCCGTTGAGGATGCGGGTGCGACCGAACTGCTTGACCAGGTCGATTACCTCGATCGCGTCCTCGCCGCCGTGGTCGCGCTTGCGGCCGGTGTGGAAGCGGTAGGGGTCGGCTTCGCCCGGGTCGACGCCGGGGATGATGTAGTCGCGCCCCATCACCCCGCCGTCCTCGGCGACGTAGGGGCCGCCGGACGCGGGCGCCGCCGCGGGCGTCACATCGCTCTCCTCGGCTTCGGTTTCGAAGTCGGCGGTCTGGTCTGCGTCTTCGATCGACAACTCAGCCTCCTATCGGCGCCCTCGGGTTGGCTCCCCAGAAGACCAGGGTCCCCAACATCCCGATGATGTGGACTAAGACGATGTTAAGCACCATCGACTTCGCGGTCGCGGTGCCCACCCCGACCGGGCCGCCGGAGGCCGTGTAGCCGTAATAGCAGCCAACCAGCACGATCGCGGTCGCCATCACCATGCCCTTGGTCAGGCTGAAGAGGACGTCGGGCGGGTTCTGGAAGGCCCAGAAGATCAGGAAGTAGCCGCCCGAGGAGACGTCGCCGATCTGCTGGACGACGGCGAGGTAGCTGGCGCTGTACATGACGCCGATCCCGACCAGGTACATGAACGGGAAGGCGATCCAGGCCGCCAGCAGGCGGGTGGCGCAGAGGAAGGTGATCGGCGGCACGCCCATCACCTCGAGCGCGTCGATCTCGTCGGAGATCCGCATCGCGCCCAGCTCGGCGACGATCCCGGTCCCGACCTTCGCCGAGAGCATGTAGCCGAAGGCGTAGGGCATCACCTCGCGCAGGTCGCACCAGGCCGCGAAGAGCCCGGCGAACGCCGGAGCGCCCTGAGCGCGCAGCAGGTAGGCGCCCTCGATCCCGCACTGGAGGCCGAGCACGAAGACCAACCCCCAGATGATCAGCGCCGAGCCGAGGATCAGGATGCCGGCCTGGCGGATCCCCTCGCCGAAGAAGCGGAAGACCCGCCCGGAGTAGACCTGCCCGGCTACCATCGAGCCGAAGCGGGCGATCTCCCCAAAGGAGTCGAGCCAGCCGCGCGGGACTGCGGTCCAGGCGTTCATCGAATCGTCTGCAGCTCCGGATTGGTGGCGAGCAGCGTCTGCGTGAAGACGTAGTTGAAGGCGAAGACCCCCATGAAGGAGATCACCACCGCCTGGTTGACGGCGCGGCCGACGCCCGCGGCGCCGCCGGAGGCGGTCATACCTTTGTAACAGCACACGATCGCGACAATCGCCCCGAACATCGTGCACTTGATCACCGAGCCGCCGAGGTCGGTGATCGACGCGTTGGTGAAGAGGGTGGCGAAGAAGCCACCGAGCGGCTGGTTGTAGACGAACTCGGTGAGGACGCCGCCGATGATGCCGAAGACCAGCGCGTAGATGTCGAGCAGGCCGGTGATCACCATCAGCGCCAGGAAGCGCGGCACCACCAGGTTCTTGATCGGGTCTACGCCGAGCACCTGAAGGGCGTCGAGCTCCTCGCGGATCTTCCGCGCGCCGAGGTCGGCGGTGATCGCGGTGCCCGCCACGCCGGCAACCACGACCGCGGTCACGAAGGGGGCGAACTCGCGGATCGAGGCGAGGACGAAGAAGCCGCCGAGCCGGTCAAGCGCGCCGAACAGGGCGAAGACGTTTGCCGCCTGCAGCCCCGGCGCGCCGAAGCCGAAGGCGACGGTCGAGAGCAGCAACGGGAACCAGCAGAGCTGGAGGGCGAAGAGGAACTGCTCGATCAGCTCCTCGCCGTAGGGATACGGAGGACGCACAGCGGAGACCAGCGTCCTCGCGGTGAGGATCATCATCTCCCCCACCTGCTCGAACAGCGATCTGGCGGGCAAAGGCGCCCTGTTTACCGCGGCTTTGACCATCTCTCCTCCGACGAGCTGTGCCGCACAGATGCGGCCCCCGGCCCGTGAGCGGAGTCTATGGGATGGGTGAGAGCCCTCCGTTAACGCCTGTTTGAGATCGATGCCGACCCCGCGGGGAGCGCGAGAGGCCCGTGGTATGTTCCGGCCGCTTTGCGGGGGACCAGGAGAAACGCTCGGTACGTGCGCCTTCGCGTCGCCGGTTGCCTCGCCCTCGCCCTCGCCCTCGGCACGGGGCTTTCGGCCTGCGGCGGCGGCTCCTCGGACGCGAACCAGACCGCCGGCGTCTACCGCGCCCAGGTGGTCACCGCGAAGTTCCCGACCTCCCAGCTACTCGCGCAGACTTCGCTGCTGCGGATCGGCGTCCGCAATACCGGCGACAAGACGATCCCGAACCTGGCGGTGACCGTCTCGGTCGGCGGCCTGGCGGGGAGGACGTCGGCGCTGCCCTTCACGATCCACGACCCCCAGCCGGGGCTCGCGCAACCCGACCGCCCGGTCTGGGTGCTCGCGCAGAGCTACCCGCGGCTCGCCGGCTCAGGCCGGTCTTCTGGCGCGACGACATCGAACCCGAAGACCTTCACCTTCGGTCCGCTGAAGCCGGGCGCCACCACCGAGGCGGTCTGGAAGCTGGTCGCCGCGAAGGCCGGCGACTACACGCTCCTCTACTCGATCGACGCCGGGCTCGGTGGCGCCGCGAAGGCCGAGACGGCGGCGGGAACCCAACCCGGCGGCTCTTTCGCGGTGCACATCGAGAGAAAGCCGCCAAACACGATCGTCAACGGCAAGGGCCAGGTGATCATCCTTCCCAAGGGGGAGAGCGGCGCGGGTCGGTAGCGTTCCCCTCGTGGCACGTCACGCCGCCGTCGCAATCGTCACCGCGATCCTCGCGTTCGGAGCACTGCCCGCCTGCGGCGCCGCCAACCAACCGGGTGACGGCAACGCGACCGCGTCGAGGACGGGCGGCAAGGTCGCGCTGAAGCGGATCGGCAACTTCAACCACCCGACGTACGTGACGGGCGCGCCGGGCTTCGGAAAGCTCGTCTTCGTCGTCGAGCAGCCCGGCCGGGTCCGGGTGCTGCGCGGCGGCCACGAGCTGAAGGCGCCGTTCCTCGACCTGCGCGGCATGGTCGGCTACGACGGTGACGAGCGCGGCCTGCTCTCGATCGCCTTCCCGCCCGACTACCGCAAGACCAAGCGCTTCTACGCCTACTACACCGACCGCGACGGCAACATCCGGATCGACGAGTTCAAGCGGCGCTCGGCGACGCGGGCATCGCGCGGCTCGCGTCGCGCCGTGATCGAGATCCCCCACCCGACCAACGCCAACCACAACGGCGGCCAGATGCAGTTCCTCGGCAACCTCCTCTACTTCGGCACCGGCGACGGCGGCTCCGGCGGCGACCCGCCCAACAACGCCCAGAACCGTAACGTCCTGCTGGGCAAGCTGCTGCGGATCGACCCGCGCGCCTCCGGCGGCCGGCCCTACTCGATCCCGCCGAGCAACCCCTTCGTCGGCAAGCCGGGACGCGACGAGATCTACAGCTACGGGCTGCGCAACCCGTTCCGCTTCTCCTTCGACGTTCACCGCGGAAGGGCGCCGCGGATCGCGATCGCCGACGTCGGCCAAGACCGCTTCGAGGAACTCGACTACACGACCGTGGCGGCGGCTGACGGAGCCAACTTCGGCTGGGACGCGTTCGAGGGCTTCGCTCCATATACGGGCGACAACAGCGGCACGCCCAACCCCGGCGGCACGGTGAAGCCGATCTTCGCCTACGGCCACGACCGGGGAGGCGGCAGCTGCGCGATCATCGGCGGCTACGTGGTCCGCGACCGCAGCCTCCGGAGGCTCTACGGTCGCTACCTCTACGCCGATCTCTGCGAGGGACAGTTGCGCAGCCTCGTCCCCCATCTGGGACGGGCGACCGGGGATCGCAAGCTGGGCCTCGCGGTCAGCTCCCCCACCACCTTCGGCGAGGACAACCGCGGACACATCTACGTCGCCTCCCAGGACGGTCCGGTCTACCGACTGGTGCCATGAAGAACCAATTAGCGAACGTCACGATCTGATTCTTCGTGAGCGGCGCCGATATGTCGTCTTGCCGCCACCCCCGGATGCAAAGCGGAGGAGGTGGCGGAGTAATACTCTTGGCTGACCAGCCAAAGGAGAAGGAGCTTCAGGTGGAGAGCGGAACCGCGCAGGCGAGCACGGAGGCGATCAACGGGGCGAGCGCGAACGGCGCCGCGGGGGAGCGGATCGAGGTCCTCAGCCCGGCGACCGGAGGCGTGGTCGGCAGCGTCGCCGTCGACTCGCCGCAGCGGGTCGCCGAGACCGTGGCCCGAGTCCGCGCCAACCAGCCCGAATGGGAGGCGATGGGGATCGAAGGTCGCTACCACTGGCTCGGCAAGCTGCGCGACTGGCTACTCGACAACCAGGACCGCGTCGCCGACACGATGCAGGCGGAAACCGGCAAGGTACGCGCCGAGGCGACGACCGAGGCCGTCTACCTCACCGACCTGATCAACTTCTACGGGACCAAGGCCGCCAAGTTCATCGGCGACGAAAACGTCCGCCCCCACTCGCCGCTGCTCGCCGCCAAGAAGCTGACCGTCCAGTACCGGCCCTACCCCGTGGCCGGCATCATCAGCCCCTGGAACTTCCCGCTGACCCTGGCACTCGGCGACGCGATCCCGGCCCTACAGGCCGGCGCCGCGGTCGTCGTCAAGCCCTCCGAGTTCACCCCGCTGGGCCTGGCCGAGGTGGTCAAGGCCTGGAAGGAGGAGATCGGCGGCCCCGACGTCTTCGACTGCGTGCATGGAATCGGCGAGACCGGCGGCGCGCTGATCGATGCCGTCGACTTCATCCAGTTCACCGGCTCCGACCGAACGGGCCGCAAGGTGATGGCGCGAGCGGCGGAGACGCTGACCCCGGTCAGCCTCGAGCTGGGCGGCAAGGATCCGATGATCGTCCTCGACGACGCCGACCTCGACCGCGCCGCCAACGCCGCGGCCTGGGGCGGGATGATGAACTCCGGCCAGGTCTGCATGTCGGTCGAGCGGATCTACGTCGAGGAGCCGGCCTACGACGAGTTCGTGCGCAAGCTGACCAAGGAGGTCGGCGGCCTCAAGCAGGGCGCCGACGGCAAGGGCTTCGGCAAGGACGTCGGCGCGATGACCTCGCCCAACCAGTCGGCGATCGTCGAGGACCATGTCAACGACGCGCTCGAAAACGGCGCCAAGGCGCTGACCGGCGGCAAGCGGGTCGAGGGCCCCGGCGACTACTTCGAGCCGACCGTGCTGGTCGACGTCGACCACTCGATGAAGGTGATGCGCGACGAGACCTTCGGGCCGGTGGTCGGGGTGATGAAGGTGCGCGACTCCGAGGAGGCTCTGCGCCTCGCCAACGACACCCGCTACGGCCTCTCGGGCTCGGTGTTCGGCGAGAAGGAGCGGGCCGAGCGGGTGGCGCGGCGGGTCGAGTGCGGCGCCGTCAACGTCAACGACGTGCTCGTCAACTACCTCGCCTCCGACGTGCCGATGGGCGGCTGGAAGGAATCGGGGATCGGCTTCCGCCACGGCGAGTACGGGATCAAGAAGTACTGCCGCCCCGAGTCGATCGTCGCCACCCGTTTCGGCGGCAAGCGCGAGCCGACCTGGTACCCGTACACGAAGGCGCGCCGCGGCCTGGTCAGCCGGATCGCCCAGGCCTTCAACGCGCGCGACCTGAAGCGGCGCCTCGGCAGGCGCGGCTAAAGGACAACCTGGGCGGCGGCCGGGGCCTCTGCCCTGGCGCGGGGCCGCATGACGACCCGGGATCCGCGCCCCGGCCGCACCGTGATGTTGCGCCGCCGGGCAACCTCGTGACCCGGCTCGGTCGAAGACACCTCGCAGCCCCCGAGCACGCTGCGCAGGACGATCTTCATCTCCAACATCGCGAAGCTGGCGCCAAGGCAGCGGCGGCGACCGCCCCCGAACGGGGTCCAGGTGTAGGTGCCGGGCGGCTCGTCGAGGAAGCGCTCGGGCCGGAAGGCGTAGGGATCGGGGTAGATCTCAGGGTCGTGGTGGATCAGGTAGGTGGCGGGGACCAGACAGGCGCCGGGCTGATACGCCCAGCCGCCAACCTCGATCGGCTTCTTGACCAGTCGCGGCGCGGCGGTGGGAAGCACCGGCCGGCGGCGCATCGTCTCCTGGATCGTCGCGGTCAGGTAGGCGTCGTCCTCGCCCGCGTCGATCTCCTCGACCAGCCGGCCAAGCGCTTCCGGTTGGCGCAGCAGGCGCTCGAACCCCCACGACAGCGAGGAAGCGGTCGTCTCATGGCCGGCGACCAGCAGGGTCATCAGCTCGTCGCGCAGCTCCTGGTCTGACATCGGCGCGCCGTCCTCGTCGCGGGCGGCGAGCAGCATGCTCAACACATCGTCGCGCTCCTCCTCGTCGCGGCGCCGCTCCTCGATCAGCTCGAAGATCAGCGCGTCAGCCTCTTCCTGAACCGCGAGGAAGCGAGCAAGGGGGGGCGTCTTGGAGAGCAGCCTGCCGAGGGGCCCGTCCGGATCGAGCGGGACGAGGCTGATCGGCCGGTCGCCGACGCTGAGCATCTCGGAAAGTCGCTCCCGCAGCGCATCGAGGCGGGCGCCGGGGTCGAGCCCGAATACCGCGCGCAGGATGATCTCCAGGGTGAGGTGCTGGAAGCGCTCCTGCAGCTCGACCTCCTCGCCGCTGGGCCAACCGGCGACCTCGCGCTCGGCGACCTCCGCCATCAACCCGCTGAGCGCCTCCATCTTCTCGCCGTGGAAGGCGGGCAGCATCAGTTTGCGCTGGCGCATGTGGGCGTCGCCGTCGAGCAGGATCACCGAATTGGACCCGACCACCGGCTCCAGCACTCGGGCGCCCTCGCCGGGATGCAGGACGTCCGGCGGCGCGGTGAAGACCTGCTTGACCTCCTCCGGGTCGGAGAGCATCACGAAGGGAGGCGCCGCCGGGAAGCGGATCGTGAAGCGCCTGCCATAGCGAGCCCGGCAGCGCTCCGGAAAGGCCAGCGGTCGCACCCAGGCCCCGATCCCTTGGATCAGGCTCGGATAGCGGGGTCCTGCCGGAAGGTTTGAAGCAGAGCCGATCGAGTGCCTCCTGGAGCCAGCCTCCTCCCTAGCCCAGTCCCGCTTCCGTGACGCTGCGCACATAAACGCCCCCCAGCCGACGCGTCGAACGTGACAGGCTTAACCAATGGCAGAGCGTGACTACCTGGCCGCGACGCGGGAGCGGATCGTCGTCTTCGACGGCGGCATGGGCGCGACCCTGGAGCAGTTCGACCTGACCCAGGCCGATTACGGCGGGCTGGAGGGCAAATGCCACGAGGCGCTCGTGCTCAACCGCCCCGACGTGATCGAGGGCGTCCACGCCTCGATGCTCGAGGCCGGCGCCGAGGTGGTCGAGACCGACACTTTCCAGGGCTCGCGGCTGAAGCTCGACGAATGGGGTCTCGGCGAGCACACGCTGGAGATCAACACCAAGGCGGCCCAGATCGCCCGCCAGGCAGCGGGCGAGGAGAGCTTCGTCGCCGGCTCGATCGGACCGACCGGCTTCCTGCCCGCTTCGACCGACCCGACGCTGGGCGACATCACCTTCGGCAAGCTGGTCGAGGTCTTCGCCGAGCAAGCGAGCGGCCTGGTCGAGGGCGGCGCCGACCTGATCATCATCGAGACCGCCCAGGACATCCTCGAGGTGAAGGCGGCGATCTTCGGCGCCCGCGAGGCGTTCAAGGAGACCGGGCGAACGCTGCCGATCCAGACCAGCGTCTCCCTCCTCCCCCAGGGCGGCAAGATGCTGCTCGGCACCGACATCCAGGCGGTGCTGACCACCCTCACCGCGCTCGACGTCGACGTGATCGGCCTCAACTGCTCGACCGGGCCCGAGGACATGCGCGACGCGATCCGCTTCCTCGGCGAGAACAGCCCGCTGCCCGTCCACTGCATTCCCAACGCCGGCCTGCCCCTACAGGGGCCCGACGGCGAGACGATCTTCCCCGAGAAGCCCGAGCCGCTGGCCGCGACGCTTGGCGAGTTCGTCGAGCGCTACGGGGTCGGCATCGTCGGCGGCTGCTGCGGGACGACGCCCGAACACATCGCCGCGATCCGCGAGCGGGTCAGCGGGCGAGTCCCGGAGGCGCGACCGGCGCCCGGTTCGGCCGAGGTCTCCTCGATGATGACCTCCACCTCACTCGTGCAGGAGCCGCGCCCGACTCTGGTCGGCGAGCGGGTCAACTCGCAGGGCTCGCGCAAGGCGAAGGAGCTGCTGCTGGCCGACGACTACGACGGCCTCGTCCAGGTCGCCGAGGATCAGGTGACCGGCGGCGCCCACGTGCTCGATGTCTGCGTGGCGCTGACCGAGCGCCAGGACGAGGACGAGCAGATGGCGGCGGTGGTGAAGCGGATCTCGCTGACCCAGCCGGCGCCGATCCAGGTCGACTCGACCGAGCCGGAGGTGATCCGCGCCGCGCTGGAGCAGATCCCCGGCCGGGCGATCGTCAACTCGATCAATCTCGAGGCGGGACGCGACAAGGCCGACGTCGTCGTGCCGCTGGCCAAGGCGCACGGCGCCGCGTTGATCGCGCTGACGATCGACGAGGTCGGAATGGCGAAGACGGCGGAGCGCAAGGTCGAGATTGCCAAGCGACTCCGCGACCTCGCCTGCGACGAGCACGGGCTCGACCCCCAGGCGCTGATCTTCGACGCGCTCACCTTCACGCTTACCACCGGCGATGAGGAGTGGAGGCCCTCCGCGGTGGAGACGATCGAGGGTATCCGCCGGATTAAGGCGGAGATCCCCGGGGTAAAGACCTCGCTCGGCGTCTCCAACGTCTCCTTTGGCGTCTCACCCCCCGCCCGCGCGGTCCTCAACTCCGTCTTCCTGCATCACTGCGTCGAGGCCGGCCTCGACCTGGCGATGGTCAATCCCAACCACATCACCCCCTACGGGGAGATCCCCGACAACGAGCGAGAGCTGACCGACGACCTCGTCTTCAACCGCCGCGACGACGCGCTGGAGCGCTTCATCGCCCACTTCGAGAGCAAGAGCGAGGAGGCCGCCGAGGAGGCGGAGGACCCGACCGAGGGCATGGAGCCCGAGGAGGCGCTGCACTGGCACATCCTGCGCCGCCGCAAGGAGGGCGTCGAGGAGTGGGTCGACCGCTCGGTCGAGAAGATCGGCGCCGTCCCCACCCTCAACCAGGTGCTGCTGCCGGCGATGAAGGAGGTCGGCGACAAATTCGGGGCCGGCGAGCTGATCCTGCCCTTCGTCCTGCAGTCGGCGGAGGTGATGAAGCGCGCCGTCGCCCAGCTGGAGAACTACCTCGACCGGATCGAGGGCCACACCAAGGGAAAGGTCGTGATCGCGACCGTCTTCGGCGACGTCCACGACATCGGCAAGTCGCTGGTCAACACGATCCTCACCAACAACGGCTACACGGTGATCGACCTCGGCAAGCAGGTCCCCGTCGACACGATCATCGAGGCCGCGGTCGAAAACGACGCCGACGCGATCGGCCTCTCGGCGCTGCTCGTCTCCACCTCAAAGCAGATGCCGATCTGCGTTCAGGAGCTGCACCAGCGGGGGCTCGGCTTCCCGGTGCTGATCGGCGGCGCCGCGATCAACCGCGACTTCGGTCGCCGCACCCTCTACCCACACGGCAAGGACTCCGACGAGGTCTACGGCCCCGGCGTCTTCTACTGCAAGGACGCCTTCCAGGGACTCGACACGATGGACGAGCTGGTCGACGAAGCGGCGCGCGAGGCGCTGGTCGAGCGGATCCGCGGCGAAGCCAAACAGCTTCGCGAGAAGGTCGTCGCCCCCGACGACTCTCCTCCCACCACCGACGACAGCGTGCGCTCCGCCGCGCGCACCGACGCGCCGATCCCCGCGCCGCCTTACTGGGGGGTGCGGGAGGTCCCGGTCGACCTCGACGAGGTCTTCCCCTACCTCGACCGCCACGTCCTCTTCAAGCTGCACTGGGGCGGCAAAGGCGTCAAGGGCGATGCCTGGCGCGACCTGGTCGAGGGCACCGACGAGGAGGAGGGCTTCGCGCCGCGGCTGGAGCGGATGTGGCGCGAGCAGGACTACCTGAACCCGCGCGCTCGCCTCGGCTACTTCCCCTGCAACGCCGACGGCAACGAGCTGGTCGTCTTCAACCCGGCGGACCCCGACCGAGAGCTGGAGCGGCTCGTATTCCCGCGCCAGCCCAAGCACGACCGCATCTGCCTGGCCGACTTCTTCCGCCCGCTGGAGTCCGGCGAGCGCGACGTGGTCACGCTGCAGGGCGTCACGGTCGGGCCGGAGGTGACCGAGCTGATCGAGCGCCTCGAGCGCGAGGGCGAGTTCGCCGAGCAGCTCTACGTCCACGGGCTCGGCGTCCAGTCGGCCGAGGGCCTGGCCGAGTGGCTGCACGCCGACGTGCGCCGCGAGCTCGGCATCGACCTCGACCAGGGACGCCGCTACTCCTGGGGCTACCCCGCCTGTCCGGACCAGTCCGAGCACGAGAAGGTCTGGCGCCTACTCGGGCTCGAAGAGATCGGGATGACCCTCTCCGACGGCTACGCGGTAATGCCCGAGCAGTCGACGGTGGCGATCGTCGCCCACCACCCCCAGGCGGTCTATTTCGGGATGAAGTCCGGCTTCATCCCCGAGGAGAAAGCGCCGGACGAGCTGATCGCCGGCACCGACAGGGGAGGTGAGCTGCCGCCGGAGTCAGACCCCGACGACAGCTCTCCCGAGGCGCTCAGTCCGTCAGTTCAGTGACGAGCGAAGGGATCGATGTAGAGGTCGTCGACCTGCCAGTTGCCGTTGTCGTCGAGCGGCTGGAACTGGACCTTCATCGACCCGGCGAGTTCAGCCAGGCCGGGAACCGTCGATAGCGCCCGGGTGGGCGACCAGTCTTCGCCTGCCCTAATAGTCCGTCCGATCTTCGGGTCGATCGGGCCGGGGAGGTTGTAGAGCACGGTCACGCGGAGACGCGAAGCATCGCCCGTGTTGCGCGCGAAGAGGCGGAACGCCGGAGTGTCGCGACCAACGCAGATCGACGGGCTCGTCGCAACGCTGCCGGCCGGCAGGGAGAGTGAGTTGTCGTCCCCGGCGGCGTTTACGTAGAAGGACTCATTGCCCGAGACGACGGCGGCGCCGTCGAGCGACCAACCGGCTCCGCCGGACTCGAGGCCCCCGTCGGGGGTCAGCTGGTAGTCACGCTGATCGCCCCAGGGGCTGAAGACCTGCTGGGTGTCGGTGTAGGAACAGGCCTGAGCACCGGATGCGAAGGCGGCCATTGCCAGGGCGACGACTGCGGTTGCGCCCGCGAGCTTGGGACGAGAAATGCGCGACTGAGAACCTCGGAAGAGCTTCATGACGGGTTTGTTTCCTCCCTTTCGAAAACGAACACTGCGCCGTCCATCGACCGCTGAATGGCTCTCTGAAGCCGGTTCCAACGGCCGTCTACCTAATTTTTCGGGATTGAGTAATCCACGAAACTCCGCATGCGCCCTATTGCTGGACCGATGCTTTGCCGATAGGCAGGGGACGATTCGGGTCGCGAGGCTCGAGTGGGTTATGGCAGGAGTCTTGGAAACACCAGAATTGGAGCGACTCTTCGCGCGCGGGCGCGACCGGGCGCGAGAGCGCGCCCACGGGCGAGAGCGCTCGGTCGAGGCGATCGCAGCGTTCGCCTTCTTGGCGGTGGCGCTGGGGATGGCTCTGTTCCTCTCCTCGCCCCGCTCCCTCGACTTCGGCGAGCTGGCCCTCCTGATGGCCGCCTACGTCGTCACCTGCCGGGCGAAGTTCGACATAGCCGACGGCTACACGGTCCCCACCGAGCTGGTCTTCGTGCCGATGCTCTTCCTGCTGCCGACCCCGATCGTGCCGCTGGTGGTCAGCGTCAGCTGGGCCCTCGGCAGGCTGATCGACTACGCCACCGGACAGACCAGCGTCTATCGCGCCTTCCACGTCTTCGGCGACTGCTGGCACGCGATCGGTCCCGCCGCGGTCCTGATCGTCGCCGGCGCCCAGGTCTTCGAGTGGTCCAACTGGCCGATCTACTTGGCCGCCCTACTGGCGCAGTTCGCCTTCGACTTCGCCGCGACGGCAATCCGCGGCCGCCTCGTCGACGGCACCTCGCCGCGCACCCTCGCCAAACTGATGGAGCCGGTCTACGCGCTGGACAGCGCCCTGGCGCCGATCGGCCTGCTGGTCGCGTTCGCCGCGATCGAACTCAGCCCGGCGATCTGCCTGCTGGTCGTGCCACTCGCCGCCGTGCTCGCCGTCCTCTCCGGCGAACGCAAGGCCCGGATCGACCAGGCGCTCGAGTTGAGTAGCGCCTACCAGGGCACGGCGCTGCTGCTCGGCGACGTGGTCGAGGCAGATGACGCCTACACCGGCAGCCACAGCCGTGGCGTGGTCCAGCTCGCGCTGGCCGTCGCCGACCGGCTCGACGTTGACGCTCTCCAGCGCCGCAACGTCGAGTTTGTCGCCCTTTTGCATGACGTCGGCAAGATCGCGGTGCCGAAGGAGATCATCAACAAGCCCGGCCCGCTCGACGACGCCGAGTGGAAGATCATCCGCCGCCACACGATCGAGGGCGAGGCGATGCTCAACCGGGTGGGGGGCGTGCTTGCCGAGGTCGGCAAGATCGTCCGCTCCTGCCACGAGCGCTATGACGGCGGCGGCTACCCGGACGGGCTGGCCGGCGAACGAATCCCGATCGAGGCGCGCATCGTCACCTGTTGCGATGCCTTCAGCGCGATGACCACCACCCGTGCCTACCGCGAAGCGATGCCCTCCGCGGCGGCGATCGCCGAGGTGAAGGCCTGCTCCGGCACTCAGTTCGACCCCGTGGTGGCCGCCGCGCTGGTCGAGATCGCCGACTCGGTCGACTAGGCCGTTTCGCGCGCCGTGCCGGTGCGCGTGCGGGCGCGCGGCTTCGGCTCGAGGCGGACCGGCGCGGTGGAGAGCGCCTGCACCCGCAGGTCGCTCCAGGTGAGCCCCTCGCGGACCAGCGCCGGCAGGCCGAGGGCGACGGCGGTTGCGATCTCCACCGCCTGGAGGATGACGCCGTAGGCGAGCGCGTCGGCGGTGCCGATGCCGAAGCCGGTATGAAGGACGCTGATCACCGCCAGCTGGAAGACCCCGATGTTCGACGGAGTCGCCGGGACGACGGCGGTGACGTTGACGGCGAAAAGGACCGCCGCGGCCGCCCCGATCCCTGCCTGGTTCTCCAGCCCGAGCGCGAGCAGCAGCGCCCAGCAGGCGGAGAGCTGGATCGCCCAGGCGGTCAGCTGGGCCGCCGAGGCGGCGATGCCGCGACGTGGCTCGCGGAAGACGGTCAGCCCGGCGCGGACCTGAACGAGCGCGCCGTGCAGCATTGCCCCAAGCCTCGCCAGGCGGCCATTGCCGTTGCGGCGCATCAACATCGGCGCGAAGAGGACAATAATGAGCAGGACCACTGGCACCAGGCTGAAGACGAAGAGCTTCTGGGTGCCGGAGTGGAAAAGCGGCGTGGTCGAAACGATGATCACGCCCAGCAGGATCAGGGCGACGATGTTGAGCACCGCCTGGGAGACGAGCGTGCCGAGCAAGACCGGGAACGTCTCCCGCATGCGGCCGGTGCGGCGGGCCAGGGTCATCGCGCGGGCCGGCTCGCCGAGCCGGGCCGGCAGCGTCGCCGACATCAGCACGCCGATCATCGTCGCCGAGGTGACATCACGGCGGCGGATTGGGCGGTTGGGCAGGGCGGCACCAACGATCCAGTACCAGGAGGCGGCGCGGAAGAAGAGCGAGAGGGCCATCAGCGCGCAGGCGATCAGCACCCAGGTGGCATCGGAGCCGGCGATGCTGGCGACCACGTTGTCGACGCCGATTTTCTGCGCGGCGAGCAAGGTCAAACCGATGCCGAGCGCACCGGCGACGCCGAGCGCGGCGCGGCGGGCGACCCGCCGCTTCCGACTGCCGCTGCGAGCCAGTGGCGGGTCCAGCGAGGGGAGTCGCTGCGGCGGGTTGTGAGGCTTTCCGTCGGCGGCCAGGATGCCCATCCAGCGGCCCGCCCGCTCGGTGGAATTGGCGGGCTGGGGGGCCTCGATCGCCCGCTCGTAGACCTCGGTCACGCGGTCGGCGACCTGCGGCCAGGCAAAGCGCTGGGCGCTGCGGCGAGCGGCCTCTCCCATCGCCCGCAGGCGCTCGGGCTCGTGATGGGCCCGCTGCAGCTCCTCGGCCAGGCGCTGTGGGTCGGCGGGAGGCACCAGGACCCCGTCGACCCCGTCGGTGACGACGTCGCTGTAGCCGGCGATCTCCGAGGCAATTACGGGCGTGCCGGCGGCGAAGGCCTCGGTCAGGACCATGCCGAAGCTCTCGCCCGAGAGCGAGGGGGCGCAGAGCAGGTCGGCCGCGTGCAGAGACCGCCAGAGGCTCTCGCCGGAGACCCGCCCATGGACGTCGATCCAGCGCATCGTCTCGGGGTCGGTGAGGTAGCGGGCGACGTCCTCGCGCTCGGCTCCGATCACGGTGAGGCGACAGGGCACGTGCTCGACCAGGGCGCCGAAGGCGCTGAGCAGGACCGGCAGGCCCTTGCGCTCCTCCGGACGGCCGACGAACAGCACCCGCAGCTCATCGTTGTCGGGCTTTGGGCTCGACGGGGCAGCATCGACGTCGACCCCGTTGGGGACGATCTCGTAATGGCCGCCGAACCAACGCCGGCCGGTCCAGGCGGCCGCCTCGGAGACGGCGATCCGCGCCGAGAGGCGGTTGAAGACGCGCCGGGCGCCGAACGCGCTGGCGATGTAGTTGGGGATCGCCTTGGTCGAGTAGGCGTGGAAGGTGCCGACGGCCGGGGTCTTCGCCCCCAGCGCCGCGTTCCAGCCGACCAGGGGAACTACCGGCTCGTGGATGTGGATGACGTCGTAGTCGCCCCGGCGCAGCTCCCGCCGAATCGCTGCGACGCCTCCGGCCGGAAAGGCCGAGAGGTTGGAGATGGCGCCGTTGGAGGCGACCCCGATCGTACGACCGAGCGGCATGAAGTACTCGGGGACCTGCCGCGGCTCAGCGGCCGCGCGATGCAGGACGCGGCTGACCCGGTCGGGCGGGTCGAAGGGGGCGAGCACGCGGACGTGATGATCGCGACCGAGAAATTCCTCGGCGAGCGCCTCCACGTGCCGGTTCACGCCGCCCTGGTAGGTCCAGGAATATGGCGAGACAAGGGCAATTCGCACTGGGCATTAAGGGTAACGGCCGGGCTGGTCAACCGCTTCAGCCCAGGAAAAGCTGACGAAAACCAGCAGATATGCGGCGCCGATCTCCAGCAGCAGGGCGCCGGAGTCGTTGGCGAGCGTTCCGACCAGCGTCGCGACTACAGCGCCCAACAGGCCCGCCCGCATCGCGGGGCTTCCGCGCAGCCACTCCCGCAGCCGCTCGCGGCGCGCGACGGCGAGCGCGGTAAGGGCGACGATCAGCGGCATGAAGACGAAGACGATCGGCCGGGTAAAGCTGTGGGCGGAGAGCTGGAGTCGCCGCTGGGCGACCTGGGCCAGATCGCCGAAGCCGCCGGCGTCGAGCACCGAGCGGGTGAGGTGGGCATTGGCTCCGGTGAGGAGATCGACCAGGGCGAGCAGGGCGACGGCGAGCAGCGGCACGACGATCACGAGTAAGGCGGTACGCCGACGCCGTGCGGCGACAACCGCGGCGGCCGATGCCGCACCAACCGGCAGGACGATCGCCGCGCCGACGTCGGCGCCGAAGCGGCCGGCCGCGAAGACGAAGGCAAGCGGAAGCCCGACCGCGAGGAAGGCGCCCGCGCACTGCCTCGGCGAGAGGCGCGGCGCAAAGCCCGCCAATCCGGCCCCCGTCCCGGCCACGACCAGCACGCAAAGCAGCGCCTCCAGCTCGTTCCCGATTCCGTAGAAGCGGACGCCCAGCCCGGGATTCGGCCCGAGCAGAGAGAGCGAGGTGAGCGGCGAGCCGACGATTACGTCGACCGCATAGGCGCTGACGGTGAGGCCGGAGGCGACCGCAAGCGCTCGGTAGCCGCCCAGCGCCGCCAGCGTCAACGCCGCCAGCAGTGGGGCGCCGATCATCACCAGGAGCTGCTCGACGGCCCGGCTCGGCTCGAGCGCCGCGGCGGCCAGGAGCAGCAGCGGCAAGTAGACGACGCTGACGCTGACCAGCCGGACCGCACCGCGCGCCGCACGGCCCCGCGTCAGGGCGATCGCCAGACCGAGGGCGACCAGCCAGACGGCGAGACTGACGCCGATCGCCGGCCCGCGCCGTTCCGAGATCGTCGCCAGCCTGTTGCCGAGCGAGACGACCTCTCCGACGTCGACCGAGCCCTCCAAGCGGATCGGTTGTCCCGACATCTGCGAGGGGACCGCGACGCCGAGGCGATACAGGATCGTCGGGGCGACATCGGTCGAGAGCACGTATCCGTCGAGGCGGGTGCTGTCGGAGGTGAGGTTGCCGTGGAATCCTCGCCCGGCAACGCCGATCGCCAGTGCCCGGTTTCTCGCCGGCGGCGGCCGCTCGATCGCGATCAGAAGGTCGTCCCCGCGCAGGCGCCCGACCAGGGCCGGCAGCTCGCCCACCGTCGCGCTCCGGGTCGCGTACCGCTTACCGGCACTGCGGAGGGTGGAGGTGAGGAGGCCGGGAACGACGTCGGCGGGCGCAGAATCGGCCCGCGCAACGACAGCACGCCACCATCCCTTCCCCCGAGCCGGCAGTCCCTCGTCGTAGAGCGAATCGAAAACCCGATTCCCCTGCCCAATATCCAGATAGGTCTGCTCCGCCGGCACGTTCCCCAACCCAGCATTCATCAGTCCAGGCGAAACCCCCCGAACCCTCGCAAGCTCAGCGACAGAGGTCCCCATCGGGAGCCACGCCAGCGTCACGCGAGTTCGAGCCTCTCCAGCGGCCCGTGCGGGGGGTCGGGTGGGGGTCGGAACGTCTTGTACTTTTTCGTCAGCCGGCCCTCGGACGGCAGCCTCCGCTCCACCGAAAAAGTTAAGTGGAGACCCCCACCCGACCCCCCCAAGAACCGCAGGAAGTACAACCGCGAGCGCTATCGTCACTCCGATGGCCGACCGCACTTTCGCCAAGTTCACGTTTTTCAAGGTTGACCCAGCCTGGCGCCGTAGGGATCCCGAGCTTCGCGCCGCGGACAAGGGGGAGTTCCGCGCCGCCTGCGAGGACTTCGCCATCGACCGCTCACTGCGGGCCTACTCAACCATAGGCACGCGCGGCGACGTCGACCTGGTCCTGCTCAGCCAGAGCCCCAACCTCGATGACCTGCACACCTTCCACGTCGTGCTCGGCCAGAGCGGCCTGGCGAAGTGGTCGGAGACCCCCCACTCGTTCCTCTCGATGACCAAACGCTCGCCCTACTCCGACGAGGGGGCGCGGCCGGAGATCTGCGTCTCCGAGCGCAAGTACCTCTTTCTCTACCCGATGGTCAAGCAGCGCCGCTGGTACGGGCTCCCCGAGGAGGAGCGCCGGCGGATCATGAAAAGCCACATCGAGGTCGGCCGCCGCTACCCGGAGATCACGATCAACACCTCCTACTCCTTCGGCCTCGACGACCAGGAGTTCGTGGTCGCCTTCGAAGGCGACGACCCCGGCATGTTTCTCGACCTCGTCAACGAGCTGCGACCGACCGAGTCGAGCGAGTACACGGAGCGCGAAACGCCGATCTTCACCTGCGTCGCGATGTCGGTGCGCAAGGCGCTGGATGCCCTCGACGGCGCCCCCAGCCTCGCCGCGGTCCAGTGAGCACGCAGACGCTCAGCTACGCGATCGACGACCAGGACCACCTGATCAAGGTCGACCAGGGCTTCTACGAATTTGCCGAGGAGAACGGCTGGGACGGCGCCGGCTCCAGCCTCGGCCGCTCGCTCTGGGACTTTGTCGCCGGGCACGAGCTGAAGAAACTCCAGCGACTGCTGCTGCGACGGATCCGCGAGGAGGTCCGCGACATCGAGCTTCCCTTCCGCTGCGATGGCCCCGAGGTGCGACGGGAGATGGACATCCG
The DNA here is from genome assembly GCA_963702055.1 of uncultured Solirubrobacterales bacterium. Taxonomy (GTDB): domain Bacteria; phylum Actinomycetota; class Thermoleophilia; order Solirubrobacterales; family 70-9; genus CAWINX01. Next base: position 2,445,423 of record OY969702.1, on the reverse strand, counting down.
CATCGTCGCCCACCCGTCGGGGCGGGTGGTGATGTTCTCGGCTCGGCTGCGCTCCGAGAAGCCGCGCGAGGCCCAGCCGATGCTCGACCCCGAGGTGCCACGAAGCGCGAGCACGCTGGAGATGTGCGGGTGGTGCGATCGCTTCGAGATCGACGGCGAGTGGGTCGAGGTCGAGGAGGCGGCGACGCGGCTGGAGTTGTTCAAGCGGAGCGAGCTGCCGGCGATCAGCCACGGCATCTGCCCGCGCTGCAGCGAGATGCTGCTCGCCGCGTAGGCGACGGCGACTTCCCTATCCTTCCGCGTTCGCATGACCCAAATCGGAACCCCAGACAACCCCCTCCGCGTCGCGATCGTCGGCGCCGGGCCGTCCGGCTTCTACGCCGCCGAGCACATCCTCAAGGGCGAGGACCTCCACGCCCAGGTAGACCTCTTCGACCGCCTCCCCACCCCCTTTGGCCTGGTCCGCGGCGGCGTTGCGCCCGACCATCCCAAGATCAAGTCGGTGATCCGCGTCTACGAGAAAACGGCGGCGCGCGAGGGCTTCCGCTTCTTCGGCAACGTCAAGATCGGCCACGACATCGAGGTCGAGGACCTCGAGCGGCTCTACCACGCGATCGTCTTCACGGTCGGCTGTGAGACCGACCGCCAGCTCGGCGTCCCCGGCGAGGACCTGCCGGGCAGCCACGCCGCCACCGCCTTCGTCGGCTGGTACAACGCCCACCCCGACTACGCTGGCGAGGATTTCGACCTCTCCTGCGAGCGCGCCGTGGTTATTGGCAACGGCAACGTGGCAATGGACGTCGCCCGGATGCTGGCGCTGACCGACCACGAGCTGCGCCAGACCGACACCGCCGACCACGCGATCGAGATGCTCGACGCCAAGAAGATCCGCGAGATCGTCGTGCTGGGGCGCCGCGGGCCCGTCCAGGCCGCCTTCACCAACCCCGAGATCAAGGAGCTCGGTGAGATGGAGGACGCCGACGTCATCGTCGACCCGGCCCAGGTCGAGCTCGACCCGGCCAGCGCCGCCTTCCTCGAGTCCGGCGAGGCCGACAAGACGACCCGCGTCAACGTCGAGACCCTGCGCGAGTTCTCTCAGCGAAAGCCGGAGGGCAAGGCGCAGCGGATCGTCCTGCGCTTCCTCGCCTCGCCGATCGAGATCCAGGGCGACGGCAAGGTCGAGAAGATCGTGATCGGCCGCAACGAGCTGGTCGAGGAGGGCGGCACCCTGCGCGCCCGCGACACCGGCGAGCGCGAGGAGCTGGAGTGCGGCTTGGTGCTGCGCTCGGTCGGCTACACCGGCATCCCGATCGAGGGCGTGCCGTTCGACGAGAAGCGCGGGCTGATCCTCAACGAGGGCGGTCGGGTGCTCGACTCCCACGACTCCGGCCACAAGGTCGGCCACTACACCGCAGGCTGGATCAAGCGCGGCCCGTCCGGGGTGATCGGCACCAACAAGAAGGACGCCCTGGAGACCGTCCAGCACCTGCTCGCCGATGTCGAGTCCCAGACCCTGCTCAGCCCCGCGAGTCCCGAGCCCACCGCGGTCGAGGACCTACTCGCCGCGCGCAACATCCGCTACGTCACCTTTGACGACTGGCAGGCGATCGATCAGGCCGAGGTCGGCCGCGGCGAGCCGCACGGCCGTCCCCGCGTCAAGTTCGTCCGGGTCGAGGAGATGCTGGACGCGCTGGGCGAGAAGGTCTCCGGCTAGACCCGCTCGACACCGAGGTGGCGGCGGAGGAAGTCGATCTGGTCGGCGCACATCCGCTCGAAGGCCTCCCCCAGAAGCGGGTCGAAGTGCCCGCCGGGATAGAGGCGCAGCTCACCGCGTGGAGCGCGTTGCGCGGCCAGCTTTCCCAGCTGCGGCGGGTTGATGTCGTCCTCCTCGGTCAGGCAGTAGAGGATTGGGCACCCGATGCGGCGCACCTTGCGAGCCAATCGGTAGGGGGGCGCCAGCGCGGTGCGTGCGCAGAGCTCATTGCGCCAGGTCGAGCCCGGCGGCGTGATCGCCTTGAAGCCGGGGTCGGAGTCGGGGCTGTTGAGCACTGCGAGCGACCCCGGCGGCCCGGCCACGGGGACGAGGTAGGGCTCGGCGCGACGAAGCGCCCGCAGGCCGTCGCGCGCTCCGGCCGCCATCAACCTCGCCAGGTGGAGCAGGCCGCCGATGTGCAGGAGACTGCGCGCCCCGTCGACCACCGGGGCCACGCAGATCGCGGCGGCGATCGAATCGTCGTCGATGGCGACCCCCTGGACATTGCCACCTCCGAGCGAGTACCCCCAGAGGACGAGCCGCTCGGGGTCGATCCCCTCGATCCCACGAGCCGCGGCCATGGCGGCGCGAAAGTCGGCCTGCTGCCGGGCGCCGGTGACCAAGCCACGCGGCTCACCGCCGCTGTCGCCGAAGTGGCGGTAGTCGAAGGCAAGGGCGGCGAACCCGGCGGCGGCGAAGCGCTCGGCAACGCGGTCGAGCCCCTGGTCGCGCACGCAGGAGATGCCGGAGCCGATAACCACACAGGGGACCGGGGCGTCGACCCCGTCCGGCCGAAACAGCCAAGCCGCGCACTCCTCCCCCGCCGAGGGAAAGCGGATCTCCTCACGTCCCATCGGCCGATCCTAGCCTCGCCGGCCGCGCTCCATAGAATCCCGGCCGTGGCCGACCTGGCGGAACTGAAATCGATGATCGAGGTGGCGCTGCCCGGCGCCGAGGTCGAGGTGATCGACGAGACCGGCGCCGGCGACCACCTGCGGGCGCGGGTCGCGGCCGCCCAGTTCGACGGCCTCTCGCGAATCGACCAGCACCGCCTGGTCAAGGCCGCGGTAAGGGAGCGCTTCGACGACGGCGCCATCCACGCTCTCTCGATCGAGACCCGCGTCGCCGGGTAGCTAGTCTGTGCCAATGGCCGACCCCGAGCTGAAGCAGAAAGTCGAAGAGCTGATCGCCGCCAACCCGGTGCTGCTCTTCATGAAAGGCACGCCGGAAGAGCCCCGCTGCGGCTTCTCGATGCGCGTCGTCCAGGTGCTCGACCAGCTCGACGTCGAGTACGGAGCGATCGACGTCCTCCCCGCCCTCCAGCCCCTGCGCGAAGTGACCGCCGAGATCTCCGACTGGCAGACCTTCCCCCAGCTCTACGTCAACGGCGAGCTGATCGGCGGCGCCGACCTGGTCGAGGAGACCTTCGCCTCAGGCGAACTCGCCGAGGCGCTCGGAGTCGAGCAGCCGCAGGTCGCAGCCGCACCGGCCGGCCCCCCGGCCCAGTCGCCGCCGCTTCAGATCGACGGCAGCTAGACCGCGGCGGTCTCTGCAGCGTCTTCTTTCACCTGGAAAGAAGACCCGCAGCCGCAGGCAGCAACGACGTTCGGGTTGTTGACCTGGAACCCGGCGCCCTGGAGGCCTTCGACGTAGTCGACCTCCGAGCCGAAGACGAACTGCATGCTGACCTTGTCGACGATGACGGAGACGCCGTCGACCTCGAAGAGGTGGTCGTCATCCTTGGCGCGATCGAAGGCGAGCGCGTACTGGAAGCCGGAGCACCCGCCGCCGCGGACGGCGACTCGAAGGGCCTGCTCGTCGGATTCGCTCTGACCGCCGAGCAGCTCGCCGATCTTCTCGGCTGCCTTGTCGGTCAGGGTGATCGCTGCCTGTGGGGAATCGGTCACTTCACAAAGTGTAGCCTGCTCGCGTGACCGCTCAAACCGCCGTCGTCTGCGACACGACCGCATACCTGCCGACCGAGCTCACGACCGCGCGAGGCATCGAGGTGATCAGCCTCTATCTCTCACTCGACGGCACCCACGGACCGGAGTCGGAGATCTCCGATTTCGGCGGCTTCTACGAGCAGCTGCGGGCCTCCGAGCGCGGCTCGACCACCTCCCAGCCCTCGGTCGGCGACTTCATCGCCACCTACGAGCCACTGCTCGACGCGGGTCGTGACGTCGTCTCGATCCACATCTCGGCGGGCATCTCCGGGACCTACGAGGCCGCGACCCAGGCGCGTCAGCGATTGATCGACGAGGGCAAGGGGGGCGAGCGGGTCCACGTCTTCGACTCGCGCTCCGCCTGCGGCGGGATGGGGCTATGCGTGCTGGCCGCAGCCGCTGCGGCGGCCGGCGGCGACGACGCGGACGCGGTCCTCGTCCGGGCGCAGCGAGCACGCGAGGAGTTGAAGATGTGGTTCGCGATCGACACGCTCGAGTACCTGCGCCGTGGCGGGCGGATCGGCGGCGCCCGCGCCTGGATCGGCTCGGCGCTGAAGATCAAACCGATCCTCACCCTGGAGGAGGAGATCACCCCGGTCGAGCGGGTGCGGACTCGGGCGCGGGCGCTGGAGCGACTGCGCGGCTACGCCCGCCAGCGCCACGAGTCGGGCCTCGATGGCTGGGTCGTCCAGCACATCCAGGACCTTGAAACCGCCGAAGTTTTGGCCGACGACTGCCGCGAGATCTTCGGTTGCGAACCCGTCTTCATCTCCGAGATCGGCCCGGTGATCGGCTCCCACGTCGGCCCCGGCCTGCTCGGGGTAGGCAGCGTCTCGAAGGAGATCCTGGCGTAGGGCTCAGCCGCGGCGGCGGAAGGCCATGATGCCGCCGATCAAAAAGCCGGCGGCGGCGGCAGTGATGACCAGCTCGCGGCGATGCTCGCGGACCTGGCGACGCCAGTCGGTCAGCTCGGTGACGCGTCCGCGAAGTGCCTCGACCGAGTGGCCGAAGTCCTGACGCTGGGCGTCGATGTCGCGGCGGATCTGCGCCGAGGAACGACCCGGCGTCCCGGCGGTTGACGGCTTCACGGGCTCGGGGTGAGCGCTCATTTGTCCTTGCCCTCCAGCATCGTCTTGGTCAGCTTCGCCTCTTCGATCGCCTGCTCGGGAATCGGCGGCGCGCCCGACTGGAGGGAGCGATAGGCGAAGAAGCCGGCCCCGGCCGCGATCAGTAGGAAGACCGCCGCCTCGACGAAGAAGCCCGGCCAGGTCTTGCCGTCGAAGACCTCCTCGTTGAGGAGCCAGGCAAACCCTTCCATGACCAGGATCAGCGCCAGGAAAGCAAAGGCGCCGGCCGCGGCTCCAACCGCCGAGCCGCGGAGGATCTTGCCGACTTTCTCGGTGACCTCCGCCTTGGCGAGCTCGATCTCCTCGCGAATCAGCGTCGACGCCTTCTCGGAGACGTCGAAGACGAGTTCGCCTACCGACTTGTCTTCGGGCTCCTTGGGGGGCGTCGCGGTCGAGTCGGGCGTCGCCAAGGGACTACTCCGGCGGCTCCTCGTCGAAGACCCGACGCCACACCACTGCGGCGATCCGCGTCGCGACGATGCTGGCAAGAGCGGTGACGGCGGCGAGCACGCCGCTCCATGCGAGTCGTTTGACGATCTCGTTTTCCATCGGCGCCGACCTTACCTATCGCGGCTCGAGGCCGTCGCAGATCGTCGCCACGACAAGTTCCTTGGCACGCTCGTAGTCGGCGCCGGAGGAGGGGATGACGTCAAAGATCCAGCCGGAAAGCAGCTGCTCGATCGCCCCGTAGAAGGACATCGAGGCGAAGATCGGGTCGATGTCGCGGCGAAACGCGCCCAGCTCCTGGCCATCGGCGACGATTTTCGCGATCGACTCGTAAGCGCGGCGGATCTCCGGCAGGTGGGTGCGGCCGAAGGAGTTGGCGGCGCGGGTCACCTCAACGATGATCACCTGCATCAGCTCCGGGTCGTGGCGGTAGGACTCGATGATGAAGCCGGCGACCGCGGCGAGCTTCTCGCGGGGGGGCGCGTCGGCGCCGTCGGTTTCCTCGATCGCCGTCAGCAGCAGCGACCAGCGCTGGCTGAACAGCTCGTTGAGCACCTCGTCCTTCGATTTGAAGTAGTGGTAGACGAGCCCGTAGGCGACCCCGGCCTCGTCGGCGATGTCGGAGACGCGGGTCGCGTGGAAGCCCTGGCGGGCGAAGACGCGGATCGCCGCATCGAGGATCTGGCGGCGTTTGTCGACGGGCGGGGCTTTGGCCATCAGGCGAACATCCCCTGAAGCTGCGGCCAAACATAGGCGTCCGGCCGGCGGTTGGCGAGCGAGGGCAGCGAGTGACGCACCCGGTCCTGCTCGGCGAGGTCGAGGTCGGCGACGACGAAGCACTCCCCGTCGGGGGCTGCGACGAGCACCTTGCCCCAGGGGTCGACGATCATCGAGTGCCCGTAGGAGTCGTAGTGCGGCGGCGCCTCGCCGAACTGGTTGGGGGCGAGGACGAAGGCCTGGTTCTCGATCGCCCTCGCCCGCAGCAGCACCTCCCAGTGGTCGCGGCCGGTGGCCGCGGTGAAGGCAGAGGGCAGTGTGAGCAGGCGGGCGCCGCGCACGGCGAGGATCCGGAAGAGTTCGGGGAAGCGAAGGTCGTAACAGACGGCAAGGCCGGCGATCAGCTCGCCGAGCGGGGCGGTGACGATCTCGGCTCCCGCCTCCTCGTGCTCGGACTCGCGGTAGGCGACCCCGTCGACGTCGACGTCGAACATGTGGATCTTGCGGTAGACGGCGAGATCCTCGCCGTCGGGGCCGATCAGGACCGAGGTGTTGAAGGCCTTCTCGGCTGTGTCGCGCTCGGCGATGCTCCCGGCCAACAGGTGGATGCCCAACTCGCGAGCCCAGTCGCGGGCGGCGGTCAGGGCCGGGCCGTCGAGCGACTCGGCGCCGGCCAGCAGCTCCTCGCCGCCGGCCAGCAGGTTCCACTTCTCGGGGAGGGCGACGAGGTCGGCGCCATCGGCGGCCGCGTCCCGAACGAGGCGCTCGGCGGCCTTCAGGTTGCGGGCCTTTTCGTTGGTGGAGTTGAGCTGTACGACGGCTGCGCGCAAGGCTTCCTCTGTCCGGCCATCAACTGACTGACCAGTCAATCGGCTTCGCGCCAGTATAGGAGCAGACGAGGCGCCGCTCGTATGTTTGACCCTGCTGGGGCAAGGAAAAACCTACGAGCGCGGCGTCAGATTCCCATCAGGCGAGCGACCGCCCGGTCCATCACCCGGTCGGGGAGGAGGCTGCGCAGGAGTGCCTGGCCGCGCGCGTCGGCGCCGACCACGTAACGGGTTCGGGGACGGCGGGCGCTCAACGCGTGCTCGATCTTGCCGGCGACCTTTTCGGGAGAGATCCCCCGCTTCGCGGTTCGCCGCACCGCCTTGCGGAAGCTGACGAGTGTCTCCCCGTAGAGCGCCTCCTGGGCGGCGGGGGACCGGCCGGCGAGCTCGTCCGCGGTCTGCTCCCCGCGCTCCCAGATCGGAGTGTCGATCGAGCCCGGCTCGATCGCGGAAACGTCGATCCCCCACGGGCGCAGCTCCTGCCGGAAGCAATCGGCGACCGCCTCGATCCCGAACTTGGACGCGTGGTAGGGGCCGCCAAACGGCAGCGCCATCCGGCCGCCGATCGAGCTGACGAAGACGATCCGCCCCGTGGCGGCGCGCACCAGGGGCAACATCGCCTGGGTCACGGCGACGTGCCCGGTCAGGTTGATCTCGATCTGGCGGCGGAAGTCATCGATCGGCATCGTCTCCAGTGGACCGAGGATGGCGACGCCGGCGTTGTTGACGAGACCGTCGAGCCCGGCATCACCGAGCTCCGCGCCGAGGTGCTCAGCGGTCGCGGCGATCTGATCGGCCTGCGTCACGTCGACGATCACCGGCGCGAGCCGCTCGGATGCCGCCTCCTCGAGGCTCTGGCCGTCGGACTCCCGACGAACCCCGGCGAACACCCGCCAACCCTGTGAGTCGAGGCGCAACGCCGTGGCGCGGCCGATGCCCGTAGAAGCCCCCGTTACCAGCGCCGACTTCATCTAGCTCCGGCTCGCCCGGTGGCGTTCGAGCTCGGCGACCATCAGCTTGGTGTGGAGGGCGGCGATCAGGTCTTGGAGGGGCTGGGCGCCGGCTTGGAGCATCTCGACGACGCGCTCCGGGGGGACCTCGCCGGCGAGGCGGTTCATCACCATGTCGACCTCCTGGCGGACCAGTTTCTCCAGGGCGTCCTTGTAGCGGAGGGTGTCGTAGACGGTGAAGCCGATCTCCTCGTCGTAGCCGCCGGCGCGGAAGCGGCCGATCGCCTCGATGATCTTCAGGTCCGAGGGCGAGTAGCCGCGGCTGTTGGGGCTGAGGATGTCGAGCTCCTCGAGGCGGTCGAGCACCTCCTTGGGGACCCCGTAGCTCTCGCGCACCTCGGCGGCGCTGGTGCGGGTGCGCTCGCCCCCGAGGGCGCGGTCGAGGATGCGGTCCTCCAGCTCGACCAGGGCACGGGCCCGCTCCGGGTCCTCGTCGAGCACCGACTTGATCGCCTTCAGCGGCATGAAGCGCTCCTCCTGGAGCTGCTTGATCAGCTTGATCCGGTCGACGAACTCGGGCGGGTACCAGGACATGTTGCGGCTGGTCTTGACCGGCTCCGGCAGCAGCCCCTCGCGAAGGTAGTGCTTGATAGTCGGGACAGGCACGCCGGAGGCCTCGGCCAACTCGCCCATCCGCAGCAGGTCCCCGTTGCCGCCTGCGCCGTTGCCGCTCATGCTCGGAAGGTGGCGGCGGAGTCGGCGCCGGGACCGGCGGCGGCGCCGGAGTCGATCATCGCCGCGACCTCCTCCTCGGAGTAGCCGACCTCGCCCAGGACCTCGGCGGTGTGCTCGCCGAAGGCCGGCGCCGGCCGGGTCGGGTCGCCGGGGGTGCGGCTCATCTTCACCGGGAAGCCGAGCTGGCGGACCGTGCCCAGCTCGGGCTGCTCCAACTCGACGACCATCTGCCGCGCCCGGACCAGCTCGGAGTCGAGCGCCTCGTCGACGTCGAGGACCGGCTCGATGCAGCAATCGTGCTCGTCGTTGAAGGCAAGCCACTCGTCGCGACTGCGGGAGCGGAAGACGTCGGCGACCTCGCGCCAGGCGTCGGAGCCGGGCGCCTCGAACTGCACCTCGATCAGCTCCGGCCTCCCCACCCCGTTGCAGAAAGCGCTCCAGAACTTCGGCTCCAGTGCGCCGCAGCTGACCCAGCCGTCGGCCGCCTCGTAGGGCAGGTAGCAGAGCAGCCCACCGGCGAGCTGCTGCTCACCGCGCCGCGGCACCTCGCCGTCGCAGAAGTAACGACCGGCGACCATCGCCAGCCAGGAGAGCGCCCCGTCGGCCATCGAGACGTCGACCATCTGGCCCTCGCCGGAGCGCCGCCGCTCGTGCAGCGCCGCCATCACCCCGAAGGCGGCCATCAGGGCGCCGCCGCCGAGGTCGGCGATCTGCCCGCCCGACTGCACCGGCGGCCCGTCCTTGGCGCCGGTCAGGCCGAGCAGCCCGACCAGGCCGAGGTAGTTCATGTCGTGGCCGGCGCGCTGGGCGTAGGGGCCGTCCTGGCCGTAGCCGGTGATCGCGCAGAAGACGATCGCCGGGTTGGCCTCGCGCATCCGCTCATAGCCGACGCCGAGCCGGTCGAGGACGCCGGGGCGGAAGCCGTCGAGGACGACGTCGTAAGAGGAGACCAGGCGCAGCAGCGCCTCGCGCCCGCCCTCGCTCTTCAGGTCGAGGCGGACGGAGCGCTTGCCGCGGTTGAGCGAGAGGTAGAGGGCCGAGCGCGTGCCCAGCTCCTGCTGCTCGTCGGTCCCGTAATAGGGAGGCGCCCAGCGGATGTAGTCGCCCATCCCGGTGTCCTCGACCTTCAGCACCTCGGCGCCGAGGTCGGCGAGCAGAAGCGAGCAGAACCCGCCCGGCAGCAGCCGGGTCAGGTCGAGGACCTTGACGTCGCTGAGTGGCAGCTCGGCCATCGGCCCGCTGCTCAGGCTTCCACCCGTTTGGGCACTCCCAGCAGCTCCCGCGCTTCGGCGACGGTGGCGGCGCGACGGCCGACGTCCTCGGCCATCTGGCGGGCCTTGGCGATCAGGTCGCCGTTGGAGCGGGCCATCTCCCCGTTCGGCAGGTAGAGGTTGTCCTCGACGCCGGCGCGGACGTTGCCGCCCAGCACCAGCGAGGCGCCGAGCAGTTTCCACTGGTCGCGGGAGATGCCGATCACCTGCCACTGATTCTCGCCCTCGGCGCCGCCGGGAATCTGGTCGGCCATGAAGCCGACGTTGCGCGGAGTCGGGCGGATGCCGCCGTTGACCCCCATCACCAGGGAGATCTGCAACGGCGTGCGCTCCAGCAGCCCCATGTCGATCAGCGGGTCGAGGTTGGCGACGTGGCCGGCGTCGAAGCACTCGTGCTCGGGCTTGATCCCCAGCTCCTTCATCGCCGCGAGGAACTCGATGATCGTGTCGAAGCTGTTCTCGAAGACCGCCTTGAAGACGAAGTCCTTGCGCCGCGAGGAGTACTTGGCGTAGTTCATCGAGCTCATGTTGAGCGCGGCGACGTCGGGGCGCAGCGCCCGCAGGTACTCGATTCGCTTCTCGATCGGGATGCCGATCGCGCCGGTCGAGTAGTTGACGATCACGTCGCCGACCTCGGCGAGGATCGCGTCGGTGATCGCCCGGAAGTCCTCGACCTCGTAGGAGGGGGTGCCGTCCGGGGTGCGGGCGTGGATGTGGATCTGCGAGGCGCCCTCGTCGACCGCGCGGCGCGCCTCCGCCGCGTACTCCTCCGGCGTGTAGGGGATCGCCGGGCACTGGTCGCGGTTGGCGATCGCGCCGCTGATCGAGCAGCTGATGACTACGGGGTTCTCGAACTGACTCACTTTTCAACCTTTCCCAGGGCGCGAAAACCAAGCAGGTCGGGGGATGCAGGGAGGGCGGCGAGGGGAGCGCACTTCTTGTGCGTGACCCGAGCTGACCGACCGAAGACCCCGAGATGCGCAGGTTTGCAGCGTCCTGGGCTCATACCGGCATCACCCCGTGCTTCTTCCAGGGCCGCTCGACCTTCTTGGTTTTCGCCATCCGCAGCGCCTTGACGATCGTCGGGCGGGTCTCGCGCGGGTCGATGATGTCGTCGATCACCGCGTTGCCGGCGGCGATGTAGGGGTCGATCTGCTCGCGGACCGCGTTCAGCATCGTCTCGCGGGTCGCCTCCGGGTCGTCGGAGGCCTCGATCGCCGAGCGGCCGATGATGTTGACCGCGCCCTCGGCGCCCATCACCGAGATCTCAGCACCGGGCCAGGCGACGATCAGGTCCGGCTCATAGGCCTTGCCGCACATCACGTAGTAGCCGGCGCCGTAGGCCTTGCGCACGACCACGGTCACCTTCGGCACCGTGGCGCGGCTGACCGCGTAGAGCATCTTGGCGCCGTGGCGGATGATCCCGGCGTGCTCGACTTTCGAGCCGACCATGAAGCCCGGCACGTCCTGGAGGAAGACGAGCGGGATGTTGAAGGCGTCGCAGAGGTTGATGAAGCGCGCCGCCTTGTCGGCCGAGTCGTTGTCGAGGATGCCGGCCAGCTGCTTGGGCTGGTTGGCGACGATCCCGACCGGCTGGCCGCCGAAGCGGGCGAGGCAGGTGATCAGCGTCTTGGCGAACTTCGGCTTGATGTCGAACCACTCGCCGTCGTCGACGATCTCGCGGATCACGTCGTACATGTCGTAGGGCTGGCGCGAGGAGTCGGGGACGATCTCCATCAGCTTCTCCGACATCCGGTCGTCTGGGTCCTCGGTGGCGACGATCGGCGGTTGCTCCTCGCAGTTGGCCGGGAAGTAGGAGAGGTATTGCTTGACGGCGCGGATGCACTCCTCGTCGTCGGCGACCTCAAGGTCCCCCACTCCCGACTTGCGGCAGTGGACCTTGGCGCCGCCGAGGTCCTCCATCGAGATGTCCTCGCCGGTCACCGCTTTGGTGAGGTGGGGGCCGGCGAGCGCCATCGCCCCCTGGCCGGAGACCATCGGCACGAAGTCCGAGAGCGCCGGGATGTAGGCGGTGCCGGCGGCGCAGGGGCCCATCATCGCCGCGACCATCGGGATCACCCCCGACATCACCACCTCCTCGCGGAAGAGGTGCCCGGAGCCGGCGAACAGCGAGCCCGCCGCCTCCTGGATGCGGGCGCCGGCGGAGTCGAGCAGCCAGATGAACGGCATCCGCTTCTGCAGGGCCATCTCCCGCAGGCGGGTCACCTTCAGCTCGCCGGTCATCCCCATCGAGCCGGCCATCACGGTGAAGTCGTAGGCGGCGATGCAGCAGGGGCGGCCGTCGACGTCGCCCCAGCCGGTGACCACCCCGTCGGCGGGGGCCTCGACGCCGTCCATCGCCCGCTGGGCGAAGTGCGGGCGGCCGTGGATCCCCATCTCGACGAAGGTGCCCTCGTCGACCAGCAGGTCGAGCCGCTCGCGCGCGGTCAGCTTGCCGCGCTCATGCTGTTTGGCGATCTTCTCCTCGCCGCCGCCCAGCTTCGCCTTCGCGCGCCGCTCGTGCAGCTGCTCGTTCAGCTCGCCGAGCGGGGCGGCGCCCGGCAGCAGGTGGGACCCGTTGGCGCCGGCGGCCGTCTCGGTCTTCTCGTCAGCCTCCGACATCAGCGTCCCTTCCACTGCGGTTCGCGCTTTTCGAAGAATGCGGTGACGCCCTCGACGATGTCCTCGGTCGAGAAGGTGAGGGAGAGCTGGGAGCGCAGGTACTCCAGCGCGTCGTCGACCGCCATGTCCTGCTGGCGGTACATCGCGTCGTGGCCAAGGCGCATCAGCACCGGGCTCTTCGAGGCGAGCACCCCGGCCCATTCATTTACTGCGGCGTCGAACTCTCCGGCCGCGACGACCTTGTTGGCGAGCCCGAACTCGACCGCCTGCTCGGCGCTCAGCCGCTCGCCCAGCAGCATCATCTCGTTGACCTTCTTGCGCGGGACGTTGCGGTAGATGATCGCCATGATCATGTAGGGGAAGGCGCCGACGTTGATCTCCGGCGTGCCGAAGGTCGCCCCCTCTTTGGCGATCAGCAGGTCGCAGGAGAGGGCGAGGCCCATGCCGCCCGCCAGCACGTGGCCATTGGCGGCGCAGAGCGAGGGCTTGCCGAGCCGCGGCATCAGCCGGAAGAACTCCAGGAAGAGGTCGGTGGCGAAATGTTTGGCGACCAGCGGCACGTCGGCGGCGAACCCGCCCAGGTCGGCGCCCGCGCAGAAGACCTTGTCGCCGGCGCCGGTGAGGACCACCGCCCGCGCCTCCTCGTCGTCGCGCGCCCGCTTCATCGCGTCGACCAGCTCGGTCAGCATCTGCCCGGAGAGCATGTTGCGCTTCTCCGGGTTGTTCAGCGTCACCGTGGCGACGCCTTCGGCGACCTTGTAGGTGACGACCTCGTAGTTCCCCTCGCTCACGGTCGGGACGATAGCGGCTCTGTCGAAAGTAGGAAGTGCTACTGTCCGCGACGACTACCGGGACCAGCGAACGAGGAGAGATACCAGTGGCGACCGCGACGACCAACGGCTCCAGCGTCATCAAGCCCGACCACGCGTCGGGCCGCAAGCACTTCATCTTCAGCCAGGAGCACGAGGACCTGCGCGAGTCGATGCAGTCGTGGGTGAAGAAGGAGCTCTGGCCCCACCGCAACGAGTGGGAGGACACCTACTGGCCGACCGAGGTGATGAAGCGCGCCGGCGACCTCGGCTTTCTCGGCCTCTGCTTCCCGGAGGAGTACGGCGGACAGGGCGGCGACTACTTCTACTCGCTGGTCCGCGCCGAGTGCATGAGCTACTCGGGCTCCGGCGGCACCAACATGGGCTTCGCGGTGCAGAGCGACATGGTCCTGCCGCCGATCCACCTGCTCGGCACCGAGGAGCAGAAGCACCGCTACCTCACCCCCGGGCTGAAGGGCGACAAGGTCGGCTGCCTCGGGATCACCGAGCCGGGCGCCGGCTCCGACGTCGCCGGCATCCGCACCACGGCGATCCGCGACGGCGACGAGTACGTCATCAACGGCTCCAAGACCTTCATCACCAACGCGCCGCGGGCCGACTTCATCGTCCTCGTCGCGAAGACCGACCCGGAGGAGCGCCACGCGGGGATCACCCTCTTCATCGTCGACCTACGCGACGAGAACGGCGAGCACGTGCCCGGCTTCAGCGTCTCCGCCGAGCTGGAGAAGATGGGGATGCACGCCTCCGACACCGGTGAGATCGCCTTCGAGGACGTCCGCGTCCCCGCCGACGCGGTGCTGGGCGAGGTCGGCAAAGGCTTCTACCACATCGCCTGGGAGCTCCAGGGCGAGCGACTGGTCGCCGCCGCCGGCTGCCACGCGGGGGCCGAGCGGATGATCGAGAAAACGCTCGACTACGCCAAGGAGCGCGAGGCCTTCGGCCGCCCGATCGGCAAATTCCAGGCGATCCGCCACAAGTTCGCCGAGATGGCGACCAAGACCGAGGCGGCGAAGCAGTTCACCTACGCGACCGCCTGGCGCTTCGCCAACGGCGAGTACCCGGTGCGCGAGATCACGATGGCGAAGCTCTTCGCCTCGCGGATCGCCTGCGAGGTCGCCGACGACTGCCTGCAGATCCTCGGCGGCTACGGCTACATGAAGGAGTACGAGATCGAGCGCGCCTACCGCGACGTTCGCCTCAACCGGATCGGCGCCGGCACCGACGAGGTGATGCTCGACGTGATCGGGCGAAGCTACGGGCTTTAGGGCGCGGGCGGCGCCTCGCCCGCTCCCTCAAGCGGCAGGCAGACGGAGCAGAAGTCCTCGCCGAAGGGGGTGAGCAGGATGCTGCGGCGAACGGTGCGCGCCGTGCGCCCGCCCTTGGCGCGCGCCTCGCCGACCTCCGGCTGGGCCTCGAGGACCTGGTAGCGGCTCGGGTCCTTGACCGGCTCGCGTGAAAACCAGATCAGGCCGAGGCGATGCAGGTTGTCCAGGTAGGCGTGGTCGCGCTCGGTGTGGCTGCACCCGGCCTCCATGCCGATCATGTTGCACCCCGGTTTGACCAGCACCGAGGCGAGCGGCAGGCCGGCGCGCACGTCGACCGCGGGCTGGGGGCCGCTGCGCGCGAGGAAGCGCAGGATGCGGCCCTCGTCCGGGGCGAGGGCCTCGAGGATCCTCATGTAGGCGGGGTGCGACGCCTGCTCGTAGCCGACGTCGGCGGAATCGCGAAGCAGCTCCTCCCCGCGTCGGCGCAGCGCCTCGGGCGAAGCCGCCTCGCGCCCGTTGCGCTGCCGTCGCCGATCGCCGCGCCCGGCGTCCCCTTCTCCGTTGCCGAGCTCGGGCAGGCCGAGCAACTCGCGCGCGTAGGCGCGCAGCTCGGTGATCGCGTCCTGCGCCACGTCGGCGGCCGGCTCTCCCATCGAGATCGCCCGCACCGTGCGCGAAGTCGTCCGGGCGTAGGCCCCTGCCACCCCGGTCGCGATCTGCCAGCCGGCGCTGACGGTGATCCTGGCGAGGCCGGGAATCGCCCGCGCCAGCTCACCCAACCCCGGCGAGTCCGGCTCGCGAACGATCAGCTCGCGGCCCGGCTGGACTCCGTTGTCTTCGCCCTCGCTCATCCGAAGATCGCCAGGTGTAGCAGCCCGGCGCCGAATCCGAGCACCGCGCCGTGCAGATAGAGCAGCCACTCGTCCTCGCGCACGGCCGTGCGCAGCATCTCCGAGAAGTCCACCGAGGGCATCCGGCGAACTCGCTCGGCGACGAACTCGCGAATGCCGTCGCTCTGCGCCCGGTTGAATTCCGCGTCGGTCAGGGGCGCCACCGCGCGTCCCGCGGCCTCAACCGCCACCGACGAGCGGATCGCGTCGTACTGGCGAGGGCCGACGGCCACCCGCACGGCGGGCTGCACCCTCCCCACCGCCCTGTCGACCACCGGGCGCAGGACGTCCTCGATCATCTGCCGCGTGCGATCCGAGTTCGGCCCGTTCATCAGGTCCTCGGCCATGTGGCCCATCGTCACGATGTTGTCGGCGATGATGGCGGCGTAGACGCCGGCAACCTCCGGCTGGCGTTTGAGGAAGAGCCCCTGGACGGTGATCGGCCCGAGGCGCCGGGGGTCGACCGGCTCGAAGATCATCCGGATGCCGAGCAGGTTGGTCGTGTAGCCGATCAGCACGCCGGCGATCGGCAGCACCCACCACTGGGTCAGGGCGAACACGGTCAGAAACGCGACCGGGACACCGAGCAGGAGGCCGAAGAAGAAGCCGAAGTTGACGATGAAGCGAAGCTCCTTGCGACCGACCTCGAGGAAGATGCGGTTGGCCAGCTCCGGGTTCTCCTCGATGCGACGGATCACCATCAGCTTCACGTTGAGCAGCTCGTCGACGTGGGCGCCGATCTCGTCGGTGACCGCGCGCACGATCTCCGGCAGCTGCTCCTGGACCCGCGCGTGCACCGCCGCCCGCACCCGCGGCGGCAGGTCGTGCCAGAGCTGCGGGTGCTCACGCTCCATGATCCGCTCGACCACGTCGTGGACGTCGCCGCGGGCGGTGGCGAGAATCTGCTCGGCGATCGCCTCCGAGTCGAGCTGCCGGTAGAAGTCGCCGGCCCCGCCCAGCTTGGCGATCCCCTTGTCCACCGCGATCGAGCCCATTTTCGCCGCCCGTGAGGGGACGATGCCCTGCCAGCCGATGCCGCCGCGGCCGAGGCCGGGGATCTGTTGGATGCGCCGCGGCATCAGGTTGACCAGGGCGGCGAGGCCGGGCACCGTGAAGCCGGCGAAGCGGACCGGGTAGAAGAGCATCCAGACCCCGGTCCAGTTGGTCACGTAGCCGATCGCGCCGGTGAACAGCGGGATCGTGATCAGGCTGAGCGTCTGGCTGTCCATCGCGATGGGGGAGAATGCGCGGCCGGGAGAGGATGAACCTAATCAAGGACACCGGGGCGCGCGCCACGCTTCCGCCCTTCGGCGAGGAGCACGAGGAGCTGCGGGAGACGGTCAGCCGCTTCGTCTCCAAGGAGATCGCCCCCAACGTCGACGAGTGGGAGGCGGCGCGCGAGTTCCCGCGCGAGCTGTACGACCGCTGCGCCGAGCTGGGCTTCCTCGGCCTGAAGTTCCCGGAGGAGTACGGGGGGCAGGGCGGGACCCACCTGCACGACGCGATCTGGGTCGAGGAGCTGGCCCGCTCCGGCGGGTCGGGCGGCGTCGCCGCCGGGCTCAACGCCCACGCCTCGATCGCGATGCCGCCGATCTTCAACTTCGGCACCGAGGAGCAGAAGCAGCGCTGGCTGGTGCCGGGGATCGCCGGAGAGAAGATCGGCGCGCTGGGGATCACCGAGCCGGGCGGCGGCTCCGATGTCGCCGGCATCACCACCTTCGCCAAGAAGGTCGACGGCGGCTACGTCGTCAACGGCGCCAAGACCTTCATCACCAACGGCGTCCGCGCCGACTTCCTCGTCTGCGCGGTGAAGACGACCCAGGAGGGCGGCCACGGCGGCATCTCCTTCCTCGTCCTGGAGCGCGACATGCCCGGCTATGAGGTGGCGCAGAAGCTGGAGAAGCTCGGCTGGCACTCCTCCGACACGGGCGAGCTGGCGTTCACCGATGTCGAGGTGCCCGAGGAGAACCTGCTCGGCGAGGAAAACGAGGGCTTCAAACTGATCATGTTCAACTTCGCCTGGGAGCGGCTACTGATGGCGATCGGCGCGGTCGGGGCGATGCAGCGCCTAATCGAGGTCACCGTCGACTACGCCCAGGAGCGCGAGGCCTTCGGCCGCCCGATCGGCAAGTTCCAGGCGATCCGCCACCACGTCGCCGAAATGGCGACCAAGGCCGAGGCCTCCCGCGCGATCACCTACAACGCCCTGCGCCTCTTCCACGAGGGCCAGGACTGCATCAAAGACGTGACGATGGCCAAGCTGGTCACCCAGCGCGCCGTCCTCGAGATCGCCGACCAGTCCCTACAGATCCACGGCGGCTACGGCTACATGCGCGAGTACGGCATAGAGCGAGCCGTCCGCGACGCCCGCCTCGGCCCAATCGGCGGCGGCACCGACGAGATCATGAAGGAGATCCTCGGCAAGTTGATGGGGTTGTAGGGGCTAGAAGCGTCTCGCGACCGTGCGCGAGAGCTTGAAGCCGTGGCCTGTGCGGCGGTTGACGCAGCGAACGGCGCCCCGGAGGCTCTTGCACTTGTAGGGGCCGAGCTTGATGACGTGACCGACGGCCAGCTTCCGGCCCTGATGCAGGACGGTGTCGCCGGCGCAGACGAATCGGGCTTTGCGGTGGGCGCCTACGGATAGACCGTTGCCGTAGTCGACGTCGCACCATTTGGGCTTCGGCGGCGTCTTCCAGGAGTGGCGGGCGATGTCGCAGCGAGCCTCGCTCTCATTGCTCCCCTTTTCGTAGACGAGCGCGCAGCCGATGTTGCCGCCGGGGGTGTGGAACATGCGCAGCTTGAAGGCGCTGGCGCTGGCCGGAGCCAGGGCGGCGACGATTACGGCTAGGAGGGCCGCTCTCTTCACGCTGCCGAGGATAGCGCCGATTCCGACTTCAGCTCCGAGGCGATGCCCGTGGCCCAGGCGTGGATCTCGCCCCAATCGCGGCGGTCGTGGTACTCGGGCGGGGTGCCCTCGGCCATCGCCTTCTCGATCGGGCCGTGGGGCTCTTCCGGGACGCGGCCGCCGAAGACGACGTGGCCGCGGGCGCCGAGCTGCTCGACCTTCTTGACGACCTTCGACGGCTCGATCCAGGACGGATCGTCCTTCTCGGGCTCGCCGACCGGGCCCGAACTGAACACCCAGAAGGGCATCTGCTCCAGCCTGCGGCGATGCTTGCGGAGGAAGTGCCTGGCGTCGCCGCGCCAGCGTTTCATGTAGACGGCGCTGCCGAGAACGACGGCGTTATAGGGCTCAAGGCTCTCTACCTCGTCGGTGGCGATGCAGTCGGCCTCGAGCCCAGCGCCTCGCAACGCCTTCGCCACCGCCTCCGCGATCTCTTTGGTGGAGCCGCGTTTGGAGGCGTATGCGACGAGGACGTTCACCGCCACGACAATCGCATTCCGCGCGCCTCCCGCCATCGGGGTTCTTCCGCAGAACGCTCCCGAGAAGCTACGGATAGGAAGCTCGAGGCCCGAGTTATAGGGTCCCCCACCACCCGAACGAGGAGAGACATGTCGGTCAAGCTGCATCGCTGTTCTGTCATGTGGGTGAAGATCGGCGCGCACCCGTGCTGGAAGGTGCAAAAGGCCCTCGACGAGGCCGGCGTCGACTACGAGATCGTCAAGCACCCGGCGCTGCCGCGCAGCAAGCGCACCACCTACATCGAGCTGACCGGCGGCGTGAACGTGCTGCCGGCGATCGAGCTGGAGGACGGCACCGTGATCCGCGAGGAGTCGAAGGACCTGGTGACCAGGATCCAAGAGGGCCGACTGAGCGCTTGACGCTCCACGCCCCTAGCATCGGGGCGTGATCTATCTCCTTCGACACGGCGACGCCGAGAACGGGAACGGCGACGACTCGGCGCGGCGGCTGACCGCCAAGGGGGAGGCGCAGGCCAGGGCGGCCGGACGGGCGCTGGCCGCGATGGGCGCCGAGATCGATGCCTGCCTGGCGAGCCCCAAGGTTCGCGCCGCGGAGACCGCTCGGCTCGCCTGCGAGGCGCTCGCGGTCGAGCCGGAGGCGACCGAAGAGCTGCGCGGCGGCCGCTTCGACTCCCTCGCCCTTTCCGCCGGTCGCGGCAACGTCCTGCTGGTCGGCCACGAGCCCGATTTCTCCGGCGAGGTAGCCCGCCTCACCGGCGCCAGGGTGAAGCTGCGCAAGGGCGGCCTGGCGATCGTCGACGGAAGCACACTCCTCGCCCTGCTGCGCTCCGCCGACCTCGCCGCGCTCGCCGCGCCGCCTAAGTCAGCAGAGTGACGAGGCCCCTGATCACCAGCAGGACACCGAGCACGCCGGCACCGATGATCCCGGCCTTGCGGCCGCTGCGACCGAGCCAGGCCCGGAAGCGATGTACCGCGTCCTCGGTCCACTCCGGCGCGAAGGCGTAGCCCAGCAGCGGCAGCTCGAGCAGCATCATCTGCGCGAGGCAGAAGCCAACGACGAGGAAGACGGTCGGCACCGTCCCGGCGTCCAGCTTCGCCATGTGGTTGAGCGCAGTCAGGTAGGAGACGCCGGGAAAGGTGAGGACGACGCCGACCGCAAAGGTGGCCCGGGCCGAGCCTCGTCCCAGCATCCGCTGTGGCAGGGGCACCTTCGCCTCCCCGTTGGCCTCCTTCGCCGCTTTGCGTCGCTGCCGCCGGTTCTGGATCGGCGCGTCGCGGCCCGTCCCCAGCACGAAGGCGACGAGCAGGAGGAGCAGGCCGACGACGATGTCCTCGCTGGGGCTGAGGGTGCTCTTCGCCGTGCTGGTCGAGCTGGAGTCGTTGAGGGAGAAGACGATCAGCAGGCCGAGGCTGATGCTGGTCACGTAGGCGCCGAGCAGGTAGCCGAACATCAGCCGCTTCGTGTTCGGCATCAGCATCATCACCGTCACCGCCGCGAGCAGGGTCGGGTTGAACATCGCCAGCAGCGAGAGCAAGATGATGCTTGTCAGGTCGCTGCTCATGGCGTAGAACCCGGGCGGACTCTAACCTGGGTCACCCCGACGAGAGGAGACGCGATGCTCTGCGCGTTGACCGTTCGCAAATTGAAGCCCGGTGCGATGGAGGACTTCAAAGCCGCCTTCATGCCCGGAGAAGACATGGAGGCGCCGCCCGGTTGGAAGCGCTTCTACGCCGTCCGCAACGTCGCCGACGAGAACGAGGTGATCACCTTCGGCTTCTTTGACGGCAGCCTCGAGGAGCTTCGCGCCGGCCAGCAGGAGGGCGGCCAGGAGTACGAGCGGCGCCGCGCGGCGGCCGACGAGTTCGTCGAGTCGGTCGGCGCCGACGGCATCTTCGAGGTCATCGACGAGCGCTCGATGGAGTGAAGCAGCGGGTCAGCCTGATCACCCTCGGCGTCGACGACCTCGCCGAGGCGCGGGCGTTCTACGAGGCGCTGGGTTGGCGGACTGGCGCCGAGCCCGGTGACGACGTCATCTTCTTCCAGGCCGGCGAGATGATCGTCGCCCTCTGGGACCGGGCCAGGCTCGCCGAGGACAGCACAGTCGTCGACGGCGGCGGCTGGGGCGGCGTGACGCTGGCGCTCAACCTGGGGTCGCCGGAGGAGGTCGACGCGCTGATCGAGGAGGCGCGCGCGGCGGGGGCGACGATTGGGCGCGAGCCGGCCGAGACCTTCTGGGGCGGCTACAGCGGCGTTTTCGTCGACCCGGCCGGCCACCCCTGGGAGGTCGCCCACAACCCCCACTGGACGATCACCGAGGACGGCGGAGTGCGGCTTGGCTGATTCGCCGGCCGGGCGCGCCCACCTCAACCTGGTCGAGTCCTCGCGGCAGCTGTTCGAGTTCGACTCCGGCGCCGAGCTGGAGGCGAAACCCGGGTGGCTTTTCGGCGCCGGGACGCCGGATAACCCGGTGATCTCCAACGCCGCGTTCAGGACCGACGACGGCGTCGAGGGGGCCGAGGTCGTCGCCCGGGCCCGCGAGTTCTTCGCCGAACGGGGGCGCGGCTTCAGCCTCTGGGTGCGCGGCGAGGAGGCGGAGGACACCGATCTGGCCGCCGCCGCCTCCGCGGCCGGGTTGCAGCAGGTCTACGCGATGCCGGAGATGATCCTGGAACGACGGCCGGAGGCGGTGGCACCGGCGCCGGGGGTCGAGCTGCGCAGGCTGGACTCCGGCGAGGACGCGCCGACCTACTGGCGAATCGCTGCCACGTCCTATGCCGATATCGGCTTCCCACCCGAGATCTTCGAGCACTACGACGGCCGCGAGGGCCTGCTCGCCGACAACGTCGTCGCCTTCATCGCCGAGCTCGACGGCGAGCCGGTGGGCATCGCGATGACGATCGTCAGCGGCGGTGTCGCCGGCATCTACTGGGTCGGAAACCTCAAGCAGGCGCGAGGCCGAGGAATCGGCCGCGCGGTGACCGCGGCGGTTACGAACGCCGGCTTCGACCTCGGCGCCGACCTCGCCTCGCTCCAGGCCTCGCCGATGGGCAGGTCGATCTACGAGGCGATGGGCTTCCGCCCGCTCTTCGACTACCGCCTGCTGATGTCGCCGCCGCCGTCCCAACGCTAGGTGGTTGCGTCGTCGCCACGCATCGGTCGTCGCCACGCACGGCCGTCGCCAGGCCTCGGTCGACCGTCGGTGTAACGCGTAAGTGGGCTGACAGAACTCCAACGCGTTGCACCGGTCGGGGAGGGACGCGGTCACTCAAATGGTGTAACGCGTTGGTGGCCTGTGGGGACGCCAACGCGTTACACCGAGCAAGGGTCGTGTCGGCCAGCAGTGTGCCGAGAGCCACTGTGTCGAAGGACGGTCATCCGACTGGCCAGTCAACCAGTGTCGCGCCGTTCCCTATAGCCTCCCGAGCCGAATTTTCCGAATCCAGAAGGAGAACGCAGACTGATGGGACTTCTCGAAGGGAAAGCGGCGATCGTCACTGGTTCGGCGCGCGGAATCGGCCGGGCGACGGCGGAGCTGTTCGCGGCCGAGGGCGCCAAGGTGCTGATCAACGACCTCGATGCCGACGTCGCCGAACAGGCGGCCGGTGAGATCGACGGCGAGACCGCCGTCCACGCGGGCGACCTGACCAAGCCCGACGCCGCCGACAAGCTGGTCGCCGCCGGGATCGACGCCTTCGGCGCGGTCGACATCGTCGTCAACAACGCCGGCTACACCTGGGACGGCGTCGTCCACCGGATGACCGACGAGCAGTTCCAGGCGATGCTCGACATCCACACGATCGTCCCCTTCCGGATCACCCGGGCGCTCGCCCCGCACTGGCGCGAGGCCGCCAAGGCGGAACGCGGCGAGGGCAAGGAGATCTTCCGCAAGATCGTCAACGTCTCCTCGATCTCCGGGACGATGGGCAACGCCGGCCAGGCCAACTACTCGGCGGCCAAGGCGGGCGTCGTCGGCCTGACCAAAACCCTCGCCAAGGAGTGGGGCCAGTTCAAGGTCAACGTCAACGCCGTCGCCTTCGGCTTCGTCGAGACGCGCCTCACCGCGGCCAAGGAGGCCGGCGGCGAGATGACCTCCCCGAGCGGCGAGAAGATCGAGCTCGGCATCCCCGAGCAGATGCGGGCGATGGCCTCGGCGATCATCCCGCTCGGCCGTCCGGCCCAACCCGAAGAGGCGGCCGGCCCGGTTCTCTTCCTCTGCTCCCCGCACGCCAACTACGTGCACGGGCAGATCCTCAACGTCACAGGCGGCCAGTTCGGAGGGATGTACACCTGAGCACCCAGGCGACGGAGGGCGGGTCGACGCCCCGCTACCTCGACGTAGCGGACAGGATCTGGCCTGTCCTCCGTCGCTTCATGGGCCTCCACACGCTCGTCTACAAGGCGACCGGGGGGCGGATCGGTCACACCGCCCCCGGCATGCCGACGATCCTGCTGCTCGACCACGTCGGGGCAAAAAGCGGGACCAAGCGCACCTCTCCCCTGCTCTACGTCCGCGACGGCGAGAACGTCGTCATCGTCGCCTCCAAAGGCGGCTTCCCCAAGCACCCGGCCTGGTACCACAACCTGATGGCCAACCCCGACACGACGGTGCAGATCGGCTCCGAACACCGCGCCGTCCACGCCCGCGTCGCCACCCCGGAGGAGCGCGAGCGCCTCTGGCCGAAGGCGATCGCGGCCTACCCCGGCTATAAGGACTACATCGCCCGCACCGACCGCGAGATTCCGCTGGTCATCCTCGAACCGCGCTAGCGGCGACACGGTGCAACGCATAGTCCACCCATAAGGGGGCAAACGCGTTGCACCGCGGTCAGTTTGGCTCCGGACGCCGCTCCTCGGCGACCGGCTTGCCGGCCTTGTCGGCGATCGCCTCGGGAGGCCAGGGGCCGGCCCAGTTGTCGCGGGCGCCGTCGATCGTGATCGTCGTGCCGGAGAAGAAGTCCCCCGCCGGCGAGGCGAGGTAGGCGACCAGCCAGGCGAATTCCTCCGAGCGCCCGGCGCGGCCGATCGGGATCGAGCGCTCGAGGTTGTCGACCACCACCTGGGGGTACTTGGTCAGCAGCGTCTCGGTCGCGAACTGGCCGGCGGCGAGGGCGCAGGTCTTGATCCCGAAGCGGGCCCACTCGACCGCCAGGGTGCGCATCATGTTCTCGACCGCGGCGCGGGCGGCGCCGGAGTGGACCATCCCCGGCATTCCGTTGTGGGGGGAGAGGGTGACGCTCAGCACCTTGCCGCTCCCCTGGGGGATGAAGGCCTTGGTCGCGGCGGCGTGGGTCATCAGCCAGGTCCCCTGCACGTTGAGGTCGATCACGGTGCGGAAGCCTTTCGGGGTGATCGTCTCGGCCGGGGCGAGGAACTGCCCACCGGCGTTGTTGACCAGCACGTCGATCCGCTCGTGGCGGTCCAGGGCGCCGTCGAAGAGGCGCTCGACCGCCTCCTCCTCGCGGATGTCCATCGCCTCGCGCTCGAAGGAGCCGGACAGCCCGGCCGCCAGGGCCGCGGTCTCGGCCAGCGGCTCCTCGCGCCGCCCGCAGCCGATCACCGTCGCCCCGAGGCGGATCAGCTCCAGCGCGGTCTCGCGCCCGAGGCCGCTGCCGGCGCCGGAGACGACGCAGACATGCCCGTCCAGTAGGCCCGGGGCGAAGATGCGCGAATGCGGGCTTTCAGCCATCGCCGCGCAGCCTATAGACGCCCGCTTCGCCGTAATGTGAGCGGGGATGAAGATCCACGTCGAGGCGAAACCGCTGCACGAGCCGCTGGCCGGCGGCACCCCGGGGGCGACGGTCACCGTCGAGCCGATGGTCGCCGGCCATTGCGAGTTCCCGGTGCCGCTGATGGAGAGCCCGGGGGGACGCTTCCTCGACCTGAAGATGGCTCGGGCGATGCTCTCCGGCAAGCCGGTCAGGACCATCCCCTGCCCGACCTTCCTGATCCGCCACCCCAGCGCCGGGGCGATCCTCGTCGACACCGGCCTGCACCCCTCGATCGCCACCGACCCGCGGGGGAACTTCGGCAAGCTCGGAGCGCGCTTCGGCAAGCCGACCCTGGGGCCGGGGGAGGATGTCTCCGCGCAGCTGCGCGCCAAGGGCCTCGACCCAGGCGAGATCCCGATCGTCGTGATGACCCACCTGCACAGCGACCACAGCTCGGGGATCTCGGAGTTTCCGCAGTCGACCTTCGTGGTCAGCGAGGCCGAGTGGGAGGAGGCGACCAGCGGTTCCCGGCCGCTCCTCAACGGCTACCGCCGCGCCCACATCGACTACGCCTTCGACTACCGGACGGTCGACTTCGACCGCGGCGGGATCGACTCCTACGCGAGCTTCGCCCGCACCTTCGACCTCTTCGGCGACGGCTCGGTCCGGCTCGCCTACACCCCCGGCCACAGCGCCGGGCACATGTGCGTAATCGCCCACCTGCGCGAGCGCGATTTCGTGATCGGCGGCGACGTCGTCTACACCCTGGCTCAGCTCACCGGCGACGCGCCGCTGCCGCCCCGACCCTTCGACGCGCACAACTACCGCCGCTCGCTCCAGGAGTTGAAGATGCTCCACCGCCAGTTCCCCGACGTGGTGATCACGCCGGGGCACGACCCCGCCTTCTACGAGCGGCTCGAAGCGCGCTACGAATAACCGCCCCCCTCCGCTGTTCCTTTGCCGGACATAGAGGGGGAAAAGAACAGCGGAACGGTTATTTACGGCCTTCGCGGCGGACGGCCCGTCGTCCCTCCCGCTCCAGCCGCCCGTACATCGCCTTGACCCGCTCGAAGATCTGCTGAGCGACCTCCTGCTGGCGCTCCTTGCCGGCATCGGGCTCGACCGAGAAGGTGAGCGGCTCGCCGTACTGGATGGTCACCTTGGGGAAGCGCAGCTTCTTCCATTTGCGCACCGCGGCCGAGCCGTGGATCGTCACCGGGACGACGGGGATGCCCTTCTCCAGGGCAATCCGGCCGATCCCCGGCTTGGCCTCGCCCATCTTGGCGCTGCGCGAGCGCCCGCCCTCCGCGTAGACGAGGACCATCCCGCCCTGGTCGAGGATCGTGAAGGCGGTCTCGAACGCCTCCTCGTCGCTGTAGCCGCGGCGGACCGGGAAGACGCCGCCGTGCTTGAAGATGTAGGTGAGGACGGGCGGGCCGAACATCTGCGATTTGGCCATGAAGCGGACGTGGCGGCGCAGGTAGGCGCCGGTGAAGAAGTGGTCCATCTGGCTGAAGTGGTTGGGGGCGAGCAGGACCGGCCCGGAGCGGGGCACGTTCTTGACCCCGATCGCCCGCAGTCGGTAGATCCCGATCGTCGGCAGCGTCACGAGGATGCGGACGAAGGGATAGGTCCAGCCAACCCCCTTGCGCGCCGAGCGATGGAACTGGTCGAAGTACTCCGCGGGACGCGGGTCCTTGTAGACCTGTGGCTTCATCTCCACCATTAGCAACGCGGCCGCCGAGGCGGCCGTCGATGTGCCTACCCCCACTCCGCGAGGCGGTTACGCAACCTATTGCCGCCTCGCCAGTGCACGGTGTAACGCGTTGGCCCTCTATTGGAGGACCTACGCGTTACACCGCCGGGGCGGCCCAGCCGCGGGAGCGCTCGACCGCGCGGCGCCACTGCGCCAGTAGGGCCTCGCGCTCGTCGGGGCTCATCGCCGGCTCATAGCGCGCCGCCTCCCGCCACATCTCCCCCACCTGCTCGCGGGTCCAGCGGCCGGTCGCGATCCCGGCCAGGTAGGCGGCGCCCAGCGCGGTCGTCTCGGCGATCTCCGGCACGACCACCGGCGCCCCCAGCACGTCAGCCTGGAACTGCATCAGCCAGCGGTTGGCGACCGCCCCGCCGTCGGCCTTCAGCACCTCGAGGCGCTCACCGGCCGCGGCCTCTTGTGCGCGCACCGCATCGATCGTCTCGTAGGCGATCCCCTCCAGCGCGGCGCGCGCCAGGTGCTCGCGCCGCGTCCCTCGCGTCAACCCGACGATCGTCCCCCGCGCGTAGGGGTCCCACTGCGGCGAGCCGAGCCCGGTCAGCGCCGGGACGAAGTAGACGCCGTCGTTGCCCTCCAGCGAGGCGGCCATCGCCTCCGTCTGGGCGGCGGACTCGATGATCCCCAGCCCGTCGCGCAGCCATTGCACCGCGGCGCCGGTGACGAAGATCGAGGCCTCCAGCGCGTAGGCGGTTTCCTCCTCCAGGCCCCAGGCGACGGTGGTCAGCAAGCCCTCGCCCGGCTCGGGGGCGACCGCGCCGGTGTTGAGCAGGACGAAGCTGCCGGTCCCGTAGGTGTTCTTCGCCATCCCGGCGTGGTGGCAGGCCTGCCCGAACAGGGCCGCCTGCTGGTCGCCGGCGATTCCCGCCACCGGCACCTCGCCGCCGAACTCCGCGGTGGTGCCGTAGACGTGGGCGGAGGGAAGCGGCTCCGGCAGCCGCGCCGGGTCGACGCCGAGCATCGCGCACAGCTCCTCGTCCCAGGCCAGGCGACGGATGTCGAAGAGCATCGTCCGCGAGGCGTTGGAGTAGTCGGTGGCGTGGCGGCCGGTCAGCTTGAAGAGCAACCAGGAGTCGACGGTGCCGAAGACCGCCCTCTCCATCCCCTCGGCGTTGCGCAGCAGCCACTCGATCTTGGTCGCCGAGAAGTAGGGGTCGATGACGAGGCCGGTCCGCTCGCGGACAAGCGCCTCGCGCCCCGCCGCCTTCAACTTCTCGCAGCGCTCGGCGGTGCGGCGGTCCTGCCAAACCAGCGCCCTGTGTAAAGGCTCCCCGGTCCCGGGATCCCAGGCGACGACGGTCTCGCGCTGGTTGGTGATCCCGATCCCGTCCAACTCGCGCCCCTCGATCCCGGCCGAGGCGATCGCCTCGGCCGCCACCCGCCGGGTCGTCTCCCAGATCTCGGCGGCGTCGTGCTCGACCCAACCCGGCCGGGGGAAGTGCTGCTCGAACTCCGAGTAGGCGCGCCCGGCGATGCCGCCCTCGGCGTCGAAGACGAGGCAGGTGGTCCCGGTCGTGCCCTGGTCGATCGCGAGGATCACGCCGAAAGGCTATTCCGCCGCCCGTCGCGCCAGGTAGGCGCGGCCGAAGTCGCGCAGCTGGGCGCCGCGGTGGACGAAGCCGGCGAAGCTGCGGCCGGTGGCGCGGTGGGCGAGGTCCAGCTCGTACTCGCCGAGACGGTAGCCGGCGCGGACCGCGTCCACGGTCATGCCGATCTCCATCCCGTAGCCGTCGGCGAAGGGGAGCGCGGCGCGCAGCACCTCGACCCGCATCGCCCGCTGGCCGGAGATCGGCGCCGTCGTCTCGGCGCCGCAGAGCCGGCGGATCGCCCAGCGGGCGAAGCCCAGCGCCACGCCGAAGCCGCCGCCCACCCGCCGCGAGAAGGCCGCCACGGCGAGGTCGCACTCGCCACCCCGCACCGCCTCCACCAGCGGCGTCAGCCTCCCGGCCGATTCGCCGAGGTCGCCGTCGCAGAGCAGGACGAGGTCGGGGGGCGGATCGGCGCTGAGCGCCGCCTCAGCCGCGGCGGTGACGTTGGCGCCCTTGCCGTGCGGGCGGCCGCGGCTGACCACCTGCGCCCCCGCCGCCATCGCCGCCTCGGCGGTCCCGTCCGTGGAGGCGTCGTCGGCCACCCAGAGCGAGGCCTCCGGCAGCGCGGCCCGGAGGGCGACCAGCGTGGCGGCGATCCGGTCGGCCTCGTTGCGCGCGGCGACGATCGCGACAAGCCTCTCCCCCGCGCCGGAATTAGACCCTGCCTTAAGACCCGCGTGTGCGACTGGCGAGTGCCGGACCGAGCGGGGGTAGGACGCAGGGAGGCCTAATGGCAGCGCCATTTGGCCGACCGAGGACGCCGCCCCGCGAAGTGTGTCCGGCGCCGCCAGGCGTGCGCGGGGGTCTTGAGGCAGGGTCTTAGGTCCAACCACGCGGTTATTGTCCGCGCCATGGCAGACATCGAGGCGCACATCACCGGGAACGTGTGGAAAATCGAGGTTGGGGTCGGGGACACGGTCTCCGACGGCGACACCGTCGTCATCCTCGAGTCGATGAAGATGGAGATCCCGGTCGAGGCCGAGGACGACGGCACCGTCAAGGAGATCCGCTGCGAGGAGGGCCAGGCGGTCCAAGAAGGCGACGTCCTCGTGGTGCTTGAGTGACCGAGGAGCTCGCCGGCGGCAAGCTCCTGCTCGACTCGCCCGCCGAGGCGGTCGTCCGGATCCGCATCTCCAACCCAAAGCGCCGCAACGCCCTCGACCACGAGATCCTCGACGCCCTCGCCGAGACGCTGCCCGGGCTCGACCGCGGAATCGAGACCCGCTGCGTGCTGATCACCGGCGCGCCGCCGGTCTTCTCGGCCGGCTACGACATCGCCTCGATCCCCGCCGACACCTTCGAGCGCGACGCCGAGGCGCTGGTCGCCCATCCCTTCCACGCGGCGATGGAGGCGCTCGCCGCCTTTCCCTGGCCTACCGTCGCGGCGATCAACGGCCACTGCCTGGGCGGCGGGCTGGAGCTGGCGCTCACCTGCGACATGCGGATCTGCGCGTCGGGGGCGAAGCTGGGCATGCCGCCGGCCAAACTCGGCCTCATCTACGGCCACACCGGTCTGCGCAAGTTCCTCGACACGGTCGGGCTGGCGCGGACCAAGGAGCTGTTTCTGACCGGGCGCAACTACACCGCCGAACGGGCTGAGGAGATCGGGCTCGTCCACGAGGTCGTCGCCGCGGAGCGGTTCGAGAAGGCCACGATCGAGCTGGCCGCCTCGATCGCCGCCAACGCGCCGCTCTCGATGCGCGGCAACAAACACGCGATCGACCTGCTCAACTCCTGCCCCACCCTGACCGAGCAGCAGGAGGGCGGCCTGATCGCCCTGCGCGAGTCCTGCTTCACCTCGGAGGACCTGCGCGAGGGCATCCGCGCCTTTGCCGAGAAGCGCAAGCCGGAGTGGAAGGGACGATGAGACCGACGCATCTCGACTCCATGCGAGAGTCTTCTGGCGCCGTTGACGAACTTGTTCCATTCAGGTGCTGACAGGGCACGAAGATCTCCTCACGATCGGAGGGGATGAGTGATGACACTCCGCAAGCTGCCGAGCTTCGACGTCCCGGACGCCGAAAAGGCCGGCTACACCGAGGCCGAGGTCCACTCCAAGCTATTCGAGCCCGACATGGTCGCGCTCGGGTTTCCGCCCCGCACCAACACCCAGGCCGACGGCGAATGGTTTCAAGAGCAGCGCACGCTCGCAATGCGACGCCTCAAGTCCAGGCAGACTCGCGGTCATCACGACGGCCTCTACCTGATCGGAAACTCGCCGGTCGTCCTCTGCGAGCTGAAGCGCCACGACGCCCTGGACACGCCGGCGGGAATCGAAAAAGCAAAGCGTCAGCTGACCGACTACGCGCTCAGCGAGGACTTCAAGACCCCACCGCCCTTCCTTGTCCTCTACTGCGGCAAGCCGGAGCGAACGGTGTTCCTGAGGCTTAAGTCGCTGGCCGACGGCACGCTCGCCGACGAAGCGCCCTACGAGGAGCTCGGCACCGAAGTCTGGACTTGGGATCGGATCGCCGAGTTTCACCTCAAAGGCGAGTTCGCCCAGGAGGAGGTCGACGCAGATCGCCTGCTTGAGATCCTCCTCCACCACCTCGACCAGATCGAGGACGACCTGCGCAAAGACGTCACCCAGGCCGTCCGCATCGTCGGGCCCAAGGGCCCGTCGGGCATCGTCAGCAAGTTTGGCCAGTTCCTCCTCGACCACGACGAGGCGCACCTACGGATGGAGCAGCTCTATCAACGCAAGCTCGCGGAGGTGCCGAAGGCCTCCGAAAAAGCGGTGGTCGAGGAGATGGTCACCCAGGCGGCACTGAGCTACCTCAACAAGGTCTTCTTCCTCAACCTCTGCGAGGAGAGGAACCTACCCGGCTTCTACCGAATCCTGCGCGAGTTCCTGCCCGAAACCCGCGCCTCCACAACCTCGACGACAGCCGCGGTGTTCCTCGGCCTTCTGCGCAAGAAGATTCGCGACGCCGCCGCGTCGAAATGGGATGCGGAAGAGGAAGTCGCCTACCGCAGCCTGAGAGCGGAACTCACCAGTGAGATCAGGGAACACGTGATCGACCAGAACAACTGGAGCGAGTTGATCAGGGTTGCCTTCGATCTGGCCCAGGAGGAGTTCCCACTGGTCTACCGCGAGGATGCGTACGACTACTTCCGACCCACCAAGGAGACGGTGGCCGAGCTCGTCTTCGACCTCTCGACCAAGAGCTTCGCGAAGCTGACGAACGAGCACGTCGGCAACATCTACCAGGGGTTGCTCTCGTCGCGACGCAGCGGCGCCACCGGCAAGAGCGGGCGGCAGGCACAGCAGGCGAAGCTGGGCGCCTTCTACACCCCCAAGGGAGACATCGACTACATGGTGTCGCGGCTCAACCTGACCGCCGACTCGCGCGTGCTCGACCCGTGCATGGGCTCGGGACATTTCCTCGAGGGGATCTACGAAGCACTGCGCGGCCTTCACGAAGCAAGGGGCGTTGAACCCGCCGACGCCCACCGGGAAATCGTCGGCCGGCAGATCTACGGCGGTGACATCGACACCTTCGCCACCTCCCTTGCGGCGATCCGCATGTTCCTGCTCGACGACTGGGCGAGCGGCGCAAAACCGAACCTCTACGTCCACGACATGCTGCTTCACTCACCGGAGCGACCGGGGGACGAGCTGTTCTCGTTCGAGGTGCTTGCAGCCGAGGGACGCCCGAAGGCGGAAGCCGAACTGGCGGTCAGCAGCGATCGCGATGTCGACGACCTTCAACCGATCGACGAGATCGAGTTCGACGCCGTGGTGGGCAATCCGCCCTACGGCGCCCGCAAGCCCGATTACAAGAAGTCGATCTACGCCCGCCTCTACGGGAATCGGGCGAACGACATCAAGGCCGGCAGCGTAGGAATCGGGGACAGCGACACCTACGCGATGTTCTTCGCCAGCGCGATTGAGCGCCTGCGCGAGGGGGGCAGGCTCTGCCTGATCACCAACGACAGCTTTCGCACCCTGACCACCCACGCCGCGCTGCGCCGTTACATCCTTGACCGCTGCAAGATCGTCGAGATCCTGCTCACCGACACGAAGCACTTCGAGGGGGTGAGCTTCCAGTTCGCGGGCATGGCGGTCACCACCCTGGAGAAGTGCTCCGACAAGGCGGCGCG
The DNA here is from genome assembly GCA_963702055.1 of uncultured Solirubrobacterales bacterium. Taxonomy (GTDB): domain Bacteria; phylum Actinomycetota; class Thermoleophilia; order Solirubrobacterales; family 70-9; genus CAWINX01. The sequence goes on along the minus strand of OY969702.1, from coordinate 2,413,486 downwards.
CAGGGGCAACACCATGCGCCTCGTCGACTACATCCGAGAGCCGGCGGACTTCGCCAAGCCGGCGCCCGAGTTGGTGACCGATCTGCGCCAAGAGGAATACGAGGCGCTCCCCGAGACACCGTTCTTCGTCGGTGTGCCCGGGGAGCTGTTCATCGCCGCCAAGGATTCACTGCGAGTTCGTGACGTGGCGAAAGGACGTGTGGGCCTCCAGACAGGCGACGACAAACACTTTCTCGCGGGCATCGACTCGCCCTTCTCGGGCTTAGAGAAGGTGGTGAAGCGAAAAGATCTCGCCACGACGATTTCTGAGGAGCAGCAAACACAAGGAGTCCCGCTATCCAAAGCCCATTGGGTCCCTTTTGCCAAGGGCGAAGGCTTCGGCGAATACTGGCGCGAGCCGCAGGTGGCCATCGACTGGTCGGAGGAATCTGTGGCGGAGCTCGAAAGGCGAGCAGCGATGCCTGCCGGCACGGCCAGGAAGACGTACTTCCGCAACCGAGAGTTCTTCTTCCGACCCGCCCTCACCTACTCCGTCGTTTCCAGCGGGCATATCTCTGCTCGCCTGATGCCTGGCGGCTGGGCCTGGTCCGACAAGGGAAGCGCAATCTTTGCCGAAGACGACGAAACGTCTGAACATTTTTTACTTGGCTACCTGAACTCCGCACTTGCAACCTATTTCATGAAGAAGCTTGTGAATACAACTGCTACCGCACACGCCGGCTACATCGAAAAGCTGCCCTACCGGCGACCTTCGAAAAAAATCGAGGCGGCCGTCGTCAAACGCGTCGAACGAATCGTTGAGGAGCTCAAAGCCGACCCGAATGCCGATACCTTGAAGCTACGGGCCGAAATCGACGAGCAGATCTTCGACCTGTTCGAGATCAGCGAATCGCGCCAAGCGGTTCTGGACTTCTACGAATCGATCGGCGGGGTGAAACCCGCGGAGGAAGCCTCCGCGGATCAGGCCGCGAAGGAGTAGACCGCGACGTTGCCGCGATCTGCGATGCCGATGCGCCGCAGCAGGTCCTGCAGGTCCTCTTTGCAATCGGCGCTGGGTAGAAGCTCGAAGGGGCAGAGCTCGCCACCGCCCTCCATGCGCCGCTCGGCAAGGTCCTTGAATCGATCCTCGGCGCCTTCCTCCTCGAGATCGGCGGGGATCACCGCCATCCCGATCCAGGTCACTCCTCCCGGACCTTCGGCGAAAAGGGTCCTTTCGTCGTCGCGCTTGACCCGCCAACCGCTGCTGCGGTAGTGATCCTCCAGCGTCTCAAGCAACTCTCGACGGCCCGTCTCCATAGGCTGCCTGAGGATGTCAGGGATACAAGACGGAAATAAACGCTCCGGAGGCGACCTGTGAGCGCGAAGGCGCTGGCGAGCGCCGATCCGGTGATGGCGGCGTTGATCGAGCGGGTCGGCGAGATCGACCTGGAGACGCGACTGCGGCGGCGCAGCGAGGAACGGCCCACCGATGCCTACGGGGCCCTGTTGCGGGCGATCGTCGGCCAGCAGCTCTCGACCAAGGCGGCGCGGACGATCTACGGACGGGTCCTCGAGATCTTCGACGGCGCCACCCCGACACCCGAGCAGCTGCTCGAGGCGGGCGAGGAGGACCTGCGCGGCGCCGGCCTCTCCGGCCGCAAGGTCGAGTACCTGCGCGACCTCGCCTCCCACGTGCTCAGCGGCGAGCTGGAGCTGGACGCGCTCGACCGACTCGCCGACGAGGAGGCGATCGAGGAGATCGTCGCGGTGCGCGGCCTCGGCCGCTGGACCGCAGAGATGTTCCTGCTCTTCCACCTCGAGCGCCCCGATGTGCTCTCCGGCGGCGACCTCGGCATCCGCAAAGCCGTCCAGATCGAGTACGAGCTCGACGAGATGCCGGCCCCGGAGCGGGTGCTGGAGATCGGCGAGCCCTGGCGCCCTCACCGCAGCCTCGCCTCCCTCTATCTCTGGGAGTCATTGGCCAATAACCCCGCCGAGTAGCGCGCTGTGCCGAAATTGGCGGAGAATGGGCGGATGCGGCCCGGATTCCGAATAGGCCTGGTAGCAGTGGCGGCGATCGCAGTCGCCTCGGTTATCGGTGCACTGATCGTCCATTCGCGCGACCGCGCCAACTTCGAGCGCACCCAGCGGGACGAGGCGCAGCGCTCGGCCCGCCAGGCGCAGGCGCTGGCGGCACTCTCGGTCGGTCAGCTCGCGACGGCCGCTGCCTTCTACCAGGCAGAGGGCAATTTCAACAAACACAAGTTCGATGTCGTCACCAGGCCGCTGCTGAGCCGCGGCGCCCTCAGCGGGACCGGTTTCGTCCAGCGGGTGCCGCAATCTGCGCGCGGCGCATACGAGAGCGCCCACGGCTTCCAGATCATCGAGCGGGGGCCGGGCGGACTCCTGCGCCGGGCCGGAGTTCGTCCCGTCTACTTCCCGCTCACCTACGCGGTCGACGACCGGGGCATCCCGCCTCCACTCGGCTACGACCTGGGCGTCGATCCCCAGCGCGCGCCCTTCCTCCGCCACGCCCGCGACAGCGGCACCGCGGCGGCAACCTCGGTCATGCGCCTGCCCGCCGGGGGAATCGGGCTGACCGTCTACCGCCCCGTCTATCGCGACGGCGCGCCGACCGCGACCGTGGTGGAGAGGCGCAGCGCCCTGATCGGCTACGCCGCCGGGGGGTTCCGGGTCGATGACCTCGCAAGGGTTGCGATATCGGCCGTGCCAAGGGATGTCGTCGTGCAACTTCGACAGGGCAATCGACGGTTGTTCGGGGCGTCGGGCACCCTCTCCGACACGGCTTCGGCGCCGATCAAGGTGGCCGACAGCACCTGGCTGCTGGTCGTCCACGACCCCAGCGGGCCCAGCGTCAGCCTGCCGATTCTGATGGCGGGGGTAGGGATCTCGCTGGCCACGCTGCTCGGGGCGCTGATCCTGGTCTGGGGCCGCAACGAGCGGATGCGGGAGCTGCAGAGCCAGGCTGAGCAGGACTCGCTGACCGGCCTCAAGAACCGGCGCCGCTTCGAGGAGGACCTGCATACCGAGATGGCGCGCTGCCGCCGCGACCGCACGCCCGCCGCGCTGCTGATGGTCGATCTCGACAATTTCAAGGAGGTCAACGACACACTCGGCCACCAGGCCGGCGATCACGTCATCGAGGAGATCGCCGGAGTGCTGCGAAAGCGGACCCGCGAGACCGACGTGCTCGCACGGCTGGGAGGCGACGAGTTTGCGATCGTCCTGCCGCGCTGCGACGAGAGCGAGGCGCGCAGCGTCTCCGAGGCGATCGCGAACGCAGTCCGCGAGCACGTGCCGCAGGGGGGCGAGAGGGCGCGGATCACCGTCAGCATCGGGATCGCGATGTTTGGCGCCGAACCGCGGATCAGCTCCGAGGCCGTGCTCTCCAAGGCCGACGCGGCGATGTACGCGGCAAAGGACGCCGGGCGCGACACGATCCGGGTGTTCGACCCGAAAGCCGTGCGGGAGGAATCGCCTCGCGGGAACAACCCGAAGGTCTCCGACCCGAGCTGAGGGCCGTGGCTCAGCCGGCGGCGGAGTGTGCCAGGGCCTCCCGCAGGTCGAGCACCCGCTGCGCCGAGCCCTCGAACGCCACTCGGCTCAACCTCCTGGCGCGGAGCCCGCGGACGAGCGCCCGCCGAGCCTTCTCGGCCCCGTGGTAGTCGAGGAACAGCAACAGGTCGACTCCGGCGTGGGCGGCGGCAAGCCCGACCTTGGCGGGACCGCCGACGGCCCTTGCCGCGACGCTCCCCAGCGCATCGGTGATCGAGACGCCCCGGAAGCCGAGCCGGTCGCGCAGCTCTCCGGTCGCGATCGAGCGCGTGAATACCGCAGGCTGCCTGGAGAAGGCCGGATAGATGGCGCTGCTGAGCATCACCATCTCGCCGCCGCTGCCGACGAAGGAACGGTACGGCGCCTCGTCGACGCCGCGCAGCACCCGTCTCGACAGGCCGATCCGCTCGACCGCGACGTCGGTGTTGGCGCGCGCCGCGCCGAGCCCCGGGAAGTGCTTGCCGGTGGCCGCCACGCCGCCCTGCTGAAGGGCCGCGGCGAAGGGGATCGCGGTGGCGGCGACCCGCCCCGGGGTGCGGCCGAAGCCGCGATCGGTGGAGGCGATCGTCCCCCCCGGTCGAGCGACGTCGAGCACCGGCGCCAGATCGACGTTGAATCCCATGTCGCGCAGGTTGCGGGCGGTGAGCCGGCCCTGCGCGCGACTGAATGCGGCGCCGCGCCCCCCCATCCCCTTCGCGGAAACGACCGGCGCGCCGCCGATTCGCTTCACCAGCCCGCCCTCCTGGTCGACCATGATCAGCAGCGGGTCTCGGAGGCCCGGCGGGCGGTGAATCGACTGCAGACGGGCGACCAGGCGCCGCCCGGCGGAGCGGTTGGGCAGGTTCATGGTGAACAGAATCACCCCGGCGACCTTGCCTTCGCGGATCGACCTCGCGAGCGGGGCGGGTACCGTCGTCCCCCCGAAGCCGGCGATGATCCGCTGGCCGGCGAGTTGAGAGACCGGCAGCGTGCTCGCAACGCCGGCTCCCGGCGAGGACCCGTCGCCGAGCGCGACGCCGAGCGCAAACGAGCCGGCAGCGAAGCCGGCAAGCGTCGCAATCGTGGCGCGCCGCCGCCTCACCGTCGCCCTGGCCATCAGCCGGATCCTACGCGGAACTCCGAGGGGAGACAAGAACGTGGAGGTGCCCCAGCCGTCCGGCGCGGTGCCTAGCCTTGCCGCCGCATGCCCTCCCTGATCTCCTTCGACGAAGCGCTCGCCCTCGGCGAGCTGACCGACCACCAGGAAATCGGCGAGTTGATCGAGCGCGCCTGGAAGGTGCGGCGCGAGAACTTCGACGACTCCACCGACATGTGCTCGCTGGTCAACGCCAAGTCCGGCGGCTGCGCCGAGGATTGCGGCTTCTGCGCCCAGTCGCGCTACGCCGAGTCCGACACCCCGATGCACGCGATGATGGAGCCGGAGCAGATCCTCGAGCACGCGAAAGCGGCCGAGGCGGCGGGCGCGCACCGTTTCTGCATGGTCACCCAGGGCCAGGGCCTCTCCAAACGCGACTTCGAGAAGATCGTCGAAGGGGCGCGGCTGGTCGCCGAGCGGACCAACCTGAAGCGCTGCGCTTCGATCGGCCACATGTCGGCGGAGCGCGCGAAGCGGCTGCGCGAGGCGGGGATCCAGCGCGTCCACCACAACGTCGAGTCGGCGCGCTCCTACTACCCCGAGGTCACCACCACGGTCCGCTACGAGGGCCGGCTGCGGACGATCCAGGCGGTCAAGGAAGCCGGGCTGGAGACCTGTGTCGGCGGCATCCTCAACCTCGGCGAGACCCCCCGCCAGCGGGTCGAGATGGCCTTCGAGCTGACCGAGATCAACCCGACCTCGGTGCCGATCAACCTGCTCAACCCGCGCGAGGGGACCAAGTTCGGCGACCGGCAGCTGATGGACGCCTGGGAGGTCGTCAAGTGGGTGGCGATCTTCCGCCTGATCATCCCCGGCGCCCTCTTCCGGCTCTGCGGCGGCCGGGTCGAGAACCTCGGCGACCTACAGCCGCTGGCGGTCAAGGCGGGGCTGAACGGGGTGATGATGGGCAACTTCCTCACCACCCTCGGCGCCGAGCCCGAAGACGACCGGGCGATGTTCGAGGAGCTCGGCCTGAACGTGGCCCGCCAGGCCGACAACGGCGCCAACCCGCGTCCCGACAACCGCTCCGGGTGGCTGGAGGGCGAGACGCCGGCGACGCCGATGCAGGAGTTGATCGACCATCAGGACGAGGCGAACTTCTGGGACCCGTCGACCCAGCTACGGGTGATCAAGAAGGCCAAGAAGCCGCCGCCGTATCCCGTCAACAACGCGGCATGACCGACATCTCAGACCGCCTCGAGGAGCTTCGCGACAGGGGGCTTCACCGGCGGTTGCGGCTGGTCAGCGGCCCGCAGGGCCCGCGGGTGCTGCTCGACGGGCGCCCGGTGCTGCTGCTCTGCTCCAACAACTACCTGGGACTGGCCGACCATCCCCGGGTGCGCCACGCGGCGGCCGAGGCGGCGATGCGCTGGGGAGCGGGCGCGGGCGCGTCGCGGCTGATCTCCGGGAACATGCAGCCCCACCGGCGCCTCGAGGAGCGGCTGGCCGAGTTCAAGGGCTATGAGGCGGCGCTGCTCTTCGGATCGGGCTACCTCGCCAACACCGGCGCGATCGCGGCGCTGGCGGGACGAGACGAGGTCGTCTTCTCCGACGAGCTCAACCACGCCAGCATCATCGACGGCTGCCGACTCTCGCGCGCCGAGACCTTCGTCTACGCCCACGGCGACCTCGAGCACCTCGCCTGGGGCCTTCGCGAGGCCGGCGGGCGAGGATCGCTGATCGTCACCGACGGGGTCTTCTCGATGGACGGCGACGTTGCGCCGTTGGAGGAGCTGGTCGAGCTGGCGCGCCGTCACGACTGCCGCCTGATGGTCGACGAGGCCCACGCCACCGGCGCCCTCGGGCCGGGTGGGCGCGGCTCGGTCGCCGCGGCCGGCCTCTCCGGCGAAATCGACCTGGTCGTCGGCACGCTCGGCAAGGCGCTGGGCTCCTACGGCGCCTACGCCTGCGCCGGCCGGGAGACCGTCGACTACCTCGTTAACGCAGCCCGCACCTTCGTCTTCTCGACCGCCCTCCCTCCCCCGGTCCTCGCCGCGGCCGACGCGGCGCTCGAGCTGCTCGCCGCCGGCCCCCACCGGGTCGAGCGACTTCAAGCCAACGCGGCCACCCTGCGCGGGGCATTGGCCGACGAGGGGCTGGCCGTCGGCGGCTCGGAGACGCAGATCGTCCCCGTGACGGTCGGCGATGCCGAGCGCGCGATGGAGCTCTGCGAAAGGGCGCTGGGCCGCGGCGTCTTTGCCCAGGGCATCCGTCCGCCGACCGTTCCGGAGGGTTCGTCGCGCCTGCGCTTCACCGTGATGGCGACCCACCGCCGGGGCGAGTTGCAGCGGGCCGCAAGGCTGGTCGGCGCAGCGGCCAGAGAGATGGGGATCGCCGCCGCGCCGCCCGCGCCGGCTCCGGTGGCGCTCGCCGCCTGAGTCAAGTGCGCGGGGTCTTCGTCACCGGCACGGGGACCGAGGTCGGCAAGACCGTGGTCGCCGCGGCCATCGCCCACGGCCTGGCCGCGGCGGGCGAGCGAGTCGCCGTCTTCAAGCCGGCCGTCACCGGCCTCGAAGACGGCGGTGAAGCCGACCACGAGCTGCTGCGGCGAGCGGCGGAGTCGAGCCAGGCAGACGGGGGAATCGCTCCCTACCGCTACGACCCTCCGGCCTCACCCCACCTGGCGGCGTCAATGGCCGGTGAGGGGATCGACCCCGAACGCCTCTTGGAGGCCGCCTGCGCGGCGGCGGGAGGTGCCGACGCGCTTGTCTGCGAAGGCGTCGGCGGCCTGCTCGTCCCGCTGGCCCCCGGCTACACGGTCCGCGATCTCGCGGTGGACCTGGCGCTGCCGCTGGTCATTGCGGCGGCGCCGGGGCTCGGCACGATCAACCACACGCTGCTGACCCTTGAGGCTGCCCGCGCCGCCGGGCTGGCGGTCGCCGCGGTGGTGCTCACGCCGTGGCCGGAAAATCCCAGCGAGGTCGAGAAATCGAACCGCGAGACGATCGCCTCGCTGGGCGAGGTCCAGGTCGAGACGCTGCCGCGCCTCGACCTCTCGGCGCCTAGCTCCTGGCCGTCACCAACTCTGCCCCCTCTACCAGCTCGCCGCCCGGACTGACCTCGGCCTCCGCGGCCGCGAGGCTGAGCGACTTTTTCGGCCTGGCGCGAATCGCGGCCGCGGCGACGACGGCGCCGAGCAGGGTGACCGCGGCGGAGACGGTCATCGCGTTGCTGAGCCCGTCGACGAATTGCTGCGGGGTGGCGGTTTCGAAGCTGCTCCCCGCGGCGCCCTGGAAGATGGCGCCGGTCACAGCCACGCCGAGGCTGCCGCCGACCATCCGGAACATCGAGAGGACGCCCGAGGCGATGCCCGCTTTCTGGACCGAAACGGCGTTCATCGCGGCGCTGGTCATCGGCGACATCGTCAGGGCGATGCCGATGCCGAGCAGCATGAAGCCGGGCAGCAGGTCGAGGTAGCCGGAGTTGACCGCAATCCCGGAGAAGGTGTAGAGCGAGGCGGTCAGGATCAGCAACCCGGCGACGATCAGCCAGCGCGGCCCGTAGCGATCGGCAAGCCGCCCGGCGACCGGGGCCACCCCAACGATCATCAGGGTCGATGGCAGGAAGCGCACCCCGGCCTCAAGCGGCGAGTAGCGGAGGATGTCCTGCATGTATAGGGCGAGGAAGAAGAAGACGCCCATCATCGCGAAGGTGATGATCAGCGCCACCACGACCGCGCCGACGAAGTTGCGATCGGCGAAGAAGCGAAACTCGACCATCGGCGCCTTGACCCGTAGCTCGGTCAACACGAACGCAGCGAACCCGACGGCGGCGCCGGCCAGCAGGCCGACGATCGCAAACGATCCCCAGCCCCAGCTGTTGCCCTCGACCAAGGCCAGGACCAGCGCTGTGAGGGTGGCGGTCAGGGTGGCGACGCCGAGGTAGTCGACCTCGCGGCCGACGGTCGTGTCGCGCGACTCGCGCACGGCGAAGAGCGTCGCCGTGACGGCGCCGATCGCGACCGGGATGTTGAGGTAGAAGATCGCCCGCCAGCTGACGTGCTCGGTGAGGAAGCCGCCGAGGACCGGGCCGACGGCGAGGGCGAGGGCGGAGACGCCGGCCCAGGTGCCCATCGCCTTGCCGCGCTCATGGGCGGGGAAGGCGTCGGTGATGATCGAGAGCGTGCCCGGCATCATCAGCGCCGCGCCGACGCCCTGCGCGACGCGGCTGGCGACGAGGTCGGCGGAGCCTTGCGCGAACCCGGCCGTCGCCGAGGAGAGAGCGAAGATGACGACGCCGAACAGGAACATGCGGCGGCGGCCGAAGATGTCGCCGAGCCGCCCGCCGGTGGCGAGCAGGACCGCGAAGGAGAGCGTGTAGCCGTTGATCGTCCACTCGAGGCCGGAGATCGAGGCGCCGAGGTCGCGCTGGATCGTCGGCAGCGCGACGTTCACGACGGTGTTGTCGAGCATGATCATGAACAGCGCGAAGCACATCGCCCCGAGCGTCCACCACTTGCGGTTCTCGTCGGTGATCAGGTGGCTGTAGCGGGTCACGGGGTCTCCACTTCCTTGAGGTGTTCGAAGGCTTCGGCGATGTCGTCGCGGTCCATCAACGCGTCGATCGCGGCGTCGAGCTTGCGGCGCTGGGCGGCGCTGAGGCCGGCGGCAAATGCCTCCATTCCGGCCTGGCGGACGACGACGAGGGTCTCGACCAGCTGCTTGCCTTTCGCGGTAATCGCGACTCGGCGCACCCGCCGGTCCTCGGCGTCCTCGACCCGGGTGGCGAGGCGCTTCTTGACCAGCGCATCGACCGCTCGGCTCATCGAGGGGACGGAGACGCCGAAGGTCTCGGCGAGGTCGCTGACCTGGCGCGGCTCGGTCGCCCGCCCAAGACCGCCCAGCTCAAGCAGCGCCTTGCACTGGGTGATCGAGAGGCCGCACTCCTCGATCACGCGCAGCTGGTTGCCGCGGTCGTAGAGGAAGAGGTGGCGCAGCAGGGCGCTGAGCCGGGCGGCGGTCTCCTGTGCCTCAGGAGCCACCTCCGGCAGTCCCATCTGCTCGGCGATCGCGGCCAGTTCAGTAGCTTGCACGCCGACAATAGTTGCACAGACGCAACTATTTCTCCAAGGCAATAGTTGCTCGTGTGATCGATATCACGAAGGACATCAAGCTTCCACTGTTCCTTTGCCGGGTATGACTGGGTAAAGGAACAGCGGAGCCAGAGTTGGTCCCGCACCTTGCGGGTTTTCGGCCGACCGGTTCCGGCCGGGGGGCGATCTAAGGTCGTCGTGTCGATGTCGGCTGACCACGCTCAACTCGATCGCGACCACCTCTGGCACCCGTTCACGCAGCAGCGGGACTGGTGCGAGGGGGAGCCCCTGGTCATCGAGCGCGCCGAGGGCTCGCACCTGATCGCAGCCGACGGGCGCCGTTACATCGACGGCGTCTCCTCGTTGTGGTGCAACGTGCACGGCCATCGCCACCCCGGCATCGACCAGGCGGTGCGAAACCAACTCGGCAAAGTCGCGCACTCGACCATGCTCGGCCTCTCCCACCCCGGCGCCGCCGAGCTCGCGACCCGTCTCGTTGACCTGGCGCCGCCCGGCCTCAACCGGGTCTTCTACTCGGACTCCGGCTCGACCGCGACCGAGATCGCCCTGAAGATGGCCTTCCAGTACCAACAGCAACGGGGCGGCCAGCATGTCCGGCGCACCTCGTTCGTCCACCTTCGCGATGCCTACCACGGAGACACGATCGGCTCGGTCTCGGTGGGCGGGATCGACCTCTTCCACGCGACCTACCGGCCGCTGCTCTTCGAGGCGCACGCTGCCGAGCCGGGCGACATCGCCGACATGGAGCGCATGCTGGCCGCTCACGAGGAGGAGGTCGCCGCGGTGATCGTCGAGCCCCTTGTCCAGGGCGCGGCCGGGATGCTCGTCCACCCGCCTGGCTACCTGCGAGCGGTGCGCGAGCTCTGCGACCGCTTCGGCGTGCTGCTGATCTGCGACGAGGTGGCGACCGGATTCGGGCGCACGGGCACGATGTTCGCCTGCGAGCAGGAGGGAGTCTCGCCGGACTTCCTCTGCCTCGCCAAGGGCCTCACCGGCGGCTACATGCCGCTCGCGGCGACCCTTGCGACCGAGCGCGTCTACGAGGGCTTCCTCGGCGCGCCGGAGGAACAGCGCACCTTCTTCCACGGCCATACCTACACCGGCAACCCGCTCGCCTGCGCGGCGGCGCTGGCCAATCTCGACGCCTTCGAGCGGGAGGGGACGATCTTGCACCTACAGGCGAAAATCCGCCTGCTCGGCGACCTGCTCGGCGAGGTCGAGACGATGCCCGAGGTCGCCGAGGTGCGCAGCCGCGGTTTCATGGTCGGCATCGACCTCGGCGAGCACGACCCGGCCCTGCGGATCGGCCACCGGGTCGCCATGGAGGCCCGCGAGCGCGGCGCGATCATCCGTCCCCTCGGCGACGTCGTCGTGCTGATGCCGCCGCTCGCGATCTCCAAGGGCGACCTCCGCCGCCTGGTCGAGATAACGACGGAGTCGATCGTGGCCGCGAGCGCTCCCGATGAGTCGCCGGCACGGATTGAGAGCCTCGACCAGATGCCCCGCGCCGCCTGATTCGATTCGGGTGTGACGGATCGACGCCCCGCCCGTAGTAGGGGCGTGAGCCAAGCTCTTCTCACAGAGGCCGAAGCCCCCTCGGGGGACCACGGAATCGCCTTCGACCGGCTCTACCGAGAGAACCGCGACGACGTCTACGCCTATGCCGCCGGGTTGCTCCGCGACCGCGCCGCAGCCGAGGACGTCACCGCCAGCGCCTTCGAGCGCGCTTACCGCAAGCGCGCCTCCTTCAACCCGCGGCGAGGAAATGCCCGCGCCTGGCTGTTCGGGATTGCCCGCAACGCGGCGCTCGACGAGCTGCGCCGCCGCGGCAGGCAGGCGACGCTGGCGGTCGATCCGGTCGACGCCGAGGGCCTCCCCGCCGTCCAGTCGGTCGAGCAGAGCGAGCTGCGCCTCGCTGTCGCCACCGCGCTGGAAGCGCTCGGCGCACGCGACCGGGAAATGGTCGCGCTGAAGTTCTTCGCCGGCCTCTCTAACACCGAGGTCGCCCGCGTCATCGGGATCTCGGAGTCGAACGCCGGGACCAAGCTGCACCGAATCGTCAACAAGCTGAGGGAGGCATGCGATGGAACCGCGTAGCGACGAGATCCTCGAAGCCACCCTGCGTACGCTGCGCCCCACTCCCAGCCCGGCGTTTGCGTCAGGGCTAGATGCCCGGGTCGCCGCAGGCTTTCCGGTCGCGGCCAGTCACCCTGCTCCGACAGCGTTGCGTCGCTTCATGGGACGCCTTCGCGCCGTGCCCCCGCGGCGGCTCCTCGCCCCCGCCGCCGCCTGCGCGCTGACCGGGATCGTCGTGGCGACCGCGGTGGTTGCGATGTCCGATAGCGGGCGCCACGCGGCCACGGGCCCCGTCGAAGAGCACCTCAGCGGCCCCGCAGTGGAAAGCTCGGACGCGGCAGCTGCTCCGGCGCAATCCGCTTCAGGCGTCTCGAGCGGGGCACAGTCCTCCAAGCCGCTGCCCGGGGCCGAGGTGGCGCCCCAATCAGCCCCTGCGAGCAAAGCGTACGCCGGCGCTGCTGAGCCCAGCTCGGGACCCTTTGCGGCGAACACGCGACACCGCGACGTGGTGCGCGACGCCCAGATCATGCTCGGCACCGACGCCGCCGGGCTGCGCGACGCCGCCGGGAAGGTGCTCGGCGTCGTCCACGACTACGACGGCATCGTCCTGCGCTCCTCGATCCGCGACGGCGGCGACTCCGCCTCGGCCGGCTTCGACCTGCTGATTCCCAGCGCCAAGCTGAGCGACGCCCTCGCCGACTTCTCCGAGATCGCCGACGTGCGCTCCCGGCACGATTCGAGTTCCGACGTGACGGCTGCGACGATCGGCCTTGAGGAGAGATTGCGCGACGCGCACGCGAAAGTCGAAGGCCTGCTCGTCCAGCTCGCGGCCGCCTCAACCGACGCCGAGCGCACCGTTACCGAGGTCGAGCTACGCGCCGCGCGCCGGCACGTCGCGACCCTTCGCGCTCGCCAGACGACCCTTCAGCGTCGTGTCCACCTCTCGCGTGTCTCGCTGCGGATCGAGACCGGCCCGTCCGCCGCGGCCGGCTCGGGCAGCGGCCGCTGGGGCATCGGCGACGCCGTCCACGACGCTGGCCGCATCCTCGCCGTCGCCGCCGGCGTCGCCCTGATCGGCCTCGCCGTCATCGCGCCCATCGCCCTGCTCTGCCTGATCGCATGGCTGGCCCACCGCACCTGGGTGCGCCGCAGCCGCGAGCGCGCCCTCGACTGAGCGCCGCTCGTAGCTTTTACCTTGCTATAGCCGGGTCAAAGCCCCGAGGGCGCTTGTAGGGTGGAGCCGTGGAGAGAGCGCGCGGGCCCGCTGAGGCGCCGAATCTGGGTGAGCCGTCCGAGCCCCGCCCCGCGGCCTCGGTGGTGCTGCTGCGCCGCGGTGGCAAACACGCCGACCGGGCGCTTGAGGTGCTGCTGCTGAAGCGGACCGAGAGCGCCAAGTTCATGCCGGGCGTCTGGGTCTTCCCCGGCGGCGCCGTCGATCCCGGCGACGGCGAGGACGAGCTGGGCCACCGAAGCTGTGCGGTGAGGGAGCTGGAAGAAGAAGCCGGAATCGCCCTGGTCGAGGACGAGGAGCTGATCCTCTTCTCGCGCTGGATCACGCCGGAGGTGATCTCGCGTCGCTTCGACGCCTGGTTCTTCCTCGCCCTGGCGCCGGCGCACTCGCCCCCAAAGCCCGACGGTGTCGAGACCACCGACGCCGGCTGGTTCGAGCCGCGCGCCGCGCTGGATGCCCAGACCGCCGGCGAGCTGGCGCTCGCCTTCCCAACGATCAGACAACTCGAATCGCTCCTCCCCTTCGCGACGGCCGACGAGGCGATCGCGGCCCACCGCAACCGCCCCGTAGAACCAATCCTCCCCAAGGTGGTAGGCACAGCTGAAGACCACCGCGTAGTCCTCCCAGGCGACCCGGATTACCCGTCTTCCTAACCGGATACTCGCGCGGGTGGCGCCGTAGGGGCGGACCACCCCCGAGGAAGCTTTAGTACCGCAGGGGGTGGTGGGTCCCCTGCGGCGACAGGACCCGCGCGCCTATCCGTTCGGGAAGGGGGCCAATCCCGCGTGCCAAGGCCCGGGGGGGTACGTATGGATGCCGCTCTCGTCCATCTCGGACTGCAGTCGTTTGAAGAGCTGCCCGGCATTGGCGAGCGCCGCTTTCAGCTCCGCCTCGCTGCGCTCGCCCAGCCGCCACATGAACCAGAGCTGGCGGTCGTTGATGCCGAAGTCGATCTCCCCGGTCATCGTCGTCGTCCAGGTGAGGAAGCCGGGACTGAACAGCTCGCGCAGCGCGACCGGGTCGTACTCCTGGGGCACCGTTGCCAGGAAGCGTTTGTTGAAGTCGATCGACTCGAACTCGACCTTGCGGGCGAAGCGCTGAGTGACGACCTCGTGACCCTCAATCGACTCAACGTTGAAGGCCGGCACGACCTTCGCCAGGTCCTGCATATTGGCCTTGGCGAGCAGCGCCGTCGGCAGCACCGCCTTGCCGAACAATCCGCCGACCTCCTTCTCGTCGGCATCGCAGCAGGAGCCCCAGAAGCCCTCGACCAGCTGCCCGGTCAGCCGGTTGGTCCCGCCGACACAGAGGGCGACCGGGCCGTCCTTCGGATTGATCCCGCCGATCGGCTCATAGGTGAGGTCGTGCCGCTCCCCGTAGGTGCGCACGACCTCCGCCCAGGCCTCGGCCTCTTGCTTGGCGCTCATCGCCGCCGATCCTATGCACCGGCCGAAACGGCGGGTAGGATGCCCGCATGCTCATAGTCCTCATAGTCGTCGTCGCGATTCTCGTAATCGGTGTCCTCTACTACATCGGGAAGCGCAACTCGATCATCGCCTCGCGCAACCGCGTCGATGAGTCGTGGAGCGGCATTGACGTACAGCTGAAACGCCGCCACGATTTGGTCCCCAACCTGGTCGAGACGGTCAAGGGCTACGCCGAGCACGAGAGCCAGACCTTCGAGAAAACGACCAAAGCCCGGGCGGAGGCGATGGCGGCCCAGAGTGTCGAGGACACCGCCAAAGCCGAGCAGAAACTGACCCAGGCGCTGGCCGACGTCAAAGCCGTCGCCGAGAACTACCCGACGCTGCGGGCGACCGAGAACTTCCAGCAGCTGAGCCGCAACCTCTCCGAGCTGGAGGACGAGATCCAGGCCTCGCGGCGGATCTACAACTCCAACGTACAGTCCTACAACACCTCGATCCAGCAGTTCCCCGGCTCGATCATCGCCAACCAAGGCGGCTTCACGGCGCGCGAGTTCTTCGAGATCGAGGATCCGGGCGACCGCGCCCCGGTCGCGGTCAGCTTCGACAAATAACGACCCCTCTAAGCTTTGGGCATGACCGCGACCAAGGAAGCGACCCTCTGGATCTGCGAGAGCTGCGGGTTCATCTACGACCCGGCGATCGGCGATCCGGACGGGGGCATCCCACCGGGAACGGCGTTCGAGGACATTCCCAAAGACTGGTTCTGCCCCGTCTGCGGCGCCAGGACCAGCGACTTCCGCCCGCTCGAGCCGGACGAGGCCTAGGAGCTGCGCAAACCCGCCCGCAGCGGACGCGGGAGCGAGCGAGCGAGACTGCCGGTGATGATTAGCGCGAGCGAGCGAGAGCAGAGCATGCGGGCGGAATTTAATTTTGACTGGATAGTCGTCGGGTCCGGGTTCGGGGGCTCCGTCTCGGCGCTGCGCCTGGCCGAGAAGGGCTACAGCGTCTGCGTGCTGGAGTGCGGCAGCCGCTTCCGCGACGAGGACTTCGCGGAGTCGACCCTGCGCCAGCCGCGTCGCTACTTCTGGGCGCCGAAACTGGGCTTCCGGGGCGTTCTTCGCATGTCCTTCTTCAAGGACGTGTTCGTCGTTTCCGGCAGCGGGGTCGGCGGCGGAAGCCTCGGCTACGCTAACACCCTCTATCGCGCCCGGCCCGCGTTCTTCAAGGACCCGCAGTGGGCCGACCTCGGCAACTGGGAGCTCGAGCTGGCGCCCCACTACGACACCGCGGAGCGGATGCTCGGCGTCGTCGAGTACGAGGGCATGGGCCCCGCCGACAAGCTGCTCAAGGAGTACGCGGATGAGATCGGGGCCGGGGACACCTTCACGAACACCAGGGTCGGCGTCTTCTTCGACCAGCCCGGCGTGGAGGTCCCCGACCCCTTCTTCGGCGGCGAGGGGCCGGCGCGCACCGGCTGCATGCGCTGTGGAAGCTGCATGGTCGGCTGCCGCCACGGCGCCAAGAACACCCTGGTCAAGAACTACCTCTGGTTCGCCGAGAAGCTCGGGGTCGAGATCGTCCCGGAGCGCCAGGTGACCGAGATCCGCCCGCTCGGCGCCGCCGACGGCTCCGACGGCTACCGGGTGACGAGCGAGCGCTCAGGATCCTGGCTGCGGCGCCGGCGCCGGGAGCTGACGGCCAAGGGCGTCGTCGTCGCCGCCGGAGCGCTGGGAACCAACCAACTCCTCGCCAACTGCCGCCACAGCGGCGCGCTGCCCCGCCTCTCGGGCCGGGTCGGCGACGTCATTCGCACCAACTCCGAGTCGATCCAGTCGGTCACCGCAATGGACGACGAACGCGACTACAGCCACTCGGTCGCGATCACCTCGAGCATCTATCCCGACCCCGACACCCACATCGAGGTCGTCACCTACGGCGAGGCCGGCGACGCGATGAGCGGCACCTTCACCGCGATGACCGGCCCCGGGACGCGGCTGACCAGGCCGCTGAAGTGGATCGTGGCGATGCTGCGCCACCCGCTCCAGACGCTGAGGATGCGCATCCCCTACCGCTGGTCGCGACGGACGGTGATTCTGCTGGTGATGCAGACGGTGGATGCGGCAATGCACCTGCGGCCGAAGCGCAAGCTGCTCGGGCGTGGCGTGCGGCTGCAGACCGAGCAGGATCCCGGCCGGCCGAACCCGGTCTTCCTCCCCGCCGCCGCCC
Source organism: uncultured Solirubrobacterales bacterium (assembly GCA_963702055.1). Taxonomy (GTDB): domain Bacteria; phylum Actinomycetota; class Thermoleophilia; order Solirubrobacterales; family 70-9; genus CAWINX01. The sequence continues at coordinate 2,396,783 of OY969702.1, read as the reverse complement.
AAGCCGCCCGCTGGTTCGCGAAGCGCACCGGCGGCATCGCCCAGAGCGCCATCACCGAGTCGATCCAAAACGTCCCCACCACCGCCCACATCCTCGGCGGCGCAGTGGTCGGCGCCGACCCCGAGAGCGGCGTCGTCGACGCCGGCAACCGGGCCTTCGGCTACGAGGGCCTACTGATCTGCGACGGGTCGGCGATGCCCGCCAACCCCGGTGTCAACCCGAGCCTGACGATCACCGCCAAGGCCGAACACGCGATGAGCGCCGTCCCGCCGAAAGACGGCGCCGAGCCGCGCCACCTCCCCGAGGCGGCGCGGCCGGCAGCTACGACCGCCTCCGTCTAGAAGCGCTCAGCCGGCGTCGGCGAGGCGCTGGGCAACGTAGTCCCAGTTGACCACGTTCCAGAAGGCGTCGATGTAGTCGGGGCGCTTGTTCTGGTACTTGAGGTAGTAGGCGTGCTCCCAGACGTCGCAGCCGAGCAGCGGCGTGCTGCCGTCGGAGATCGGGGAGTCCTGGTTGGGCGTCGAGACCACGGCGAGGCCGGTCCCGTCGTGCACCAGCCAGGACCAGCCGGAGCCGAAGCGGGCGATGCCGGCGGCTTTGAACTCCTCCTTGAAGGTGTCGAAAGAGCCGAACGCGTCGGTGATCCCGGACGCCAGATCGCCCTGCGGCTCGCCGCCACCGTCGGGGCTCATCATCTGCCAGAAGAGCGAGTGGTTGTAGTGGCCGCCGGCGTTGTTACGAACCGGGCCCTGCTTGTCGGCCGGCAGGCTCGAAAGGTCGCGCAGCACGTCCTCGACGTCGCGATCGGCCCACTCGGTCCCCTCCAGGGCGGCGTTCGCTTTGTCGACGTAGGCTTGGTGGTGCTTGTCGTGGTGGACGCGCATCGTCGCCTCGTCGATGTGAGGCTCGAGCGCGTCGTATGCGTAGGGAAGGTCGGGAACCGAGAAAGCCATCTGGCGTCTCCTTCTGGTCGGGACTGGTCGGATGCGAAGTCGCCCGCAATCTAGATGATCCGGCGATCCCTCATTACCCCACCGGGGGGCGCGACAGCGGATTCTTCAGCCGCGGGACGGTGAAGGGGTCGCCCCTGGTCCAGGCGTTGAACCGGTACCAGGAGGGCTTCGCCAGCCGGTCGCTCGTCAGCAATCCTGACGAGTTGCAGAACTGGCAGCCGGAGGGCTGGTCCATCCAGGTGAACCAGTCGATCCAGGCGATCCGCCAGCGCCGGCGGTTTCTGAGCAGCAGCGAGATGGACTGATTGAGCTGCTGGGCCTGGCCCCGCATGCCGCGCTCCCAGCGCGTCGGGCCGTTATCGGAACCCCAGCCCAACTCGGTGATGTAGATCGGGGTGGCGCCATCGTGGTGGGCGCGCATCACGCGGCGGAGCTTGCCGATCTCGGCCCGCATCTGCCCGGCCATGGCAACGTAGGGATGCAGTCCGATCCCGTCGAAGTACCGCTTCACCGAGGGGTCTTGGTAGACGCTGTCGAGGAATTCTTCGGATTTGACGTTCGGCGGGACTTTGTTGAGGGGATGACCGAAGAACCCGCCGAGGATCACCTTGGCGCCGTGGTCGGCACGGTGCAGCACCCTGCCGGCGATCTTCAGCAGGGTCGTGTAGCGCTTGGGGTCGGGACGGGTGGTGAAGGCGATGATGTTCTCCTCGTTCCAGATCTCCCAGTTGCGGATCGGGATGTACGGCAGGTCGGGATGCTCGCGCCAAAACCAGCCGCCAGGGCCGTAGCGCCGAACCGCCTGGTGCAGGAAGCCCGCCCACGCCCGGCGCTGGAACTTGGTCCACGCCGGCAGGGCTTTCCAGTTCGAGGCGACCCATGAGGGGGATCCGTAGACAAACGGGAAGATGCTCATTCCGTGCTCGGCCGCGAGGGCTACGTTGTAGTCGAAGCCGGACCAGTCCGGGCTGGGGGGGAAAGTGCTTTCCACTCCGGCCCAGACGAGCGGCAGCCTGATGCGCTTGATGCCTGCCTCCTGCATCAGCTCGAAGTCCTGAGCTTCGAGCGAGTTCTGCGGGGAGATCCCGATGAACCCAGGCGGCGCCGCCGCGCGCGCGCCGCCGGGCCCGGCGGCGAGCCAGGCGACGAGCAGCGCAAGGCTTGTGATCAATAGCGGAGTCTTTCGCATGGCGGTCCTGCCAATACCCCTCTCGCCCGCGAAAGTCGCGGTCGAAGGAATACTGACAGCAATCGGGGCGCCCGGATTTGAACCGGGGACCTCACCGACCCGAACGGTGCGCGCTACCAGGCTGCGCCACGCCCCGAGAGGCGGGGATTATCCCAGAAGGCGCGTCAATCACCGCACCGCCTGTATGGCGCTCTCGATTTGGCCGAGGGTGGGGCCGTCCTGAAGCGTGCGCGTTCCCCGCGGACCGCTGACGATCGCCGCCTGCCGGGTGCGGATGCCGAGGTTGGCGCCGAGCTGCTCGTAGCCGTCGAGGCGCTTCGCGATTGCCCCACCGGACCCGCCGTTGTCGTCGAGGTAGGTGCGCCATTGAGGCTCGTTGAGCTCCTCGACGCCGCCGGCGATCGAGTCGAGGAAGTCCTGGTCGATGCCGAAGCGTTTGGCCTCGTCCTGGTTGCGGAAGAAGAGGTAGGTGTACTGCCAGCCATATCCCTGCGCGGCGGCGGCCTCGGCGCCGTAGAACCCCAGCTCCTGCGGACTCTCGCTGACCGAGTAGTGGCGGTAGAGCAGCTTCGCGCCACCTGGCCGAGCGTAGCCGTCGACCAGCCCCGGGATCGTCCGCAAGAAGTCCGCGCGGCAGCTGGAGCACTGGAGGTCGTTGAAGATCTGCACCGTCACCGGCGCGTCGGAGGAGCCGAGCCGGTCGCCCGCCTGCGGCACCCCGCCGAAGATCTCCTGCGCGTCGCCGATGCCCGCGACCTGGACCACCGCCCGCCCCGCCTTCTGGGTGGAGATGTTGACCACGGCGTAGCCGAGCGCGATCGTCGCGAGGGCGAGCGCGATGATCACCCAGAGGCGGCCGCGACGCGGCATCGGCACCGATGCGGGCGGCGTGCTTTCGACGTGCTCGGCCATCGGCGCATTATCCCGGGTAGCCCTAAATCCAAGCTCCGCTGTTCCTTTGCCCCGCTATTTGCGGCAAAGGAACAGCGGAGCCTCGATCGAGGATTGACACCTCCGGCTCAACGCGTAAAACTTGGTAGACGATCGCCAGTCACCAACATAGGGAGGTCCGCCCGTGGCCAATCACCTGACGCCCACCGAGCTTGCCGACGAGCTTCACATGAAGCGGCAGGAGGTGATCAGCAAGTGCATGGAGATGGGCGTTCCGATCTTTCACGGTCGCATCGACAAGTTTCTCTTCGAGTCCTCGCTTCGCAACCTGCTGAGCCGCCAGGCGCAGGGACAGCCCTCGGCTCTCTAGCCGAATAAACTCCCCCGCGATGGGGAGGGGAACCAATTCGTCGACGCTCGCGGACCTGCTGTCGCGCTCGGCGGAGCGCTACGGCAACGACCCGGCTGTTCGCTACAAGGACGGCGAGACATGGGTTGATCGCAGCTTCAACGAGGTCCGTGACACGGCCCGCGACCTCTCCCTCGGGCTGATCGACCTCGGGGTCGCCAAGGGCGACAAAGTCTCGATTCTCGGCAACACCCGCCCCGAGTGGACCTACTTCGACTTCGCGGCGCTCTCGGCCGGGGCGGTCGTCGTCCCGATCTACCAGACCAACTCCCCCGAGGAATGCCAGTACGTCCTCGAGAACTCCGACGCCAAGGTCGTTGTCGTCGAAGACGATGAGCAGATGGAGAAGATCCGTGCCGTCCGTGACCGGCTGCCGATGCTCGAGCAGGTCGTTCGGATGACCGGCTCGAGCGAGGACGCGATCTCGATGGAGGATCTGGCGGCGCGGGGCGCAAAGCGCGACCCGTCTGAATGGGAGGCCCGCTGGAAGACGGTGACGCCCAACGACATCTGCACCTTCATCTACACGTCGGGGACGACCGGCCCGCCAAAGGGCTGCATCATCAGCCACGGCAACTACCGGGCAATGCTGGACATGGTCAACGAGACCAGCACGATCGAAGACGAGGATCTGACCTACCTCTACCTCCCGCTCGCCCACTCCTTCGCCCTACTGATCCAGCTCGGCAGCTTCGACCTCGGCAGCACGATCGCCTACTGGGAGCGCGACCCGCTGAAGATCGTCCCCAACCTGGCCGAGCTCAAACCGACCTACTTCCCCTCGGTGCCGCGCATCTTCGAGAAGATCTACACGACCGCGACCAGCGCGATGGAGAAAGAGGGCGGCCTCAAAAAGGCAATCTTCGACTGGTCGATCCGGGTCGGCAGCAGGATGCGGGAGGCGGAGCGCGCCGGGCGCAAGCCGGGCTTCCTCCTCCGCAGGCAATACAAGTTCGCCGACGAGAAAGTCCTCTCCAAAATCAGGGGCCTGTTCGGCGGCAACCTGCGACTGGCCGTCTCCGGCGCGGCCCCGATCAACCCCGAGATCCTGCGTTTCTTCGACGCCGCCGGGGTGCTGGTGCTGGAGGGTTGGGGGATGACCGAGACCTCGACCGCGGCGACTATCTCCAGCGCCGAGGACTTCAAGGTCGGCACGATCGGCAAACCCTTCCCCGGCTGTCAGGTGAAAATCGCCGACGACGGCGAGATCCTCGTCAAGGGCCCAAACGTCTTCCAGGGCTACTACAAGAACGAGGAGGCAACCCGGGAGACGATCGTCGACGGCTGGCTGCACACCGGCGATGTCGGCGAGATCGACTCCGAGGGCTTCATCACGATCACCGGCCGTAAAAAGGACATCATCATCACCGCCGGTGGCAAGAACATCACCCCGGCCAACCTCGAGAACGAGATCAAGCAACATCCCCTCGTCTCGCAATGCGTCGTGGTCGGCGACCGCCGGCCCTACCTGGTGGCTCTGGTCACCCTCGACCCCGAAGAGGCCGCCCCCTACGCCAAGGAACACGGCCTGCCCGAGGACCCCGAGCAACTCGCCTCAGACGACGAGATCCGCAAGGCGATCGAGGCCCACGTCGCAAAGATCAACGAGAAATTCGCCCGGGTGGAGCAGGTAAAGAAGGTCGCGATCCTCCATCACGACCTCTCCCAGGAGAGCGGCGAGCTCACCCCCACCCTGAAGGTCAAGCGCGCGGTCGTCGCGCAGAAGCACGAAGACGAGATCGAGGCCCTTTACGCCACCTGAGGGGGAGGGGGCGGTTGCCCTCTGGTCGAATTGAGTCGCTTCGGCCTTCGGCCTTCGCTCCGGAGTTGGAGCGCGGCTTCGCCGCGCAATAGACAGATTGCATATCGCCGCTTCGCGACATTCGCCCAGAGGGCAACCGCCCCCTCCTTCACACCGCGGAAATTCCCCCCGCTCCCGTCCGAAATCCACGCAAAAAGCGCACCAGCCCATCCGGGGCTATCAGCCCACGACGGCTCAGCCGGCCGGGCCGCGCGTGCTCGCTTGGCAGCTGTAGAACCTTCAGCGCGCCGTGGCAATTCGGTGAGCTTTTGAGTCAGGCAGAGCGTCCGTAGCCGGGACACCGGTCCCCCTCGCGGGAATGTCGCGAAGCGGCGATATGCAATCTCAGGATTGCGCGGCGTAAGCCGCGCTCCAACATCGGAGCTAAGGCCGAAGGCCGTGCGACATCAATTCCCACGAGGGAGGCCCGACGCCCCGGCCCCATCCCTCGATCGAATCAGGAGGCCTCGCCCGACTGCCGCAGCAACGCCGAGGTCGTCTGTTCGAGCACGCGCCGCCAGGCCGAGGTCGACTCCGGCTCTTCCTCGGCCGCCCGCTCGACCACCCGGCGAACGCGCCGCTCGGAGATCTCGAGGCCGTGGCGCTCCGCGATCTCCTTGTAACGGTCGTAGTCCTGGGCCAGGGTGGCGGTGACCGACTCGAAGCCGTGGCGGGCGATCTTCAGGCGCCGCGAGTAATCCATGATCGGCGTGCCGAACATCAGCTCGTCGTTGGACTCAGGCTCGACCAGGATGATGTCGACACCGGGGTACTTCTCCTTCCAGGCGGCTACCGCCTCGTGCAACCTGGCGTGGGCAATCAGCCGGAAGGTCTGGTTGGCGATCGCCGGCAGGCCCATGTCGGAAACCCTCTTCACCCGGGTGCCGAACACGGTCGGAATCGTCTTCTCGAAGTCGTTGACGAAGGGCACCAGCGGATTGACGACGACGATGAATTTCGCTCCCCGCTCAACCGCGATGTCGACGTTGGTGGTCGAGCGAATGCCGCCGTCGACGAGCTGGCGGCCTTTCAGGTCGACCGGCTTGTAGACGATCGGCAGGGCGGTCGAACACTGGACCGCTTTGGAAATCGGCACGTCGGCCCAGTCCTTCTCGCCGAAGACGATCCGCTCGCAGGTGTCGAGGTCGGTCGCGGCCAGGTACAGCTCGCGCTCGAGGAGCCGAAAGTCGTTGGTGCGCCCGGCGCTGGAGAGCGTTCCCTCAACGTAATCGGCGATCCCGCCATTCGAGTAAATGCCGGTCGGGAGAGCCTCGGCGAGGCCGACGCCGATGTCCATGGCGGAGAACTCGCCGATCCGAGTCAGAACCCGCAGCAGCTCGACCGTGCGCAACGGCAACATCGCCGCTTTCTGGAGGAAGCCGAGGTAGTTGGGCTTCAGCACCTTGTCGAGGTCGAGGTCGTCGAGGTCCGAGGGCAGGCGATCGTTGATCACCTGCATCATCTCCTCGGGCGTGACCCCGTTGGCGAGCATGCCGGCGACGAAGGAGCCGGCGCTGGTGCCGACGTAGATGTCGAAGTTGGTGACGGTGCTGTTGACCGCGAGCAGGTCGAGGGCGCGCAGGGCGCCGATCTCATAGACCCCGCCGGTGAAGCCGCCCCCGCCCAGCACGAGCGCGGTCTTCGATGGGCGTTTGCGGGAACGTCGCCGCCTGGGTTGAGACTCGATGTCCACAACTTTGCCCATAAACATGGATTATCTCACTAGATGAGACGGACCCCTGCCCTGCTCATCGCGATTTGCGGTGTATTCCTGCCTGCCACCGGAGCCGGGGCGGCAAACGCGCCGTTCTGTCCCGCCCTGAAGGCGGAACTCGTACGCGGCGGAGGCGGGGCCAGCGGGCTGCTCGTCGTCGACCTCGACAGCGGCCGCGTCGTCTGCCGCAGGGCCGCGGCGAGAGCGCGACCGCTCGCCTCCAACATGAAGCTCTTCACGACCGGCGCCGCGCTTGCCTCACTCGGGCCGCAATACCGGATCGCAACGCGGGTGCTCAGCAACGGCAGGCTGGGGGACGACGGGGTCCTGCACGGCAACCTCTTCCTGAAGGGCGGCGGCGACCCGACCCTCGGCTCGCCGGCCTTCAACAAGCGCTTCCACGACGGGCTGGGGACCGACCTCTTCGCGCTGAGGCCCCAGATCCGCGCCGCCGGGATCGCCTCGGTGACCGGCAGGCTCTACGCCGACGACACGGTCTTCGACCGCCTGCGTGGCGTCGCCGACTCCGGCTACGCGACCAGCCCCTGGATCGGCCCCCTCTCGGGACTCGCCTTCGACTCCGGCTACGGCGACCTGCGAGCCCGGCGCTTTGCGAGCGATCCGGCCAAGCTCGCCGCCGCGACCCTCACCCGCTCGCTGCGCCGAGCTGGCGTACATATCCGCACCCGGGTCGCCCTCCGCAAGGCGCCCGCCGCCGCCCGCCAAGTTGCGGTGGTCCGCTCCCCCACCCTGACCCGGATCGTCAACGCCACCGACGTCTACTCGGACAACTTCTTCGCCGAGACGCTGAACAAGCTGCTCGGCGCCCGCTTCGGGACCGAAGGCTCTACCCGCGCGGGAGCCGCGGTCGTCACGCACTTCGCCCGCAGCCACGGCTCCGGCGTGCATGCGGTCGACGGCTCCGGCCTGACCCGCTCGGGGCGCGCCTCGCCCAACCAGGTTGTCGCCCTGCTGAAGTCGATGCGCTATAGCGCGGTCGGCGACGACTTCATCCAGGACCTCGCCCTGGCGGGTCGTGAGGGTACGGTCGCCTCGCGCATGCACGGAACCCGGGCGGCGGGACGGTGCCGCACCAAGACGGGGACCCTGACCGGGGTCAGCAACCTCTCCGGCTACTGCTTCAACCGCAGCGGCAAGACGATGGCCTTCTCGATCCTGATGGGAAGCGTCCGCGACATCTCACTGGCTCACCAAGAACAGGACCGAATCGCCGCCGCAGTGGCCTCATACTGAGCTTCGAGATGAAACGGGCGGGTGCCCCTCAGACTGGCGGATACTCAGAGCCGTTCAGCCAATTGGCTGAACGGCGAGTCAGGCTGAGGGGCACCCGCCCGTTTCAGCCCAAAATCCGTCTGAGCCCAACCTCGTCGACAACCTCGACCCCGAGCTGCTCCGCCCTGGCGAGCTTTGAGCCGGGGCTCTCGCCGGCGACCACGTAGTCCGTCTTCTTGGAGACCGAGTTGGTGACCTTGCCGCCCGCCGCCTTGATCAGCGCCGCCGCCTCCTCGCGGGTGAGGATGGGCAGGGTGCCGGTTAGGACGACGGTCCTGCCCTCCAACGGGCCGCCGGCGGCGCGACGCTCGGAGGCGTCCTGCTCGAGCCGCAGGCCCCTGGCGCGGAGCTTTTCGATCAGCTCCCAGGTCCGCTCGTCGGCCAGCGACTCGGCCACCTGGACGGCCATGATCGGCCCGACTCCCTCGACCTCCTCGATCAGCTCGGGGTCGGCGGTGTGGAGCGCGTCGATTGAGCCGAAGTGGTCGGCCAGCGCCTCGGCGGTGACGTAACCGACGCCGGGCAGGCCGAGCGCGTAGAGGACGCGTTTGAAGGGGCGGTCGCGCGAAGCCTCGATCGCGGCGAGCAGGTTGCGGGCGGAGACCTCCCCGAACCCCTCCAGCTCGGCCAGCTGCTCCTCGCGCAGCTCGTAGATGTCGGCGACATCGGCGATCAGGCCCTCCTCGAGGAAGCGCAGCGCCTGCTTCTCCCCCAGCCCCTCGATGTCCATCGCTCCCCGGCTGACGAAGTGCTTGACGTGCTGGAAGGACTGGCCTGGGCAGCCGGCCTTGTTCGGGCAGATCGTGAAGACCGAGTCCTCCGGCTTGACGGTCGTCGTCCCGCAAGCCGGGCATTTCTTCGGCGGCTTCGGCTTGCGCGCGCGCGGGTTCGCGCGCGGCAACTTCGGCGAGACGACCTGGGGGATCACGTCGCCCGCTCGCATCACGATTACCTCGTCGCCCTCACGGACGTCCTTGCGCTCGAGGTCCTCCTCGTTGTGGAGGGTCGCGGTGCTGACCGTGACGCCACCGACGTGGACCGGCTCCAGCATCGCGAAGGGGACGAGGTGACCGGTGCGGCCGACGTTCCAGACGACCTTTCTCATCGCCGTGGTCGCCGTCGTCGGCGCGAACTTCCAGGCGATCGCCCAGCGCGGCTCGCGCCCGACCACGCCCAGCTCCCGCCACAGCGCCCGCTCGTCGACCTTGATCACGACCCCGTCGATCTCGTAGTCGAGTTGGTCGCGGCGCTCCTCCCACCAGCGGCAGCGCTCGACGACGGCGTCGACGTCCGCATGGTGATCGGTGTGGGGATTGACCTTGAAGCCCCGCTCGCGCAGCCAATCGACCTCCTCCATGTGGGTTGCCGGGTCGAGGCCGCGGGTCGCGCCCAACCCGTAGCACCAGATCGAGAGCGGGCGCTGGGCGGCGAGCGCCGGATCGAGCTGGCGGATCGACCCCGCCGCCGAGTTGCGCGGATTGGCGAAGGTCGGCTCGCCCGCCTCGGCGCGGCGCTCGTTCAGCGCCTTGAAGTCGGCAATCGGCAGGTAGACCTCGCCGCGGACCTCGACCAACGGCGGGGCGTTGGGGATGTGCAGCGGGATCGCTCCGATCGTGCGCAGGTTCTGGGTGACGTCCTCGCCGATTCGCCCGTCCCCCCGGGTCGCGCCGCGGACGAGGACGCCATCTTCGTAAGTCAGGGAGATCGCCAGGCCGTCGATCTTCGGCTCGGTCGTGTAGCTGAACTCCGAGGCGGCGATGTCGAGGCGCTTCAGGTGGTTGCGGATCCTCGTCTCCCAGGCCCGCAGCTCCTCCTCGTTGCGGGCGTTGGCCAGCGAGAGCATCGGCTCGGCGTGCTCGACCTGATCGAAGCGCTCCAGCGGCGGAGCGCCGACCCGCTGCGTGGGGGAATCGGGGGCGCGTAGCTCCGGGTGCTCGGCCTCAATCGCCCGCAGCTCGTCGAGCAGCTCGTCGTAGGCATCGTCGCCGATCTCGGGGTCGTCGAGGACGTAGTAGCGGTGGTTGTGGCGCTGGAGCTCGCGGCGCAGCTCGGCGGCGCGCCGCTCGTCCCTCGCCGCGGCGGCGCTCACGCCGGGGCGCTGGCGGCGAGCATCTCCTCGAAGCGCCAGCCGCGCAGCCGCTCCAGCTCGCCGTGGTCGGTGAGGTCGAAATGGATCGGGGTCACCGCGATCCGGCCCTGCGAGATCGCCGAGAGGTCGGTGCCGGGCTCGTCCTCGAACCCGGGCTGCCAGCCGTATATCTCGTAGTGACGCCGGCCGTCCTCGTCCTCGGAGACCAGCCGCAGCTCATCGTTGTAGAGGCGTTTGCCGAGCTTCGTGACCTCGATGCCGGTCGGCTCCCCCGCCGGACAGTTGACGTTGATCAACGTCTTTGCGGGCATCGGCTCGACGATCAGGCGGCGGACCAGCTCGGCGGCGAAGGGCGCGGCCACGCCGAAGTCGAACTTGCCGCTGACGTAGCCCATGCCCCCGCCGGAGGACTGCTGGGAGATCGCCACCGCGGGGATGCCGAGGACAATCCCCTCGAAGGCCGCGGCAACGGTCCCCGAATAGGTGATGTCGTCGCCGAGGTTGGCGCCGTGGTTGATGCCGGAGACGATCAGGTCGGGGCGGTGACCAACCAGCCCGAGCTCGGCGAAGCGGACGCAGTCGACCGGGGTGCCGTCGGTGGCAAAGCCACGGTCTCCGTCGCCGAACTCGACCTCCTCGACCGTGAGCGGCGAGCGGGTCGTGATGCCGCGGGCGATCGCGCTGCGGTTTGAGTTCGGGGCGATCACGTCGACCTCGACACCGTCGATCTCACGCAGGGCGCGGCGGGCCGCCTGTAGGCCGGGGGCCGTGATGCCGTCGTCGTTGGTCAGAAGGACACGCACAACGAGCGATTCTAGGCAGCGGGGTGGGCGGGAGGAACGGGTGCCCCTCGTTCTGACTCGCCGATCAGCTAATTAGCTGATCGGCTCTGAGTATCCGCCAGCCCGAGGGGCACCCGTCCCTCCCCCCGGCCGGGCTGCATACTGCGCGCGTGCGCACTGTTCGCCTCGACATCGAGTACGCGGGAACAGCTTTTAAGGGCTGGGCCGCTCAGCCGGGGCTGCGGACGGTTCAGGGGGAGCTGGAGGCGGCGCTGGCTACGGTGCTGCGCGTGCCGGTTGAGCTGACTGTGGCTGGGCGGACCGATACCGGCGTGCATGCGCTTGGGCAGGTTGCGAGTTTTGAGACCGAGGCGGAGGTTCCGGGGGATCTGGCGCGGCGGTTGAGCGGGGTGGGGCCTGACGATGTCGCCGTCACCGCTGCCGCCGTGGTCAATGACGGCTTCGACGCGCGCCACGACGCCAGGTCGCGGACCTACCGCTACCGAGTCTTCGCCCGGTCGGCCCCGAGCCCGTTCGAAGGGGGCCGCGCCCTCTGGTGGCCCCATCGCATCGACCGCGAGGCCCTCGAAGCCTGTGCCGCCGCCCTAATCGGCACCCACGACTTCACAGCCTTCACCCCCACCCAAACCGACCACGTCCGCTTCGAGCGCAACGTCCTCAAGGCCGGGTGGGAAGAGGATGACAACGACATCCTCAACTTCCGAATCACCGCCGACGCCTTCATGCGCAACATGGTCCGCGTCCTGGTGGGCACCCAACTGGAGGTCGCCGGGGGTCGAAGAACCGTCGCGAACTTCCAGCAGCTCCTCAAAGGCGCACCGCGTCCGGAGGCAGGCGACACAGCCCCACCCCACGGCCTATACCTCGAGTCAGTCAGCTACGACTGACTCGGTGAAACGCTTTCTCCCCGAAATAGGGGGACAACGCGTTGCACCGCGGGGGGATTCAGCTCAGCGGCCGTGGGTCGGGCTCGACTGAGCCGTCCAGCTTGAGCGGTTTTGTCGGAGGGACGGGGTGCCCCTCCGACTGGCGGATACTCAAAGTCGTCGCTCTAATTAGAGCGACGACTTGTCAGGCGGAGGGGCACCCCGTCCCTCCCCGCTAAACCAACTCGAGATAGACCATCTCAGTCGAGTCCGATTTCCTCGGACCCAACTTGACGATCCGCGTATAGCCGCCGGGCCGCTCCGTGTACCGCGGCGCAACCTCCTCGAACAGCTTGTGCACGATGAACTTGTCGTTGTGCAGCGTCGCCAAGGCCTGGCGCCTCGCGTGCAGGTCGCCTCGCTTGGCGAGCGTGATCAACTGCTCGACCTCCGGCTTGACCGCCTTCGCCTTCGCCTGACTGGTCTTGATCCGCTCGTGCTCGATCAGCTGCTTGGAGAGGTTGGAGAGCAGCGCGCCGCGATGCGCGGCGTCGCGGCTCAGCTTGTTGCGCTTCTTGCGGTGACGCACGTCCGCTCCTCCCCGCTCGACCCGGGCTCCCTAGTCCTCGCGCAGGTCGAGGCCGCGGGAGTGAAGGGTCTCGATAACTTCCTCGATCGACTTCTGACCGAAGTTGGGGATTGCGTTCAGCTCCGAATTCGACTTGCGAACGAGGTCGCCGACCGTCTGCACGCCGGCGCGCTTCAGGCAGTTGTAGGAGCGCACTCCCAACTCGAGTTCCTCAATCAGGATCTCGTCGAGCCCGTTGCTGCTCGCCGCGCCGACATCTCCGTCGCCCAGCGCGTCGGCGGTGAGGCTGGCGACCGCCTCGCGGGCAGTCAGCTCCTCGACCCGGTCGGCATCGGTGAAGATCGCCAGGGTCTTGATCAGGATCTCGGAGGCCTCGCGCAGCGCCGCTGCCGGCTCGATCGAACCGTCGGTCTCGAGGTCGAGGGTGAGCTTGTCGAAGTCGGTCCGCTGCCCGACCCGGGCCGTGTCGACCGCATAGGAGGCGCGGCGGATCGGCGAGAAGATCGAGTCGATCGGGATGACGCCGATCGGCTGCTCCTCGGTCTTGTTCTCCTCGGCCGGCGAGTAGCCGCGGCCGCGGCCGATCGTCAGGTAGACCTCGAGCTTGGTTTTTTTCTCGAGCGTCGCGATCGGGGCGTCGGGGTTGAGGATCTCGACGCCGGAGGGCAGGTCGATGTCCTTGGCCTTGATCTCGCCGGGGCCGGTGGCGACCAGCGGCGCCTCGACCTCGTCGGCGTCGGTGTGCATGCGGACGACGAGCTCCTTGAGGTTGAGGACGATGTCGGTGACGTCCTCTTTGACGCCCGGCACCGTGGAGAACTCGTGGGCGACGCCCTCGATGCGAACGCTGGTAATCGCGGCTCCGCCGAGCGACGAGAGCAGCACGCGGCGCAGGCCGTTGCCGAAGGTGTAGCCGAAGCCCTTGTCGAGGGGCTCGATGGTGAAGGTGCCGCGGCGGTCGTCGACCTTCTCGGACGTGATGCGGGGGACCTGGAAGTCAGTGGTCATGAGTTCCTCGAGTTGCGGTTTGGAATTGTGCCCGGACTACTTGGAGTACAGCTCGACGATCAGCTGCTCCTGAACCGGCGCCGAGATCTCGGAGCGCTCGGGGTAGCGCAGGACCTTGGCGGTAAGAGAGTCGTGGTCGGCCTGTAGCCAGGCCGGCACGGTCGAGACGAGCTCCGTCGCCTGGCGAACGGTGTCGCCGGCGGCCGAGTTCGGCTTGATAGAGATGATGTCCTCGGGACGAACTTGGTAGGAGGGGATGTCGACGCGGCGGCCGTTGACCATCCAGTGGCCGTGGCGAACCAGCTGGCGGGCCTGGCGCCGCGAGGCGGCGAATCCGAGGCGCACCAGCACGTTGTCGAACCGGGACTCCAGCAGCCGCAACAGGTTCTCGCCGGTCACTCCGTCCTGGCGCGAAGCCTTGTCGTAGTAGGCGCGGAACTGTTTCTCGAGGACCTGGTAGTAGCGGCGCGTCTTCTGCTTCTCGCGCAGCTGCACCCGGTATTCGGACTGGCGCATGCGGCCGCGGCCGTGGTCTCCGGGCGGGTAGGAGCGCCGCTCGACCCCGCACTTGTCGGTGAAGCAGCGCTCGCCCTTGAGGAAGAGCTTCTGGCCCTCGCGGCGACATTGCTTGCACTGGGGGGAGGTGTCGCGAGCCATCTAGACGCGCCTCCTCTTCTTCGGGCGACAGCCGTTGTGGGCCTGCGGCGAGACGTCCTTGACGGTGGTGACGTCGAGGCCGGCGGCCTGCAGCGAGCGAATTGCCGTCTCGCGTCCGGAGCCGGCGCCCTTTGCGAAAACTTCGACCTTTTCAAGCCCGTGCTCCATACCTTTTTTGGCGGCGGAGTCGGCGGTCACCTGCGCGGCGAACGGAGTCGACTTGCGCGATCCTTTGAAGCCCGCGGACCCGGCCGACTCCCAGGCGATCACGTTGCCCTCGGTGTCGGTCAGGGTGACGATCGTGTTGTTGAACGAAGTCTTAATGTGGGCCTGCCCGTAGGTGACGTTCTTTTTCACCCGGCGCCTGGTGCGCGCTTTGGCTGGTTTCTTGGCTGCCATCTGGTCCCTTGTCCCCCGTTACACCTTGCGCTTGCCGGCGACGCTCATCCGGCGGGGGCCCTTGCGGCCCCGCGCGTTGGTCTTGGTCCGCTGGCCGCGAACCGGCAGGCCGCGCCGGTGGCGCAGGCCTCGGTAGGCGCCGATCTCCATCAGCCGTTTGACGTTCTGAGAGCGCTCGCGACGCAGGTCGCCCTCGACCTCATGTGCCTCGACCGCCTCGCGGAGGCGGACGACCTCGTCCTCGGTCAGGTCCTTGACCATCGTGTTCGGGTCGATCTTCGTCTTGGCGAGGATCTCCTGGGAGGTGGAGCGCCCGATCCCGAAGATATAGGTGAGCCCGATTTCGACCCGCTTGTTGACGGGTACGTTGATCCCTGCGATGCGCGCCATCAGCCGTCCCCTAGCCCTGCCGCTGCTTGTGGCGGGGGTTCTGGCAGATCACGAGAACCGCCCCGTTTCGGCGGATGATCTTGCACTTTTCGCACATCGGTTTGACGGACGCTCGGACCTTCATCGCTCCGGATTCGTATCGAAAAGGATTCCTGCCTGCCCCAGGAGTCGGGCGGCAGGCACAACTGGCCCTCTGGGCCGAACGGGAAAGATAGCAAGGGCGGACATCCGGGCGTCGTGGGAGTCAGCCCTGGACCAGGGCCAGCGTGAAGCCGTCGTAGCCCTTGACGCCGACCGTCTGGATGGTCGTGGCGGCGACACGGGGCTCGGCGGCGAGCATCTCGTGGAAGCGGCGCTGGGACTCAATGGCCGGATCGTCGTTGTCGAGGTCCACCAGTGCGCCGTCGCGGACGACGTTGTCGGCGACGATCAAACAGCCGGGACGGGAATACTCAAGCGACCAGGCGAAGTATTCGGGGGTATTGGCCTTGTCCGCGTCGATGAAGACGAAGTCGAAGAGACCGGCGCCCTCTGCCTCGAGCTGGGGCAGCGTCACCAGCGCTGGGCCGACTCGAAGGTCGACGAGATCGCCCAATCCGGCACGCTCGATGTTCCCGCGCGCCACATCGGCATTGCCCGGGTCGGCCTCCAGGGTGATCAGCCGCCCGTCCTCCGGGAGGGCCCGCCCCAGCCAGATCGTGCTGTAGCCGGCCAGGGTTCCGAACTCGAGGATCGCCCGCGCGCCGATCGACTGCGCCAGCAGCTGGAGCAGCTTCCCCTGCGGCGGCGAAACCTGGATCGCCGGCAGCCCGGCCTCATCGCTCGCCCGCAGCGCCGCGTCAAGCGCATCGTCGTGCGGCGCCAACAAGCTCGCGACATAGTCATCGACCTCGGCCCAGCGCTCATCACCCATCGCGCGATCCCGACGTGTGAAGGGCCATCACTCCTCTTCGTGCCAGGGGGTGAGGATCCGCGGGCCGTCGGCGGTGACGGCCACCGTGAACTCGAAGTGGGCGGCGAGCGATCCGTCCTGGGAGTAGACGGCCCAGCCGTCGTTGCCCATGCGAACCTGGGGGCCGCCGAAGTTGACCATCGGCTCGATCGCCAGCACGGTCCCCTCCTCCAGCAGCGGCCCCTTGCCGGGCTCGCCGAAGTTCGGCACCTGCGGGTCCTCGTGCATGTCGCGGCCGATGCCGTGGCCGACCAGGGTGCGGATGATGGAGAGGCCCTCCGCCTCCACGGCGCGCTGGATCGCCGCCGAGACGTCGCCGAGGTGGTTGCCGGGCTGCATCTGCTCGACCCCCGTGAACAGCGAGGCCTTGGTCACGTCGAGCAGCTTGGCGGCGTCGGGTTCGATCGAGCCGATCGGGACCGTCATGGCGGCGTCGGAGACCCAGCCGTCCTTGACCACGCCGACGTCGATCGAGAGCACGTCGCCGCGCTTGCACTCGTACGGGCCGGGGATGCCGTGGACGACCATCGAGTTGGGAGAAGCGCAAATCGAGCCCGGGAAGCCACGGTAGCCCTTGAAGGCCGGCACCGCTCCCTGCGAGCGGATGAACTTCTCGGCGGCCGCGTCGAGGTCGGCCGTGGTGACACCGGGGTGCGCCTTGCCGGCGAGCATCCGCAGGCAGCGAACCAGGACCTCTCCGGAGGAGGCCATCTTCTCGACCTGCTCGGGAGTCTTGCGGATGATCATCCGGTACACGCTAATTGGGCACGGGCTAGATCGCCTCGTCGGCTTCCAGCTTCAGCGTCGCCAGGGTCCGGCGGACCTCCTCGGCGACCTCGTTCGGCGCGGCGGCGCCGTCGATCCGACGCAGCAGGCTCTGGCTGTCGTAGTGCTCGACCAGGGGCTCGGTCTTGGCATGGTAGGTGTCGAGGCGCTTGCGGATCACCTCGGGCTTGTCGTCGTCGCGGACGATCAACTCGCTGCCGTCGATGTCGCAGACACCCTCCCGCTCGGGCGGGTTGAACTCGACGTGGAAGACGTGGCCGTTCTCGACGCAGGTCCGCCGGCCCCCCAGGCGACGCACCACCTCGTCGTCAGAGACGTCGATCAGCAGAACCGCCGAGACCGAGCGACCCAGCTCGGCCAGCTTGGCGTCGAGCGCCTCGGCCTGGGGCACGGTGCGAGGGAAGCCGTCGAGGATGAAGCCGTCGGCCGCCTCCTCGGAATCGATCCGCTCGGCGATCACCCCGACGATCACCTCGTCGGGGACCAGGTCGCCGCAGTCCATGTACTCCTTGGCGAGGCGACCCAGCTCGGTCTCCTCGCGCACCGCCGCACGCAGGATGTCGCCGGTCGCGTAGTAGGGAAGCTGCAGGTCGTCGCGCAACCGCTCGCCCTGGGTCCCCTTGCCACTGCCGGGGGGGCCTAGAAGTACGAGGTTCAGTTCAGTCATTTCAATCCGAGGGCGCGAAAACCAAGGAGATGCGCCGGTTTGCAGCGTCCTCGGCCTATTTCAAGAAGCCTTCGTAATTGCGCATCATCAGCTGCGCCTCCAATTGCTTGACCGTGTCGAGCGCTACGCCGATCACGATCAAGATCGAGGTGCCGCCGAAGTAGAAGGTCGCCGAGGTCTGGCTGATCAGGATCGTCGGCAGCGCCGCCACCGCGCCCAGGTAGAGCGCCCCGGGGAAGGTCAGTCGGGAGAGGATGCGGTCGAGGTATTCGGCGGTCGGCCGACCCGGCCTGACCCCGGGGATGAAGCCGCCGTATTTCTTCAGGTTGTCGGCCTGGTCGACCGGATTGAAGGTGACCGCCGTGTAGAAGTAGGTGAAGACGATGATGAAGAAGACCTCGCCGACCACGTAAGCCCAGCCGCTGGGACTGAAGAAGGCGGCGAAGTCGAGGGCGGCCGGAGTGTTGAGGAGCTGGCCGATCGTCGGCGGGAAGGCCATGATCGAGGCGGCGAAGATGACCGGGATGACGCCCGCCATGTTGACCCGCAGGGGAAGGTAGGTGGAGCCGCCCGAGGTCATTTTGCGCCCGACCACGCGTTTCGCGTACTGGACCGGGATGCGGCGCTGGCCCTCCTGGACGAAGACGATCGCGACGATCACCGCCAGCGCGATGAACGGCATCATCACGACGAAGACCTGGTCGGGGCTGGACCACCACTTCGTGATCCCCTCCGGGATGCGCGAGGCGATCGAGGCGAAGATCATCAGCGAGATCCCGTTGCCGACGCCGCGCTGCGTAATCAGCTCGCCGAGCCACATCAGCAGCGTCGTGCCCGCGGTCAGGCAGACGACGATCAGGAACACCTTCGGGAAGGTGAGGGTCCCCACCACGCTGGTCCCGGACTGGGCGCTGAGCGAGTTGAACAGGTAGACGTAGCCGAGCGACTGGCCGGCCGCCAGGGCGACGGTCAGGTAGCGCGTGTACTGGGTGATCTTCTGCTGCCCGACCTCGCCCTCTTTGGAGAGCTTCTCCAGCGAGGGCACCACCACGGTCAGCAGCTGCAGGATGATCGAGGCGGTGATGTAGGGCATGATCCCCAGCGCGAAGAGGCTGAGGCGCGAGAGGCTGCCGCCCGAGAAGAGGTTGAGGAAACCGAGGATGTTGGAGCCGCCGAAGTTGGACTGGATGTCCTTGACCGCGTTGACGTCGACGCCCGGCGAGGGGATGTAGGCGCCGAGCCGGTAGAGCGCCAGCATCGCCGCCGTGAAGGCAAGCTTCTTGCGGATGTCGGCGACGCTGAAGGCGTTCGCGATCGTCCGGAGCATTACGGCTCCAGAGTCTCGCAGGTGCCGCCGGCCGCCTCGATCTTCTCCTTGGCGGTGGCGCTGAAGCCATGGGCGCGGACCGTCAGCTTCTTCGAGATCTCGCCGCGAGCGAGGATCTTGACCGGGTCCGACCGCTTCGCGAGGCCCTTCTCCTTCAGGGTCTCGGGGGTGACCTCGGCGCCGGCGTCGAAGCGCTCCTCGAGGTCGGCGAGGTTGACCGGCTGCGTCTTGGTGCGGAAGTTCTCGAACGGCATCGACTTCTTCATGTGCGGGCCGCGCAGCTTTCGCATCCGCATGTGAATCGGGTTCTGGCCGCCCTCGTAGCCGACCTTGCGCTTGCTGCCCGAGCGGGAGCCGGCGCCCTTGTGCCCACGGCCGGAGGTCTTGCCGAGCCCAGAGCCCTCGCCACGCCCGATCCGCTTGCGCGGCTTACGCGAGCCGGGCTTCGGCTTCAAGCTGTGCAGCCCGATTTCCTCGGACCGCTCGCCCTCTTTGGCTTTGGACGCTTTCTCAGCCATTACGAGTTCACCTCAACAAGGTGAGACACGACCCGCAGCTGCCCTTGCAACTGCGGCGAGTCTTTCCGCTCCACAGAGTTCCCGATCTTGCCCAGCCCAAGCGCCGTCAACGTGGCTTTCTGGCTTGGGTTGGTACCGGCCACCGAACGAACCTGCTTGATCTGTACGGCACTCATGAAGCTTCACCTTCGGTTGCCGGGGGCTCCTCGGCCGCGGGTCCTGCCTCCGCAGGGGACCCCCCACCCCCTCCGGTAGCTAAAGCTTCCTCGGGGGTGGGCCCCCCTACGGCGTCACCCGCGGCAGAAGCCGCTTCGTCAGCCGTTGCTTCAGCGGCCTCGGGCTGCTCCGCCTCTTCCGCGGGTGGCGTGGAGGACGGGGGGGTCGAGGACAGCTCGGCCCGCAGCGCCCCCCCGTCCTCCGCGTCAGGACCCGCGGTCGAGCGGTCGATCCCGAGCACTTGAGAGACGGTGAGACCTCGCAGTTCGGCGACTTCCTCAGGGCGACGAAGTCGAATCAGGCCGTCCATGGTCGCCTTGACGACATTGATCGGATTCTGAGTGCCGATGCTTTTGGTGAGCACGTCCCGCACGCCGCCTAGCTCGAGCACCGCCCGCACGCCGCCGCCGGCGATCACGCCGGTACCGGGGCTGGCCGGGCGCAGCACGACGTGTCCGGCGCCGTAGCGACCGATGATCTTGTGGGTGATCGTCTGCCCGTATTTGGGGACGCGGATCAAGTTCTTGCGGGCGTTCTCGACGCCCTTCTGGATCGCCAGCGGAACCTCGCGAGCCTTGCCGTAGCCGATCCCGACCACGCCCTCCTCGTCGCCGACAGCGACGAGCGCCGTAAAGGAGAAGCGCCGGCCGCCCTTCACCACCTTGGCGACGCGGTTGATCTCGATCACCCGCTCCTGGAGGTCGAGCCCGCGCGGGCTCACCGTCTCAACGTTTGTGGCGTCCATTCCCTTCATTGCAAGCGGCCCACCGTAGCGGAACTAGAAGGCCAACCCCCCCTCGCGGGCTCCCTCGGCGAGGGCCTTGACCCGGCCGTGGTACTGGTAGCCACCACGGTCGAAGACGCAGGTCTCCACCCCGGCCGCCTTGGCGCGCTCGGCCAGCAGCTCGCCGGCCTTCTTGGCCTGCGCGGCCGCGGTCAGCTTGCGCAGGTCCGGCTCGATCCAGTTGACGGCGGCGACGGTGTGGCCCTTGGTGTCGTCGATCAGCTGGGCGAAGACGCCCCGGTTCGACCGGTACACGGAGAGGCGCGGGCGCTCCGCCGTCCCGGTGACCCGGGCGCGGACGCGACGGCGACGGCGCAAGCGGCGTTGCCTGCTGGTGAGGACGGTCATCAGGCCCTCTTCCCGACCTTGCGCAGCACGTGCTCGCCGCGGTAGCGAATTCCCTTGCCCTTGTAGGGCTCCGGCGGGCGGCGCTTGCGAATATCCGCCGCGACCTGCCCGACCAGCTGCTTGTCGATCCCGCGCACGACGATCTCGGTCGGCTGGGGCACCTCGAACTCGATCCCCTCAGGCGCCTCGATCGAGACCGGGTGCGAGTAGCCGAGCGCCAGCTCGAGGTTGCGGCCCTTCAGCTGAGCGCGGTAACCGACGCCCTGGATCTCGAGGCGCTTCTCGAACCCGTCGGTGACGCCCTCGACCATGTTCGCGATCAGGCTGCGGGTCAGCCCGTGCAGGGCGCGGTGCTCGCCACGGTCGGTGGGGCGCGCGACGGTGAGCACGCCGTCGCCCTGCTCCACCGCCATGTCGGGGGAGACCACCTGGGCAAGCTCGCCCTTCGGCCCCTTCACCGCAACGCGGCCGGGGGCCAGCTCGACCGTGACGGCCTCGGGAACGGGAATGGGCTTTCTTCCGATTCGGCTCATTGGATCTTCATCACCAGACGTAGGCGACTACCTCGCCGCCGACGCCCTTCTTCTTCGCCTCGTGGCCGGTCATCACGCCGACCGAGGTGCTTACGATCGCGGTCCCGGTGCCGCCGTAGACCCGCGGCACCTTGGTGTGGTCGACGTAGCGGCGACGGCCGGGGCGGGAGATGCGCTCCAGTCCAGAGATCACCGGGCGGCGGTCCTCTGTGTACTTGAGGTGGATCTTGATCGCCTCGCCAACCTTCGCCGGGGCGGGCGCGAAGTCGTGGATGTAGCCCTGCTCTTTGAGGATCCGCGACATCTCGATCTTCAGCCGCGAAGAGGGAATCCGCACCTCGTCGTGGCCGGAGCTCAGCGCGTTGCGGATCCGGGTCAGGTAGTCGGCTATCGGGTCGGTAAGCATCGTCTTCGCTTCTCGGTTACCAGCTGGACTTGGTCATGCCGGGGATGTAGCCCTCGTGCGCGGCCTCGCGTAGGCAGATCCGGCAGAGGCCGAACTTGCGGTAGTAGGCGCGCGGCCGCCCGCAGCGGCGGCAGCGGTTGTAGCCACGGGACTTGAACTTGGGCTTGCGCCCCTGTCGAACCTTCTGTGAAGTCTTAGCCATCGTCCTCTAACTCTCCTTGTCGTCCTCGTCCGAGGCCGCGGGTCCTGCCGCCGCAGGGGACCCACCGCCCCCTGCGGTAGCTGAAGCTCCCTCGGGGGCGGTACCCCCTACGGCGTCACCCCCGGCCTCGGGCGTCTCGGGCTTCGCATAAGCGTCAGGGTTCTCCTCCTTAAGCTGGTCGAGCGCGGCCTGCTCGGCCTCGGCCCGCAGGCGGGCCTCCTCTTTGCGCCGCTCCTCCTCGGCCTCGGCCTCCGCTGCCGCCTCGGCCTCGTGACCGGGACGGCCCTCCTGGGCGAAGGGCATCCCCAGGCCCAACAGCAGTTCGAAAGCCTCGACATCGGTCGCCGCCGTGGTCGTGATCGTCACGTCTAGGCCGCGCACCTGGTCGACCGAGTCGTAGTCGATCTCGGGGAAGATCAGCTGCTCGCGGACGCCCATCGAGTAGTTGCCGCGGCCATCGAAGGAGCGCGGGTTGAGCCCGCGGAAGTCGCGAATCCGCGGCACCGCAATCGAGGTGAGCCGGTCGAGGAACTCCCACATCCGGGCGCGACGCAGGGTGACGGAGACGCCGACCGGCATCCCCTCGCGGACTTTGAAGGAGGCGATCGACTTGCGGGCGCGGCGCACGTTGGGGTGCTGGCCGGCGATCGTCGCCAGCTGCTCGGTCGCGGCGTCGAGGACCTTCGAGTCCTGTTTGGCGTCGCCGATCCCCATGTTGAGGGTGATCTTGACCAGGCGCGGCGCCTGCATCCGCGTCGTGTAGCCGAACTTCTTGGTCAGCGCAGGCAGCACGTCCTGCTCGTAGCGCTCGCGCAAGCGAGGCGGCGGGGCGGGCTGCGTCTGTGGTGTCGCGGTAGCTTCCATGGTGGTCTGCCTAGTCGATCGCTTTCCCGCTGCGCTTCGCGAACCGCACGCGCTTGCCGCCGTCGTCGCGGCGCACGCCAACCCGGGTCGGCTTGTTGTCTTTGGGGTCGAGCAGCATCACGTTGGAGACGTGAATCGGCCCCTCCTTCTCGACGATCCCGCCGACCTGGGCGTTTTTCAGATCGCCCTGGGAGCGAGGCCGCTCGTGGCGCTTGATCATGTTCAGGTGCTCGACGTAGACCCTGTCCTTCTTGGGGTCGGTGCGAACGACGCGGCCTTTCTTGCCGGCGTCCTTGCCGCTGATCACGACCACCTGGTCGTCGGTTTTGATCCGCATCGACTTGGCCATCGCTAGAGCACCTCCGGCGCCAGGGAGATGATTTTCATGAAGTTCTTGTCGCGCAGCTCGCGGGCGACCGGGCCGAAGATGCGGGTGCCGCGCGGGTTGTTGTTCGCCGGGTCGATCAGCACCGCGGCGTTCTCGTCGAAGGAGATGTAGGTGCCGTCGGGGCGGCCGAACTGCTTGCGGGTGCGAACGACGACCGCCTGCACGACCTCGCCCTTGCGGACGCCGCCCTGCGGGCTCGCCTGTTTGACGGTCGCAGTGATCACGTCTCCGACCCCCGCGTAGCGACGGTGCGAGCCGCCTTTGACGCGGATGCAGAGGATCTCCCGGGCACCCGAGTTGTCGGCGACCTTCAGCCTGGATTCTTGCTGGATCATCGATCGCTGTCCCTACTTCGCCTTCTCGAGAACCTCGACCAGGCGCCAGCGCTTGGTCTTCGACAGCGGCCGGGTCTCGACGATCCGTACGACGTCGCCCTCGCCGGCCTGGTTGCTCTCGTCATGCGCGTGGAGCGTCCGCGAGCGGCGCACCACCTTCTCGTAGGTCGGGTGGCGCCGCGCGATGTCGATCCGCACGGTGATCGACTTGTCCGCCTTGTCGGAGACGACGATCCCCTGCCGCACCTTGGCGGCATTCGGGCTCCGATCGGCAACCGGCGTTCCAGCCTTCGTCTCTCCCTTGGCAGTCTTGGCGGCCGCCCGCTGAGTGCGCCGCAGAGTCGCCTTGCTCTTGCGAGCCTCGGCCCGAGCAACCTTCCGCTCCTCAGGGCTCTGCTGCGGCCGGGCCTCACTCGGCCGTCGAGACCGCTCCAGCCGACGCCGCTCCTTCCAAGGCAAATCGTCCTCAGGATTCGGCTCAGCAGCAGGCGCCTCTTCCGCCGGAGCCTCTTCGGCGGCAGGGGCTTCTTCCGCTGGAGCCTCTTCAGCAGATTCCTCGGCGACGGGAGCTTCCTCGGCTGGGGCCGCTGCCTCTTCGGCCGGAGCCTCCTCAGCTGGAGTCTCGTCGGCCGGAGCCTCGGCCTCAGCGGCGTCTTCCGCGGGTGGCGCGGTGGTGGGTTCCTCGCCCGCAGCTTGCGAGGACGAGGTTCCCTCCTCCGCGACAGGACCCGCAGCCGAGGCCTCTTCGTCCTGGGGCGTCTCGTCGACCACGTCTTTTTTCTCTTCGTCCGTCATATCCGTTTCAACTCTTTCCGAACATCGATCCCCCGCTGCTTGGCAACGGTCAAAAGCTTGGCCACGTCCCGCCGCGACTGCCCGATCCGAGCCGTGTTCTCCAGCTCGCCGGTCGCATGCTTGAAGCGCAGGTTGAACGCCTCCTGCTGGGCGCCGATCAGCTTCGCCACCAGCTCGTCGTCTTTCATGTTGTGGACCTCGGAGGCCTTCATCAACCTTCAACCCCCTCGCGCTTCACGAACTTGGTCTTGACCGGGAGCTTGTGTCCGGCGAGGCGCATCGCCTCTTTGGCGAGGTCCTCCGGCACGCCGGCGAGCTCGAACATCACCCGACCCGGCTTGATCACCGCGACCCAGCCCTCCGGGTTGCCCTTGCCCGACCCCATCCGGGTCTCGGCCGGCTTCTTCGTGTATGGCTTGTCGGGGAAGACGTTGATCCAGACCTTGCCGCCACGTTTGATCTTGCGGGTCATCGCGATACGGGCGGCCTCGATCTGGCGGTTGGTGATCCAGCCGCGCTCCAGGGACTTCAGCCCGTACTCGCCGAAGGAGACGGTGCTGCCGCCCTTGGCGTTGCCGCGCATCCGGCCGCGCATCTGTTTGCGGTACTTGACCCGTTTCGGCATCAGCATCAGCGCTGACCCCCTGGCCCGCCGCGGCCGCGGTCGCCGCCGCGCTGGCCGCCCTGCGGCGGCTCGCCGTCGGTGGAAACCTGGTCGGAGCGGAAGCCCTCGGGCATCACCTCGCCCTTGTTGATCCAGCATTTGACGCCGATCCGGCCGGTCGTCGTCCGCGCCTCGAAGAAGCCGTAGTCGATATCGGCGCGCAGCGTGTGCAGCGGCACCCGGCCGTCCGAGTAGCCCTCGGTCCGCGCCATCTCGGCCCCGCCGAGGCGGCCGGAGACCTGGACCTTGACGCCCTTCGCGCCCGAGCGCATCGCCGAGGTGAGGGCGCGCTTCATCGCGCGGCGGAAGGCGACCCGGTTCTGCAACTGCTCGGCGATCGACTGCGCGACCAGCTTCGCGTCGAGCTCCGGGCGCTTCACCTCGCGGATGTTGACCTTGACCGGCTTGCCGGTCAGCTTGTGCAGGTCCTTGCGCAGCGCGTCGACCTCGCTGCCCGACTTGCCGATCACGATGCCGGGACGGGCGGTGTGGATGTCGACGGCGATCTCGCCGCGGCGCTCGATCGTGATGTCGGAGAGGCCGGCATGGGCGAGCTTGCCGACGATGTGATCGCGGATCTTCAGATCCTCGAGCAGGAGGTCAGCGAAGCCCTTCTCGTCGAACCAGTTCGACTTCCAGTTGTGGATGTAGCCGACTCGAAAGCCCTCGGGGTGGATCTTCTGTCCCATCAGGAATCCCCTTCCGGGCTAAGCGCCACGGAGATGTGGCTGGTTCGCTTGTGGATCGGGGTCGCGCGGCCCAGCGCCCGCGGCCGGAAACGCTTCAAGGTGGGTCCCTCGTCGACGGTGATCTCGGCAACGCGCATCTCGTCGGCGATCAGGTCGTGGTTGTTCTCGGCGTTGGAGGCGGCCGACTCGATCAGCTTGTGGATGTCGTGGGCGGCACCGCGCGGGGAGAACTGCAGCAGCGCCCGAGCCTGGTCGATGTGCAGACCGCGCACCTGATCGGCGACGAGCCGCGCCTTGCGGGGAGCGACGCGCACGTAGCGGGAACTCGCCCGCACCTTGATCGCGATCGGCTTTGCCGGCTTCGGCGCGACCTTGGCTTTGGGCTCAGCTTTTTTCGCCGTCTCTTTTTTGCCCACGGGTTTGGCGGTGGCTTTGGCTGCAGATTTTTTATCCGCGCCTTTTTTCGCCGCCGGTTTCTTGGCGGCGGCTTTTTTCGGCGCTGCTTTTTTCGCGGCCGGTTTTTTGGTCGCTTTGTTCGCTTTGGCTTTTTTCTCGTCGGCCATCTCTACTCAGCGCCCTTGCCCGTGCCGGAGTGGGAGCGGAAGGTGCGGGTCGGCGCGAACTCGCCCAGCTTGTGGCCGACCATCGACTCCGAGATGAAGACCGGAACGTGCTTGCGCCCGTCGTGGACGGCGATCGTGTGGCCGACCATCTCCGGGAAGACGGTCGACATCCGCGACCACGTTTTCAGCATCTGTTTCTGGCCGGACTCGTTCATCGCGTTGACTCGCTTCATCAGGGCCTCCTCGACCCACGGCCCCTTTTTCGTCGAGCGTCCCATCAGCGCTTCTTCTTTCCGCGGCGACGGCCGCGCACGATGTAGCGGTCGGACTGCTTGCCCTTCTTACGGGTGCGGTAGCCGAGCGTCGGCTTGCCCCACGGCGTCACCGGGTGACCGCCGGGGGTGTGGTGAGCCTCGCCGCCGCCGTGCGGGTGGTCGACCGGGTTCATCGCGACCCCGCGGGTCTGCGGCCGCTTGCCCTTGTGGCGGCTGCGGCCGGCCTTGCCGACCGTCAGGTTCTGGTGCTCGGCGTTGGAGAGCACGCCGACCGTGGCGCGGCACTCGCCTCGCACCATCCGCATCTCCGAGGACGGCAACCGCAGGGTGACCAAGTCGCCCTCCTTCGCCGCCAGCTGGATCGAGGTGCCGGCGGCGCGGCCCAGCTTCCCTCCCTGGCCGGGAATCATCTCGACGTTGTGGACGATCGTGCCGGTCGGCATGTCGCGCAGCGCCAGCGCGTTGCCCGGCTTGATGTCGGCGCCGGGGCCCGACTGGACCTCGTCGCCGACCGCCAGCTGGGCGGGAGCGAGGATGTAGCTCTTGTGGCCGTCGGCGTAGTGCAGCAGCGCGATGTAGCAGCTGCGATTCGGGTCGTACTCGATCGTCGCCACCTTCGCGGGCACGCCATCCTTGAGGCGCTTGAAGTCGATCTGGCGGTAGCGCCGCTTGGCGCCGCCGCCGCGGTGGCGGGCGGTGACCCGGCCGTTGGCGTTGCGCCCACCGGACTTACGCAGGCCCTCGGTCAGCTTGCGCTCCGGCTCGCTGGCGGTCAGCTGCTCGCGCAGGGGGTAGGTCGCGAAGCGGCGGCCCGGGCTGGTCGGTTTCGTTTTGCGGTTCGGCATAGTCAGTTCTCCTAAGCGGTCTCGGCGCCCTCGAACAGCTCGATTCGCTCGCCCTCCGCGAGCTGGACGACCGCCTTCTTCCAGGCGCGGGTGCGGCCCTGATGCAGGCCGCGCCGCTTTGGCTTGGCGCGCACCTTCGAGGTCCACACCCCGGCCACCCGGACGTCGAAGATCTCCTCGACCGCCTGGGCGATCTGGGTCTTGTGAGCGCGGTCGTCGACCCGGAACGTGTACTTGCGGTCGGCGATCAGCGCGTAGCTCTTCTCCGAGACGACGGGGCGGATGATCACGTTGCGCGCGTCCATCAGGCGAGGCGCTCCTTCAGCGTCGCCAGAGCGGCCTCGGAGAGGACGATCGAGGCGGCGCCGATCACGTCGGCGACGCCGATCGCGCCGACCTCGACGACCTCGACCCGCGGGATGTTGCGAAAGCTCTTCACGGCGCCGGTCTCCTCGGCGTCTAGCACGACCAGGATGCCGCGCTTCGCCCCCCATTTGTCCAGCGCCTGCGCGGCGCCTTTGGTCGAGGGGGACTCGAAGGCGCCGGCGTCGAGGACCGCGACGCTGCCCCGCTCGGCGTGGACCGAGAGGGCGGCCTTCATCGCCTTGCGGCGGGCTTTGCGGTTGACCTTGACCGTGTAGTGGCGCGGCTTCGGTCCGAAGGCGACGCCGCCGCCGTAGCGGTTGGGGACGCCGAGCGACCCGGCGCGGGCGCGGCCGGTTCCCTTCTGCCGCCATGCCTTGGCGGTGGTGAAGGAGACCTCTCCGCGAGTCAGGGTCGAGGCGGTGCCGCGACGGCGCGCCGCCATGTCGGCGCGAGCGGCCTCGTAGACCAGCGAGTGGTGGAAGGGCTCCGTGAAGACCTCTTTGGGGAGGTCCGCTTTGGTCGTCTTGCCGAGCACGGTCGCTTTAGTCATCGGTGCGCACCTCCACGACGGCGTTGCGCGAGCCCGGCACCGAGCCCTTGATCAGCAGCAGGTTGCGCTCGGCGTCGACGTCGGCGATCTCCAGACCCTTCTGGGTGATCCGCTTGTTGCCCATCTGGCCGGGCATCCGCATCCCTTTGAAGACGCGAGCGGGGAAGGCGCTGGCGCCGATCGAGCCGGGAGCCCGCACGTTGTGGGAGCCGTGGCTGACCGGGCCGCGGCTGAAGTTATGGCGCTTGATCCCGCCCTGGAAGCCCTTGCCAATCGAGACGCCGGAGACCTTCACCTTCTGGCCGGCCTCGAACGAGGCGACGGTGACGTCGTCGCCGACCTTTGGCCCCTCCTCGGCGCCGAGATCCTCGTCGCGGAACTCGACCAGGTGGCGCATCGGCGCGGCGCCGGCCTTCTTCAGATGACCGACCTCGGCCCTGCTCAGCTTGCCCTCCTTGACCTCGCCGAAGGCCAGCTGCACGGCGGCGTAGCCGTCGCGCTTGGAGTCGCGAACCGCGGTCACCTTGCAGGGGCCGGCCTCGATCACCGTGACCGGGACCACGGTGCCGTCCTCGCGGAAGACCTGCGTCATGCCGAGCTTCTTGCCGAGAATGGCTGCCATGGGTCCACCGCCACCTAGAGCCGGATCTCGATGTCGACGCCCGCCGGCAGCGAGTCGAGCCGCTGCAGGGAGTCGACGGTTTTCGGTGAGGGCTGATGGATGTCGATCAGCCGCTTGTGGGTGCGGATCTCGAAGTGCTCGCGCGAGTCCTTGTCCTTGAAGGGGGACTTGATCACGCAGTAGACGTTTTTCTCGGTCGGCAGCGGCACCGGGCCGGAGATCGTCGCGCCGGTGCGCTCCGCGGTCTCGACGATCTCGCGGGCAGCCCGGTCTATGGCGTCGTGGTCGTACGCCTTCAGCCGGATCCGAATTTTCTGTGCCGCTATGGCTGCCACTTCGAAACTGTCTCTCTCGGTCTTTCTCGCGCGGCCTTACCGCGCGGAAGGGGCGGGGCCCCTTTGGTGGGGCGCCGCCCCGGTCGTATGTCCTTTGCAGTTGTCTTCGCCGCCCGGTGGGCAACGAAAGGGCGGGCTCGAGGCCCGCCCTGGGGTGCCGCTACTCGATGATCTCGGAGACGACCCCCGAGCCGACGGTGCGCCCACCCTCGCGGATGGCGAAACGCAGGCCCTGATCCATGGCGATCGGCTGGATCAGCTCGATCGTCATCTGGACGTTGTCGCCCGGCATCACCATCTCGGTCCCGTCGGGGAGGTTGGCGATCCCGGTCACGTCCGTGGTGCGGAAGTAGAACTGCGGCCGATAGCCGGAGAAGAACGGGGTGTGACGACCGCCCTCTTCCTTTTTCAGGCAGTAGACCTCGGCCTTGAACTTGGTGTGCGGGGTGATCGACCCGGGCTTGCAGAGCACCTGGCCGCGCTCGATCTCCTCACGCTTGGTGCCGCGCAGCAGGGCGCCGATGTTGTCGCCCGCCTGGCCCTCGTCGAGGATCTTGCGGAACATCTCGACCCCGGTGACCACCGTTTTGGTGGTGTCCTTGATCCCGACGATCTCGACCTCGTCGCCGGTGTTGACGATCCCCTGCTCGACGCGACCGGTCGCGACGGTGCCGCGGCCGGTGATCGAGAAGATGTCCTCGATCGGCATCAGGAAGGGCTTGTCGAGCTCGCGAACCGGCTCGGGGATGTAGGAATCGAGCGCATCGGCCAGCTCGAAGATCGCCTTCTGGGCATCCTCGTCGCCCTCCAGCGCCTTCAGCGCCGAGCCCTTGATGATCGGCGTGTCGTCGCCCGGGAAGTCGTACTCGTTGAGCAGGTCCTTGACCTCCTCCTCGACCAGCTCGATCAGCTCGTCGTCGTCGACCTGATCGACCTTGTTGAGGAAGACGACCACGTGCGGGACGTTGACCTGGCGGGCGAGCAGGATGTGCTCGCGGGTCTGGGGCATCACGCCGTCGGCGGCGGAGACGACCAGGATCGCCCCGTCCATCTGGGCGGCGCCGGTGATCATGTTCTTCACGTAGTCGGCGTGACCCGGGCAGTCGACGTGCGCGTAGTGGCGGTTGTCGGTCTCGTACTCGACGTGGGACGTCGCGATCGTGATCCCGCGTTCCTTCTCCTCCGGAGCGTTGTCGATCTCCTCGAAGCTCTTCGCCTCAGCGCCGCCCTTCGTGGAGAGGGTTTTGGTGATCGCGGCCGTCAGCGTCGTCTTCCCATGGTCGATATGACCGATGGTGCCGACATTCACGTGCGGCTTGTCGCGCTCGAACTTCTCCTTGGACATCTCTCTCCGTTCTGCCTTTCGAAAGTTGGGTTCTGAGTCGGTTTCTGTCTGGTTTGAATGCTTAAGTCTGTGAGGTCATGCCTGGCAGGGCGCTTCGTTCTGCCTGCGGGCGAACCTGGGAAATATAGCCAGATGTGCCCGCCCTTCGCGGTTGGGCCTAGGAGGCTGCACCCACCGGCTCGCCCGACCGATGCTCGACGATCTCCTCGGCGATGTTCGCCGGGACCTCCTCGTAGCGCTCGAACTGCATCGTGTAGGTGGCGCGACCCTGGGTGGAGGATCGCAGATCCGTCGCGTAGCCGAACATCTCACCGAGCGGGACGAAGGCCTGGACCGCGAGCGCGTTGCCCCGCTGCTCCTGGCCCTGAACCTTGCCGCGGCGCCGGGAGAGGTCGCCGATCACGTCGCCGAGGAAGTCCTCGGGGGTGACCACCTCGACCGCCATCACCGGCTCCAGCAGGACCGGGCTAGCCTTGCGGGCCGCCTCCTGAATCGCCATCGAGCCGGCGATTTTGAAGGCCATCTCCGAAGAGTCGACGTCGTGCGAGGAACCGTCGATCAACTGGACCTTGACGTCGACCATCGGGTAGCCGGCCTTGACGCCGTTCTCCAGCGCCTCTTTGATCCCCTGCTCGGTGGGGCCGATGAACTCGCCGGGGATGACGCCGCCCTTGATCTTGTTCTCGAAGACGAAGCCCTCGCCCGGCGCCGGCTCGGCGTTGATCACGACGTGGCCGAACTGGCCGCGGCCGCCGGTCTGGCGGACGAAGCGCGCCTCGACCTTCTTGGCGTCCTTGCGAATCGTCTCGCGGTAGGCGACCTGCGGCTTGCCCACGTTCGCGTCGACTTTGAACTCGCGCAGCATGCGGTCGACGATCACCTCGAGGTGGAGCTCGCCCATGCCGTGGATCAGGGTCTGGCCGGTCTCCTCGTCGGACTCGATCTGGAAGGTCGGGTCCTCCTCGCCGAGGCGCTGCAGGGCGGTCCCCATCTTCTCCTGGTCGGCTTTGGTTTTCGGCTCGATCGCGACCGCGATCACCGGGTCCGGGAATTCGATGTTCTCCAGGGCGATCGGCGCGTCGGGGGCGGAGAGGGTGTCGCCCGTCCCGGTCTGCTTGAGGCCTACGCCGGCGCAGATGTCCCCGGCGTAGCACTCCTCGATCTCCTCGCGGCTGTTGGCGTGCATCATCAGCAGCCGGCCGATCCGCTCGGTCTTGCCGGTCGAGGTGTTGAGGACGCGCCCGCCCGCCTCGAGCTTGCCCGAGTAGACGCGGAAGTAGGTGAGTTTGCCGACGAAGGGGTCGGACATGACCTTGAAGGCGAGCGCGGCGAAGGGGGCCTCATCGGAGGCGGGGCGCTCGGCCTCGGTGCCCTCCTCCTCTCCCTTGCCGGGAGGCTCGACGCCGGTGACCGGCGGGACCTCGAGCGGCGAGGGCAGCAGCTCGACGACCGCGTCGAGCAGCGGCTGCACGCCCTTGTTCTTGAAGGACGATCCGCAGAGCACCGGCGTCACCTTGGTGTCGAGGCAGGCGCGGTGCAGCGAGGAGGCGATCCGCTCGTGGGGGATCTCCTCCTCGGCCAGGTAGGCCTCCATCAGCTCGTCGTCGTAGTCGGCGCAGGCCTCGATCAGCTCGGTGCGGTACTGCTCGGCTTTGTCCTGAAGGTCAGCGGGGATCTCGACCGTCTCGAACTCGGTGCCCAGCTCGTCTTTCCAGACCAGCGCCTTCATCTCGATCAGGTCGACGACGCCGATGAAGTCGCCCTCGCTGCCGATCGGCAGCTGGATCGGCAGCGGGTTGGCGCCGAGGCGGTCGGTCATCGTCTCGACCGCATTGAAGAAGTCGGCACCCGTGCGGTCCATCTTGTTGATGTAGGCGAAGCGGGGGACCTTGTACTTGTCGGCCTGGCGCCAGACCGTCTCCGACTGGGGCTCGACTCCGGCGACCGCGTCGAAGACCGCGATCGCGCCGTCGAGGACGCGGAGGCTGCGCTCGACCTCGACCGTGAAGTCGACGTGGCCGGGCGTGTCGATGATGTTGATCCGGTGCCCGTTCCACTCGCAGGCGGTCGCCGCGGAGGTGATCGTGATGCCGCGCTCCTGCTCCTGCTCCATCCAGTCCATCACCGCGGCGCCCTCGTGGACCTCGCCGATTTTGTGGGTGCGGCCGGTGTAGTAGAGGATGCGCTCGGTCGTCGTCGTCTTACCGGCGTCGATGTGCGCCATGATCCCGATGTTGCGCGTTTTCTCTAGGGGGAAGCTGCGTGGCATGTCCGTAAGGTAAGGGTTGTCTTGTGAAGCGGGGACGAGTGAAACGGAAGCGCTCCGGCGAGAGCCGGGATAAGCGCATGAAAAAGGCCCTCGCGGGCCCGGCGAAACGTGCTGCGAAAAAGAAGCCTGAGCGACGCGCGATGATAGCAGCGGCGCGGCGCGGCGCGGCCGGGAAGCGAAAGCGCATCGCGAAGGCGGCGCGGCGGCGGGCGGACCTGGCGCTCTGGTGGGCGACCAAGCAGACCCGCAGGGTGGATCGGGCGCTCAACCGCTGGATCGAGCGGGCGCATCCGCTGCTGCTGCGCGAGGCGCGACGGGCCAGGAAAGCGTGGAAGCGCTCCTCGGCGCGCGTGGGACGGCGCCTGCGCCCCGTCGCGGCGCGCTTCTTCAAGGGGCTCGCGGCGGGAGAGCGCGCTCTGCGCAGGGCATCGGCCTGGGCGACCCGCGTGGCGACGCGGGCGAGTGCCGTGGTCACGCCGGAGCGGGCGATCGGCGCCGTGATCGTCGCCGCCGCCGCCTGCCTCGTCGTCTCCCAGTTCGTCGACTACCGCGCGATCGAGATCGGCCAGCCCGGCTACGCGGGCCTGCCCAGTGTCGCGACTCCCCCCACCGTCGGCGTGAAGACGGCGGGCGAGGCGCACTCCTATGTGCTGATCCCGCTGGCCTTGGCGGCGGGCGCGCTCGGGGTCGCGGCCATGAGCAGGAGCCGACGGCGCCTCGGCCGCGTCGTCTTCGGGCTCGGCCTGCTGGCGATCGCGATCATCCTCCTCGTCGACCTGCCCAGCGGGCTGGACGCCGGCATTCAGACGTCGCGCTTCGCCGGCGCCGCGGCAGTGCTCTACGACGGCTTCTACGCCGAGCTCGCCGCGGCGGCCGCGATCGCGCTCGGGGGCCTCGCCCTCTCGCTCGGCCGCCAGCCGGCGAAGCAGCGGGCGCACCGTCCCCGGCCACGGCCGGCCCTCAACGCACCCAGGGCCGAGGGTCGCGCGTGAGGCGGCTCGTCCTGCCGATGATCGGCCTCTTCGGCGCGCTGATGCTGATCGCCTCGAGCTTCGCCGATGTCCTCGTCTACCGCGCCGGAGGACTGACGATCGAGGTCTCGCGGTCGGCCGACCGCCACGACTACGCCTTCCTCGTCCTCGGCCTCTTCGCCTTCGCCGCGATCCTGCTCGCGGTCGGAGCAGCCTCCCGCCCCGCCGCCCTGGCGACAGTCGCGATCGGCGCCGCGGCGTTGCTGATCTTCCTCACCGGCGACCTCCCGGACGCGGGCGCAACGGCCACCTTCACCGGCTTCGTCCAGGCCAAGGCCCATCCCCAGACCGGCTTCTGGCTGGAGTTGGTCGGGAGCGTCCTTGTGCTCCTCAGTGGCATTGCTCTCGTCAGGGTCGTCAGAAGTGGGTCTGGCAAGGACGCAGGGAGGGCGGTGCAGCGAGCGCACTCCCGTGCGTGAGCAATCCGCCCGACTGAGGACGCCGCCAGACACGCTTCTGTCGGCCCTGTACTATCCGCCGCCGTGCCAAACACGAACCAACTCGTACGCAAGGGGCGTAAGCGCCCCAAGAAGAAGACCGCGACCCCGGGCCTCAAGTCCGGCCAGGGGAACAAGAAGCGGGTCTCCGCGCCGCAGCGCCGCGGCGTCTGCACGCGTGTCGCCACGGTGACGCCGAAGAAGCCGAACTCCGCCCTGCGCAAGATCGCCCGCGTGCGACTGACCAACGGGATGGAGGTCACCACCTACATTCCGGGCGAGGGCCACAACCTTCAGGAGCACTCGGTCGTGCTGGTCCGCGGCGGCCGTGTCAAGGACCTGCCGGGCGTCCGTTACAAGGTCGTCCGCGGCACCCTCGACGCCGCCGGCGTCTCCGACCGCAAGCAGGCCCGCTCCCGCTACGGCGTCAAAGCTTCGTAATGCCCCGCCGCTCCGCAGCCACGATCCGCCCGGTTGAGCCCGACGCGCGCCACCGCAACCGGCTCGTCCAGCAGCTGATCAACAAGGTGATGAGCGACGGCAAGAAGTCGCTTGCCGAGCGGATCGTCTACGACAGCCTGGCGATCGTCGGCGAGCGCGCCGGCGAGGACCCGGTCGAAACGCTGGAGGCGGCGATCAAACAGCTGACCCCGGTGCTCGAGGTCCGCTCCCGCCGCGTCGGCGGCGCCACCTACCAGGTGCCGGTCGAGGTCCCGGCCCGTCGCGCCCGCACCCTCGCGGTCCGCTGGCTGGTCGACTACGCCCGCCAGCGCCGCGAGTACTCGATGTCCGAGCGCCTCGCCAACGAGATCCTCGACGCCGGCAAGCAGCAGGGCAGTGCCTGGAAGCGCAAGGACGACATCTACCGGATGGCCCAGGCGAACAAGGCGTTCGCCCACTACCGCTGGTAATTAGGCTGCGGCCATGAGCCGGCCGATCCTCGCCGTCGACGTCGATGGCGTCATCAGTCTCTTCGGCTTCGACGAGCCGCCGGACCGGGCGGCGGCGAAGTTCGAGTTGATCGACGGGATGGTCCACTGCATCTCGCTGAGCGCCGGCGAGCGGCTGCGGCGGCTGGCCGAGCACTACGAGATGGTTTGGGCGACCGGCTGGGAGGACAAAGCCAACTACTACCTGCCCAACCTGCTCGGCATCCCCGAGCTGCCTCACCTGACCTTCGACGGCGCCGCTCGCTTCGGCTCCGCCCACTGGAAGCTGGGGCCGCTGGACGAATACGGGCGGGGCCGGCCGATGGCCTGGGTCGACGACAACTTCGACGAGAGCTGTTACGAGTGGGCGCGGGGGCGGCCGGAGCCGACGCTGTTGGTCCCGACCGAGTCCCACCTCGGCCTCGAGGAAGCCCACACCGAGGCCCTCTCCGCCTGGGCACGAGGCCTGGAGCGCGAGGCCAACGGAGGCTAGACTGATCGGCGTGGAGGGGTTCTGGCCGATCTTCTTTCTCTTGGTGGTGCTGAAGATTCCCGTGCTCGGGTCTCTCTGGCTGGTCTGGTGGGCGAGCAAACAGACGCCGGACCCCGAAGCAGCAGATGACGGCGGGGACGACGGCTTCAAGCGCTGGCGCCCAAGTCCAACCAGGCCCCGAGGCCCGCACCGCGGACCGCTCGGCGGTGGCATGCGAGTGAGGACCCGCGGCCATCCATCGGAACCCGCTCCCTTCGGTCGCTCACAAGTTCCGCTGGACGACCCCGGGTCCTCGTCCCGCCCCGTCGTCAGGCCCGCTGAGTCGCCCGCTTACGCTCGCGCCGGATCTCGCGCAGGTACGGATGGAAGTCGACCTGGATCGTGTGACGCTTAGAAGCGACGTAGCGCCTCCGCATCTTCTTCTGGGCTTCTTCGATCTCGGTCCGCATTTCCTCCACCGAGGGCAGCTCGCCCTTCCCCTCGAGTAAATCGGCGACCCACTCCGACTGCGCCTCAGCGAGCGGCATGATCGCGCCAAGCGGTTGGATGAAGCCGATGAAGTACAGGCCGGGGTGCTCGACCGACGCGACCCGGCGATAGAGCGCGAGCCGGTTGTCCTCCGCGGAGAGGAACTCGGGGTCGAAGAACGGGAAGGTGATCTTGTAGCCGGTGCAGTAGACGACCAGGTCGATCTCCTCCTCGCTGCCGTCGGCAAAGCGGACGGTTCGCCCGCCCGCGAAGCGCTCGATGTTGGGCTTCACCTCGATATCGCCGTGGCCGAGGCGGGAGAGCAGCTCGGCGGAGACGGTCGGGTGCGCTTCGAGCAACTTGTGGTCGGGCTGGGGCAGGCCGTAGGAGGTCATGTCGCCGACCGACATCCCGATCATCCGCATGATGAAGAAGCGCTGCACCGCCAGGGGCAACCTGGTGACCACCGCGGAAGCCGCCTCGTCGGTCGGTTTGCCGGCCAGGTACTTGGGCACGACGTAGGCGCCGCGGCGCATCGCCAGGAAGGTCTTCTCGGCGATTCGCGATGACTCGACCGCGATGTCGGTGGCCGAGTTGCCGATCCCCAGTACCAGCACCCGCTTGCCGGCGAGCACGTCCGGCTCGCGGTAGTGGTGGACGTGCATCTGCTCGCCCTCGAACTGCTCCGAGCCGGGGAAGGGGGGCTCGGGCCAGCGCGGGTCCCAGTGGTGGCCGTTGGCGACCAGGACCGCCCGGTAGCGGCTCGTCTCACGGCGACCGTCGGCGCCCTCGACGGTGACGTCCCAGCCGCCGCCCTCGGCCGGCTCGACCGACTTCACCTCGGTTCGGAAGCGGATCCGATCGCGGAACCCGAAGTGGTCGACGTAGTCGTCGAAGTAGGCCGCGATCTGGAAGTGATTCGGGTAGTCGGGGTAGTCGTCGGGCATCGGGTAGGTCGCGTAGGCCATCAACCCTCGCGAGGTGTTGATGTGCAGGGACCGGTAGGCCGACGACATCTCGTTGTCGTTCATGTAGCGCCAGTTGCCCCCGACCTCGGAGCCGACCTCGAAGCAGTCGAAGGGGATCCCACGCGCGCCCAGCACCTGGCAGGCGGCGATCCCGGAGCTGCCGGCGCCGATCACGCAAACCTTCTCCGCGGACACGAGGGTAAATCTATCGGTGCAACGCGTAGGTGCTCTGACAGGCCGCCAACGCGTTGCACCTTGAAAACCCAACCGCGGTGCAACGCGTAGGTGACCCATGAGACCACTTACGCGTTGCACCGCAAGGAGGGGGTGAGGCGGTTCACCCCTGGGGTCCGTAGAGGCGGCGGCAGATCAATTCGAAGCTGAGTCCATCGGGATCAAAAACGACGAAAGGAGACCCCCGATGACCAACAAGACCCGCAGGTTCCGTCCCTCCCCCGCCCTCGTGATCAGCTGCCTGGCGCTGTTCATGGCGCTCACCGGCAGCGCCCTGGCGGTCAGCAAAAACTCGGTCCGCTCGGCGCAGATCGTCAATCGCACGATCCGCACCGTCGACCTCCACGACAACGCGGTCAAGTCCGCCAAAGTCGCCGACGGTACCCTGACCGCCGACGATCTAGGCACCGACTCGGTCGGCTCCGACGAGATCGCCGCGAACGCGGTCGGCTCCCCCGAGGTGGCCGACGATTCGCTCACGGCCGCCGACCTCGGCCCGAGCTCGGTCGGGGCAAGCGAGCTGGGCACGGTCACCGTCCGCACCAACTCGGCGGCGCTCAAAGCCGGTGCCAGCGGCGGCGTCAGCGTCAACTGCCAGGCCGGCGAGCAGGTACTGAGCGGCGGCGGCCAGCCCGCCCATTTCGGCGTCGAGATGACCTCGTCTCGGCCCAGCGGCAACGGCTGGCTCTACCAGGCCAAGAACAACAACGGCAGCGATTCCACAATCACCGCCTATGCCCTCTGCCTGAGCTGAAGTCCCCCACGGTGCAACGCGCTGTCCCCCTCACAGGGGGCAAACGCGTTGCACCGCAGAAAAGCGAGCAATTCGGCGGCCGGGGAGCAAACAGCTCTCCGGCCGTCACTCGTCCTGGCAGGAGGCGCCGGGTGCCGTCCTGGCGGCGGCGGTCTCTTTTTCGCACTGACTCCTCAGCGAGAGCTAGAGCACTTAAAGGCGAAAAAGGCAGCCGCCAGGAGGGTACCCGGCGCCTCCATCCCCACTACGAGGACTCGTCCGAGGTGCTCTCGATCTCCTGCGCCAGCTCTTCGAGCTCCTCGGCAAACGAAGGCCCGAAGCTCTCGACTTTGGACTCCTGGCCGTCGAGCCCCAGCTCGGCGGCCAGCTCGTCTTCGTCGAGCAAGCCGTCCTCGCTCGGCGCCTTGATTGCGACAGCCGGCTCGACCGCCAGCGTGCGGTAGTGCTTGAGGCCGGTCGCCGCCGGGATCAGCTTGCCGATGATCACGTTTTCCTTGAGGCCGACGAGGCGGTCGCGCTTGCCCTCCAGCGCGGCGTCGGTGAGCACCTTCGTCGTCTCCTGGAAGGAAGCGGCCGAGAGGAAGGACTCCGTCGCCAGCGAGGCCTTGGTGATCCCGAGGATGACCTCCTCGCCTTTGGCGGCGGTGCCACCATCTTCCTTGACCTTTTTGTTGAGGCGTTTGAGGGCGCCGCGATCCTCGAGCTGGCCCGGCAGCAGGCTGGTCGAGCCCTTCGACTCGATCCGCACCTTCTTCAGCATCTGACGGGCGATCAGCTCGATGTGCTTGTCGTTGATGTCGACGCCCTGGGCGCGGTAGACCCTCTGCACCTCGGCGACGAGATAGAGCTCGACGTCGGTGCGGCCGCGAATCGCGAGCAGGTCCGCCGGGTACAGCGAGCCCTCGTTGAGCTGCTGCCCGACCTCGACCTTGTCCCCATGGGAGACGTGCAGGCGGGTCCGCAGCGGGAAGCTGTAGGAGTGCTCCTCGCCGCTGGACTCGATCACAATGACTTTCAGCGCTTTGTCGGTCTCTTCGACCGCAACCTTGCCGGCCGCCTCGGCCATCTGCGCCAGGCCCTTCGGTTTGCGCGCCTCGAACAGCTCGACGATGCGCGGCAGGCCCTGGGTGATGTCCTGACCGGCGACGCCGCCGGTGTGGAAGGTGCGCATGGTCAGCTGCGTGCCCGGCTCGCCGATCGACTGGGCGGCGATGATCCCCACCGCGTCGCCGATGTCGACGGTCGTGCCGGTCGCCGGAGCGACTCCGTAGCAGGAGCGGCAAACGCCTGACTCGGCGTCGCACTTCAGCGTCGAGCGGACCGGGACCTTGACGTCCTCGCCCTCGAACGCCTCGGCGATCGCCTCGACGTCGGGAAGGGTGATCTCCTGGTTGCGCTTGAGCAGCTCGCGCCCGCGCTTCGTCTCGAATTTCTTCGCGGCGAGGCGCCCGATCAGGTTGTCGTTCAGCGAGTTGTCGTCCTTGCGGATCGCCATCTCGATGTGGTCTTTGGTTTTGCAGTCCTCCTCGCGGACGATCACGTCCTGGGCGACGTCGACCAGGCGCCGAGTCAGGTAGCCCGAGTCGGCCGTGCGCAGCGCCGTGTCGGCGAGGCCCTTTCGGGCGCCGTGGGTGGAGATGAAGTACTCCAGGACCGATAGGCCCTCCATGAAGTTGGCCTTGATCGGCCGCTCGATGATCTCGCCTTTCGGGTTGGCCATCAGGCCGCGCATCCCGGCCAGCTGGCGGATCTGTTTGAACGATCCGCGCGCCCCCGAGTTGGCCATCATGAAGATCGGGTTCAACTCGTCGAGGTTGTCCTCCATCGCTTTGGCGACGACGTCGGTCGCCTCGTTCCAGCGACCGGTGATCGCCTCGTGGCGCTCCTCGGCGGTGATGTAGCCGTCGTCGTACTGGCCCTGGATCTCCGCCGTCTGCTTCTCGTAGCGGTCGAGGATCTGCTCCTTGTCCGGCGGCGAGATGACGTTGTTCTTGGAGATCGTGATCCCCGCCTGGGTGGCGTAGTGGAAGCCGAGGTCCTTGAACGCGTCCAGCACCTGCGAAACCGCCGGCGCTCCGTAGGCCTCGACCAAGTCGGAGACCATCTCGTTGACGTCACGCTTCTTCAGCGCGTGGTTGACGAAGCTGAAGCTCTCGGGGTCGAAGTCCTCCCCGAGCGCGTCGGCCAGCGCCCGCTCGATCTTCTCGTTGAAGATGATCCGCCCGACCGTGGTCAGGAAGTGCTCGTGCCCGGCGCGACGGTACTCGGCCTGGTCCTGCAACTTGCAGCCGCCGTTCTCATAGACCAGCTCCGCCTCCTGGGAGGAGCGGAACACCTTTGGCGCCGAGCCGTTCTTGGCGGCGCCCTTGCCCGCCTTCAACTCAGCGTCGAGCTTGCCCATCTCCTCGGCGTCGGGGCCGTAGGTCAGGTAGTAGATGCCCAGCACCATGTCCTGGGTCGGCGTCGCCAGCGGCGCGCCGTGAGCCGGCGAGAGGATGTTGTTCGCCGAGAGCATCAGGATCCGCGCCTCGGCCTGGGCCTCGGCGGAGAGCGGCACGTGGACCGCCATCTGGTCGCCGTCGAAGTCGGCGTTGAAGGCGTGGCAGACCAGCGGGTGGACCTGGATCGCCTTGCCCTCCACAAGCACAGGCTCGAAGGCCTGGATGCCGAGGCGGTGCAGGGTCGGCGCGCGGTTGAGCAGCACCGGGTGCTCGTGGATGACCTCCTCGAGCACGTCCCAGACCTCGGGGATCATCGACTCGACCATCTTCTTGGCCGCCTTGATGTTCTGGACGGCTTTGCGCTCGACCAAGCGGGCCATGATGAACGGCTTGAACAGCTCCAGGGCCATCAGCTTGGGAAGGCCGCACTGCTGCAGCTTCAAGCTCGGGCCGGAGACGATCACCGAGCGGCCGGAGTAGTCGACGCGCTTGCCGAGCAGGTTCTGTCGGAAGCGCCCCTGCTTGCCCTTCAACATGTCGGAGAGCGACTTCAGCGGACGGTTGCCGGGACCCGTCACCGGGCGACCGCGGCGGCCGTTGTCGAACAGCGCGTCGACGGCCTCCTGCAGCATCCGCTTCTCGTTGTTGACGATGATCTCCGGGGCGCCGAGGTCGAGCAGGCGTTTGAGGCGGTTGTTGCGGTTGATCACCCGCCGGTAGAGGTCGTTGAGGTCCGACGTCGCGAAGCGACCGCCGTCCAGCTGCACCATCGGGCGCAGCTCCGGCGGGATCACCGGCACGCAGTCGAGCACCATCCAGTCGGGCTGGTTGTCGGAGTTGAGGAAGGCGGAGGCGACTTTCAGCCGCTTCACCGCGCGGGCCTGTTTCTGGCCTTTGGAGCTGTTGATCGTCTGCTCCAGCTCCTCGCACTCGGCCTCGAGGTCGATCTGCTCGAGCAGATCGCGCACCGCCTCGGCGCCCATTCCGCCGCGGAAGTACTCGCCCCAGCCGAACGGCGATCCGAAGCGGTCCTTCAGCTCACGGAACACGGTCTCGTCGTTGACCACGTCCTTGGGCTTCATCTCGGAGAAGATCTTCCAGACCTCCTGCATCCGCTCGATTGCCTCGTCGATGTAGGCCTCGGTGTCGGAGATCTCGGCGTCGAACTGTTTGCGCAGCTCTTTGATCATCTTCGCCCGCTCGTCGTCCTTCAGCTTGCGCAGCTGCGCCGCGGTCAGCTTCAACGAGTCGGCCCAGATGTGATCGTCGTCGTCAAACTTGTCCTGAGCGCCCTCCTCCAGGTACTTGACGCGCCGCTCCAGCGACTCGCTCAGCTCCTGAGTGCGCTTCTGGCGCTCGGCCTCGTACTCGTCGGTGATCTTTTTGACCTCTTTCTCGAGCTTCCCGAGGTCCTTGTCCCGAGCCTCGACGTCAACCCAGGTGATCATCGACGCGGCGAAGTAGAGGACCTTCTCGAGCTCTTTGGGAGCCATGTCGATCAGGTAGCCGATCCGGCTCGGCACGCCCTTGAAAAACCAGATGTGGGAGACGGGGGAAGCGAGGTCGACGTGGCCCATCCGCTCGCGGCGGACCTTGGACCGGGTCACCTCGACGCCGCAGCGCTCGCAGACGATGCCCTTGTAGCGGACCCGCTTGTACTTGCCGCAGTAGCACTCCCAGTCCTTGGTCGGACCGAAGATGCGCTCGCAGAAGAGCCCGTCTTTCTCGGGCTTCAGCGTCCGGTAGTTGATCGTCTCCGGCTTGGTGACCTCGCCCCAGCTCCAGGAGCGGATCTTCTTCGAGGACGCGAGGCCGATCTCAATCGCGTCGAAATTGTTGATGTCGATCATCAGTCCTCCACCTTCGCCTCTTCGGCCTCTTCGGCTTTGGCGCCGTCAGTGCCGCCCTCGCCCTCTTTCAGAACCTGTTCCTCCTGCTCGTCGGCGGCGCCGTTGGAGGCGTCGGCACGGACCCCGGTGAGGTCCATGCCCAGCTCCTCGGCCGCCTTCAGCAGGTCGTCCTCCTCGTCGGACATCTCAACGTCGCCGCCTTCGGAGACGACGTTGGCGTCCAGCGAGAGGCTCTGGATCTCCTTCAACAGCACTTTGAAGGACTCCGGGATCGAAGGCTCGGGGATGTTCTCGCCCTTGACGATCGCCTCGTAGGCCTTCACCCGCCCGACCGTGTCGTCGGACTTCACGGTGAGCATCTCCTGCAGCGTGTAGGCGGCGCCGTAGGCCTCCAGCGCCCAGACCTCCATCTCGCCGAAGCGCTGGCCGCCGAACTGCGCCTTGCCGCCCAGCGGCTGCTGGGTGACCAGGGAGTAGGGGCCGGTCGAGCGCGCGTGGATCTTGTCGTCGACCAGGTGCAGCAGCTTCAGGATGTACATCTGGCCGACCGTCACTTTGCCCTCGTAGGGCTCGCCCGTTCTGCCGTTGTAGAGCTGCACGGTGCCGGCGCAGCGGGAACCGGCCCGCTCGCGCTTGTCGACGCCGAAGTCGATGCCGCGCTCGACGTTCTCGTCGGCCCAGTTGACCAGGGCGTCGTCGACGTCCTCAACCGTGGCGCCGTCGAAGACCGAGGTCGCCACGTAGACGCGGCCGTCGCCGTCGGCGGAGTGGGCCTGCTTGTAGGCCTCCGAGCCGTCGTCGTACCAGCCGTTCGCCGCGACCCAACCGAGGTGGGTCTCGAGGATCTGGCCGATGTTCATCCGGCTCGGCACGCCGAGCGGGTTGAGGATGACGTCGACCGGGGTGCCGTCCTCGAGGTGGGGCATGTCCTCCTCGGGGACGATCTTGGAGATCACACCCTTGTTCCCGTGGCGGCCGGCGAGCTTGTCGCCCTCCGCGATCTTGCGCTTGGTGGCGACGTAGACGCGGACCAGGTCGTTGACGCCGGGTGGCAGGTCGTCGCCGTCGTCGCGGCTGAAGGTGAGCACGTCGATAACCACGCCGCCCTCGCCGTGCGGGACTTTCAGCGAGGTGTCGCGGACCTCGCGCGCCTTCTCCTTGAAGATCGCGCGGATCAGCTTCTCCTCGGCGGTCAGCTCGGTCTCGCCCTTCGGCGTCACCTTGCCGACCAGCAGATCGCCGGAGATGACCTCGGCGCCGACCCGGACGATGCCGCGCTCGTCGAGGTTGCGCAGGCTCTCCTCGGAGCGGTTGGGGATGTCGCGGGTGATCTCCTCGTCGCCGAGC
This sequence comes from uncultured Solirubrobacterales bacterium, assembly GCA_963702055.1. Taxonomy (GTDB): domain Bacteria; phylum Actinomycetota; class Thermoleophilia; order Solirubrobacterales; family 70-9; genus CAWINX01. Next base: position 2,353,136 of record OY969702.1, on the reverse strand, counting down.
TTGGTCGTGCGGGCGTCGATCTCGTACTCCTCGATGTGGATCGAGGTCAGCTCGTCGTCCTTGACCAGGCGCTCGGAGAGGATGATCGCGTCCTCGAAGTTGTAGCCCTCCCAGGACATGAAGGCGACCAGGCAGTTCTTGCCGAGGGCGATCTCGCCACCGCCGGTGGAGGAGCCGTCGGCGAGCACGTCGCCCGCCTTCACCTTCTGCCCGCTGTTGACGATCGGGCGCTGATGGATCAGCGTCCCCTGGTTGGAGCGCATGAACTTGTGGAGCGTGTACTCGTCCTTTTTGGACCCGTGGCTGACCACGATCCGCTCCGAGTCGACGTGGGTCACCTCGCCGTCGTTGTCGGCCAGGATCACGTCGCCGGTGTCGACCGCGGCGCGGCGCTCCATGCCGGTGCCGATCAGCGGCGGGTCGGGCTTAAGCAGCGGCACCGCCTGGCGCTGCATGTTGGAGCCCATCAGCGCCCGGTTGGCGTCGTCGTGCTCGAGGAAGGGGATCAGCGCCGTCGCCACCGACCAGATCTGGGTCGGGGAGACGTCCATCAGGTCGACCTCCTTGGGGGCGGCGGTCGCGTACTCCTCTTCGCTGGCGCGCACCAGGACCTGGGGGCCTTTCAATTTCCCGGACTTCTCGTCGACCTCGGCGTTCGCCTGGGCGATCACCATGTCCTCTTCCTGGGTCGCGTCGAGGTGGACGATCTCCTTGGTGACGACGCCGTCCTTGACCACCCGGTAGGGGGTGGTGACGAAGCCGTGCTCTGAGATCTGCGCGTAGGAGGAGAGCGAGCCGATCAGGCCGATGTTCGGGCCCTCAGGGGTCTCGATCGGGCACATCCGGCCGTAGTGGGTCGGGTGGACGTCGCGCACCTCGATCGGGGCGCGCTCACGAGTCAGCCCGCCCGCGCCGAGCGCCGAGAGGCGGCGGCGGTGGGTGAGGCCGGCCAGGGAGTTGGTCTGGTCCATGAACTGCGAGAGCTGCGAGGAGCCGAAGAACTCCTTCATCGCCGCGACCACCGGGCGGATGTTGATGATCGTCTGCGGGGTGATCGCGTCGGAGTCCTCGGTGGTGAGGCGCTCGCGGACGACCCGCTCCATCCGGTAGAGGCCGATCCGGAAGGCCTCCTGGATCAGCTCGCCGACCGTGCGCAGGCGCCGGTTGCCGAAGTGCTCGTACTCGTCGAGGTGCTCGTAGACGGGCTCGCGCGGGTAGGTGATCGCCTCCGCCGCGTAGTCCTTGATCGGGTTCTCCTCGTCGATCTCCTCGGAGATGCCGAGCAGTTTCGGCAGCAGGACGAGCTCCTTGACCAGGGCGATGATGTCGTCGTGGGTGAGGACCCTGGTCTCGAGGTCGATGTCGAGGTCGAGGCGGGCATTGAGCTTGTAGCGGCCGACCCGGGTGAGGTCGTAGCGCTTCGGGTCGAAGAAGAGCTGCTCGAGCAGGTTGCGGGCGGCGTCGACCGACGGCGGCTCGCCCGGGCGCTGCTTCTTGAACAGCTCGATCAGGGCGCCTTCCTCGGTCCGCGTCGCCTCGGTGTCGCCGGCGATCGTGTGGCGCATGTAGACCGAGTTGTCGAACATCTCGAGGAGTTTCTCGTCCTCGACGTAGCCCATCGCGCGCAGCAGCACCGTCACCGGCAGCTTGCGCTTGCGGTCGATGCGGACGTAGACGCGGCCTTTTTTGTCGATCTCCAGCTCCAGCCAGGAGCCGCGGGCCGGCATCAGGTTGGCGATGAAGACCTGTTTCTCGGCGTCCTTGGGCGCCATCACGTAGGCGCCGGGGGAGCGAACCAGCTGGGTGACGACGACGCGCTCGGTGCCGTTGATGATGAACGTGCCCCGGTCGGTCATCCACGGGAAGTCGCCCATGAAGACGGACTGCTCGCGGATCTCGCCGGTCTCCTTGTTCTGGAAGGCGACCGTCGCGGTCAGCGGCCGCGAGTAGGTCATGTCCTTCTCCCGGCACTCCTCGATCGTGTTCACCGGTTCCTCGAATTTGAACTCGCCAAAGACGATCGCCAGGTTCCCCGTGTAGTCCTCGATCGGGGAGATGTCGTTGATCGTTTCCCGAAGCATCCCCTTCTTCGGGTCGGTCAGCGCTTCGAAGGAGCGACGCTGGATATCGATCAGATGGGGGACTTCTAGGGGATTCTGTAGACGGGAGAAACTCCTACGGGTTACGGGGGCAGCGTTCGAACGTGCCAAAGTCGGCGACTCCTCAGGCGGTCAGAGGGACGTGTATACGGCGCGGGTTTACGGCAGCCAGGGGCAAAGGCGCGCGACCGCAAAAAATAACACATGCGGCACGCCTGGCTCGTGGTCACCCTGCCGATGGGCCTGAAATACCCCTATATGGAGGGCTTCAGGCCCGTCGGCGGGGTGTTGCTACTTCAGCTCGACGGTGGCGCCGGCCTCTTCGAGCTCGGCCTTCAGTTTGTCGGCCTCCTCGCGCTCGACGCCCTCCTTGATCGGCTTCGGCGCCTCGTCGACGAGGGCCTTCGCCTCTTTCAGGCCGAGGCCGGTGGCGGCGCGGACGACCTTGATCACGGGGACCTTCTGGCCGCCGACCTCGGTGAGGACGACGTCGACCGTCGAGGCCTCCTCCTCGCCGCCTCCGCCGTCTCCGGCGGGAGCGCCGGCCGCCGGCGCGGCGGCCGCGACGGCGGTCGCGGAGACGCCGAACTCCTCCTCAAGCGCCTTGATCCGCTCGGAGAGCTCGAGCACCGAGATGCTTTTCAGCTCCTCGATCCAGTCCTCGGTTGAAATCGTTTTGGTGGCCATTACTCCTCTTCCTCCTCTTGCTTTGAAGTCTCTTCCGCGACAGGTTCGTCCGCCGCTTCCTCAGCTTTTGCCTCCTCGGCCGGGGCCTCATCAGCTTGGGGCTCCTCGGCCGGGGCCGCCTCTTCCTTGGGCGCCTCGCCGGATACAAGCCCCTGATCGGCGATCTGGCCGAGCTGGGAGGCGAGGCCCTGGATCATCGAGCCGAGCCCGCGGACCAGGCCGGTCAGCGGGCTGGCGACGACGCCGGCGAACTGGCCGTTCAGCACGTCGCGCGAGGGCAGGCGGGCGATCGATATGAAGCGGTCCTCGTCGAGGCTGAGGTCCTCCATGAAGCCGCCCTTGAAGGTGAGGACCTCGTGCTCTTTGTTGAAGGTCGAGATCGCCTTCGCCGCCATCGCGGTGTCGCCGCGGACGAAGGTCAGCGCGGTCGGTCCCTGCAGCAGCTCGGCGAGGCGCTCCTCGCCGGCCTTGTCGGCGGCGAGTTTGGTGAGGCGGTTCTTGACGACCCGGAAGCTGGCGTCGGCGTCGCGCAACTTGGAGCGCAGCTCGGCCGCCTGGGTGACGCTGATGCCGCGGTAGTCCACCGCGAAGATCGCTTCGGCGCCCTCGATCTGGGCGGCGATCTCCTCTATGGCTGTTGCCTTTTCTTCGCGGTTCATTGTCTTCCCTGCACCGGGCTTTCGCTGCCGATGGGCCGATTTATTGAGTCCGACTCAATTTTTCGGCCCGTCGGCGGCTGCCGATGGTCTGCGGTCAGCGGCCGGGGATAGTAGAGGATCGAGCGCGGCCGCGCGGTGTAACGCGTTTTCCCCCTGTGAGAGGAACAACGCGTTGCACCGCCGAGCTGGTCGCCCTCTCGCCAACACGGTGTAACGCGTTTTCCCTCCGTGAGGCGGTCAATGCGTTACACCATCACGACTGCATCACGACTGAGGCGCGTTCCTTCGTGACTGAGGCACGTTCGGCGGGAGCATTCCGCGGGAAGCGTCAATCCCGAGCCGCCAACTCGGGTGCAATCAGGCGGAGGCGGCTTCGACCCGGATGCCGGGGCCCATCGTCGTCGTCAGCGTGCTGGAGAGCACGTAGCGGCCCTTCGACGAGGAGGGTTTGGCGCGGACGATCTCGTCGATCACCGCGGTGTAGTTGTCGAGCAGCTTGTCCTGCTCGAAGCTGGCCTTGCCGATCGTCATGTGGATGATCGCCTGGCGGTCGGTGCGGTACTCGACCTTGCCCGCCTTCGACTCGGTGACCGCCTTCTCGACGTCGTCGGTGACCGTGCCGACCTTGGGGTTGGGCATCTTGCCCTGGGGACCGAGCACGCGGCCGAGTTTGCCGACCGTCGCCATCATGTCCGGGGTCGAGATCGCCACGTCGAAGTCGGTCCAGCCCTCCTCGACTTTCTTGGCGAGGTCGTCGCCGCCGACGAAGTCCGCGCCGGCGGCCTCGGCGTCGCGCGCCTGCTGTCCCTGCGCGAAGACCGCGACCGTCACGTCTTTTCCGAGTCCGTGGGGCAGCGCCAGCGTGCCGCGCAGCTGCTCCTCGGCGTGGCGGACGTTGACCCCGAGCCGCACGTGCAGCTCAACCGTCTCGTCGAAGCCGGCGCCGGCGGTCTCTTTGAGCAGCGAGATCGCCTCAGCCGGCGGGTACTGGTGGTCCCGCTGGACCTTTTCGATCTGCTGGCGGTAGCGCTTGCCGTGGGCCATCGCGAAATCTCCTATTTGACGTCGACGCCCATCGAGCGGGCGGTGCCGGCGATGATCTTCGAGGCGGCGTCGAGGTCGTTGGCGTTGAGGTCGGGCATCTTGCGCTCGGCGATCTGGCGGACCTGGTCCATCGAGATCGTCCCCACCTTGTTGATGTGGGGCTCGCCGGAGCCCTTCGGGATCCCGATCGCCTCCTTGATCAGCACCGCGGCGGGCGGCGTCTTGGTGATGAAGGTGAACGTGCGGTCCTCGTAGACGGTGATCTCGACCGGGATGATCGTCCCGCCCTCGGACTGGGTCTGGGCATTGAACGCTTTGCAGAAGTCCATGATGTTGACGCCGTGCTGGCCCAGCGCCGGGCCGACCGGGGGCGCGGGGTTGGCGGCGCCGGCCGGAATCTGCAGCTTGATCAGGGTGAGGACTTTCTTTGCCATCGGGTCGGAGAGGGTAGCGGGCGCGGGCTAAATCTTCTTGACCTGGTCGTAGCCGACCTCGACCGGGGTCTCCCGGCCGAAGATCGAGACCAGCACCTTGAGTTTGGCGGCGTCCTCGTTGATCTCGGCAATCTCGCCGGAAAAGTCGGAGAGCGGGCCGGAGATGACCTTGACCGCCTCGCCGATCGAGAACTGCGCCTGAGTGCGGGGACGCTCCGCGGTCTCGCGGTGCAGGAGGCGGTCGACCTCCGGTTTGGAGAGCGGCACCGGCTTGTTGCGCGAACCGACGAAGCCGGTCACCCCCGGGGTGTTCTTGACCAGGCCCCAGGCGTCGTCGGTCATCTCCATGTTGACCAGGACGTAGCCGGGCATCGTCCGTTTCTCGGTCTGGACTTTCTGGCCGTCCTTCATCTCCGAGACCTGCTCGGTGGGGACGACGACCTGGCGCACGTTGCGGGTCTGGCTCATCGTCTCGACCCGGTGCTCGAGGTTGTGCTTGACCTTGTTCTCGTGCCCGGAGTAGGTGTTGATCACGTACCAGCGATACATCTGATTCAGAGGCCTTTCTCGGTGCGGAGCGCTAGAGGATCCGCTTGATCAGGAAGTTGAAGAGGGCATCCAGCGCCCCCAGGTATGCGGCCGCGACGGCGACGAAGATGATTGTGACGGCGGTCGCCTGGACGAGGGTCTCGCGGTCGGGCCACTGAACTTTCTTCAGCTCCGCCCAGCAGGAGGCGAGGAAGCCGATCACCCCGCCGCGCTGGCGATCCGCCTGCGCCTGTTTCTGCTTGCGGGCGAGCTGCTCGCGCTCGCGGCGCTTCTCGTCCTCGCGCTTGCGCTTCTCGGCCTCCTTGCGCTGCTTCTCCTCGGCGCGGCGGGCGCCGCGCGAGGTCTTCGGCGCGTCCGGCGTCTCCAGTTCCGAGGGCTGGACGCCGGCGGCAATCCCCGCCTCGACCGCCTCGATCTCGGCGATGTCGCCGGAGATCGGCACCTGGGTGTCGTGCTGGGCGCGGGACTCCTTGGCCAGCGGGTCGGCGGCGGCGCGCTTTTGCTCCTCGGCCTCGCGAGCCTTCCGCTCGGCCTTGCGCTGTGCGCGGCTCTTGGCCATTCAGTGCCCCGTCTCCCTCTGGGACGCCTTCATTTACCGCGTCTCTTTGTGCGGCGTGTGGCGCCCGCACCAACGGCAGAACTTGCGCAGCTCGACGCGGTCCGGCGAATTCCGCCGGGACTTGTTGGTCTGGTAGTTGCGCCGCTTGCAGTCCTCGCAAGCCAGCGTCACCGCGATGCGGACATCTCCGCGAGCCATGTCTCCTCGTTCACGTACAGGACGTCGTTACAAAGGAAAACCCCGGGCCGAAGCGCGAGGCTGCGCCAAGAATAGCGGTCTGGCGCGGGTCAGCGCGCGCCCCCGACAAAACGTTACGCGGGGCGCGCTGGGCCGAGTTTCCGATTCCTCGCCTCAAGCCAACTGGGCGACCAGAATGCCGGCGAATCCGACCACGAAGGTGACGATCATCCCGCCGCCGAGCTGGAGCATGTTGCGTTGGAAGGCGTCGGTCCGGGCCTGCATAGCGTCGAAGCGGGCTTCGGCCCGAGCATCGGCGGCATCGAAGCGAGCCCCCATCTCGACGCGCATCGTGCCGAACTCGTTCTTCGTTTCCGCACGCAGAGCCCGAATGTCCTGATCGACTCGGTTGAAGCCGTCGTCCATGCGACGCGCCATGTCATCAAGGCGCTGATCTGTCCAAGTGGCCCTTGCTCCCTCCATCCTGATCCTCAGGATAGGGGACGAGATGTAACGCGTGGCACACGTAAATGTGTCAATTCAGAACTGCTCAGACATCTCGCCTACAGCTGGGTGGCGATCGGGCCAACCAAAGCGTGTTGACGAGAGGTCCGCTAGAAGGTCTTAACGGCCTTCGACGTGACCGGCAGACAGATGTCGTTGCCCGCCCGCGTCTGGGGCGCCACGGCTCGGAAGCGCTTGCCGGCATGCCTCGGGAGGTAGATGCCGAAGTTCGCGCCCAGTCGGGTCAGGGCCCCGGTGCGCGTCTTTGCGACGGTCTTCCACCGCGAGCCGAAGAGCTGTTGGATCCGGATGGGCTGCTTCCTCCCACAGGGGCCAAAGCCGCCCGCCACAAACAGCTTGCCGTTCCAAAACTCCTGTCCCTGCGGATTGGCCCCACCGGCGAAGGTGATCCGGCGATGGTGCTTTCGGATCGGAGACGGCGGGGGGCTGTAGGTGACCGTCACCGACCCCGAGACCCTTTCCCCGCTTCCGACAACCGCGACAGTGATCTTGTTCCGCCCCTTCCTCAGAGCTAAAAGCCCTTTGAAGTGCGTCTCGCCGCCGCCGGCAAAGAGGGTGCAGTCACCGCTCCCGTTGATCGAGCAGTGATCGCCGGTGAAGCCCGAGTAGGCCCCGGTGACGTGGACCTTGGCGGTCGTGACGTGTGAGCCGTCGGCCGGGCTCGTGATGGTGAGCGCGGGCGCCGCAGCCCACGAGGTCCCGGCGAGGATCGCAGCCAGAAGAGCGGTGATGGCCGCGCCCGAGATGGTCTTGTGACGGCCCCTGAAGCACATCGTGAGTATCGATGCTAATCGATGAGGAGCGAAGCACTTTCGAGTGTGTGGGCGCCCGCGGCGATAGAGGGGCCCAGGGTGACTGTGAGCGACCCCCTGGAGACGCGACCGGGGCGCAGGCGAGAAATCCGCCTTCGTCCAAGCACCACCGTGGTGGGACCAGTGCTCTTTGTCCCGACGGAGAGGAGAAAGAACGACTGGCGCCTCGATCCTCATGCTCGGCGCCATCGCGTTGGCCGCGGCGCCGCTTCCTAAAAAAGGTATGGCCTACTCGACCAGCGCCCGGGCTTTCAAGGGGCGCCGTTCGCCGCCTTCGGTTTCCCCGGCGCCAAGCTGAAGCTCATCCACGGCAAGTACACCTTCTCGAAGACCGACAAGGTGCCGAACACCGCCCCGCTCGGCAGCTCGGGCGTCAAGCCCTTCACCCTGAAGGTGAAGATCACCGGCACCGTCCTCAGCCCGACCAAGATCACCGGCACGGTGGCGGCCAAGGGAGGGCCGTGCACCACGAAGAAGCCACTTAAGTACACGGCTAAGCTGAACCCCAAGCTCCCGGTTGCCCCGGGGCAGTAGTCCGTCGTTGAAGCGGTGAACGGTGCCTACGTCCAGCGCTACGCTTCCTCCGGCGCGAGTTCCGGATCGCCAAGGTCGAGTACGGGCTTGGTCGGCAGATGTTTGGCGCGCTCTCGCACGGCTTCGGGCCGAGCGTCGGGGGCACGTGCCTCCTCTGGTGTGTCCTTGCCGGTGACGGTCAGATAGGCGACGAAGCCGGCGATTAGCGCCGCCAGAACGAAGCTGACCGGGCCGGTGCCCAGCGCGAGGCCGCCGCGCGAGTGGGAAACCGCCAGCCAATCGGCGAAGGAAGCGCCGAGCGGTCGAGTGACCACGTAGGCGAACCAGAAGGCGAGGATCGAGTTCATCCCGAAACGCCAGTAGCCGATCGCGGGCACCGCAATCACAGCGGCAAAGAGCAGGCCGGAGGCAAAGAAGCCCAACCCGAACGTGACCGCGGTCAGATCGCCGGCCGCGGTGCCCAGGGCAAAGGTGGCGAGGACCGCAACCCAGTAGAACATCTCCCGGCGTGGTGTGCGGATGCTGTGGATGGAGAGCGTCCCCTCGCTCACGTACCAGGCCCTGAAGACGACGGCGAGAACGACGGCGTAGAAGACGGTCGAGGCGATGTAGGGGACGCCGAGGCCGACGTGGAGCACGTCGGCTGCCATCGTTCCGAAGACGCCGACCATCGCGACCGCCAACCAGTAGGTCCAGGGAACGTAGCGATCGGTTGAGAACTGCAGGCAGAGCGCGATCACGAAGGCGATGCCGCCAAGCACGACCGCGATCTCGGGTACGAGGTGGTGGACGAGGAAGTCCGAGGTCGATTCCCCCATCCCGGTGGTCAGCGCCTTGACGATCCAAAAGAACGCGGTCACCTCGGGCACCTTCGAGTAGCGGTGCTCGCTTCGACGCCTGCGGTGCGGTAGCGAAGGCTGGACGGCTTCGGATGGCGTGGGCGTGTCGAGTTGTGAATCCATGCCTGGCGCCCGGCCGTGAGGCAGGGAGCGCGGCAGGCTAGAGATGGCGCCTAAACGCGAGATGAACTTGTGGGCGGGCCCTCTTGCCGCCAAGCTCGACGGTCGGTCACAGGCCTGGCCGGCTCAGGCTCGGGATCCAACCTCGCTCCAAATCAGAAGTCGGCCGCCCTTCGGATCGATCACTTTGAGCCGGATCGACCGCAGACCGTCGCGGACGTTCAAGACCGGAACGTCGTGGAAGATCGGGTTCTCGTCGTGAGCCTTGCTGCTCCGGCTTGGCCTACGGCGCGGCCGCAGCGGCCACCGCAGGTGGGCCGCTGCGCCGATAAACGAGAATCGCGACGATGACCGACCAGATCATGGTCACGAAGAAGCCGAAGAACCCGACTGGCGACAGGGCGACAATTCCGATCACGATCGAGACCCACCCCAGCCACTTCGGCAGCGCCGCCGTGCTGAGGATGGCCAGCCCGATGCAGAGGGAGAAGATCACGAGGCCGATCTCGAACGGGAAGAAGAAGTCGTTGCTCAGCACGTTGATCGCCTGCGCCGCCGCTGGGCTGATCGTGTTCCTGGCGTCGACCAGGGCGATATCAAGGCTGGCGAAGATCGCTCCACCCATCCCGATGAAGATTCCGCCCGCAAACGCGGCCGTCGCCAGACCCTCTCCCCCCTCCTTGTCGCGGAAGAAGCTCCGCAGCGCTGAGATGAAGAAGACGAAGAAGATGACGCCGAGCCCTGCGCACAGGTCGCCGATCATGGAAGCCGAATGGTGATCCTTGTAGTGGGCGATCACCTGGAGCCCGCTGTCGTGGATGTTGGGGGAGCTCGGGCTCGTGAAAGTCACAACGAGCAATACGGCGAAGACGATTCCCGTAAGGGGGGCAAGGCGGCGCAGCGAGGCTGGCATATGAATCTCTCCTTGGGTTTGGGAACGGGCGAGCACGCCGGCACGCCTCCCCTCCGCATGCCTCATCGCCAGATTGAGCGAGCCTATGCGGCGGCTTCGCGCGGAGTCAACCCAAATCGCCAAGATCAACAGCTGCGCCGCCGAGGGTCCGGTGGCGTTGCGCAGCGGGCAGGGCGCCGGGTAAATCGGAGGGCAGTCGTTCGTGGCCTCCGTGCGGAGGTCAACTGCGGCGGGACTCAACCAGTGGTGCCGCGGGATGCCAGACGGTCGAGGATCTCTTCGCTGTGATCCTCGATCAGGAGGTGCCCGGCATCTTCGAACCAGACGGGACGGGCGTCAGCGAGGGTCTCGATCCAGTGCTCCGCATGTGCGGGAGGCGCGATGGCGTCGCGCCTGCCGTGAAACACGTGGACGGGGATGCCGATCTCGGCCGGATCGAAGCCCCAGGGGGAAAGCACGGTTCGCATGTCCTCGGTAAGGCCGCGACCACCACCCCCGCGGGTGGCCTCGACGTACGCGAACTGCAGGCGTGCAGCAACCTGGGGACGGCCGATCACTTCGCGGTCGATCTTCGGGAAGCCGGCAGCGGCGAGCTTTCGTGCCACCGTCGGGCTGCGGCGCATGAAGCGTCCGCTCAACGAGTAAAGGAACGCCATCGTGCCGGGCAGGTGAGCAGCGAGCCACCAGGCTTTCGCGGTGTGCATCTGCCCGACGAACCCCGGCCGGTCCAGCCTGCCCGCTCCGCTGATCAGCGCCGCCGACTCGACTCTGTCCTCCAGCTCCCGGGCGCAGGCGAGCGCATACGGCCCTCCTGCCGACTGACCGCTGACGCTGAAGCGGCCGATCTCCAGCTGCCCCGCCAGCTCCTCGACGTCGGCAGCCCAGTCGACCACGGAGCGTTCCGGCTTCGGGTCAGACCCACCGACTCCGGGTCGGTCAACCGCGATCAGCCGGATGCCGCGATCCCGGCAGGCGGAGCCGGCGCCCCAGCCGAACCGCCCGTCGGGGATCCCGTGGAAGTGAAGGAGCGCTCGCCCGTCCGTGGGGCCCCATTCCGCGTAGGCCAGCGCTCGCCCGTCGGCGAGGCGAGCCTCTCCAACCCGTGCTCCTTCATTGTCACCTTGGAGCGGGATTTGTCGTGGTCCTATTGCTCGCGCAGGACGACCGCCGCGGCGATCACGCCCGAGAGGGCAAACGCGGCCAGGGGAAGGCTCGCGCGCTTCGGCAGGTACCCGCCCCGCTCGGCAGCGATCGTGGCGAGGGTGTCGGCGCCGTCGCTGACCAGGCCGGCGAGCAACCACTGACGCCGAGCCTCTCCCTCGGTTCCGAGCACGCCGCAGGCGAGGACGAAATCGCGCACGGCGATCACTCGGGCCAGGTAGGCGGCCTGGGGATTCCCGGCCATATCGAGGCCGAACCTCTTGCCGGCGGCCCGGGGGGCCGGCCAAACGGTGAGGCCGAAGGCCATCCGACCCCAGATCAAGCCGTTGAGCGACAGCTTGGCGATAAGGGCTCGATTCACGGCGGTAATCGTATAACTGCTCCTTGTCGACTCGACTGCGTTGCTGGCTCAGCTGGGTGACGATCGGATGGAGGCAGTTCGACGCGCTCACGTCGAGGATGTGAACGCAGCAGTCTCCATGGCGGGCGGTCGGGTGGTGAAGACGCTCGGCGACGGGGCCATGGCGAGCTTCGAGAGCGCTTTGGGCGCCCTGCGCGCCGCGGCCGCCATTCAGGCGGGGGTTGAGCGTCTTGACACCAGTCACGGTGAAATTGGAATCGCCGCGCGTGTGGGGGTGGCGGCCGGAGAGCCAATCCGTGACGGGGAGGACCTGCACGGCATGGCCGTGGTGATCGCGAGCCGACTGTCATCGGCCGCGCGAAGCGGAGAGGTGGGCGATCGAGGTCGATTCGCCGGCCGGCCGGGCCCGCGTGATCGAGCCGGCGCCACTCGACACCGAGGTGACCGTCCGCTTTGGACTCGCCGACTGGGTACGGGTGATGGCGGGGGTCGACGACCCACTCCCCGTCATGATCACGGGCCGCTGCAGCGTCGAGGGCGATGTGCTCATCGCCGCCCGCTTGGAGGCCATGTTCGGCGCCCGTTAGCAGGTGGCAGGACGCCACCGCTTCTCGCGGAGCCCGTGTGAGCGGCTCCGGCTAGAGTCGAGACCGTGATCTCCCGGCTGAAGGCCGCATCGCTCCATGTGGGAGGCGCGATGCTCTTGGCATCCGCGATCGCGGTGCCGATCGCGCTCGCCCTCCCCGCGGGGAGGGCCTCGGCGGCGCCCGCGCAGATGCACGGGATCTCGGTTGCGGCCGTCGGCGACACGATGCTCGGCAACAGCCCCCAGCTTCCCCCTCGGCCGGGCGCCTATCTCCAAAGGGTCCACAAGCAGCTGCGCGCCGACGTCGTCTTCGGCAACCTCGAGGGCACCCTGACAAGCCGCTCCGGCTCAGCCAAGTGCGGCGCCGGCTCGGGCAACTGCTTCGCCTTCCGGGCTCCACCGCGGTTTGCCCGCTACCTCCACGGCGCCGGCTTCACCGCGATGAACGACGCCAACAATCACTTCGGCGACTTCGGCGCGGGCGGCGAAGTCGCCACGGTGCATGCCCTGCACCGTGCCGGCATCGCTCAGACCGGGAAGCCGGGCGAGATCACGTTTCGCTCTGTCGACGGCCTCAGGGTCGCCTTCCTCGGCTTCGCCCCCTACTTCAACACGAGCCCCCTGACCGACCTGCCGGTGGCGCGGCGGCTGATCCGCAGGGCGGCGAGGAGGGCGGCGATCGTGATCTGCGCGATCCACGCCGGCGCCGAGGGCATCGGCGCCCAGCACGTCACCGGGCACGAGGAGAGCTACGTGGGGGAAAACCGGGGCAACCCCGAGCGCTTCGCCCAGATGGCGATCCGCAACGGCGCCGACCTGATCCTAGGCTCCGGCCCCCACGTCCTGCGCGGCATCCAGATCTACCACCACCGCCTGATCGCCTACAGCCTCGGCAACTTCGCCGGCTTCCATAACTTCGACACGACTGGCGCCCTCGGCACCTCGGCCATCCTCCACGTCAGCCTCGACCGCCACGGCGCCTTCCGCTCGGGCAGGATCGCCTCGGTTCGCCTTCTCGGCCCGGGGCGCCCGGTGCTCGACCGCAGCCGCCGTGGCGCCCGGCTGATCGCCCACCTCTCACGCGTGGACTTCGGCCGCAGCGCGGTCAGGGTCGGCGGTAGGGGACGCCTGCTGGCGCCCTAAGGTGACCAGAGGCTCCCGCCAGGCTGGCACTTGGGGATTTCACGAGCTTTCAAAGGTCTCAAAAGTCGTATGCCTGAGGACTGTTGCGGCAGTACCAGTTGACGCCACAACATCCGTTTCGACACGGTGCCCCAGCTGGCCCTTCGACACGCTCGATCGCGCGGTACTCATCACCACCGAGTACCGGTCCGTGGCCCTTGCGCGTGTCCGCCAGCTCGCACCGACCTGATCGGCCCGCTCGAGTACGGCTGCTGCCTCGATGCCAGTGGCTTGAAGCGCCGCCGCTGCTGCAAGCCCGGCGGTCCCCGCGCCGCAAACGATCGCCTCTGCCATTGAGCGATGCCACTCAGAAGAGGCGTTTAGACGCTAGGCGGCCTCTCAAGCTGGCGGGGTCAGGCTTTACGGGACGACTTCCGGACGGCCGCTTTTTGGGGCGTCGCCGGTGTGCGCTCGTAGTCGTCATGGCTATGGGGTGAGTTCCTCCGCAATCGGCGCGAGGCGGCTCGATCTGGGGTCGCAACCCATCGCTCCCTTAGCTTTAAGAGCCTTACTTAAGTGAGACACACTAACCACGCACGGTGTGCGAAATCCCCCTGTGGAGCTATTTTGTCATCACCAGCTGGTGATGACAAGCTTGTAAGCAGCTGGACGGCCTAAGATCAGCTTCAATTTGGGGCATATTACAATCACCTTATAGTGCGGAGCTCTTGCTCCAAGCTTTAGCACCTCCTTCAGTTTCTGCAGGCGGGCATGGGAGGTGACTTGTGGTGCTATCGCCGTGTAGTAGCCGGGAGGGAACGTCGGCGCCGCTCCGGGCCCGCCATCAGCGCCCTCAACACCGTTAGGGGCCTGAAAGCCCAAATCGGTAGTCCAGGGCTTGAAGCGGCCTGAAGCATATGCTGTGCCATCTCTCAGCAAGCGCACCAGTCTGTGGGCTGTACAAGTAGCCTTAGAGTTGGCCTGAGAGACCGAGAGAGTGTAAGGACCAAAGCCGGAGTGCGAGACCTCACCGTCGTGCAAAGCAACCTTCCCTGACGGGCAGATATGTGCGGGCTCGAAGTTAAAAGCAACACCATCCGGTCGGAAGCTGACGCCTCTCTTCCAAGGTGGGTTGTAGCGGAGCACCCTCTCGGCGCCGGTGCTGGAATCGTAGAAACCGCCGTCGGCTGGATAGGACGATTGGCAGAACAGTTGTTTAAACGTGTTTCCTTCTCCCCGTAGCATGAGCGACTCTTTAGCTCTCAACACCGGGACACCGGCAATTGCGGGCGGTGCCAGTAGAAGCAAAGGCACCGCAAGGGCCGCGAGCGCGGACAGTAATAGACGCTGCCAGGTGGAGTGGGAGAAGTTGTTCAGCCGGGAGTTCACTATCGGGTTTCCTTAGGCGTCACCTGTGGCCCGGCCGCCTCAGCCGCCTCGACGCCCTAGCCTCCAGCGACCGACGGGTGTGGGGCCAGGCGGGCCTCACCCTGATCCCTCCCTCCATCAGCGCCCCCGCGGCGAGGTAGCCAGAGCTGGTCACGATGCGGAAGCTGTCGGGACTGTGCCTGCCGCCGTCGACGACAGTGAGCTTGTAGGTCGTCCGGGCGTGGTCGACCTTGGCGTCGCCGTAGATCGTCGCCTCGTTGCCGTCGACGACCAGGTCGGTCGCGTTGAGGCAGTCGACGTTGGTGTGGGCGCGCGGGTCCACCACCTCGCAGTTGCCCCTGACCCCGTGGCGGCCGCTCTTTGCCTCGAGGGCGAAGCTGATCCTGCCGTGGCCTGAGGGACTCGGGATCTGGCCGGCGCCGCTCACCTTGCCGGCCGTCGCTTTGGGCAACACCCACGACTCGCCCACCGGCGCGGCGGCCGGCTCGTCGGGGTCCTGGCTGCCGCTGTCGTTGCGATCCGCGTAGGCGGTGATCTGATCGGTCCCCGGGAACTCGGGTCCCTGGTAGGTGATCGAGCACTGGCCGGAGGCGTCGGTGGTGCAGGAGTCCTGCGTCGAGACCGAGCCGCTGACGGTGAAGCGGGCGAGCACGCCGGCGAGCGGGTTACCGGCCGCATCGGCGAGGGTCGCGGTGACCGCGTGCGAGGTGCCGACCTCGTCCGTCCCGGCGGCGGGACTCAGCGCCATCCCCACTTTCAGGCCGAAGTTCCAGGTGCTGGCGTGCGAGGTGAGCACGGTAAACGCGACGCTGCCGTCCGGGTTCGTGGTCCGCTGCGCCACGCAGGGGTCGGGTTTGGCGCTGGTGCCGGCGTCGGCGTCGCAGTCACCCATCGCCACGCCGTCGCGGATCACGTCGATGCTCGACGCGTCGGCGCCTTGCACGACCGAGGCGTCGAGGTAGAAGGTGAGCACCAGCGGATCGGCGGCGGTGGCGGCCGGAGCGGTGATGTGTACCTCCTGCGTGAGCAGCGAGTAATCGCCCGGGCCACCACCGCCGGTGGTGCCCTCGTCGATCGTCACCGGGCCGGCGACCGGAGTCGTCACCGCGGTGCCGACCGGATCGTCGGCACTCGTCGTCGAGTTGGTCGCCACCGTGCCGCCGGCCGGCGCGTCGCCGCTCGCCGAGCTGTCGGGCCCTGTGTCCAGGCTCCACAGCTGGGTGCCGTGGGCGCCGTCGTTGGCGGTGAAGTAGAGGGTGTTGCCGATCGCGACGAGGTTGGTGGGGCGGGAGTCGCCGCTCGGGTTGAGGTCGGCGACCATCTGCGTCCCCCCCGGCGTGCCATCGGACTTCCACAGCTCATAGCCGTGGGTGCCGTCGTCCGCGGTGAAGTAGAGGGCACCGTTGACGCTGACCCCGAGTCCTGCCGGCCCCGCGCTCGAGGGGGCAACGTTGATGTCCTTGAGCTGCGTGGTGCCGGCCGTCGTGCCATCAGTCGTCCACAGCTGCGGGTTGGGGCCGAGGACCTCGCCGGCCGCGAGGAAGAGCGTGCCTCCGGAGATGGCGCGAGAGCTGGGAATGACATCGGCAACCGGTTTCGTGCCGGCCGTCGTGCCGTCGGTCGTCCACAGCTCGCTGCCCGAACCGCCGTCGGCTGCAAACAGGGCCGCCCCGTTGAAGTTGGTGAACCCGATCGGGAAAGAGCCGGCGGAGCCGGGGTTGATGTCGGCGACCTCCGTCGTTCCCGCCGCGGTGGCGTCGGTCTTCCACAGCTCGGTGCCGTCGGAGCCGTTGTCGGCGGAGAAGAGCAGGTCGCCGTTCAGGGTCCCCAGCCCGTCGGGGAGCCACGCTGGGTTGGAGCCGGCGCCCGGGTTGGGGTTGATGTCCTTGACCATCTGCGTCCCGCCCGGCGTCCCGTCGGACTCCCACAGCTCGGCGCCGTCGCCGCCGTCGTTGGCGATGAACACCACTTTGCCGCCCACCCCGGTGAAGTGGGAGGGGAAGGAGGAACCACTGGGGTTGATGTCGCCGAGTGGCTGCGGGTCGCCTCCGCCGACGGGGTTATAGCTCCACGGCTCGGCTCCATGCGTGCCGTCGTCGGCGCTGAAGTAGAGGATGCCGTCGACGTCGCTGAGATTGATTGGGTTGGAGCCGCCGGGAAGCCTGAGGTCTTTGACCATCTGGGTGCCGCCCGTTGTGCCGTCTGACTCCCACAGCTCGGTCCCGTGGGTGCCGTCGTTGGCGCTGAAGAAGAGGGTGCCGCCAACCGCGGTGAGGTTCGAAGGGGAGGAGCTGCCGGAGCCTGGCCAGATGTCGGCGACCATCTGCGTGCCGCCGACGGTGCCGTCGGATTTCCACAGCTCGTCCCCTGCGCCGCTGGTGGAGGCGGTGAAGAAGAGGGTGCCGTTGACGTTGGTGAGGTCCGACACCGGAGGAGACCCAGCCGGAACCTGGTTGATGTCCTTGACCAACCCCGGAGCCCCACCGGCGGGGTCATAGCTCCACAGCTCGGTCCCGGTCACGCCGTCGTTGGCGGCGAAGTAGAGGGTGTTGCCGGCGACGATCAGACCGGTGGGTTTGGACGAGGCACCCGGCATGGAGTTGATGTCCACAAGATGGGGGCCGCCGCCTCCGGCAGGGTCATAGCTCCACAGCTCGGTCCCGTTACTGCCGTCGTTGGCCGTGAAGTAGAGGGTTCCCTGGTTGGGCCCGCCCGAGTCGTCGACAGTGAGCCCCAATGGATTGGAACCGGCGCCGGGGTTGGGGTTGATGTCTTTGACCATATGCGCCCCGCCGGGAGTCCCGTCGTACTCCCACAGCTCGGTCCCGTGGGTACCGTCGTTGGCGGCGAAGAAGAGGGCGCCGGAGACGTTGTCGGCAGTGAGGTTGGCGGGATCGATGTCTTGGACAATCTGCGGATCGCTTCCTCCAGCGAGGTCGTAGCTCCAAAGCGCGATGCCGGACGGGCTCTGGGCTGTGAAGTAGAGGGTGCCGGCGGCCTCGTCGACGGTCAGGTTGCCCGGGTCGGAGCCGGAGCCGTCGGGGTCGATGCCTTTCACCAATTGCGGCTGCGGAGCGCCGCTGCTGGGGTCATAGCTCCACAGCTCGAAGCCATCGGTGCCGTCGTTGGCCGTGAAGTAGAGGGTGCCCTGGTTGGGCCCGGGGGAGTCGTCGACGGTCAGGTTGGACGGGTTGGAGCTACCGGTCGGGTTGATGTCCACGAGCTGCGGGTCGCCCCCTCCGCCGGGGTCATAGCTCCACAGCTCGAAGCCGTGGCTGCCGTCGTTGGCTTTGAAGTAGAGAGTCCCCTGGTTGGGCCCGGAGGAGTCGTCGACGGTCAGGTTGGCCGGGTTGGAGGAGGCGCCTGGCGTGGAGTTGATGTCCTTGACCATCTGCGTCCCGCCCGGCGTCCCGTCGGACTCCCACAGCTCGATCCCGTCGCTGCCGTCGTCGGCCGTGAAGTAGAGAGTTCCCTGGTTGGGCCCGGCCGACTCGTCAACGGTCAGGTTGCCCGGGTTGGAGGAGGCGCCCGGCGTGGAGTTGATGTCTTTGACCATCTGCGTCCCGCCCGCCGTGCCGTCGGACTCCCACAGCTCGACCCCGTTGCTGCCGTCGTCGGCCGTGAAATAGAGGGTGCCGGTGGCGCTGTCAGCTGTCAGGTTCGCGGGGGCGATGTCTTTGACCATCTGCGTACCGCCCGCCGTCCCGTCGGACTTCCAGAGTGCGGCCCCGCTGCCGCCGTCTGCCCTGAAGTAGAGCGTGCTGCCTATCGCGGCCAGGTTGCTGGGGTTGGAGGCGGCTGTGGCGTTCTGGACTGCCGAGAGCTGCACCGGGTCGTTTGCCATCGCTACGGAGCTGCCCGCTGACAGGGCGACCGCGGCCGTCGTTGCAACCAGGGCCCCCAGCCTGGCGGGGCGGGTGATCCGCTGCCTGGATCGGACCGCGAAGGATTGACCTGGACGGCGAATGGGACGAGACGCTCTCAGCATAGAGGCCGACCCTACCTAGCTCCGAAGGCCAGATTCATCCCCAATTTGGGGGTCTTTTGGCGCTGCCGCCGGCCAAACTCGGGGTGCGGTCGCTCAGGCGTTTGCTGCGCCCTCAAGGCTGCTTCGCAACGGAAGCCGCGGATGCATTTTTCGCCGCAGACTTGACGCTTCCGCAGTATTTTCCCGCCCGACGCCGCCGAGGAACGCGGCCTGCGCCTCGAGCTTCCCGCGTAGGGAAAGCACAAGACAGGCGTAGCGCTCAACCCTTGCCCCGGGGCCGGCGGTCAATCGTCGGGCCGATCGGTGAGGGCGGCGACATCGGCGCGATCCACCGGCCGCCCTCGGGCCAGCTTCATCCGTATGAGGTCGTCGCGGCCGACGACGGGGACTTGCACGTCGGCGAGCGCGATGACCAGGGCGCGCTGACGAAGCTCGACATACGGACTCGCGCCCGGCGCCTCATGCAACACATCGATGTCGCCATGTGGGGTCGCGAACTGCCAGATTGTCGCGCGGGGAAGCATCGAGGCGTCGATCTCGATCCCCTCATGTCCGGGGTTGAGCACGCGCGCCTCCAACGCGTGCAACGCGTCGGCGAGTCGCGCCAGGTTCTCCGGGTCGGGTGCGGGAATTACATCGACATCGTTCGTCATCCGAGTGTTCCCGTGCGTCTGAGCTGCCATGCCGCCGACCAGCACGAAGTCGACCTCATGGCGCGCGAGCTCGTCGAAGATCCGCTGCGCGTCGAGCGGCTCGGAGTGACGATCAGCCGGCACGGGCGCTCCGTCCCGCTTCCGTCAGGCGCCCGGCGAGGCGGTTCCAGGAAATCGCCAGCTCGAGCCTTTCCGCCGGGGTTCGCTTCAGCGCCGCGCGGAGGTGAACGGGGTCGTGGTCTCGCTCAACCGGCTCCGCCTCCAGCTTCAGCCCCTCACCCATGGCAGCCAACAGCCGCTCGACGGTGGCGACGCTGGGGGATACCTCACCGCGCTCGATCCGGCTCACGGCCGCTTGGTTGGTGCCGGCTCGCAGCGCGAGACTGCGCTGGCTGATCCCGTGACGGTCGCGTGTACGCCTGATCAATTTGCCTGCATCCACGGATTAGATTATGCCTGATAAGGCATCAGACCGTCAACGCGGCGCAGGAAGCCGCTCGAAGCGACTCGCATTGGCACGTGGTGCGGGCACTGCTAGCATCAAACATCATGTCGAGGACGACGCTCAACCTTGATCCGTCGGTAATGCGCGAGCTCCGCCGGCGCAGCAAGCGCGAGCACAAGTCGATCGGCGAGCTCGCCTCCCAGCTGCTGGCTCGCGGGCTTCGCGAGGAGCGCGAGCCTCAGTCCCGTCCCTTCTCCTGGGTGAGCGGCGATCTGGGCAGGCCGGCCGTGGACCTCGAGGACAAGGAGGCGCTGAGCTCCTTGCTCGACCATTGAGCGTCACCCTCGACGCGAACATCCTGATCTATGCGTCCAACGAGGCCGACCCGGTTCACGAGCCCGCCCGAGCCCTGGTGGAGCGCCTGGCCGCAGGGCCGGAGATCGTCTACCTCTTCTGGCCGACGATCATGGCCTACCTGCGGATCGTCACCCACCCCGCGGTTCTCCCCCGGCCCCTCAGCCCCGGGGACGCAATCGCCAACGTCAATGCTCTTCTCGCCGCGCCCCACGTCCGCACGCCCGGCGAGGAGGACGGGTTCTGGGAGCTCTACCTCGCGACCCGCAACGACGCCGACCGCGGCAACGACGTGCCCGACGGGCATATCGTCGCGCTGATGCGCCAGCACGGCGTTGGCGCGATCTACACCCGCGGCCGCGACTTCAGGCGCTTCGACGGAATCAGGGCCGAGGATCCGTTCAATGCCGCTCCGTCAAGCGCTTCACGATGACTACCTACAGGGAGCCCTCAGGGCCTGACGATTGAGGCGGTGAAGGGGCCGTTGCCGTAGAGGCTGCGGACCTGGACCCTGAGGGCTCCGTGGCCGCAGTTGCCGTAGGAGACGCCGGCGGTGCCGCCATCGCCGGTGGAGGCGCGAGAGAGCACCCGGTTGGTCCTGGCGTCGCGGAGCGCGACGGCGTAGTCGGCGCCGGCCGGCGCGGTTACCGAGACCTCGACGGTGCCGTCGAGCGGGGTGCGCACCCGGCGGATCGCCTCCCATGGCTTGAGGCCGACGATCTGGGCGCCACCCAGGCCCACCCGCCCGACGCGGCGCATCCGAGCCCGGGGCATCGTCGCGGGGGTGGACCGGATCGAGCCGTTCCACGTCTGTGTCACCGGACCGTTCCAGGGCCTCGAGACGTCGGCGCGGATCTTCGCTAGCGACGCGCGGGTCGGACGCAGTAGAGACGAGTACTGCCAAGAGACCCTGGCGCCCGGCTTGGTGAGGTGAGCATAGGACTCGGCGAACGCCTCCTCGGGATCCTCGAAGTAGTGGGCGCCCTGGTCGCCGGGGAAGAGCTTGCGGGCGCGGCTGAACTGGCAGACCCGCTCGTAGGTGGCCCAGCGGATCGTGCCGGCCTCAATCGCCGGATAGGCCGCGCCGCTGCGGTTGTTGGCGATGTGGTGGCCGTACTCGTGGGCGATCGCGAAGTCGCGCGGCACCCCGTCGACCGGGCGATCGACCCCGGAGATGACCATCCGTTGCGGCCCCGGCAAATAGCAGGCGAGGACGGTGGAGCCGCAGATGCCCGCTATCTCCTGAGGGGTGGCGACGTAGACGGAGAGCTGCGAGAGCTCCGGCCCGTGGTGCAGCGAGCCGAGAACGTCGACCACCGACTGGATCTGGGCCGCGTCGTAGGCGCTGGACGCCGCCCGCACGGTGTAGCCGGGGCCGGCCGGGTACTCCGCGTAGGAGGCCGAGTCGGTGACGTCCCCCGCCTGTGGCTCGGGGGTCGAGGAGGCTACGGCGCTCGGCGCGGTCGCCGGCAGGTCCAGCGTCGAGAGCGTCGAGAGAGCGCGCGGCAGCGGCTTACGCGACGCGGCCTGGCCGGCCGGCGCGCAGGCAAGGCTGAGCGCGAACGCCACGACGATCGCTGAGCAAAGTCTCTGTCCGAACCGTGCTTCCACGCACGGCGTATCGGACGAAAAGACGAGTCCAAGTCGTCACTTGGACAGAAGTCGACAAATATTCGGTACAGCACGCCTGGGCGGGGCCGCGACTACACGCGCGACCCCGCCCGGCGTCCAGGCTTATGACAACCGCAGCCTGTGGAAGGACTTGAACAGGCCGCCCGCGCCCGCGGGCTGTTCGGTGCGGGCGATGGCCCTTGCCTTCACTCCCGCGCCCCCGGCGCTGAGCATCCGGCGCCGCAGGCGCGCCCTGAGGTGGATGCGGACCTTGGCCCTCTTGCCCTTTGGAATCACGTAGGTGGCGCTCTGAGCCGTGCCGAGCGCCCTCAGCGCCAGGGTGCCGACGCAGTGAGAGGCGACCGAGCCGGTGCAGCGCACCGGAATCGCCACGGTCCCGGTGCGGCTGACCGAGACACTCGACCTGGAGAAGCTGATCGCCATCTTGCGCTTCAACGCGATCGAGCCGGAGGAGGAACTCTTCCCGGCGGGACCGGTGGCGCCCGTAGCCCCTGTCGGGCCGGCGGGGCCAACGGGGCCCTCGTCGGTAGCAAACGCGGAGATTCTGAACGAGGGCTGATAGTCCGCCCAGCCGTTCCCCGGGGTGCAGTCGTCCAGGCGGAGGCTGTCGCTAGGCGTGTTATCGCAGTACGCCCCACCCCACGAACTCGCGGCGTACGTGTCGTCGATGAGGTCGGATGGAATGGATCCGACCACCGGGCCGGCGGTCTGTGCTCCCACATTGAGCGAGTCATATCCACAACCGCCGGACTGAGTCTGACAAGGCTGGGCGCCCATCGGCGCGTAGCCGTGGTTGGAGGTGTTGTAGACGACTGTGACGATTACGTTGTCTGGAAGCGTCACGCCATCTCCCGCGAAGTTGAAGCTGATCGGCGTCGCGTAGCCGTTGTAGCAGTTGCCACTCGCAGCGTCGTACCACGGGCCGCCACTGCAGTGGACAAGGTCGGCCGAGGGCCGATAGGGAATCGCGAAGACCCCGGTTTTGCTTGCCAAGAGGGCCCCGGGAGACTGATCGGGCTGGACCGCATACAGGTTCAGGGTGATCGTGTGGGTGAATGTCGCTCCGGGAGCCGTTTGGCATGTCGCGTTGCCGCCGTTCTGACAGCCCCAACTGCTCATCAGCACGGTGACCTTGGGCTCTTTCCGCTCGGTGCCGGCCAACTGAACCTGGCCGCCCCACTCGGAGGTTGAGGTTGCCTCAAACGCTTCGCTGGGAACGTTCCCCGGCTGCGGAGTCGCGATGTTGTCGTAGACGACCGCGCCGCTCGCGAACGGAACCGCCGCGAAGGCCGAGATCGCAAACGCGGCGATAGCCGTCGCCGCCAGCGCGAGTCGCCGCCGCTTACGGCCGCCGACCCAGGCGCTCATGTGTTTGTCACTGTCTGCTGAATGCACCGCTGCCTCCTTGAAAGTCTCTGGAGCGGGAAGAGGCCGACTGATCAGCCAATTTCCCACCATTCGGCGGCGGACAGTATGGACGCGTGGCCCATACGTCAAACCAGATGACCTAGTAAATACGTCCGTTTCTACCCAAAATGCTCAAGCCCACGCACGGATCTCGGCGTGAAAGAACAGCTTCTTTACAAGGAGAAACGCCGCGTACTGCGAAGGCGGGCCCGGCTAGAGGCCGAGTGTCTTGGCGATGATGTTGCGCTGCCTCACGACCAGAGGCGATCGCCCTCGAGCGCCTCGAGGAAGGTCTCGATCGGCCAAGCGTCGATTCCGTCCTCCGTCTTGGTTGGACGGTCGCCGCGGTGGATCAGGATCCGTCGCCGCAGCCCGGACAGCTCGGCGATCGCCCGCAGGCCGGCGAAGTCCCCGGGGTGGACGCGGCGCGAGGCCTTGACCTCGAGGGCGCAGAGCTCGGCGCCGCGGCGCAGGACGAAGTCGACCTCGAGCCGCTTGGACTCCGCCGGCGCCCAGTAGGCGACCTCATCGGCCAGCTCGCGCTCGGCCATGTAGGTGCGAAGCAGGGTGTGGACCCAGCCCTCGAGCAGGGGTCCGGCCTCCTCGGGAGCGAGGGAGCCGCCGGCTCCCTTTGCCGCCCGGGCGACGCCCGGGTCCACCCAGTAGAGCTTCGGATGCTTGCGCTCGCGCACCCGCAGGCGCGCCTCGTAGGCCGGCAGCCGCCGCGCCAGGAGGGTGTCCTCGAGGACGCCCAGGTAGCCCTCGACAGTGGTCCGCGCGACGCCGGCGTCGCGGGCGATCCCGGCGACGTTGACGAGCTGGCCGTGAAACAGCGCGGCGACGGGAAGGAAGCGCGCGAAGCCCGGCAGGTTGCGGACCAGCGCCTCGCCCTTGATCTCCTCGCGCAGGTAGAGCTGGACGTAGGCGCGCAGGGTCTCCTGCGGGGAGTCGGAGCCGAGCACCAGGGGGAGCGCGCCGATCTCGAGGGCGCGATCGAGGTGGAAGTCCTCGCCCAGCTCCTCGGGGGTGAGGGGGAACATCTCCCGCCACAGGGCGCGGCCCCCGAGCAGGTTGACCCCGGCGGCGCGAAGCTTGCGAGCGCTCGACCCGAGCAGCGCAAAGCGCAGCCCGCGGTCCTCGATGAAGCGATGGACCTCGTTCAGCAGGCCCGGCAGGCGCTGGATCTCGTCGACCACCACCCACTCCCCCGGGTCGAGTCGGCGGAGCTCGCCGGCGAACGGCGCGGGATCGGCCAGCAGGCTCTGGTAGAGCCCCTCGTCGAGCAGGTCGAATCGGTGCGCGTCGGGGAGCTGCGCTCGGATCCAGGTGCTCTTGCCGACGCCGCGCAGACCGAAGAGGAAGAAGCTCCCCTTGGGCAGTCGATAGATGCGGGGCAGCTGTCGCATTGACATGTTGTCGTCATTTTACACCGAAAAATGACGACAAACTTCGCAGGGCCGGCTCAGAGGCCGAGCGTCTTGGCGATGATGTTGCGCTGGATCTCCGAGGTGCCGCCGTAGATCGTGGAGACCAGGGAGGTGCGGACGAGGCGCTCCATGTCGTATTCGGAGGAGTAGCCGTAGCCGCCCATCAGCTGCATGCCCTCGAGGGTGACGCGCTTGGCGACCTCGGTTACGTGGAGCTTCACCATCGAGGCCTCGCGGGGGAGCATGCGGCCCGGGTCCTCGTCGGTGAGGGTGGCGACCCAGCGGGTCATCAGGCGGGCGGCCTCGAGGTCGGTGGCCATGTCGGCGAGGCGGTGCTGGAGGGCCTGGAAGGAGCCGATCGGGCGGCCGAACTGGCGGCGCTCCTTGACGTAGGCGAGGGCGTCGTCGAAGGCGCGCTGGGCGATGCCGAGCATCGTCGCGGCGAGGATCAGGCGCTCGACGTTGAGGCCGGCCATCAGCTGCGTCCAGGCCTGGTCGACCTCACCGAGCACGGCGTCGGCGGGCGCCTCGCAGTCGGTCAGGTAGACGTAGTTGGTCTCCCTCCCCCCCATCGTCTGGATCGACTTGATCTCCATGCCGGCGGCGTCGCGGGGCAGCCAGATCATCGAGAGACCCTCGTGCTTTGACTCGCCCTTGGTGGTGCGGCAGACGACGAGGACGTGGTCGGCGATGTGGGCGTTGGAGATGAAGACCTTCTGGCCGTTGAGGACGAAGCCGCCGTCGACCCGCTCGGCGGAGGTGGTCAGGGAGCCGACGTCGGAGCCGGACTCGGGCTCGGTCATCGCGATCGCCTCGACCGAGCCGGCGGCGACGCCGCCGAGGATCTCCGTCTTCTGCTCCTCGCTGCCGAAGCGCTGGGTGGCGCCGGCGACGATCAGCGTCGTCGCGTAGCCGCCGATCGGGGCGAGGCCGCGCGAGCTCTCCTCCATGAAGAGGCAGGCGTCGAGCATGCTGCCGCCGGAGCCGCCGTATTCCTCGGGGATCGTCACCCCGAGCCATCCGAGCTCGGCCATCTTGCGGTACAGCTCGAAGTTGTGGTGGTCGGCGTAGCCGTCGGTCAGACGCTCGCGCTGCTCGGAGGTCCCGCACTCGCGCGCGCAGAAGTCGCGAATCGCGGCGACGAAGTCATTCTGCTCGTCGGTCAGGGAGAAGTCCATCGGCCAGGAAGACTAGTTGCCCTGCCCTGCCTCGCGTTTGGCGGCCAAGAGAGTGGCGACGTCCTCGAGGTCGCGATCGCGGCCGGACTCCCTCTTGAGGCGAATCAGGTCGTCGAAACCGACAGCACGGACGCTGACGCCCTCAACGACGGCCTCCACGGCGCGGGGGCGCATCTCCTCGTAAGGGCGCCCGCCCGGGATCTCTTTGGGGTCGAAGAGGTCGAGGCCTCCCGCGGCGGTGCGCAGGGTGAAGTCGCCGCCATTCAGGAGGTCGACAGGATCGCGCGGATCGACTTCCAAGGGATCGGCGTCGACGCCAAAGAGTTGGGCGTCGAGCTCGCTCAGCGCCGCGCTCAAGCGTCGCATGTTCTCGGCGCTCCATTCGACCAGGATGTCCACATCGCGGGTATTGCGAATGTGGCCGTGGACGTTTACCGCGACGCCACCGATGGTCAAGTACTCCACCTCGTTGCGCTGCAGGGCCTCGAAGATGCGCACCGGGTTCAGCGGACCGCGATCAGGCTCTGACGGCAGCTCCTCGAGCATCCTCAGCCTTCGCGATCGGATAGAGGCCGCGGCTGCGCGCGAACGAGCTGGTCGCCGAAACGCATCCAAGCGAACAGGCTTCCCAGGCGTTGAGAGGGTGTCTGCCGCGCCTCGGCGGCGAGATGGACGGGGTCGGCCTCGCTACCGCCAAGCTCGTGCACCTCGACGACGGGCTCAAAGCCGAGTGCCTCCATGCAGGCTGCGAAGCGTTCGAAAGAAGGCGATTCGTGCCCGTTTTCAATGCGACTTATCGACGGCGCCGCGATACCCGTTCGGATGGCAAGCCGGCGCTGAGAGACGCCGGCGCGGTGGCGAGCGTCACTCAGGACCCTGCCAAGCACCGGCACGGCGTTATTCGCTTTGGCCATAACGGATACGTTAACAGTCGCCAATTGCCGGCGTTAGGTGAGGTGACGAACCCTGTTGCGCAGCGCATCGTCTGTCGGGCCTTCCTCGAGAAGTTCCCCCAGAGCCTTGACCCAAAGGGGGATCGACGCCTTGTTGCGAGGCATCGTGGCATCGCTGGTGAAGACCATGCCGTAGTGCTCCTCGCCGGCGCCGAGCAGTTGGTTGTGGATCAGCTGAAAGTCGAGAACGTCGTTGGTGACCACGGCTCGCTTCTCGGCGGCCATGCGGCGGACGATCTCCCGGTCGGCGAGCATTGCCAGATCCGGCCGGTCGCTCTTGATCGCCTGGACGTCGAAGTCCTGGCCGCGCAACTCGCGAGCGATCCGTGGCGAGATCATCTCGTCGAGCAACAGCTTCAAGCCAGCGCCTCTTGCCCCCTGAGCCAGCGCTCGCGCTCGCGTTCGGCGGCGAGGCGGGAGCGCTCGATTAGCTCGTCGACCTCGTCGGTGAATTCGCCGTAGTAACGCGCCGCGGCTTCGAGCTGCTCGACCGGAATCTCCAAATACTCGGCGGCCTGCTCGACCGAGCCCTCGTTCTGGCGAATCGTCGTAATCGCCTCGGCGACGTCGAGGCGGGAGCCGAGGAGAGCGGGCCGGCGGCCGGCGGCGCCCTCGCGGAAGTAGATCAGCGGGTGTTCGTCCTGGCGGATTCCCTCCTCGATGTAGCGCTCGGCAAGCGCCGTCTGACCGCCACCGGCCTCAGCCGCGTGATTTTTGAGGCGCTTCACCGTGATCGGATCGAAGCGGAAGCTGACGCTCTTCTTGCTTGGTCCGCGTGCCATGATCGAACCTCCGTATTACGTGTATAGCGCAGTATAGCGCCGCGGTAGGGAGCTACCGCCAATCCTTGCGCGGCCCCTCGACCAGAAAGCCCGGGACGAGACTCGAACTCGTGACCCCTTCCTTACCATGGAAGTGCTCTACCAACTGAGCTACCCGGGCGAATCAACGGTCGATCTTAGCCTGAATCGATCCGTCCGCCAGGCCGCGAGCGGGGTCACCTGCCGGTGCTGGGGTCGCGCTCGCCCCAGGCCAGGGCGCACGCTCTTCCGATCTCGCCCACCGGGTCGATTGCCTCGAGCCAGTCCCAGCGGGAGCCGAACGATGGGCGAGCCGCCCGCCGCCTCCGGCCTCACCCCGGTCGGGGTGATCGGCGGCATCGAGTCCCTCTACCGCGACGAGCTCGACGACCTCGCCTCCCTCGTCCCATCGCTGATGTACTTCGCGGTGCTGCCGTATTTGGGCCCGGCGGTCGCGCAGGAGGAGATGCAGGGCTCGACGGGTTAGCCGGGCTTGGCTCCTCCGACCAGCGCCAGCTCAAGCCACTTCCAGTGGCAATCGATGTCGGCGAACCCGGCTTCCCGCAGCCAGAGCAGCTGATCCTCCAAATGGGCGGGTTGGTCGGAGGGGTCCTGCTGTCGAGCGTCGAAGCCGAATGCGGCCTGGCTGAGGGCGTGGAGGCCCGCGGTCGGAGCCGCGACAAGTCGAGGTCGTAAAGGCGCCATCGGGTTCGAGCAATTCGAACGCCTCGGCGAGCCCCGGCGTGGAGCTTCATCCGGACCGGATGAACAACGTGCTTAGGAATTACACCTAGGAGTTCCCCCCGAGCACCAGCGGGATGCCGAAGGTGGCGGTGATCTTCCACTGCCCCCCCTCGCGGTGCAACGGCAGGTTGTAGTACTTGCCGCCGTTGCGGTAGACGATGAAAGCCTGGGGGCCTTTGACCCGGAAGCTGACCACTTCGATCCGGGCTTTCGAACGCAGCAGCGACTTCGGCGCGTGGACCAGCAGCGCGCCGAGAGCGGGACCGCAGCCGCTGCCCCCGATCCGCGGAGACCTCTGCACCACGTTGGCCATTTTGCGCTGGGTCGCCGCAGGGTAGAGGGAACAGGCGGCCGCCCAGCGACCGGCCGCCAGGTCGTTGAGGTAGGCCTGAGCCGTTGCCGCGATCGCGACGCGATCGGCCGCCGGGCCTTCGGTGCCGTAGGTCTGAATCGAGTTGTCACCGTGTTTGACCGTGGGCACGCCCGGCGCGACCGCCTCGGTGCCCTGGTTGGGCAGCGGATTTGGGTCGGTCGGAGCGGCTCCGCTCGCCTTCTGCGCTTGAGAGCCACCCTGCTTGGAAGGCTCCTGCTTTTGCTTTTGCTTCTGCTTCTGCTTTTGCCTGTGGCCCTTCGGCTTTGCTGCGGTGGTGGTGGCGATCGAAGTCGACGTCGATCCGCCGCCGCCCCCACAGCCGGCGAGGGAGACGGCAATGCCCAGCAGCGCCATGGCGGCGAGGGCTGAAGCGATCCTGTTGACGATGCGCGATCTCATCTTTCCCACTAAAGCACCGACCCGACCCCGGTCAGCGAACTGACTTGCCACCCGCCTCCATGCCGATTGAGCGACAGGTAGTAGAACTTGCCGGCGCTGTTGCGGTAGATGAGGAACGCTCGGTCACCCTTGACGCGGAAGCTCAGCACGTGAACCCGGGTGCTCGCCCGCAGCAGGGCCTTGGGCGGGGTGCCCAGGAACGCGCCCAGGCCGGCCCCGCAGCCGCTGCCCTTGATCTGCGGATACCGCTTGGCGGCCGATGCCGCCTTGTGCCTGATCGCGGCGGGCAAGTAGTCGCAGGCGGCCGCCCAGTCGCCGGCCGCGACGGTGCCCAGATAGGAAGCGATGAAGCGCGTCGCCTGGACTCGCTCGGTCACCGGGCCCTCGGTGCCATAGGTCTGGATCGCGTTGCCGTGCTTGGCGGTGGGGACGCCGGGGGCAACCGCCTTGGCGCCCTGGTTGGGCAACGGGTTGGGGTCGGTCGTCGCCGTGCCGTTCGTCTTCCCCTGCTGGGAGCCACCCCCCTTTGCGGTCTTCTGGTTCTTCTGCTTGCCGCCCTTCTGCGCCGTCGCGGCGCCAGTCGAGGTCGACGCGGTGGTCGAGGTGGAGCTGCCGCTCCCGCCGCAGCCGGCGAGCGCCGCGAGCAGGGCGAGGATGACAATCGGGGCGGGGATGGTCTTTACGAGTTTCATCTGCTCTTTCTGTGGTGTCGCTGATGGTGACGATGGCGGACGCGACGACGGTGGTGGCGATGATGTCTTGCCCGGTGGTGGCGACGGGCCCGATGGCGCTTGGCATGGGGCTTGGGGGCGATCGGGGCGAAGGGCGCCTCTCCCCCGCTCGGGGACGGGGCCGGGGAGGAGGACGGAGTCGGTGGAGTCGAAGAGGGCGTCGCCTCAAAGTCGGCGCTGACCGAGTTCGCCTGGTCCATCGTCACCGTGCACTCGCCGCTGCCCTCACAGCCCGCTCCCGACCAACCCTCGAAGGTGGAACCCTGATCGGGAGTCGCGCTCAGCGTCACCTGCGCCCCGGAGCGGATCTGGGCAGTGCAGGACGCCGAGCAGTCGACCCCCCCAAGGCTGCTGGCGATCGCCCCTCCTCCGCTTCCCGACGCGCTCACCGTCAGCCCGACCGCGGGGGGCAGCGAGGAGCCGACCTGGGAACCCGGCGCGTAGGCGTAGACCCCCGCCTGATCGGTGTTGCCCGAGGTGACGTAGACGCGGCCGAGCCAGGAGGAGTTGTCGACGGCGAGGCCGGCCGGCAGCGCGTCGACGATGCGGTACTTGAGAACCCCCAGATAGTTGCCCGTTGATATGTCGAATGCCTCGACCTGGGCGGCGGGCTCCTCGGTGTAGGTGGGCTGGAGGTCGTCGACCACGTAGAGGACGCCGTATGAGCGATCGACGGCAAGCGACGCCTGGCGCAGCGAAGTGAAGCCGCCCGGGGGCCCTGTGATCGTCAGCTGCGGAGTCGTCTTGCTGATCGAGGGGTCATAGACCTTGACCGTCTCGTCGGCGGCGTCGGCGATGTAGAGGCGCCCGGCGGCGTCGGTCGCCAGCCCATAGCCATCGCCGAGGGTGCCCTGGCCGATCCGCAGCGGGTTCGCTCCGTCCATCAGCTGCGCCCCACTCGAGTCATAGCCGGTGACGTAGGTGCGATCGTCGACGTAGGCGTCGTCGGTGTTGGGATCGACCGCGACCCCGGTCGGGTGGGCGGAGTCGACCCCGGCCCCGGCTATCGGGCTCGCCGTCCCGAAGGGGGAGGGATAGGCGCCGTAGCGGGAGACGCCGCGGTCGAAGTCGTTGACATAGAGATGACCGACCGAATCGAGCGCCAACCCACAGGGGCCGTCGATGGGATCGACGCCGGCGAGCTGGGTCTTGTATCGCGGTTCGGAAAAGGAGGACTCGAAGACATCGACGGCGTCGTGGTAGTAGTCGGAGACGTAGAAGCGCCCCGAAGAGTCGACGGCGAGCCCGCAGGGCCCTTCGAAGTAGCCGCCCGGCACCGAAGTGTAGGTCGGCGGAACGAAGACGAGGATCGGATCTCCGGTCGCCCCCAGAGCGGGCGTCGCTCCCGCGCAGAGCGCCAGCAGCGCCGCGCAGAGCGCCGCGAGCAGAGCGCGTTTCGTCGGCCTCATCGGTGAGCCCTCCGGTGGTGTCGTTTGCCGTGTCGCCTCGTATGGCGCTTGTGCTTCTTGTGGTGCTTTCGCGTGTGCTTGCGACACTGCCCGCGCAGGGCGGTATTGAAGACCGCGCCGATGTTGTTCTGGGCGAGCGCTTTGACCGAGACCTGCGGCGGCCTCGCGCAGATGTCGGCCGAGTTGACCAAGAGCCCTCGCTTGCCACCGGCGAGGGTCATCTGGAAGCGGTCGAGCGGCTCGTCGGGCAGGTTGGCGAAGAAGGCCTGGATGCCCCCGTGGGAGGGCCCGATGTGCCCCTCCAAGACGATCCGGATCGCGCCGGAGTGCAGGTCGGCGACCAGGTCGGGCAGCTTTCTGCCTGGCGCCGAGCGCAGGTAGACGTTGCCGCTGAGCGGATCGTCGAAGAGCGGCGTGTATGCGGTGGCGTGGCCGTAGATCGAGTTCGCCGGGCAGCGCTCGGCTTCAAACGCAGCGCGGGTGCAGATGCCGCGAATGTGGTTTTGGGCGAGGAACTCCTGGTGGGGGATCGTCACCGAGATCTGCTTGAGGTTTGAGTCCCCCGCGCCGCGGGAGCTGAAGGTCGCGGTCAACTCGGGGTAGGCGTTTCGCTTCGTGCCGCCGCGCAGCTTCACGCCGAGGGTCGGGCGGAAGCCGAGGGTGAGGCAGTTCAAGAGCTGGAAGTGCTCGCTCACCGTGGCGGTGGTGTCGTCGGCGGAGCTGGCGAAGTCAGCGCCGGCGCCGCCCAGGGTGGAAACCAGTTCGGAGGGCGCGCAGCTGGAGGGGTTGTGGGTGAACTGGGGGCGGTCGATGTAGATCAGGACGTCGTGCAGGTGCAGCGGGATTCCACTGAGGATGTGGGGGATCGGGTCCGAGGCCGAGGAGTCGATCCGCAGCTGAGCGGTGTGCTCGTCGACCTGGAAGGCGGAGCGGATCACGATCGTGCCGAGGTCGAAGGGACCGACCGTGGCCGAGTTGACCGTGACCAGGGAGAGCGGGGCGCCGTTGTAGGGACCGGCAAGGTAGACCCGGCCGGAGGCGTAGTTGGGAGAGGAGCCGACCCCGTAGCCGGTGTAGGTGTGGCCGATCAGCGAGGAGACGGGGCAGGAGGGGTTGGCCGCCTCGCCGTAGCCGGTGTTGTGCCTCGCCGCCTCGATCTCGGCGTCGGGGCAGAAGGGGATGCCGGCCAGTTTGCCGGTGATCCCCTTCGGCAGCACCATCGAGTAGCGGGTGATCTCCTGCTGGTCGTCGGTGCGGCTGAGGTGGACGAAGTAGGGGGTGTAGGAGTTGACGTTGGCGTTGACGCCGCCGGCCAGCACGCCGGGGGTGAACGGCGGCGCGCCCGGCGGCGGGCAGGCGCCGGCGCCGATCCCCGAAGAGATCTGCGACGGCGTGGTGGAGTGTTTGGCGCCGGGCCCAGACCAGGGGGTGAGGTCGATCGCCGTCGTCGCCGCGCCGCAGGGGTAGGGGGTGACCAGAGGGGCGCGTTGGCCGGTGCGAAAGTCGACGTTCAGGTCGGTATAGGGGATCTGCGGCAACCCGTCGAAGGTGGCGGTGAGCTGCCCGGTCGCCGGGTCGGGGACGAGCTTGCCGGCGAGGCGGACCAGCACGCCGCGCGCCGGGGCCTTGGCGACCAGGTAGATCGCGATCATCGTGTCGAAGGGGTTGACGTTTGGTTGGGCGAGGTAGATCGCGCCGCCGATCGTCTCGGCAAAGAGCGGCGTGTGGACGGTGAAGTCGCCGATCTTGGAGCCGAGCGGACAGCCGTTGCCCTGGCCGTTGAAGGCGCTCTCGGCCGCGTACCGCGCCGGGATGCAGCTGGAGAGCCCCGCACCCAGGGAGGGGTTGATGCTCACCCCCGCCGGCAGGGTGAGCACGGCGGTGCGGGTCTGGGCGGGGAGCTGCTCGGAGGGCGCGGTCAGCTGGGGGGTGTCCTGGGAGAGGCGGAAATTGAAGCCCGAGGGCGAGGAGGCCTTGACGTCGGTGAGGAAGCCCTCGACGTCTGGGGCAAAGGAGAAGCTCTGACAGCCCGTCTCCGTGACCGCCTGCCCGCCGGAGTTGAGGTTCTCGGCCTCTGCCGATACCCGCGCGGGCTGCTGCCAGGCATCCGCGGTGGCGCTGAAGGAGAGCGGGGCGCCGCAGGAGGTCGGCAAGGTGAGATAGGCAAGCGGGGCGGTGTCGGTTTGCAGCGGATCGCCGACGGAGGCTTTGCACCAGGGAAAGGAGGGCTCGGTTTCGTTCAGGCAGTTGCCGCGCTGGGCGTCGTGGGAGGCTGCCCAGGGGACTCCCCAGATCCCCAGATCGAGGCCGGAGACGTCGAGGGCCTGGGTGATGTTGGCCGCGTCGAGGGAGAGGGTGTAGGAATCGTCGGCATTGGTGTGGATGGCGAGGTCGAAGACGAGCGGGACGCCGAAGGGGGAGGCGCCGAGCTGGGCGAGAACGCCGGCAGGAGGATCGAGGTTGAAGAGGCCAAAGCGGCGGGGGACGCCGCCCTCGCGCGAGCTCTTTACCTCGATCGTGCCGATCTGGGTGCGGTCGGGGCAGCTCTCGCCGGACTCGCTCTGCTCGAAGGGCGAGCTGCGCGGGGTGTGGAAGTCGGTGAGCGAGCACTTGTCCAGCGCCGCGGGGTTCGCCAGTAGGCCGGGGGGCAAATCGACGGTGAGGTCGCGCAGGTCCCCGTCGGGGAAGGGGGCGGAGGGCTGGCCCTCAAAGCCGGTTCCCTGGTTGAAGGCGAGGGCGAGGTTGAGTTGGTAGGGGTGGGTGCCGGCGCTCGAAGCGGGCGTGTTGCCGGAGGCGATCGCCGCGGCGGAGAAGCCGTTGGCGCCGGCGAGGAAGCCGAAGCCCTGGGTGGTTTTGAAGGTCCCTGTCCGCGGCGAGGGAGAGCCGGAGGCGTTTGAGGCGACGAGGCGGTAGTTGTAGGTGGTGTTGGGAGCGAGGCCCGAGATCGCGGTGCGGGCGGGGATCGCCGCGTTGCCCGAGCCGGCCGCCACGCTCGGCGTCGAGGAGCAGGGGTGGGAGCCGCACGCCCCCTGGCTGCCGTACTCGAAGTGGTAGGTGGTGGGCAGGCCGCCCGGATCGACCGTCCCGGTCAGCACCGCTGAGACGCCCTGGAGATCGGCTGCGGAGACCGCGCCGAGGGTCGGCGCGGCCGCTTGGGCGGGGGCGGCGGAAAGGAACAGCGTCGCGAGGCCGACGGCGGCGCCCCAGAGGATCTTCGGCCTCATCGCGGCACCCCGTGTGTTAGCGTAAGCACATGCGTATGCACATCACAATCGATGACGACCTGGTCGCCGAGCTGGACCGGCGCGCCGGACGCGGGCGGCGCAGCGCCTTCATCGCGCGCACGGTCGAGCGGGCGCTCGAGGACGAGCGGCGCTGGGCCGAGATCGAGGCGACCCTGGGCTCGATCCCCGACAGCGGGCACGAGTGGGATCGCGATCCGGTCGGCTGGGTCAGGGCCGAGCGCCGCTCGAACGCGCAGCGGGTCGGCTGAGCCGGCGTCGTCGAGGTGGCGGATCTGCTGCTCGACACGACGGTGCTGATCGAAGCGCTCCGGGGCCGTGCGGCCGCCGAGCGGCTGCGTGAGCTGCGCGGGGAGGGGCCGCCGCCCTTCGTCTGCGCGGTCAACGTCGAAGAGATCTGGAGGGGCGCCCGGCCCGAGGAGGAGGCGGAGGTGTCGCGGCTGCTGGGAGCGCTGCGAATCGCGCCGCTGGGGCTGGCCGAGGGAATGCGGGCCGGGCGCTGGCGCTCGCGGTTCGCGGCGAGCGGGAGGACGCTCAGCCAGGCCGACTGTCTGATCGCCGCGGCGGCCCTCGGAGTCGGCGCCCGCCTGGCGACCGGGAACCCGCGTGACTTTCCGATGACGGAGATCAAAGTCGAGCACTGGCCGGTGGGCTGAGATGAGGCGCCTCATCGCCGCCCTCCCCGCTTGTGGTGGCGCTTCGCGTGGCGCTTGTGCTTGCGCTTGTGCTTTCGCACGCAGCGCTTGCCCCGCTTGACGAAGCCCCGCTTGCAGCGCTTTGCCTTCTTCTTCTTGTTCAGGTTGTGGTACTTCACCGCCGGGTTGCCGTGGCCGGAGAGCAGCGTGGTCAGGGTCGGGTCGGTGGGCGAAGAGGGAAGCGGGGTGCAGGCGTCGCCCTCGCAGGGGATCGGCGGCGGGGTGAGCGCGAAGCCGCCGTTCACGCGGGCGTCGTAGAGGTCAAGGGCGCCGGGGTCGGCATCGCCCAGCACCCCCTCTGAGTCATAGGACTTGACCAGCGAGGCGTCGGTGAGAAAGAAGGCGTCGGAGCCGTCGGCGGAGGCGTCGACGAAGCTCGAATCGCTGGCGTCACGCCCGCTGGAGATCAGCGCCAGGCAGCCCCCCGCCGCGGTGCAGCTCCCCTCCCCTCCGGTCTCCCATTCATAGACGTCGGCGACACCGGCGCCGCTGGAGTGGATCGTGTTGGTGTCGGCGAGGACGAGGGCGTCGCGCGAATCGAAGAAGGCGCGCCGCCCGTCGGCGGCGAGGGCGCGGGGCTTATAGGCATCGGTGGAGCCCGGCGCGGTGCCGTTGGCGATCGCGCCGGGAATGGTCGAGGGGCCGAGCGGGCGCTCGCCCGTGGGGTTGCAGGAGAGGCAGGCGAGCGCCGGCGAGGCGCTCGCGTCATAGAGGAAAACCTCGGGGTCGGGCTGTGCGCTGACGAGATCGGTGTTGTCATAGCCGGTGAGCGGGGCCTTTGACTCGAAGAGCAGCTGCGCCCCGCCGGAGCTGACCCGGGCGGTTCCCGTGGCGGGCGGGTAATCGCTCGGCGCCGCGGCGGCGCTCGCGCCGACGTCGGCGGCGATCTGGGTCGTGGTACCCGAGTGCCGGCGCTGGAGGCCACTCGCGTCTTGGAAGTAGACGGTGTCGCCCGAAGCCGAGATGCCGAGGACTCCGACGACTCCGCTCGCCAGGGCGGCGCTTGAGCTGTGGGTGGCGGCGTCGTAGCTGTAGAGGCCGCCGGACTTGGTGTAGAAGGCGGTGGCGCCGTCGGGGGTAGCGGTCTGGAAGGCGGCCGCGGTGTCGATCAGGTGGTTGCCGGCGGAGTCGTGCAGGTAGAGGTTGCCCGTGGCGGTGTCGGTCCAGTAGACGCGAGTGCCGTTCGTCGAAACGGCGCCGGATTGAGCAGCGAGGGAGGCGCCGGGCGTTCCGCCGTTGATCGCCGCGGGGGCGAGCCCCGTGCCCTGTGACCACTGATAGAGGTTCTGCTCGGCAGGGTCACAGCCCGAGCCCGAGGCGGCGACCTCGTTGGCGTCGGCGGTCAGCGCCGCGCAGGAAGAGAGCACGACGTGGCGCAGGTCGGGCGAGGCGCCGGCGAAGGCAAGGTCGAAGTCGGCGGGTCCGAGGTCCAGCGAGGCGACGTCGGCTGCGCCGAGCAGCGCGGTGAAGCTCCCGCTGGAGTCATCGCGCAGGTAGTAGTCCTGATAGCCCTCCGGCGCGTCGGTGCCGGCCAGGGGCGGGTTGGCGACCGCGCAGCCGCTCGCCCCTCCGCGGCAGTGATCGCCGTTCAGCAACAGGGCGCTGGAGAGGTCGGGCGAGAAGAGCTGGTAGGGGACTCCCCCATCGACGGTGTCATAGGAGCCCGAGAAGATCGGCGGGGTCGAGATGTTCTGCGTCGACCAGCCCGAGGGGGAGCGGGTGGCGAGGTACTGGGAGGCGGGCGGGGCGCCGCCGGCGCCGGCGGCAAAGGAGGCCGCGGAGCCGTAGGTGGCCGAGTTGCCGTCGGCGGCGCCCTGCAGCACCCCGCCCCCCGCGATCGCCCCCGCCGGCTCGACCTGGCCGCCGTTTTTGTCGACCGGGGAGACCATCTCCCAGCCGCGGTGATCGAGCAGGCCCTGGGCGGCGGCGCTCCAGGTGACGAAGGTATGGGTGGGGCTGGTCTGGGGGCCGGCGGGATCGGAGTTCTGGGCGATGACGCGGTAGCTGTAGGGGGTTGCGGGGGTGAGGGAGAAGAGGCTGGCGCTGACCGAGGGCGGGGCGCCGCTGGCCGGCAGGGTTCCCTGGAAGGTGTGACAGGCGGGGTTGGCCGCCAAACCGCAGTTGGTGAAGTCGGCGCTGGTGTACTCGAAGCGGTAGGAGGTGATCGAGCCGTTCGGGTCGATCGCGGCGTTGATCTTGGCCGAGCCGGTGGAGATTTGGGAGGACCAGGTTGCGCTCACCACCGGCGGCCCGCTCGCCTCGGCCGAGGGAGCGAGGATGGCGATCCACAGGTAAGTCAGGGCTCCGCCCAGGACGGCCCATCTCAGCGTCCTCGGTCGCTTGGCTCGGTCATGCACAGACATGTGCACTCCCGTCGCCAAGCTCCCTGCGTCCTTGACCTGGGCCGTCCTGGCCTGACCTCACCGAGGTACAGGCCGAGGCGGCGCTGCGGGTGATCGAGGCCCAGGTCGAGTTGGCCGAGTACTTCGAAGAAGAGTCGAAGATGTCGGTCGAAGAGCTCGAGGCGCGTGAGGACCGCTGGGCTGCTGCAAACGCCCGCGAGATGATCCGCGAAGAGCCTTGGTAGGTCGACTGGGTCCCATTCGACCTCAGGACTGAAAGAAAATCCTGGGCAAGGGGGGGCGAATTGTGGTTGCCGCGCGTCTTGATGGCAATATGGCGCCGCGACGCGAAATCGCCGGGCACGGCCGCTACGATTGGCCGATGGCAGAAGAAGCCCACGTCACCCTGAGCGGCGACATCGAGGGGGCCTACGTGGTGATCGAGCGCGGCCCCGGTCCTGAGTTGCGGATCGTGCCCGACACCTCGTGGAAGGCGATGCTCAAGGGGACCGGCGAACGCGACGCGACCGAAGCGGAGATCGCCGCGATCGAGCGTGAGCACGGGCCATTTCTGCCACCCGACGGCGAGGGGTTGGGAGTGCATGTGGCACGGCGCAGCTCGGCGTCCTCGGTCGCTCGCGTGCAGAGCACGCCACGCTCCCTGCGTCCTTGATCTGCTTGGCCACACACACTCCCAGCGGAGTGGATTGACTTGGAATTCGCCCCCCAATTGCGGGGAATCGGGTATGGGCGTCGATCCGGGACGGCGTGTCGGGTAGCTTGTGGTCAATGGCTTCATCGGAGTTGATCCAAAGGGCAGGCGAGGTGCTGGCCACAGCGGCGGGAAGCTCCGCGAGGGTGATCCTGTTCGGCTCCCACGCAAGGGGCGAGGCGCGCGCGGACAGCGACGTCGACTTCCTGGTGATCGAGCCGGAGGTTGAGGACCAGCACAGGGAGTGGGGTCGCCTGCGGCGCGCGCTCGGCGATATCCAGGTCCCCGTCGACATCGTCGTGCTCGACGAGGCGCTGGCGGCGCGGCGTGCGAAAGTGCCGGGGACGATGGTCTACCACGCCATGCGGGATGGCCGAGTCATCGCCCAGCCCTGAGCAGCGCGAGGTCGCCGAGTTGCTGGCCCGCCGCGCCGCCGGCGACCTCAAGGTCGCCAGAAAGCTCTCACCCGACCCGGAGATCGACGAGGGGGCAGTCGGGTTCCACGCCCAGCAGGCGGTCGAGAAGGCGCTGAAGGTCGCACTCACCCTGGAGGGCATCGACTTCCCGAAGACGCACGACCTGGAGTTCTTGGTGGGGCTGGCGAGCCGGCACTCGATCGACGTGCCTGAGGATGTCGCGACGGCGGGTTGGCTGACTCCTTGGGCGGCCGAGTTCCGGTACGACGACGAACCGCTGCACTCGTTGGATCGAGGCATCGCACTGGAGAGCGCCGGAGAGGCAGTTGCCTGGTGCGAAAAGCTGCTCGCCGAAACGCATGCCGACGAAGAAGAGGACAAGGGGGTTGAGAATCGGCGGTGATGGAGTTGGCGAGCGGCTGCGGCTGAGCTCCCCTCCCCCAGTCCAAAGGCGCGCCGCTGAGAGGTAAGCGCAACGGCGCCGCCCCGGCTGACTGGGCGGCGCCTTGGAACTGTGCTCACGTGAGTCCTCGGCGCTACCCCACCGCGCGCCGGTGGCGCAGGTGATGGCGGCGGTGGTGGCGCTTGTGCTTGCGGTGGTGGCGCTTGTGCTTTCGCGCCTTCGGGCAGCGAAGCGCGATCCTCGGCGTCGAGTCGGCGGTCTTGCCGTTGTGGGCGTCGAGGAAGACCGCGGCGCGGTTTGACTGCTTGCAGAGGTTGGTGTTGTTGACCAAAAGGCCCTTGTGGCCGCCGACCAGGCGGATGATCGCCTGGGAGATCGGCGCGTCTGGGACCGACTGGAAGGTGGTCCGCAACCTGGCGTGGACGGTGTCGATCTTGCCGACCTGGTCGATCCGGATCGGCTGGGAGGCCGGGCCGTGCAGGTCGAGCACCACGTCGGGCAGCGGGTTGTCGCCGGTGCGCAGGTAGACCGGGCCGGTCAGCTTGTAGTCCAGCAGCGGGCTCGTTGCCACCACCGAGCCGATCACCGAGGCCGCCGGGCACTGATCGGCGGCGAACTGGGGCCGCGTGCAGGGCGCCTGGATGTGGGACTGGTCCAGCTGCATGCTCGGCGGCAGGATCACCTGGGCGCGGCCGAGGTCGGCGTCGCCGTTCCTTGCGCTGAGCACCGTGGTCAGGGCCGGGTGGCCGTTTCGGAAGTGCCCGCCCCGCAGGCGCAGGCCCAGCTTCGGCTTGAAGGGCAGGTTGGCGCACTCGGAGAGCTGGAAGCGTTGCGACAGCGAAGCGGCGTTGCCCAAGGTGGAGAGCTCAGAGCCGGTGACCGCGCTGACGTCGCAGCTGGTGCCGTTGAGGGTGAAGTTCGGCTTGTCGAGGGCGACCCGCACCGAGCGCACGTCGAGCGGGATTCCCTGCAGGATCGAGGGGATCGGGTCCGAGGTGGCGGTGATCTGAGCCGTGGTCGGGTCGATGTGCAGGGCGACGCGGGTTACCACGGTGCCGAGGTCGAAGGGACCGGCGGTCGCCGGGGTGATGATCGCCAGGCTCAAGGGCTCACCCCCGTAGGGCCCGGCCATGTAGGCGGTGCCGGTGGTCCAGTAGGGCGAGGGGCCCGCACCGGCGGCGACGTGCACCGTGCCGACCTGGCTGGCGGCCGGGCAGGAGGGGCTGGCCTGCTCGTCCTGGCCGCTCTTGGAGGCGGCGGCGCTGAGCGCGGCGTCGGGGCAGGCCGGGGTGCCGGCCAGCTTGGCGACCAGGCCCGGCGGCGGGCTGGTGATCACCTTGGAGAACTGCTGGGAGCCGTCGGCGCGGCTGAGGTTGAGGACGAAGGGCGAGAACTGGCCCGCGACCGGGGAAACGGTGCCGGCGTCAAAGCTCGGCGCGTTGGGCTGATCGGCCGCGCTGGCCGCGCAGGCGCCGTTCGGGCCCTGGTCGATCGAGTAGTCGTCGTGGGGCGTCGTCGGCGCGCCGGTGTCGGGAGCCGAGTAGGGGGTCAGCTCCGAGGTGGTCGAGTAGGCCCCGCAGGTGGCGGGGGTGCGAAGCGTCGCGTGGTCGCCGCCGAAGAAGCTCAGTTTGAAGTGGCTGAACGGCAGCTGCGGGTTCTGGTCGAAGCTGGTGACCAGCTGCCCGCTCTGAGGGTCGGGGACGACGTGCCCGGCGAGCTTGATCACCACCCCGGTGCTCGGGTCCTCGACGACGATGTAGATCGCCAGCAGCGAGTCGAAGGGGTTGTCGTAGGGCTTGGCGATGTAGACGGCGCCGGGCAGGGGGTGGTCCAGCAGCGGCGTGTCGACCTGCACCGTGCCGATCTTCGCCGCGTCGGGGCAGCCGGCCGGATCGGCGCTGAAGTGGATCGGGTCCGCCTGGCCGACCGGGGTGCTCAATCCGACCTGCGCCGAGGAGCAGGCGCCGAGGCCGTTGGCGCCGGAGGGGTTGACGACGAGGCCCGGGGGCAGGGTCACCACGGCCTTGCGCAGGTGCGCGGTGGCGAGCTGGCCGACGCTGTCGGTCTGGGGCACGCCGAGGTCGACCGAGAGCCCGGTGGGCGAGTCGGCGACGTTGGTCGTCGGCCGCGCCTGCAGGGTGGGCTGGAAGTCAAGCGCCGCGCAGCCGCTGGTGGTGAAGGTGTTGCCGGCCGCGTCGGTCGCCGGGGCCGAGGTGTTGACGAAGTTGCCCGGGTCCTGCCAGGAGTTCGCGGAGAAGTCGGTGAGCAACGGGTCGCCCGCGCAGGAGGTCGGCATGCTGAGGAAGGGGACGTCGGCGGAGGAGTGCGGGACCGGGCAGGTCTCGGCCGCCTGGGCCGTGACCCCACCCTCGCAGCTGCCCCGCCTGTAGTCATGGGCGGGGTCGGCCGGGTCGCCCCAGAGCTCGACGTCGGCGCCGCTGGGCACGCCGTAGTTGCTCAGGTCCGAGAGCGTGCCGCCGAGCTGGTAGTTCCCGGCGGAGTCGACGCTGCCCTCGATGTGGCCGTAGACGGGGGCGCCGAAGGGGGAGATCTGGAAGGCGATCTCGGCGGGGGAGCCGGGCGGGGGCTCCATGTCGTTGAGCGAACCGTTGACCGCGGGGAAGGGGAATGGGCCGATGTGGACGAGGGGCCGCAGGTAGCCGACCGCGGAGGCGTCGGGGCAGTCGTTGACGTTGTTGTCGCTGAAGTGGGACTCGAGCTGGGCCTCGGTGCACTTCGGGGTGGCCTGCGGGTTGACGACGACGCCGGGGGGGAGCTTGACCGCGAGGTCCTTGAAGCTGGCGGCGGGGATGCTGCGGTCGGCCCCGAGCATCACGTCGTTGAACTGGAAGAAGGCGGTGAGCTGGTAGGGGTGGGAGCCGGCCTGGGCAGCGGGGCCGGCGTCGGCGTCGGTGAAGCTGGTGTAGGCGCCGGTGAAGTCGAAGGGGGCGTCGGTGGCGCTGACCGGGGTGGTCGTGTCGAGGCTGGCCGGGGCGGCGCCGCCGCCGGAGACGGTGATGTGGTTGGTGACGTCGGAGCCG
Source organism: uncultured Solirubrobacterales bacterium (assembly GCA_963702055.1). Classification (GTDB taxonomy): domain Bacteria; phylum Actinomycetota; class Thermoleophilia; order Solirubrobacterales; family 70-9; genus CAWINX01. The sequence goes on along the minus strand of OY969702.1, from coordinate 2,311,222 downwards.
TCGAGGCCGGCGTCGACGGTGACCGGGACGATCATCCCGTAGACCTCGCCCGGATAGAGGATGCTGGTGATCGCGGTGCCGGTGGGGGCGGTGCAGGAGGGCGGCGGGCCGGGAGCGCAGGTGGCGGCGGCGGCGTTGAAGCTGTCCCCGGAGAGGTTGAGTGTTTGCGACCCCGCGGAGTCGAGGCTGAGGCCGCTGGGGAGCTGGTCGGTGATCGTGACCGCGCTGCCGTCGGTGGGGGCGGAGCCGACGTTCTCGACCAATACGGAGTAGATGGCCTGGCCGCCCGGAGGCAGGTGGCCCGCCTGGGGGATCGTGGTGATCTGGAAGGCGGGCGAGGCGGCCTGGGCGGCGGCGGGGGGCAGTGCCCCGACCGCGCCGAGCATCAGCCCGAGGGCGAGGGCTGAGGCGAGACGGCGGGTGCGGCGATGAAGCGGGATCACTGTGGAGGTCTCCTTGGTCACTGTGGAAGGTGAGGTCGGTCGGTGGGCCTTGGGGGCGTTCACTTTTGACCTCCACGGTTGGAGCCGGCTCGCTTGTGGTGCTTCGCCCTCTTGTGCTTCTTGTGGTGGCGCTTGGCCTTGTGCTTCTTGACGCACTTGCCGTTGTGCTTGACGAAGCCCTTCCTGCAGCGCTTGACCCTCTTCTTCGCCTTGTGGTGCTTGCGGTGGGGGGTGGGGTTGCCGGGGCCCTGGTTGGCGGCGCTGCCGGCGCCCTGGTTGACGGGGGCCGCGGTGGGGGCGCCGTGGCACTGGTCGGCGCCGGCGCAGGCGGGCGGCGAAGTCGCGTGCTGGGAGGCGAGGCCGCCGTCGACGCGGACGTCGTAGAGGTCGTAGAGGTGGTCGGTGTCCTGGGGGACGAGCTGGGAGTCGGTGAAGATGAAGACATCGTTGCCCGAGGCCGAGGCGTCGTCGAGGAAGGAGCCATGCTCGCTGGTGCCGCTGGAGAGCAGGTAGAGGCAGCCGCCGTTTTGGTCCGAGCTGTGGCAGGAGCCCGAGCCGTCGGCCTCCCACTCATAGACGTCCTGGCTGCCGTTGGTATCGGCGGCGACGAGTTTGTCGGGGCTCTCGAAGAAGACCCGGGAGCCGTCGGGCGAGAGGTTGCGGGTCAGGTAGGGGTACTGGGGGACGTTGCGAATGCCGGGGACGAAGCCGAGGTAGCGGTCGCTGACCAGCGTCGCCCGGCTGGTCGGCGGGGCGCCGGTGGGGTTGCAGGAGACGCAGTCGAGGCGCCCGTTGCCGCCCTCGCCGGCGGGGTCGAAGCGGTAGAGCTCCAGGCAGGGAGCGGGGAGAGGGCCGCTTGAGCCGTTGAGGTTCACGCCACAAGGCCCGGCATTGTGATAGCCGGTGAGGCCGCGGGTCGAGGAGAAGAGCAGGACGCCGTTGGCGGCGACGCGCGAGGTGCGCAGGGCGGTGTTCTCGCCGCCAGTGGTGTAGGAGGGCATCCAGTTCTGGTAATCGCTCTGGGTATCCAAGGCCGAATCGTTGCCGCCGAGACGGGAGACGAAGCTGACCGCGCCCGCGTGCCAGAGGTAGAGGTTGCAGGCGCCGAGGAGCAGCTCTTCCCCGGTGCCGGAGGGACCGGGGCGGCAGTCGCCGGGGACCGCGCCGGCGGCGAGGACGCCGTTGGCGGCGAAGTAGACGTAGTCCCCGCCGGGGGTGGCGCCGAGCACGCCCTGCACCTGGGCGCCGTAGGCGTCGGAGCCGCCCGAGTCGACCGTGAGGTCGCTGAGCTCGCCGGTGGAGGTGTCATAGGCGTAGAGGTCCTGCCCCTGGCTGGGGGTGAGGCAGGTGTTGGCGGCGGTGGAGACCGCGGTCGAATCGGCGGTCAGCTTCTCGCAGGAGGTGAAGAAGACCTCCGAGCCGGAGGGGGTGGCGGCGCCGAAGGCGGCGGGCTTGGGCCCGCCCGGGTCGTTGCCGCCCTGATCGGCGTTGAGCTGGATCGTCTGGGTGTTGTCGAGGCGCTCGTAGAGGCGGCCGGTGCCGCCCTCGGTGAAGAAGACCTTCGAGCCATCGTCGGAGATCGTGTTCTGCTTGTAGCCGATCGAGGAATTGCCGCTGCTGAGGTCGCCGCCGTGGCGGATGTCGTAGGCGCCGGCGAAGGCGCCGGCGGCGGGGGCGAGGCAGGCCGGCGCGCTGGTCGAGTCGTCGCAGGAAGTCTGGCCGGAGGGCGGCACGCGGCCGGCAAGAGTAAGGGTGCCGTGGTCGTAGTCGTAGAGGTTGGTCTGGTTAGAGCCGAGGGTGGCGGCGTCGCCGGTCAGCGGGCCCGGCCCGTACGCGAAGATGAAGTGGCCGGTGTCCTCGGCGAACTGCACGTCCCTGGGCCTGTCGGTGGGCAACGCGAGCGAGAGCGGCCGGCGGTCGAAGCTGGAGAGGTCGGTGGAGTAGAGCTGGGAGGAGTTGTCGCCGTAGGCGGTCGGCACGACGCTGAGCGCGGTAGTGAGAGCGTCGTCGCGGCCGACCTCGCTCGGGTAGCTGGCCGCGTCGTTGGAGAGCGGCAGGGTGCCGTCAGAGCTCCAGCCATCGGCGCCGCGCGAGGCGACCCAGGTGGGGGTGTTGCCGTTGCCGCCGGAGGTGGGCAGGTCGCCGTGGGAGCCGTAGGTGGCGGCGCTCCCGTCGGCGGCGGCCTGGTTGAAGCCGATCTGGCCGAAGACGCTGAAGCCGTGCTTGTCCACGGGTGAGACCTGCTCGTAGGCGCGGCAGTCGGGCAGGGCGGCGGAGGGGCCGCTGCGGAGGCTGTCGTTGGGGCAGCCCGAGCCGAAGCTGGGCGGCGTGGAGTAGGTGGTGAGGGTGGTGTCGGGGCCCTCGCCGGTGCCGGCGGAGCTGACCGCGACGAGGCGGAAGTGGTAGGTGGTGGCCGGGTCGAGACCGCCGATCTGCTCGCTGACCGCGACCGCGGAGCCGCCGTCGCCGACGTCGGCGGGGTTGGCGGGGACGTTCTGGGCGTTGGCGAAGCCGTTGTTTTGGAACTCGGCGTCGCTGACGTACTGGAACTGGTAGCTGGTGTCGTGGCCGTTGGGGTTGACCTGGGCGCGCAGGGTGGCGGCGGTGTCGGAGACGTGGTCGGCGGCGGTGCCCGAGACGGTCGGGCCGGTGGTGGTGAAGGTCTGGTCGGTGCCGGTGGCGGTGCCGCCGGGGGCGGCGTTTGAGGCGACGATGCGGCTGTGGTAGGTGGTGCCGCCGTTGAGGCCGCTGAGGTCGGCGTGCACGGCGACGTCGCCGGAGCCCGAGCCGATGCCGGCGGCGTCGGGGGCGCAGTCGTGCTTTTGATCGGCGCTGACGCTGCTATAGCCGTCGCTTTGGAACTGGGAGTCGGGGACGACCTCGAAGTGGCAGTCGGTGACCTGGAAGGTCTCGGGGTCGACCTTGGCGCGCAGGGTCACCGAGGAGCCGGCGACGTCGGTCGGGTCCTGCTCGGTCAAGGTGGGCGGGAAGCTGGAAGCGCCCGGGGCGAAGACGTGGACCTTGTGGTCGGTCTGGTCGGAGAGGTAGAGGTAGTGGCTCGAGGGGTCGGCGGCGAGATCGTATGGGGACGCTTGAAAGACGCCGTCGTTGAAGTCGTAGAGGTGGGCGCCGGTGCGGGCGGAGTAGGCGCCGACGATCCGCGTGCCGCTGCCGCCACCCAAGTCCTTGACGACGTAGACGGTGCCGGCGGTGCGATCGACGCCGAGGCCTCCGGGCCGGGAGGAGATGGCGTCGGGGCCGAAGGCGGTGGCGGTGGCGTAGCCGCTGGCCTGGGTGAAGCGGTAGACGCCGCCAAAGCTGGGGTATGACACGTAGAGGTTGCCGTCGGCGTCGAAGTCGAGCTTGCCGGCGTTGGATTTACCGAATGCGGGGGAGGACGGGTGAAGCGTGAGCGCGGACTGGAAGGCGCCGGCGGAGCTGTAGCGGAGGATCGGGTGGTCCTGCTGGTCGAAGGTGTAGCCGTTCGAGTACCAGAGGCCGCCGTCGGGGGCGACGGTGACCGCGCGTCCCTGGAAGGGGCTGCCGGTGGCGCCTCCCGGGTTGACGGTGGGGTCGATCGGGAAGTTGCCGCTGAGCGGGTTGCCGGAGGAGTCGAAGGCCTTGAGGCCGCCGGTGCTGGTCGCGTTGGTGGAGGCGAGGTAGAGGTTGCCGCCGGCGACCGCGAAACCGGAGGGGCTGCTGCCACCCGTGGAGAGCGGGTCGAAGGCCGCCAGCGGCGGGTAGTTGCCGCCGCCGGGGGTGGAGACGTCGAAGCCGTAGACGGCATTGGTGGTGGGGAAGTTTGCGCCGTTGACGCCGACGTAGAGGCGGTGGTTGGCGGGGTCGACGGCGAGGGCGCTCGGGTCGAAGTTGTTGCCGGTGAAGCTGGTGGCGGAGGTGCCGTCGGGGCCGAAGGCGGCGACCTGGGTGGGCGGATTGGTCTGGAAGAGCGGCAGGGTGGCGGTCTGATCTTGCCCGGTGAACTGGCCGGCGCCGACCGTGGTCAGGTCGAGGCGGAAGTGGTAGGTGGCGCCGGGGTTGAGGTTGTTGAGGAAGGCGCTGACCGAGGCGGGCGCGGTGAAGGAGTTGCCCTGCGCGCAGGGGGCGCTGTTGCCGTAGGAGGTGTCGGTGCCCCAGTCGAAGCGGCAGTCGCTGACGCCCAGCTTGGGGTCGTTCTGCGGGTCGAAGTGGCCGTTGAGGGTGAGGTCGGTGTGGTGGACGGTGCTCGCCGCGTCGGTCGATACCGGGAAGGCGGTGGGGACGAGGGTCTTGTCGGCGCCGTGGTAGGTGTCGCCGTTGGCGGTCCCCAGCTCGAGGCGGACGTGATAGGTGGTGCCGGGGTGCAGGTTGGGCAGGAAGGCGGAGACCGAGGCCGCCGTGTTGAAGGAGTTGCCCTGGATGCAGGGGACGGTGCCGCCGCCGTAGGAGGTGTCGGTGCCCCAATCGAAACGGCAGCTGGTGACGAAGATCTGGGAGTCGCCCTGGGGGTCGAAGTGGCCGTTCAGCGAAGCGGTGGTGTGGCTGATGCCGCTGGCGTCGTCGGTCACCACCGGGAAGGCGGTGGGGACGACGGTGGTGTCGGCGCCGGTGAACTCGCCCGCGGTCGCCGTGGTGAGGTGCAGGCGGAAGTGGTAGGTGGTGCCGGCGTGCAGGCCGGTGAGCGCGGCGGAGACCGAGGCGGGCGAGCTGAAGGAGTTGCCCTGCGCGCAGGGGGCGGTTTTGCCGTAGCTGTTGTCGGTGCCCCAGTCGAAGTGGCACTCGGTGACGTCGAGGTTGGAGTCGCCCTGGGGGTCGAAGTGGCCGTTGAGGGTGGCGACGGTGTGGTTGAGGGCGGTGGCGGCGTCGGTGAAGCGCGGGAAGTCGGTGGCGGTGAAGCTCTGATCGGCGCCGTGCACGACGCCGCTGACCGAGCCGGTGATGACGAGGCGGAAGTGGTAGGTGGTGCCGGGGTGCAGGCCGGTGAGGTCGGCGGTGACGTCGGCGGCGGTGGCGAAGGAGTTGCCCTCGTTGCAGCCGACCGTGCCGCCCGAGTAGGAGGTGTCGGTGCCCCACTCGAAGTGGCAGTCGCTGATCGACTCGATGCCGGGGTCGAGGTGGCCGTTCAGCGTGGCGGTGGTGTGGCTGACCGGGTTGGCGGCGTTGGTGGTGGCGGCGGCGGCGGCGCCGTAGTTCTCGTTGGTGTAGACGTCGACCTGCTTGCCGCCGGTGTGGAGGTCGGAGACGTAGGCGTTGCCGCCGTTTGCGACGGCGATGCCGGCCGAGTTGGTGCCGAAGTCAGCCGAGGAGCCGAAGCTGTAGAGGGCGGGGTCGCCGGGGGTGACGCCGGACTGATAGACGGCGACCTGGCTGCCCTCGTCGGCGTAGACGTTGCCGCTGAGCGGCTCGATGCCGACCGAGATGGCGCCGGAGGCGACGATCGTCTGCCCGCTCACCGAGGGCGGCGTGGGGCCGGTGGCGAAGTCGGCGGCGCGGAAGCGCACCAGCGGGCCCGAGCCAAAGCCGGCGGCCCAGTCGACGACGTAGACGTGCCCGGAGTCCGCGGCGACGTTGCAGGGGCCGACCAGCCCGGGAGCGATCGCGCCGGAGTAGTCGCTCTCAAGCGGGGTGGCGCCGGAGGGGGTGTAGCGCATGACGTTGCCGGAGTTGTCGACGACGTAGAACTCGCCGCTGGAGTCGTCGACGGCGACGCCGCAAGGGGAGCCGAAGGCGCCGGCGGGGTCATCGGTGCCGGTCAGGGTGGTGAGCAGGGTGCCGTTACGGGCATAGACCTTGATCGCGCCCGAGGAGGAGGTGACGTAGACGTTGCCCTCGGTGGGCCCGCCGGAGTTGTCGACGGCGATCTGGGACTGACCGGCGAAGAAGCCGAAGCTCTGCCCGGCCAGCGTGTTGGTGCCGCCGTCGGTGCAGCCCGGGTCGCCCACCGTGCAGGTGAAGTTGTCGGCGGCGCCGGTGGAGTCATAGCGAGCGACGGTGGAGCCGTTGCTGACGTAGACGTCGCCGGTTGCTTGGTCGACGGCGAGGGACCTGGGGTTGTTGCCCGAGTAGGTGCCGAAGGAGGTTGAGTAGGCGCGGAAGGGAGAGGGCGCCTGGGGCCCGTAGACGTCGACCTGCTTGCCGCCGGTGTGGAGGTCGGAGACGTAGGCGTTGCCGCCGTTTGCGACGGCGATGCCGGCCGAGTTGGTGCCGAAGTCAGCCGAGGAGCCGAAGCTGTAGAGGGCGGGGTCGCCGGGGGTGACGCCGGACTGATAGACGGCGACCTGGCTGCCCTCGTCGGCGTAGACGTTGCCGCTGAGCGGCTCGATGCCGACCGAGATGGCGCCGGAGGCGACGATCGTCTGCCCGCTCACCGAGGGCGGCGTGGGGCCGGTGGCGAAGTCGGCGGCGCGGAAGCGCACCAGCGGGCCCGAGCCAAAGCCGGCGGCCCAGTCGACGACGTAGACGTGCCCGGAGTCCGCGGCGACGTTGCAGGGGCCGACCAGCCCGGGAGCGATCGCGCCGGAGTAGTCGCTCTCAAGCGGGGTGGCGCCGGAGGGGGTGTAGCGCATGACGTTGCCGGAGTTGTCGACGACGTAGAACTCGCCGCTGGAGTCGTCGACGGCGACGCCGCAAGGGGAGCCGAAGGCGCCGGCGGGGTCATCGGTGCCGGTCAGGGTGGTGAGCAGGGTGCCGTTACGGGCATAGACCTTGATCGCGCCCGAGGAGGAGGTGACGTAGACGTTGCCCTCGGTGGGCCCGCCGGAGTTGTCGACGGCGATCTGGGACTGACCGGCGAAGAAGCCGAAGCTCTGCCCGGCCAGCGTGTTGGTGCCGCCGTCGGTGCAGCCCGGGTCGCCCACCGTGCAGGTGAAGTTGTCGGCGGCGCCGGTGGAGTCATAGCGAGCGACGGTGGAGCCGTTGCTGACGTAGACGTCGCCGGTTGCTTGGTCGACGGCGAGGGACCTGGGGTTGTTGCCCGAGTAGGTGCCGAAGGAGGCTGAGTAGGCGCGGAAGGGAGCCGAGGCGGAGGCGCCCGGCGCGAGGGCGAGGAGGGCGAGGGCGGCGATCGCGAGGGCGAGGGCGCTGAGGCGGGCGCGGGCGTGCGAGGGCGCACTGCTCCCGTCGCCGTCACGGGAGGCACCACGAGTCTCGAAGGCTCCACGGACGGCGCCGCCGAGGCGGCTGCCCCGGTGCGCGGTCGACGCGGAAGATGCCTTCGCGTGGCGTCTCACGTTGCTGGTGCCTTTCTGTCGGTGGTGGGTCATGCGGCGGCCGTCCCTGTGAGGGGAACGACGAAAGACGAAGTCGTGGAGGGGAGGCAGCGGCGAGCGGCCTGATGCCGGGGGTAGGGAACCGCCACGGCCTCATGGGGCCGCCCGGTCCGCTGCTCCTTTGGCGCCGTCTGCCAGGGAGCGGAGACGACCGCCGATTTGGAAGTCGCGGCAGCAGTGGGGCGAGCACTCGGCGCGCGATGGCCGGTGCTGAGTTCCCTGGCAAACCCTTGCTGCATTCCTCTCTCTCCTTCTGCCGACCCTTGTCCTTTGTCCCGCTTTCCCGAGCGGGTCCCCTGGTTGGGGGTCGGCCTATGTCCCTGTGATGTGTCCCTGCCCGTCCCAACGGGCGACTGCTTAAGAACTCGGTGGGGACTTTAAGGGAACGGCTAAGTCCGTGTCAAGGAATTTCTCAGAGCTTTTTTAGAAACGTTTCCGTACCGAATCGGCTGAAAGCACGCACTTTGCAGGGGAACTGCAGGACTACGCGTCGGTAGCGCGCGAAGCGGAAAAGTTTCCCTGAGCGGCGTTCGAGGGGCGATGGGGGCGGCTGCCCCGGAGCGGCGCGAGGGCGTTTGGACCTTTGACTGCAGCGCCGGCGGGATCAGCCGGCAAGCGCAAGCGAGCTCTGGGTCGACTCGGCGAGCGCTTTGCGGAGTCGCTCTGAGCGCTCATCGATGACCTCTGCGGCGTCCTCGGCGCCGCGAACGCGATCGATCATCGCGGCGGCGCGTCGCTCGACCAAAGCCGGTTTGACCTTGAGGTCGACCTGCGCCCCGGCAAGAGAAATGCGGAGGCCCGCCTCCTCGTCGATCTCTCCAAGCAGCTGAAAGGGGTTGCGGGTCGAGACGTGGAGAGTGCGAGAGACCGCCTTGAGGAACTCGCCTTCGGGCAGCAGGCCCCGGAAGAACGGCGCACATTCATCGTGGTCGTAGGTCTGGTCGCGCAGCGGCAGGCTGAGCGAGATCGGCGCGCGGCGGCCTGCCTCTACCCAGTCGGGGTGGCAGGCGTTCGCCATACCTCTCAGTAGGCCTTCGCCGGGGAGACCGAGATGGCCACGGAGAAGGGGCCGGCGCTACCTGCGGATGATGCAGGTGCGGACGAAGGTGCCGGTCAGGTGCGTGCCGTCACTGAGGTCGAACTTGCCGCGGGCCTGGAGGTGGCCGTCGGGGCAGCTGGCGTTGACGAAGGAGTGGCGGACGTGCTTGTAGGTCCATTTGCGGTTGATCTTGACGTGACCGGAGAGGGGAATGCCGTAGCCGCCGGCGATCGGCGGGATGTTGATCGTCGTGCGGTAGCCGTAGCGCCCCTCGTGGATGTGTTGGATGACGACCGGGACGATGAAGGTTGTCGGCGCCGGGACCGTCGTGTAGGCGTGGCCGAAGACGGTGTTTTGGCCGTGGCGCTTGGGCCCGTTGAAGACGGTGATCGGCGAGGTGGCGGGGATCGGCTTGGAGTCGGGGAAGACGACCTCGGCGCGGCCGAAGCCCTTGCCGACGATCGCGCCCGGGCAGTTGTGGCGGGCCTGGGCCACCGTGGTGTTCGTCAGCCTGCCCCTCCTGCAGACGGCCAGGCCCTTGGTCTGGACCGCGCCGTGCTTGTCGTACTCGATCGTGATCGTCTTCAGGACCGGCGGATAGGCGCCGCTGGCCGTCGAGATCGTGCCGCCGCCGTGGATCTCGATCGGGGCGTAGTGCTTAGGGGGCAGCGCTCTCGGCGAGAAGCCGCCGCTCGCGGTGATCACCACGTCGCCGGCGACGATGCGGATCGCGCCGGCGGAGGCGACGAAGAGCGCGGCGAGCGCGATCACCGCCAAACCCGCCGCAAAGAGCGTCAGCCTGAGTTTCCTTCCCTGCACGACCCTTAAAACCGTAGCAACGGGCCAGGGGTGCGGTGCTGGGCCTTTATTAACGCCTGTGGAGGTGGCGCGAATGGTGCTTGGCGCGGTGCCGGCGGTGGTGCTTCTTCGCGTGATGGCGCCGGTGTGGGCGCTTGCCGTGGGGGGGGCGGGCCGACGGGGTCGCCGGCGCGGTCGAGGTGGGAGGCGAGGTCGCCTGGCCGCCCCCGTCGCCGGCGGAGGGATCGGCGCCCGGGGTGGCCTGGAACTCGGCCGCCACGGAGGCCGCCGCGTCCATCGTCACCGTGCACTCGCCGGTCCCCGAGCACCCGCTTCCGGACCAACCGGCGAAGCTCGAGCCGGGATCAGGCGCGGCGCTCAGCGTCACCGCCGCCCCGGAGCGGATCTCGGAGCTGCACGAGGAAGAGCAATCGAGGCCTCCCAGCGAGCTGGTCACCGCTCCCGAGCCGCTGCCCAGCGAGCTCACCGTGAGCCCGACCGCGGGCGGGCTCGCCGAGGCGACCTGGGAGAGAGGCCCATAGCCGTAGATTCCCGCCTGGTCGGTGTTGCCCGAGGTGACGTAGACGTTGCCGAAGTTTTTCGAGTTGTCGACCGCCAGGCCGGCCGGCAGCGCGTCGACCACCATGTGACTGAGGACGCCGAGGTAGGAGCCGGCGGAGCTGAAGACCTCAACCTGGGCGGCGGGCTCCTCGGTGTGGGTGGGCTGGAGGTCGTCGATGACGTAGAGGTTGCCGGTGTAGGACCAGTCGACGGCGAGCGCCGCATGCTGGAGCGAGGTGAACCCTCCGGACGGGCCGGCGATCGTCAGCTGGGGAGCGGATTTACTGATCGCCGGCACATAGACCTTTACCGTGTCGGTCGAGGCGTCGGCAACGAAGATGCGGCCGCTGCCGTCGACGGTCAGGCCGTATCCCTCCCCCAGCGTCCCTTCGCCGATTTTCAGCGGATTCAACCCGTCCATCAGCTGATTGCCGGAGGAGTCATAGCCGGTGATGTAGGTGCGATCGTCGACGTAGACGTTGCCCGTGGTCGGGTCGACGGCGACGCCGGTCGGGTGGGCGTCGTCGACCCCGACGCCGGCGAGCGTCGTGCCCGCCCCGAATGAGGGCGAGGGGTCGAACTTGACGACGTTGCGGTCGAAGTCGTTGACGTAGAGGTCATCGGAGGAATCGAGGGCGAGCCCGCAGGGGCCGTCGAGGGGGTCGACGTCGGCCAATTGGCTTTGGTAGGTGAGCGTGCTGCCGTTGACGTTGAAGAGGTCTACCGTGTGGTGGTAGTAGTCGGAGACCAAGAGGCGCCCGGTCGAGTCGACGCCGAGGCCGCAGGGGCCTTTGAAGTAGCCGACCGGCTGGACTTTGGGCGTGGTGGCGATAGTGGGAACAAAGGCGAAGGCCCCCAGGGCCGGAGTCGCGGCGCCCAGCGCGATCAGCGCCGTGCAACACATCGCCAACAAGGCTCTCCTCATCTTCCACCTCGCTTGTGATGGCGCTTGTGCTTTGCGTGTCGCTTGTGATGGCGCTTGTGCTTCTTGTGGTGGCGCTTCTTGTGCTTGCACTGCCCGCGCAGCGCCGTGGTGAAGAGGGCGCCGATGTTGTTTTGCGCCAGCGCTTTAACGGAGACCTGCGGGGGCACCGCGCAGATGTCTGCGGAGTTGACCAAAAGGCCCCGCCTGCCGCCGGCCAGGGTCATCGTGAAGCGATCCAGCGGCTCGTCGGGGAGGTTGGCGAAGAAGGCCTGGATGCCGCCGTGGCTGGGGCCGATCCGCCCCTCCAAGACGATCCGCACCGCTCCGGAGTAGAGGTCGGCGACCAGGTCGGGGAGCTTTCTGCCCGGGGCGGAGCGCAGGTAGACCTTGCCGGTCAACGGGTTGTCGAAGAGCGGCGTGTAGGCGACGGCGCGGCCGTAGACGGAGTCGGCGGGGCACTGCTGTGAGTCGAACCGGGCGCGGGTGCAGATCCCGCGGATGTGGTTTTGGGCGAGGAACTCCTGGTGGGGAATCACCACCGAAATCTGCTTCAGGTTGGAGTCCTGGGGGCCCCTCGCCGTGAAGGTCGCGGTCAGCTCGGGGTTGGCGTTTCGCTTCGTGCCGCCGCGCAGCTTCACGCCGAGCGTCGGCTTGAAGCCCAGGGTGCGGCAGTTGAGCAGCTGGAAGTAGGAGTTGACGCTGGTCGTCGAATCGTCGGCGGAGGAGGCGAAGCTGGCGCCGGAGCCGGTCAGGGTGGAGGCCAGCTGGGAGGCCTCACAACTGGAGGGGTTGTGGGTGAACTGGGGGCGGTCGATGTAGATGCGGACGTCGCGCAGGTGCAGGGGGATGCCGTCGATGATGTGGGGAATCGGGTCGGAGGCCGAGGAGTCGATCTGCAGCTGCGCGGTGTGGGTGTCGACGTCGAAGGCCGAGCGGATCACGATCGTGCCCAGGTCGAAGGGGCCGACCGTGGCCGAGTTGACCGTGACCAGGCTGAGCGGGGCGCCGTGGTAGGGGCCGGCCAGATAGATCCGACCGCTTGCGTAGGTCAGCGCCGAGCCGATCCCGTAGCCGGTCAGGGTGTGGCCGACGAGGCTGGCGTCGGGGCAGGAGGGGTTCGCCGCCTCCCCGTAGCCGCTCTTGTGGCGCGCCGCCTCGATGTCGGCCTCGGGGCAGAAGGGGATGCCGGCGAGTTTGCCGGTGATCCCCTTCGGCAGCACCAGCGAGTAGGAGGTGATCTCCTGCTCGGTGTCCTTGCGGGTGATGTGGACGTAGTAGGGGGTGTAGGAGCCGACGTTGGCGTTTACGCCCCCCGCGACCACTCCCGGTGAGAAGGGCGGCGTTCCCGGGGCGGGGCAGGGCCCGTTGCCGATCCCGGCGACGATCGCCGAAGCCGTGGTCGAGTGTTTGGTGACGAACCCAGACCAGGGGGTGAGGTCGATCGTCGAGGTCGCGTTGCCGCAGGAGGGCGGGGTGATCAGCGGGGCGCGCTGGGTCTGTTTGAAGTTGACGTCTAAGTCGGTGTAGGGGAGCTGGGGGAGGTCGGCGAAGGTGGCTACGAGGTTGCCGGTGACCGGGTCGGGGATCAATTTGCCCGCGACCTTGACCAAGACGCCGCGCTCGGGCGACTTGGCGACCAGGTAGATCCCGATCAGGGTGTCGAAGGGGTTCTCCGCTCCCGGCGTCGCCGTCAGTGGGTCGTCTGGCTGGGCCAGGTAGATCGCCCCGCCGATCAGGTTGGAAAACAGCGGCGTGTGGACGGTGAAGTCGCCGATCTTGGAGCCGTTGGGGCAACCGTTGCCCTGGCCGTTGAGGGCGGTCTCCGCCGCGTACTGGGCGGGAGTGCAGCTTTGCAGGCCGGCGCCCAGGGAGGGGTTGATCGAGACGCCGGGAGGAAGGGCGACCACCGCGGTGCGGGTCTGCGACGGCAGTCCCTGGTCCTTGTTGGTCAACTGCGGATTGTCGTTTGAGAGCTGGAAGTTGTAGCCGGAGGCCGAGGAGGCCTTGGTGTCGGTGAGGTAGCCGTTGGGGGACGCGGTGAAGGAGATGCTCGAGCAGCCGGTCATCGAGACCGGCTGGCCGCCGCCGTTGAGGTTCTGGGCCCCCGCGCTGACCTGGGCGGGCTGCTGCCAGGCATCGGCGCTTGCCGAGAAGTTAAGCGGCCCGAGGCAGCTGGTCGGCAGGGTCAGGTAGGCGAGCGGGGTGTTGCCAGTGTCTTGCTGGGGGTCCCCGACCGAGGCTTTGCACCAGGGGAGGCCCGGCTGGGCCTCGTTTAGGCAGTTGCCGCGCTGGGCGTCGTGGGAGGGGTTCCAGGGCACCCCCCAAGCGTGGAGGTCGAGGCCGGAGATGTCGAGGGACTGGGGGACGTTGGTGGCATCGAGGGAGAGGGTGTAGGAGCCTTGGTCGTTGGTGTGGATTACGACGTCGAAGACCAGGGGCGATCCGAAGGGGGAGGCGCCGATCTGGGCGGCGACCCCCGGCGGCGGGGCGAGGTTGTAGAGGCCGAAGCTGCGCGGCGTGCCGCCGTCGCGGGCGCTCGCCACCTCGATCGTGCCGATCTGGGTGCGGTCGGGGCAGCTCTCCCCCGATTGGCTTTGCTCGAAGGGAGAGACACGCGGGGCGTGGAAGTCGGTGAGGCTGCACTTGTCGAGGGCGGCGGGGTTCATCAGCAACCCGGGTGGCAAATCGAGCGTCAGGTCGCGCAGGTCGCCGTCGGGGAAGGCGACGCCCGGCTGTCCCTCGAAATCGCCTCCCTGGTTGAAGTGCAGGCCGAGGTCCATCTGGTAGGGGTGGGTGCCGACCCCCGAGGCGGGAAGGTTGCCGTCCTTGATCACCGCGGCGGAGAAGCCGCCGGTGCCGGCGAGGAAGCCGAAGCCGGCGGTGGTTTTAAAGGTGCCGGGGGGCGTGCCGCCGGGCGTGGTAGCGCTTGCGGTGCCCGAGTTGTTGGTCGCGACCAGGCGGAAGTAGTAGGTGGTGTCGGGAGTGAGGCCCGAGATCGCCGCGCGGGCAGGGTGCTCTGAGTTGTCGGAGCCCGCCGCGGTGGTGGCGGTCGAGGTGCAGGGGTTTGAGTCACAGGGGCCCTGGTCGCCGTATTCGAAGCGGTAGGTGGTCGCCTCGCCGCCGGGGTTGACGGTGCCCGTGAGCAACGCCGAGACGCCCTGGATGTCGGTGGCGTCGGGGGTGGAAGCGGTGGGGGCGGCCGCCTGGGCGGAGGGGACGAAGAGAAGGCCCGCCAGGACGGCCGTCGCCGTGGCGATCGCCCGCCTCATCGCCGCCCTCCCCGCTTGTGGTGGCGCTTTGCGTGACGCCTGTGGGCACGCTTCCCGTGGCGCTTGTGCTTCTTCTTGACGCACTTGAACTTGCCGTGCACCTTCTTCTTCTGGAAGCCCTTCTTGCAGCGCTTGGCCTTCTTCTTCTTCCCGCCCAGGTTGTGGTAGTTGACCGGAGGGTTGCCGGCGCCGGGGAGCAGCGTGGTCAGGGTCGGGTCACCGGGCGGAGAGGGCAGCGATTGGCAGGCGTCTCCCTCGCAGGCGAGCGGCGGCGAGGGGATCGAGAAGCCGCCGTTCACTCTCGCGTCGTAGAGATCGAGCGAGCCGGGGTCGGCGGCGATGAGGGAGTCGTCGGTGATGAAGAAGGCATCGGAGCCGTCGGCGGAGGCATCGACGAAGAGCGCGCCGCCCGCTGAGCGCCCCGAGGAGACGAGGCTGAGGCAACCGCCTGCCTTCGCGCAGCTGCCTTCTCCGGAGGCCTCCCACTCGTAGGCGTCGGTGATGCCGCCGCCGGTGAGGTGGTTGGAGTTGGTGTCGGTCAGCGCCAGGGTGTCGGCGGAGTCGAAGAAGACCCGTTTGCCGTCGGCGGAGAGGACGCGGGGCTTGTAGGTGTTTGTGGAGAGGGGGGCGGTGCCGTTGGGGATCGCTCCCGGGATGCTCGATGGCCCGAGCGGGCGCTCGTTGGTCGGGTTGCATGAGAGGCAGGCGAGACCCGAGCCCGCCATGTAGAGGAAGACCTCGGAGTCGGGGTCGCCGGTGGCGAGGTCGGTGTTGTCGTAGCCGGTCAGCTGGGCGGTGGAGAGGAAGAGCAGCTTGGTGCCGTCGGCGCTTACCCGGGCGGCGCCGGTGGCGGGCGGGTAGTCGCTCGAGTCGGCGGAGTCGGCGGCCTTGGTCGCCGCGGCTTCGCAGTCGGCGGCGACGTCGGCGCTCGCGCACAGATAGAGGCCCGTGCCGGTCAGGTAGTAGAGGTGGGAGCCGTTGGCGGCGGCGCCGAGCACTCCCACCACCCCGCCGGAGGGAGTGAGGTCGGTGGCGCTGTCGGAAACCGAGTCGTAGCGCCAGAGGTGTCCGCCCTTGCTGAAGAAGGCGATCGAGCCGGTGGTGGAGGCGGTCTCGAAGGTCCCCCCTCCCCCCGCGTCCGCGTCCGCCTGTTTGGTCTGGGCGGCGCCGACCTCGCGCAGGTAGAGGTTGCCGCCCTGGGTGAAGTAGACGCGGTCGCCGCTTGACGAGACCGCTCCCGACTGCGCCCCGAGTGAGGCGCCGGGGGTGGCGCCGTTGAGCAGAGTGGGGCCGGAAGCCTGGGACCACTCGTAGAGGTTTTGCTGGTTCGAGTCGCAACCGGAGCCCGAGGCGACCTCGTTGGCGCCGGGGGTGAGCGCGGCACAGGTGGAGAGCACCACGTGGGCGAGGTCGGGCGAAGCGCCGGCGAGGCGCAGGTCGAAGTCGGCGGGGGCGATGTCGAGGGCCGCGGCGTCGGAGGAGCCCAGCAGGGCCGAGAAGGCGCCGTTGCCGTTGTCGCGCCGGTAGTAGTCCTGGTAGCCGGCCGGCGCGTTGCTGCCGGCCAGGGGCGGGTTGGCGACGGCGCAGCCCGAGGCGCCGCTGCGGCAGTGGTCGCCGTTGAGGAGCAGGGCGCTCGCCAGGTCGGAGGAGAAGAGCTGGTAGGGGGCGCCCTGGTCGTAGAGGTCATAGCTGCCGGAGAAGATCGGCGCGGTGATGTTCTGCGTGTCCCAACCGCTTGAGTTGCGGGCCGCCAGGTACTGGGAGGCGGGCGGGGACCCCTCTCCGCCGGAAAAGGAGGCAGTGGAGCCGTAGGTGACCGATCCCCCCTGCGAGGCGGCCTGCAACACCCCGCCGCCCGCGATCGTGCCGGGTGGGTCGACCTGGCCGCCGTTTTTCTGGATCGGGGAGACCATCTCCCAGCCGCGGGAGTCGAGCAGGACCGGTCCCGATCCCTTCGTGGTGAAGGTCTTGGTGGGGCCGGTCGAGGGGCTGCCGGGATCTGAGTTCTGGGCGACTATCCGGTAGCGGTAGGTGGTGTTGGCGACGAGGCCCGAGAGTCCCACCGGCGGGACCGAAACCGCCCCGCCGGAAGCGAGGATGGTGGCATCGGCGGCGGGCGCCTTGTGGCAGGCGGGGTTGGCGCCGGTGCCGCAGTTGGTGAAGTCGGTGGAGCTGGTGTACTCGAAGTGGTAGGTGGTATTGAGGCCGTTGGGGTCGAGCTGGGCGCTCAGCTTCGCCGCGTCCGAGCCGACCGCTGAGGACCACTGGGCGCCGACGATCGGCGGGCCCGCGGCGCTCGCTCCCGGGACGAAGACGGCGAAAAAGGAGAGGATGGCGATCGCGGCGAGGGCGCCTCGATGGCGCGTGCCACTGCAACCTCTCCACGTGTCCGTCAAGGCGAACCCGTTCACTAAGCCCCCTGTTGTCCCAAAAGGCGGTTCCCTAGACCACCCGTTCCAACAAGGTTAGCGCGTTAGCGAAACGCGATGTGTATGAACGTCAGCGACGGCCGAGACTTGCGGCTCGACAGCTATGTGCCGCCCACACTAGGTGTACTTCGAGGGATTCTGCTTGCAGTAACGGAAGCCGAAGCTGAGCACCGCGTTGTTGGCGAGGTTGGCGTCGTGCTGGAGCTTGACGACGTCGAGCGAGGCCTTGTTCTTCTTGTTGGCCTTCAGCTCCCTGCCGATCCTGTTGAGGAGTCTGGCCTCGGCCTTCAGATAGCCGAGCCACTTGGCGAGGGTTCTGGCGTCGGCGGCGGGCTGCTCGACGCGCGAGATCTGCTTCTCGGCCTTGGTCAGAGCGCCGGCGGCGCGCCGGAACCTGGCCGCGGCGGGCTTCAGCTTGCCCTTCTGGACCATCTTCTTGACGCCCTTGAGGATGCGGGCGTTGGCGTCGGAGTTCTTCTTGCAGATCGGCTCGACGGTGGCGACGTAGACGTCGCGGGTGGTGTCGGCGACGGCGAACGTCGCGCTGAGCGCGAGGATCGCGAGGGCCGCGAGTGCGGCGATCTTGAAGCTTTTGGGCTGCATCAGCGGCCGCCTCTTCCCTGCTTGCTGCACGAATCTCCTCCAGTCCCTGTCCTTTTCCCGCGCGCCAATTTACACGGGGCTGACCTTAGAAACACTATGGGCGGGTTAAAGTCGCTGCAAAGTCTGCTCGGTCGCTTTCTCGGTCGCGGCGCTCATCGTCGTCTGGAAGACGGCGAGCAGGGCGTCGGAGGCGAGCGGGCGGAGGCGCTCGAGGGCGTCGCGGACCTTGGGCCAGTCGGCGGCGGGGCGGCCGGCGCGGTCGAAGGGCTCCCAGACCTCCTTGACGAAGAGGTCGACGAAGGTGGCGGCGACGCCCTCGGCGTGGCGGCGCAGCTCCTCGAGGACGGCGAGCGCGGTCTCGGGGGCGACGCCGAGGCGGGCCAGCTCGCGGCCGGCGCGCTGCAGGACGGCGTCGGGATCCTCTTCCGCGAAGGGGGCGCGCAGGGCGCGGGTGAAGTCGAGCACCTCGGTGGAGGAGCCGTCGAGGCCCTCGAGCAGGCGGCGGATCGCCTCGAGGTTGAGGCCGTCGTCCTGGAGGTCGCGGATCAGCTCGATGCGGGCGGCGTGCTCGTCGCCGTAGTAGCCGGTGCGGCCGCGCACGTCCGGCGGGAGGAGCAGGCCGCGCGACTGGTGAGCGCGGATGTTGCGGACCGTCATCCCGGTGCGGCGAGCGAGCTCGTCGATCGTCATCTGGGGGGCGGCGCTGGGCGGGGCGGAGTCGGCGCCCGGGGCGGCGTTACCGACGGCGCTCGAAGACGCGGGGGCGGCGGCGCTGGATTCGTCGACCATGAGGTCAATGGTACATAGGCCTATGTGACATCGATTCGTGGCGCGTTCAGCGTCCCTCCCCTGCGGTGTAACGCGTTTGCCGGCTGTCAGACCCCATACGCGTTGCACCGCGGAAAAGGCCCCCCACCCCGGCCACGGTGTAACGCGTTTGCCCTCTATTACGGGGTCAACGCGTTGCACCGTGGCCGGGGACAGGTTCAGGGGTGAAGCGAGAGCCGCTGACCGTTCATCTTGGCGGCGGCGTCCGAGCAGAGGAAGGCGACCGCCTCGGCGATG
The DNA here is from genome assembly GCA_963702055.1 of uncultured Solirubrobacterales bacterium. GTDB lineage: Bacteria > Actinomycetota > Thermoleophilia > Solirubrobacterales > 70-9 > CAWINX01. Next base: position 2,292,843 of record OY969702.1, on the reverse strand, counting down.
TGCTCGGCGGGAGTGAAGGTAGGGAAGTCGGCGTCAGGGGACTCGGCCCGCATCGCCGGGGTGAGGATCGCATCGACGACGACGATGTTGGCGGTGGCTGCTCCCGGTTGATCGGGCGGATCCGGCGGATCGGTGTCGCCGTCGAAGCCGTCGGCGAGGGCGAGGGTCCAGGCCTCGGCGGCCGCCTTGGCGGCGGCGTAGGCGGCGTTGGAGTTGGAGGGTTGCTGGGCCTGCTTGGCGGAGACGAGGACGAAGCGACCGTGGGGGGAGGCGGCGAGCTGGTCGTGGAAGGCGCGGGTCGTGTGCTGGACGGTCCTTATAAGGAGGTCGTGCAGGAGCGCCCAGTCGGCGAGCGGCGCCTCGTGCAGCGGCTCTCCCCCACGCCAGCCGCCGACCAGGTGCAGGAGGCCGTCGACCCGGCCGAAGCGCTGCGCCAGCGCGGCGCACCAGTCACGGGCGGCTCCCTCGTCGAGCAGGTCGACGGCGCGGCCGTCCCAGTGCTCGGCGGGGATGCCGAGCTCGGCGGCGAGCACGTCGAGGCGGGCCTGGTCGCGGTCGGTGCCGGCGACGATTGCACCGGCGCGGGCGAGCCGCTCGGCAACCACGGGCCCCAGCCCGCCGCCGACCCCGGCGATGGCGATGACGCGGCCGTCGAGACTGCTCATATGGGGGAGGCAGGATTCGAACCTGCGTAGGCATAGCCAACTGGTTTACAGCCAGTCTCCTTTAACCACTCGGACACTCCCCCGAGGTGAAGAGCGATTCTAGAGAGGGTAGGGCCGACGGGGCTAGGCGGGACCGGACGGAACCCCGAGGCGCTCCGCCATCTGCTCGTTGAAGCGGGTGAGAGCGGACATCGGGCGCATGAAGACGGTGAGGTCGGCGACGCGGCCGTCCTCGTCGAGCGTCAGGTAGTCGATGCCCTCCAGCTCGCGGTCGCCGACCCGGGCTGTGAAGCGAAGGACGACGGTGCCCTCGCCGGCGGCCTCGTCGACGTAGGTGAGGTCCTCGAGGGTGGCGGCGACGTGGGTGAGGACCTGGGTGACGATCTCGCGTCCCTCGAAGGGGCGGAAGAGGATCGGGCTGTGGAGGACGACGTCGTCGCGCAGGGTCTCGGCGAGCAGGTCGATGTCCTTGGCCTCGGCGGCGCGGCGGAAGGGGTGCGGCTCGGCCATCGCCTCGCACTCTACGCCCTGGTGCGCGGGGGGCGTGAGATACTCGCCGCCCGTGGCGCTGCTGCCCGACAGCTTCTATACGCGGATCTCGACGTCGAGCGCGACTGCGCTGCGCTTGACCGGCAAGTTCAACATCCCCCTCTACCGGCTTAGCGGCGGGCGAATCGGCGGCCACGTCGGCGACGCGCCGGTGCTGCTGCTGACGAGCACCGGGCGCAAATCCGGCCAGCAGCGCACCGCTCCGGTCCTCTATATGAGGGACGGCGAGCGGCTGGTCGTGATCGGCTCCAACGCCGGCCACAGCAACGAGCCGGCCTGGTCCCTCAACCTGAAGGCGAACCCCGAGGCCGAGGTCGAGTTGGGGCGCAAGCGCACCCCGGTGCGGGCCAGGATCGCCGCGGGCGAGGAGCGCGCCGAATTGTGGCGCAAGATCAACGACCTGTTCTCGGGCTTCGACACCTACGAGTCCCGCACCGACCGCGAGATCGCGGTCTTCGTCCTCGACCCGCGCTAGCTGGCTTCGCGAAGCATCTGCGCCTCGGGGAGGCGCTTCAGCTTTTTCAGCGTGTTGTTCTCGATCTGGCGGATGCGCTCGCGGGTGACGCCGAAGGTCTGACCGACCTCCTCGAGGGTGAGCGGCTCCAGGCCGGAGAGGCCGTAGCGCAGCTCGATTACCTGGCGCTCACGCTCCGGCAGGGCGTCGAGGGCGCGGCGCACTCCCTCTTTCTGCAGCCGCTCGCTCGCCTCCTCGAACGGCTCCGATACGGCGTCGTCGGCGACGAAGTCGCCCAGCTCGGACTCGTCCTCGTCCCCCACCGGTTTCTCCAGGGAGACCGGCAGCTGGGCGACGCGGAGGATGTCGCGGACGTCGCGGGTCGACCAGCGCAGCTCGGCGGCGATCTCGGCCGGCTCCGGCTCCCGTCCCAGGCGCTGAACCAGCTGGCGCTCGACGTGGGCGACGCGGTTGAGCTTCTCGACCATGTGGACGGGGATGCGGATCGTCCGGGCCTTGTCGGCGATCGCCCGGGTGACCGCCTGGCGGATCCACCAGGTCGCGTAGGTGGAGAACTTGTAGCCGCGGCGGTAGTCGAACTTCTCGACCGCGCGGATCAGGCCGAGCGAGCCCTCCTGGATCAGGTCGAGGAAGCTGAGGCCGCGTCCCAAATAGCCTTTGGCGATCGAGACGACGAGGCGCAGGTTGGCCTCGACCATCTGGCGCTTGGCGAGCATGTCGCCGCGCTCGATCCGCTTCGCCAGTTCGATCTCCTGCGCGGCGGTGAGCAGGTCGACGCGGCCGATCGAGCGCAGGTAGAGGCGCAGCGAGTCGAGGCTGGGCTCGACCGTCAGGTCCAGCTCGGGGGCTTTCGCCTGGCCGGCGCCGGCGCCGTCGCCTTTCTGCTCCTTATAGGCGCTGACGCCGCCCTCGGCGATCACATCGACGCCGTGCTCGACCAGGTGGGAGTGGAGGCTGGAGACCTGTTCCTTGGTGACCTCCACCTCCTCGAGCGTGGCGGCGATCTCCTCGAAGGTCAGGTAGCCGCGCTCGCGACCCTGCGCGATCAGCCCGCGAAGCTCTTCCGCCTCCGCCAGCGGCTGCCCGTCCGATTCTTGGTCCAGCCCTTCCGGGGCTGTCTCCAACGGCTCGATGCTCGTTCCTCCGGTAACCCTTCCCCCTAACCGGGGGGCCGGCCCTGTAGCTCCGACCGCGGCGAAGTATAGGCGCAAAGTGTCAAAGCAAACGGCGTGCCGAAGGGGTGTCGAGGCGGCCGGTCGCTTACCCTTCGTTAGCCGTGGAGCCCAACGCGACAACCGTCTCCGCAAGCGCGCCGGGGGTCTCTCCCAGCGCGCCGGACGTGCAGGCCGGGGTGCCGGCGACGCAGGTCAGCCTCTCGCGGGTTGGCGTCACCGGGGTCGAGAAGGTGATCCGGGTGAAGGCCGACGGGGGCGAGAACCTCTTTTACGCGGAGTTCGAGTGCTTCGTCGACCTCGAGCCGCGGCAGGCGGGGGTGCACATGTCCCGCTTCGAGGAGATCGTCGGCGAGGCGATCGACGAGGTGGTGCTGGGCGAGGCGTTCCGGGCGGAGGTCCTCGCGGCGCACATCGCCCAGCGGGTGCGCGAGCGCCAGGACGGGCTGCGGGCGGAGGTCTCGGTGACGGCGCGCTATCCCGAGACGGTGTCGACGCCGGCGACGGGGCAGCGCACCCAGGAGATCTACGTTTTGTTCGGGACGGCGGTCGCCTCGGAGCGAGGGACGCGGACGCTGACCGGGGTGCAGGCGCAGGGGATGACCGCCTGCCCGTGCGCGCAGGAGATGGTCGCCGGGCTGGCGCGGGAGCGGCTCGCCGAGGACGGCTTCGACGCCGCGCAGATCGAGCGGGTGATGGAGGCGGTGCCGATCGCCACCCACAACCAGCGCGGCATCGGCACCCTGCACATCGGCTGCCCGGAAGGCGGCGAGGCGTGGATCGACGCGCCGGAGCTGCTGCGGATCGTCGAGGGATCGATGAGCTCGGAGATCTATGAGCTGATGAAGCGGCCCGACGAGTTGGCGGTGGTCGCCAAGGCCCACTCGCAACCGCGCTTCGTCGAGGACTGCGTGCGGGAGATGGTCCGCCGCGTGGTCGAGGACTACGGCGAGATGCCCGGCGAGGCCTTCGTCATGGCCCGCCAGGAGAACCTCGAGACGATCCACCGTCACAACGTGGTGGCCGAGCGCTACGGCACCTTGGCGGATCTGCGCGCCGAGTTGTCGAGCGGCGAGCACCAACGCCGCCACACAACGATGCGCGAGTGGCTCGAGGCGCCGGCGGCCTGAGCTACGCCGCGGTGTAACGCGTTTTCCGCCTGAGAGCGGGAGAGCGCGTTGCACCGAGGAGAGGGACGAGCCGGCCGGCCGGACTCAACTCGTTGGTATTTGGCGGTCGAGCGAGTTGCGGACCAGTTGCATGAACCTTTCCGGCCGAGGATTGAGCAGGCCATGGGTCGCGCGGAGGACCTCGTAGCCGGCGAGCTTCAGCATCGCCGTGTTCACATGGTCGCGCTCAAAAGCGGGGCGATTGCCGTGATGCACGTAGCTGTCGGCTTCGACGATGAGCCTGGCCTGTGGCCAGTAGAAGTCGACCAGGTGCCCCTCGACGAGGACGTTGACCTGCGGCGGCGGCAGCTTGAATTTGCGGCAGAGCGAGAGGAGGTCGATTTCCATCGGCGAGCGGACGTCGACGGCGTTCGGGTTGACCGCTCGGGCGAGACGGCGGAGGCGGCCCACACCCTTGCGTCCCCTGCTCCTCTCGAGGACTTGATCCAACCGAGGCCAGCGCAGGTTGCCGCTTGAAGCGGCCTCGACGAGTTCCCGCTCCATCTGCAGATCGTCGAGCCGGCTTGCCTCGTCGACCAGGGTCCGCGGGAGCGAGGTCACGGGGATTCCGGCGTGCTCGTCGATGTCCTCGTCCGGCAGCGAGCGGGTCTGATGGAGGCGGACGCCGTGCGGCCGGTGGTGGCCCGAGACTCGGGTCACCTCGATCGGGCCGCGGGAGCCGCGGATTCCCCAGAGGTGGGCAGCGCTCCCGTAGGAGAGAACGGCGCCCGGGCCGCAGGCGAGCACCGCGGCCATCCATTCGCCGTACCTGTTGATCCGCCGATGGCCCAGGGCGAAGACGCCTCGGTGGAGCGGGATCAGGAGGCCGGCGGCGACCCGGGCCTCGATCAGCCTCCAGGTCAAGCCCATCTCGATTAGCTGCCGGGCGGCGACGATCCCGTGTTGGCGCTCCGCCAGCAGACGAATCGCCTCGGTCGCCGCATGGCTCGGTGCAACGCGTTCTCCCCCTACGGGCGGGAAAACGCGTTGCACCGCGAGGTGTTTGCGCTGCGTCGAGGTCGGTGTAACGCGTTTTTCGCCTGACACAGGGGAAACGCGTTGCACCGGCGGGGGAGACTGCGAGGCGGTCCGCGGTGTAACGCGTTGGCGTTCTGTGGGCGCGCTTACGCGTTGCACCGTGGGCGGGGGCGGAGGCTTCTCTCCGTTGATCGCCATGGGAGAAGCGTTGCGGCGACGGGCGCGCGTGGGGCGCGCTGAATGTCAGAACTAGGGCGCGACTATGTGACGTACGGTGCAACGCGTCCGTGGGGACATGGGTCCTGAATGCGCTTTACCGGGTTCTGGCTGCCCTACGAGTCCAGGGCGCATTTGCAGCCCGACCAGCCGAGCTAATTCGGGGTGGTCTTGGCGCTGGGGCGCTGTTTGCGCTGGGCCTCTTCGAGGCGCCGGCGCAGGCCGAAGAAGTAGTCGGCGCCACTGATCAGGGTGGCGGCGACCGCCGCATAGACGAGGATGTCGACCCAGGTGGGGGCCGGGTTCTCGGCGATCAGGGCGAAGACGGCGGCGATTTGGAGGACGGTCTTCGCCTTGCCCAGCCAGCTGGCGGAGATGACGACGCCGCGCTCGATCGCGATCGCCCGCATCACCGTGACCGCGAACTCGCGGGCGATGATCACCATCGCCACCCAGGGGGCGACGCGGTTCAGCGAGACGAGCGAGACGAGCGCCGCGGCGATCAGCAGCTTGTCGGCGATCGGGTCCATCAGCTTGCCGAAGGTGGTGACGGCGTCGCGGGAGCGGGCGAAGTAGCCGTCGAGGCCGTCGGTCAGCGCGGCGAGGGCGAAGACGGCGGCGGCGAGGGCGTCCCCGTTCGGCGTCTCTCCCAGCAAGGCGACCACCACCACCGGGACCGCGAGGATCCGCAACAGGGTGAGGACGTTGGGCAGGTTGAGCGGGAACACCGCTCAATCTTCCCAACAAGGGGGAAATCCGGGTGGTGCAACGCGTTTTCCCTCTGTGGGAGGGACTACGCGTTGCACCGGAGGGGGGTCACTTGGTGGGCCCTGGCGCAGGTTCGGTTCCGGCGGATGAGCCGGCGGCCGCCGCCGCCAGCTTCGCGTCGCGGGCGGCGAAGTAGTCCTCGCCCTCGATGCTGAGGTGAGGCAGGACGCGGTCCAGCCAGCGGGGCAGCCACCAGGCACGCTTGCCCATCAGCACCATCACCGCCGGGACGAGCAGGCAGCGGACCAGGGTCGAGTCGATCGCGATCGCCACCGCCAGACCGACCCCGAACTCCTTCACCACCGGGTTGCCGTTGAGGACGAAGCTGGTGAAGACGCAGACCATGATCGCCGCCGCCGAGGTGATCACGCGGCCGGTATTGGCCAGGCCCTCGATCACCGCGCGCTCGGCGTCGCCGTGGTCTTTGTAGTGCTCGCGCATCTGGGTGAGCAGGAAGACCTCGTAGTCCATCGACAGCCCGAAGAGGATCGCGAACATCAGCAACGGCACGAAGCTGACGATCGGGATCGCGTGGTCGAGGCCGATCAACGAGGACCCCCAGCCGAGTTGGAAGACCGCGGTGACGACACCGTAGGCGGCGCCGACCGAGAGCAGGTTCATCGCCGCCGCCTTGACCGGCACCAGGATCGAGCGGAAGGCGAAGAGCAGGACGATGAAGCTGAGCCCGACGACGATCGCGATCATCATCGGCAGCTTGTCGGAGATCTGGGTGGCGAGGTCGATGTAGCCGGCGGTCTGGCCGCCGACGTAGGCGACGCCGCCGGTCCCCGCCATCGCCTTGGGGATGACGTTGTCGCGCAGGTTGTTGACCAGGTTGACCGTCGCGTCCGCCCATGGCGTCGAGTTGGAGATCACCGTGAAGACCGCGACCCTCCCCGCCTTGTCGAGGGTCGGCGAGGAGACCAGGGCGACGTCGGGCGCGCCGCCGATCGACTTCTCCAGGCCGGGCAGCGCCCGCTGCGCGTCGGCCGGCGTCTGGAACTTGGAGGCGATCAGCAGCGGCCCGCTGTAGCCGGGGCCGAAGCCCGCGGTGAGGCCGTCGTAGGCCTGGCGCGCGGTTGTCGACTTGGGCAGGGCGCTGATGTCGTTCTGGCCGAGGTCGAGCTGGAGAACCGGGATGGCGAGGACGACGAGGACGGCGAGGGAGGCGATCGCCGAGCGCCAGGGCCGTTTGGCGACGCCGCGCGCCCAGCGGGTCCAGCCGTGCGGCTTCTTGTCGTCGGGATGGGTGCTGCCGAGCTGGACGCGCAGCGAGTTGATGTGGGGGCCGAGCGCGCCGAGCATCGCCGGCAGCAGGGTGGTCGCGGCGAGGACGGCGACGACCACGGCGATCGCCGCGGTGAAGCCGAGCGTGGTGACCAGGGGGATGTCGGCGAAGGCGAGTGAGCAGAGCGCGATCACCACGGTGGAGCCGGCGAAGACGACGGCGCCGCCCGCGGTGGCGGTGGCGCGGGCGATCGACTCGCGCAGCTCCATGCCGTCGGCGAGCTGGAGTTTGTGGCGGGTGACGATGAACAGCGCGTAGTCGATGCCGACGCCGAGGCCGATCATCGTCGCCAGGGTCGAGGCGACGCTCGGCACCTGGACGACGCTCTCCAGCAGGCGGATGATCGAGAGCGCGCAGGCGAGGCCGAGGATCGCCGAGCTGATCGGCAGCACCATCGCGGTCGCGGTGCCGAAGGCGAAGAGCAGGATGACGATCGCCGCGGCGATGCCGATCGCGTCGCTGATGCCGGTGTCGGGCTTGGAGAGCGCCTGGCCGACGTAGCCGCCGACGGAGACGTCGAGGCCGGCAGCCGTGGCGGGGCCGCCGGCGTCGAGCACGGCCTGGGCCTGGTCCTCGGTGAGGTCGCCGGGGCCGACGCTGAGGACGACCGGCACGTAGGCGATGGAGCGGTCCTTGCTGAGGAAGGCGGCGCCCTGCGGGGTGAGCGGGTTGACCGCCGAGTTGACGTCGGGAAGGGCGGCGAGCTTCTTGACCGTCTTGTCGACCGCCGTGGTGTAGGCGGCGGAGGTGAGCACGGCACCCCCCTTGGCCTTGATCACCAGCGGGTTGCTGCCGTATGCCTGCTGGGGCAGGTTCTTCTCGAGCAGGTTGGTGGCGTTGGTCGAGCCGGTGCCGGGCAGGGTGAGGTTGTCGTTGGTCTTGCTGCCGTTGGCCTGGCCGAGCAGGACGAGGACGACCGCGGCGACGATCCAGAAGCCGATCACCGGGTAGTGGAAGCGCGAGCAGAAGCGCCCGATGGCATAGAGGGGGCCGGTCACGCGGGCATCATCCCCCACCGAGGCCCGGTAAAAGTGGTTCGCTCAGCCATGGACGCCCGCAAGCCTATGGAGTCGCTGACCGCCGAGGTGCACGCCTGCCGGCGCTGCCCGCGGCTGGTCGAGTGGCGCGAGGCCGCCGCGGCCGACCCGCCGCGGCGCTTCCGCGGCGAGGACTACTGGGGACGCCCCGTGGCGGGGTTCGGCGACCCGGCGGCGCGGCTGGCGATCGTCGGCCTCGCCCCCGCCGCGCACGGCGCCAACCGCACCGGGCGGATGTTCACCGGCGACCGCTCCGGCGACTGGCTCTACGCGGCGCTGCACCGAGCCGGCTACGCGTCCCAACCGGGCTCGACCCGGCGCGACGACGGCCTGCGCCTGCGCGACGCCTACGTGACCGCGGTGGTGCGCTGCGCGCCGCCGGCCAACAAGCCGACCCCGAGCGAGCGCGACAACTGCCTCCCTTATATAGAGCGCGAGCTGGCGCTGCTGGAGCGCAGCCGGGTGATCGTCGCCCTCGGCAGCTTCGCCTGGGACGGGGCGCTGCGGGCCGTCCGGGCCCTCGGCGAAGAGGTGCCCCGTCCCAAGCCCCGCTTCGGCCACGGCGCCGAGGCACGGGCCGGACGCTGGGCGCTGCTCGGCTGCTACCACCCGAGCCAGCAGAACACCTTCACCGGCAGGCTGACCGAGCCGATGCTCGACGCGGTCTTCGCGCGGGCGCGCGAGCTGGCGGGTTAGACAACCCGCCGGAGGCCTTACGGCCGGACGCCGGAACTACCCGCCCGACGTTCCCCGCTTTCGCGACGCCTGCGGATATGCCTCGTAGCCGATCATCGCCACCGCGGCCGAGAGGCTCTCCTCTCCGGACTCGATCATCCGCTCGGCGCTCTCGGCCTGGATCGTGAAGACGCGCTCGAGGGTGTCGCTCAGGGTCTCGGCCAGATCGCGCCAGCCCTCCTCGTCGACGATCACCGGCGTCCAGCTCACATGATGCTCGTCGCGCGCGGCAAAGGTCCCCCCGCGCATCGCCGCCGACACGTCGTCGATCATGCCCTGCACGAGCGAGGCGCTCATACCGCTCCTCAGCGACTTCGGCAGCTGAGCCCAATCGTCGTCGCTGAGGATCGCCCGCGTCGTCGCCCGGTAGAAGTGCTCGACCGCGCCGCGGCGCTGCTTGGTATCGACCAACTCGATGCAGTCGTAGTCCTTCAGCACCTTGACGTGATAGCTGACCTGGCTGAGTCCCTCCCCCAGCTCCTGGGAAAGCTGGTTGGGACTCGCGACCCGCTCGTTGAGGATCGCGAGGATGTCCGCGCGCAGGGGATGAGAAATCGCCTTGATCAGGTTTGGGCGGACTCCATCTCGAGTCCGACTCTTCGTGGTGCTCAAATGGGTCCTCCAATCGTTGCGCGAGCGGAATCCAACCAATCCATCGTATTCCCCCCAAACGGTCGGCAAGCGGATTGGCTGGAGAAATTTGCCGGAACGGCGAGCGGTTTCTCTCCAATTCATCTCATTAGTTGAAACCAATCTGAGTAATCGGAGGGTCTAATCAGCGTGGCCCTTTGTGGGCCGCCTGTGCCCACGACTTTCCGGAGGGGGTGAAGCAATGAAGATCAGCAAGGCCGAGCAGGTCATTCCGATGCCGTCGATTTACAAGAACGGCTGAGCGACGGGGCGCCCAATCGCGCCGGCCGGCGCGATTGGGCCCCGTCCGAACGACCCGCCACGCCGCGCTGATCGAGCGACGCCCATGATCCGCCCCCGCCTCAAGCGCACCACCGAGCTGATCGACTCGCCCGAGGGGGACGTCTACCTGCTGCGGCCGAGCGCCGGCTCAGACGTCTTCATCGAGCGCCCCGACGCCGAGCAGCGACGCCTGCTGGGCCAGCTCGACGGGTCGCGGCGGCGGGACGAGCTGGAGGGGCGGTTCGGCGTCGAGGCGGTCGGCGACGCGCTGGCCCAGCTCGAGGAGTTGGAGCTGGTCGAGGACGCGGCCGACGACGAGCGGATGAGCGAGGACGTGCGGGCTCGCTTCGACCGTCAGCTGCGCTATTTCAGCGACGTGGCGGGGCCGGGGCTGACCCCCTCGCTGTGCCAGGAGAGGCTGGCGGAGGCGAGCGTCGCGGTGATCGGGGTCGGCGGGCTCGGCACCTGGGCGGCGTGGGCGCTGGCCTGCTGCGGGGTCGGGCGGCTGGTGCTGATCGACGGCGACCGGATCGAGCGCAGCAACCTCAACCGCCAGGTCCTCTTCATGGAGGGAGACGTCGGGCGGATGAAGGTCGACGTGGCGGCGGAGCGGCTGGCGGCGTTCGACCCGACGGCGCGGGTGGAGACGATCGGCGAGCGACTGGAGAGCGAGGCCGAGGTCGGCGAGGCGATCGCCGGCGCCGACATCGTCGTCGACGCCGCCGACTGGCCGCCGCACAAGATCGAGCGCTGGGTCAACGGGGCGTGCTTCGCGGCCGGGATCCCCTTCATCACCGGCAGCCACTTCCCGCCGGTGGCGCGGATCGGGCCGCTCTTCGCGCCGGGGCGGACCGCCTGCTTCGCCTGCCAGGAGAGCGCCGTGCGCCGCGACTATCCCTTGTTCGAAATGGCGATCGAGCGACGGGCGGGGCAGGCGTCGGGGAGCGCGATGCTGGGGCCGGTCTGCGGCTTCATCGGCGGGCAGATCGGGACCGAGGTGATGCACCACCTGACCGGGCTGAGCACCCCGTCGACCCTTGGAGTGGCCCACATATATGACGTGCGGACGATGGAGCTGCGCCACGAGCGGATCGAGGCGGAGCCGGGGTGCGAGGTTTGCGGCGGGCGACCCGCCGCGCTTGACGGAGTCGCGGCGGGGTAGGTTGAGGGCCGATGCGGCCCGTTCGACTCATCGCGACGCTCGCGCTCGCCGGCGCGCTGTTTGCCGGCTGCGGCTCGTCGTCTGACGAGTCGTCCGGGACCGGGGCGAGCGGGAGCGCGACCGCCCCGGCGGGAGCGGCGAAGACCTCGACGGCGCCGCCGATAGGGGCCGCGGCCTCCGAGTGCAAGGGGGCGCTCGCGGGCGTCGGGCAGCTGCGCGTCGTCGGCGCCGGGTGCGCGTACGCTCGGGGGGTCGCCGCCAACTGGGTCGCCAAGCTCGCCTGCCAGGCGCCGACCGGCGCCTCGCGATCCTCCTGCACGGTCGGCGGATCGCGCTGCCTGGGGACCCGCGTCGAGCGCGGCATCGCGGTCACCTGCGCCCAGCGGGGCCGCTCGGTCTCCTTCGTCGCGCGGCCGGATTAGTCGAACGCTCCGTTGACCACCCATGCGGTGGCGAAGGGGCCGCTCGTCAGCCAAAGGGAGCGCTCGTCAGTGCTGGAGGGCGACGGTGACGATCAGCCCGAGCAGGGCGACGATCATGCCGCCGCCGAACTGGATCATCGTGCGCTGCATCGCGTCGAAGCGGGCGTTCATCTCACTTCGCAACGCCCCGATCTCCGCCCTCGTCTCGACTCGCAAAGAACGCAGATCCTCGTCCACCCGATTGAAGCCGTTGTCCATGCGCCGTCCCAACTCGTCGACGCGACCGTTGAGGTCGTCGAGGCGCTCGTCGGTCCAGGTGGCTCTCACGGATTCCATGGTGCCAGAGTGGCCGGCCGCCGACAACACGTTGCGCGCACAATGTGCCAAATCTGCAACAGCTCTGCGTCAATGTCGAACGTCGACTCAAGAGCGGGCCGGCCAGAGGCGTGCGCCCGGGCGCACGAAGAAGAGGCAGATCCAGAGGAGCGGCGCCAGGTCCGGGCTGAAGAAGGCGACGGGAATCGAGATCAGGAAGACGAGGGCGGTGAAGATGGCGCGCTGGTGGTTGAGCCGCCGGTCCTCGGGCGCGGTCTTGGTCAGCCCGGCGCGATGCGCGTCGGCGAACAGGGCGGCGCCGACCAGGGCCACCGCGGCGAGGTTGACCGCGTAGAGGACGATGGCCGCGGTGCTGCCGCCGTGGTCGCCGAGCACCTGGCTGCTGAAGGGGATCAACACGATCCAGCCGAGATAGAAGAGGTTCATCGAGATCAGCCGGCCGTCGAAGCCGGTGACGTCGCTGAAGAAGCGGTGGTGGACCAGCCAGAAGCGCCCGGTCACCGCGAAGCTGAGGGCGTAGGCGAAGAGATCCTGCCGCTGGTCCCACAGCGCCTGTCCCACGTCACCGCCGGCGACCTTCTGCGGCACGCCGAGGTTGAGCACCAGCAGCGTGATCGCGATCGCGAAGACCCCGTCGCTGAAGGCGACGATCCGCGAGAACTCGACCTCGTTCTCCTCGCGGCGGCTGGCGGCGGCGGCTCGCGCGACTGGCGACACGCAGGGATCATCGACCCTCGACGCGACGGAACCTTCCGAACGCCGATTCATCGCCGAAGTCGCCGCCCCGCCGCCGTCTTAGAATGGGCGGTGTAACGCATAGGTGGTCCCACAGGCCATCAACGCGTTACACCGCACCCGCCGGCGTAGCTCAGTTGGTAGAGCACTTCACTCGTAATGAAGGGGTCCCCGGTTCAAGTCCGGGCGTCGGCTCTTCGCCTGTGGATGCCCTGAGCCTCTCCCTGAGGGAGTCCCGCTATCCGAAGCCCACTGCCACCCGCTTGACGCTCGGCCCCGCCGAAGCCGGCGTGCCGGCGAGCATCGCATGCAGCTCGGCAATCGTCGCCGGGGATTCGACCTCGCGCTCGAGGCCGCGCTCCCGCAGCCAGGCGGTCGCCTCGGCGGGTCCCAGCGGTCCGAACTCAACCGTCGCCATCGCCCTGCCCGGTCGCAGCGCGGCGGGGTGGAGCTTTCCGAGCTGTTCGTTGGTCGTCACCAGGATCAGCGCCCGGGAGCCCTGGCCCAGCAAGCCGTCGGCGATGTTGAGCAGGCGGGCGAAACCCCTACCGACCTCGGCGGGCGCGGCGGCGCCGAGCAGCTCGCCGGCGTCTTCGAGCACCAGCAGGCGCCAGCGCTCGGGCTCGCGGGACTTCAAGTCCTCCTCGTCGTCGTCGTACTCCGCCGCCATTGGCTCCGATCGCGCCGCCAAAACCCCCAGCATGTAGGCGGTGTCGCCGCCCAGCAGGCGCTCCGGGTCGGTGATGTAGTGAAGGTCGCACCACTCGCTCCACTCGCGCCCCAACGCCCGCAGCGCCCAGGTCTTGCCGGTGCCGGGCGGGCCGTGCCAGAGGGCAAGGCGCCCCGGTAGCTCCTGACCGGAGCGCTGCGAGAGCATCTCGACCAGCCGCTTGCGCACGCCGGTCGGATAGTTGGCCTCGATCGCCGAGAAGCGCGGCAGCTCGAGCCGCCGCCAGCGGGCCGCCGGCGAGCCGAGCAGGGGGTCGCTCGCCCCCGACCAGAAGGCGACCGGGACGCGAGGGTCCCGCGGCTTGGGCTCGATGCGGATGGCGCCCGCGACGAACTCCGCGATCCGGTTGGCCTGGGACTCTTCCGCCGCCGCGACCGAAACCTCGAAGGTGCCGCTGTAGCCGCGTGCCAGCAGGATCGGGCAGCCATCCTCGGAGCGAAGGAGCGCCTGCCTGACCCCCCGCCGATCGACGCTTGCCTGAACCGGCTCGCCGAGCCGCTCCGCCTCCTCCAGCGACAAGGGGTCGTCCTCGCGCTCGGCGCGGGCGCTTGCGACCACGCAGCGGGCACGCTCCATCGCCTCCCTCGTGAACAGCGCCCGGGGAAGATCCGGGGCGCCTTCGAGGCGCGCGATCGGCAACAGCAGGTCCCGCGAGCGAGGCCTTGGCACTACCTCAATGTCATTGTCGATGCGATCCAACTCAAGTTCCTTTCTGTGCACGGCACGGGCGAGGACGGCGCCTGCGGCGCCGCGGACCTCGTGTGCGGGCGATTTCGCCTGGGTTGGATCACGCCGCGCATCGTAGCGCAGACAACACATTGCGGTCTGGTCGACCCTCCGGGCGTCGCCTCTACAATCGGTACGGGTTAGCGATGACAGGGAGAGGCAAACAGGGGGTTGGTAGAGGTCGGGCGACCCTGCTCCTGGCGCTGTGCGCGCTCGCGGCGGCGTTGGTCGCCGTCCCTTCGGCGGGGGCCTTTGCGGCGCCCTACGAGCCCAACGACTCGGTCCCGGCCGCGGCCGGGCCGCTGCTCTTCGGCCAGACCTACAGCGCCGGGCTGGAGACGCCCGGCGACCGCGACTTCTTCTTCTTCCACGTCACCTTCCGCCGCCCCGCGCAGGTCGGGCTGACCGCCAGGAACCTCGGCGGCGGCAGCGACGCCTCCGGCGTCAACGTGGCGATCGTCGACTCGCTCGGCAACCCGATCTACCCCTTCGCCTACGCGCTCGCCAACGGCAAAGAGGCGGCCGGGACGACCAGCCTGGGACCGGGAAAATACTTCGTCGAGGTCAGCTCGATCGAGGGCTCGACCGGCGGCATCTCCTACAGCCTCACGACGGGCGGCGGCGCCGGGGCCTTCGGGCCGTACTCGCAGATCGCGGCCCGCTGCGCCTCCGCGCAGAGAGCCGTGAAGGCGGCGAAGAGGAAGCTGAACAGGGCGCAGTCCAAGCTCCAGCACGCCACCGCCCGCGTCCAGCGCAGCTACTTCAGCCCCCGACGGGTCCGCCGCGCCGCCCGGGCCGCCAAGCGCCGCGCGGTGGCTGGCGTCGCCGCCAAGCGCAGGGCCCTGAGGCGGGTCAAGAGGTCGCTCTCCCCCTGGTGCTCGATCCCCCAGTAGGGGCGCAACCCAGTAGGGGCGCAACCCAGTAGGGGCGCGGTGCCCCAGTAGGGGCGCGGTGCAACGTTTTGTCCCCCTTATACGGGGAGAAAACGTTTCACCGCGCCGGGGGAATTAGCCGCGCGCCTTGCAGGTGCGGGTCAGCGTGGTGGCGAGGGTGCGACCGTCGGAGAAGGTCATCGAGGCCTGCGCGAAGGGGAAGGTCGCGATCGGGAAGCCGGCCGGGGCGGGGCAGCCGGCGGTGAGGTAGGAGCGGTGACGGCCGCGGTAGGTGTAGCGGCGCTGGAGCTGGAGGAAGATCGACTTGAGGAAGCCGTTGCGGTTGAGCGACGGCGGCAGGTTCGCGGTGAGGACCGTGCCGAAGCGGCCGCCGCCGCGGTGGATGTGGAAGACGATGATGTGGGTGACCGGAATCGGCTCGCTCTGGTAGACGTGGGCGAGGATCGTGGGACGGCCTCCATCGACGCTGTTGAAGAGCAGTAGGTCGCCGCGCAGCAGGAAGGTCGTCTGGTCGGCGATCGCCGTCCGCCCGACGATGCCGCCGGCGCCGACCAGGGCGGATCGGCAGGCGGCGAGCGCCTGATTGGTGGTGGCATTGCCGATCCGCCCGCGCCGGCAGACCGGCAGCCCCCGGGTGCTGAGCCGGCCGTTGCTGTTGAGGGCGACCCTGATGCGGCGCAGGGCCGGCGGGTTCTGCCCGCCGGGAACCTTGATCGTCGCGTCGATGTTGACCGCGACCGGCGCCTGCGCCCTGCGCGGCAGGGCGCGCGGGGTGATGCCCCCGTTGAAGCGAACCAGGAGGTTGCCCTTCTGGCTCAGCTCCGCATCGGCGACCGCCGCCACCGCGAGCAGCGCGACGGCCAGGACCGCGAGGAGTGTCGCGCCCCGGCGCACCTCACCCCCGCGCCCGGCAAGTACTAGTGAGCACCGAGCTGAGCTTCGCCCCCCCGGCAAAGCCGAAGGAGGCCTTTGCCAGCGGGAAGGTGGCGCGGGGGAATCCCTTCGGGGCGGGACAGCCGGCGGAGACGTAGGAGTGGCGCTTGCCGGCTGCTCGGTAGCGCCGGGAGAGGCGCATCTTGATCCCGGTCAGGTTGCCCCAGGAGCCAAGCGCCCTGGGGATCGTGGCGCTCAGCGTGGTGCCGTAGGCGCCGTGGGGCTTTTGGTCTACCGAGAAGACGATCACGAAGGAGGTCGGGAAGGGGTGGGCGGAGTAGATCTGGCCCAGCAGGACTGGCTTGTTGTGCTTCTTGCCGTTGAAGACGGCGAGGCTGCCTCCGGTGGAATAGGGGACCTGGCCCGCCAAGGCGACGTTGGCGGAGAAGCTTCCCTTGCCGACCAGGGAGGAGCGACAGGCCGAGATCGCCCTGGAGGTGGAGGCCGGTTGGATCCTGGAGATCGCACAGGTCGGCAGGCCGGCGGTGTCGAAGTGGCCGTGGCGGTTGATCGCGATCGAGAGCTTGTGCAGCTTGGGAACGGCGCTTTGGTCGGTTGTGGAGAGGCCCCAGTTGACCGATACCGAGATCGGGGCCGAGCCCTTGCGGGGGAGGGAGCCGGGGATGAGCTTGCCGCCTACGTCAAGGCGCAGGACTCCCTTTTGGGTGATCTCGGCTTGGGCGATCGCTGCCGTGCCCAGCATGGCGAGGCAGCAAAGCGCCGCCGCGGTCTTTTTCCAGCCGTTCCTCATCTAACCCTCTCCCCTGCTCCCATCGCTTTGTCCCCTAAACACTCGGGGATCATGCCCGATGCGGGGTTAGGGGGAGGTTATGGGCGTAACTGGTGCGGCTAACGCCCCGCGTGGCGCGTGTGATGGCGACGGTGATGGCGCTTGTGCTGCTTGTGCTTCTTGCGCGCCTTCGGGCACTTGAGCGCGATCCGGGGGTGGGAGTCGGCGGTCGCGTTGTTGTGGCCGTCGAGGAAGACCGCGGCGCGGTTGGGCTGCTTGCAGAGGTTGGTGTTGTTGACCAGGAGGCCCTTGTGGCCGCCGACCAAGCGGATGATCGCCTGGGAGATCGGGGCGTCGGGGACTCCCTGGAAGGTCGTCCGCAGCCTGGCGTGGACGGTGTCGATCTTGCCGACCTGATCGATCCGGATCGGCTGTGATGCCGGGCCGTGGAGGTCCAAGACGATGTCGGGCAGCGGGTTGTCGCCGGTGCGCAGGTAGACCGGGCCGGTCAGCTTGTAGTCGAGCAATGGTGAGGTTGCGACTACCGAGCCGATCACCGAGGCGGCCGGGCACTGGTCGGCGGCGAACTGGGGCCTGGTGCAGGGCGCTTGGATGTGGGATTGGTCGAGCTGCATGCTCGGCGGCAAGATCACCGAGGCCTTGCCGATGTTGGCATCGCCCGCTCGGGCGTTCAGCACCGAGGTGAAGGCCGGGTGGCCGTTGCGGAAGTGCCCGCCCCGCAGGCGCATGCCGAGGCGGGGCTTGAAGCCCAGGTTGGCGCACTCGGCGAGCTGGAAGGGCTCAGAGAGCGCTGCGCTCTGGCCCTGGGTGGAGAGCAGCGATCCGCTGATCGAGGTTGGGTCGCAGCTGCTGCCGTTGAGGGTGAAGTCGGGCTTGTCGAGCTTCATCTGCACCGAGCGCACGTCGAGCGGGAAGCCGTCGCCGTCCACGGTGAGGTGGTCGGGGATCGGGTCCGCCGTGGCGGTGATCTGCGCCGTGGTCGGGTCGATTGAGATCGCCACCCTGGTGACGACGACGCCGAGGTCAAAAGGCCCGGCGACGGCGGGGGTGATGATCACGAAGGACAGGGGCTGGTTTTTGTAGGGGCCGGCTAGATAGACGTTGCCGGTTACGTAGTAGGGGCTGGGGCCCGCTCCGGCGCCGACGTGGACGACGCCGACCTTGGAGGTGTCGGGGCAGCTCGGGTCGGATTGCTCCAAGGCGCCGTCGCCTGAGGCGGTGCGGCCTTGCGCCTGGGCGATGCCCGCATCGGAGCAGGCCGGGGTGCCGGCCAGCTTGGCGACCAGGCCCGGCGGCGGGCTGAGGGTGACGCTTGAGAACTGCTGGGTCGCGTCGTCGCGGTGCAGGTTGAGCACGAAGGGGGAATGGGTGCCCGCGGTCGGGGTGACCGTGCCGGCGTCAAAGCTCGGCGAGTTGGGCTGCTGGTCGGCGGCGGCCGAGCAGTCGCCGCCCGCGCCGGGGCCCTGGTCGATCGAGTAGGTGTCCTGGGGGGTCGCGAGTTTGTTGGCGACGTTGTCGGGATCAGACCAGGGGGTCAGCTCGGAGTTGGTCTGATAGCTGCCGCAGGCGTTGGGGGTGCGCAGGGCGCCGGTGGCGCCGCCGAAGAAGTTCAGTTTGAACTCTGAGAACGGCAGCTGTGGGTTCTGGTCGACGGTGGTGGTGAGCCGGCCGCTGTTCGGGTCCGCCTGCACTTTGCCCGCCAGCTTGATGATCACGCCGCTTTGGGGGTCGTCGATGACGATGTAGAGGGCGAGCATCGAGTCGAAGGGGTTGTCGTGGGGCTTGGCCAGGTAGACCGAGCCCGGCAGCGGGTTGTCGAGCAGCGGCGTGGTCACCTCCACGGTGCCGAGCTTGGAGGCGTCGGGGCAGGTCGGCTGATCGCCGTTGGGCGTGCCCGTGTTCGGGTCGATGCCGACCTGCGAGGAGGAGCAGGCCGCGAGGCCGTTCGCCGCCGAGGGGTTGAGGGTGAGGCCCTCGGGCAGGGTGACCACCGTCTTTTTCAGGGTCGAGGTGGCCTTGGTGTTGACGTTGTTGTCCTGGGGCACCTGCAGGTCGACGTCCAACCCGCTTGGGGAGTCGGCGACGTTGGTCGTCGGTCTCGCCGTGAGGGTCGGGGCGAAGGCGAGCTGGTCGCAGCCGCTGACGCCCTGCGGGGCGCCTGAGTTATCGGTAACCATGGTCGAAGCGGTCACCGGCGTACCCGGGCTCTGGTTCTGCCAGGAGCTGGCGACCATGCTTGAGCTGAGCGAGGTCGAGCAGGCAGAGGGCATGGTCAGGAAGGGCTTATCGGAATGCGGTACCGGGCAGTTGGTGGTGTGGCCTGTCTGCAAGCAGGCGTTGCGCAGGGCGTCGTAGGCGGGATCGGAGGGATCGCCCCAGAGGTTGAGGGCCGTCTCACTGACCCCGCCGACCTGAGTGACGTCGCTCGCCCCCGCCTCGAGCGCGTAGTTGTGGGCGGGGTCGACGCCGCCGAGGACGTGGATGAAGAAGCCGAGGCCTACCGCGTTGAAACCGAGGGCCGCGGCCTTGCCGTGCGGCGGCTGGAGGTTGAAGACCGGGTCGCTGGCTGCCTCTGCGGGGTAGCCGAAGCCGAGCGCCAATGAGGCGGTGCCGACGGTCGAGCTGTCGGCACACTCGTTGATCTCGAACTCGACCTCGGTGCAGTGGGGAGTCGCGGTGGGATCGACGACGAGGCCCGGCGGCAGGGTGACTGCGGCGTCTCTGAGGTCTTCGGCAGAGACGATCTTGCCTCCCCTGACCGTCGTGTTGACCCTGTAGTCGAAGCGGAAGTGGGCGGGGTGGCCGCCGGCCTGGGTGAAGGCGCTGCCGTCGACGTCGGTCAGCGAGAAGTCGGTCTGCTGGATGCCGAAGGGGACCGGGTCGGCGTTGAAAGGAGTCTGCGCGTCGACCGATGCCGGCGCCGCCGCGCCGCCGCCCGAGACGGTGACGTGGCTGGTGACCGCGGCGGGGCCGGAGGCGGGAGCCTGGACGGGCAGGTTGAGGGTGACCCGCTCGCCGGGAAAGATGGTCTGGGCGAGTTGACAGGTGATCGGGGCGCCGGCTGTACACGGGCTGGGCGCGCCCTGGTAGTCGTCGGTGATACCGGCGGCCAGGGTCCCGACGCTGGGACTCGGCTGGTAGGAGAAGCCGGCGGGCAGGTCGACGCTGACGGTGACCGGGCTGCCGTCGGTGGGGGCGCCGCCGACGTTGACCGCGTGGATGATGTAGAGGTTGTGGCCGTCGGTGACGCCGGGGACGAAGTTGGTCGGCGCCGCGGCGGCGCTGACCCGCCAGGCGGGGGCCGCGGTGACCGCGGAGGCCGGAGCGGCGGCGATCGCCACGCCCGCGATCGCGAGGAGAAGGGCGGCGAGGAGGCTTCTGCTGCGGCGGATCACTTCGAACCTCCCCGGTTGGAGCCGGCTCGGCGGTGCGAGCGGGCGTGGTGGCGCCTGTGCGCCTTCTTGTGGTGCTTGCGCTTCTTGTGCTTCTTGTGGTGCTTGCGCTTGTGCGGCTTGGCGACGCAGCGGCCATGGCGCTTGACCTTGTTCGCGGCGCAACGGACCAGCTTGGGGTTGCCCTGGCCCTGGATGACGCCGGTGCCGGCGCCCTGCTGGCTGGGCGCCGCCGTGCCCTGGCCGTGGCACTGGTCGGCGCTGCCGCAGGGCGGCGCCTGAGCCTGGTGCTGGGAGGCGAGGCCGCCGTCGACGCGGACGTCGTAGACGTCGTAGGCGCTGTCGGTGTCCTGGGGGACGAGCTGGTCGGTGGTGCGGATGAAGACGTCGTCGCCGGAGGTGGAGGCATCGACGATCCAGGAGGGGTCGGAGCTGGTGCCGCTGGTGAGCAGGTAGATGCAGCCGCCGTTTTGGTCGGAGGAGTGGCAGGAGCCGCTGCCGTCGGCCTCCCACTCGTAGACGTCGTTGCAGTCGTATAGGCCATGGTTGGGCTGGCCGTAGGCATTCCTGGACACGCTGCAGCCCGCGTCGCCGTTGGTGTCGGCGGCGAGGAGCTTGTCGGGCGTCTGGAAGAAGACCCGGTTGCCGTCGGCGCTGACGGTGCGGGGGAAGATCCCCCAGTCGCCACCGATGGCCCATACCGCCGAGGGGTCGTAGGGGCTGGTGGCCGCCGCGCCCACCGGGGCCGCGCCGGTCGGGTTACAGGAGACGCAGGTGAGGGCGGGGTCGCCGGGACGGTAGCGGTAGATCTCGACGCAGCGGCCGGGGCCGTCGAAATTGCTGTTGCAGGGCCCGGTGTTGTCGTAGGAGGTGAGCTGGGCGGCGCCCTCGAAGACGATGGTGCCGTCGTCGGCGACCACCGAGCGCCACTCTTGGAACAGACTGTCGTTGCGGGCGCCGATCGGCAGCTGAGAGATGGGGAGCGAGGTCATGTAGGCGGGCGGACCGCCGTCGTGAGAGACGTAGACGCCGCAGCTGCCGGTGCCGTAGGGGGTATAGGTCTGGCCGCTAGCGAGTTGCCCGGGCTTACAGTCGCCGGCCGGAGCGCCGGCGGCGAGACTGCCCCGAGCGGCGAAGTAGACCCAGGAGCCGTCGGCGGAGGCGCCGAGCACCGCCTCGACGTCGGCGCCCTGGGCGTCGGTGTTGTCGACGCTGAGGTCGGTGAGCTGGCCAGTGGCAGTGTCGTAGCGGTAGAGGTCGCTGGACTGCAGGCGCTGGACGTTGCCGCCGGAGCCGCTGAGGTCGCTACAGCTGTCGGCGGCGGTGGAGACGGCGGTGGAGTCGGCGGTAAGCTTCTCGCAGCTGGTGAAGTAGACGAGCGAGCCCGTCTTGTTCGCCGCCGCGAAGGTGGCCGGCTTGTGGCCGTTGGGATCGGCGGGGGCGCCGGGCGCGGGGGCGTTGAGCTGGACGGTCCTGGCGCCGTCGACGCGCATGAAGAGGTTGCCGCTGCCGGCGTCGGTGAAGAAGATGCGCGAGCCGTCGGCGGAGATCAGGTTGGGCTGAGTGTTGATGCCGACGGCGGAGTCCCCGCCGGCAAAGGCCCCGTCGGCCGGGACCACGCAGGCAGGGCCCCCCTGGTCGTTGCAGGAGGTGGCGGGGGCGACGGGAACGCGGTCGGCGAGGTGGAGTGAGCCGTGGTCGTAGTCATAGAGGTTGGGCTTGCCGGCGATACCGCCGAAGGCGAGGTCCGACTGGGAGCTGACCAGGACGTGGGCGGGGTCGGCGGTGAAGCCGGCGATCACCGTGTGCTCACTCATGCCCCCGGCGCGGGAGAAGGGGCTGGCGAAGCCGCCGGCGGCGAGATCGCCGACGTAGAAGCGCGAGCCGCCGTTGAGGTCGTAGGCGTCGAGGCTGTAGGAGGTGGTCAGGTTCGGGTCGAGGCCGGCGAGGGTGACCGCGCTGGTCGTAGAGCCTTTGGCCTCCACGACCGGGATCGGGCTGCGCGTGGTCCAGCCGGTGGCGGTGCGGCGAGCGACGACGGGGTAGCTCTGGTTGGCGCCGCTGCCCACCGGCAGGCCGGACAGGCCGGCGAAGGTGACCCCGTTGCCATCGGCGGCGGCCTGGGCGAAGTCCTGGCTGGTGAGGGCGTGGGCGCCGTTCTTGTCGACCGGCGAGGCCTGCTCGTAAGCGCGGCAGTCGGGCAGGTTGGCACCGGCGCCGGTGCGCAGGGCGTCGTTGGGGCAGGAGCCGAAGGTGTGGTTCGGCAGGTAGGTATGGAAACCGACGTCGGGGCCGTCGACGGTGCCGTCGGGGCTCTGGGCGACGATGCGGAAGCGGTAGGCGGTGTCGGGGTCGAGGCCGGAGAGGTCCTCGTGGACCGGGACGGCGACGGCGCCGTTGCCGATGTCGGAGGGGTTGGCGGGGGCCACCTGGGGGGCGTTGGTGAAGCCGTTTGCCTGGAAGTCGGCGTCGGTGGTGTACTGGAACTGGTAGGTGGTGTCGGCGCTCTCGGGGTTGACCGAGGCGCCCAGGGTGGCGGCGGTGTCGGAGATCGAGGAGGCGTTGGTGCCGGTGACCCGCGGCCCGTTGGTGGTGAAGCTCTGGTCGGTGCCGGTAGCGGTGCCGCCGGGCTGGTTGTTGGCGGCGACGATGCGGGTGTGGTAAGTGCTGCCGCCGTTTAGGCCGCTGACGTCGGCGTGGACGACGACGTCGCCGGA
The DNA here is from genome assembly GCA_963702055.1 of uncultured Solirubrobacterales bacterium. Taxonomy (GTDB): domain Bacteria; phylum Actinomycetota; class Thermoleophilia; order Solirubrobacterales; family 70-9; genus CAWINX01. Next base: position 2,270,082 of record OY969702.1, on the reverse strand, counting down.
GCCCGAGTTGGCCGGGTCGTTGGTAGCGGTCATGTCGGGCGAACAGGCGTGCTTTTGGGCGGCGGTGACGCCGGCGAAGCCGTCGTTTTGGAACTGGGAGTCGGGGACGACCTCGAAGTGGCAGTCGGTGACCTGGAAGGTCTCCGGATCGACCTTGGCGTTGAGGGTTACCGAGTCACCGGCGACGTTGGTCGGGGGCTGCTGGGTAATCGTCGGCGGCGTCTGGGAGATGCCGGGGGCGAAGACGTGGATCTTGTGGTCGGCAATGTCGGAGACGTAGGCGTAGCCGTTGGAGGGGTCTACGGCGATGCCACGGAGCTGGGAGCCGGAGACGCCGTCGTTGAAGTCGAAGAGGTGGGTGTTGGTGGTGTCGTAGGCCGCGACGTTGCCAGTGCCCTCGGCGACGTAGGCAATGTTGTTGGAGCGGTCGACCGCGATCTGGACGGAGGTGTGGTTATCGACCGTGGTTCTCGAGGCGTAGCCGGGGGCGTCGCGGCGTTCGGTGAGCTGCCCACCGGCGCGGCCGATGTAGAGGTCGTCGACGGAGTTGAAAGCGAGTTGGCAGGGGAAGAACGAAGTTATCGAGGACTGGACGACGCCGCTGGAGCTGTAGCGGAGGATCGGGGCGTTGTTGGCACTGGTGGGATCGGAGACCCAGATGCGACCGGTCGAATCGACGCCGACGCCGCAGCCGTGTGAGCCTGAGAGGAAGTCGGGGTTGGCGGTGAGATCGAGCGGGAAGGGACTGCCGAGGGGGGAACCGCTAGAGGAGTAGGCGTAGAGCTTGTTGTTGTTCCCGGCGTCGAGGGCGTAGAGACGGCCGGCGGAGCCGGTGGCGCTGTTGTCGACGGCGATCGAGGTCGTGCCCGCGGTGGCGAGGGGGTTGAAGCCGGAGACGGGCGTGAAAGTCGGCGGCGCGGAGGCGTTGAAGCCGTAGACGCCGGCCGAGCCGGCCGCGTAGAGGCGGTGATTCCCGTTGTCGAAGGCGAGGCTGCCGGGTCCGGAAGCGAAGGAAGTGGTGTTGTCGCCGGAGGGGCCGAAGGTGCCTGCCTGGCTGGGCGCGGAGGTGATGAAGAGGGGCATCGTCACGGTCCGGTCGCCGGTCTGCTCGTCGCTGGTGACACCGCCAGCGCCGGCGGTGTCGAGGCGAAGGCGATAGTGGTAGGTGATGCCGGGGGTGAGGTTGTTGAGGAAGGCGCTGACATTGGCGACGGAGTTGACGTCGTAGGGGCCGCTCGGATCGCACGGCAGGCTGCCGTCGTTGTAGGCCGTGGTAGTGCCCCAGTCGAAGTGGCAGTCGGTGACGTTCAGCGCCGGGTCACCCTGGGAGTCGAAGCTACCGTTGAGGGTGAGGTCGGTGTGGTGGATGTTGCTGGGGGGGTCGGCAACGACCGGGAAGCCGGTGGTTGCGAAGCTCTGGTCGGCGCCGGTCTGCTCGCCGCCCGAGGTGGTGTCGAGGTGGAGGCGGAAGTGGTAGGTGGTGCCGGGGTGGAGGCCGGGGAGGTTGGCGGTAACGGGGGTGGCGGCGCTGTAGGGGAAGCTGTTCTGGACGCAGGAGACGGTGCCGGGGGTGTTGGGGCCGCTGTAGCTGTTGCCGTTGGCGGCGTAGTCGGCGGCGCTCAGCCAGTCGAAGTGGCAGCCGGTGACGTCGTAGGCGCCGACCCCCTGCGGGTCGAAGTGGCCGTTGAGGGTGGCGTCGGTGTGGTGGATCGCCGTGGCGGCGTCGGTGAAGGCGAGCGGGTCGGTGGTGAAGGTGACGGGGCCGCCGTTGACGGTGGCGGTCGCGTTGGTGGCGACGGCGCGGAAGTGGTAGGTCGTCGCGGCGGTGAGCCCGGTGATGTCGGCGGAGACGTCGACGGCGGTGTTGCCGCCGCCGGGCGAGGAGGTGCAGGAGGGGGTCTGGGCGCCGGTGAAGGCGTCGACGCTGTTGTTGAGGTTGTCCTGGTAAGCAGCGTCGTCGACGTACTCGAAGTGGCAGTCGCTGACGGTGCCGCCGTGGGGATTGACGGAGGCATTGAGGGTGGCAGCGACAAGGCTGATCGCGGTGGCGGACTGGGTGGTGACGGTGGGCGGCGGGGTGGCCGTCTCTCCGGCGAAGGGGCCGTAGACCCTGATCTTGTGAGCCACCGGGTCGGCGACGTAGGCGTCGCCCTTGTTGCCCATCACCGCGACGCCGCTCGACCAGCTGGCGGTCGTACCGGTGCCGAAGTCGCCGGAGCCGAAGCTGTAGAGGGAGGTGCCGGCGGAGTTGAAGACGTGGACCTGGTTGCCCTCGTCGACGTAGACGTCGTCGGTGGAGGGGTCGACGGAGATCGCGGTCGGGTGGGTGGTGCCGCTGAGCGGCGTCGGGGTCGGGGAGTTCGGGCTGCCGGTGGTGAAGTCGGAGGCGTTGAAGCGATCGACCGTGGTGTAGGAGAGGTAGGTGTCGCCGACGTAGACCGCGCCGTCGCCGGCGGCGACGTCGGCGGGGGCGATGCCGGGGGAGATGGCGCCGGCGTAGTCGGTGGCGGTGTCGGCGACGGTGGAGCTGTGGGGGGTGTAGCGGTAGACGAGCTGGGCGCCGATGTCGGTGATGAAGAGGTCGCCGTTTGACTGGTCGACGGCGACGCCGACGGCGTAGCCGAAGGCGCCGCCGGGGACGGCGGCGCCGGTCAGGGTGGTGAGGAGGGCGCCGGTGTTGTCGAAGACCTCGACGGCGCCGCCGCCGTCGGCGACGTAGATGTCGCCGTTGGCGGGGCCGGGAGAGCGGTCGATCGCGACGTGGGCGAGGTCCTTGTCGAAGACGCCGAGCGGCAGGCCGGTGATCTGGTTGCCCGAGACGGTGGCGCCGCCGCAGCTTGCGCCGCAGGTGAAGTTCTTCGGGTTGCCGGAGGAGTTGTAGCGGTCGAGGGAGTTGTTGTCGAAGTTGATCGCGTAGACGTCGCCGTTTTGCTGGTCGACGGCGAGGCCGCGGGGGCTGTCGCCGGAGAAGTTGCCGAAGGAGGACTTGTAGAGGCGGGTGATGAGCGGGTAGACCCTGATCTTGTGAGCCACCGGGTCGGCGACGTAGGCGTCGCCCTTGTTGCCCATCACCGCGACGCCGCTCGACCAGCTGGCGGTCGTACCGGTGCCGAAGTCGCCGGAGCCGAAGCTGTAGAGGGAGGTGCCGGCGGAGTTGAAGACGTGGACCTGGTTGCCCTCGTCGACGTAGACGTCGTCGGTGGAGGGGTCGACGGAGATCGCGGTCGGGTGGGTGGTGCCGCTGAGCGGCGTCGGGGTCGGGGAGTTCGGGCTGCCGGTGGTGAAGTCGGAGGCGTTGAAGCGATCGACCGTGGTGTAGGAGAGGTAGGTGTCGCCGACGTAGACCGCGCCGTCGCCGGCGGCGACGTCGGCGGGGGCGATGCCGGGGGAGATGGCGCCGGCGTAGTCGGTGGCGGTGTCGGCGACGGTGGAGCTGTGGGGGGTGTAGCGGTAGACGAGCTGGGCGCCGATGTCGGTGATGAAGAGGTCGCCGTTTGACTGGTCGACGGCGACGCCGACGGCGTAGCCGAAGGCGCCGCCGGGGACGGCGGCGCCGGTCAGGGTGGTGAGGAGGGCGCCGGTGTTGTCGAAGACCTCGACGGCGCCGCCGCCGTCGGCGACGTAGATGTCGCCGTTGGCGGGGCCGGGAGAGCGGTCGATCGCGACGTGGGCGAGGTCCTTGTCGAAGACGCCGAGCGGCAGGCCGGTGATCTGGTTGCCCGAGACGGTGGCGCCGCCGCAGCTTGCGCCGCAGGTGAAGTTCTTCGGGTTGCCGGAGGAGTTGTAGCGGTCGAGGGAGTTGTTGTCGAAGTTGATCGCGTAGACGTCGCCGTTTTGCTGGTCGACGGCGAGGCCGCGGGGGCTGTCGCCGGAGAAGTTGCCGAAGGAGGACTTGTAGAGGCGGGTGATGAGCGGGTAGACCCTGATCTTGTGAGCCACCGGGTCGGCGACGTAGGCGTCGCCCTTGTTGCCCATCACCGCGACGCCGCTCGACCAGCTGGCGGTCGTACCGGTGCCGAAGTCGCCGGAGCCGAAGCTGTAGAGGGAGGTGCCGGCGGAGTTGAAGACGTGGACCTGGTTGCCCTCGTCGACGTAGACGTCGTCGGTGGAGGGGTCGACGGAGATCGCGGTCGGGTGGGTGGTGCCGCTGAGCGGCGTCGGGGTCGGGGAGTTCGGGCTGCCGGTGGTGAAGTCGGAGGCGTTGAAGCGATCGACCGTGGTGTAGGAGAGGTAGGTGTCGCCGACGTAGACCGCGCCGTCGCCGGCGGCGACGTCGGCGGGGGCGATGCCGGGGGAGATGGCGCCGGCGTAGTCGGTGGCGGTGTCGGCGACGGTGGAGCTGTGGGGGGTGTAGCGGTAGACGAGCTGGGCGCCGATGTCGGTGATGAAGAGGTCGCCGTTTGACTGGTCGACGGCGACGCCGACGGCGTAGCCGAAGGCGCCGCCGGGGACGGCGGCGCCGGTCAGGGTGGTGAGGAGGGCGCCGGTGTTGTCGAAGACCTCGACGGCGCCGCCGCCGTCGGCGACGTAGATGTCGCCGTTGGCGGGGCCGGGAGAGCGGTCGATCGCGACGTGGGCGAGGTCCTTGTCGAAGACGCCGAGCGGCAGGCCGGTGATCTGGTTGCCCGAGACGGTGGCGCCGCCGCAGCTTGCGCCGCAGGTGAAGTTCTTCGGGTTGCCGGAGGAGTTGTAGCGGTCGAGGGAGTTGTTGTCGAAGTTGATCGCGTAGACGTCGCCGTTTTGCTGGTCGACGGCGAGGCCGCGGGGGCTGTCGCCGGAGAAGTTGCCGAAGGAGGACTTGAGCAGGCGGGTCGAGGCGGAGGCCGTGGGGGCGAGGGCGAGAAGGGCGAGGGCGGCTACCGCGAGGAGGAGGGCGGTCACGCGGGCGCGGGCGTGCGAGGGCGCACCACTCCCGTCGGCGCCACGGGACGCATCACGGGTGTCGAAGGCTCCACGGACGGCGCCGCCGAGGCCGCTGCCCCGGTGCGTGGTCGAAACCGCGGAAGATGCCTTCGCGTGGCGTCTCACGTGCTGTGTCTCCTCTCCTGGACCGCTCCCTTTCCGTTTCCGACCTTGCTTCCGGCCGGGTCCCTGGCGAGGGGTCGATCCCTTTATGTCCCTGTGATGTTTCCCTGCCCGTCCCAACGGGCGATACTGCTTATGTTCCTAAATACATCCAGTTAGAGATCATAAACAGACCATCTTGTTGATGTCAAGGAACACTCTTGGTATGTGCAGAAAAGCGCGCACGTTTGCAGGGACTTCGAAACGTGTTTTTCTGGATGGACGAGGGCGTTTCTGAAAACGCCCTGCGTCAGGAGGGCCGCGGTGGCGGCCGGAGCACGCCGGCCTCAGCTAGGTATCGAGGCCCGGAATCGGGTCGATCGGCAGCTCGCCGTGAATCTCGGCGAGGCCGATCAGATCGTTGCGGTCGCGAGGGCGATCGCTGAGGCGCTTGAAGCCGACGACACTGCGCAAACCGGCAACCGGAAACTCGACCCCTCCGTAGTTGGCGGTCATCGCTTCGGAGGCAGGGTGGCGAGAACCCTGCGGTCGTTATCGGCATCGTCGGGAACGAGGAAGTCGATGTCCTCGGTGGCTCGGACAAAGCGGTTGGCGATCACCGCGAAGCCGCCGATCACGACAAAGTTGGCGCCCTCGGCGACCATCGCCGCCGCGGCGGCGTCAAGCTCCGGATCGACGGCGCCCATCGCCTCGCTCGACCGCGCGCAGCAGGCCCGCGGCCTGGGCGGTGAGGTGCTGGCCGCGCCGCAGCAACTCCCCCACCGGGGTATCGGGCGGCGGGGTCAGCGCCTGTCGCTTTTCGGCGTTGAGCGCAGCCCACTCTTCGTCGTGGCCGGGCTCAAAGAGCGTGCGGGGGCGCGTAGCCATCGAAACAAATGGTACGCGCCCGACAGGATTCGAACCTGTGACCTTTGGTTTCGTAGACCGACGCTCTATCCAACTGAGCTACGGGCGCTAGAGCCAATTCCGGCAGTTTAGTGGTCTGGATGTAGCTGAAATGTAGCCATCAGCCGATCGCTTTCCTGATTGCGGCGTGGCTCTTGCCAAGCGCATGGGTGTAGCGGGAGAGCATCGTCTCGACGCTGTGGCCGGTGGCGCGGGCCAGGTCGGCATCATCGATTCCGGCGGCACGCAGGTGCGAGACATAGGAGTGGCGGAACTCGTGCGGCGTCGGATCGAGCCCGGTCGCGATGCGGGCCGGCTCCCAGACATCGCGGTAGAAATTGCGCTCTCTCCAAAGCTTCCCGGCGGGAGTCGGAAAGAGCAGATCGGTGTCGATCCGAGTCGGGCGCGACTGGATCAACTCCGCCAGGCTCGGCGGCACCGGCACCTCGCGGTCGTGATTCTTCTGGTCGCTGGACCCAATCAGCTCTCCCTCGTGCGCCGTGGCCCTGACCTTCAGCACCTCGCCATCAAAATCCTCGCGGCGCAGCGCCAAGACCTCGCCGAGGCGCAGGCCGGTGAGCCCCGGGGTGAGGATCAGCGCCTCGTAGTCGTGCGGCTGGAAGCACCGGCCCCACTTGGAGCCTGGGCGCTTGGTCTTCCCGCGCACCTCGGAGCGACCGCCAGCGGCGAAAGCGCGCATTTCCTCGAAGGTCCAGACCCGCACCGGCCGGGAAGCCTTTCGCGCGCGGGGGTCGTTGCGGCGCAGGCGCAAGCCCTTGAAAGCGTTGTCCTCGGCGACCTCGTCGCCGATCGCGTCCTCGGCCATCGCTGAGAGGGCACTGAGGATTCCTCGTGCTCCCTGCACGGCGCGGCCCTGCTCACACAGCATGTGATCGACCAGAGCCTGTACGTGGCGGCGGCGCAACTCGTCGAACTGCCAATCGCGGAGCGGGCGGCCCTCGATTTCGACCTCCAAGACGTAGGAGATCCGATCGGAGTTGGTCTTGTTGGTGCGCTTGGAGCGCGGATGGAGCGCGGGCCACGCCACGAAATAGTCGCCAAGCGTCTCGGGCTGCCCGCCATCCAGACCGTGAGCGCTATCAAGCGCCTCGTCGATCGCGCGCTGAGCATCACCCTTCAGCTCGAAACTCGACTTGCCGCCGTTCCAACTCGGCTTCGCGTAGCGCACCACGCCGTCTCGGCTGCGATAGCGGGCGATCCAGACCACGCGACCGTCGGGATAGGTGCGCTTGTAGGGGGTCTGCCGGGGTGGCCGACCGGCGGCGCGGCGGCGGCTCATGCGGCGACTCCGCGCCGGTCGCGGAACTGGGCGACGAAGGAGTCGACGTCGGAAGGATCGAAGCGGCGGCAACCGTCGAGCTTGTAGGAGCGCAGACGCCCCTCGGCTACCCACTTGCGAATCATTCGATCGGAGACCTGCAGGTAGGAGGCCAGAGAATCCGGCGTGAACCAGGCCTGACGTTGGGTCTCGATCGAAAGCTCAGTCATCGCTGCACCTCTAACGTCAAGACGTTGTAGCGGGCGATTTCGTCCCTCCCGTGTTCCGCCGCGATCCGTCCCACGCCTCAACGCGCCGGAACCGGCTGTTGCTGCCGTCTTCATCTCTGACCTCCTCTCGCTGGCTCCGACACCCAGCCAAAAAGGCGCCGGACGGCGATCCCGGAACCCGAGCCCTCAGGCGAGGGCCGTCAGGAGCCCCGGCACAGCCGGGGCTTGCAGGGATCAACGCCGGTGCCAGGCTGGGCATGGCGAAGTCAGCGGTGCGACCGCCAGCGCCAAGAGTGACGAGAGTGTGTCGTAATACTCAACTTTCTTCGACTTTTCGGTACGCCGACGCAGCAGGTGCCGCATAGGCTCGCCTCCAACCCCAGTCCGCTGCTCTCTTCGGGAGGAAACCAGTGACGAGGAAACGTCTTGCGTCTCTGCTCGCCATCGCCGCGATCGGCGCCGTTGGCTTGGTCGGAGGCGCCTCGGCGCATCCGCCGGTTGCCCAGATTTCGAAGGTCTGCTCAGCAGCGGCAATTGCGCGCGGTGACAGGACGGCACGTACTCCCGGGGGGATCAAATGCCTTGGCATTAACGAGTTCTGCTCGCACAAGGCCGGCTACGCGGCGGCCTACAGGAGAGCCGGATTCAAGTGCAAGCGCAACGGGCGACTGACGTATCGGTAGAGGAAACCGCCGCGATGGTCTACATCACCGAAGTGCACATGAGCGGTGGGGGCTCAGCCCATGAGCACATCGCCGATGTCAGGTGGCGCAATCCCGAAAGCGGTGACACGGGCGAATCCAGCCGCGAGACAATGGTCGACTGGATTCAGAACAAGGGCGGTGAAGCTCGCGTCCGGGACGACTCCGGGGACGATGTCCAGGTGGGCGTCGTTGACGCCAACCCCCCTTTCATCCGGACCTACGCCGACGGGGTTTGGGCAGACAACTTGCTGGCGTTGCCGCGGTATTGACCGACCTATTCCCATCCCAATGCAGGAAGCATTTGTGCTTCCGCCGAGTCCATAACTAGGCTGACCGAATGCCCGAGGTAGCGCCGGAAGTTCTGCTGCAACTAGCCCAGTACCAGCCCTGTCGTGATGGAGGCGGCACTCGTGAGGCAACATTTCGCCAAATGGTCGGTCCAGTCCTCATGGAAGCTGGCGGTCAGGTAGATAGCCCTAGCGCAGTCCGGGAGGCATTCAAAGTTTTCTTTGGAGTTGAGATTGAAGCGAGTGAACTCAATGACTGGCTCAGGTATCTCGAGCAGAAAGGCGCTGTTAGACGCGACGGAGCAACCGTTGCTTTAACTCACGATGCAGAGAAGCTCTTTGCTCAGCGTAAACATGACTTCGAGTTGCTCTCAACTCGAGCGAAACAGGAGTGGCGGACAACCCTAGTTGGGATTGACCCGTCCTTAACGGATCAGGATTTGGCGGACCTAGAATCCGATCTTGACACACTTATCGCACGTATTGTTGCGTACCACGGCGCAGAGGCTGCAGTCATCCTCTATCCAAAGGAAGAGCGTTCTGACGCGCTACGCCACACGCTTCTCGCCAAACGAGAAGAGTTACCAAGCCGCGCCGCCAACATCCGTGAGATTCGGCGCACGGGATTGGCCCAGTTCTTTTCAGCACCCACTGACGCGCAACGACTCTATCTCGCTGATCGGCTTGATCATGGCTTCTTTGCCACAGTGGGCACATTGCGCCCCGAAGCAGCCGGGGTCATGAAAGAGGAGCTGGCAGGTCAAAGACTCTATTTGGACACGAATGTCCTTATTCCAGCCCTTGGCCTCGCCGGTGGAGCCATCAACAGATCGACCCGCCGTATGTTGGACCTGACTCGTGGGCTAGGTGTGAAACTCGTGGTTACACCGCTTACTCTTGAAGAATTTCAGCACAGTCTAAAGCGGTCCAAAGATGAAATCTCCACTCGTGGTCTGCCAGACCGGCGATATGCGGAAGTACTGCGAAACGTTGCACGTGAGATTGGGGGGGTCAGTCTGGCTGAAGGATTTTATGAAAGCTATGGCGATCGCGGCTCTTCGCCAGAGGAATGGTTTCGCAAGGCGGCCCAAGTTGATCCAAGGCTGGAAGAACTTGAAATTACCGTCGAGACGGAAGCCGTTGCTGCCGTCACAAAAAACGATGCGGCGCGTATTGCTGACTATGTGGTTCTCTTGAATCGTGAGGCCGTATTTGGGAGGACTAGGCCCCGCCCCCGAGACGACCCACCCATGGTCCATGACGCTTTTCATAGGGTGCTGATTGAGCGGCTTAGAGGCTCCGGTTTTCGACATTTTGGATCGGCTCAGTATTGGTTTCTGACGGAAGACAAGGTACTTCCGCGTTTTGGTCAGCTTGCTCTTGATGGCGAGCAAACTCCAAGTGTTCCATTCTGCATTTCGGCTGCAGCCTGGACGCAGATTGCCCGTTGTTTCACACCGCGTACAGAAGACTACGATCAGACAATCACGGATCTTCTTGCAAGCCCGTATTTACGCTTTGGGCGGGGGCATAATTTGGGCGAAGTTCAAACGGTGGTCAGCCGAATCACAACCTTGCTAGACGATGCGTCTCCGGCCGTAGTGGCAGCTTTCATTGGTGACGAAACCTTGGAAGCCGTGACAAGTAGCCATGATGAGCAACAGCAAGATGTGATCCTTATTACGGCATACGAACGCACCCAGGATGAACTCGAAGAACGCTTCAAGACACTCAATACTCGCCTTGAAGCGATGGAAACAAAACTGAATGCGGAGCAGGATGAACGCGCAGAGAGCATTGCGGCTGCTGATGCAATTCGGATCGAGCAACGTGTGACCGAAGAGGCGCTGAATGATGAGAGGAGACGAGCAGAAGAGCTAAAAGCAGATCTCCACCGGGAACGTGCTTCCAGTGAAAGAGAAATCGAGCGCCTCAAGCGTGAGATGAAGGACGCAGAGACGGAGCGCTTGAATAAACGAAACCGCCGAGTCCAGGCGATACCGCTGTTTTCGGCCTGCCTATTGGCTATGGCGGCGGTGATCTTGCGCCTTACTGGGACAATCTCACTTGCGGCGACCCTGGTCGGGGGAGGGTGTGCGGTCGCCCTGCTCATTGGTCGTCAGCTAGAGAAGTCTAGGTGGGCATGGACCGTTGCCTTTGGACTGGCGGTGGTTGGTGTCGCTCTAGCGCTTCTGCCGCTGCTTAAGTAACGCATGATTTCTGATGCTGATCAAGGCACACCTCTTGCCACAGAAGCCTGAGAAGCTCAGATCGCTCATGGCACATGCTCATTCGTTCTATGGAGGCTTCGGTAGGTCCCGGACCACCAACTTCGGCCAGTGGTGCTCGCCCGCCAGGCGCTCCAGCTGCTTGCGCGGTTGGGGCTTGGCGAAGGCGATCACGGCGTCGTAGCGGGCCATGTGGGTCTCGAGGATGTCGCGGACGTACTCGCGCTCCTGCCAGCGCAGGCGCACGAGGATCGCATGGCGCTCGCCGCCTACCTCGACCACCGCGTTGGGCCTGTAGCCGCGCACGCCCTGCTCGCGGACGATGCTGCGGGCGCAGATCCAGCGCGCCTCGGGGGCGCGGCGGGCGATGTGGAGGCGAACCTCGTTGACCGCCCGCATCCGCGCCATCGCCCCCACCTTCGGACGGCCGACTTTGAACCCGGTGGTGGAGAGGAAGGCGCCGCGCCAGCTCAGCCACAGCCAGTGCGGCTCGTCGTGGAGGATGCGTCCGTAGTCGGCATAGCCGGCCTTGGTCAGGTGCTTGGCCACGTTCGCGGCCTGGCGCTGATCTCCGTCTAGGAAGCGGGCGAGCTGGTCGAAGGGGATCGCCCCCTGCTCGGCGAGCAGGCGCAGCAGCTCGAACTCCCACGGCTCGGGCGCGGGCAGGGGGCGACGGCCACGGCGGCGCGGTGGAGTCGCCGTAGCCGTCGCGCTCGTCTTTGCGGCGGCGGCCATCGACCTCACTCCTCCTCGTCGAGGTAGGCGATCTGCTTCGGCGTAGCCACCTCGACCGGCTCGTGAGGACGGTCGAGCGGCGCGGGCTCGGGCAACGCCGCCGCCGCGGTGGCGGGCGCCCGCTCGATCGCCACCTTGGCGGCGCGGCCCCGGCGGATCACCCAGGCGCTACCGGTCGCCAGGGCGCGGATCTCGTCGGGGTCGACCTTCGGTCGCTGCCACTGGCGGGCAAAGCCCTCGCGGCGGCGGATGCCCTCCTCGTAGCGGTGGCTGAGCTCGACCACCCGCTTGTGGCCGGCCAAGGCGGCCAGCTCATCGGGCTCGTTCAAGGCGTGGACGATCACCGTCTCGACCGAGCCGAGGATGCGGTCGCGCTGGGTGCGTGGGCCCATTCCGGAGGGGTTCTGGGGGACCAGCACCATGCCGGCGTTGAAGCCGCGCGCCTGCTCGACCTTGATCGCCACGTCTGAGGCGGCGGCGATCGCAGCGAACTCATCAACGAAGAGCAGGCAGAAGCGCTCTCGCTCCTTGCGCAGGGCGAAGTAGTGGGCGAAGTCGGCGAAGAGGACGCGGGCCGCTCCGGTGCTGTCCTCGCCCAGCGCGACCGAGTCGAGCAAGAGGTAGGCGGCGTCGGCGTCCTCGAAGGACCACTCGCCGTCGAGGGCGCAGCCGAGCTGGCCGAAGAAGGCCTGGTAGCGCATCCGCACCTGGCTGACTTTGTCGCGGGGCAGCGAGAGCAGCGCGCTGCTCGGCCCGTGGGCGTTCAGCAACAGCTCGTAGTCGAGGCGCGCCAGCAACTCGGCGCTCGATCGCGGCGGACCGTCGGGGTGGTTGCAGGCCAGCTGCAAGGCCGTCTTGGCGATGTCGCGGTAGTAGGCGGCCGGCCCCTCGGCGGCAAACTCGATCACCTCCAAGAGCCGATTGGCGATCCCGCGCCAATCGCCGCGCCAGGCGTCGAAGGGCTCGTTCGGAAAGACCCGGACCCGTCGTCCGGCGGAGCGCATCAACGCGCTGAAGCGCTCCGCGGCGGCGCGATCGCCCTTTGCGTCGAGGTAGAAGACCTGGGCATCGGTCTTGGTGGCCAGCTCGTAGGCGACTCGCATCGAAGTCTCGGTCTTGCCGGTACCAGAGGCGCCGAGGATCACCGCGTGGCGGGGCATCTGCTCGAAGGGCCAAAGCAGGTTCGGCCCACTCATCGACAGCGCCCGCTCGCCGGCGAGGCGGCGGCCGAGGACAACACCCTCCGGAGGGGGTGGCGGAGGAGGCATTGGCTGGCGCCTCCCCCTCAACATGGCTCGCCCTCCGGCACCCGGCGGACCACCAACTTCGGCCAGCGCCCCTCGGCCTGCAGCCGCTTCAGCTGGTTGTAGGGGTAGGGGCCGCAGAAGTAGAGGACCGCGTCGTAGCGGTTTGAGTGCTCGGCGACGATGCGGCGGATCTCGCGGTCGCGTTTGCGCGAGAGCTCGGCCTCGATCGCGTGGCGCTCCCCGTCGATCTCAAAGACCGCGTCGGGCAGGTGGTCGTTGGGGTCTCGCTGACGAAAGACGGTGCGCTCGCAGAGCCAGCGCCCCTGCGGGGCTCGATCGGCCAAGTGCAGGCGCACCTCGTTGACGGCGCGGCGGTGGGCCAGGATCGCCAGTTCGGGGACCTTGTAGTGGAAGCCGGTGCCCGAGAGGGTCGCGCCGCGCCGGGAGGGCCAGAACCAAGGGTGATCGCCGACCAGGAAGCGGCGGTGCTCGATGCAGCCCGCTTCGTCGAGTCCCTGCACCAGGCCGACGGTCTCAGCGAGCGAGCGCTCGAGCAGGTGAGCCAGCTGGTCGAGCGGGATCGCCCCCTGCTCGGAGAGCAGGCGCAAGAGGGCGACCTCCTCGGCGTTGGGGTCACGGTGCTCCCGACGACTGCGCCGGCGCCTCTGAACCTGGGTTGACTCTGGCTGGGCGTGCATAGGCAAGCGAACGCACGCTTGCGTGCCATCCTGAGCGAAGCCGCACGCCCAGCGTCAAGCCAAGGCTCCGCGGGGTCGCGGCTCCTCCGTCCTCGGCCAGGCGGCCACTGCTCACCTCGCGTCGCTGAGCAGGCGGTCGCGAATTGTCGCGCCGGCGGCGATCCCTGCAAGCCCTCTGCGCGCAGAGGGCTCCTTGCGGCCCTCCCCTGCGGCTCGGGTTCCGGGATCGCCTGACCGGCGCATCGCGACCTCCGTCAACTCAGCGACGGAGGGGGCTCAATTGCCTACCGCGGAAGAGGTTCCGCGAAGCGGCGCTCGGCGCCGCCAAGCCGAGAAGCTGGCCGAACAGCTCTGCGCCAGCCATCGCGGCTGGCTGCTGGCGATCGCCCGGCGCAACAGCGCCAACGCCGAGGAGGGTGAGGAAGCGCTGCAGGACGCGCTCATCCTCTTCATCGATCGCTTCGATCCCGCCGGCGAGGCCCCGCCGCTGGCTTGGCTGACCACGACGCTGAAGCGCGAGTGCTGGGCTCGCTACCACCGCGAACGCATCCTGCAACGCGAAGGCGCTGCGCTCAGCCCGGTGATCCCGGTCGGCTCGGGGCCGGAGACGGTCGCCGATCAGCGCCGCCGCCCCGACGAGCTGGCCGAGCTCCACGACGGGGTGCGCAGAGTGCGAGATGAGTTGGCGGCGCTGAAGCCCGACGAGCGCCGGGCGCTCGGCCTGCTCGCCCTCGGCTACAGCTACCGCGAGATCACAGAAATCACCGGCTGGACCCATACCAAGATCAACCGTTGCGCATCCGAGGGGCGCAGCGCCCTACGCGAGGCGAGGCGTCGCGATGGGGACGGCGAGCGCCTTTGAGGCGCCGATCTGGGCCGCTCAGAGTCCCGACGGCTGCGGTTGAGCGCACCTACGGCGCCAGCGGGAAGACTCGCACCCATCGCGGTGGGGGACACAGTGCCGCGCAGCCGTAGCTGGAGCCCTTCCAGGAGACGTGGAGATGCGCGTTTGACCCCGCGTGGGCCGGGTCTCCGTGGCCCGGGTATCCGTTGTAGCCGATGAACTCGATCGCCGCAACCAGCGGACAGGTGGGAGCCACGCCCGATGCCCCACAGTACCCGCGCCAGCCGAGATCCCGCGCCGCCCGCAGGGCGGTGTCGTCCCAGCCGCGTCCGGGGGCCGGGACCATGTCCACGGCGGTGCCGTCGCCGTGGGTCTGGTGGCCGAGCTCCCTGGCGGCACTGGCTCGCAGGCCATGGGTGGAGAGCAGCCAGACCACGTCCGGCCAGATCCGTGAGTCGACCGCCTCCGGCTTCCCGCCGCCAACCCACAGCGCGGCGGGGATCGGCTTGAAGGCAAGGGGCGCTTTCAGCGTGAGGGCGCTGCGCAGCATCGCGTTGCCGCCACTGAGAACCGGACCCGGTCGGCAGACCACTGTCCCGCCGAAGCGGGCGGCGACGGACTCGACCTTCTGCACGTACCACTCGGCGTGGTTGTAGGCGAAGATCGCCGCCCGCCAGTTGCCCGGCGCGCCGGAGGCGCGCAGGTAGTTGGCGGTGGCGAAGACCGAGTCGGGGACGCTGTAGACGTCCTTGCGCCCGTCGCCGTCGGCGTCGACCCCGTAGGTCGCCCAGGTCGAGAGCAGGAACTGCCCGGGGCCGGCGGCGCCGGCCGAGTTGGTCCCCGACTTCACCCCCGACGAGGTCGAGCGGCCGAAGTCCGACTCCACCTCGTGGATCGCGGCGACGATTGCAAAGCCGCGTGGGCCGAGCCGATACTTGGTCGCGGCGCGCTGCAACCAGGGGACGTAGGCGGTGGGGATGCCCGCCGCCCCTGCGCCGCGCACCGAGCACACCTGCCCGGTGCCACTGCCGATCACCGGGCTGGCCGCGGCGATGAAGAGGCCGGCGAAGAGCAGCAGGGGCAACAGCACCGCTACCGCCGCCAGGGCGAGCTTCCAGCCCACGACGGCGCTGAGACCCCTGGCGGCGACACCGATCGTGTGCCGCTGCGGATCCTCGGGGCGCGGAGGTGGCTCGGATCGACTCACTCGCCCGCTCCGTCGACGAGCCAGGCCCGTAGGCGGTGTTCGAAGAGGAAGGAGAACCGCTCCGAGCCGCCGCGGCGGCGGGCAACGCCGCTGACCACCGCCCGCGGCGGCAAGGCCGAGACGAAGGCGATCTCGATTCGCCCCAGCCTCGCCGGCGGCGGGAACTCACCCGAGGCCGGCGCCCGGGGCGCCGCCGTCAGCAGACCGGCGGCGAAGCGTGGCGTCGCCGAAGCGCGCAGCGCCCGCTCGACGCTCGACGCCGTCTCGCCGACCTCGTAGCGAAAGAAGGCGGAGAGGAAGCGGCGCGCCGAGCGCTTCACCTCCCGGCGCAACTGCCGCATTCGAGTCGCGGGCGCTCTGGGACCCGCATCCGCCAGGCTCACCTGCTTGCCAGGACGCCGGTCGGCTGCGGCGGGCGGCGGGGCCGACTGGCCACCGCGCAACGCAAAGAAGAGCGCCGCCGCGAGGAGCACCACGGCGACGGCGAGGAAGAGGGCGAGACGCGCTTGCCGCGTGGCGTCCACCGATCAGCCCCCGCGCGAGAGGTTGCGCCGCGGCGCCAAATGAGTCGCGGAGCGGCGCTGGCGCTGGAGGCGCCGCAGCCGCTCGCGGCGCTGCGGCCCCGCGCCCTCGCCGCGCTGGCGCATTCCCTCGGCGAGTTGGCGGCCGCGCCCGGCGATCCGCCCGGGTTGTGAGGAGGCGACTTCGAGGCGCTGGCGATCGCGCTTGGTTGCCTTCTCGATCGCCTCCTCGGCCCGCTCCCGCTCGGGGCCGCGCAGCTGCTCGAACTGGGCGCGTTCATAGCCGGCGCGGTGGGCGTGATCGGCGGGATCGTTGGAGCGCCCCAACAGGGCGCGGTCCTCGGCGGCAAAGCGCTGCAGATCGCGCTCTGAGAAGCGCTCGCCGATGCGCCGCTGGGTGCGATCGGCCCGCGCCACAAGCTCCCTCGCCCCCTCGTAGCGCTCGCGCTCGGCACCGGCCTCTCCAACCCCCTGGCGCGCCCCGTCCCCCGCCGCGGCGCCCGCTGTCCGCGTCGCGGGGGGGCGAGCGCCGGCGGTTTCGGTCCCCGAGCCCGCGAGCGTGCGTCGCGCCTCGCGGTAGCGCTGCTCGGCGAGGGCGCGAGCGCTGTCTTGCAGCGATCCCCGCGCGGTCTCCCGCGTCGCTTCGGCGCCCTCCATTGCTCGGGTCCGCGTCAACTGCGCGCTGCGACGCGCAACGCCTTTCAGCGCCCCGCTCGCCGTCTGCGACATCCGCCGCGCCAGCGTGAAAGCGGCGATCTTGCCGATGAATCCGCCTGCGCCACCGCGCTCGGCCTCGCCGATCGAGATCCAGGCGACCAGCTCGGCGCGCTTCAAGAAGACCGACCAGGCGAAGGCGGCGGCGAGCAGGAAGCCGGTGGCCGATCCACCGCCAACCTGGCCGAGGATCGCGATCCCCGCCAAAACGACCGAGAGGAAGGCGGCGTAGATCACCTTGGCGGCGATCGCGCCGAGCAGGGTCAGTCCCCAGGTCTTAAACGCCCGCCGCCCCGAGTCCCCGAGCAGCGGGAAGAAGAGGGCGAAGGGCGCCGCGAGTAACAGCACGAAGGCGATCGCGGCCTGGGTGAAGAGGCGGATCGCCAGCCAGGCGAGAAGCAGAATGGCGCCGAGCAGGCCGATCGCAAAGAGGGCGAGCATCGAGAGGCGGGTGAGCACCCCGTCGCCGCCCTGCGCGGCGACTTTGGCCTTGTAGCGCTGGTCGCCGTTGAAGTAATCCCAGAGCGCCTGGCGGGCCGGGCTACCCGGCGAGGAGCGCAGATAGAGGTCGATAACGCGGCGGGGACGCCCGTAACGCTTACGGGCAAAGCCCGCGCAGGCGCTCTTGGCCCCATCGTTGCCGAGCTGGGAGAGCACGGCGAGCAGGGCAAGAGCGCCGACGTCGTCGCAAAACTTCTCATCGGCTTTCTGCACGGCCTCGGCGCTCGGGCGGCCGAGCGCCCAGCGCACGTCGGAGAAGTCGAGGCCGGCGAAGGGCACCTCGACCAGCCGCGCCCAGGTCGCCGACATCGCCTCCGCGTAGCTACCGGTCGGGCGCGACACCGAGCCCGACTGGGGAGCGCTAATCACCCCCAGGGCGACGTCGTCGGAGATGCCGGCGAGCTGGCCGACTGTGGCGGCGGGCTGGTGCACCACCCAAAGCCCGGCGACCAACATTGCGATCGCCGCCAGGGTGCCCCCGACGCCCGCGGCGACCTCGCGGCGCAACAGGCCCTTGTGGGCAAACCAGATCCCGCCGCAGACGACCAGGGTCGAGAGCCAGGGGTCGGTGATCCCCGCATACATCCGCCCCAACGCGGTGGAGATCTGGCTCATCGTCTGCCCACGCGCGAAGGGGTTCAAGCCGAAGGCGAGGCCGAGCAGGGAGAGGACGAGCTTTAAGACGAAGAGTAGGCCGAGCCAGATCCCGTTCAGCACGGTGGCGAAGCCGTAGGTGATGTCGCCGACCGGGTGGGTGACGCCGGTGGTGATGAAGATGTCGAAGCCGTAGTTGGAGGCCGGGTACTCGCTCTCCGGGGTGCCGTTGGCCTCACAGGCGAGGCGGGTCTGACGATCGCGGATCTGGCCGAGCCGGTCACAGACCGGGTTGCGGATGCCGAGGCCCGAAAGCGGGTCGACCTGGCCGGAGGCGCCGAGGTCTTTGGCGGCGGTGCCGGCGTCGAGTTGGCCCGGCGAGGTGAGCTGGGTCGGCTGGGCGGGCGGAGCGCTGCGGTGCTTGCGGGGCGCTCCGTTATGAGGTCGCGGCGGCGCGGCGGCGGCGAGCGACGGAGCCGCCAACAGGGCCAGCGCCACCAGCCCGAGCGGGCGGGCAAGGCTAGGCAGCCGCCGCATCGGTGGCCTCGCCGTCGGCGGGCGAGGAGGCGGCGCGCGGCGGTGCCTCCTCGCGCCGCGGCGTGGTGTCGAGCTCGCCCAGCAGCCAGGGCGGCGGGTCGATCTGGATCGGCGCCACCTGGCCGGCGAAGTCGCGGAAGTAACAGCGCCCGGCCCGGTAGCCGATCAGGCGCTGGATCGAAGCCTCGTCATCACAGTCGAGGCGCAGCAGGGCCAGCGCCTTTCGCGCCTCGGCCTCGGTCTCCACGCCGAAGGCAAAGAGCGCCCCGATCAGTGGCTCCAACTCGGCCGCGTCGCCGAGCATCTGGGTGGCGAGGATCGGGGTGATGTTCTGGCTGCGCCCGAGCCTGCTGATCCGCTCCAGCAGGGCGTGGCCCTGGGAGTCGGAGGTGAGCGCCCAGGCCTCATCCATCGCCAGCACGGCGTGGCGAGTCGGATCGCCGGCGCAGAGCCGCAGCGCGTAGGCGGCAAGGAGGCGCAGCACGGCGAGGCTGGTGCGCTCCTCCTCGGCCAACTCCGAGCGCGCCGTGCCGGCCAGCGGCAGGGTGAGGTTCTTGATCCGCAGCGAGACCACGGCGGCATCGCCGACCTCAGGGGGCTCGGTCGCAGCGTCGCCGAGGCCGAGCTTGGCGAGGCCGCCCGAGCCGTGCACCGCGATCGCCCGCGCCGCCTCGACCGCGTCGGGCTCGCCCGAGGCGGCGAGGCGCTCCACCACCTCGCCGCAGCTTGCGGCGCCGGCCGCCGCGGCCTCGGAGATCGCAAGGCGCAGCTGGGTCTGCCACTCCGGCTTCACCGGCGCCGGCAGGATCGAGACCAAGAAGTTGTAGGTGAGGTCCTCGCGGGTCTCCGGCGAGCCGACCCGCATCGGGTCGAGCAGGCCGCGGTAGCGCTCCTCGGGCGCCAGCTCGATCGTCTCGATCCGCTCGGCGATCCCCGGCAGGCGCTCGAGGCGGTGATCGCCCTTGGGGTCGATGTCGACGATCGGCCCCGAGCCCTGCAGGAAGGCCTGCCAGACCGCCAGCTCCAAGAAGATCGTCTTGCCCGAGCCGAGGCTGCCGGCCAACAGGCAGGTCGGCGGGCGGTTTTGCTGGCAGGCCTCGGCGAGGTCGAACTGGATCGGCGAGCGCGAGCCGGTCAGGGTGTGGCCGATGTAGGGGCCGATCGCCGAGCCGGCGTGGGAGATCGCGTGGGGCACCATCGCCCCGAGCTGGTCGGGCAGCAGGTGCTCGCGGTACTCGGGGAGGGGAAAGCGCGTCGCGGGCAGCGAGGCGAGGAAGAGGCGGTGCTGCTCGCCGAGCGGGCGGTGCAGCTGCACCCGGCCGTAGCTGTCGCGCAGCCGCTCGACCCGCTCCTCCAACTCCTCTTCGCTGCGGCCGGCGACGGCGAGGGTGAGCGCCGAGCGCAAAAGCGGCGGGCGATCGCCGGAGCCGAGCACCGCCTCCAGCTCGCGGGCGGCGAGCGGGCGCTCGGCCCCGCTCACCGAGGGGCCGTGCTCGCCCGCCGCCTCCTCGCGGGCGATCTGGTCGGCCTCGATCTTTCGCTTCGCCGCCAGCCGCCGCGCCTGCGGGTTGGCGAGGAACTCCACCGAGAGGGTCGCGTCGACCCCGAAGCCGACCTCAAGCGGGGTGAACATCAGCTCCGCCGCCGGGCCGGGGACCAGCGCCTCCTCGGGCATCGCGCCGAGGACCATCAGCGCCTGGTGGGCGCGGCCGCGCTCGGAGTCGATGGCGAGGGAGCGCTGCCCCACCGTGACCCGGCTCTCGTGCAGGCGCAAGAGGTCATAGCCGTAGGGCTCGAAACGCTCCTCGCCGCCCGCGTCGAGGAAGGCAAGCGCCTGCGGCGCGAAGGCCTCATCGGCGTCGGGCTCGCCGAGGCCGCGGGTGTAGGCGCGGCGGATCAGGGCGGCGAGGCGGTTGGGGCCGATCCGCGAGCACTCCAGATAGCCGAGGGCGCGCTCGAAGACCGCCTCCTCGGCGCGGCGCAGAGCGGCGATCTGCTTTTGGCCGAGGCCGCGCGCCTCCTGGTAACCGAGCCGCGCAGCGAGTGCGCGCCAGAGCTCGGCGGCGCCGTCGAGCGCGCCGCCGAAGGGACCGATGCCGCCGGCCGCCCCGAGGCGCACCGCCAGGTAGACCTCGGGGCGGATCACGGCGCGGCGCTCGAACTCGGCGCGGTGCTCGGCGAGGTGGGCCTCGAAGCGCTCTCGCCGCCCGTGGCGGGGATCGAGGGTCGAGAGCGCCCGGCGCACGTAGGCCTCGGCGTCGAAGGCGCGGGCGACGCGGAGGATCTGGAAGTCGGCCTCGATCGTGTAGGCGAGCGCCTCGAGGCGCTCGCCTACCTCGACCTTGCGCGAGTCCGAGAGGCCCGGGTAGCTCTGCCCCGCCAGCTCATAGACCGCCCAGGCGTCGGTCGGGGTGCGCAGGACGAGGTTGCCCCAGAAGAAGTAGTGAGGCGGCCTCACTCGAAGATCACCGTCCGCCCGGCGGGGATCGCGAGCGTCTTGCCCTCGTGCAGCGCGGGACCGCCGGCCGGGCGCAGGCGCCAGCGCCGCGCCGCCGCCAAGCGCTCAGGGCCGTTCCCCACGCCTCGCGGGACACCCTCCAAGGCAACCCGCACCGGGTAGCGAAGCAGCAGGCTCGCCGGCCCCACGATCTTGCCCCGCGGGTAGGCAGAGGCGCTGAGGTCGGGCGCCAGGACGAGGCGATCGAGCGGTGCCAGCTCGCTGCCCGAGGCCGGGCAGCGGCGCAGGCCGGCCAGGCAGCGGGGGCGCAGCCGCCAGGCGGCGAGTCCGAGCAGGGCGCGGTGGGGGCTGCGGCCGTCGACCTCCCAGCGCGAGAGCGCCCAGGCGACGGCGATCGGCGCCGCGACCAGGCGCAGCGAGGTCGGCGCCAACGCAATCACCGCGCCTGCCACCGGCAGGCGCGAGAGCGCCAGGATCGCCGCCAGGGCGCAGAGCCAGTAGGCGAGGGCGCGCAGCTCCAGGCCGCCCGGCAGCGGGATCCGCCAGTTCTGCAGGCGAAAGAGCCGCCAGCGGCGCTCGAAGACGAGGCGGTAGGAGCGCACCACCTTGGGCGAGCGCTCACTCACGGTGCCACCGCCCTACGAGGGAACCCAGGCGGCGTGCATGGCCGAGCAGACCAAGGACGCAGGGAGCGTGGCGTGCTTTGCACGCGAGCGACCGAGGACGCCGGGATGCGAAGTGCCATGCGCGTCGCCTAGAAGACGGCGTTGGCGATGCCCTTGGCCAACGACTCGATCGAGGCGGGCGCCAGTAAGAAGATCAGCCCAATCAGGCTGATCACCACGATCCCGACGCTGGCGCCGATGTTGCGCGAGGCGAGGGTGCCGACCAAAAGGCAGCCCGCCAGGACGATCAGCACCGGCACCGCCCAGCCGCTCATCAGGTTGCCGAGCCGATTGCCGGCCCCGGCGACGTTGCCCCCTCCGCCGCCGGCGAGCGACTTGCTCACCGCGGCCTGGGCCTGCGCCGGGGCGCCGGGCGGCTGGAGCGCCGAGCCGCTGGGCGCGGCGGCGAGAGCCGCCAGCGCCAGCGTCGCGGCGGTGGCGGTGATCGCGATTCTGTGTTTCATCTTGAACCTCCCTGTCTTGGTGGCGTTTGGCTCAGCTGTCGGTCGGGATGACCTCGATGAAGTCGACGTAGGGGCGCTCGCGGTAGGCGAGGCCGAGCTCGTAGGTGAGCGTGTAGGTGGCGCCGCTCGGATCGGAGGCGGTGACGGTCGCCAGCACGGCGCCCGAGCCGGGGCCGGCGATCCAGGCCACCTGGTCGACGCTTCGCACCCGCAGGGCGACGGTCGGCAGGGTCACCACCGCATCGGCGGTCAGGTCGGCCTTCAGGTTCGGCGCCGCCCCGGCGAGGTAGTTGCGCACCACCCGGTCGACGACCGCCAGGACGGCTCGGTCGTCGACCTCGGTGTGCGTTTCCGCCGCGCCGGCGGTATCGACCGACGGCGCGCCGACGAAGGACGGGTAGTCGACCAGCGACAGCGCCCGGCCCCGCTCGTGGCGAACGGTGATCGCCAGGTAGACCGGCGCCGGCTGGGTCGAGACCTCGGCGGCGACCGTGATCACCCGGCCTCCGGCCAGCGCCCGCTGGTTGGAGGCGACCTCGGCCCAGCGCACCCGCTGGGCACCTGAGGCGGGGCCGAAGCCGGCGTCTGAGGAGAGGTCCGACGGGACGAAGGGCGCGAGCGCCCGCAGCCTGGCGCCGGGATGAGCGGCGTCGAAGGTGAGGTAGGCGCGGGCGAACTGCAGGGCGAAGTCCTCGATTGGCGCATCCGCCGGCGCGCCCCTCGACACGAGCGGAGGCGGCGCGGCGGCCGGAAAGAATGCCGCGCGCAGCCCAAGCGCGAAGAAGAGCACGAGCGCGACGCTCGCCAGATAGCGCGGGGCTCGGGCGAGGTAGCGGGCGCGCCTGACGCTCTCCCAGCCGACCGTCACCCTTGCACCGGGCGGCGGGGGATCTGAGGCTCGGCCTTCCACGATCAGCGCTCGAATCCGAACTCCTCTCTCCCACCCGAGCCGCCGCGAGCGCCGATGGCGATCGACGGCGGACTCGGAGGGAGAGGGATGCCGGCCGGGGCAGGCGGCGGGACGGGCGCCGGGACATCGACCGTTGAGCTGACCGGCGCCTGGTTGAGCGTGGTTTCGCGCGGCGACTCGTGGCGATGTCGATTCCGGTGCGCCCGCCGAGCGCCAGGCCTCGGCTTGCGGACGCGGGGACGATGCGACGGCGCCCAATGAGGCGGCGTCGCGCGGGGCGTGGCCGGCTCGCCGACCGCCGCCGAGGCAGAGGACGTCGTCGGGCGCCGCGGTGCCTGCTCGGAGCCGCCGGCGCCAAAGAGCGCCACAGCTCCGAGCGATGCCGCCGCCGTGGCGAGCAGGCCGAGCGCGGCAAGGCGGCGAGTAGCCGCCTTGCCGGCGGTGGGGGGCAGGGATCCACCGCTGGGGTCCAAGCGCAGGGTCTCGCCACCTGGACCATCGACCTGCTTGCCTGCTTCGCCGACCGACTCGGGCGAGTCGGGCTGCTCGGCGTGAAGCGACTCCCCACCGAGCACGAAGACATCGTTTTGCTTTCGTCCCATCGTCGTTTCCTTCGCCGCTGAGACGAGCCGCGCGGCCGCTTCGATACCCCCCGTGCCGCTTTAGTGCCCTAGCTTCGCCCCGGCGCGCCGTCAACCCCTGCGGGGTTACCCGCGCCTGTGGCGCGGTGACCGCGCACCGGGGCTTCGCTTATTTGCGGGTAGGTCGGGCTCGGGAGAGCCCGACCGTGCCCAGGCTGGGCTATCCGTTGAAGCCGAAGGAATCGCTGCCGCCGCCGCTCGAATGTGATCCGCCACTCGAGCTGTGCCCGCTGCCTGAGGACGCGGAACCGCTGCTCGGCGAACTCGAAGGACTGGGGGAAGACGGAGCGCTTGGCGCCGGGCTGCCTTCGATCCCGAACTCGGCCTGGCTTTGCTGGGCGGGAGTTGGCGCCGGCGTGGGAGTGGGAGCCGAAGCAGAAGAGGGGGCGGGCTGAGGGGACTGATCGGCGCCCGGCTTGGGCGAGCCCGACCCTGGGTCGGGGGCCGGAGTGGGCACGCTCGGCGTCGTCACTGGATCGGCGACTGTCTTCACCTTCGCGGGCGGTGAGTCCTCACCGGCCGCAGCCGGAGCCGTCGCCCCGATTCCGGGCCCGATCGCCCCGGTGGCGAGACAGGCTGCCGCGCTCGCGGCGCCGACTCCGCAGATCGCCGCGATCTTTTGGCCGGTCCCCGCCAGCGCGCCCGCGGCGCCGCTGTCGGTTGGCCCGAGGGCGCCGCTCAGCTTGAAGGCGGCAAGGCGCGCCTTGCCGGCGCCCGCCTGGGCACCGTGCACTGCGCCTTGGACCCATTGACCCAAGTGGTCGAGCAGGCCGACCTTGCCGTGGAGTTGGTCGCCTGCCGCCCCGGCGAGCAAGGCACTTGAGCCGAGCTCGTGCAAAGTGTCGTGGAGGCTCGCCAGGAACGACTTGCACGAGCCGCAATGCTCGAAGTGGGTGCGGAGGATCTGCGCCTCGCGCTCGCTCGCCAGGCCGCTCGCCTGCTTCTCGAACAAGGAACGGCGCGCCGCCTCGCGCATCTCGGGACAGAACTCGGCCGCCTCGATCGACTCCAAGTGTCCCCTGACCTGCTGGGTCGCGCGCAACACCTGCTTTTTGGCCGCCGCCAGGCTGATGTCGAGGTGTCGGGCGATCTCGGGGACGGTGAGCCCCAGCCCGAAGCGCAGCACGATCACCTCGCGGTAGTTGCCACGCATCCGCGCCAGCGCCTCCTGGAGGCGGATCGCGTCCTCGCGGCTCTCGGCCCGCTCGTCCGGGACCGGGCCGAGGGCCGGCGCGTTCGCCGCAGCCTCCAAGGCCACCGTCGGCTTGGCCGCCCGCGAGCGCAGCTGATCGATCGCGGCGTTGCGAACACTGGTGAAGAAGGCGGCGCGCAGGTTGGCGGGCGGGCGCCCCTCCGCCGACTGGCGGTGAAGGCGGATCAACACGTCCGCAACGGCGTCCTCGGCGTCGGCGCGGCTCAGCGAGCCGCCGAAGCGGCGCATCACGAAGGCGACGCCCAACGGCCGCAGGCGCTCGCAATCTCGCTCGAAGTCGGCGGCACGGCGAATCGCCGGCAACCGGCGAATCGCCGTCGCCGCCTCCATCACGATTCAGCCGACCTCTGCGGCGAAGCGGCTTCGGACTCCTTTGCGCACGGGGCGGTGCGGCTCATCGCTTCCAAGACGAGGGAAGCCTCGGATTCGATACCCCACCCGTCTGAGATTCCACCCATCCGACCCCCGAACGCTTGACCTTCGTTGAGCATAGCCCTACGGAGGCCCGCCGCCAAGGGGCCGGGCCTCCGTAGAGCCGCGTGACTAGGAGCTGCTTCCCTCCTCCCCGCCGTCCTCGGAGTCCGAGCCGCCGCGCTTTTTGCCGCCGGGGAGGAAGTCGACCCGATCGGCGGCGATCGTGTGCTCGGAGCGCTTCCCGTTCTCCTCGGTCTCCCACTCGCGGAAGCGCAGCTGGCCGCTCACGGCCACCAGGCGCCCCTTCGAGAGGTACTTCTCGCAGGTCTCGGCCTGGCGGCCGAAGGCTGCGACGTTGATGAAGAGGGGAGAGCCTTTGCGGCCGTTGCTCTCCGCGAGGCGCATCGAGCAGACCTTGGAGTCCCCGTTCTCCCTCATCTCGGGATCCCGTGTCAAGGTCCCGATCAGGGTGACTGCGTTCATCTCACATCTCCTTCCGAGCCCCAAGCGAGGCCCCTTTTGTTTGCGAAGCGATGCCCGCTCGAAATGCTTCGAGAGGGCCGCTTCCACGCTTCGGGTCGCCGCGCTCGACCTCACGCCGCCTCGGCGCGCTCGGGCAGCCGCTCCCAGGCGGGAACCACGCGGGCGCGGGTGCTGCGGGAGGACCGCGCCTGATCGAGGCGCGCCACGTAGACCTCCCCGGCGCCGAGGCGCTGCAGCTGGGAGGGATTGACCTCGAAGCGGTAGCCGCGGGTGCGGGTGCCCTCGTCGGTAGGCAGGCCGAGCCGGTTGGTGCGGATCGTCGACTGCCAGGCCGGCACCGCTCCGATCAGCTGCGCCGCCCACTCCGCGTCGGCCTGCTCGCCGATCCGGTGACAGACGATCGACTCGACCGTGGCGCCGATCCGCTCGAGGACCGCCGGCCCGGCGGCGCGCAGGTCGGCGAGCGTCTGGGTGCCGACCGCGACGCTGAAGCCGGCGGCGCGGCCGCGCGCGTAGAGACGGTGCAGAGCCGGGGCCTCCAGCGCCCCGAACTCATCGATCCCGACGAAGGTTCCCACCCCGTTCCCCATCGAGGCGCTGGCCGCGGCGCCGAGGTCGAGCAGCACCATCTGGGCGATCGCGCGGCCGACGTTGCCGGTGCGGTCGGTGTCGAAGCGGAAGTAGACGACCTCGCGGCGGGCGATCGCCTCGCGCAGGTCAAAGCGAGAGGCGCCGGCTCTGCTCGAATCGAGCCAGGCGCGGGCAAAGTCCGAGGAGGCGAGGTTGCGCAAGCGGGCGCGCAATCCGGCCACGGCGCGGCGCTCGTCGGCGCGCAGCCCGGTCAGCACCGCGCTGATCTCGGCGCCCAACTCGGCGTCGTCGATTTGCGTCCCGAGATGGCCCAGTTCGTCTGGGTCGCAGGTTCGAGCGACGGCTGCAAGCGTCATGGGCTCCCCACTGCGCTCCAGGGCGCGCAGGGCGAGGCGCAGAAACGGCGAGGCGGCCTGGCGGTAGAAGTCGGCATCGGCTGATCCCCAGTTCTCCACCGCGATGAGGCGCTCGGAGCGCTCGTCGGCTGAGCCATGGGCGAGTGGGTCATAGCCGGCAGGGCCGTTCGGGGAGACGAGGTGGAAGGCGACATCGCGCGCGGCGGCCGCCCGCATCGCTGCGTCGTGCAAGGCGCGGTCGACCTTGGCCTCCAAGACGACCGCGCCGAAGCCCGAGCGGGCCACGTACTCGACCAGCAGCGCCGCCAGCGAAGTGCTCTTGCCGGCGCCGGTGGCGCCGGGAATCAAGACGTGGGAGCCCGAATCGGCGCTGCCGCGACGCAGGAAAGCGAGTTCGCCACGAGGGGTGCGCCCGAGCGGCAGGCCCTCGGCCAACGCCCGGGCGCGGCGGGGAGCGCGCTCCCTGACCCGGCGGCGGGTGCCGTCGAGGATGCCGCGCCGCTCTGCCCCGCTGGATTCGCGATCCCCGCCGGCGCGACGATCTTCGATCTGCCAGTAGGCGCCCCAGCCGAGGCTGCCGCTCGCCGTTCCAAGGCAGAAGGCGATCGGGGCCAGCGCGGCACGGAATTCAAGCACCTCACCGCTCACCAACGCCACGACGAAACAGAGTGGGGCCAGCGCGAAGGCTCCCCAGGTCCAGGTCAAGCCGCGGCGGCGCAGGTAGAGGGCGAGGGCAACACCAAGCGCAGCTCCCAACCCGAGGCAGGCGAAGGCGACGGTCGCCAGGTGGGCGGCGGCGTTGAGATTGTGCAGGGCCGGCAGGCGCGGCGCGGGCGAGGTGGTGGGGGTAAATGGGCCCTTCATCACCGACAAGACGCACGGCAAGAAGAAACCGTCCCACCGGAAGCTCAACCCCCCAAGCGGAGACCAAAGAAAGAGCCCCGGCTCTCACCGGGGCCCTTCATGCGGCCGGCCCACCATGTGGACTCACGGAACCCCTCGGGAACCGCTGCCGCAGCCTTAAGGCTCGCTCACCTTCCAGCGCGCCGAGGAGCCGTAGCCGACGATCTCCGAATCGCGCACCGATGCGGCGTCTCCGCGCAGCGCCATGTCGCGGCTGACCTGCTGGCGCTCGATACGGCGCTCGACGGAGCTGCCGCGCCGACGACCCTTGAGGCGGGCGATCTCCGCCGAGGCTTCCGCGGCGGTGCGGGGATAGCAAAACGACTCGCCGCGCTGAGTCGCAAGGCTGCGCAGATAGCGCAGCTGTTTGGCGCTCGGTGGCTTGCCTGCGCTGCTCATCTCAGACTCCCTTCGCTCGTTGGACCGACTTCGCATGGCGAAGCGATTGGCCCCGGCCAGGGAGGACGCGCACCGAGCGCAGCGAGGGGAAGGGAGCGAAGCGACCTTGCGCGGCCGAGCGCCGGGGCGAGAATGAGCGCAGCCGCGAAGTCGGCCTGACGAGCAGAGATCGAGGCCGAGACGACCAGCCACCGTTCATGCTCCACCGGCGTTGGATTGGTGGCCCATCCCTACAGCTCCTCGACTGCGACCGCGCCATGGGTACGGGTTCGCTCGACCGCCCGCTCGACCAAGGCACGGGTCTGCGGCGGGCAGCGGTAAACGACCCGAGTGAGGCGGCGCTCGGCAACCGCGTTGCGCCAGGCCCGCAGCAACTCGTCGAGGCGCGCCGCCCCCTTGGCTGTGAGTTCGACCTCGATCGCCTCGCGGGTCTCGCCGTCTTCGCCAACGCGGATCAGGTCGGCGCGGTGGAAGCGGCCGCTGGAGAGGGCGGCTGAGAGGACCCGCTTTCCCTCGGCGCGCTCGCGGGCGAGGATCTCGCGCTCAGACATCGTCTGGGCGCCGCCACGCTCCAAGCGGGCGGCCAGCTCGGCGACGGAGGATTCGTGGTCGGCCGTTTCGAGGCGAAAGCTGGCGGGACGCAGATCGCCGCGGCCGGCGACGCGCAGGCCGATTCTCGTACAGGCCATCAGCTTGCCCTCGCCCCAGGCGCCGCAACGCACTTCGATCAGGCCCGCCTCGCGCAGGCGGCGCTCGCGGACGATCGTGGCGGTGCGAGCCGTCCCGGCCCAAAGCGCCACGGCGCTGCGCGGCACCACGCCGAAGCGGGCGATGAACTCGAGCACCTCGATGTCGCGCCTGCTGATCCGATCGGTTCGCTTACCGGCTGGCATCTCGCTCACCTAGACGGTCGGGATGGCGGTCGTGGGGACACCCCTCGCCAAAAAGAGAGCCCGGCGTCTCTCGACGCCGGGCTCTCTTAGAACCGAGGTACCTGCGGGCTAGGACTCGTCCTCGCCCTCGCGGTCCTCGGCGTCCCCGGACTCCTCGGGACGGCTGTCCAGGAACCGGACAGACTGGGCGACGATCGAGTGCTTGGAATGCTTGGAGCCGTTTGACTCCCACTCGGCGAGGCGCAGCGAGCCGCCGACGGCGACCCGGGAGCCCTTCGAGAGGTAGGTGGCGCAGGCCTCGGCCTGCTTGTTGAAGGCCGCGACGTCGATGAAGACGGGCGGGTTCTTGCCCTGACCGTTGACCGCGATCCGCATGTCGCAGACCTTGGTCTTGCCGCGCTCGGCGAGCTCGGGGTCCTTGGTCAGTCGGCCTACCAGGTTGACGCTGTTCATCTGAGTCTCCTTCCGTGCCCGCTGTGGGCTGGTTTGAGCTTGCGAAGCGACCAAGCCCCGAAACGAGCGAGCGGCGCACCGCAGGGGAAGGGAGCGCAGCGACCTTGCGCCGTGAGCCGGAGGGGCAAAATGAGCGAAGCTGCGAGAACCCGCCCAGCGGTCCGGAAGGCAAAGGTGAACCGCTTGGCCTCGGCCGTCGACCCCGTGACTTGCTTGCGCCCCCGGTCAACTCGATTCCTCGCGATCCGGGGCCTCGACGAAGTCGACCTGGCGACCGATCACCGAATGCACATAGAGCTTGCGGCGCGAGTCCTGCGGAATCTCATCGGAGCGTAGGTGTCCGGTGACCCCGACCTGATCGCCCTTGGAGAGCTGCTTCTCACAGCGCACCGCCAGCTCCAGGAAGGTCGCCACCTTGACGTGGAGGGCATGGCGCTCCTTGCGGGTCGGGACCAGGACCCAGAACTCGCAGACTTCGCGGCCCGGCACTCCCGTCACCCTGGGCTCCTCCTCGATGCATCCGAACAAACTGATCGTGTTCATCTCAATCACTCCTTCCCAGGCCCGGCGGGCCTGCTCGTCGCTTCCAAAGCGATCGCGCCCCGAGCAGGGGCGAAAATCGAGCGACGAAGCGAACGAGTGGACCGCCCGGGGCAACAAGCGGAAGAGGCCGCCCGTCTCTCGACGGACGGCCTCGGTCGCATCGGGCGCGGCTACTAAGCGGCATCAAGCATCATCGAGACCAGCTCGTCCTCCTCGCTGTGGCGGAGCATCGTCCCGATCGCCTCGCGGCTCATCGGGCAGGCATCCAGCCGTGCCGCCTGTTTGAGGTAGTCGTTGACGAACGCGACCAGCAGCGCGCCGTCGGTGTAGCCGCGGTCGACGTAGTAGGCGCGGCCCTTGCCGCTCGCCGGTAGGTCGACGATCTCGGCGCCACCGCTGGCGCGGCGGCCCATCAGCAGGCGCTGGCCGGCGGCAACTCGGTAGCGGGCGATCTCGGTGCCCTCGTGGCGCAGGGCGTCGATGTCGAGTCTCACTTCGGTCACTTGGAACCTCCCGTGTCGCGGATCGAACGGGCGAGCGCAACGCACCGAAAGCCGAGGGCGGAACCTCGAGCCATAGGCGAGGGGCCGAAGGAGGCCCCGCAGGGGCCTTGCAGCCCTCGGCGCCGGTGCGAAAATGCGCTCGCCTCGATCCGCTACGGGAGCGTCATGACCGAACCGAGTCAGACACTTCCTCTCAGCAGCGGCTAGTTCAGCCCACCCCCGTTGACGCCGTTTCCTGGCCCCTCAACGCGGGCTCTCGCTCACTCGCCGCGCCTGACCAACTGCGCCGAGTCCGGCACCTCCTCCGTCACCCTCCGGTCGACCACCTCGTCCCCGCCCTCAGACCACCGCCCACCGCCTGGAGCCTTTACACCTCCTTCCCCCACTCCAGCACCCCATCCGTCTCCCCCCTTTTCCTGTCTCATCTGTCCCGGTCATCTGCTCTCCCTCGTCCCTTCCTGCAGCAGCCACTTCGCTTCCGCACCTCACTTACCCCAACCGCACCTGACCACGGGCACTCACAATCGTGAGGGTGCGTGGTCAGGTGCGGGGCGGGGGCGCAGGGCCTTTGCGGAAGCGAAGTGGCTGTGACCGGCGTATTCGCAACTCCGTTCGCAACTCCGATCGGCACTCTCGGGCTCTCCGGGGTGTCCCCAACGGGTGTTCGCTTGCGTCCTGGGGTCAAAGAGAGGAACCTAAAACGCTCAGCAGTGATCGAGCAAACAGGTCGCCGGGTTGGCCAGTGAGTTCGGCGCAGGGCGTAGGAAGCGAGGAGAGATGGATTTCAAGGGTGGACGTCGATTCTTTTCGAGGATCGGGAGGCGCCGCTCTGCGGCGCTGGCGATCGGGATGGCCCTGGTCGCAGTGGTGGCACTGGCGCCGAGCGCGGCAAGCGCCAGCGCCGCCCCGGCCCGCTACGTGTATGAGGTCTGTGACTCGGCGCTGCCGGGCGGCGGTGACGCCGGCGTCAGCTTCGCCGTCAACCCCGGCGTGGCGCTGACTCCGACCGACAGCTGCAACCAGCCCGGCGGGGCGCTGCGGATCGACGAAACCGGGTACGTCAACGCGACCTACTCGTTTTGGAGCGTGCCGATCAAAGCGCCGCCGGGCGGGACGATCGACTCGCTGACGATCTCCGCCGCCAAATGCGGCAGCGGCGGCACGGTCGCCTTCGTCCACGTCGGCGACTGGCCCCTCAACTGCCAAGCAGAGCAGCCGCGCAGCTTCCCCTTCAACAGCTCCTACGGGACCTTCCTGATCTGGCTCGGCTGCGACGGCAACTACAAGAGCGGCTGCCAGGCGGGGCCTTGGGTCTACGCGCACTACTTCGCCGCCACCGAGCTGGACCCGGTGGCGCCGACCCTCTCCGACCTGGGCGGCTCGCTGCTCTCTGGCGACGTGCTGCGCGGGCACCAGGATCTCTCCGTCGACGCCCAAGACGTCGGCGGCGGGGTCAGCAATGTCTCGGTCTCGGTCAACGGCTTGCCCGCAGACCAGCCGAGGGTCTCCAACTGCGACATCGCCAACGTCGACAACTACAGCGTCAAAGGAACCGTCGCCGCCGAGGTCACCCCCTGCCCCACCGAGGTCAGCGCCAACTGGACCCTCGACACCCAGGCCTACCCGTTCCATGACGGCGCCAACACCGTGGCGGTCTGCGACTCCGACTTCGCGACGCTGAGCAATCCCAACACCACCTGCACCGATCCCCAGACCGTCAACGTCGACAACTCCTGCACCAACTCCCCGGTCGGAGGTGGCGACGTGCTGAGCGCCCAGTTCGCCGGCTCAAACGCCGAGGAGGTCACGGTCGGCTACGGGCAGGGAGCCGAGGTGACCGGCAAGCTCTCGGACAACACCGGCGATCCGGTCTCGGGGGCGACACTCTGCGTGAAGGCGCAGACCTCAGGCATCGACCCGAAGCCGACGCCGGTCGGCACGGTGAAGACCGACGCCGGCGGCCGCTACAGCTACGAGGTGGCGCCCGGGCCCAACCGCGAGCTGACGATCGGATATCGCCACGACGCCAATCAGGTCGCCCGTGACGTGCGCTACTACGCGCATGCGCTGCCGATCCTGAGGCGCTCGCCAGGCAAGCTGCGAAACGGCAGGCGGGTGCGGCTCTGGGGCACGGTGCCCGGCCCGAATGCGGGCGGCCGGGTGATCGTGCTGCAGGCGCGGGTTCCCGGCTCGCGGCGCTGGCTCACCTTCCGCAACGCGACCGCCAATGCCCAGGGCCAGTTTCGCAGCGGCTACCGCTTCACCCACACGACGCGGAAGATCACCTACCGCTTCCGCGCCGTCGTGCCCGACCAGGCGGGATATCCGTGGGTCGGCGGCACCAGCAAGCCGGTCAAGGTGCGGGTGTTGCCGAAGCGCCACAGGCGCAAGCACAGGCACAAGCGCTGAGTGCTACCTGAGACAGGCTGCGACGACCTGTGGCGCCGGCATCCCGCCGCCGCCAGAGTTGCTGACAATCTGTCCGAACCAACCCTCTGGCGATGCGCCTTGAACCGAGGGAATGTCCGGCCATGAGGTTGTGATCGCCATTTGGTTGCTTCCCGGAGCGGGAATTTGGACGCCACCAGAGAGCAGCCGCTCCCCCGTCCCGCACTGGGCGATCTCGACCGTCGATTTCTCCCAGTTGAAGTCGACGCTGGTATCCGGGTCAACAAGCGGCGCGGTGTGGATAGAGACCGGCCCCAAGGCGTAGCCGCGGACGGAGTCGGGGGCGATCGCGTTGGCGGTGACGGCGTTCGCTCCCAGCGCCGCGGAGGTGACCGCGCCGCTACGCAGAGCCTTGGCGGTGACGGCGCTCTTGGCAAGGGCGCTGGCGTGGACGGCGTTCTTGGCGAGCGCCTTGGGGTGGACCGCTCCCTTGGCGAGCGCCCGCGCGGTCACCGCTCCCTTGGCGATGTCGCCCTTGCGCACCAGGGCATGGTGGCCGCCGGCGAGCGCGTTGGCGTTGCCGGCCACGGCGACGATCAGGGCGAGCGCCCCGAGCACGGTTCCCGGCGCGGGTCGCTTCAGCTTCGGCTTGCTCATCTCTGCCTCCTTGGTCGGCCGCGAGCGGTTTGCTCGGGCGCTCTTGAGTGTAAGTACCAACACGGCGCTCGCGGCCGAGTGGCGGTGGTCGGCGGACGAGTGTTCGCCGGCGACGCTAGGAACGGGTGGCGGCGAGCGGGTCAAGCTGGGCAACGGCTTCGTCGACGCCGTCGAAGCTCAACTCGTGGCCCGCGTCCAAGGCAAGGTCTTGAAGGCGCTGCAGGTGGTCGTAGAGGATGCGGCGACGTTGATGGACAAGAGCGCCCTCCGCGTCTTCGAGCCAGCGGGGTTCGAGATTGGCCGCGGCGTCGCCGCGCACCGCGCTCTCTGCGACGAGAACTTCGTCGCAGTGCTCGCCGGCCACATAGGCGCTGCGCAGCTCGAGACCCAGTTCCGCGGAGCAGCTGGTCAGGATCAGCGCGGCGGCACCGGCGTCGCAGTGCAGCGTCTCGCCGCGAACCGAACGGCCGTTGAGGCGAAAGCGGAGTGGAAGCGGGATGCGTGAGATGGATTCACGTTAGCGCGACCCAGGGCGGGAGACCCGCCGCTTTGGCCGGAGCCGAGAGCCGACTACGCCGGAAGCTGCTCGAGCAGGCTGGCGAGGGAGGCCTGGGGCTGGGGATCGCGCTGAGCGCTGCGAAGCTCGCCCAGCAACTCGCCGATCTGCTCACCGCGGCTGCTCGGTTGATCCCCGGCGCGGGCGTGGGCGAGCGCGGTGAGGGCGAGGTCGTATTCCCCGGCGTCAATCGCAACCTCGGCCAGGGCGAGCTGGGCATCGGGTCCCGACCACTCCTCCTCACCGCTGGCCGCGGCCAGGTGGATGGCGCGGGTGATGAAGCCGAGCGCGAGGTCGTTGAGGCCGAGGCGGTTCATCGCCGCGGCGAGGTTCCAGGGGTAGGCGGGCTCGCCCGGGTCAAGACGCATCGCCTGGCCGTAGAGCCCCAGCACGCGGTCCAGCTTGCCCTCGGAGAGGAACCGCTCGGCGACTGCGGCCTCGGGCCACTCGCCGGGTGCAAGAGCGTCGGCGAGCAACTCGTCCGCTTCGCCGACGAGCGCTTCTGCCCTAGCCACGGCTGCGGGGTCGACGCCCGCGGGCTCTCGTGTATTGGCTTCTTTGCTCATCGCTCAGATCTTTCCACCATGCCTGCCAGCGCTTGGCACGCTCTTGATTGTGACGCACGCCGAGGATTTCCTCGCCGCGTCCGACCAGATCGCAGACGCGCAGCGCTTCGTTGGTTTCCGGGTCACTGCCTGCGGAGTCATTCCAGTTGCGCGGTTGCCTGGGCACGCTGCGAGTCTTTCATCCGGGTTAGTCGAGGTCGGCGAGGCCGAGCGCGATCCACTCGACCTCGCCGTTGACCAGAGGGACTTCCTCCGAAAAACGTGCAGCCCAGATCGCGCGTTCGGAGCGGGTGAAGCCGCCGAAGCGGGCGGCGCGCACCCGCTCCTCCTCGCTCATCAGGGCAAGGCGCAACAGAAGGGCGTCGAGGTGGCGGTTTGCCCCCTCGACGCAGAAGGGCGCACCGGCGGAGGGGCGATCGACCGCACGATCCGATCCGTGGTTGCCCATCTCAGCCTCCGGTCCTTCCGCGCCCCGTGCGTCAACCGCGCTTGCGGGAGCGACGCGGCTTCACCGCTTTGGCGTCGGCGGCCAGCAGCGCGATCGCATCCCCGGCGGCTCCGTTCCACCAGCCGACCCGGTTGGAGCGGGCGACCGCGGCCTCGTCGGCGAATTCCGCCGCGAGCAACGCGTCGGCCAGCAGCTCGAGCACCTCGTCGGCCGACTTGGCCTCCTGCACCCGGTTGCGCAGGTACTCGGCGCACTCGACCGAGCCGCTGTAGGTGACCTTCTCGCGGGACTCACCGGACTTCAGCCGTTTGACCTCGACCTCCTGCAGCTGCGGCAGCACCAGGCGCAGGCCCGCCCCGGCGAGGCTCTCGTTGTCGCGCAGGAAGATCAGCGCGATCGCCTTCGCCCGCGCCAGGCTGTGGGCCTTGCGGGTCTTGGCGCCGCGGCGATTGACGAGGTTCGCGCCCAGCGCCAGGTTGAAGCCCCGGGCGATGCCGGCGGCCTGCTTCGCGTCCTCGCGCTCCTTGGCCCGCCGCCGACGATCGACCTCGGCGGGGTCGGCGCCCTCGCCGGCATCGGGAACCTCGGCGCCCGCCCGCTCGGCCTGCTCCTTGGCTCGCTTCGCGGCCTCCTTCTCGGCTCGCTCCACGACCCGCTCGGCCAGATCGACCGCGAACTCGCCGTCGCAGATCCAGGCCTGCGAGTGGAGCCAGTCACCGGAGCCGGTCTCGAACTCCAGCAGGCAGCCGGCGGCGCGCGCGGCGTCCAGATCGGCCTCCGCGAAGCGGATCGACCCGCGGCCGTAGAAGCGATCCGGGCTTGCCGCCTCCTGGCGCTCGATCAGCGCCTCCGCCCGCTCCTGATCGCTGACCAGATCGAGGATCGAGGCGCCGCCGTGGCCGACTTCGACGAAGGTCGGGGGATCGGTGAACTCCGCCTGCTCGACGCCGGCCAGGACTTCGCCGAAGCGCTCGACCAGGTCGCGGCCATCGACCTCGTCACGCTGCGCCAGCTCGCACACGCACTCCGCGACCCGCGGCGAGACCGCGGCCACCTTGCGCAGGTGCTTCTCCGCCGCCACCGGCACCTTGCCGGCGGCGATCGCCTCCTGGGCGCGCTCGGGCAGTTGCAGGAGTCGCAGGCGCTCTGAGACGTAGTTGGCGGACTTGCCGATTCGCGCGGCGAGCTGTTTGTGGGTGCCGAGCTTCTCGGCCTCGGCCAGGCGCCGCAGTCCCCGAGCCGTCTCGATCGGGTCGAGGTCGGCGCGGATCAGGTTCTCGGCGACGGCGGCGGCCAGCGCGCCGGAGCCGTCGCGAACCACCACGGGCACCTGCTTGAGCCCGGCGCGCTTCGCCGCCCGCAGGCGGCGCTCGCCCGCGACCAGCACGAAGCTGCCGTTGCCATCGCTGCGCACGGTGAGCGCCGAGACGACGCCGTTCTCGCGGACGCTCGCCTCAAGTTCGGCGAGGGCAGTTTCGTCAAAGGCCCCGCGTGGGTTGAAGCCCTCCTCGACGCCGATCGCGTCGACGTCCAGAACCTGGGTGGTTGGCTCGGTCATCTGATCGTTCTCCTTGTCTGAGGCCCCGCCTGGCGCGAGAGCCGGTGCCTCCGACACGCACGCGCAGCGTGCGACGATCGGAGTGCCGGCGAAGCGACGGCGGGTGCGGATGTGGTCGACATGCCTGGTCGAGGGATGGGCGGTAGGGGTTTCGCCCCCCTGTCTCGCACAAGGCTTGGCGGCGACGACTCAGCAGTGCCGGCGTAGTCGCGAATCAGGCGGTCCGGGAGACAACACCCCAGCGCAGAACACCTTGCCTTCGGGTTAGTCCTCGATCTTGCGGCCGGTTTGCGCCAGTAAGGCGGCGGCGAGTTCACAGACGTCGGCGCCGTTCCAGGCGCCTGGTTCGCTCAGCTTGGCGGCCAACGCATCCAGCGCCTCGCCATCGTGCAACGGCCGTTGCCCGTTGGGGACGTGCCGGGGCCGCTCCTCGGCCCACTCCGCGGCGACCTCTTCACCGCACTCGACACAGACCAAGCGAACGTCATCCAACCACTCCGCTGCAGGTGGACCGGCGAGGATGAGGACACCGTCCTTCAGCGTCACCGCCTCGGCGAGCAGAACCGCGTCGCGCTCGTAGTTGATCCGCCGGGAGTCGCAGCCAGGACAGCGCAACCGCTCGACTTCGTCGAGGTCGGCGGCGGCCTGCTGGGCGCGAAAGCGCGAGGCGTAGGTGCCGCCGATCAGCTCGCCGTCAGCGAGGCGCTGGACGCGGAAGCCCTCGGCGGTGAGGATCGCCTGGAAGCGCCGATCCTCGCTCACGATCCCCGCTCCTCTTCGGCCCCGAGTAGATCGGGCCGCGCCGCGAGCGCGTTGGCCTCGCCCGTGATCTCCTCGAGCAGGCGCACGGTGAACTCGACCGGGCTCTCGCCCTCGCGCTCGCGCAGCTTCAGCGAGTAGCCCAGCAGCGCCGGACCCGGACCGGGGTTGACCGCGAGGATGGGCTCGGGCTCTGACAGCGACATCGGGTAGATCGCGAAGTGGGCAGCGGGGCGCCGGCGAGCGACGACGCCGCTTGTGAGGGCGTCATCGGCGAGGGCGTTCAGCTCGTCGGCGTCGCTGAAGGCGTTGACCGGCCAGAGGGCGCCTTCGGGGTCGGTGATCTGCTTGAGCGCCGCGGCTCGGTCGAAGTGGAACAACTCCATCGGTAGCTCCTTTGTCGTGGCCCCGCGGGGCGGGCGCCGGTTCCCCCGAAGCGCACGCGCAGCGTGCGAGAATCGGGGTGCCGGCGACTCGCCGAGCGGCGTATGGATGGACATGTCGAGGTGAGGGTTGGGGCGAGGGAAAATCGCCCCCACGGGAAGCCCAGCGTTGAGGCGACGGGCGAGTCGGGTCAGGCCACCCTGAGAACCTCCACCTCGTCGGGGCGATCCCAGTAGCGCTCGCCGCGGATCGTCGGGAAGCCGTCCTTCTCCCCCACGTCGGCGACTTGCCACGCGCGGCCCTGGGAGTCGCGCACGACCGACCCGACCAGCTCGTCGGCCTTGCGGAAGCACTGCGGACAGCCGCGCACGGTGTCGCAGGTGCAGGCCGCCCGCTCTTCGGCATAGGCCTCCGCGTCGGCGACGCTGACCCAAGCCTCCTCGCGGCTGAAGGTCGCGCCGCAGTTGCCGCAGCGCAGGCGCGTTCCGCGGTCGATCAGAGCCACCTCCGGGCTACAGCACTCCGGGCATCTCAACTCCATCTCGCTTCTCCTTCCTCCTCGTGGCTGCGCCCCTCGCGGCAGCCGACACACCCGGCAATCCGCACGCGCAGCGTGCGAGGATCCGGGAGGGTCGGCGGAGCGGGGGCTTGCGGCTGATGCCGACAAGACGGATCAGCCGCGCGGTTTGACCCCTTTGGCGACCAAGCCACGCAGGGCGGCGCGGCCTTCGCTGACACAGCGGTTGACCTTGGTGAAAGTCCAGCCCTGGCGGGCAGCAATCTCCTTGTAGGAGTAGCCGAGGGCGAAAAGGACCAGCGCGGCGCGCTCGTCTGGCTTGAGGGCCTCAAGCAGCTCGATTCGCTCAGCCAACTCAAGCTGCTCGGCGGGGCCGGGGCGATCGTCGAGCAGCGCGAAAAGCTGCCCGGAGGGGTCGAAGGCGTCGGTGGGATTGGGCGCGATCGGAGCTTCGCGGCCACGACGGCGCGCCGCGATCTTCCAGGCACAGTGCCTGACCACCACCATCATCCAGGGCAGCGCCGCCTGCGGGGAGGCCGTGAAGTGCCGCAAGAAAGCGATACAAGCGTCCTGGATCGCGTCTTCGGCGTCGACAACGCTCGGCGCGTGGTGGCGAGCTTGGTTGCGTAAGCGCTCGCCATCGCGGGCGAGCAGCTGGACGAGGAGCTGCTGCCGCCGGGTTGCCGGGCACTGCGGGCTTGCGGGCCGGGTCGCCATCCGGCGGCCGCCCGCACGCGCAGCGTGCGATCATGCGGCCGCTGGCGGCCCGGCCGCAACCCACCGCCGCGACATCCTGCGCCGACGCCTCAGGTCGTCATCAGCCGGTCGAAGTAAAGGGCTGCGTTGGTGGGCAGCGCGTAGGCGCCCTGACAACGCAGCAGGCCGACGCCGACCAGATCGCGCACGGCGCGCTCGACCGCGCTGCTCTCGGAGTCGGGGCTGAGCTCGCGGGCCAGCTCGCAGATCGTCAGGCGGGTCGGATGCTCGGCGAGAAGGAAGGCGAGCAGGGCGCGCTCGACGCGTGCCGCCTCCTCATTGCGGGGGTGGGGATTGCCCGCACCTTCGGGGTGTGGGTCGGGGTTCGGCTGCATTGGGAATCTGCCTCCTGGTGTCGGCTCCGGGAGCGTGGGCGCGCCACCCAGAGGGTTTTGGCTTCACCCCCCATAGGGGCGGGGGCGGCGAAATTCGCCCCCCCGGCGGGGGCAGCATCGGCTGGCGGCGAGCCCGGAGCTCCGGGCTCAGTCGGCGGTGATTCGGTCGAAGCGCAGCGCCGCGTAGGAGGGCAGGACGAAGGTGCCTTGGCGGTACAGGAGGCCGGCGCCGCGCAGCTCTGTGACGGCTTGGACTATGGCGTCACGCTGGTCGAAGTCCTCTGGGTCGGAGGCGATCGCGCGGGTCAGCTCGCCCTGGGTGAGCAGGGTCGGATGCACGGAGAGGACAAAGCTGAGCACGGCGCGCTCAAGCTGCTCGTCCTCCGCGGTCGTGGATGAGACATGGTCGAGAGATTTAGGCTGATCGGGCATGGGTCGATCCCTCCTGGGTCGGCGCCCGAGGCATTCGCGGCCGACGGGCATCTGGGGTGGATGCCCATCTGAGGCTTTAGACGGGGGAGATTCGCCCCCCTGATCTGTGTTTCGGGCGAAGCTAGGCCGGGATGACCGCGATGCCCTCCAGCAGGGCGCCGAGGTCGATCGCGAGGGCGCCGGCGAGCTTGACGATGACGCCGAGGCGCGGCTCGCGGCCGCCGCGCTCGAGCAGGGAGACTTCGCTGCGGTGCAGTTCGCAGAGGGAGGCGAGCTGCTCCTGGGTCAAGCCGGAGGCGCGGCGCAGGTGGGCGAGGTTGGCACCGAAGCGTTGGTGGCGGTGGTCACGGCCGCATCGTCGCGGCTTGGCGCTCAGCGGGTTCGGATGCCGAGCTTCGCCAGCACCTCGACGCCGTCTTCCTTGTGGTCGGCAGCGCCGCTGCGGATACGCTCGGCGGCGATCGCGGCGGCCTCGTCGTCGGCGCGGCGCGACTCGAACGTCTCGATTCGATCCAGCATCTCCAGGGCCCGCCTGAATCTCGTTTTAGACAGGCGAGACATCGACTACAGGGTACGTGGCGGGCGGAGCGGAGCCAAGAGGACGACGGGGCTGCTTGCTGCTACCGGCCCCGCGGGCGTCAGGGGGCGTTGACGACGCCGAAGCGCTCGTCGAAGGCCTCTCGCTCCTCGACCGCGATCGCCTGGGCGAAGCGACTCGCGGTGACGGTGAAGCGGTCGAGGAAGCCGACGCTGCCGAGCAGCACGAGGCCGAAGCTGTGCCAGCCTCCGACGAAACCGATCAGCGCCTCCCATTCGCGCCGCTCGTCGGGACCGACGTCATGGTGGTGGAGCCGGAGAGTGACGGTCTTGTAGCGGGCGGTCACCGTGCGCCCTCCCACCGCGTGGCGCTCTTCACCCTCGTTATCGGAGAGGTCGAGGCCCAGCTCCTCCGCGAGCAAGTCGCTGGCGAGGATCCCATCGGCGCCGGTGTCGATCAAGCCTTCCAGCTCGGGCGTCGATGCATCCCCGATGGCGAGGGAAACGGGCACGAAGGGCCGGAAGACCGGTTGGTCGAGGCGCGTGTGCTGAGGGTCCTCCCGGTAGGGATAGAGCCAGGGGAACGGTTGGCGGTCAGCCAAGGCCGACGTAGATCGGCTCGTCCGCAGTGGGGACTCGGCCGCCGATCACCACGTGCTTGAGCTTGCGGGCCTTCTCGAAGACGACACGGGGATCGTCTTCGGCGATCACGACCTTGCCCGTACGGGCATCGGTGGCGACGAACTTGCCCTCATAGCCTCTGAAG
The DNA here is from genome assembly GCA_963702055.1 of uncultured Solirubrobacterales bacterium. GTDB lineage: Bacteria > Actinomycetota > Thermoleophilia > Solirubrobacterales > 70-9 > CAWINX01. Next base: position 2,229,298 of record OY969702.1, on the reverse strand, counting down.
TCGGTGCGGATCGGTTCCATAGCCTCACCCGATGATACCGAGGAGTGTGGCGGCGTCTTTCGAATGCTCAGTCGATAAAGAGCGCTGACTGCTGCTAGCGCCCCGCGTGCCGCCGGTGATGGCGGCGGTGCTTTTTGTGGTGTTTGTGGTGTTTGCGCTGAGGCTTGCAGCCCGCCACCTTGACCGCCGGGTTGGTGTCGGCCGTCTTGCCGTTTTGGCCGTCGAGCCTGACCGCCGCGATGTCCTTTTGGGCGCAGAGGTTGGTGTTGTTGACCAGGAGGCCCTTACGGCACAGCCGGTCAGGAGTCGGCTGAGGCGGTCTGGGCCTCTGCCCACTCGATCGCGAGGGTTGCCCAGCGCAGCGCATCGGCGGGATCAACGGTCCCCGGGTTTCCCAAGCCATAGCGGATGGCTGCCGCATATGGATTTAGGCGATCCGCGGCGGAGAGCTCAGCGGGAACCGCGAGCCCAGCGTCCTCGCAGAGCTGCATAAGCAGGCCGAGGTCATGGGTGAAGGGGAACTCCAGGCCGCGGCTTGCGATGACCGCCTTCAACGCCTTCTCGACGCTCTGTTGGGCGTGGAATCCAACCGGGGAATCGGAGATTCGCTCTGCCGCATGCAGCGCCTCGGCGGAAGCCAGATCCTCACGCGCAAGGTCGATGAGGTCGCCGGGCAGATCGGGCTCGGTGCTCATCCGGCGAGGACTCGGCCCTGCGAGAGCGCCGCGTGGACGACGCCGCCGCGCACCTCGCGCCAGCGGTCGGCGTAGTCGCGGCTGACGACGATGACATCGGCCGGCATCCGCAGGTCGCGCAGGGTGCGATGCAGGCGTATCGACTCCTCGGCCTCGTCGTCGACCTGAGGCTCGATCACGAGGAAGTCGGCATCGCTGTGGGGTCCCGCTTCTCCACGCGCGTGGGAGCCGAAGAGGATCACCTGCGCATCGGGCGCGGCGGCGGCCAAGCGCCGCCCGGCTTCGGCGATCAGAGTGTCGTCAACCGTTACGGCCATAGTGGAATCGTAGCCGCCGACTGCGGCGGCACGCATGGATTGCGGCCGGCTCCTGTCGAGCGTGTCGGCCATCGCCCAAAAGGTGGCCGACACGCGCAGGCAGGAGAGCATTGTGAGGGTGAATGCTGTCAGTCCCTTGTTGGGCCGGCCGCGGCATCCGGCCTCACCCCGGTCGGGGTGATCGGCGGCATCGAGTCCCTGCTCTACTCCCGCCTTTGAGAGCCTGTCTCAAGGCTCCCCACACACCCCTGGCGGCGGCGGACGCTTCCCGCTGCGGCGTCCTCGGGGTCGGCAATGCACCCAGCATTGGCCGACCCCTTGCGTCCTTGCATCGCTCGGTCCGGCGCTCGCCAGCCGCCCGCGCGGAGCCTTGAGACAGGCTCTGACCGCGACGAGCTCGACGACCTCGCCTCCCTCGTCCCCTCGCTGATGTACTTTCGCGGTGCTGCCCTACCTGGACCCGGAGGCCGCAAACGAGGAGATGCAGGCCTCTACGGGCTGAAACGCGCGCGAGGCGACAGACATCGCTCCCCTGCAGCCCTGAGAAGAGCGAACTGCACCTGGATCTGGCCGGAGATCTAGGTGCCCCTTCAAGGCAGCGGGCGAATGGTCGTTGTCAGTCCTGCGCGAACAGCGATCTGATCACTTGACGCAGACGATCGGCCTGCCCGGCCGGTTGCGGCTCGACTTCGGCGCCGACACCAACAATGCGAATTTTGGCCGCATCAAGATTATTGGCCGCCCGAGGGGGAAGGAAAAAATCCGGACCCGCGCACTTAGGCGGTCCGATTGTGGCGTCAGGGACTGGCTCCTGGCTCACTGGTGGAATCTTATCCCCTCTGCTTGCGCTCATGCAAGCTTAAACATCGGCAAACGATGAAAGTTTCTTTAATCACAATCGCGCTTAGATCAGTCAGACCGGACATATTGGACCAGGGTCGCCAGCAAGATCAGGCCCTCGTAGCTAAGAAAGGCGTCCCGGAATACAGACGGCCGAAGAAGGCTCTCGTAGAAGCCGAGGAAGTATCCAGCGCCAAATAGCATCCCGATAGCGCCTAGGGCTGCCAAAAAGGGTGCACGCCCTCGCTGATAGGTCGTACTGGCACCTCCTGGGTGGGCGGCAACGGAACCAAGCGCCATGCCGGCCGCTAGCAGTGCGGCCCCGACAAGTCGATTGTGAAGGCCCTCGTGAGCAACCACGACAAGGCCGACCACAACCGCTGCAGCGGTTGTGGTGAGATTGCGTCTCCCTGTGGTGAGTACCTTGCGATATACAAACCATGAGGTTTCCCGGGTTAGCACCCAACCCGCAACGATCAACGCCGACACCCCGTAACTGAGCGACGCATAGATTTCAACGGCCTGATCAGTCTCCAGGTGAAACGGACTGAAGCCGTCGAAGCTAAGTGCGGTCGCAACTGCAAGGCCTGCGGAAACGAACAGCAGCGATCGTGCGCCCCATATTTGGGCGTCCACTACTTCTGTGTCTTCCCTGATAGCCCACGCCGCAGCCAAACTCGGACCGACAAGCAGGATGGCGACCGTAGCCTCCAGGTGGCCATTTAAGATGAACTCTGGCGGGGCTAGACGATGCATTGCCCAGAGGACACAGCTCGTGAATACGACAGCCGTTGCCCACAGCGAAGTCACGCTGGTGCGAATCCCAAACTCAATCAAACCCAAAACGTAGGTTGGATTGTCTGACTTGGAGAAATGGAGATGCGCCATCTCCGTATCTAGCCCCTGGCAGAGAACCCCCGGCCCGTCGTTAAGTTCCTCCATTGCGGAGTCGGGGTCTTCCTCTTCTCCTGGTTTGGGGACGTCCATACCCACATCGCGGATGAGAAGGCCGTCCGGCGCCAAGACTCGAAGGTGAAAACTGAAAAAGCGGTGCGCTTCGGTTATCTCGTGCTGAAACTCCATCGGCGCGAGTCCGAGGATGCGCTGAAAACGTTGTAAGGCGACACGAGGCTGAAACTGTCGTCGCCCGCTCGGAGGAAACCACTCAACATTGATGAGGCCAAGAGCAGTCTGCACCTGTCGCCGCTCCCAAACACGCCGCCGGGGAATTAGTTGATTTCGATTGACCCGTCCCCGTCTAGAGATCTGGACCTGTTGATCACAGCCAGGATCTCCGCTGACCGGAATCCAAAGCAAAAACTGATCCTCGAGTCCATGGAGTAGCCGTCCGAGCAGAACATCTTCCGGGTCCATTGCTTTCACCGCGAGAAGCCGCGCGACCCGAGCTTCGAAAAGATCGCCGAAAATGACCTGATGCACCAAACCCTCTAGTTCGGGAATTGCATGGAGGTTGATTGCCCCAGTCTTACCAAGATGCTCCAGGGCGGCAAAGGTCATTGCCATATTTTCGGGCTTGGTTGGAACCGAGATCGCCCCTCCGGAGAAGTCCCGCACCTCCAAATCGGGTGCAACTGGCTTCTTTGAAAGAAAGGCCGTAGGCATCATCCATCTCGTGCCTTCACAGGCGATGCTGGGAAGGCTGAAGTCAATCGTGATCTCCCGATGGAAATTACGAAAGTTGCGGATTTCGACGGTTTCAACCCATCGGCGCATTCGGGCCTCTGGCAGCAAGTACTGCCAAGCGACCTCGCTGTCTTCACACGGCCGCCGTCCGTGCCCGTCGGCAGAGGGGACCAAGTCTATTGGAGACTTTTTGTTCCGGCGCATTTAGTTTCTCGGGTGTAGTCGAACTGTCGATTGCGAAGTGCGGCAGCGCCGCAACTGCGATGGTTCCTCCACATACCACAGTCGATTGCCAAACCTATCGAATTTTCTTGTGCAAATGCCTTACGGTCATATTGATTGACCCTTAAGCGGCTGGTTCACGGCTCTTGTGTGTTCTCAGGTACACCCCCAGTGATGGGCGGCCTCGTCGGGGTGATTGCGTCGATCCGGTCGGGGCGGTGGGTTGAGCCGGGGAGGCCTGATCGGCATCAGGGCGATCGCTCGATAGCGTGAGGGCGTGCCCCGCCTCCGGCCTCACCCCCGCCGGCGTGATCGGCGGCATCGAGTCCCTGCTCTACTCCCGCCTTGAGAACCTGTCTCAAGGCTCCCCACACACCCCTGGCGGCGGCGGACGCTTCGCGCTGCGGCGTCCTCGGGGTCGGCAATGCACCCAGCATTGGCCGCCCCTTGCGTCCTTGCATCGCTCTCCACAAATGGCTACGCCGTCGCTCCCGCTCGCGGAAGAATCAGATTGCGACGCTCGCTCCGCGACGACTTGCCGGCGGCGCTCGCCAGCCGCCCGCGCGGAGCCTTGAGACAGGCTCTGACCGCGACGAGCTCGACGACCTCGCCTCGCTGGTGCCCTCGCTCATGTACTTCGCGGTGCTGCCCTACCCGGGGCCGGAGGCGGCGCAGGAGAAGATGTAGGGCTCGGCGGGTTAGAGCAGCAGGGGGCTGCCGGCGATCGCGCCGACCTTCCAGGCGCCGCCCTCGCGGCCCATCGGCATCGCCGTGGGCGTCCCCGCCCCGTCCTTGTATATGAGGAAGGACCGGCCGCCCTGGATCCGCATGCTGAGCACGTCGATGTCGGCGGCGCTGCGCAGCGCCTTCTCCGGCACCCCCGCGGTGAGGCCGCGCATCGCCTCGGCGCAGTCGAGGGAGCCGCCCTTGCCTCCCTGGCTGGCAAGCTGCGCCAGTTGCTGCCTGATCGCCGCGGTCATGTAGGAGCAGGCGACGCCCCACTGGTGCTCAACGCGGGCGTTGAGGTAGGCCTGGAGGACCCGCGCGGCCCGCACCCGGTCGGAGCTGGGGCCCTCGACCCCGTATTCCTGAATGCTGTTGTCGCCACCCTTGGCGGTGGGGACCCCGGGGGCGACCCGCTTCGTCCCCTGGTTGGGGAGGGCGGCGGCGCCGGTCGGGGTCGAGCCGCTCGGCTGCTTGAACGGGACCTCGGCCGAGTTGCCGCCGCCGGAGCCGCTTCCCCTGGCCTTCTCCTCGGCCTTCTTTTTCAACTGCCCAGCTTTCTGGCGCAGCTGCTCGAGTCTCTTCTGCTGCTGTGGGGAGAGCTTGGTGGTGTCGATCGTCGTCGTCGCACCGCCGGCGCCGGTGAGGGTGACGCCGCCGCTCGTCGTCGAGCTTCCCCCGCCGCCGCAGCCGGCGAGGGCCAGGGCGGCCGCGGCGGCGATCGCGATCGGGGTTTTAGGCGCGAATCTCTGTCTCATCTGACTCTCCCGGACGGGACATTTCGCGGTTTTGTCGGATCCCAATGGCAAATCTAACGATGACGCCCGTGACGATGGCGGGCGCGGTGACGGCGCCCCGCGTGGCGGCGCTTGTGGTGGTGGCGGCGCTTCGCGTGAGGACGCCGGTGATGGTGGCGCCTGGCGCGATGGCGCGTGCGCTTGGCGGGGAGGGAACGCGTCAGCGGAGTCGAGGGCTTAGTGGCGGCTGCCGCGCCGGCTCCGCTGCCGGCGGGGGGGTTGTTCCCCTGCGCCACCTCGAACTCAGCGCTGACCGACTTCGCCTCGTCCATAGTCACCGTGCATTCACCGCCCCCCGAGCAGCCCTCGCCGGACCAGCCGGTGAAGGTGGAGTTCGGGTCCGGGTCGGCGCTGAGGTCGACCACCGCGCCGGAGCGGATCTGTGTATCGCAGGACGCGGTGCAGTCGATCGGCGCCGGCGAGCTTGCGGTGATCGCCCCTCCCCCGCTTCCACTGGTGCCCATCGCCAGTGAGAAGGCGGCCGGAGCGGAGGCGCTGGTCGCCGAGCCGGGCGGATAGGCGTAGACGCTCGCCTGGTCGGTGTTGCCGGAGGTGACGTAGACGCGGCCCTGGTTGGCGCCGGCGGAGTTGTCGACCGCAAGGCCGGGTGGGGCGCCGTCGACGACGTTGTACTTGAGGCGGCCCTCGTAGACGCCGGTGCTGGAGAAGACCCAGATCGTCGCCTGCGGGTGCTCGGAGTACTGCGAGCCGAGGGTGTCGGCGACGTAGACCTCGCCCGTCACTCGGTCGACGGCGACGGCGGAGTCGCGCAGGGAGCCGAAGCCACCCGGCTTGGCGATCGCCGGGAGGGAAGCTCCGGTTGCGGAGTCATAGACCTTGACCGTGTCGGTCGAGGCGTCGGGCACGTAGAGGCGGCCAAACGTGCCGGCAAATTGGGAGATTGCCAGGCCGTAGCCGTCGCCGAGCGATCCGACGCCGATCTGTTTCGGGTCGAGCCCGTCGAGCACCGGCGCGCCGGTCGAGTCATAGACCGCGATGTAGGTGCGGTCGTTTACGTAGACGTTTCCGGTTGTCTGATCGACCGCGACTCCGGTCGGGGTGTCGGTATCGAAGATCGGGCCGGGGGTGAAGGCCGAGGTGGGCCCGAATTTGGCCACGTTGCGGTGGTAGTTGTTGACGTAGAGGTTGTTGGAGACGTCGAGCGCCAAGCCGCAGGGGCCGTCGAGCGGGTCCTCGTTTTTGAGCCGGCTGACGTAGGTGTGGTTTGGGTTGTAGACGTCGACGGCGTGGTGGTAGTAGTCGGCGACGTAGAAACGACCGGAGACGTCGACGGCGAGGCCGCAGGGACCGCTGAAGTCTCCGCCGGGCTGCGCGTTCTGGCTGGCGAAGAAGACGAAGTCCGGCTCGGGGAAGGCGGCCTGCGCCGACGGCGCGACACCCAGTCCAAACGCCAGCGCAGCCGCACAGAGCACCCTCGGCAGGACCCTCTTCACCCCGAACCTCCTCATCGCCCACCTCGCTTGTGGTGCCGGGCGTGCTTTCTGCGGTGATGGCGCTTGTGATGCTTCTTGTGCCGCGCCCTGTGCTTGTGGCACTGCCCGCGCAGCTTGGTGGTGAAGATGTAGCCGAGGTTGGTCTGGCCCTGGGCCTCGACGTCGGAGACCGGCGGGCGGGCGCAGATGTCTGCCGAGTTGACCAAGAGGCCCCGTCCGCCACCGAACAGCGTCATCGTGAAGCGGTCGACCGGCTCGTCGGGGAGGTTCTTGAAGAGGGCACGGATCCCGCCCTTTGCCGGGCCGATGTTGCCCTCGACGACAATGCGAACCGCACCGGAGTAGAGGTCGGCGACCAGGTCGGGGAGTTTTCTGCCCGGCGCCGAGCGCAGGTAGACGTTGCCGGTAAGCGGGTTGTCGAAGAGCGGCGTGTCGGCCTGCGCGCGGCCGTAGATCGAGTTGGCGGGACAGGTCTTCGACTCGAACTGCGCCCTGGTGCAGATCCCGCGGATATGGTTTTGGGCGAGGAACTCCTGGTGGGGGATCGTCACCGAAATCTCCTTCAGGTTGGTGTCGGTCGCCCCCCGCGAGGCGAAGGTCGCGGTCAGCTGCGGGTGGCCATTTCGCTTCGTGCCGCCCTTGAGCTGGACGCCCAGCTTCGGCTTGAAGCCCAAGGTTCGGCAGTTGAGCAGCTGGAAGAAGGAGGTCGCGGTGGAGAGGCTGTCATCGGCGGCGGTGGCGAAGTTGGCGCCTGAGCCGCCCAGGGTGGAGACCAGCTGCGAGGCGGCGCAGCTCGACGGGTTGTGGGTGAACTGGGGGCGGTCCATATATATGCGGACGTCCCTGAGGTGCAGGGGGATGCCGCCGATGATGTGGGGGATCGCATCGGAGGCCGAGCGGTCGATCTGCAACTGAGCGGTGTGCTCGTTGACCGAGAAGGCGGAGCGGATCACCACGGTGCCGAGGTCGAAGGGACCCACCGTCGCCGGGTTGATGAAGACCACCGATAAGGGTTGGCCGTTATAGGGGCCGGCGAGGTAGATCTTGCCGGTGGTGTAGGTGAGGGCGCTGCCCACTCCGTAGCCCGTGAGCACATGGCCGACCAAGCTCGACTCCGGGCAGGAGGGGCTTGCCGCCTCCGCCGTGCCGCTCCTTGACCTTGCCGCCGCGATCGCCGCGTCTGAGCAGAAGGGGATGCCGGCCAGTTTGCCGGTGATCCCCTCCGGCAGGACCAGCGAGTAGGAGGTGATCTCCTGCTCGGTGTCCTGGCGAGTCAGGTGGACGAAGTAGGGGGTGTAGGAGTTGACGTTTGAGTTGACGCCGCCGGCCACCACGCCCGGGGCAAAGGGCGGCGAGGCGCTCGGGCAGGGCCCGGCGTCGACGCCGGTGGTGATCTGGGAGGCGGTGGATGTGTGGGTGATCGCGCCTCCCGACCAGGGAGTCATATCGGTCAGGGTGGTGGCGGCACCGCAGGCGGCCGGGCTGATCACGAAGGGGCGCTGGCCGGGACGGAAGGTGAGGTTGAGATCGGTGTAGGGGAGCTGGGGCAGGCCGTCGAAGGTCGCGGTCAGGGTTCCCGTGCTCGGGTCGGGGAGGATCTTGCCGGCCAGCTTGACCAGGACGCCTCTGTCGGGGAGCCTCGCCACCAGGTAGACGGCGACCAGCGAGTTGAACGGGTTGTCATAGGGCTGGGCGAGGTAGATCCCGCCGTCGAGCCACTGGTTGTCGAAGATCGGTGAGCGCACGTCGAAGTCGCCGATCTTGGCGGCATTGGGACAGCCGTCTCCCGGGTTTGAGGTCGCGGTCTCAAGGGCGTACTGGCCCGGCGTGCAGACCCCAAGTCCCGCTCCAACCGAGGGGTTGATCGTCACCCCCGCGGGCAGCGCCACAACGGCGGTCTTGGCCGGCGAGGGAGCGCGTTGGGAGGGGTCGGTAAGCCCGCCGCTGTCGTTGACGAGCTGGAAGTTGTAGCCGCTGCCCGAGGAGGCCTTGGCGGTGGTCAGGTAGGCCTGTAGCTGGGGGGCGAAGGGAAGGGTCGTGCAGGAGCCGACCGCGCCCGCCTGGCTCGAGGAGGAGACCTCGGCCGGCTGTTGCCAGGCGTCGGCGGTGGCGGTAAAGGAAAGCGAGGCCGCGCAGCCGGCGGGCATGGTCAGGTAGGCGAGCGCGCTGCCGCTCGGCGAGCATTTGGCCCAGGGAAAGTCGGGCTCGGCTTCGTTCAGGCAGTTGCCCCGTTCGCCGTTGTGGGAAGCGCCCCCCGGGGTCCCCCACAGCGACACGTTTATGCCGGAGACGTCGAGCGTCTGGGGGAAATTGCTCGCCTCGAGGGTGAGCGCGTAGGAGCCGTCCGACCCGGCGCGCAGATCGGCGTCGAGGACGATCGGCTCGCCGAAGGGGGAGGCGCCGAGCTGGGCGGGGACGCCGGGACCGGGGTCGAGGCTGAAGAGGCCGAAGCGGCGTGTCTGCCCGCCGCCGAGGCTGGTCTTCACCTCGATCGTGCCGACCTGGGTGTTGTCGGGACAGCTCTCCCCCGAGAGGCTGGTCTCAAAGGGGGAGTTGCGGGCGGTGTGGAACTGATCGAGGCTGCACTTGGGCAGCGCCGAGGGGTTGACCAGTAATCCGGCGGGCATGTCGATGCGCAGGTCGCGCAGATCGCCATCGGGGAAGGCGACGCCGGGCTGGCCCTCGAACTCGCCGCCCTGCTTGAGCCCGACCGTGAAGTCGAGCTGGTAGGGGTGGGAGCCGGCCTGGGTGGTGGTGGAACCGCCGTCGGCGCGGACGACCGCGGCGAAGCCGGCGGCGCCCGCTTTGAAGCCGAAGCCCTGAGTGGTGGTGAAGGTGCCCGTGGCGGGAGGCGGCGAGCCTGAGTTGTTGGTCGCCGCCAGGCGGTAGTGGTAGAGGGTGTTGGGAGCGAGGCCGGAAATCGCGGCGCGGGCGGGCTGGGCGGCGCTGCCCGAGCCGACTGAGGTGACCGTAGTTTTGGCGGCGCCAACGAAGTTGGCCGCGGTCCCGTACTCGAACCAGTAGGTGGTCGGCTCCCCGCCCGGGTCGACGGTTCCCTTCAGCAGGGCCGAGACGCCCTGGATGTCGGTTGCCGAGACCGCGCCGAGGGTCGGCTGGGCCGCTTGGGCGCCGACGGGCAGGGCCAGCCCCATCGCGATAGCCGCCCCTGCGGCGGCGGCGGACACGGCGCGGCGCTTTGTCCTCAGTCGCCCGAGTAGCGCTGCTACTCGGGCGACCTGCGTCCTCGCGCCGCTTGGTCCGGCGCTCGCCGCAGGAACCCCTCTCGACTCGGGACTGACCCTGTCCGTCGCGGGGAACTTGGTTGTGGGCGGGGCCGTCATGCAGCCCTCAGCCTCAAGCGGGACGTGGTGAACATAGGAGCGGGCGGCGCTACCCTTTGTGCGATGGCTGCTTCGCCGACAACGACCGTTGAGATCGACAGCGAGCTGCTGGAGCGGCTACGCAAGCGGCGGCCCGAGCGCAGCGACCGCGAGCTGCTGGAGAGTGTTGCCCGCATCCAGCTCGGGCGCGAGGCAAGCGCGCGGGTGAAGGAGCGCTTTGCCGGGGTGCCCTCCGAGGAGATCGAGCGCGAAGCCGCGAAGGCAGTGCGCGAGGTGCGAGCCGAGCGCGCAGCCGAGCGCCGGGCCGCCGGTTGAAGCTCCTCGTCATCGACGCGACCACGCTGGTGTCGGGGAGCGCCAACCCACACGGCGAGAGCCCACCCAGCCTGCTCTACGCCGATCTTGGAGGCACGCGCTTTGAGATCGTCGTCTGCCCGGAGCTGTTGGTCGAAGTCGCTCGCGGCCTGCGCAAGCCCTACTTCCGGGAGCGAGTCAGTGAGGAGGAGTTGGCCGAGATCGTCGCCGGCATCGCCGATGTCGGGACGATGCGAGATGACCCCAAAGCGATCGAGGCGATCTTGCGCGACCCGAGCGATGACTACCTGCTGGCGCTGGCAAGGGAGGCAGGAGTCGAGGCAATCGTCAGTGGGGACAAGGACCTGCTCGACCATGCCGACGAGCTGGAGCCCAGGGTGCTCAGCGCCCGCGAAGCCTGCGAACTGCTCGAGCTGATCTGAGTCGAGGCGCCTCATCGCCGCCCTCCCCGCTTGTGCCGGCGCTTTGCCTTGCGCTTGTGGTGCTTCTTCTTGTGCTTCTTCTTGTGCTTCTTCTTGACGCACTTTGACTTGCCGTGCACCTTCTTCTTCTGGAAGCCCTTCTTGCAGCGCTTCGCCTTCTTCTTCGCGTTGACGTAGCGAAGCGGCGGGTTGCCGGGGCCCGGCAGCAGGGTGGTCAGGGTCGGGTCGACCGGCTGCGGGGGCAGGACCTGGCAGGCGTCTCCCTCGCAGGCGATCGGCGGCGAGGGGACGAAGAAGCCGCCGCCGGCGCGGGCGTCGTAGAGGTCGGTCCCGCCGGGGTCGGCAGCGAGGAGCGAGCCGCCGGTGAGGAAGAAGGCGTCGGAGCCGTCGGCGGAGGCGTCGGCGAAGCTGGCGCCGCCCGTCGCGCGCCCCGAGGAAATCAGCGAGATGCAGCCGCCGCTGTGGGTGCAGCCACCCTCCCCCTGCGCCTCCCACTCATAGGTGTCAGGGCCGCCGTTGGTGTCGGTCAGGGCGATCGCGTCGCGGGAGTCGAAGAAGACGCGCCGCCCGTCGGCGGAGAGGACGCGGGGCTTGTAGAAGTCGGAGGCGTCGGGGCCGGTCCCGTTGGCGATCGCGCCGGGGATCGAGGAGGGGCCGAGCGGCCGGCCGCCGGTCGGGTTGCAGGAGAGGCAGTGAAGCGCGCCGTCATAGAGGTAGACCTGGCTGTCGGGATTTTTGGTGTTTAGATCGGTGTTGTCGAAGCCGGTCAGTGAGGCGCTGGAGACGAAGAGCAGCTTGGTGCCGTCGGCTGAGACGCGAGCGGTGCCGGTGGCCGGCGGGTAGTCACTCGCGTCGGCGTCGTCGGCGACTTTGGTCGATGCCGTCTCGCAATTGGATGTGGACTGCGAGTTCGCGCACACATACAGCCCGCTGCCGCTCAGGTAGTAGAGGTGGGAGCCGCTGTCCGCGACGCCGAGCACCCCCAACACCCCGCCCGAAGGCGTGACGTCCGTGGCGCTGTCGGAGGCGGCCAGGTAGCGCCAGATGTGGCCGCCGACGGTGAAGAAGGCGACCGAGCCGTCGGTGGAGGCGGTCTCGAAGCTCCCCCCTCCGCCGGCGTCGGCGTCGGCCTGCTTGAGCGCGCTGCCGTCGCGCAGCCAGAGGTTCCCGCCCTCATAGAAGTAGACGCGGGCGCCGTTGGCCGAGACGGCGCGGTCTTGGGCGGCGAGCCGCGCGCCGGGGCTGCTGTTGATCGGGCTGAGAGCGCCGCCTTCCGTCGACCACTCGTAGAGGTTGGCGTCGGGACCGGAGCAGCCGTCGGTGGCCCCCGCGGTCAGCTTTGCGCAGCTGGAGAGGACGACGTGGGACAGGTCGGGAGAGGCGCCGGCGAAGCTCAGCTCGAAGCTCGCCGGATCGAGGCCGAGGCCGGCGATGTCGGCGGCGCCGAGCAGCGCCTCGAAGCCGCCGCCGGAATCGCGCAGGTAGTAGTTCTGATAGCCGGCCGGGGCGTCGGTGCCGCTCAGCGGCGGATTGGGCACCGCGCAGCCGTCGACGTCGCCGCGGCAGGAGCGCCCGTTCAGCAAGAGGCCGCGGGCGAGGTCGGCGGAGAAGAGCCGGTAGGGGACGCCGTCGGGATCGATCCCGTAGGAGCCGGCGAATAACGGCACGGTGACGTTCTGGGTCGACCAGCCGCCGCCGCTGCGGGAAGCGATGTACTGGGAGGCGGGCGGGGCGCCGGAGCCGCCCGCGAAGGAGGCCTCGGAGCTGTAGGTGGCGGCCGAACCCCCCGCGGCGGCCTGAAGCACCCCGCCGCCGGCGATCGCCCCGGGCGCGCCGACCTCGCCGCCGTTTTTGTCGATCGGGGAGACCAACTCGTAGGCTCGGCAGTCGGGCAGGTATGGCGAGGAGTTGGAGTTCTGCTGGCTGCGCACCGCTTTGTTGGCGCAGGAGTCGCTGCTCGCCCCGAGCGGATTGGCCCGGGTGGTTAAGGTCTGCGCCGGCCCGTAGGTGGGACTGGCGGGATCGGAGTTGCTCGCCACCACGCGGTAGACGTAGGAGGCGTCGGGCGCCAGGCTGAAGAGGAACTGTGGCCCGACCGTGACCGCGCTGGCGCCCGAGCCGATGTTCGCCTCGAAGGAGGGGACCCGAGAGGCGCCGGTGAAGCCGTCTCGGGGGACGGCGAGGTTGGCGTCGTAGACGGCCTTGGAGATGTAGTCGAAGTGGTAGGTGGTGGCGAGGCCGTTGGGGTTGATCTCGGCGTTGAGGCGGGCGGCGTTGGTGGAGACCGCCGAGGCCCAAGCCGACCAGGGCGAGGGGAGGAGCGGCGGGCCGGAGGCATCGGCTGCCCCGGCGCCCGGCCCCAGCGCGACCGCAATCAGGGTCAGCGCGATCGCGCCGCCACCTTTGACCGGGTGGCGGCGCTTGCGGCCGGTGCGCATGGGGTGACCCTCGCCGCTACCTCACCGCGCGCCGGTGGGCACGGCGGTGATGGCGCTTGTGCTTCTTGTGGTGCTTCTTCTTCTTGTGCTTCTTGTGCGGGCACTTGACCGCGACCTTGGGGTTGGAGTCGGCGGTCTTGTTGTTTTGGCCGGTGAGCTGCACCCCGGCGATGTCCTTATGGGTGCAGAGGTTGGTGTTGTTGACCAGCAGGCCCTTGTGGCCGCCGACCAGAGAGATCACCGCCCTGGTCACCGGTGCGTCGGGGATCGTCGCGATCGTCGTCCGCAACCTGGCGTTGACCGTGTCGATCTTGCCGACCGTGTCGATCTCGATCGGCTGGGAGGCCGGGCCCTTGAGGGCCAAGACGATGTCGGGCAGCGGGTTGTCGCCGGTGCGCAGGTAGACCGGGCCGCTGAGCTGGTAATCGACCAAGGGACTGGTCGCGACCGCGGTGCCGATGATCGAGGCGGCCGGGCACTGGTTGGCGGCGAACTGGGGCCGCGTGCAGGGCGCCTGGATGTGGCTTTGGTCGAGCTGCATGGTCGGCGGCAGGGTGACCTGGACCTTGCCGAGGTTGGCCTGGCCGTCGCTGGCGGCGAGCACCGAGGTGAAGGCCGGGTGGCCGTTTCGGAAGTGCCCGCCCCGCAGGCGCAGCTTCAGGTGCGGCTTGAAGGCGAGGCCGGTGCACTCGGCCAGCTGGAAGCGCTCTGAGAGCGCCGCGCTCTGGCTCAGGGTCGAGACCAGCGAGCCCGAGAAGGCCTGCGGGTCGCAGTTGGTGCCGGTGCGGATGAACTGGTCGCGATCGAGCTTGATCGCCGCGGTGCGGACGTCGAGCGGGATCCCGTCGAGGATCGAGGGGATGTTGTCGGTTACCGCGGTGATCTGGGCGGTGACCGGGTCGATGTGCAGGGCGGTGCGGACCGTGACAACGCCGAGGTCGAACGGTCCCGCCACAGCCGGGGTGATGATCACGAATGAGAGCGGCGCGCCCTGGTAGGGGCCGGCCATGTAGACCTTGCCGGTGGTGTTGTAGGGGGCGGGGCCGGCGCCTGCGGCGACGTCTACCGTGCCTACCTGGCTGGCCGCCGGGCAGGACGGGTCCGCCTGCTCGGCCGCGCCGTCGCCGTGGTTGGTGCGGCCCTGGGCCTGGGCGATCCCCGCGTCGGAGCAGGCCGGGATCCCGGCGAGCTTGCCGAGCATTCCCGGCGGGGGGGTGATTGTCACCGACTTGAACTGCTGGGAGCCGTCGTCGCGGCGCAGGGTGATCACGCCGTGGCTGTAGGAGGCGGCCACCGGGCTTACGGTGCCGGCGTCGAAGCTCGGCGCGTTGGGGCTGTCGCAGTTGCCGCCCGGACCCTGGGTGATCTGCCAGGCGTCCTGGGGGTTCGCCGGGGCGTTGCCCGACCACGGCGTCAGCTCCGAGGTGGTCGTGTAGTCGCCGCAGCCCGGCGTGCGCAGCTGGCCGTGGGGGCCGGACTTGAAGTTGAGCTTGAAGTGCTCGAAGGGCAGCTGCGGGTTCTGTTTGAAGGTGGCGCTGATCCGCCCCGTGTTGGGGTCGAGGTGCACCTGGCCCGCCAGCTTCACCACGACGCCGCTTTGTGCGTCGTGGGCGGTGATGTAGAGGGCGAGCAGGCTGTTGAACGGGTTGGAGTAGGGGGCGGCGATGTAGGCGGCGCCGGTTACCGGATGGTCGAGCAGCGGCGTGTCGACCTCGACGCTCGCCACCTTGGCCTGATCCGGGCAGGTTGCCGGGTCGGGCGTAGTGTGAATCGTGCCGTCCGGGTCGGTGGTGGTGTAGCCGAACTGGCTCAGCGAGCAGGCGCCGAGGCCGTTTGCCCCGCTTGGGTTGACCGTCAGGCCCTCGGGCAGGGTGACGGTGGCGTCCTTGAGGTGGGAGGTGGCGCGGCCGCAGTCGACAGTCGCCGGCGGGCCGGCGACGTCGGTGCAAACGCCCTCGTTCTGCGGCACGTGCAGGTCGACGTCGAGCCCGCTGGGCGAGTCGGCGACGTTGGTGGTCGGCCGCGCGCTCAGGGTCGGGTCGAACTGGAGCCCGGCGCAGTCGCTGAGCGGCAACGGGTTGTCGGAGTTGTCGTGCATGAGGAAGCTGGCGCTCGCCGTCTGGCCATCCCAGGTGGTCGCTGAGATCGAGGTCTCCAGCGGGCTGCCCGAGCAATGCGTGGGCAGGGTGATGAAGGGCTTGATCGGGCCGTTGAAGGAGTGGATGCAGGTCGGGTCAAGGCCCGGAAGGGCAGCGGCCTGTTTCGCCTCCGCCTCGGGATCGGCGCAACTGTCTCCATATACAGAGGTTCCGCGGTCGAGGTCGTTGAGCGGGTCGCCCGTCACCCCCCAGAAGGTCAGCTCGAAACCGGCCAGCGGAAGCGTCTGGTTGATGTCCCCGGAGCTGACGGTGACCCCGTAGTCGCCGCCGCTGCGCACCTTGGCGGAGATGTAGACGGGCACGTTCTCGAAATTAAAGCCGAAGAGCGCCGTGGTGCCGACCGGCGGATCGAGGCGATAGAGCGGCGAGTAGGTGTACGGCAGCGGGTCGGGCCCGTCGCCGAGCGCGCCGTTCGCCAGGACCCTGACGAAGCCGACCTCGCTGTCGGGCTCAAGCTGGTCGCAGGTGTCCTTGTAACCACCCGAATGCGTGCGAAACTCAGCCTGGCTACAGGTCGGGACCGCCGTGGGGTTGCCGAGCAGGCCGGGCGGCAGCTGGACCGCGGTTTTCCTGACCTCGCCGTTTGAGTAGCCTCCGCCTTTGGCGTCGAGGCTGCTATCGAAGAGGAATGAGGTCTTCGCTGTCCGCGGGCGGGCGCCGGCGAGGTTCTCGGGGTCGCCGTTTCTGTCGAGCGTGGCGCCGTCGAAGCTCTCGAACCCGAATGCCGGCGGCGGGCCGACGTCGATCGGCGCGGTGCCGTCGAAGTCGACCGAGCCGCCGCCGGAGGCGTGCACAGTGGGGACGAGGGTGCCCGCCGGCGTGTTCGCGTCGGCCTTGACGGTGACGTAGAAACGGCACTGCGACACCGGAATCGCTCCGAGGATGAGGTAGCTGTCGCAGGCTTCCGATTTACCCGACTCAATCGGGATCGGGCCGAGGAAGTCGGCGCTCGGGCCGACGCAGCTCGCCGTCTGCGAGTCCGGCGTCGAGCAGCTCCAGAGGTCGGTCGGGGGGCCGAAGAGGACGACCGTGTCGGACTCGACGCCGGTGACCTCGAGGCCGGCGGGGACGGTGAAGTCGACGGTGGTCGGACCGGTGGTGTCGGCGTCGCCGGTGTTCTTGACGGTGAACTCGAATTTGGCGTAGGTGCCGGCGGGGACGGTCGACGGGTTGTGGCTGGAGTCGACCTCGACGACGGGAGCGGCCAGCGCCGAGGCGGGACCGGCAAGGCCGAGCAGGGCGGCCGCCCCGATCAGGGTGCCGAGCAGCCTGGCGGGAATGCGGCCACGGGCCTTGGTTGCGGTCGTGGTCATCGTGCGGCCCTCCGGTTGTGGTTGGCGGCTCGGGGGTGAGCGCGCTTGTGATGCTTGGCCTTCTTGTGCTTGCGGTGGTGCTTCTTCTTGTGGTGCTTCTTCTTGTGGTGCTTCTTCTTCTTTGCCTTCTTGTGCTTGGGCTTGGGGTTGCCTTGGCCCTGGAAGGCGGCGGTGCCGGCGCCGGTGGTGGCGGGTGCGGCGCTGGGGGCGCCCTCGCAGGCGCCCGCGTTGAGGTCGCACGGCACTCCGGTCGCGGGCGGCTCGGGGAAGCCGCCGCCGACGCGGGCGTCGTAGACGTCGATCAGATTGTCCGTGTCCCAGCCGACCAGGCGGTCGCGGGTGAGGAAGAAGACGTCGTTGCCGTTGTTGCCGACGCCCATCAGTTCGCTGAACTGGTTGCCGGCGCCGCTGATCAGGCTGAGGGCGCCGTCGTGCCACTCGTAGACGTCGCCGCAGGCTGCCGCCTCTTCGGTATATCCGTTGAGAGATCCGGTCCCCGGCCTGCAGGGCGGGTCGGTGTCGGCGGGGGAGAGCGGGTCGAAGGCGGTGAAGAAGACGCGCTGGCCGTCGGCGCTCATCGTCTCGGCCGCCTCGCCGCTGAGGAAGTTAAGGCCGAAGCCGCGGCTGGTGGCGAGGTAGGCGTCGCCGTTGGAGGCGGCGCCGGGCTGCTGACAAGAGAGGCAGCGCCAGCCGCCCTGGGCGTCCCAGCGGTAGACGTCGCGATCGGCGCCGATATCGGTGTCGGCGACCGTCAGCGGCGCCGTCGTGTCGAACAGCAGGTAGCGGCCGTCGGCGCTGACCTGGCGGGTCGCGAAGGACCAGTTCTGCTCGTCCTTGCTGGCGCCGGCGACATCGGGGGAGAGCCCCAGGTAGTCGATCGAGTCGGTGTTGCTGTCGGGGTCATAGCGCCAGCGGTAGAGCTTGACGCTGTTGGCGGTGGTGTCCTCGCCGGAGACGATCTGGCCCCTGGCGGCGAAGAAGACCGTGTCGCCGTCATCGGAGGCGCCGATTACGCCGAGCACGCCCGCCTTGGTGCCGTCGCCGGGCTCGTTGTCGACCGAGAGGTCGATCAGGTGGTGACCGACGAAGGGGCCCGAGGCGGGGGGCGTTTGCACCCAGCGATAGAGGTCGCAGGATTGCCCGCCCGCGGAGTCGCAGGTGCCCGCCGGGGAGGTGTCGGAGTCGGTCAGCTTGCCTCCGCTGAGGAAGAGCGCCTTCCCGCCGCCGGGCGCCGCCCACTGGAAGATGTCGGGGCCGCTGGCGTCCGGACAGGCGATGCTGCACTCCTGTTCGGAGACCCACTCGGTGGTGGCGCCGCCTTCGCGCACATAGAGCTCGCAGGCCGCTGTCGAGCAGCCGCTGCCCCCCGTCGGGTTCTGGAAGAAGGCGTGGCTGCCGTCGGTGGAGATCGCGTTGCGGGCGTCGGCGTTGCTGCTGTTGCCGCCGTTGATGCCCTTGGCGCCGCCCAGCAGAGAGCTGGTGGCGAAGGCCGCGTCGGCGGTGTCGCGGGAGAGCAGGCTGAGACCGCCGCCGGGCTGGTAGTCGTAGAGCTTCGAATAGTCGCCGGCCGGGGCGTCGCCGGCGCCGCCGCCGAGCTGCTGGCCGGTGGAGGAGTAGACGATGTGGGAGCCGTCCTCGGCGGCGCCTTGGTAAAAGCCGGCGCGCGTGACGGCGCTCGGGTCGGCGCCGAAGCTGGGCGCGGGGTTGAGCAGCTGGTAGGAGAAGGGGTCGGCGCCGTAGTCGGCGAGGTAGAGGTTGGACTGCGGGCTCGGCGCCGCGGGGTCGAGCGCCGGCAGGCCGCAGCCCTCGAACTCCGGGTGCTGGACCACGGCGCGGCCGAGGTTGGGGTCGGAGAAGGCGACGGGGGTGTCGCCTTGGTTGACCGGTGTACTCGGGTGGTCGGGGTCGATCGCGCAGAAGAGCGGCACGACCGGGCTCGTCTGCCAACCCGCGGCGCCGCGGACACTGCGGTGCATCGCGCTGGCAACCGTCACCTGCGCCCCGCCGAAGGGGGCGTCGCTGGTGTAGGCGGCCGCCGATCCGTCGCGGGCGACGACGCTGGCTTGCTGCGAGACTCCCGAGTTAACGAGGATGTCGGAGTTCTTGAAGTTCGCCGCGTTGACGTTGTCCTTGTCCACCGGGCTGACCTGCTCGTAGGCGCGGTTGTCCGGCAACGGCAGCGCGGTGGCACGGGTGTGGACGGTCTTCTGGAAGCTCGAGGTCGCGCCGAAGGCGTTGGTGGCAACCAGCTTGAAGTAGTAGGTGGTGTCTTTATCGAGGCCGCTGACGACCTGGGAGACGAGCATCGGCGACGTGCCGCCGCCGATGCTCACCGGGTCGGTGTGTGAGCCGAGGGATGGGGTGGTGCCGTACTCGACGACGTAGCCGGTGTCGGAGTTGCGCGGGTCGATCTTGCCGATCGCCCGGAAGGAGGTGTCGGTGACCTCGCTGTAGCCGACGCCGGTGATGACGGGTGGCACCGGCGCGCTGTCGAAGGCGACCACGCCGGTGTTCACTGTCGAGCCGGCGACGTAGGGCCGATGGGCGCTGAAGCGGATGTAATAGTGGGTAGCCGGGGTGAGGCCGTGGATGACCTGGCTGAGCGCCTGTGGGCCACCGTCGGGATCGACCGACTCGCAGAGGGGCGGCTCCCCCAAGTCGGCGCTGAGGCTGACGCCGATGGTGGACCCACCGTAGCTGGGGGCCGGTTCGGAGAGGATGATCCTGCCAGGCTCGACCGCCGCGATCGTCTGCCCGCCAGGTTGGAGGCCTTTGCCGCTTATCGTCTGGCCGGGGAAGAAGGCGCCGCTCGTGGTGGTGACGTTGGTGATTATCGTTGAATAATCCTCGACGTCGCCGATACCCGTGGCGGTGTTGGCGTCGCTCCAGTTGAGTTGGTCGGTGGAGAACTGGAACTTGCATCTGTCGACGCCGAGGCCGCCCAGCGGGTCAACGGTGGAGTGGAGGGTCGCGGTGGTGTCGGTCGTCGCGGTGACCGGGCTGATCGTCAGTGCCGGCGTGGGCGGCGGCGTAGAGTCGAGGGGGAAGATGTGCGGGCTGAGGCTCGTCGCCTGATAGAGCTTGCCGGTGGCGGTGTTGAGGGCGAGGCCCTGGGTACCGCTGACGCCGGCACCGACCAGACTGGTCTCCGTGAGGCTCTCGGTGGCGGCATCCAGCTCGAGCAGCTGGTCCTCGCTGGGGCTGGCGGTGATGCTGTTGCTGAGGGCGAAGGCGATGCGGGAGCCGCCCATCGTCGGGACCATCTGGGTGGGGGCGCCGGTTGTGAAGGCGGGGAAGGTGGCGGCGCCGAAGTCGCTGGCCGAGGTGAGCGTCGGGTTGAACTTCTGCACGCGGTGGTTGCCGGAGTCGTTGGCGTAGAGGTTGCCGGAGGAGTCGAAGGCGAGGGCGGTGGGGTTGGTGCCGGAGAACTGGCCGGCGCCCGGGCCGCTGGTGCCCGCTTTGCAGACTCCGGCCGCGGTGCTGATGCAGGACTCCAGGGCGCCGCCGCCGTTGACGTTGTAGCCGTAGGCGGCGATGAAGTTGCCGGAGGCGTCGAACTCCTGGATGCGACGGTTGCCGGCGTCGGCGACCCAGACGTTGCCGGAGGAGTCGACGACCGGGTCCATGAGGTTGCTCGAGAACTCGCCGCCGTTGGTGCCGGTGGCGCCCTGTTTGCAGGCGAGGGAGTCCGTGCAGGACTCGAAGCCGTCGGCGCCCCCCTGGACGGTGGCGATGGTGAAACCGGTGTTGGTGTTGAGGTTGGGCGAGCCGTTGACGCGGGAGAGCTGGTTGACGTTGACGTCGGCATAGCGGGGCCCGTCGAAGGTCACGGTCCAGGGGCCGCCGGGGCCGGCGCCGCCGCCGGCGTCGCCGCCGGCGTTGAGGCTGACGGTGACGTTGCCGGCGCCGATGTTGGTGAGCGCGACGTCATCGAGCGCGGCCTGCACCTGGGCGACCGTGGCGTTCCAGGGGATGTTGTCGGTGGTCTGGGCGGCGGTGACCGTCTGCGGGTTGGGGGCGGTGAAGCGCAGTTTGAAGTTGCCGCTGACAGCGCCGGGGGAAACGGTGATCGTCTGGCTCTCGTTGACCGGGACGTTGCCGCCGGCCGCCGCGGCGGTAATCGTCTCGGCGCCGTCGGCGATTGGTTTCTGGGAGAGGGTGAGGCTGTTGGAGCCGACCGAGGTGATTTTCGTCCCGGCCGGGATGTCGCCCGGAGTGGAGGAGGTGACCGTCTGGCCGACCGTGAAGGCGCCGGTTGTGGTCGAGACCGAGCTGACCGTGTTGGAGGCGGTGCTGAGCGTGCCGGTTCCGGTCGCGCCGCTGTCGGCGACGTTCCAGCCGAAGACGCGGACGAGGTTGCCGTCGGAGTCGAACTCGGCGACGCGGCGGTTGTTGCGCTCGGTGACGTAGACGTGGCCGTTGGTCGGGCTGACCGCGATTCCCTCGGGAGCTTCGAGGTTGCCGCCGACGCCGCGGTTGGGGGGGAAGACCCCCCCACCTGGTACCCCACCGATGAACTGGCAATCGGCCGCCACGGTGCAGGTTTCGAAGGCGTCGGCGCCGAGGTCGCCCGCTCCGCCGGTTTTAACCACGTCCCAGCCCCAGGTGCGGTTGAAGCTGCCGTCGGGGTTGAAGCGCGTCACCCGACCGATTAGAGAGGGACTGGCGTCGGTGACGTAGATAGTGCCGGCGGGGGCGCTGCCGGCACCGGCGTTGTCGACCGCGATGCCGGTGGGCGAGTTCAGCTGACCGCCGAGGGAACCCTGGGGGGCAAAACCGTCGACGACGAAGCGCTCTGCCTGGGCGAGCGGGGCGAAGGCGAGGAGGGCAAGGGCGGCGAGCGCCAGGGAGAGGAAGGTGGTGCGGCGGCGATGCGAAGGCGCACCACTCCCGTCGGCCCTGGGGGACACACCACGGGTGGCGGAAGCTCCACGGACGGAAGAACCGAGGCGGCTGCCCCTGCTCGAAGTCGATCCCGCGGACGATGCCTTCGCGTGGCGTCTCACGTTGGTGATGCCTTTCTGTCGGTGGTGGTGGTTCATGCGAGCGCTCCGGTGAGGACCGGGGCGCTCGGGCTGCGGCGAGCGGCCTGATGCCGGGGGTAGGGAACCGTCACGGCCCCATGGGGCCGCCCGGTCCGCTGCTCCTTTGGCGCCGTCTGCCAGGGAGCGGAGACGACTGCCGATTTGGAAGTCGCAGAAGCAGTGAGGTAAGCGCCCGGCGCGCAATGGCCGGTGCTGAGGTCCCTGGCAAACCCTTGCTGCATTCCTCTCTCTCCTTCTGCCGACCCTTGTCCTTTGTCCCGCTTTCCCGAGCGGGTCCCCTGGTTGGGGGTCGGCCTATGTCCCTGTTACGTATCCCTGCCCGTCCCAACGGGCAACTTCGGAAAATGCTGGGGTGACTATTGCACACCGCCTAGTACTTGTCCAGGTACGCTACGGGTATTCCCCTTGAATTTGGCTTGCTAGAGCCGTTTGCGGGGCGCAAATTTTTCGGGTGAGGGCCGTCTGGAGACAGCGGAGGCCCTGGATCGGGGTGAATCTGAGGTCTCAGGCGGGCGGGGGAGGGGAGCTGGGGGAGGCGACCCAGGAGGCGAGCGGGAGCGATCGAGGCGCCCCTCCCCCGCACCGGCCGCAACGCGTGGCGGCGAGGCGAGGTCGACGGGCTACGCCGTCGCTACGGCCAGTCGATCCGCTCAGCCAGCTCGGTCGGCCCCAGGTCGATCAGGCCGCTGGGCTCAGCTTCGCGGTACTCGCCGCCCGCCAAGGCGAGCCAATGGACGGAGCGCTCCGCGGGGTCGACGATCAGCAGCTCATCGACCTCATGCGCGGCGTAGAAGGGCAGCTTCTGCCAGGTTTCGTCCTCGGGGGAGACGATCTCGACCACCAGGGCTGCGGTCGGCAGCCATATCCCGCCGGCGCCCGGGCGGTGCAACCCTCCGTCGGGGACGCGGAAGTCGCGCCCGGACTCACCGAGGTTGAACTCGTGCATCGTGGGCTGGAGGCCGGCGGCGCGAGCGGGCGGGCCCAGCAGCTCCGCGAGCTGCTGAGAAACGACAGCGTGCTCGTAGCTGGGCGCCGGAACCATGTGCAGCACACCCTCCCACACCTCGTCGAGGCGATCGAGGCCGGCGCGCCGGCGGCGCTGCTTCAGCGCCTCGATCTCGGGCGTTGTCGGATCGAGCACCAGGGTGGACATGGTCAAAGGGTACTGGGTGGGGACCGGTAATCCGAGGCTCGGAGACGACCTCAGGCGGGCGAGGGAGGGGCGCTGAGGGAGGCGACCCAGGAGGCGAGCGGCGCGGCGAGGTCGGAGAGGCGGTCGAGGCGCCCCTCCCCCACGTCGGCGGCAACGGTGGCGGCGAGGCCGCCGACGATGACGCGGGCGAGGAGGGGCGCAGGGGGCTCGAGGCCGCGCTCGACAGCGGCGAAGCGGAGGCGGGCGGCGAGGCGCCAGAGGAGGCGGTAGTAGCGGTCGGGGAGGGCCTCGCTGCCGGGGAGGAAGTCGAGGGCGAGGAGGGCGGCGAGATTCGGATCGGAGGCGAGAAGGTCGAGGGCGGCGCGCAGCGTTGCCTGCAACTGGTCGGTGAAGTCGGCCTCGGGTCGGTAGGAGGCGTCGATGGCGAGGAGGAGGCGATCGGCGGCAGGCTCGAAGGTGGCGGCGAGGAGTCCCTCCCTGTCGCCGAAGAGGGCGCGGACTACGCGAGGAGCCGTGCCAGCGACCTCGGCGGCGGCGCGAGCGTTCAGCTTGGCGCAGCCGTCGGCAGCGATGAGCTCGGTCGCAGCGGTGAGGAGCCGCTGGTGCTGGTCGGCCCTGGTCCGCTGCTGGGAGAACCGGTGAAGGCCGTCCATGTCGAGCGGGTCGGCGGGGGGAGTCGGCGTGGATGGAGCGGGCGCGGCGGGAAGCTCACGGCGCGAGCACAGCTCGGCGGCGAGCGAAGTGGGCGGGACGGCGATGGGCGCGTAGCCATAGGAGGCAGCGACGAATGCGGTGAGCGCGGGAGCAAGCTCGGGGAGGCGCTCGGGGTCGAGACGGGCGGCTTCGGAGACGACCGAGAGGAGCCCGCCGAGGAGCGCCCGCTCGACGGGCTCGGGCAGCTCGGAGGTCCCCGAGTCCGCGGCGGAGGCAGCGTGGAGGAGGTCGAGGAGGCGGGCGCCCCAAAGGCGATAGCACTCAGCGGTGGCCTGCTCACGAGGAAGGAACTCGGCGAAGAGGAGGCGGGCGAGAGCGGGGTCGGAGGCGAGAAGGTCGAGGGCGGCGGCGAGCGCCGCTTCGACGCGGGCGGGGAATGCGACACCAGGGTCGTCAGCCTCCGCGACGGCGGCAAGAAGGCGCGCGGCACCGGCGTCGAAGGCCGCGGCGAAACAGGCTTCGAGGTTCTCGTAGCGGGCATAGAAGGCGCCGCGGGAGACGCGCGCAACCGGGGTCAGGTCGGCGAGGCTGGTGGCGCGGAAGCCCTGGCGGCCGACAACGGTCGTCATGGCAGCGATGAGGCGAGCGCGTTGGTTCGCGTCGACGTACTCGGGCGGCAGGGCGACGTGGCCGCGCGGAAGGGTTTGGGGCCGCTCGGGGGCCTGGTCGGGCGGCATCAGGAAGTTCGGCCGAGGGTTGGGTACTGTTCGAGCATTCTCTAGAAACTAGCGCAGCCTCGGAAGGCGGAGCGGATATCGGCGAGAGGTGGCTTGGCGGAAGCGCCTGCGTGGTACGTGGGTGCGGTTATCGGCGGGAGGTTGCTTGGCGGAAGCCTTGGCGTGGTACGTGGGTGCGGTTAATTGCGGAAGATCGCCTGTTAGAAGCGATGGGGGGCTTGGGGATGGTTGGCGAGGGACGAGGCGTGGTTGGCGGTCCCTGCTGACGTGGCGAGGGATGGGGCGCGAGGGAGCGGGTATGTCTGCAGGGCGGGCTGCGCCCGACCCCGCAGACGGGAGGCGATTGTGCGCCGGGTCGGCCGTCAACCCGCAAGGGGTCGCTACACCCTGCGGGCTCGCGCCGCCGCGACTCGTCACGGCGGTGACTGCCGCCCGGCTTGGCGCTCGGCTCAGCGCAGCAGCTCGTCCAGGCTTCCCTTGTGGGGCAGGTGGATCCAGCCCTCGCTGCGGGCCAACTCAAGGTCGCCGTTCTGGGGCAGCACGGTGAGCCCGAGCGCCGCGGCGCGGGCGATCAGGGCGGCGAGGACGGCGTCGAGGGCGTCGTCGCCCTCGACGCAGGCTTCACGGGCGCCCTCGGCCCAGCGCAGCCAGGAGGCTTTCGCCTCGATCGCCGCCAGAAGCTCGGCACGGGCCGAGCCCTCCTCCCCGCGGCGCTCGGGGTCGCGGCTTGTCTTGTACCCGCGCCGCTCGATCCCCCAGAGGAGCAGCGCCGCCGCGGGGTAGACCTCGACCGTGCGGTCGGCGCCGGCGCGGTCGAAGCGCACCCCCGAGCCCTCGAAGGCGCGCTCGCGCAGCTGCGCGGTGCGCCAGGCGGTGAGGGCGAGGCGATCGGCGGAGACGCTGAGCGGCCAGAGCTTCTTGCCCGTCTCCTCAAGCACCGTCTCGTTGACGAAGCGGTCGGTGCGGCGGAAGCGGAAGGCGGTTTTGTCGATCCCCGACCAACGGCCGCTCGTCGCGTAGGCGTGGATCGCTTCGACCATCGCCTCGGGCCAGCCGAAGGGCGCGTCGATCCCCACCCACTCGGCGTCGCCGAGGCGCTCGACCAGCTCGTCGTCGTCGAGGCCGAGCTTGGTCTCGACGACGGTGGCGCAGTCCCTGCCCCACTCGATCGCCGCTGCAGCGGTGCGCTGCTTGGAGGCGGAGAGGTCGACGCCGGCGGTTCGCATCGGTGGCCGGGACCTTAGACGGGCGATCATCGGCGGCCGCCGTGGCTCTCGTGGGGGGATCGATCGGGTCGAGGTGGCATACCGCTCTCCTTGTCGTGGCGCCTTTCGCGGGTTGAGGAGAGCCGCGGTTGCGGCGTCTCTGGGCTCAAGACGGATGGGCGGGCCGAATCGACCCGCCTCGGTCGAAGTCGGCTACTCCCACACCTCAGGCGCCAGGCACTCGTCGAGGACGCTCGCCACGTCGAGGCGGCGCTCGGGCCCCGCCAGCAACGAGACGGAGAGGCCGAGCTGGCGGCACTCGCCGTCGAGCTCATAGGTGGTGCGACGGGCGCCCTGGGGGACGCCGAGCGCGCTGAGCAGCAGGTAGCCGGCGAGGGAGCGAGCCCGGGAGGGCAGGAGCTGGCCGCTCGCCACCGCGGCGCCGATTCTCTCCCCCAGCTCGACCGCGCCGCCGATCCGCACCCCGCCAGCGGATTGCCAGAGCGGCGCGAAGCGGCGGGCGAAGCGCTCGCGCAGCAGCGCCGCTTCGAGTCGCTCCGGGGCGGGGCGGGAGTTGCGGGGGAAGCGCCACTGGGCCTCGAAGCGCAACCAGCGCCCGCGCGGGGCGGCGCCGGTCTGGGCGCCCTTGTCGTAGAGGCGGGCGAGGGTGCGCCCGGCGGCGGCCTGGAGGGCGACGCCCTCGACGCGGCGCTGGCTGCGGTAGGCCACGAGCTTGCCGGCGCCGAGCGAGGCGGCGGCTACGCACTCGAGCAGGGCGAGGCCCTCGGCGGGTGAGTCGGTGAGGAGGTCGACGGCGACGTCGAGGCGGCGCAGGCCGGCGCAGGGCACCGCGGCGATCGGGATGCCGAGGTCGGCGAGGGCGCCCTGCAGGCGCGCCATCGCGGCGGGCAGCTCGGCGGCGACGATCAACCCGTCGTCGCCGGGGCGGCCCTCGGCGAAGGCGAGGGCGGGCTCGGGGAACCAGCCGACCCGGTAGCCCGCCACCGGCTCGGGGAGGAGACGGGCGCGGGCGGTCGGCTCGGTGGCGAGGGCGCCCAGCGCCCGCGCCAGGGGCGAGCCGGGCAGCGCGTACCAGCAGGGGCTCCAGGTGTCGACGCCCGCGGCGAGCACCCGCCCGCTGCGGGGGACGGGGCGCAGGGCGGCGCGGGAGTCGGGGCCGAGCGCGAGGCGATCGCGAAGGTAGTGAGGGAGCCCCGCCTCCGGGACCGCCGGGCGGAGGCGGCCCTTGCCGTCGCGGCGCACTCCCTCCAGGGTGCTTCGCCACTTGGCGCGCCGCTCGCGCTCGGCGCGCGCCGCTTCCCCCCGCTCCCAGAGAGCGCGCAGCTCGCGCTCCGAAGGCGGAGCCGCCTCCAGCAGCGGCGGGGCGAAGTCGTCGGGCGGGCGCAGGGCCATCGCCGGGGTGAGGGATGGGCGATGGGGGTTTCGCCCCCCTCCTTATATGGAGCGCTGCAAAGGAGCCAGCGCCGTGGTGTTGGGCGGCTAAACCCAGCCTAGGTTTCGTCCTCGAAGCCGACCGCGCTCAGCACGCCCTTGACGGCTCGAAGCCGAGTGATCGTCTCGAAGAGTTCGGTCGGCGCGTCGCCATGGCTCATGCCGCCGGTGATGTAGACGGTGGCACCACGCACGCAGATCCACTCGACCTCACGGCTCACGAGGCCGTGCTCGAGGTCGCCCAAGGCGGTGCTCAGGTTCGCGCGGATCGCCGCCATGCCCTCCTCGGTATCGAGGTCGTCGTCGAAGAACTCGTCGGGGAGCACGATGTCATCTGCGCTGAGTCGATCAATCGCCGCGTAGCCGGCGGTGAAGTTCGGACCCCGTCCCGCATCGATGGCGAGGAACTCGAGTAGGAAATCAGCGCCCATGTTCGGCCTCCTTTCGTTCGGGTGGCCTCACGCTGCTCGCTGCGCAGAGGCAGACGCCAGTTCAACGCCCTCCCAGAGCCGGTAGCCGACGCCGTGGCAGTTGAGGACCAGCTCCCCCGCTCCCGCCCGGCGCAGCTTGGCGCGGAGGCGGCAGGCGTGGCTGCCCACCACGCGGCTGGAGGGCACCGCCCTGTCGTAGCCGAAGGCGCGGCGCTGCAGCTCCTCGACGGTGAAGACCCGGTTGGGCTGCGTCGCCAGGAGGGCGAGCAGCGCGAACTCGCGCGCCCCGAGCCCGACCTCCTCGCCGTCGACCAGGACGCGGCGGGTCTCGGGGTCGACGAGGAGCTTGCCAAGCCGCAGGGGCTGCGGCGGCGCGGTCGGCTGGGGGACGAGCGCGCCGCTCTCGAGGCCGCCGCTGCAGGCGAGGCGCCACTCCCGCTCACCCGAAGCACGGATGTGGAGCTGCCAGTTGCCGGCGGCACTGAGCCGCAGCTCGGCCTCGCCGGCATCGTTGTGGACCGCGGCGCGGGTGAAGCGCCCGGGCTCGATCTTGGTCATACCGTGACCTCCTCTCGACTCGCGCGTTCGCGGAGTTGGACGGTTGAGATGCCGCGGCGGCGAGCGAACTCGCTCGCGCTGCAAAGCGCCGGCGCCGGCTCGCGCAGCAGCCAGGGCGCGTAGCGGCGCAGTTGCTCCTCGCAGCAGGCCCGGCAACAGCACTCGGGGACGCTCAGGCCAGTGTGGGGGCAGCGCGGCATGGTCGACCCCAAGACGGACGCGACGCTCATTGCGGTCCGCCCCCCTCGCAGCCTTCGCGCAGCCGCTGCACCCGCAGGGCAACCGGCGGATGCTGGGAGGCGCCCCAGAGCAGGTGGCGCTGTGGCACGTCGAAGGGCAACTCGTTATCGGCGAGGTAGCGGGCGAGGTCCTCGGCCTGGCCGAGCGCCGCGGCGTAGGCGTCGGCGGCGTACTCGCGGGCGCGCCAGTGGGCGGCCCAGAGCGGGTGAAGCAGGCGCTGCGTGAAGCCGCCTCCGGCGAGGCGCAGCGCCCAGCGGGCGCAGCCCCAGAGCAGGCCGCCGCCCGGCTGCTCGAACTCGACCGGGGCCTCTCCCCCGCCCTCTGCTCGCTGCGGGCCGAGCGGGTCGTCCCAGATCGCGAGGCGGCTGAGCGCCTCGGTGAGGCGCCCGTCGAGGGTGTCGGCGTGGCCCAGCTCGTGGGCGAGGACGGGGGCGAGCGAATCGGTCTCGATCAGGCCGCGGCTGAGGATCAGCGTGCGGCCCCGCACCGCGGCGGCGGGCAGCGGGTCGTCGAGGACGTAGTAGTCGAGTCGCTGCGGGAGGCTCGGGTCGGCGCTGCGCAGCAGCTCCAGCGCCTCCGCCACCACCATCGTCTCTTCCGTGCTGGGCTGTCGGGCGCCGAGTCGGAGGCGCCAGATCCAGCCGCGCCCCGGCAGGGCGAGGCCGAGCAGCGACCAGGCGAGGGGCGCGAGGGCGGCGATCCAGGCAAGCTGCTCGGCGCCGCAGCCGAACGGGAGGAACAACGAGGCGGCCGCGGCGCCGAGATAGATGAGGAGCCAGCGGACGCCGGCTCCCAGCGTCGCCTCGCCGGCGAGCGTCAGCAGGTAGAGACCGAGGCCGCTCGCAAGATGGAGTCTCGCGGCGGCGGGGTGCTCTGGAACGCTCTCCGTCTGGGCGTGCATGGGCGATCCATCGCACGCTGCGCGTGCCACAAATGGGAGTCCTGCGCGCTCAGACGGAGGGGGAATCGCCTAGTTGCCGCTGAAGCGATTCGATGCGGCAATAAGGCTCGTCGATGTAGCTGTTATGTAGCCATCAGCCGCTGGCGAGCGCCGGAAAGGTGTGGAACCCAACGGAACCGGAAAAATTGACGATGGCGAGCATTTCGCTTGTTGAAGCCAAAAAACGGCATATAACGGCAAGGAGCGGAACGCGCCCGACAGGATTCGAACCTGTGACCTTTGGTTTCGTAGACCAACGCTCTATCCAACTGAGCTACGGGCGCGGGTTGCCGGGCTGGGCCCGGGAGGGCGATTCTAGGGGGCGGCGGAGTCGGCGGGCTTGTTGAGCCGCACGTGCCAGTGGACGGTCGCGGTGGCGACGCGGGCGCCGGAGGCGTCGGCCAGCTCGACCTCGCAGGGGAACTCGACCCTGCCCTCGGCGTCGAGGGTGGCGAGGGCGTCGGCCTTGGCGACGCCGAGACGGGCGGTGGCCTCGATCGGGCCCTTGGCGATCTTCTCGTAGGCGATTTCGGCGGCGCGGGCGAGGGGCGTGATCTCGCCGAGGCGCTCGGCGAAGGCGCCGACGAAGGCCGCGCCGGAGGCGGTCTCGGCGGCGGTGAAGAGGCTGCCGGCGTGCTGGGAGCCGACGTGGTTGGTCAGCTCCTGGCGCTCGGGGAGGCGGACCACGGCCTCGCCGTCGCCGACGCCGGCTATCTCCAGCTCGAGGAAGGCGGCGAACGGCACCGCCTGCCCCATCCCCTGCGCGATCGCCTCGAAGTCGGTCATGCTGCGGAACCCTAATTCACCGTGCTACGTCGTGGTGCAACGCGTTTTCCATCCATAACATGGAAAACGCGTTGCACCGCAGACCTCAGGGCACTCGGTGGACCTCGAAGAGGTTCGTCCCCAGGCCCTGGTCCGGCAGTCCGGCGGTGATCGCGATCAGCTCGCCCGGCTTGGCGATGCCGTGCTTGGCGGCCAGCGCCGCGCACTCGTCGAGGCGCTCGCGCACGTCGGCGGTGTATTCGCCCAGCACCGCGGTCACCCCGAAGAGCAGGTTGAGGCGGCGCACCGTCTCGATCCGCGGCGAGATCGCCAGCACCGGCACGTTGGGCCGGTGGGCGGAGACGAGGCGGGCGGTGCGGCCGCTGCTGGTCGGCACGACCATCGCCGCCAGGCCGAGGCGGTAGACGGCGCCGACCGCGCTCTGGGCGACCGAGTCGGCGACGTCCTGAGTCGCCTGGTCGGTGCGGCGAAACAGCCACTCTCCGTAGGGGAGGTCGGGCTCGGTGGCGCGGGCGATCTGGTCCATCACCCGCACCGCGTCGATCGGGTTCTGGCCGACCGCGGTCTCCTCAGAGAGCATCACCGCGTCGGTCCCGTCGAAGATCGCGTTGGCGACGTCGGTCACCTCGGCGCGGGTGGGGCGGCGGGAGCTGACCATCGAGGCGAGCATCTGGGTCGCGGTGATCGCCGGCTTGGAGAGCTTGCCGGCGGCGCGGATCAGCCGTTTCTGCACGACCGGGACCTGGGCGAGCGGCAGCTCGATGCCGAGGTCGCCGCGGGCGACCATGATGCCGCCCGTCGCGGCGCGGATGATCTCCTCGTAGTTGGCGGCCGCCTGCTGCTTCTCGATCTTGGCGATCAGCGGGATGTCGGAATCGAGGTCGCGGAGGCGCTCGGCGATGTCCTCGACGTCGGCGGCGGAGGAGACGAAGGAGATCGCCAGCAGGTCGACGCCGTGGCTGACCGCGAACTCGACCCAGCCGAGGTTGCCGTCGGCGCCGGAGGGGATCGCGGTCGCGCCGGGCACGTTCATCCCCTTATGTGAGGAGAGCGTCCCCCCCACCTCGACCTCGCACTCGACGCCGCCGTCCTCGGGCTCGCAGACCCGCAGGCGAATCGCCCCGTCGGCGAGGTAGACGTGCTGCTCGGGGGTGAGGCCGGCGACGCCGGGCCAGGGGACGGGGATCGTCTCGGCGTCCCCCTCGACGTCGCGCGGCGTCAGCTTCACGTGCATGCCTGTCTCCAGCTCGGCGACGTCGTCGCGCAGCTCGCCGATCCGCAGCTTCGCCCCCGGCAGGT
Source organism: uncultured Solirubrobacterales bacterium (assembly GCA_963702055.1). Lineage (GTDB taxonomy): Bacteria > Actinomycetota > Thermoleophilia > Solirubrobacterales > 70-9 > CAWINX01. The sequence goes on along the minus strand of OY969702.1, from coordinate 2,198,118 downwards.
CGCCGAGTACCGCGACCTCGCGGCCGACCCGCTCGGCGGCGGCGCGGATCGCCTCGATCGTGGCGGCGTGACGCTCGCGGTCGGCGTGGGAGAAGTTGAGGCGCAGGACGTCGGCACCGGCCGCGATCAGCCGCTCCAGCGTCGCCGGTTCCCAGGTGGCGGGGCCGACCGTGGCGATGATCTTGGTGCGGCGCCCAGTCGCGCGGGGCGCCGAGGCCCCCGGTGTCGCTCCCGACGCCGCCGACGCCCCCGATGTCGAATCTGCCTGCACGCGTAGGACTGTAGAGAGTGACGAACACACAGAAATTCAACAGCCGAGTCTGTGACAATCGTCCCGTGAGCCAGACGATGTCGGTGGAACGCGATTCCCCGGTCGGGGCCGGCCCGATCGAGCCCGATGAGGCGGCGCGTCTGCCACGGCCGCCACTGGTCCAGGTCTCGCCCATGGCGCAGCTGCTGCGCTTCAACCAGCGCCAGATCGAGTTCGTCTTCGGTGCCCGCCGCCGCCTCGGCGACGTCTTTGCGATGCGGACCGACGAGCCGAACGGACTGGTGGTCACCAGCCTCCCCGACGACGTCCGCTCCCTGTTCACCGCGAAGCCCGAGCAGGCGCCCTCGCTGGCGGCGGAGTCGCCGCTGCGCCCGATCGTCGGGCCGAACTCGGTGCTGACCGCGCTCGGCGACCGCCACCTGCGCCAGCGCAAACTGCTGCTGCCCCCCTTCCACGGCGAGGCGATCGAGGCCTACGCGCAGAAGATCGCCGACGCCGCCGAGCGGGAGATCGACCGCTGGCCGGTCGGGCGTCCCTTCGCCCTGGCCGGGCGGATGCAGGCGATCACCCTCGACGTGATCATGGCCGGCATCTTCGGCATCGAGGGGCGGCCGCGGCGCGGCACGCCGGAGCACCGCCTGCGCCAGACCACCAAGCGCCTGGTCGCGGCCTCGACCTGGCCGATCGCCCAGATCGGCGAGCTGATGAACGTCCGCCGCGAGAAGCCGGTCGGCTTCACCCGCGCCGGCCTGGCGCTGATCGACCCGCCGATCTACGCGGTGATCACCCAGCGACGGCGCTCCGACGACGTCGGCGAGCGCCGCGACATCCTCTCGCTGCTGCTGAACGCGCGGACCGAGGAGGGCGAGGAGCTGAGCGACGGCGAGATCCGCGACGAACTGCTCACCCTCGTCCTCGCCGGGCACGAGACGACGGCGAACTCGCTGGCCTGGGCGTGGGAGCGCCTGCTGCGCACGCCGCCCGCGCACGAGCGGCTGATCGAGGCGGTGCGCTCCGGGGAGGGGGCGACGGAGGCGATCGAGGCGACGATCGTCGAGACGATGCGCTCGCGGCCCGTGGTCCCGATCGTCGGCCGGCGGGTGATGCTCCCCTGGCGGCTCGGCGACTACGCAGTGCCCGCCGACACGCCGGTCCTGATCAGCATCCTGCTCCTGCACCATCGCGAGGACCTCTACCCCGAGCCCTTCGAATTCAAGCCCGAGCGCTGGCTCGACCGCAAGCCGGGAACCTACGAGTGGATCCCCTTCGGCGGTGGCATCCGCCGCTGCCTCGGCGCGGCGCTGGCGATGGCCGAGCAACGGGTGGTGCTGGAGGCGATGGCGCGGCGGCTCGACCTGGAGGCCGACGACCCGGCCCCCGAGCGCGCCCGCCACCGCAACGTGACGATGATCCCCTCGCGCGGCACTCGGGTCGTAGTGCGATCCCGGATCTGACTCCCGTTCCTGGAGCAAGCAGGGCAAGGACGCAGGGAGCGTGGCGTGCTCCGCACGCGAGCGACCGAGGACGCCGCCATGCGCCGCGCCAGGAACGGGAGCGGAGAGGGAGGGATTCGAACCCTCGAGAGAGCTTGCGCCCCCTACTCGCTTAGCAGGCGAGTGCCTTCAGCCACTCGGCCACCTCTCCGGGCCCAAAACCTTAGCGTCGCCCCCGTCCGCGGTTAGGCTCGCGTGCATGCCGGAGCAGTCGCACGCACGATACGAGCAGGTCTTCGCCGATCTGGAGGCGCCGTTCGCCTTCGTCGACCTCGACGCGATGTGGGCGAACGCGGCGGCGATGCTGGAGCGGGCGGGCGGGGTGCCGGTGCGGGTAGCGAGCAAGTCGCTGCGCTGCCGGGCGCTGCTGGAGCGGGTCCTGGCGCGGGACGAGGGCTTCGCCGGGCTGATGACCTACACCCTGCCCGAGACCCTGTGGCTGGCCGAGGCGGGGTTCGAGGATCTGCTGCTCGCCTACCCGACCGCCGACCTGGGGGCGCTGGAGGCGCTGGCGCTGCGCTCGGTGGCGAATCCGGAAGGGGCGCCGGTCGTGATGGTCGACTGCGTCGAGCACCTGGAGATGATCGAGTCGGTGCTGGGGCCGGGGGCGGCGCCGGTGCGGGTCTGCATCGACGTCGACGCGAGCTGGTGGACGCTGGGCGGGCGGCTGAAGGTCGGGCCGAAGCGCTCGCCCGTGCACACGGTCGAGCAGACGGTGGAGTTGGGGCAGGAGATCGCGCTGCGCCCGCAGCTGGAGCTGGTCGGGCTGATGGCCTATGAGGGGCAGATCGCCGGAGTGGGCGACCGGCCGCCGGGGAGGCGGGCGCGGGGCGCGGCGATTCGCTTCATGCAGCGGCGCTCGGCGGAGGAGTTGATGCGACGGCGGGGCGCGATCGTCGCGGCGGTCGGCGAGTTCGCCAACCTCGAGTTCGTCAACGGCGGCGGCACCGGCAGCCTCGAGCTGACCGCCGCCGAGGAGGCGGTGACGGAGGTGACGGCGGGCTCGGGCTTCTACGCCCCCGCCCTCTTCGACCACTACAGCCGCTTCGAGCTGACTCCGGCGGCGGGGTTCGCGCTGCCGGTGGTGCGCAAGCCGGCGGCCGGGGTGGCGACGGCGCTGGGCGGCGGCTACCTCGCCTCGGGCGCGGGCGACGCGGGACGGCTGCCGGTCCCCTGGCTGCCGACGGGACTGCGACTCGACCCCGAGGAGGGCGCGGGCGAGGTGCAGACGCCGCTGCTCGGCGCCGCCGCGCGCAAGCTGAGGGTCGGCGACCGCATCTACATGCGCCACGCCAAGGCGGGCGAGCTCTGCGAGCGCTTCGACAGTCTCTACCTGGTCGAGGCCGGCCGCGTGGTCGACGAGGTCCCCACATATAGGGGCGAGGGCAAGGCGTTCCTCTGAGCTTCCGCTGTTCCTTTGCCCCTCTATACCCGGCAAAGGAACATCGGAAGATGAGGTGTCCCGCTCCGCTGTTCTTTTCCCGTCTATACCCGGGAAAAGAACAGCGGAGCGGAGGTTTTAGGGGCCGAGGACGCGGGTGGCGTAGGCGTTGGTGTAGGTGCGCTTGGGGTCGAGCTCGTCGCGGGCGGATTGGAAGTCGGCCCAGCGCGGGTAGCGGGGCGCCAGGGTCGCGGCAGTCTGGAAGTGGCGCTTGCCCCAGTGGGGTCGGCCTCCGTAGTCGTTCATGATCTCCTCGACCGCCTCGAAGTAGGGGCGCCACTCCATCCCCCTGTACTGGTGGACGGCGATGTAGGCGGTGTCGCGGTCGTGGGAGGGACTGAGCAGGGCGTCGTCGCCCGCCGTCACCCGCATCTCGATCGGGAAGAAGACCGGGTAGCGGTTGGCGCGCACCCACTCGATTACCCGGCGGGCCGCCTCGGGGCCGTGCTCGCGCGGCACGCCGTACTCCATCTCGGTGAAGCGGACGCGGCGCTCGTTGGCGAAGATCCGGTCGCTGCGGTCGGTCGCCCTGCTGCCGGAGGCGAGGCGGGCGGCGAGGCGGGAGAGCGCCGGGATCGCCCGCGGCAGCGCCTTGCCGGTCGCCGAGAGCGCCTCCAGCGCCCAGTTCTCCAGGACGATGTCGTTGAGCCAGGCGGCGGCGCGCCCGCGCGGGCGGGGCGGCTCGTCGGTGCGGTTGCGCTCGAGGACGAGGGCACTGTCGGCGTAGGGAAAGGTGAAGAGTTCGAAGTGGTCGTTGGCGTCGGCGCGCTCCTGAAAGGCGGCAAAGACCTCCTCGGTCGGGCAGGGGGCGTCGACCCGGTGCAGGGTGAAAGCGGGGACGCAGCGCAGGGTGACGGCGGAGATCGCGCCAAGGGCGCCGAGGCCGACACGGGCGGCGCGCAGGAGGTCGGCGTCGGCGCCTCCGCCGGGATCGGAGCTACCGGGCGGGCGGGGGTCGCCTCCGCTGCCGAGCGGGCGGGCGTCCTCTCCGCCGCCGGGCGCGCGCAGTTCCCGCACCGTCCCGTCGCCGGTGACCAACTCGATCGCCTCGACCTGGGAGGAGATGTTGCGCAGCCTGGCGCCTGTGCCGTGGGTGCCGGTCGATATCGCGCCGGCGATCGTCTGGCGGTCGATGTCGCCGAGGTTCTCCATCGCCAACCCGAGCCGGGCCAACTCCTCGTTGAGGTCGGCGAGGACCGTCCCGCCCCCGACCCTGACCAGGCCTGAGGAGCGGTCGGCGTCGATCACCCCGCTCAGCGCGCCGACGTCGATCAGCGTGCCGTCGGTCAGCGCCGCCTCGGTGAAGGAGTGTCCCGAGCCGGCGACGCTGACCGTCCGCCCCGCCTCGGCCGCGCGCGTCACGACCTCGGCCAACTCGTCGCGACCGCGCGGCCGGACGATTTCCGCCGGCCGGCAGCTCTGGTCCCCCGCCCAGTTGGTCCAGGTCCCGGCCTCCGCGCCCGACTCTTGCCCCGCCGCACCCACGTCCACAGGCTACCCCGGTGTAACGCGTTTTCCGTCCCTCAGGGGGCAAACGCGTTACACCGCGAGGGATCCGGACGAGATCCGGGCACGGTCCGCGGGGGAGCCGAGCGGAGTCCGGGCGGGGTCCGCTAGGCGGGACGAGGCGTCGGCGCCAGGACGCGGTGGGCGTAGGCGACGGTGACGAGGAGGAGGGCGACTATGGCGAAGCTCGGCAGGGCGTTGCCGGCGAGGCTGGCCGCGGCGCCGCCGGCGATGCCGCCGATCACCTGGCCGGTCGCCCAACCCATGTTGGAGAGGCCGGCGGAGAAGCCCTGGTGCAGGCCGGTCGACTCGGCCGCCTCCGAGAGCATCGTCAGCGCCGGGGCGAAGCAGATGCCGGCGCCGAGCGAGGTGCAGATCAGCGCCGCCAGCACGACCCCGAGCGTCGCGGCGACCGCGATCACCGCCATCGCCAGCGCGCAGATCGTCAGCCCGACCGTGAAGGGGCCGCGGCGGCCGGCGCGGTCGGAGTAGCGCCCGGCGATCGGCGCCAGGACGGCCTCGAGCGCGGCGCCGGCGATGAAGCCGGCGGCGATCAGGGCGTGGCTCCCCCCCAGCTCGTCGATCCGCAGCGGCACGAGGACCTCGATCGCGCCGAACATCAGCGAGGGGACGGTGACGAAGGCAAGCGCGGTGAGGACGGGACGGCTGACCATCGTCGCGACGACCTCGCGCAGGCCCTGCGTCTCCGGCACCCGGGTGTCCGGCAGTCGCGAGGCGACGAGGGCAAAGGCCACGGCGATAACCATCACCGAGCCGAAGACGACCTCCGTCCCGACCGAGGCCGCGATCGCGCCGAGCGCCGGGCCGACCAGGGCGCCGGCGACCGCCGTCCCCAGCGCCGTGCCGATCACCGAGCCGCGCTGCTCCGGGGGCGCGGTCGTGACAAGCCAGGTCAGCGCGCCCGACCAGATCAGCGCGCCGGCGATCCCTTGGACGAAGCGCGCCCCGTCGAGCAGGGCAATCTCCTTGGCGAAGCCGAAGACGAGACTGGCGGCGCCGAGCAGGAGAAGGCCGACGATGACGCTGCGCCGCGGCCCGAAGCGCGCCGCGACCAACCCCGCCGGCAGCGAGGCAAGCAGCGTCCCGGCCGCGTAGGAAGCGGTGAGGATGCCGGCCTGCGCCTTGCTGAGCCCGAAGTCGGCGACGTAGGTCGGCAGCAACGGCGCGATCGCCGCGTAGAAGACGACGTCGAAGAAGACCATCGCCGAGGCGAGGACGAGCAGGCGGCGCACTCCACAATCCAATCAGCCGGAAGGGCCGACGCCAAAGGCCACGCCGTCTAGCATCGGTCTTCGCCTCACGCCTCGGAGGGGTGGCAGAGCGGTTGAATGCAGCGGCCTTGAAAGCCGCCAGGCGTCGTCAGGCGTCTCGTGGGTTCGAATCCCACCCCCTCCGCTAAGGCTGAATTTGCCTAACCAGTGGAGCCGACACGAAGGTCAACCACCTCGCAGGGCAGCTTTTCCGCCCGTTCGACGATCTCCGGATCGCCGGTCAGCAGTGTGGATCCGGTCGCGGTCGCGACGGTAATCGCAAAGCAGTCGGCCAAGGCAATCGAGTGCTCCGCCTTAAGGCTCGCGACCGCCCGCATGGCCGACACGCCCGGCAGATCCTCCGCTACCCGGGCACGCAGCTCGACCAGGATGCGCTCAGCCTCGTCTCGACCGTGATCGCGAGCCACGCGGTAGTGGACCTCGACCAAGTTGACCCAGCTCATCGGCGGCCGTTCGTCGTCGAGGACCTCGGCCACCCTGCTCGCCGCCGGCTCGTCCCCGTCGAGCCAGGCCAGCACCGCCCATGAATCCAGACAGGACGGCACCCTACGGTCGCTCGCGACGGCGATCCTCAAGGAGACGCGCCGCCATGCCGCTACCGGCGAATCTCCCTCGCAGCGGCGACTGCCGATCGGCACGACGCACGACGATTCCGTCGTCAACGGGCTCGAAGGCAACATCCGCCCCGGGCCCGAGGCCGGCCCGTTCGCGCAGATCCTTGGGGATAACGATCTGCCCCTTCGATCCCATCCGCTGAGTCATACCGGGCCAGTATAACTTGCGCTCCGGCGCGTCTGCCTCCGTGGGCAGGAGAAGGCGACCCTCGCCACGAACGTCCGGGCATGAATGCCCGACGGAGGGCCCGCTCGCGCGAGCGCTGGCTGCGGCGCGCGCAGCGGGTCAGCGACGCCTTCGGCCTGGTGCTGGTTCTGGTGCTGACGACCTACGTGCTCGCCTCGCTGCTCACCGACGAGGGCTGGTCCGGCGTGGTGCTGATGGTCTCGACCAGCGCGACCTCGGTGGTGGCGCTGACCAGCGCCCACGCGAGGCACGTCGTGGTGCGGGTGGCGGTCGGCCTCTCGCTGGTCGCGATCGCCCTCGCGGTCGTCGCGGCGCTGAGCGGCGAACGGATCTGGCTCAACCTCGGCTCGCTGATCCAAATCCTCGTCCTCACCGTGGCGATGGCCGCGGTGGTGCGCCGCGTCGCCACCTCGGCCACCGAGGTCGGGATCCGAACGATCCTCGGCGCGATCAGCGTCTACACGGTGCTCGGCATCCTCTTCACCTCGATCTACAGCACCATCGACCGCTTCCAGGGGGGCGAGTTCTTCAGCGGTGTCGCCCACACCCAGAGCGGCGACTTCCTCTTCTTCAGCTACACGACGCTGACCACGACCGGGTACGGCGACCTCGTCCCCGCCGGCCAGCCCGCCCGGATGATCTCCGGGCTGGAGATGATGATCGGCCAGATCTTCCTGGTCACCCTGGTCGCCGGCCTGGTCAGCCTCTGGCGGCCGGGCGAGGCGATGCGGCGACGGCGCGAGAAGCGCGCCGGCGCCGATTTGGCGCCCGACGCCTGACCCCTGACGCCCGACGCCTGACCGGGAGCCGCTCAGCCGGAGAGCACGGCGCCCAGCTCGGCCAGCTTGGCCTCGATGCCGGCGCAGACGCTGTCGCAGAGGTCGAGCACGGCGGGATCGGCGATCCGGTAGATCGAGCTGGTCCCCCGCTTATGGCGGGACAGGAAGCCCTCGGCGTGCAGGGCGGCGAGGTGCTTGGAGACGTTCTGCTGGGAGGAACCCAGTTCCTCGGTCAGCTCGCCGACCGAGGCCTCCCCTCGCGCGCGCAGCAGGTCGAGGATGCGCAGCCGGGTGGGGTCGGCGAGGGCGCGGAAGCGGCGAGCGATCAGCTCGGCGGCCTCGCGGTCTAGTGGGCTCTTCATCATTCTGCTACTTTACCAATTCACAATTGTTTAGTTGTTAACTTGTCGAAAGCCGAGATTCGAGGATAGACATGACCACAGCCACCGCCACCGCCACCGCCCCCGCCCGAGTCCCGACGCAGGTCCACCCCGCCCGTTCGAAGTGGCCCCTGGAGCGGATCCTCTTCCTGATGGCGGGGACGATGACCGGGCTCAGTGCCCTGCTCAGCGCCCTGGTTTCCCCCTGGTTCCTGCTGCTGACCGGCTTCGTCGCCCTCAACCAGCTCGCCTTCGTCGCCTTCGGCAACTGCCCCAGTTCCCTGGTGCTGCGCCGCCTCGGCGTCGAGGCCGCCTGCGACCGATGAGCGCCGGGACGGCATCCACGCTGGGGCCGGTCGGGCGGCTTGGGCGCTTCGCGGCGACCCACAGGCGCCGGGTCTTCGTCGCCTGGGCGATCGTCGCGGTCGGGCTCGGAGTGCTGGCGCCGCGGGTCGAGACGGCGCTCTCGGGCGCCGGCTGGCAGGCGAACGGGTCCGAGTCGGCGACGGCGCGAGGAAAGATCGACCGAGCCTTCGCCGGAGCCGGCGCCTACGCCCTCCAGGTGGCGGTGCACTCGAGCCGCGCGACCGTCGCCGACCCCGCCTTCCGCCGCACCGTGGCCCGCGTCGAGCGGACCCTGGCGGCGAGCCCCGCCGTGAAGAACGTGACGGCCCCCCGCCCCGGGGTCTCAATAGCGCGCGACGGCCACACCGCCGTGATTGTCGCCGGTGCCGGGCGCGACGCCAACGGGATGGTCGCCGCCGCCGACGGGCTCAAGTCCGACCTCGCCGCGGTCGCCGCGCCCGGCACCGAGGTCAACCTGACCGGCGCCGCCGGGATGTGGTCGGACTTCAACCAGGCCAACCGCGACGCGATGCTGAAGTCGGAACTGCTCTCCTGGCCGATCACCCTGGCGATCCTCGTCCTCGCCTTCGGCTCGCTGGTCGCCGCCGGGCTGCCGCTGATGCTGACGATCGCCGGCCTGGTCGCCTCGGCCGGCGTCCTCTACCTGGGCACGCTGCTCTCGCCGATCTCGATCTGGGCGATGAACTTCGCGCTGATGTTCGCGCTGGCGCTGGGCATCGACTACGCGCTCTTCATCGTGATGCGCTTCCGCGGCGCCCTCTTCGGGCAGGACATGCCGCCTGAGGAGGCGGTCGGGACGACGATGGACACCGCCGGCAAGGCGGTCCTCTTCTCCGGCCTGACCGTGCTGATCTCGCTCTCGGCGGTGATGCTCGTCCCCAGCCCCGCCTTCCGCTCGATGGCGATCGGAATCATGATCGCGGTGATCTTCATCCTCGCGGCGACCATGACGCTGCTGCCGGCGGTGCTGGCGAAGCTGGGCCCGCGGGTCGACAAGCTGAGCCTGCCCTGGGTCCACAGCGGCGAGCACCGCTCGCCGCGCTTCGCGCGGTGGGGCGAGCTGCTGTGGCGCCGACCACTGCTCTTCGGCGGCATCGCGCTGATCGCCCTGCTCGGACTGGCTCTGCCGGTACTCAGCCTGCGGACGGGAATGCCCTCGATCAAGGTCGTGCCGAGCGGCGACCACTCGCGCGTCGGCTACGTCCAGATCACCCGCGCCTTCGGCCCCGGCGCGCCCGGGACGCTCCAGGTCGTCGCGCCGGCGGCGCAGGCGAGAGCGGCGGACGCGGTGCTGCGCGCCGACCCCGGCATCGCCGCCGCGACGCCGCCACAACCAGGCGCCGGCGGCCTCACCCTGATCCAGGCGGTGCCGACCGTCGGTCCCTCGACCCCGGCGCTCGGCGCCACCGTGGACCGGCTGCGCGGCGAGCTGCCCCCGGCGGCGCTCGTCGGCGGTCCCGCCGCCGAAAACCACGACCTCGAGCGCGCCCTCGCGGGGAAGACGCCGCTGGTGATCGGCGTCGTGCTCGGGCTCGGCTTCCTACTCCTGCTGCTCGCCTTCCAGGCGCCGCTGATCGCGGCGATCGGCGTGCTCACCAACCTGCTGGCGACCGGCGCCGCCTTCGGCGTCGCCAAGCTGATCTTCCAGGACGGCCACCTCGCCGGACTGCTCGGCTTCCAGTCGCAGGGCTTCCTCGACGCCTGGGGGCCGGTCTTCTTCTTCGCGATGATCTTCGCGATCGCCATGGACTACACCGTCTTCCTGCTCTCCTCGGCGCGCGAGCACTGGGAGGAGTCGGGCGACCCGAAGGAGGCGATGGTCGGCGGGCTCGCCCACTCCGGCCGGGTGATCCTCGCGGCCGGCGCGGTAATGGTCGCGGTCTTCTTCACCTTCGCCCTCTCCGGCCCGCTGCCGCCGAAGGAGATGGGCGTGATCCTCGGCGTCGCCGTCCTGCTCGACGCCTTCCTGGTGCGGCTGACCCTGCTGCCGGTCTTCCTGCGGCTCAGCGGGCGCGCCGCCTGGTACCTGCCGAGCTGGCTGGACCGGATCCTCCCCGACGTCCACTTCGGACACGGGCACCCGGCTCAGGCGCCACCCGCGGAGGGCGCGCCGCTCAGCGCTGCGGCTTGGGCGAAAGCAGATTGAGCTCGTAGTTCTCGCTGAACTGGCTGCCCCCGCCGGCGTCTACGTGGGCCTTGCTGTGGTCGGTGCGGCGCAGCAGCAGGCCGTCGGAGCGGCGGATCCAGGAGTCGCGGACGTCGGTCCCGTCCGGATCGCCCTTGAGGGTCGCCGTGGCGCGCAGGTGGACGGCGTCGATCGGCGCTCCCGCCACCGTGACCCTGTCGAACCCGATGACCTTGACGTGGCTGGTCACCGTCCCCTTGTCGGAGGTGCAGGTCGTCGTCCAGCCCAGGCCGGGGCGCAGCCCCGCAGCGTAGGGAGAGTTGCCGCCCGTGCACGTGTAGCTGACCTTCTTCGACTTGTCGAAGAACTCGTGGAAGTCGCGCACCCCGACGACCTGGGTCGAGTGCGGCGTGACGCAGAGGTAGCCCTCGCTCCAGCGCTGGACCAGCGGCTGCCAGCGCTCCATCGCGCCGCAGCGGGTCGGCGTCAGGGCGACCGTGCTGACCCCCCCGTAGTTGTGGGCGGTGCTGAGGGCGAAGCTGTCGATCGCCTCCGTGCCGCGGGTCGAGTAGCGGTAGACGCCGAAGGGAGGCAGCTTGGCCCAGGGGTGCTTGGGGTAAGCGGCCGCCTTCTTGGCGTCGTGGCGGAACTTGACGACCGCCTGGCTGACGCTCGCCTTGCTGACCGAGTCCTTGGGAATCAGGCTGTAGACGACGAAGGCGGCCGCCACCACCGCGGCGACGATCCCGAGCGCTATCCAGCCGCGCATCGCCTCAGTTCCTCCCGCCTCAGCCCCGGAGGATCTGGCACGTTTTGGTGAACGTGCCGCTCAGGTGCTTGCCGTCGCTGAGGTCGAATTTGCCGCGCGCCTGGAGGTGGCCGTCGGGGCAGCTGGCGTTGAGGAAGGAGTGGTGGACGCCCTTGTAGGTCCATTTGCGGCTGATCTTGACGTGGCCGGCGAGGGGGATGCCGTAGCCGTTGGCGATTTTGGGAATGCGAATGACGGTCCGATAGCCGTAGCGTCCCTCGTGGATGCGCTGGATGACGACCGGGACGATGAAGGTGGTCGGGCCGGGGACGGTGGTGTAGGCGTGGCCGATCACCGTGTCCTGGCCGTGGACTTTGGGGCCGTTGAAGACCGTGATCGGCGAGGAGGCGGGGATCGGCTTCTGGTCCGGGAAGACGACGACACCGCGACCAGAGCCCTTGCCGACGATCGCGCCAGGGCAGGCGCGGCGGGCCGCGGCGACGGTGGTGTTGGTCAGCTGCCTGACGTGACAGACGGGCAGGCCCTTGGTCTGGACCGAGCCGTGCTTGTCGTAGTCGATCGTGATCGTCTGCAGGATCGGCGGGTAGTCCCCGGTGGTGGTCGAGATATTGCCGCCGCCACGGATCGAGATCGGAGCCTCGTGAGTGCGCGGCAGCGCCGTGGGCGAGAAGCCGCCGTTCGCGTTGATCACGACGTTGCCGGCGACGATGCGGATCGCCTGGGCTGCGCCGGCGGTGAGGGTCAACGCCAGGACCGCGAGGAGGGCGACCTTGGCGGGACGACCGCGCCGGGCGATCGGCCGGCGAATACCTCCGGCGACCACCCGTCGAATGTGATGGTGTGCGGACTTCATCTCAATCCCTCCCCGGCAGAAACTCCAAAAAAGACGGTCCACAACATACTGTTCGCTGAGCGCCGATGTCAAACGAGATCCGCCTCACCCCCACCTCCTACATCGTCCTCGGCCTGCTCGAGCGGGCCGGCGAAGGGACCCCGTACGACCTGAAGCAGTACGTCGCCCTGGCGCTCGGCGACTTCTGGTCGGTCCCCCACGCGCAGCTCTACTCCGAGCCCGAGCGGCTGGCCAAGGCGGGGTACCTGAGCGAGCGGCGCGAGGAGGGCGGGCGGCGGCGCAAGCACTACAAGGTGACCGCGAAAGGGCGCGAGGCGCTGGGCGAGTGGGTCGCCGAGCCCACCGACGAGATGGCCGAGCTGCGCGATCCGGCGCTGCTGAAGCTCTTCTTCGGGGCCGACCCGAAGGCGCTGGCCAAGGCGCAGCTCCCCGCCCACCGCGAGCGGCTGGCGCGCTACGAGGAGATGCAGAAGCTCTCCGGGCTGCTGGGGGGCGAGATCCCCGACGGGATGCGGCTCTCGCTGGAGATCGGCGTGACCTTCGAGCGCGAGGCGGTGCGCTGGTGGTCGCGGCTGGCGGGCGAGCGGTAGCGTCTCGCCGCGGTGACCGACTTCGGCGACTACTTCCGCGAGATCTACGTCAACGGGCTGATCGGCAAGCGGCCCGAGGTGCCGGTGTCGGTGGCCGAGCTGGAGGCGGCCGCGGCCGAGGCGATGGACGAGCGCGCCGCGGCCTACGTCTTTGCCGGGGCCGGCGGCGAGGACACGATGCGGGCCAACCTGGAGGCGTTCCGGCGGCGACGGATCGTGCCGCGGATGATGCGCGACGTCGCCGCGCGCGACCTCTCGACCACGGTGCTGGGGACGGCGATGCCGGCACCGGTGATGCTGGCGCCGATCGGGATCCACAAGATCGTCCATGCCGACGGCGAGCCGGGGACGGCGCGGGCGGCGGCGCGGGTCGGGCTGCCGCTGATCGCCAGCAACGCCTCGCACGCGACGCTGGAGGAGATCGCCGCCGCGAGCGGCGAGGGGCCGCGCTGGTTCCAGCTCTACTGGCCCGCCGACGACGAGATCGCCGCCAGCTTCGTGCGCCGCGCCGAGGCGGCCGGCTACGGGGCGATCGTACTCACCGTCGACACCTTCATCCCGGGCTGGAAGCCGCGCGACCTACAGCAGGCATGGCTGCCCTTCCTGGAGGGGATCGGCAACGCCAACTTCTTCCAGGACCCGGTCTTCCGCTCGCAGCTGGAGAAAACGCCCGAGGAGGACCAGGGGGCGGCGACCGGCCACTACGTCGGCGTCTACGTCAACCCCTCGCTGACCTGGGAGAAGCTGGCGCAGCTGCGCGAGATGACCTCGCTGCCGATCGTCGTCAAGGGGGTCCTCCACCCCGACGACGCCCGCGAGGCGGTCAAGCGCGGCGCCGACGGCGTCGTCGTCTCCAACCACGGCGGGCGCCAGATCGACGGGGCGATCGCCTCGCTGGAGGCGCTGCCGGGGGTGGTCGAGGCGGTGGGCGAGCGGGCCGCGGTGCTGCTCGACAGCGGCGTGCGCGGCGGCGCCGACGTCTTCAAGGCGCTGGCGCTGGGGGCCGACGCGGTGCTGGTCGGGCGTCCCTACCTGTGGGGGCTGGCGCTGGGCGGCGAGGCCGGGGTCGAGGCGGTGCTGCGGATGCTGCTCGCCGAGCTGGACCTGACGATGGCGCTGAGCGGGCACACCCGGCCGGGAGACCTGGGGCCGGAGGCGCTGGCCGAGTAGCAGGATCGAGTGTCGCCTTTATGACCCTATGGGGTCATCAACGCGACACTCGGCGTTCGCGGGCGCTACTCGTCTTCGACGGCGTCGCCGGCGGTGTCTTCGTCGAGTTCGATCCGCTCGATCGTCTGCGGCTCGAGCGGTCGGTCTGAGGCGTCGGTGGGAGTGCCCTCGATCGCGACGACCGCCTCCATCCCCTCGAGGACCTCGCCGAAGACGGTGTGCTTGCCGTCGAGCCAGGGCGCCGCGTCGGTGGTGACGATGAAGAACTGGGAGCCGTTGGTGTTGGGGCCGGCGTTGGCCATCGCCAGGGCGCCGCGGACGATCTTGTGGTCGTTGAACTCGTCCTCGAAGGTGTAGCCGGGACCGCCGCTTCCCGTCCCCTCCGGGCAGCCGCCCTGGATCATGAAGTCGGGGATGACGCGGTGGAAGACGAGGTCGTCGTAGAAGCCGTCGGTCGCGAGCTTGCGGAAGTTCTCGACCGTCTTCGGCGCGTCCTCGTCGTGCAGCTCGAGCACGATCTGCCCGGCGGTGGTGTGGAGGGTGGCGCGCGACATCGGGCTCGAACCCTACCGACCCTCCCCGTTCCGCTGTTCCTTTACCCCTCTATGCCCGGCAAAGGAACAGCGGAACATGACGGGGCGATCAGCCGTGGACGCGGACGAGCACCGGGCGGGAGGCGCCGGGGGCGTAGGGCCAGCGCTCCTCGGCGAGGGCGATCGCCCGCAGCCTGATCCGGGCAGTGCCGGTGACGTAGCGGAAGCGGTAGCGGGCGTGGAAGCGGCCGAGGAAGTCGGTGTGGGTGACGAGGACCGGGCGCCAGCGACGCGTCCTCGACTCGAAGTACTGGATCGCGACCAGCTTGCCGCGTTGGGGGACGGGGGCGCCGCGGGCGCTGACCCGACCGGAGAGCCGCAGCGCCCTGCCGGTGCGCAGGGCGCGTGGCTTGGCGCGCAGGGCGACGCCGGTGCGCACCCGCAGGCCGAGCGGCGCCTGGGTCGCCTGGTCCAGCCCCGCCTCCCCCGGAAAGGCGACGACGACGCGGCGCGAGGGACCGGGGCGCAGGTTGAGGTGGAAACCGCCCGCCGGGCCGGTGCGGACGGCGATGGCGCTCGGCCTGGCGATCGCGCCGGAGGAGGGGCGCTGGATAACCCGCAGGTCGCGACCGGCGAGGCCGGCGCCGTCGGCGCGGGTGAGGCGCCCGGTGAGGGTGGCGCCGGCGCCGAAGGGGACGGTCAGGTCGGAGCGGAGATGGTTGCCGCGGCGCAGCCTGGCGACGATCCGGGTCGCGTTCCGCGCA
Source organism: uncultured Solirubrobacterales bacterium (assembly GCA_963702055.1). Taxonomy (GTDB): domain Bacteria; phylum Actinomycetota; class Thermoleophilia; order Solirubrobacterales; family 70-9; genus CAWINX01. The sequence continues at coordinate 2,182,985 of OY969702.1, read as the reverse complement.
GAGGAGGCCGATCCCTGGCTCCCACCGCCGGCGTTCGCCGCCGGCCGGCGGGCCGCCATCTCGGTGCCGTCGGAGCGCCGCGTGGTCGAGGCGACGTTGCCCGCCCCGTCGACGGCATCGGCGCGGAAGAGGTAGACGCCGGGGTCGAGATCGTCGACCGGGACGCGGGCGACCAGCGTCGCCGTGTCCGCAGAGGCGCCGGGCTGGAGTTTGGTCGGCAGCTCGGTCCAGTCGGAGGAGTCGATCCGCCGGTAGAAAATCGTCCCGCCGGCGGGACCGGAGTGGGCGTCGAAGACGTCGGCCTGCAGCTGCGCGGGCACGCCCGTCTCCGCCGTCGCCTCGAAGGCGACCCCCGGGGCGACGTCGTCGAAGCGCAGCGGCATCGCGGTCGCGGTGGCGGGGGCGTCGTTGCCGGCCTCGTCGCGCAGCCAGACCTGGAGCGAGTAGGCGCCCGGGCCGGGCACCTGGAGATCGCTCAACGCCGCGAGACCGCGCCCGCCCGCGAACTGGACCCCGGTGTCGTAGCCGGCGGGGCCGGTGATCCGCCAGAGGGCGCCGCCGACCGGGCTGGCCGGGCCCTGGTCGGGGTTGGTCCAGCCGAGGTCGAAGTCGTTGACGCGGCGCCAGCCCTCGCCGCCGGCGAGGGCCAGGTCGCGGACGTGGGCGGGGGCGTTGTTGTCGATCAGCACGGTCTGCCCGGGCGTGCAGCCGACGTTGCCGGCGAAGTCGGTGACGCAGTGGGCGAGCGCGTGGGGCCCGTCGCTGAAGGTGGTGGTGGCGACCGACTGGGAGGCGGAGACGCCGGTGTCGCAGGGGCGCATCCGGGTGCCCAGCCACTCGCCGCCGATCATCGTCTTGGCGCAGTTGTACTCGGTGAGCGCGACGCGGTTGCCATCGAGCGTCGTCTCGCCGTAGCGGATGCCGGCGCCGGTGTCGCTGCCCCAGACCTGGATGCCCTGGCCGCCGCGCCGCCAACCGCCCGCGGTCAGCTCGCCGCCGATCCCGGCCGCCGGCCCGGCGTCGTCCTCGATCGTCAGCGTCAGGGCCCGCAGCGCCGACCAGGAGGCGGGGTCATAGCTGCACCACTTGCCCTCCGATTTGGCGCAGAGCAACCGGTCCTGGAAGGCAGCCATCGGCGAGGAGAAGCCGGTGACGAAGTCGCGCAGGGCGGTGTCGGTGCCGGTCGCCTCGGCGAACATGTTGAAGTTGCCGCCGCCGTCGACGCCGCCGAGCCGCTGCCGCATCCCGTCGTGCAGGACGTGCCACCAGGTGCCGCGGACTTTGGTGATGCCGGTGCCGGGGGGCGCCGTCCAGCGCCAGCGCGCGAACTGGGTGCCGCCGACGCTCGTGTACCCGGCGGCGGTGAGGCTCTTCATGTAGATGCCGTCGAAGGCGCCGCTGCCGGGAGGGGGCACGCAGTAGGAGCCGGCGCGGAACTTCTGGCCGCCGGTGGTGTCGGCCCAGTCGGCGTCGGCGCCAACTCCCCAGCCGCACTGGGCGACCTCGTACTTGCCCGCCTTCGCCTCGCCCGCCGCCAGCAGCAGCAGGGCGACGGCCAACCCGATCCCCATCGCGACGATCCGGCCGATCCCACCGCGCGTACCCGACATCAGTCCTCCTTCGATTGACTCCATCTGAGGGGTCAATCTGCGGGCGGCGAATTCTCTCCCCCCTAGAATGAAAGTTCGTGGCCCTCCCGACCCAGGACCAGATCACCGAGAAGCTCCGCGCGGTCATCGACCCGGAGCTGCGCCGCTCGATCGTCGAGCTGGGCATGGTGCGCTCGATCGAGGTCGGCGAGGACGGCCGGGTCGCGGTCGTCGTCTCCCTGACCACCGCGGGCTGCCCGATTCGCGGCCACTTCCAGCAGGCGGTGGCGCAGCAGGTCGGCGAGCTGGAGGGCGTGACCGGGGTCGAGGTCGGCTTCGACGTCCTCAGCGACGAGGAGAAAGGCGACCTCCAGAAAACGCTGGGGCGCGGCAAGCTGCCGCAGGGCGCGCTCGCCCAGGTCAAGAACGTGATCTGCGTCGCCTCGGGCAAGGGCGGCGTCGGCAAGTCGACGATGACCGCCAACCTGGCGGCGGCGCTGACCGCCGAGGGACACCCGGCCGGGGCGCTCGACTGCGACGTCTACGGCTACTCGATCCCGCGCATGCTCGGCGTCGGCGGCAAACCCGACGTCAACGCCGAGCGCAAGATCCTGCCGTTGGAGACGCCGAGCGGCGTCAAGGTGATGTCGATCGGCTTCTTCGTCGAGGAGAACGCGGCGGTCGTCTGGCGCGGCCCGATGCTCCACAAGGCGATCCAGCAGTTCCTCGAGGACGTCGCCTGGGGAGAGCTGGAGTACCTGCTGCTCGACCTACCGCCGGGTACGGGCGATGTCTCGATGACCCTGGCCCAGCTGCTCCCTCAGGCCAAATTCGTGATGGTGACCACCCCGCAGCCGGCGGCGCAGACGGTCGCCAAGCGCGGCGCCGAGATGGCGGCCAAATTCGACCTCGAGCTGCTCGGTGTGATCGAGAACATGTCCGGCTTCACCACCCCCGACGGCGAGCGCTTCACCATCTTCGGCGAGGGCGGCGGCCAGCTGCTCGCCGACGAGCTCGACGTGCCGCTGCTCGGCAAGGTGCCGCTCTCCGAGCCCCTGCGCGAGCACGCCGACGACGGCACGCCGCTGGTCACCGAGGAGCCCGACTCCCCCGCCTCCCAGGCGATCCGCCAGGCGGCCCGCGGCATCATCGCCGCCACTCCCCAGGAGCTGCCCGTCCTGCAGGCGGTCCCCGGCGCGGCCGAGCCGCCCCCGGTCAGCGGCACCCCGCTGCCGGTCGTTCAGTAGTCAAGCGTCTCCACATCGGCCGGCAGCGCCCCTGCTAGCCTCGGACACGATGGGGCGTTGGCGCGCAGTCCTCGTAGCCCCGGTCGCGCTGGCGATCTGCGCTCTGTCGGGCCCGCTCGCGGTGGCCGCTCCCAGTGGCCGGCTATTCGCCTTCGGCTACAACCAGTACGGGCAGCTGGGCATTCCCACCAACAGCGGCACCGTCACTCCGAATCCGACGCCGGCGCTGATCAGCCTGCCGGGGGCGAGCGGCCATATCGCCCAGATCGCCACGGGGAGCAACCACAGCCTGGTGCTCACCTCCACCGGCCAGCTCTTCACCTTCGGCTACAACGTCGGGGGGCAACTGGGCCGCACCGATGGCGTCGGGACCCTCAACCCCTATCCGACGCCAACGCAGGTCAACCTGTCGGGGGTCAACGGACAGGTGGTGCGGATCGCGGCGGGTGGCGGTCACAACCTGTTCCTCACCTCGACCGGACAGCTCTATGGATTCGGCGGCGACAGCTATGGGGAACTCGGCAGCGGGGGCAACGGCACCGCCAACCCCACCCCGACTCAGATCGACCTGCCGGGCGCGAGCGGACCTGTCGTCCAGATGGACGCGGGAGGAGGCCACAGCCTGGCGCTCACCTCGACCGGCCAGCTCTACGCCTTCGGCGACAACCACTATGGCGAGCTCGGCAGCGCAACCAACAACGCAACAAACACCCCCAATCCGACGCCCACCCTTGTCACCGTGCCGGGGGCGACCGGCCCTGTCACCCAGATCTCCGCGGGCGACGTCCACAGCCTGGCGCTCACCTCGACCGGCCAGCTCTACGCGTTCGGCGACAACAACTACGGGCAGCTGGGCAATACGACCAACAACGGAAACGACAACGCAAACCCGACGCCCACGCAGATCGGCTTTCCGGCGGGGACAATCGCCCGGATCGTCGCCGGCGGCAACCACAACCTGATCCTCACCTCGACCGGGCAGCTCTACGCCTTCGGCAGGAACCGCTACGGAGAGCTGGGGAACACGACCAACAACGGGACCGAGACCGCGAACCCGACGCCGGCGCAGATCACCCTGCCGGGCGCGAACGGCTCGATCGCCCAGATCGCCACGGGCTTCGCCCAAAGCATGGTGCTCACCTCGACCGGACAGCTCTTCACCTTCGGCTACAACCAGTACGGGCAGCTGGGCAGCGCGATCAACAACTCGACCGCGAACCCGAATCCGACGCCGACCCCCGTCGGCTTCCCGGCCGGCACGACGATCGACGCCGTCTCGCAGGGATCGGGAGGAGCGCACACGCTGGCGTTGGTTGCGGGGCTGGAGGTCGGCGGGCTGAGCGAGTCCCACCGCAAGTGGCGGACGGGGCGCGGACTCGCCCAGATCAGCTCCCTCCGCTCAGCGGCCCGCAAGAAGGGCAAGAAGCCGAAGCGGAAGCCGCCGCGCGGCACCGCCTTCTCCTTCGACCTCAACGGGATCGGTCAGGTGAGCTTCGCCTTCACCCGCCAGGCGCCGGGGCGCAAGGTGAGAGGCAAGTGCCGTCGGAAGACCAGGAAGAACCGCCGGCACAGGCCCTGCAAGCGCTCCCTAAGGGCGGGAACGCTCAACTTCACCGGGCACGCCGGCGCCAACCGGGTCGCTTTCCAGGGACGAATCCCCGGCTCGAAGAAGCTCAAGCCTGGCAGCTACAAGCTGACCGTCACCGCGACCAACGCGGCCGGGACCTCGGACCCGCAGTCACTCGGCTTCCGGGTCGTCAAGTAGCGGACAATTACGCTGCGCTCTTGCCTTTGCAGCAATTGTTCGGGCCGATCCGCATAACGCTGATTGTAAGATGATATCTTACGCCCTATGCGAACGACCGTATCCACCAAGGGCCAAATAGTGCTCCCCGCCGAGCTTCGCCAGCGCGACGGCATCACACCCGGGCAGGAGTTCGAGGTCGAACGCCTTGATGCCGGCGAGTACCGGCTTCGCCGGGTGGCGCCGGCGCCCAACGAAGGCCTGGTGGACTGGTTGCTTGACTGCCCGCAGAAGGGCTACTTCGTCTCGGTCGACTCCGAGTCGACCGAGACGCTTTGAAGCACCTCGTCGACGCCAACGTCTTCTCTGAGGCGACCAAACCCGACCCCGATCCCCGCGTCATCGAGTGGCTGCGTCGCAACGAGCGATCGCTCGCGGTCGACCCGATCGTCCTCGGCGAGATTCGGTTCGGCATCTTGCTGCTGTCGCGCGGCGCGCGGCGCACCGAGCTGGAGCGCTGGTTCGAGCGGGGGGTCGGCCGGATGCAGTGCCTCCCCTTCGATGCGGCAGTCGGACTGCGCTGGGCGCAGCTACTCGCCGATCTGCGACGACGCGGTCGGCCAATGTCAATCAAAGACAGCCTGATCGCCGCGACCGCGCTCACTCACGATTTGGCCGTGACGACTCTAAACCGGCGCGATTTCGAGCCGGCGCGGGTCAGGCTCGTCGATCCCTCGGCCTGAGGGCGAAAGCCTCAGGCCGCGCTCTTGAGCGTGCAGCAATTGTCGGGCCGATTCCGACGGACGCGGTACTGTGATTTGCCGATGGAGTCCACCAAGCGAACCGGGAACTGGACGCCAGATGGGAAGGCGGAGCGCGCTGCGTTGCGGCGGGACTACACGGAACTCACCCCCGAACAGCGGACGAAGCAGGTATTCGAGCTTTCCCGATTCATGTCCCAGGTCGCCGAGTCGGGGCACCGACGGCGCGGTGCCTGAACTCGATATCCGCGGGATCCTCGCGGAACTCGACCGCGATGGGATCGAGTTCATCGTCATCGGCGGGGTCGCGGTGGGCTTTCACGGCTACGTCCGGGCAACGAAGGACGTCGACATCGTGCCGTCGCCGGACCCCGCGAATCTCAAGAGACTTGCGCGCCTCCTACGTCGACTCGACGCTCAGGTGGAGGGAGCCGAGGAGTTCGACGGGGAGGAGCTGCCGGATCCCCTCGATCCAGAGGCGCTCGGTATGGGCGGCAACTGGGTGCTGCGCACGCGACTCGGGCGCTTCGACATCATGCAGTGGATCGGCGAGGAAGCGTTGTGGGAAAAGCTTGCTCCCTCAGCGATCCAGGCAGAGATCGACGGCCTGACAATCAACGTCGTCAGCTATGAGGATCTGGTGGCGCTCAAGAAGCTGGCAGGTCGGCCTGAGGATCTGACCGACCTCCAGAGGCTGCGCCAGGCGCGCGGCGAGGAGTAGTCGCCACCCGGCCGAGTGGCGTTACGCCGCGCTCTTGCCTTTGCATCAATTGTTTGGTCCGATCCGGTGCGGGTACTTGGCTCGCTGAGCCTTGCGATGTCCGGACGAAAGTCGTACATTATCCGCATGGAGCCAACGGCGAGCGCAAAGACCCGCCGGATCGAGGTCCGAGTGACCGACGAGGAGCGCGACCTCGAACAGGCCGCCGCAGCCGCTCGCGGTCAGACGCTCAGCGAGTTCGTCCGCCAGGCGGCACGGCGCGAGGCCGAGCAGGTGCTGGCCGAGCGCACCAGCATCGTGCTTAACCCCGAAGAGGCCGATCGCTTCCTGGCGGCGCTCGACGATCCCGCCTCCTTCGAGACCGGCCTCGGCGCTCTCATCGAACGCCCCAGCGTCCTTTTGGGCGGTTGAGTTCGCGCTTTGGGGCGGTCGAGCCGCTGGGATCGAACCACCGGGTCGATCGCTTCGACTGTGGCCGCGAGCAACTGGACCGCTGGCTGCGGGCCTATGCCGGCCAGGGGCAGCGCCGTGATACCGCCCGCACCTTCGTGGTCTGCGCGCGAGGGAGTGCCGAAGTGGTTGGCTACTACACCCTGGTTGCCTCGCAGGTCGAGCAGGAGTTGGCGACGAATGAGGTGCAGCGCGGCACGCCCAAGCACTTCCCGATTCCCGTTTGTCTGATCGCCCGGCTCGCTGTCGATCGCTCCGCGCAGGGCTCCGGCCTGGGACGCAGCCTCCTCCTCGACGCCCTGCGACGCGGTGAGCGCGCGTCGCGCTCGGTCGCCATGCGCGCCGCCCTCGCTCACGCTCTCGATGAGACTGCCGCCGGCTTTTACGAACGCTTTGGATTCAAACCGGCGAGCGTGGAACCGCTGACGCTGATGGTCCCGCTGGAGGCGGTTCGTCGCACTTTGGAGGGTAAGCCGAGCGCCTGATCGGGAGCGTTAAGGCAACGCGTCAGGCAGCCGACTTGCTCTTGTAGTAGGTGGCGTTGATCTCGGCGTATTTGGCCCACTCGGCCGGGAGCTGGTCCTCGGCGAAGCAGGCGTCGACCGGACAGGCCTCAACACAGGCATCGCAGTCGATGCACTCGTCCGGATCGATGTAGAGCATCTCGACCGAGTCGTAGTCGGGCTCGTCCGGGGTCGGGTGGATGCAGTCGACCGGGCAGACCTCTACACACGAGTTGTCCTTCTGGCCGATGCACGGTTCCGCGATGACGTAGGTCATTCGAGGCTTTCTCCTAAGTCGGTTTCCGGGTGCCCGCCGGGGTCCCCGGCCAAGCGCGAGCGATCATTTTAGGGATCGGCGGGCGCGGGCGGCGGCGCGGGCGGCCATCTAGGGTTGGGGGCGGCGCGATGGCTGAGACGAGCGACAGCGAAACGCAGCGATGCTGCTGCTGACCGGGGCGACCGGGAGCGTCGGCTCGCGGCTGCTGCCGCTGCTGCTGGAGCGCGGCGTGGAGGTCCGCTGCCTGGTCCGCGAGCCGCGGCGATTGGGGCAGTGGCGGGTCGACGTGCAGATCGCGCTTGGGGACCTCGGCGAGATGTCGGACCCCTACCTGGTGCGCCAGGCGCTGCGCGGGGTCGACACCGTGATCCACCTGGCGGCGACGATCCGCGACCAGCCGCCGCGGCGGATCGAGGAGCTGAACGGGCTGGCGACGGTGCGACTGCTGCGCGCCGCCGAGCGCAGCGGAGTGCAGCGCTTCGCCTTCTTCAGCGCCCTCAACGCGGGCGCTGCGCAGCGGACCCGCCTCTTCCGCGCCAAGTGGCTGGCGGAGCGGGCGGTCGACTCCTCGCCGCTGCAGACGACGATCTTTGCGCCCTCGATCGTCTACGACCACAGCGACCCCTGGATCACCCTGCTGAGGCGCTTCTCCTTCCTGCCGGTGATGCCGGTGTCCGGCGAGGGACGGGCGCGGTTCGAGCCGATCTGGGCCAGGGACGCGGCACAGTGCGCCGCCAACGCGCTCCTGTCCGGCGAGGCGCCTCAACCAAGCGAAGCGAGGGCGAGTGGCGGGGCAGGCGGAGCCCGCTACGAGCTGGCCGGCCCGGAGGTGCTCACCTACGACGACATGTCCAACCTGGTCAGCGAAGCGGCGGGACGGCCGCGACCACTGGTGCACGTCCCCCTCCCGGTCGTCCGCTCCAGTCTGCTCGCCCTGCGCAAGGCGGTCGGCGAGTCGGTCTTCGCGACCTGGGAGGAAGCGGAGCTGATGGAGGTCCCGATGGTGAGCGAGCGAGGCACCGCCGACGCCGAAGCCCTGGGCGTGACACCCCGTCGCATGGGCGAAGTCCTCGCCACCTAGGGCCTCGCGGTGTAACGCGTTGGCGTGCTGACAGCACCCCTACGCGTTACACCTCGACCCGCGGATTCGTCTCGGCGACTCAGCGTGCGTGGCTGGCGAGCGCCGCGGCAAGCCGGGCAAGAACGCAAAGAGCCCGAATAGCAGCGCTATTCGGGCTCTTGAGGACGCCGCCCGGCGCTGCCCCGGCGCCGGCAGGCGCGTGCGGGGAGGCGTCGAGCCGAATCTGCGGGTCGTTACATCATCCCGCCCATGTCAGGCATGCCGCCGGGCATTCCGCCGCCGGCGCCTTCCTTCTCGGGGGGCTCGGCGATGATCGCCTCGGTGACGAGGATGTTCTTGGCGATCGACGCGGCGTTCTCCAGCGCCGAGCGGGTCACCTTGGTCGGGTCGATGACACCGTCTTTGATCAAGTCCCCGTACTCGCCGGTGGCGGCGTTGAGGCCCTCTCCCGGCTTCAGGTCCCTGACCTTGTTGACGACGACCGAGCCCTCCTCGCCGGAGTTCTCGGCGATCTGGCGGACCGGCTCCTCCAGCGCGCGGAAGACGATCCTCGCGCCGGTCTGCTCATCCGGGTCGGTGAGCGTGTCGGGGTCGAGGCCGTCCTGCGCGTTCAGCAGCGCGACGCCACCGCCCGGCACGACACCCTCTTCCAGCGCCGCCCGGGTCGCCTGGAGGGCGTCCTCGACGCGGTGCTTTTTCTCCTTCATCTCGGTCTCGGTGGCGGCACCGACCTTGACCACCGCGACACCGCCGGCCAGCTTGGCGAGGCGCTCCTGGAGCTTCTCCCGATCGAAGTCGGAGTCGGTGTTCTCGACCTCCTGTTTGATCTGCTTGATCCGGCCCTTGATGTCATCGGCCGAACCGGCGCCGTCGATGATCGTCGTCGTGTCCTTGGAGACGACGACGCGACGGGCCTTGCCGAGCTGCTCGATCTGGGTGTTCTCGAGTTTGAGGCCCATCTCCTCGGTGATCACCTCGCCGCCGCTGAGGATCGCGATGTCCTCAAGCATGCGCTTGCGGCGATCGCCGAAGCCCGGCGCCTTGACGGCAACACCGGTGAAGGTGCCCCGCAGCTTGTTGACGACGAGCGTCGCGAGGCACTCGCCCTCGACGTCCTCGGCGACGATCAGCAACGGCTTGCCGCCCTGCATGACCGCCTCGAGCACCGGCAGGATGTCCCGCACGGAGCCGATTTTCTGGTTGGCGATGAGGATGTAGGGGTCCTCGAGCACCGCCTCCATGCGGTCCTGGTCGGTGACCATGTACGGGGAGATGTAGCCCTTGTCGAACTGCATCCCCTCGGTGAACTCCAGCTCCATGCCGAAGGTCTGGCCCTCCTCGACGTTGACGACGCCGTCTTTGCCGACCTTCTCGATCGCGTCGGCGATCACGTCGCCGATCTCGTCGTCGCCGGCGGAGATGGCGGCGACACGGGCGATCTGCTCCTTGCCGGCGACCTCCTTGGACTGCTTCTCGCGCAGGTTCTCGACCACCTGGTCGACCGCCTGCTCGATGCCGCGGCGCAGGGCCAGCGGGTTGGCGCCGGCGGCGACGTTCTTCAGCCCCTGGCGAACGATGATCTGCGCCAGCAGGGTCGCCGTCGTGGTGCCGTCACCGGCCACGTCGTTGGTCGCCGTGGCGACCTCGCGGACCAGCTGGGCGCCCTGGTTCTCGAAGACGTCCTCGACCTCGACCTCGCGGGCGATGGTGACGCCGTCGTTGGTGATCGTCGGCGCGCCGAACTTTTTGTCGAGCACGACGTAGCGACCCTTCGGGCCGAGAGTGACCTTGACTGCATCGGCGACGGCGTCGACGCCGGCCTGCAGGGCCCCCCGTGCCTCCTCGCTGAACTTCAGCTCCTTGTGAGCCATCTGTTTCGTTCCTCCTTGGTTCTTCTAAGTCCTGGGACCCGGGTCAGCCGAGCTTGGCGAGGACGTCCGACTCGCGCAACACGAGCAGGTCGTCTCCTTCGACGTTGACCTCGGTGCCGCCGTATTTGGAGTAGAGGACCTCATCGCCCTCCGCAACGTCCAGCGGGCGGCGGCTGCCGTCCTCATTGATGGCGCCGTCGCCGACGGCGACGACCTTGCCCTTCTGCGGCTTTTCCTTGGCCGTATCGGGGAGGACGATGCCGCTCGCGGTCGTCTCCTCCTCATCGATCGGCTTGACGATCAGCCGGTCCCCGAGGGGCTTCAGCTTCATCCGTAATACCTCCGTTATAGGTCAGAAGTTCTCAACTGGGATTTGGCACTCAATCAGTGAGAGTGCCAAGAGGCCTGAACCATAGCGAGGAGGCGTCGCCGGGGTGGCGGCGGGGACTCAGTTGTGGTGCGGAGTCTCCCCGTTGCCGAAGTGGGAGCCCGGCCGCTCGACGATCTGGGAGAAGCGGATCACCGTGACGAGGTCGTCGTTGGAGATCGACCTGCCGTAGATCTGCTCGAGGAAGTTGACCGTCTCCTCAAGGCGACGGAGCTCGGGATTGTCGTGCTCGATGTCACGCGGGGAGAGTTCGGAGACGCGCTTCACCTCGACGTCGTCGATCACCGCCGAGAAGATTTTCTCCCGCGGGCTGTGGCGAAAGCCGACCGTGACCCAGACAACCTGGCCGCGCTCGTACTTGGTGCTCTTGTCGCCGAGCCGGATCGTCGCCGTCTTGCGACCGCGCTTCAGCTGGTCGACGAAGATCGCCGAGTAGAAGTTGAGAACGAAGAGTCCGCCCCGCATGCGGGTGCGAGCGTATCCGAACCGCCGACTCAGAAGCCCTCTTCGCCGACCAGGGGGACGAAGCGGCAGGGCCCGATCTCCGTCGCCTCGAACTCCTCGCCGCGGCGGCGATAGACGGTGAGCATGTCGGCTTCGCCGGCGGCGATTGGAACGACGAGGCGACCGCCGTCGACCAGCTGGGAGAGCAGGGTGCGCGGCGGGGCGGGAGCGGTGGCGTGGACGGCGATCGCGTCGAAGGGGCCGCGGCCCGGCAGGCCGCGACTGCCGTCGGCGACGATCACCTCGACGTTGGCGACGCCGAGGAGGGCGAGCGCCTCCCGCGCCCCGGCTGCCAGGGACTCGTGGCGCTCGACGCTGACCACCTCGGCGGCGAGCAGGGACAGCACGCAGGCCGAGTAGCCCGACCCGGTGCCGACCTCGAGCACCGTCTCGCCGCCCTCCAGCTCCAGCGCCTGGCAGATCGCGGCGACGATCCATGGCTGGGAGATCGTCTGGCCGGCGGCGATCGGCAGGGCCGAGTCCTCGTAGGCGCGGCGGCGCATCTCCTCGGGCACGAACTCCTCGCGCGCCACCGCTCCCATCGCCGCCAGCACCCGTTCGTCGGAGATGCCGCGCCCGCGCCCGCGCAACTGGCGTTCGACCATCGCCGCTCGGAGCGAAGCGAAGTCGGGGGTGGCCGTGGCGCTCCTCCGCCTCAGAAGATGTAGTTGCGGAGCTTGGAGGGATCGAGAACGGTCACTCGCCCGCGGCCGGGTCGCACCACACCCGCCCGCTCCAGGTCGGCGAGGAAGCGGCTGACGCTCTCCCGCGAGGTCCCGGCGAGCTGGGCGAGGTCGGCCTGGTTCATGTGGATCGTCACCTCGCCGCTCTCACCATGCTGCGGGGTCTCCTCGGCGACCAGCTGGGAGAGGACACCGGCGACCCGGCCGGGCACGGTCTGGAAGGACTGGCGCGAGATCCGCTCGTTGGCGGCGCGCAGGCGCCGCACCAGGGCGCGAACCAGCTTCACGGTGATCTCGGGGTGGCGGGCGAGGAGGCCGCGAACGTCGCCGGCCGGCAGGGCCAGCAGCTCGCCGTCGTCGAGCGCCTCGACGCTCGCGGAGCGGACCTCGCCGTCGAGCATCGCCAGCTCGCCGAAGATGTCCCCCGAGCCGAGCGTTGCGAGGGTGATGGCGCGGCCATCGGAGTGCTCGCGCGTCACCCGAAAGCTGCCGGAGCGGACGATGTAGCAGGCGTCGGAATGGTCGCCCTCGTGGAAGACGCGGGTGCCGGCGGGGAAGGCGCGCTGCACGGCGACCCGCGAGAAGCGCTCCAGCTCGCCCGCCTCGAGGTCGGCAAAGAGCGGCACGCTGCGCAGCAGCTCGACCGCGCTCTCTCCTCCCTGATCGTCCACAGGCGGATTATCCCCGACGGGTTCGCCCACTCGCCGAAAGTCGTCTTTTCCTCCCTATAGACGGAAAAGATGACTTTCGGCGGAGCTGTGCCGTCATATCAGCAAAATTGGGTATGGAGCGATGGGTGCGTAAAGTCGATGTTCGTAGGGTCGTGTCTCCTTCGAAGCTGACCCCGAATGGCTCCAACGGCTCGACCGCGCTCGGTCGACTGGCGGCGAGCGCCGCCGCCGAGGGCCCGGGTGCCGTCGAGTCGGCCGCCGTCGAGGCCGTCTCCGCGCTCGGCGCCGACCCCTCCCTCCTGCTCGCCTTCACCTCCGGCGACTTCGACCCCGACGCCGCCGCGACCGCCCTGCGCGACGCCGCCCCCGACGCCGTCCGCGCCGGGATCAGCGGCAACGGCGTCTTCTCCGCCGCCGGCCCGATCGACCACGGCTGCGTCGCGGTCGCCTTCGACCCCGCGGTCGAGGCGGGACTCGGGATCGGGCGACCTGGCGAGGGCGAGAGCCCCCGCGCCCCCGGCCCGGACGCGGCCAACGACCTCCGCGCCGCCGGCCAGGTCGCCGCGACCGAGGCCATGAAGGCGCTCGGCGAAGGCGAGGGCACCCCGCTCGTCCTGCTCCTGCTCGACACCCACGCCGGCGACATCGCCGAGGCGATCGCGGGCGCCTATGAGGCCTGCGGCCCCGAGACGCCCCTCGCGGGCGGCGCCTGCGGGGGCGCCGACCCGTTCCAGCTCGCCGGTGGAGAGAGCCTTACCGAGGCGGTCGTTGCGGTCGCCCTGCGCGTCCCCGGCCCGGCCGGGATCGGCAACTCGCAGAGCTGCGAGGTGATCGGACCGCCCTCGATCGTCACCCGCTCGGAGGACAGGACGATCCTCGAGATCGACGGCCGCCCGGCCGAGTCGGTCTACCTCGAGCGCCTGGGCATCGACGCGGCGCTCGACGACGAGGCCTTCGCGGCGAAAGCGATCACCCACCCGATCTCCCAGCCGGAGCTGCACGGCAACCGGCGCCTGCGCCATGTGCTCGGCCGCGACGGCGAGGGCGGGCTGCTGTGCGCGACCCACATCCCCTCCAGCGCGGCGGTCGAGTTCACCGAGCTGAGCCGCCCGGCGCTGATCCGCTCCGGCCGCGAGTCGGTCGCCGCGTCGCTGGAGAGCCTGGGCGGCCGCGCCGCCCGCGCGGCGCTGATCTTCGACTGCTCCGGGCGGCGCAAAATCCTCGGCGACTCCCAGGGCAGCGAGGTAAAGACGATCGCGGACTCCTTTGGCGGCGACCCGCCGCCACTGGCCGGCCTCTACACCAACGGAGAGGTCGCGCGGGTCCGCGGAGCGAAGGGCGATTACAACCATGCGGTGGTCACCGTCACACTCGGATGAGCCCGACGGCGTGAAGCTGACGGCGAGCCCGGACCCCGGGATCGACCCTCTGCGACGACAGTTCGCGGAGGCGCTGCGACGCGCCGAGATCGTCTCCCTGGTCAACGAGGCGACCGGCGAAGAGGAGTTGGGGCGCAGCTTCGCCGAAGAGCTCTGCGAGGTCTTCGACGCCGAGATCGCCTTCGTGATCGCCGGCGGCTCGACCACCGTCCTCCCCCGCCTTGTCGCCGCGGTGGGGCTCAGCCGCGGCCAGGCCAAAGACCTGCTCACCGACCCGAACTGCATCGAGGCGATCGGCGAATCGCGCGCCGTCCACCTCGGCGACCGGGCGCTGCGCGGAGTCGAGGCGCGCAGCACCGTCCTCGCCCCCTTCCGCACCCGCGGCGGGCGCCGAGTCCTGGTCGGCGTCGCGCGGCTCTACGACCAGGCCTTCGACACCGTCGAAACCGCCCTGCTGGAGTCGGTCTCCGAGAGCGCCGGGCACGCACTGGAGCGGATCTGGGCCTTCGAGGAGCGCGATCGCCGCGGCGCCCAGCAGGCGGCGCTGGTGCGGGCGGCGAAGTCGCTGAACCGCTCGCTGGAGATCGAGGAGATCCTCTCGGCGCTCTGCGAGGAGGTCGCCCAGGCGCTGGAGGCCGACAAGGCCGCCGCCTATCTGGGCAACGAGACAGACGGCTACACGGTGCTCGGCATCGCCGGGCTGCCGGAGAGCTTCCGCGGCTTCCACCGCTCGCCGGGCGAGGGCCTGGGGGCGGAGTCGATCCGCGAGGGGCGACCGGTGATCACCCACGACTTCAACGGCGAGGGACTGGCGCCGGACAACACCTCGGTGCTCGACGACGTGCGCGTCGCGATCGCCACGCCGCTGCGCTGGGACGACCACATCCACGGCTTCCTGACGGCCGGATTCGCCGGCGAGCGACGCCTGGGCGAGGCGGAGGTGGAGCTGGCCGAGGGCTTCGCCGAGCTGGCCGCGCTGGCCTGCTCCAACGCCGAGCGCCACGCGGCCGTCCGCGAGTCCGCCGACTCCGACCAGCTGACCGGTTGCCTCAACCAGGGCGCCTTCCGACGGGCGCTGCGCTCGCGGATCGTCTTCGCCGAGCGCGACGAGACGCCGCTCTCCCTCGTTCTGCTCGATCTCGACGGCTTCAAGGACGTCAACGACACGGCGGGCCACCCTGCCGGGGACTCGGTCCTGCGCGAGGTCGGCGCCAGCATCCTCGCCGAGGTGCGCGAGGAGGACGCGGTGGCGCGCTACGGCGGCGACGAGTTCGGAATCATCCTCTCCGGCTTGACGCGGGCCGAGGCGGAGCCGGTGATCGCGCGGGTCATCGACTCGCTGCCCGAGGTGCACCTGCCGATCGACAGCACGCTCCTGAGCGGCTGCGCCGGGGTGGCCTCCTGGCAGCCGGGGGAAGATGCGCAGAGCCTGATCGACCGCGCCGACGCCGCCCTGCTGGAGGCGAAGCGCGGGGGGCGCTCCAACACCGTCTACAACTCCTCACCGCCCCAGAACGGCGGGCCGGTGACCAGCTTCCTGAAGGCCTTCGACGCGCCGGAGTCGCGGCGGCGACGGCGCGAGCTGGGCGACCGCCTGCAGGCGCTGGCGGGACGGATCGGACTGAAGATCGCCCGCGAGGGCGAGCTGGGCGAGGCGGCGAGGGCGGTCAACGAGCTGAGCGCGGCGGCGCGGGTGGCAGTCAACGAGCTGAGCGCGGCGCTGGAGGCGACCGAGTGCATCGTCGCCAAGCTCGGGGACGACGGCGAGCCGGAGGTGCTGGCCTCCTTCCGCCGCCAGGGCGTCGCGCTGGCCCACGGGCTCGAGGCGGCACGGCCCGACAGCCCGCTGTCCCTCTGCCTGCGGATGCGCCGCACCGTCGTCGACGGCGACAACCCGGACAAGGCGGCGTCCCGCCTGCCCGAGGAGGAGCTGGCGGTGCCGGTCTTCGCCGGGCGCGCGCTCTGGGGGGCGATCGCGTGTCGCGCCGAGGGCGGCTTCGGCACCGAGGACGTGAAGCTGGCCGAGCTGGTCGCCGAGCACTTCGGCACGACGATGCGGACCTTCGAGCTGCAGCGGGCGCTGGACGAGCTAAGCGCGGGCGAAGGCTAAAGTCGCGCGGAGTGGCTGCGCTGCACTACCGCGTCGGCACCCGTCCCCCACCCGGCGGTGTAACGCGTAGGCGGGTTGAGAGAACGCCAACGCGTTGCACCGTCGCGGAGTGGATTCGGTTCGGCTCGATTCGGCTCGATTCAGCGGGCCGAGGCGGTGAGCTTTCGGGGGCCGCGGGTGAAGCCGGCGGCCAGTAGGGCCTCTTCGTAGCCGGAGCCGATCAGCGGCTCGCCGTCCAGTTTCTCGACGCCGAGTTTGGGGATGTGGCCGTCGGCGACCGCGTCGGCGAGGGCGCGCATCGCCTCGACCAGGGCGTCGTCGTCCATCTCAGCGAGGCGGAGGATGCCGCGGCCGCCGCGCTCGACGTAGACGACCGGCTCGCCGTCGCGCAGCAGCAGGTGGGCGCCGGGGGCGCGGGCGGGACGGCGGCCGCTCGGCGGTTTCGGCCAGGGCAGCGAGGCCCCGTAGGGGTTGGCCGGGTCGGTGGCGGCGAGCACCAGCCAGGAGCCGTCGGGATAGGGCAGCGAGCGCAGTCGCTCGACCGCGCCGGGGAGGGCGAACTGGGCGCCGCCGAGGCCCTCGACGAAGTAGCCGCGGCGGGCGGTGCCGAGCAGCTCGAGGTTGCCGAGCTCCGCGTAGAGGGTGGAAAAGCCGCCGGGGACGCCCTCGGCGAGGACGGTCTCCCGGGTGACGATGCCGTAGCGCTCCAGCATCAGCTCGGCCTGGGCGCGCAGGCGGGGGCCGGTGGCGGGGGCGTTCTCGAAGAGCGGCGCGGTGAGGGACCAGCGGCCCTGCACCGCGGCGCCCGCGGTGGAGCGGCGGCGGGCGAAGCGGCGGCCACTGTGTCGCGCGCCCCGCGACAGGCCGGAAGCGCCATCCCCTCCCCCGGCGCCGACCGCGCGTAGGCGCGGGGCGCGCAGCGGCGAGAAGGCGTCGTTGGTCACCTCGCCGCTCCAGGCGAGGTCCCAGAGGGCGTTGTGGAGCTCCTCGACCGGGTGCTCATCACCGAGGTCGACCTGGAGGTCGAGCCAGAAGTCGGGACCGGCGGCGAGGCGCTCGCGGATCGCGTCGTGGACCTCGCCCTCGGCGCGCTCCAACTTCGAGTTGGCGGGCGGCGGGCCGGCGAGGCGGACGTCCTCGCGGAAGTAGAGGGCGACGCGGCCGTCGTTGCGACCGCGGGCGCCGGCGCCGATCCAGACCAGCTCGCCGCTGGTGCAGAGCTCGTCGAGCCAGGCGGGCGAGTAGGCGCCCAAGCGGCGCGGCAGCACGTCGCCCTCCCAGACCTTGGGGGTGAGCGCGACGCCCTGTAGCGGCACCAGCGCCTCGCGCAGGCGATCCGGGCCGGCGCCGGCGGCGCGATGGGCGTCGACGTTCTGCCACCCCGGCAGGAAGCGGGCGAGCTGGGTGCGGTCGGCGGCCTCGACCTCACGGCGCAGGCGGGCGAGGCTGGCGCGCCGCACGCGGCGCAGGGAGTCGGAGTCGCACCACTCGCGCTCGGTCCCGCCCGGCAGCAGCTCGCCGCGGACCAGGGCGCCCTCGCGCTCCAGCTCGCGCAGCGCCGGGGTCGGGTCGACGCCGTAGCGCTCGGCGAGCCGCGCGGTCGGGAAGGGACCGTGGCTGCGGGCAAAGCGCCGAACCAGGGCGCGCATCGCGTCGGGGTGGTCCTCAAGGAAGGCCTCGGGCAGGCCGGCGGGGGGCGGGACGCCGAGCGCGTCGCGGTAGAGACCGGCGTCCTCGGCGGCGATGTAGCGCGCCTCGCCGGCGAGGCGCACCAGCGCGACGCGGCGCTCGGCGACGAGCTTCTCCAGCATCGAGGCGGCCGAGTAGCCCTCCGTCACCCGCTCGGCGCACTCCGCCGCGGTGAGGTCGCCGATGTTGCGGAGGATCTGCTGGAGGGCGTCGCGGTCGCCGGCGCGTCCCGCCTCGGTGCGGTGCTGGAGTTGGGCCTCGACCTCCTCCAGCGCCTCGGGGTCGATCAGCTCGCGCAGCTCCTCCTGGCCGAGCAGCTCGCGCAGCAGGTCGCGGTCGAGGGCGAGGGCGGCGGCGCGGCGCTCAGCGTTCGGCGTGTCCCCCTCGTACATGTACGTCGCCACGTAGTCGAAGAGCAGCGAGGAGGCGAAGGGGCTGGCGGTCGGCGTCTCGACCTCGACCAGGCTGAGCCGGCGCGAGTGCAGGTCGCGCAGCAGCTGGGTCAGCGAGGGCAGGTCGAGGACGTCGCGCAGGCACTCGCGGTAGGCCTCGAGGATGACCGGGAAGCGGGGGAAGTCCCGCGCCACTTCGAGCAGGCTCTGCGCCTTGAGGCGCTGCTGCCACAGCGGCGTGCGTTTGCCCGGGTAGGCGCGGGGGATCAGCAGCGAGCGCGAGGCGGCCTCGCGGAAGCGGGCGCCGAACAGCGCCGAGTTGGAAAGCTCGCCGACGACCAGGTCCTCCAGCTCGTCGGGCTCGATCATGACCAGGTCGGCGGGCGGCGGCTCGTCGGCGTCGGGGAGGTGGATGACGATGCCGTCGTCGGACCAGATCGCGTCGGCCTCGAGGTCGCGCTCGGTGCGGATCTTGCCGGCCAGGGCGAGGCCCCAGGCGGCGTGGACGCGGCCGCCGTAGGGGGAGAGGATGCAGAGGCGCCAGTCGCCGATCTCGTCGCGGAAGCGCTCGACGACGATCGTCTCGTCGGAGGGGACGACGCGGGTCGCGGCCTGCTGCTCACGCAGGTAGGCGACGAGGTTCTCGGCGGCGCGGCGGTCGAGGTCGTACTCGGCGGCCAGCTCGGCCGGGTCGCGGCTGACCGCCTCGCGGGCGAAGGCGCCGATCGCCTTGCCCAGCTCGGCGGGGCGGCCGATCCCGTCGCCCTTCCAGAAGGGGACGGCGCCGGGAGCGCCGGGGGCGGGAGTGACGATGACCCGGTCGCGGGTGATCTCCTCGATCCGCCAGGTCGTCGCGCCGAGCAGGAAGGTCTGGCCGGCGCGCGCCTCATAGACCATCTCCTCGTCGAGCTCGCCGACCCGGCGGCCGTCGGGCAGGTGGACGCCGTAGAGGCCACGGTCGGGGATAGTGCCGGCGTTGGTGACGACCAGCGAGCGGGCGCCTTTGCGGCCGTGCATCTTGCCGGTGGTGCGGTCCCAGACGATCCGCGGGCGCAACTCGGCGAAGCGGTCGGAGGGGTAGCGGCCGTCGAGCATGTCGAGGACGTTCTCCAGCTGCTCGCGGGAGAGGTCGTGGAAGGGCTCGGTGGCGGTGACCAGGCGCTCGACCTCGTCGACCTCCCACTCGTCGAGGGCGGCCATCGAGACGAGGTGCTGGGCGAGCACGTCGAGCGGGTTCTGCGGGATCACCGTCTCCTCGATCTGGCCGGTGCGCATGCCGCGAGCGACCACCGCGCACTCGAGCAGGTCGGCGCGGAACTTGGGGAAGATGCGGCCCTTGGAGACCTCGCCGAGGCCGTGGCCGGCGCGGCCGATCCGCTGCAGTCCGCGGGTCACCGACTTCGGCGACTCGACCTGGATGACGAGGTCGACGGCGCCCATGTCGATGCCCAGCTCCAGGGACGAGGTCGCGACCAGGCAGGGCAGGTCGCCGCTCTTGAGCATCTCCTCGACCAGGGTGCGCTCCTCGTGGGAGAGGGACCCGTGGTGGGCCCGAGCGATCTCAACAGGCTCGGCAGAGCCCTCCCCCGAGTGCCCGCCATGTTCGGTGGCGGGCAGCTCGGATTCGGCTTCGCCGTTGGCGAGTTCGTTCAAGCGCTTCGCGAGACGCTCGGCCGCACGACGGGCATTGACGAAAATGATCGTCGAGTTGTGCTCCTTGACCAGGCGCAGCAGCTCGGGATAGATCGCCGGCCAGATGCTGCGGACGTGGACCAGGGGCTCGCCCTCGGCGGGGTTGCCGTCGCCGGAGGGAAAGGACGGCGCGCCGGGGTCGGCCATGTCCTCGACCGGGACGACGATCTCCAGGTCGAGCTCCTTGGTCCGCCCCGCGTCGACGATTCGACAGTCCCGCTTGGGCCCGACGAGGAACCCAGCTATCCGCTCCAGCGGGCGCTGCGTTGCCGAGAGCCCGATCCGCTGGAGGCGCTCGGCCCCGGTCAGGGCCTCCAGCCGCTCCAACGTCAGCGCCAGGTGGGAGCCGCGCTTGCTCTGGGCGACGGCATGGATCTCGTCGACGATCACCGCCTCGACGTTGCCCAGCATCTCCCGCGCCCCGGAGGAGAGGATCAGGTAGAGCGACTCGGGGGTGGTGATGAGGATGTCGGGCGGGTCTTTACGCATCGCCCGCCGCTCCGCCTGGGAGGTGTCGCCGGTCCGCAGCCCGACCGAGACACCAATTCCACCTGCTGCTCGCGTCGCAGTACTGCGACGCGCCCGTACATTTGCGCCGATCCCCCGCAGCGGCGCCCGCAGGTTGCGCTCGATGTCGTAGGAGAGCGCCTTCAGCGGCGAGACGTAGACGATCCGCACCCCGGGGGTCATGTCCTCGCGCCGCGAGAGCCGGTCGATCCCCCAGAGGAAGCTGGCGAGGGTCTTGCCGGACCCGGTCGGCGCGCAGATCAGCGCGTTGTCGCCGCCGGAGATCGCCTCCCAGCCGCCCACCTGGGCGGGCGTCGGCCCCTCAAAGGACGCCTCGAACCAGCGCCGCACCGGCGCGCTGAAAGGCGCCAGCGGATCGGATCCCACGGTCGTCTTCGGATCGGTGCTCAACCCACCGATCTTACGCGGGCGCCTTCGCGGGTTGCTTGCCTCAGCACTTCACGAAGCCGGCGCGAAACGATCGTTCGCAGCCGCGCGCTCTTGATTCGGCCGATCCACTCCTTCAGCTGAGCGTTATCGAAATCCGGCGGGATCGAGAGTTCTGGGAAGAAAGCTTGACTGCCGGCGGCCGAGCGAACGTAAACGGTGTCGAAAAGCGCCTTCTCCGGAGCGGCCAAGTACCCGGTCTTCTCCGATCCGCGAAAGCCGCCAAACAGCTCGGGGGCGAGGTGATGGATTGTGTAGATGCCAAGTGCAGTCGTGATGCTCCGGGACCTATCCAGCGAAGCGACCGAAATCCGACGGGGAATCTGCTCGATCATGCCGTGATGGGAGAGAGCGGACCAAAGCGACACATAAGCCGGATGCGGCGCTGTCAGGTAGGGGGCGAGGGCAAACGGCTGAACGTCGGAACCCAGCGCCCAAAGACCTTGCCGCAACCGACGCACGAGGCCGGCCTCCTCCAGCGCGCGGAGGCGTCTGCCGGCGGTCCGCTGCTCCGTCCGCCATCGCGTCGCCGCCTCGCGGGTCGTGACGATCGCGCGATTCATCCCCAGCAGCTCCCCGTAGGCCTCGGTCGCTCTCATCGAGCGCCCTCCAGCGTTTCCGCAACGAAGGTCTGCATCTGCTCCCAAGCCGACTCGGTGTCGTAGAGCTCGACAGCATCGGGCTCAAGGAAGGGAAGGACCTGATCGCGAAAGGCGGCAAACGACAGTTGCGAGGCCCGATCGGCTGCGTCAGTCAGGACCCGCGGATCGACAGAGCCGGCCGGGAGCGACTTGCGACGGAGCAGCAGATCGAGGTCGAAGACATCGCGCGCCTGCGCCTCAGAACGCTTTGCGAGCGCTTCGACCTTCTGGGTCGTGGCGACCTCCTCGGTGTAGTGCTGAACGGTCGGCGGGCGCAATGCGTAGGGCTCGACGATGCGACTGGGAATCGGCTCAAGGAGATACCGCCGCTCGCCGTTTCGATTGCTGAATTCGATCTTGGTGCGGACGGGCCCAGACCGCCCGGGGGCCTCGATCGCAACCTTCCAACGCAACGTCGTCTCGGTCTGCTTCGGGCTCGAGAACTCGGCAACCTCCAGACCGCCGACGCGAAGCAGGGCGCTCATTGCGCCGGAACCGAGGACGCTGTCGACCTTTTCTCCAAGCCGCCACGGCGGCACGCCGTTCACGTCGAGGTCGATGTCCTCGGAATAACGCAGGCTCCCAAAGAAGTAGCGCAGGTTCGCGCCCCCTTTCAGCACGTATCGAGCCGGATCGAGCCGCCTGGACAGCGCGTCGAGGAAAGCGACATGGAAGAACTCGACGATCTGCGCGCTACTGAGTAGTTCCATGCGTCAAGAATACAGGAATAGGCCGTTAAAAAGCGCTAATTAGCCTTCTTTAGGCAACGCCCGAACCAAACCGCGCCCGCCTACGGTCCCAGGGCGCCGATCGGGATCACTTGGATGCCGTCATCGCGGACGTAGCCATAGCCCGTTCCGACGATCACGGCGAGCGCGGCGGGGGGGCCGCACCTGTCGGTGTCGATCTGCCTTGCGAACTTGATGAGGCTGGATGCCCCCTCCTCAATCCCACGTTTGCCACCGAGCTTGACCTCGAACGCGCCCCAGCCTGCGTCAACCTCGACGATGGCGTCGACCTCCAACCCACTGTTGTCGCGGTACTGCATCACTCTGCCTCCGGCGGCCTGGGCGTAGACCCGAAGGTCGCGAATGACGAGGGATTCGAAGAGCAAACCGAAGAGGTTGAGGTCCCGCAGCAGAGATTCAGGCTGCGCGCGCAGCGCGGCCACCGCCAGCGATGGATCGACAAAGTGCCTCTTGGGCGTGTGACGCAATACATACCTGGAGCGCAGATGGGGCTCCCATGCCGGTTGATCCTCAACGATGAACAGTCGCTCGAGGGCGGCAAGATAGGCAGCGACGGTCTGGCCCTTCAGGGGCCCGTCTGAGCCTCCCGCGTCCCTTGCCAACGTTGCGCCCGAGGCATAGGTCGCAACGTTGCGCGCAAGGCTGCAAAGAAGCCTGCCAACCCGTTCCGGATCTCGCCGGACATTGTCAATCGCTCCGATATCCGCTCTGCGGATCTCCTCGAGATAGTCCACAACGCGGCGACGGGCTTGCGCAAGGGGAAGATCGCGGATCCCCGGCCAGCCACCACGAGCGACCTCTTCGGTCAATCCTTTGATCGTCAAGCCGGGATCAGGGCAGCGGGCCTTGGCTCCTCCCAAAATTCCAGCCAGCGAAACCGCACCGTTGCCGGGGCCCGACTCGAAGAGGGACATCGGCCGCAGACGCAGTCGGCTGAATCGCCCGGCGCCCGAGTGACGAGTGGCGCCTTCCGATGCAACCGCAGAGCCGGCGAGGATGAACTGGCCTGGCTGCCTACGATCATCGACTGCCCGCCGAACGTAATCCCAAATCTGTGGTTCGAGCTGCCACTCGTCGATCAGGCGTGGGACCGCCCCCCCTAAGAGCAAGGCCGGATCGAGTGAAACTGCAGCGCGCGCGTCCCGGTCAAGATCGAGCAGCGCCTCACTTGCCGCGATTTGACGTGCCGTTTCGGTCTTTCCGCATGCCTTTGGCCCTTCCACGACTACGGCGCCCGCCGATTCCAGGCGATCGACAAGCTCCGCATCGACGACCCTCGGGCGATAGCTCACATCAGCCATGCCCTAGTCGCTCAACGGCGTAATTGTACGCTCCACATGGACATGATTGTAGAGAATGCAGCGGCATCCTTATCGGACCTCCGCTTCGAAAACCGCCAGGGCACTCGACTCGAGCCCCGCGCAGGCAGCGTCAGCTTGCGTGGCCGTGGGTGAACTTGACGAAGGAGTACCAGGCGGGCTTCGGGGTGAAGCCGGCTCCGAACAGGCCGCTGCCGTCGCAGAAGTTGCAGGAGCCGACGGCGTCGTCGAGCGAGAACCAGTAGACCCGCTGGACGTGCCACTTGCGCTGGTTCTTGCGCAGCAGGCCGAAGGCGCCCTTCAACTGCTTGGCCTGGCCCCGCGGCCCCTTCTCGAAGGCGTCGGTGTGGTTGGGCTTGCTGGAGCTCCAGCCGATCTCGGTAATCCAGAGCGGCACGCCGTTGTCGCCGGCCTTCTTCAGCACCGCGCGGACCTGGTTGATCTCCGGCGTCAGGTACTTGTAGTCGCGAACGTACGGGTGCAGGGAGACGCCGTCGAAGTCCCGCTTGACCCCCGGCGTCCGCTTGTACATCAGCTGGAGGAACCTGTAGGCGGGGTACGCCTTCGGCGGCTTCTGCCGCGGCAGCGCGAAGAGCCCGCAGAGGATGATCTTCGCCCTCCGGTCGGCGCCCTTGATCGCCGCGTGGGAGATCTTCACCAGCTTCCCGTAGTCGGAGGGCGAGGGATGCGCGACGAAATAGAAGAAGTTCTCCTCGTTGCCGATCTGCCAGGTGCGAATCGGGCGCTTGGGGATGCCGGGGTTCTCGGCCCAGAAGCTGCCCCTTGGCCCGTAGCGCGCGACCACCTGCCGGAGAAAGTTCGACCAGGCGGAGCGCTGCGCCGCGGTCTTGACCGGGAGCGTCCTCGGCGCCGGAACGGTGCTGTTGGGAACGTGGACCTGAGGGACGACCCACGACGGAGTCGTGTGTACGAACGGCAGCACATCCAAGCCGGCCAGCGCCGCGTCCTTGACCAGCGGGTCCACGCTGGACCAGTCCAAAGCGGCATCGGGGGTGGGCTGGACTGCCGACCATTGGATCTGTATCCGGAGGCTGCCGACGCCGCCGCGCTTGATCCGCTGAAGCTGGCCTTGCGTGGGCGAAGCCTGGGGCACCACTCCCCAGAAATGCGCGGGCAGCGCCCACGCAGCGGAAGGCGACGCTGCGATTGCGGCCACCGCGATTGCGCCGGCGGCCAGCCAGGCTCGCACGGGCACTCTCCTGCGCATTCGGTCTTTCGACACGAGCTAGCTCACCTTTGGTGAGACGGCACCTGAACCAAGACGATTGCGGCGCGCCCGGAGCGTCAGCACGCCAATCGAGATTCCGGCGAGCGCCAAGATCGCGATCAAGATGGGGATCAGGGGCGAGGAGCCACCGCTCCCTCCGCCCGTCGACGATGAGCCCGTCTCGCCCTGCCCGCTCCCGCCGGAGGACGGCTGCTGTCCCGAGGAAGTGGCTGGGCTACCCTGCGAGGCGCCGCCGTCGCTCGAGCTTGGAGTGCCGCCGGTTGACGATGAGCCTCCCCGCGAAGACCCAGATCCGGACGGATTCGACGCGGTAGCGTCAGAATTGCTCGCTCCGCCGGGCCCGCCGGAAACCTTTGAAGAATGCGCCGAAGCGCTGCCCCCATACGCATTAGGTATCCCGTCCGAATACTGGACACCACTCGAATCCGCTTGAGCAAGAATCGGAAAGCAGGCAAGTGCCAGCAGAGCCAACACTGACAGGCCTCCAAAGGCAGCCGGAATCGGGCTCCGGGCGTGGGGATGGCGCTTCCCAGACATCCGGCGCAAGGTTAGACCAATTCGCGGC
Source organism: uncultured Solirubrobacterales bacterium (assembly GCA_963702055.1). Taxonomy (GTDB): domain Bacteria; phylum Actinomycetota; class Thermoleophilia; order Solirubrobacterales; family 70-9; genus CAWINX01. The sequence continues at coordinate 2,157,756 of OY969702.1, read as the reverse complement.
GCTGATCGCTCCGATCGCGCTGATCGGCGGGCTTGCGCTCGCCGGAGGGGGCTATGACGTAAGCGGTCGTCACATCGCCGGACTCGCCGTCTGGCTGGTCGTGGTCGCGCTGCTGGTGTTGGGCGCGGCGTCGCATGCGAAGCTCGGCCGGCCGCTCTACTGGTCGGTTGGGCTGATCGGGGGTTTGGCGCTCTTGTCTGCAATTTCTTCCCTCTGGTCAGGGTCGGTGGAGCTGAGTGTGATCGAGGCGGACCGCGTCCTCGTCTATCTCAGCTTCTTCCTTGCCGCGTTCCTGATCGCCCAAACCGACGAAAGGCGCCAACGTTTCGCTGAAGGCCTGGCAATCGCCGTCACTCTCGTTGCCCTTTTGGGCTTGGGGAGCCGTCTCCTCCCTCACGTGCTCAACATCAGCGACGGCCTGGGGACCGGCTCCCGCCTTCGCTACCCGCTCGGCTACTGGAACGCAAACGGGGCAATGGCCGGGATCGCGGTCGCGCTGCTTCTCTGGATGAGCCGCCGCGCCGGCTGGGCCGCGCTGCGTTGGATCTCCGTCGGGGCAATCCCGGCCGTCCTCCTTGCCCTCTACTTCACCTACTCACGCGGGGGGCTGCTCTCGCTGCTGATCGCGGTCGGCGCCCTGCTGGTTCTGTCCAGGGACAGGCTTTGGCTGCTCGGCACCTTCGCCGCCGGGCTGATCGGAACCCTGCCGGCGATCCTCTACGTGCAGTCGACGCACGCCCTCAGCGACAACCTCGCCACCCAGGCATCCGTCAACCAGGGAGTGACGGCGCTGCTGATCCTGTTGGGCGGGATCGCGCTCGCCCTGCTCGCTTTCACCGCGCTGAGGCGCATCGAGGCACGGGGCGGGCGGGCGACCGGGAGGGCACTCGAGCTTTCCCGCAGCCCAACTGTGCTGAAGGCAATCGCCCTGGTCGCGGCAGTGGCGATCGTCGGCGTGACGATCGCTGTCGGCGGGCGCGCCTGGCACCAGTTCTCCAACTCCGACATCCAGTTCCCCGATCAGCCCGAGCAGCACTTCGGACAGCTCTCCGGCGCGGGGCGCTACGACTTCTGGCGCGTCGCGGTCGACGGATTTCGCGATCACCCCGCCCTGGGCACCGGGGCCGGCACATACGAGTTCGCGTGGGAGCAGCATCGCTCGATCAACGCACCGGTCCACGACGCCCACTCCATCTACCTGGAGGCGTTCAGCGAGCTGGGAGTAGTCGGCGGCGTCCTGGTCTTGGCCATGATCGGCTGCCTGCTCTGGCTGGGGTTCTCCGCCTGGCGCGACGCCCCCCACCCTGAGAGAGAGCGCTATGCGGCTCTCATCGCCGCGATGCTCGCCTTCGCCGTAGGCGCCGCCTTCGACTGGTTCTGGGAGATCGCCGGGCTGGGAGCAGTCTTCTTCCTCGCCGCCGGTGTCTTGGTAAGCGTGCGATGCGCGCAGCGCGCGAGTGCGCTCGAGGGAGATTTCGAAGCAACAGAAGGCCGCCGCTTCGGGCTGGCGATCGGCGGGATCGGGCTGGCGTGGATCGCGGCGATCGCACTGATCGGGCCGCTCCTGGTCACCCGTGAGATCAAGGCGAGCCAGAGCGCCGCGGCGGCCGGGGACGTGGGCAGCGCCGTCGACCACGCGAAGAGCGCCCGCTCGATCGAGCCATGGGCGGCATCCCCCTACGTGCAACTCGGCCTGCTCGCCCTCCAGGTCCAGAACGACGCCCCCTCGGCGGTCGTCTATTTCACCCACGCGATCGAGCGCGAGGACCACAACTGGCAGCTGTACTACCTGCGCGCCCAGGCGGAGCAGGCCGCCGGCGACACGGCGGCGGCGCAGGCAGACATCGACCATGCGCGCCGGCTCAACCCGCGGGCACCGGAGCTGGCGGCCGGACAATGACCCAGGAGACACAGAAACCCGCAACGCGGCAACCGCCTGCGAGTCGGTTGCCCGACCGCCGCCGCGAAAAGGCGGATGGCCCTGGTGGCGCGACCGGCTCCGGATCGACCGGCCCGAACGATCTGCAGCGCCGCGGGGCGCTATTACGTCGCCTGCTCGCCAGCGGAGACTGGCTCGCCCTGTTCGCCGCCCTTTGCGCGGCGACGGCGATGACCTCCACAACCGATGTCGCGACGCTCTTCTGGGCGACGCTGTTCAGCCCCGCCTGGATCCTCGTCCTGAAGCTCCACGGCCTCTACGACAACGACCACCGCCGGATCCGCCACAGCACCTTCGACGAACTCCCCAGCCTGATCTCCGCCAGCGCACTGGGGACCCTGGCGCTGGACGGCCTGCTCGCCCTCAGCCCGGTCGGGCCACTCTCGGCGGGAAGCGCGATCATCGTCGGGGTCGGCGCGCTGCTCGGCACCATTGCGATGCGCGCCATCGTCCGCTTCCTCTGGCACGCGCTCACGGATGTCGCCACCGGCGTGGTGATCGGCCCGGCCGAGGCCGCCGAAGTGGTGGCGAGACGGTTGTCGACCCATCCCGAGGCCCGCCTGCGGCTGGTCGGCTACCTCTCGATCGACGACCGCGATCCCGGCGCCACCGCGTTGCCCCGACTCGGCACGATCGCCAACCTTGCCCAGGTGGCGCAAGACCACAACGTGGAGCGAGTGGTCGTCACCGCCCAGGAGATGAGCGAGGGCGCTGCCGAGCAGCTGATCGAGGAATGCAAGGTCGCCGGGCTCGGCCTCACCTTCCTGCCCCAGCACTTCGGTCTGCTGGGCCCGGGCATCGAGTTGAACCGCCTCGCCGAGCTCCCGGTCCTGGACTTCCGCTTCTCGGACCCGCCGCGTTCGACCCTGGCGATGAAGCGCGCGATGGACTTGGTCGTTTCCGCGACGCTGCTGGTATTGCTCTCGCCACTCCTACTGGCAGCCGCGATTCTCATCCTGCTCGACACCGGCAGGCCGGTGCTCTTCCAGCAGAAGCGGGCGGGGCGAGACGGCGAGTCGTTCACGATGGTGAAGTTCCGGACGATGGTCGCCGACGCCGAGGCGCGACTGGGCGAACTGGTCGACCTGGAGAAGCTCGAGGAGCCTTCCTTCAAGATCCCCGACGACCCGCGCGTCACCCGAGCGGGGCGCCTGCTGCGGCGCACGAGCATCGACGAGCTGCCGCAGCTCTTCAACGTGCTGACCGGGCAGATGTCGCTGGTCGGCCCGCGCCCCGAGGAGGAAGCCGTCGTCGCCCTCTATGACGAGCGCCAGCGCATCCGCCTCGCGGTCAAGCCGGGTCTGACCGGCCCGATGCAGGTCTACGGCCGCGGCGATCTCACCTTCGAGGAGCGACTGGCGATGGAGCGCGACTACCTCGACAACCTCTCGATCACCGGGGATCTGGCGATCCTGTTGCGGACTCCCCGCGCGATCGTCCGCAGCGACGGCGCGTACTAGAACTCACCCATGTCGAGCCGCGCACCCGACCTCGAGGTCGTCATCGTCAGCCACGGCGCCGAGGAGCTGCTGCGGCGCTGCCTGCGATCGCTCGAGGCTCATCCGCCCGGTGCAGAGATGCGGGTGACGGTCGTCGACAGCGGCAGCCCGGACTCGACCCCGGACATGGTCGAGCGTGAGTTCCCGGCGGTGCGGCTGCTGCGTCGCGAGAACATCGGCTTCTCCGCCGCCAACAACCTGGTGCTCTGCGAGAGCGACGCCGCGGCCGTGCTGCTGCTCAACCCCGACACCGAGGTCTACGCGGGGACGCTGGACGCGAGCCTCGCTCGGCTGCGCTCCGACGAGCGGATCGGGATGGTCGGCTGCAAGCTGGTGACCGAGTCGGGCGAGCTGGACCACGCCTGCAAGCGCTCCTTCCCCACTCCGCTGAGCGCCCTCGCCCACTTCACCGGAGTCGGGCGCGGCGGCAAGGCGTCCGGCGCCCTGAGCCAGTACCGAGCAACCCACCTGGGAGACGACGAGCCGGGCGAGGTCGACGCCGTCAACGGCGCCTTCATGCTCTGCCGCGCCGAGGCGATCCGCCAGGTCGGCCTGCTCGACGAGGGCTACTGGCTCTACATGGAGGACCTCGACTGGTGCCGTCGCTTCTGGGACGCCGGCTGGAAGGTCTTCTACGAGCCGGCCGGCGTCGCCCTGCACGTCAAGGGCGGCTCCAGCGGCAAGCGACGCCGCCCCAAACAGGAGATCGCCTTCCATCGCGGCATGGGCCGCTTCTACCGCCGCTTCGACGCCCCCGAGCACAACCCGCTCGTCAACTCCGCCGTCTACGCGGGAATCGCCGCCAAGCTAGCGGTGAGCCTGGGCATCACCGCCGTCAGGGGCCGCTAGAACGACAAGACCCGCCGAAGCGGGTCGAGTCTGGTGAAGCGGGGAACCACCCCGCAAGCAGCCGACACCCGCGTTCTAGGCTACCACGGCGCTGCCCCATCCTCGACCCACTCGGTAGGTCATATGCGGAGGGCACCGGACTCGAACCGGATCCGACTGGTTAGGCCGGACATGACAGGTGTCGACTGCCTGGAGCACGCCTGTCTCCTTCGACCCTCCTCCTACCGACGCTAACACTTGAGTCCCAGTTGAAATCGAGGCGCGGCAAACTTGGCACACACTTTTTACACTTCTGTGCATGAGGCGAGGCCGCTAGAACGACAAGACCCGCCGAAGCGGGTCGAGTCTGGTGAAGCGGGGAACCACCCCGCAAGCAGCCGACACCCACTGCCAGGGTAACTGAGCAGAACTAAAAGAGAAGGGAGTCGGCGACTTCCGTGAGTCGCGGAGCTGTCTTGTCCCGCTCGGAGAGCAGAGGGTCGCTTACCGGCCATTCGACGCCCACGTCGGGATCGTTCCAGGCGATGCCGGACTCGGTGGCGGGGTCGTAGAGGCTGGAGAGCTGGTAGGCGACGTCGGCGACGTCGCTGAGCACGCAGAAGCCGTGGCCGAAGCCGACCGGGACGAAGAGCTGACGGTGGGCCTCGTCGTCGAGGACGTGGCCCTCCCACTGGCCGTAGGTGGGCGAGTCGCGCCGCAGGTCGACGGCGACGTCGAAGACCTTGCCGCGCGGGCAGCGGACCAGCTTCGCCTGGCCGGGCTCGGTCTGGAAGTGCAGACCGCGCAGCGTGCTCTTCGCCGAGCGCGAGTGGTTCTGCTGGACGAAGTCGACATCGATCCCCAGCTCTGCCCAAGCATCGCGGCGGAACGTCTCGACCATGAATCCACGCGAGTCGCCGTGGACCTCCGGCTCGAGCAGGACCACCCCGTCGAGCTTCGTCTCCAGACGCCTCGGCATCAGCACCAGCCGGATTAAAAGACAAGACCCGCCGGAGCGGGTCGAGTCTGGCAAAGCGGGAACCACCCGCAGACGAGTGACACTCTGCCGAAGAGTACCACGGACTTTTGTTTCGCTTCTGTGTGAGTTTCAATAGCGCTAGCGAATCAGCCGAGCGCTCTGCCGTAGTGCTTCTCGTAGTACTCGCGGTACTCGCCGGAGCGGATCGGGCCCCACCACTCCTCGTTGTCGCGGTACCACTGCACCGTGCGCTCGAGCCCTTCGGCGAAGTGGACCTGTGCTTCCCAGCCCAACTCGTCGCGCAGCTTGTCTGAGGCGAGTGAGTAGCGGCGGTCGTGGCCGGGGCGGTCGGTGACGTACTCGATCAGCGACTCGTCGGCTCCGGTCAGCTCGATCACCCGTTTGACGACCTCGAGGTTTTCGCACTCGTCGGGCCCGCCGACGTTGTAGGCCTCGCCGGGGCGGCCGTTCATCAGCACCGTGTGGATGCCGCGGCAGAAGTCCTCGACGTAGAGCCAGTTGCGGACCTGGCGACCATCGCCGTAGACGGGCAGCGAATCGCCGTGGATCGCATTCAGCACCATCAGCGGAATCAGCTTCTCCGGGTACTGGCGCGGGCCGTAGTTGTTGGAGCCGCGGCAGATAACCGCCTCCAGGCCGTAGGTGTGGAAGTGAGCCGAGACGAGTAGGTCGCCGGCGGCCTTGGTCGCCGAGTACGGAGAGGACGGGTCGAGCGGCGAAGTCTCGGTGAAGGAGCCCGACTCGATCGAGCCGTAGACCTCGTCAGTGGAGACCTGGAGGTAGCGACCGACGCCCAGCTCGCGGGCGGCGTCGAGAAGGGTGCCGGTGCCGATTACGTGGGTCCGCGCGAAGGCGTCCTGATCGTCGATCGAGCGGTCGACGTGGGACTCGGCGGCGAAGTTGACGACCGCGTCGGCGCCCGCCATCGCCTCGCGGACGATCGCCGGGTCCTCGATCCCTCCGACGATCAGCTCGACGCCCTCGGGCAGGTTCTCCCGCCGCCCGGCGTAGGTGAGCTTGTCGAGCACCGTCACCTCGTGCTCGTCGCGGACCAGCCGCACGTAGGTGGAACCGATGAACCCGGCCGCGCCGGTGACGAGGAGCTTCACGCCGCCTCCCTTTCCGCTTGTCGTTGGGCGAGGTAGCCCGCCAGGCCGTCTTGCCAGGAGGGGAGGGTAATTGCGTGCTCTCGCTCCGTCGCGAGGACGGAGTAGGCCGGACGCGGAGCGGGACGACCGAGCATCTCGGTGGTGCCCGACAGCACTTTGCACTCGATTTTCGCCTGCTCGAAGATCTCCCGGGCGAAGTCGTACCAGGAGCAGGAGCCGGCAGCGGCCATGTGGTGGATGCCGAATTCCAGCCCCTCGATCAACCGGACGATTCCGGAGGCGAGGTGCCAGGTGTAGGTGGGCGAGCCGACCTGATCGCGGACGACCAGGACCTCTCCGTGATCGGCGGCCAGCCGCAGCATCGTCTCGACGAAGTTGGACCCCCCCATCCCGAACAGCCAGGAGGAGCGAACGATGAAGTGGCGCTTGTTGGCGGTGGCGGTCGCCTCCTCACCGGCCAGCTTGGTCCGACCGTAGGCGGACAGCGGCGCGGGCTGGTCGGACTCGACGTAGGGCGAGTCCTTGGCGCCGTCGAAGACGTAGTCGCTGGAGACGTAGACGACGCCCGCGCCCACCGCCGCGGCCGCGGCCGCAACGTTGCCGGCGCCGGCTCCGTTCGCGGTCATAGCCGCCTCCTCCGCCTCCTCCGCCCCGTCGACGTCGGTCCAGGCGGCGCAGTTGATGACGATGTCGGGTCGCTCCAGGTCGAGCTTCCTGGCGACCACCTCGGCGTCGGTGACGTCCAGCTCGATATGGCCGAAGCCGACCACGTCGTGCCCGGCGTTGCCGGCGGCGAGCACCACGTCGCGGCCAAGCATGCCGCCTGCGCCTGTGACCAGGATCTTCAAACCTGGATCACCTCAACCTCCTCGAAAGAGGAGAAGTCGGAGTCCTGCGTCACCACGGCGGCGTCGTGGCGCAGCGCGATCGCCGCGATCCAGGTGTCGTGGCGACGCAGGCGGCGCCCCCGCGCCAGCTCCGCCGAAGCAATGCGGGCGAAGCAGCTCGCCACCTCAGGATCGACTGGAAGCAACGGGTAGGTAGTCCGCACCCGCGAGAGGGTAGCCAGCCGCCGACCGCGAGCGGCGGCCTCGGCGGCCCGCAGTACCCCTAGCTCCAATTCGGCGGCGGTGATGACGGAGACGGCAATCTGCTCCGGAAGCTCGCCCAACTCACGGCCCGACTCTTGAGCCACGAAGACCGAAGTGTCGGCGATCGCTCGGTTCAAGCGTCAAGCTCCGCGCCCCGGACCTCTCTGAGATCGATGAGCAGACCGGGGTCGGCCGGCGCTTCACGCACGATGCGCCGCAATTCGGATGAAGGAACCCACGGATCACGGCCCTCGGAGTGCGGAAGGATGTCGGCCACCGGGCGGCGATTGACCGTCAGCGTCAGCCGTTCCCCCGCTTCCACCTGGGAGACGACAGCGGCGGTCGAGTTTCGAAGCTCGCGAATCGAGACGTGACGACTCATGTGCACAAATGTAGCACTAATTGCGACACGGGCTGGGACTTTACAGTTTTGTTCGGTTCACGCAAGCGAGTCACGGAGTGGCTCCGCCAACTCGTGCCGCGCTAAGACCTTCAATCGGGTGCCTGATACGGCATGTAGCGACGCATGAACTCGGCGAACCGCGGCACTGTGAAGTCAACGTGGCCGAAGTCCTCGGTTGCATAGATCAGGCCCTTGGTCATCAGTTGCTGGCGGGTGGGAGAAGCCTGAGTAACCGAGTAACCGGCCTTCTCCGCCACCTGTCCGGATCGGTATGGGCCCGGCCCGAGCTCGGCCATGGCTCGCATATAGCGGCGCTCGCCCTCGGTGGCGCGCTGCACTCGAACCTCGTAGATGCTTTTGTCAAGCGCGGCCTGCGCGACAGGCATTGCTCGCTCGACGTCATCGGCGGTAATCGGTGACTCGTTAGCCAGGTTCCACGCGTGCTTTCCGAGCTGCTGGATGTAGAACGGGTAGCCGGCCGTCCATTCCAGAGCCTTTGCCAGGGCATCCGGCGAGTACTCGACGTCCTGTCGCCGTGCCGGCTCAACCAGCGCCGTCGTGGCTGCCTGCTCATCGAGATTCGCGATCATCGGGAAGTCGAACAGCCGCTCGGCATATGACCGCGCCTCCCCGGTCAGGAGGGGAATTTGCGGCAGGGCCGCGCCGGCGACCGTGATCGGCAGCTCTTTCTGAGTGGCGCGGTGCAGCGCGCTGATCAACGCCCGGTACTGAACCTCGTCCACGAACTGCAACTCGTCCAGAAAAACCGCTACCCCCGTCCCGTTCTCCCGTACGGCGGCACCAAGCTGAAGCAAGAGGTCGGTGAGGTCCGCCGTGATCGTTCCCTCATCCGCGCTGCGAAGGTCAACAGCGAGGCCAAACCCTTCTGGACCGGTGAGCCTGATCGTCTTCAGATGTCCGAGAGCGCCACGAATTCGACCGCTCAGCCTTGCCCCGAGACTGAGTCTGTCCAGCGCCCTCTCCGCGTCCCGTGCGAGTTCGTCAACGAGGTTCGTGTCGGGGGTCAGCTCGTGGTAGAAGGTCAAGAACCCTTCGCTCTCGGCCTGATCCTCAAAAGCATTGAGCAGGACCGTCTTCCCGACGCCTCGCAGCCCTCGCACGACAATGCTCTGCTCGGTGGCACCTCGCTTAAGCCGCCCAACAAGAACCTCAAACTGCTCGATCTCACTCTCCCGGCCGGCCAACTCGGGAGGGCGTGAACCCGCATTCGGGGTATAGGGATTTCTGATGGGGTCCATGTTCTAGTTACTTATAGCAAGTTATAGCCATTTCCCTATAACTGCCTATAAGTCGCTAGATCTCTCCCCAGGTGCCGGGCGGAGTACAGCTTTGAGCCGGGCTCAGGTCAGCTCGATCTCGGAGTTGTCGCCGACCAGCAGGCGCAGCGTCTTCGGCAGGCCGTCGCAGCGGGTCAGCTTGACGTTGCGGCCCAGCAGGCTGGCCTCCATCCGGGTGCCGAGGTCCTCGACCGTCGAGCCGGCGAGGATGATCGAGTGCTCGACCTCGGAGCGGCTGATGTGGACGTCGTCGCCGATTGAGGTGTAGGGGCCTATGTAGGCGTCCTCGATGCGGGCGCCGGCGCCGATCACCGCGGGGCCGCGGACGACCGAGCCAGCCACCACCGCGCCCTTCTCGACGATCACCCGGCCCTCGATCTTCGAGTTGTCGGTGTCGCCGTCCAAGCGTGTTTCGATCTCCTCCAGCACCAGCCGGTTGGCCTCGAGCATGTCGGCGAGCTGGCCGGTGTCCTTCCACCAGCCGGTGACGATCTCCGATTGGACCCGCCGGCCGTCGTCGATCAGCCCCTGGATCGCCTCGGTGATCTCCAGCTCGCCACGCCAGGAGGGCTCAAGCGCCCGGGCGGCATCGAAGATCGCCGGGCTGAAGAGGTAGACACCGACCAGGGCGAGGTTCGACGGCGGGTCTTTCGGCTTCTCGATCAGCCGGACGATCCGTTCGCCGTCCAGCTCGGCGACGCCGTAGGACTGGGGATCGTCGACCGGCGTCAGCAGGATCAGCGCATCGGGCTCGTCCTCGCGGAAGGTGGTGACGAGACCGCGCAACCCGTCGGCCAGCAGGTTGTCCCCCAGGTACATGACGAAGGGCGAGTCGCCGAGGAACTCCTCGGCGGTGAGCACCGCGTGGGCGAGCCCGGCGGGCTTGTCCTGGACGATGTAGGTGATCTTCGCCCCGAAGGCCGAGCCGTCCCCGGCCGCCTCGCGGATCTCATCGCCGGTCTCGGGAGCGATGATGATCCCGATCTCGGTCACGCCGGCGTCGACCAGCGCCTCGATCCCGTAGAAGAGCACGGGCTTATTGGCGACGGGCACCAACTGCTTCGCCGAGGTATGGGTGATCGGGCGCAGGCGGGTGCCGGCGCCGCCGGAGAGGATCAGGCCTTTGAGGTCGTCCATCGCGCGCGAAGGCTACCGAGGGGATCGCATGAAGCGACCCGCGGCGGATCAGAAGTCGGCGCTAAGCCGACGCCACTCCTTGCGGCCACGGCCGGGCGACTCTATGAAGCCGGCGTCTCGAAGCTTCCGGAGCTCAGCTCGGATGTGATCCGAGCTGATGTCGGGAAGCGCTTGATGGACTTCGTCGAAGGTGAACACATCGGAGGTGCGAGACCGAACGAACAGCTTGATGCGCATGGCCTTTGACCCACGACCCCCCATCAGCTCGCCTGCTCGGGCTTCGAATTCCTTATGGGCCGCATTGAGGATTCCGAGGAAGTAGTTGAGCCAAGGCCAGATGTCATGGGCGCTCTCGCTCCAGCGTGCGGTCGATTTCTCGAGGCTCTCGTAGTACGTCTCCTTGCTTTCCTCGACCAGCTTCTCGAGGCTGATAAAACGACCGACCTCGTGGCCGCAGTGGTAGAGGAGAAGCAATGTCAGCAATCGCGACATTCGACCGTTCCCATCGTTGAACGGATGGATCATCAGGAAGTCGAAGACGTAGATACCTGACAGAAGCAGCGGGGAATGCTCCCCGCTGTCAATCGCTTCGGCAAAGCGCTCGTGCAGCTCATCCATCGCGGCAGGTGTCTCAAAGGGACTGAGCCCCTTGAAAATAACCCCGAGCTTGTTCCCCTGTCGGTCGAATCGCGCCACCTCATTCTGAGAGTTCTTGAAACGACCACCGGGCGTTGGCGTGAACGAGTAGATATCCCGATGGAGCTGCAGGACGACCGACGTACTGAGGGGGATGTGCTCCGCACTCGAATGGATCATGCCGAGCGCTTTCCGGTATCCGGCGATCTCCTCCTCCGGTCGACTTCGGGGTGTTGTCTTGTCCTGCACAAGTTCGGTGACTCGCCCAGGCGCCACCGTAATGTTCTCGATCGCATTGGAGGACGCGGTGCTCTGAATTAGCGCTACCTCCATAAGGCCTTGAAGTACCTGAGGATTCTGTCTGCGAAAAGCCTCCTCGCGGCCTCGGCCGGCGCTAGCCTCTGCCAACGCCGCCGCGGATCGGGCTGGGACCATCCCAAGGTGCTTGTCCAAGTCGCGAAAGGTCTTCATTAAATAGGTATTCTTGTGCCTAGACTACCTATTTAGAAGGTTCCTAGCCCCCACCTATGACTCGATCTCAAGCCGATGCCTAGTGCGACCCACCGCCTACATCCCGCATTTCAACGGCTTCGAGCGCCTGGAGCGGGCGCTGGCGAGCCTGCGTGAGCAGTCCCGGCCGCTCGACGTGGTCGTCGTCGACAACGGGTCCACGGACGACTCGATCGAGCGGGTCCGGAGCGAGTTTCCCGAGGTTGCCCTGGTCGAGCTGGAGCGCAACCTCGGCTTCGGGCCGGCGCTGAACAGGGCGATCGCCGAGCGACCCGGCGATCCGATCGTCCTCCTCAACAACGACGTCGAGTGCGAGCCGCGTTTCGTCGAGGCGCTGCTCGATTCCCTTCTAGAGGGAATCGAGATGGTCGCCGGAGTGCTCCTACAGGAGCGCCGACCCGGGCTGATCGACTCCGCCGGAGTGATCGCCGATCGCACGCTGATGGGCTTCGACTACCTGCACGGGGAGCCCGTCGGGATCGCCGCCACGGCGCCCGCCCCGTTGGGGCCGACCGGCGGCGCGGCGCTCTACCGCCGCGCCGCGTTCGAGGCCGTTGGCGGCTTCGACGAGCGGATCTTCCTCTATTACGAAGACCTCGACCTGGCGCTCCGGATGCGCGCCGGCGGCGCCGGCTGTCGCCTCGCCCCGCAGGCGCGGGCCCTGCACGCATATTCGGCAAGCCTCGGCGCGAACAGCGCCGAGAAGCACTTCCGCACCGGCTGGAGCCGCGGCTACATGCTGCGCCGCTACGGGGTGATGTCGCGACCGCGCGACGCCGCGCGCGTGCTCGCCGCCGAGGGCGCGATCTGCGCCGGCCAGCTGCTGCTCAACCGAACCGCCCAGGGGCTGAGAGGTCGGCTGCGCGGCTGGCACGAGGGCACCGGGCTGGGGCGCCGCGAAGTGGCTGAGGCGCCGCTGCTTGAGATCTCGACACGCAAGGCTCTCTCGCTACGACTTCATCGCAACGAAGGCTAGGAACGAAGCAGTCGGGCCCGAGCGCGGCGCAGCATTCCGGCCCAGCCGCTGCGAAGACGGAGCACTTCGCGCTCCAGCTCTTCCCGGCGGGCGAGCAGGGCGTCTCGCTCGCCCTCGACGGCTCGGAGTTGACCGCCGACGGACTCGAGTTCCCCGGCCAGCGAGTCCCGCTCCGCCTGAAGCTTGGCGACGCCGCGGGAGGCAGACAGCTGAGAACGCCGCGGCTCCATACGGCGACCGAGGGTGAGGTCGCGTATCTCGCCGGCCAGCTCGCTGTTGACGCGCAGCAGCTCGGCCACGCGCCGCTCCTCGTCGGATGGTTGCCGTTCGTCGGTCATCTCATTCTTCGCCGATCCATCGAATCCGCCGTTTCCGGCGCCGCGACCGGGCCTCATTCCAGGAACGCTTGGAATACGGCAACCCGTGGGATCTCGACACCGACTCCGGGCGCACGCGGTACCTGACCAGCAGCTCCGGGATCACCGCGCCGAACCTACCGTCCTCCCTGAGGTGGCGGTACAGCTCCCAATCCGACTGCATGCCGGCGATCGGCTCATAGCGGTAGCCGAGTTCGGAGAAGATCCTCCGGGGAATGAGCGCGACCGTGTCGCCATCCCAGTTGTTGGAGTCGTTCGACTCGTAGGAGTCATTGGCCAGCACACGGTTTCCAAGCGGAACGTAGCCGCCTGACTCGAAGTCGGAGCCATCCGGCAGTACGAAGCGAAGCCGGCAAGTGACGTAGGCGAGGCTCGGGTCGGAACGGAACGTCTCCAGTGCGCGAGCGACAAAGTCCTCTTCAAAAGCGTTGTCGGCATCCAACATCGCCACGTACTCGCCACGCGCCAGGCAGATCCCGAGATTTCGCGCCGAAGACTCGCCACCGTTCAGCTTCGTAACCACCTCGATCCGGCGATCCGCCACGAGTCGATCGAGGATCTCGTCCTCCTCCTCGAAGGAGCCGTCGTTGACGACCAGCACCTCGAGATTGCGATGGCTCTGCCCGAGCAGCGAATCCACCGCCTCCTCTATGTAATCGGAGGAACGGTAGTAGGGCACCACGGCGGTCACCAGCGGCTGATCCGACCGCGTAACGCGTCGCGGCTGCGGCGCCGTGGCGGCGGTCAGCATCCGGTCGTACCGCTCCAGGATGAGATCGGGATCGGTGAGTTGTAGAAACCGTTCATAGACTGCCCCCGAGGCCCGCACGCGCTCCACCTCGCCGCGGTTCGCGAGCAGGTGACTCAGCGCACGGCGGATCGGCTCGGCGCCGAGGCCATCGGTGTGCCAGCCGGTGACGCCATGTTCGACAATCCCAACCGGCCCTCCGACGGGCGTGGTCAGCACTGGGAGACCCGCTCGCATCGCCTCGACCGCCACGTTGCCATAGACCTCGAGAGTCGAGGCGACGACGAGAAGGTCGTGCTCCACCCAACGCCGCTGCAGCTCCTCGTACGGGATTGGCTCCACGAGGTTGACGCGAGGGTCACCCCCGCACATCGTCTCGATGGTCATCCGAACCGACTGCCCGACGGGCGCAGTCGCCGTGTCGGCTCCGATCATCGTCAACCGCCAGTTGTCGTCGTCGAGCCCAAGGCATGCTTCGACCAGATCGAGGGCGCCCTTGCAACGCTGCAATCTCCCGACAAAAAGAATCTCAAGCGGTCGATCGACGTCGCGAGCCTCCGCGATGGGAGGAGTTGCCGGGCGATCGAAAGCCGCCGGGACTCGGACAGCTTCCGGGAGGTCCACGTCAGAGTAGTAGCGGCGGTACATGTCCAGCGTGTCCCCGCCGTGCCAGAGCAGCCGATCGGCGAGCCTGAACTGCTCCCGCTCCAGTGCGGATACAAGCTCGACCCCCGGCTCATACAGCGTCCCGTCATGCACGCTGAGCAACTCGACGGTGGCGGAGGCTCGAACGCCGACCAGGGTGTCGCGCAAAAGTGGATGCCCGGCTTTGCGCGCCTGTAACGGCACCAGACCGTTGGCGTGGTAGTCGGTTACCTCGAGATAGTCGGGGCCGGCATCGCCATATGCCCCCTCGATCGCCTCGAGCAGGGCGGCGGACTCCCGGTGCGAGTCGCATGAGAAAGAGAGGCGAGCCAGATCCGGACTGGGCCGGCCCGATACCTCTCGCACACCAGGCAGAGGCGCTGGAGGGGCGCCGCCGGGGTCGCACTCGGCAACTTGGACGAACGTCACCTCGTGGCGGCCTCCCAGCAGGACGGCGAGGCTGCGGGTCTCATTCCCAATCCCTCCCCACGAGCTGTGCTCGGAGGAAGCCAGGCAGATCCTCATCGCTGCTCCATCCCGCGCCCGAGCCAGCGCTGTGCCAAGGACGGGTCGCCCGTGCGACGCAAACGCCTCCGGTCTTTGAGCAACTGAGGAAGCCGGCGAAGCGCCGTGAGCTTGCCGCGCAGCGTGGCGAGGAGACGGCGCCGGCGCGCGGCGCGGCCGAGCGCCCCGACCTCGACCGCGGCGATCCGCGGAACCGAGCCGAGCGGCATGAACTTGATCTGGGTGGCGAGCCGGTTGCGAGCGACGAGCCTCGCATTTTCAGCAGCGGGGCGCTCGAAGCTCGCCTGCCAGGAAGCGTTGCCGACATGCCAGACCACCGCCTCCGGGACGTAGGCGAAGCGCCAGCCGGCGATCCGCGCCCGCACGTTGAGGTCGACGTCCTCGTAGAAGGAGAAGTAGCTCTCGTCGTATCCGCCCACTTCGTCGAACAGCTCCCGCCGCAGGAGGCAGGCTGCGCCGCACACCCCGAAGACCTCGCGGCGCTCGAGATGCTCTGGGCGCTGTGTCTCCCCCGCGCCGACCTCCACCGCGCGGCCGTCGCGGGTCAGCGCCTGCCCGGCGCTGTAGATGCGCGTTCTCGGATCGGCGGGGTCGCGGGGGCCGCCCTCCTCGAGCTGGAGGATCCGCGGCTGCACGCCGCCCAGAGACTGATCGGAACCCAGCACCTCCGCCAAGATGCCGAGGCAGCCAGACTCCAGCGCGGTGTCGGCGTTGAGCACCATCACGGCTGGCGAGGAAGTGCGGCGCGCCCCCAAGTTGACGGCGGCGGCGAAGCCGAGGTTGCCCGACAGTGAAACGTGCGGAACGCTTTCCGCTTCCAGATAGCCGACCGTGCCGTCTGTCGATCCGTTGTCGACCACCAGCAGCTCGACCTCCACGCCCTGACCGGCAAGCGAGCCCAAGCACCGGGGAAGGAGCTCCAGCGAGTTCCAGCTGGGGACGACCACCGCGACGGACCTGGGCTCGCTCACGCGGCTGAACCCTGACAGCTACCGGCCACGGAGCGCAAAAGCGGCGCTACCACGTAGAGACCAATATCTTCCGACCGCGATGGATGGACAAACGATGAGGGTCCTCTCAGCACTCCGCGCGCATCTCAACGAGCATCTGTTCCCGGCCGCGCCCGGGAACAGGACGACGGTTGGCCGAGGCGAGCGTCTAGTGCTTTTACTTGCCCTGCTGGCCATCGCCATCATCCTCCAGCTCGTTCGCGTGGGCCCCTCGGCCTCGCTCAACTCTCTCTGGGCGGAGGACGGCTCCATCTTCCTCCAGGGAGCCCTGACGCAGCACTTCTACGACGTTCTGTTCAACACCTACGCCGGCTACCTGGTCGTCGTGCCTCGCCTGATCGCGGAGATCGCCTCGCACTTCCCGCTGCGCTCGGCCGCCGCTGTCATATCCGTCCTCTCCGCCTCCGTCGTCGCCTGCTCCGGTCTGATCGTCTGGAAGGCGAGCGCGGGGCACATCGCCAACCCTTACCTGCGCGGAACGCTCGCCTTGCTCACGGTCCTCGTCCCGGTAGGCGGCCTGGAGGTCGTCGACTCGGCTTCGTACGTCTCCTGGTACATGTTGTTCGCCGTCTTCTGGATCTTGCTCTGGCGACCCGCGACGTCGTGGGGAGCCTTGTTCGCGTCGCTGTTCATCGTCGCGGCTGCCCTCAGCAACCCGGGGGTCTGGTTCTTCATCCCGCTCGCAGCGCTGCGTGCCTTGACCGTCCGCAACGGGCGCGACCTGGCGATAGTCGGCTCGTTCGCGATCGGCGCCGGGGTGCAAATCCCGATCGCGCTCGGCCACCCGTCCGCCGTCGAGCCGCTTTGGACCCACGACATCTGGGTCGTCTATCTCCAGCGCGTGGTTGACGGAGCTCCCCTCGGATTGCGTTTGGGGGGGATCGGCTGGGCCCACCTCGGCTGGTCGCTGCCGATCGCCATCGCGATCGCCTGGCTGGTGGGGCTGGGACTCGGCGCCCGGAATGCGAGTCGAGGCTCGCGCTACGTCGCCACGATCGCGATCCTGACCTCGCTCTGCATGTTCGTCGTCTCCCTGTACGAGCGGGCGGTTGGTCCGGCGATGCTCTGGCCCGGAGGCGTCCACAACGCCAACGGGGGGAGATACTCGATCGTGCCGGCGCTCCTATTGGTCAGCGCCGCGCTTGTGCTGGTGGACGGCTCCCGGCGCGGAAACAGGGAGCCGCGCGGAATCTCCTGGGCCATTGCGACTCCGGTGACGATTCTGTTGGTCGCGTTGGGCACCTCCTTTTACGTTCGTAGCATCACGGTACGGGGCACGCCGTCCTGGACCACGGCGTTAGAGGATGCGGCGACCGCGTGTGCGACCGAGGGAAACCCGGCGGCGGTGATTCCCGTCTCGCCGCCCGGCTTCACGATGACGCTCCCCTGCGACCGGATCTCATCCTTTCGCCGAGCCGAGCCGGCGGCGGGCCCGAGTTAGGTCGCCCTGGCGACGCGTTCTGCACGGAGCGAGTCGATGCAGCGCGGCAGCAACTCCAGCGAGTTCCAGCTGGGATGACCACCGTGTCAAAGCGGGCCGCTCATGCCGAGGAAGCCTGACACAGGATCGGCGCGAGCGCCCGAATCACGAGTAGATTTCTCCGATCGTGCCCGTCATCCAGGTCGAGAACCTGCACAAGTCGTTCCGGATCCCGACCCATCGGATCGATTCGCTCAAGGAGCGGGCAGTGAAGCCGTTCGCGCCGCGCGACTACCGCGAGCTGCGCGCGCTCGACGGAGTCTCTTTCGAAATCGAGCAGGGAGAGTTCTTTGGGATCGTGGGCCGCAACGGCTCGGGCAAGAGCACGCTGCTGAAGCTACTGGCCAGCATCTACCGAGCCGACGCCGGCACGATCAGGATGGCCGGGCGCCTGGCGCCGTTCATCGAGCTCGGCGTCGGCTTCAATACGGAGCTGACCGCCCGGGAGAACGTCGTCCTCAACGGGGTGATGATGGGCCTCACCCCGCAGGACGCCCGCCGGCGCCTGGGCGCTGTGCTGGAGTTTGCCGAACTCGGCGAGTTCGTCGATCTGAAACTGAAGAACTACTCCTCCGGAATGCTGGTCCGCCTCGCCTTCTCGACGATGATGCAAGCGGATGCGGACATCCTGCTGATCGACGAGGTCCTGGCCGTCGGCGACGCCGCCTTCCAGCAGAAATGCGCCGATGCATTTCACGAGATGAAAGCGCAGGGCAAGACGATCGTGCTCGTCACGCACGAGATGACGACGGTGGAGACCTACTGCCACCGTGCGATGTTGATCGAGGACGGCAAGATCCAGCACGTCGGCAAGCCGGACGAGGTGGGCCGGCGCTATCTGCAGCTCAACTTCGAGCACAGCGCCGAAGCGCGTGCCGGCACGGCGCCGGAGTCGAGCGAGGAAGTGCGCCTGCTGGACGCCTGGCTGGAGGACAGCTCAGGGAACCATCTGACCAACGTGGAACACGACCGGCCGATCCGGCTGCGCGCCGAAGCCGAGGTCCTGCGCGACAACCCCGGGCTGGGCGTGGGGTTCATCATCGCCAACGCCGACGGGGTCGGCGTCTTCCAGTTCGGCGTGGGAGTGACTGACGGCGACGGTCACACGGCGCTGGTCGCCGGCCAGCGCATCAAGGTCGAGGCAGACATCGAGAACCTGCTGCTGGCGGGTCGCTACTTCGTTCACTGCGGATTGAACCGAGCCCACGGCGCGGGAGTCGCCCTGTACGTGCACAACGCGGTCGACTTCCTTGTCTTCGGGGGAGAGAGCAACCCAAACGGGATCGTCCGGCTACCGCATGAGATCCGCGCCCGGGTGGAGGACGGGGGCACAGAATGAGCCAGCGACTCGCACCGGATCAGCTGCGCGAGGTCTCGGGGCCCTCGGCGCTCGGCGGCGGCAGGCGCCGCTTCTTCGACCTGCTCTGGCTGATGTCGGTGACCGAGTTCAAGCGCGTGTACTTCGGCACGGTTCTCGGCTACCTCTGGTCGCTGATCAGGCCGTTGATGCTGTTCGGGGTGCTGCTCTTCGTTTTCACGAAGATCTTCCGGATCGGCAGTGGGGTTCCGGACTATCCCGTCATGTTGCTGCTCAACATCGTCCTCTTCACCTTCTTCCAGGAGGCCACGCAGAACGCCGTCACCTCGGTCGTCACCCAGGAAGGGGTAGTCCGCAAGACCCAGTTCCCGCGCCTGGTCATCCCCTTGACCGTGGTCATGACGGCGCTCTTCAACCTGTGCCTCAACCTGATCGTGGTCTTCGCATTCATCCTCGCCTGGGGCGTGGACCCGACCTGGACGTGGCTGCTCTTCCCCTTCGCCCTGACCTTTTTCTTCGTCATCACGGCCGCGGTCAGCATGGCGCTGTCGGTGTTCTACGTCCGGTTTCGCGACGTGCTGATCATCTGGGTCGTGGCGGCACAGGTTCTGTTCTACGCCACCCCGGTGCTCTATCCGATCGAGAAGGTCCCCACGGAGTACCAGAAGATCCTCCTACTCAACCCGCTGACCCCGATCTTCGAGCAGATCCGCGTCTGGGTCATCGATCCAACCGCTCCCACGGCCGTGAGCGTAGCGGGCAGTAGGGCGGCCCTGCTGCCGGCGGTGGCACTCTTCGTCGCGATCTGCGCCCTCGGCGTCTGGGCCTTCGCACGGAACGCACCCGGGATCGCCGAAGAGATCTAGCCGTAAGAGCACTCCCGAATCGGGCGGGATTCCCCGGGTAGACTGGGCCGCGATGTCCGAGCAGACAACATCGACGAGCCCTGAGGAGCAGGCTGGCCACGGCCCCGAGTACGGCCGGTATTACTACCGCCACGACTGCGGCATCCCCTACGAGCGCAACGACCACTGGCTGCAGTTCTTCGGCAAGATCGCAGACGGCATCGTTCGCGACCTGCGCCCCGCATCGGTCCTCGACGCCGGCTGTGCGATGGGATTCCTGGTCGAGGCGCTGCGAGAGCGAGGAGTGGACGCCTGGGGGGTGGACATCTCCGACTATGCGATCGAGCAGGTTGACGAGTCGGTGCGTGACTACTGTAGCGTCGCGTCTCTTTCCGAGCCGATCTCCCGTCGTTACGATCTGATCGTCTCGATCGAGGTGCTTGAGCACATCCCGGCCACCGAGACGAGCGCCGCGATCGCCAACCTCTGCGGCGCCACCGACCGCGTCCTGCTCTCGACCACACCGTACGACTACAGCGAGGCGACGCACCACAACGTGCTGCCGCCCGAGGCCTGGGCGGCAGCCTTCGCCCACGAGGGCTTCCTGCGAGAGGTCGAACGCGACTTCTCCTACGTCACCCCCTGGGCCGCCCTCTACACGCGCAAGGACGAGCCGTTGGAGGAGACCGTGCGGCGCTACGACCGCTCTTGGAGCCGGCAACGGGGCGAAGCCGAGCAGCTCAGGGACTCGCTGCTGGCCGCCCAGAGCCGGCTGGTCGAGCTGGAGGATCAGCCCGGCGGGAGCAGGCCCGAGCTGCTCGCCGAGCTGGACCGGCAGAAAGACGAGGTCCTCAGGCTGCGCGATCTCTTGATCGGCAAAGACGCCGAGCTGGGCGCCGCAAAAGGCCGGCTCACCGAGCTGGAGGAGCGGATGAAGCGGGTCACCGGCGTGAAAGCCCGTCTCGAGGCTCGGGCCTCCGGCTTCGAGGCGCTGGCGAGATTCGTTCTGCGCCTACTCCGCGGCGACCGAAGCTAGCCCAGCCATGGCCCCGGCACCGCGCTTTTCGATCCTGACACCGGTCTACGAGACGCCTGCCGTCGTCCTGACCAAAATGCTGCGCTCGGTCCGGCGACAGAGCTTCGGCGACTGGGAGCTGTGCCTGGTGGACGACGGGTCCCGGCAGCCACATGTACGCGAGATCCTCGGGGATGCGGCAGCGAAGGATCCGCGCATTCGCGTCCTACACATGGAGAGCAACGGGGGCATCGCCGTCGCCTCCAACGCGGCGCTGGCGATGGCCCGTGGCGAGTTCGTCGCCCTGCTCGACCACGACGACGTGCTGCACCCCGACGCCCTCGCCCACGTCGCCGAGGCGCTGGACAGAAGCCCGGAAACCGACTACGTCTATACGGACGAGGACAAGGTCAACGCGGCAGGGCACCACACCCAGCCCTTCCTCAAGCCGGACTGGTCGCCGGAGCGGATGCGGACGCAGATGTACACCTGCCATCTCAGCGTCCTGCGCCGATCCCTGGTCGAGGAGGTCGGCGGGTTCGACCCCGAGTTCGAGGGTTCGCAGGATTGGGACCTCGTGCTGAAGGTCACCGAACGCGCCAGGGGCGTCGTCCATGTGCCGCGAGTGCTGTACCACTGGCGAATGCTGGACTCCTCGGCCGCCGGGGGCGGCGAGGAGGCAAAGCCGTGGGCGTATGAAGCGGGCCGACGGGCCGTGCAGGCCCACTGCGAGCGAATCGGCCTGCCGGCAGAGGTCGAGCGCGACGCCGACGACCCAGGAGTGCTCCATCTACATCCCCACCTGAAGGAACAACCATTCGTCAGCATCGTCATACCCACCGCCGGGCAGGGGCGGGAGATCCGCTTCGAGCAAACAGTGCTGATCGTCAACTGCGTCCGCAGCATCGTCGAGCGCTCCACTTACGAGAACTACGAGATCGTCTGCGTGATCGACGATTCGATCGAGCCGAAGATCCTCGAAGAGCTGCGTGAGATCGCCGGCGAGCGACTGCGGCTCGTGCCGTTCGCGGGGCCGTTTGACTTCTCCGCCAAGGTCAACCTCGGCGCGGTGCGCAGCGAGGGCGAGCACCTGCTGCTGCTCAACGATGACATCGAGATCACGACGCCGGACTGGATTGAGCGGATGGTGATGTACTCGCAGCGCGAGGAGATCGGCGCAGTCGGCGGCAAGCTGCTCTGGGGCGACAACCGCCTACAGCACATCGGCGTCGACTTCGAGGACGGCCTTCCCGGGCACACCTACCGGGGCTTCGGCGGCAGCTTCAACGGCTACTTCAACGCCACCCTGATCGCACGCAACTGCCTTGCCGTGACCGGCGCCTGCCTGATGACTCGTCGCGACGTGTTCGAGGAGCTAGGGGGGTTCACCAGCACGCTGCCGATCAACTTCAACGACGTCGACTTCTGCCTGAAGGTACATGCGAGCGGTCGTCGCACCGTCTATGACCCGGACCTGATCCTGTACCACTTCGAGTCGTCCACCCGGGACGCAGAGGTGAAGGAGTGGGAAATCGAGCAACTGGTCGACCGCTGGCGGGACATGGTGGCGGTCGACCCGTTCGGCAACCCCCACCTGCGGCACGGACTCCCCCGAATTAGCGCCCACCTCCAATGGGCCCGCCGCCGACTGCCGCGCCTGCGGCAACTGCGTCAGCACGCCTGAGGCGCCCGGCACTTCGCGGTCGCCTATATTCCGCCCTCGTCTTCATGAACTACGAGCGTCTCTACAGCTACCGCTTTCGCGACATCGACCAGGAGGCTCGATCCTCCGTGTGGCGCGAGATCGCGCCACACGTCCACGGTTTGATGGGGAACCCGCGAATCGTCCTCGATCCCGCCGCGGGTCGCGGTGAGTTCATCAACTCGATCTCCGCCGCGGAGCGCTGGGCAGTCGACGAAGTCGCCTACCCCGAGGCCACGCACGATCCCGCCGTCCAGGTCATCACCGCCAAGATCATGGACGCTGACCTACCCACCGGTCACTTCGATGGCGTCTTCGTCTCGAACTTCCTGGAGCACCTTCCCACCCAGGAGGCAATCTCGCAGTTCCTGGAGCGAATGCACGAAGCAATGAAGTCGGGGGGAAGCATCGCGATCATGGGGCCAAACTTCCGCTACTGCTCGAAGGAATACTGGGATTGCGCCGACCACTATGTCGCTCTCACTCACGTCGCGATCGCCGAGCATCTCTACGCAGCGGGATTTGAGCCCGAGAAGATCATCCCGCGCTACCTCCCCTACTCGTTCCGCGGCATCTTGCCGCCGTCCCAACGGCTGACCCGCTACTACCTCCGTACCCCTCTGGCCTGGCGACTGTTGGGCAGGCAGTTCCTCGTAGTCGGTCGCCGCTGATCTGATGCGCGTCTTGATCACCGGTGGCGCAGGCTTCGTCGGCAGCAATCTCGGGGTTGCACTTGCCGCCCGTCATACCGATTGGGAGATTGTCGCACTGGACAATCTGACGCGACGCGGGTCGGAGTTGAACCTGACACGACTACGCGAAGCAGGCATCAAGTTCGTCCGAGGGGACGTGCGCGAGCCGGCTGACCTCGCCCAAGCCGGTGCCTTCGACTCGATGCTCGAGTGCTCGGCTGAGCCCTCCGTCCTCGCCGGCTTTGCCGATCCCTCCTATTCGGTTCAGACCAACCTCCTGGGTGCCTTCAACTGTCTGGAGCGCGCGCGCCGGGAGAAGGCATTCCTGATCTTTCTCTCGACCAGCCGCGTTTACCCGGTCGCGTCGCAGCTGGAGCTGGAGCTGGAGGAAGGTGAAACGAGGTTTGAGCTTGCCGTCAAGCAGCCGGTCCCCGGCGCCGGCCCAGCCGGGATCTCCGAAGAATTCCCACTCGCCGGCGCCCGCACCATCTACGGCGCGACCAAGCTGGCTGCCGAACTGCTGATCGAAGAGTATGCGGACGCCTTCGGCCTACGTGCCGTCGTCGACCGCTGCGGGGTGATCGCCGGCCCCTGGCAGATGGGCAAGGTGGACCAAGGGGTCTTCGCCTGGTGGCTGCTGAGCCACCACTTCGGCCGCCCCCTCGCCTACATAGGGTTCGACGGCACCGGCAAGCAGGTTCGCGACCTGCTTCACATCGACGACCTCGTCGACCTCGTCGACGAGCAACTCGCCGAGCCCGCGCGCTGGAGCGGGATTACCGCGAACGTCGGGGGCGGCCGCGAGTGCAGCCTCTCGTTGCTGGAAACCACGGAGCTTTGCCGCGAGCTGACTGGGAACAAGGTGCCGATCAAAGCCGAGCCGCAGACCCGACCGGGCGACGTACCCGTCTATCTCAGCGACTGCGCGCGCCTGCATTCCCTAACCTCTTGGCGTCCTCGCCGCGGGCCGCGCGACGTGCTGGCGGACCTACTCGCCTGGACGGAAGAACACGAGGATGCCCTGAAAGAGACGCTGGGACTCGAGAAGTAATGCCAAAGGCGATAGTCACAGGATCAGGAGGTCTGATCGGTTCGGAGTCAGCCACTCGGCTGGTCGAAGCGGGCTACGACGTCACCGGGATCGAAAACGATACTCGCGCCGCCCTGTTCGGGCCGGAGGCCTCCACCGCCCACGTCACCGAACGCCTCAATAGTGAGCTGGCCGAGTTTCGAACCGCCAACCTCGACATCCGAGACGCTGAAGGCATCAATCGGGTCTTCGCCGAGTGGGGCAAGGACACAGAGCTGGTGATCCACACTGCCGCACAGCCCTCCCACGACTGGGCGGCAAGCGACCCACAGGCCGACTTTGGAATCAACGCGAATGGAACCTTAAACCTGCTTGAGGCGACGCGCTCCAACTGCCCTGAGGCAACCTTTATCTTCACCTCGACCAATAAGGTCTACGGGGACACGCCGAACCGCCTGCCTCTCGAAGAGAGAGATACCAGGTTGGAGTTACCCGAGGATCACCCCTACTTCAGGGGCATCGACACGACGATGTCGATCGACTCCACCCTTCACTCTCTGTTCGGCGCCTCCAAGGCCGCCGCCGATCTTCTGGTCCAAGAATATGGCCGTTACTTTGGGATGCCCACCGTGTGCTTCCGCGCCGGCTGTCTGACCGGACCCAACCATGCCGGCGCCCAGCTCCACGGCTTCCTCGCATATCTAATGAAGTGCACAGTGACCGGTGACCCTTACACCGTCTTCGGCTACAACGGCAAGCAGGTACGGGACAATCTCCACAGCGCCGATCTGGTGGATGCCTTCCTCCTCTTCCACGAACGCCCCCGGCCCGCCGCGGTGTTCAACATCGGCGGCGGGCGCGACAACGCCTGCTCGATGATCGAGGCAATCGAAATCTGCGAGCGGATTGCCGGGAAGGCGCTGGGCTGGCAGCTCAGCGACGACGCCAGGATCGGTGACCATCGCTGGTGGATCAGCGACCTCCACGAGTTCGGCTCCGAGCACGGCGGCTGGCGACCGCGACGAAACCTGGAGACGATCTTGCATGAGATCTATGAAGCCAACGCCGAGCGCTGGGCCTCGACGCCCGCATGAAGCTCTCCGTAGTCATTCCCGCCCATAACGAGGAGGCTTCGGTCGGGGAAACAGTCGGGAGCCTCGTCCAGGAGCTGGAGAGGGAGGGGATCGAGCACGAAGTGATCGTCGTCGACGATTCCAGCACCGATCGGACCGCTGAAGCCGTCGAGCACATCGCAGCCGGCCATCCGCAAGTTCGCTGCCTGCCCTCCCCTTACAAGAACGGCTTCGGCTTTGCGGTAAAAGCCGGCCTCGAAGCCTTCGAGGGCGACGCGGTGGCGATAGTAATGGCCGATGGATCCGACAGCCCCAGGGACCTCGTCGCCTACCAGCGACTACTCGAAGAGGGATACGAGTGCGCGTTTGGCTCGCGCTTCATGCACGGTTCCACCGTCACCGACTACCCGCGCTCGAAGCTGATCATGAACCGGATCGTCAACTGGGGAATCCGCCTCCTGTTCCGCCATGGCTACAACGACACGACGAACGCCTTCAAGGCATACCGGCGGGAGGTGATCGAGAACGTCAAACCACTGCTCTCCCACCACTTCAACCTGACTGTTGAGCTCCCCTTGAAGGCCGTGGTGCGCGGTTACAGCTACGGGATCGTCCCAATTTCCTGGACGAACCGCAAGGCCGGCGTCTCAAAGCTCGCTCTCAGCGAGATGGGCAGCCGCTATCTGTTCATCGTCCTCTACGTCTTCCTCGAGCACCACCTAAGCCGCGGCGACTATCGCAGAGGCGACATCGAAGCTGATCCTCCTGGGGTGAAGCGACGGCGAGCCGTCGCGCAGAGTCAGCGGCATCCGTAGACGGCTACCCGTTGCTTTTTGGAAGCAGGAACTGGAAGTCCCCAACCTGCGCTACAGGTTTGAAGTCATTGAAGATGTAGCGGACGAGAGGCGTCTGCGGGGGAGGCCTCCCCTGGAGCCATTCACTGGCCCTTGCGTCGCTGCGAATGGCGCAGGGGCGAAGCGAAGCGCGCAACTCGTCGACGACGCGCTGCTGCTGCTCACTGTCAAGAGCATACATCCAAACACCGGGGGCAGCGGGCGGGGGAGCTTCAATTGATGACCAGAGATAAAGACTGTTGACGTTCGGGTAGCCAATGAAGGTCGTGCAACGGTACCGGCGCAGTAGGTCGACTACGCCCGTGTAGGTGGCGACATCGGAGGATGGAAGGCGCAGCAGGGTCGCGCTTGCAAACGGCAGGCGTTGTTGATGACGATAAGCGCTGGCGTACGTCAGTCCTGGCTGAGCGATTGAGTGGAGTCCGAACTCGGCCATTAGTGCGACGCTCGCCACCGTGGCCACCACACCAAAGCGCTCCAGCGCCCTAGAACCCCGAGCCGCACCCCAGGCGCGCAGGCAGGTGAGAGCATCGCCAAGGCATAGCGCCCCGACGGGAACGAAGGAGACCGCGGCGATTCCCACCTGACTGCCGGCCACTGGGTAAACCTGGAGCGTTTCAGCCACGGCAAGAGCCGGCAAGAACACTCGCAGGAAGCGCCTTGGGGCGGATTCCCGGGCGCCTGCGGGCGGGATCGCTGCCACCCATGCAAGCACGAGTGGCAGCGTGTTGGGATTGCCGGCTGAGGGACCGAGCGCAAACGGAGCCATGCGCGCCACCGAAAACCAGATGGTCAAGCCAGCGACGGCTCGCAACAACCCAGGCCAGACCGAAGGCGCCTCGGGATCGCCAGCGGGCAATCGGACTGTCAGAGCAGCGGCGGCAACCGCGAAGATCCCCCAGTCCAGAGCGGCCGAAGGGAAGGAAAGGGGGACCATGAACACGTCCCGAACTCGAAGCGCTTGGACTATGACGCCGTCATAGACGTCAGCCGGAGTCGAACCGATCAACAGGATGACACTCAGGATCAGGGCAAAGACGATCCCGAAGCCGACGCCGGCGGCAAGTAGCCAGCGCGAGAGAGCAAAATCATCCTCGCCCTGCTTTGGGCGCGCCGGCCAAGCCGCAACGATCATCGCGATACCAGCGAGAATCTCGAGCGCCGCCAGATTCCGCACTAACTCCACATTCAGGTCGCGCGCCATGATGACAACGGGCATCGAGACAAACGCAGCTATCACCAACCATCGCAACCAGGCGCGACGATGAAGCGGCTCAACTGTGAGCACCGCCGCAAGGGCAACCGCCGCAATCGCAAAGGCACCGATGTTGACCTTTGTCAAGATCAGCGCAGCTAGGAGGGCGCCACAAGATCCACCGGTAAGGACGACTCGGCGCGTCGGCCCACCGGCTATGAGCAGCGTGAAGGAAGCCAGCAGCAGCACATCGAGACCGTGTGGAAGCATCGGCTCGGCAACGAGAACCTGCAGGATCGCGAAGGCCACAATCATTCCCGTCACGCCAAGTATCAGACGGCCCGTCAGCCTCTGTGCGGCAAACCCGAACAGAAGGCTGGCCGCCACCCAGACGACGATGACAATCGAGCGGCTCGCATCGGTGGTTACTGCGTGACCGGTGAGCGCGAACAGACCGCCCCACAGTTCGAAGTAGAACGGCCCGTACTCTGAGTAAACGTCGCGGTAGAGAACATGGCCTTGCGCAAACGCCTTCAGCGCCACGAGCGCGGATCCTTCGTCGTCATAGGGAGCGAACTGGGTGAAGATCGCCAAGTAAGCGGCGACTGCGGCGGCAACTGCGACAACTGCGTAGAGCCCGACAGCAGCCGCAACCGGGTGCGCGGCCAACGTGTCACGAACGCCGCCGCAGGTGGGCAGCGTATCCGGCGGCGGAGCGGTGACCTCGGCCATGGCCGGGCAAGATATCTACCTCAACGGCCGTCCCCGTCCTCGTCCCTAGCCTCGCCCTCTTTGCCGATGATGCCAAGCATCGCTTGCCCTGCTAGCCGAGGCAAACGGGAGGCACGCAGCGCGAGTATGGCCACCAGGCCGAAACTGGCAATTAAGCAGAGGACCGAAATAATGCCGGCGAGCGTCTGTACCTTGCCTGCGTCGGCTACGACGACCAGCCGGGCTCTCTTCGCGCCGCCTGACGCAGGCTTCACAACCATCATGCCGGCGGAAGTGCGACCGACGAGCGCCATGCCGCTGACGTGCACGGCGTAGGGGCCGGCCGCGATGTTCGTCCCGATCGGCCCCGGGCCCGGCGGCAGCTTCACCCTTGCGACGAGACGCGTCTGCCCCGGGCTCGGTACGGGCAGAGTGACCGTCCGCCCGGCCGGGAGCGCGACCACTGGCAGCGACGCATCCGCATAACTGTATGGATCGTAGAAGGTCACCGGCGGTGTCGTGGGACCGTTGGCGAGCGCAGCCTCCCGTGGGTGAGTGTCCTTGTTGGCGGTGCCGTCCATGCGCCCTCCGGAATACATCTGTACCGAGGCCTGGATGACCGTGGCGATTATCAGAGCCGCCGCAAGACCGACGGCGATCCAATGGCGGCGACCGGTCAGACGCTGAGCGAAGCGCAGGCTGATCGCAAGCTGCACGGCGATGACGAGAAGTAACCAACCTGCGAGTCGATAGGGGTACTGGATATCAGTAAACGGGGTGCCGAGAGCCTTCCACCAGCTGCCGGGCATCACCATCATAGTGATGATCAACACCATGGCCGCCAGCAGGATCAGCCAAAGTGCCCTCAGCGCGCGGTCCGCCCGGCGGGCATCCCTCCACGCAAGCGCCACCAAGGCCATGTTCAGACAGAACGCCGCCACAGGCGCGGCAATCGTCAGGCCGTAAGTGGTCGACTGAGCTGGAGTATGTCGCAGCGGGTCGAGAACGACACCGATGTTGTTGAAGAAGAAGAACTTGGTGAAATCCGTGGCGAAGGCGATGTTCTGGACCCACGCCTGCGTGTCGGCACTGTGCCGCACGTCCAACACGAGGAACCACGCGTTGATCCCCACGGCCACCGCGCCGAGCGCGGCCACGGCCATGACCGAGCGCAGTGACGGACGAAATCTTCCGACAGCGATCCAGGCTGCCACGGCGATCGGTCCGATCACGATCGCACTCCAGAACAGCGTGATGTTGTGGCTACCCGTCATCGCCACCGTTCCCAGTACAAACAGCGCGACCGGTCCCGCCCGCCACGGGCCGGTCAACAACCGTGCCCCGCCGGCAAGGAACATCGGCACCGCCGAGAGCGCGACAAGCTCCGGCCAGGCCCCGCGTGCATACGCGTCGGTCAGGTAATAGGCGGCGGTCACTACGACAACCGCAGGTAAGTGTGCCACCCAGCGGCTCAGGCCAAGCTGGCGACCGAGCCACCACGTCCCACCGTAGGCGAGCGCCGCAGCCGCCCCGATGGATGCAACATACACCGGATAGGGGTGGCCACCGAGTATTGCGCTGACGGCGCCGGCCGTCGCGTAGAGCGTGCCACCGTAGAAGCCGTAAAAGGGCTCGAAGATCCCGTTGGGGGTCTGCAGATACAACGTCGGGTGACCGATGTGCGAGATCGCCAGCCCCTGCTGCCGGACCAACCAGAGGTGATTGCTGTAGTCCAGGCCGAATCCCCAAGGCGTGAAAATCGCCGGTGAGAGGACGAAGAGACAGACCAATGCGCCCACCAGCATGTGCGTGACGGCCGCATTCCCTAGACGGTTAATGTGAGGCTGTGTCACCTGTTAACAGAATTCTGACGACGAAGGTAGGCGTCCGTTTCCGCTAGGGCGGCTGGCGTTCCGATCTCGAAAAAGCGATGCTCGGCTTCGTAGGCGCAGAGCCTGCCCGTTCGCGAGAGTTCGTGGTAAAGCGTTTCGAGATCGCGCTCATGCTCCGGCACCACGCTGAGGGCCGCGGCGGTGAGGCCGCCCAGGCCGTAGTCGATCCAGTGCATCTCGGGCCTGGGCGAGCGCTTGTCGTAGGCTGTGACGAGGCCGTCGGCGTACACCGCGTTGGATGCGTCCCAGCGCCCCTCGTTGCGCAGAACGGTCATCACCGCCGGCAGGCCGCTGGCCTCCCAGACTTGGGCGACATCGGCGTAGTCGATCCGCAGATAGGTATCGCCGTAGAGGACGAGGAAGCGCTCGCCCAGCAGCTCGTGTGCGCGCCGGATTGCGCCGAGCGTGCCGTCGAGGCCGGGGGCGTCGTAGCTGTAGCGGATCGAGATGCCGAAGCGCTCTCTGCCGATCCGCTCCTCGATCCGCTCGCCCAGGTAGCCGACGCAAAGGACGACCAGCCCGGCTCCTTGGCGCGCCAGCAGGCGCAGCTGATGCATCAGGAAGGGCTCGCCGGCAACCTCAATCAGAGGCTTCGGAGTGTCTTGCACCTGCTCGCCGAGGCGTGTCCCGAGCCCCCCGGCGAGGATGCAGACCGGCGGCAGGGGACGGTTGGTGGGGAACCTCACGCCCCCTCGTCGTCCCACCCGAGGCGCGACTGCACGATGTACTTCGGCCGGTGCCGAACCTCGTCGTAGATACGCCCTACGTACTCGCCCATAATCCCCAGTGAGAGCAGCTGGATACCACTGAAGAGGCAGAGCAAGATCACGATCGTCGGGTTGCCGAGCGGGAAGCTCGTCCCGGCAAGCTTCAACACGACGTAGACAGCGGCGAGCAGGAACGCGAATCCCGAGAGCAGGATGCCGCCGAGCGAGATGAACTGCAACGGGTAGCGGGAAAAGCCGACAACCCCGTTAAGGCCGATCACGAGCGAACCCCAGAAGCGGTTGTACTTACTGGTACCAGCTGCCCGCGCATCACGGTCGTAGAGGACGCTGGTTTGCGGGAAGCCGACCAAGCCGACCAGCCCGCGTAGAAAGCCATGGCTCTCATCGAGAGCGACAACATGACGGACGACGCGCCGGCTCATGAGGCGAAAATCGCCTGTGTTGGGGGGGATTTCGACCTCCGCGATCCGCTTGATCAGGCGGTAGCCGAGCGAGGCGACGATGCGCTTAGGCAAGGTCTCCCCTTCACGGGTGCGGCGCTGGGCGTAGACGACATCGAAACCGTCATGCCAGCGGGCCACCAGATCGGGGATCAATTCCGGCGGATCCTGGAGGTCGCAGTCGATAACCACCACGGCGTCGCCGGTGGCCGCCTCCATGCCCCCCAGCGTCGCCATCGGCTGCCCGACACGCCGTGAGAAACGCAGCATCTTGACGCGGCGGTCGTGCTCTCGCAGCTCGCCGATGCGCAACTCGGTCCGGTCGGTGCAGGGGTCAACGGCGAAGATCAGCTCCCACTCCATCCCAAGTGGCTCGATCACCTCTCGAAGCCGCTCGTACACGCGGGCAACGTTGTCCTCCTCGTTGTAGGCAGGGACGACGACGCTCAGCAGCTTGCGCTCAGGGCTCCCCGTCATGGGATCTGCTCCGGCTGGCGGCGAACGACCGTGAGCCCGCGGATCCCGAACGGAAGCCGCACGCCACTGCGCAGCAGCGCCTGCTCGAGCCGGCAGGCCCAAGCGCCGAGCTGCGAGTCCTTCGTATTGGCGATGTCCAGAGCGACGCGCTCCTCCAGCGCGGCGCCGCGAAGGTGATCGAAGCGGTGCCGGTTGCGCTTCTTGACCGCCCAGAAGGCGGGATAGAGCATGGTGCCGAGGTGAACATCCTCGAGCACCTCAAGGCCAGCGGTGCGTGCTTTTGCAGCAAGCTCACCGCGCCCGTAGCGACGCTCGTGCCCGAGAAAGCGATCGTAGTAGTCGTATGTCCCGGGAGCGGCGGGGACAACAACCACAGCGCGCCCTCCGGGTCGTAGCACGCGTCTCAGCTCACACAGGGCACCTCTGTCATCGGGCACGTGCTCGAGCAGGTTGGCGCTGACGGCGGCGTCAACGCTGCGGTCGTCGAGCGGCAGCCTGCAGACATCGGCCTGCATGAGCCGGGCCTCGGGGACCAACGCGTGCGCCTTGCGCAGGCCCGACGCGACGAGATCGACGCCGATCAACTGTGCTTCGGGATGAGCCGCTCGCAGGTCTTCGAGCAGATATCCGGTCGAGCAGCCGAGGTCGGCAATTGTTCCACCCACCGGCACGTCGCCGAGTTGCTCGATCATCGCCGCACGTGTCCAGACGTCGATGAAGTGAGTACGGCTGCTCTCCTCGTGCAGCTCCTCGAGTTCGTCCGACCAGTTAACGCTCGCGTCGTCGTCGACATAGGAGATGAAGGGCGCCGATTGGGGAGCAGTGTCGTTCATGGTTTCGTGGTTGCCGACGCCGCGGCAAAGAACACGTCATCGATGCGACGCAGAGTGGCGAGGTCGGGCTCGGCCGCGAGTCGGGCGCGGAAGTCAGGCTCGCGCCACGCATCCCACTGGGCGGATATCAGCTTGCCGCCGAAGGGGGCGGCTTCGGCGTCGAGCAGCAGCCGCACGAGCTGCGCGGCCTCCTCCGGGGACACGCCGCCCTCCGATAGGCCTTGTTCAGTGCGAGCGAAGTAGTCCGCACCGACTGCCTCGGGACCGGCGGCAAGCGTCGTCTCATGCATCCGGGTAGCGACGAAACCCGGAGCGACGGCGTTGATGCGAATCCCGTCGCCGGCAAGCTCGGGGGCAAGGTTCTCGGTCAGCCGCACGACGGCCGCCTTCGAAGCCGCGTACGCGTCGAAGCGCGGCAGCGGGCCAGTGGCGCCGCCGCCGCTGAAGGTCACGACCGCGCCCTGGGCGGCACGCAGCGCCGGCAGGCAGTGGTGGATCGCAAGCAGGGTGCCGAGCAGGTTGATCTCGATCGTGCGGCGGAAGGCGGAGGGCTCGTAGCTGCCAACAGAACCGACCGGATCGAGCACTGCTGCCGCCGTCACCAGTCCGTCGAGGCGCTCGAGGCGCGCGACGAGCGCAGCCCAGGCTCGCTCGTCGGAGACGTCGAGCGCGTGGGTTTCGTGGCCCTCGCCTGGCAGCGCGGCACGAGCCTCCTCAAGTGCGTCGACCCCACGTGCGACCAGCAGCAGCTCCGCGCCGTGCGCGGCGAGTTCCTCGGCGACGGCGCGGCCGATGCCCATCGAGCCGCCGGTTATAAGAATGCGCGAGCGCGTCACTGAACGACGGCCTCGTGCATCGTCGCGTACTCGCTTCCCGCGTAGGCGGCCTCGACCTGGGTCCAGGCGTAGCGGGCATCGCCGAGATCGCCGTTGAGGGGATGCTCGTCGCCGGCGTCGAGTGCCTCGGCAAAGTGCTCCCACTCGCGCTGCCAGGAAGTGTCCTCCGGCCCATAGGCCACCTCCTCCAACTCAGGCGGGCCCAGCTCGGGACTCATACGGTAGATCCGCAGCGTCTGTGGGCCGTAGGAGCGGACGAGGCCGTCGACCTGGAGCTTCGCGGTGCGGCAGTAAATCTCCAGCGAGAAGAGATTCTTCCACTCGGTCCAGGTGACATGCAGCATCGCCCACGGCGAGGTGCGTCCCAGCTCCTCGCCGAGGATCAGCGCCGCGTTGTCCTCGACTGGCGTATCCCAGAACTGAGTGCGCAAGAGAGCCGAGTGCAGCGGCAGCGGGCCGGCGATCCAGTGGGTCAGGTCGAGCAGGTGCATGCCCTGGTCGATCAGCTCGCCGCCTCCCGAGCGCGCCGGCTCGGCGCGCCACTCGCGATCGTAGCCGGGCCGGCCGCCATGGCCGTAGCGCCCGCGCAGGTGCATCAGCTCACCGTGCTCGCCGGAATGGACCTCGGCCGCGGCGCGGGCGATGCCGGGGTGGAAGCGGTGGTTGAAGCCGACCTTGACGCGACGACCGGCGTGTTCCGCGGCGGCCTGAAGGCGCTCGACCTGGGACGTCCCCAGGCCCGCCGGCTTCTCGATCAGGACATGGACTCCAGCGTCGAGGGCCCGCTCGGCGAGCTCGGCGAGCTGATCGTGAGGGACAGCGACGATGACTACGTCAGGGTCATCATCGAGCAGCGCGTCGAAGCTCTCGTGGGCAACGGCGCCGTGGTCGGCGGCCAATGTCGCCGCGGCTTCCGGAACGAGGTCCACGCAGCCAAGCAGCGTGTCCTCCGGCCCCAGCGCTTCGGCCCGCTTTCGCCCGATCAGTCCGCAGCCCGCGATCCCGACCTTCAGCGGCCTGCGACTCACTTGTACTCCGTGCCCGTCGCCCCGCTGAACTCGAAATCGAAGACCAGTTCATGCGCGCCGGCGGCGGCCATCGCCTGCCTCGTGTCCACCGGCCGCTGTGCATAGACAAGCAGGAAACCACCGCCGCCGGCGCCCACCAGCTTGCCGCCGATCGCGCCGCTGCGACGCGCCAGGGTGTAGAGCCGGTCGATGTGCTCGCTCGCCATGCCGGGGGAGCGGCGACGCTTGTTCTCCCAGTGCTCGTGCATGAGCTCGGCGTAGCTCTCCAAATCGCCGGCGAGCAGCAAATCGCGGCTGCGATGGCCCATCTCCTTGGTGCGGTGGAGGTTCTCCAACATCGACGCGTCACCGGCCTTGGAACGCTGATCCTGGTCGCCGAGAACGGTGGCGGCGTCGCGCGCCTCGCCGGTGAAGAACAGCAGCAGGTGGTCGCGCAGCTTGCGCAGTGTCCCCTCCGCCAGTTCAAGCGGCTCGACATCGACGCTGCCGTCGGGGTTGAACGTGTAGGAGCAGATGCCTCCGTGCGCGGCGACGTACTGGTCCTGCTTGCCGACCGGCTCACGCAGCACGTCGATCTCGATCTCGCACGCGGCTTCCGCCAGCGCACCCGGCGCAACCGCGGCACGGCGCGCGAGCGCGAGCCCCTTGAGCAGACAGACGGTGAATGCTCCCGAGGACCCCATGCCGGTACCCGCCGGCACGTCCGCGACCGATGCGATCTCCAGCGGGTTGCCGCGCCAGTGACGCAGCAGGGTTTCACGCAGGATCGGGTGCTGGATCTCCTCGATGGTGTCAACCTCTTCCGTTGAGGAGTACTTCATGCGGTAGCGGTGCTGGAAGACCGTGTGGGTCAGCATGTAGACGTACTTGTCGATCGCGCCGGAGACGAGAAAGCCGCCATGCTCGGCGTAGTAGGACGGCAGGTCCGTGCCGCCGCCGCCGAGTGAGATGCGCAGCGGCGCACGGCTGGAGATGACGCTCATAGTGTCCTTTCGGGGGCGGAGTCGAGCACGATCTCGGGGTGGAGGTCGAACCAGTCGAGCGTGCGGGCGATAGACGCCTCGATGGAGTGCGTAGGCGTCCAGCCGAGCGCACGGATCTTCGTGCAGTCGAGGTGGATTAGGGGGCTGTCGCCGGCCCAGCCCCGCCGCCCACCTGTGTGCTCGATCTCCGGGTCGAGGCCGAGGTGGGCGACGATCGTCGCCACCGAGTCATCGAGAAC
This sequence comes from uncultured Solirubrobacterales bacterium, assembly GCA_963702055.1. Lineage (GTDB taxonomy): Bacteria > Actinomycetota > Thermoleophilia > Solirubrobacterales > 70-9 > CAWINX01. The sequence continues at coordinate 2,122,654 of OY969702.1, read as the reverse complement.
GATCGTCTCATCGGTGCCAAGGTTGTAGACGTGGGCGCCACCAGTCTGCTCATGGGCATCAGCTGCGGTCAGAATCGCTGAGATGCAGTCCTGCACGTAGAGGTAGGACTTCTCCTGACGGCCGTCGCCGAGCACTCGCAAGCGGCTCGGGTCCGCTCGCAGCGCGCGATAGAAATCGTAGACGTGGCCGTGCGTGTAGCGCTCACCGAGGATCGAAACGAAGCGGAAGATCAGCCCGGTGAAACCGTAACCGTGCGCGTAGGCGCCGATCATGCCCTCCCCGGCAAGCTTCGACGCTGCGTAGAGGGATGTCTGAAGTGGAAACGGCGCATCTTCGGGCGTCGGGAAAACCTCTGGTTCGCCGTAGACCGATCCGGTTGAGGAGAAGGCGATCTTCGACACACCCTCGGCGCGCATCGCCTCGAGTACGGTCGATGTCGCAATCGTGTTCTGCTCGAGGTCGCGCCGCGGATGGTCGAGTCCGTGGCGCACATCGGCATTGGCCTGGAGGTGGAAGACCCAGTCGCAGCCGGCGACCGCGTCGCGCATCAGGGCTAGGTCGAGCACATCGCCCTCCAGGAGGCGTACGCCCGGGCGCTCCAGCAACTCAGCGACAAACTCATGCCTGCCGCTGCGGAAATCGTCAATGATCGTCAACTCGACCCCGTCATGGCTCAGCCGGTCCGCGAGGGTGCTGCCGATGAAGCCCGCGCCGCCAGTGATGCAGGCGCGCATCTAGAGGTTGAACCCGGCGGCGATCGCGTCGCGACGGAACATCTGCACGGTCTCGAGCGAGAACTGGTCGAGGTTCTTACCTAGTGAGTTGAGCTTCTTGAGCAGGTCGTGCGTGACCGTGATGATGTGACATCCGACCTGGTCGGCCTGCACGACGTTGAGGATCTCACGCGGCGAGGCCCAAATCAGCTCTGACTTCGGTGCGTCGCGCATGATCTCGACCGAGCGCGCCATGATCGGCACTGGGTCGACCCCTGCGTCGGCGATGCGGCCTGCGAACACCGAAAGATAGGAGGGAGCGCCATCCTTGACGGCCGCGGTGATCAACTCGACCTGGGCGGTCGTGAACATCGCCGTCACGTTGATCTGCACGCCCCCCTCCGAAAGTTCGCGCACGAGAGGCGCCATCGACTCGCCGGACGTCGTGGTGATCGGGATCTTGACGTAGACGTTCTCGCCCCAGCCAGAGATCAGCCGAGCCTGGCGGCGCATCTCCTCGACATCGTCGGCGAAAACCTCGAACGAGATCGGATGGGTGGTGATGCGCTCCAGCAGCCGCTGGGCGAAGTCGGCATAGTCGGTCAGGCCGGCCTTCCACATCAGCGTCGGGTTGGTCGTGAACCCGGCGATGTTCGGGTCGTCGGCCAGAGCCAAGATCCCATCGAGATCGGCTCCATCGGCGAAAATCCGGGTGGAAATGTCGTTGAGCATGCGAAAGCCCTGCTTAGCGAGGGGAGCCTGCCAAGCGAGGCACCTACTAATACCACTGTCCGCTGATGATTGTTTTAACAGCGTCGGGCAGGTCAGCCGCTGTCAAGTCCGCTGCACCACTTCCCCCCCGCTTATGGGCACTGCCCGGATTCTCGATCAGCGCCGTACGACATCCTGCGGCGCGCCCAGCGGCGATGTCGGTGTCGGTGTCGCCGATCATCCAAGACGAGGAAGGGTCGAGCCCCAACTCGGCAGCGGCCTCAAGCAGCATGCCGGGGGCCGGCTTGCGGCAGTCGCATGGCCCGCTGAGTTCTTTCATGACTCCTTCGGGGTGATGCGGGCATAGGTAAAAGCCATCGAAGTTGATCCCGGCGTCGGTAAGCAACTCCAGCACCCGCTCCTGCACTTCAAAGAGTTCCTCGAGCTTGATCGTCCCCTTGGCCGCCGCCGGCTGGTTGGACACCCCCACGACAGCGAAGCCTGCATCCGCTAGCTGCCTCACCGCGGTCGCGGTGCCGGGCAACAGCCGCACGTCGCGGGAGTGCAGCGGTGACTCGTACCGGCCGGAGAGCGGGTCCCGGACCAGAGCATTGAGCACGCCATCGCGGTCGAGGAAGGCGGCCCTCCGCCGACTCACCTTGTGGTGTCGGCGCCCGCGAGGCTCTCCCAGTGACCCTGCTGGACGGCCAGCTCGGGATGGGAAACCAGCGCGTGCCAGACGACGGCCTGAAACGACTCGACCAGCGGCGTCTTCAGCGCCGGCGGCGCATCGACGAGGATTGCCACGTCGGCCAGCTCAGCCAGGGTGCCGCCCGGCGCCCCGACGACCCCGTAGAGCGCGGCGCCGCGCGTCTTTCCCAGCTCCATCGCGTTAACGAGGTTGACCGACACGTTGTGCTCTCGCGAACCGCCGCCAACGGAGAAGACGAACAGGGCATCGCGCTCCCCGAGTCGCGAAATCTCGAGCCAAGCGGAGAAAGACGTCTCCCAGCCGTCGTCGTTGGTGCGAGCCGTTAGCTCTGACACATTGTCGGTAGGCGCATAGCTCTCGATGTGGCAGAGCTTGCGGAAGTCGTTGACGGCGTGCGAGGCGTGGCCGGCGCCACCGCCGACGCCGAGGAGAAACAGCCGTCCGCCGTCTTCGCGCAATGCCGCCAGGCCACGCGCCATGGCATCAACCCGCTCGACGGGAACGTCGCGCGCGAGGTCGGCGACCGACGCAAGGTAAACGCTGGTGTGATCGGCTGGTGCCATGGTGCCGAGCAGACTATCGAGCGATCACAGAGCATCTGCTCGCCGGTTTCTTCACTCAATGCTCGCTTGATCTACGGAGTCGGTCTTTCCGCCGGCGCGGCGATCGGGATCCTCGCGCTTCGCGAGGGGCTGTTCGGCCCGTCCAAGGGCTCGAGAGAGTCGCAGCGCCACCCCCCCGCCTGACTCGGCGAGCGCCTCGAATCACCGACGCGCGTTGAACTCCCTTTTTCGCTCAACTTGGTTAGATTGCAGTGCGCAATTTGAGTAAGAGGGCTGAGGTGACATCAAGGGGAGGACAGGTACGGATCGCTTTCGCGCTGGGCGTGCTGGCGTGTCTCGCGGTTCTGACCTGGAGCGAGGCGGCCACGGCGCAAGATCTGAACGCGGCGCTGAGCGAAGCCCAATCCCGGGTTGAGAACGCGACCGCCGAGGTGAGCGAGTTCCAGGCCGAGCTGCAGCCGGCGCAGGCACGGCTCAAGACGAGCAGCGCACGGGCGACTCCGGTTGCGAGCGCGGCGCATGCGGCCGACCAACGAGCAGCGACGATCGAAGCGCGACTGCGCGCCCGCCGGCGGGACGCCACCGCGACGCTCACCCGGCTCGAAAGGGAGCGACAGGACTCCGTCAATCGCCACGACGAAACGGTTCGCGCGGGGCTCGGCTTCGCGCTGGCCATGCTCGTCGCCGCGGGCATCGCCCTCGCCTGGGATTGGTTCCGCGCGACGGCGCTGGTCGCCTGGCTGGCCCGGATGCCGCGCAACCAGGCGATCGGCCTCTGCGTCGGCGGTGGGTTGCTGATGGTCATCGTCGGCGCCGCGATCGGCGCCGCGGGCGGCGTTGCGGGAGTCCTCGGGATCGCGCTGTTCGCGCTCGGCTTCGTGCTCGCCAATGCCCTGGTGCTCGCTCGCCATTCCGCGGAGATACAGAGGGGACGCGAGCGCCCGGTGATGCGCCGTGAGCGCTTGCCGCGGCGGGCCGTCCAGGTTCTCGCGGGCGTGCTGGGCGCGCTTTGCCTCATTGGACTCGGCTCGGCCGTCTTCGCCGGCGACGCCTCGAGCAACAGAGCCTCCGCCGCGCTTCGCTACCACGCCAGCGGCAAGTCGATGCATACGCCTGCCCTCGACCGCGCCCGCCGAACGGCGGCAAGGCTCGACCGGCAGGCATCGGTGCTGGTTGCGGCCGCGCAGAGCGACCGCAGCGACCTGCAAGGGATTCGGCTCAAGCTCGACCAGGCCCGCGGTCGCCTGACCGGCGCCGAGAGCGACGTCTCCCGCTACCAGCGCCGGTTGGCGATCATCGAGAAGCCCAAGCCAGCGCCCCCGCCCCCGCCCCCCGCACCGAGCCCGCAATGCGACCCCAACTACAGCGGCTGCCTAGACCCCAACGCGGTCGACTACGACTGCAAGGGAGGCAGCGGCGACGGGCCCCTCTACACCGGAACCGTGCAAGTGCTGGGAGTCGACCACTACGGCCTCGACGCCGACGGCGACGGCATCGGATGTGACGGCTGATGGGCATGAGCTTCAAGATCGCCCCCGGGGTTCGGGTTAAGGCTTCGAGCCGCGGCATCAGCGCGGGCATCGGTCCGCGTGCCGCGCGGGTCCACGTCGGCAGCCGCGGAGTCGGCGTCTCCAGCACACGCTTTTTCGAAGGCTGCGCGAGTCGCGCTTCCCGCCGCCGAGGAGGTCGACCCGGAGCCGATCAAAGCCGGGCTGGAGAAGGCCGCGGACGTCCCCGAGCTGATAGCCGCAACGGGCGGCGGCGAGGCACCGCCGGTTGCCGCCGCGCCGGAGCCGGTCGACCGCTACGCGCTGATGCGCGCGAGCCGCAAGCGCCATCGGGAGGGAATCCCAATCTGGCGCGTCAGAGACCGGCTTGAAGCCACCAGGGTCGCCGATCGCGATGCCGAGGACGAGGCCGTCGCCGAAGAGGGACGGCGGGCGGAAGCCCAGCGAGCCGAGCAGGCTCGCCTGGACAAGCTGTGGACAAAGCTCGGCGCAGCGCGTGACAAGGTGGACGCGGACCTTGCGACAGCCGTGGCGGCGGAGAAAGAGCGTCGCGAGGCGGAGCGGAAGGCCGAGCAGGCGCAGCTCGACGAGGGTGCGTCGGCGGGCTGTATGAGTGATTTCGATGCCCAAGAACCCACAGCACCGCCGGCAACGCCGTCGCACCGTCCTCGCAAGTGCGACCCCTGCCGGCTGGAACGTCAGATGGCACCCACAGGCGATTGAAGAGTGGCGGAAGATCGACGACGCCGGCGAGACGGCCGCGATTCTCCATGTGACCGAGAAGCTCGAAGTTGACGGTCCGGCGCTTGCCTACCCGCATCAGAGCGCCGTGGTAGGGAAGGAGGGATCGGGCATGCGCGAACTCCGCCCTAGGCGTGGGCGCAGCCGCTGGCGGCCGATCTACCGCAGGATCGGAGGACGACTGTTCGCGATTCTTGCCGTAGGACCGGAGGCCGGAATCAACAGACTCGGCTGCGACCGTTCCGTGCGAGCCGCCAAGCAGCGTTGATCGCCTGGAGAAGGGGAAGAAAGGATGAATACCATAATTACAAGTATGTTATTATTGCGGAGAGGCGACAGAAATGGCTTCCGATCAGCTCATTCCCAACGAAGAGGTGCTCGCCGAGGCTCTCCGCGATCCTGAATTCCGCGAAGAGTGGGAGAGAACGACGGTGGCCCGCTGGCTTGCGGTTGAGGTGGCCCACTACCGTGCGAAGCTCGGGCTATCCCAGAGCCAGCTTGCAGAGCGTCTTGGCGTACATCAGTCCGATGTCGCGCGAATGGAGATCGGCGAGCACAACCCCAGCATGGAGCGACTGATCAGGGTCGCAAGCGGCCTCGGCATCGAGTTGATGATCGACATCCGGCCCAAAGGCAAGGCGGCGAAGCTGCCGAGGAAGCTTGCCCTTCAAGCGGGCTCCTTCACCTCGGGAGGCTGCGAGATCGTCCTCGCCAGCGCGTAGGGCAACTCGATGCGGGGACCGATGGTCGATGCCCGCATCGGCTTCCTGAAGTAGCCAGCGTGGGGGTCGAGCGCGTGGCTCTCCGGGCTGAGTACTGCCCGTCGCGGAAGGCACGGGGAAGAGGTCGCTTACCGCAATTTCAAGCCAGCTGCGCGACCAGGATGCCGGCGAAGCCGACCACGAAGGTGACGATCATCCCGCCGCCGAGTTGGAGCATGGTGCGCTGGAAGGAGTCGACCCGGGCTTGCATGGCCTCAAAGTGGGCGTCGGCACGGGTGTCGGCGGCTTCAAAACGGGCGCTCATCTCGGAACGCAAATCGCGGATGTCGGCATCGACCCGCCGGAAACCATCGTCCATTCGGTGCGCCAAGTCGTCGAGGCGCTGATCGGTCCAGGTGGCTTTGGCGTGCTCCATGCTCCTCGAAGAGTACGGCACTCAACTTGACGCGTTGCGCACGTATATGTGCCAATTCGGTGACTCTCTGGTCCCCCCGAGGCCACCTCAGGCCAGCGCGGTGGAAGACATCCGTCCATCCCCGGTGTTGTCATCTATGAGAGTGATCGATAGAGGTCATGGATGACTTCGATCCCGGGCACGAGACTCGAGAAGCGGATGGGCAGGCTGGCGCTGGCGGCGGCTGCGGTCACCGTCGCGCTGCTGATCGTGCCGACGATCGCTTCGCCGGAGAGCCAGATCGTCATCCGCGGCGCCGAACACAGCTCGCACCTGAGGCTGACGGTCAGCGGCGACGGCGCCGACCTCCTGGTCCACGGCTACATGTATCCCGGCCAGCAGGTCGGCTGCCGCCCCGGCGAGGATGCCGCCCACGTCATCTGTCCCCTCGACGGGGTCGGCTCGGTCGAGGTCGACATGGGCCCCGGCAACGACAAAGTCGACGTGCTGGACCCGCTGCCGGTCCCCCTCACCGCCTACCTCGGTGACGGCTCGGACGGGTTCCAGGGCAACAGCGAATCCGACACCTGCTACTCCCAGGGGGCGAAGAAAAACCGCTGCCTCACCTATGGCGGCAACGACCTCTGCGTCACCGGCCAGCGCAACAGCGACTGCTTCATGGGCTCCGGCAACGACGTCTGCATGCACGGCGCCGGCAGCGACGCCTGCTGGGGCGGGCCCGGCAACGATCGCTGCTACATGGGGCCGGGGAAGGACGGCTGCCACGGCGGCCCCGGCAACGACTACCTCTTCGGCGGCCGCGGCTCGGACCGATTGTTCGGCGGCCCCGGCAACGACGTCTGCGTGGCCGGGCCACCGGACTCCCACAGCAGCGACGCCTGCTGGGGCGGGCCCGGCAACGACGTCTGCAAGATGGGCGCCGGGATGGACGGCTGCCACGGCGGCCCCGGCAACGACCGCCTCTACGGCGGCCCCCAGCCGGATCGGCTGTTCGGCGGCCCCGGCCGCGACTACTGCAACGGCCAGGTGGGCCGCGGCCGCTCGATCGGCTGCGAGACCGGCCCGGGCCACTGAGGGCGGCTGCGGATCGGGGCCGCGCGGCGCGCGGCTGCGACGCGGACGCGGTTAGGGCACGAAGTCGTCACAGAATCGTCTCCCTGTGCGCGCATATGGGGGGCAGCAGTACCGTGATCGCATGTCGGAACACGGAGGATCTGTTAGCGTACGTACGAAAGATTCCTTCTACGTACGTACGTTTGCGAAAGAGGCCCCCATGGCCATCAGCGCCTCGAAGTTGCGCGCCAACGTCTACCGACTGCTGGACGAGGTCCTCGAGACGGGACAGCCTTTGGAGATCGAGCGGGGCGGCAAGACGCTGGTGATCGCGCCGAAGGAGCAATCATCGATCTGGGAGCGGCTGCCGCGGCGCAAGGGCTACATCATCGGCGACCCCGACGAGTTGATCCACGTCGACTGGTCATCGGAGTGGAGCCCTGATCCTTCTTGACACACATGTGATCGGTTGGCTCTACGCAGGCGAAGGTCGCCGTGTCCCCCAAGCCGCGCGTGATTTGGTGGCGGCTGAGCCGGTCTTCATCTCGCCGATCGTCGAGCTGGAACTCACCTACCTACACGAGGTCGGACGCGTCACCGAGCCGGCCACCGCGCCGCTGGCGGCGCTGCGGCGCAGCATCGGCCTGCAAATCGCCGATGTTCCGCTCGCCGAGCTGGTGCGCGCGGCTCAGGGACTCTCGTGGACACGGGATCCCTTCGACCGGCTCCTCGCGGCACACGCGATCGTCGCCGACGCCCCCCTGCTGACCGCCGACCAGACGATCCTCGCCAACCTGCCGCTGGCCACCTGGGAATAGACATAGGCGCTAACGCAGCGAGCGCTCAGGAGAGCTGCGCGGCGAGCAGGCCGGCGAAGCCGACCACGAAGGTGACGATCATCCCGCCGCCGAGTTGGAGGATGGTGCGTTGGAAGGCGTCGAAGCGGGCGTCGGAGGCTTCGAAGCGGGCGCCCATTTCTGTACGCAAACCAGCCATCTCACCGCGCAGCGCGCGGATGTCCTGATCGACTCGATTGAAGCCATCATCCATGCGACGCGCCATATCGTCGAGGCGCTCGTCGGTCCAGGTGGCCTTCGTCGGCTCCATGGCCCAAGCGAGGGTAGACCAGTGCGTGTGACTCATGGCGCACCAGCTGTGTCAATTCGGTGACAAGAGGGGGGAACACTGCCGGCTGAGGACTTGAAGGGTCATGAGACCAACTGGGAGATATGTAGACGTTTTTGTAGACTGCTTTTATGGCTGCCGTCGAGACGACCACGATCCGGGTAAGACGGAGCACTCAGCGCCGCTTGGCACGAGAGGCGGAGCTGGCCGGAAAAAGCGTGGTCGACGTGCTTGACGCGGCCACCGACCTGCTGGAGGAGCAGCGGCTGCTGGCCGACATGGACTGCGCCTACCGCGAGCGGGGCAGCGAGATCCACGAGGAAGCGGCCGCCTGGGACGCAACGCTTCCCGACGGGCTTCCCGGCAAGCGCTGAGGTGTCCGAGCCCGAACGAGGCGACGTCTACGAGGTCGACCTCGACCCGGTCGCGGGGCATGAGCAGGCGGGCAGGCGCCCGCTGCTGGTGGTCTCGATTGGCCCGATGAACCGCTCCGCCGCGGGACTGGTGATCGGCGTGCCGCTGACGACCACCGACTGGGGCAACGCGATGCACGTCCGCCTCGAGCCGCCGGAGGGCGGGCTGACCAGAGCCAGCTTTGCGATGCCCGAGATGATCCGCTCCGTCTCCACCCTGCGCCTGCGCCGCCGCCTCGGGTCCGCGACCGGCGACACGGTGGACGCGGTAGCGAGGCGGGCCGGCCTTCTGATCGGGCTGGGCCGCAGCCGCTGAACGGCTCGGTCCTCTCCTTGCTCCTCGCCCGTATCCGTCAGGGCCGCGACGTCGGCCAGGTCGACCGGGCGCCCCCGGGCCAGCTTCATCTGGATCATGACGTCGATGCCCCCGTCGCGGGTGCTGAACTGCCAGAGCGTGGCCCTGGTGAGCATCCGCGCGTCCACGGTGTCGTCCTCGTGTCCGGGGTTTAGCACCCGGGCGTCCGGCTAGCGCAGCGCGCCGTGGGCCAGCGCGGTGAAGACGTGCCAGGCGGGCTTGGGGAGGAAGCCATCGCCGCCGTAGAAGAGGCCGGTCGAGTCGCAGAAGTCGCAGCCTCCCGTCACGTCCTTCCAGGTGAACCAGTAGACCTGCTTGAGGTTGAGGCGGCGGTAGTTGTCGATCAGGTAGGTGTAGGAGGCGCGCAGCTGCTTGACCTGGCCGCGGATCCCCTGCTCGAAGGCGTCGTGCTTGAAGTCGTTCTGAGAGCCCCAGCCCATCTCGGTGATGTAGAGGCCGGGGCGGTCGTGGTGCTTGACGGTCACCCTGTGGATGCCCTCGACGTAGCGGACGAGGGTTTTGGTGAAGGGCGCGTAGGGATGCAGGGCGACGCCGTCGAAGTCGGCCTTGATGCCGCGCGAGCGGTAGACGGCGTCGAGGAAGTCGACCGCCGGCATGCCACTGGGCAGGCGCTCGTTCGGCTTGCCGAAGAGCCCGGTGAGGAGCACCTTCGCCCGCGGGTCGGCGGCTCTGATCGCCGGGGCGGAGATCTTCACCAGCCTCGCGTAGCGCGACGGGGAGACCGGGTAGGCGAAGTAGAAGAAGTTGGCCTCGTTCCAGATCTGCCAGTTGCGGACCGGCAGCGGCTTGTCGAAGACCGTCCCGGAGGGGGCGCCCGGCCCGTGCTCGGCCCAGAAGTCACCGCCGGGCCCGTAGCGCTTCACCGCCGCCCGCAGGAACGCGGTCCAGGCGGCGCGCTGGCGGGCTGTGTCGACCGGCAGCCTGGTCGGCTTCGGGTCCAGCCAGCTCGGCGTCCCGTAGAGGAAGGGCAGCACCCGCAGGCCGGCCTGGGTGGCAACGTCGATCGTCGCGTCGATGTTGGTCCAGTCATAGCCGCCGTTCTCGGTCGGCTGGACCCCGTTCCAGGGAACCGGCAGCCGCACGGTCCTGATCCCCCCCGCCTTCATCCGAAACGCGTCGGCCGGAGTGACCACGGTCTGCGGGACCACTCCGAAGAAGTCCGACGGGACCGGCCCCCGCGGCGGGCCGGTGAGGATCTTGTCCTTGTGGCGCCGGTGGTGCCGGCTGTGGTGCCGGCCGTGGCCGCGCGCCCCCGCCGCGATCGCCGGCAGCGCCGCCAGCAGGCAGGCGAGCAGGAGGGCGGCTGTAAGTCGTCGTCTCATCGGGTCGGACAGTCTCTCAGTAGGTGCCGCCGAGCTTGCGGTGGTCCCAGGTGGCCGTCCGCACGGGCTTGAAGTGGATCGCGACGCGCTTTGGGGCCTGCGCCTCCAGCGCGGCCTTGGCGTCGCCCTCCACCGAGGAGATCCCCTCCGCATAGCGCAGCGTCAGCTCTTCGGCAAACCCGAGCACCGTCTCGAAGTCGCGGTGGATCTGCGCCTCGGCCTCGATCATCGCCCCGCGCAGCTCGCCGTACTCGTGGCCGGTCTCGACCAGCACCGTCGCCCGCGGGTCGCGCTCGAGGTTGCGGACCTTCTGGGACTTCGCGTAGGTCCAGATCCAGACCTCCCCCGCGCGCGGCACGAACCACATCGGCATCGAGTGCGGCCAGCCACGCGGCCCGAGGCTGGAGACGACGGCGATCCGCTCGCCGTCGAGCAGCTCCGCCAGCTCCTCGTCGCTCAGCGTGATCTGGTCCCTGCGGCTCATCCCTGATTAGGCCGAGGAAGGCTAGGCCACAGCCCGGAGCGCCACATCCAAGGTAATCACGCGATCGGGAGCCGCCAGGGCGGCCTGCGTGGCTGCAATCAAGGCCTCGACATCGAGTTCATAGCGGGTCGCTACTGCACCCAGGGGCTCCTTCACCCCAAGGTCGGGATAGAGAAGCTGCACCTCTATTGGCCGCTTGTCACTGAGGGCCACGACAGCACGTGGGTGAACACGGTCTGCCCCGTCCGCCCGCTCTCTTTGAGCGAGGGAAATTGAAACGGCATTTGCCTTGCTGTCGTAGTCGGCATGCATGTCAACCATCCGGGAAGGTGGTGATGACGAAGCCGGGATCATCGTCCGCAACGATCACAATGATCGCACGGTCACGGCTATCCAACCCTTGGAGGCGGTGATTGCCGCCATCGTCAACGTCCGCTCGCTCGGGGTTTGTCGCAACGATTTCAACATCGACTGGCATCTTGTAGAGCCTCATCTCGTTCTTGGCGTGTCGGCTAAAGCGCACACCGAGTCAAGACGGTAGGGGGAGGAGTTTCTCCCCCCGTTCCGCTGTTCCTTTGCCGCGTATAGAGAGGCAAAGGAACAGCGGAAGCGACGGCGGGCGCTTCAGCGCTGGGCGCGCGCCTCACCCGCCTGCCGTGAGCCGGACGCGACGGAAGACGCGGGCGCCGGGGGTCGCGACGACGAGCTGGGCGCTGAGCCGGCCGTGCTTGCGCAGCAGGAAGCGGCCGCGAGCGTTGAGGCGGACCCGGTAGGTGTGGTCGCGGCCGCCGGCCAGCTCGAAGCCGCGGTGGGCGATGGCGACGCGGATGACTCGGGTCCTGACCCGCCTGTGGCGGACGCGGACCCGCACCCGGACGTGGGTGCGCAGGAAGATCTGCCCCGGACAGGCGGCGTCGCTGGGTCGGGCGCAGTGGACCTGCGCGAGGACGGTGCCGCCGACGGCGTGGACCGCTGCGACGGTGAGCGGGCGCGGCCCGGGGGGCGTGCCGACCGTTGCCCCGTCGACGTAGTTGCTGTCGATGTTGATCCTCACCCCGCCGTAGGTCTCGTTGTGGCCGCCGCGGAACTGGTGCAGCCGCTGGTGGCGGGACCAGGCGCTGTTTGGGACGTAGGGGTCGACGGTGTCGGCGCGGCCGTTCCAGTTGGCGGTCCAGATGTCGTCGGGCAGCTGGTAGCCGAAGCCGATCTGGCCGGCGAGGTCGGCGATCGTCGAGGCGCTGCTGCCGTAGACGCCGGAGCGGTAGCCGAGCGCGTGCAGCCGCGAGGTCCAGGCGGCGAGGAAGGTGAGGGTCGCGCTGGAGGCCTTGGAGGTGCGCGAGTAGCCCTCCATGTCGAAGTAGATCGGGCTGCCCGCGCCCATGCCGACGCTCTGGGCGTGGGTGACGGCGTCGTTGGCGGCGGCGGCGCCCTGGGCGGTCGCCTTGCCGGCGACGATCTTGGCGCAGCTCGAGCATCCGCTGGTCGGGGCCTGGAGGCCGACGTAGATCGGGATCAGGTACCAGCCGGCGGCGACCTCGGTGCCGACCCAGGCCGTGGTCAGGTTGGGCTGAGAGCAGCCGCGGTTGAGCCCGCCGATGTAGACGCCGATCGCCCGGTAGGGCGAGGCGAGCCAGGCCGACATCGCCCTGGTCGAAGGCGCGGCGCAGGCGTCGAAGCCGAGCCCGGCGAAGGCGCCCGACCCGCTCCCCGACCCGGGCGTGCCGACGCCGGCACTGGCCGAGGCGCGGAGACGCAGCCGAACGGCGGGCCGTCGTTGGGTGGCGCGGGACGGCGTTTGGGAGTCGATCAGGATCGCCCGGCGCCGCCCGATTACGTGGGCGGGACAGTGCTGGGCCGCGGACGGCGTCCCCACGTAGACGGCGCGACGGTCAAGCCGCACGCACATGCGCGGGTGCTCGGCGAGGCGGTAGACCGGCCAGCCGGCGGGGACGGCGACCGCGCGGCCGCGGAAGTCAATAGTCCGCGCCGTCGCCGGCGCCGTCGCAGTGGCGAGAAGCGCGGCAAGCGCCCATGCGCAGACGAGAATCGTTCGAAATCGTCCCATAGGAGTCCCAAACCTTCCCCGATTCGGTCGATTCGGGGTGCAAGGGGGCATTTAACCTGCGGGCCGCAGCGACGCTAACCTCGGGTCGATGACCGAGATCCGGACAGCCATGGAGTCCCTGCCGGGGGCTGAGTTGATCGAGCAGGGACTCGCCGACCTGCAAAGCGGGAACGAGTCCGTCGAAGCGCTGCTCGTTTCGATTGGCGCGCCGCGGCTGCGGACCGTCGGTGTCCCGGTGTCGGGACCGATCGCCTCACCCGAGCATAAGCTCTACGCGCGTCTTGCGGTGGACAAAGGCGACGGCGCCCACTCCGCCTACAACGCCCTGATCCGCCGGCTGGTCAGCTTCGAGCGCGCCGCCGCATGCGCGAGCTAGCCGATTCGACCCGCATCGAGCGCGAGGAGATGATCTCCCGCGGCCTGGTCGACCCCGCCGAGGCTCGCGCCCAGTTCGAGGCGATCGAGCCCGAGCTGTATCGCTTCCCCGCCATCGACCCGGCCAAGTTCCGCGAGGCGGTGGAGGAACTCTTCGCCGCCTGAGCCGGCGGCGCTCAGGGCGCGGCGGGGACCAGGTCCAGCTCGCGCCAGGGGCCCTCGCCGGCCATCGGCTGGGTGCGGCCCTGCAGCCAGTCGGGCTGGAGGTCGTCGTAGTGGGGGCTGGCCGGGTGGCCGGACTGGCCGGTGAACATCTGCCAGCGGGAGCGGTCGGGGTCGGTCGGGTCGGCGACCATCCGCCAGCTCGGCGCCCAGACGGCGCGGTAGGGGTCGTTGGGGTCGTAGGCGATCTGGCTGACCGTCTCCTGAGCGCCGCCCGCCTCGAGGCTGCGGTTGAGGAGGCGGCGCAGCAGCGGGTTGGCCTCGCCGAGCGGGTGGGGGAACTCCATCTTGTGGACGTGGCCCCAGCGCCAGGCCTCGGGGTCGGCGCCGAAGTCCTCGGTGAGGTCGTCGAGGGCGCCGGACAGCACCTCCAGCGCCAGCTCGTCCCAGGGGCGGCCGACGAGCTCCTCGTCGCCCTCCTCCCAGAGCTTCATCAGGTGGGAGTGCCAGCGCCAGGGCGAGGTGACGTGGCTGGAGAAGCCCGAGTCGGAGCGGTCGAGCCAGCGCTCGCTGAGGTCGCGGTCGCCGATCACCGCGCGGGCGACCTCGCGCGCCAGTCGCAGCAGGAAGGCCTGGTAGATCGTCCCGGCGACGGAGTCGAGGCCGAGACGGCCGTCCCAGCTGCGCAGCCGCTCGATCGCGCTGCTCTCCCGCTGGCCGGAGGGCTGGAGGCGGCCGAGCCGGCGCGCGGCCTCGAGGCCGAGGATCGAGAGGTCGTCGGACTGCATCTCCTCGAAGCTCTCGACGTCGTGCTCGTCGGTGGCGCGCAGCAGGTCCTCGATCCGCTGCGCCCGCACCCCGTCGTACCACTCGCTGGTGATGTGGTGGGGGTAGTCGTCGCCGACGATCCGGTTGTTGGCGGTAACCAGGAGGCCGCTCTCGGGGTCGACCACCTCGGGCAGCTCCTCGTAGGGGATCGTCCCGGTCCACTCGTACTCCCCCGTCCAGCCCGGCTTCGGCAGGTCGGGGCTGCCGCCCTTGCGCAGCGGCAGGCGGCCGATCAGCTTGTAGCCGATCGAGCCGTGGCGGTCGGCCCAGATGAGGTTGGAGGCGGGCGCGGTGTGGCCGGCGAGGGCGGCGACCAGCTCCGGGCCGGACCCGACGTGGTGCAGCTCGAACATGCCGGGGAAGACGGTCGGCTCGTCGAGGGTCAGCCAGCGCAGGGCGAGCGGCTCGGCCTCGTCGGCGCCGAGCGCCCGGTTGACGATCGGGCCGTGGTGGGTGGAGCGCACCTCGAGGACCTCGGGCTCGGCGCGCCCCTTCACCGGGATCTCCTCGCGGACGACCTCGAGCGGGCGCCACTCGTCCTCGAAGAGGTAGCGCTCGCCCTCGACCCGCTCGACGAAGAGGTCCTGGACGTCGGGCATGACGTTGGTGAAGGTCCAGCAGACGTCGTTGCTCTGGCCCATGTAGACGCCGGGGAGCCCGGGCAGCGAGGCGCCGCGGACGACCCGGTCGCCGAGCCGCAGGCCGACCTGGTACCAGATGCCCGGCATGCTCGGGGGCAGGTGGGGGTCGCCGGCGATCAGCGGCGAGCCGGTGGCGCTGCGGGCGCCGCTGACCGCCCAGTTGTTGGAGCCGCCGGCCTCGGCGGCGAGGCCGAGCGAGCGGCGCACCGAGTCGATCTGCTCGGCGATCGCGAGGCCGTCGCCGCTCCAGGCCTCCTGGGTGACGATCGGGCTGTCGGCGGGGTAGGTGGGGTCGAGCTTGGCGGTCAGCTCGGGACCGAGGACGCGCAGCATGTCGGCGCGCAGCAGCTCCCGCTCCCAGTTGGTGGCGAGGCCGAAGGCGAGCAACTTGCCGAGGCTGAGGATGTCGACCGGGCGCCAGGGCTCGAAGCGGCGCAGGCGCAGCAACTGCATCTCGAAGGGCAGGGCGCGGGCGCCCGCCGCGGCGGCGTTGACGCCGGCGCAGAAGCGCTCCAGGGTGGCGCGCAGGTCGGGGTCGAGGGCGGCGGCCTCGCGCTCGGCGGCGCGGCGGATGCCGAGCGTGCGCATCAGCCGGTCGACGGGCAGTCCCTCGGTCCCAGCCATCTCCGCGACCCTGCCGCTGACGACGCGGCGGTAGAAGTTCATCTGCCAGAGGCGGTCCTGGGCGTGGGAGAAGCCCTCGGCGAACCAGAGGTCGCCGGCGGTCTCGGCCTCGATGTGAGGGACGCCCCAGCGGTCGCGGCGAACCCGCACGCGGCCCTCGAGCCCGTCGAGGGCGATCGTCCCCTCCTGCTTGGGCAGCGGGCGGCGCAGCAGCCAGTGCCAGGCGACGGCCCCGGTCGCGGCGAGCAGCCCGGTGCCGGCTGCCCCGGCCATCAGCCCCGCCCGCGTCCCCCGCCTCTTGCTCTCGCGACCCACCGTCCCTGTCTATCAAAGTTTGGCCAGCTGGCCAGTTCTGTCAGCACGCTGACGTCGCTCGCATCTTCCGCTCCGCCGCTGGGTTCCAAAATTAGGTAGCAGCTACCCAGCCTGACGCAAGCAACCAACGGGGAGGCGTCGATGAAATCCGGGCACCGGACAGCTCTTGTCACCTTTGGAGCGGTGGTCGCGCTGGCGGCGGGAGTGTTTGGCCCGAGCGCCATGGGGACGACGGTCACCGCGGGGAATCTGGTCATCACCGCCGATGGCGGCGTCTCGCCGAAGGCGCTCCCGAAGCGCAAGATGGCGCCGATCACCCTACGCGTGATGGGCTCGATCAGAACGACCGACGGCACCCACGTGCCCGCCCTGCACACCCTGGCGCTGAAGTTCGACAAGCACGGCACGATCTTCACCAAGGGCCTACCCACCTGCCGGTTGGACCGAATCACCAACACGCTGACCACCCAGGCGAGGCGAGCCTGCCGCAAGGCACTGGTGGGCACCGGCAAGGTGACCGCCGAGGTCCAGTTCCCAGATTCACAGCCGGTCCCGGCGCGGGGAACGCTGCTGATCTTCAACGGCCGGCCCAAGGGCCGCAGGCCAGTGCTGCTCCAGCACGCCTACATCAGCTATCCGGTCGCGGCGACCGTGATCACCAAGGCGGTGATCACCAACGTCCACGGCAAGTACGGCAAGGCGACGACGATCCAGGTCCCGCCGCTGGCCGGCGGATACGGCTCGCTGACGAGCTTCCAGGCGACGCTCCGCAAAACCTGGACCTATCGCCACAAGAAGCGCCACCTGCTGCTGGCGGAGTGCGCCAACGGCCACTTCCTCGCCCGCGGGGACTTCTACTTCAGCGGCACGTCGCTGCACGGCAGCGTCGTCAAGCGCTGCCGCTCCAAGCGGTAGGCGGGGCGCGGCCCTCCGCCTCGAGCTTCCGGAGGTGGGCCTCCATGACCAGGGCGGCGGCGGGGCGGACCTGGTCGGGGACGTCGTCCCAGACCTCGGCGAGCAGCGCCTCGCGGGAGCGCTCGCCGCGCTCCAGGGCGGCGAGGAGGCGGCGTTCGCGCATCTCGCGGTGCTCGACGTACTCGGCGAGCTTCGCGGCGGGGTCGACGACCCAGGGGCCGTGTCCCGGGCAGATCAGCTCGATCGGCTCGGCCTGGAGCCGGCGCAGCGACTCCATGTAGGAGGCGAGCGAGCCACCGTCGGGCGGGACGAAGGTCGAGCCCTCCCCCAGGACCAGGTCACCGCTGAAGCAGACCCGGTCGGCGGTGAGGAAGCAGACGTGGTCGGCGGCGTGGCCGGGGGTGGCGACGGCCAGCAGGCCGGCGTGGCGCTCGCCGTCGGCGGGAAGGATCACCGGCGGGCGCCCGTCGGCGACGGCGGCGAGTCGCTCAGCCCCGGCGGCATGGTCGCCGTGGGAGTGGGTGAGCAGGATCGTCCCCACCCCACCCCGCGCCTCGGCGGCGGCGCGAACCGCCTCGATGTGTCCCTCGTCATCGGGCCCGGGGTCGATCACCGCGCAGGGTCCCGCCCCATAGAGGTACGTATTCGTCCCCTCATGGGTCATCGGCCCCGGGTTGGGCGCGACGAGTCGCTCTATCTCGGGGTGTCCCGGCGCTTCTTCGATCACGCTCGTACCTTTTACCCTCCTATAGCAAGGTAAAAGCTACGAGCGGCGACTCAGCCGCCGATTTCCTTGGCGATTGCCTCGCGGGCGTCCTCGGGCTCGAGGACGACGAGGTCGCCGGCGCCGCGGAGGATCTCGCGGACCAGCCAGGAGGTCCCCGCGTAGGGGAGCTCGACGACGACGGCGCCGTCGGCCAGCTCCTCGACCACGGTGCGCTCCTCGCGCAGCCAGCGGGCGCGGTCGGGCGAGACCCAGACGCGGGCGACGTGGGCGGTCGGCACCTCGCCGTGGGTCATCCAGCCCTCGACGCCGGCCAGCTCCTCGACCTCGGGGCGCGGCTCGAAGGTTTCCTTCGAGAGGGTCGCCTCCTTGATCCGGTCGAGCTTGAAGTGGCGGACGCCGTCTTTGGTTCGGTCGTAGCACTCCACGTACCAGCCCTCGCGGCCGTTCTCCAGCCGGTAGGGCTCGACCGAGCGGTCGGTGAACTGGTCCTCGTTCTCCTTGTAGTACTTGAGTTCGAGGATGCGGCTGGCGGCGATCGCCTCGTTGACGACCCGCGCCACCTCGGCGTCGTCGCCACCACCGGAGGCGATCTCCAGCCCCTCCTCGGAGGGGTCGTGGCCGAGCGCGGCGACGATCTTGCCGCGGGCGCTCTGCAGGCCGCCCTGGGGCAGATGGTCGCCGAAGAGGTCGATCGCGGCGACCAGCGCCTTCGCCTCCAGCGGCAGCAGCCGGGCGGGGCGGGCGAAGTTGTCCCCGTAGGGCTCGGAGTCGACCTCGATCTCGTCACCGAGGATCTCGGCGTAGAGGACGTAGGTGCCGCCGCCGAAGTTGACGACGTTGAGCAGCTCGACATCCTCCTGCAGCTCCTCGGCGGTCAGCTCCAGCCGGCGGCGCAGGTCGGCGACCTGCAGCCGCTCGCCCTGCTTGGCGGCCTCGATCAGCATGCCGGCGAGGGTGACGAGACGGGCGAAGCGCTCCGGGCGGATCGCCGCCTCGCCGCGCCCGTTGGAGCGGCGCCGCGGCTCCTCGCGCAGCGGGCGCTCGACGATCTTGGCCGGCTCGAAGCCGTTGTGGTGGCGCTGATGGAGGAGGGAGAGGCGGCTCTCGGTCTCGGCGCGCAGGTCGTCGGGGGCGAGCACCGTCGCGTTCTGGCGCCAGCGCAGCACCCAGGCGATCAGCTCGCGCTCGGAGGCGTAGTCGGTCTCGAAGACGCATCCCTTGCCGGGCGCGCCGTCGGCCTTCTTCGCGGCGCGCAGCGAGCCGTAGGCGCCGAAGTCGCGCTCGATCAGCCAGGCGATCCGGTCCCTGACGAAGACCTTCGCGGTCCCCTTGATCTCCCCCAACTGCCAGTCGGCGCGCTGGCCGTAGTCGCGGCGGTCGAAGTCCTCGGGCGGGGAGAAATCGTGCTCGGCCTTGGACGCATAGCCGACCTTGCCCTGGATGCGGGAGAGGCGAAAGACCCGCACCGCGTCACGCTCGTGGGAGTGACCGATCAAATAGAACTGGCCGCCGCGGAAGACCAGGTGGAAGGGATCGACCTTGCGCTTCGCGGTCTCGTCGCGCTCCATCGTGTAGTAGGTGAACTCGATCGTCTTGCGGCGGGAGATCGCCGTCTCGATCTTGGAGAGGCGCTGGGAGAGGTCGCGGCCACCGGCGGAGGCGGTCATCGCCATCTCGACCGGGGCGCGGTCGACCTCGTTGATCGGGTTCGGGTGTCCCCAGGCAACCTGCTGGAGGGCGAGCCGCAGCGGCTCGGCGTAGGCGAAGCCGCCGTCGGTGAGCAGGGAAAGCGCGGTGGAGAGCGCCGCCAGCTCGTCGTCGGAGAACTTGATCGGGTCGAGGTAGAAGTTCTCCGGCGGCAGCGAGTAGAGCTCGGCCTCGAAGAATCCCTCGCCCGGTTTCTCGACCCCGAGCTGGATGCCGAGGCTCTCCAGCTCGGCGCGGTCCGCGTAGAAGCGCCGCGCGAAGGCGTCGTCGTTCATGTCGCTGTAGCCCTCCACCTCGCGCTTGATCTCGAGGGCCGAAACCGGCCTCCCCTGAGCCATCAGGAACGAGATCAGCGAGAGCTGGCGGATTAGCTTCTCGGTGTCCTTCGCCACGGGGGGCAGGATAGTCTCCAGCCAGCCCCATGGACATCCTGCGCAACCTCTTCGGCAGCGTAACTTCGGGGATTATCCGGCTACTGGTCACCGTCGGCATCCTGGCCGCCGTCTACCTCTTCATCGTCAAGCCGGTCCTGAAGACGACCGACAACGCGATCAAGACGAGCAACGAGACGATCCAGAAGTCATTCCAGAACAGCGGCCTGAGTGACCTTGGCAAGACGTTCCAGGGCGTCAACCGCCAGGTTCAGCGCCAGATCCGCCGCTCGTTCCACGCGACCAGCCACGCGGGCGGCAACCCGCAGAAGCTCGTCCACTGCATCCAGCGAGCAAGCGGCAACGTCACCCGCATCCAAAGATGCACGCGGCGCTTCTAAGCGGCGCGCTGGCCGAAGTACGCCGAGCCCGATAGGGCTCGGTCGAAGCGGGACCAGGACTCGCCGGCGGGCAGCTCGCGCTCGAGGCGGTCGAAGCTGCCGAGCCGGCCGCCGAGGTTGTCGATCATGTGGACCAGGACCGCCTCGCGGGTGGCGGGGACGA
Source organism: uncultured Solirubrobacterales bacterium (assembly GCA_963702055.1). Classification (GTDB taxonomy): domain Bacteria; phylum Actinomycetota; class Thermoleophilia; order Solirubrobacterales; family 70-9; genus CAWINX01. The sequence continues at coordinate 2,102,501 of OY969702.1, read as the reverse complement.
CCGGCGAGCCGTGCTCGAGCGAGCCGTGGTGGCTGAGGATGATGTGGAGGACCGCCTGAGCCAGGGAGGGATCGAAGCCGGGGATCTCTTCGATCTGGCGGCGCACCAGGTAGTAGCCGAGCGGGATCTCGCCCTGGAGGCGACCGAGGTCGGTGAGGTCGATCGCCAGCGGGTCGTCGTTGTAGGCCTCGGTCTTGCCGATGTCGTGGAGCAGCGCGCCGGTGACGGCGACATCGCGGTCGATGCCGGGGAAGAAGGCCGCGGCGGCGCTGACCGCCTGAGCGACGGAGAGGGTGTGCTCGAGCAGCCCGTGGCGGTAGGCCTGGTGGTAGACCTTGGCCGCCGGAGCATCGCGGAAGCGCTCCCAGATCGGCGAGTCCTCGCCGAAGAAGCGGTCGAGCAGCTCGCCCAGCTGGGGGTTCTGGACCGTCTCCAGCAGCGAGCGCAGGTCGGCCTCGAGGCGGTCGAAGGAGACCTCGGACTCGGCGGCGAGGTCCTCGGGCGCGTACTCCTCCGGAGTCGCCTCGCGCAGCTCGGAGAGCTTGATTTTCGAGCCCCAGCGGTCGCTGACCTCATAGACGCCGGCGACGAAGACCGCGGCACCTGGGGCGGCAAGCGCGAAACGCGCCTCGGCGTCGTCCCAGGCGATCGCCTCGACGGCGCCGCTGGAGTCGCCGACTATCAGCCGCAGCCAGGGCTCGCCGTTGCGCTTGCGGCGCAGCTCGCGCTCGCGGACGGCGAAGACGCCCTTCACCCTCTGGCCCTCGACGAGGTCGGCCAGCGGCACCCGCGGCGGCGTTTCGAGGCTGTCGATCAGCGTCTGCTCGCTCATCTCTAAATCCAAATTAGAGGGAGGGGCGGACGGCGCTGGGGACGGTCTCGACGGTGACGAGCCCGGTCTCCTCGGTCAGCTCCGTGGCGATCTCGAACCAGCGCTCGCATTGCGACGGGGTGTCGACGACGGCAGTGACGATCGGGACGTGGCGGCGAAGCACCAGCAGGCGGTCGCCGTGCGGGAGGTGGTCGCCGTGGTACCCCCAGACGCCGCGCAGCGCGGTCGCCCCGGCCGCGCCCTCGGCCCGCAGGCGGCGGATCAGCTCGAGGTGGAGAGCGCGGCCGGCGTGCTCGGAGCGCTCCGAGCAGTAGACCATCAGCTTGGTCCAGACACCCAGCCCGGCGGCGTCGCCGTCCGGGAGCGGCCGGGGACGATTGAGCGCGCAGCCGTCCCTGCGGCAGACCCGGATCGCCTCCAGGGTGGCGGGCGGCGGGTTGCCGGCCTCGCTCAGCTCGGTGAGGGCGGCGGCGATCCGGCCGCGCTCGCCGACCGCGAGCGTCATCGCCGGCACGGCGGCGTTGACGGCGAAGAAGCGGGCGCGCAGGCGCCGGTCGCGCGCCGTGCCGTCGACCCCGAGCAGGGTGGTGGCGCCGGCGACGCCGTGGCGGTGGAGCGCCGCGACCACGCCGACGTGGGCGGGCGCCCCGCCCAGGCGCTCGCGCCGGCCGGTGTAGACGGTGAGTTTGACCTCCTCGTGGGGCTCGTGATCCGGCGTGTGGCCCGCGGCGGCGAAACGGGCGCGCTCCAGGGTGAGAAGGCCGTCGCCGGCAATCTCGACCAGCTCGGGGACCATGGCCTCAATCCGCTCGCGCTCGTCGACGGCGACGGCGACCAGCGGCAGGTCCTCGGAGAGGGAGAGGAGGCGATCGGTCTGGAGCCGCTGTCCCGCCCCGAAGCCCTCGGCGCCGCGCAACAGCACGCCGGTCGCGAGCCGGCGCCGCTCGAAGAGGTCGAGAATCTCCTCGGAGAGGAAGCGGCCGTCGTGGCGGTCGTGCTCGCCGAAGTAGAAGACGAGCTTCAGCGCCTCGCCGCCCGCGGGAGGAAGCGTCCCGGCCTCTTCCGCCCAACCGCTCACAGGACCCCTCCCAACCAGTGGCCGAGGGCGATCGCCGCCAGCCCGACGGCGAGCGAGAGGCCGACGTTGAGCCAGAGCAGCTCGGCGCGGCCGGCCTCGCCGAGCCGGTGGGACTCGAACATCCAGGTCGAGAAGGTGGTGTAGGAGCCGAGGCCGCCGCCGGCGACGATCGTCAGCGCGGCGCCGTGCAGCGCGGCGCCGGCGACCAGGCCGAGGGCGACGGCGCCGCTGAGGTTGACGGCAAACGTGCCCGCCGGGAAGGGGCCGGCGACGCGCTCGGCCAGGGCGGCGTCGAGGAGGAAGCGGGCGAGCGCCGCGACTCCCCCGAGTAGGGCGACGCCGATCCAGGTCGCCGCGCTCATAGGAGAACCTCCCCGTTCATTGGGAGCATCTCGCTCATCGCGCCATCCTGGTGCGGCGAACGGCCGCCGTCGCCAGGTGGACGCAGGCGAAGCCGCAGACGATCGTCGCGCCGGAATAGGCGGCGGCGAGGCCGAGCCGGCCGGCGTCGAGCATTCCGAACAGCTCGAGCTGGAGGGTCGAGAAGGTGGTGAGGGCGCCGCAGAGCCCCGTCCCCAGGAAGGGGCGCCGGTAGCTGGAGGGCGGCAACCGCTCCTGCAGCCGGGTGACGAAATAGCCGAGCAGCAGCGCCCCGGCCATGTTGGCGGCGAAGGTCGCCCACGGCCAGGAGGCGGCGCCGTGGGGCGCTGCCTGCGCCAGGCCGACCCGCGCCAGCGCGCCGATCGTCCCGCCGGCGTAGATCGCGGCCAGCTCCCGGCGGTCGAGTCGCGGCAGTCGCATCGCAACAGCTCCTATCAGCGTCGGTGGACGTTGGTAGAGGCCATCAGCGATCCGCAGCCGCGGTTATGAAGGAGCGAGCCTCATCGCTCGGAGGACAGAGGGTAGCTACTCTGACCCGGTGCGATTCGCTGTCTCATGGCAGGAGCGCCGCGAGCGGAAGAAGGCCACCGTCGAGGCCGAGTCCGGCGACGAGGCGGTGCGCAAGCTCGCCAAGGAGTTCGACCACGCGCCGGGAATCGCCTATGAGGTGGAGCCGGAGGACGACCTCGGCTACATGGAGCGGATAACGCTGTCGCAGGAGTAGGCGGGCGCGGCCTGTCTCCGGTCCCGGCCGGGACCGCGAAAGTCGTTAGCCGCCGAGCCGGCGCAGCTCGCGCTCGTAGGCGCGGGCGAGGGGACCGGGGTCGGCGATCAGCGCGGTGTCGGCCATGAAGCCGACCGTCACCTCGCCGGCGTAGCTGAGGATGCTGACGGTCATGCCGAGGCTGCCCGAGCAGGGCGCCCAGACGAGGACTCCGGTGATCGGGGAGCCGGCGAAGCTGAGCGGCGCGTCGGGACCGGGGACGTTGGTGACGACGAGGCTCGCCTTGTCGGTGAAGAAGTTGATCAGCCGGTCCTCGACCCAGGGCGGCGTCAGCCCGATCGCGCCGATCAGGCCGAAGGCGATCGGGGCCTCGTGGGAGCGCTTGATCGCGTCCATTCGACTGCTGACCTCGCGCAGTCGCTCGGCGGGGCCCACCTCCCCGACCGGGAGCTCCAGCAGGACCAGCGCGAAGTCGTTGCCGAGGTCAGACGGGACGGCCTCGTCGGGTGAGCGGAGGTTGAACGGCACGAGCGCGTGGATCTCCTCCGGGAGCGCGCCGTTGGCGCCAAGGACCTCGTGCAGCGCCGCGGCCAGGGCCGAGACGAGGAGGTCGTTGACGGTGACCCGGCGGCGCTGGGCAGCGTCCTTGACGCGCGCCAGCGAGAAGGGCTCCGCCCAGGCGACCCCGCGGGTTCCGGTCAGCGGCGCCCGCAGGTCACTTGGCGCGTCAGCCGGGGAGGCGATGAGCTTGGCCGCGGTCGAGGCGTCGCGCAGCGCCGCGCGGGCGAGCTGCCCGAGGTGGTCGGGGTGGGCGAGCGTCTCCATTCCCTCGTGGAGGGTCGCGCCGCCGACCTTGCGAACCGCCGAGAGCGCATCGCCCGGCACGCCGGTGAGGCGACGCAGGATGCCCGGGGAGGACTGCTCCGAGGCGCGAGTGGCGGTCGCCTCCTCGGCGGAGCGGTCGCCGACCTCCTCGGCGCCGTCGGCGGCGTCCTCGTCGCAGATCGTGAGCAGGACGCGGGTCAGGGCGACGCCGTCGGCGATGCAGTGGTGGATGCGCCAGAGCATCGCGGCGCTCTCTCCGGGCCCCTCGATCACGTAGGCGTCCCAGAGCGGGCGGCCACGGTCGAGCGGCGCCGTGATCAGCTCGCCGATCAGCGCCTCCAGCGCGGCCTGGTCCCCGGGCGCGGGCAGGGTGAGGAAGTGCAGGTGATTGGCGAGGTCGAAGGAGGCGTCGTCCTCGAAGCCCGGGCCGCCGCCCAGCGACTCCGAGACGCGGCGGCGAAAGCGCGGATAGGGGCCGAGGAGGCGGCGCTCCAGGACTTCGGCGACCGCGTCGCGGTCCGGCGCCGCGGCGAGCATGACCAGGGAGTTGACGACCATTGGGTTGGTCGGGCGGTCCATGTGGAGCCAGGCCGCGTCCGCGGCCGGCATGGCGTGGGCGCTCACCGGGAGCGCACCCTCACGCGGGAATTGCCTGGAACTGCTCGATGGCCTCCAGCGCCTCGCACCCGTAGACGACCGAGGGGCCGCCGCCCATCATCACCGCGACGCCGATCGTCTCGACGATCTCCTCGCGACTCGCGCCGGCCTCCAGCGCGTCGTGGACGTGGTAGGAGATGCAGCCGTCGCAGTGGACGGCAATGCCGATCGAGAGGGAGATCAACTCCTTCGTCTTGGCGTCGAGCGCGCCGTCGCCGCTGGTCGCCTCATGTAGGGCGCCGAAGCCGGCCATTACGCCGGGCGCCCGCTCGCCAAGCCGGCCGATCATCTCCTGCAGGTGGTCGTAGATGGCGGGGTAGTCCTTTGCCATAGCTGGCCTCCAGGCGTCGGGCGCGAGCCCGGTGCCCGCGCGACCGACCCACCCTATGAGCGAGCCGGGGCGACGCCATCCGGGAGGGACCGCAGAGTCGCCTAAGTACTTCTCCGGAAACACAATCGGCCGCCGAAGCGACCGATCGCGTTGGAGGGTCGTCACGCTCGCCTTATCCTCGGAGCCGCCGGCGATCGTCTGGTTGGCGCCCAGCCCGTCCGAGGTGAAGGAGCCCATCTTGCCCTTCTCCTCGTCGGACTTGATCACCAGCTTGACGCTTTCGCTGCTCGCAGTGGCGACGGTAGCGGTCATCGATCCCCGAGCCCGATCGCGGTAGACCTCGACCGGTTGACAAAGCGATAACCGCTGGTTATGACCGCGGCGGGCGGGCCTCAAGAAGGTGACGCGCGAGGGAGCGGGCAGCGCTCGAAAGGCTCTCCTCGCTGCTGTGGATCACCGCGAAGCTGCGCTCGAAGCGCAGGCCGGCAACCCTGCGAACCAGCAGTCCCTGGGCGGTCGCCGAGGAAAGCGCGAGAGAGGAGAGCAGGGCCGGAGCGCCCTCGGAGACAGCGGTGGCGATTGCGGTCGAGGTGCTGCCGATCTCCGCCAGGGGCGGCGCCAGGGACATCCCCGCCGCCTCGAGCGCGCCGCTGACCGCGCGGCGGCTACTGGCGCCGGGGTCGCGCATGATCATCCGCGTCTCGACGAACTCCGCCGGATCGATCGCCTCGACGGCCGCCCAGGTGTGGCCCTCGGGCACCGCGACGACGACCTCGTCCGTGCAGAACGGCGACTCGCAGACCCCGGCCGCCCCCGACTCGGATCCGTCCGCCACCCCGACGCCGATGTCGGAACGCCCCTCGAGGACCATCTCCCTGGTCGTGGAGGAGTTGGCGATCGACAGCTCAATCGAGAGGTGCCGGTCGTGGCGGCTCTCCAGCTCGACCAGCATCGCCGGCAGCACGAATTCGGCGATGGTCGGGCTGACCGCCAGCCGCACCGGCGCCTGATCCGCTCCCAGGCCCTCCATCAGCGTCTCGACCACCTCTGCCTCGGCGAGCAGCCGCCGCGCCGCGGCGTAGAGCTTCTCTCCTGCGGCCGTGGGGGTGACGCCGCGCGGCGAGCGCTCCAGCAACTGGGACCCGGTGACCGCCTCCAACACCCGCAGCCGCTTGGAGAGCGCCGGCTGGCTGACCCGCAGCAGCCGCGCTGCCTTGCCGAGGCTGCCGAGGTCGACGGCCGCGCAGAACGCCCGAAGCTCGGCCAGCTCCGGCATGCGCACGAGCTTGCTCACGCGTGGAGACGATAGCCAAGCCGGATGCCGACTAGGCCGACACCTCCTCCAGGAACGCCGCCAGCTCCGCGTTCAGCCGCTCCGGGGTGATTCGCCATTCGAGGATCGAGTTCGCCTCGACCAGGCGAGCGTTGGCGAGCTCTTCGACGAGCATCCCGGAGTCGCTGAACGGGTGCAGCGGGTCCCGCGGGTGGCCGACGATCAGCGCCGGCTGGGCGATCTTGCGCCGCTCCTCGCGATGCGGCGCGGTCTCTCCCAACAGCAGCCCCTCCAGCACGGCGCGAGAGGGGCCCGGGCGCTGGCGAGCCCAGTCGAGGCCAATGTCGAGCAGGTAGTTGGTGCGGGGAACGACGGAGGCGAGGCGGGAGACGACCTCGAAGGCCGGCCGGCCGATCCGCAGGCCGAGCAGGATCGGGGCGAAGGTGGCGGCGACCGCGGCGAGCGCGTTGTCGAGCACCGGCATCTCGATGAACAGGCCGCCGACCCGCTCGGGGTCGCGCGTCGCCAGCTCGAGGGCGACGTTGGCCCCCAGCGAGGTGCCGCCGACGACCGCGGACTCGAGTCCCAGGTGGTCGAGCAATGCCGCCACCTGGCGGGCGAAGAGCGGCATCGAGTAGAGGCGCAGGTCCTCGGGCCGGTCGGAGCGCCCGTGGCCGAGCAGGTCCATGCAGATCACCCGGTTGCCGCGCTCGGCCAGGGCCGGCCCCAACCGCTCAAACATGCGGCGGTTCATCAACAGGCCGTGGACGAGGACGAGGACGCGATCCCCCTCGCCGTAGGAGTCGTACCCGATCCGGTAGCCCTCGTAGTGAAGCTCGCCCATCATCAGACGGCGAGGCGCCGGCCACTTGACGCGGCGAGCCGTCCCAGCTCCTCGAGCGACTCCTCGATGCCCCGTTCGAAGGCCTCAAGGTCGGGGACGCTGCCGCGGTCGGCGTTGAGCCCGAAGGTGACCTCGCCGTCGTAGCTGACCGCGGCGACGCCGATCGCATGGCCGGCGAAGATCGGCACCAGCGGCACCACCCGTCGCAAGGGGGCGCCCAGCGCGTAGAGCGTCGCCGGCGGCCCCGGGACGTTGGTGATCGTGATGTTGAAGAGGCGAGGGGCGAAGGCCAGTTGCGCGACGACGCCGTGGACCAGGGGCGGCGCGGCGCCGGCAAGCTCGACCAGCGCCTCGGCGCCCATGCCCTGGTCGCCCTCCTTCAGCTCGCGCGACGCGGCGACCGTCTTGCGGTAGCGCAGCAGCGGGTCCGGCTCGGCGACCGGCAGCTCGACGAACAGCGATGAGACGCGGTTGCCGAGGGCGAGCTGCTCGCCTGCGAGGCGCAGGCTGACCGGGACCATCGCCCGTAAGTTGCCGACGTCGAGGTCGTCGCCGCGATGCTCGAACAGGCGCCGCAGGCCGCCGGCGGTGGCGGCGAGGACGACGTCGTTGACGGTGCCGCCGAGGCTGTTCTTGACCCCCTTGAGGTCGTCGAGCGGCACGGAGATCGCGGCGAGGCGGCGGCTGCCGCCGATCTGCACGTTGATGCTGGTTCGGGGGGCGCCGACCAGCTCGTCGCGCAGCAGCAGCTCGGCGATCGCCCGCGAGCGGCCCAGCAGCCGGCGCGGATGCAGGGCGACGTCGAGGCCGGCGCGAGCGCCGCCGGCGAGCGCCGCGAGCGTCCCCCGGCCCTCCGCGTCCGGCTCGTCGTCCCCGGAAACCAGCGCGGCGAGCACGCCCTTGGAGCCGGGGGCCGGTTGGGGCTCGGCGTCGAGGATCGCGGTGGTCACCGAGGAGCCGCTGATCCCGTCGACGAGGCAGTGGTGGACCTTGGCCGCGAGCGCCCAGCGGCCGTCGGCGAGCCCGTCGAGGAGGGTCATCTCCCAGAGCGGGTGCGCCCGATCGAGGCGGTGCGAGTAGAAGTCTGCGAGCCACTCGAGCAGCTCGTCCTCGCCACCGGGCTCGGGGAGGGTCGCATGGCGAACGTGGGTCGCGATGTCGAAGCCGGAGTGCGGCTCCCAGGTCGGCCAGGTGAGGCGGCCGGTCCGCTGGGAGGAGAGGCGGCGACGGAAGCGGGGGAGCAGCTCGAGCCGGTGCTCGAGGAGGTCGCGGACCCGCTCGACCGGCGGCGTGCCTCCCTCCGGGAGCGGGTCGAAGACCATCGCCCAGCCGACGTGCATGTGCGAGGACTCGTCTCTCTCCTCGAGTTCCAGGAACGCCGCGTCGAGGGGGGTCAGCCTGTCCGCCATGCCCGAACCGTATGCCGCCGGAGCCGGGCCGGCATCCGGGTCAGTTACGGATTCTCGGTCGGCCGGCGGGCGCGGGGCGGGGCCTCAGCGGGCGCGGGCGGCGGCGACCGTCTCCCGCAGGGTCCCGAGCGCGTCGTGCTGGGGCATCCAGTGCAGCTTGCGGCGGGCGCGTGAGGTGTCCATCAGGACCGGGCGGCGCACCGCCTCGATCCAGGCCGCCTCGTTGGGCAGGAACGGCATCAGGGCGACCGCCTCGGCGGCCGCGCCGACCGCCAGCTGCGGGGCCGGCGCCGCGTGCCAGCCGAGCGCGTGGGCTAGGTCGGAGATGGTCAGCTCGCCCGGGCCGGCGAGGTTGTAGACGCCGGGGTCGCCCTCGTCGATCACCGCCGCGCAGAGCGCCGCGGCGACGTCGTCGTGGTGGACCAGCTGGAAGGGCACGCCGGGGTCGGGCAGCACCGGGCGCAGCTCGGGCACCTTGCCCAGCGCCCAGCGCAGCGGGCCGGGGATGCGCCGGCTGAGGGCGAGCAGGGGGATCAGGTCGAGCAGCAGGGTCGCCTCGGGCCCGGCGACGATGCAGGGGCGGAAGACGTAGGCGTCGGTGCCGGAGCCCTCCAGCGCCGCCGCCAGCTCCGCCTCGACCTCCGCCTTCTGGGCCGAGTAGGGATGGCGGGGCTCTCCCCGCACCTCGGTGTCCTCGGTGAGCAGCTCGGGGAGGTCGCGGTCGAAGCCGTAGGCGGCGACCGAGGAGGTGTAGACGAGCCGCTTCGCCCCGGCGGCGGCGGCCGCCTCGAAGACGTTGCGCGAGCCGGCCAGGTTGATCTCGCGGCTCTCGCCGCGACCGGCGACGATGACGAAGGCGAGGTGGACGACGACGTCGGCGCCCTCGACCAGCGCGTCGACGGAGTCGCGATCGAGGATGTCGCCGCGGCGGTACTCGACCTTGTCCCCCCAGTGGTGCTTGGCGGGGTCGAAGCGCCTGCGCGCCATCCCGATCACCCGCTCCACCTCGGGCATCCGCTCCAGGGCGGCGATGAAGGGCTTCCCAACCTCCCCGGTGGGACCGGTGACGGCGACGGTGAGCATCGGGTGATTATCCCGTCAGGCGCGGAATGCGGAGGGGGCGGATGGCGAGGGCCGGAATCGAACCGGCGACACCACGATTTTCAGCTGTTCGCCGAGAGGTGATTTCACGGCTTCTAAAAGAGGCCGCAAAGACCATTGGAAAGCCAAATACAGGGTTCGGAACGGAACTGGATTTTCGGCCTAGAGGAGAATCCGGTTGCCCGCAGTTTGCGGAGATTTTGGGGGGATTGTGGCGATGAAATCGGCCCCATCGCCACTTCTACCAGTGTGACGTCATCTCCGGCGAGTCCGGTTACACCACGGCTCGCGACTTGACTGCTCGCTGCCTACTCCCATCGTCGCACGGCCGGATTCCAAGTCGAGTTGCCAGCGTCTTGCAGTCCGTCGACGAAGTCGACGACCGCATTGACAACATCGGCGAAGCGCTCCGGCAAGGCGGCCAAGGCGGCCCGGCCGCGAAACGCCTCCCAGGGCTGCTGACGACTCTCGCGAAGGGTTTCGAGGAGTGGCCCAAGCGGGCGTACTTCATGGTCGCGGTGCTCGGCAACGCTGCGTAGCGCGTTGCGCAGCGTTTCGGCGTCAACAGAGTGGATCTGTGAGAGCAGGTAGACGTCGCCGTAGTCGCGGTCGCGAGTATTTGCGTCGCCGAGGAACATCATCGTGTCAGCCTTCTCGGCGATCACGTTCTCCAATGGGTAGCCCAGAAGCGAAAAGCCCGGGTCGCCAAGGAGCGTTGGGTAGTCGATCCGCTGCGGCTCGACCGGATCGCCGAAGGACAGATCGAGCCTGAGCTTGAGCTCAGCGCCTCCGAGGTCTGCGGGCAAGGCAAGGCGGATGCCCTCGTAATCGTCCCCTTCGCGAATCACGGTGATCGAGATCGCGGTGGTGTCGAACTCGACGCCGTCAGCCATCGGGGCCGACGCGATCTGGCCGATCGCGGCACGAAGGCTGGGCTCGTCGCTGGCCAGACCGCGCACGAGCATATCGGCGTCTCGCGTTCCGCGCCGCAAATCGAGGACGGCGAGCAGCATCCCGCCTTTGAGGACGAGCTTGTCGGCGAACGGCGACTCGGCCAGCCGGGCGAGAAAACGCTCGTGGACGTAGAGTTCGAAGAGCTGCTGCGTATTGCGACCCTGATCGCGGGCGAGCTTTTGGAGATCGAGATAGGCCCGCCGGGGTGTGCGCTCGGTCACGCCAGCAGGGGCTCCATCGCCTCGGCCATGACGGAGCCGACACGCAGACGGCGTGCCAGGGCCAACAGCTCGCCCGGCTTGGCGTCGCCGCCCTGCAGGTATCGTCGCAGCGCCCCCAGCGCCAGATCGCGGCCCACGCGAGAACGGAAGCGCATGAGGTCGGCGACCGTCCGCTCCTTGGAGCTGATCGCGATTGTCTCCCCCGATTCGATCTTCTCCATTGCGCGCCCGAGTGAGAACGTCGCAGCAGCGAAGACATGCACCCGCGTGGGCGGGTAGGCGATCCTCGGGCGATGCCTCCCGCGGGCTATCGCCAGGTGGACCGCCTCGGGCATCTCGTCGCTCAGGTCCCAGAAGCTAGCGGCGGAGTTGAGGCAGATCATCCCCCCTGGCGCCCGGCGGCACACCGCAACCAGATCGAGGTGGGCGGTTGCCGGAGCATCGGCTACGCGGAAGACGCCGCGGGAGAGTTCGATTAGCTCACCGCTATCCCGTAGTCGGTAGAGATCCTCCCAACGGGCACCTCCCTCGATCAGCTCTGCGGCCGACGAGATCCCTCCGGCATGACGCGCGATGTCGAGCACTTGGCTAGGTCGCATTCCAAAAAGTCTACACACTTAGATTCTAGATGTGCAGTATTTCATCCGCACAAGCTCCAGGTACGAAGGGGGCGGTTCGTCCCACGGCCTTCGACCCTACCGCTGGGCGGTTTCCAGCTCCGGGAGGATCAGATCGCGGACCTTCGCGAGCATGTCGGTGGCCTCGCGGTAGTCGGCCTTGCGCTTGCGTTCAATCGTCGGCTCGACCTGCTCGCGGTAGATGATCATCGCCTCCCAGGGCTCGGCCTCTTCGAGCGCCTCGGCGAGCGCCAGCCAGACCTCCTGCCGGCAGCCGCCCTCCCGCGCACATCGGCGAGGGCGGTACCCACGTCGCCCTCCCAGAGGCGGATGCGGACGAGCTCGGTGGCGTCCCGGTAGGACCAGCCATAGCCTCGGGCGCGGCGCTCGTCCTCGGCGGCGGCGATCCGTTCGCGCAGCAGGTCGAGAGCACGACCGCGCACCTCATCCCACGTCCCGGCTTCATCGGCGTATGGCTTGAGCTTTTCGAAGTAACCGAGACCGGGATGGGACTCGTACAGGCTCCACATCAGCTCCGCCGCCTGCTCGTGCTCGCCGCGCCTGCGCCGAGCCGCGGCGAGGAAAGCGACCAGGCGAGAGTCGCCGTTCTCTGGGAACGCCTCCACTCCCCGCTCCGCCCACTCGATCGCGTCGTCGTCGCGACCGGCCTCCGCGTAGACCTCGGCGATGCTAAGGAAGGAGTAGGGCGAGGAGAGATCGTGCGAAAGCACAGCGACCAGCTCGTCTGGATCGCCGGACTGCTTCGCCAGGAGCTTCATCACGTAGGTGATCCGAAAGCGGGAGTCGCACTCCGAGTCTTCATCGTCCTCGAGTACGACCGAAAACGCGCGCCCTGCGTAGGGATCGTCCTGAGGGCGTAGCGCCGGCAGGCGTTCCCACTCCGCTTGCACCAACTCGACGTAGCGACGCCGGCCCGGCTCCCCCAGCAGCGGCGCGTAGACCTCGGCGGCGTCATAGAAGAGTTCGTAGTCGCTCGCCATCATCCGTTCAAAGAGGCGCTCTGCCAGCTGCGTCGGCTCGAAGTCAGCCTTCGCGCTGGCCTCGCGATGGAGGCGTTGGAGGCTGTCGAAGGCGATGCTGAGGTGGCCGTCGGAGTCGTCCATCCTGCCGGCCGTGCGTTCGATCGCCATGCAGCAGTGCTCGATCAGCTCCACCGCCTCGGCCGCATGTCCTGCGACGAGGACGGCCCGAAGCGAGCCGATCGTCTCGTTGAGGGTGCGGGAATAGTCGTAAGCCTCGGCGTAGCTGATGAAGCCGCCCGGATCGACCGCCCGGTCGATCGCGTCGCGGAACGAGGCCATGTCGATGCCTTCCTCGCCCGTGGCGACGCGCAATCGCAGGCGGTCGAACAGGCGCTCGTCCTCGCATGCCTCTTCGATCAGCAGCTCGACCAGCTCCTTCTTCTTCAGCGAGCCGAGGTGAATTCGCACGTCCTCGATCGAGATCGGCGTCGGTGCGTCCTCGCCCGCTTCGAGCGCGGCAAGGCCGGTGGCGACGCAGTGCTTGCAGAAGGCGCCGCTGACTCCCATTGGACAGGTGCAACGGGCTCGCAGCTCGCCGTCCTCCTCCCACAGCTCGACCCGGTAGCGATGGGCGCCCTGCACGCTGGCTTCGACGCTCATCTCGCTCCGAGTCAGCCGGGCGACCCGGCCGGAGGCCGCGTAATCGACGCCGCGCTCATAGGAGCGACCACCGGCCAGGCGGCGCAGGTTCTGCTCGTCGAGCGACTGGGCGAGGGTGCTCATGGCTGGCGATTTTGCCCCACGGCGCGGCTGACGTCGTGACTTCCGGTTGCATGTAGCGGTGGCGATCCGTTACACAAGACCAACATGACCGCGAGTCCTGCAGAAGCCGCAAAGCAAGGAGGCAAGGCGACGGATCTGGTGGTGGTTTCGCCGCTGAAGAGCTGGGCCTGCGCCGAGTGCTCGGACACGGGCGACTTCCTGACGATGGACGACGCGGGACCGCTCTGCCTGAGCTGCGCCGACCTCGATCACCTCGTCTACCTCCCGGCTGGCGATGCGGCGCTCACGCGTCGCGCGAAGAAGACCAGCGGGCTCTCGGCGGTAGTCGTGCGCTTCAGCCGATCCCGGCGGCGGTACGAGCGACAGGGCATCCTGGTTGAGGAGGAGGCGCTCGGCCGGGCCGAGCGCGCATGCCTGGCGGACGAGGAGTCGCGGGCGCGGCGTAAGCTGCGTGAACAGGCCCGGCGGGTGGAGGCGGACGCGAAACTCCAGGCGCGCGCGACAATCGAGATCCTGCGGAACTACCCACGCTGCCCCCAGGATCGAGCCGAGGAGATCGCTCTCCATGCCTTCAGGCGAAACAGCGGGCGAATCGGGCGAACCGCCGCCGGGCGCGATCTCGATCCCGAGGCATTAAACCTCGCCGTAGCGGCCGCCATTCGGCATGTGGACACGTCCTACGACGAGTTGCTGATGGGCGGCATGGACAGGCTGGAAGCGAGAGCGTGCGTCCGAGCCGAAGTCGAGCAGGTCATAGACGAATGGAGGGAACCGCCGGCCAAGGACCGTTAGTAGGCTGGCTGAAGCCCCCGGATCATCGGGAAGTGGCGCACGTTGGTGGTGAGCAGGTCGGCCTCGAGCAAGAGCGCGGTGGCGGCGATCAGGTAGTCGGCGTCGTCGATGCCGCTGTGGGAGCGGCGGTGGCGCTGGGCGAGCTCGCCAGCGGCCCGTGATACCTCCTCGCCAACCGGCACCCAAGAGACCGCTGAGAAGAATTGCTCCAGCGCCTCTACCTCGCCTTTGCGGACGCCGGCCAGGAGCTCGAAGCGGACGACCTCGCTGGCGAGGAGAAGCTCCTCGGCCTCGGTCAGGCCGCCGAGCAGTTCGACCGCCTCCGGCAAGCCGCGGAGGTGGTCGATCGCGACGCTCGTGTCGATCAGCTTCACTTGACGCCGAGGCGAGTCAGGCGCTCGTTCAGATCGCCGCCGCGCATGGCGTCGACGTGCTCGGCCCCGGTGGCTCGGCGCCCCCGCCATGAGCCGGCGCTCGCGCGAAGCGCGCTGAGCCTCTCGTCCTTCCCCTGGCGTCCGAAGGTCGATCGCACCGCGCGGCGGATCAATTCCGAGCGCGACGCACCGGTCTCTTGGGATGCGCGATCAAGAAGCTCCAACTCGTCTTCGCCAAGGTAGATCTGGGCTCGGCTCATGACATCACTATACACCTAGATGTGTCCCTTGATTCGAACTCAGGACACCACGATTTCCAACGCGTTCGGGGCGAAGAATTCAAACGCCCATGGACCCCAAGGATCGCTCTATGAAGCCAAATCGTGGTGGTTTAGCAGGGCAACAGCGAGGTCGTGATGGGTCCGAAAAGCGCAAGAAGTGGCGATGAAAGCCTCGATCATTGCCACTTCGAGAGGCGATAATCAGCAATTAGCCTCGCGTGAAACCCGTTCATTTGCAGGGGAAAAAGCGAATGGCGAGGGCCGGAATCGAACCGGCGACACCACGATTTTCAGTCGTGTGCTCTACCAACTGAGCTACCTCGCCTGGGAGCGACGGCCGGGGCCGGCGCAGGGCGAAGGCTAGATGATTGATTCCACGGTCGCGTGTGACCGGGGGCGCGCGCCGGCTGATTGCATTGGGGGGTGAACGGGACTCGCCCAGCGGTGGGAATGGTCGCGCTTGCCGTGGTCGCGCTTGCGCTCGTCTCCGGCGGGTCGGGGGCGGACCCTCGGGCGCCGCGCTTCCTCACGATCCCGGCAATCGGCGATGGTGAAGCGACGGTGACCGTCGACTCGCTGGGAAGGGTGGTCGATCGAGGACCGTCGGGGCCGGTTCGAGGCGCCGCCCAGCGGCGTCCGGGTCCGAGCCCGAGCACAGCGGCGGAGCGATGGTTGGAGCGAGCACGGCCTCTGGGACGAGACGCGCCGGCCTGGGCGCGACTGATGTACCGGCGATCGCTACTGACACTGCGAGCGCTGACCTACTGGCGCAGTGGAGCGGTGATCGCGGGAGCGCGGCCAGGTTGGGCCTACGTCTGGCCCCGCGACGCCGCCGCGGCGGCGCTGGCCTATGCCGCGGCGGGCGATCTCCGCGAGGCGCGGCGGGTGGCGCGATTCCTCGCGCGGCTGGACCTCGGCGCCGCGGCGCGCTTTTACCCGGACGGGACGCCGGTGCCGGCGCGGGCGGCCCAGGGCGACGCTTGGGGATGGGTCGGCGCTGCGGCGCGCGCGGCGCGCCTGCCGGCGGCGGCGGGTCGCGACTTCGACCAGCGTGACCGGGCCGGCGCGAACGCCTCTGCGGCGGAGGGGGATCCGCCTTCGCCCGAGTGGCGCGACCGCACCGACTACCAAGAGAAAGACCCCGGCGACTATCTCGGCAACGCGCTTGCCTCCTCCAACTCGCCCCTAGGTGCAACGCGTAAGCGTGCCCACAGCGCGCCAACGCGTTACACCATGCTGGCGCGGCGGGTTGGCGACCCCGACTCGGGCGTCGACTCCGCCGCGGCCTGGGCGGTGCGTCCCTTCCCCCGCCCCGCCCTGTTTTCGCTGGTGCGGCGCTCGCTGGACCGGCTGCTGGCCTGCTGCGAGGGGCGTTTCGGCCTGGTCCCCTCGGAGGACTGGCCCGGCCGCGACCCCTGGACCGCGCCGACCGCCTGGACGGCCTGGGCCTACGCGGCGCTCGCCGATGCCGATCGCCATGTCGGGCGTCTTTCGCTCGCGCACCGGGGGGAGCGCGCCGACGAGCGAGCGGTCGCGCACCACGACCGTCGTGCCGCCCTGCGCCTGATCGGCGATCTGCGCCGCGCTGCCACACCCCTCGGCCTCCTCCCCGAGCGGGTCGACGCCCGCACCGGCGCCCCCCGCTCGACCACGCCACTCGCCTGGTCCCATGCCTTCGCAATCCTCGCCCTGCGGGCGCTCTGGCCCGGCAGCTTGTCGATCAGCGCCGCCGCGCTCTCGCCGCCCGAGCCCCGTCCCAACCAGTCCTCGTAGTCGATCTCGATCGGGATCAGCCGCTCCTCCTCCAGCGCCAGGCCCGCCTCCTCGCCCATCTCGCGCAGCCGGCCGAGTCGCTGCGAGGCCCAGTGGGTGGGGTCGCGCAGGCGTTCGATCTCCTGATGCCAGGCGGCGGCTGCGCCGTCGTCGTCGGTCACCTGGTCCCCGACAACGACCCAGCCACCCGGCTGCACCACGCGTGCCATCTCGGCCAGCACCCGGCTCGGGACCGGGATGTGGTGAAAGCTGAAGCGGGTGATCGCGCCGTCGAAGGAGCCCGGCTCGAAGGCGAGCGCGGCCGCGTCACCCAGCGAGAAGTCGACGTTTCCAACCCCCTCGTCACGCGCCGCGCGCTCTGCCGCCTCGATCATCGCCGGGGTCAGGTCGACCCCACGCACGGAGCCGACCCTGGCCGCGATCGCGCGGGAGACAACACCCGGGCCGCAGGCGACATCGACCCAGCGGGCCTCGCGGTCCTCGGGCACCAGCTCGACCAGAGCGCCGAGGGTTTGCGCGGACGTCATCGCCGGCGAGGCGCCGAAGGTCTCGGACTGATGGGTGAACTCCTCGCGGATCGAGTCCTCGTACACGCCGCCCACCTTAGAGAGGTTCTCAGAGCGCTTCGAGCGCCAGCTCGACCGCCTGGCGCGCCGACGCCGCGGGGACGACGCCGGGGGCGCCCTCCATGCGGTCGCGACCGTTCAGCTCCCAGCTGCGCAGGGCGATTACCGGGCGACCGATCGAGCGGGCGAAGCCGATCTCCGAGAGGGTCCCCCACTCGCCCCCGACCGCGATCACCGCGGCGCCCGAAGAGACCACGGCGAGGTTGCGAGCGTGGCCGATGCCGGTGGCGACGACATGGGTGCAGAACGGGTTCGCCTCCCCGATGTCGGCGCCGGGGACGATCCCGATCGCGACTCCACCCGCCTCCGCGGCGCCGCGGCAGGCCGCCTCCATCACCCCCGCGAGGCCGCCGCAGACGACCGCGACGCCCGCTTCCGCGAGGCGCCTGCCCACCTCCTCGGCGAGCGCGGCCGGCTCAGAGTCCGGCGCACAGCGCGCCGTCCCGATCACCGCAACCTGCCGCTGCCCGCTCATCACGTTCCGCTGTTCCTTTGCCGGGTATAGAGGGGGAAAGGAACAGCGGAGCGGGATTTTGAGGGGGTCATGCGGCGGAGTCTTTCATCGTCCGCATCAGCTCCAGGGCGCCGGCCTTGTGCAGCGGCTCGTTGAGGTTGCCGCACTTGGGGCTCTGCACACAGGAGGGGCAGCCGGACTCGCAGGGGCACTCGGCGATCAGCCGCTCGGCGTCGCCGAGCAGGCGCTCGAACTGCTCGTAGCCGCGCAGGGTGATCCCCACCCCACCCGGATGGCCGTCGTAGACGAAGATCGTCGAGCGGCCGGTCTGGAAGTGGACGTTGGTGGAGAGGCCGCCGATGTCCCAGCGGTCGCACATCGCGATCAGCGGCAGCACCGCGATCTGGCCGTGCTCGGTCGCGTGCAGGGCGCCGAGCAGGGCATCGGGGGGCAGCGCGCCGCTGAGCCGCTCCGGCAGCACGTACCAGAGCGCTTGGGTGACGAAGTGCTGCTCGGGCAGCTCCAGCGCGACCACGTCGATCGGCTCCTGCTCGGTGATCGAGACCCGCTGGAAGGCGATCACCTGCTCCGTGACCGAGACCTCGCCGAAGTGCAGCTCGACCCCGGCGGTCTCGCGCTGCTGGAGGGTCCGCTCGATGTAGATCTCGGTCTCCTTCTTCGGGCGCGTGTACCAGTCGCCGTCGAAGGCGGAGACGATCGCGCGGCGGCCGTCGATGTCGAGCCGCTCGACCTCGTAGGAGCGGCCGAGGTGGAGATAGATCGCCCCCGGGTGGATCGTCGTAAAGGCACGCTCGGCCTCGACCAGGCCGAGCATCTCACCCGAGTCGCGCTCGATCACCGCGACCGAGTCGCTCGAAGCCGAGCGCAGCGGGATCTTCGCGGCGACGAACTCGCTGCTGCGCGGCAGCAGCCGCCCGCCGGCGCGGCGCAGCTCCCCGGCGCCCGCCAGGCGCTCCGCCCGCTCCCGCCAGTCCGGCCCGAAGACCTCGTCGTCGGCGTCGGTGAGCGGCAGCTCGTAGGCCGCCGCAACCAGGTGGCGGGAGGCGATCTGCTCGTTGGCGTGGTCGAGGATCGCCGCTTCGACCGGCCGCTCGAGGAACTCGTCGGGATGGCGACAGAAGAACTGGTCGAGGGCGTCCTGCCCGGCGACGTAGACCGCCAGCCCGCGCCGCCGCCGCCCGGCCCGGCCCCACATCTGGCGCAGGCTGGCGACCGTGCCGGGAAAGGTGACGCAGATCGCCGCGTCGAGCTCGCCGACGTCGATCCCCAGCTCCAGCGCGTCGGTGGCGACGACCGCGAGCAGCTCGCCGCGGGCGAGGCGCTCCTCGATCTCACGCCGTTGCTGGGGCGTGTAACCGCCCCGATAGGGGGCGATCCGCTCGGCCAGCTCGGGCTTGCCGCGCGCCGCCAGGTTGTCCCGAGCGAAGCGCTGAATCAGCTCGATCCCGCGGCGGCTCTTCAGGAAGCAGATCGTCCGCACCCCGGAGGCGACGAGGTCGGCCAGCAGGTCGGCTGCCTCCGAGAGGGCCGAGCGCCGCGTCCCGCTCGCCTTGTCGATCAACGGCGGGTTCCACATCGCGATCTCCCGCCCGGCGCGCGGCGCCCCGTCGTCGTCGATCAGCTCGAAGGGCGTCCCGACCAGGCGCTCGGCCAGCTCGACCGGGTTGGCGATCGTCGCCGATGCGAGCAGGAAGCGGGGCTCGGAGCCGTAGGCACGCGCCACCCGGCGCAGCCGCCGCAGGACGTTGGCGACGTGGGAGCCGAAGACGCCGCGATAGGTGTGGGCCTCGTCGACGACGACCCAGCCGAGGTTGGCGAGGAAGTCACCCCAGCCCTTGTGGTGGGGCAGCAGGCCGACGTGGAGCATGTCGGGGTTGGTGAGGACGAGGTTGTTGTTGCGGCGGATCGCCGGGCGCTCCTCGCGCGGCGTGTCGCCGTCATAGATCGCCTCGCGCAGGCCGGGCGGGCGCAGGGCGCCGAGCTTGCGCGCCTGGTCCTGGGCCAGCGCCTTGGTCGGGTAGAGGTAGAGGGCGCGGCGCTTCGGATCACGGGCGATGCCGTCGAGGACCGGCAGGTTGAAGGCGAGCGACTTGCCCGAAGCGGTGCCGCTGGTGATCACCAGATTGGAGGACGCGGCGGCCTCCAGCGCCTCGCGCTGGTGGGAGTAGAGGCGATCGACACCGGCGGCGGCGAGCGCCGCGGCGAAGTCGGGGTCCAGCGAGGAGGGCATCGCGACGCGTTTGGCCGGGCGCTCCACTTCGACGCTCTCGGCGACGACGCGGCCGTCACGGCGGGCGGGATCGATCGCAACGGCCCAAGGCGTTTCGAGCAGGCTCTTCGCCACTAGCCGGAGCTCCGCACGATCCGCCCGGCCACCCGCACCGCCTGCAGCGAGCTGCGGTCGTGGATGCGGAGGATGTCGGCGCCCTCGCGGATCGCCAGAGCGACCGCGGCGACCGTCCCCCACTCGCGCTCGCCCGCCGGCAGCCGCTCCCCCCAGGAACCGGCGAGCACGGCGCCGATGAAGTCCTTGCGCGAGAGCGAGACGTAGAGCGGCAGCCCCAGCTCGCGCAGCTCGCCGAGGCGCCGCAGGACCTCGAGGTCCTGCTCGGCGGTGAGGTCGAAGTCGAGTCCAGGGTCGATCGCGATCTGCTCCTCTGTCACCCCAAGCCGCCGGGCCGCCTCGACTCTCCCCCCGAACCACGACTTCAGGTGGTCGACGACGTCGTCGTAGCGGCGCGCCGGGCGGTCGACCCGCGGCGGCCCCTCGATGTGCATCAGCACGTAGCCGCAGCCGCTCTCGGCGACCAGCTCGAACATCTCATCCGAGCCGCCGGAGATGTCGTTGACCGCGACCGCCCCCGCCGCCAGCGCCCGCCGCGCGACCTCGGGCGAGAAGGTGTCGGCGGAGATCGGCGCCCGCGCAATTGCGCTCGCCTCTCCGTCCGCCCCCGCGCCGACCAGCCCCTCGATCGCCGGGACCAGCGCCGCGGCCTCCTCCTCGACCGCCACCGGCGGCCCGCTGCGCGCCGCCACCGCCCCCACGTCGAGCATGTCGAAGCCGGCCTCGACCAGCGCCAGCCCGTCCTCGACGGCCTGCTCGGGAGTGCCGCTGCGCGCCCCCTCGAACATCGAGTCGGCGGTGACGTTGACGATCCCCGCCGCCAGCGGCTGGGCCAGGTCGAGGGTCCGGTCGGCGAGTCTCCAAATCATCTGTCGGACTCTCGGCGGGTGGACTCGCTGGCCATCCGGCTACCGTAACGACCGCGCGATGGCACTGAAGTGCGTCTACACCGACCTCGACGGGACGCTGCTCGGCAAGGGCAGCTCGCTCTTCCGCGACGCCGAAGGCGCCTTCTCCCTGTCCCAGAGCCGTGGCCTCGAGGCCTGTCACCGGGCCGGGGTCGAGGTGGTGATCATGTCGGGCCGGCGCGAGCCGCAGGTCCACGAGGCAGCCCGGCTGATGGGCCAAACCTCCTACATCTACGAGGCGGGCTGCGCCTTCGCGATCGACGGCGAGACGACGCTGCTGACCGGCGAGATGGTCCCCGACGAGGAGGGCACCGTCTACGAGCAGATCGAGCGGCGCGGCATCCCGAAACTTCTCTTCGAGCACTTCGAGGGACGACTCGAGTACCACGCCCCCTGGCACCACGGCCGCGTCCTCTCCCACCTCTTCCGCGGCAAGGTCGACGTCGAGGAGGGCAACGCGCTGCTCGCCGAGAACGGCCACGACGACCTGCGTCTGCTCGACAACGGCGCGATCGGCCGGGAGATGCCGACGGTCGACGGTCCCACCCACGCCTACCACCTGGTCCCGTGCATGGTCAGCAAGGCGGGCGCGGTCGCCGCCCACGCGCGCGCCCGCGGCTACGCGCCGGGCGAGTGCATCGGGGTCGGCGACTCGGTCGAGGACCTCGAGGTCGCCGCCGCGGTCGGCCGCTTCTTCGTCGTCGCCAACGGCCCCGAGCGCGATCCAGGCCTGCGCGCCGCGCTGCCGGCCTGGGACAACGTCACCGTCACCGAGGGCCGGATGGGCGAGGGCTTCTACGAAGCGGTCGTCTCCACCCTGATGGCACGCGGCTGAGCTAGCGGAGCAACGAGAACGCCGGAACCTCGCCGGCCGCCGGCGGGCGCTCGGAGCGAACGGCCGGCGCCTCGCCGAGCGCCCGCGGGCGGCGGACCCGCAGGTACTCGGCGCCGAAGTAGGACCCAAGCACGAGAGCCGCCGCGAGGAACTGCGCGACCAGGCCCTCGACCGTCGGGAAGATCGCAAACCAGAGCCCCACCCAGCCGGGGACCGCCAGGGGCAGCGTCGTGGTCGGCAGCCAGCCGGCCAGCTGCATCTCCTGGACGCTCTCGCCGACCATCACGATCAGGACCACGCCGAGCAGCACGCCGGTGATGACGAGCATCCGCTTGTAGTGGAGCTTGTGATGGGCGGCAAAGGTCAGCGCCCCGACGGCCAGGGTCAGCGCCAGCCCGATCCCGGCGCCCTCCAGCACGACCGCCGACCCGTAGGTGAGGCGGAGGTTCTGGAGGAAGAGGACGACCTCGAATCCCTCCCGGTACACCGAGGTCAGCCCCAACAGGATCAGGCCGATCAGGGTCGCCCGCCGGCTGTCGATCCCGGCGCGGTCGAGGATGCGGCGGCGGCGGCGGTTGTGGCTGGAGATCCAGCCGGTCCAGTAGACCCTGTGGAAGAACCAGTTCATGACGACGAGCAGGACGATCACCGCGAGCAGCCCGGTGGCGGCCTGGATCGCCAGGCCGTCGCCCCCCAGCCGGCCGATCGCCCAGGCGGCGACGAACCAGGTGACGATCGTCGCCGCGAACCCGGCGCCGGCGCCGGCCGCGATCGGCTTCCTGTAGACGGCGGTCGCGCCGAGCATGCTGGCCGTGATCGCGGCGATGACGAGGATCGTCTCAAGGCCCTCGCGGAAGACCAGCAGGCTGCTGTCGAGGACGACGGCCCCGCGGCTGAGGTGCGAGGACGCGGTCGGGTCCGGGGTCCCGCCGGAGGCGCTGAGCGCGCTCCAGACGAGCAGGACCGCGGCCGCCCCCACGAGATAGAGGGGCCACCAACGCCTCAACGAGAGCTTTGCCGTCGTCAACATCTGCGCGTTAGGGTAGCCTAATTCGCCCGTCGGGTCAGGTGCCAGAAGCCGCCGGGGCCGAGCCGGGGGGACGGCTAAGATCGAGCTCCAAACCGACGGAGGAGAAGCCTTGTCGCAGGAGAGCGCGACCGTTGCCGAGCAGGAGTACCTGGAGATCATGTTCTGGCTCGAGGAGGCCGGACTGCCGATGACCGGCGCCAACATCGCCCGCGCGATGCAGCTCTCGCCCCCGACCGTGCACGAGATGATCGGCCGACTGGTCGAGGACGGCTACGTCGAGCGCGGCGCCGACAAGTCGCTCACCTTCACCGAGTCCGGGCGCGAGCACGCCAGCCACATCGTCCGCCGTCACCGGATGATCGAGCGCTTCCTCACCGACGTCCTCGGCATCCCCTGGGACGAGGTCCACGAGGAGGCGGAGCGGATCGAGCACGCGATGTCGCCGGTCCTCGAGGAGCGGATGCGGGCGGCGATCGGCGACGCGACCACCTGCCCCCACGGCCACCCGATCGTCGAGGGCGCCCGCGAGCAGGGAGCGCTGCTCGCCGACGTCGAGGCCGGCGCCAAGGTCCACGTCCTGCGCTTCGAGAACGAGGCCGAGGAGCTTCTGCACTACCTGAAAGGGGCGGGAATCGAGCCCGGGCTGAAAGGGACCCTCGAGAGCAGCGACGAGGACGGCATCACGATCGCCGCGGCCGACGGCTCACATCACGTCAGCCGCAGCGTCGCCGAGACGGTCTCGGTCCGCGCCGACCCATCACCGCCGCCGCGCGCGGCGATCCCAGAACAACTCGTGCTCTCCAGCGACCGCTACGGCCGCTGAAGCGTTCCGCTGTTCCTTTACCCCTTCATACCCGGCAAAGGAACAGCGGAGCTTAGGTTTAGGCAGCGGCGCCGGCGCGCACGCGGTCGAGCGCCCGCGCGATGCTGGAGACGCCCTCGCCGATCCGCTCGACCGGGACCGGCGCGAAGGAGAGGCGAAGGCTGTTGCCGCCACCGTCGAGCATGAAGTCGGGGCCGGCGACGAAGGTGACGCCTTCGCCCTTCGCCTCGGCGAGCAGGGCCATGGTGTCGGTCCCCTCGGCGAGGTCGAGCCAGAGGAAGTAGCCGCCGCCGGGGACGATGAACTCGGCCTCGGGGATCTGCTCGCGCAGCGCCTCGACCAGGGCGTCGCGGCGGTCGCGCAGGGCGCCCTTGACGAACTCGATGTTGCGGTCGAGGACACCGGAGCGACAGAGCTGCAGGACGATCGCCTCCGCGAGCATGTTCGGCGAGATGTAGGTCTCGTTGGCGCGCTTGGCGAGCTTGGCGATCTCCCCCGCCGGGCCGGCCAGGTAGCCGACCCGCACGCCGGGGCTGACCGTCTTGGAGAAGGAAGAGGCATGGATGACGCGGTCGGCGCGGTCGAGGGAGAGCATCGTCTCCAGCGCCTCGCCCTCGAAGGGAAGCTCCCGGTAGGGGTCGTCCTCGAAGACCCAGAAGCCGTGCTCAGCGGCCAGCTCGACGATCCGCGCCCGCTTCTCGGCGGAGAGCGTGCAGCCGGCCGGGTTGTGGAAGTTGGGGATGACGTGGGCCATCTTCAGCGGCCCGTCGGCGAGGGCGGCCTCGAGCGCGTCGACGTCGAGGCCGTCGGCCTCAAGCGGAACCGGCACCAGCTCGACCCCGGCGCGCTGCAGCAGCAGCAGGGTGCGGTCGTAGGTGGGCTGCTCGACGGCGACGCGATCACCCGGCTCGAGCAGGTGCTCGAAGAGAATCGCCGCCGCCTCCATCGAGCCGTTGGCGACCATCACCTGCGAGGAATCGAGGCCGCCGTGGCGCTCGGCGATCCAGGCGCAGAGGCCCGGGTGGCCGATCCCGGTCCCGTAGGAGAGCGCCCGCTCCCAGTCCTCGGCGAGCGCGATCGCGGCAGCGTCGCGCACCGCCTCGTGGGGCAGGATGTCCGCGCTGGGGGCGCCGCGGGCGAAGGAGATCGTCTCGGCGGTCATCTTCTTCCCGACCTTAGCGACCTCGTACCGCCACCGTTTTGCGCCGTTCGTGGATTTGACCGCGCTATAGCCGGGAAAAACCTACGAGCGGCCGCCTCGGCGGCGGCGCGGGTGGGGGCCGAAGAGGCGAACGTTGCGACGGTGGGTAGTCTTCAGGCCGGTCGAGTCGACGGCGGTCACGGTCAGCCGGGCGGTCGCCCTGCCACCGCTGCGCAGGGCACGGGCGATGAGGCGGCGGGGCCCGGGCGAAACGCGCAGGTCGAACCGGCGCCAGACGCCCGCGGCGAGGCGCGCGCCGACCGGGCGGAGCCGGCGATTGCCGCGCACGACGTGGCGGCGAGAGCCGCGGCCGCGCCGGGTCAGCAGCGCAACGGTCCCGGCGACGCGGGTGCCACACGCCTCCCGCGGGCAGCGCGCGAAGACGCTGACCCGCCTGCCGAGGCGCTGCCTCCTCCCTCCGGCGAGGTTGAGCGCCGGGCCCCTGTCGTCGGCGACGACGACGGTGGCGGTGACGCTCGCCACCGCCGAGCCGTTACAGGAGGCGGTCTGCCCGGTGAAGATCAAGTCGGTCGAGCACCCCTCGTCGTCGGTGACGGTGAGGGTTGCGGCGTAGGTGCCCGGCTTCTTGTATGCGTGCCACCTCTTCGCCTTCGTTCCCTTCACGGTCCTGCCGTCGCCGAAGTTGAAGGCGTAGCTCGCGATCTTGCCGTCGGGATCCCTGGAGGCGCCGGCGTCGAAGGCCACGTTGCGGTTGACCATCCGCACCGCGGGCGTGACGAAGAGGGCCGCGGTCGGCCCCTGGTCGGGGACGATCGCGATGCCGGCCGGCGTCGCGCCGGCCGTGAGCGGGCCGAAGAAGCCGTTGGAGGCGGTGTTGAAGCCGGTGACGACGCCGTTGGTGACGTATCCCGCGGAGCCACTCGGGGCGATCGCGATCCCCAGCGGAGAGCTGAGGCCGGTGACCTGCGTCCCCGGCACGTTGTTGGACGTCGTGATCGGGGTCATCGTGCCGTCGCCGGCGACCGCGTAGGCGAGGGCGCCGCTCGGGTCGATCGCAATGGCGGAGGGCTGTGCGCCGACTGGGATCGGCGTGCCCGCCGCCCCGTTGTCGGGGTTGAACGCGGTCACCGTGTTGAAGCCGCTGTCGGTAACGAAGGCGCGGCCGCCGCGCGGGCCGATCGCGATCCGGGAGGGCCCCCGGTTGTCGTCGACGAAGTCGGCGACAACCGCGCGGGTGGCGGTGTCGACGATCGAGACGTTGCCCCCTTTCTGGGCGATGAAGGCGTGGAGGCCGTCGGGGGAGATCGCGATCCCCTCCGGCTCGTTCCCAACCGAGATCGGCCCGGACACGGCGTTGGTCGCGGTGTCGATCGTCCTGACGTCGTTGTCGCCGGAGTCAGTGACCCAGACGGTCCGGCCGTCGGGGGAGATCGCGACGCCGCGGGGCGCTTTCCCAACCGTGATCGTCGTCACCACGGAGCGACTCGCGACCAAGATCACCGAGACGGTGCCGTCGGTCTCGTTGGCGACGTAGGCGAACTTGCCGTTCGGCGTGATCGCCACGTCGACCGGTTTCGCCCCCACCGTCACCGTCCCCGTCGAAGCGTTGGTCGCGAGGTTGAGCACCGAGACGGTCCCGTCCCCCGAGTTCGTCACGTAGGCGTCCCGCGCCATGGCCTGCGGCGCCATGGCCAGCAGTGCCATGACAGCGCAGCAAATCGCTCCTTTGAACCGACTGGGTGCCACGGCCACTCCTTCCCTCGCTTACGGCCGTATAACGACGACACGTCAACCCCGCGAGAGTTGCAGTCCGGGCTGTTCGCTGTCCGGCAGGTGACACGCCGGCGAGGCGCTCAGCCTTGGCGCAGAGTCTCGACGGCGATCGCGGCGGCCTCGGTCGGGCTGGTGCCGACCGGCACGCCCTTCGCCTCGAGCGCTTCCTTCTTGGCCTGCGCGGTCCCCGAGGAGCCGGAGATGATCGCCCCGGCGTGGCCCATCTGCTTGCCGGGCGGCGCGGTGAAGCCGGCGATGTAGGCGACGACTGGCTTGGAGACCTCGGACTCGATGAACTCGGCCGCACGCTCCTCGGCGTCGCCGCCGATCTCGCCGACCATCACGATCAGCTCGGTCTCGGGGTCGGCCTCGAAGAGGGTGAGGATGTCGATAAAGTCGGAGCCGACGATCGGGTCGCCGCCGATCCCGACGATCGAGGAGTTGCCCTCGCCCGCCTGCTTCAGCTCGTTGCCGATCTGGTAGGTCAGCGTCCCCGACTTGGAGACGACGCCGATCTTGCCGGGCTCGAAGAACTGGGCGGGGATGATCCCGACGTTGGCCTTGCCGGGCGAGAGCACGCCGGGGCAGTTGGGGCCGATCAGCCGCACCCCGGCCTCCTTCGCCTTCCAGTAGGTGCTCAGCATGTCGAGGACCGGGATCCCCTCGGTGATCGCGATCACCGTGTCGACGCCGGACTCGATCGCCTCGTCGATCGCCGGCGCGGCGAAGCGGGCGGGGACGAAGATCATCGAGGTGTTGGCGCCGGCCTCCTCGACCGATTCCTTGATCGTGTCGAAGACCGGCACGCCCTCGACATCCTGGCCGCCCTTGCCGGGGGTGACGCCGGCGACCAGGTCAGTGCCGTAGGCGCGGTTTCGCAACCCGTGGAAGGAGCCCTCGCGCCCGGTCAGGCCGGAGACGACGAGCTTGGTCTCTTCGCCGACGACGATGCTCACGACAATGCCGCCCGCGTGCTCGGCTCTCGTTCGATCGCGCTAATCATCACCGGCTGCCTCGCTCACTCTCTTCCGCGTCCGCCGCGGGCGGGTGGTCGGCGATCTCGACGACGCGGCGCGCCGCGTCGAGCATCGTCTTCTCCTGGTGGAGATTGGGCAGGGCCGCCTCGGCGAGGATCTTCAGCCCCTCCTCGGAGTTGGTGCCGTCGAGGCGAACGACCAGCGGCACCTTCAGATCGAGTTGACCGGAGGCGGTGACGATGCCCTTGGCGATCTCGTCGCAGCGGGTGATGCCGCCGAAGATGTTGAAGAGGATCGCGGTGACCTTCTCGTCGGAGGTGATCACGGTCAGCGCGTCGACGATCGCCTCGGCCTTGGAGCCACCGCCGGCGTCGAGGAAGTTGGCCGGGGCGCCACCCGCCTGGGCGACGACGTCGAGGGTCGACATGCAGAGGCCGGCGCCGTTGGCGAGGATGCCGACGTTGCCGTCGAGCTTGACGTAGGTGAGGCCCTTCTCGCGGGCCATCGCCTCCTGGGGGTCCTCGTCGGCGGAGTCGGCGATCTCCGCCAGGTCCTCGTGGCGGAAGAGGGCGTTGCCGTCGATCGTCACCTTGGCGTCGAGCGCGACCACCTCGCGGCCGGCGGTGACGATCAGCGGGTTGACCTCGATCAGGGTCGCGTCCTCGCCGCTCGCCACCGCGGCGAGCTGCGCCAGCACCTCGGCGGCCTGGTCGCGGACGTCCTCGTCGAGGCCGGCGGCGTCGACGATCGGCCGCGCCGCGGCCGCGTCGAAGGGCACGGTCGGGTCGATGTGGCGCTTGACCAAGGCATCGGGATCCTCCTCGGCAACCGCCTCGATGTCCATGCCGCCCTTGGCGGAGACCATCGCCAGCAGCTTCTTCTCACCGCGGTCGAGGATGACCGAGGCGTAGTACTCGGAGGCGATGTCGGAGCCGCCCTCGATCCAGACCTGGTCGACGCGGAAGGGCCCCTCGCCGCGGGGGCCGAAGATGTCCATGCCGAGAATCGCGTCGGCGTGGACACGCGCCTCCCCGGCGTCGGCGGCGATCTTTATCCCGCCCGCCTTGCCGCGCCCGCCGATCAGCACCTGGGCCTTGATCGCGCAGGGGAAGCCGACTCGCTCGGCGGCGGCCACCGCGTCCTCGACGGTCGCGGCGACCTCACCGCTCGGCACGGCGACGCCGTGCTTGGCGAACAACTGCTTGCCCTGATATTCGAGGAGGTCCATGAATGGTTGTCGATGCGCGCGCCGGGGCGCGGGGCGGCAGCCTATCCGACCGGTCAAGCACCGCGAAGCCCGATGGGGATGCGCTTGGCATAATGCCGCGCTCCCACATGGCTCTCCCAGCACTTAAAACCATCAAATGGGTTACCACCGACTGCTACGGCACCCTGATCGACTGGGAAAAAGGGATCGTCGACGCCTGTAAGAAAGAGGCGGCCAAAGACGGCTTCAGCTTCGAGGAGGAGCCCTTCCTCGCCCGCTTCATGGAGGTCCAGGCCGAGATCATGGCCGGCTCCTACGAACTCTACGCCGAGGTGCTGCGGCGGACGATCGTCAAGGTCGCCGGCGAGCTGGGCTGGGAAGTGGAGCCCTCGCGGGCCCAGTTCCTGCCCAACAGCGTCGCCTACTGGCTGCCCTTCCGCGAGGCGAACGCGGCGATGGACCGGCTCGGCAAACGCTACGAAGTCGGGATCATCTCCAACGTCGACGACAAACTGCTCGGGATCTCGCGGCGCCACCTGCGCACCGAGCTGGAGCTGGTCGTCACCGCGCAGCAGGTGCGCAGCTACAAGCCCGACCCCACCCACTTCAAAGAGGGGGCGAGGCGGATCGGCGGCAAGAAGGGCTGGCTGCACATCGGCTGCAACTACACCAACGACGTCGCGCCGCTGCTGAAAATGAACGTGCCGGTGATCTGGGTCAACCGTCACGGCGAGAAGCTCGAAGGTCGCAAAGCTCCGAGCGCGACCGTGAAAAACTTCCGCGACGCGGCGAAAAAGCTCGGCGCGTCCTGATCTAGTCGAAACTTCGGCTCGGGGCGGCGGTTTCGGACTCTGCGGGACGCCGCCCGGTGAACGAGCCATGCCTCAACGCGGACAAACCAGCGCGCCTGCGGGCGCTCTCATGGGGGTCAGCGCCTGCCTGCTGGCGCTGGCGGTCGCGGTGGGGGCACTGCTGGGCGGCAGCTCAGAGGCAACGGCGGCGGCCAAGTCCCGCCCCAACTTCGTCGTCATCCAGACCGACGACCAGACGATCGACCAGCTCTACGCCTCCTACACGCCGCGGGGCGGGCGGACGATCCGGGCGATGCCCCACACGCTGAAGCTGATCGCCCACCACGGCATCACCTTCAAGCGCTACTACGTCTCCTACTCGCTCTGCTGTCCCTCCCGAGTCACCCTGATGACCGGGCGCTACGCGCATAACCACAACGTCCGCGGCAACGTCCCGCCCAGTGGCGGCTACACCGGCTTCGCCTCGCGCGCCGCCTTCAGCCACAACATCGCCGTCTGGCTCCAGAACGCCGGCTACCGCACGATCCACATCGGCAAGTTCCTCAACGCCTACGGCGACGCGCCCTACGACGACGGCAAAACGGTGCCGCCGGGCTGGAGCGCCTGGCACTCGGTGCTGCACGCCGACACCGACCACTTCTTCTACGGCTACACGCTGAACGACAACGGGGTAATCGACGGGCCGTTCGGGGACTCCGGCAGCTGGGACACGCGCGAGTACGGGGTGCGCGACGACCCGGGCTGCCCCTTCGCCCCGCAGAACGGGCAGCCCTGCTACTACCAGACCGATCACTTCAATCAGCAGGCGGTGGACGAGATGTCGGCCACGCCGCAGGGCCAGCCGTTCTACCTCCAGCTCGACTACACGGCTCCCCACGGCGATTTCCGCCACCCGGCCGGCCCCGAGCCGGCGCCGCGCTACTACGACTCGATGGCGGGGGCCGCGCTTCCCCACAACCGCGCGCAGGGGTTCGACGAGGCGAACGTGCGCGACAAGCCGAGCTTCATCCGCAACGCGCCGAAGCTGAGTCCGAGCGAGATCCATATCTACCGCGTCTACTACCAGAAGATGCTGGAGTCGCTGCGCTCGATCGACGACGGGGTGCAGCGGATCGTCGGCCGCCTGCGCAGCCTGCACAGGCTGGGCGACACCTACATCCTCTTCGTCTCCGACAACGGCTTCTTCTTCGGCGAGCACCGGCTCAGCGGCGGCAAGTTCCTCGCCTATGAGCCCTCGACCCACCTGCCCTTCCTGATGCGCGGGCCGGGGATCAAGCCGGGCAGCAGCTCGAACGAGCTGGTCGCGAACACCGACATCGCCCCGACCGTGCTTCAGCTGGCGGGGGTGAGGCCGGACCGCAGCGTCGACGGCCGCGCGGTGATGCCCTTCGCCCTCCACCCGCGCCGTCACACCAACCGGCCGATCCTCTTCGAGTCCTTCGTCGAGACCAACGACGTCGCGGAGAACGGCGGCGGACCGCCGTCCTCGCCGGCCAGGGTGAAGGCGCGCAGCGGGGCGAGCGCCTCGATCGTGGCGCCGGCCAAGAACTACTACGGGATCAGGCTCGGCCCCTGGAAGTACATCTCCTGGCCGAACGGGGAGAAGGAGCTCTACAACGAGGTCAGCGACCCCTACGAGCTGAACAACCGGGCCAGGAACCCCAACCTGTACCCGATCCGCAACTACCTGGCGCGGCAGTTGCGCCGACTGGAGAACTGCGCCGGCCAGGCATGTCGAAGGTCGGCGCCGCCGATTCCGCTGACGCGAGCACAGCAGCGGCAGCACAAGCGGCGCATAGGGTAGCCGATGGTCGCCAAGTCGCTGCCAGCGGGGAGGGCTCGGGAACGTCCTCTACTCGATGGTGGCTATGACGTCGCCGCTGGAGATCGCGGCGCCCTCGGCGACGTTCAGGGCGGTGAGCTTGCCTGAGCGGTGGGCGGTGATCTCGTTTTCCATCTTCATCGCCTCGATCACGCAGATCAGGTCCCCCTCCTCGACCGTTGAGCCCTGCTCGACGGCTACTTTGAGGACGGTGCCTTGGAGAGGGGACGGGAGCGATTCGCTTGAGGCCGCGGCGGCTCCGCCGGACTTGTGCTCCCGTTTGGGCGGGCGTTTGCCCGTCGCCGCCGGGGCGCCGCCCGCGGCCGCCTCGCCGATGACCTTGACGTCGAAGAGCTTGCCCGAGACCTCGACCTTGTAGTCGCGGGCGACCAGCTCGGCGCCCTCCGCGGTCGCGGCGACCGGGGCCTCCTCGGGGGCGGTTGACTTCAGCCAGTCGCGGTCCTCCATCAGCTCGCGGCAGGTCTCGCCGTTCGCCCACTGCTCGGTGGCGAGGATCGCCTTGTGGAAGGGGATCAGCGTGGTCAGGCCGCCGACCTCGTACTCGCCCAGGGCTCGCAGCATGCGCCGGGTGGCGTGGGCGCGATCGACGTCCCAGACGATCAGCTTGGCGACCATCGGGTCATACATCGGCGTCACCTCGGAGCCCGCCTCGACGCCCGAGTCGACCCGCACGCCCGGCCCGGCGGGCTCGCGGTAGGTGGTGATCGCTCCCGGCGCCGGCGCGAATTTCTTGTGGGCCGCCTCGGCGTTGATCCGGCACTCGATCGCGTGGCCGCGCAGCTCGACGTCGCCCTGGGAGACCGAGAGCTCCTCGCCGGCGGCGACGAGGACCTGCTCGCGGACAATGTCGATCCCGGTGACCATCTCGGTCACGCAGTGCTCGACCTGGACCCGGGTGTTCATCTCGAGGAAGAAGTACTCGTCGCCGACCTGGAGGCCCTCGACCGTGCCGGCCGAGCGGTAGCCGACCGCGGCGGCGGCGTCGGTGGCGATCTTGCCGATCCGCTCGCGCATCTCCTCGTCGACGTGCGGGCCCGGCGCCTCCTCGATCACCTTTTGGTGGCGCCGCTGGATCGAGCAGTCGCGCTCGCCGAGGTGGATCACGTTGCCGTGGGAGTCGGCCAGCACCTGGACCTCGACGTGGCGCGGGTCCTCCAGATAGCGCTCGACGTAGACGCGCGCGTCGGAGAAGAACTTCTCGCCCTCGCGGGCGGCGCCCTCGAAAGCCTCCTGGAGGTCGTCGGGGGTCATCGCGACGCGGAAGCCCTTGCCGCCGCCGCCGCCCGCCGCCTTGCAGGCGACCGGATAGCCGGCGTCCTCAGCCTGGGCGCGCGCCTCGTCGAGGTCGGCGGCGGGCTTGGTCGCCCCCGGGACGATCGGCACCCCCGCCTCGGCCATGATCTCGCGGGCCCGCGTCTTCGACCCCATCGCCTCGATCGCCTCGGGCGGCGGGCCGATGAAGACGATCCCGGCCTCGGCGCAGGCGCGGGCGAAGTCGGCGTTCTCGGCGAGGAAGCCGTAGCCGGGGTGGATCGCCTCGGCGCCGGCCTCCTTGGCGGCGTCGACGATCTTCATCACGTCGAGATAGCTCTCCGCGGGCACGGCCGGGCCGATCAGGAACGCCTCGTCGGCCTCGCGCACGTGCGGCGCGTCGCGGTCGATCTCCGAATAGACGGCAACCGATCCGATCCCCATCTCCTTCAGGGTGCGGGCAACCCGGATGGCGATCTCGCCGCGGTTGGCTATGAGGACTTTCTTGAACATCGGAGGCGGCAGTCTAATTACGAGGGCGGCGGGCAATAGGCTGCGCGGCCGATGCTTGTTGAGCTTCAAAGCCATTCGACGGTCTCCGACGGACAGCTCGTGCCGCCCGACGTCGTGGCGAAAGCCGCCGAGGCCGGGGTAACCACCCTGGCGCTGACGGACCACGACGCGATCGCCGGCGTTCCCGAGGCGGCTGAGGCGGCCGAAAAGCTTGGCATCGAGCTGGTGCCGGCGATTGAGATGTCGTGCGTGCACGAGTTCGCCGACGATCTGCACGTCTGCGGGTACTGGATCGACCTGGGGAAGATCGCTCCCGCCTGCGAGCGCGCTCAGCATGAGCGGGTGACGCGAGCCGGGGAGATCGTCGCGAACCTGCGCGAGCACGGCTTCGACATCCACCTCGAGGACGCGGTGCGCGAGGCCGGCGACGCGCTCTCGATCGGCCGCCCCCACATCGCCAAGGCAGCCGGGGCGACCGGCGACCTCGGCCCCTTTTTCGAGGAGTACCTGGTCCCCGGCGCCAAGGCCTTCGTGCCACGGCGCTGGCCGACCGCTGAGCAGGCCGTCGAAATCATCCACGAGGCTGGGGGCGTCGCGGTCGTCGCTCATCCCTACTGGGACATCTCCGCTCCCCACGAGGTCGACGAGCTGATCCGCGCCCTGCCCGTCGACGGCGTCGAAACCTTCTACCCCACCCACAGCAAGGAGCAGACAGCCCACCTGCTGGAGCTCTGCGAGGAACTCAACCTCATCCCCACCGCCTCATCCGACTACCACGGCCCGACCCACAAGACCTTCGCCGAGTTCGGCGCCTACGACACCTACGGCCTAGCCGAGCCCCAAGTCCCACCCCGACCGCAATAGCTCTTCTCTAACTGAGCAGGTGGGGAAGGAGTTTGGCGCCCGCGGGGGGAGAATCCACGCCGCCCGAAAGATTGCCCTTGCTATGGCAGGGGAAAACTTACGAGCGAGGGAGCAAAATGCGCGGTCCTGGGCGCTTGCGGAGCGACAATACGGGATCATCACGCGGCAGGATCTGCTCGGGCTTGGGTTCACCCATGCGGCAATCGAACATCGAATCGCCCGGGGTCGCCTGCATCCGATCTACCGGGGCGTCTATGCGGTTGGCTGGCCGTCAGTCACCCACGAGGGGCGTTGGATGGCGGCCATTCTGGCGTGTGGAGAGAAGGCAGCGCTGAGCCACAGGAGCGCTGCGGCCCTTTGGGGCATCACGAGGGAAGGTCGACGGATCGACGTCAGCGTGAGGCGCGACTGCCGACGCCGCCGATTCGGGGTCCACGCTCGCGGCCGGCCGTCCCTGGCGGCGGATGACGTTACGACGCATAAGCGCATCCCCATTACCGACATAGTCCGCACCCTTATCGACCTGGCGACGGTGGTCAGCCTGTCCGAGCTTGAGCGGGCGGTCAACGAAGCGGACAAGCTCGACCTGATCGACCCGGAAACGCTACGAATGACCCTCGACGATTACGCGGGCCAACCGGGCGTGAAAAAGCTCCGCACTCTGCTCGACCGCGAGACATTCTGCCTCTCGGACTCTGAGCTGGAGCGCCTCTTCCGCCGCGTTATCGCTGCTGTTGGGCTGCCCGCGCCGCTGACCAAAACAATGGTCAATGGCTTCGAAGTCGACTTCTTCTGGCCCGACCTCAGCCTGGTGGTCGAGACCGACGGCCTGCGCTATCACCGCACGCCCGCCGTCCAGGCCCGCGACCACCTACGCGACCAAACCCACACTGCCGCCGGCCTCACTCGCCTTCGCTTCACCCACCGCCAGGTCAGGTACGAGCGGCCACATGTCGTTGCGGTGCTCCGCTCAACGGCCCAACGACTCCGCTCGGAACATTGACCCGGCTATAGCAAGGGAAAACTTACGAGCGCGGAGCTTCACGGCCCGAGACCCGCCCCTCCCCTCACGCCGCCCTACGCGGTTACGGCGGCGGCCGGGATCAGGTCGCGCTCTTCGAGGTAGGCGAGCAGCTTGTCTGCCGACTCCTCCGGGGTCTCGTTCTCGGTGTCGCAGACGACCTCGGGGTTGTCGGGAGCCTCGTAGGGATCGGAGACGCCGGTGAACTCCTTGATCTCGCCGGCGAAGGCTTTCGCGTAGAGGCCCTTGACGTCGCGTTCGGCGCAGGTGTCGACCGACGCCTTGACGTAGACCTCGATGAAACGGTCGCCCATCGTCTCGCGCGCCTCGTCGCGGATCTCCGCGTAGGGGGAGATCGCCGCGGTGATCACCGGCACGCCGTTGCGGCTGAGCAGGTCGGCGACGAAAGCGATGCGGCGGATGTTGGTGTCGCGGTCCTCTTTCGAGAAGCCGAGGCCCTTGGAGAGGTTCTCGCGGACGACGTCGCCGTCGAGGATCTCCAGCTTCGAGCCGCGCTCGAGCAGGTGCCCCTCCAGCAGTCGGGAGATGGTCGTCTTGCCGGCACCGGAAAGCCCGGTGAACCAGAGGGTGAAGCCCTTTTCGCCAGCCATGCTTGTTCAGTCCTCCTTGTAAGCGTCGATCAGGATGTCGGCGACCTCGTCGCGCGAGAACTCGTGCGGCGGCCTTTCGCCGTTGCCGAGCATCTCGCGGACCTTCGTCCCGGAGAGGAAGAGGTGCGCCTCTTGGTCGTGCGGGCAGGTCTTGTTGGAAGCAAGCCCCTCACACTCGTTGCACCAGAAGGTGTGCTCGAACATCAGCGGCTCGATTCCGAGCTCGTCGATGTCGATCGTGTCGAAGATCTTCTGCGCGTCGTAGGTGCCGTAGTAATCGCCGGCGCTGGCGTGGTCACGGCCGACGATGAAGTGGGTCGCGCCGTAGTTGCGGCGGACGATCGCGTGCAGGACAGCCTCACGCGGGCCCGCGTAGTGCATCTTCGCCGGCTTGACGCCGAGCACGACGCGGTCGTTCGGGTAGTAATTCTCCATCAGCACCTCGTAGCAGCGCATCCGCACGTCGGCGGGGATGTCGCCCGCCTTGGTCTTGCCAATCAGCGGGTGGATGAAGAGCCCATCGCAGGTCTCCAGCGCGGCCTTGGTCAGGTACTCGTGGGCGCGGTGGATCGGGTTGCGGGTCTGGAAGGCGACGATCTTCTTCCAGCCGCGCGCCTCGAAGTCGGCCTTGTGCTCGGCCGGCGTCTTGTAGCGGCGCATGAAGGCCTCGTCGTGGTCGGGCAGCGCGTCGACCTCGATCGGGCCGGCGAGCATCCGGTTGCCCTCCGCGTAGATCGCGGCGACGCCGGGATGGGCTTCGTCGGTCGTCCCGTAGACCTGCTCGGCCTCGCGCTTGACGTCGCGCTCCCAGATCTCCTCGACGGTGAGCCGGCCCAGCGGCTTGCCCTCGTCGCTGGACAGGGAGACGACGTCGCCGACCTCGCACTCGAGGTCGCTCGCCAGGGTGATCGGGATCGGCCAGTAGTCGCCGGCGACGGTCCGCATCTCGGAGCAGACGCGCTCCCAGTCGGCGGACCCCTGGAAGCCGGACAGCGGCGCGAAGCCGCCGTTGCCGATCATCTCGAAGTCGGCGGTGTGGCGCTCGGAAAGGGTCAGGGAAAGCTCAGTTGCAGTCTCGGTCATTCGGTCTCTCACCAATCGGGGTAGGGGGAAGGGGTTATTCGAAGTGGGTTGCCGGGGCGGCTAGTGAATCTCAGTTGATCCCGCACTCGGACTTGGGCACGCCTGCCCAGCGGCCGTCACGCGGCGAAGCGCCCGGCCCGACCGGCTGCGTGCAGTGGGTGCAGCCGATCGACGGGTAGCCGTGATCGTGGAGCGGGTTGTACGGAAGGTGGTGCTCACGGACGTAGTTCCAGACATCGCGCTCGGTCCAATCCGCGAGGGGGTTGAGCTTCCACAGCCCAAATCGCTTGTCCCAGCCGAACTTCGGGGTCTTGGCCCGATTGACTGAGTCCTCGCGGCGGACGCCGGCGACCCAGGAGTCTACGGAAGTCAGGGCGCGGCGCATCGGCTCGACCTTGCGCAATCCGCAGCAGGAGTCGGGATCGCGCTTCCACAGCTCGTCGCCGTGCAGCTCGGCCTGCTCGGCCAAGGTGAGGTTGTGGAAGCGGTCGAACTCGACCCCCAGGTGCTCGGCCAGCCGGTCGCGCGTCTCGTAGGTCTCCGGGAAGAGGACGTCGGTGTCGAGATAGAAGAAGCGCGCCTCGGGGTTGATCTGCGTCGCCATGTGCGCGGTAACCGAACTCGTCTTCTGGAACGAGCAGGCGATGTAGTGGCTCTGGCCGAAGGTGTCGAACAGCCACTCCAGCGCATCATGCGCAGAGCGGCCCTCGAGGTCGGCGGCAATCGCCTCGTGATCGATGTCGGTTGCGGTGGGCACCGAACGGAGAAGTGTGGCAGGGGGCGGCTTCACGGCTGCAATCGGGCGCCTAAATCGCGCATTCCCCTTCCCCGCGCTCGACCTTGTAGGGGCTGGAGCGATTCCAATCGATGAACTGCTGCATCGTCTCGAGGCTGAACTCGGCCGGCAGGGTGAGGTCGACGACCTCCTCCTCGAAGCGCTTCGTGCCGACCCGTTCGGCGAAGGCGTTGAACTCCTCGCCCTCGGCGCGCTCGGCCTCGTAGAGCCGCAGCCAGCGCTCGACCGCCTCGGGCACGCGTTTGGCCGGCAGCCGCGACTTCAGCCGGGCGCCGTAGATCACCTCGCCGCCCTCGTAGTTGCCGCCGATGTGGGGGATGTAGGCGGGCATCTGCCGCTCGCCCAGTTTCAGCGAGGCGCCGTAGAAGCCGATGTTGGCGATGTGGTGCTGGCTGCACCCGTTCGGGCAGCCGCTCATCTTGATGTGGACGCGGCGGGTCAGCGGATCGGCGATGTCCATCGCCTCGACCCGCTCCACGATCGCCCGGTTGAGCCCCATCGAGCTGGTGATCCCGAGTTTGCAGCTGTCGGTGCCGGGGCAGCTGACCACGTCGGTGATCTCGCGCGCGCCGGCGTCGCCGAGGCCGAGGTCGACCAGGCGCCGCCAGACCTCGTACAGCGCCTCGTCGCGCACCCAGCGCAGGACGAAGTTCTGCTGCACGGTGCTGCGCGCGTAGCCGCCGGTGAACTCGCGCATGATCGCGGCGAGGCCGCGGAACTGCTCCGGGCTGAGGTCGCCGCGGACGATCTTCACCTCGACCGCCGAGAAGCCCGCCTGGCGTTGAGCCTCGACGTTGCCCTCGAGGAAGCGGTCGAACTCGGAGCGATCGCCGTTGGGCGAAGCGGGGCCGGCCGGGACGTCGGGCGCCCCCGCCTCCTCGTCGTCGTCGAAGCGCATCAGCTCGACGTCGAAGTCGCGCTCGTCGACCCAGTCGCCCTGCAGCTCCTCGTCGACCAGTTCGCGGAAGGCGTCGATGCCGATTTTGTCGACCAGGACCTTGATCCGGGCGCGGGCGCGGTTGACGCGCAGCCATTCCTGGCGATCGAAGATCCGGAAGACCGCCTCGGCGACCTTGAGGTACTCGCCGTCGTCGGCGGCGACGAACTCGTAGAGGGTCGGGGCGACGCGGGCCATGATCGAGGTGCCGCCGCCGACCCGGACCTCGAAGCCCTTGACGCCGTCGCGCTCGCGGCTAATGAAGGCGATGTCGTGGATGCCGCTGATCGCCCGGTCCGCGTCGGAGCCGGTGAACGAGGTCTTGATCTTGCGCGGCATCAGCTGCGTCGTCGGGTGGCGGACGAAGTAGCGGACGTAGGCGCCGGCGTAGGGGGTCGGGTCGAAGACCTCGTCGGCGGCGATGCCGGCCCAGGGGTCGCCGGTGACGTTGCGCACCGTGTTGCCGCAGCCCTCGCGCGAGGAGAGGCCGACGGCGGAGATCTCGCGGATCAGCGACTCCATGTCGCGCAGCGGCACGTGGTGGATCTGAATGTTCTGGCGGGTCGTGATGTGGCCCTTGTTGAGCGGCGCCCAGCGCTCGACGACGTCGGCGAAGACGTCCATCTGCTCCGGGGTGACGCCGCCGAAGGGAAGCTTGACGCGAACCATCTGCACGTCCGCCTGGCGCTGCCCGTAGACGCCCTGTTTGAGGCGGAAGCCGATGAACTGGTCCTCGGGGGTGTGGCCGGCGAGGAACTTCTCGGCCTCGCTGTCGAAGTCGTCGAACTCGTGCTCGAGGATCGGGATCACGTGGCCGGGGACGTTCTCGTAGCGCTCCGGGCTCTCCAGCGAGCCGCGGCCCTTCTTGCCGCGCTGCTCCTTGCCCTCGGCGGTATCGAGGTCGGCCAAGATCTCCTGGGCCCTATCCGTGGCCGAAGGTGCCGAAACCGGTTCCATGCGCGAAGGTCCTCCAGTCGAGGGTTGCCGAGTGCCTGCCGGGACCTAACCGGCCCGAGTCAGCAAAATAGCAAAACCTGACAGGGATTCGGGTATTTAGCTCGGAGTCCTCTGTCGCGCCTCGAGAATCGAGGCCGCCTCGCCCGACTCGGACACGTAGCCGTCGTCCGGCTCCAACGCCGACCCGGCCTCGACCCAGGCCTCGATGCCGCCGGTGAGCACCGCGGCCTCGTAGCCGTCGACCGCGAACGCCGCAGCGGCCATGTCGGAGCGGTTGTCGCCGCGGCAGTAGAAGACGACGGGACGGTCGCGATCGATCTCCCCCGCCCGCCCCTGCAACTCGCCCAACTCGATGTGAAGCGCCCCCGGTATCCGCCCCGCCTCCCACTCATGCCCAACGCGCACATCCACCAACTGCGCCCCGTCCCGAATCAGCTGCTCCAGCTCTTCGGGCGAAATCGTGCGCGGCGCTTCGTCGTTCATCGGGGGAAATCTAGCGCCGCTTGGTGGAGGGAGGGCGGTAGCCCTTCGACGGGCGGATACTCAGAGCCGCCACGCTAATTAGCGTGGCGGCGAGTCCGGAGAAGGGCTACCGCCCTCCCTCCGTCTAATCAACCTCGGTCCCCTCGATCAAGAACGCAACTCGCACGTGGGCCCGGTACTCGTCGAGGTTCTCGCCCCGGATGCCGGTCGAGACGATGTCGACCGCGCGAATGTTGCGCAACGTGCCCCGGGCCTGATTCAGCGCCTGACGCGCCGCATCGTCGGTCGACGTCTTCGAGCTGCCGACCAGCTCGATGATTTTCACGACAGCCATTTGTCTCCTCCTCGGTCTCGATCCTGTGCCAACGACTTTGCCCCCACCCCTTCGATCAGCGCCGCCCGCTGCCACGGGCTGACCGCCTCCGCCCGCGGGCCGGCGGTCGGGGCGGTGTCCGCGACGAACCGCGCGATCGCCGCGGCCACGGCGACAGCCTCGTCTCCGCTGGCGGTCTTGCTCATTCCCGACAGCCTACGCGTCAGTCGAGGTTGACCATCACGTGCTTGATCTCCGTGTAGTCCTCGAGCGCGTACATCGAGAGGTCCTTGCCGTAGCCGGACTCCTTGTAGCCGCCGTGGGGCATCTCGGAGACGAGCGGGATGTGGTCATTGATCCAGACGCAGCCGAAGCGCAGCGCGTTGGCGACCCGCATCGCGCGGCCGACGTCGCGGGTCCAGACCGAGGAGGCGAGGCCGTAGCGGGTGCCGTTGGCCCACTCGATCGCCTTCTCCTCGTCGGAGAAGGGCTGGACGGTGATCACCGGCCCGAAGATCTCGCTTTGGACCATCTCGTCGCCCTGCTCGAGGCCGGCGATCACGGTGGGCTCGAGGAAGTAGCCGGGCAGCTCCGGCTGGGAGCCGCCGGTGACGATCTCGGCGTTGCCGGGCTTGCGCTCGAGGAAGCCCTCGACGCGCTCGCGCTGGCGAGCCGAGTTGAGCGGCCCCAGGGTCGTGTCGGCCGACATCGTGTCGCCGAGAACGAGGCCCTTCGCCTCGCCGACCAGGCCGTTGACGACGTCGTCGTAGACACCGGCGGAGGCGAGGACGCGGCATGCCGCCGTGCAGTCCTGCCCGCAGTTGTAGAAGCCGGTGCCGGCGATTGTCTCCAGCGCCGTCTCCATATCGACGTCGTCGAAGACGACGACCGGGGCCTTGCCGCCCAGCTCGAGGTGGACGCGCTTGAGGCGGTCGGCGGCGGCCTTGGCGATCCACTTGCCGGTCGGGGGCGAGCCGGTCAGTGAGACCATCTCGACGTCGGGGTGGGTGACCAGCTCCGAGCCCGCCGGCTCGCCATGGCCGCCGATCGCGTTGAGGACGCCAGGAGGGAGGATGTCCGCGCACCACTCGACGAAGCGCAGCGTCGTCACCGGCGTCGTCTCGGCCGGCTTGAGGACGACCGTGTTGCCGGCGCCGAGCGCCGGGCCGATCTTCCAGATCGCCATCATCAGCGGGTAGTTCCAGGGGGTGATCTGGCCGACCACGCCGACCGGCTCGCGGCGGATGAAGGAGGTGTGCCCCTCCAT
Organism: uncultured Solirubrobacterales bacterium; assembly: GCA_963702055.1. Lineage (GTDB taxonomy): Bacteria > Actinomycetota > Thermoleophilia > Solirubrobacterales > 70-9 > CAWINX01. The sequence continues at coordinate 2,061,357 of OY969702.1, read as the reverse complement.
GTACTCGCCGGCGGCACGGCCCTCCAGGCAACGGGCGGCACCGGCGAAGAAGCGCAGGTTGTCGGCCATCACCGGGACCTCGTCCTCGAGCACGGCGCTGCGCGGCTTGCCCGCGTCGGCCGCCTCGAGGTCGGCGATCTCCTCGCCACGCTCCTCGATCAGGTCCGCCAGCCGCAACAGCGCCCGGGCGCGCTCGCCCGGCGGGGTCGCGGCCCAGCCGTCGAACGCCCCCTTGGCGGCCGCGACGGCGCGGTCGACGTCGGCCTTGGTCGAGAGCGGCGCATCGGCAATCGCCTCACCGGTCGCCGGGTTGACGACCTCCTCGGTCTGGCCCTCGGCGGGGTCGACCGCCTCGCCGCCGATGAAGTTCTTCAGTTCGATCATCGTCTCTCCTATCTGAGCTTCCGCTGTTCTTTTGCCCCTCTATGCCCGGCAAAAGAACAGCGGGAAGGGGGTTTTCATGCGGCATTGGGGTTGGGGACCATCGCCAGCGCTTCCTCCACAGGCACATACTCCACCCCCACCGCCTCGGCCACCGCCGGGTGGGTGACCTTTCCGGCCGCGACGTTGACCCCGGGCCGCAGGCCCGGGTCGCGGCGAATCGCCGCGGCGACACCATGGTCGGCGAGGGCGATCGCGTAGGGAAGGGTCGCGTTGGTGAGGGCGTGGGTCGAGGTGATCGGCACCGCGCCGGGCATGTTGGCGACGCAGTAGTGGGTGATCCCCTCGACCTCGAAGGTGGGATCGCGATGGGTGGTGGGTCGCGAGGTCTCGAAGCACCCCCCCTGGTCGATCGCCACGTCGACCAGGACCGCCCCCGGCTTCATCAGCGCCAGCTGCTCGCGGCGCACGACGAACGGCGCGCGAGCCCCGTGGACGAGCACCGCGCCGATCACCAGGTCGGCGCGGGGCAGCATCTCCTCGATCGCCAGGGTGGTCGAGTAGACGGTCGAGCAGCGCCCGGCGAAGGCGGTCTCCAGCTGACGGAGGCGGTCGATCGACTTGTCGAAGACGAAGACATCGGCCTCCATCCCGATCGCGATGAAGGCGGCGTTCATACCGACCACGCCGCCGCCGATCACCATCACGTTGGCGGCGGCGACGCCGGGGACGCCGCCGAGCAGGATGCCGCGACCGCCGAGCGGCTTCTCGAGCATGAAGGCGCCCGCCTGGGTGGCGATCTTGCCGGCGATCTCGCTCATCGGGGCGAGCAACGGCAGGCGCCCGCGCGCGTCCTCGACCGTCTCGTACGCGACGCAGACGGCGCCGGAGCCGCAGAGGCCGCGAGTCTGCTCGGGGTCGGGGGCGAGGTGCAGGTAGGTGAAGAGGAGCTGGCCGGGGCGCAGCATCTCGATCTCGGCCGGCTGAGGCTCCTTCACCTTGAGGACCATCTCGGCCTCGGCGAAGACCGCGGCGGCATCGGGCGCGACGCGAGCGCCTTGCGCCTCGAAATCGGCGTCGGCGATCGAGCTGCCCGTCCCCGCGCCGGCCTCGACCAGCACCTCGTGGCCGTGCTCGACCATCTCGCGCACCCCCGCCGGGGTGATCGCGACGCGGTACTCGTCGGGCTTGATCTCGGCTGGGATTCCGATCTTCATCGGAATCCCTCATATTCCGCCGCCTCCTCCGCTCCCGCGAGCGCGCGCTCATCGCAACCCGAGGCCTCGCGCGCTCGCTCCCGCGTCCGGGGGCGGCGGTCAGCTGATGAGCGCCTAGCGTGTGGCGCGCCGCTCACAGCAGCTCCCTCGCCCTCAGCGCCAGCCAGAACTCGATCCGGTCGTGGGCGCTGGAGAGGTCGCGGCCGGTCAGCTCTTCGACCTTGCGCATCCGGTAGCGCAGGGTGTGGCGGTGGCAGTAGACCTCGCGGGCGGCGCGCTCCCACTGGCCGTTCTGCTCGATGAACGCCTCCAGCGAGCGCAGCAGCTCGCCGCCGTACTCGGCGTCGCCCTCCTCGATCGGCCCGAGCACGCTGTCGCAGTAGAGCTCCAGCGCCTCGTCGTCCTGCACCGAGAGCAGCAGGGTGAAGGCGCCGAGGTCCCGCCAGGAGGCGACCTCCGGCGCTCCCCCGTTGGCGAACCCCGTCGCTTCGAGGGCGCAGCGCGCCTCGTGGAAGGAGTGACGCAGCGCGTCGGGCGGCGCCGGGCGGCTGGCGGCCGCCCGAACCGGACCGCGGTCGGTATCGAGGGCGCGGCGGGCAGAGGCGGCGACGTCGACCGGGTCGCGGTCCTCAGCGTCGATCACCGCGCAGAGCAGCTCCCGCCCCCCGGCGGTGTGGGGGGCGACGACCGCCGGGCAGGCATCGGCGGCGAGCGCCCGCTCCAGCGCCGGCTCGGCCGCGGTCGGGTCGTCGAGGGAGAAGACGAGGACCGCCGCCTCGTCGCCGATCCCGAACGGCTCGAGGCGGCGGCGCAGCTCGGAGGGCTCCAGCCGCCCCCCCAGCGCCCCGGCGAGGACGTCGCCGGCGAGGCGTCGCTCGGTCTCACGGGCGACCCGACGGCGCATCAGCTCCAGGGCGACGACGGCGACCGCCTGCTGGAGGATGAGGCGCTCGAAGTCGCCGAGGCCGCCCGAGTCGCGGACGATCACCACCCAGGCCTGCGGCGGGCCGCCGCCGGGGGAGATCACCGGCTGCGCCAGCGCCCGCCCCGCCAGCGACGGATGGGCGGGGACGAACGGGTGCCCGTCGGCGGCGTGGGAGATCGCCTCCTTGCGGATCGCGATCTCGGCCTCGGCGGAGAGCTCGCGGCGAAAGCCCCGCCCGGCGATCCGCTCGCCGCGGGCGTCGAGGATCGCTACGGTGCCGCCGACGGCGGAGGAGATCGTCGCGGCGATCTCCTCCAGCCCGCGCTCCTCGAGGACGAGGCGCTCGAGGCGGCGCTGGACGGCGATGCCGCGCTGGAGCACCTCGTACTGCTCGTTGACGAGGCGGGCGAAGGCCTTCTCGGTGATCGCGATGAACGGGGTCGAGTAGGGGACCTCGAAGAGAGGGAAGTCGCGCTTGCGCGCCTCCTCGACCAGGGCTTTGGGCAGTTTTTTGTGGTTGAAGCCGGTCCCGAAGCCGAGCCCGGCGAGGTTGTGGTCGGCGAGCAGGCCGATGTAGGTGCGCTGCTTGGCGGCGGAGTCGAGCGGGATGCCGGTGGTCAGCATCAACTCGCCGCCGGAGAGCCAGGGGGTCGGATCCTCGAGCTCGGAGATGTGCACCCAGCGGACCGGCGCCTCGGATGCGTGGGTGCCGGCCGCCAGCTCCAGGTCGAGCTCGTCGAGGAGGCTCTGGACGGTGAGCATCGGCCCTACTTGCGAACTCGCTCCGCGGCGCGCCCCAGCACGTCGTGCAGGACGTCGTGGATCTCCTCGAACTGCTCGCTGTCGGCGATCAGCGGCGGGGCGAGCTGGATGACGGGGTCGCCGCGGTCGTCGGCGCGGCAGATCAGCCCCCGCTTGTAGAGCTCGGCGGAGAGGAAGCCGCGCAGCAGCTCCTCGGACTCCTCGTCGTCGAAGCTCTCCTTGGTCCCCTTGTCTTTGACCAGCTCGATCGCGTGGAAGTAGCCGGCGCCGCGCACGTCGCCGACGATCGGGACGTCGTGCAGGGTCTCCAGCATCCCGCGAAACTCGCCCTCCTTGGCGAGCACGTGCCCGCAGAGGTCCTCGCGCTCGAAGACGTCGAGGTTGGCCATCGCGATCGCCGAGGCAAGCGGATGGCCGCCGAAGGTGAAGCCGTGGGCGAAGGAGGCGTTGCCCTCCATGAAGGGCTCTGCCACCCGGTCGGAGGCGATCAGCGCCCCCATCGGCGCGTAGGCGGAGGTGAGCGCCTTGGCGACGGTGATGATGTCGGGCAGGTAGCCGAAGCGGTCGCAACCGAAGTAGTGGCCGAGGCGGCCCCAGGCGCAGATCACTTCGTCGGAGATCATCAGCACGTCGTAGCGGTCGCAGATCTCGCGGACCCGCTCGAAGTAGCCGTCGGGCGGGACGAAGCAGCCGCCGGCGTTCTGGACCGGCTCGAGGATGACCGCGGCGACCGTCTCCGGCCCCTCGAACTGGATCCGCTCCTCGATCGCGGTCGCCGCCCAGAGCGGGTGGCGGTCCTCCGGCCAGCGGTAGAGGTTGGTGTTGGGGACGTGACAGCCGCCGGGGGTGAGCGGCTCGAACTGGGAGCGCAGCTCGGTGATCCCGGTCGCGGAGAGGGCGCCGAGCGAGGTGCCGTGGTAAGCGATCTCGCGGGCGATCACCTTGTGCTTTTGGCCGTTGCCGCGCATGCGGTGGTAATTGCGGGCCAGCTTCAGCGCCGACTCGACCGCCTCCGAGCCGCCCGAGGTGAAGAAGACGCGGTTGAGGTCGGCGGGCGCCAGCGAGGCGATCCGCGCCGCCAGCTCGATCGCCCGCGGATGGGCGTAGCTCCACAGCGTGTAGAAGTCGAGCTCTTCGACCTGGCGCGCCGCCGCCTCGCCCAGCTCGGTGCGGCCGTGGCCGGCGTTGACGCAGAAGAGGCCGGAGAGCCCGTCGAGGTAGCGCTTGCCGTGCTCGTCGTAGACGTAGCAGCCCTCGCCGCGGACGATGATCGGGATCTCGTGGTCGGGGCCGTAGGGCCCCATCCGGGAGAAGTGCATCCAGAGATGGCGCTTGGCCAACTCCTGGAGGCTGGTGTCCACTCCGTCGGCCGCCTTCGACGCGGTTGCCATGGCCGTCTCCTTCCTTTTACGACGCCGTGGATAACGCTAGACCCCAGCAACAACGTATTCAAGTGGTCATTGGGTCAAGCGACTCCGCCTCTCTTATCCAAATAGTACAAAGTAGACTTCTGACTTCCGCCATCCGCCCCTTGTCAAGGCACCACCCCGGACATACCCTGCTTGGGGTGGACTCCACAGCGGCGGGGCGTCGCGGAGGAGGGAAATGGAAGCAGCCAACAGTCCCAGCGTCGAGCTGAAGCGAGTCAGTAAGCGCTTCGATGAGTTGCTCGCGGTCGACGACCTCAGCCTCGATTTAGGAGGCGGAGAGTTCTTCACCCTGCTGGGGCCGAGCGGCTGCGGCAAGACGACAACGCTGCGGATGATCGCCGGCTTCGAGCTGCCCAGCGAGGGGGAGATCCGGATCGAGGGCGCCGACGTCGCCCATCTGCCGCCTCACCGCCGCCCCACCAACACGGTGTTCCAGAGCTACGCCCTCTTCCCCCATTTGAGCGTCCGCGACAACGTCGCCTTCGGGCTGCGACGCAAAGGGGTCGACAAGGAGGAGATCGCCCGGCGGGTCGAGGGGGAGCTGGAGCGGGTCGGCCTCAGCGCCGAGGCGAACCGCCGCCCGGCCCAGCTCTCCGGCGGCATGCAGCAGCGGGTGGCACTGGCCCGGGCGCTGGTCAACCTGCCCAAGGTGCTGCTGCTCGACGAGCCGCTGGGCGCCCTCGACCTGAAGCTGCGCAAGGGCCTCCAGGTGGAGCTGAAGAAGATCCAGCGCGAGGTCGGGATCACCTTCGTCTACGTCACCCACGACCAGGAGGAGGCGTTGACGATGAGCGACCGGATCGCGGTGATGAACCGCGGCCGGGTCGAGCAGGTGGGGATCCCGGAGGATGTCTACGAGCGCCCGGCGACCACCTTCGTCGCCGGCTTCATCGGCGTCTCCAACCTGATGCCGGCGACCGTGGTCGGCGCCGACCGGGTGCGCCTCGACCAGGGGGCGACGGTGGAGGCGCGCGCCGCCGGCTTCTCGAGCGGCGAGCGCTGCCACGCGGTGGTGCGCCCCGAGAAGCTGGCGATCGAGTTGACCGGGCCCGGAGCGGACGGTGGTGCCGACGGGCGGCCTCGGATCGAGGGGATCGTCGAGAGCTCCCTGTACCTGGGGACCTCAACCCAGATCGCCGTCGACCTCGGCGAGGGGGTGCGGATGACGGTCCTCGTCCCCAACGCCGACGAGGCCGACCGCCAGCGACTGCCCGGCGGCGGCGCCAGGGTGGCGCTGAGCTGGGACTTCGAGCACATGCACCTGGTGCGCGAGTCCCCGAACGGGCGGCCCGGCCCATCCGAGGCGGCCGGGCGGCCGGAAGAACTTGAAACAACCCAGAGAGGATGATTGAGATGAGGAGTAGAGCGAAGGCAAAGGGAGTCGCGGCGGCACTCGCGGCGCTGGCCTTGACCGTGGGACTGGCGGCGTGCGGAAGCGGCGGCGGGATCGAGGGCGGCGGCGGCAAGGCCGCGACGGTGAAGCTCCAGGGCAAGCCATCCGGCTCGCTGACGATCTCCAACTGGCCGCTCTACATCGACAAGGGCACGGTGCCGGCCTTCGAGAAGCAGACCGGCGTCAAGGTCAAATACATCGAGGACGTCAACGACAACGCCGAGTTCTTCGGCAAGCTGCAGCCACTGCTCTCCCAGGGGCAGTCGGGCGGACGGAGCCTCTTCGTCGTCACCGACTGGATGGCGAAAAAAATGTACGACCTGGGCTACCTCCAGAACCTCGACAAGGCGGGCATCCCCAACGTCGAGAACAACCTGGTGGCCTCCCTCCAGCATCCCTCGTTCGATCCCAACCGGGACTTCTCGGTTCCGTGGCAGAGCGGCATGACCGGGTTGATCGTACGCACCGACCTGGCGCCGAACGTGAAGTCGATCTGCGACCTCTTCAACCCCAAGTACAAGGGCAAGGTCGACATGCTGACCGAGCTACGCGACACGGTGCCGCTGGTGATGAAGTGCATGGGGGTCAACCCCGACAGCGCGACCCAGCAGGACTGGCTGAACGCGATCGACAAAATCAAAGGGGCGGTCAACTCCGGCCAGATCCGGCGCTTCACCGGCAACGACTACGCGCGTGACCTGACCAGCGGCGACGCGGTCGCGGTGATCGGCTGGTCCGGGGACGCGGTGCAGCTGCAGGCCGACAACAAGAACATCAAGTTCGTGATGCCGACCGAGGGCTGCATGCTGTGGTCCGACAACATGGTGATCCCGGTCGGGGCGCCGAACCCGACCGCCGCGGAGGCGTGGATGAACTACGTCTACGAGCCGAAGGTGCAGGCCAACATCGCCGACTACGTCAACTACGTGACGCCGGTCGACGGGGTGCAGCCGATCCTGCAGAAGCAGGACCCGGCGATCGCGAAGAACGAGTTGATCTTCCCGAGCGCCTCGTTCACGAAGAACTGCTCGACGCAGCCGAAGCTGACCGGCGCCGAGGAGCAGAAGGTGACGGCGGCCTTCGACGCCGTGTTGAACGGCTGAGCCGATGCGACGCCGGATCGTCCCCTACTTCCTGCTCGGGCCGGGGACGATCTGGCTCGCCCTCTTCTTCGTCGTGCCGCTCTTCTACATGGGGCGGCTCTCGCTGGAGTCGGGGGTGGTCGGCAGCCTCCAGTTCGACTGGCACTGGGCGAACTACTCCGACGCGCTCTCGCTCTACAACACGCAGTTCGTGCGCTCCTTCGTCTACGCCGGAGTGGCGACGCTGTTCTCCCTGCTGCTCGCCTACCCGCTGGCCTACACGATCGCCTTCCGGGCGGGGCGCTGGCGCAACGCGCTGCTCTTCGCGGTGATCGCGCCGTTCTTCACCACCTACCTGATCCGCACCCTGGCCTGGGAGACGATCCTCTCCGACCAGAGCCCGGTGGTGAAGGCGCTGCAGGTGGTCGGGCTGGTGCCCCAGGACGGCCACGTGCTGGCCACCGGCAGCGCCGTGATCGCCGGCCTCACCTACAACTTCCTGCCCTTCATGGTGCTGCCGATCTACGCCAGCCTGGAGCGGATCGACGAGCGGCTGATCGAGGCGGCGAAGGACCTCTACGCCTCCTCGCGGGAGGCCTTCTGGCGAGTGACCCTGCCGCTCTCGGCGCCGGGAATAGTCGCCGGCACCCTGCTCACCTTCATACCCGCCTCCGGCGACTACGTCAACGCCCAGTTCCTCGGCAGCGCCGGCAACCAGATGATCGGCAACGTGGTCCAGTCGCTCTATCTGAAACAGACCGACTACCCGTCGGCGGCGGCGCTCTCCTTCGTGCTGATGGCGGTGATCATGGCTGTCGTCCTCGTCTACATCCGCTTCGCCGGCTCGGAGGCGCTGATGGGGGAGGAGGCGCGGTGAGCGGCGCCTGGAGATGGCTGCGCGAGCACGGCGTCAACATCTTCGCCGCGCTCGTCGTCGTCTACATGCTGATCCCGATCGCGGTCATCTTCGTCTTCTCCTTCAACGACCCGGCCGGCAAGTACAACTTCACCTGGGTCGGCTTCACCCTCCAGCACTGGGGCAACGCCTTCGGCCTGCCCGACCTCAACTCGGCGCTGCTCACCAGCCTGCGGCTGGCGCTCTTCGCGACGCTGATCTCGACCGCGATCGGGACCCTGATGGCGCTGGCGCTGGTCCGCTACGAGTTCTTCGGGCGGCGGACGGCGAACTTCCTGATCGTCGTGCCGATGGCGACGCCGGAGGTGGTGATGGGGTCGGCGCTGCTCTCCTTCTTCCTCCTGATCCCGGTCGGGCCGCAGCTCGGCTTCCAGACGCTGTTGATCGCCCACGTGATGTTCTGCATCAGCTTCGTCGTCGTGGTGGTGCGCTCGCGGCTGATCGGCTTCGACCGCAACCTCGAGGAGGCGGCACGGGACCTCGGCGCCAACGCCTTCGACACCTTCCGGCTGGTGACCCTGCCGCTGATCATGCCCGGGATCGTCGGCGCCGCGCTGCTCGCCTTCGCACTCTCAATCGACGACTTCGTGATCTCCAACTTCAACTCCGGCACGACGGTCACCTTCCCGCTCTACATCTTCGGCGCCGCGCAGCGCGGCATCCCGGTCGAGGTGAACGTGATCGCGATGATCCTCTTCGGCGTCACCGTGGCGGCGATGGGCTTCACCGTCTGGCAGCAGCGACGAGCGGAGAAGATGGCGGCGGTGCGGCCAGGGCAGGAGGCCGCTCCGGTGCCGGCCGGCGCGGCCGCATGACCGAGCGGCTCGCCAATTACGTCGGCGGTGAGTGGCGCGCGGTCGAGGGAGTCGAGACGATCGAGGACGTCAACCCGGCCACCGGCGAGGTCGCGGCGCTGGTGCCGCTCAGCGGCAGGGCCGAGGTGCGCGACGCGGTCGCGGCGGCACGGGCGGCGCAACCGGGCTGGCGAGACGTCCCGCCCCAGCAGCGCGCTCGCGCCCTGCTGGCGCTGCGCGAGGAGCTGCTGCGCAGGCGGGCGGAACTGGTCGCCCTGGTCACCGAGGACATGGGCAAGACGCTGGAGGACGCCGACGGCGAGGTCGGGCGCGGGATCGAGTCGGTCGAGTCGGCCGCGGCGATCCCGCACCTGTTGAAGGGAGAGACGCTGGAGGGCGTCGCGGCGGGCGTCGACGTCGAGCTGGTCCGTCAACCGGTCGGCGTGATCGCGGCGATCACGCCGTTCAACTTCCCGGCGATGATCCCGCTCTGGTTCCTGCCCTACGCGATCGCCTGCGGGAACTCCTTCGTGCTGAAGCCCTCCGAGCTCGATCCCCGGCCGGCGGCGCTGATCGTCGAGATCGTCGACTCGATCGCGGAGATCCCGGCCGGGGTGGTCAACCTGATCAACGGCGGCCGCGAGGCGGTCACGGCGCTGCTGGAGGACCCGGGGGTCGACGCGATCTCCTTCGTCGGGCGCGCCGCGACGGCGCGGATCGTCGCCCAGGGCGCAGCGGCGACCGGCAAGCGGGCGCAGGCGCTCGGCGGCGCCAAGAACTCGCTGGTGGTGATGCCCGACGCCAACCTCGCGCGGGCGGTGCCGGCGATCATGGGCTCCGCCTTCGGGGCGGCCGGGCAACGCTGTCTGGCGGGGTCGGTCTGCCTGGCGGTCGGCGACGCGAGCCGCCGCGCCGAGGTCCGCGAGGCGCTGGTCGCCGCGGCCGGCGCGCTGCGGGTCGGCCCGGGAGCCGACCCCGCCACCGACGTCTGCCCGATGGTCTCGGCGGCGGCGCGGGAGAAGGTCGCTGAGGCGATCGGCCGGGCCGTAGGCGGCGATGACAGTGACCACGGCGCGGGACCTCACGCCGAGCTGCTGCTCGACGGCCGCGGCGACGCCGGCCCGGCCGGGACCATGCTGGGCCCGACGATCGCCGTCTCCGACCCCGAGTCCGAGCTCGCCCGCGAGGAGCTGTTCGGCCCGCTGCTGACGATCATCGACGTCCCCGACCTCGACGCGGCACTGGAGTTCCTCAACGGCTCCCGCTACGGCAACGCCGGAGCGATCTTCACCCAGTCGGGCGAGGCGGCCCGGCGCTATCGCTACAGCGCCGAAGCGGGGATGCTAGGCGTCAACGTGGGTGTCCCCGCCCCGGTCGCCTGGTTCCCGTTTGCCGGTTGGAAGGACTCCTGCGACGGCGACCTTCATGCGAACGGGACCGACGCGGTGGACTTCTACACACGCAAGAAGGTGGTGACTAGTCGTTGGTAGGTGGTTGTGGAGAGGGGAGGGACACCCCTCGCCCCGACAAGTGCCGGTCTAATTAGACCGGCACTTTGAGTATCCGCCGGTTCGAGGGGTGTCCCTCCCCCTTCCTCAAGTCGCCGCCCAGACGACTGCGGCCTCCTTCCTACCGACGCGGAAGCCGACAGGACGGACACCGGCAGATCATCGCTGCTTGTTCACCTGCCGATGTGGAAACCGATCAGCTCCGGTACCCGGGAGATCAGTGAGCTGACGATGTCCGGATTTTCGCCGGCCAGCTCGGCCTCCTCCTTGCGCATGATCGCCCGGCGGATTGTTTCTCCTCCCGCCCAGTGGAAGGGCTCGGGGGGGACCCGGGGGGGCGAGGGGTCGACGAAGGCGAGGTGCGAGTACTCGTCGCGGCGATCGAGGGCGAGGGAGGCGAGGGTGCGACCGACCATGTGCGACGGGCCGACCCCGTTGCCGGTATAGCCGGCGGCGGCGTAGGCCCGCCCGCCGGGCAGCGGGACGACCATCGGCAGGTGGGTCGGCGAGGCGTCGATCGGCCCGCCCCAGGCGTGGGTGAGGCGCTTCCCCTCGAGGCCGGGAAAGACGTCGCGGAGGTGGCGGGCGACGAGGGCGACGACCTCGGCGTCCAGCTCGGCCCGGCCGCGCAGGCGGGCGCCCATCGCGATCCGCCCGCCGCCCCAGCCGAAGAGGATGCGGCCGTCCGGGGTCGTGCGGAAGTAGTCGATCAGGGCGCGGCTGTCGGTGATGCACTCGCCGCCGGTCCAGCCGATCTCCTCCAGCAGCTCCGGCACCGGCTCGGTGAGGACGATGTGGGAGGAGGTGACGGTGAGGGCGTTGCGCAGGGGGCCTCCCGGCGCCTTCGCCGCCGCTCCCACCGCGAGCACCGCGGTGGCGGCCCGCACCGACCCGCCGGGGGTACGGACCTCGACCGCCCCCGACCCGTCGGCAACGCGGGTCACCGGCGAGGACTCGTACAACTCGACGCCCGCAGCTCGCAGGCGGGTGCGGAGGCCGAGCGCCAAGCGGGCCGGCTGCACGGTCGCCGAGTCGGGGTAAAAGGCGCCGCCGCGGAAGATCGGCGAGGCGCAGCGCCGCGCCACCTCGTCGGCCGAGAGCTCCCGGATCGCGTCGACGGCGGCAAGCTCACGACAGGCGGCGCGAGTCTCGGCCCAGGTGCCGTCGTGGGCGGCAGCGGTCGAGACCTGGAGGTAGCCGGCGTGGCGGAACCAGGCGTCGACGCCCTGCCCTTCGCAGAACAACCCGATCTCCGCCACCGCGCGCTCGGCCGCCCGGGCGACGGCGAGCGCCGCCGCGTCCCCCCAGCGCGAGCGCATGTTGGGAAGCGCGAACCACATCACGTTGCAGAAGCCGCCGTTGCGCCCGCTCGGCCCGTGGCCGCAGACGCCCGCCTCGAGCAGGACGACGCGCGCCTCGGGCTCGAGTTCCTTCGCGAGCCACGCGGCCCACATCCCGGTGAACCCGCCGCCGACCACGACGACGTCGGCGCTCCGGTCGCCCTCCAGCTGCGGCGCCGGCACGGCCTCACCGGCCTCTTCCAACCAGTACCCGTGCGCGGTGTGTTTCACGAAATGAGTGTGTCAGGGGAGAGACGGGCGGGTGCCCCTCGTTCTGACAAGTCGTCGCCCTAATTAGGGCGACGACTTTGAGTATCCGCCAGCCCGAGGGGCACCCGCCCGTCTCTCCAGCCGCGAAATACACTCAGTTCGTGGCGACATTCGACTTACTGGCGGAGCTGCCGATCCAGATCGAGGGGTACGAGCTGGAAGGGTTGGAGTTCCAGACGCCGGGATTCGAGCGACTGACGACGGTCTTTCACCTGCAGGGCGGCGGCGAGGAGGGACTGGGCGAGGACGTCACCTACGACGCCCTCGATCACGTCGCGCTGCAGGATGCGGGGGCGACTCTGGAGCTGACCGGGCCGACGACGCTGGGTGAGTTCTGCGAGCTGGTCGGCGGGCTCGACACCTTCCCGGCCGAGCCGCAGCGGGACGTGTCGCGCCTCTACCGCCGCTGGGCCTTCGAGTCGGCGGCGCTGGACCTGGCGCTGCGCCAGGCGGGCACCGGGATCGCCCCGGCGCTGGGCCGCGAGCCGAGCCCGGTCAACTTCGTCTGCTCGATGCGGCTCTCGCCGGGCGGCGAGGAGCCCTCGACGATCGAGACGCTCAACCGCAAGCTCGACCGCTACCCCGACCTGCGCTTCAAGCTCGACCCGACCAACGACTGGACCGACGAGCTGATCGCGGCGCTGGTCGCGACCGGCGCGGTCGAGTCGCTCGACCTGAAGGGCCAGTACAAAGGCACGGTGGTCGACGTCGAGACCGACCCCGAGCTGTACCGCAAGCTGATCGAGGCCTTCCCGGACGCCTGGCTGGAGGACCCCGACGTCAACGATGAGACCCGGCCGATCCTGGAGCCGGTGCGGGACCGGCTCACCTGGGACGCGCCGATCCACTCGATCGCCGACATCGAGTCGCGGCCATGGCCGCCGAAGATGGTCAACGTCAAGCCCTCGCGGATCGGCGGCCTGCGCGCCCTCTGCGAGACCTACGACTACTGCGCCGAGCGCGGGATCGGCGCCTACGGCGGCGGCCAGTGGGAACTGGGCGTCGGCCGGGGCCAGATCCAGGTGCTCGCCTCGCTCTTTCATCCCGACACCGCCAACGACACCGCCCCGCGCGGCTACAACGAGGCCGACCCTCCGGCCGGCCTGCCGACCAGCCCGATGGAGCCGCGGCTGTCGGAAACCGGATTTCGCCGAGTCGACTAGAAAGGACCAGACGTGTCAGAGACGAGCTTCGCCACCACACTCAACGAGCAGGTCGCCTACGAGTTCGCCGCCCACCATCAGTACGTGGCGATCGCCGCCCACTACGACGGCGAGACGCTGCCCCAGCTGGCCGCCTTCTTCTACCGCCAGGCGATCGAGGAGCGCAACCACGCGATGATGATCGTCCAGTACCTGCTCGACGCCGGACACGAGGTGACGGTCCCCGGCGTCGAGGCGCCGCAGAGCCGCTTCCCCGACACGGTCGCCCCGGTCCAGCTGGCGCTCGACCAGGAGAAGCGGGTCAGCGAACAGGTCGCCAACCTGGCCCGGCTGGCGCGCGAGGAGGGCGACTACCAGGGCGAGCAGTTCATGCAGTGGTTCATCAAGGAGCAGGTGGAAGAGGTCTCCTCAATGTCAGCCCTGCTGAAGATCGTCGAGCGAGCCAAGGACAATCCCCTGCTGGCCGAGGAGTACCTGGCCCGCGAGAAGGTAGGCGACGAGGGAGTCGACCCAACTGCCCCAGCCGCGGCGGGCGGAGCGCTCTAGCCGCCCACACGTCCGGATTCTCCTCAGCGCGGTGTACGGCAGCGTGCGCCTCAGTACGGAGCCGTGCAGATGCTCGATGCGCCCGACCATGACCTCCACGGCCCAAGCGGACCGCCGGGGCGGGAAGGAACTCGAACGAAGAGGCGCGTGTAGGCGCGCCGTCCGTTGCGGGTGCCAATTGCTCGCTCAGCGCTTCACCAAGACGGCGGCGTCCAGGTGCCGACGTCCTTGAAGTTCTCCTTGCCGCCGCGTTCGGGAGTTTCACCCTGCTATAGCGAGGTGAAACTCCCGAACGGTGTCAACCCAGCCAGCCGGCCCGTTTGCGCATCTTGGTGATGCGGCGGAACTCGGCGATGTCCTCGCGCAGGGTCGCCGGCGCCGGGGCGGGCAGGAAACGGGCGGGGAGCGGAGCCTCGCTCACCCCGTCCTCGCTCGACTTCACCCGGTAGGCGCGGGCGCCGCGCCGGGCGGTCACCGCAGAGGGCTCTCCCTGCCCCTCCCAGAGCAGGCCGGCGTAGTCGTCGAGCCCGTAGCCGCCGGGCATGCCGCCGCCGACCGCGTCGAGGTAGGCGGCGCGGCGCTCCGGCTCGTTGTTGTAGTGGACGCAGAGGCTGCCGCCGAGCAGGCCGAGGCCGGCGGCGGCGGTCGGCTTGCCCGAGGACTTGGTTATCCCCGCCTCGAACCAGCACATCGCGCCGGCGCTCTGGCCGGCGAGGACGATCCCCTGGCGCCAGGCGAGGCTGAGGATGGCGCCGATCTCGTGCGCCTCCCAGACGGCGAGCAGGTTGAGCAGGCTGCCGCCGCCGACGTAGACAAGGTCCTGGGCGAGCAGGTGGTCGCGCAGCGCCATCGGCCGGCGTCCCAGCCGGAAGAGCGAAAGGTCGGACGGCTCGCAGGGGCGCTCGCCGAAGGAGGTGTAGAAGTGGGCGATCTGCTCGGAGGTGTCGCCGCTGGCGGTGGGCAGGATGCAGATCCGCGGCCGCCCGCCTCCCGCCCGCTCGCCGGCGAGGCGCAACAGCAGCTCGCAGACGGCGCGATCCGGGGGCCGGGAGGTGAAGTCGTGCCCACCGAGCGCCAGGATCCGCCGCAGCGGCTCCGACTCGGCCATTAGGCGGCGACCGCGCTGGACGGTCCCTCGCAGGGGGATTCCGGCGTCGCCTCGCAGGAGGATTCCGGCGCTTCGCCCTCACCCAGGAAGACGGTCGCCATCCGCGTCTCCTCGACCCGCCCCTCCACCAGGTCGAGGCGGTAGCCGCGGGCAGCGGGGCGCGACGCCACCACCCGGCTCAGCTCGGTCTCGGTGAAATGCAGCGCGACCCCGTCCTCGGCCGCGTAGCCGGGGCGCATGCCCTCGCGCAGGAAACGGTGGTAGGCGTCGCGACGACTCGACTCCGGCTCGTAGTGGACGCAGTTGCTGAACGGCAGCAGGCCGAGGCCCTTCACTCGCCGCGGCTCCCCGTGGAAGCCGGTGACCGACTCGGCGAACCAGCACAGTGACCCGGCCGAGAGGCCGCAGAGGACGACGCCGGACTCCCAGGCCTCGCGGAGGATCTCGTCGACCCCGTGGGCGCGCCAGACGCCGAGCAGGCTGACGACGCTGCCGCCGCCGACGTAGATCAGGTCCTGGGAGAGGAGATGGCGGCGCAGGTCGGCCGGTCCCTGCTCGCGCCGGAACAGGGAGATGTGGCTGGCCTCGCAACGGTCGGCCGGGAAGGCGCGGTAGAAGCGGACGACGTAGTGGTCGGCGTCGCCGCTGGCCGAGGGCAGGAAGCAGACGCGCGGGCGCTCGGGCGCCGTCAGCTCGAGCACGTAGTCGTCGAGCAGCGGGTTGCCCGACTCCATCGAGAACCCACCACCCCCGAAAGCCACGATCTGGCGGGGCGTGGTCTTCATCGTCAAATGGTGGCGGCGTGCGTGAGCGGCGTCGTTGTACAGCGGTCGGAAGTTCTCTGCGCATAGACCGCCCGCGTGTACAGTGCCCGCGATGCGCAAGGTGGAGAGCGACGAGCGCGAGACGGGTCGTCTGACCAACACGACCTACAGCAGCCGCTACTTCACCGACGAGATCCCCGAGCACCACATCCCCAAGGGCTCGATGCCCGCTCGGGCCGCCTAAAAGCTGATCCACGACGAGCTGAACCTGGACGGCAACCCGGCCCTCAACCTCGCCTCCTTCGTCACCACCTGGATGGAGCCGGAGGCCCAGCAGCTCGCCACCGAGACGCTGAATCGCAACTTCGTCGACCAGGACGAGTACCCGCAGACCGAGGCGGCGCTGACCAAGTCGGGGCGCTTCGAACTGCTCAACGACTCCCGCTACCTGCCGGTGGTCGTCGTCCGCCCGACCGACGAAGACGGCGGCCTCGATGTCTTCGAATCCTCAAGGAGAACTTCAGCCGCGACATGGCGGAGATGCTCGGCGAGGACATCGAGCGGGCGCTGGACAAGATCGACGGCAAGGCCTCACCGCAGGCTGAGGCGGCCGGCGGCAAACAGCGGCGAATCTGCTGAGGAACTCAGTCCTCGCCGATTGGCGAAACCTGGGAACTCGGCGCGCCCTCGGCGCGATGGAAGTGCATGATCGCCAGCTCGGTGCGGTGCGTCTCACGTTCATCGGCCGGAAGCTCAGCGAGGCGGCCGACCGTCTCGGCCTGTAGCTCCATCGCCCGCTCGAGGGTGATCCGCAGCTGCTCGGCCATTTCCTCGTAGGCCTGCTCGTCGAGCTCGAGGGTGGTCCAGCTGACGTGGGTTTGGAGATCGTCCAGACCCCTCTCCGTGGACGCGGCGACGAGGTGGCTCCAGATCTCCTGGAGGCTGTTGTCGAAGAGCGCGCGACGCGTGGAGAGCGGCAGCTCGGACCAGTGCTCGTCGGTGAAGTAGGGACGGGTGGTGGCCCGGTAGAAATGCTCGACCGCGCCTCGCACCGGCGCCGTTTTGACCAACTCGATCGCATCACACTCGGCGAGGATCTTGACGTGGTAGCTGACGTTGCCGAGCGGCTCGCCGAGCTGCTTCGAAAGCTCGCTCGGGCTGGCGACGCCCTCGTTGAGCGCATGGAGGACGCGCTGGCGCAGTGGATGGCCCAGAGCCTTGATCAGGCGGGGCTCGACGGCGACTTTGGTTTGCTGAGCACTCATGACGAATCGAACGCGCGACGCAGCTTGTCGCGCGCCCGGTGCAGCCGTACCTTAACCGTTCCTTCGGGTATTCCAAGCCGGCGGGCGATCGCGGCCTGGGTCAGGTCCTCGGAGTAACGCAGCATCAGCAGGCTGCGATCGTTCTCGTCGAGCCGTCCCAGGGCCGCGTGCAGGTCGGCCCGCTCGACCGTTGCCAGCACCCGCTCGTCGTCGGCACCCTCGATGGTTTCGATTGTGGCAACCGGCTCGGGGCGAATGCGGGAGTGATGGCGAAAGGCCTCGTGGCGGACGATCGTCGCCAGCCACTCCGTACGCCGCTCAACGTCGCGCAGGGAGTCGCGCCGGCGCCAGGCTCGGAGCAAAGCGTCCTGGGCTATGTCCTCGGCCTCGCCTGGATTACTCGCATAGCGATAGGCCACTCGTAGGCAAATCCGGTGCGCTTCGCCCCACTCCCATTCGCCGCCGGCGATGCGACCCTGGGCCGTTGGAGCGTTGATCTGATCGACGGTACTAAGGGGAAAACCAAGCGGACCGACCTGATCGATGAAACTATTTTGAGCATTCGGTGGGTCTATAGCGCGTGGGAACGTTTACGGCCGCCGACCCGGGGCAGCGGGGAGCAGAGATCGCCTACGAGGCGATCGCTCCCGTCTACGACGAATTCACCGCCCAGAACGACTACGAGGTGGTGCTGCGGGGCTTCCTGCCCGAGCTGGAGCGCCACGGGCTGAACGGCCGGCGCCTGCTCGACGTCGGCTGCGGGACGGGAGAGAGCTTCATCCGGATGCTCGAGCGCGGCTGGGAGGTGACGGGCTGCGACATCTCGGCCTCGATGGTGGACCTCGCGCGGGCGAAGGTCGGTGACCGCGCCCGACTCGAGGTCGCCGACATGGTCACGCTGCCCACGTTCGGCGAGTTCGACCTCGTCTGGGCCCTGGACGACGCGGTCAACTACCTGCTCAGCATCGAGGCGCTGGAGAGCGCCCTGGCCGGCATGGCGCGCAACCTCGCCCTCGACGGCCTGCTCGTCTTCGACGTCAACACGCTCTTCACCTACAGAACGTTCTTCGCCGGCGAGAGGGTGGTCGAGTCTGACGGACGTCGGCTCGTCTGGCGAGGTCAGGCGACGGGCGACACGGCGCCGGGATCGATTTGCGAAGCCCGATTCGAGGTGGAATCGAACGGAGGAACGGACTCGATCGAAACGGAGATCCACCGGCAGCGGCACTTCCCCCAAGAGCAGGTTCTCGCGGCGCTCGAGCGGACGGGCTTGGAGTGCCAGGGCGTATTCGGCTACGGGGCCGACGTGGCGCTCGAGCAGCCCGTCGAGGAGCTTCGGCACATGAAGGCGGTCTTCATCTCACGGCTTTCCAGACGCGATGCGCGAGGGGGTGACAAATGAAGATCGCGAAGATCGAGCAGCCGGTGCTGCCCGTGGCGAGCATCCAGAAGTCGGGCTGACCGACGGGACCGACCGCGCGGTCTCACTCGCCGCGCGGCCGGCGCCAACCCCGTCAGACGCCGAGCAGGAAGCTGAGCGCCAGCATCAGGGCGGCGCCGGCCGCGGCGCCGGCGCTGGGCCCGAGGCGACGCGGCCCCGCGTAGGCCTGGGGCAGCAGCTCGACCGCGATCAGCGCCAGCATCGCCCCGGCGGCGAAGGCGAAGGAGAAGGGGAGCAGAGCAGAGATCTGCTCGACCGCGACGAAGGCGATCAGGGCGCCCACCGGCTGCGGGGCACTGGTCCCGACCGCCGCCCAAAACATCCGGGTCCGGCTGAAGCCGGCCGCCTCCATCGGGATCGCGACGCTGGTCCCCTCCGGGATGTTCTGGATCGTGATCGCGAGGATCACGAAGAGGCTCAGTCCCGCCCGGTCGGAGGCGAACGCCGTTCCCACCGCGAGCCCCTCGGGAAGGCTGTGGACGAAGAGGACGAGGAAGACCAGCGCCGAGGTCCGCGCCCCCGGCCCGCTGCGACCCATGAAGCCGGCGTTGTCGTCGAGACGGCGACGGGCGATGACGAGGAAGGCGAGCCCGGTCACGAGCCCGGCGACGACGGTCGCGGCCGACCCCTCCTGCGTCGCCGGGATCAGCAGTCCCGCAATTGCGGCAACGCCCATTACGCCGGCGGCGAAACCGAGCAGGAGCGGCGTGAGTTGCGCGGCGCGCCGGCCCAGGTAGAAAACCGGGATCGCTCCCACCCCGGTGGCGAGAGCCGTGCCGGAGGCGGCGAGCAGCAAGACGACCACCTGGGGCATGGCAAGAAGCTAACGGCTCACGCGCGGCGACTAGCATCGGCTACATGGAGATCCTCATCGTCGAGGACGAAGCTTCGATCGCCGACTTCCTTGAGCGTGGGCTGAAGGCCGAGGGATACGCAGTGCTAAGCGCCGGCGACGGTGTCGAGGGAGAGCAGCTGGCCCTGTCTCGCTCGGTCGACCTGGTGATCCTCGACCGCATGCTCCCCAAACGCGACGGGATCGAGGTGCTGGCCGCGATCCGCGACGCCAAGCCTGCCCTGCCGGTGATCGTGCTGAGCGCCAAGGGGGAGGTCGCCGAGCGGATCGAGGGCCTCGACCGCGGTGCCACCGACTACATGGCCAAGCCCTTCTCCTTCGAGGAGCTGGCAGCGCGGGTCCGGGCCCACCTGCGCCAGCCGAGCGACACCGAGGCGACGAAGCTGGAAGCGGCCGGCATCAGGCTCGACCTGCTGGCGCGCCGGGCCGAGCGGGACGGCCTCTCGGTTCGCCTTCCCGAGCGCGAGTCGGAGCTGCTCGCCCACCTGATGCGACACGCCGGACAGGTCTGCACCCATACCGAGATCCTCTCCTCGGTCTGGGGCTACGACCACGACCCCGGCACCAACGTGGTCCAGGTCTACGTCGGCTACCTGCGCCGTCGCCTCGCCCTGCCCGATTCGCCCGCGCCGATCGAAACAGTGCGCTCGGTCGGCTACCGACTGGCCACCGACGCATGAGGGAAGTCTGGCGGCGACTCGGCCTGCGAGGCAGGCTGGCCCTCTCGATCGCGGCAATCGTCCTCGCGGCATTCGGGGCCCTGTTCGTCGCCGTGCGTGGGGAGATGGGCGACGAATCGGCGGTGATCAAGCAAGAAGAGCACCGCGAAGCGGGTGGCTCACACACCCATTCGATCGATTCCGACCCGGCCGAGGTGTCGCCGTTGTCGCCGGTCGAGGATGCCCAGGCCGAGGTGGTAAAGACGTTCCTGATCGCCGGAGCCATCACCCTCGGGGCGGCCCTGCTTGCCGGCTACCTGCTCGCCGTCCGCACCGCGGCGCCGCTGCGTCGCATGGCGTCCACCGCCGCCGCGGTCGACGCCGGCGACCTGACCCCGCGAATCGGCGCCGAAGCGGCCGCCGCGGTTGAGGTGAGGACGCTGGCGGAGGCATTCGACCACATGCTGGATCGCCTCGACGAGGCCTTCTCCCGGCAACGCCGGTTCGCCTCCGACGCCTCCCATGAGCTGCGCACCCCCCTGACCGCGATACGGGGTCAGCTCGAGGTGCTGGCCCAAAGCGAGCGTCCCGAGGCTGCCGAAGTGCGCCGGGTCGAGGGAGTGGTGCTGACCGAGATGATGCGGATCGAGCGCTTGGTCGACGACCTGCTAGCCCTGGCGCGGCTCGACGAGGCCGTCCCGCTCCAGCGCCGGGTGATTTCACTGCGGCCTTTCCTACGAGGAATTGCCGAAGCCGAGCCGCACGGCGAGGTGACGGTTCACGACATCCCGGCGGGGACCCTGAACGCAGACCCGGACCTGTTGACACAGGTGGTCCGCAACCTGCTCGCCAACGCCCGGCGCCACGCCGGCCCCGAGGGACAGGTGGCCGTTTCCGCCGAGGCACGCGGCTCCCGGCTGACGGTCCGCATCGACGACGACGGGCCCGGGATCCCGGCCGCGGAGAGAGAGCGGGTCTTCGCCCGCTTTCACCGCAGTGACACGGCGCGCGACCGCGGCTCAGGCGGCAGCGGCCTGGGGCTGGCGATCGCCCGCTCGATCGTCGAGTCGCACGGCGGTCGGATCTGGGCCGAGGAATCCCCACTGAGGGGCGCCCGGGTCGCCTTCGAGTTGGACGGCTACGACGCTCAGCTCGGCACGGCGTAGATCTGGCCTCCGGCTTCGACCACCTGCTTGGGCGCCAGCGGGCTGGGCGGGGGGCCGGCGATCACCTCGCCGGTCTGGGCGCTGTACTCGCCGCCGTGACAGGGACAAACGATGACGCCGCCCTGGTAGCCGACCGTGCAACCGGCGTGGGTGCAGACCGCGCTGAACGCTTTCAAGCTGCCGTCGGACTGGCGGATCACGATGTCCGCCGAGCCGTCGGACGGATCGCTGTAGGTGGCGCCCTGGCCGCTCGGCAGGCGACTCGCCGGCCCGAGCTTGACGGCGCCGGAGGGGAGAGAGGAGCGCGCCGCCGTCGACCCCGCACCGGCGCCGTTGCCGGCGGTGGCGCTCGGCGGGCTACCCGCGCCAGGCGAGCTCCCCCCTCCCGAAGAGCGCGCGGTGCTGCCGCCCAGGGCCCGCGGCGGTGAGTAGGCGCCCTTGACGAGGGTCGAGATCCCGGCGATCGCCACCGCCATCCCGGCGAACTCGGCGAGCAGCGCCCGTCGGGTAGAGATCGCGACGGCCTCCTCGCTCTCCGCCTCGACCGGGCGCAGGTGGGTGCGACGGGCCATCGCAGCGGAGGGGCGCCAGGTGATGTTGTCGAGGGCCGGCTGCCCCTTTGCCCCGGCGAGGACGAAGGGCAGCCAGGCAAACGTGAAGACCAGGTCCGGCCCGAGGAAGTAGGGGGTCGTGTGCCAGCTTGCGGTCAGGAAGAGGAGGAAGTTGAGGCCGAGGCCGGCGACGGCGGCGATCCGGGTGAAGAGCCCGGCGGTGACGAGCAGCCCGATCAGGATCTCGGTGACCGCGACCGCGACCCCGGCAAGCTCCGGATGGGGCAGAGCGAAGGTGCGCAGGACGAACCCGCCGGGCGTCCCGGCCGCGAAGCCGTGCAGCTGGGTGCCGATGTAGGTGGGCGCTCCGGCGTGCAGGAAACCCGGGTCGCTGAGCTTCTGGATCCCCGCGTAGACGAAAGTGACGCCGAGGAAGAGGCGCAGGGGGAAGAGCGCCATTGCGGGCGAGGTGCTCCCCATGCCACGGACGTCGCGCATTGCACTGACTGTCTCGCCGGTCCCTAAACCCCTGCTCAGACCTCCATGAGAGACCTCTCACGCACGCGTTAAGCGGCCGTAAGCGTCGAAGATGAGCATCGTGCCCATGTACAGCGAGAGCAAAGCGCCGACGCGCGCCGGCGTCGACGGCAACGCCCGCCTGACCGGCGGCGCCGGGGCGATGCTGATCGTCCTGTTGGCGATCGAGGGACTGACGATCCCCTTCATCGGCCCCCTGGTTGGTCCCCACATCTTCATCGGCATGCTCTTGATCCCGCCGGTCCTGTTGAAGCTGGGCAGCACCGGCTACCGCTTCACCCGCTACTACCTGGGCACCCCTCCCTACCGGCTCAAGGGCCCGCCCCCCTGGCTGATGCGGATCCTGGCGCCGGGGGTGGTCCTGACCAGCCTGGCCCTGTTCGGCACCGGTGTCGCCCTGCTGATCGCCGGGCCCGACGGAGGCTCGCTCAAGTTCCTGCACAAGGCGAGCTTCATCCTCTGGTTCGGATTCATGGCGATCCACGTCCTCGGGCACGTCCTCCACCTGCCCGACCTGGCGCTGCCGGACTGGCGCCGCAATGGTGGGCGCGAGGCGGAGCTGGCCGGCTCGGGACTGCGCGTCGCGCTGCTCTTCACCTCGCTCGCCGCCGGGCTGGGCCTCGCGCTGGCGACGATCTCGGCCGCCGGCCCCTGGCTGTCCGCCCAGGTCGGCGGCTGAACCGGGGAGTCGCCGACTAGCGTAGGCGCGGTGTCAGCCGCGGCCCAATACGGAATCGCGCTCGCGGTCGTCTTCGCCGTCAACCTGCTGCCGGCCTTCGGGCCCCCCACCTGGGCGCTGCTGGTCTTCTTCAGCCTCGACTTCGACCTGCCGGCCGTGCCGCTGGTGCTGGGCGGAGCCCTGGCGGCGGCCTCGGGACGTTTCCTGCTGGCGAACGGGACACGGCGCCTGCGGCCGCGCTTCTCGGCTGCCCGTCTGCGCCGACTCGACCGCGCCGAAGCAGCGCTGACCGCGAACCGCGGCCGCGCCGTGGCCGGGCTCGGCCTGTTCGCCGTCTCCCCCGTGCCATCCGGACAGCTCTTCGTCGCCGCCGGCCTGTTGACTGTCCCCCTGCTGCCGCTGACCGCGGCGTTCTTCGCCGGTCGGCTCGTCTCCTACTCGATCTACGTCGGTGTCGCCTCGATCGCCGAGCGCAACCTCGGCGCGGTGGCGCTCGACTCGCTGACCTCTCCCCTGGGGATCGCCGTTCAGATCGCGATGCTGATCGTGTTGGTGGCGCTGCTGGGGTGGCCGTTTCGGGTTTTCCCCGATGACAGAGGGTCCGAGACGCCATAGGTTCCCCTTCATGACGGATTGCGGAAACCGCACCGAAGGCGCCCTCCGTTGACGGCAACCGACCCAAGCGATTCGCCCGTCGAGCGCCTGCTGCGGCTCGACGGCAAGGTGGCGGTGGTGACCGGGGCGGCGAAGGGCATCGGCCGGGCGATCGCGACGCGCCTGGTGGAAGCCGGGGCGGCGACGGTCGTCGCCGACCTCGACGCCGACCTCGCGCAGCAGGTCGCCGAAGAGATCGGCTCGCTGACCGGGGGCCGTGCCCTGGCGGCGGCGCTCGACGTCGGCGATCCCGCGGGCCCCGAGTCGATCGCCGCCCTGGCGGTCGAGGAGCTCGGCGGCCTCGACATCTGGGTCAACAACGCCGGCATCTTCCCCGCCGAGGCGCTCGATCCGATGGCCGCGAGCGCCGCCGACTTCGACCGCGTCCTCCGCATCAACCTGACCGGCTCCTACATGGGCCTACAGGCGGCCGGCGCGAGGATGATCGAGGCGGGCGGCGGCGTCATCCTCAACCTCGCCTCGACCGCCGCCTACCGTGGCGCCGGCCCCTACAGCGCCAGCAAGTGGGCGGTGCGGGGGATGACCAAAGGCGCCGCCGCGGCGCTCGGCCCGCAGGGCATAAGGGTCGTGGCGATCGCGCCGACGGTGATCGAGACGCCGGGGATCGACACCCTGCGCGACAGCGCCGGCGAGCCGGTGCAGGAGCTGCTGGAGAACCTGACCGAGTCCCTTCCCCTGGGCCGAGTCGGACAGCCCGACGACGTGGCCAGGGTGGCGCTCTTCCTGGTCAGCGACGCGGCGGCCTTCGTCACCGGCGTCACCGTCCCGGTCGACGGCGGCGAGCTGGCTCCCTGAGCGGCCGCTAAGAGCCGAGGCCGGCGACCAGCTCGACGTACTGCGTCAATCGGTGGATGCCGAGGAAGCCCTCCCTGATCCGCCGCCGCGCCGCCTTGCCCAGTCGCTCGGCGCGAGCCGGGTCGTCCAGCAAGGCGCCGATCGCGCGGCCGAACCCCTCCAGGTCGCCCGGGTCCTCGACCAGGACGCCGCTCTCGCCGTCGACGATCTGATCCTGGATCCCGCCAACCCCACTGCCGACCACGGCCCGCTCCTTCCACATCCCCTCGGCGACGGTCATCCCGAAGCCCTCGGCGATGCTCTTCTGCACGAGCACGTCGGCGCGACGCTGGATCGCATTGACCATCGCGCCGTTCTCGTCGAGGTCGTACATCGGCAGGCTGACGAGATGCGCCCGACGGCGGACATCCTCCGGCAAGCGGCGCCAGGCCGCCGCGACCGCCTCGAACACCTCGGCGCCCTCGGGATCGTCGGAGACCGCCTCCGTCGCGGGCCCGGCGAGGACGAGGTGCGCCTCGGGGTCGTCGAGGTGCTCGGCAAAGCACTCGAGCACCCCGAGCGGGTCCTTCAACCGGTCCCAGCGAGAGACCTGGGTGACCAGCTTCGCGCCGGTTGGAAGTGGCTCCTCCTGGAGGACCTCGGCGCGACGCTCCACCCGCCCGGGCGTCCCATCCCCCCGGGTGAAAACAGGCGCCGCCTCGGGGCGGCGGGGACCGAGGCCGATCACCCCGACGATCGCCTCGACGGTTGCCGGATCCATCTCCTGATTCTTCGGTGAGAACGGGTCGACCGACGGTGGCACCACCCACAGCCGATCTTCGTCGAGCCCGTCCCAGAAGTACTGGCGGCGCGAGAACACGTAGGCGTCGGCCGTCTCGACGTAGGGGCGCAAGAAGTCCCATGCCCGTCGCACCAGCTCGTTGGGCTCGTCGACCCCGATGTGGCACCGCCAGACGACCTTCACCCCCCCGTCGCGGACCCGCTGCGCCAACCCGGCGGTCTGAGGGTCGTGGAGGTAGACCACGTCGCCGGGCTGCAGCAGCCGGGTGAGGTGGCGAGCGCTGTCCTCCATCGCCCCCTCGTAGACCTCGCGCTCCTCGGCGCCAAGCTCGCCCCCGTCGCCGGGGTCGCCGTGCAGGTTGTTGTGGATGCGCTTGGTGACGGTGAAGAACTCCGGCTTCTCACGCAGGACGACCCAGCGGGTGTCGACGCCGACCCCGCGAACGTAGGGCAGCAGCGAGCCCAGCATCTCGGCGACGCCG
Source organism: uncultured Solirubrobacterales bacterium (assembly GCA_963702055.1). GTDB lineage: Bacteria > Actinomycetota > Thermoleophilia > Solirubrobacterales > 70-9 > CAWINX01. The sequence continues at coordinate 2,035,875 of OY969702.1, read as the reverse complement.
CCGCCACGGTGGGTGGAGTTGACGTGCCAGATCGCCCGGCCGGCAAACGTCTTCTTCGCCCGCTCGGCGACCTGCTCGAAGCCCGCGTACTCGGAGCCGAGCAGGTCCCGGTAGCGCTCCAACGGCTGGGGCGCGATCTCGATGAATTTGGGCTGCGCCATTCAGACACCGCCCCAACGACACATCGCGCCCGCCTAGGTCTCGACCATGCCGCGCTCGAGCGCGTAGCGCACCAGCTCGGCGCGGCTGGAGAGTCGCAGCTTCTGCTGGATGTGGGCGCGGTGGCTCTCCACGGTGCGGATGCTGAGGTAGAGCTGTTCGGCGATCTCGGCGTTGGTGTGGCCGAGGGCGATCAGGCGGAGCACCTCCCGCTCCCTCTCGCTCAGCTCGTCGGCACGGGTGGTCTCCGGCTCGGAGACGAGACGGGCGCCGAGCGCTGGCTGGAGGTAGGTGTCTCCCTTGGCGGCGCTCTTCACGGCCTGGACCAGCTCCGCGTCCGCCGCCTCCTTGAGGACGTAGCCGCGCACCCCGGCCTGGAGGGCCTTGCGGGCAAAGGCCGGCTCGTTTTGCATCGTCAGGACGACTATCTCCGTCTTCGGAGAGGCCTCCTGGATGTCCGGGACCGCTTCGAGGCTGGAGCGCCCCGGCATGTTCAGGTCGAGGATTAAGACCGTGGGTTTGTGGCCCCTGACGTAGCGGATCGCCGCGTCGGCGTCTCCCGCCTCAGCAAGGACCTCGAAGCCCGGCTCCGCCTCCAACAACATGCGCAGCGCGCTCCTGACCACCGTGTGGTCGTCCGCGAGGACGATCGTCGTCGTCTCCTTGACCCCGTCGTCTCGCTCCGATGGATCCGGCACCGCAACGAGGTTAGCGGGGGACGAGGCGTGCGAAGGCGTGGACATGGGATCTCTATCTAAGCCCCCGGGGTCGGGGGTGGCATCCGTGTTTTCCCGCGAGGTTGGCGAGGTCTAAGGTGGCCGCGTGGGAAACGTCGAGCATGACGCTCGAGAAGGCGAGGCGCCGATCGCCTCGGCGCCCGATCCCAACGAGCGCATCGAGTTGCTGCTGCGCGACCTGCGCGCCTCACGCGCGGGCCTCTCCGAGCGCGAGGCCGAGCGTCGCCTGCTCACCCATGGGCCTAACGAGCTGACGCGCCGCGGCGGCCGCCGCTGGCCGCGGGAGCTGGCGCGCCAGTTCACCCACCCCCTGGCGTTGTTGTTGTGGGGGGCCGCCGGACTCGCCGCCCTGGCCGGCATCGTCCCCGTGGCGGTGGCGGTGATCGTCGTGATCATCCTCAACGCCGCCTTCGCCTTCGCCCAGGAGAGGCAGGCCGAGCGGGCGGTCGAGGCGCTGCGCGAGTACCTGCCGGAGCACGCCAAGGTGCTGCGGGACGGCGCGGTCGAGGAGATCGAGGCGCCCCGCCTCGTCCCCGGCGACGTCCTCGTGATCGAGGAGGGCGACCGGGTCTCGGCCGACGCGCGGCTGATCGATGGGGCGGTCGAGGTCGACATGTCGACCCTGACCGGTGAGTCGGTCACCGCGACGCGCTCGGCCGACCGGGTCGGAGAAGCCGGCAGGCCGCTGATCCAGTCCCGGGACCTCGTCTTCAGCGGCACCGGCTGCACCGGCGGCGAGGCGCGAGCGCTGGTCTTCGCCACCGGGATGCGAACCGAGCTGGGCAGGATCGCGGCGCTCTCGGAGCGGACCGGGGGCGAGGAGAGCCCGCTGGAGCGGCAGGTGCGCCGCATCGCCTGGCTGATCGCCGCGATCGCGGTGGCGAGCGGGGCCGCCTTCGTCCCGCTCGCCACCCTCGCGGCGGGACTGTCGATCGCCGACGCCGTCGTCTTCGCGATCGGGCTGATCGTCGGCAGCGTCCCCGAGGGCCTGTTGCCGGTGATCACCCTGGCACTCGCGGGCGGGGTGCGCGGTCTCGCCCACAAAGGCGCGGTGGTGAAGCGCCTCAGCGCGGTCGAGACACTCGGCTCGACCGACGTGATCTGCACCGACAAGACCGGGACGCTGACCGAGAACCGGATGCGGGTCACCAAAATCTGGGCCGCCGGCCGCGAGCTGGACCTTGAAAACCCAGCTTCGGCGGTTGGGGGGATGGGGGCGCTGGCGGAGGCGATGGCCGCCTGCAACAACGCCCGCCTCGGCGAGGACGGGGAGGCGGCCGGGGACGCGACCGAGTTGGCGATGCTGCGCGCGGCGCGGCGCCTCGGTGCGGAAACCGGCGGCGCGGCGGCCGAGGGGCGGCTGCGCGAATTCCACTTCGACCCGGTGCTGAAGCTGATGTCGACGGTCGACGAGCGCGACGGCGCCTTCGTCGTCCACACCAAGGGGGCGCCGGAGTCGGTGCTGCCGCGCTGCCGCGGGCACGCCGACGGGAACGGCGGGACGGCGGCGATCGAGGATGGAGAGCGGCGACGGCTGAAGGAGATCGTCGACGGCTACGCGGGACAGGGCCTGAGGGTGCTGGCGGTCGCCAGGCGGGCGCTCGGCGACGGGTTGCCGCGGCGGCGCGAGGAGGCGGAGCGCGACCTCGTCCTGCTCGGCCTGGTTGCGATGATCGACCCGCCGCGGGCCGAGGTGCCGGAGGCGGTGGCCCGCTGCCACGAGGCCGGGATCCGGATCATCGTCGTCACCGGCGACCACGGACTGACCGCGGCGGCGATCGCCCGGCGGATCGGGATCGCCCGCGGCGAGCCGCGGATCGTCACCGAGGAGGAGCTGGACCGGATCAACGAGCCCGAGCTCGACCGGCTGCTGGCCGAGGAGGAGGAGCTGATCTTCGCCAGAGCGACGCCCGAGGCGAAGCTGCGGATCGCCGACGCGTTGCGCGCCGAGGGCCACACGGTGGCAATGACCGGCGACGGCGTCAACGACGCTCCCGCCCTGCGCCGCGCCGACATCGGCGTCGCGATGGGGCGCTCCGGGACCGACGTCGCCCGCGAGGCGGCGACGATGGTGCTTACCGACGACAACTTCGCGACGATCGTCGCCGCGGTCGCGGCGGGCCGGCGAACCTACGACAACATCCGCAAGTTCATCGTCTACATCTTCACCCACACGACGCCGGAGGTGACGCCTTTCATCGTCTTCGCCCTGGCGGGAGGGGCGGTGCCGCTGCCGCTGACGGTGATGCAGATCCTCGCGGTCGACGTCGGCACCGAGACCCTGCCGGCGCTGGCGCTCGGTCGCGAACGGGCCGAGCCGGGGATCATGGATCGTCCCCCCCGCCCGCGTCGGGAGAGCATCATCACGCGCGGCATGCTGGTCCGTTCCTGGCTGTTCCTCGGCCTGATCGCGGCGGCGCTCTCGATGGCCGCCTTCTTCTACGTGCTACTGCGGGCCGGCTGGGCGCCCAACGACCCCACCGGCGAGGGGACGCCCCTGCATCACGCCTACTTGCAGGCGACGACGATGACCTTCGTCTCGATGGTCGTCTGCCAGGTGGGCACGGCGTTCGCGGCGCGAACCGACCGGGCATCCCTGCGCTCGATCGGCGTCTTCCGCAACCGCCTGCTGCTCTGGGGAATCGCCTTCGAGCTGAGCCTCGCCGCGCTGCTCGTCTACGTGCCGCTGTTCCAGGGCGTCTTCGGTACGGCGGCGCTGCCCGCCGAGTACCTGGCGATCCTGCTGCCGATGCCGTTCATCGTCTGGGGCGCCGACGAGGCACGCCGCTGGTTGATTCGGCGCGGTGCCGCGGCTTGACCCTTTCTTGTCCTTGGCTTGACCGTCGCATTGCCCGGCCGGGCGCAGAATGGGTCTACCGATTCGAAGGAGCGATCCATGAGTAGCAACCGAAGAGCAAAGGTCGCCGCCGGCGCCACAGTCCTCGGGCTGGCCGCCCTGGGAGGCGTCGCGATGGGAACCAACCAGGGCATCCCCACCGCGGCACAGCAGGCGGCCGGCGGCGCCACGGCGTCGATCGTCACCAGCGCGAGCGGGGCGACCGCAACACCGGTCAGTCAGCCGATCGCGGTGCACTCGGGCGCAAACGCCCGGCCTCCGATCGTGACGCGCGCCAGCGGTGGCGCCGTCGTCGACGACTGATCGGATCAGAGAACTCTCACCGCAGCCTTAGGCCCCTGTTAGGGGGCGGTTAGCTCCCGGTAAGGGAGCGGACGCACCCTGACTGACGGTGCTACCGCGAAGAGAGGAGAGGCAATGACCCCGAAGGTGAAAGTCCTGGTAGTGGCGAACCGCACCGCGGACTCGCCCGAGCTGATCGCGGCGCTGCTGCAGCGAGCCGCCAGGTCCCCGGCTCGCTTCACGCTTCTCGTCCCCGCCGTCCCCCATGGGCTCGCATGGGCGGCGGACATGAAGGCGGGCGGCCCGGAAGCCACCGGCCGCGCCGAGGCCGGCATGCAGCGGATGCGAATCTCCGGACTCGAAGTCGAGACCGCGATCGTCGGCGATCCCGACCCCCTCGCCGCCGTCGAAGACACCCTCCGCGGCGGCGCCTTCGAGGAGGTGGTCGTCGCCACGCTTCCGCGGGGAATCTCACGCTGGCTCAAGCTCAGCCTTCCGCACCGACTCAGGCGCGTGACGAGAGTCCCGGTCGTTCACGTCGTCGCCCATCCTTGCCGCGATCGCCGGGGCTCCCGGCCCCGCGAGCTGGCAGGGGTCTCGTCCTGAGGATCAGTCGTCGGCGCCGCCGCCCCCACCACCGTCCCCCTCGCCGCCGCCGGACCGAGTCGGTCCAGCCGGCGTCGTGGGAGAGGTCGGAATCGTGGTGGGCGGCGGCTGCGTCGACTGCGTCGTGGTGGTCGGCGCGGGAGTGTGCGGGCGCCCTGGTGAGTGCTTGCGAGGGGCCGGCCGAGGCGAGGCGCGCGGCACCAGCGCGTCGCCGGCGGTTATCGGCTGCGAGGCGAGGCCGATCTGCTGACTGGCGAGGCGGCTGGCGGCGATTGAGACGCCGGCCGCGATCAGGATGCCCAGCAGCGCCAACCCGAACCAACGGAGCGCGGTCATCGTTGCTCTCCTTTCTTCGATTCCGGGACGCGGATCGAGGCCCGCGTCCCGCCTCCTCCGCGCGCGGACAGCGTCACCTCGCCCCCCCACTGGCGGGTCAGCTCGCGGGCGATCGGCAACCCGAGGCCGGTGCCGCCGGGCCCGCGCCGTCCGGCGCTGCCCCTGCTGAAACGCTCGAAGACCGTCTCTTCCTCACCGGGCGCCAACCCCGGCCCCCGATCGAGGATCTCGATCCCCCCCGGCGCGGCTTCGATCGCCACCGTCGAGCCCTCCGGCGAGTAGCGCAGGGCGTTCTCCAGCAGCGCGTCGATCGAGCGGTCGAGATCGTGCGGCGCGCACCAGGCGAGGGCCGGCGCCCCACCGTCGCGGACCTCCAACCCGATCGAGCGCTCCTCCGCCGTGCGTCGCCAGCGCTCCGCCGCCCGGGCCGCCGCGTCGCCGAGGTCGACCCGCTCCCCCGGCAACTCGTGCTCGCCGGCGCGGCTGAGGACGAGCAGCTCGTCGACGATCAGCGAGAGTCGGTCGATCTCCCGCATCGCCGCTTCCAGCTCCGCCGCGTCCGGGCCCTCCTCCCCGGCTCGGTCGCCGAGGCTCTCCAGCCGCAGGCGCAGACCGGTGAGCGGAGTGCGCAGCTGATGGGAGGCGTCGGCGACGAAGTCCTGCTGGACGCGGAGCAGGCGCTTGACCCGCTGGGTCATCTCGTTGAAGGCGCGCGCCAGCGAGCGCTGCTCGGAACTGCCCTCGATCGCGACTTTGGAATCGAGGTCGCCGCCGGCCACATCGCGGGCAGCTCGGTCCAGCCGGCGGATCGGCCTGGCGATCTGCTGGGCGACCACGGCCCCCGCGGCGAGGCCCAACAAGAGGACTACGCCGGCCAGGGCAGCGAGGTCGAGGATCGAGGTTCGCACCGCCTTGTGGACCGCGGCGACGCTCTGGGTGATCCGCACCGCTCCGTCGGGACGGCCGCCGCTGAGCACCGGCGCCGAGGTGGCGAGGATGTCGGCGCCGAGGGTCTTGCTGCTGCGGGTGATCTGCTCTCCGCGCCCGTACAGAGCGGCACGGATCTCGGGCCTTTCCGCGTAGTCGCTCCCGGCCGGAGCGCCCGCCGAGTCGGCGAGCAGGCGGCCGCGACGGTCGACCACGATCACCCGGCCGCGCACGCTGTCGGCGGAGAGCTGGACGAGGCGCCGCAGGGCCGGCCGCCGGGCCGGCTCGAGCAGCTCCGACGCCGACGCCGCGACCACGTCGGCCTGGCTGCGGGCCTGGCCGCGCACCTCGGAGTCGACCCGGTCGCGCAGGCTCACCGCCAGCGGCACGCCGAGGGCGATCAGCGCCAGCAGGAGGACGTAGGCCAGCGCCAGCAGGAGGGTGGCCCGGAGGCTTACGGCTCCTCGACCTCCGGCGCGGCGAAGCGGAAGCCGACTCCCCGCACCGTCTCGATGTACGTGGGGTGATTGGGATCGTCGCCGAGCTTGCGCCGCAGCCAGCCGATGTGGACGTCGAGCGTCTTGGTCGAGCCGAACCAGTTGACGTCCCAGACCTTCGACATCAGGTCCTCTCGCGTCACCACCCGACCCGCGTTGCGCATCAGCTCGGCGAGCAGGTCGAACTCCTTGCGCGAAAGGTCGAGCTCCGCGTCCCCCAGCCGCGCCAGCCGCGCCGCCGGGTCGAGCTCGAGTTCACCGATCCGGATCGACCCCTGGTCGGCGCCGTCCCCGTCGCGCGGAGCGCTGCGTCGCAGCACCGCGCGGATCCGCGAGATCACCTCGCGAGCGCTGAACGGCTTGACCACGTAGTCGTCGGCGCCCAGCTCGAGGCCGACAATCCGGTCCATCTCGGTGCCGCGAGCGGTCAGCATCACGATCGGCACGTCGGAGCGGCGTCGCAACTCGCGACAGACGTCGCGGCCGTCGCCGTCGGGGAGGGTGAGGTCGAGCATCACCAGGTCCGGCTCGACTTCGCTCGCCAGCTCCAACGCACCGGCGGCGGTCCGCGTCACCAGCGGCTCGAACCCCGCCCGCCGCAGGGCCTCCGCGAAGGGTTGGGAGATCGAGTCCTCATCCTCGACGACGAGGATCCGACCGCTCGGCGCCGACTGGACCGCCATGGGTCCACTGTAGCGCCGCCCTTCTTCGCCTCCGACGGGCCGCTTCGAGGTTTTGCCGTTCCTTTACCCGGGCCTGGGAAGCGCTTGCACACCACCTCCCCAGACTGCCAGGGGCAATCCGGCCAGGAGGTAAGCAGTCGTGAAGAACGTCAAGACCAGAGTCGCAGCGGCAGCCACGATCGTCGGCCTGGGCGGCCTCACCGGCCTCGCCCTCAGCGCCGGCGGCCAGAAGTCCTCAACGCTCGCCGACAAACCGCTGATCCGCACCAAGGTGATCCGGCGGACGATCCACGTCACCAAGCACGTCAAGCCGAAGCACCCGGTCGTAACCGGGGCCGGCGGCGCCTACGCGGGCAGCTCCGGATCCGGGGGCTCCTACGGCAGCGCGACCACCGGCTCCTCCTCGACCGGCTCGTCCTCGGGCTACTCGTCGGCTCCGGTGACCACGTCTTCCAGCGGCTCGGGGTCGGCGCCGAGCTCACCCTCGACGCCCGTCGTCACCCACACCAGCGGCAGCTCGGGTGGCTCCGGCGGGGGCGGCAGCTCCCCGGTCGTCACCCACACCAGCGGTGGTGGCGGTGGCGGAGGGGGCGGAGAGCATGAGGGCGGTCACGATGACTGAGCTTCCTCCCGACACCCCGGCCCGGCAGGCGCCGCGGGGCGCCCCTGGGCCCCGCGGTCGCCGGCCCGGTCCCGGCCTGGTGATCTGGAGCTCGATCGCCCTGTTCGCGACGATGTTCGCCTTCCTCACCTACCAGCTCAGCGCCACCGCGGCCCCGGCCGCCAGGCCCGTCCTGGTGAAGAAGGTGGTGAAGCGCCGCGTCGTCACGACGATCGTCCCGACCCCCGGCCGCTCAACCGTCACGAGTAGCGGTGGGACCGTCGGCTCCTCGTCGGGCTACGCTCCCGTAACCACCAGCGCATCCTGACCATGGGCGAGCACGACGTCATCTTCGATGCGATGGGCTCCCATGTACGGCTGCTGATCGGCGAGCCGGGGCCCGGGATGGCTCCGGCCCCGGCGGCAGCCGAGCGGGCCAGGCAGTTCGTGGTCGAGTTCGACGCGGCACTGTCCCGCTTCAAACCCGACAGCGAGCTCTGCGCTCTCAACGAGGACCCGCGCGAGCGCGTCCCCACCTCGGAGTTGCTGCGCGACGCGGTCAAGGCCGGGCTCGCCGCGGCGCAGCGAAGCGGCGGCCTGGTCGACCCGACCCTGGTCGGCGAGATCGAGTCCGCCGGCTACGTCGCCTCCCGCGCCGGAGTGCCGGGCGCTCCGCTCGGCGCCGCACTCGCCGAGGCGCCGCCGAGGCGCCCGGCGCAACCCAACCCCGAGGCGAGCTGGAAGCTCTTCGAAGTCGACGACGCGGCGGGGACGATCAGCCGCCCGCCCGGCGTCCGCTTCGACACCGGCGGCGCCGGCAAGGGGCTCGCCGCCGACCTGGTCGCGGCGCAACTGCGCGGCTACTCGCGCTTCATCGTCGACTGCGGCGGCGACATCCGGATCGGCGGACCGGACGCCCTGGTCCAGCCCTACGAAGTCTTCGTCGAGCACCCGCTGACGGGGGAGCGCGCCCACGTGCTGCGGCTCGGCTCCGGCGCCGTCGCCACCTCGGGCCTCAACGTACGGGTCTGGCGGGGCGCCGACGGCCGCTACGCCCACCACCTGATCGACCCCTCCACGGGCGAGCCCGCCTGGACCGGCCTGATCGGCGCCACCGCCCTCGGCGACACCGCCGTGGAGGCGGAGACCTTGGCCAAGGCGGCGCTGCTCTCCGGCCCCGAAGGCGGCCGCAAGGTCCTCTCCGAGCGCGGCGGCCTGCTGGTCCACGACGGCGGCAGGGTCGAGACGGTCGGGCCGCTCAGCGCCCGGCCCCGCATCCGCCTTCCCGAGCCCCCGGCCCCTCAGGGAGCGAACGCGTGAACGCCGCCGCCTCAACAACGCTGCAGACGCACGGCTGGTGGCTTGCCAGCCGCGCCTCCGGCCTGGTCGCCCTCGTCCTGGTGACGATCTCGGTCGGCCTCGGCCTGGCGATGGCCGGCAAGGTGATGCGTCGCCCCGGGCTCTCCCGCAAGCTGCTGGCGATCCACGAGCACACGGCGCTGGCCGGGATCGTCGCGATCGCCGTGCACGGCATCACCCTGCTCGGCGACCCCTGGCTCAACCCTGGCGTCGCCGGCGTCACCGTCCCCTTCACGATGGGCTTCCGCCCGCTGTGGACGGGGCTCGGCGTCGTCGGCGGCTACCTGTCGGTGCTGCTCGGGCTCAGCTTCTACGCCCGCAAGCGGATCGGCGCGCGCCTCTGGCGCAAGGCCCACAGGGCGACGATCCTCGTCTACCTGCTCGGCCTGGTCCACGCCTTCGGCGCCGGCACCGACGCCTCGGCGGTCTGGTTCCGCTGGTGGGTGCTGATGACGGCGCCGGTAATCGGAGGCCTGTTCGTCTACCGCGTCTTCTCGGGCGGCGCCAAGCGCGCTCGCTCGAAGGACCGGGCGCATGAAGGCGCTCGCGGTCGCCCCAGCCCACTCCCCGCCCACCAGCGCGGGGCCCCGATTTCCCGATCCCCAGTCCTCGAGGAGGCATGATGAAAGACAACGGAGTCCTGATCGTCGGCGGCGGCCTCGCAGCGCAGCGCTGCGCCGAGACGCTGCGCCGCCGCGGCTACGAAGGGTCGGTGCGGATCGTCTGCGCCGAGCCCGACCCTCCCTACGACCGCCCGCCGCTCTCCAAGGAGCTGTTGGCGGGAACGGCGGAGGAGGAGTCGCTCGCCTACCGACCGGCCTGGTGGTATGAGGAGATGGAGGTCGAGCTGGTGCTCGACGCACGCGCCGAGCGCCTCGACCCGAGCGCCGGCACCGTGGCTCTCGACTCCGGCGCCGAGCTGCCCTACGAGCAGCTGCTGATTGCGACCGGCGGGGCGGCGCGACAGCTGCCGTTCCTCAAGGGCTACGAGAACGTCCACTACCTGCGCACCCTCGCCGACGCGCGGCGGCTGCGCGAGGAGCTCACCCCCGGCGCCCGCCTGGCGATCGTCGGCGCCGGCTTCATCGGCCAGGAGGTAGCCGCCACGGCGCGGCGGCTCGGGGTCGAGGTGACGATGATCGAAGCGCTGGAGACGCCGCTGGCGCCGATCCTCGGCGAGGAGATCGGGGGGTGGTTCGCGGGCCTTCATCTCGACGAGGGCGTGCGGGTGATGACCGCGACGATGCTCGAGGGCGCCCGCGGCAACGGCCGGGTCGAGGAGTTGGTCCTCGCCGACGACCGGCGGGTGGCCTGCGACGCGGTGGTGGTCGGAGTCGGCACGGCGCCCGCCACCGGGTGGCTGCACGGCAGCGGCCTCGACGAGACCGGCGTCCGCGTCGACAGCTCCGGCCGCACCGTTCTGCCGGGCGTCTTCGCGGCGGGCGACGCCTCGGTTCCCTTCGACCCCCGCTTCGGCTCCCACGCTCGCACCGAGCACTGGGACGCCGCGGCCTGGCAGGGCGCCGCCGTCGCCCGCGCGATGCTCGGCGAGTACCCCGGCACGCCGCCGCTGCCCAGTTTCTGGAGCGACCAGTACGGGCTGCGAATCCAGTACGTGGGGCACGCCCACCACTCCGACGCCGTCATGGTGGACGGAGACCCGAGCGAGCGCGACTTCGAGGCCGTCTTCACCCGCAGCGGCGTCCCGATCGCCGGCCTCGCGGTGGGCCGGCCCCGCGCCATCCCGGCTTTGAAGCGGCGGATCGAGGAGGGGCACTGGCCCGCCAAAGCCAAGCGAGAGGAGGAAGCGGCATGACCTACGTACCGGTGGTGGACCCCAACGAGTGCAGCGCCCACGGTGACTGCGTGGAGGTGGCGCCTGAGGTGTTCCGGCTTGACGACACCGCGGTGGTGATCGGCAACGGTCCCTTCGAGTTGATCCTCGAAGCCGCCGAGGCCTGCCCCGCGGTGGCGATCTCAGTGGTCGACGACGAAACGGGCGAGACCGTCTTTCCGTAGTTCTCAAGGTTGACACCCCGAGTTGCGGGTGTAGGGTCGTCTGAGTGGTACTGGCGGCGCTATTCGATCTGAGCAACCCGGCGCACTACGTTCACTGGCATTTTTTCCAGATGTCGGTGGCGAACGTGATCGTCATCCTGGCGATGATCGCCGTCTTCATCGCCGCGATCCTGATCCCGTTCCCGAAGCGGGAGCGCGAGTCTTGAGCAACGGCGAGGGGCGTGAGGTATCCGCCGAGGAGCGGAAGATGTGGACGACCTGGGTGCGCGAGCGCGCGGTCGGCGCGCTGCCTCCCGACAAGCTCCTCCCCGACCGCCAGCCCTCCTACGTCTCCTCCTGGATCTACGTCTTCGGCGTCGCCACGATCGCCGCGTTCGTCGTCGTCGTCGTCTCGGGGATGATCCTCGGGCTGAAGGGGCCGACCTGGTGGCACATCTCCAGCCTCGGCCGGTTCTTCAACGGCATCCACCTCTGGGGCGTGGAGCTGTTCTTCTTCGCGATGGTCGTCCACCTCTGGGGAAAGTTCTTCATGGGCGCCTGGCGAGGCGGGCGCGGGCGCACCTGGGTCACCGGCGCGATCACCTTCCTGGTCGCGATCGGCGCCGCCTTCACCGGCTATCTCTCTCAGCAGAACTTCGACTCGCAGTGGATCGCCAGCGAGGGCAAGGACGGCCTCAACTCGGTGGGGATCGGCGCCTTCTTCAACGTCGCCAACTTCGGCCAGATGTACACCTGGCACGTGATCCTGCTGCCGGTGGTCGTGGTGGCGCTGATCGTCTGGCACGTCTTGCTGGTGCGGCGCAACGGCGTGGTGCCGCCCTACCCCGCGAAGGCAAAGGCGGCGCCGGCTCCACCTCCGGCGCCGAGTGAGGCGAGCGCCCCGTGAGCGCCGCCCCAGGGCCGAGCGCGCCCGACCCCTCCGTGCCCTGGCCGGGGCCCTTCGTCCGCTACGACCTGGTCAAGGAGTTCGTCGTCGCCCTCGTCGTGATGGTTGGGCTGGCCTTCCTCCTCACCGTCCTCTTCTCCTCACCGGACGACCATCCGACGACGATCCAGAGCTGGGCGCAGGCGGACCCCGGCGACTTCGTCGCGACCGCCGTCACCGAGCTGGACGGGTCCAGCGAGGTCGCCGGCTACGGGCCCCCCTACAACCACACCCCCGACGCGACTCAGAAGATCGGCCCGCTGGACCTGCAGAGCGCCGCCGGGGTCAACATCCCGATCGACACCGCCAACGACTTCGTGATCGCGCCGCTGAAGGAGATCCCCGGCAACCCACGCCTCAAGCTCGCGCTCGCCGCCTACCAGGCAGCGCCCCCGGCGCTGCAGAAGGCCTGGACAGACGCCTACACCGCGGCGCTGCCCAAGGCCCGGTTCGTGGGGGGAGCGATGGCCCTGCCGCCCGGCCGCTACGGGCCCGTGGCGACGATGATGGCGGCGGAGCTGGGGCTCGCCCAAAGCGGCGGGCTCGACGGCGACCTGCTCGTCGGCAATCACCGCTTCTACCAGACCGACTACACCAAGCCGCTGCTCTTCCTCTCCGGCGGCAGCTACTTCGAGGACCGCGCCTCGGGGCAGCACCTGCTCGGCGAGCAGTGGGGGATGATGAACGAGACCGGCAGCTACCCGGGGCAGGTCTGGCTCTGGCTCTACACCGTCTGGTACCAGATCGAGCCGTTCAAGAGTTCCGTTAACGCCGACGCGCTGATCTTTGCCCTGATGGGCCTGCTCAGCCTCGCCTTCATCTGCATCCCGTTCATCCCGGGCCTGAAGGGACTGCCACGCCACCTGCGCGTCTACCGCGGAATCTGGCGCGACCACTACCGCGACATCGAAGGCTGAGCCGCGCCCCGGGCGAGCCTGCCGACCAGCAGGACGAGGGCCGGGACGGTGGTGACGGCCAGGAGCAGCAGAAACCAGGGCTGTCCGGCGTCGGTCCCCGAGCCCAGCGTGTGGGCGATGCCCAGCGCCCAGAAGACGGCGGTGAAGCGGTGCATCGCCCGCCACCGCGACTGGCCGATCCAGCTGCGGGCGTAGTAGGAGAGCCCGAGGGCCGCCAGCGCCCAACCGGCGACTATGCCCACCCCGGTCCAGAAGGTGCGGTAGGCGCCGGTGAACGGAATCGAGATGTCGAGGATCGAGGGATGGAGGAAGTGGTCGCCGAGCAGCGCCGCGCCGTGGATCGCGATCGCGACGATCGTCGCCAGCGAGAGCGCCTCGTGCAACGCCCTCGCGTCGCCGCCAAGGCCCTTGCGCGGCCCGCCGCGGCCGCTGATCAGCAGCCCGGCCGTGACCGCCGCTCCGGCGAGGACGATCGCCGCGGTGCCCGCCGCGCGGCTGGTGATCCAGAAGAGGTGCGGCCCGGCCGAAATCGCGGCTAGGGGGATCAAGACGCCGAGGTGACGATCGGCGCCGGGGGAGGAGGCGGCGCGACGGTCACCGGCGCCGGCGCCGGCGTGGGAGTCGGAGTCGGAGTCGGAGCGACGGTCACCGGGGCGGACTCCGATTCATCCGGGACCACGGCCACCGGCGCCGGATCGGGGCTGGGCGTGGGTTCGACGGGCTTCCGGGCAGGGTGCGCCGAGGCGAGCGGCCGGCCGGTGTGGTGGGCGCTGCGGCTGAGCGCCGGGTCGTTGCCGGTTACGAGCTGGCCAAAGACGATCGCCCAGGTGACCGCGAACAGCGCCAGCGAGCCGCGGATCGCGCGCCGGCGGATCACCTGCTCGCGGCGGCGCTTCGATCGGATCTTGGCTCGGGCGAGCCCCTTGGCCTCTAAACGGCGGACATCGTCCATTGACGCCATGTTCCGTTCGCTTCTCTAAGCGGAGGCGAAAACCGCCTTAGAACTCTCTAAGGAAGCTAGATGGTTGATTCCATCTAGGGATAGACCGAGCGCAGGCGCGCCGCCTCGGCGACCCGGGCGATCGCGACCGCCTGGCCCGCCTCGCGCCAGCCGACCCCGAGGCGGTGGGCGGCATCGGCGATCCGCTCCATCGCCGACTCCAGGTGCTCGCGCAGCCGGATCGAGATCTCCTCGGCGCCCCACGAGTAGCGCTGCTGGTCCTGCGCCCACTCGAAGTAACTGACCGTGACGCCGCCGGCGTTGGCGAGCAGGTCGGGCACGATCGGTATCCGCCGCTCGGCGAGGATCAGGTCGGCCTCGGGCGTGGTCGGGCCGTTCGCCGCCTCGACGATCAACCGGCAGCCGAGACGCGGCGCGTTCTCGGCGGTGATCTGGCACTCCAGGGCAGCGGGGATCAGCACGTCGCAGGGGACCTCGAGCATCCCCAGTCGGGTCAGCTCGTCGCCACCCGGAAAGCCGCGCAGGAAGCGGTGCTCCTCGACCCAGGCCTGCGCCGAGGGAACGTCGATCCCATCCGGGTTGCCGATGCCGCCGGTCACGTCGCAGAGCGCGACGATCGTGGCGCCGCGGTCGAAGAGCTCACGAGCGATCACCGCGCCGACGTTGCCGAAGCCCTGGATCGCCACCCGCGAGCCCTCGACCGGCCAGCCCAGCTTGGTCATCATCGACTCGGCGCAGATCGTCGCCCCCAGCCCGGTCGCCGCTTTGCGCCCCTCGGTGCCCCCCAGCACCACCGGCTTACCGGTGACGATTCCCGGCGTCGAGTGGCCGACGTGCTGGGAGTAGGTGTCCATGAACCACGACATCTCCCGCTCGCCGGTCGCCATGTCGGGCGCCGGGATGTCCTGGTCGGGGCCGATCACCGGCACCAACTCGCTGGCGAAGCGGCGCGTCACCCGCTCCATCTCCTCGACCGAGAGGCGGTTGGGGTCGCAACGCACGCCTCCCTTGGCGCCGCCGAACGGAAGACCCAGCAGCGCGCACTTGAGGCTCATCCACAGGGCCAGCGCCGCGCACTCGCCGAGCGAGACGCCCGGCGCGTAGCGGACCCCGCCCTTGGTCGGCCCGAGCGCAAAGGTGTGCTGAACGCGGTAGCCGGTGAAGCTCTCCATCTCGCCGCTGTCGCGCCGCACCGGGAAGTTGACGACCAGCGCCCGCCGCGGCTCGAGCAGGCGAGCGCGGGCGTCGGCGTCGAGGCCGAGCAGGTCGGCGGCCTGGTTGAACTGGGTGACGGCCACCCGCCACAGCTCCGACCGCCACTCGCTGCCGGGCGATACCCGGTACGCCTCCGTGTCGAGGACGCTGTCCCAGCCCCCGGTACCGCGCCTCTCCACTCCCGTTGAAGGCAGAGTGCTCAAGCCTCGTTGACTGTAACAGTCCTCACAAGCTTGGTCGCGGGCTCGGGACGGCCGATCTCGAAGCCCTGGGCGTAGTCGACGCCCAGCTCGCGGACCATCGCCAGGGTCTCGGCGTCCTCCACTCCCTCGGCGATCGTCTTCTGACCGAGGCCGCGCGCGATCGAGACGATCGCCTCGACCAGCTGCTGGTCGGCCGGGTTGCGCCTCAGCTCGCGGATGAACTCGATGTCGATCTTCAGGTACTGGGCGGGGATGTGCTTGAGGTAGGTGAAGGAGCTGAAGCCGGTGCCGAAGTCGTCAAGCGCGAGGCTGCAGCCCAGCTCGCGGATCTGCCGCGCGAACTCCTGGGCATCGGCCATGTTCGCGACCGCTGCGGTCTCGGTGATCTCGAAGTTCAAGCCGCTCGGATCGGCGCCGGCCGCGATCGCCTCCCTCAGCGTCTCCAGGTAGCGCGGATCGGTCAGGGTCAAGGCAGAGACGTTGGCCGCCACCGACCTGCCCCCTTTGACCAGCTCAACCGCCTTTCCGAGGACGACGAGGTCGACCTCGTTGATCAGGCCGAACCGCTCGGCGGAGGGGAGGAACGCGGCGGGCGGGATCTTGTCGCCGTGCGGGTCGAGCATCCGGACCAGGAGTTCCTCGCGCGAGACCTTGCCCGTCTCGAGGTCGAGGATCGGTTGGGCGTCAACGACGATCCGTCCCTCATCGAGGGCAGCGCGGATCCGCTCCACCCAGGTCAGGGCCTGGCCGTTCTCTCCCGAATAGACGACCGCGCCGCCGCCGCCGGCCTCCTTGGCCTCGTACAGCGCCACGTCGGCCGCCACCAGCAGCTCGTCCGGGGTCCGCTTCCCGGCACCGTCGAAGGGCGCGACCCCGATGCTGGCGCCGACCGTGGGGTCGGTTTTGGCCCGGATCGCCGCGGCAAGGCCCTTCGCGACCTCGAATCCCTCGGCCTTGCTCGCCTCGCGCAACAGCACCGCGAACTCGTCGCCGCCGATCCGCGCCACAACATCGGTCTCGCGCACGGTCACGCCGAGGATCGCCCCGACGTCGCAGAGCAACCTGTCGCCGACCGGATGGCCGTAGGAGTCGTTGACGAACTTGAACGAGTCGAGGTCCATCAGCAGTAGGACGCCGGGGCGCGAATAGCGCTGCGCGTAGCTGAGCTGGCCGGAGACCTCCTGCTCGAAGCGCCGCCGGTTATGGAGGCCGGTGAGGCTGTCGTGGTCGGCCTGGTGGCGCAGCTGCTCCTTCATCTGGCGCTGGTGGGTGACGTCGTCGAAGACGGTGACGACGCCGACGATCCGACCGGCCTCGCGAATCGGAGCGCTGGTGTAGTCGACCGCGATCGAGGAGCCGTCCTTGCGCCAGAAGAGCTCGTCGGTAACTCGGTGGGTCGCGCCCTCGACAAGCGACTTCGCGGCGGGGCACTCGGCGAGCGGGTAAGGCGTGCCGTTGGGACGAGAGTGATGAAAGAGCTCGTGCGAGGAGTGGCCGAGCACCTCCCGTAGGGAGTAGCCGAGCATGCGCAACGCCGCAGGGTTGGCGTAGGTGATCCGCCCGTCCAGGTCGTTGCGGAAGATCCCTTCCCCGGCCGCGGTAATGATCCCCTCGTTGTCACGCGCGAGGCGATCGTTCTCCCTGACCGCGAAGACGAGACGAAGCAGGATCAGGCAGAGGACCAACGCGGCAAGCACGATCACGACCGGGCTGCGGTCGCGCAACGACTCCTCGAGCAATAGGCCGAAGGCGACGGCGAAGGAGAGGACGATCGCGCCGTAGAGGGCGCGGCCACGCAGGGCGCTGACCCGTTCAAGCGAGGTGCCGAGGCGGGGCGCGAAGGCGAGCAGGAGCGCGCCGGCGGGCCACGTCGCGTCCAGCAGGGTTCCGGATGCGTAGGTCCCGTTGGCGATCTCGCGAACGACAAGGACGTCGCCGGTGAGCACCACCAGCATCCCCGCGACGAGCGCCAGGTATGCCCCGCCGACCTTCTCACGACTGGGCACGCAGACGAAGGCCAGCATCACCAGCACGGCGAGGTCGAGGATCGAGTAGGAGAGCTGGCCGCCGACCAGCTCGGAAGCCTTGCTGGCGTCGATCAACCCGTTGAAGATCAGCTCGTAGCCGAGTGCCCCGATCGCCAGGGCGACGATTACTGCGTCGAGTGAGATTCCGAGCCGGTCCGAGCGCCGCTGCCCGCGCACCAGCAACACGATCGCCGTGACCAAGCAGGGGTAGAGGGCGAGCCAGAAGTAATCGGATGGACTTGGGAAGGCGGTGAGGGGTCCCTGGATGAAGAAGAGGAAGACGAAACCGAAGCCGAAGCTGAGGATGCCCAGGCCGAGGACGAGCCAAGGCGCCCGGGCCCCGCCGGGACGGCTGAGACCGGCCATGAGAGTCGCCGCGGCGGCCAGGATGGTCGTCGCCACCACCAGGGCGTTTCGCAGGTCGGTGCCACCAAGGCCGGCCCCGAAGGTGACCAGCGCAACTTCGGCCGCCAGCGCCGCGGTGGCGACGCCGAGGAACAGCGTGCCGAGCTTCTTGTAGGACGCAATGCACATCATCCCTTGACCATTCGGAAGGCCTCAGCTTCCGCCGACCGCACTTCCCCGCGATCCGGGTCGGGCGAACTACGGAAATGCCGATCGGCCCTACCAGCTGCGCCTGGCGCCGAACAGCTCCTGCGCGTAGCCCGCCACCGAGACCGGCGACATGAACAGCTGGTAGGTGAGCAGGTAACCGAGGAAGCCGAGCCCGTTCTGGCGCACCTTGAGGCCGACCTCGTCGAACGACTGCTTGCTGAGGTGGAACATGATCATCGAGAGTCCGACGTTGAGCGGCAGGACCGCCAGGGTCATCGGCCCGACGATCGCGAAGTTGCCGAACAGGGCCAGGACGATCCCAATCGGGAAGGCGATCGAGTAGACGAGGTCGATGAAGGGGAAGAGGAAGTTGACGAGAACCGCGTGGGCATTGGAGCGACCGCCGGTCAGCAGCGCGCCGCCGTGCTCGTGCAGTCCCTCGATCATCCCCCGCGCCCAGCGTCGCCGCTGGCGGGCGAAACGCTTGACGTCCTCCGGAGCGCCGGTGAAGGCGATCGCGGTGCGCTCGTAGCCGACCCGGCCGCCCTCTCGCATCATCGCCCAGGTGAGGACGATGTCCTCGCCGATCCGGTCGGGCCAGCCGCCGACCGCCTTCAGCTCCGGCGTGCGATAGACGCTGAAGGCGCCCTGGGCGACCATCGTCCCCTGGAAGAGCCCCTGCTGGCGCTTCACCGAGGCGATGCCGAGGAAGTAGTCCCACTCCTGGGCGCGGGTGATGAAGTTGCGCCGCGAGTTGCGGACGAAGACCGCGCCGGCGACGGCGACCGTGTCCGGCGGTGAGATCAGCAGCCGGGCGACGACCCGCTGCAGCGAGGCCGGCATCAGCAGGGTGTCGGCGTCGACGGTGGCGACCAGCGGCGTGCGAACCCGCTGCAGCGCCCTGGTCAGGGTGCGCGCCTTGCCGCCGTGGGAAAGCTTGAGGACGGTGATGTAGCGGTCGACCTTCGCCCGCTCGCGGGCCAGCTCGACGGTGCGGTCGGTGGAGCCGTCGTCGGCGACCAGGACCCGCAGCTCACCCGGGTAGTCCTGCTTGGCGACGTAGTCGACGGTCTCCTCGATCGTCTCCTCCTCGTTGAAGCAGGCGATCATCACCGTGACCGCGGGGAAGGCGAGGTCGAAGCGCAGCGGCGGCGGCCGGTCAATTAGCAGCGAGGCGATCAGGTTGGCGTTGAGGTAGCCGGGCAGGATCGCGATCCCGGCGATCACCATGATCGCCAGCGGCAGCGTGATCGACTGCGCCAGCTCGGCGATCCAGGGAATCGACAGCCAAAGCGAGAACCCCGCCCAGGCCAGGGCGATCACGATGACCGCAATCAATTTTAGATGCAGGCCTACGTAGAGCCCGCGACGCTCCGCGGGCGTGCGCTCGAGGTCCTTGACCAGGACCTCGTGGCTCTCGGCGAGCACGGGCGGTGAGCCAACCCCAGGGTGCGGCGCGACAACCGGCTTGGTCTCCGGATCGAGCATGGTCCTCTGGAAGAGAGATCGACCACGCGCGTGCAGCTGACACCGTGGAGACTACGGATTGGGCCGCGCGACCAGCCCCTCGCTCAGCCGGGGCTATCCCGTCAGCTTCAGCCTGAAGTACTCGCGCCCGTGGGTGCCGAAGCCTTCGGCTCGGGCGTTTGGCACAACCTCGACGTGGATCAGCGCCTTCCTGTGCTTCCCGGCAAGCTGACGGGCCGCCTTGCCGCCCAGCTTCGCCACCAGGGTGGCCCCCGCCCGCAGCGCCAACGCCACCGACCTCCCGCTCCTGATCGCCTCGGGGGGTTCAGAGCAGGTGCGGGACCAGCGCCTTCACCCGCGAGCGGTAGGCCCTCCTTGAAGGTGACCTGACCGCTCCAGTTGCCGCCCAGCGTGACCCTCGCCCAGATCGCCAGGGCCAGGCCGGCCAGCACGATCGCGAGCCCCACCGCGGCCACCGCCGCGGTGTGCGGCAGCGCCCGGTCGCCCAGCGGATGGAAAGCGGAGGTCCCCTTGAATAGCAGCCAGGCGCCGACCACGGTGGGCAGCGCATAGCTCAGACGCGCGCCCATGGGGCGCGTCTCCACGGTCCGCTTCGTCCGCAGCGCGGTGATCGCCCAGAAGGCGAGAAAGACGAGCCAGCAGCCGATGATCGCGTTCTGCGGGATGGACACGGGGTCAGTGGGCCGGCGTGAACCAGGCAGGCGTCATGCGATCACCTTGGTTTATCAGTCGGCCTCGTGGGTCGGGAGCGTGGGAAGGACGCTGTTCGATTTGTAGTCGAGCGGGCTTGCGATCGCCGCTTGGGTGTTCCACACTTAGATCAGATGCACGAGTGGGAGGAGATGAGGATGAGGAAGACGCGCACGATAATCCTGTTGCTGTCCGCAGTATTGGCCGCCTGGCTCCTCGAAGCCGGTCCCGCCGTCGCGGCGTTTCCAGGGGCGAACGGGCGGATCAGCTTCGTCAGCGACCGTGATCCGCTGGGCACCGGCAACACGCAGCTGTTCGTCATGGGCGCCGGCGGCGAGAACCCGACCAACGTCTCCACCAACCCCGACAACGACGAAAACCCCTCGTTCTCCCCGGACGGCACCCGCATCGCCTTCTCCGGCGATCCCGACATCGGCAATGACGAGCTCTACGTGATGAACGCCGACGGCACGCACCGCGTACGGCTCACGAGGACGGCGAGCGATGAGACCGATCCGGTCTTCTCGCCGGACGGCCGGCGAATCGCCTTCGTCTCCTTCTCGAACGGAAGCCTGGGCAGCGAGATCGATCTGATCGACGCCGGCGGCGGCAACAGGGTCCGGCTGCTCTACCCCACCGGCAAGGATTTCGTCAGCTACTCCGATCCCTCCTGGTCGCCCGACGGAACGCGAATCGCCTTCACTCGAGAGGGCGGCGGACAGACCGACGTCTGGGTCATCGACCTTGCGAGCGGGGTCCAGACCCGCCTGACCAGCGGCCCGGAGCTGAATAGCGAACCCGACTGGTCCCCGGACGGCACCCGCATCGCCTATGTCAGTGACCCCTACGTCTTCACCGCGACGGCGCTGCACAGCAATCCCGACATCTGGACGATGGGCGCCGACGGCGGCGGCAAGGCCCGGCTCACCACCGATTCCCGGGCCGAGACCAATCCGGCGTTCTCCCCGGACGGGTCGCAGATCGCCTTCACCGACCGCAGGGCCCAATCCGATCTCCATTCGATCGTGAGCTATCCCGGCGACGTGTACGTGATGAACGCCGACGGCACCCGGCAGCGCGACCTCACCGCCGGCGCGACAACGGGCTTCTACAACGACGAAAAGGCCGACGACGAAGATCCCAGCTGGCAGCCCCTCCAACCCGGCGCCCGTCAGGCCGCGCCCGCCTTCTCGGGGATGATTGCCGTTCCCGGAGTACTGTCCATCCGCTCCAGGTCGACCCGACCGGTCATCTCGTCGGCCCGGCGCCGCGGGCGGGGCGCGATCCGCTTCCACCTCTCCAAGAGGGGGAGCGCCAAGCTCGCCGTGGAGCGGGTGCGGCGCGGCAGGAAGGCGAAGCGCGGCCGCTGCGTGCCGACGCGGCGACCGGTCGGGCGGCGGAAGCGGTGCCTACTGGCCAAGCTCCAGGGCTGGATCGTGCGACCCGCCAAGCGGGGCCGCAACCGCGTTCTCTTCACTGGTCGCGTCGCCCGCAAGCCGCTGAAGGCCGGCCTCTATCGAATCAGGGCCGGTGCCGTTGACCGCAAGGGAAACCCCGCTCGGCAGAAGTGGAGCCGGACGTTCCGAGTAGTGCGGTAGGCGCGGCGGTGGGCGCGGGCCCCGCTACCACACGGATGCCGCTGAGCGGGCCATGAGGACCTCACCGGGAATGGCGGCGGCGTCCGACAAAGAAGATCCCCCAATCATCTCCCGCACTCGCCGGCCCAGATTCCGCCCCGGGCCTCTCAGGGTAAGCGCAGAAAGCGCCAGACGCCGGACTTGCCGGCGTTTTCGATCGCGGCCCGGTCGACCACCACAGCGTGGCGGCCAGGTGGAAGCGAGGCGATTCTGTAGGGCGCGCCGCCGCGCGTGGCGTAGAGCGGCCCGCCGGGGCCGGCACGGAGGATCGTCCCGTTGCGGGGGTAGCGCAGCAGGTGCCTCCAGCGACGGATGCCGCCGGCGCGAGCCAGCGCGGCGGGGTCGATCCGCCTGGCCCGGTGGTGGCCGCCCACCCGGGCCCAGCTGCCGATCGCGATCGGCGCCCCGCCGGCGATCCGATACGGGTGCCCTTCGGCGGTGACGAATGTCCCGTTGCGGGGGTAGCCACGGAGGCGGTCGAACTGCGCCAGGTGGATGAGCAGAACCGGGTGGAGACCGCCGAAGCTCGACCAGCGGTTGACGGGGATCGGCGCCCCTCCGACCAGGCGGTACGCACCCCTCTGCCTTGGTGCCGAGACAAAGTCTCCGTCGCGAAGCCGCGCCGGCAGGTCCTTGAAATGAACGTAGGCGTCGGGGGCGCGGGTCGGGATGCGGCGAGTGTCGAAGCGGCCGGTGCCGGCATGGTTGTACTCGGCTATCTCAACTGAGCCCAGGTATACGTTGACCACCCAGGCGACGTGGCCGAAACCGTGGAACAGCTCGGCGCCCCACCAGGCAACGGCGCCGGGAGCGGGGCTGTGGTTGACGTGGTAGCCGCGCGCCCGCGCTGCCCCGGCCCAACCCGACGCGTTGCCGAGCCCTCGATAGTCGCCAAAGCGGTTCGCCGTGGCCAGCTTCCAGGCGACGTAGTCGGTGCAGTTGCGGAAGGCGTAGCCGTACGGGGAGAACCCGTAGCCGCTGCTGTTCGTCCAGGTGTAGGTCGCCGCGTTGCTACCCGGCCCGTCATAGCTCCAGTACGGGTAGCCGCCCGTCCCGGCGTGTGCCTGGGCCGCGCCGACCAACCCGGCCCAGAAGACGATCGCGGCGCAGGCGCGTCGGGCTATCCGAACACTTCCCACCCGAACATTCTCACAATAAGCGCTACTTTCGGCCCCACCGGGTAGGCGCGCTACCGTGGTCGCCGAAGCCGACCACGCCGGAGAGAGCGCCTCGCCGCGCCGGCGGCCGGCGGCCGCGCAGCCGCCACCCGCTTGACCAGATAGGCGCCGGCTCGGGTCCTGAACTCGACCGAGAAGCCGTGGGCGCACAGTGACCGGATCGCCACGCGCCGATCGGCGATCACGGCACCGATTCGGAGGCGCCGCACATACCGCGTCGGATCGGCCGCGCGTCCGTCGAGCACGGTGTAGGTGTCGCGTAGCTGAGCGGAGGAGAAGCGCTCCAGCCAACCGTCCAGCTCAACCCGCACGCCGGGCGAGCGCCACAGCATGTAGGAGCCGATGCCCGCGTAGGTAGCGATGTATCCGCTGCGTGGTGGATGCCGCACGGCGTAGTCGATCAGGCGCGCGTCGAGGATGGGCTCGTTGCGGGCCGGCCCGACCGCGACTGCCCAGACCAGCGCCGCCGCCGCGGCCGCCGCCGCGGCCAGACCGATCAGCGCTCTCGGGATCCTCACCTCCCGATCCGGCGCCGAGGACGCGATCATCAGGCCGAGCACCGGCCCGACGAAGATGATGTTGCGCAGCGAGAGCAGGGCGAGGAGCAGGAAGGCGACGGTAACCAGTGCCGGAGCCGGCGAGCGCGCCCCGCGCGCCCTCGCCCAAAGCCAGGCGGAAAACAGCGACGCAGCAGCGAGGTAGGCGATCGCCAGGGGCGACTGGAAGGCCGGCCTCCACTCGCTGCTGACCAGCGAAATCGCCGGATTGCGGAAGCTCAGCAGGTAAGACCAGACCGCGCTGCCAAGCGGTGTCGCCAGCATCACAGTCGTTACCGCCAGGAAGCCGGTCAGCGCCAGCAGGCCGATGCGCCACGATCCGATCGCGCTCGGCAATCCCAGCCGCCGTTCCAGTGCGAGCCCGCAGGCGGCCAGGCCGATCAGAAGAAAGCCGGCCACGAATCCGCCATGCAAGTTCGCCCAGAGCGAGAAGACGAAGAGGGTGGCCGGCACGGCCCAGCGCAGCCTCCCGGGCACGGTCGAATCCAAGTGCTGCCTGAGCCAGACAGCCGCGAGGATCGCGACGAGCGCCGAGAATGCAAGCACCGTGAAGCCGGCTGCCCTTGGGTGGACGATCACCCACAACCCGGGGCAGTAGAAGGCCGCGAGCGCGATCATCATCACAATTCCCTTGCGACGACAGATCCATAGCAGCAGCGCCAACGGCGCCGCCAGCAGCGCCGCGTAGGCCAGGGTAAGGCCGGTCACACCGATCCAGCGGGTGACCTGGTAGGCAAGCAGCTCGGTCAGCCACTGCTGGTTGAGCCAGGGCTCGCCGTGGGCGATCGTCTGAAACGGGTCGACCGCGGAGAATCCGTGCGCAGCGATAAAGCGGCCACTCGCCAGCTGGAGGTATAGATCGCCATCCCGGGTTCCGTCGAAACACAGCATCAGGGCGCCGGCGAGCAGGGTGAGAGCGCCGATCAGTGCCTGAACACGGCTGATGTTCGGATAGGGAATGCGCATCGGTCGCCCCGCGTCGAGGCACGGGTTTACTCCCCGGCGACGTCTCGGCGCAGGAAGACTAGTGCCGCTACGGCGAGTGCCGGAAGCGCATAGAGAGCGCAGACCCAGGCTGCCCTGAGGACGGGAGCCCAGTCGATGGGGCTGCGCAGGAAGCCCTGCCAGGCGTCGAACTGGGTGCTGAGCAGATAGGGATGCAGCCCGCCCAGGCCTGGCAGGATGCCGATCAGCTGGACCAGCAGGGAGAACATCAGCGTCCCGACAATCGCCGCGCCGCTATTGCGAAAGACGGTCGAGAGCAGGAGGCCGATGCAGGCCACGGCGAGGATCGGGATCAAGTACACGAGGAGGCTCGCACCCACCAGGCCGAGGCCGTGAGGCGCCGACACGCGGGTTCCGGACAGCGTCGTTATCGGGTTGAAGCCGGAGGCGAGGATGCCGGCGATCAGGGCGACCGCGCCGGTTATGGCGATCGCCGCGACCGCATAGCTGAAGGTAGCCAGAGCCTTGGCGGCGAAGATCTGGTGACGCCCGACGGAGCGGGTGAGGATCGTCTTCAGGGTTCCATTCCGGTCCTCGGCGGCAACGATGTCCCCGGCGACTAGGGCCGTGATCAGCGGAAACATCCAAACCGAGCCGAACAGCAACAGAACGAGGGGAATCGCCAATCCGGTGTCGTGCACATAGCGTCCGAATGCGACGTCATTTGGTCCCCCGCCCCTGCTGACCAGGGCCACGACGAAGATGATCGGGACCGCGGCCGCGGCGCCGAGGCCGAGATAAGTCCGCTTCTGGGCGCGCAGCTTGCGCAGCTCCCAGCGATAGACGGTGAACACACCGGGCATCAGGCCAGGTCCTCCACCGCCGCCTCGATCCGATCCCTTCCCGACGCGGCTTCGCCCCCCTCGGTGAGCTTGAAGAACAGGTCTTCCAGAGTCGCCTGCCGCGGAGTCAGTTCGAGCACCAGCGCGCCGGATTCGGCAAGCGCCAGGGACAGCTCGCCGACCGCCTGCTCCGCGGCGGCGTTGAAGAAGAGGCCGCCTCCCACCGCCTCGCGCACCTTCTTCACTCCCGCTTGCGCGACGCAGACGCGGCGAGCCCGCTCGTCGTCACTTGTCCGCAATCGGTAGCTGACGCCGGCTCGGCGACGCAGGTCCGCGAGGGAGCCCTCGTAGGCGACACGGCCGCTGCGGATGATCGCGACTCGGTTGCACAGCTCTTCGACCTCGACGAGGAGGTGGCTCGAAAGCAGGACGGTCATGCCGCGCGCGGCGAGATCGCGGATCAGTTCGCGCATGTCGCGCATCCCGGCGGGATCGAGGCCGGTTGCCGGCTCGTCGAGCAGCAGCAGCCGTGGGCGCCGCAGCAACGACGAAGCGATCCCGAGGCGCTGGCGCATCCCGTGCGAGTAGCCGCCGACCCTGTCCTTGGCGCGGTCGCTGAGCTCGACGATCTCGAGCACCTCGTCGATCCGCCGCTCCGCCTCGCCGCCATCGAGCGCGGCACAGAGCTCCAGATTGGCTCGGCCGCTCAGATAGGGGTAGAAGCACGGGGCCTCGACGAAGCCCGCGACTCCGTCCAGGGCGGCGACCCCCAGCTGCGGGTCGCGCCCGAACAGGCGCACCGAGCCCGCCGTCGGGCGGATCAGCCCCAACATCATCCGCAGCGACGTCGTCTTGCCGGCCCCGTTCGGGCCGAGGTAGCCGAAGACATCGCCCGCCTCGACGGTCAGGTCGACGTTGTCCACGGCGACGATCTCCTCGTAGCGCTTCACCAGGCCGCGGATCTCGATCGGCGGCGGCGCGGCCATCCCCGCCCTAGAGGCCACGCGCGGCGGCCAGAGCGGTGGCCGGGGGGACCGAGCCAACAACCGTGTATTCGACGCCGTTGCGTTGGAAGCGGACTGCGGTGCCGAGAGCCGTGGCGAGTTCCTGACCCTCGGCGCCGCCGTTGATCCTGACCCTCGGCAGGGAGAGCCCGCTTTGGCCGTCGCCGGCGCCGCCGGGCGGGCTGGAGGCCGGCGACGGAAGCTCGAGCACCGCAAGCCCCCCGAGGCCCCGGCCGTAGGTCACCAGCGCACCCGCGTCTTTGCCGCCGGCCACCAGGCGCACCTCGGCCTGGGGCAGACCGGCGAGGGCAGGCGGCGCCGACACCTGGAAGGAGGTCTGCTGCTGCACCGCGCCGAGCCCGGTGACGGGGGGCGTTTCCGGGCTACTCCCCGAGCCTCTGGCGGGCGGACTCAAGGTGACGATTCGAGTCCCGGGCGGCGGGGTGACGTCGAACACCGAGCTCGCGACCGGGCCGAAGGAGACGCCGGTCGCGGTCAACTCCAGAACCGGGGAGCTATCGCCCTTGGCGTAGACCGCGGCTCGAAGCGGCGCGCCATGGGCCGCGTCCCAGGCCAGCTCGACGCCCCCGAGCATGCCGCCGTCGCCGTTGGGTGAGACGCGAACCGAGTATGCCGGTCGTCCCCCCACGTCGGATGGGATCGCTCCGCTCAGCGAGGCGCGCTGCGTGACCTTCGCGATTTCCGCCTTGACCTCGGCCAGCGAGGGCGGCTGATCGCTGCCGGTCGCCCCGCCCTGCCGATTCGGGAGGGTGCCTTCGTAGGCCGTGCGCGTGCCGGAGTCATAGACCGTGAAGTGGTCGCGGTCGACCAGGACCTGGACGTCCGCTGAGCCGCCGCTGGAGATGTCGGCTTGGAGTTCGAGCCTGAGGCGACCGTCCGAGGAGGCCCAGAGCCTGCCGGAGGCGCCGCTGAGCAGCGGGTCGGAGCCCTGGATGCCCGAGCTGTCGATCAGATGGTTCGTGAACTCGACGCGTGCGCTGACTCCCTGCGTCGAGGGGGCGGTCAGCGCGTCGTGGACGGCGGTCGCGAGGGGCTTGGGCACCGGCTTCGGGGCGTTGTCGGTTGCGGCGATCGCCAGAGCGGTTGCGCAAACGGTCAGGCCGACAAACGCCGAAACGAGAGCGAGGAGCTGACGGGTGGAGATGCGTCGGAGGAATTGCACGGCGGCCCCTGGTTTGCTGGTTCCTGCCCAAGAGAGGCTAAGCGGTCTTCCTAAACGAGGCATGAGTCCTTAGGAAGGAGGGCAAGCGGAGCCGCCCTCGCCATTGCGGCTGTCGCCCGACTGCTGCTACGGGGGCAAGGTCCAGCCGACGAACGCGAAGGTGGCGATGGCAAGCAACGGCACACAGACCGCAATCACCTCCCGCACTCGCTGGTGTTCGGTGGCCCACAGCGCCAGCGCTATCCACAGCGGGAACATCAACAGAGTGAAGCGTGGCAGCGACTTCAGAGGGGCGTCGCCTGCCGGCACCGAGACCGCCATCGCCAGACTGATCGCCGCGAAGGCGGTGTAGGCAAGCGGCAGCCGCCTCCAGCACAAGCGCAGCAGCGCCAAGGCCAGGACGAGGAACCCGAATTCCAGCACGTGCCGCAGTTGTCCGACGACGGAGACGTGGGCAGCGAGGCGGGGGTCAAGACCAGGAATGCCCGCGACCAGCGCCCGTCCCACGCTCCACATCCCCAGCGGGACGCCGGCCAACGGGATGAAGTGCCTGCCCCAGTGGAGTTGGTGAGTAAAGGGGTCCAGGGGGTAGCCGATCTCGACTTGCAGAAAGGCCATGTAGGCGAACAGGCCGAGTGGCACGAGAACGACCCAGGCGAGGTCGTGGCGCGGCCGGTAGCGGGGCCAAGGGCCCGCTGGGACTCGGTCTGGCTCGCGGTCCTGTCGTGGGCCATAGAGATAGAGGATCAGCAGCGGGACCAGCAACAGGACCCCGCCGTTACGGGTCGCCGCGGCAAGCCCGCCCGCAAGGCCAGCCAGCGCCCACCGGCCCTGGCGGGCAGCGTAGAAGCAACCGACCGCGAGAAGCAGGAAAAGCGACTCGGAGTAAACCGCCGAAAGCACTATGGCGATCGGCAGCCAGGCGAAGATCCAGACAGCGTTGCGGGCGAGCTGCTGATCGAACTCGAGCGAAACGAGCCGGTGCAGAAGGTAGAGAGCGCCGACCGCACAAGCGCAGGAAACGGCAATCCCGACGACCGCGTCAAGACCGTGTCCTACGAAAACGCCGCCGAGAGCGATCAGCCCTGGATAGAGCGGAAAGAAGACAGTCTGGTAGGAGAGGACGTATCCGGTCCTGGCGATACTCAGATACCAGGCGGAGTCCCAGCGCGTTGCCGGTGCGATCAGGAGGTTGCCGACCGTCTGGTGGAACGGCATGGTCAGGTGCGCGTGGTCGAACTGAACGACCGCGCCCGGATTCCAGCCGAAGAGCAGCACCGCGGCAATTCCGGCCGCCCAGACCACCGCGCGAGAGGAGAGGAACGCGCCTAGCACAGTGCGCAGCGCGTCCCGCTGCTCGTCGTTCACCCGCAGGCCTGCGATCCCATCGACCGTGATTTGTTCAGCCGCTTCGGCAACCGGCAAGCCAAGTTCGGGAGCGGCAGCGTCTTTAAGGCTCAGCCCTGGCCCGCCTTTCCTTGCCTTGAATCACAGATGAACCCTTTACCCGGTATCTAAAGGCGAGATGAGGGCTCTCATCCGTCGCCGTTGCCGAGCAGGACGGCGACGTTGTTCGGGCTCGAGAAGCTGAGCGCGGCGGCGGCGGGCAGCATCGCCCGCGATTCTTCATCGTGGTAGCCGCCACGATCTTTCGTCCGCGCTTGCGTAACCTTGCTGGCGTCGCATGTACGGATTGGCTCGATAGCGAGTATTTGCTTGGAGCTGCTCGAACGTTCGCGTGAGATCGAGGAGCTGCGCTCGCTGCTCGCCGACGCAGCGAACGGCAGTGGCGCGACCTGCCTGATCGAGGGGCCCGCGGGAATCGGCAAGACATCGCTGCTGGCGGCCTGCGGTGAGCTGGGGGCCGAGGCCGGGATGGCGGTGCTGAGAGCCCGCGCCGAGCCGCTCGAGCACAACCTCGCCTGGAGCGTGGTGCGCCAGCTCTTCGCCGCGGTGATCGGAGCCGCGGCGGAGGAGCGGGAGGAGCTGCTGAAGGGAGCCGCCGCGCACGCGTCCCCCGCCCTCGGCCTCGCCCCGCTGGCCTCCACCGGCACCATGCACGGCCTCTACTGGCTGACGGTCGCCCTCTGCGACCGGGCGCCGCTGCTGATCGCGATCGACGACGCCCACCTCGCCGACGAGCCCTCGCTCGGCTTCCTCGCCTACCTCTGCGCCCGCGCCGCCGACCTCCCGGTCCTCGTCGCCCTCACCGTGCGCACGGGAGAGCCAGGGGGCGCGCAGCTCGAGGCGATCGGCTCCCGGGCCGAGGCGAAGCGGCTCACTCCCTCGCCGCTCAGCCGCGACGCGAGCCGCGAGCTGACCCGCTCGACGTTGCGCGAGACCGCCGACGACGACTTCTGCGACGCCTGCTTCGAGGCGACGCAGGGGAACCCCCTGCTGCTCCACCAGCTGCTCGACCAGCTCAACCGCGAGAAGATCGAGCCGAAAGCCGAGCACGCGCCGGAGGTCGAGCACGTCGCGCCGGAGGGGGTGACCCGCTCACTACTGCTGCGCCTCTCGCACTTCCCGAAGCCGACTCGGGGGCTGGCCGAAGCGGTCGCCGTGCTCGGCGACGGCAGTCGCCTCGCCGACACGGCCCGCCTCGCGGGGCTTGAGATAGGCGCGGCCGCTAGCGCAGCCGACGATCTCGCCGATGCGGAGATCCTGGCGCCGGGGACGCCGCTCGGGTTCGTCCACCCGATCATTCGTGAGGTCCTTTACGCTTCCCTGCCGCCGCTGGAACGAGCCGGAATGCACGCGACCGCGGCGCGGCTGCTGGCCGAGTCCGGCGCCGAGCCCGAGCGGGTCGCGACGCAGCTGCTGAGAACCGAGCCGAACGGGGATCCCTGGGTGGTCGAGCGCCTGAGGGAGGCGGCCGAGCAGGGGCTCGCCGCCGGCGCGCCGGGCCCGGCCGCGGCGCTGCTCGAACGCGCCCTGGCCGAGCCACCGCCCCGCGAGGAGCGCGCCGCGGTGTTGGGCGCCCTGGGGAGGGTGGAGGGAATCGTCGGCCGGCCCGACGGTATGGAGAGGCTGCGCGAGGCGCTGGAGCTGACCGCCGACCCGCGGGACCGCGCTCGGCTACAGCTCGACCTCGGCCGCCTGCTCTACATCTTCGGGCGGTCCTCGGAGGCGGTCGAGGCCCTCCAGCGGGGACTGGACGAGCTGGAGGAGGCTGGTGTCGAGGACGCGGCGCTGACGGCCGAGCTGCGCGCCGGCTGGCTTGGCGCGGCGCGGCTCGACATCGCGCTGCGGCCGCGCGCCGCAGCGCTGATTCACGAGATCGAGCGGCTCCCGGCGAGCGACGAGAGCTACGGCGAGCGCGCCCTGCTGGCGCAGCTGGCGAACGAGCTCGTCTTCGAGGGGCGCTCGCGCAAGCGGGCGATGGAGTTGGCGCGGATGGCGCTTGGCGAGGGCGAGCTGATTCGCCAGGAAACCTCGGACGGGATCGCCTGGGCGGTCGCCGCCGCGGCGCTCGGCTGGAGCGACGACTTCGACGGCTTCGACGTGGCCGTCCTCGCGGCGCAGGAGGACGCGCGGCGGCGCGGCTCGATCGTCGGCTTCGCGACCGCCAGCTACGCGCACAGCTTCAGCCGCTACTACCGGGGGGAGCTCGCCGATGCGGTCGCCGATGCCCAGCAGGCGATCGCCGCCAGCCGCGAGGGCTGGAGCCAGTTCCTCACGGCCGCCCGCGCCCAGCTCTCCTGGGCGCTGATCGACCAGGGGCAGCTGGCGGCGGCGCAGGAGACGCTTGACCGGGCGACCGGAGACCCAGGCTGGGCGCAGTCCTCGATGCAGGCCCTGGTGCTGGAGGCGCGCGCCCGGCTCCACCTGGCGCGCGGCGAGATGGCCGACTCGCTCGCAACAGCCCTTGAAGCCGGGCAGATGGCGCTCGAGGGCGTCTGCCCCAATCCGGCCGTGCTGCCGTGGCGCTCACGCGCCGCGGTCGCCGCGGCGCGCCTCGGCGACCTCGATCGAGCGGAGGAGCTACTCGACGAGGGGCTGGGCCTGGCGAGGGAGTTTGGGGCGCCCCGGCCGATCGGCGTCGTCCTGACCGCGATCGGGACGGTGCGCGGGGCGCGCGGTGTCGAGGCGCTCGACGAGGCCGTCTCGGTGCTTGGCACCTCGCCGGCCCGCTTGGAGCACGGGCGAGCGTTGGTCATGCTCGGCGCAGCGTTGCGGCGCACCGGCAGGAGGAAAGCGGCGCGCGACGTGCTGCGCAGCGGCCTCGATGTCTGCGCGGCGTCCGGGGCGACCCCGCTGGAGGAGCTGGCGCGGAGTGAGCTGGTTGCAGCAGGTGGGCGACCGCGGCGGCCGTGGTCGACCGGGCCCCAGGCGCTCACCCCGGCCGAGCACCGGGTCGCGAGCTTCGCCTCGGAAGGGCGCACCAACCGCGAGATCGCGGAGGCGCTCTTCGTCAGCCTGCGCACGGTGGAGACGCACCTGACCAGCACCTACCGCAAGCTCGGCATCGATTCCCGCTCCCAGCTAAAGGTCGCCCTGCAGAGCGATCGGCGGGCAAAAGATCGTGGTGGGAACCACGATGACAACGGGGAGGCGCCTCACTAGCTTCGCGGGGGATGGCCTCACGCCGCCGTATGCCCGCGATCTGCGCCGCCGTGCTGGCGGTTTGTGGGCTTGCGGGAATCGCCGCCTCGGCGGGCCCGGCCGACGGCGCAGACGCGATCCCCGCCCAGGTCACCTTCAACGGCAGCGGCACCTACACGATCGACCAGACCTACGTGGGCGGCGGCGGCGAGTGTACGACCCACGACGTCGTCACTCTCGCCTGGGTTTCTAACTTCGACACGACGATCGACAACGGTGTGCTCAAGGCCGCCACAGGCGAGCTCGCCGCCGGCGTCGGCCCGGGCAACATGGGCTTCACGATCGGCGGCACCTGCACCTACAAAGACATCGTGCCGTCCTGCTCGTCGGCGCTCGGCACCACAGGCGCGACACAGCCGAGCATGACGGTCTCCGGGACCGATCCTCAGCGCGTCGAGGCGCAGTCGCTGCAGCCCGACCTGACGACGAGCTTCTGCAGCCCCACCGACGCCGCGTTCATGGGAAGTGACCTCAGCGTCCTTCAAGCATCACTCCCCGACTCGACAGCCGCCGTCGTCGACATCCCGCAGAGCCAGCTCTCATCCGGGTACAGCGCCAGCGTGAGCTCGGCCAACTCGCCGGGCCAGATCGCGAGCAGCTGCCTCAGCACCGGTCAGCACGGCACCGGCAACACCAGCTGCTCGGCCTCGCTGAGCTGGAGCGGCACGCTGGCGATCAAACGCTCCTGCCCGCCGGGTGAGGAGGCGGGGACGGTGACCTTCATCGAGGGCACCGCCTCGGCTGGGGGAAACTCGCTCGGCATGGGAAAGACCGTCTGCAAAGGGGACAAAGTCAAGGCGGGGCCGCACAGCCGGGTGGAGATCACCCTCAAAGACGGCTCGATCGTGCGGATCGGGCCCGACAGCGAAGCTCAGATAACCGCGGCCGACTACAGCGGCGGAGAGCGCCACATCACCGTCAAACTGGTGCTCGGCAAGATCTGGGCGAAGGTCTCGACCGCGCTCGGCGCGGGCAGCAAGTTCGAGGTCACCACCGACCGCGCAGCAATCGGCGTCCGCGGACGCGCCGGGGAGGCGAGCGAGAAGAAGGGCATGATCGTCCTCGCACCGCGCAAGGGAGGCTCCTCCTCGATGACCGTGGACGTGAGCAACCGCAGGTACCCCGACCTCGTGCACGTGGTCAGCGGGGCCGCCTCAGTCAGCTTCGGGAAGAAGCGGGTCAGCGTCGCGGCCGGCTTCGGCGCCTACTTCAAACACAAGGCCCGGCTGACGACCTCTTGGCCGGCCGACGACCGGGCGCTGCTGCCGGCGATCGACCTGCCGCCGGCGATCTCCGGGCTGAAGGCGACCGCACCGCGGGATAAGGCAAAGGTCGCGTTCAAACTCGACCGGCCCGCCTCCGTCCTGCTCGAGGTGATGAAGGGCAAGCGGGTTCTCGTCCGCCGCAGGACGGCGGGGCGCCGCGGCAGGAACGTGGTGAGGTTGCCCAAGCTGCACAAAGGCCGCTACGCGTTCCAGTTCGAGGCCTCGCACAAAGGCCTCGTCTCGGCCGCGCTCTCCTCAATGCGGGTCGGCTGAGCAGACCTCCTTCGAGGAGCGCTGGCAACTCACCCAGGGTCGGTGAGATGGGCCGAGGCTCAGGATGTATCGGACACATGACAGGTATATTACGGACACATGACAGAGGTTGAACTTCTGGCGGAACAGGTTGGAGCGAACGAGAGGACGCTACGGCGAGCGATCGCCCAGGGAACCCTACGAGCGGAACGACCGGCACCGCGACGACTGCGGCTCTCCACCGCGGAGAAGAGCTACATCCGCCGCTCCTGGCCCCTGCTCGCCGTGCTCAGAGAGACGCTTCGCACGGAGCAAAACGTGCGCTTCGCGCTGCTCTTCGGCTCCGCCGCGCGCGGCGAGGACCACGAGGGCAGCGACATCGACCTGCTGGTCGAGATGCGCGACTCGACGCTGGAGAGGCGCCTCGACCTGAGCGCAAAGCTCGAGGAGCTGCTCGGGCGCCGGGTTGACGTCGTCGAAATCGGAGACGCGGAGGCAAATCCCCGACTGCTCGCCGAGGCCTCGGCGGAGGGGCGGGTTCTGGTCGACCGCACGCATCGCTGGCCCGAGCTGCGAGGTCGAGAGAAAACTCTGCAGCGCCAAGCGCAGAGGCAAGAGGGACGACGCGCCCGTGCGGCGCTCGCGGGGATCGACCGCATGCTTGCGACCTGATGGCGGCAGATCGTCCGCGCAAGGCCGAAGTGGCGCGCCGGAGGCGTGAGATCGTCGAGCACCTTGCGGATTTCCCCCGTCAGCACGCAGCGCTCGAGACAGCGATGGCGACGTTCGGGGAGGAATTTGACCTGAAGCTCTTCAAGCAGGCATTCGAGACCGCGACCGACATGGAGGCCTACAACCGGGCCCAGTCGGTGGAGCGTGGAATCGGACGGGTGCAGAACTACGTAGCCGACCTTGCGATCGCGGGCGCCAAGCTCGCTGGCCTGGAACCGACGGCCGGCAAGGAGGGAGCGGCCGAGCGAGCTTTCGCGACCCTGAGAGACGCCGGCGTGCTCAGCAACTCACTCTGCCGCCGCCTAAAGCGCGCGCAGAAGGCACGAACGATGATCGAGCACAGCTACGTCGGGGTGCCTGCGGGCAATGTCCACGCCGCCGCGAAGCTCGTGCTCACCGCCGCCCGAGACTTCATCGGCCCCTACCGAGCCTGGATCGAGGAGTACCTGTAGAGCGGCCGAGGTGTGAACGCGCCCGACAGGATTCGAACCTGTGACCTTCGGTTTCGTAGACCAACGCTGTGCAAATCCAAAGGCAGTTGGTACCCATATCCGGTACCCACGCCAGTTTTCCGACTGATTTCGCTGGTTGCCCGACTGGCGAGAAACCGCGCTACAACGCGGTTTCTGCCGATACGGGAGCGACGGGACTCGAACCCGCGGCCTCCGGCGTGACAGGCCGGCGCTCTAACCAACTGAGCTACGCCCCCGAGAGCATCGGCCGGGCCTTGCGGCGCCGGCCGGATCGCCAAAGCTAGCGCATCCGGCCTAATCTGCCTGGCGATGCGGTTGGTGACCTTCGACTCCCCCGACGGCCCTCGCGCCGGGGCGATCCACGGCGACGTGGTGATCGATGCCTGGGCGGCGCTCGGCGCACCCGAGCGCGCCGGACTGCGCGAGCTGCTCGCCGAGGAGCGGGTCGCGGACCTCGGACGCGCCTTGGATGCCGGCGTCACCGGGGAGTCGACCCGCCCTCTGGCCGAGGCACGGCTGCTGCCCCCGATTACCGACCCCGAGAAGATTGTCTGCATCGGCCTCAACTACCGTGCCCACGCGGCGGAGGCCGGGATCGAGCCGCCCGAGAGCCCGGCGATCTTCGGCAAGTTTCGCAACGCCCTCGCCGCCCCGGGTGCGGCGGTGCGCCTGCCCGCCGCCAGCCGCAAGGTCGACTTCGAGGCCGAGGTCGCCTTCGTCGTCGGGCGCCGCGCCCACGAGGTCGCGGTCGAAGAGGCGCTCGACCACGTCGCCGGCTACACGCTGCTCAACGACCTCTCCGCGCGCGACCTCCAGTTCGCGACTCCGCAGTGGATGTCGGGCAAGGTCTTCGACGGCTCGGCCCCCTGCGGGCCGGCGCTGGTCACCCCGGACGAGGCCGGCGCCCACGACGCGATCGAGATCTCTCTCAGGCTGAACGGCGAGGAGATGCAGTCGGCCTCGACCGCCGACCTGATCTTCGACGTGCCATGGCTGCTCTCCCACCTCTCGGGGCTGATGACCCTGGAGCCCGGCGACATCGTCTCAACCGGAACGCCTGCGGGCGTCGGCAGCGTCCGCGAGCCGCGGGTCTGGCTCAAGGACGGCGACGAGATCGTGATCTCCTCACCCACCCTCGGCGCGCTCGAAACCTCGATCACGGCTTCGTGACGACCAGCCTGAACGACCCCGCGGAGGGGCGGACGCGGCGGACCGCCGCCTGAAGGCGATTCTGCCCGCAGGCCGTGACGCTGACCGCACGGCCGAGGGCGACCCCGTGCGAGCTGCGCAACCGCCGGCCGGTGCGGCTGCGCAGGAGCAGTTCGACGCCACGGGCGCCGCGGCCGGCCAGGCGCACGGTGACCCGCCCGTCCAGCGGCGTCGCGAAGCTGCGCACGGCGACCGAGTGCCCGGCCGCCGGCAGTCGACCCTTGAAATCGACGGTGCGCCGCCGACGCCAGGGCGAGAGCACGTCGCGTCGAACCATCGCCAAGGACCGCGCGCTGGGCTTCAGCGACCTCGCGTACTCCCATCTGAGGCGAGCATTGGGGAAGCGGTTGAAGGCGAAGGACTCGGCAAACGCCTCACCGGGATCTTCGCGGTAGTGGGTGCCCTCGTCGCCGGGAAAGTAGGCGCCGCGTCGCTTGCCCCGGCAGACGTTCTCAAAGCTGGCCCAGCGCTCCGTCCCCCAGTCGATCGCCGAGAAGGGAGCGGGCACGCGCCGATGCTGGGCGACATGGTGCCCGTACTCGTGAGCGAGCACGAAATTGCGGGTTGCCCCGTCGGGTCCCGGTTCGGGGTTGCCGCTGATCACGATCTTGTTCTCGCCGCTGTAGTAGCAGGCCTGAGCGCCGAAGCCGCAGTCGTAGGCGAGCTGGTTCGGGGTGTCCATCTGGACGGTTACCAGGTAGATCTCCGACCCGTGGATCAGGGTTCCGAGGAAGGCTGCGATCGCCTCCGGATTGGCGGCGGTACAGGCGGCGGTACAGGCGGCGGTGACGCTGATCGCGACGGTGTCCGCTCCGGCTCCCGGGCGAATCGGATAGCGCCCGACCGACGCGGTCGCGCTGATCCGAGCGGCGGCGAGGCTGGGCCGCTCGAAGACCACGTCGCTGAGCGGCACCGACGGATGAGGCACATCGAAGGCACCGAGTGGCGGCTCTGGCGCCCGCGCCCCTGCCGCCGGGGCGGCGATGAGAAGGATCATGGCTATGCCCGCGAGCGCCCCTGCCCGCGAGCGGCGGCTCATGGAGCGGGGCCCGGATCTATCTCGTCGGCCCTGGCCGGCAGCGAGGCCGAGAGCGGTCTGGACGGGGGAAGGGCCCGGCCGGCTCCGGCGCCGCCCGACGGCTTTCCGGAGCCGCCGCCCGACCAGCGCGGTCGGACGGGCTTGAAGGCGAGGAGCTTGCGCCAGGTCGAGGCGCCGATCACTCCATCCGGCGACAGCCCGTAGGAGCTCTGGAAGGCGCGGACAGCCGCGTAGGTGAGCTTCCCGAAGACGCCGTTGATCGGCAGTCCCGGCTGCCCCGCCGTGACCAGGTGCTCTTGCGCCCAAACGACGAGGTCGCCACGCCGCCCCCGCCTCAAGACCGGACGGTCAAAGACCGGTCGGTAGCCGGGAACCGCGGCGATCGAGGTCGAACCCAGGGCCCTCCACTCGACTCCGCGCGTCTCCTGCCAGTCCCACCAGCTGGGTGCGCCACCGTAGCTGGCGGCATAGCGACGAAAGAGCTTGACCGACCTGCGCCCCGGCCTGTCGTAGGTCTGCCCGAGCGGATAGATGGGTCGTCCCCAGAGACGATTGAAGAGAAAGGTGTGCTCGTAAACGGCTTGCACGGACGTCCCAATAGCCTTCCAGTACATCTGCGGTTGGTTGTACTGGGCGCCCCCCTCTCCTAAGAAGACAGAATAGGGAAAAGCGGGATGAAAATCCACATATGGGAAGCCCGCCAGGGAAACCGGGAACGCCGCCCCGATGCGGGCGCGCAGGGCCCGGACGTAGCGGTCCGCCGCCGCGTACCTCCCCTCGTACTGGCCCTCCGCGTCGATCGCCAGGCAATCGGCCCCCCGGGCGACCGCGGCGGCGCCGACCCGGGCCTCGGCAAGCGGGTGGTCGCCGTAGACAAACTGCCAGGCGCAGACCTCGAGGCCGCCTCGATGCAGGGTCCGGACCAGCGACGAGTTGAACTGCCTCCAGGTCCTTCCCCCATCGCCGGCCTTGACGTAGACGGTGCCGATCCCGGCGCGGGCCGCGCGGGCGACGATCCGCGACGGGTTGCCGCCGTCGGAGCGCGAGACGTACCAGATCCACATCCCCTGTCTGTCGAATGGGGTGCCGGCGGCGGAGAGGACCAGGGTCGGGTCGACCGCCCCGCCCGACGTGGCGGCGGCAGCGGGAGAAGAGCCGGCAATCGACGCGACGGCGAGCAGGATCGCCGCGAACGCCAGGCGCGTGCCTGGGACCGCGGTGCGTCTGGTCCTCACGTTTGCTCTCAACACGCCTTCCGGATTGATGCTGCGCTTTAGTATGGGCAGGCTTTCTCAAGCAGACGGTCGGAACCTCGTCATCACGCTCTCTCGCAAGATCCTGTGCATAACCGCGCTCGCGCTGGCCTCGTTGGGCGGCGTCGCGTCGAGCGCGGGGGGCGCGAGCCACAGCGCCGGGTTCGACCTGCTCCGCGCCGGCCTGTTCCAGAAGGGCAGGGACCTGATCGTCAGGGTGCGCACCGCGAGCGTGGTTCCGCTCGGGAAACTCGATCCTTCTCCAACCCTCGCCGGCGGGACCCACGGCGCCTACCTGTGCGTGTCCTTTCGCCGCCCGGGCAATCTCGGTGAGCGCCGACTCTGCCTCGGCGGAGCCAAGCCGTGGCGGCGGATCGGCCTCAACCTGGTCAACGCCTCGGGGAAGACGACTCGCCGGATCAAGGTGGACGCGAGGGTGCTCCGACCGAGCGACGGCGAGCTGGTCGTCTCGCTGCTCCCTTCGGAGGCCGGGCTGGCGCCGCGGCGCTATCGCTGGAGAGCGCAGGCCGGGGACCGTTGCGGAGCGGCGAACCCGGGCGCCTGTGCCGGCGAAAGCTTCCCCTCCTCCGGCTTCCGCGCCTTCCGCCTCCGCCCGGTGCGGGAGGTCGGCTGCACGGGCGGCACGGCGGGGCTCGACACCAACGGGCCGCGGGGCCGCAAGATCGTCGCGCTCACCTTCGACGACGGGCCCAGCACCTACACCCCCGGCTTCCTGCATGTGCTGCGCAACAAGCACGTCAACGGGACCTTCTTCGAAATCGGCCAGGAGATGGCCGGCCGCGGGGCGACGATGCGGAGGATCCTCGCCGAAGGAAACGAGATCGGCAACCACACGATGCACCACGGCTTCTACCCCGGCTACGCCGACCTCGCGGCGACCAGCGCCCGAATCAAGGCGATCACCCATTTCAAGCCCTGTCTCTTCCGTCCGCCGGGCGGCGGCGTCAACTCGTCGGTGGTCGCCGCGGCCGCCGAGGCGGGAATGCGGACGATCACCTGGGACGTCGACCCGACCGACTGGTCGACGCCGGGAACCGGCGCGATCTACAGCCGCATCGTCGGCGCCGCGCGGCCCGGCTCGATCATCCTCATGCACGACGGCGGCGGCAACCGCAGCGAGACGCTGGCGGCGCTGCCCTCAATCATCGACACGCTGCGGAGCCGGGGCTACAGGTTCGAGACGGTGACCCAGCTGCTCGGCTACCGGCTGATCTACAAACCGTATGGTTAGCGCGTGATCGTCGAGCGGACCGAGAACCCTCAGTGGCTCTCCAACGCCTATCTGGTCGCCGACGAGGAAAGCGGCAAGGGGGTGCTGATCGACGGCAACGACGAGTTGGGACCGTTGCTGGAGCGCGCCGAGCGCGATGGGATCGAGATCACCCACATCCTCGTCACCCACCCCCACCTCGACCACGTCGCCGGCCTGGCCGAAGCGCGTGAGCGGCTCGGCAACCCACCCCTCGTCGCCCACCCGGCGGCGGCCGCCGAGCTCGACGAGGAGGTCTCCCAGACCCTCGACGACGGTGAGAAGCTGACGGTCGACGGGCTCGAGATCGAGGCGATCTTCACCCCCGGGCACGCGACCGGGCACGTCGCCTACCTCGTCAACGGCGCCGACGTCTTCACCGCCGACGTCCTCTTCAAGGGCACGGTCGGGGGAACGCTGGCGCCCGGCGCCAGCGGCTTCGCCGACCTCAAGGCCTCGGTGATGGAGCGGCTGATGACGCTTCCCCCCGAGACCCGAGTCCATCCCGGCCACCGTGAGCCGACGACGATCGGCGCGGAGTGGGAGGCCAACCCCTTCGTGCAAGTCTGGCGCGGCCTGGACGAGGAGGGCGAGGAGAGTTGCTCGGTGTGGGGGCGGGAGGCGACCCTGAAGCTCTGGGCCCCCGACTACGACGGCGGCAACAAGGCTTGGATCGTCTTCGCTGACAGCGGCGAGGAGGCGATCGTCGGCGGCTCCCAGGTCGAGCGCGGCTGACCCGAACGAAACGAGGCCCCGCCGGAGCGGGGCCTCGTCACTGCCAGGGAGAGGAGAGGCGACTAGCGGATAACCGCCTCCATCAGCAGCCAGCAGCCGTCGGTGTCGCTGGCCTTGCTGAAGCCGCCGCCGGCCAGCAGGGCGGGCTGGTAGATCAGCGTGTTGTCGCCGCCGGAGGAGCAGCGCACCATCGAGGTGTACTTGCCCCGCAGCGCCAGGTACTGGCCCTTGTGGACCCGGACGTTGACCGGGAAGGACTCGACCCGGTAGCGGTCGGTGTCCCAGTTGGACTGATCCTGGCCCTGGTAGTGGATCGTCGGGCCGTTGCGGACGACGCGGGCCTTGTCGGCGCCGTGCAGCGTCGACTGCTTGACCTCGGCGATCTGCAGCTTGAAGCTGCCGGGACCGCCGGCGACGAGGCGGATCTTCTTGATCGTGCCGCTCTTCGGGGCGCGCTCGACGCCGGCGCGGCCGTAGGCGTCGTTCTCGATCATCGTGCAGGCGCTGCCGGGGTTGAGCTGGCTGCACGGATGGGCGGGCAGCGAGTTGGACGGCTGCACCGTCGGATCGAGCTTGGCGCCGAAGTGGACCGGAGCCTTGGCGTAACCCAGAGCCGGGGCGATCATCATCGCGAACGCCGCGAGCGAGGCGACGGCCGCCGCCCAGAGGGCCTTGGCGCCGGTGGTGTGTGCGTTGTCGGTGTGAGTGCGGGTCATCGAAGTTCCTCCTGTTTGGTTGGTTTGACTTCCCGCAACCAGCTTCGCCTCGCCGGGCGCTCGCGCCCAGGGGACCAAGGGGTGGACCAGCCTCCCGCCGGGGTGGTTTCGCTCACCCCTTGGTGGAGCGCTCGGTCAGAGGTCCGACTTGGAGATCACGCCGCTGTGCAGGGCGCGCTCGACCAGGGCGACCCGCTTGCTGTTCTGCGGCAGGTCGCCCACCTCGAGCTTCTCGAAGAGGGCGCGCAGGTGGGTCTTCACCGCGTCGACGCTGAGGTGGAGGTCGGTGGCGATCTGCTGGTTGGTGGCCGGGGTCGCGAAGGCCGCACCGTGCTTGAACGGGCGGCAGAGGGACACAAGCACCCGGCGCTGCGCGGGCGAAACGGTGGCGATCGCGGGCAGGTCGGTGGCGATCGCGGTCGCGTCGGGGGCCGCATCGCCGGGACGCCGGTAGAGCACCGCGGTCTTGCCGAAGTGGATCGTGTCGCGGTCGCGCAGGTGCCGGCGGCCGTGGACCCGCTCGCCGTTGACGAAGGACCCGTTGCGGGAAAGCCCCTCGTCGAGCAGCGTGCACTCGTCGCCGACGACTTTGATCTGGGCGTGCAGGCCCGAGACCTCCTCGTCCCAGTCGAGGCGCACGTCGGCGGAGTCGGCCCGCCCCACCCACAGCTCGCTCTCGCCGGTGGCGACCGCGACGATCCGCTGCCCGCCCTCGCCGTCGCGGAAGACGAGGAAGGGCCGGCCGGCGCGCTCCGCCTCGATCTGGGCCTTCAGCTCAGGGGCGCTGGTCGAATGGGGGTCGGAAGCCACGCCCTGATCCTAAGACGCCGACGCCCTTTAACGATCTCCTTCAATATGGACGGATGTGCGATTGGAGGTTGTCGCCTCAACCCCCAGACTGCCTGACCTGATGTCGAGCCAGGGACTCCAGGGGCTGTTCCACGTAGCGAGCATCCAGGACTTCGCCTTCAACTGGTACCCGGTCTTCGGCGTCGTCTTCATGTTCGGCCTGCTCGCCGTCTTCGTGACGCTGCTGCGCGGCACGATGGGGACGACGAAGCCGGAAACGGTGAAGGCGAGCAGGACGGCGCCGGTCCTCTGGGAGGAGGTGCAGGGCGTCGACGCCGCCAAGGACGACTTGATGGACGTGGCCGAATGGCTGCGCGACCCCGACCGCTTCCAGGCACTCGGCGCGCAGCCACCCCGCGGGGTGCTGCTCTACGGCCCTCCCGGCACCGGCAAGACGATGCTGGCCCGCGCGGTCGCCGCGCAGGCAGGCGTCGACTTCTTCGCCGCCTCGGGCTCGAGCTTTGTCGAGATGTTCGTCGGCCGCGGCGCGGCGCGGATCCGTCGCCTCTTCAAGGAGGCGCGCAAGTCCGGGCGGGCGGTGATCTTCATCGACGAGCTCGACGCGATCGGAGGCGCGCGTGGCGCGGGGGGCGACGGCGGCACCAGCGAGCGCGAGCAGGCACTCAACCAGCTGCTGGTCGAGCTCGACGGGTTCGAGCGCGACCCCGGGACGGTGATCGTGGTCGCGGCCTCCAACCACGTCGACAAGCTCGACCACGCGCTGCTGCGACCGGGTCGGTTCGACCGCCAGGTCCTGGTCGCCCCGCCCGACCGGAGCGGGCGCGAGGCGATCCTCAAGGCGCACGCGAAGGGCAAGCCGCTGGGGCCCGACCTCGACCTCGCCGACGTCTCCCGCAAGACGACCGGGATGACCGGCGCCCAGCTCGCCAACGCGCTGAACGAGGCGGCGATCATCGCCGGGAGGGCGGGCCGCGACGCGATCGCCCGCGACGACCTCGACGAGGCGCTGCTGCGCCAGTCGGTCGGCTCCCAGCAGGCGCGGCGGCTGAATGCGCGGGAGCGGCGGATCGTCGCCTACCACGAAGCCGGCCACGCGCTCAGCAGGCGCCTACTCGGCCTCGACCCGCCGGAGATCCTCAGCATCGTGCCGCGCGGCCCGGCGCTCGGCTTCGTCGCCCATTCCCCGCAGGAGGACAGCTACCTGAAGTCGCGCGAGGAGCTGTGCGACGAGCTCGTCACCCTGCTGGGCGGCCGTGCCGCCGAGGAGGAGGTCTTCGGTGAGGCCTTCTCTGGCGCGGTGGACGACCTGGCGCGGGTGCACGCCGTCGCCAAGCAGATGGTCTCCGAGTTCGGGATGGGCCTTTCTCCCGATGCCGACGAGGGGTCGCCGATCGCAATGCCGACCGACGACTACGCGATCTCCGATCGCACCCGCCGCGACGTCGACCTCGGGGCGATGGCGCTGGCGCGCGAGGCCCATGAGCGCGCCCGTGAGCTGCTGCGGATGAACCGCAAATGCCTCGACGACCTCGCCGCGAACGCGCTGGAGCGCGAGACGCTGACCCGCGAGGACCTCGACGAGACCTTCGCCGCGCACGAGCTGCGCGAGCCGGCATCGGCGAGCCGGAGGGGAGCCGCGCTGGTCGCCCTCTCGCGCGAGACGCCCGAGTAGCATTCACGCTCGTCGTGGCCGACTCCGGCGATTTCGCCCATTACTTCCCCCCGGGCCGCTCGATGGCCCGCCGCGTTCACGGCGAGCGCTCGGTCGGACTGCTCTACGGCCAGCGCGCCCTGCTGATCGGGGCGCTGGAGCCGCTCACCTATACCGGCACGATGCTGAGCACCCGCTCGGCGGACCGACCCTTCGAGCGGCTCGCTCGTACCGCGAAGATCCAGGAAACCGTCTTCCTCGGCACCCGCGAGGAGGCCGACGAGGCGCTGGCCGGAGTGCACAGGCTGCACGAGCGGATCAAGGGCGACCTGCCCGAGGCAGCGGGGAAATACCCGGCGGGAACCACCTACTCGGCCTTCGATCCGGAGCTGATGCTGTGGACCCTGGCGGTGATCGCCGACTCGGGGCGAGCGATGTACGAGGCGATGGTGGCGCCGCTGAGCGAAGACGAGCGCGAGGGCCTTTGGCAGGACTACGTCCGCTTCGGCGAGCTGTTCGGCCTGCCGCGCGACGCGGTTCCCTCCAGCCACCGCGAGTTCGACGCCTGGCTGGAGGAGCGCCTCGCCGCGCCGGACCTACAGGCGACCGAGCACGGGCTGGAGATGGCGCCGCTCGTCGCCTTCCGACAGCCGGTGCCGGCGGCGGCGCGGGGGAACCTGGCGGTGCAGAACCACATCATCAAGGGCACCCTGCCGCCGCGGGTGCGAGAGATCTTCGGAATCCGCTGGAGCGGAGCGCACGAGGCCACCTTCCGCACCTTGACCGCCGGCCACCGGCGCACCCGCCGCTTCTTCCCGCGGCAGATGCGCCGCGGCCGCAACGACGTCTTCTTCGAC
The DNA here is from genome assembly GCA_963702055.1 of uncultured Solirubrobacterales bacterium. Taxonomy (GTDB): domain Bacteria; phylum Actinomycetota; class Thermoleophilia; order Solirubrobacterales; family 70-9; genus CAWINX01. The sequence goes on along the minus strand of OY969702.1, from coordinate 1,991,618 downwards.
GTCGTGACGCGCACCGAGCGCCGGCGAGGCGGAACCGCAACGCCGAAGCTGTCGGTCGGCGCCTCCTGACCCCGCCCCGAGGAGTCCTTCAGGAAACCCCGACCAGGTCGCGAGCCTCTTCGGCCTCGAGGTCGCCGTCGGAGACTTTGAAGCCCACCGTCTCGACGTAATCGCCGGAACCGGCGCTGGTCTTCATCCGAGCCATGTCCGCAGTGACGCCGGCATCGGCGAGGTCGCGAGCGGCGCTGGGGTTGAAGCAGCGAGCGTTGAGCCACTCCTCCACCTCGTTGGCCTCGAACCCCGACGCGGCCCAGGTCTCGGCTGCGTCGTCCGGGTTGCCGCCGTGGGCGAAGTGTCCGTGGGCCTCGATTACGTCGCGGATCGTCATAGCGCGAATCTAGTCCCAATCCGGAATCCCGAAAACCGTAGAAATCCACAGTGAAACGGTGGGGTTGAACGGATGACCGGCGGTTGGCCCCGGCATAGGTTGGCGACCATGAACGTGCCGCTCCTCAAGCAAGCCGGTCGGGTCAGGTCGATGGGCCTGGTCCCTCACTTGACGCCGGGCGTCTACATCACTGACGAGAAGCGCCTATTCCGCTGCCTGTCTCGCGATCCCACGGCGGGCACGGACGAGATGGTCCTGCTGGAGGAATGCATGACGCTGGAGGTGTTCATGTGCGCGGCCGAGGAGTTGGCGTCCACGGAAATGCGACTGGTGAAACGATGAAATCAAGCTCAGCCGACGGCGCGTACGAAGACTGGGCGATGGCCATCTCGCTGCTACTCGGAATCGCGATTGCCCTGGCCCTGCTCGCCGGCCTCTAACTCAATCCGGGGGACATCTCGTTCGCGATCTCGGTTCGCATCAGATCGAGGACCGCGTCCCGTTTTCCACTCGAGCCGAGCGCCCACATCATCTTCACGGTGGCCGTCTCCGGGAGCATCGGCAGGATCACGGCGCCGGCGGCTTCGAGGGCGACCCTCGACTCGTAAAGGTTGGGGGCTCCGGCGGGCGGGTTGGCGACAGTCGCGACCACGGGCAGGCCCTTGGCGGCGCAATCCTCGACGAACCGGGAAACGGAGAATCGCGAGCCGCCGGCCGGAGCGGTGAAGGACGGGTAGAGCTCGAGGACGACCCCGCGCGTCTTCGCCGTCGCGATCGCCTCGGATGTCGCCTGCAGGTCGAGGCCCGGGTAGAGCTTCAGGCTGAGGACACGTGGATCGACCTTCGAGTGCGAGTTCGCCGCGGCGGGCGCCTCGGGAGCCCAAAGGCTCATCAGCCCTCCGTTCCGGATCTCCGCCACGGGCCGCCGTCCGACCGACACGAAGGCGCTGCCCGACGCCCGTACCTTTCTGACCCGAGTCCCGAGGTGTACCCGGCCTACCCCTTTCGGGGCGCCGGCGAAGACGACGAATACGCCGGGTCCGAGAGCATCGAGAGCGAGGAGCGAATCGGCGACGTTCCTCGCGGCGTCCGAGTCGGGCTGGTCGGCGGGCCGGTTGGCGCCGGTGAGGACGACCGGGACGGAAAGGTCGGCGAGCATGAAGGCCAGCGCCGCGGAGGTGTAGGCCATCGTGTCGGTCCCGTGGAGGACGAGGACGCCGTCGACGCCGTCGCCCGAGACGAGCTCCCTCGCCGCCGCGGCAATCGCCATCCAGTCCTTGGGAGCCAGGCTCTCCGAGGTTGCTCGAACCGGTCGCCTGACGCTGAACTCGATCCCGCCGAGAGGATCGGCGGCCTTCCGCGCCAGGGAGAGCTCGGGAACCTCGTCCGCGTCAACCCCTCCGGCGAGCCGGACCAGCACCCTCCCATCGTCTGATGTCGAAACGCCGGAGCCGATCGTCCCGCCGGTCAGGACGAGCCCGATCCGGCGCCTCACTTGCCGGCTAATTATTCCCGGCGATAGTCAGCATGGAAGACGCGGTCCCGTTGACCTTGCCGTTGGGATCGCGGAACGTCCATTCGATTTTGTGGAAGGTGAAGGTGACCTCCTCGAGCGGTGTGGCGCCCTTCGAAGAGGATTGGTCGTGGACGCTCGAGACATGCACGTCCGACATCTTGATCACCAGGAATTCGACCTTCTTCTTCTTGCGGACGAGGCTCAGCTCCGCGTGTTTGATCTGTTTGCCGCTCACCGCGGCGGCGAAGAGTTTGGGTGACGCTTTGTCGACCTTCTTCGTGATCACCAGGCTCTGGCCACCGGCGCCGCCCCCTCCGCCACTACCCGCGGCGCGCGAGTTGGAGGCGCCAAATGACCAGGACTCGACCTCGATCCAGTCTCTGTGCTTCTTATCCTTGGCCGCGCCCTGGATCCCGTCGAGCTTGAGGAACGTCAGCCCGGACTTGTTCTGCAGGCTGAAGGTCGCTTGACCGCCGCCCGACGGGCCGGCTGGTCCCTGCGGCCCGGTCGGGCCCTGCTGGTTCCAGGCGACCTGCGTCTCGCCCTCCTGACAGGCGCTCGTCGCCGGCGGAGCCGTTCCACCTGGCGATCCGCTCGACGCGGGGTCGATCACGCGCAGAGAACCCGGAGCCTCTGTGACCACGTTACTGCCGTTGATCGTGATCAAACCGGACGGGCCGGCGTAGCAGCCGGTGATCGCCCCGTCGCTTCCCGGGATGGCCGCGACCGCGACGGCCGCACCGACCCCGAGCGCTAACGCGAGCGGCAGCGCGATCTTGACCGCACGGCCGCTAAGACCGCCCGAACGGGCATCCTCACTCGTCTCGCCATGCTGCCCGCGTGTCGCGCGCCCTGCGCCCATTCCTCTCTCCTCGCCGCGAGCCCGGCTTCTGCGGCCGCGCCCGCATCGGCTCCGGCCATCAAACCAGACGATCGGGGGGCCTGTCAACGGCCGGAATGGGCGGTACTGGGCTCGAACCAGTGACCTCCTGCTTGTAAGGCAGGCGCTCTCCCAACTGAGCTAACCGCCCGGGGGCCTTGATTATGGCTCTACAGAGCCGAACATGTGGCCCGCCGGACTTGGGCCAAATCGCAAGATTGAGGGGCAGAATGAAAATTTCTGCCTTATTCTGCCTGAAATCGAGACATCCGCTCGATTTCGCGGCTCCACCGGACGACCCGAAGATTCGCCTAAGACCGAGGATGCGGCGCCTGTCGAAGCCTGCTTCCACGCGGTTGCGACAGCCGACACGGGGTCGGCCTACGATCATCGTATGGATCTCCCGCCGGCTGAGTACCTCGCCCACTACACGAAGCGCGAAACCGCCTTCGGAGACATCCTGCCGCAAGGCCAGCTACGGATGTCGCCTTACACGCAGGTGAACGACCCGCTCGAGAACAAGCCGTGGCAGATCCCACCCGCCGCCTTCCACCACAGCTCAAAGCCGATGTGGAAATGGTGGACGTTCGGGGAAGGGATCCGCGAGATCTGGCAGTCCGCGAAGCTCCTCGCCCTTACGCAGGATGCGCCAGTCGAAGAGGGCTACATGGGAGCGACCTCGCGATATGGAGCATGTTGGGCCCGGGCCCGCATGTGGGACCGCTACGCAGAGAATCATGAGGGCGTGTGCCTTGTTTTCGACGCAGACCGACTACGAGCGAATATTATCGGCTCACTCGCCGCTCAAGACTTGGCGCACCCCTACTTCGGACCGGTGGCATACACCCCGGAGGGGCCCTTCCCACGACTTCAAAGGCTGATCGTTCCGGCGTCGCCAGACGGGCCCAGCGGGCCTGGCCATGCCGAGTTCGTCGAGCAACATCACCGCGATTTCTTCTTTCTCAAGGCCCTTGACTGGAAGAGCGAGTACGAGTTTCGGTTCGTTGTCACCGCCCCTGGGGGTGAGTATCTCCACGTCGATTACGGCGACGCTCTAGTCGCAGTCGTCGTAGGAGAGAGTTTCCCTGGTTCGACAGTTCTGAGCGCCCGTCGTGCGTGTGAGCGGGCCAGTGCCACACCTCTGACTCTGAAATGGGCTAGTGGCGGTCCAACCCTCTTGAGGCTTTGCACGCCGGAGGAGCGCGAAGCGGAGCTGCGTATGACGGGCGCCGCGATCGCTCGAGGAACTCCGCCAATGAGTGATGGCTCTTGAGCCTGATCACCTCGTACTACCGACTGGCGCGAGGAGCAGCACCGCCTACTGAATTCACGCGAAAGCAACCGGCACAGACAGCCACAAGTCGCGTGCCCGCCACCAGCTCCTGCTATACGAAGAAGGTTGAGAGTTGTGAAGATGGTGGCGTTTGCAAGCCTGAGTCCAAGGAGTTCACCCATTTCTACCGGGCTCGGGTGTCAAAGGACCAGCGAAGACAAATGGAGGTCATGTCAAGGCCGGTTGAAAACTCACCCTCTCGCGCCGGTTGAAAATTCACCCACCCCAGGCGCCGGCGCCGGTTGAAAAGTGGACCACCCTGGTGACCGCAGTGTCGGGGAGAGCGCTCCGATGACGCTTGTGGTCCCGCCTGCGCAGACGAGCCCGTAGGGCGAGGCGGAGCAGGCGGGAGCGCTCAGTCCCTGGGCGGCGGGGAGCCCAGGTCCTTGTCGCGCAGGCGGTAGCTGTCGCCTTTGAGGCCGAGGATCTCGGCGTGGTGGACGAGGCGGTCGATCATCGCCGCGGCGACGACCTCGTCGCCGAAGATCTCCCCCCAGGCCGAGAACGGCTTGTTGGAGGTGACGATCAGAGAGGCTCGCTCATAGCGCGCCGAGACGAGGCTGAACATCAGGTTCGCCGCCTCGGGATCGAAGGGGATGTAGCCGACCTCGTCGACGATGATCAACGGCACGAAACCGAGGCGGCGCAGCTCCTCCTCGAGCTTTCCCTGGCGCTTTGCCTCGCCAAGGCGCGCCACCCACTCCGTCGCGGTGGCGAAGGCCACGCGCTGGCCGGCGAGGCAGGCGCGGATACCGAGGGCGATCGCCAAGTGGGTCTTGCCGGTCCCCGGTGGTCCGAGCAGGACGACGTTCTCTTTGCCGTGCAGGAAGTCGAGCTGGCCGAGGTGCTGGACGACCTGCTTTTTGACCGAGCTCTGGAAGGTGAAGTCGAACTCCTCCAGGGTCTTGCGCGCCGGGAAGCGGGCGGCCTTGATCCGATTCTCGCCGCCGTGGGACTCCCGGGAGGAGACCTCGGTGGAGAGCACCGCCTCCAAGAAGCGCTCGTGTGACCACTCCTCCTCGCGGGCGCGCTCGGCGAGCTTGGGCAGTGCCCTTGCCGCCGCCGGCGTCTTCAGTGCCCTGAACAGATGGGTGAGCTCGGCGGTCTTGGTCATGCCGGGATCAGCTGGTCATAGCGGGCCAGGGAGCGCAGCTCGACCTCGACGTCGGGACCACCGCGACGCTCGCCGCGCAGCTTGTCGAGCAGCGCTTGGTGGGCAGGGTCGGTGAAGGTGAGTCCCTTGGCGAAGGAGCGGCGGTGGGAGGCAGCCACCTCGCCGGTGTCGAGCGCCACCGCGCCGATCTGGCGCTGGCCGATCCGCGCCTCCACGCGTCGCCCGGCAAGGCGCGGGTCCAGCGAGTAGTCGTTGGTATCCCAGCGCAGGTAGGGCTGCAGGGGCACCCTCATCACGAAGCGGATCTCTGTGTCGGGCATGCGCTCGGGCAGAGGCCGCATCCGCTCTCGCTCTTCGATCAGCCGCTCGGCCGGTCGGGCGCGGATGGTCCTCAAAAGGCGCCCGGCGACCCGCTCCTCCCAGCCGTCGAGTTCGGCTTGGAAGTGCTCGGCCGAGGCAAAGGCGCGGCCGGGCTCGAAGTTGGTCTCCATGAAGCCCTGGTGGCGCTCGATGATTCCCTTGGCCTCGGGGTCGCGCGCCTCGCAGAAGTGCCAGCCGACCGGCAGGGAGCCGCAGAAGGCGGCGAACTCCTCGGTCGGGCGCCCCCCGCCGGCGTGCAGGGCGCCCTCGCGATCCCAGACGATCGTCTTGGGCAGGGCGCCGAGGAAGGCCAGGCAGCGGGAGATGCCGAAGCGCAGGTCGTGGCCCTGCTTGGAGAAGACGAGCGTCGAGGCGGCGGCGCGAGACCAGCCCAGAGCGCAGGTGACGACGAAGCCCTGGCGGGTCTGGCCGTGGCCGACCGGGATCTCAGCCTTCGGCTGCCAGATGTCGAACTGGCAGATCTCCGCCGGGCGGTAGGAGGTGCGCTGGTAGGTGCGGGGCGGCTGGAAGCGGGGGCGGACCTCGCGCAGGTAGTCGTCGAGGATCGTCTTGCCGCCCTCATAGCCCTCCTCTGCGATCTCCTCGCGGATCCGCTTGCCGGGAAGGGCCGCGTCGTCTTTCAGTAGTCGGTGGATCTGCTCCTTGAAGGGGTCGAGCTTGGACGGCCTCGACTCACGGCGATAGCGCGGCGGGTCCTCGGAGCGAAGGGCGGCACGGACCGTGTTGCGGTCGCGACCGCTGCGACGGGCGATCTCGCGGATCGAGAGGCCCTGGACCTTGTGCATCCGCCTGATCTCCGCCCACTGCTCCACGTCCAGCATCTCCCTCTCCTCGCCTCGGTCTGGCTGACCTGGCGAGGGTCGAAGCGTTGCCGGACGCGACCCCTATGCCTCAGGTGGGTGAGATTTCGACCGGCCCAGGTGGGTGATTATTGGGGCGGCGACGACAGGTCACATGACAAAGGCCATCACCGAAGTCGATCGCATCGTGCGAGCTGGCGGAAATTACGCGCTTGTTGTCGTAGGACTTGCGGGGCTTGTGGCCACCATAGGTGGCGAGATCGCCTCACCCAAGAGCCTCGGAGAAGGCGAATTGATAGCGATCCTTGCCGCCTCTTCAATGATCGCCGTACTCGGGGCTGCACTTCAGGTTGTAGTCGAGCGCTCCATGAGGATGGCGCTAACACGGACGGGTGTCGCTGAGATCGAGGCAGCAACCAAACGGACAGAACTGACGCAGCAGCTTTACCTTGCTCAGCTCAAGCTTCAGAAAGAAGCGACAGACGCTGACCGCGATGCGCTCGTGGCCGCCGCCAACAAGCGGATGGAGGACATCATGGAATCCAGCACATGGCCAAAAGAGACGCAAACGAATCCCCAATGAGGCTGGGATACGCACTCTGAATTGCTGCTCAGAATAGCCACTCAGCCAATGGAGATGGCTAGCCCCAGTGACCCCGCCTTGCGCCGACTTGCCAGGGTCCGTGGAGAGGCGATGACTCGGGCTTTGGACGGGCTGGTACTCTGCCCCTTCCGTCAACATTCCAGGAGGGATATCGGGCTCATGGGAAACGCATCGCTGCTAGCAAGCTTGGAAACAGCAGACTCTGACGCGGTGTTTGCGGGTGCTGAGAGTCGCTTAGATGATATGTCGAGCGCTTCGTCCATGCTGACCATGCGCCGCGACACTGTCGGGAACCATCCGACGATGGGGACGTGCGGTTGCCCAATGCCCCCCGCTCCTAACACGCCGCCGTCTCCGTGCGGCTGTTGACAAGAACTTACTCGGCGCAGTAGCTCCATCGAGCGCGCTTAGCCTCGGCGTGTACGTCGCACGCCAGTGACGCCTGGGTCGAGCTACATATTGGCGCACTCGTGCACGTTCGACGAGCGGATCGACCTGCTCCGTGCTGGTTCCGCAAGTCTCGGTACAAGCGACTCTCACGGACGTGCAGTCGCGTCTTACCGTCTCGAGGCTCTTCGAAAACGGTTGACGCTGGAGGGCGGGCGAACGCTCTTCCCTGCTCGTTTGTCGCACCGCGACATATCCATGTCTCTCGCCTGGGCGGCGTGTAATCCTGACCTCGTAACTGACTGCCCAGAGCCCGAATGGGCTAAATGGTTCGCTCAAGGGATCGAAAATCTGGCTTGTGGCCGAATACCCGATTTCGATCCAACCATCCCATTTGATCCCCTGGTCGGTGCCTTTGCCGTAAGTGCGCTCGCGTGTATACGTGCGTTCGACAGTGACGGACTCTGGGAGGCGATGTCACAGACGGCTCGGGAGACGGCGGAGCGCTGGTTGCGCCTCCGGCTAGCCAAAGTCCTGCAATGGTGTCTCTACGACACCTTCGACCGCTTCCGGAGCGCACGTGGCGCACTTGACGGAAGTTACGCGGCATTTCTCAAGCTCGCCTCCTCGAGAGACTGGACTGAGACCTTCTTCACGAAATATGCGGGAACCGCGCGCCCAGTTGGTTCAGTGATCGTGAGTTGGAGCAAGAGCGTCCTGCTGATCCTCAGCCGCCTGCACTGCGACCGCCACGCGATAGCTACCGAGCTTCACGCCGGCCCCGACGTGATACTTGAGGCGTTCGACGGCTTCCCGGCGGATGTGCACGGAGGGGGCCAGTCGGTAGCTGTTTTGCGGCTTCGGAATGGACGACGACTCGTCTACAAGCCGACTGATCAGTCCCTCGGGCGTTTGTGGATCAATGCAACGCGCGCGTGTTTCGGTACGCCCGATATCGAGTCTGGCCCGCTCCTGCGCGACGGCTATGGATGGTGGCCTTTTCTCCCATCAGCGGATGAGCACTCTCTCGGTGACGAGCGCCTGTTCCTGCTCGGTGAGCGACTCGCACTGGCGACGGCTTTGGGATCGACTGATATGCATTTCGAGAACTTTGTGCCGACGTCTCACGGTATTGCTCTTGTGGACCATGAGACGGTCTTGGCGCCTCGTGTTGCTCTGCCATCTGGGGACTGGCCGCGCGCGCAACGCGCGGCGTTCATGGACTTGGCCGACTCCGTTATGACAACCGGGGCGATGCCACGCTGGAGTGCGGGACCGAACGGCGTCCTATGGAGTGTCGACGCATTTGGCTGGGAGGTTGAGACCAACGGGTCAGCTTTCCCGTTTCTGGTTGATCCTAACGGCGACAGCATGACCGTATCGACGGACGCCCTACTCCGACAGCAGCCCAACGAGCCCACGGGGGGCGTTGCTCGACCTCGCGAAGCAAGGGGCGCAGGAGTCCTAGCAGAGGGATTCCGGCATGGCTGGGAACGGGTGCGGGAAGCGCGTGGTGAGTTGGAGAGCCTCGTTCGTGAGTGCGAGAGGTCGACAGTGCGCGTGGTCCTCCGGTCGACGCGAGAATACGCGGAGCTTCTTGGACAGGCTTCAATGCCACCTTACTGTCACGATGTACTCGACAGAAGCCTTCTCTTTGAGCGGGTCCGGCGGGCACTTGGTTCCGTTCCGCCGTCTGATGCGCGCTGGGCAATCGCGGATCGGGAGGTCGGGGCGCTCGTCAGAGGGGACATCCCACACTTCTCCACGACTGGTCGCAATCTAACTGTCCGCGAGGCGGACGAAAGGGCTTGCCCAGTTCGCATTGATGGGACTGCGCCAGTGAACCGGGCCCTACAGAACCTGCGACGCCTTAACCGGCAATCGCGTCTTCGCAATGACGAGCTCATCACGTCGGCTCTTGAGTCCAGCGCATGGCCTGAAATCACCGTTCGCCAAGGCCGATCCCAGAGGTGCCCAAATGTCAGGTCCGGCTGGCCTGGTCGGTGTGCCGCAGCCGTTCACCTGTTCGACCAAGTGCGCCAGCGAGCGTACGTCGACAGGCGCGATGGATCGATTGCCGTGATTGCAGCGACGCTGGATGCCTCCGGTCGAGCGCAGCAACTTGGAGTAGCTGATCCGGCCGATACGTATTCAGGGCTTGCTGGGCTGGGACTGCTCGCCGGAGCACTAGCGGCGGTCCGGGGTGGCCAGCGGTTTCGCGATACAGCGGTGCGCGTCGCTGACACGTTAGGTATTGCGCTCGAGGCGCAAGTTGCTAGAGGCATCGCTAATCGCTGTGGGGCGTTCTCGGGACCTGTAGCCATGGCATACGCGCTGAGCGTAATCGGCGATTTGCTCGGAGAACGTCTTTACGCCGACCTTGCCAGAGACGCGCTGTCGACATGGGCCCAGCTATCCGGACCGCCGAGCGACGACTACGACGTGATATCAGGTGCTGCAGGCGTGTGTCACGTCGCAGCGGCGCTGCGAGAGGATCAGGCCACTCTTGGTGAGCAACTGGAGCCATTGGTCTACCCGCGCTTGGAGCAGCTGTTGAACTCGGCTCGAACCGAGGCCGGCGGCGTCTGTGTGTGGCCGCCAACGGGGCGAGCTGCACGCACTTCAGGCTTCGCGCATGGGAGCGCGGGGATTGGAGCTGCAATTGCTCGCGTCGCTGGTGGCCGCGCAGGTTCCGAGGTGCGAAACGTCATGCGGGGAGCGCTGCTTGCAGAGCTTCAGGCGTTCGATCCAGAAATGATGGGCTGGCGCCGGAACGACAGCAAGCTGGCGGCAGGGAGTGGAGCGGCGGCCGGCTGGTGCTACGGCGGCGCAGGGATGATCGTGGCAAGTCATTCGTTCGAGCACCAGGGCTTCGGAGAAGCGAGCGTGCTCGCCGACATGGGGGTAGAGTCGATCCTCGGAGAGGAACCCGCGGCGGATGGACTTTGCCATGGACTCTCCGGCTCGTCGGCGGTTCTCGCATGGTATGCGAGCATTGGAGCCGATCGAAAGCTTGCGAGCATGGCAACCGAGCGACTGGGCGATCTCGCTCGGCGATGTCAATCGGCCGGCAATATGGGCCTTGAGCCAACGTCAAGCCTTGTCCACTCGGCGGGTCTCATGTGTGGATCGACAGGCATAGCGCTGGCCCTCATCTCACCAGAGGTAGACCACGTTGCCGCTCGACTACTGCGGATCGGGTGAACGTCGACGCCACTCGTCTGCCAGAAGCCCCATAAGTACGTGATCGTGCCACGCTCCGTCGCGGTAGATGGCCCTGCGTCTGTGACCCTCTTCGACAAAGCCAAGTTTTCGATACAACGCTAGCCCTCCGGGATTGAATGCGTTCACCTGGAGCTCAAGGCGATGTAGTCCGAGCTCCATAAACGCATAGCGAACGAGAATATCTAGCGCATCGCAACCAAAGCCCTGGCGTTGGAATGGCGGACCAATCAAGATGCTTACGGTTCCGCACCTGTCCTTCGGGTCGGTGCCGTAAAGCATGAGGTGTCCAACCAACTCACCGTCGGACAGGCGCACGATGGACATACCAACATTGGCTCCGCTGTTCGTACTAAAGGTGCGAAAAAGGTCGCTTGCCTTGTCATGGGTCCGCGGTTGCATCGGTCCTGGCGACTGTGTCGCCGCAACCTGAGGGTTATTAGCCCAGTCAACCAGAGTAGGTAGGTCGTCATCCCTGAGCTCACGGAGCGCAGCAACGGAACCACTCCAAGTCCAATCGGTAACTGTAGTCTCGGAAATCCCTCAGCCTCCTCTCGTTGAATTCAGTTGACTCAGCTCAGCGCCTTGGTCTTTACCGCGATGGCTTGGCCGGTTGCAACGGTGGATCTAATCACGGCGATCTAAGCTCAGCCGGGGGTGAAAACGCCGAGATTGCGTAGATCGTTCGCCATAATGCGCGGGTTATCCAGGTAGATGTCGTTGTCCCCTGCTTGTCTAACTTCGTCGTGGGCTTGGCGGAACGACCGTCCGAGGTGGACAGTCGATCCATTGCGCAAAAACGCGACGGCCGGGAGATTCCACCGCGGGTCGTCGTCCGCCATTGCGACTAGCTCCGGAACGCCTATCTCATGGGCTGGCACCGTCGGCCTCCTCGTCAGATTGACGCTCGACTTTTGGGCGTCGAAGGCCACCCTAACCGGTCTGAGGCCCGGCACTGGAAACGCCGCGCCCGGCAGTCGTTTGGAGACTCCGGGAGCGACTCTGCGCGAGAGGCGGCAGCGCGGTGGCGTTGATCAAGTGTGCCAACCGCGAGACGCGCCGCTCGACCGATCTCTGCGATCAAGTGATCGGCGAATTCCGCGATTGTCTTGTCGGCAGGCGCTCCCTGAACTTCACGGGAAGCGGAAAAAGGCTCAGTTATGGCTTGGCAGGGCCGGCCGAGGCGCCCGCCGGGCCTTTGACCGAGGTCCGGCTGAACGGGCGGAATCGGAGTTTCTGCCCATTTCTGCCCAATCGATCGCCCGATCGAAGGCGTCGAGATAGCTGCCGGAGAGCTTCTGGCGGCGCTTCGCCGCCTTCTGGTAGACGCGGAAGGTGAAGCGCGCATCGGTGTGGCCGAGCTGCTCGGCGATGTAGACCGGATCATCGCCGACGGCGGCGCGCAGCGAAGCGTAGGTGCGGCGCAGGGAGTGCGGCGTCACCTGGGCGCTGATCGGCTCGATGCCCAGCTGCTTGAGCCGCTCGTTGGCTCGCTTGATCGAGCGCTTGAGCCGGCGCCCGGCATTGTCTCTGGTCTGTCGACGATTGCGTTTGTCGTCGGCTCGGCAGAGAAACACCGGGTCGCTCGGGCGCCGGCGGGGGCTGCGGGCCTTCCACTCCGAGAGCTCGTCGACGAGCCCGCCGGGCAGGTCGACGCGGCGCCCCGCGCCCGCATCGGTCTTGGACTCGCCGACGGTGAGCGTCCCGGTCGCGAGGTTGACGTCGCTCCAGTTCAGGGCGCAGGCCTCGCCGATCCTCAGCCCCGCCCCGGCAAGGGTGGCAAGCAGCGGGCGATGCCAGAGGTCGGCGCCTTCGAGAAGCGCCAGCAGTTGCTCGGGCTCGACCCAATGGCGCTTCGGTTGAGGGGCCTTCAAGCGGCGCCGTCGTCCCGTCGCCGGGTTGCGATCCAAGTAGCCGTATTCGACCGCGTCGGAGAGGACCTGTCCGAGCCGCGTCAGGGTCTTGTTGATCGAGGTCGGGGAGAGCTTGCCGTCGGCGAGCTTGGCCGCCTTGTAGGCGTCGACTCGCTCGATCGTGATCTCCGAGAGCCGGTAATCGGCGAAGAACGGGAGCAGATGGTGGACCAAGGCCCACTGGTAGTCCTCGACGGTTCGCGGCGACCATTCGTGCTTGTGGCGGTCGATCCAGGCGGAGGAGAAGGCGTGGAAATCTGGCTCCTCGGGAGGAGGCTTGGCGGCCTTCCGCTTGACCGGGGGCTGCCAGGTTCCGCGCTCAACGTCGGCGAGCACGTAGCGCAGCTCGGCCTCGGCCCGCTTTCGGGTCCATCCCGCTTCCGGGCGACCCAAGGTCAAGAAATGACGGCGACCGTAGGCATGGAAGCGAAGGGCAAAGCTGCGCTGCTTGCCGCTTGGCTCGATGACTTGACCTTCTGGGTTGCGTTGCATCGGCGGATCTCCTGTCTTCAGCTGCGCCGACCTCGTCGCGATCGCCCGACCTCAGCTGCTGAGGATACGCCCGAGACGCTGCGGCGATTGATGAGGCTGCGGAGTGCCTTGCTCACCGCCCCGACTTTCCAGGAGCGGGCCTGCCCTTGATCGGGAGAAGCGGCGCATCGGAGCGTGGATCGATCACCGGGGCCATATCCCTTCTATCCCTGAGCCGCGAGGAATCTCCCCCTCTCTTGGGATCGGCTTTGGCCCGATCGGCAAAAGCCCGTTCGGCATCGGTGGGATCGAAGCGAAGCCGCGCCTTGGATCCCCTGCCCAGCCGACGCGCGCCCAACAGCTCCGCATGCTCATAGACCCAGGCCCGGCTGACGCCTAGCCTGCCCGCCAAGGCGGCGGCGTCGATCAGGCTGGTGGGGCCCGGTTCGGGTTTCTCAGAGCGAAGCAGCTCAACGACGCGACGGGCGATCAGTTCAACCTCATATGCGGTCACGGTTGAGCCACCTCCTGATTCACAGCCCCGGTGGATGGCGCAGCTGAAAACCGGCCAGATAGCCGGCGGCGAAGGCGCGCTGGGGAATCCAGCCCGGGCCGCCGTTGGAGTTCGTGTTCGAGGTGCCCCAGTAGCGCTCGCTGGGGGGCGTCACGCCGGGCATGAACTCGATGAAGGTGTGGGCCTGAGCGCCGGAGGGCTTGACGTGGATCGTCACCGACCGCCCGGGGCCGGGATCACCCCAGCGCGCCAGCCCGGTGGTGTCCATCGTCGGATTGCCGAAGCCACCGACTTGGAGTAGGTGGCTGACCGCCGAGCTGCAATCGAAGGGGCCGTTGGGCGAGGTCGGCGACTGTCCGTGGGACCCGCCCCAGACGTAGCCGAGATGCAGAGCGTCGATCCGCGCCGCCTCGCCGACCATCCGCTGCACCGCCGGACCGGAGTCAGCTGAGGCGCAGCCGCCGAAGCCGGCAACCTGAACGCCAGCGGCGCCGCTGAAGCGTCGAGCGCCGGCAAGGACTTCGGCCACGTACCACTCGGCGTGGTTGTAGGAGAGGATCGCGGCGTGCCAGTCAGCCGGAGCGCCCGAGGCATGCAGGTAGCGCGCCGCGGCGAAGATCGCGTCCCAGGGATCGTTGGGATCGGCGCGGCCGTCGTGGTTGGCGTCGACCCCATAGTTGGCCCAGGTCGATGGCTCGAACTGCATCCAGCCGACCGCTCCCGCAGAGGACGTCGATCTGTTGCGGCCGAAGTCGGTCTCGACCTTGTTGATCGCAGCGAGCACCGCCGGGCCTTGATCGCCGAGGCCGTAACGAGCCGCCGCCTGCTCATAGATCGGGATCAGCTTCGTCGGCACGCCATGGACTGAGCCGACGGCGCCGCCACCGCAATTGCGCGTTCCGCCGAACAAAAGTGCAATGCAGACGACGAGGGCGACCAAGCCGACCAGGCCGCCAATCGGCAGCCCGATCAGCGGAGCCGGAAGCCGGGGGGCACGCGCTTGGGAGGCCTCCATCTCGCCGCCCATCTCAATTGCCGGGGAGCCTGGTGACCAGCCAGCGGCGACCGATCAGATTGAGGACGAATGAGACGGGAAACGGTCGGGCGCCCTTTTGCTGAAGGGCGATGGTGGCGTCGACCTGTGTCTCGCTGCGAGGGTCAAGCTCGACGTCGAGTAGGCGGGGTGGCGGTGGGGGATCCACTTTCGCCAGGCGGCTGCCGAGTTCACGAAGCTGACGACGCAGGGCCTGGCTCGAATCGCGGAGCACCGCCTTTGCCGGACTTTGGAACGACTCCAGATAGCTGTGGGCGAAAGCCGTTGCCGCGCCGCGGACAGCAGCCAACTCCGCCACGCCGAGCCCGTCGCGAGGCACGCCCCAAACGAGCCTGGTGTCGCTGCTGGGTCCACCCCGATTCGCACCGGCACAGCCAGGAAGCACAAGGATTGCCGCGATTACCCCGACTATGGGGAGGACTCTCAGGTGAGTAGCTGACTGAGCGCCCCAGCTGTTTTTTGAGAGACCCATCTCTGGATGGGATGTCCGCGGAGGCGCGGCGATGCCTCGCTTGACTCTGGCGATTTACATTGCTCAGGGGGTCTGCCACCATGTTGTTGCGTGGAAATGAGCCAGCTGACAGATCGGCTCAGCGAGACTGAACTGGACGCTGCCCGGCTTGGCTTCTTGCAATTGCTCCGCCGCAAGCGCTTCTCGCATCAGTTCGTCGAGAACCACAGTGATGACCTGCTCGCCAGGGCACGCCTGGAGTACGCGCGCCAATGCGTCGACGGAGCCGAGATCGACAACCCCACCGGGTGGCTGATCAACTGCGCTTGGCGACGCACCCAGAACCTGCTCACCTCGCAGGGCCGAGCGCCGAGCCTGATCGAGATCGACGCGGCTGCTCCGGTCGCCGACGAGAAACCAACGCCGGAGGAGAGGGTGCTGGAGTTGGATCGAGCCGATCAACTTCAGCATGCCGTCGACCTGCTGCCGATCGAGGAGCGCAAGGTGATCGAGCTCTGCTACTTCGAGGGGATGTCGGTGCGCGAAATCGGCAGAGCGCTGCGATGGGACCACGCCAAGGCCGACCGCCGCCATCACGCCGCCCTCAGACACCTGCGTGAGCTGCTCGGGGTCGAGGATCTCGACTCGCTGGCGATCGAACTGGGATTGGCGGCCTGGGTCTCGATTGCCACCGAACGCGGTGCCGGATTCCACCTGCCGGCCGGGGTCGAAGCGGTGGCCGAGAAGGCGGGCCACGGCATCGGCGAAGCGTGGAACCGCCTCCATGATCTGGCCCGGCGCCTACTCCTTGGCGGCGCCGGCGAGCCGGCAAGCACCGCGGCGGCAGGTGGCGCAACACGCGCCGCCGGGGTTTGCGGGGCAGCGGCACTGGCTTGTCTAGCCAGTGGAGTAATCGGCCCGGGCATCGGCGGCGTCGATCTGGTCGGTCACGGCCACCGCCATGCCGGGCCGGCAAGCACGCGGACGACAGACGCGTTCAGCACGGCAAGCGCTGCATCGGCAAGTTCGCCGAGCTCCGGGACGGGCAGCACAGCGAGTTCATCCAAGAAGCAAGGCGGCAAGTCTTCTCGTGCAGCTTCAACGAGCAGCGGTTCGAAGTCGAACAGCGCAAATGGCGCGGCTCAAGCTGCCGCCCAGCAGGCCCAGCAGGAGTTCAATCCCTTCGCTACAGGTGGAGGGGGGTCGACGACATCGAGCTCTACGGCATCGACAAACAAACCGCGCAGTTCCACCTCGACTGGCACCGTCTCATCGGCTGCGGCCAAGCAGACAAATCAAGAATTCGGAGCCTTTAAGTAGATGCGTCAGCCTCCATTCTCCGAGCATGAGTCCGAGGAATTTCATCAATCGCTCACTCAGTGGCAATTGGTTGGTGATGTGGGCGCTGACAAAGCTAGCGCCGGGGCACTACTTCGCTTCGGCCTGCTCGATCAGCTTTCTAAGTAGCGCGTTTTGCGTCTCTATGTTCTTGTTGATCAGAGACAATTGATCCGCAATCCGCATCAAGGATTGGCTGCTGTTCGAATCGAGGTTGCCTGCCATCTATTCTCACCTTCCCGAGTCTGTCCGTTGCCGCAAGGGCTATCTTCTTTGAGTATGGCCGACGACGAGCACGTCTCGCTAGACCCTCTGAAGCCAACGCAAGCGCTACAGACGCTGTTTGGCGTCGAGCCTGCGAACGCTGAGGAGAAGGGTGAGCCTGCGCGGTGCTCGAAGACCTGGGACGGGAAGCGTTGTTCTTTGCAGGCCGGGCATTTCGGCCCCTGCCGCTTCGATATCCCGACCTAGAAGTGCAACGGCACGTATTTCCAGTCCTCAGGGAGACCCTCTAGGCCGTAATAGTTGATCCGCTTCTCAGGAACACTCTCAACCGAGAAGTAGACAACGCAGGAAATAAAGTCGGGGTGCTCTGGCTTTGTTGGGTAGACGCAAAACCCCCCCGTATTGGGCACTTCTCGCACGTAGACATTGAAGGGATCGTCGTCTAGGTTCTGCGCGATGTCGTGCCAAAAATAGTCGAAGGACCGGCCAGCAACGCCAAGGTCTCTCTTGGCTTTCTCAAACGAGTCGTGGTAGATGTGCTCGTAGTTCTGACCGGGGGGGAGCGCCACATCTCACAGACTGGCGGCAGCTTAGGACGTTACCCAGCCTTGTTGGCACACATACTCGCTCGCATGTTTCATGAAATCGCGGGGAAGCTGGTCAGTTGAAATGAAGGCGGTTCGGTACTCGATGGTATTTCCATCCTCGCCTGCGAGGTTCCATCCCGCAGACTGCTCATGGGACCAATTGCTCACCGACTTGCCGCCGTGCGTTGCAAGTTCACCTAGAGCACGCTCCATGATGACCAACTCATCGTCTGAAAAGACGCTTTGGTCGGGCATAACATCGTCGTCGCCCTGAGCGCGGGGCACATCACGGGTATACGGGCCAGCCGGAATGTGCTCCCACCGCAGCCGTCCGCCTGCTCCCAATTCGTCAAGGACGATGGGGAGATCACGCGCCACCGGGCCGAATTCTTGACGCTCGTAGGTCTCTCCCGTGATCGCGCTCCCAAGCGTCCGGTAAGCCTCGAAGTCAGCGCGGTATAGGAGCTTGTTCAGCTTCACCATGCCGAAGCCCTCGTCTTCTAGCTCCGCTGAGCGCATGGAGAAGTAGAGGACCATTTCCTTGAACTTGCCTCGATTGAGGCTCTGCGGTTGGACCGACGCGTTTTCGCTCATCGCCCCTTCTCCTTGGCGGGATCTAACAGGGTAGACCCGTTTTCGGTATACCACGAGTATTCTGACAGGGACCTAGGACACCTTTGAATGGCCCCCCTCCAGACCAAAGCTGCCAAGCTCCATCTTCCCGCCCACGCGAAGCTGAAAGAGCTGCAAACCGCTCTAAGAAGTGAGGGAGTGCCAGGCTGCCCCGAGCAGGTAGAGATCCTGTCTGCGCTCGTCATGTATACGACACCCCCGCAGATTGCAGGCATGCTCAGCGCATACTCCCGGTATACGGCAAAGCATGAACAGAAGGGCGAGGGCTAGACCTGTCGATATTTCAGCCGACGCCCGTGGACCTGTCCGAACAGGCGCTTCATCCGCGCAGCATTGTTCTCTTGGTGTGTCGAGAACTTGAAGTCGACTTCGGCCAGGTAGCGGGCCAAGTGCTCTCGACTGACGTGATGATGCGTCCCGTCAATGGCGCGCTTCAAATGGCTGAAGAATGCATCGGCTTGATTGGTCGCCTCATCAAGGTCAAGCACGTCGCGCATCGGCTTCTCATTCGCGGTGATGTCCCAACCTTACGGTCACTCCCACACCGGGGAAACCGAGCCACAGCGGCGCGAAGGGGCTCGCTGTTGGCGGCCTACCCGAGGACAAAGCGCAGCTCGCGACGCACGGCGCGTCTCACCTCGCCGAAATGGGGCGGGGGTTCGGTCAGGTACTCCACGAGCTCGGCTTCCCAGCGGCGCTGCCATTCGCCCTCTCGGTCGTTGAAGCGCTCGGCGAAGCGCTCGGGGTCCAGGCCGCGGTGGCGCGCCTTGCGCTCGAAGGCTGACCAGATGGCCTGGGCCTCGACCCCGCACTCGACCAGCAGCTTGTCCAGGTCGTAGAGGTCACGGCACTGAAGGCGCTGCATAACGCAGCGCAGCTTCTCGGCAGCGACTTCCTCCAGTGTGTAGACGAGGCAGTGGCAGGGTTCCTGGTCCGTGTAACGACGAATGATCGGCAGCGTGGTCGTGTCCTCGACCAACTCGTCGTCGGCGAGGTCGAGCTTCAGCGGCCTGGGCTTGGCCTCGAGCGGCCCGACGTACTCGATCCGGGGCGGGTCGGAATCGCTCAGCCCCAGCAAGGGAAAGCCGACCTGCTCGGCGCAGTCTTGCAGGGCGCTCTCGACCAGCTGGCGCGCGGCATCAAGGCCGAGACCGCCAATCAGGCTGAAATCGAGGTCGGCAGAGTAGCGGTAGTGCTCGAAGTAACAGAGCCGGAGCGCGGTTCCGCCCTTGAAGACGATCTGGCCTCGCTCGTCGTGCCTGACGATCGCGGCGAGGACGTGCGCGAGGACGTAGTCGCGCTCAACCGCGCCGGCCGGCAGTCCGTCTTCGTCGGCACGGCGTTTGATCAAGTTGGGGTGGATCACTGCGCTATCTCCGCGGCAAGCGCTGCCGGGGCCACCGGCCAGCGCATCCTCCAATGGGGATCGCGAAAGGCGACGGCCAGTTCTTTCAACCTCGGGTCGAGGTCGAGGTCGGCGCTGAGTGACTGGTTGGGGGCGAGCTTCCCGGCAAGGCCGGCCACCTGGAGGCGATCGGCGAGCGAGCCGATCCGCCGTAGCGCAGCGCTGGCGCTGAGTTCCTCGGCGAGCGTCGTCAGCCGCTTGGGGTCGGGATTACAGGCAGAAAGCGCCTCGGCGATCGCCAGGTGTCCGCCGACCAGGTCGGGCCGGGCGGCGGCGTCGATCAGGGTGCGCTCCAGGTCGGAGACGAAAGCGCCGTGCCCGGCCGGTTCGCTGCCGATTCCCACAGTCTCTGCGGGCTCGAAGATCGCCTCGATCGGACGACCGCTTATGCCGATGACGGCGAGACGGCGAGGAGTGGCGACCTGGACCGTTCGCACCGGGCGGGTCAACAGGCCATGGAAGTCAAGGGCGGAGCGGTAGGCGATTCGATGGGGCTCGGAGCCGAGAAGTGCGGCTACGGCAAGGGCGATGTCCTCGGAGGAAGCTCTGGTCCCGAGCAGGCCGATCTGGCGGATCGCATAGCGGCCGCGGGCGACCCGGTCGACCAGGCCGGCTTGGCGCCAACGCGCCAGCAGGTTGGAGGTGGCCTGGGGGGAGATCCCCAGCTCCTCGCGCAGCTCACGGCTTGTCAGCGTGGACTTGCCGACGGCGAGGCGGTCATCGAGGGGTTTGAGCGTGTGGCGGGTCATAGTGGCCTACTGTAGCGAATACACGTTTAACGTGAATAATATGACATTCACCACACCCTCAGCGCCGGCTGACGCCTGGTGCCGACCAGAACCTAGGCCTCGGCTACCGAGGGGATTGAAACAAGGTTGCTCGGAACTTCGGGGCGGAAGAAACTGCAGAATGCAGAACGGCGTCGCCGCGGTGGCGCTGCTCAGCTGGGGAGCCGCGGTGGTACGGAGATTCATGACAAAAGTCGCCACTTGTGATGTAACTCACAAATGGCTAGGATCGCGGTCATTCGTCGGATCCGGCGATGCGGGCGTCTGAGCGACCTGGGAACCCGCGGAAAGACCCACATGGGAGGTTCAGTCAGATGAGAAAGCCGATCCGCACGCGGTTCACGTCAGCGCATGCGATCGCCCTGCTCGCTCTGTTCGTCGCTCTCGGCGGCTCGGCTCTTGCCGTGAACAGGGCCCGCGTGGGCGCCAAGAACATCAAGCGGAACGCAGTCACAACGAGGGCGATCAAGAACCGCGCGGTCACGACCTCGAAGTTGGCCGAGGCGGCGGTCACCACCTCGAAGCTGGCCGAGGCGGGAGTCACTACCTCGAAGTTGGCCGACAGCGCGATCACCACCTCGAAGCTGGCGGATAACGCGGTCACATCGGGGAAGATCGTCGACGGCGAGGTCCGCGCAGGGGATCTGGGAACCATCACAATCGTGCAGAACACCGTCCAGGTCCCCGGCTCTTCGGAGGGCACGGCGGACGTTGCTTGCCCCACCGGCTCGGTCATGCTCAGCGGTGGCGGTTACTGGACTCAAAGCGAGAACAACCTCAGGACGACCCTCAAGCAGGGCAACGGTTGGCGCGTCGAGGGCAAAAATACGCTCGTCTCCCCTGCGCCGCTGACGGTGCAGGCGTACTGCCTATCCGGCTAAATTAGTTGGCGCCCCGTGGGAGGAAGCGCCTCCCGCGGGGCCTACAAGCGCGGCCATGTAGGTCGGAGAGTTCGTCGCGCCACTGCATTTCGTAACGGCCCATTCCCGCTCCTCGGGAAGCCCAGCCGAAGCGTGCCGCGCTCTCACGAGGGCACCGCGGTCTCGACGCGACGAGGACACCTCACTGTCTCATGAGGCACTCGGCCTCGGCGTCTTCAGGTAGGCGCGACCTGCCCTTCCGCACACGAATGCAGGGACATGCACCGATCGGCCACTCAGCCGGAACGCCAGATCAGTGAGCGGCGAGTTCGGGCTTGAGAACCCGGGTGCTGCCATCGGCTGAGACGAGAACGACCGCGAGGCCGTCGTCGGCAGCGCGCTCGATATCGTGGCCGGCCAAAGGGGCGTCGGCGTCGATGAACGCAGCGCGCTCCGGATAGGGCGAGCGGCCCTCGATCGCGAGGTCGATCGCTTCGTCCATCACCTTGGCGGCGGGAGAACGACTGCTTTCGGTGCTCATTGCCTTTCCCATCCTTCGATCATCTCGCGGTATCCGCGCTCGACCTCGGTGATCGCGGCGCGCATTCCTTCTCCAAGAGTACCGCTGTGGAAGACCGTTCCCGGCTGCTTGCCTGCGCTGCGGGTATATCGGTGCATCTCGTTGTGGCTGTGGGCGCCGTCGTAGACGCGAATCGTCTCCGTCCCCTTCTCGGTCTCCAAGAGCAGGACCACCGCGTAGTCGACGACATCGCGACCCTGCGTCGTGAACTGGACGCGCAAGAGCGCCCCGAGGGCACGATCGAGAACTCAGGCGGTAGTAGGCGCTCATGGCGCCGGGGAGTATCCGGGCTTCCCGAGGCGGATGAGAGATCGGGTGAGGCAACCGGCCTTCGGCGCGGACAACAAAGGCAGAGACCTTGTTGACCGCAAAGGAGGCCCGTCGTGCCGCTCGCAACGCTGATCAACTTCCACCTGATCTCGGCGCTTGCCGCGATCAGTGTCAAGCCCAACCCGAAAGGACTGCCCGGAACCTCGGCGCTGGAGAAACTGCTGAACGGGGTCGCTGCGGTGGCGCTGCTCGGCTGCGGAGCCGCGGTGGTGATCGGCGCCGCCCAGTGGGGCTTCGGCACCCGCACCAACAACTACAGCCAGGCCGCTGACGGCAAAACCAAGGCGCTCTACGGGGCAGCCGGCGCCTTCGTGGTCGGCGCCGCCTCGGCAATCGTCAACTTCTTCTACAGCTCCGGCTCCGCCGTCCACTGATGGTCGCCGGACGCTCCCTCGACCGCGCCACACCGAAGCGGCGCGGGGCTCCGCTCGGACTCCTCGCCCTGGCGGTCGCGGTCGCCTTCGCGATCGGCGCCCTGCTGGGCCACTCCGGCTCTCAAGCCGCGAGTGGCTCCGACTCAACCGAACCGACCCACTCAGTCGCCGGCGTGCCGCTCGGCTACCCCCACTCCGCCGCCGGGGCCGCCGCCGCGGTGGCCGGCTACCAGCGCGCCTTCGCCGACCCGACAATCCTGCACCCGGCCGTCCTGCGGCAACGGATCGACCTCGTGGCGACACCCGACTACGCGGCGACGATGTTCGCCGCCAACTCCCCCGGCGAGCGACGGATCGCCGCCGGGCCGATCGGGGAGGGCATCGCCCACGGCATCCAAACGCTCTACGTCGCGGTGCCGATCGGCTACCGGGTCGAGTCCTACTCCCCGGCCCGAGCCCGCATCCTCACCTGGGGCTTCACCCTGCTCGGCAACGCCTCGGCGGTAGAGCCGGGCGCCTACTTCGGCCTCACCCACACCGAGTTGGCCTGGCAGGGCGGCGAGTGGAAGATCGCCGCCACCCGCGGTGGCTTCGGCCCTACCCCGAAGATCGAGACCAAAGGAGGGCGGCTCGGCGGCTTCGACGTCCTCGAGCTGGCCCGGAGGCTGCGCAGCTATGGCGCTATGCCGTAGACAGCTGATCGCGGCTTGCCTCGCCGCGCTGCTCGGGGCGCTGATCGTGCTCGCCCAGCCCGAGCCGCCGCGGGCGCGGGCGAACGTCGCCTGCGACGTCGGCAGCGCTCCCGCCGATGCGGTCAGCGGCGGGCTCGGCGCGATCACAGGCGGAGCGGTCGGTGGCGGCAACCCGGTCGGCGACGCCTGCAATGCGGTCACCGACGGCGCGGTCGGCGCAATCACCTCGCCGATCAAATCCGCGGTGGCGGGGATCGGCAACGGGATCTTCAACCAGATCACCAGCTGGGTCACCGACGGCGCGAGCTGGCTGATCTCCCAAGTCGTCTCGCTGATCGAGAAGACGACGACGCCGAAGCTGACCACCAAGGGCTTCATCAGCCAGTACCGGCGGATGGCGGAGATCGCCGCCCTGCTGGCGACGGCGATGCTGCTCTTCGCCGTTCTGGAAGGGCTCGCCCAGGGCAACGCGGCGCTGCTGGGACGAGCGGTCCTGGTCAACCTGCCGCTCGCCTTCATCGCCTCCAGCGTCGCCTACCTGGTCGTGCAGATGCTGATCACCGCGACCGATGGGCTTTCCCACGCGATCGCCGTCTCGACCAACCACAACAGCGAGCACTTCTTCCGCGGCGCGATCCACGGCCTCAGCAAAGCCGGCGGCTCCGCGGGCGCCGCCGCCGGGACGGCGGGGGCGGGGCCCGGGGTCGGCACCGCTGCGGGCGGTGCGGGTGGCGCCGTCGCCGCGCCGCTCTTCGTCACCTTCCTGGCGGCGATCATCGGCGCCTTCGCCGCCTTCTTCGTCTGGATCGAGCTGCTGATGCGAGACGCAGCGATCTACGTGGTGGCGCTGTTTGCGCCGATGGCGCTCGCCGCCTCGATCTGGCCCCGCTGGTCGGGGGCGTTGCGACGAACCGGAGAGCTCCTGGTCGTCGTGATCGTCTCGAAGTTCGTGATCGTCGCGATCATCTCGCTGGCCGCCGGGCTGCTCAGCCAAAACGACGGCCAGGTCGAGCACATCCTCGCCGCGGCGGCGCTGATGCTGCTCGCCTGCTTCGCCCCCTTCGTGCTGATCAAGCTGGTGCCCTTCGCAGAAGGTGCGATGGCCGCCGCCTACGGTCGCCACTCGGCGGCGGGCACCGCGGTCAGCGGCGCCCAGCTGACCAGCAGCGCAGCGGTGATGCGAAACGCCGCGCGCGCTCAGTGGGGATCCGGGGGCGGAGCGCAGGGCGGTGGCGGGGCTCCGGGCGGACAAAACGGCGGAGCGCCCGGCGGAGCGCGGAGCGGACTCGGCGGCGGAGCACGAGGCTCCGCCGCCTCCCCCGCCGGCGGCGGAGCCGAGGCCGGAGGCAGCGCGGCAGGCGCTGCCGGTGGCGCGGTGGGAGTCGGCGCAGCCGCCGTCGCGGCTCCGGTCGCAGCGGCCCGAGCGTCCAAAGCGGCAGCGGGGCGGCTTGGCGACACCGCGACTGCCGAGGCGGCGGGCGCCGCCGGGGAGAAGTCCTCGGCAGGAGCCGGGGGCAGACCAGCCGGAGAGGCTCCCGCTCGACCCACCAAGAGTGGCGGCGGTTCGGTCGGTGGACCTCAGCAGGCCGAGGGCGGTAAGGCGCCCGGCGCCGGCAACGAGCCGCCGCGACCGGCGCCGGAGGTGAAGGCGGCAAAGCCCGGCGGCAAGGGCAGCGCGTGAGCACGCCGCGCCGCTACCGCTTCGGTCCGCTGGAACAGCGCGGGGTCGTCGGACCGCTGCGCCTCGGCCAGGTGGCGATCGTCGCGGTCGCCGCCGCCGTCGGGCTGGCGGCGCTGTATGGGTTGCGGAGCTTTCTTGGCCTCTTGGTTGGGCTGGCGGCGATCTGCGCCGCCGGAGCAGTGATATTCGTGCCGCTTGAGGGGCGCACACTCGACGAGTGGGCGCCGGTCGCGCTGCGCTGGGCGCTGCGCCGCCGCGAGCGGGCGGGCGGCTACCGCTCGCTGACCCCGAGTGCCGGGGTGCGGATACACGACGGCGAGGCCGTCTATGAGCCTTCGCTGCCCGCCGAGCTGGTCGACCTCGACCTGCTCGAGGTCCCCTACGGCCAGGAGGAGATCGGCGTGATCCGCGATCGCGGCGCCGGCACCTACACCGCGGCAATCGCGGTCCGAGCCGGCGCCTTCGGCTTGCGCGACGCCGCCGAGCAGGAGCGAAAGCTCGAAGCCTGGGGCGCCGTCCTCGCCGCCTCCGGGCGCGACGGCAGCCCGCTGCGCCGCTTGCAGTGGATCGAGCGCACCCTGCCCGCTCCAGCCGATCAGCTGGCCGGGCACCTGCAAGCCGAGCGCGACCGCGCGGTGCCGCTCGACTCCAACCTGGTCCGCTCCTACATCGAACTGCTCGAGTCCGCGGCCCCGGCGACCCAGGAGCACGAGATCCTCCTCGCCCTGCAGATCGACCAGCGCCGCGGCGCCCGCGAGCTGCGCCGCCTCGGCGGCGGCGATCAGGCGGCCTGCGAGCTGCTGCTGCGCGAAGCCGAGAGCCTCGCCGAGCGGCTGACGATCGCCGAGGTAACCGTCTTCGGGCTGCTGCGACCGCGCAACTACGCCGAGGTGATCCGCGACGCCTTCGATCCCTACGGCCGCGGCGCCCGCGCCCGCTCGGCGCTCGCCGAGCCCGGGCGCGAGGGCGTCGACCCCGCCCTGATGGGGCCGCTCGCCGATCAGGCGAGCTGGGCCCACTATCGCTCCGACTCCGCCTTTCACGCCAGCTACTGGATCGCCGCCTGGCCGCGCTCCGACGTCGGCCCCGCTTTCCTGGCGCCGCTGCTGATGCAGACCACCGCGCTTCGCAGCGTCTCGGTGACGATCGAGCCGATCCCCTACTCGGTGGCGATGCGAAAGGCCGAGGCGGCGCAGACCGCCGAGGTCGCCGAGGAGATGGCCCGCGAGCGCCAGGGCTTCATGACCACGGCGCGGATCCGCCGCCGCCAGCAGGCCGCCTCGCGCCGCGAGGAGGAGCTGGCCGACGGGCACGCCGAGATGCGCTTCGCCGGCTACATCACCGTCTCGGCTCCGTCGCTGGAGGAGCTCGACCGCACCGCCTCAGAGGTAGAGCACGCCGCCCAGCTCGCCCGCCTCGAGCTGCAGCGCCTCTACGGCGAACAAGACGCCGGCTTTGCCTTCAGCTTGCCGCTGGGTCGGGGGCTCGCATGAGAGCCCCCTCCCCTTCCCCGGCGGCGATCCGGGAGCGCTACCCCTCCCTTCCCCGCCCGCGCGGCGCCCGCCTCCTGCGCCGATCGCGGGCGGGGGAGCGCCCCGGACATTCCGCCACCACCGCCCACTTCCAGGCCGCCTACCCCTTCGTCGCCGAGGGCGGCCTAGGCGCCCCCGGCACCTACATCGGCCGCGACGCCTACGGCGGCTCCTGGCTCTATGACCCGTGGGTGCTCTATGAGCGCGGCATCCTGCCCGGCCCCAACATGCTTGTGGTCGGCCAGATCGGCCGCGGCAAGTCGGCCTTCCTAAAGACCTACATCACCCGCCAGCGCGTCTTCGGGCGCCAGGCCTGGATTCTCGATCCGAAGTCCGAGTACGCGCCGCTGGCGCGGGCGCTCGGCGGCGAGCCGATCGCCCTTCGTCCGGGCGGCGATGTCCGCCTCAACCCGCTCAGCCCACGCGGTGGGCGCGACGCCCAGCTCAGCCTCTTGCGCTCGGTAGCGCAGGCGGCGCTGCGCCGCGAGCTGGGGCCGGAGGAGGACGCCGGTCTCGGCGCCGCGCTGGAAGAGGTGGGTGGAAAGGAGGGCGCGGAGCCGACCTTGCCTGAGGTGGTCGAGGCGCTGCTTCACCCCGGCGAGAAAATGGTCGACGGGGTCTCGGCCGGCACCCGGGAGCGCTTTGCCGAGGCCAACCGCGAGGCGGCGCTGGCGCTGCGCCGCCTCTGCGAGGGCGATCTGCGCGGGATGTTCGACGGGCCGACCAGCGGGGCGCTCGACCTCGAAGCGCCGCTGGTCGTATTGGACCTGAGCGCCGTGCAGGACTCCGCGGCGCTGGGGATCCTGATGACCTGCGCCGCCGCCTGGCTGCAGGGGATCGTCTTGGAGCGAAAGCGCGAGGCCGAGCGCGGCGGCGACCCCGGCCGCAAGGTGATCGTCGGCCTCGACGAGGGCTGGCGCGTCGCCAGCCATATCGGCGTCGCCGAGTGGCTGCAGCAGAGCTTCAAGCTCTCCCGCGCCAACGGGGTGCAGAACATCATGGTCTTGCACCGCCTCTCCGACCTCGGCGCCGCCGGGGCGGCGGGGTCGCGGGAGGCGCGGATCGCCGAAGGGCTGATCGCCGACACCGACACCAAGGTGATCTACGCCCAGCCCCCCGATCAGCTGGAGGCGCTGCGCAATCTGCTCGGCCTCAGCGCCACCGAGCTGGAGCTGGTGCCGACCCTGCGCCGCGGCGAGGCGCTGTGGCTGGTCGGGCGGCGCTCCTTCCTGGTCCAGCACCGGCTCTCGGCAATCGAGCGCGAGCTGGTCGACACCGACGCGCGGATGCTCGATCGCCGCGAGCCGCCCACCCCGGAGGGCTCGCCGTGAAGCAGCCCCCTCCACCCGGCGGCGGCGCGCTGCTGCCGCTGGCCGGCTTCGCGATCGCCGCGCTCGGCGTGCTCTGGCTGAGCGGGGCGCTGGGGGCGGCGCTCTTCGGCGACGGTTGGATCAGCACCCCCGCGCCCCAACTCCTCGCCACGGCGCTCCGTCTCCCCGCCCACCTCGGCGACCCGCGCGCCGCCTGGCCCGCCGCGATGCGCCACGCCCTGCCCGGCGCGATCGGCTTCTACCTGGCGCTGGCGCTCATCCTCGCCACGCTCGGCGAGGCAATTGCCGCCGCCCTGCGGCTGGCACGGGAGAAGCCCTGGGGCGCGTTGCTCAAACTCGGCCACAAGGACAGTCCGGCGAGCGCTCGCTGGGCCGCCAAGCGCGACCTGCGGGCGCTGTTCGTCAAGGAGGCACAACCGGGCCGGGTGATCCTCGGCCGCGCCCACCGCCGCCTGCTCGCCGCCGAGCAGCGTCAATCGGTGATCGTCGTCGCCCCCTCCCAGAGCGGCAAGACGACAGCGCTGGCGATCCCGGCGCTGCTGGAGTGGCCGGGACCAGCGGTGGCGACCTCGATCAAGACCGACCTTGTGCGCGACACGATGACGGCGAGGTCAAAGCTTGGCAGGGCGATGGTCTTCGACCCCGCCCGGGTGACCGAGCTGGCCCGCGTCAAAGCGACACCGCTGAATGGCTGCGGCAGCTGGCGCGGGGCGATGCGGGTGGCCCACTGGCTGAGCCGCGCCGCGCGGCCGGCCCGCGCCGGGATCGATGACGCGGAGTTCTGGTACGCGGCGGCGGAGAAGCTGCTGGCGCCGTTGCTCTTCGCGGCGGCGTCGGAGCCGAAGAAGACGATCGCCGATGTGGTGCGCTGGCTGGAAGAAGGCGAGGGCGCCACAAAGGAAGTGGAAGCGCTACTCGAGGGCGCGGGCGAGGGGCGCTCTGAGGCCAGGCGCTCCTGGCGGGCGAGCCTGGCGCGCGAGAAGCGCCAGCGCAGCTCGATCCAGACCACGGCGGAGACGATCGTCGCCGCCTTCGCCGACCCCCACGTCGCCGAGGAAACCCAGCACGCCGACTACACCCCCGCCGCCCTGCTGCACGGCAACAACACCCTCTACCTCTGCGCCCCCGCCCACGAACAGGAGCGGCTGCGCCCGCTGTTCTCGATGATGATCCAGGAGCTGCTCGCCGTGGTCTATGAGAGCGCTGCGGCAACCGGCAAGCCGATCGACCCGCCGCTGCTCCTCGTCCTCGACGAAGCCGCCAACATCGCCCCGATCCCCAACCTCGACGAGGTAGCGGCGACCGGCGCCGGCCAAGGAATCCAGCTGCTCTCGGTCTTCCAGGACCTCGCCCAGGTCCGCAGCCGCTACGGCGAGCAGGCGCAGACGATCGTCAACAACCACCGGGCCAAGCTGTTCGGGACGGGGATCTCCGACCCCGAGACGCTCGACTACGCGACGCGGGTGGTCGGAGCCGGTGAGTTCCAGGAGCGCTCCCATACCTCCGGCGAGGGACACAGCTCGACCACCGAGCTGAGCACCTACCGCCAGCTGACCCCGGCCAACGTTGTACGCGAGACCGAGCGCGGCAAGGCGCTGCTGATCTACGGCCACCTGCCTCCGACAAAGGTCGAGCTGCGCTCTTTACAGGAGGTAGCGGGGTTGAAAGTCTCAAGAGACTCAGGAAAACTTGAGCAACCCGTCGGGTCGCACAAGGAGTCCGCGCCATGAACTTGGAGCAGGACGCGACAACCGAAATCGACGATCCCGCCCCGAGCGAGAACTCGGAGCCGGAGATCGACGGCTGCGCAGACCCCACCGCCAAGAGCACCTGGGGCGAGGAGGCGGTGCCGCTGAACGGCGCGCACGATTTCGAGGCCGAGCGCAGCCAGCGCATCGAACTGGTCCGCGCCGCCGGAACCAAACCCTTCCGCCCCTCCACCCGCAGCCTCGCCGCGATCGGCCTCGCCGCGATCGCAATCGCCCTGATCGCCGTCGTCGCAGCCGCAACACCTCGCGGCGGTGCGGTTGCGACGACGGCTGTTCAAGCCCCCGCACAGCCGAGCGCATCGCGCCCCAACCCGGCCGTGCAACCAAACAAACCGAGCAGCCGTCCCGCAAGCCGCCAAACCCGCGAGCGCCGCAGCGCCCAAGCGAGAACCCGCCGCACCGACAAGCACGCCCAGGCCCGAGCACGACCGAGCGAACAGGTCTCAACGACAACCGCAGCGGCAACGCCAAGTCCCACCCCACCGCCAGCGGCGACCCCACAGCCAAGCCAATCCCCAGCACCAACCAGCCCATCTTCACCCCCAAGTGGACCGAAACCGAGCTTCTCTACGTCTCCCAGTCAGGAGTTCAGCTTTGAGCGGTGAGGCAAACCGAGCCCGCGATGGACATCTGAAGCAAAGGCGCAAACGAGCAAGGAGACGCCAATGGACGCAGCAATAGACAGAAAGCCAAACCGAATCGACTTCGCGATCCGATTGCTTCTCGTCACCGCCCTAGCGACGACACTCGTCCTGCTCATCGCCGACCAAGCCAAGGCGGCACCCGCCCGCTACGTCTATGAGATGTGTGACTCCGCCCTTCCCGGCGGCGGCGACGCCGGCGTCAGCTTCGCCGTCAACCCCGGAGTCCCCTACACCCCGACCGACAGCTGCAACCAGCCCGGCGGATCGCTGAAGATCACCGAAACCGGCCCGGTCAGCGCCAGCTTCTCGATCTGGAGCGTGCCGATCGCCGCCCCACCGGGCGGAACGATGGCCTCGGTGACGATGTCGGGCGCCAAGTGCGACGGCTACCAGAGCGCGGTAGTCGCCTTCGTCTTGATCGCCTCCGGCAACTGGCCCGATGACTGCTCGGTCGAACAGCAGACGATCTTCCAGCTCAATCGCTCCTACGGCCCACTCGACATCTGGCTGGGCTGCGACGGCAGCAAAGGAAGCTGCACGGCGGGCCCCTGGATCTACGCCCACTACTTCGCCGTCACCGAAGTCGACCCGGTAGCCCCGACCCTCGCCAACCTCAAAGGCTCGCTGCTCTCGGGCAACGTCCTGCGCGGCCATCAAAGCCTCAGCGTCGACGCCCACGACCAAGGCGGCGGGATCAGCAACCTCTCGGTATCGGTCAACGGCCTACCGGCGGCGCAACCGCAGGCGACCAACTGCAGCCTCGCCCAGGTCTCCAACCCGAGCATCATCGGCACCGTCGCCGAGCAGCCGACACCCTGCCCGACCGACACAAGCGCCGGCTGGAACCTCGACACCGGCGCCTACCCCTTCCGCAACGGCTCCAACACGGTCGAGGTCTGCGCCAGCGACTTCGCCACCCTCAGCGACCCGAACAAGACCTGCTCCCAGTCCCAAACCGTCGAAGTCGACAACTCCTGCGCCGAATCGCCAGTGGCGGGGGGCGACCAGCTAAGCGCCCAGTTCGACGGCACAAACGCCGACACGATCACGGTCGGCTACGGCCAAAGCGCCGACGTCAGCGGTCGCCTCGCCACCAACTCCGGTGACCCGGTCTCCGGCGCAACCCTCTGCGTCAAGCAACAGACCCTCGGTGTCGACCCAAAGCCCTCATCGGTAGGAGTCGTCAAGACCGACGCCTCCGGCCACTACTCCTACGACGTCGGCGCAGGGCCCAACCGCGAAATCGTGATCGGCTACCGCCACGACGCCAACCAGGTAGCCCGCGACGTCCGCTACTTCGCCCACGGCAAGCCGACCCTGCACATCGCCCCGCGCAAGGTAAAGAACGGCCACAAAATCAAGATCCGCGGTTCGGTCCCCGGACCGAGCGCCGGCGGCCGCGTCGTCGTCTTGGAAGCAAGCGCCCCCCACTCGCGCCGCTGGTTCACCTTCCGCAAAGCGACCTCGAACGCCAACGGCGTCTTCCGCACTCGCTACCGCTTCACCGGCACCACCCGCTCGAGCACCTACCGCCTACGCGCGGTGATCCCCAACCAGGCCGGCTACCCCTGGGTCGGCGGAGCCGGCAAGCCGGTCCGCATCCGCGTCAAGGCGCCGCGAAGGGGGAGACATTGAGCGTGAGGATGCTTGTAGAGGCATGGAGCGAAATAGATCGTCCGTCCCAGCTGCGCCACAAGCGCTGCGATCCCGTGTTGACATCAAGGAAACCGACTTCGAGCCCCAGGTCCGAACAAGGAGGATGAGATGCCCAAATTGAGACTGAAGCTACCCAGCCTGGGGACGGTCCTCGGGTTCACCGCGCTGATGGTCGCCCTGGCCGGCAACGCCGGGGCGCTGCCCGGCAAGAACGTGGTGAAGAGGGGCGACATCGCCAAGGGAGCGGTGACTGCCCGCAACCTCTCGCGCAACGCAGTCAGAAGGCCCGCGATCACAAAGGCCTCGGTCACCCCTCGCGCCCTCAGAGGCGGCGCCGTCGGCACCAATGCCCTCGCCGCCAACGCCGTCACCGCCAACGCAATCGCCCCCGACTCGGTTCGCGGCTACGCACTGGGGCCGGTGGTGATCCACACCACTCCGATCGCGGACAACGACGCGTCACCTGACCTCAGCACCTGGACAAGCTCCAATACCGAGGTCGCGAAGTGCGGCGTCGGTGAGCGCCTGCTCAGCGGCGGGGTCACCTTCACCGATCCTGGAAACCGTCGGGTAGGAATCATCGAATCCCAGCCATTCAGCAACTCCGGCGTCGAAGGTTGGGCCGGTCAGATCACCAGCGACTCAGGAGGCAGCGCCAGCGCCGAAGTCGAGGTCGTCTGCCTGAAGTAGGGGGCTGCGATCTACCGCCCAGCGAAGTGCTCGGCGCCCAGCGGGTCAAGCTGCGCAACCGCCAACTCGACCCCGTCGAAGCTCAGCGCGTGTCCGGCCTCCAAGGCAAGGTCCTGAAACCGCTGAAGGTGGTCGTACAACACCCGGCGCCGCTGCGAACTCAGGGCATCGCGCACATCGGTAAGCCAGCGTGAGCCGAGTTCGGCCGGAGCCGCCCGGACCACGCCGCTCTCCGCAACCAAGAGGTCAGCGTGTTCCTCCCCACTCAAATAGGCGCTGCGCAACTCGATGCCGAGGTCGGCCGAGCAGCTGGTCAGAACCAGAACCTCAGCGCCAGCTTCGAGGACCAGCGTCTCTCCGCTAACTGAGCGGCTATCCAAACGAAAGCGGATCGGAAGGGCGATACGCGGCACCGCCAAACCGTAGCGCGAGCTACGGCGAAGGTCTTCGCAGTTCGCGATTCAATTGAGATCGGTGAAGCGGCAGCAACT
The DNA here is from genome assembly GCA_963702055.1 of uncultured Solirubrobacterales bacterium. GTDB lineage: Bacteria > Actinomycetota > Thermoleophilia > Solirubrobacterales > 70-9 > CAWINX01. Next base: position 1,958,984 of record OY969702.1, on the reverse strand, counting down.
GCTCGCACTCGTCGCATGCGAACGGGCGAATGCTTTCGATGACTCCGCGGGGGAATTAACCCGCGGGAGTGAGAGGGCACCGGCTCCTGTGGCGAGCGAGTCGATGGCGGACCAGGGTTGCCTCCGATACCGTGGTGCCGTGGCTGAGGTGCGGAGACGGAGAAATCGATGCGGCGTGGGGTGATCACTGCATTGGCTGTGTTGGCGGCTCTCCCGGGGGGCTCCGCGGCGGCGAGCGCAGGGCACTTCCAGCTGCACCGTCTACAGCACGGGCTCAGCGTGAGCTGCAGCTCTGCAACCGACTGCACGGCGGTCGCTGGAGACAAGCGCGGTCCGTTTGCCGAGCATTGGAATGGAGTTGCCTGGCACCGGGAACTTGCGCCGGGTCCAAGTCGCGACATCCTCTCCGGCCTGAGCGCGGTTTCCTGTCCATCGACCGAACTGTGCTTGGCCCTGGGAGTGACCTCGTTCGGATCGGGACGCCAGCAGTTCCTCGATGCTCGCACCGAGGAAGGCTGGATCGCACAGCGACCGCCATCGCAGCAGGCGCTCGCGCGCTCGATCGCCTGCGTCACGGATCAGGATTGTTGGGCAGTCGGCGAACGAGTGGTCGACTCCCTAACTGGCGTCAACTTCGCCGAGCACTGGAACGGAAGACGCTGGAGACCCGTGCACGTGCCACACAATCATGTCGGGAGGGTCAAAGGGAAGGGACCTGGGGGCGCCGACATTCTCGTGCCCTACGCACTGGCCTCGGTCTCTTGTGGCTCCTCGCGGATGTGCGTTGGGGTGGAGGCAGAGGGTGCTGGCCCCTTCGTAGAGCAAAGCCTCATGCGCTGGAATGGCCATCATTGGACCGCTCGGCACCTACGGCTACCGAGGGTCAGGCACGGGGTTGAGGAACTCAGGAGCGTCTCCTGCGCCTCGTCACGATTCTGCCTTGCCGTCGGTGGGGGACGCTTCGTACTGGCCTACCGCTGGAACGGCCACTCATGGAAGCGGGTGCGGGCGGTGGGCCTCAGGTCCAATCGGCGGAACGTGTTCGGTCCGTACCTCGACGACATCGCTTGCGTTACGCCGCGCGACTGCACGGCCACCGGGGGGCGAAGCAGCGCCAGCGCGAACCAGCCCCGCCTTGTCGAGCGCTGGGACGGCCGGCGTTTGCGCATCCTGAAGCCCAAAGCGCAGGGGTCACTCGCCACATGCGACCGCTCCGGGCACTGTGTCGTCACCTAAAGAAGCGTCGCGGTCCGACAGAGCGCTATTCAAGCGGAAAGCAGATTGGAAGGGCGACACGCGAAGTGCCTCAGCCGTAGCGCGAGCCACGGCGAAGTCTGCGGAGAGCTCAGTCCAAGTCGGCTCCTGCGACGGCGATCCACTCGTACTCACCGTTGATCAGCGGGACTTGCTCAGGAAAGCGCGCCGCCCAAACCCATCGCTCCCAGCGCGTGAAGCCGCCGTAGCGAGACGCGCGCACCCGCTCCTCCAGACTCATCCGCGCGAGACGACACAGGAAGGCGTCGACCATACGGTCGATCTCCCAAACGCTGCGTCCGCGAATCAGGTCATAGGTGAGCGAACATTCGCCTTCCGCAAGGTCGCCGATCAGCTGGTCGTCGACTCGATCTCTCATCGCAGCCTCCTGTGGCCGTGGTCCCGCCCAGTGCGGGAGCCGGTGCCCAGCGTCAGCACGCCTACGGCGTGCAAAATCGCGGGCACCTCGGCGGCTCCCGCCTGACGGGTCCCGAGCACGCGATGAGACGATCGCGGACCGCGATGGACGCGTGCGTCGGAGTTGAATCCAAGCTGGCTGTCGGCTGACCCGACCATCCACCTGATATGTCCACGGAACTGCCGCCCTGCCTCGCCTTTCTGGATTCGGACGTGGTTGAACCGCAAGCGGCAGACTTCAACCGCCACTAAACGCGACGGTTAAGGTGGCAACCGCATTCGTAAGTTGACGGAGCTTCTCGCAGGGCGCTGCCACACAAGGCGCACGATCTGCGTCAACCCGCGGACAGCGCGAAGGGCTCAGCGGTGGGCAGCCACTCATCGAGCAACTCAGCGGCCACCTCGGTGCCGTCGCCTTCGGAGCGGATCGCCTCTCCCAGGGCCGCCGCCCGCTCGCGAACGGGATCGGAGAGAAGCCTGCGTATGCCAGCCTCGAGCTTAGAGCGGTCAAGGCGCTTGAACGGCACGTGCGCACCGGCGCCGAGTATTTCGAGGCGGCGACCCCAGAACGGTTGATCGGCCCAAACCGAGCAGATCATCGTCGGCAATCCGGCCCGCAACGAGGCGGCAAGCGTTCCGGCGCCGCCGTGATGCACTGCCGCCGAGCAGTGCGGGAGAAGACGCTCGTGATCCACCGCTCCCACCGCTCGCATGTGCTCCGGCAGAGCAGTCACCGCCGCGTCACGACCAACGACCGGCATATTGACGACTGCCCGGACCCCGAGCGCGCGGGTCGCCTCGGCCGCCATCTCGAGGAACCCGTTGTAGTTGAGCACGGGCATGCTGCCGAAGCCGAGGAAGACCGGCGGCTCGCCCGCGTCGAGCCAAGCCACAAGGTCATCCGCCAACCCCTCGTCAAGAGAGCCGCGGAGGACCGGAGGGAGTTGCCAAAAGCCGGTGACGGCCTGGTTGTCACCCCAGTCGCGTGGCTTTGGCAGCAAGCTCGGGCTGAAAGCCTGTAGCACCAATGTGCGGGGGTCGGCGCAGAGATGGAGCGACGATCGAGGCGTGCGCGAGAGACCTAGCCGCTGCGCGAAGGAGCGGTTGACATCGAGGTTGATACGCCACCAGAGGTGAATGATCAGATAGTGCGAGGCTCGCCGCAGCGCCGGGGTGGGCACTCGCCTGGTCGTCAGCATCGGCTGTGCGAACTCTTCAGTCGGGAAGAGTGGGTAGAGATTGACTACCGCCTGCGGGATTCCGCGGGCGATCGCGAGGGATTGGACGAGATCCTGAGTGTTATGCCCGGTGACAAGCAGATCAGCTCCCTCGGCGGCGTCGATGAGCGCGTCTTCGATCCCTTTTTGATGAGAGCGAATGAAGGCTCGGAACGCCCGCATTTGGGTAGCGCTACTGCTGTTCAGCGACCGCTGGCCCTGATCGCTTGCCAGGTAGGCAATGCGGCTGGCCGGTAGGGCGACGAAGCGGATGCCCGCCGCGTCGGCCATCGGCCGAAACTCCTCGCTGGCGGTAACCGCAACCTCGTGACCTCGGGAGGTCATATGCGCCCCAAGTGCGATCAGCGGCCAGATGTCGCCGCGCGTGCCCTCCACGAGGATCGCGATCCTCATTGAGCGGTTCCCTCTCCCGGACGCACGACGGCCTCAATCAACTCGCAGATTGAACGTTCTGTTTCGGCACGCCCAAGATGGCTGTCTCGGCGCATCAGCTTCCAGGTGTAGACGTCGCAGACTGCCGCCAGTTGGGCGAGTCGACGACGCTGCTCGGGCCCACTCCGGTCATCGAGCAGCGGGCCGAGCTTCTCCCTAACCCAGCGCCGGTGCACGGCACGCCCGTTGTCGAGAATCTTGTCGATTTGCCGGTCTGCACCCTCCTCGGCAAGCAGGCGCATCATCCAATCGCCACGGTTCTCGTAATGCGCGACGAGACAGGCGACCACAGCTGCGACATCGCCGGCGGGAGCGGCGAAGCGCTCCGCTTCATCGCGCCTGGTGCCCTCCTCGATCGCCGCCGCCACCAATCCGTCGCGGCTGCCGAAGTGGCGCAGCACGGTGCGCTCGGAAACCCTGGCCTTGGCGGCGACCACGGACAGCGGCGTGCGCGGATCGCGGATTTCGTTCGCCGCGTCAAGGATCGCTTGGCGGGTCTCGGCAAACGCCTTGGCGCGGCGGCCCATGCGGTAGGGGCGGGTGTCGGACCGAGAAGCACTGGACATTTACCGTCATAGTACATGACAGCAAATACTCGTGTACGCGGAAAAGACGGATTCGGTGGCTTGGGACCCGACTCTTTACGGCGCGTCGAAATGCGGCACTAAGTTGAGGCTCCACCAATCGCGAGCGGCGGCCAGGCGGCGACGGACCGAGCACAGATCGGCCACGCTGCGGTGCAAGGCGGTCCTCGGTCGCGCTAACGCACCAGCATTCTGCCTCGGCGTACGCCGAGGCAAGCTCACACTTGCGAGGTCAAGGAACTTTCGCTGCCACGTAGTTGCGAGCCCGTTGATGGGGCGCCACCCAGGCTCCTGCGTCAGACGGGAGGAAAGGTCTGGACCGATCCGCGGCTCACTTTCACTTTCGCGACGAGGCAACAGAGGTTGATGTTTGAGGAGATCTTGAAATTAGTTTTGGTCGTCACGCTCGGCAAGCTCGATTTGCACCGCCGAGCCGAAGGCCATGTGGAACTCGAGCCAAGCATCGCTGGCCTGGACAAGGCCGCCAGCGAACGCCTGAAGCTCGGCAGGATCGAGGAAGAGGCCCTGTCCGTCCTCCATCACTACTCGCACCGCCGTGTCATCGGGTGGCAGGGTCTGCACGCAGAGTAGCCTGCTCTGAAAGCCGCAGCCAAAGAAGCTGCCGTGGTGGTTGACGATCACCTCAACTTCGCAGCCGATCATCTCCTGCAGCCACACCAGGGCGGTCGTGAAGTCGATTGGCCGAAGGGCCTCCATGGTTTCTGAAGACTTGGGCATCGCTATTCCTCCCCCCTCTCGATCAATGCGTTCAGCCGGGCACGACCTTCAACGGCGCATCGCTCGACCTTCCGCATGCTCCAGCCACGCAGCTCAGCGATCTCTTGGTAAGTGGCTCCGAACCCGATCAGGATCAGCGTCGTGCGCTCGTCTGGCTTCAGCTGTTCGAGCATCTCGACCTTGAACGCGACTGCCTCGGAGCGCTCGGCCAGGTCCTGGGGACCGCTGCGCTCGTCGATCAGGATGATCTCGTTCTCGATCTCAAGCGGATCGACCGTGACAACCCGCTCGTGCGCATCGAAGCGCCGTATCCGCTCGCTTTGCCTCCAGGCGCAGCGTTTGACGACGAGCATCAACCAGGGACGGGCGTGGTCCTCCTCACCGTCGAAGAAGCGCAGGAACTGAATGCAACCGTCTTGCAAGGCGTCCTCTGCATCGCTCTCGGTCAGTGAGTTCCGCAGCGCCTGTCGACGAAGCAGGTCCCCCTCGGTGGCGAGAAGCCGATCGAGGGTCCGTGCGCGTCGCTCTCGGGTTGTGCTCGGGGCCTTCGGCTGGGCGTCCATGCAGGCGGCCAACCGCACGGCGAAGCCGTGCAAAACTGGCCGCCGGACGCCCAGCCGAAGACCGCCAACCCACGTCCCCGCCCCTACATCTCGATAGCGATCCCCCGCTCGACCTCTCGCGCCGGCGTGTGATCGAGCGCCACCTGGACCTGACTGAGCCGGAGCTGGCTCTTGACCCAATCGCTGCGGTCCTGACCGGGGTGGGGCTCCCGCCCGAGCGGTTCGCCGCTGCGCGAGCTGATCCCATGGCGCTGGCGGTAGGAATAGATCGTCTCCACTCCCTCGTTCCACAGCGCCGCCCGATCGGCTTCGCGGGGACGCTCTCCCAGCGCCTTCTCGATCATTGCCGAGGGCTGCAGGCGCTCGGCGGCGATCTGGCGACGGCGCAGCTGGGTGAGGCGCTCCTCGACCATTGCCGTCTCCACCCGCAGCTCGGCCTCCCGCTGCGGAGACGCCGGCCGCTCGACCCCCACCGCCTCGATCAGGCCTTCGCGCTCCTCCCCCAACCGCTCCAGCTGCTGTGATCCGAGCCGTTGCGCGCCCTCGACCCGGTTGAGCTCCTGGGGGTCGGGGCGCCGCTGCGCCGCCAACTCCTCCAGCTGACTCGCGTAGTCCTTGAGCAGTCCCTCGACCTCGGCGATCTGCTCCTCGACCGAGTCGAGGCGTAGGCGCTCGGCGGAGGGCTGATCCAGCTTCTCCAGCTCGTACTCAAGGTAGGAGCGCCGGGCCATCAGGTCGACCTCCTCCAGCTCGGCGAGCCGCTCGCGGATGGGGACCTCAAGCGCCGCCAACTCTCCGGCCGGGCGCTCGGCGGCGGCGCGCAGCTCGTGGGCCTCGTCGGAGATCTCGCGCAGCCCCGGCCCCAGCTCGGGATCGGTCAGCTCGATCGCGGCGACCCCGTAGGCGACGGTTGGGCCGCGACTGCGCGAAACCGAGACCAGGAACTCCTCCTGGGTGGCGCCGGCGTCGATCAAGGCGAAGGCGCGCTCGAAGGTCTTCGACTCGGTTGCGTAGGTGGTCATCGCGTAGGCGTGCTGGAGCGCCGGCTCGCCGCTCGGGGTGCGCTGCTCCAGGTAGGCGGCGTCGAGGCTGACGATCCGCTCGTCGCCACCGATCCGCTGCAGCTCGACCGAGCAGCCGCCCAAATCGACGCCGATTACCTCCCAGCGCTCGCGGTTTGAGACCTCGTGAGTGTTAACCCGGGTCAGCACCCGGTCGCCGAGCGCAAAGGGGTGCCCGGCGACTTCCAGCTCCGCGTCCCCCAGACGCCCGTCGGCGACCAGGGCCTCCCGCGCCGCGGCGTTTAGCTCGGCGACATCGCGGTTTCGCCGCGCGATCATCACCGCGTCCTCCCCGCGCCCGAAGGACTCGTGCCAGTCGAGCACCGCCGCGCCGAGCGCCTCGGGGAGGGTGTCGGCAATCGCCAGCTGGCCCTCGGAGCGCAGCAGGTCGAGCGCGTCGGAGCCCCGACCGGCGTGGGCCAACTCGACAATCCGCCGATCGACGGGACGGCGCTGGCGACGGATCTCGCGCAGGACGCTCGGCTCGATCACCTTGGTCAGGTGCCCGTAGGTGCCACCCGGGCCGACCGCGCCGATCTGGCGCGGGTCACCGATCGCGACCAGCTTGCCGCCGCAGCGCTCGACCATCTCCGCCAGCGCCGCGGCGTGCGGAGTCGCGGTGGTACTCGACTCATCGGCCAAGACGACGGTTCCTGGCTCAAGCGGCTCAAGGCCGTTCTGAGCCCAGCGCTCGGCGCGAACCAGCAGCGCCGCGATCGAGGTGGCCGGCACGCCGGCGTCGGAGAGCTCGCCCGAGGCGCTGCGCGCGGTGGCGACGCCGATCACCGGGTACCCGGCTTCCTCCCATGCCTCCCGCGCCGCTCGCAGCGCCGTCGTCTTGCCGGTGCCCGGCAGCGCCGCGACCGGGACGATCCGCTCGCCGCCGCGCAGCAGGCGGGCGACCATCTCGCGCTGGTCCTCCCCGAGGTAGCGGTGGCGCTCCAGCACTGCGGCGAGGGTCCGCTCGTCGACCACCGCGGCGCCGGCGCCCTGCCCCCGCTTCGCCGTCTCGATGAACCCCTGCTCAAGCTCCCAAAGCCGCGGGGTCGTGTAGTAGGTGGGGGCGATCAGGTCGGAGCCGCGATGGATCTCGACCACCGCCTCGCTCACCAACAGCCCATCGACAGCGGTAGCGAGCGAGCGTCCCTCGGCGCCGTCGGGGAGGCGGTCGGCGAGCGCGCAGAGCAAGTCGCGGCGGTCGAAGTGGGAGCGGTGGCTCTCCAGCTTCGCCAGGGCGGCGGCCACGTCAGCGGGGGAGATCGTCGCCGCCTCGCGCGGAACCGCCTCGCGAACCAGCTCGCCGATCCCACGCGGAGTCAGGCCGAACTCCGCCGCTCTCGCGGTCCACTCCTCGCGCCGGGTGTCGACGTCGACCCCGTAGTCCTTGGCATCTCGCGTTCGGTATGCGGCGACCTCGGCGGCCTTCGCCGAGGAGGCGCCGAAGCGCTCCATCGACTCGAGGATCTCGCTGCGGCGCTGGGAGAAGTGCTCGATCACGGGACGCCCGATCGCGGCGAGGTCGGCGTGGCCGTTTCGGACCGGGCCCCACTCGACACCCAACTCGCGCGCCACCTCGCGCCGCAGCGCCGCCTGGTAGACGTAGCCGGCAGCTTTCGCGTGCTGCCAAAAGGGAGAGCGGCCCTTGGGGCTGGCCAGGGTCAGCCAATGGCCGTCGGAGGCGGCGCGGGTCTGGTTGGCGACCACCACGTGGGTATGCAGCGCCGGGTCACCGGCGCGACTCATCCGGTGGCGGAAGGCCATCCCGAGCAAGCCCGATCCGCGCTCGATCTCGGTGCCGTTGTGGCCGCGCTGGACCAGGCAGGCCTGCTCCTCCAGGTAGCCGATCCCCTCGGCGACGGCGCTGTCGTGGGCGCGCAGCACCGCGCCGCGGACCTCGGGCTCGCCGACCCCGTAGAGCAGGGAGACCGACTTCGGCGCCGCGAAGCGCACGTCGTAGCCGAGGACGGGCTCGGCTACCCGTTGGCGGCCACCCGAGTCGACGTAGCGGCGCGGGGCGGGGCGGTGGATCAACTCCTCGCCGGAGGCCGGGTCGTGGCCGGCGAGAGCGGCGATGTAGGCGTTGCGGTCTACCTGGCCTTCCAGGCCCAACTCCCGCGCCAGTGATCCCAGCCACTCTCCTGGCGCCTCGCCGGGCTTGGTGTAGTAGTCCTCGCCGCCTTCGGCCACCGCCTCAATCCAGTAGTTGGCGTTGCCGCGCTGGATCTTCGTCATGCCCACCATCACCTTGGATGTCCACGGAGAGGGGGCGTTGCCTCGGTTGATCCGGAGGATGCACAGTGTGTCGGCGGTCGGGGTTGGGGTTGCGGAGAGCTTTCGAGAGAGGGCCCGATCGGTCTCTCGCAGGGCTGCGAAGCTCCGATTCAGCAGCCAGCGTTCGTCTCTCAGATCACTGCCTGAACTGCGTACACGGTCTCGATGCAGGTCTGATCGAGCTTCGCCGGGACTCGCCGACTGACCCAACCCCGACCGCCGCAAACCCGCCCCGCGCCGACCGGCAGGGCGGCGCGGGGCGATCGATCAGAGCCCGAGCGCGTCGAAGTGAAGCGCCGCCCGGCTCGGCAGCAGCGCCTCGCCGAAGTGGTGCAGCAATCCGACCGCGATCAGCTCGGCGACGGCGCGATGCACCGCACCGCGCTCGGCCTGGTCACCTTGTGGACCGGCGATCTCGTCGATCAGCTCCTTCAGCGTGACCAGATCCGGGTAGCGGGCGAGGACGTAGGCGAGCACCGCCCGCTCGATCTTCTCCTCCTCGCGGTGGCGCGACGCATCGCGCCGCGGGCTATCGTCGTCGTGCATGGGAAGTCCCCCTTCCTGTGCGAGCCCCGGGGGCGTTCCAGCGCTCCCGGGGCGTTTGATTCGTCTACCCGCTCAAGCGATCAGCGGCGCGAAACCTCCCCCCTTGCGATCGATGGATGGATCGCAGCCGGAGGCGCTGCTGCCCGAGCCGGACGGCGTCAGTTCTGCAAACCCGGCTCGGCGGAGTGGAAGTCACCGCCACAGAGCCGCCAGACGCCGCGGCGCTCCCGACGGGCGAGCCGCTCCGCCCGCTGGAAGCGCGCCAGGCCATCGAAACGCTGGCCGTGGTAGCGGTAGAGGTAGGCCCAGCCGCGGCGCAGCTGGGCGAGTTCGAGCTGGCGACCGTCGACGAAGGCGTGGGCGAGGATGCGCCCGTAGCGATCGACGGCGCCGGCGACGGAGTCGCCCCGAAGCATCACCCTCGAACCTTCGGGCGCAAGCCGGCGCATCGACGCAGCGGCAGCTTCGGACCCGCACTCGACCGGGTAGCCGGGCCGGACGTCTTCGGCGGAGTCGATGCCGACCAGGCGCACGTAGGGGAGCTGGCCGGATGAAAGGCGAACGCGAAGGGTGTCGCCGTCAACCGCATAGTCGATCCTTGCGTGGCGAGGAAGCGGTGAGAAGCGAAGCGACCGGGATGAGGCCGAAACGCTGGCCCTGCCGCAGCCCATAAGCGCGAGCGTGAGGAGTCCAAGGGCGGTAAGGGGAGTCTGTCTCACGGCGTGATCGTCTCGCCTTCGCCGCCAGGGTGCAAGTGCAAGAGAAAGGGCGCCCACCCTCTCGGGTGGGCGCCCTCGGGGACCGGCTTGGACTACTCGTCCTCGCCAGGCTCCTCGTCGTCCTTCTTCGACGCGGGATCGAGGAAGTTGACCTGGGTCGCGACCACGTAGTTGCGCTGGCGCGCGTTCTCGTGATCGTCGGTCCACTCCTGATGCTCGAGGCGAGCCTCGACCGCGATCCGGCTGCCCTTGGAGAGGTAGCGGGTGCAGCTCTCGGCGAGCCCGTTCCAGACCTCGACGTCGTAGAAAACCGCGCCGCGGTCGGAGCCGTCCTTGCCGCCCGGGCGCTGAATCGCGACCCGCAGGGTGCTGACGGATTTGCCCGAGGCCGTGGAGCGGAGCTCGGGGTCTCTGGTCAGCCTGGCGGTGAAGGTGACGCTGTTGATGTCCTGCACTTGGGGCCTCCTTTTAGAGGTGGTTCGATTGACGAGCCCAGGTAGGGCGCGCGACCGAACGTGCGGAACCGAGCCGAAGGCGAGGGGAACCCCCTTGCGGGGTTGAAGCGCGGGCGGCGCGTGCCACCCTGAGGTGAGGAATTCGGGCCTGCCTCTGCGGAGGCCTGTGCAGGCTGATCGTCGGTCTGCCTTGGGCTGACCTACCGGCCCCGCCGTCCGAAGCTGTGCCCGGCAGGAGCTACAGCTCGCAACTCGGCGACCGCCAGCTCACGGGCGCGACGACACTCGGCGAGGTTGTGACGATCGCCCACGACACCGGACGACTGACTCACCGCAGCCGAATCGATGCTCATCACCTCGGCCGAGGGCCGCTCGCTCCACTCCAAGGCGCCCAGCTCGAAGACCACGACGTTGATCGCTCCCTCGCGGCGCTCGAGGCGGCCACGGGCGCGAAGTAGCGGAGCGGCGCGGACCAGAGCACGGCTGCGCTCATAGACCGCCGCCCCGACGATCAGGTTGATCGTCCCCCGCTCGTCTTCGAGCAGGATGAAGGTGATCCCCTTCGCCGTCTCGGGGCGCTGGCGGGCGATCACCATGCCGGCGACCTCAACCGCGGCGCCGTCCTCGATCCGCGCCAGCCCCGAGCTGGAGATGACGCCCTCGCCCAGCGCCACTCGCAACAGGGCCAGCGGGTGCTCGCCGAGGTTGACCCCGGTCGCGCGGTAGTCCTCGATCACCCTCTCCCAGCGCCCCAACGGCGAGAGCCCCGGCGCGGGCGGGGGCTCGAGGGGCAGGGAGAGCTGCCTGGCGCCATCGGCCCCCCGCGCGGTCCCGGCGACGCCGAGTCGCCAAGAGTCCTCGCGGCGGCGCTCGCTCGACTCGCCCCCTTCCAGGGGAAGGCCGTCGAGCGCCCCGGCCCAGACCAGCTGCTCCAGCCCATCGCGGCCGGCGCCCGAGCGCGAGGCGAGGTCGGCGATGCCCCGGTAGGGGCCGCCGCGCGCCCGCTCGGCGACCAGCGCCTCCATCTCCTCGGAGCGCACGCCCTTGACGTAAGCGAGCCCGATCCGCACCGCGAGCCCGCCGCGGCGGCGTTCCACCGCGCAGAGCACGGCGCTGCGGTTGACGTCGGCCGCCGCCACCCTCACCCCGCGCCGCTGGGCCTCGTGGATCAGCGCGTCGGGAGGGTAGAAGCCCATCGGCTGTTCGTTCAGCAGCGAGCAGAGGAACTCGGCCCCGTAGTGGACGCGCAGCCAGGCCGATTGGTAGGCGAGCAGGCCGAAGGCAGCGGAGTGCGCCTTCGGGAAGCCGAAGCCGGAGAAGCCCTGGATCTGGAGCCAGACGCGCTCGGCGACCTCGGCCGCTACACCGCGCTTCGCCGCCCCGGCACAGAAGCGCTCGTGGTGAGAGCGGATCGCCGCCTCCGAGCGCTTGCGACTCATCGCCCGCCGCAGCCCCTCGGCCTCTGAGGCCGAGAAGCCGGCCAGCGCCATCGCCACCTCGATCACCTGCTCCTGGAAGACGATCGTCCCCAGCGTCTCCTTCAACACGGGCTCCAGCAGCGGGTGCTCGTAGGGGACCTCGAAGCCGGGGTCCTCGCGCAGCGCCTTGCGGCGCTCGATGTAGGGGTGGATGGCGCCGCCCTGGATCGGGCCGGGCCGCACCAGCGCCACCTGCACGGTGAGGTCGTCGAGGTCGCGGGGCAGGGTGCGCGGCAGCATCTGCATCTGCGCCCGGCTCTCGATCTGAAAGACGCCGGTCGTCTCCGCCGCCCGGATCGACTCAAAGGTCTGCGGATCGTCGTGGGGGATGCGCGAGAGGTCGACCCGCTCGCCCCGCACCCGCTCGATCTCGGTGACGCAGCGCTCGACCGCCGAAAGCATTCCCAGCCCGAGCAGATCGATCTTCAAAAAGCCCGCGTCGGCGCAGGAGTCCTTGTCCCACTGGACGATCTGGCGCCCCGCCATCGCCGCCGGCACCACCGGGCAGACGTCGACCAGCGGCCGGGTCGAGATCACCATCCCGCCCGGGTGCTGGGAGACATGGCGGGGCAGCCCGATCGCCTCCCCGCACAACGCGACCAGCGAGCGCCAACGCGGCGATCGGGCACGCTCGCGCCCGACCGCCTCGATGACGTGGCGCTCGATCTCCCCCGCCTCGCCGTGAAAGCCGACCATCCGCGCGACCCGCTCGATCTCCCCGGCCGCCAACCCCAACGCCTTGCCGAGGTCGCGCACCGCGCCGCGCGGGCGGTAGGTGGGAAAGGCGGCGACCAGCGCGGAGTGCTCGGAGCCGTAGCGGCGGTGGACCGCGGGGATCAGCTTCTCGCGGATGTCGCGGGGGAAGTCGAGGTCGATGTCTGGGAGGGCGGTTACCTCCTCGTTGAGGAAGCGGGCGGCGAAGAGGTCGGCCTTGACCGGGTCGATGTGGGAGAGACCGGTCAGGTAGCAGACGATCGAGCTGACGCTGGAGCCCCGCCCCCGTCCCGGCGCCAGCATCGCGCGCGCCGAGTCCGGTCCCCGCACCTCTACCGCGACCTCGCGCGCCAGCTCGAGCAAGTCGCGGTGGAGGAGAAAGAAGCCGGAGAGGCCGAGCCCCCGGATCACCGCCAGCTCCTCCTCCAAGCGCCGCTCGGCTTCGGGCCGATCGGATGAGCCGGCGTAGCGTTCAGCCAGCAGCGCTCGGCTGAGTTCGGCCAGCTTGCGCTCAGCGCCGGAGTCCTCGGCGCCGGGATAGCGGTAGCCCAGCTCCTCGGTGAGGTCGAAGCGCAGCCGCTCGGCGAGCCGCGCGCTTTCGGCAACCGCCTCCGGGTGCTCGGCGAAGCGCTCGGCCATCGCCTGCGGCGAGGCGAGGGCTGAACTGGAGTTGCCGCGGCGCAAGGGCTCACACTCCTCCAGCCCGACGCCGTTGCGGACGGCGACGAAGGCATCCTGCAGCCGCGAGCGCGAGCGGGCGTGGCAGTGGACGTCGCCGCTCACCACGCAGGGAACTCCCAACCGCTCGGCCAGCCCGGCGAGCCAGCGGTTGCGGGCGCGATCGTGGCGCTCGTAGGGGCGCTGCAACTCGACCCGCAGCCGCTCCGCTCCGAAAGCGCCCAACAGCTCACGAGCGAGCGCCGCCGCCACGGAGCGCTCGCCGCGCTCCCAGCGGCCGGCGACGACGCCATCGCGGGCGCAGCCGGTCAGACAGACCAACCCCTCGGCTCGCTCCTTGACCGCCGCCAGGGGAACCCAGGGCTGTCCGGCGCGACGCTGGGCGCCCTCCCGCGTGCCGGAGTGCGCCTCGGTGAGCAGCCGACAGAGGTTGCGGTAACCGGTCGCCGACTCGACCAAGAGAGTCAGGTGGGCAAGCTCAGGCTCGCTTTCTCCCAATCCCACGGTCAGCTCCGCCCCGGTGATCGGCCGCACCCCCAGCCCCTTGCAGGCGTGGGCGAACTCCATCGACCCCCAGACCCCGTCGTGGTCGGTCAGCGCCACGGCGGGGTAACCAAGCGCCGCCGCTTCCCCGGCAAGCTCGGTCGGGGTCGAAGCGCCGTCGAGAAAGGAGAAGGCCGAGTGGGCGTGCAGCTCGACGTAGGGGGCGGTGGCGGTCATCAGGCCGCCTGGCGGTGCCAGCGCCCGCTGCGCAGGTCGCGGAAGGCGGTGACGTTGCGGCCGTCGACCAAGACCAGCTCGTAATAGTGACGGCGCAGAGGGCGCTCGGTCCACCAGCGATCCTCGACCACCCACTCCTCGCGGATCGCCTCGACGCCAACACCGTCGAGCGCTCGGGGAGAGCCGTCGTCGTCGCTCTCGACGGCGACCGGCCGCGGCGCATAGATCCGCCGGGCCGCGCTCATCGGTCGGGATAGGGAGTGAGCAGGAGGCGGCGCTCGGGGACGCGGGAGCGAGGCTCGGCGTCGATCACCTTGAGCAGCGCCTCGGCTCCCGCCGCCGCGCGGACCTCGCGCACCGCCGCCGCGAGGCGTCGGCGCCGGGACTCGCTCCCGCCGAGTGAGAAGGCGAGCTGATCGCTGGCCGGGGGCCCCAGGGCGAGCGCCCGCAGTCGCAACGCCGTCACCGGCCGGGGCAGGGCCTCCAGCTTCGGGATGAGGAGCGCGGTGATCGTCTGAGCCGAAGCGGTCGGTCGACCCAGCCCCTGATCGACGCTCCAACTCCCTCCGTCACAAAACGGTGCACCGAGACGAAGCGCCAACACGGTCCTCCCCCGCCGCCGGGGGGAGGCGAGGAAGCGCTCGACCAGCAGCTCGAGAGCGCGGTCGAGCTGGTTTCCGGCGATCCCCTCGGGCAGTTCCACTTCCGCAACCAGCTCCAGCTGCGGCGAACGCGGACGCAGCGGCTCGTCTTCGCCGCGGGCGAGGCGAAGCGCCGCCAGCCCGAGCGGGCCGAAGCGATCGGCGACCTGCGAAGCAGGGAGCGCCGCGAGTGCCCCGAGGCTGGCGAGCCCGAGCCGCCGCAGGGAGGCGATCAGCTCGACAGCCTCGCGCTCGCGGCCCAGCCGGGTCCGAAGCGCCGAGACCGGCAGGGGAGCGAGGAACTTGGCGAGCGCAGCGGCAGGGATGATCGCCGCCCCGCCTGACCCCGAGAGTCCACGGGGCAGGCGCGACCCTCTGTGGGCGGCGGCAAAGGCGGCGAAGCGAGTGGGGGCGGCGGCGATCCGCACCGACGTTCCCGTCGCCCCCCGCGCCGCCGCGAGGACTCCCGCCACCTCGCCGCCGTGGATCCCCAGCAATCCGTCGATCGCGAAGAAGGCCTCGCCGGGGCGCTCAGACTCCACCGCGGCGCCGATTCCCTCCAACCGCACCAACAATCCCTCCCAGGATTCGGCGACGCGGGCCGGATCGGCCGCCACGAGTCGCAGCGAGGGACAGCGGGCGAGGGCCTCGCCGAGGGCCATTCCGGCGCTAACCCCCTCGTTCTCAGCGAGACGAGAAACCTCCCCCACCACCTGTCGCTCACCGGGCGCCGGCGCGAGCGCAGCGAGACGATCGAGCCGATCACCGCTGGCGACCCGAAGCGCGAAGCGAGGAATGAGGACACAAGCAACCACACGAACACCTGTTCGTATAGGAAAGCAGACGGGTCAACCGTCAGGCCGCCGACCGCACCGAAGCATCCGCAAGGCGCTCCCCACCCCAAAGCTTGTAACCGACGCCGTGGCAGTTGACGACGAAACCCGCGGCTCCCGCTTCGCGCAGCCTCACCCGCAGACGACTGGCATGGCTCGCCACGGTGCGCGAGGTGGGGACCGCATCGACGTAGCCGAAGGCACCTCGCTGCAGCTCGGCGATCGAGAAGACCCGCTCGGGCTGGGAGGCGAGCATCACCAGCAGCTCGTACTCACGGTTCTGCAGCGCCACTTCCGCATCGCCGACCAGGACTCGGCGCCCTTTGCGGTCGAGCAGCAGGTCGCCGAGCCGAACCGGCTCGCGCGACAAGTCGCGCTGCGGGGAAACCACGCCGCCGTCAAGGTCGCCACTGCAAGCAAGCCGCCATTCCGACTCGCCGGCGTCGCGGACATTCAGCTGCCAGTTGCCCTGGGTGCTGAGTCGCACCTCGACCTCGCCCGCTTCGCAGTGGATCGCTGCTCGCGTGAAACGTCCTGGGTCGATCGTCATCTCAAGACCTCCGATTCGAGGCCCAGCCGCTTTGCCGGGCCGGTTGCCGACCGACCGCGCGGCGAAGCCGTGCCAGCATCGGGAGGGATCGGCGCGGCCCAATCGGCAGCGCTCACCGCGAAAGTCCCTCTCGCATGTAGTGGGAACGGGGTTGGAGTTGGGTGGGGTCACCGCCCAGCGCACGGGCCTCGGCGGCGATCCGGGCGATCAGCGCGACCGGGCTCCAGGTATCGCCCTCAGCCGGCTCGGGATAGGCGTGCCCGTAGTAGTCGAGGTAGTGGTAGGCCTCGGCGAGGTCGCGGGCGCGAGCCACCTCGGGTTCTACCTCTCGCTGTTCGGAGCGCCCGGCGAGGAGTTGGGGCCAGGTTGTGAGGCGGCCATCGACTTCGATTCCACGCCCCGAGGCCATCAACGAAAGACCGTCGGGACCGCCGCGCCCGATCGGCCCGTTGGAGCCGGCGCCGTCGCGCCCGGAGAGATCGAGCCTGGCGCGAGGGGCCTGGTTGTAGCGGCGGGCTTCCTCCGCGAAGTCAAGTGCCGCCAGCCACTCGGCTTCGTCGCGAAGCTTCGCCGGCATCGCGGGGACGTGACGATGGGCAAACATCGGGTGAGGGCTCCTTGGCCCAAGGCGGGCGTCGGCGCCGCTGTGAAGGACCGTCCAACAGATCGGCACCTCCAAGGGGCCCTCGGCCGGCGCCGCCAGCAGGCTCATCTGCGCGACTGCATTGGCGCCCGCCACCGGATTACCTCCAGGTGGCGCTGGCGCCATAGCCGCAGAGCTCTTCGCGTCTGACTCTCGCGCCGTCGCCGCCGCCTTCGGCCATGTCGCGCCTCACGGCCGCAACTTCGCGGCGACGATCCGCGCTGGGGGTGCGCCGCTTGCGTCGCAGGCGCTTGATCTCACGGTCGGCCTCGGCGGATGTGGCGGGGTAGGCGAAGGACTCGCCGGCGCGCATCGCCAGATCCCTGAGGTAGCGCAGTTGCTTCGGACTCGGCTTATGTAGCTGGGAATCGGTCATGGCGAAGCCGAACAGCGGGCCGGGGGAGCCCGGCGCAGCCGGGCGGAGGAGGTCTGCTAGGCGTTGGGCCATGACCGATTCCCAGCCTCAGGCCGCAGCGAAGAGATCGAGCTGCTCGGCGCCCTGCACCGAGACCCGGTGCCAGTCGACTGTCTGCTGAGAGCCCTCGCCTTCTCCGCAGGTTGCCCGCTGCGTAGCTGCGCTACTCGCCAGCATCGCCGTGGCTTCCCATGCCGCCTCGATGTCGGCCTCGGCGATCTCCTCACCGCTCGGCTTCACCCCTTGGCGGCGCAGCTCGCGCAGGAACTCCTCGCGTGAGATCGGCTGCTCGGGCTCATCGACCAGCTGCCCGTCGAGGGCGAGATCGGCGGCCTTCGCCTTCTGACAGAGCAGCTCCCACTTCTTCGGGTCAAGAGAACCGAGCGTCAGCGCCACATAGACGGAGACCGGACCCGGCGAGGTGAGCCGCCAGGCGCGGGCGATGAACTGATCGAACATCTCATAGGAGAAAACAAGCCCGTTGGCGATCACGCAGGAGGCCGCTTCCAGGGAGTGGCCGAGGCGGATCGAGGGGATCCCGCAGCAGAGCACCTGCGTCGGGCCGGTCTTGAACCGCTCGATCGCCTTGGCGCGGCGACGGGGATTCATCGTCGCCGCCCGGCCCGCTCGCTCTTCGACGATGTGGGTGGCGTCGACGCCCTTCTCGCAAAGCCGCTGGCATAGCCAGCGCCCGGTCTCGATCAGGTCCGATCCGATCAGCACCTTCTCGCCGCGGTTCACGTGCTCAAGGGCGACCTGGAGAACCTTGAGGTTCTTCGGCGTCCAGTTGGATTGCGCCAGCTCGGCCAGCCCCTCCCACTCGCGGTCGGGGTCTGCCTCGGGCAGGGTCGTCGCGTACTCCAGCTTGGTCAGCTGGCCGAGGCCGGCGGCGAAGCGCTCGACCAGGCCCGCTTCGAGCAGCGGGTGCTCGGGGTGGCGCCAGGCGAAGTAGCGCTCGAAGTTCTGAGCGGAGAGCCAGAACTTGTAGAGGTCGAGCTGGGCCTCTCCCATCGGAGCGGCGATCGTTCGCATGGTGCGCGGCGGCAGCTCCCCCATGTGCTGCTTGCGGCGGCGCACCATCGCGCCGGAGAGCAAGCGCCAAAGGCGCGAGACGTTGGTGACCTGGGGGAGCACCTTGCGGCCCTCGCGGCGGCCGCCTTTTCGGAAGTACTCGATCACGCAAAAGTCGGCCTCGAACTTCGCCCGCCCGCCCTCGTAGTCGAAGGGGAAGCGCAGCGATGCGTTGCCGAGCGTCCACCACAGCAACCAGAAGACGTCGTTTACGTAGTTGGAGATCGGGGTGCCGGTGAGCAGGTAGCGGTGGCGGGCTCGAAGGCCGCGGATCGCCTTGGAGCGCAGGCTGTCGTTGCCCTTGGCGAGGGTTCCCTCATCGACGACGATCACCCCGTCGTGGAAGGCGCCGGCCAGGTAGTGGGCGGCGGTCTTTACGCGCAGGCGCTTGTGGACGTAGGCGCAGCGCTCGCAGACGTAGGGGCTCTGCTTCTGCCAGCCCGCGTGGTGATCGGCGAGGCAGGAGGGGCAGAACTCCTCGGAGTCAAGGGCGAGGCGCTCGGCGTCCTCCCCCTCGATCGAGGGGGAGCGGATCGCCGTGACCGGCAACGGTTCATCGACGCGGCCCAGTAGCGAGAGCACCTCGTAGTGGGTGATGTAGAGGCCCTGGCCGCCGTGGCGCAGGTGGCGGGCCACCGCCCTTGCCTGGGCGGGGGTGGTGATGTGCTCTGGCTCTTCGTCATAGAAGCGCTTGATCTCGCGCTTCCACTGCGGCACCAGGTCTTGGGGACAGACGATCAGGCCCTTGCGGGCGGCGCCGCGCTCCCACTGGGCGTGGATCAGGGTCGCCCCGCCGAGGCTCTTGCCTCCCCCCTGCTCCCAGCCCAACACCCCCGAGCCCTTGACGAGGAGGCGAGCCAGATCCTCGAGCTGCCAGTCCTCGGCATCGGAGCGCTTGAACTCGAACCCGTGGCGATCGGCGAGGCGGCGCAGCACGCCGCGCGCCGACTCAACCTGCTCAGGGAAGCGAGTCGCCAGGTCGCCGGGATCGGGCAGCTCGAAGTGACCCAGCAGATAGGCGACGTCGGCTGCGGACTCGTTGAATACGTGCCCGTCGATCTCGACCCGCAGCACCTTGGCTTCGTGTTCGTAGCGGCGAATCTCAACGTCGCCGTTTCGCTTCTGGTGGGGCCGCTCGGCGTGGGTGAGCTGAACGTCGCTAGAGGTCGCGAGCGGGTAGCTCTCCCCCGCCTCAAAGCCGCGCTCGGGATCGGGCGCGATGCAACGGATCGAGTCGAGGTCATCGAGGAAGGCGAGTCGTTGCTGGGGGCGGACCTCATAGAGCGGACAGACCGCCTGCTCGGCCGCCACGGTCGCTGCGGCGACCGCTTCGCGCAGCGCCGGCTCCAAGGTCAAGACGTCCTCGGCGGCGAGGGAGTAGAGCTGGCGCCACTCGCGCAGGTTCAGCGCGAAGTAGGTGGTCGGCTGGCCGTGGAGGCGCTCGACGTTGCGAAGCACGCGACGCTGGCCGAGCGCGAGGCGGGCGAAGGGACTCGGCCTCGCCGAGATGCGGTTGCCGCGAAGCGCCAGGTCATGGCGCTGGCGGGTAGAGGCCGCGGACTCACGCCGTCGGGCCAGCTCCTTGCCGACCGTCTCGAAGCGCTCGATCAGCGAGGCGCGGTAAGGGCAGCGCGGCAAGTCGATCACCTGAGCGCCGACCCGGCGTCGCTCAGAAGTGATCTCCTCCGCGAGCCCCGCCAGCTCCTCGCGAGCTGCCTCAAGGCGCAGCGGCCCTCCTTCGCGTGGCGAGGCGACGTTGTCGGCCGCCACGAAGAAGGCGATCAGGCAGGGCAACTCCACCCCGTCGAAGAGGTCGGCACACTCGATCAGCGCATAGACGCCGGCGGCGTCGGGTCGCGGCATCATCTCGCGGGCGAAGCGATCGCGCCCGGCGATGAACACGCCGGCGCCGGAGTCGGCAAGCAGCGCGCTCGCCATCCGCCAGGTGGCGAGCGTGGAGTTCTCGCGGTGACCGTTCGGCGCCCAGTCGAGCCCGAAAGGGGGATTGCAGGCAAGGCGGGGGAATTCGGTTCCCAGCAGCCGCAGCAGCGGGTAGGCGCGCTGCACGTCGCCTTGGATCGCGGTGTAGGGGGCGTCGGTTGCCTGGTCGGCGTCGATCTCGATTCCGAAGCGGACCTCTCGGTCGACCCCGGCGAGCAAGGCGCCGTCACCTGCGGTCAGGTCGAGGGTGCTGAGTGAGCGGCCGTTGACCGCGGCGATCAGCTCGGCGGCCTCACCCGGAGCGAAGAACTGCTGGAGGCCGGTGACGGCATTGGTCCCCCGTGTCGGGCGCAGCAGGGAGGTGGAGGAGTCGAAGACCTCATCGCTGAGGGCGGCACCGGTGAGCGCTCCGCGCTTGGCCTGGGAACGCTCGGAAGGTCGGGTGGTGGCTGGCATTGCCGTCCTTTCACGGAGGGCCCCGCCCACTGCGGGGCCGATTCCCGAGCCCCACGCACGCCCGTCAGGGCGTGCGAACCTGGGGAGGGATCGGCTCCGCAGGAGCCAGCACGAACGCTCGCTCGATCGCCTCGCGGCTCATCGGGCAGGCGCCAAGTCGGTTCGCTTGGCGGCGGTAATCGGCGAGCAGAACCGCCAGCTCAGCCTTGGAGTCGAAACCAGCCTCAACGAAGTAACGGCGTCCCTTGCCGTCGGCGGGGTAATCGAAGACGTGGACCACGCCGTCGATGCGACGGCCGACCAGCATCCGTTCCTGATCGTCGGCTCGGTAGCGGCCAACCTCACACGGTCGGCCGGGCTTGCACTGAATTGCCGTGGCGCTCATCGCGTCCTCCTCAACTTGTTGACGGAAGTCGCCGAACCGAAGGGCAGCGGATAGGGAAGGCCGGAACCCGAGCCTTAGCGAGGGCGCGTCAGCGAGGCCCGCGAAGCGGCGCCTTGTAGGCCGTTCCTTCCGCTGCCAGGCTCGGGGCGGCTTCCGGACAAAGTGGAGAGTGCGAAACACAGCGTCGGCTCACCCGCGATCCCAACGCGTCCCCTCGCGGCACGAAAAAGCGACCGGTGATGGCGCCCGTCGCCTGCCTGACACGTAGCCTTCGTGCCTTGAAGCTCGTCGCGCCACCTTCGAGATCGAGAGCCGCTTGGCTTCCGCGGCCCCGCTCTCTCCCGGTCGCAGAGCGCAACCTAGCGCCTGGTCGAGGTGGGTGCCAGGGCCCAAGTGGGAGGTCCCCGCAAACTGCGGAGAATTTAGAATCCGCCCAGGCAGTTAATCGCTGCCCTGCCACGCCCGTCGTCTTCGATGAAATGGCGGCGGGCTTTTTGACTGCGCCCTGGGTGGCAGCTCGATGAGCAGCTTTGACGATCTCGAGAGGACCTTCGGCGCGATGCCGCCGCGACTCGGCGTGCTGCTCTGCAAGGCCGACGCGGCGAAAGGACGTAGCGAAGCCAGGCCCGCGCAAGCGGCGAGGCTACTGGGAGACCTCGCCGCCCGCAGGCGGCTCGAATCGATCTGGGCTTCGAACGCGATCGCCGGCTTCAGGGTGACGAAGCAGCGCACGGAGCGGCTGATCGGGATGGAGAAGTCCCAGCTGCGTAATCAGGGCGAGCGGGAAGTTGCCGGGTACCGAGACGCCTTCGACGCCCTGATCCTCGATGAGGATCCCGGTCCGCCGACCCCAGAGCTCGCGATCGAGCTCCACGACCGCTTGTACGGGCACGAAATATCAGCCGGTGCCCGGCGAAGGGGTGGCGATCCCAGTCGAGCTCCTTCGCCGCGAGCCAAACGGTTGCTCAGATCCCTCTTGCGCTCCTACGGGCAAGCCGACGAGGGTGAGGCCGCGCACCCGATTCTGCTGCTCGCCGCCCTCAGCCTCGACCTGCACGCAATAGAGCCGTTTGCTGGCGGCAACGAGCGCGTCGCGCTGCTCCTGCTCGACCGGGAGCTGGACCGCCATGACTACGGCGCCCTTCGGTACGTGAGCCTCGGGCGGGTGATCTGCGAGCGACGCGACGCCTACAAGAAGGCCCTGCGCAAGTCGCGGGAGGGCTGGGGGAGGGGAGAACACAGCATTTGGGCCTGGGCGACGTTTCTCACCACAGCCCTGTTCAGCGCCCACGAGGAATTCGAGGATCGCCTGGCGCTTGCACAGCCACCGAAAGGAGTGAACAAGCAAGAGTGGGTACGGCGCTGGGTGTTGGAATCCGCTCCAGAGCAATTTCGCTTCGACGAGATCCGCGCAAACTTGCCCGGGATGAGCGACAAAACGATCCGCAACGCGCTGCATGAGCTGCGCGATCAGCAGGCCATTTGGTGCAAGGGGGGCAGCGGTCCGAATACCGCCTGGCACAAGTCAGAATTGGCGAAGGAAAATTAACACCGTTCCCGCATATTGCGGAACGTACGTCGGCGATTGGCAAAGCAGCTAAGTTTGAGTTCGCCCTCTTATTGCGGTTAGCCCGCCTTGGTGATCGAAGCTGCCGGCACGACGTGCTCCGTCTTGCTGATCTTCACCTGGTCTCACCTCCCCCCTCTGCATCGCGTAACCCGACGACGTAGACCGACTTGTGGGTCGACTCCTCCGCGCCGCTGCGCTCGAGCGAGCCGTCGATCAGCTGGCGATATACGGCCAGGCAGCGGAGGCCGGCGGCCTCGAGCAAGTCGAGCACTGCCTCGGGCGGGTAGTGGCGCTGAACGTGACGACTCCTGCGCCGGCGGTAGAGGCGATCGGGCGTTGGCTCGAAGATCTCGATCGTCGCCTGCGCCGTCGACCCCGCCGCCACGTCATCGCTGGTCTCCCCGTGCCAGAAGAGGTAGGCGCCGCCGTCCTCGACCGCCGCGTCGCCGGCAAACGTCGTGCGATAGGCGGAGAGGGTGTTGAGGTCGAACACGCAGACGCCGCCCGGCGCCAGGTTCGCGGCGAGGCCGCGTAGCGCCGCCTCCACCTCCTCGGCGCTCAGCAGGTAATTGAGCGAATCGTCGAGGCAGGTCACCAGGTCGAAGCGGCCCAGTACCGGAAGGTCGCGCATGTCGCAGCGCTCCAACCTCACCTCGGGGGCCTTGCGGGCGGCCTCGGCGAGCATCTCCGCCGAGACGTCGCAGCCGGTCACCTCGTAGCCGCGTTCCAGGAACGGCAGGAAGCTCTTACCCGTTCCGCAGGCGATGTCGAGCATCCGCCGCCCGGCCAGCCCCGCGTCCAGAGCCGCCGCCTCGAGGTGGAGAGTCCAGGCCTCGTAGTCGTGGTGGGACGTGAACGCGTCGTAGAACGGAGCCAGCTCGTCGTAGCTCTCAGCGGCGGCAGTCGTCGGGGCGGGTAGGACGCTCACGCCCCCTAGCCTCCCCTATTGCTCAGATAATTTCAACTATTTGGCGGGGGCTTTCTTTTTTGGCTCCGGCGACTCGAAGTGAAAGAGCGCCAGCTTCGACGTGATGCCTTCGGTCTTCTCCTCGGCCATGCGGGAGGCGGAGCGGGCCTGAAGGTCGAGGGCCTGCTCCAGCAGGTCGTTCAAAAGCTGGTTCAACTCCTCCCACCCCTCCTCGTCCATCACCAGCGGCAAGCGGCTCAGGTGGCGGTCCGGGCGCGAGTCGAATGATCCGGCGTCCAGGGACTCAACCGCGTCTTCGACGATCATCTGCACGACGGCGGAGGAGATCCCCTGTCGAGCCGAACGCGGCAGCTGCCCCCAGTCGCTGTCGCTGAAGTAGGGGCGCATGATCGCCCGGTAGAAGTGCTCGACGGCACCTCGCCGCTGCCGCGTCTTGACCAGCTCGATGCACTCGTACTCCTTGAGGACTTTGACGTGGTAGGAGACGTGACTCAGCCCGACGCCAAGCTGATTGGCCATCTCGTTTGGACTGGCAACACGCTGGTCGAGGATGGCCATGATCTGCACGCGGACAGGGTGCGTCAGCACCTTCGCCACCCTCTGATCGATCGTTTGTGTAGCGGCAGGCGCCACGCCGGCTCCTTCGGTTGCGTTTTGCACAGAAGTTCCTGGCCAGTCGATCCTAATTGCCGTTCAGACGGTCGTCGATCTAAATAGTGAAACGAATTTGAGTAATCGGTGGGTCTTTAGCAGTAGTCAATCGCGAACGAATGGGAGGGGGTGAAGCAGCGTGAAGATCAGCAAGACGCAGGAGCGCGCCATCCCGGCGGTCTCCGTCACTAAGGCTTCCTGAGCCGCAGCGCCGAGTCCCCCGGCCCGGATTGAGCGGGCCGGGGTGACTCGGCCCCTGTCTTGCGTCGTCACCCCCGCCCATGCTCAGACCGCGACTGAAGCGCACGACCGAGTTGATCGAGTCGCCCGACGGCGATCTCCTCCTGCTGCGCCCCAGCGCCGACGCGGACGTTCGCATCGAGCGGCCCGACCGCGAGCAGCGGTTGCTGCTGGCATCCCTCGACGGGACCCGTCCCCGCGCCGAGTTGGACGGCCGGTTCAGCCCCGGGGCCGTGCGCGAGGCCCTGGCCGGCCTCGGCGAGCTGGGATTGGTCGAGGACGCGGCGGACGACGACCGCCTGGAGGAGGGCGAGCTGGCTCGCTTCGACCGCCAGCTGCGCTACTTCAGCGACGTCGCCACCGACGGGCCGACGCCCTCCGAGTGCCAGGAACGGCTGCGCGCCGCCCGGGTCGTGATGTTCGGAGTGGGGGGGCTGGGGGCATGGGCCGCCTGGGCGCTCGCCTGCTGCGGGATCGGCGAGATGGTCTTGATCGACGGCGATCGGGTCGAGGCCAGCAACCTCAACCGCCAGATCCTCTACACCGAGGCCGACCTCGGCGAGCCCAAGGCGGCCGCCGCCGCCGAGCGCCTCCGGGCTTTCAACTCGGCGATGCGACTCGAGGTGTTGCCGAAGCGCCTGGAGAGCGAAGCCGAGATCGCCGCGGCCATCGAAGGCTCAACAGTGGTGGTGGACGCCGCCGATTGGCCCGCCCACGACGTCGAGCGCTGGGTCAACTCGGCCTGCTTCGCCGCCGCCATCCCCTACATCACGATGAGCCACTTCCCACCGGTGGCCAGGATCGGGCCGCTGTACGTGCCGGGACAGACCGGCTGCTTCGCCTGCCAGGAGACCGCCTACCGCCGCGACTACCCCCTGTTCGACGCGACGGTCGCCCAGCGCCGCGCCCAGCCCTCGCCCGCGGCCACGCTGGGACCCGCCTGCGGGTTGATCGGCGGACAGGTGGGGATGGAGATCCTGCACCACCTGACTGGCCTCAGCACGCCCTCCACCCTGGGCGTCGCCCACATCTGCGACCTGCGGACGATGGAGGTCCAGCGCGAGCCGGTTGTGCCGGAGCCGGGATGTGAGGTTTGCGGCGGTTGAGGGCTTGTCGGCCCCCGGTGAGTCCCCACATTCGGCTTTATCAGAAAGTCGGCTGGCTAAACAGCGAATTTTTAGTAATGCAGATATGAAGTTTGTATAGGGTCTTGCGATGTCGGGCATGGGGGGCGCAGGATTGGAAGAGAGGAAACCTGTGGGCATAGCGGCTGGGGTGCTTCCCGCGGGAGAAGCCCCTATGGCCCAGAACGTAACCCTCAGATTCGGCAAGTTCACTGCCGCCGCCTTGGCAGGCGAAGAGGGCGCCGAAGAGCATTTGGCTACTCGAGTTGCTCGCGCCATCCGCTTTTACCTCAGTGACCCCGTAAGCGGCTCTGGTCGGCCCGATTGGCCGTACCCCGGCTTCCTGCGCAATGGAGAAGGGACCGGTGGGGAGGAGGTGGAGTTGAAGCTGAGCATCGACGACGAGGTCTGGCGCTCGTTTGAGCGGGAGGCCGACCGTCAAGGCGTCTCCACGCAGCAGCTGGCCGAGCACGCGGCGCTCTATCTCGCCGCGGATCGGGATGCCGGTCGCGCCACCCAGCTCATCCTCGACAGTCTCGAAACTGAGGGTTGAGTCGAGCCTAGATCGGCGACGGCACGAGGCCGCTGGGGCCTGGCGCTCGCCGTTCAATGAGCTCGACTTCTACACGCCCGAGCTTGGCGCCGCGATAGGGATGATCGTGGCGACGGCGATCTCCTTCGTGGCGGCCGTGGCCGGGGAGACACTGACCTGGGCCGCGGTCAAAACGGACACAGTGCCAAACCAACCACATGGCCGCTGTATTCGAAGCGCGTCTGGCGCTTGCCCAACTCCCAAGGAGTCAGTAGCAAAAATTGGTACAGCATCCTGCCGGCCATTTACTTAGTAGTTTTCTTGGATGAAGATCGGCATCATCGGCCTCGGCTACGTCGGGCTACCGCTCGCGGTCGCCTTTGCGCAGGCCGGGCACGAGGTGGTCGGGCTCGACGCCGATCAGCGCAAGCTCGACGCCCTCGGCGAGGGGCGCAGCTACATCGAGGACATCCCCGACGAGGCTCTCGTGCCGCTGTCCGCCCGACTCCGCCCGACCCCCCGCCACGCCGACCTCGCCTCCTGCAACGCGGTGATCGTCTGCGTCCCCACCCCGCTGACCGGGACCCGCGAGCCCGACCTCACCCACCTGCTCGACGCTGCCGGCTCGCTCTCGGCTGTGCTGCAGCCCGAGCAGCTCGTCGTCCTCGAGTCGACCACCTACCCGGGCACCACCCGCGAGCGGCTGCTGCCGATCCTCGAGGAATCGGGGATGGCCGCGGGCCGCGACTTCCACCTCGCCTTCTCGCCCGAGCGGATCGACCCGGGGCGCACCGATTACACGGTCGCCACCACGCCGAAGCTGGTTGGCGGCCTCACCGAGGCCTGCGCCGAGCGCGCCCGCGCCCTCTACGCGGAGGTCTGTGAGGAGGTGGTCGTCCTCTCCAACCCCGAGACGGCGGAGCTGGCGAAGCTGCTGGAGAACATCTTCCGCTCGGTCAACATCGCCTTCGTCAACGAGCTGGCCCAGCTCTGCGACCGGCTGGGGATCGACGTCTGGGAGGCGATCGACGCCGCCTCGACCAAGCCCTTCGGCTTCATGCGCTTCGAGCCGGGGCCCGGAATGGGCGGGCACTGCCTTCCCGTCGACCCCTTCTACCTGGCCTTCAAGGCGCGCGAGCACAACTTCTACCCCGAGTTCATCGAGCTGGCGGGGAAGATCAACCAGTCCCAGCCCTCCTACTGCGTCGAGCGGATCGAGCGAGCGCTCAACGACGCCGGCAAGCCGGTCAAGGGCTCCAAGGTCCTGGTCCTCGGGGTCAGCTACAAGGCGGGGGTCGGGGACATCCGCGAGTCCCCGGCGCTGAAGATCATCCAGCTGCTGGTAGACCGCGGCGGCGAGGTTTCCTATCATGACCCCCACGTCGCCGAGTTGGCCGACCTGGGCCTCGCCTCGGTCGATCTGCCCGAGGCCCTGGCAGAAGCCGACCTGGCGGCGATCGTCACCGCGCACCCCCAGCTCGATTACGAGCGGGTCGTGTCGGAGGCCGCACGGGTGATCGACTTCCGTGGCGTCACCCGCGAGATCGCGGCCGAGAATCTCGTTCGCCTCTAGGCGGCTCAGCGGACCTCAAGATAGTCAAGCCCGCCGATTCCACACCGGGCAGCATCGCCGCTTCCCATGGAAGAAGCCGTACCCCGGCTTCCTGCGCAATGGAGAAGAGACCGGTGGGGAGGAGGTGGAGTTGGAACTGAGCGTCGACGACGAGGTCTGGCGCTCGTTTGAGCTGGAGGCCGACCGTCAAGGCGTCTCCACGCAGCAGCTGATCGAGCACACGGCGCTCTATTTCGCCGCGGATCGGGATGCCGGTCGCGCCACCCAGCTCATCCTCGACAGTCTCGAAACTGAGGGTTGAATCGAGCCTAGATCGGCGACGGCACGACCACGGGGGCCGCGCCGAGTTCGGTCAGCTTCGCCTGAAGCGTGCGCCGCCCCCTGTGATGTAGCCCGTGGACGGAGCTTTCGGTCTTGTCGACCGCGTCGGCGATCTCAATCGGTGAGAGGCCGACGATGTGTCTGAGGACGAGCACCTCCCGCTGGTCTTCGGGCAGCTGCTCGAGGGCATGGCGCAGATCCTGGCCGCGCTCGAAGCTGATCTGCGCCTGACCGACGTCGACGACCCGCACCTCCTCCGTGGGGATTGCGCGCCGGACACGCAGGTGGTCGAGGGCCGCGTTGCGGGCGACGCGCAGGATCCATGCCGTGAACGGCACCTCGCGCTGCTCGTACTTGCCGATCGCCGTCATCAGCTTGGCGAACACGTTCTGCGTGATGTCCTCGGCCTCGTGGCGGTCCTGGACGAAACTCGCCACGTAGCGAAGCACGTCGGGCGCGTAGCGGACGTAGAGGAAATGCAGCCCCTCCACGTCGCCCGCCTTGGCTCGCTCCACAGCCCTCTTTACGAGCCGGCTGTCGCTGGGGCTTCCTGCGGCGCTACCGGACGGATCGCCGGAGTCCCGTAGGCCCCGCTCCGATTGATGGCTGATCACGGCGTCTCCCTGCCTTTTCGATTTTCCGCAAGAAAACTCAGCGTTTCTTACGGAACCTGCGATACAGGGTTGGGGCGTATGGGTCATTTGTCAATGCCAAATATTCGTCCAAATTCCCATCTGACGCTCAAGTCGCCGTGAATGCAGAGCAATTGCACAACTATTACGGGCTGAACTTGGGAGGATTTCTGCGGCAATCGTGAAAATCTTGAGCCTCATCGGGCGTTCTTAACGGCAGAAGACCGGTGAGAGTCGCACTCGGCACATTCGCGCGCTCGGGTATCGAGGCCCGCCTCGGAGTTGACCTTGCCGCGGGCGTTCAGGTGGCCCTTCGGCATTACGCGCATCGCCTCAAGTTGGGCTGGAGGCCGGTTGAGTTTCCCCGCTTCCGCCGCGAATACCCCCTGGAGGCCACCGGAGTCGACTTCGAGCTGTCCGTTGAACCGGAGGTTCGGAGGGCGTTGGAGCGCGAGGCCCGCAAATTCGCAGCGCCTGTCGAGCTGCTGATGGCTCACGCGGTGTTCGTCTACCTAGCCGATCTCGATGAGGCCTCGGAGCAGGAGCGCATGTTGGGGACTCCTCAGATGCATTGAGTGGCGCGCTGCTTCCCCGAAAAAATTTGGCCGCCCGCGCGAGTTAGGTCGTTCCAAGCGCGTTCTTTGGTCACGGAACCATGTCTAATCAGGGAGCGTTAGAAGCCGAATCGCAAGCCTTTCAGGGGGGGTCGCTCTTCCGGGCTGGCCGAACAACGACGAGAAAGCTCCGTTTGCCCTCCGATGTCAAGGCATCGGAGGGTCGGCCGCTCGAACCCAAGGGAAACGCGAACGGCGTCGCCGAAGGCGGATCGACATCGGCCTCGGTGTCCCGCGACACCCTTTACCGGAGGTTGCTGGCCGTGGCCGACCTGGTGGCGACAACGACCGCTTTCGTCGTCGCCATCCCGGTCTTGGGCAACGACTCTCTCGGGGTCTGGGCAATCATTGCGATTGCGACCATCGTCCCTGTCTGCAAGTTGGCCGGGCTCTACGACCGCGACGAGCACCTGCTCCGCAAGACGACCCTCGACGAGGCTCCCGCCCTATTTCAAGTCGCGGCGCTCTACACGCTACTGGCGTTCTTCGCCGGCGAGAGGATCGTCGACGGCACTTTCGGGCGCGGACAGGCCGCGGTGCTCTGGGGCCTTCTGTTCGTCTCGATGTTGCTGATGCGCGGACTCGCCAGGCGCTTGGCGGGCAAAATGGTGGACGAGGAGCGCTGCATCATCCTCGGTAACGCCGACGCGGCCCACTGGCTCACCACCAAGCTGGAGCGCTCTCAGGAAACCAAGGCGAGGGTCGTGGGCCGAGTTCCGCTCAGTCCCGAGGACACCAGCAGCAATGCCCTGCCCATGCTGGGGAGCTTCGACTCCCTCGGCAGCGCGCTCGCCGAGCACAGAGTTGACCGCGCGCTGATCGCTCCGGGTCGCGGCGATTCCGACCACCGATTGCTCGATGCAATCCGCGTCGTCAAGCGCCTGGGCGTGCGGATCAGTGTGCTGCCACGGATGTTTGAGGTGGTGGGCTCCGCATATGAGTTCGACGACGTCGAGGGCGCGACCCTCCTCGGAGTGCGCCGCCACGGCTTCAGCCGGTCCTCGTGGATCCTCAAGCGCAGCTTCGACCTCGCCGGCGCATTGCTCGCCCTGCTGCTGCTAGCCCCCCTTATGGCCATAATTGCGGTGGCGATCAAGCTCGACTCACGTGGCCCGGTCTTCTTCAGGCAACGTCGGGTCGGCCGCGACGACGAGGTGTTCGAGATCTACAAGTTCCGAACCATGGTCGATGGCGCCGATGCCGAGCAAGCGGCACTTGCCGACCGCAACGAGGCTGGTGGAGGCATATTCAAGATCGAGAACGATCCACGGATCACACGCGTTGGTCGCTTCATCAGGAAAACCTCACTCGACGAACTGCCCCAGTTGCTCAACGTCCTGCGCGGGGACATGGCGTTGGTGGGTCCTCGCCCGCTGCCGGTCGACGAGGACTGCTTGATCGAGGGCCTCCACCGCCATCGCCTACTGCTGCCCCCCGGTATCACCGGCCTCTGGCAAATTTACGGTTCCGCTCGCATTCCTCTCAACGAGATGACCAAGATCGACTACCTCTACGGGGCCAATTGGTCACTGTGGCTGGACATTAAGACGCTTCTGCGAACGGTCCCGTTCGTGCTAGGCCGACGGGGCCTGTAGGGAATTGTCGCCACATCAGGCCCCTTCGCGAAGTTACCTTCGCTTCTCTCTCATGCGCAGATCGGGCATAGCGCGTCGTAGCTGCCGGCCCAGACCCATAGGGTAGGTATTGAAATGAAGGTCCTGTTCCTTTCACGTCAGCCTCCCCTACCTCTCGACAACGGAGCGCGAATGCGAACGCATGCGCTTGCCAGGGAGTTGTCCATGGCTACGGACTTACACTTCCTGGGGTTCGACGCCCAGCCCGGAAGTACCCTGCCAAGGGAGAGTGAGGCGAGCGTCGCTGCTGCACTCCCGAATGCCGAGGCCGTCACCCTCGTTCCACGTCCGCGACAGGAGAAGCGCTGGCTACAGCTTCAAACGATGCTGCGCGGACGGTCCTATGGATTCCAAACCCATGCGGATGAGCCCATGGTCAAAGCTCTCATGGAAACCATCAATGTCTTTGAGCCCGATCTTCTGCACTGCGACGATCTGGTGCTCGGCAACCTCGCCCGGCTCGCACCAACGTCAATCGTTCGCGTCATGGCACTTCACAATGTCGAGTCACGCCTCATGATGCGGATGGCGACCACCACGCACGAACGGTTACGAAAGATGCTGTACATGAAAGAGGCCGAGCTCCTCCGTCAATGGGAAGTGTCGCACTTGGCTGAATTTGACTTATGTCTCGGTGTCTCGAACGAGGATGCAAATTATTGTGCGACGTTAGGTGCAAATGCGGTATGCGTTCCAAATGGGGTCAATCGTCATCCAACACCACCCCCGCCAACAGCGCTCAACGAGAATGAGCCTCTCAAACTGCTATTCGTGGGTAGCGGATCATGGGAACCGAATCGTGTGGGGATGGCATGGTTTGTCAAAAATGTGCTGCCAGCCATAGATTGTCGTGTTGATCCTCAGGTAACCGTTATTGGTTCCAACTGGGATTGGCTCGATCATCCACTTTGTCGGCTCGTCGGTCACGTGCCATTACTAGATGACTACTACAGCAGCCATCACGTCGCGCTTGCACCATTTCTCTCGGGTGGAGGGAGCCGTCTGAAGGTCGTCGAGGCCTTGGCGAAGGGACTGCCGCTTGTGGGGACATCCATTGGCCTAGAAGGATATTCGCTCCAACCCAATGTTCATGCATTGTTTGGCGACACTCCAGATCAGTTCGCAATGCATATTCAGGACCTTGATTATAAATTTCGTGCCGACATTGAAGCGATCGGTTGCCGAATTAAGGCAGGCTTTCTCCACGCCGAGCAGTTCCTATGGGAGAAGATTGGCAAACGCCTAGTCAGTGTGTATATAGATGAAGTGGCAAGGCAGCATGAAGACAGGCCAAATATTAAAATGTGATCTAGGTGCCAAGCCGCGCGTTACATGTAATGAACACGCCCAAAAGGTGCCAGCTGCGGCATAATCGCCGCTACTTCTTCAGTAACTCACACCGAACCGCCTTAATAAGAGCGGCATCGTTGGGTGGGGAGCCAGAGTTCCGCGGCGGCGCGTTCTGAATTGCATCGTTCAGGTCGACAGCCGCCTCGACGAGCACGACTCGGCCAGTCTCCACTAGGGCTGTTGATAGTTCAAGTTGGTGATCGTCCACGGTCTCATCGAAGCGACGCAGTCGCGGAAAAACGATAGGGACATGTCCGGCCCGAATTGCGGTCAGGATAGTGCCCACGCCAGCGTGGCTAATCACGTGGGAAGCACAGTTCATATACTCGAGGATCTCCTCGTACGTCATCCACGGCAGTGCTTCGCGAGCGTTTGCCGGAGGACGTCCTGGGCCGGATTGGACGATTAAGTCATCTCCCGGCACTGATTCCAGCAGACGGAGGAACCGATCGAACTTGAACGTGGGGTGGCTGCCAACGGTCGCGAAGATCACAACAAGCCACCCACGAATCGAGTTCGCCTCCGCCGGGCGGCGCTCGGCCACTGCACGAAAATTGCGCTAGCAAGTGGATACACCAGTCGCCCGGTGAGCCCGAGGCCATTGATGCGTGTCAGGCTCTCGACAAAGATCAAGCGCACGCCGAAGAGCTTGCCAACCAAGAAGAAGGGAAAGGCGAGGGCGGCGCCGGTCGAGAGGATGGCGTCAGGTCTCTCGCGACGCACTACCCGCCAGGCGAGAAGGAGGTTTATGAGTAGAGCCTTGATACTGCGGTTCGTCGGTCCGTATGCAAGGATCACGTGCTCCTGCTTAAGTAGAGAGTTGGAGTCCGGGGCTTCCAAGGTGATCCAGGTACGCTTCAGATCGTTCCAGGCGGGTTGTAAACGCAGCAGTTGGAGAAGGTGTCCGCCAGGAGAGCAGACAAGCAGGACGCTGGGCTTTCGATCAGGCCGAACTTTCAATTGAAGGCGGCAGCGAGCGATACGAGCTCGAATCCTCGGTCGTACGCCGACTGAGCAATTATTGGTATTGATTCAATAGTGGCCGTCGCATCGTCACGCTGGCCGTATAGAGCGGAATCGTGGAGGAGAACCACGGCGCCGACATCGAGGTCGCGTATCACGAGGTGAGCGATACGGGATGCGGAGATTTCGTCCCAGTCTTGGCCCCAAGAACTCCAGTAAGTTAGCTGCAGCCCAAGTTCTTTCGAGATTGACGCGAGTTGCGGAGAGGCGGCGCCGAATGGGGGTCTGTACCGTTGTGGTCGCCAGCCACAGGCATTCTGGATTTCCTCAATGCCCTGGAGAAGTTCGGCTCTAGCCTCTTCCTCCGACAGGAGATCATGTCGACGATGGGTCATTCCATGAACACCAAGTTCGTGTCCCCTGGCTTTAATTTCCTGCACGAGAGTTGGGTGCTTAGCAACACGCTCACCGATCACGAAAAACGTGGCAGTGGCGCCTACTCTGCTCAGGACGTCAAGAATCTTTGGGGTGCAGCACTCGTCGGGTCCGTCATCGAAAGAAAGCGCAACCTTCGCAGGGGCTGGTATATGAGTTACTCCAGGGACTTCGCGCCACCGACGTCGCCGTGATGGACTCCAGTCGTAGAGTCGCTGGCGCAATGGCTGAGGTATCGCACGGCGAAGCTCGCGTCGGTTCAACCTCATGCTACGCGCCCCGCTACACGCTGTTCGTAGTCACGACGGATCGCGTCAATGCTGCGAAAGGGAGCTATTGCTGCTCTCGGGCCATATCCTTGTGCTCTTCGAGTGATCGTGCGGTATGCGCGATCGGCAGCTATGAACGTCGCGAGCAGGCAGCGGGCCCACTCGGCGTATGCACGAGAGCGGTGTCTACGGTAGTACCAGTAGAGACTGTGGATACGAAATGGAGCCATTACCGTCTCGTCGACGCCCGCACTTGACGCGCTCTCTTCATGCGTAACGATTGATGACGGAATCAGCAGTGTCTGCCATCCCCGTTCGCCAAGACGACGACAAAGATCCTCCTCTTCGCAGTAGAGAAAGAAGCGGTCGTCAAACCCACCGACTGATTTCAAGGCGGCCACTCGACATAAAATAAAGGCACCCACAGCATAATTGACTACGACTTTCTCCTTACTCATATCGACGGGTAGATTTTGCCCGAAGCGTGCCACGTGGCGTTTTAATCGGCGGGGAAGAAATCCCACAATGTTCGCGCTAAGTTTTGAAAATTGCCGCGCTTGAGCCGGGGTCTCTAATGCCGGGCCAGCGATAGCCGCGGCAGGAGTATTTGTTAGCGCAACCAAAAGCCGCTCAAGTGCGGTGGGTGATGGCCGCACGTCCGGATTACAGAACAACACGAAGTTGGTAGTTGTTGCGTGTAGGCCAACGTTGCACGCAGCACCAAAGCCATCGTTGGACCCTGTCATATGTGTCTCGAACCCCGCTAACTCAGCACTCTCGACGATATCATCAGTAGATGCGTTATCTACGACTAGCAATCGTGCAGGCAGCGTAGAGCCAGCTGCAAACGACTCTCCCAACTCAGCGAGGTGTCGCGCGCTGTTGTGGGTTACTACAACAGCCGTCACGTCCAGAGTTCCTGGCGGGTTGGAGATAGAACTGCGGTGCGTTTGCATCTGGCTCAGAATAGCAACCGCAGGTCCAAGGTGGGTGCCCTAGGGAGGGCACCCACAGCGTGAAGGTTGCAACGCTATATTGTCCGTCTAATGACTCTTTCAAGGGAAGGCTAGGCCTTGCTGCTAATCGTTTCGCCCGTACGAAATGAGGCCGCTCATATCGAACTCATGGTGCGATCCGTAATGGCGCAAACGCGGCCTCCCGACAAGTGGATCATCGCAGACGACGGGTCGGAGGATGAAACCCTCCAGATCCTGCACTCACTTGAGAGCGAAGTCGCGTTCCTACGAGTGATCGAACTACCGCCAGCGTCACAGAGCGGCAGGGATCGTTTGGCGCAGGCGCTCGAGGCGAAAGCGTTCAACCGCGCGATTCGTGAGGTTGATATTGGGGCTTTTACCCATATCGGAAAGCTCGATGGGGACATCGAACTGCCGGCAGTCTACTTTGAACGACTCCTTGAGCAGATGGAGCGAAATCCGCAACTCGGTATTTCCGGTGGCTCAATCATCGAGAGAGCGGGCCCGACAGGGGGCTGGATATCGGTAACTGCGCCTAGTTACCATGTGCACGGCGCTTTGAAGCTCTTTACCCGCGAATGCTTCGAGACGGTGGGGGGAATCCAGGAGCGACTCGGCTGGGACATGATCGACGAAACCTACGCGCGCATGCATGGTTTCCAGACAGAGCGGAATCGGCAGCTAGTGGCCAAACACCATCGACCCACTGGGAGTTCTGACGGAAAGCTTCGCGGCCGCATGCGAGAAGGTCAATGTGCGTATATTGCGCGTTACTCGTTCATCTGGGTATTGATGAGGTCCACAAAGGTCTCCGTCAAGAAGCACCCATTCGGGATCTCTGGCCTTGCGTTTGTTTGGGGATATCTAATTTGCTTATGGCGTCATGCCGAACGCGTGGAAGATGAGGACTTTAAGCGCTTCGTTCGAGCAGAGCATCGACACCGGCTCAGGCGTGCGCTGCGGTTAAAGCGGGAGGCATACGACCAAACCATGGCGAAGTCATAGGTAGGGTATGGCATGCTGCTCCCTCAACGAACAAGGCGAATCTTTAACTAAGTTACAGGAAGTCCCGCACCATGCACAGCACGCCTATTGTTAGCCGTCTACCGAAGCCCGGGTAGTACCAATCTGCAGCCCGCTAAAGTACACGGTTAAGGAGTCGAACATTCCGACATCTCGGTAGTTCGAGATCTTGGCGTAGTTGGGCCGTTCGTTGTTGCTCGAGTCCATTGTGGCCATTTCAAGCCGTTGCGTGGGAGCTACATTGTTCGGATTATAGTAATCGAAGCCCGAGGGATCAAAGAATGTAACGCGTTTGCCGTCGATCCACATTTCCACCCATCCGTCGGTGGCGAAGCGCTCATGCGTCAGAACGGTAACCCACCGCTCCTTAACCAAAGGCATCACCCAAGGGCTATCTACACCGTAGGTACTATTACGCTGCCACCCGATTCCAAGTCCATTTCCTTTAAATGGCCTAATCGAGATTCCTACAGGAGCCGTTCCATCGAAAGGAGGACCATATACCTCGTACAAGTCTACCCACGATCCATTCCAGACTTTGGCTTTCGGAAAGGAATCGGGGAAGCTTGCAGGCAGAAAGAACTTGAAGGAGGTCCAAACTTCAGTTCCTTCTTTAATGAGTTCTGGGCTTTCGGCTTGGGCGCGGGGATTCTCGGTCGGGGTGATCGGGTAGACATCATTGTCGCTGACGGTGAATTTGAGGGCGGAATGGCCGCTGCCAGCGGGATCGCCAACTTCGGTCACGGCTCCAGATGCCGCCTGTATCAACGAAAAATCGCCTAAATGGCTTCCGCTGAAAAGGAGATCGTTTTGGCTGGTTGTTGGAGGGGGCGTCGGCAAAGGGGCGGATGAAGGAGACCGTGTTGGCGTAGGGCGAATCGATATTGCGCCGGGTGTTGAGTGTTGCCGTGAAGGCTGAGGACGGGAGTAAACTTTGCGGGCATTGGAGACGCCCATGAGTTGGCCCTGCCTTTTCGCGCTGCCTCGGAGGCGAGCCTTCCGGCCGGTATGAGCCCGGGCGTTCGTCGCGTTCGCAAATGCAGTAACCGTGCCGGCGCCACCTGTCGCCACCGCCATCGAAAGCGCCAATGTCATCCAAGCGAGCCGAGAGCAGAGCGTCCTGCGGCCGGAGGCCAAATGGCTTGTCGCCAAATCTCGCATGCAAGCGTCTTCGGCTGGTTTGCGGCACCATTAAGCGGCATTCGGACCCTCTGGACGTATGTTCGACTTGCTCGTGTTGGTTCTGGACAGATGGACCGCGGGGGTATCGCTGGTCCAGCCTTGACGAGGAGCCCTCATGGCCCGTCAAGCGATCTGGTGGAGGTGGGAGGGCGGTTGACCTATGACTCGGATGACGACAACGCTGTTCGAGGTCGGCGTGGTCCATGGGGTGGTCGTCGGACCCTCGATACACTGCGCACTCTCTCTGCAATCGCTCCCGACGCGCCCAATAGCAGCCAGATCATCAGCTGTTGCTGAGTGATGAAGGCAACGAAAAACAGGCCGACGAGAGAGGCGAAGGCGGCTATTGGCAGGGCTACCACCGGCTCGGATTCTCTGAATCGGGATCGTAGGATTAGTGGCATGAGTGTCAACCCCACCAGCACGAAGGCGGCCAATGGAATCAGCCCCCATTCCTCAGCCAACAAAACATATTCATTGTCAGTGGAGTCGGTGGGATTGCTGACTGCAGGTGTGATCCTGTTGACCGGGCTACCCCATGCCTGTAAGACTCCTGGTTGAAGGGCACGATTCAGCAGCGCGGTCCTACCAGCCCCGCTATTCGCGACCTCTGCACTGCCAGCTGTCATGTCGGCTCCGGCACCGATGCCGGAGCCAGAGAGCAACTGCAGTTGGCTGGACGATGTAGACACAAACAAAGTCGCAGTCACCACTGTGAGGGCAACTAAAATAGTCGCAATGAGGCGCCGGCGCGCGGCGCCGCTTGCGGTAGTCAAGCTGAGCACCACAACGCCGAGCGTTAGCATGACCCATCCTGTACGTGAGAGAGTTAACGTCTGGACACCCACCGCCAAGATCGCCAGTCCGAACCAGACGAGGCGGCTGCGCGGCTGAGCAGTGTTAATAGCCATCGCAAGGGAAAGTAACGCTGAGGTCGCAGCGAACATGGATAGCGCAATTGGGTGTCCGAATGAAGCCTCTGCGCGCATTTGTCCGAGGCGACCCGCCTCTTTAGCCCATGCGGCAGATTGCACGGGGTCAAATTGGAAAGCGAAAAATGGATTGGATCTCCCGGCTGTCTCAAGAATCGCGACCGGCGCCAAGAGGGCCGTGACAAGGGCAAAGGATGTAGCCACTAGGAAGGTGGGTCGATGTGTCTCTCGGAGCAATAGGCGCGCTGCCACGTAAATGCCTCCCCAGGAAAACACCAGTTCTAGATAGCTGGACACATTTTCTTGCGGGGACAAGGTGGCCGATACGGCCATAAACAGAGCAAATACGCCGACTGCAACGTCAACCGCAGTGGCCCGAAACCAGTACCCGTCCAGCACCAGGCATCTCCACATAAGGACGCCGGCCAGAATCCAGGCCGCTCCAGCCGCCGGCATGAGCAGGATATGGCCGATCTGAGGTGAAGCGTAAACCGGTACGAGTGCCAGCAGGAGGACAAGCACGATGAAGGCGCGCTCCGGATGAACGAGGGGACTGGTCGTGGCGAGGAATGCGATCACCAACGCAACGGCCATAGCTGGGATAGCGAACCCCAACGCCACCGCGACTCCGATGACAGTGCCGGCTAGGGCGACGAGGATGAATCGCCCCCCCTTTGACTGCGCGAAACCAGCCATTGGATTCAGCCCTTTGGCGTGTCGGCGGCGCCGCAAAGCATGCCTGGACAATACATCCCAGCCGAGACGGAGGAACGAGGCTTGTTGCTTCAGGGCGTTCTAACGTCTAGAGAGCGCCTTGAGGGTCTGCCGATTGAGCCGCGAGTTCGGTCGCTCATCGCTCCTCTATGCTCAGAATTACCTACTAGCCACTCGTTCGAGGGGACTGTGGCGAGTTTGGGTTCGCTACCGTCAGCCAGACATCATGCCCTCCTCGATCGAGATCTACGGACAAGAGGTCTTTGGCGCCTCGGCGACGAAACCTAGTATGCGTCGTTGGGTATTCGATGGCTCGCTGGGTTGCGGCAAAGGAGCAAGCGGCAAATCCGGCGATCGGCGTATGGGGTGCTACGGGATCATCTCTGCCTGTCAACGGGGAGAGCAATAACTTGTCAGGTGGCTCGTAATGCTATTTCGCAATACCTTGGCGCAGTCCGCCAGTGTTCTGGCTGGTTACGTCTTTAACTTCATCCTGGCGCCGTTCATGATCGCGCGTCTGGGACTCGATGCGTTTGGCGTCTGGGCAGTCACCGGCGCGTTTGCGACTTACGCTGGCCTTCTCGACCTTGGCATCGGCCGCTCTCTCTCCCGCTTCATTGCTATTTACGACACGAGCGGCAACTATCAACGGATTCGCGAGTGTGTCGGTTTGGGCTTAATTGCAATTGCATTGGTAGGTTTACTCGCGGCTTCCGCTGCGGCCGCCATCGCGCCGCTCGTGAGCGAAAAGCTCGGGGTGCTTGGAACGGGTGACATGCGGATCGTCTTGCTCGCTTCCGTCGCGATCTTCACATCCAACGGATTCATTGGAGTGCTTAACGCAGTTGGCGACGGCAAGCGCCGCATGGTGCCAGCGAACGTGGCAATGACGATAGCGGCGGGTCTCAGTTTCGCCCTCAGCGTGGCGGCGCTCGTCACAAGTTCCAACCTCACCGTATTCGCGGTCGCGAACGCGATTGCCTGGCTGATCGCGATCGGCCCAACCTTTTTCGCCATGCGTTACCTTTGGCCTGCTCCTTACTTTGCGGTTCCCTCGCGCGGCCTAGTAAAAGAGGTCCTGCCCTTCGGTCTAAAGCTCCAAATCGGGGCGGTCGCATATCTGGTTAACCTGGAGACAGACAAGGTGATCATTGCTTTCATGATTGACGTGCGGGCGGCGGCTATCTTCGAAATCGCCTCGAGGGTTGTGATCGCCGTGCGGAGTGCAGCTTTGCTAGCTGTTTCTGCAATGATCCCAACCGCGACCGCCAGGATTGTCGAGGAGGGTCATGAGGTAATCGGCGAGATCTTCCGTCGCTATACCCTTCGCACGTGCGCCCTTGCATTTCCGCTCCTCACGATCACCTCCGTGAGCGCGCCGTTTCTCCTAGCCGCATGGCTTGGGACAGCGCCGGGTGACGCCGCGCTCTTAATACCATTTCTGTCATTGGCGTACCTCGTAAACGTAAATACCGGAGTCGGTACCCAGATTGCGGTAGCCGCAGGCTCTCCCGGTCTAGCGTCGGGTGAGCAGGTGCTGATCGCCGCGTTGAACGTCGTGTTCACCATCCCGCTTGCCCTTTTACTTGGGCTGTGGGGGGTTGCCACAGGAACCGTTCTGGCCGTCACACTCGGCAGCGTGGTGTTCAACGTATTATTTCTTAGACGGTTCAGGCTCTCGGCGCGAGACTTATTAGCTGGCACGCTGCCAACTGGGGCGCTCGCGATTGGGCTAGCGCTTCCGCCAGCGCTGCTCACCATTCTCGTCGGTACACCTGACGGACGGCTGTCCGCGGTGTTTTGGCTCGCCCTGTCGGTCACGATTTACGGGCTGCCCTACTGGCTCATCGCAACGCGCCGTGGCTTCCTGCCTGAGAAGCTCGAATTTCCCCCCTGGCGCCGCCGCACGTTAGTTAAGTTGCCGGCCGCGTAAGCGACCTTGAGGTTAGACCGAAGGGCTGCCGTGCCAGCGATGCAACCGCGACAGACAGCGAAGATATGGAGTTGGCCTGTCC
Organism: uncultured Solirubrobacterales bacterium; assembly: GCA_963702055.1. Lineage (GTDB taxonomy): Bacteria > Actinomycetota > Thermoleophilia > Solirubrobacterales > 70-9 > CAWINX01. Next base: position 1,918,502 of record OY969702.1, on the reverse strand, counting down.
CCCTGAAATCGGTCCGCCCCGTTTGAGAGTCCTTCCCGCCCGCGACAATGAGCATAGGAGGACGCAAGCAGGTGAAGAGGCAGAGGCACACCCCCGAGCAGATCATCCGCAAGCTGCACACCGCAGAGCAGATGCTCTCGGAGGGAAAGACGGTCGGCGAGGCAGCGAAGCGCTGGGGTCTCCGAGCAGACCCTGCATCGCTGGCGCAACCAGTACGGCGGCATGAAGGCCGCCGATGCCAAGCGGCTGAAGGAGCTCGAGAAGGAGAACCGCGAGCTCAAGCAGATCGTGGCCGACCAGACACTCGACATCCGCGCCTACAAGGAGATCGCCAAGGGAAACTTCTGAGCCCGTCCCGGAGGCGTCGGGCGGTCTGCATGCTGATAGACCGCCTCGGCCTCTCCGAGCGTCGGGCGTGCCGGATCGCCAGCCAGAACCGCTCCACGCAACGCCACTGACGGGGTCCGGTCAGGGTGATTTACCAGCCCGTGCATCCATGGTGTAGCCCGTTATCTAGTGCTCTCTTGGGTTTGAGGAATCACATGCCAGGCAAAAGACAGTCGAGTGTAGGTCACCTCATGCACATCGCAAGCTCACCCCTAGGCGACTGGCTCAGATAAACCAGAAGTACACTCCGGCCGAGCCAAGTTTATAGGAGAGGTTACGCGGTCTCTCACCGATCACCTTCGCTGGGACTCCGCCAACTATCTTATTTGGTGGTACGTCCTTCGCCACTACTGCACCCGCGGCAACGACCGCACCTCTTCCGATCGTGACCCCGGGAAGGATCGTCGCGCGAAAACTAATCCATGCATAGTCCTCAATAACGATCGGTCCGCCGGTTGCAGTGAAGTCCTCACTGCGCGGGTCGTGCTGGAGCGTCCAGAGCGCGACCTCGCTTGAGAGGTTGACGTTGCGCCCGATCTCTATGGTCCGCCGGCCGTCAAGGATGGCCCAAGAGCCAACTGTCGAATTGGCGCCTATCGAGACGCCCTGCGAATCTCTCACCTCACGCCATCTGTAAAGCTGCGCGGTCGGATGGATCCGCATCCCTAGGACTCTCCGAGCGAGCAATGTACGGAGAGAACGACTCGGGAATCTCCCAATTAATTCACCAACCAGCATGGATGCTCCGCCCCAGACGGGATCAAGGAACGATCGGAATCGGCGGACTCTCGGAGTGAGGCCAGCCCGAACGATCATCCGGTTTAATCCGTCCCTCATTGTCCCCATATTGTTGGCCGTGGCCCCATCTGCGACGACGCCTCCACTGTCTCCGCACTAACTTGTCCATGACCTGGGCGATCAGCGCAGTTTCGCTGACTGGAGGCCCCTTGCATAAACGGATCCCCGTTTGGTCCTTCTCGCCTCAGCTCAGTCATTGGCGCTGTCATATGACTGTGGTTAGGACTAAGTGGCGTCTGACCGGAGCCAGGACTCGGTTAGCTACCGCTGACAGCGCCAGCGTGCCGATAGTAGGAATAGTGACCATGTTCTACTTCGGCGAAGTTGACGGCCAAGCCAAGCGGCTGGGTTTTTAGTAGCGATAGCTGTTTTATGAAATTGCGCGCGCCATCCCGCGTAGTGTTCCCCAGCCTTCCTACGGCAAGGACTCCAGATACCTGTGGTACGAGAGTCAGGGCGTCGCTGACGATGCCAAGTGGCGGGCTGTCGATCACTACGACCTCAAAGCGCTCTTGAAGCTCGGCAAGCAGAGCCTGCATCCGCCGGCTATCAAGTAGCTCGCTCGGATTCGGCGGTACGGGTCCACTGGGGAGGATGCTCAGAATGCGCGGCTGGTCTGAGCCTGAGGCCTGAACTTCAACCCGGACGATCACCTCAAAATCGAGTGGTGACACGAGGAGGGTTGATAGTCCAGCTGCCATCCGGCCGTTGACATCACGAAAGTCGCTTCCCTTGCGTAGGTCAGCCTCCACCAGAACGACGTTGTCTCCCATTTCTGCCATCGCTGCTGCGAGACAACGCGCTACCGTCGACTTGCCATCGCCAGCCTCGGGACCAGCCACGAGAATCGACCGTAGTGGGTCGTCGACATTGAAGTAGCGCAGATTCATCCTCAGGATCCGGAACTCTTCCGCCTCCGGCGCCTGCAATACCTCACTGAGGTTGCTCTGCCCAAGCTTTCGGTTACGGGGGATGCGTGTGAGGACAGGACTCTCGAAGAGTTCCTCCAATTCCTCGACCGTGCGCACACGGCGATCGTTGCGCTCAAACAACGCAGCGAAGCCGAATCCGAGCAACGCCCCGAGAAGGATTCCGAGCACGACGTTGCGGCGCGTCTTCGGGGACGACGGGGCTGATGGCTGCCGAGCGGGTTCCACCAGCACGGCCTTGCCGGTCTGCTCTGCCTGCTGAACTTTGAGTTTGGCGAGGCTGGCCTGAAGATCTTGCCCTCGCTGCCCGGTGAGTTCGGCCGGCGAGAGCGCCGCCAGGCTGCGCTTGACGAGGTCGATTGCTTGTTGAACTTGCGATTGGTCGGCGCGACGCTTGAACTTGATGAATGTTCGGCTGTAAGCGTTAGCCATCCGTGCCGACAGCCTTGGAGAGGGCGTTGTTGCGGAGATCTTCCCGACATCGGCAATGGTGTTGCCGGCATCGACGCTGATGCTTTGCAGAACCTGGCGACCGGTTACGTGGCTGCCCATCTCATTTGCGGTTTGCTCAGCAATCGCCGGCAGCCCGGCGAGTTCGCTGTTCGTGGCGGCCTCGCGCGCCGCTGCGTCGGCACTATCGCTGCTGCCCTGGAACAGGAGCGTGGCGGTCGCTGTGTATTGATTCGCCTCAGACAGCGAGACGCCGAGGGCGACGAGCGGAACGATGATCAGCGCCGATAGGAAGACCAACTTGCGCCGGCGCAGGATCTGAACTGATCGCAATGGTCCCTCTTTGGACCTCGTAGCGAGGTCGTCTTTCGGCGCAGCGTCAGGCATGGTCAGACACAATAGAACGGTGGAAGGCGGAAGGGCTTCGAAAGTCAGCGGAAAGGCCGAAGGCCGCCAACTGCCTCACTCCCGAAATAGCGCGGATCGCGGGTTCAACGATCTGGCCTTACGATAAGCGTGAAGCGCTGAAATAGCATGGCCCCTCTTAGCTTCGATCCGGGACAGCACCATCCACGTTCGCCAGTTGGTGGATTCTCGCTCCGTGGCGGCAAGCGCCGCGGAGGCAGCAAGCGCTAGGGCACCCTCGTCTTCCAGGATGAGAGCTTGCTGTAGGCGTGGGGTTGCCGCGTCCGGCTGTGCGTCCTGTGCGTCTCGGGCCTTTTCGAGCGCTGCCGGTAGATGGCCGGCCGCTGCCTCCATCTGACTCTCACGGACCAGCGACGTTGACGCGAGAGGAATTGAGATCGCGGCGATGACGACGAGCGCAACGACTGCGAAGCCGAGCCTTGGCAACAGAGGCAAGATCGCCGATCCTTCGCGTCTCGGATGGGCAGCCGTTGGCATCAACACTGAGGCCAGCAGCAGGAAGGCGACGGGCAATACCGGGATCTGCCACATCCAGTCGAACGTCGCCGTGCCACAGAACGCGAAGCACCCTGCGACGGCCGCGGCGAGTTGGGGGCGCTCCTGAAACTCAGCTCGGACGGTTGAGAACACGCCGCCGATCAGTACCGTCAGTAGGAAGGTTCCAAGGAAAAGCAGCCCGACGATCCCCAGTTCACCAAGGGTCTGCAGGTAGAGGGAGTGGGTGTCGCGCACGGCAACGGGAATGTCGGCGTCACGCGTCCACCAGAATTGAAAGGTGCCCGAACCCGTGCCGGTCAGCGGCTTGGTCTGGTTCTCTCTAATGGCAGAACTCCAGTGCTGGTATCGGTCCTCGCCACTCGCGCTGCCCAACCGGTCCACTCCTCGAACAGAGTAGTTGTCGGGATGTTTGAAGCGGGTCCAGGCGTGCGAGATTCGCCCTGGGGCATTGATTGCAATCGCCGCGACAAGAATCAGGGCCACACTCGCGATGACTGCGATCAGTGCGCGTCTGCGAGGGACGATCATCCAGCGTGGCCGCATGCGGGTGCGCTGGAGGCTGGTGAAGCCCGCCTGTGTCAAGCCGACCGCTGCGCAGACGACGAGCGTAATCACGAGCAGTACGTTTCCCTGGTGCAGTGCGGGCGGATTGACGAGGATGTGCCGGAGTGAGGCATGTGTGGCGGCGATGGCGATGAGGACTGCACTGCCAGCGCCGGCCACGGCCAGGGTGGCCAGCTTGGGAATCCTGTCCGAAGAGAGCCCCAAGAAGATTGCGAGTGCGAGCACGCTGGCGGCCATGCCACCACGCGAGAGCGTGAAGAAGAGCGTCAGCGCCATCGCGGGCATCGCTGCGGCAGCGAGGGCGCGAGCCACAATCGACTCCGCGCAAACCGCAATCTGGAGAACTGCCGGAATACCGATCGCAATGAGCGCCGCGAGGCCGTTCCAGTAGTCGAGGGGGTAGGAGAGCCGTTCACGAGCACTAGAGAGAAAGGTCGCGGCTTGATTCGCTTCCGGAAACCAAGCGGGATGGAGGCGAGAGAGGAGGGCGATGACGGCGACGACGGCGACCCCCGCCCCCACGCCCGCGACTATGTACCGGGCCCTCCGCGGCCCCCGGGCGAAGAGAGCCAGGACGAAGACACCCAGATACATGGAGACGCGTGCCAGGTCGGCCGATGTTTTTTCGGCGCTTTCGGTCCAGCTGAGACTGAGGCCCGTCCAGAGGACGAAGGCGGCCAGAAGGCCGGGGCTGCACCAGGCCAGAAGGCCGGGGCGGCTGCGGGGCAATGTGCCGACCAGGACGGTCGCGAGGATGACCCACCAGACGACGATTCCGACCTCGTCATGCACGAGCGGATCGAATCCGCCGCCCTTCAGGCCAAGGTAGACGACGAGAACAAACCCGAGTGCCCAGGCCCAAATGGCCTCCCAGTCGACGTGGGGCAGTCCATCAACCGATAGTTTCGAGGTCTCCATCCGTTATCTATAACGAGATGAATACGCTAAAGCTGGCGCTGGTCGGCAACTTGCTGTGTTTAGCGACTATCGCGAGCCTCGCTGCTGTGGCCTCGGCTGCGGCAACGCAGCAAGTCGTGCCTCCCGACAACTCCTCAGTCAGCCAGTACACGGAGACCTATCCGGAGGCAATCGGCGGCACAACTATTGGCGACAAGGGCAAGCCGGCGCATCCGACACAGATCCTCGGCGGCAAGAACGCTCGACGACTCGAGGCCATGGGCTCGGAAGGCCAAGCTACGGCCACGCTGGCCGCCGAAACGTCAGCGCCCCCGACGACAACATCTAGATCTCATCCCGGGACCAAAGCGCGAGATCACCACGGTAGCGAAGGGCGTCCACCGGCCTCGCGCGCGGAGTTGAAGGGTTCGTCGGGACTGCTCGAAGTGATCCGGCAGGCAACGGGAGTTTCCTCGACGACCCAGACCGGGATTCTGCCCCCACTGATCATTGCTGTAGCTATTTTCGGCTCGATGGTTTACGTGTGGCGCCGGAGAAGTCCAGCCGCCTAGGCGGCTGGACAGACGGATGAAGATCGGCGCGATTCAACGGTGGGCGGCGGTGGTTTTCTCGACGGGCATCGTGCTGGTGGCCGACTGCTGCGGAGGCACCCTTACGGCACAGGCGGCATCGAGTGGCCCTCGCCCCCTGTTCACTGGCGTCACTGATGCCTACTTCAACTTTGAAGACCCGGTCACTCCATCTCATGTCAGAGCCGCGGGGGCAAAGTTCGTGCGCATTCAGGCCAGCTGGCCGAGCGTTGCACCTCAGATCGAGCCGGGCGGCTGGCACCCGGAGGACCCGGCCGACCCCAACTACGACTGGGACCAGATCGACCTTGCCGTCACCGGGGCGGTCGCGGCGGGCCTGACGCCGGTGCTCTCGATCGAAGGGGCGCCACCCTGGGTGCAGCGGTGCCAGGCACCGCGGGCGGTGGCTGGTCGTCTGTGCGACCCAGACCCAGCGGCGCTTGCCGCCTTCGCGACCGCGGCGGCGCGCCGCTACAGCGGCTCTTTTCAGGGTTTGCCGAGGGTGCGGTACTGGCAGGGCCTGAATGAACCCAACCTCAGCCTTTACCTGAATCCCCAATACGGAGAGGACGGAAGGCCGATTTCGCCATATCTATACCGGCGGCTGATCAATGCTTTCTACTTTGCGGTCAAGTCGGTCGATCGGTCAAACCTCGTTCTCGCGGCAGGCCTCGGTCCGATCGCGGTACGGCATTGGACAATCGGCCCAATGCGCTTTGCGCGCCTGCTCCTCTGTATGAAGGGTCGACGCAACCCCCATCCGACTGCCGGGACTTGCGGCGGCGGAGTTCACTTCGACATCTTCGACATCCATCCGTATACGACCGGCGGACCGACTCATAAAGGCGGCGCCGATGACGTCGAGTTGGGGGATCTGAACAAGCTGCAGAAGCTGCTGAAGGCCGCTGATCGCGCCGGGCGGATCCACGGCCAGTTTCGGCGCACACCGCTCTGGATCACCGAGTTCTCCTGGGACTCTAAGCCGCCGGATCCCGGCGGCCTTCGAATGGCGATTGAGGCGCGCTGGGCGGCGCAGGCGCTGTATCGGGCCTGGAAGGCGGGCGTCAGCCATTTCTTCTGGTACAGCCTGCGCGACGAGGCTCCCAACCCGATGCTGCCGTTCAGCGAGACATACCAGTCCGGCCTCTACTTCAGGGGCGCGACGGTTGCCGACGATCGACCCAAGAAGGTGCTCTACGCATTCCGCTTCCCGTTCGTCGCCTTCCACCCCAAGGGCCGGCTCACCTTTTGGGGACGCACTCCGGACAGTGGGGGAGGGAGGGTTGTGATCCAGATCCGACGGAGAGCACGCTGGCGCGTTGTTTCCAGGACGCAGGCGGACGCCTATGGGATCTTCCGCGGCTCTGTCAGGACGGCCTACGGGCATGACAAGCGAGGGGCAGTCAGGGCTCGCCTCGGCGGCCAAACATCGATTCCGTTCTCGCTCCATCCTGTGAAGGACTTTGCCCACCCGCCCTTCGGCTGATCTCCGAAGGTAGATCTTCTCCTTGCGGCGCTCGTGCTTGTCAGTCGCTGTGAACGACCAAAACTGGGCAGGGAGCGTGCCTGAGCACAGCCTTTGAGGTGCTGCCCTCCATCCTTGCCAGCAGGCCGCTCAGTCCACGCGACCCGACCACGATGGCGGCCGCTCCGAGTTCCTTGGCCTGGTCGGCTATCGCCTCGGCCACGCTTGTCGCGTCTGGCACCGCGGCCGCCTCGGCCTGCAAGCCGGCTGCCCTGGCCAGCTTGGCTCCGTCTCGTGCGACCCGCGCGGCGTGGTTCTGAAACCCCTGGTCGATTTCACGCTCGGCCTCGGCGTCAACAGGGATCAGAGGCATCTCTCCGCCAGACATCGGCATCGCGGCGCTCGCATAAGCCAGACCGGGCTCCCACACCGTGACCACCACAACCGGCCGGTGCCCGAAAAGCGCCGCAGCTTCTTCGATGGCGTGACGGCTCGGATCCGAGCCGTCGTAGGCGATGAGGATGGGCGAGGTCGGGTCGCTGATGCTCTTCATCGTGCCAGGGGTCGCGTCCTGACCGCGCTGCGGCCAAAGTCCGCGCGCGAGAGGCGGGCGATCAGCCGAGCGCCACGGCGACTTCGGTCGGGCGCCGGCCCTGCCGGCGCTACCCTTGCCAGAGCCGTGTTTGCCTATTACGACTCAGACGCCGACATCGCCTGGTTCCCGACCGGTGAGTCCGACGACGTCGTCAGCGAGCGCGTGCCCGGCGGCCTTCGGGACTACGACCGTCCCAGCCACAAGGTCGTCGCGATCGAGGTCTGGGACGCGAGCACCCGACTGCCCGCGAGCATTCTCGAAGCTTTGCCGGCGCCAAGCGCCGCCCATGGCGCGGCCGCCTGAAAGGTACTTCGAACGAACGGAAACTGCGGGAGCGGTCAGTGGTGTTTCGGCTTGTGCCCGTGTTTGTGCTTGGGCACGCACTTCACCTTGCCGTGACGGATGACCCGCTTCTTCGATTTAGGGCAATGGACAGGTTTCGCTTTGTGGGGGCTGGGGCTGGGCGACGAGCCTCCGCCACCCCCCTGCGGCGCTTGAACGACCTGGGACAGCGCGTCCGAGCCAGAGGGCGCGAATCCGCTGTCGCCCAGGTAGCTGGCCACGATCGCGTGCGATCCGGCCGCCGTGTAGGTCACCGGGCAACTTGCCTGCCCACCGCCCGAGAGCGCGACCGAACCGCACCCCGGTATGGCGGCGCCCCCATCGGTGAAGGACACGCTTCCGCCGTCGGGAGTGGGGGAGACCGTCGCGGTGAAGCTCACCTGCTGGCCGGCCGTCGATGGGTTGGCGGAGGAGGACACCGCGGTCTCGGTCGACGTAGAGGCGGGGGTCAGCCCGGTTTCCACGGCGCCGATGTCACAAGTCGGTCCTCCTGCCGAGCGCGGGAACCCGCGCTGATCCTCAGACACCGTGCACGAGGCCGGCGGAACGGCCCCGATCACGGCGCTCCCGGCCCCGGGCATCATCGTCTGCGTCGGACCGCCGTTGTTCTGAAGCGCCCCGAGCAGTGGATTGCCGTTGGCGCCCGGGCACGTCGCGTCCGGGTAGCTGAGGTTGTGCCCAAGGTCGTAGAGGTCGACGTACTGCGCGGGCGAGTAGTACTGGACGCAGTTCACGTCACCGGCCGGCGCCGACCCGTTGTTGGCGACCAGCGTATTCCTGAAGTAGACGCCGGCACCTGAGCCCGGGTCGTAGCGCGAGCCGACCGCGACTCCGGCGCCCTTGCCGCGTTGTCCCGACGCCCCCGGGTAGGTCGCGTCGTCGCCCGGTGGCCCCGCCGCGCCGACGGTGTTGCCTGCGATCGTGACCTGGGCCAGTGCGAGGGAGTCGGGCGAGTGCGCTCCCTCGGCCCAAACGCCGCCGCCGTAACCGCCGAAGCCTCCGGGACCGGGACCGAGCGAGCCGGACTGGGGACCGTTGCCGCCCTTGCCGCCGTCACCGGTGAGGTTTTCCGTGACCGTGACGTTGGTCAGCGTCGCCCCTTTTCCGTAGTTGAGAAGGCCGCCGCCCAACCCGCCGCCGCCGGCCGCCCCGGCGTGCGCGCCGGTTTGGAATCCGTTGCTCAACTTTTGGCCGCCGATCCCGGCGCCGCCGCCGTTGCCCCCGGCACCTGTGTTGTTGCCGACGATCGTCGAGCGGCTCATCTGCAGGGTGCCCGCGTTGAAGATGCCGCCACCGCCGTAATAGGCGGTGTACTGGGGATTGCCGGTATCGGGGCTGTAGGTAAGCCCAGAATTGCCCCCGTTGCCGCCATAGCCGCCGCGTCCCGCGGGCTGCATGTCGCCTTCGCCAACCCCCTGGCCACCGAGGCCGCCGTTGCCACCGCGGCCGCTGAAGTTGCTTTCGATCGTCGTGTCGGTGATCGTGGCGCCGCCGAAGTTGTAGATGCCGCCGCCGCTTCCGGGCGGCCCCGCCGTCCCGCCATCGGAGCCGTAGGGGAATTTCCCGATCCCAAGCTGCCCGGCGGCCCCGTTACCGCCGCTACCGCCATCGCCGGTCCCGTTGCCTTTGATCGTCGAGGCGCTCACCGTCAGCGAGGCGCCGGTTGCGTTGTAGATGCCACCGCCGTTGCCTCCACTGCCCCCGGACTGGCCATTTCGGGTGTACGACGCCGAGGGCTGGTCGCCGTCGACGCCGCGACCGCCGTGGCCGGTGAAGTTTGCGGTGACCAATGCGTGTTGGAGCGTCAGTGTGCCTTTGTTGAGGATTCCGCCGCCGTCTTCGCCACTGCCAGCGCTCTGTCCCGGGCTGGCGGCGTTCGCACCGCTGGCGCTCTGGCCGCCGGTGATCTCAACGCCCGTCAGCGTCGCCTGGCCGCCGGCCGTGACCTCGAGGACTCGGCTGGCGGCCCCGGCGTCAATCTCGGTCTGGGTGGGGTCGTTCTGGTCTGTGCCGACGATCGCGAGGTTCGCGCTCGCGCCGACCTGCAGCTCTCCCGCGGTGAGCGTGTAGTGGCCGGCCGGCAGCGTGATTGTGTTGTCACCGCTGGCTCGGCTGCAGTCCCCGCCAGTGGTGTTGGAAGTGACGGCGAGAATCGCCACGCGCAGGGAGCACGCGCCCGATGCGCTGTCGCTCGTCGTGTTGACGGTGATGGCCGCCGCGGCGGTCGAGGCGAACGAAAGGACGCCGAGGCCCACAACTGCGCATGAGACCAACCAGCGACGGCGACGAGGCCCAGCACTTCGGGCGGCCCGGTCACGAACTTCCCCCTCCGTGACCGTAGGACAGAAGCCGCCTATGCCGTTGGTTCCCACTGTCAGCAGTCTCTCAGGCCTTCGTCGATACCGCAATGGGAGCTAGCGTCCCCCTCGACTCAGGGCTGGGCGGGGTAGTGCCGGGCTCGGTCAGAGCGTCGTGAACGCCTGCCCGGTGAAGACGCAGTTGTTGCCGGCCGTCTGCACCGTCGTCCACGCCGTGGCGAGCTGCTCGCTCGTGCCGTCGTTGTAGGTCGCCTGGAACGTCACCTCCTGCGGGTTGGCGACGGTGTGTGGCTCCTCGTAGAAGCTCCCGGCGCCCAGGGCGTTGCTCGTCTGGATGTCGACACTCGTGCCGGGGCCGATCGCCCACGCGATCAGGTTGTCGATCGGCAGATCGGCGACGAAGCGCAGCTTGCCGACTTTGCCCGCGTCGCAGACGCCGGCAATATGCCCGAAGTCGAGCTCCAGGAACTCGGTGGCCCCACTCGACGCCGGCAGGACCAGCCGTGCGGAGCGGAGCTTGCCCTGGCCGAAAACGAAGGCGTTCGGGGCCAGGCCGCCGAGCTTCGCCGAATCGGCGGCGGTGCCGCTTGTGGGCAGGAACGTGTTCGGCGCCACGTCGCCGGCGGTCAGCGTGCCGTTGGCGACTTTGGGCGACGTCACCGCATTGTCGGCGATCGCCTTCGTGCCGACCGCCCCCGGCTTGATTTTGCCGCTCGTCACCGCCGCCGAATGAAGTTTCTTCGCGGTCACGGCGCTGTTCTTGATCTGCGACGTGCCGATCCGGGAGACCGCGAACGCGGTGCCGCCGAGCGCCACGAACAGCGCTGTGATCGAGAGTGCCAGCGACACGGTAGAGCTGTTGATCCTGCGCATCTTGCTTGCCTCCCGTCGGTCGTAGCCCTGGCGTCAGTCTCCCAGCAACCACCGGGATTGTCCATTGGACTCGCCGACGCGACCACCTCACGCTGAGCGACGGTGACGCCAGACGGACGACCCAAATGGACGCCGGAATGACTTCAGGCAGAATGCCGATTTTCTGCCTGAAGCGCCTTGAATTGCTCGCAATTTGCAGGAATATATGGCGGCTCAAAACTCGGCCAAGATGCTGAGTTTTCGGCTTTCTAGAGGGAAAAAGCGAGGCACACGAGGGTAGGCTTGTAAGGCAGGCGCTCTCCCAACTGAGCTAACCGCCCGGGGACCTGATTATGGCTCTACAAAGCCGATTCTGTCGTCCGATTAGACCGAAAGGCCGCCTGTTCGACTGCCCAAAAACCGGGCATTCTGCCCAGAACTAGGCAGAATGCCCGGTTCTGGGAGCTCAAACGACCTCTGTCGACCACGCTGAAGGTGTGCCGATCATGGCTCTACAGAGCCGATTCTCTCCCCTACACCCTTACCCAGAGGTCGCCTGTCTCGCAGACAGGCGACCTCGCACTACGTGGTTCGACTAAACGATCTCGTCCTCCGACTGCGAACCACGGTTCAGGCCTGTGTGCACCGCTGGGCTCAGCGATCAGGACGCGCTTTGGTTGCAAGCGCGTCCGCTTCGGCATTCCATTTTCGCGGAATCCACGAAATCCTGATGTTGGGAAACTCCTGGAGCAGGGAGCGCGCTTTCGCGTGCAGGGGTCTGATGTGCTCCTTGCCAACCTTCGCGCGGCCGTTTACCTGGTCGACCACGAGCTCCGAGTCAAGGAACACCCGGATGCGTTGGATTCCGTGACTGCGGGCGAGCTTGAGTCCTTCGATGAGAGCCCGATATTCCGCAACGGCGTTGATGGCGGGTCCGATCGGTTTGGAGATCTTTTCAACTAGCCGACCATCGGGGTCCCTGAGGACGACTCCGATCGCACCTTGAGCTGGATTGTCGATGGTCCCCGTGCCGGAACCGTCTGTCTTCAGTAGATAGTTGCGCTTCGACGGCTCCGGACGGTCGCCCTCGTGCGTTTCGGGCACCGGCATGAAGCCAAACTATCCCGCACCAAAAGCGCGCACCGAACGGATGCTTCCGTTCACTAGCGCTTTGCGCGAAATGCAAGTGTCTGCAACCCGTCGAGAGGCGCCCGGGGAGGTGTCGGCGATGAACGGGGCGTCGCCGCTCAGCAGCTCGACAGCGTCCACCGCGGCGGCTTACCGCTCGGTGCCGGTCAGCTGCTCGATGTGCTCGAGCGTGTCACGATCCAGCCCGTCCGACTTGCGCAGTCGTTCGGCGAGCAGCCGCAGTCGCTCGGCGCGCTGCTCATCGGTCAGCGCCGGCTTCTCGGCGGTCGGGGTTGTGCTCAGGACCGAATGCTTCACGATCCCAGGGTAGCGCTCCAGCGCGACAAGAACGAGTGGGCAGAATCGGCTTCTTTCTGCCTGAACCGAAGTAAACCGCCCGCAAATTGTGGTGATCTGAGGGGTCGTTAGACAAGCGCGAAGCAACCGACTTTTGGCTCTGGAGTGGGAATGTCGAGCCGAAAGTGGAAGCCACTTGTAAAGCAGGCGCTCTCCCAAACTGAGCTAACCGCCCGGGGGCTTGATTATGGCTCTACAGAGCCGATTCTGTCGTCCGGCCGATACGAAAGGCCGCCTGATCTCGTTCTCCGACCCGCTGTTCTATCCGTTCGCGCCGAGAAAATGGGCCATGCCTTTGGTCCGGCGCTCGCCAGCCACACACGCGGGGTATTGAGACAACCTCTAAGTGAACTCGAGTCAGCTGCGCCGCGCAATGGGCGCTGGTGTCGTCTTCGTCGTGCTGTTCGTGGCCGGAGTGTTCGTCGCCTTGGGCAACAGCCCGAATATCAAGTCCTCGGACACAGCGGCCACGGCGGCGCAGAAATGGCTGAGTCAACCTGTCGAGCAGCAGTCACCGCACCGGCCTGATCATCGGCGCTTATTTGCTGATCATCGCTGCGATCGCATTCGTCTGGTTCTCGGCAGGGCTCCGCGAATGGCTGGCTCGCGATTCTGCTTCGGGGCGATTCATCTCCAGCCTCGGCGTGCTGGGGGCGAGCGCGATCGCAGTTGCCTCGATGGTCGACGGCGGCGCAATCGCCGGAGCCATTGCTTTCGGCAATGAGCCAGTGCCGCTGAATGGAGAGACAACGCGCATCGTGGCGGACATGTTCTTCCCGCTTCTGTTCGTCGTGTTCGGCTTGGTTAGCGCCGCCCTGATCGCGACCGTTGCGGTCTTGGCGCTGCGCGACGAAAGCGTTCCTCGCTGGATCGGCTACACGGGCTGGATCGGCGCGCTTGGGGCCCTCACCGGCGTCTTCTTCATTCCATTCGTGGTGGCGTTGCTGTGGTATCTCGCGATCGCGATCGCGGGCCTAACTCGCGCCTCAACCGCACCAGGATTGCCGGCTGACGCTGGGATAGCCCTCAGGAATTACCCTGGCCCCGCCTGTCTAGCTGGAGTTGACGCACCCAAGCAGACCCTCCCGTGCTGTGGCGGAGGATCTCGGCATCGCTCCGCTTAAATGGGCCGTGCCGTGATCGACGCTTGGTGGCGCGCAGCCAACTACCTCTCGGTCGAGCAGATATATCTGCTCGACAACCCGCTGGTCCGGGGGATCGTCGCCAACGCCTACCTCGAGGGCACTTACACAGAGGTCTACCCCCACATCGGCCAGGAGCTGATCGCCGCCAGGGCCGCCCGTGAGCTGCTGGGGGTGGGGACGCCGGGGTGAGGCCGCGACGCGACGCCTCGGAGTTTGGTGCCGTCGCCGCGCCGGATGCTCCCACTCACGGCGTCCAGGACCAGCGCAGCGAGGAGGACCGCCGCGCCGACGAGCGGCTCAGCACCGAGACGGGGCTGAGCGCTGGGGAGGCCGCCGCGCGGCTCGGACGCTATGGGCCCAACGCTCTGCTCGAGCAGGAGCGCAGCGTCCTGCTCGAGCTCCTCTCCCACTTCTGGGCGCCGATCCCCTGGATGATCGAGGTCGCCTTGGTTCTCACCGCGGTGACGGGGCGCTGGCCGGACTTCGGAATCATTCTCGCGTTGCTGCTACTGAACGGGCTGGTCGGGTTCTGGGAGGAGCACCAGGCCGCCAACGCGATTGCCGCGCTGAAGGAGCAGCTCGCAAAGCAGGGGCGGGTCAAACGCGACGGCGAGTGGCAGACGGTTGCCACCGAGGAGGTCGTCCCGGGCGATCTGTTGGTGGTCGAGCGCGGTGACGTGATCCCGGCCGACGCGCAAATCGTCTCGGGTACCGTGGACGCCGACGAGTCGGCTCTGACCGGAGAGTCGCTCCCTGTCACCAAAGGGCCCGGCGAGGACCTCTACTCGGGGACGGTCGTCTCGCGCGGGGCACCGACGGCGCGGGTGCTCGCCACCGGCGCGGCGACCGAGTTCGGCCGCACCGCCGCGCTGACTGGCGAGGAGGGACCGCCGAGCCATTTCCAGGCGGCGATCTACTCGATCGGCCGTTATCTGATCGCAATCGCGATGACCCTGGTCATGGTGATCGTCCTCGTCTCCCTGCTGCGTGGGCACAGTCTGGCGACGACGCTGGAGTTCGCGCTTGTGGTGACGATCGCCTCGATCCCGGTGGCGCTGCCCGCGGTGCTCTCGGTGACGATGGCAGTGGGCGCTCGCGACCTGGCCAGACGACAGGCGGTCGTCAGCCATCTACCCGTGGTCGAGGAGATGTCGGGCGTCGACGTGCTCTGCGCCGATAAGACCGGGACGATCACTCGCAACGAGCTGGCGATCGCCGATGTCGCAGTTGTTGGAGAGGGGACCCGTCGCGACCAGGTCCTGCATGATGCGGCGCTGACCGTCGAGCACGGCGGTCGCGACCCGGTCGATGCCGCGATTCTGGAGGCGCTGGGCGGGCCGGTCGAGGACTTCGAGGTGCTCGACTTCGAGCCCTTCGACGCCGACCGCAAGCGCGCCGAGGCGCTCATTCGGGAGTCGGGCGGCGCCGAGTACAAGGTCGCGAAGGGCGCTGTGCAGGCGATCCTGGAGCTCGCCGGCGAGTCGGCTGCAGGAGCCGATCGAGTCTCCGCGGCAACCGCGGACTTTGCGCGCAAGGGCCAACGGGCGCTTGCCGTGGCCCGGGCCGACGAGGGCGATTGGCGGCTGATCGGCGTGCTGGCGATCGCCGACCCTCCGCGCGAGGACTCGCGCGAGACGCTGGAGCAGGCGCGGGCGCTCGGGGTGGAGATAAAGATGGTCACCGGCGACCGGGTCGAGATCGCCCGCGAGATCGCCGTTGAGGTCGGGATGGGGGAGGAGGTGCTCGAGTCGGGCGTGATCGAGCGGCTCGAGGGCGAGGCCCTGATCGAGCCGGTCGAAGAGGCCGACGGCTTCGCCCAGGTGGTGCCCGAGGACAAGTACCGGATCGTTGCCGCGCTGCAGGCCGGCGGCCACATCGTCGGCATGACCGGCGACGGCGTCAACGACGCCCCGGCGTTGAGTCGCGCCGACGCCGGCATCGCCGTCTCCGGAGCCACCGACGCGGCCCGGGCGGCAGCCGACATCGTGCTGCTGGCGCCCGGACTCTCGGTGATCGTCGAGGCGATCCACCGCGCCCGCGAAGTGTTCCGGAGGATGACCAACTACGCGATCTACCGGATCACCGAGACGATCCGGATCGTCCTCTTCGTCACTCTCTCGATCGTCGCCTTCGACTTCTTCCCGGTGACGCCGATCCAGATCGTCCTGTTGGCCATGCTCAACGACGCGGCGATCCTGACCATCGCCTACGATCGCGTGGTGCCCTCGCCCCGCCCGGAGCGCTGGGACCTGCGCGAGGTGCTGAGCATCGCCACCGTGCTTGGGCTCGCCGGGGTGGTTGAGTCCTTCTCCCTGGTCGGCATCGCGATCGGCCCGCTCGGCGTTGGCCACGCCGAAGTCCAGACCCTGATGTATCTGAAGCTGTCGGTGGCGGGGCACCTGACCCTGTTCGTCGCCCGCACCCGCGGCCGGCTGTGGTCCCACCGCCCCGCCTGGGTACTGCTGATCGCCGTGGTCGGCACCCAGGTTCTCGCCACCCTCATCGCCGTTTCGGGTCTGCTTATGCACCCGCTCAGCTGGAAGCTGGCCGTTCTCGCCTGGGGCTATGCGATCGTCTGGATCCTGGCGCTCGATCAGATCAAGCTCTGGACCTACGCGTGGCTCGAACGGCGGGCGGGCTGGTAGAGACGTCGGCCCTCGAGACCGCCACCGGAAGGAGAAAGCGCGCAGTTGCCGATAGCCAAGGACAGCGGGGCCACCCGGGTGCACGGGTCCGCAATCGAGACTCCGAAGCCGCCCTACCACCCCCGTAGCCATGCCCGCCGCCGGCGGGGGGAAGGACTGTTGGGCCTGCGCGAGGCGAGCGCGATGGCGATCGGCGGGATGATCGGCGGCGGCATCTTCAGCGTCCTCGGCGTCACCATCGACCTCGCCGGGCACCTCGCCTTCGCCGCCTTCCTCCTCGGCGGTGTCATTGCCGGCCTCACCGCACACGCCTATGCGCGGCTGGCGCTGCACGCCGGCCGCGCGGGTGGCCCCTTCACCTACCTGCGCGAGGAGGGCCACACCCGCGCCGCGGCCTGGGTCTCCTGGCTGCTGATCGTCGGCTACATCTTCGCGCTGGCGGTCTACACCTTCACCTTCGGGCACTACCTGGCCAACGTCCTGGGCGCCTCAGTCCTCGTCGCGCGGCTGAGCGGCGTCGGCATCATGGTGGTCTTCGCGGCGATCAACCTGCGTGGGGTGACCACCTCGGGGCTGACCGAGGACGTGATCGTCTTCACCAAGCTGGCCGTGCTGGCCGGGATCTCGGCGGTCGGGATCGGCATGTTCTCGCCGAGCCGCCTCGCCCCGCTCGACAACCAGGGGCTGCTCGGTGTCTTTCTCGGCGCGGCGGTGATCTTCGTCGCCTACGAGGGCTTCGAGCTGGTGCCCTACGACTACGACGACATCTCCGAGCCGCGGCGCACCGTGCCACGCGCTCTTTACCTCTCGGTTGCCGTGGTGGCCTTCGTCTACGTGGCGGTCACCATCGCCTCCCAGATGCTGCTGCCCGACCAGGGGATCGTCGGCGAGAAGGAGGTCGCCTTCGCCGTGGTCGGCGAAAAGGCCCTCGGCACCTTCGGCCTCTGGGCGGCGACCCTGGGTGCGGTCTTCTCGACCAGCTCGGCGATCAACGCGACGCTGTTCTCGACCGCCCGCCTGGTCCGCGACGTCAGCGCGGCCCGCGAGCTCCCGGCCCGCCTCGCCCGCGAACGGGGCGGGCTCCCGGTGGGCGCGGTCGCCTGGCTGGCGCTGCTCGGAGCGGCGTTCTCGCTGCTGCCCGGTATCACCGAGATCGTCTCCTTCGGCTCGCTGACCTTCCTGCTCGTCTTCGGCCTGATCAATCTGCTGCACGCCCGCCATACCGCTCAGTCCGGCTGGGACCGACGGCTTGCCTATCTCGGCGGAGCCGCCTGCTTCGCGGCGGCCGCCGGGCTCCTCTTCTACCTCGCCCGCTCCGATCGCGGGGCCCTTGTGCTGATCGGCGTCTGCGCGCTGGTCGTCGTCGTGGCGCGATCCCTGTTCGTCCGCGGTCGATGACGGTAGAGGCGAGGGGAATCGAATCGCCGCCCACGGATAACTGGCGCGTGCTGCAGCTTCGCTCGGCGGCAAGCATGCCGCTCGACGATGTCCTCGGCGCACTCGCGAGCGCGGAAGATGGTCTGTCTACCACGGAGGCCCAGCGTCGTCTGGGGTTTGTCGGGCCGAATGCGCTGCGCAGTCACGGGGCACGGCCGCTCGCCGTGCTGATGCGCCAGCTCAGGAACCCGCTCTTGATCCTGCTCGTCGGCGCGGCGCTGACCTCATTCTTCGTCGGCGAAGGCACCGACGCCGCAATCATCCTCGTGATCATCTGCCTCAGCATCGGGCTGGGATTCTTCAACGAGTACCGCTCCGAGCTGGCGGTGGAAGCGCTCCATTCTCAGTTGCGCCACACCGCGCTCGCAATGCGTGATGGCAGGTTCACCGCGATTGACGTGACCGCACTCGTTCCCGGCGACATCGTCCAGATCGCCGTCGGCGACGTTATCCCGGCGGATCTGCGGCTGCTGCATGCGGAGGGGCTTGAGTGCGATGAGGCGGTGCTGACCGGCGAGTCGCTACCGGCCGAGAAGCAGGCCGAAGAGGTCGACGCGCCCGAGTCGCCGCTGGAGCTCGCCTCTTGCGGATTCATGGGGACGGTAGTGCGGGAGGGAAACGGGCTTGGCCTGGTCGTGCGGACCGGGGCGGACACCGAGTTCGGGACGATCGCCCTGCGGCTCGGGGACCGCCAACCCCAGACGGCATTTCAGCTTGGCCTGCAGAGCTTCTCTCTGCTGCTCGTCCGCGTCACCGCCGTCCTGGCCGGCTCGATCCTGGTCCTCAACATCCTGATCGGCCGCTCGGTGCTCGGATCGGTGCTCTTCGCCCTGGCGATCGCCGTCGGCCTGACACCGCAACTGCTGCCGGCGATCGTGACTATCAGCCTCTCGACCGGGGCGAGGCGATTGGCCCAGCGCTCGGTGATCGTCAAGCGACTGGTCGCGATCGAGGACCTCGGCAACATCGAGGTGTTCTTCACCGATAAGACCGGCACGTTAACCGAGGGCCAAATCACCTTCTCGTCGGCGCTCGACGCCGGCGGTCAGAGCTCTAAGGCGGTCCTGCGAGCGGGTCTTCTCTGCAACGAGGCGTCCTTCGCCGACGGACAGCTCATCGGCGGCAACCAGCTCGATCGGGCGCTCTGGGCGGCGCCGGGGGCCAGTGGGGCCGGGACGAACGACTACCGGGTGCTGGCCAGGCGCCCGTTTGACTACGAGCGCCGGCTCTCTTCCGTCTTGGTTTCGGATCCCGATGGCATGCGCCAGGTGATCGTCAAGGGTGCGCCCGAGAGCATGCTTGCCCGCTGCCGGTCCGTGCCTTCGAATGCGAAGCAGGTTCTCGATCGTCAGTTCGCCGCGGGTAGCCGCGTAATCGCGGTTGCCACCCGCGCGGCGAAAGATCGAACGACGCTGGGCGCAGAGGACGAGAGCGACCTCGAGCTCGCCGGCTTTCTCACCTTTCTCGATCGTCCGAAGGCCGATGCATCCGACGCGCTGAAGCGCCTGAAGCGCCTGGGCATCGAGGTCAAGGTAATAACCGGCGACAACGATCGCGTTGCTCAGAAGGTCTGCGCCGACCTCGGGCTGCCGGTGCTCGGCACGTTGGTTGGTACGGAGTTGGAAAAGCTCGACGAAGAGCAGCTCGCCGCGGCATTGCCTCAGACCACGATCTTCGCCCGCGTCACCCCCGAGCAGAAGTCGCGGGTAATCAAAGCCCAGCACAAACTCGGCCTCACGGTCGGCTTCCTCGGCGACGGCGTCAACGACGCCATTGCCCTGCACGACGCCGACGTCGGCGTCTCGGTGCAGACCGCGACCGACGTCGCCAAGGACGCCGCCGACATCGTCCTGCTCGACAAGGACCTCGAGATCCTCGCCGGCGGCGTCGTCGAAGGACGCCGGATCTTCGCCAACACGATCAAGTACGTGCTGATGGGGACCTCCTCAAACTTCGGGAACATGTTCAGCGCCGGCGGGGCCTCCCTGTTCCTCAGCTTCCTGCCGATGCTGCCGACCCAGATTCTCCTCAACAACCTGCTCTACGACGTAAGCGAGATGACCATCCCGACCGACAACGTCGACGAGGAGCAGCTGAGGCGACCGGCGCACTGGGACACCGGGCTGATCCGCCGCTTCATGACCTTCTTCGGGCCGATCAGCTCGATCTTCGACTTCGCCACCTTCGGGATCATGATCTGGGGCTTCGGCGCAGGAGCGACGCTGTTTCGCTCTGGCTGGTTCGTCGAGTCCCTGGCCACCCAGAGCCTGGTGATCTTCGCGATCCGCACCCACCGCGTCCCGTTCTTCCGCAGCCGCGCCAGCAAGCCGCTGACGATCTCCACCTTTGCCTGCGTCGGTATCGGGGTGCTTCTGCCCTTCTCGCCGCTGGCCGGCCTACTCGGCTTCACCGCACTCCCGGTCACCTTCCTCGCGGCGCTGATCGTGATGATCTGCCTCTACCTCGTCTTGATCGAGCTCGGCAAGCGGCGTTTTTACCGATTGCAGGGAGAGGGTCGGCCGATCGCCCGGCCGCGGCCCCCGCGCGAGCGCCGCATTCTTCACCGCGCCTCGCGCTGGAGCATTCCAGGTCGCCCGCGCAGCAGGTCAGGAGACGGCCGCGCCATGGATTTGGCTCTGTAGTGCCCTTGGCGGAGTGAGTTACTGGCTATGCGCGCGGTCTCCAAACGGTCTAGGAGGACTCGGCGGCGACCGCGGCCAACGGCGGCGGCTCTTCTTCGCCGACCGCTTTGATCGGCTCCGCCGCGACCCGCTCGGCCTCACGACTGCCGATGTAGGGGGTGAGGGCGAAGGTGACGAGCTGGGACTCGAGGTCGGCGAGGGACCTGCCGGCGAGCAGGCGGCCGGATGCAATCGAGGAGATCGCGCCGACGATCGCCTCCTCGGTGACGTCGGACTGCAGGCGGGCGTCGGGGCTGTGCCGGCGGCCGGCCTGCAGTAGGGCGGCGAGGTGGGCGTTGGAGTCAAGCACCCGCCGCGCGACGACCAGGTCCGCGGCCAGGGCGTCGAGGATCAGCAGCCGCGCCCGCTCGGGATCTTCGCTCATGAAGGCAAGCGAGTCGGTGATCGCCGCCTTCACCTTCAACGGCCACTCGCGCTGCGTGGCGCAGGCGCGGAAGATGCGAGCGGTCAGCTGCTCGAAGGCCTCCTCGTGGGCGGCGATCAAGCAGTCCCGTTTGTTGTCGAAGTAGGCATAGAAGGTGGCGCGGGAAACGCCGGCCTCGGCAATCACGTGCTGAACCGAGGTGGCCGAGTAGCCGCGCTCGGCGATGCAGTGGGCCATCGCCGCGAACAACCTCTGGCGGTGATTTGCCGCTACCGCTTCGGGCGGGAGCTTGTGCCGGCCCCTCGGCAGCGGAGTCACCGATGCCTTCTGCGCGTGGGATGAGTCGGTCTGCATTGGTCCCCCTTCAGGAAGGGCGCCCTTCGGGAGCTGGGCCGTGGACGCTGTGGGAACGCGCTTGTCTCATGCGCTCGACTCATAATAAACAGTGTACGACTTAAATATCAAGCGTTGTACCTAAAAAATCAATGTTTGTCTCTCTTACGCCTCGACCGCGCGTTTCCGCCGCCGGCGAGACGCATTTTCGAGCGGCAAGTAGGAAGCTCAGACCTGCAGGGGGATGCCGGCGGGAGCGTCGAGCTTCCAGATGCCGCCGTTCAGCTTCATCGGGAAGTTGGAGGAAGTGCCGGTGGCGTCCTTGTAGATGATGAAGCCCTGTATCCCCTGCACGCGCATGCTGAGCACGTGGATCTTGGCGTCCTTGTTCAGCACGGACTGGGGGACTTTGGCGGACAGGGCCTTCATTACACCCGCGCAGCCCTTCGGCCCTCGACCTTTCAGTTTCGTCAGGAACGCGTTGAGCCGGGTGATCATCTGACTGGAGAAATATGAACAGGCCTCCGTCCAACGGCCCGCCGCGCGCGCGTTGAGGTAGGCCTGGACCAATGTGGCGGCCTGAACGCGGCCCGCGCTCGACGTCTCGACTCCGTAGGTCTGAATGCTGTTGTCGCCGTGCTTGACGGTTGGCACTCCTGGCGCCACGGCCTTGGTGCCCTGGTTCGGCAGCGCGGCCTTCGAGGTGGGCGCCGAGCCTTCCGCGAGCTTGGGGGTCGAGTTTTGCGACCCCTTGTTGCCGCCCTGCTTTTGCTTGGGCTCTTGCTTCTGGCCGCCCTTGTCGACCTTCTGGGTGGTGGTCGTGGGCGTCGTTGTACTTGCCGTGTCGCTGCCGCCCCCGCCGCAACCGGCGAAGACCAGCATGGCCACGACGACCAACGCGATGAGCGCTTTTGGTGCGAGTCTCATATTTCTCCCTGGCAAGGGCGTCCCTGTCGTCCAGCCCCCTGCGCAGAAAAGTCTAAGCCATGTCGCAAGCCGAGTCGCAGGCTACGCCTGGCCCATCAGGCGCTCGGCCTCGTCGGAGCCCAGGTACGGGGTGAGGACCAGCTCGACCAGGTCCGGAAGCAGCTTCTCCAGCTGCTCGGCTCGGCCGGCGTTGATCTCACGGGAGACGAGGGAGACGATGCCGCCGACGATCGCCTCCTCGGTGGCCTCGGGAAGGGGCCGGTCGGGAGGTCGCTCGGGACGGGTCGACTTGAGCAACTCGACCAGGGCGCCCAGCGACTCGCGATGGCGAGCGGCCACGGCGCCACCGGCGCTGACCGGCTCGATCACGCAGAGGCGAGCCAGCTCGGGCTCTCCGGCAAGAAAGCGCAGGACGGTCGCCAGGGCTGCGCGTACCTGCTGGGGCCAGGAGTCGAAGGACTCGGCGGCGGCGCGCATCGAGCCCAGAATGTGTTCGGCGACCTGGTCGTAGGCGGCGAGGAAACAGTCCTCCTTGGAGGAGAACTGCTCGTAGAAGGTGCGGCGTGAGACGGAGGCCCCGTCGGTGATGTTGGCGATCGTGGTCGCGTTGTAACCGCGCTCGGCGACCACCTCGGCAAGGGCGGCGATCATCCGCTCGCGCTGGTTCTGGGCGATCAGCTCCGGGGGCAGGCCGTGGCGCCCGGCCGGGAGCCGGGCCGACCCCTCTGAGGCCCCCGCCTTCGTCGGCTCCGCCTTTCCCTTTGCCACGGGCGGACGATATCTGAGACTCACGATTCTCCAATCCGCGACTGCGGCTGGACGCCGAGCACTACCGCAGCGGTTGTAATCTCAACTCCGCCTCGGCGGCCTGGGCCCCCAGGTAGGGCAGCACCGCCATGTACATGAGCTCCGGCAGGAAGTCCCTTCCCCAGGCGGGCCAGCCGTGCTTGATCTTGGTCAGGACCGTGCCGTAGACGGCGCCGGCGACGATCTCGGCGGTCCCGCGCGAGACCGATTTCGGGTCCTCGAGCTGATCGCGGCCCGCGTCCACCAGTTCGGCGAGCTGGTGGAGGATCATGTCGCGCCGAGCCTGGGCCTGGCGCCCGGCGTGGACCACCTCGACCACGAAGAAGCGGGCGCGCTCGCCGTCCTCCTCGAGGAAGCAAATCGCCTCCGCTCCTCCCGCCCACATCCGCTCGTGCCACTCCTCGGCCTCGAAGTAGGCGGAGAGAACGCGGCGGCCGAACTCCGCGGCCACCTCGTCGTAGGCGGTAAGAAAGCACTCCTCCTTGTCCGCGAAGTGTCGGTCGAAGTCCTCGCGGCGGACCTCTGCAACCTCGACGACCGCCTCTACGGTCGTCGCGTCATAGCCCCTCGTTCCGACGAGATGGACCAGCGCCTCCGCGATGCGATCCCGCTCAGGCAGCACGCTCCTGGGCGGCCGCCTCGGCCACCCGTCCCGCCTCAGATTCGCCCAGGTACGGCGTGAGCGTTATCTGCAGCACCTCCGGCAACAGCGCTTCGATGTCGTCGACCTCGTTCATCACCAGGCGCTGGTGGATCAACCAGGCGATGCCGCCGACGATCGCGTCCTCCAGGGTTCCCGGCAGGGCTCCCGCCCGCGGGGTGAGCTTACGTCCCTCTCGCAGCTTCGGCACAGCGCTCTCCAGCATCGCCTCGTAGCGAGCAAGAGCCACATTGCCCGCCGTCTGAGACTCGACCACGCACATCCGGGCCCGCGCCGGATCGCCGGCGACCATCTCCAGCAGGATGGCGACGCCCTTCGAGATCTGCTCCTCCCAGGGCAGCTCGGGATCGACCAGCTCACGCAGCGCCTCGGTCACCGCTTCGACGGTTTCGTCGAAGGCGGCCAGGAAGCACTCCTCCTTGTTGGCGAAGTGCTCGTAGAAGGTGACGAGGGCGACCCGTGCGGTCTTCGCGATCAACTCGATCGTCGTGCCCTGATAGCCGCGTTTGGCAACCAGCTCGGCGGTCGCCGCCAGCATGCGCTGGCGCTGATGCTGGGTGACGAGGTCGCGCGGGACCAAGTCGCGTTGCGGTGAAAGTGCATCGAGTCGATTACCGAGCGACCGCATACCGCCAAGATACCGGAAAGTTCTGCCGATGTCTTGTCTCGTTCTTCCTAAAAACTACTTACTTTTTGGAGAACTTCTGAAAGTGTGCGTAATGAAAGTAGCTATACCGGGAGAAAAGGCTATAGTTTCTGGAGTTCGGTTCCCGCCGGATTCAAAAACGCAGACGATCGGAAGGATGCCGATGGAAAGCAAAGCAGACGGAATCGGGAACTCCCCCTCGGTGGTGCAACTGGCGACGGTGCGCGCTCCGGGGCCGGTGCGCGAGCGGCTGCTGGACGCGATGCTGCTCGCAGCCGCCGACGTCGGCTACGAACACGTCGCCGTGCGCCATGTGGTCGGCCGCGCCCGCGCCGGGCGGCAGAGCTTCTACACCTATTTCGAGAACAAGGACGACTGCTTCGCCCAGGCCTACTCCGCGGCGATCGACCGCCTCTACGGCCGCGTCATCGACGCCGCCAAGGAGCGACCGGACTGGCGCGAGGGACTGCGGGCCGGAATGGCCGAGCTGCTCGGCTTCTGCGCCGACGAACCGCAGATCGCGCGGGCGCTGTTCGTCGAGGTCCACGCGGCCGGCGGCGAGGCTCTCGACAAGCGCAACGAGGTGATGGAGCGCTTCGCTCGAGCGATCGACAGCGGCCGCGAAGAGGCCACGACGCCTTCGCCGCCCTCGGTGACCGGAACCTTCATGGTCGGAGCGATCGAGACGATGATCTGCACCCGGCTGATGGACGGGGAACCGGAGAAGATCCGCGACCTGCTTCCCGGCATCCTCCACTTCGTGGTGCTCCCCTACTTCGGCGAGAAAGCCGCCTGGGAAGAGTTGACGTCGGCGCCCCTGGCGAGTTGGAAAGCGGCGCGGCGCGACGGCAGGGCGACCCCCCAGGCGGCCCCTTTTATCGCGGCCGTTCCGGGTACAGCTCGTCAATCGTGACCAGCGACCGGTAGGGCGCCTCGGCGACAGCTTCGATTGCGCCGCCGCCTCCCGCGAGGCGATCGACGACGCTGAGCACGCCGGCGATCTCAAGGCCCTGCTCGCGGATCCGCTCCAGCGCGGCGATGGTCGAGCCGCCGGTGGTGACGGTGTCCTCGACGACGAGGACGCGAGCGCCCGCCTCGACCGGTCCCTCGACCCAGCGTTGCAGCCCGTGCTCCTTGCGCTCCTTGCGAACGAAGAAGCCGATCAGCTCGGCGCCGGCTGGAACCGCGATCGCCGCACAGGCGAGCGGAATCGCCGCCATCACCGGCCCGCCCACCGCGGTGGCGCCCACGTCACGGGCGGCGGCGGCGATCAGCTCGCCGGCAGCGAGGAAGCCGGCGGGGCGTAACAGGGCGCGACGGGCATCGACGTAGTACGAGGCCACCTGCCCGCTGGACAGCGTCACCTCGCCGATCACCAGCGAGTGCTCGCGCAATTCGTCGAGAAGCGTCCGTTTGGCAGCGTCGAGGTCCGGCACGGCGGCAATCCTACGGATGCTAGCCGAGAGCCTCGCGGAATCCCTGGCGCCAGCTCGCGTAGCGGGGGTGCCAATCAAGCTCGCGTTTCGCCTTCGCGTTGGAGGCACCACGCATGCCGACGGCGTTGGCGACAAGGGCGCGGTCGGCCACCAGCTTCGCAAGCCAGACGGGTACGCGGCGCGGCGCCTTGGCGCCGAGCGCCTCGGCGTAAATCGAGACCCACTCGCGCAGGGGCGCAGGCTCGTCGTCGACGATGTTGTAGACGCCGGGGGTGGCGCGGTCGAGAGCGGCGACCGCCGCTCCCGCCGCGTCCTCGACGTGGATGAAGGAAAAGGTGCCGTTCCCCTCGCCGACCACGGGCAGGCGTCGGCGTCGGGCTTCGTCCGCCTGCTGGCCATCCGCGGCGTATGAGGTGCCGGGTCCGTAGAGCCAGCCGAAGCGAAGGACGACGCCCTCCATATCCTCGGGTTCGGCGACTTGGCGCTCGAGTTCCATGAGCGCCTCGAGAGCAGCGCCGAAGGCGCCCGGTGCACCGCGGAAAATGGGGGCCTTCTCATCCTTGACCCAGTCGCCCTGCGGCGCGTAGAGGAAGGCAATGCTTTCGGCAACGGTGCGCCGCGCTCCGGCGGAACGGGCGGCGGCGATCAGGTTGCGCGTGCCCTCGACGCGGAGGCGATTCGTCGCGGCGAAGGGGTCGGCCTTCCAGTCGACCCGCTTCGGGATCGCAGTCAACATGTGAACGACAACCTCGGGCGAGGCGGCTGCGACCGCCGCCTCGAGTGCGGGGGCATCGAGAGCGTCGCAAACCACCGCCGTCGCGCCGGCGGCGCGGATCTCCTCCGCCCTCTCCTCGCGTCGGGTCATCCCGCTCACCTCGTGTCCCGCCGCGACCAGTTGCCGGATCAGGGGTCGCCCGATCGCCCCGCTCGCACCCGCCACGAACACCTTCATCGCGCGCCTCCCGGCGCGCTCTCCCGCGCCCAGCCAGAGGATCGGCGCTCGCCAGGAGGAGCGCACAGCGGATATCCCCACCGCAACCCCGAAGGCGAGCATGAAGGCCCCGACGTCGCCGACATAGTGGGAGTTCTCGACGCCGTAGTGCCCGATCTAGAAGACGAAGATGCTTTCGTTCTGGAACAGCTGGTTGTAGATGCGCGGCTGGTCGGCGATGTAGGTGCGAACGCAACCGTGACTGGCGGCGTAGTTGGGGACCGAGGCGTAACCGTGCACGGCGTAGCCGTTGTGCCAGTAGAAGGAGTAGTACATGCCTTCGGAGTTGTAGCCCGGCGAGCGCAGGTAGAAGTTGTAGTGGCCGGTGACCGTCGGGGTCGACGGCTTGCCGGTCGAGACCGGGTAGATCGCAAACGGCCTGCGGCCCTTGGCGAGGACCAGGACCTGCTTGGAGAGCGGCACCTCGGCGTGCTCGCCCGCGTCGGGGTGGCGGACGCGGTAGCCGCCGCGACCCGCGAAGACCTTGGCGACTAGCCGGGCGCCGGCCCCCTTGTTGCGGTCCATCCCGTTGACTTTGCGGTAGGCGAGCACCTCCCGCCCGGTGCGCCCGTTGAAGCAGGAGCCACCGCCGGAGACGTAGCCCATCTTCGCCATCGCCTTCTTGAAGCCACGCACGACCCGGCCGCACTGTCCCGCGTGCAGGGACGGGAAGCCGACCTTCCAGCTCTTGCGAACGGTGCTGTCGGCGCCCAGCGTGGCGGTGGCCTCATGGCTGGCGCTGACCGCATACTTGCCGGCCTTGCGAATGACGATGCTGGAACGGAAGCTGCCGGAATTGCCGCTCCCCGCGTGCACCGCGACCCTCCTGGAGAGGAGCTTGTGGGAGTTGAGGTAGAAGGTGACCTCGACCTTCTGGCCCGGGACGAAGGGGGAGATCGACCCGATCACGGGGACATGGGCGAAGATCGGCGCCTTGCCGCCGTGCAGGTGCCCGACCCGGATCTTCACGGTGGCGGCCGGCGGCTGGGGCGTCGCGGAGGCGAGGGCGGGCAGAATCAGAGCGACGGCGAAGACCAGACTCGGGACGAAACGGCGATTCACGGCCGGGATGCTACTGCCCCAACAGGGCAACGGAGTTGTTCAGCATGTGGAGGAGGATGCCCGGCACGATCGAGCCGGTCTTCTCGTAGAGCAGCGCCAGGACGAAGCCAAAAGCGATCAGGGGCGGGACCGCGCTGATGCCGGTGATCGCGTGCAGGCCGCCGAAGATCAGGGCGCTGATCAGCGCCGCGGCGATTCGCGGCAGGCGCTCGCGCAGCCCCCCGAACAACATCCCCCGGAAGCAGATCTCCTCGCTGACCGGAGCCGCGACGACGATCAGCAGGACCTGGATCGGGACCGCCCCAAAACCCTTGGCGATGTCCTTCTGGTGGGGCTGACCGATCAGCGTCGCGTAGAAGAAGGCGAAGAGAAGGTAGGCGCCGATCGCCGCGGCCATCCATTTGAACGCCGAAGGGCGAAAGCTCCGCACCCCCAACCGCCTCAGAGCCTCCCGGAATGAAGCCCCCTGCCGCGCGGCAATGATCATCGGCACCATCACGAACCCGACCGCGGTCGCGAACTGCACCGCGACGTTTGCGGCGGTGCTGAGGCCCTCCCCCTTCGCCGGATGGTCGATCACCGCGGCCGGGATGCCGAGCACGGCCCCGGTCAGCAGGGCCAGGAAAACTCCCAAAACGCCCGCGACCGGGCCCCAGTTCGCGTAGGGGAAGGCCGGCTTTGAGGGTAGGTTGGCCTCCATGACGCCGGCAGTCTCACAGGTCTCGCGCTCCACCAAGACCCGTCTGCGGGTGCTGCGCCGCCTGATCATCGTCGTCGCCCTCCTCGTCTTCGCGGCGATCGCGCTCAGCCAGTTCACCGAGCTGAAGCGGCTGGCGACGGGGATCCTCGCCTCGACCGCGGTGATCGGGCTGATCATCGGCTTCGCCGCCCAGCACACGATCGCCAACATGGTCGCCGGGGTCCAGCTGGCGATAACCCAGCCGATCAAAATCGGCGACCGGATCAGCTTCGAGGAGGTCAGCGGCCGGGTCACCGACCTGACGCTCTCCTACACCTACGTCGACCCCGGCGACGGCAGCTCGGTCGTCATCCCCAACCAGATGCTGGTCGACGGGATCGTCCACAACCACTCGACCGAGGACACCCAGGCCTGACTCCAACCCCTTCCGCTGTTCCTTTGCCTCCCTATATGGAGATAAGGAACAGCGGAAGGGGCATACCCTTGCATCCATGACTCAGCGGAGCCGCCGTCGCCACCGGCGCCGCGCCGGCGTCGGCCCGAAGCTGCTGCTGGCGGTGGGCGCCCTCGTCGTCGTGATCGCGATCGCGACGGTGGCCGTCACCTCGTGGGTGCTCAACGTCGCCGCCGACGCGCCCTCGCTCGCCGATTGCAAGGCGGTCGACCGATCCGGCAACTCGACCCTTTACGCGGGCGACGGCAGCAAGCTCGGCGCGATCGCCTCCGACGAGGCGCGGGCGCCGGTCTCGATCGACCGGATCCCGAGAAACCTGCAGCTCGCCACGGTGGCGATCGAGGACCAGCGCTTCTTCCAGCACGGCGGCGTCGACCCGGAGGGAATCCTGCGCGCCGCGCTCAAGGACCTCGAGGCCGGAAAGCCGGTGGAGGGCGGCTCGACGATCACCCAGCAGCTGGTCCGCAGCCTCTGCCTGCGCAATCCCCATCGAAATCTGGAGCGCAAGATCATCGAGGCGAAGCTGGCGATCGAGTACGCGAAGCATCACACCAGGCGGCAGATCCTCGACCAGTACCTGAACACCGCTTCCTACGGGACGATCGAGGGCAGCACCACGATCGGCGTCGGCGCCGCCTCGCGGTTTTACTTCTCCAAGCCCGTCTGGAAGCTGACCCTGCCGCAGGCGGCTCTGCTGGCAGGGCTGCCGCAGGCCCCCTCCGAGTACAACCCGATCCTGCATCCCGGCGCGGCGCGAGCCCGCCGCAACGAGGTCCTGAAGAAGCTGGACAAGCTCGGCTTCGTCGCCCATGGAGCAGCCGAGGCGGCGCTGCGGAGCGGGCTTGCGCTGCACGCCTCCAACTCCTACTTCGCCCATCGCCAGCCCTACTTCTTCGACTACGTCGAAGACAAGCTGATCGCCGAATACGGGGCGAAGACGGTGCGAAACGGGGGGCTGAGGGTCTACACGACGATCGAGCCGAGGCTGCAGCAAGTGGGGCTCGACGCGATGAGCTCGACCCTCCCCTACTCGACCGACCCGGCCTCGGCGCTGGTCTCGATCGACCCTCGCAGCGGCCATATCGAGACGATGGCCTCCAGCTCGAGCTACGACCACAGCCAGTTCAACCTCGCGGCGCAGGGCCACCGCCAGCCCGGCTCCACCTTCAAGGCCTTCGTCCTGACCACGGCGATCAAGCAGGGGATCGACCCCTACACGACCTACTACACCTCGAAGCCGCTGGACCTCAACCTGCCCAAGTGGGGACACTGGACCGTCCACACCGCCGACCTCGGCTACCAGGGGACGGTCAACCTCCAGCGGGCGACGGTCACCTCCGACAACACCGTGTTCGCGCAGCTCGACCTCGACGTCGGGCCGGCCAACGTCGCGGCGACGGCGAAGTCGATGGGGATCACCTCGAAGCTGGACGGAATTCCCGCCGAGGGGATCGGCGGATTGCGGATCGGCGTCTCGCCGTTGGAGATGGCCGATGCCTACGCGACCCTCGCCTCCGGGGGAATCCACCGCAACCCGATCGCGATCCGCAAAGTCGTCTTCCCGAACGGGCGGGTCGACCGGCCCGAGCGGCCGGACCCGAAACGAGTGCTTTCCCCGGCGGTCGCCTATGAGGTGACGCGCCTGCTCCACGACAACATCACGAGCGGCACCGGCACCGCCGCCTACACCGGCTGCGCGGGGCAAGCGGGCAAGACCGGCACCACCGACAATTACACGGACGCCTGGTTCGCCGGCTACCAGCCCAATCTGGCGACGGTGGTCTGGGTCGGCTACCCCCAGTCCAACGACATCTCGATGAGCAGCGTGCACGGAATCATCGTTTTCGGCGGAACCTTCCCGGCGGAGATCTGGCACTCGGTCTACTCGAACGGCGGGGTGCCCTGCGAAAGCTTCAAGCGCCCGTCGCAGCGGGTCGTCTGGGCGCCGTTCTTCGGCCAGTTCACCCACCCGGCGCCGAGCAAGGGCTTCGGCCCGTTGAAGGGGCTTGGCAAGGGCGTTGGTGGAGGAGGCGGTGGAGGGAGCCAGGGGGGCGGCTACAACGGCTACAACCCGAACGCCTACGCGCCGGGCGCCGGCCAGAAACCGGCCCCGCTGCCCCCGCCACCTCCGCCGCAGCCACAAGCCGGCGTCGGCGGCAACGCGGGAGTGGGTAACTGAGCATCAGCCCAGGGCTGGCATATGCCCTGATCTGGCTGGGATTCGTCGCCTACCTCTGCGTCCTGGCGCTGGCGCCGCGGCTCGATCCGCGGCTCGTCTGGGGAGCGATCGCGGTCGCGGTCGCCGCCTTTGCGCTGACCCCGCCGCTCTACTCCCACGACGTCTACAGCTACGTCGACTACGCGCGACTCGGCGTCCTGCACGGCATCGACCCCTACGTGCGCGGCCCCGCCGCGGCGCCAATCGATCCCGCCTTCGCGCACGTCACCTGGCCCCACACGACCAGCGCCTACGGACCGTTGTTCACCCTGGCCACCTATCCGCTCGCCTGGCTGGGCGTGGGCGGCGCGGTCTGGGCGCTGAAGGGGGTCGCGGCCGCGTCGGTGCTCGGGCTGGCGGCGCTGGTCGCCCGCCTGGCGCCGGCCCGGGGCGTCGATCCACGCCGCGCCGCCGCCTTCGTCGCGCTCAACCCGCTGGTCCTGGTCCACGTGGTCGGAGGAGGCCACAACGACGGCCTGGCGATGCTCGTCGCGATGACGGGAGTGGCCGCCGTCCTCATCCGCCGCGAACTCTCAGGCGGCGCGGCCCTGGTCGCTGCGGCGGCAATCAAGGCCTCGACGCTGGTCGTCCTCCCCTTCGCCGCGCTCGCCACCACTCCCAACCGCCCGCGGTGCAACGCGTTGGCGTCCTCACAGAGGACCTACGCGTTGCACCGGCTGGTGTTTGGAGCGCTCATCGCGGTAACCGTCGTTGCCCTCGTCGCCCACGCCGCCTTCGGCTGGCACTGGCTGAACGCGATCGGTCTGGCCGGGGAGAACCAGAGCCGGACCAGCCACCTCAGCATTCCGACCACGTTCGCCCGCCTCAGCGGTCTCGCCCTCGACCCGGTCCGGATCGTGGCACTCGCCCTCTACGCCGTCGTGCTCGCATACCTGCTCGCCTGGACATGGCGGGGCGGCGACTGGTTGCGCGCTGCCGCCTGGGCGACCCTCGGCCTCCTCCTCGCCACCTCCTGGCTTCTCCCCTGGTACCTGATCTGGCCCCTACCCCTCATAGCCCTCTCCCGCGACCGCAAGCTAATTGCCTTGGTACTGGCCCTGACCGCCTACCAACTGGGCGCCCGCATCCCACTGTAGGCAAGGCTTTTGGCTGGTGAGCCGGGTAGCGTCTGAGGAGGGCCAGGCATCTCTTGAACGGGCGGATACTCAGAGCAGTCCAGCTAATTAGCTGGACTGCGAGTCCGGGCGAGGGATGCCTGGCCCTCCCCCTCTTCCGCGGCTTCTTCTTCAGGGGAGGCATGAATAACCCCGGTCGGAATCGACCATCCCTCCCGTTTGCCGAGCAAGGTGACCATGCCGACATAGAGAAGCTCAACCACGGTCAGCACCCCGCGCACGGCGATTGCGATCAGCGATCCGACCGCAAAGCTGTTGCCGGGCGTCGCCGCCTTCACCGCCCAGGCGAAGGCGGCGTCGCGGATGCCGAGCCCGGCGGGGGCGATGAGGGTGACGAGGGCAGCGACGTAGCCGACCGCCTGGGCCGAGCCGACGATCAGCACGTCGCTGAACGGAATCGAGGTGACCGAGCGGGCGACGCAGTAGATGCCGAGGCCGATGACGAGCCAGATTCCGAGGAAGTAGACGAGCATCGCCAGGACCCCCCGCAGCGGCATCACCTCGGGCAGGGACTCTCGGCCGAAGGCCCGCAGCACGCGATCGGCGAGCGGCCGGAAGACCCGTGGGTGGAGAACCGTAATCCCGATCGGAACGATCAGTAAGACGGCCCAGCGCAACGGTTGCCCCTGGAGGTCGGGGTGGCTGATCACGAAATAGGACGCCATGCCGACGGCGGCGGTCGCGGAAATCGCCTGCTCGTAGACGATGCTGGCGATCGTGGTGCGACGCGGCACACCGAGGCGCTCAGCGAGCAGCACTCGGCCGAGGACGTAGAGGACGCTCCCCGGCACGTACCGGGCGAGCAGCGGCTGGCCCCAGGCGACCTGGGCCTGAACGGCGCCGACCCTGTAGCCGAGAAAGCGGAGGATGAAGTCCCAGGCGAGCGCGCTCAGCCCGTAAAACGCAAGCAGGAGGAAGCCGGCGGGCAGCAACCAGACGCCGTGGAAGTGAACCCCCTTGTCCTTGATCTCACTCCACTGATCGATGACGGTGAGAACGAGAAAGCCGAAGATGACGATCGCGATGCCCAGCTGGATCGCGATGCGCACCCGGCGGCTTCGCGGCGGTCGAGTCCCGAACTTGGCCCCGGCCTCACCGATGCGGTGCAAAAGTGGTTGGCGCTTCTCCACGTGCGTCGCACACTAGATGGAGAATGGGCGGATGAGTGAGTTCGAGTTGCTGGCGCGGGTTCGGGAGCGGCTGCCGCCGGTCGGGCCCCGAGTGCGGATCGGGATGGGCGACGACGCCGCGGTCACCGTTCCCGGCGGCGCAACCGCCACCTCGGTCGACGCGATAGTCGAAGGCGTCCACTTCCGGCGCGGGCCCGCAACCCTCGGCCAGATCGGGCGCAAGGCGCTCGCCACCGCGCTCTCCGACCTGGCGGCAATGGGAGCCGCGGCCGGCGAAGCCTACGTCGTGCTCGGAGTCCCGACCGACCTCGGCGAGGACGACTGCATCGAGCTGATCGACGGGATCGCCGCGCTGGCGGGCGAGACCGGGGCGAGCCTGCTCGGGGGCGATGTCACCCGAGCCCGGGGGCTCTTCGTCGCCATGACCGTGGTCGGCCACGCCGCCGCCCCCGAGCTCCTGGTCGGCCGCGGCGGCGCCCATCCCGGCGATGCGCTGGTCCTCACCGGCGAGCTCGGGGGCGCGGCGGCAGGCCTGTTGTTACTTGAGCGACCGGAGCTGGAGGAGGCCGTCCCGCCCGAGACGGCGGCGCGATTGCGCTCGCGCCAACTCGAGCCGCGACCGCGACTTGCCGCCGGCCGAGCGCTGGCCGGCGCCGGCGCGGCCGCGATGATCGACATCAGCGACGGCCTCGGCGGCGATGCGGTCCACCTGGCCGAGAGCAGCAACACGGCGATCCGAATCGAGGCGAGCGCCCTACCGCTCGCGAACGGGGTCGCCGAGATCGCCGCGGCCGCGGGCCTCGACCCGGTGCGGCTGGCAACCTCGGGGGGCGAGGACTACGAGCTGCTGGCGGCGATGCCGCCGGAGCGCGTGGCGGAGGCCGCATCGGCGGTGGGAGACGCCAACACGACGCTGGCCCGGATCGGCGAAGTCGTCGCGGGCGAGGGAGTCGAAATCAGGCTGCGTGGCGGCCGGCTGCTGGAGCCGGAGGGATTCGATCAGCTGGGCCCGCGCCGGTAACCCCCGCCGGAACCAGGAGGAACTCCCGAACGCCGCGGCGCTGGAGCATCGCCTCCGCGACAAGGGCCGGCTCGGGCTTGTAGTGGCCCGTCTCGACGAGTGCCTTGAGTTGCCGTTGCTGCATCGTGCGCCTCATATCGGCTCCCGGCATGAGATCATTAGTTCTTAGTACTAACACATCCGTCCAAACCTGACTCGGGCGTGCGGGAACCCCGCGCCACTACCCTTCACCTATGCCCAACGGATCGGCCCGCATCCTGCTCGTAGACGACGAGCGCTCGATCCAAACCCTGCTCAGCTACCCGCTGCGAAAGGACGGCTACCAGGTCACCTCCGCGGAGGACGGCAGGGAGGCGCTACAGCGCTTCGCCGAGGGTCGCTTCGACCTTGTCATCCTCGACCTGATGCTGCCGAAGCTCGACGGCGTCGAGGTCTGCCGCCAGCTTCGCTCGCGCAGTCAGGTGCCGATCATCATGCTGACCGCGAAGGGCGACGAGATGGACAAGGTGACCGGCTTGGAGATGGGCGCCGACGACTACATCACCAAGCCATTCTCGATGCGCGAGTTCCGCAGCCGCGTCAAGGCGGCGCTGCGGCGCAGCCGCATGGTCGGGGAAGTCCCGGAGAACGAGGCGATCGAGAGCGGCGATTTGAAGATCGACTTCGGACGGCGAATGGTGACGCTCGGCGGCGAGGAGATTCGCGTCACCTACGTCGAGTTTGAGATCCTCGGGGCGCTGGCGCGCTCACCCGGCCGCGTGCTCAGCCGCGAAGCGTTGCTTGAGCACGTGTGGGGCGATTCCGAGTACCGCGACCCGCGCACCGTCGACGTTCACATTCGCCACCTGCGCGAAAAGCTCGAGAGCGATCCCAAGAGCCCCGAATACCTGTTCACCGTGCGCGGGGTGGGCTACCGGTTCCGGGAGTGAAGCGCCCACGCCTCACCCCGCTCGGGAGCATGATCACGACGGTCTCGCTCTCGATCTGGGCGGGCACGCTGATCGTCGTTTACGTGATGGTCGCGGCGCTGGGCGGCAGCTCCACGGCCAAGCATCAGGTCCTGATCGGTGGCCTGATCGCAGTGCTGGTGCCCCTGGCGATCGGCGTTTATTTCGCCTACGTCGTCGCGCTGCGGGTCGGGCGCATCGAGGCGGCAGCTCGGAAGGTCGCCGACGGGGACTTCGCGACCCGCATTCCGATCGACTCCTCCGGCCAGCTCGCCCGGCTCTCCCGCACCTTCAACGAGATGCAACGGCGCCTCGCCGAGCTCGACACCGCCCGCAAGCAGTTCATCGCCAACGCCTCCCACGAGCTCCGCACTCCGATCTTCAGCCTCGGCGGCTTCGTCGAGTTGCTCGACGAAGAGGACCCGACCCCTGAGGAGCGAGCCGAGTTCGTGCGCACGATGCGCGAGCAGATCGACCGGCTCACGAAGCTCACCGCCGACCTGCTCGACCTCTCCCAACTGGACGCCGGGGCGATGGTGATGGCGCCCCGCAGCGTCGACCTCGGCTCGGTCGCCCGCGAGGTGGTTCGCGAGTTCGCCCCCCGCGCTGACCAGCGCGGCTCGAGGTTGGAGCTGCGAACCCCCGACCTGCCCGCGATCGCCCAGGCCGACCCCGACCGGGTCCGCCAGATCATCCGTATCCTGCTCGACAACGCCCTCACCCACACTCCCGAGGGCACCAAGGTGACCGTGACCAGCTACTCCGTCAACCGCCGCGCCGAGCTGACCGTCTCCGACGAGGGGCCGGGTATTCCCCAGCGCGCCCAGGCGCGGATCTTTGAGCGTTTCTACACGGCCGACGCCGGCGGCGGCTCGGGGCTCGGACTGGCGATCGCCCGCGAGCTCGCCCAGCGGATGAGTGGGCGCATCGCGATCTCCTCGAGCAAACGCTTCACCTCCTTCACGCTCGACCTGCCCCCCGCCGGCTCGACGACGGAGTCCGCGCCGGGCCCGGCGGCGATCAGGTCAGAGGCGACCGCGTGAGCGGCCGAAAAGCCTCCGCGGCGGCGCTGCTGGCGCTGGCATTCGGGCTGGTCGGATGTGGTGGCTCGGGGGGGAGCGACACGACGGCCCCTTCGAGCGGGAGCACCGGGGCGACGAAGGCGCCGCCGGCGAAGGTGATCGTCGAAACATCCAACGACGGCTTCGACGCCGCCCGGGTCTACCGCGAGGCCTCGCCGGGCGTGGTCACGATCCGCTCGATCTTCGACGGGGGCAACCCAATCAGCGGCGGCGCGAGCGCCGCCGAGGGATCCGGCTTCGTCCTCGACGCCGACGGTGAGATCGTCACCAACGCGCACGTCGTCACCGACGATGCGAGCGGCAAGCGCAAGGAGGCGCGTGCGGTCTTCGTCGAATTCCCCGACCGCAACGTCGTCCCGGCCAAAATCGTCGGCTTCGACCCGTTTGCCGACGTCGCCCTGTTGAAGGTGAGCCCGGACGGCTTTGCCCTCCATCCCTTGCAACTCGGCGACGACCATAACCTCGTGGTCGGCCAGCCGGTGGCGGCAATCGGCAGCCCGTTCGGCGAGCAGCAATCGCTCTCGGTCGGGATCATCTCGGCGACGGATCGCTCGGTCAAGTCGCTGACCCAGTTCCAGATCGAGGGGGCGATTCAGACCGACGCCTCGATCAACCCGGGTAACTCGGGGGGGCCGCTGCTCGACGCCGCGGCCCGCGTTGTCGGCATCAACCAACAGATCGAGACCAGCTCCGGCGCCAACGACGGAGTCGGCTTCGCCGTCCCGATCTCGGCGATCAAGCGCTCGATCGCCCAGCTCAAGGAGAAAGGCGGCGCCGAGTACGCCTACATCGGCGTCTCCAGCCAGGCCCTCTATCCGCAGCTCGCCGCCAAGCTCGGCCTGCCGACCCGCTTCGGCGGCCTGCTCGCCGACGTGGTCCCGGGCGGTCCGGCGGACCAGGCCGGGTTGAAGGGCGGCGACCGCAAGCTCCGCTTCCAGGCGGGCGCCTACAGGGTGGGGGGTGACGTGATCCTTGCCGTCGACGGCCACAAGGTGATCGCCCCCGACGACCTGGCCCGATATATCTCCTCCTATCCCCCCGGGCAGAAGGTGACGCTGACGGTCCTGCACGACGGCCGAACCGAGCAGGTCGAGGTGACGCTCGGCAAGCGGCCGAACAGCGTGTCGCGCGGCTAGCCGCCGGGATCTGTAGAACTCCGCGCGTGCTTCAGGAAGTCGCCCTTGGCCAGAAGTCGCTGGCCGACTACACGCATATCGCCGGCAAAGAGCTGATCGAGCGGATCCGCGAGCTGGCCGAGCCGCTGAAGGGGCAGCGCGTCCTGCACGTCAGCGCGACCGCCTTCGGCGGCGGCGTCTCGGAGATCCTCTACACGATCGTGCCGCTGATGCGCGACGTCGGCCTCGACGCGCACTGGCACGTGATCTTCGGCAAAGAGGAGTTCTTCAACGCGACCAAGCTCCTCCACAACTCCCTGCAGGGGGCGGAGGAGACGCTGACCGACGAGCAGTGGGAGCTGTTCGACGAGATCAACGCGATGAACGCCGAGGGGCTGCGGGGCGGGTGGGACACGATCGTCGTCCACGACCCACAGCCGATCGGCCTGCGGCGCGGCGCGCGCGAGAAGAGCCGCAACTGGGTCTGGCGCTGCCACATCGACCTCTCCGAGCCCAACCCCGCGCCGATCGCCCGCCTGCAGCCGCTGATCGAGGAGTACGACGCGTCCGTCTGGCACATGCCGGCCTACGTGCCCGCCGGGGTGAACGGGCACGGCGGCGTCAACCTCATCCCGCCGGCGATCGACCCGCTCTCGCCCAAGAACATGGCCTTCTCCCCCGAGGACGCGGCCTTCGTCTGCCGCCAGTTCGGGATCGACGTCGACCGGCCGTTGATCACCCAGGTGTCGCGGTTCGATCCCTGGAAGGACCCGATGGGGGTGATCGACGCCTACCGCGAGGTGACTAAGGAGATCCCCGAGGTGCAGCTCGCCCTGGTCGGCTCGATGGCGACCGACGACCCGGAGGGCTGGGAGTTCTTCCAGCACACCTTCGAGTACGCGGAGGGCGACCCCGACATCAAGATCCTCAACAACCTCAACAACGTGGGGGCGATCGAGGTCAACGCCTTCCAGTCGCAGTCCGACGTCTGCCTGCAGAAGTCGATCCGCGAGGGTTTCGGGCTGACCGTCACCGAAGCGCTTTGGAAGGGCCGGCCGACCGTCGCCGGCAACGTCGGTGGAATTCCACTGCAGATCGAGGACGGCGAGAGCGGCTACCTGGTCAACTCCTCGGACGAGTGCGCGAAGCGCTGCCTGGAGATCCTGGGTGACCCCGAGCTGGGCAAGCGCCTGGGGCGCGCCGGCAAGGAGCACGCTCGACGCGAGTTCCTCTCGCCGCGCCTGTTGCGCGACTGGATGGGGCTGTTCACAAAGCTCGACACGTAGGCGCGGAGCGGTCGGGGTAGGGTTGGCCCATGCCCGATTCCGACCCGCTGATCATCGTCTCCAATCGCGGGCCCGCGCAATTCGAGCGCAACGAATCGGGAGAGCGCACGGTGCGGCGCGGCGGCGGCGGCCTGGTGACGGCGCTCTCGGGCCTCGTCTCCCACCGCGACGCGCTCTGGATCGCCTCGGCGATGACCGACGAGGACGTCGCGGTCAGCGAGGAGCGCGGCGGCCCGGCCGAGCTCTCGATCGACGGGATCGACTACCGGGTGCTGCTGGTCGGCAGCGACGCCGAGGCCTATGACCGCTTCTACAACGTGATCGCGAACCCGATCCTCTGGTTCATCCAGCACTACCTCTGGGACCTCTCCAACGCGCCGGACATCCGCCAGGAGGAGCTCGACGCCTGGGACTACGGCTACCAGGCGGTCAACCACGACATCGCCCAGGCAGTGCTGGGCCAGATCGAGGGACGGGAGCGGCCGCTGGTGATGCTCCACGACTACCACCTCTACACGGCGCCCGGAATGATCCGCGCCGAGCGCCCCGACGCCTTCCTCCACCACTTCGTCCACATCCCCTGGTCCCAGCCCGACAGTTGGCGGGTGCTGCCGGGGCGGATCCGCGAGGCGACCTTCCAGGGGATGCTCGCCAACGACATCATCGGCTTCCACACCCAGGCCTACTGCATCAACTTCCTGCGCTGCTGCGACGAGCTGCTGGAGGCCGACGTCGACTACGACAAGGGCCTGGTGCGGCACGGTCGCGGGCAGACGCTGGCCCGCGCCTACCCGCTCTCGATCGACGCCGAGCGGCTGCGGCGGGCGGCCGAGTCGCCGGAGGTCGCCGAGGCCGAGCGCGAGGTGTTGGAGCGACGACGCAGGTACCTGATCATCCGAGTCGACCGCGCTGACCTCTCGAAGAACGTGCTGCGCGGCTTCACCGCCTTTGACACCTTCCTCCAGCAGCATCCAGAGTTCCGCGAGCAGGTGACCTTCATCGCCCACCTGCAGCCTTCGCGCCAAGACGTGCCCGAGTACGCCGAGTACCTGGAGCGAATCGAGGCGCTGGTCGCGGTCGTCAACCACCGCCACGGGACCACCGACTGGATGCCGATCGACCTGAAGATCTACGAGAACTTCCCGGAGGCGGTCGCTCGCTACAAGCACTTCGACCTGCTGATGGTCAACTCGATCTTCGACGGGATGAACTTGGTCGCCAAGGAGGCGCCGGCGGTGAACACTCGCGACGGCGTCCTGATGCTCTCCGAGAACACCGGCTCCCACGAAGAGCTGGCCGACTGCGCGCTCTCGGTCAACCCCTTCGACATCCAGGAGCAGGCCGACGCGATCTACCGGGCGCTGACGATGGACGTCGAGGAGAAGCGAGTGCGAGCGCAGCACCTCAAGGAGATCATCTTCTCCCGGAACCCCGGAGACTGGGTCGACGAACAGTTGGCGGATATCGCGGAGTTGCGTGAATCGGTTGCGTAGGGGGACGGGGAAGGTCACCCGGCTCCGGACTCGCCGGTCAGCTAATTAGCTGACCGGCTCTGAGTATCCGCCCGTTTCCGGGTGACCTTCCCCGTCCCCCACCCAAGCGGGGGAGAACTTCGCGATCTCAGAGATTGAGCTGTTGTGGGACGTGTGCGGATTCAGTGGCCTGTTGCTGCGAAAGCGGTGAGCATCGTCGTCGCCGGGCTGTTGGCGCTGACGATTGGGCCTTCGCTGCTGAAGCCCCCAGCGCCACCGCCGCTGCCCGCTGATGTGGGATTGCCCCGCGTCGCCGCTCGGCCGCCGGCGCCGGCGAAGGTTCGTCCGGCGCTGCGGCAACTCGGGCGGGTGGCGGTGGGGGGTGGGCTTCGCCGCCCGGAGGCTGCGGAGGGCAAGGTTTCAGCCTTAAACGCGCATCGTCCCTCCGCCCGTAGCAGCGCGCAGGGCAAGAAGGGTGCCCCCCACCGCCAGGACCCGCCCGCCGTGCGGCCTGTCCCTGACGTCCCTCCACCACCGGCTCCGGCCCCTCCCCTGCCTGCCGCGTCCACGCCGACGCCCGCATCGCCGCCGACGCCGCCGCCAGGCGATGGCTCGGTGGAATTCACGCCGCACTAGAGCGGTTTGGGTCGACCCATCGCTATAGTCCCTCGCCGTTTTGGCAGCCCCACGCGAATACGAGCTGGTCCTGATGCTCGACCCGAGCGTCGAGGAGTCCGCCCGCGAGAAACTCGCGGGCGATGCCCGCGGGCAGATCGAGGCCGGCGGATCGTTGAAGCAGGAGAACAAATGGGGCCTGCGCAAGATGGCCTACGAGATCAAGCGGAGCAACGAGGCCGACTACCGCTGGTTCCGGTTCGAGGCGTCGGCGGAGCTGCTCGGGCAGCTCGACCACAACCTGAAGATCGCCGACGGCGTCCTCCGCTTCCGCATCTTCAAAGTCGATCCCGACGCTCCGGCGATCGTCCCGCCGGCCGTGGCGGCCCCCGGGCCCGCCCCGCGCGAGCGCGCCGGCCACGGCGCCCGCGAAGAGCACGCCGGCGCCGCCGAGTAACGCCCCTCCGGCACACCCTCAAACCACCGCGTTTTGCGGAGATTCCCGGTCGAGGGGGGAGAGAACGCGCCGCCACCGCTCTTAGACTGGTATCCAGACAACGATTCAGAGGAGTTGAGAGCGTGGCAGCTTCAAACGTGAACGTGGTGGTCATCACCGGGAACCTGACCCGTGACCCCGAACTGCGCAGCACCGGGGGCGGGACTCCCGTCTGCGACCTGCGAGTGGCCGTCAACAGCCGCCGCAAGGACGGTCAGACCGGCAACTGGGTCGACAAGCCCAACTACTTCGACGTGACCGTCTGGGGCGCGCAGGGCGAGAACTGCGCCAACTACCTCTCCAAGGGCCGCCCGGTGGCCGTGGAGGGACGGCTCGACTGGAGCGAATGGGAGGCCAAAGACGGCAGCGGCAAAAGGCAGGCGGTGAGGATCGTCGCCAACTCCGTCCAGTTCCTCGGTTCCCGGGACGGCTCGGGCGGCGGCGACAATGGCGGCTTCAGCCCCAGCAGCGACGTTCCCGCCGACACCTCCGACTTCGAGGGCGCCGGCGTCGGCAGTGGGGGAGCCGGCGGGGGCTCAGACGACGACATCCCTTTCTAGCTAAGCTTCCCCGGCTTGGTTTTCCGTCGCCCGGCATGTCCGGGCGACTTCTACGTAAGGGACCGAAAGAGTGGCAAGGACACGAGACGCAGCACCCCCCCGTCGCGGCCGCAGGGCGCAGGAGCGCATGCGCCCCCGCAAGTACACGCGAATCAACGTCGACGCGGTCGACTACAAGGACCTCAACCTGCTGCGCCGCTTCCTCTCCGACAAGGGGAAGACGCGCTCGCGCCGGGTGACCGGGCTTTCGCGTAAGCATCAGAGCCAACTCGCGGTGGCGGTCAAACGCGCCCGCGAGATCGCCCTGCTGCCCTACGTCGGAGAGCGCTGATGGCGCAGGCGATCCTGCTCCAGGACGTCGAAG
The DNA here is from genome assembly GCA_963702055.1 of uncultured Solirubrobacterales bacterium. GTDB lineage: Bacteria > Actinomycetota > Thermoleophilia > Solirubrobacterales > 70-9 > CAWINX01. Next base: position 1,876,154 of record OY969702.1, on the reverse strand, counting down.
ACCTCGGCCGGCGCGGCGAGGCCGTTGACGTCGCTCCCGGCTACCTGCGCAACTACCTCGTCCCCCGCAAGCTGGCCCAGCCGGCCACCGCCGGGGCCCTGGAGGAAGCGCAGCGGCGCCACGAGGCCGCGGTAAAGGCCGAGAAAGCTCGAAACGAGCGCGAGGCCCAGGCCGCCGGCCTGCTCTCCAAGACCGTCCTGACGATCCACCAGCGGGCCGGCGAGGACGGCAAGCTGTTCGGCTCGGTTGGGCCGAAGGAGATCGCCGACGCGATCCGCGAAGCACGCGACCTCCGCATCGATCGCCGCAAAATTCGCCTCGAGCAGCCGATCCGCGAGATCGGCACCTTCATGGTCGAGATCGACCTCGCCGGCGGCGCCACCGCCTCGGTCAAGACAATCGTCACCGAAGAGAAGTAAGCCCCCGCCGAAGGCGCGGCTAGGCTGCCTCAGTGGCCTCGCGCCGCCTCTCGACCCGCGTCACCCGCCGCGCCCGTGCACGCGCTCGGCTCGGGTGGGGTCGCTCCGAGCGCGCGACGGCGGGGCTCGCCGTCCTCGCCGTCGCCGGCGCCGGCGCCGCCTTCGCGGGGCAGTACGGCCGGATGCTGCGCAGGCGCGCCCATGAGGAGTCCGAGGGCGAAGGGTTGATCGAGGCCGCCCCCGCCGCGGCGATCGACACGGTCGGCGTCGCCGTGCGCGGCTACGAGGAGGCGCCGCGCAGCGAGACAATCCTCTTCAACCTGCTGGGCGGCTTCCTCGTCTCCTTCGCCTCGGTCCGCCTTTCGACCTGGGGGATCAGGGCCGGCCGCGGACCGTTTCGCAACGTCAAAGTCAATGGGCATCACATCCACCACTTCGTCCCCGGCATCCTGCTCGGCTTCGGCGCCGGCACTGCCGCGCTGCTGACCGACGACCCAGAGTTCGAGCAGCGCCTCGCCCTTCCAATGGGAGTCGGGATCGGCCTCACCTTCGACGAAGCGGCCCTGCTTCTCGACCTGCGCGACGTCTACTGGACCCGGGAGGGCCTGCTCAGCGTCCAGCTCAGCCTCGGTGTCACGGCGATCCTCAGCATCGCCATCCTCACCCAGCGCATGCTCCGCCGTGGTGAGCGTCGCCAGGAGGAAGAGGGCCTGATCCCCTCGCCGGACAGCGTCGCCTGAGCGCCGGCGCGCCAGGCGCCTGAAAAAAGTTCCAACCGCGCGACATTCAGCGCGCCCCGCGAGGGACCGCTACGCCCATCATCGGGCGAGATGAATAGGCCGCTTCCGATACGTAGTGCAAAGCGCGCTACTCTCATTGAGATGACTCCCTCGCCCCCTCCCGTTTCGCTGCGTCTCGGCCATGACGGAACCCACGCCTTGGAGGACCTGGCCCGCCGGCGAGGGATCAGCCGTGCCGAAGCCGCCCGGCAGGCGATCGAGGAGACGGCAGCGCGAGAGCGGCGGAGAGGCGGGTTGGCGGCAGAAGTCCGACGCCTGATGAGCGATCCCGCTTACGTTGAGGAAGCGCGCGAGGTGGCCGACCTGATGGAGGACCTGCGTGGTCCGGGGTGACGTTCACGCGATCTCTCTACCGCGAAAGCGGGGACGGGTCCAGCATGGGCCACGCTACGCGGTGATCGTCCAAGCGGACGATCTCCTCGCGCTCTCCACGGTGGTCGTCTGCCCTACATCGCAATCGGCTCCGGCGGCCAGCTTCCACCCGGAAGTCACCTTGAACGAGGCCCCGACGAGAGTCCTCTGCGAGATGGTCGGAGTGGTTGACGCACGTCGCCTTGGCGATCGCGTCGGTCATCTGGCTTTGGATGAGACTGCCGCCGTCGACGAGGCGCTCGGCCTCGTCCTGGCGCTCTCTTGACGCCGCCTGGATTCTTCGCAAAGGGCGGGTTTGAGGCTCGCGAAGAAGCCCTTCCTTGAATACGTTGGCTGACGCCGGACCAACCCGCACACTGAGATAGATGGCCCAAGCTCCAACAACCCACGTCCCGCCGCAGAACATCGAGGCGGAGGAGTCGGTGCTCGGGGCGATGCTGGTCGCCGAGCCGACCCTGACCCGGGTGATCGACGAGGTGAAGCTGAACGCCGAGGACTTCTACCTCGACCGGCACCGGCTGATCTTCACCTGCGTCCACGACCTCTACGCGGAGTCGAAGCCGGTCGACGAGCTGAGCGTCACCGAGGCGCTGACCCAGCGCAACCAGATCGAGGAGGCCGGCGGCAAGCATTACGTCTCGGAGCTGGCGGCAAAGGTCCCGGCCGCCGGCAACGCCAAGCACTACGCCGAGATCGTCCAGCAGAACTCGCTGCTGCGCCGCCTGCTCGGAGCAGGGCAGCGGATCCAGTCGTGGGTGCACGAGCGCGACGGCGAGCCGCGCGAGCTCTCCGAGCGCGCCGAGAAGCTGCTCTTCGACGTCGCCCACAAGGAGCAGGCGAGCGACTTCCGGCAGCTGAATGAGGTTCTCCATGACGAGGTGGACCGTCTGGAGAAGCTCGCGACCGGTGAAGCCGAACTCACCGGCACTCCCTCCGGCTTTCGTGATCTCGACGGCCTCACCGGGGGATTTCAGCCGAGCAACTTGGTCGTCGTCGCGGCACGACCCTCGGTTGGCAAGAGCGCCTTTGTCGTGAACATTGCCGAACACGTAGCCGTCAAACACGAGCGGCCGGTCGCCTTTTTCTCGTTGGAGATGTCGGAGGTTGAGTTGGCGCAGCGCTTCATCGCCTGCCGTGCGCGGATCTCCGGTGACAAATTACGCAAGGGGCAAGTCTCCCAGAAGGACTGGCCCAAGGTGGTCAGAGCCTGCAACGAACTGGAGCAGGCTCCGCTTTGGATCGACGATTCGTCCGACCTTGGCCTCCTCGACCTTCGTGCGAAGGCCCGTCGTCTTCATGCTTCGGAGCAGGCAAATGGTGGTCTTGGGTTGGTCATCGTCGACTACCTTCAGCTGATGCGGCCGGACGATCCTCGCGCCAACCGGGTCGAGCAGGTGGGGCAGATGAGCCGCGGACTGAAGATTCTTGCCCGTGAACTCAATGTTCCGGTGATTGCGCTGTCGCAGCTTTCTCGTGCCCCGGAGCAGCGTCCGGAGAAACGGCCGATCCTCTCCGACCTCAGGGAGTCAGGGTGCCTGACCGGGGACTCACTGGTGTATCTGCCCGGTCAAGGCATCCGTCGGCCGATTCGAGAACTCGTCGGAAAACGAAACTTCGAGGTCCTCGCGATCGATCGCGAGACTTGGCAGCTTCGCCCGGCGCTCGCGAGTCGTGCTTTCTCTACGGGCAACAAGCAGGTGTTTCGCCTCACCACTCGACTCGGTCGAACGATAAGGGCCACGGGAAACCACAAGTTCCTGACGATCATGGGCTGGCAGCGCCTCGACAAGCTTCGCGTCGGCGATCCCGTGGCGCTGCCGGGCTCATTGCCTGGGCCGGGCATTCAGAGCATGCGAGACGAGGAACTGGCCCTTCTCGGCCATTTGATCGGAGACGGGTGCACGCTCCCTCGCCACGCGATTCAGTACACGAGCAACGAGCGCAAGCTGGCGCACCTCGTTGCCGATCTCTCGACTCGCGTATTTGGGGACGCGGTCCGCCCTCGCGTTAAGAAAAAGCGCCGCTGGTTCCAGGTCTATCTGACGGCGAGGGAACGCCTAACCCATGGACGGCGTAATCCAGTTGCGTCTTGGCTCGACGAGCTGGGGGTCTTCGGACTGCGGTCTTACGAAAAGCGCGTGCCGGAGATCGTCTTCACCCAACCAACGTGGGCGATCGCCACGTTCCTCAGGCATTTATGGGCAACCGATGGCAGCGTCTGGCTCGGCGGGCCTCGCCAAACCGCGAATGTCTACTACGCGACGAGCAGCTTCCGTCTCGCCCAAGACGTGCAGGCGCTCCTTCTCCGCCTTGGCATCAATGGGCGCCTTTCGCGCCACGACAGTCCCGCGAAGGGGAGGCCACAGTTTCACGTGACTGTCAGCGGCGGGACGGAGTTGGTGCGTTTCCTGGAGATAATCGGCGCCCTCGGAGCCAACAAGTGTCGCCACGCGAGCGCCATCTTGGAGCATTTCGCCGACAGGCCTCGCAACCCGAATCGAGATGTCATCCCGAAGGAAGCCTGGCGAGACATGGTCGTCCCGGCCATGGAGAAAGTCGGGATGACCAGCCGCGAGATGCAGGCCGCGATTGGCACCAGGTACTGCGGAACCGCTCTCTACAAGAACGGGATCAGCAGGGAGAGGGCGATGCGCGTAGCGAGCGCGGTGCGCTCCGAAGAGCTGGTCGACCTTGCGCTCGGAGACGCCTATTGGGATCCAATTGCCTCTATCGAGCCCGACGGTGTCGAGGAGGTCTTTGACCTGACGGTCGAGGGATTGCACAACTTCGTCGCGGACAACGTCGTGGTCCACAACTCAATCGAGCAGGACGCCGACGTCGTTGCCTTCCTCTTCCGCGAGGACATCTATCGCCATGACGAGAACGAGAAGGACGGGCTGGCCGAAGTGATCGTGGCCAAGCACAGGAACGGCCCGATCGGGAACAAACGACTGGTGTTCCTTGATCGCTTCCCGAAATTCGCCGACTATGCCGGCCAGGAACGCCCGATCGAGCAGCCGGCCGGCGAGGGCCCTCCGATCGACGACGTGGCGACCGCGGGGCCTGAGTTCTAATGGCAGCGATGGACCCCGGCGACCAGGTCTGCCCGCTGGGGGTGTGCGACGGCTCGGGCTGGATCCTCGGCCCCGAGGACGTGGCGCGCCCCTGCGAGTGCCGCGAGCAGCGGCTGCGCAGGGGGCGGACCAAGGGCGTCGCCTCGGTGATCCCGCCGCGCTATCGCGGCGTCTCGTTCGACCGGCCCCCCGTCTCCGACATGGCGCGCGACCTGCAGACGAAGGGCGCCGTCGCGGAGGTCCGCTCGTTCGTCGAGGAGTTGGACGAGCGGCTGGAGGCGGGCCGCGGCCTCTGGCTGTTCGGCGACACGGGGACCGGCAAGACGACGCTGGCGATGCTGGTCTCCAAGGCGGCGCTGGAGGCCGGGCGCTCGGTGGCGATCTACTCGCTGCCGAAGCTGCTGGCGCGCATTCGCCGCACCTACGACTCCGAGCCCGGCGGTGACTCCTACCTCTCGTTCTTCGAGCGCCTCACCTCGGTCGACCTCCTCCACATCGACGACCTCGGGGCCGAGAAACGCAGCGACTGGGTACTGGAGCAGCTCTACGCGCTGATCAACGAGCGCTACGAGACCCAGCGCTCGGTGATGATCACCACCAACCTCCCCCATCAGGAGCTGGAGGAACAGATCGGGACGAGGACGGTCTCGCGGCTGAGCCAGGTTTGCGACGAGGTTCCCCTGTTCGGCGACGACCGCCGCTACGGCAAGGCCGCTTAACCGTCACAATCTCTCGTCGTTATGCCTGGCCTGGTCATAGTGGGGGCTCAGTGGGGCGACGAGGGCAAGGGCAAGGTCACCGACCTGCTCGCCGAGAACGCCTCGATGATCGTGCGCTTCCAGGGCGGCAACAACGCCGGCCACACGATCGTCCGCGACGGCGAGGAGTTCAAGTTCCACCTGATCCCCTCGGGAATCCTCTACGCGGACAAGGTCTGCGCGATCGGCAACGGAGTCGTGCTCGACCCGCGGATCCTGCTGGAGGAGATCGACGGGCTGCGCCGCCGGGGCGTCGACGTCGGCAACCTGCGGATCAGCGCCAACGCGCACCTGATCATGCCCTACCACGTGCTGCTGGACACGGCGGGGGAGATCAAACTCGGCAAGCTCTCGATCGGCACGACGCGGCGGGGAATCGGCCCCTGCTACGCGGACAAGGCGCTGCGGCTGGGGATCCGCGTCCAGGACCTGCTCGACGAGAAGATCCTGCGCAAGAAGATGCTGGCGGCGATGGAGCCCAAGCAGCAGGCGCTGCGCGAGCTCTCGGTGCAGCGGCGCAAGCTGCGCAAGGAGGCCGGCGAAGGGGCCAAGGAGGGCGCCGACCAGTCGGTCGCCGCCGCCCCCGACCCCCGCCTCGACCTGCACACGATGGTCGAGGAGTACGCCGGTTACGGCCACCGCCTCGAGCCCCACATCGCCGACACCGCCCGCCTCTGCTGGGACTCCCTCGACAGCGGCGGCACCGTCATCTTCGAGGGCGCCCAGGCGACCCTGCTCGACCTCGACCACGGCACCTACCCCTTCGTCACCTCCTCCAACCCGATCGCCGGCGCGGCCTGCGTCGGCGCCGGGATCGGCCCGGCCGACATCGACGAGGTCTGGGGAGTCGCCAAGGCCTACGCGACGCGGGTCGGCGCCGGCCCCTTCCCGACCGAGCTCGACGACGAGGCCGGCCGCCACATGCTGGAGCGCGGCCACGAGTACGGGACGACGACCGGGCGCGAGCGCCGCTGCGGCTGGATGGACCTGGTCGCCCTGCGCTACGCCGTCCGGCTCAACCGGATGAGCGCGCTGACGATCACCAAGCTCGACGTGCTGAGCGGTCTCGACACGCTGCGGGTCGCGGTCCGCTACCGGTCCAAGGAGGGAGCGGTCTTCAACGACTTCCCCTACCACCAGTCGATCCTCCACTCGGCGCAGCCGGAGTACGAGGAGCTGCCCGGCTTCGACGTCGACATCACAGCCTGCCGCAGCGAGGCGGACCTGCCGCCGCAGGCCCGCGACTACCTCGCCTACATCGCCGACGCGGTCGGCGTGCCGATCCGCCTGGTCGGCGTCGGTCCCGGCCGGGACCAGGTCGTCTGGATCGGCGACGAGCCGAGCCTGCGCGCCGCGTAAAAAAGGCCCCCGGTTCGTGAGAACCGAGGGCCTTATCCGTTACCCCTGCTTGAAAATCAGCGCTTCGAAATGCAGGTCTTGACGACGCTGCCGCTCAGTTTGTCGCCGGTGGTGAAGGTGAAGTCGCCGTGGGCGAAGAAATGCCCGTTGGCGCACTCGGCGAGGAAGATGCTCTTCTTCTTGCCCTTGTACTTGTACGTCTTGTGGAGCTTCGCGGTGAAGCTCTTCAGCGACCCGTAGCCGCCGGAGAGCGGCGGGATCTGGATCGTTGTCGCTTTTCCGTACTTGCCGTGTACGTTGGTGACCCTGGCGACCGTTACCACCGTGGTCGCGACCGGATAAGAAATGTAGGCGTGCTGGATGAAGACGGGGTCGCCGCCCTTCGGCACGCTGTTGAAGATCAGCAGCTTGCCCTTTGCGGGGACCGGGTTGGAGTCCGGGAACTGCACCTCGGCGCTCACGGTGCCGGTGCCAACCAGCGCTTTCTTGCAGGTCTTAAGGGCGACCTTGGTGAGCGTGTTGGTGATCTGACCCTGTTTGCAGGTCGGGAAGCCCTTGGTGCCGACCGTGCCGTGCTTGTCGAAGAGCAGGCTGAGGGTCTTCAGCGCCGGCACGTGGGTGCCGTCGGTGGTGCCCATCGTGCCCTTCAGCGTGAGGGTGATCGGCGCCAGCTTGTGCTTCGGCAGCGCCTTCGGGCTGACCCCGCCGTCGGCGGTGATCACGATGTTGCCGAGCGTGACCTTGACGGCAGAGGCGCTGGTGGCGAAGGCGGCCACGGCCAAGACGCTGATCGCCGCCACCGCGGCGACGTGCCCGCGGCCCACGTGCTTGCGAAATCTCTTCACGAATCTCTCCTTTTAGAAGCCCGCGGCAACGCCCGAGGCGCCACACCGCTGTCGTTTCCCTGCATGCCCTTCCCGGACACGCACCCTGGTAAACCGGGAAGTTTACAATCGGAGCGCTGTTCGGCCAGTCTATTAAGGAGTCCTTAACGACCGCGCCCGCCAGGGCTCCTTCTCAGGGCAGCGGCTGTTCGAGCGTGTGCTGGTAGGTGGTCGCGCCGCCGGAGTCGCCGAGCGGGGCGAACGGGCCCTGCTGGACGCAGGGCGGCGCCGGGGTCGCGTTGGAGTCGAGCTGGTCGCTGAACGCGAACTGCTTGAGCCGGTCGAAGAAGTCCTGCGCCTGGGTCACGTCGCCGCCGGTGCGAGCGTTGAAGACCGGGTCGTTCGGCGTGTTGGAGTCGAGCAGCGCCTGTAGGCCGGCGGAGCACTGGCCGGTGCCGAAGCTGGGCAGGCCGGCCGCCAGGTCATCGTAGATCCCCGGCTTGCTGTAAGCGTTGTTGCGGTTGACCTGGAGGCGCGCCGGGAAGGTCGCCAGCGAAGCCGGGTTGAGCGGGCTGAGCACGTTGACGAAGTGGTCCTCGCCCGGCCGCAGCGCATTGGTCGCCGCGGTGGCGTTGCCGAGCAGCGCGGTCAGCTCGTGCTTGTAGCTGTCGACCCCCTGCAAGAGCGGGTTGATGTTGCGCAGGAAGGGCTGCACCCCGCGCAGCAGCGGCGGGAAGTCGTCGCGGAAGAGCCTGCGGAAGGCGGCGAAGCCGGTGTTGGCGTTGGCGATTACCGGGACGAGGCCGTTGAAGAAGCCGTCGAGCTGTGGGGTGAGCTTGCCGAGGGCGATCAGGGTCGAGGAGAGCTCCCGCATCGCCGGCAGCAGCTGGATCAGCAGCGGGTTGGTGTTGAGCGCGAAGGTCCGCAGCCGGCGCAGGGTCAGCCTCGACTCGTCGAGGAAGGTCGGGAAGGCGAGGAAGGTCGCCTCGATGTCGCGGTTGCGCTGGCCGGTCACCTGGAAGACCTGGTTGGCGTTGCGAATCAGGCTGCTGAGCTGGCCCTGGCGCGCGTTCAGCGCGTTGAAGGTGACGGCGCCCTGGCGGAAGAGCTGGCGGACGGCGAGGCGCTGGGTGTCGAGCACGCGGAAGAAGCGGTCGAACTGGGTGAAGGTCGGGTCCAGCTCCCCGAGCGCGTCGGAGAAGGCCTGGCCGCGGCCGTGGATCGAGATCGCCGCGTCCTGCATCCAGGTGCGGAAGGCGCTGCGGGTCTTCGGGTCGAAGGCGCGGAGGAGCTCGTCGAGCTGCACGGACTTGGCGACCTGAGCGTAGGGGAGCGTGCCGCCGTCGGCGATCCTGGCGCCGTCGCGATTGCCCGAGGTCAGCTCGACGTAGGTCTCGCCGAGCAGTGTCTTGGCGCGCAGAGTCGCCCGGGTGTCGGCGGGCAGCGGCGCGAAGGCGTCGTCGATGTTGAGCGTCGCCAGCGCGTGCTTGCCGTTGGGCGAGAGCGCCACGCTGCCGACTTTGCCGACCGAGACGCCGGAGATGCGGACGTCGGACTGGGAGACCAGCGCTGTCGCCTCGTCGAAGGGCACCTTGACCTCGTAGGTCTTGGCGCGGAACGGGGTCGAGCCGCCGAAGGTAATCCAGAGGAAGAGCAGGATGCCGAAGCACGAGAGCGTGAAGCCGGCGATCACGGCGAGGCGGGCTGGGCTGGGCGCCTGCTTGTTCACGGGCAGGCCTGTTTGTTGTTGATGGTCGGCACGTTGGTCGCCTGCTGGAGGGTGTGCAGGAACGGACGCACTTTGACTGCGCCCTCGACCAGGTTCGCGGTGTTGCAGGAGATCATGATCAGGCTGCGCCGCAGCGCCCCGGAGCCGCTCTGCTCCATGTAGGTGGCGTTGAGGTCGTGATTGAGCCAGGGCAGGTAGAAGAGGTAGCCCTGCTGGTTCTTCGGTTTGTAGGCGAGCTCGTTGAAGCCGTAGTTGAGCGACCCGATTCCCTCGCCGAAGCCCTTGACCGTCGTCGCGAACGGCTTCGCGGTCTGCGAGGCGTGCAGGACGGTCGGACGGATGATCCGGGTGAAGGGGCGGATCTGGCGGCGGATCGGGCCGACCGTCTGCTTGAAGAAGCGGGTGTTGGCGCGGAACGCGGCCGGGGATGCCTGGGCCTGGGGGATCAGCTCGGTGAGGGTCGGGCGCAGCGCCAGCGAGAGCTTGTTGGAGCTGCCGAGGCCGAGCTGGGCGGTGCGCAGGGTCGCGGGCAGCTCCTGGAGGGCGAGCTGGATCGAGTTCTGCTGGCTCGCGAAGGCGCCGAGCGCATCGCTGGAGGAGACGACGAAGCGCTGCAGCTGTGTGTCGCGGCGGCCGAGCTCCTCGGTCAGCAGGCGGAAGTCGTGGATAACCCGGGCGAGGGCGACGCGGCGCTTGGCGACGGCGCCGTTCAGCTCCGAGATGTATTTGGAGAAGGGCCCGAAGCGGCGCAGCTCGGAGGAGAAGCGCAGCCCCTGCCCCGGCCCGCCGAGCGCCTGGGCGCCGCCGGCGACGAGGAGCTGGAGGTACTGGCGGGTGTCGCCGTCGAGGGTCGAGAGGAACGCTTCGGGGTTGATGTTCGGGTTGGTTTGAGAGAGCGGGATCGTCGCGCCGTCGGGGAGCTGCTTGCGGCCGGTGCCGGGATCGACCTCGACCACCATGTCGTTGAGGTTCGTTTTCGGCCGCATCAGGACCTGCGCGTTGGGATGGATCAGCGTCGCGTACTTGGGCTCGACGTCGAGGCCGACGACGGCGTGGCCGTCCTGGAGCTCGACCGAGGAGACCTTCCCCACCTGGATCCCGGCGATGTCGACCGCCTGTCCCTGGCCCGGGGTGATCGCCTGCGCGGAGCTGAGCTCGGCGTTGTAGTGGACGAAGCTCTGGCCGACGAGGGGGAGCCAGGAGGGCAGCGCCGCTTTCTGGCCGGTGATCAGCACCAGCGAGGTGGCGATCGCCGCGACGATCAGGGCCGCGATCGCGATCACGTCCTTGAGCCGGCCGCGCGACTGACGCCGCAGCGACTGCCAGCCGTGCCGAGCCCGATCCCTCAGCCTCGCGTCGCTCACGGGACCACCGCCGGGTTGGGCGCCCCGACGCCGACGGCGTTGAGGTCGGGGACGGACTGCTTGTAGCACTTGGCGCCGGGCTTTTTAGGCGGCCCGTTGAGGATGGGATTGCCGTTCGCGTCCTTCTTCCCCGCGGCGGGCACGACCGGCTGGGTGCCGGTCGGGGCTGCGACGGCGTTGGCATACAGAGTCTTGTCTGTCGCGACGTTGCCGGTCGGATTGGGGGTGCTGACCAGGGTCGATCCACCGCCGAGCAGCAGGCTGATGAAGGGCCCGTTGCCGTCGAAGTTCTGGCTCTCGCTCGCCAGGTTGGCGGTGTCGTAGAAGAAGTCCTTGTAGTTGGGCTGGCCGTTGCTGAACTGGTCGGTGATCACCTGGTTGCCGGTCGGGACCAGGGTGCGGCTGGTGCAGAGGCTGAGCAGGTTGGTCTGGCTGATCGCGTTGAGGCCGTACTTCGCCGCCTGGGCGAAGCCCTCCGAGGTCGGGGCGAGTAGCCTCGCGATGCCGCCCCCCTCGGCGTCGCCGAGCAGCGGGTTGGCCTGGGCCAGCCAGGGCTCGCCCGCCCTGATCAGCGCCGGCAGCTCGGCAACGGCGGGGGTGAACTCGCGCGCCCAGGTGCGCAGCGGCGGCAGCGCCGCGTTGAGGTTGGCGAAGGAGCTGTGCGCGGTCTGCAGGGTCGGCCCCAGCTCATGCACCGTCGCCGCCAGGTTGCTCGACTGGGCGGCGAGAGCGCCGGTGAAGGTGTTCCAGTTGACGACCAGGCTCTCGAGCTTGCGCTGGTTGGCGCTGAGCGCGCTGAAGGTCTTGCCCGCGCCGGCGACGAGGCGGGAGAGGTCGCCCGGCTCGGTGCCGAGGAAGGCGTTGGTCACCTGGGCACTGGAGCGGCCCGCCTTGCCGCCGTAGAGAAAGGCGAGGTTGAGCCCGCCGGCGCCGGTCACGCCTTTGACCAGCGGGTCCTGGGTGACGTCCTCGGCAGGCGTCGGCTGGTGGGTGAGGGCGGTGCCGTAGCCCTGCAGCAGGCGGCCGAGATCGGCCCGCACGGGCGACTGCAGCGAGGTGAGGATCTCGTCGAACTGGACCGCAGTCGAGGTGTGGGTGACCGGGATCGTCGAGCCGCCGGCGAGCTTCGGCGCGCTGGGGCTGCCGGGGTCGAGGTCGATGAAGAAGTTGCCCTCGAGGAAGATCCGCGGGCGGATCTCGGCGAAGGCGTCGGCGGCGATCGGGCGGCCGGCCTCGCTGACGGTAAAGGTGACCTTGGAGTCGTTGCCGTCGGGGCCGACAGAGATGACTTTGCCGACGTTGACGCCGGCGACCCGCACCGGCGAGTTGATCGCGATGTTCGCCGAGTTGCGGAAGACCGCGTTGAGCGTGTAGCCGTGGCCGGTGAAGGGGATGTGTTTGGTGAAGGCGAGGTAGGGGCCGACCGTGACGATCAGGATCGCGATCACGGCAATCTGCCAGTTCTTCAGCCGCAGGCGGCGGTGCTCGCCGTGGTCGGGACGCGGGCCCCTGTCCGGAAGGCGCGACATCACTTGCCCCCCTGGTTGAGCTGGAAGGGCTTCTGGCCGGCGGTGTTGAGGGTGATCTTCTGCGACGGGTTGCCGATCGCGACTTTGCCGCCGAAGTACCTCTCGTTGCCGGCCATGCAGGAGGCGGGCTGGCCGGGCGAGTCGGTGTAGGGGTAGGGGTTGATGTGGAGGTAGTTCGCCCCGGGCCCCGCGGCGGGTGCGGAGGATGGCGTGCCCTCGTTGTTGACGCCGCTGCCGCCGCCCTCCTGGGTGGTGCCGGGGTTCGGCGCGGCGATCGGCAGGACGCGGGTCCAGGTGCCGAGGCTGTTGCCCTGGTTGCCGATGCTGGCGGCGTTGCGGAAGAGCAGGGTCAGGTAGTTGCAGGTCGCCTGGGCGGGGGTGATGAAGCGCAGGCTCGGGTCGAGGATCTGGTTGGTGCTGGTCAGCAGCTTGAGGCCGGTGATAACGCCGGGCGCGCCCTGGAAGTCGAGCAGCGCCTGGGCGGTCGGCTCGAGCTGGGCGTTGAGGACCGGGCTCGCGTTGAGGACCGGGATGCCGGCCCTGACGGTGCGGGCGAGCTCCGGGGAGATGCGGGCGAGCTCCTCGGCGCCGGGCTCGAAGGCGGCGAAGAAGCGCTGCGAGTTGTGGAAGAAGGGCCGCAGCACCGGCAGCACGGCGATCGCGGTGTCCTCGGTCGGCGGGCTTTTGACGATCGTCTCCTGGATGTAGGGCCGAGCGACGTTGGCGAAAGCGGTGAAGGTGCGATCGAGGCCGACGAAGAGCTGCGCCTGCTGCTCGGCGACCGGCGCCACCTCGGCGGAGATCGACTCGAGGGCGCGCCAGAAGCCACCGAAGTTGGTCTGCGGGTCGACCAGGATGGCGAGCGGCGGGGTCGCGTGGGTGACCAGCGAGGGGAGGACGGCGAAGGCGGCGTTGAGGTCGGCGCCGCGACCGGCGAAGGCGGTGCCGAAGCCGGTCAGCTGGACCTTGATCGCCTCCCGCGTCTTCGCGTTGAAGATGTTGAAGAACTGGTCGAGCTCGACCGTCTTCGGGCTGTAGGCGCTGACCGGGATCGTCGAGCCGGGCGGGTAGCCGCGCGGCGAGTTGCCGGGGTCGAGCTCGAGGTACTTCAAGCCGATCGTCGACTTGTTGCGGATCACCACCCTGGTGTCGGTCGGCAGCGGGTTGACGTTCTCGTCCAGGCTGAGGTCGAGCTGGGCGGCGTAGCGGCCGTTGGCGAGGCGGACCGGGGTTACCGACTTGACCAGGCCGACCCGGACGCCGCCGATCCGCGCCTCGTTGCCTTTTACCAGCGCCTCGGCGTTGGGGACGAGGACCTTGACGTTGTAGGTGGAGACGAAGGGAAGGCCGTTGTTGGCGTTGTAGGCGAGGAAGACGGCGACGATTACGATTACGATCGTCACCGCCCCGACCAGGACCGGGCTGGTGGCCACTCCGCTTATGCCGCCGCGCCTCGGTCTCATGGCGCCAGGAGGTAGTTGAGGAGGCCGGGGGCGGAGGTGCCGCCGCCGCGCTGGATCTGCTCGCGCCGCCGCTGAGCGCGGAGCAGGCGGGTGGTGGTCGTGTCGGGAGGCGTCGCAGACGGCACCGCCGAGCTCGAGCCGGTGTCCTGGAACTTCGCGGAGGCGCAGGCCTGGCCGGCTCCGGGGATCGCCGGGTTCGGGATGTAGTCGAAGCAGTTGCTCGGAGTGATCATGGTGCGCAGGTAGTGGCCGTACTTGTCGAACCCGTTGACCTGGCCGGTCGTGTTGTAGATCAGCGCCATCAGGTTCTCGAAGCCGCCCGTCTTCTGGGTCGTCCCGAGGAAGCGGGCGAAGTTGGTCAGCGGCCGCGCGCCCGACTGGGCGAGGGCGCGGGCCTGGAGCACGACCGGGTCGGCGGCGCGGAACTTCGCGCCGGACGCCTGGCCCGCCTGGCCGAGGCTGCGCAAGGCCACGGTCGAAGCGCTGTAGAAGGCCGGCAGGTGCTGGGTCGCGTCGGTCAGCGAGGGCGCCGCCTTGCCCAGCGCCAGGGTGACCGGCAGCGCCTGGTCGGAGAAGCCCTGGAGGCTGCGCATCGTGAGGCGGAACTGATGCAGGAAGATCGGGAATTTCCGCAGCGAGGACTCCAGCTCCGGGCTCTTCTCGGCGGTCGCCTGGGCCGCGAAGCCGGCGCTGTCGAAGAAGCCGGCGACGTGGGCGCGCTCGCGGGCGAACGGCCGCATGATCGTCTCCGAGTCCTTGGCCAGCTGCGCGAGCTGGTCCTTCTGATTGGCGAGGATCGCGAGCAGGCGGTCGGTGTCCCGCAGCGCCGGATCGGCGCGGCGGATCACCTCTTCGAGGTCTTTGCCGCGCGACGCCAGCCCGGCCCCGAGCTCGTTGAGGATGATTCGGAAGCGCTGCGTGTACGGCAGCCGCCAGATGTCGTTGACCAGGTCGACGTCGACCGCCTGGCCGTTGTTCTCCAGCGGCAGCAGGTGCTCCCCCGCGCCCGCCTGGCCGCTCGGGACCTCGGCCAGCGGCGGCGGCACCGGCGAGCCGGGCGCCCGCGGCAGGGTCGGTCGGCAATCGACGTAGCGCTCGCCGATCAGCGACTGGGGGCGGATGATGCAGCTGGCGTCGCTGCGGAAGTCCTGGAAGCCCGGGTCGGTGATGTCCAGGACCACGACCGCTTTGCCCGGCACCGCGTGGGGACCGCCCTGCTCGGAGGCGGTCTCGCCGGGCAGGGTGACCCCCACCGACTGGACGCTGCCGACGTTGGCGCCGGCGACCCGGACGTCCTCGCCGTTGACGACGAAGGAGCCGTTGTCGAAGACCGCGCGGACCAGGTAGTCGCCGCCGCTACCGCTACCGCCGATCAGCAGCACGGCGACGACGATCGCGGCCACGGTTCCGCCGATCAGCAGGACGCGCCTCATGGGCCGGGGGGCGCGTCGCCGGGCGCGCAGTCGGACGTGGTGACGCTGCTGGCGCCCCACGGCGGGTTGACGAACGGGTTGGAGTTGTCCGGCGCCGACTGCGTCCCGCCGCCCGGGCAAGGGCTGCGCAGGTGGACGGGGCCGAAGGCGTTGTAGTTGTCGCTCGGCGAGATCGGGTCGAGCGTTTTGGTGCCGCCGTTGTAGTCGAAAAGGTTGGTCCCGACCGAGGCGCGGATGTAGTGGCCGACCCCGTCGTAGTAGGCGGTCACCTGGCCGAGTTTGGCGAGGCCGTTGAGGATGTCCGGCGTGTAGGGACGGGCGAAGTTGAGGGTCGGCTGGTAGTCCTGGATCGCCTTGACCGCGCGTGGGAAGGCCTTGCTGGCGCGCGACTGGATGGTCGGCAGCTTCTCGAGCGTGTAGGCAAGGTCGTTGGCGGCGCCCGGCCTGGCCACGGTCAGCTTCAGGTTGCGGAAGACCGGGACGGCCTTCCGCAACACCGGAGTCAGGTCGGCAAGGAAGGGGGCGAGGTTGCGGGTGGCGGTCTTCGAGGTGTTGACCAGTGGGTCGAGGTCGTCGAGGGCGGCGCGCAGGTTGACGAAGGTGGTGCTGCCCTGGCGGAAGGTCGCCGGCAGCTGGCGCAGCGCCTGGTCGAGCGAGGCGCTCTGACCGGCGATCGAGGCGAACGCCGTGTTGGCGTTGGCGACCGAGGAGGAGAGCGCGTCGTGCTGCCTGGAGAGGGTCGTGAAGAGGTCGGCCGAGCCGACCACGAAGCGCCGCAGCAGATGCTGGTCGGCGGTCAGCTCGCCGAAGAAGGCGCTGGTCCGGTTGAGCGCCGGGCCGAAGTACTTGTAGGTCTGGTTTGCCTCGGGGCCGCGACCGGCGTAAATCGCCGCGTTGCCGCGGATGAAGTTGCTCAGCCCCTCGCGGTTCTTCGGAGTGAAGGTGTTGAGGAGCTGGTCGAGGTCGACCGAGGTGGTGGTCGAGGCGAGGTCCATGGTGGCGCCGCTCCGCATCGCCGGGTTGCTGTTGGGGCCGGGGGAAATCGAGACGTAGTGATTGGCCTCGCCGGAGAGCGAGGTGGCGCGGATCACCGCCGTGGAGCCCTCGTGGAGCTGCTGGTCGACGGTGACGTGGATCTCGGCGAGGTTGTCGGGGGTGAGCTTGATCGAGTCGACCGAGCCGACCGGCGTGCCGCCGATCAGCACCTGGTTGCCGCTGACCAGCTGGCCGCCGTTCTGGAAGAGCAGGTTGTAGCCGTAGCCGCCGTTGCCGTTGACGACCAGAGCGACGATCAGGATGACGAAGAGGCCGATCGCCCCGAGGGCCGCGATGCGGGCAACCGTGGGCCGCCGGGTAAGCACCGGTCGTCGCTCCTCTCCTGATGGATTCGCGGACACGCGGGTCGTTCTTGCCTCCCGTTCCCCGGCCTCCGACCCGGTGGAACTGGCGTGGGGATCGTATCCGAGCAACCCGGCGGAGGACACCGTTCGACGCCTGCGTTAACTGGAAATAAACGTCGCCTGTCAAGCCGCGCGTTGCGGTAATCCCGCGGCTTAGATCGACGGGAAAACCCCGACTGGCCGAGCAACTCGGGTCGCTACGCTGGGTTCCTGTAGTTCAGCGCTAAGTGGGCAGGGAAGAAAAGAGGAGAGACCCCGATGCGCAAGCGATTGACTTTGACGGTGAGCTTGGCTGTGGGCGTTATGGCTATTGCCACGGCGGCAGTGTTCGCCGCGAACCCCGCGGGCCCCGGCCCCGACGGCAACGTCCAGGGCTGGAGGGCGACCGTGGCGCCTTCGAAGCTCTCGAAGAGCAAGTTCCAGCCGGCGTCGCTGAACGTCGTCACCGACCTGTCGACGACCACGGCGTCCAACGGCGTTCCGGTTCCGGCCAATCGAGCCGTGCTCGACTTCGACAAGAACGTGAAGCTCTACACGAGGGGCATCCCGACCTGCACCAACGCGAAGCTGCAGAACACGACGACGAGCCAGGCAAAGGGAGCGTGTCCGAACGCGGTCGTCGGCAGCGGCAAGGCAACGGTCCTGATCCCGGTCGGCACCACCGTGTTCACCGAGAACGTCATCGTGACCGCCTTCAACGGCGTGCCACAGGGCGGCAAGCCCGTGCTCTTGGTGCACACCTTCGGTTCGACGCCGGTCCAGGTCTCGACCATCCTCACCGGCGTGATCAGCAACTACAACAAGCGAGGCTACGGGCCGCGGCTCGACGTCCAGATTCCCCCGATCGCGGGCGGCACCGCTTCGCTCACCCACTTCCAGACGAAGGTGAACAGGAAGTACAAGTACAGGGGCAAGAGGCGCAGCTACGTCAGCGCCAAGTGCGCCAACAAGAGGCTGAAGTACCGCGGCGCCTTCACCTTCGCCGACGGCCAGACCCTGACGCCGACGGGCGTCCAGAGGTGTAAGCAGAAGAAGTAGCCCGGAGCGGGTAGGGCAGTCGGGGCCCCGACTGCCCTACTCCGTTGCTATGCGCTCGGCTTCTTCGGGGCCGAGGTAGGGCGTGAGGATGAACTCGACCAGGTCTGGGAGGAGCTCTTCCAGCTGTTCGGTCTTGCCCGCGAGGACGCGGCGGGAGATCAGCGAGACCATGCCGCCCACCAGGGCGTCCTCGGTGGTCGGGGTCAGGGAAGTGCCGTTGGCCGAGGCGACCTCGCGGCCGGCCTGGAAGAAGGGGACGAAGCCCTTGATCGCCTCGTCGTAGCGCTGGACCACGGCGGGACCGGCGACCTGGGCCTCGACCATCGCGAGGCGCGCCAGGTTGGGCTCTGCCGCGAGGAAGGCGAGCATCGCCGCGAGGCCCGACTTGACCGCGTGCGGCCAATCCTCGCTCTGCTCGAAGCCGGCCTCGACCTGCTCACGCAGCCTCTCCATGACGATCTCGTAGGCGGCGACGAAGCACTCGTCCTTACTGGCGAAGTGCTCGTAGAAGGTGCGGCGAGAGACCGCCGCGTGGCGGGTGATGTGGGCGATCGTGGTGCCGGTGTAGCCGTGCTCGGCAACCGCCTCGGCGAGGCCCGCGATCAGCCGCTCCCGCTGGTTGTGGGCGATGAACTCGCGCGGCAGGCCGTGGCGACCCGGGGGGAGGCGCGCCAACTCCGGCGGCAGCTCCTGCTCTTCGGGTTTCCCTGCCTCAGGCGCCATCTCTGCCTCCCGACGATAGCGGCCGGGGGGGCCGCCCTCCCCGGCGCGCAGCTCCTCCATCGCCGCTTCGATCCCCAGGTAGGGCATCACCGCGGTCGCCATCAGCTGCGGGATCAGAGTCGGCAGCTCGGAGTGCGCCCCGCGCACGACTTTGGCGTAGATCTGGCCGTATGCGGCGCCGGCCAGCGCCTCGGCGGTGGTGCGGGGCACCGAGTCGGGGTCCTCCATCTCCTGGCGGCCGGCGTCGATCAGCGAGGTGATGACGCGCATCGTCATGTCGCGGCGGGCGCGCGCCGCGTCGCCGGCGGCGAGCACCTCGACCCCGAAGGAGGCGCGACTGGGGTCGTTGCAGAGGGAGCCGATCGTCCCCCTGGCGACGGCGCGCAGCCGGTCGGGCCAATCCATCGCGCTGTTGTAGGCATGGAGCATCTCCTCCATGCACTCCTCGTTGATCTCCTGCCACGCGGTGAGGAAGCAGTCGTACTTGCCGCGGAAGTGGCGGTCGAAATCGTCCCGATCGAGACCGGCGCGCTCCAGGATCATCTCGATCGTGGTGTCGAGGTAGCCGTGCTCGGCGGCGACCTCGATCAGGGCCTCGACGATGCGAGCCCGCTCCGGCGAAGCGGCGGAGCGGTCGAGCGCGCTTGTCCGCAGCACTTAGCCCTGGGGCCTCCGATCCCCGCCTTGGCTGTCGCGACCGGTCGGTCGCGACGACCGCGCTCCCCGACGCGGCGTCCCCCTCGACATGTCAGCCCCCGATGGCGCCGGTCGCTGCCGCGGCCTCGTCCTTGGCGGCGGCGGCGCCGAGATAGGGGGTGAGGGCGAACTCGACCAGCTCGGGCAGAAGGTCGTGGATCTTGTCGCTCTGCCCCATGATGATTCGCTGGTAGATGATCCAGAAGATGCCGCCGACGATCGTCTCCTCGAGGGTTTCCGGAAGCTCGGCGCCTTTCGAGGTGTACTCCCGGCCGAGCCGGAAGAGCGGGACGAAGGCCTGGATCGAGCGCTCGTAGCGCTCGACCGCCGCCGGACCGGCGGAGAGCGCCTCGACGATGCAGGTGCGGGCGAGAGCGGGGTGGCCGGCGACGTAGTCGAGGAAGGCCGCGAGGCCGACCCGCACGCCCTGGGGCCAGTCGCTCTCGCCGACCGTCGCCGCCGCCTCCATGACGCGGCGCATCGCCTCCTCGACGGCGTGGTCGGAAGCGGCGAGGAAACAGTCCTCCTTGCTGGAGAAGTTCTCGTAGAAGGTGTTGCGGGCGATCCCGGCTCGCTTGACGATATCGGCGACGGTGACCGCCCGGTAGCCCTTGTCGACGGTCTCCTCGGCGAGCGCGTTGATGATCCGGGCGCGCTGATGGCGAACGATGAACTCGCGAGAGAGGGGGTGCCTTCCTGGCGGCACCCGAACCGCGGTGGAGGCGGAGTCGGCCACGTACTTCATGGTACTCGCGAAACGCCACTGTCTAAATTAGCGAAATACCGCTAAAGTACCCGATACAGGACGTTTATTTACGGCCCTGCAAAGCCATATGGCGACCAAGACCGACCGACGGCAAGAGCAGCGAGAAAGGCTCCTGGAGGGGATGCTCCAGGCGGTCGGCGAGGAGGGCTACGAGGCGGCCAGCGTCCGTTCCGTGCTGGTTCGCGCCGACCTCTACAGGCAGGCCTTCTACGACAACTTCGGTGACAAGGACGAGTGCTTCCTGGCGGCGTTCGACCTCGGAGTCGAACGGCTCGAGCGGCGCCTTGCCGACGCCATGGCCCAGGCCGGCGAGGGCGCCGGCTGGCGCACCCGAATGCGCCTCGGGCTCGCCGAGTTCCTCGGCTTCTGCGAGGACGAGCCGGCGGTCGCGCGGGCCCTCGTCGTCGAGGTCCACGTCCCCGGCGGGGAGGCGCTGATGAGGCGAGCCGCGGTGATGCGTCGCGCGGCCGCCTTCGTCGACTCCGCCCGCGAGGAGCTCGGGGAGGGGGAGGAGGCTCCGCCCTCGATCACCTCGGAGGGAATCGTCGCCGGGATCCACGCGGTCGTCTACTCGCGACTGGCGACGCCGCTCGAGGAGGAGGGGGCGGCCGAGTTCCGCTCGCTGCTGCCGGAGCTGATGCACCTCGCGGTGCTCCCGTATTTCGGCAGCGAGGCCGCGGCCGCCGAGATGCAGCCTTCCACCACTCAGCCCTGAGCCGCTTCGGAGGCTTCTGTCCCGTGGACGTCGATCTTCGGCATGACGCGATCGAGCCAGCGCGGCAGCCACCAGACCCGCTCGCCGATCAGCAGCATCAGCGCCGGCAGCAGGACGATGCGAACCACCGTGGCGTCGAGGATGACGGCGACGGTGAGGCCGACGCCGAGCTGGCTGACGGTCGCGATGCTGGCGGTGCCGAAGGTGATGAAGACGGCCATCATGATCGCCGCGGCACCGGTGATCACGCGGGCGGTTTTCTCCAGGCCAAAGGCGATCGAGGTGGCGTGGTCGGCGCCACCCTCGTGGGCTTCGCGCATTCGCATCAGCAGGAAGACCGCGTAGTCGATCGAGAGCCCGAAGACGACGCCGAAGATCATCGTCACGCTGACCGCGTCGATGTAGGTGTGGCCGCCGAGCGGGTAGCCCTCGGGCACGTTGAAGAGCAGGGTGAGGACGCCGAAGGCGACGCCGACGGTGAGCATGTTGAGGGCGACCGCGAGGGCCGCCAGCAGCAACGCCCGCAGCACGAACACCAGCATCAGGAAGGTGGCAATCGCGATCGCGATCACCACCCAGGGGATGCGGGCTCGGGTCACCTGGTCGTAGTCGTTGACCGTCGCCGGGCCGCCGGCCACTCCGGTGGTCAGTCCCGTGTCGCGGCTGAAGCCGGCCGCGCTGTCCTGGAGGCGGCGATAGAGACGGGTTGAGCCAGGCGTGTTGAAGGTCGACGTCGGGATCACCGTGATGTTGGTCGCCTGGCCGCCGTGCTGGAGGTCGATCGTCGAGCCGGCGCGCTCGCGCGTCTGCGGCGACGCCCCATCGAGGGTGGAGAGGACGAAGAAGCCCGAGTTGAAGATCCCGGGGGACTGGGCGCGGATCTGCCCGACGTTGCGGCGGATCGTGCGGTTGCCGGCGAGCACCCTGACCTGCATGCGGCGCAGGCCGCTCTGCAGGGGACGGGACTGGCGAAAGCCGTCGGAGAGTCGCCGGGCCAGCTCGACGTTGCCGCCCTGGAGCTGGAAGATGCCGCCGGTGAGCCGTTCGGCGCCGTTGGTGAGCTGGGTCAGCCCGTTGTTGAGGGGGACGGAGGCATTGGAAAGTTGCTGCGCGCCGGACGCCAGCGCCTTGCTTCCCTTGGTCAGTTTGACCTCTCCCTCATTCAGCCTCTTCATCTGGTTGAACATCGTCTTCAGGCTGGGCTCGGCGGTGTTGACCAGCCAGTTGAGGACGTTGTCCGCGTCGTCGGCGTCTTTCTGCAGGCGGGTCTGCATCGAGGAAAGCTCATTCGGGAGGCCGGTGTAGCCGGAGCTGTAGGGCTGGTTGGTGGAAGGGTCGGTGCCGCTGACCGCGGCGGTCGCCTGGCGGACGGCGTCGAGCGCCGCCGGATAGTTGGGATCGGTAGTCCCGACCGTCATCCCCTGGAGCTGCTGCCATGCGGTCTGGAGCTGATCGTTGGCGACTTTCGCCGCCGATTGGAGCGGAGGCAGCTGGTTGTTGACCTCGTCGTGCAGATCCTTCTTGAGGCGCTTCGCGCTCGGGTTGACGTTGGAAATCAGGTTGGTCCTGAGGTCTCCCGCCGCGAACTTGAACTGCAGCGTCGGGGCGATGGTCTGCTCTTGACCCGCGGCGAGCTTGCGCGAGCCGGAGGCAAACGAGCTGAGGGCGCTGACCGCACGGCTGCTGCCCGAGCTGGCCTGGTTGAGGCCGTCGGCCAGGGCGTTCGAAGCCCGCGCGGCCTGCCCGGTTCCGCTGCCGAGCAGGACGGCGCCGAAGGTTGCCTTGGCGAGGCCGATGCGGAGCTGCGTGACTCCGCCGGCGGCGCGGCCGAGGGTGACCCCGAGGCGACGCACCCCGGCGATCGCGCGGCCGGGGGATCCGCGGCCGGCCAGCAGGTCTTCTCCGAGCTTCTGAACCGGTTTGACCCGGCGGGCCACCTGGTCGGGCCCGATCACCGCTCGGACGCCGGGAATGGCAGCGAGGCTTCGCTGGAAGCTCGACAGCGCCGCGAGGTGGGTCGAGTCGGTGATCGGGCCGTTGTCCGTCGCGGCGAGGACCGAGAAGGGCGCCGAGAAACCGGCGCCGATCGCCCGGTTGACGATCGCCGCGTCGCGCCTGGCGGAGTCGCTGGAGGGCAACTGGTTGGTGCTGGGTGGCCCGGTCTTGAGGGCGACCGCCGGAGCGGCGAGGATCAGGACCACCCCGCCGATCACGGCGGCGGCCAGCCGGGGGCGCGACAGCGCGGCGCCCACCGCCGCCATCAGGCCGGAGTCGTTGCCGGGCGGGCGGCCGATGCGCCAGCGATCGACGTTGGTCCCGAGCAGGGCGAACAGCCCCGGGGCGACGAGCGTCGAGGTGAGGACGCTGACGATCACGACGACGATCACCGTGGTGGCGAGGGAGATCAGCAGGGAGCCCGGCACGATGAAGATCGAGACGAGCATCGAGAGGAACAGCGTGCTGCCGGCGAAGACGGTGGTGCGACCGGCGGTGCGGCGGGTGATGCGCGCGGCGACTTCCGGTGCCGCGCCGCCGCTCAGCTCCTCCCGGAAGCGCGAGACCATCAACAGGGCGTAGTCCACCCCGAGGGCAAGGCCCATCATCGAGCTGACCGTGAGCGCGAAGGCGTCGACCGAGAAGTAGTGGCTGGCGATGGTGAGGAGGCCCCGCGTGCTGATCACGGTGATCACGCCGAAGATCAGCGGGATCATCGCCGCAACGGGCGAGCGGAAGACGAGCAGCAGGACCAGCAGCAGGAAGGGCAGGGCGATCAGCTCGTCCTTTTCGGCCGAGTGGATCGACTCGTCCTGGATCGCCCGGGAGATGCTGGCGAAGCCGGTCTGGGTGGCACGCACCGGCGGCGTTATCTGCTCCTCGAGGGTCCTGTTGAGGTGGGGGACGGTGTCCTCGACCGCCTTCTTGAGCCCGACGTGGAAGTCGGCGAGGATCAGCGCCTTGTTGGGGCTGGGGCGGAGGTTGGCGACGCCGCCCTGGTCCCAGGGGGAAAGCGTGGTGACCTTGGGGTCGCGTCGCAGGGCGCGGACAAGCGCCGGTCCCTGTCTGTCGAGAGCGGCGGCGGGACCGCGGAGCAGGATCGGGAAGGGGGCCGAGTCGCCGAAATAGCGCTGCAGCATCGAGTTGGCGCGCGAGGACTGGGTGCCGCCGACGTCGAGCGAGGTCGGCGAGAGGCGACCTTCGACGTTGAGGCCGAGGATGCCCAGGAAGACGATGACAAGTGCCGCGACGACGAGTGTGCGCTTGGAACGGCGCAGCGACAACGGTAGGTCGGGGCGGCGATCGCCCCGGCGGCGCCTCGTGGCCCTGCTCTTCTTATTGGTCAGCACACGTCGCAATGCCACGATGCACCTTGGCCGGTCAAATTTCCCCTTCCCCTGCCTGATTTCCTCCTCACGAGAGCTGGAAATACAGGCAGTTGCTTATACCAGCCGGGGCACGGGATCACCTTTGTTTCTACGTTAGGCCTATGGGAAGAAAACCTCGATTCCCTAAGGTAGACCGGTGGCACAGTCCGAAGAAACGATCGGCGAGCTCCAGCGATTGCCGCGCGGCCGGCACGGCCTCACCCGCGAACAGGTGGCCGCCCAGCAGCGAACCCGAATCCTCGCGGCGATGGTGGACGTCTGCGCCGAGCGCGGTTACGCCGAGACTCGCGTGGTCGACGTGATCAACGTCGCCGGGGTCTCCCGCAAGACCTTCTACGAGCTGTTCGACGACAAGCAGGCGTGTTTCCTGGCTGCCTTCGAGGTGGCTCTCTCGATGCTCTTTGACGTGACCACGAGCGGCTTCGAGGCTCCCGAGGACGCGAGCTGGGCGACCAGGGTCCGCTACGGCCTGGCGGCCTTCTTGCGAATCATCGCCGAGCGCCCCGCCGCGGCGCGCTTCTGCATCGTCGAGATCCAGGCCGCCGGGCCGAAGGCGCTGGCCCGCCGCGACGCCGCGATCCGCCAGTTCACCCACTTCATCGAGGCCGGCCGCTCTGAGGCCTCGTCCGAGCTGCCCGGCCTCACCTCGCTGGCCCTGGTCGGCGGGGTCTACGAATTTCTCTACAGCGAGATCCTCCACGGCGCAACCGCGCAGCTGCCGACGCGACTGCCGGACCTGGTGTATTGGGTGACGCAGCCATTCCTCGGTTCCGAGGGGGCAGCGGAGCAACGGGGGCTGGCACGCGAGCTCCTCAAGGAACAGGCCGAGGGAGCGTAGGCCCGGCCGTGCGCCGTCCGCAAGCGACACGATGGCTGTTCGTCGCGGCGATCCTGACGGTCGCCCTCGCCGCCGGTTCCGCTTCTGGCGCCCGCATCGTGCTGGGCAACGTCGTCGTCGTCGCCGACGGAAGCTTTCACCCGAAAGTGTTGCCTAAGCGCGCCTTCGCGCCAATCCGGATCGGCGGTCACGCGACGATCTCGACCAAGGACCGGACCACGCCGCCGCCGCTCAAAACAATCCTCCTGCTCTTAGACCGCAACGGACGCCTGACGACGCGCGGCCTGCCGACCTGCCGGGCCGCCGCGCTCGCCAACGAGACCGTCGCCGCGGCGCGGCGGACCTGCCGGCGCGCGATCGTCGGAGCCGGCAGGGCCAAGGCGATCCTCACCTTTCCCGGGCAGGCGCCCATACCGGCGACCTCGCCGCTCACCTTCTTCAACGGACCGCGCCAAGGTCCCGACGCGACGGTCGTGATCCACGCCTACACCACGACCCCGGCACCGACCACCTACGTGGTCGTGACGACGATCGCCAAGGTCCACATCGGCCGCTTCGGCTACGCGGTCTCCGCCGATGTCCCCTCGATCGCCGGCGGCTACGGCTCGCTTACCACCGGAAGCCTGGCGATCCACCGCACCTACCCATACCGCGGGCGCACCCGTAGCTATACCTCCGCCCACTGCACAGACGGCCTGCTCGAAGTGCGCGGCAGGCTCGCCTTCGCCGACGGCACGATCATCGCCGGCACCGTCTTCAAGCCCTGCTGGATGCGTTAGATGGGCCGCCCGGGGATCGAACCCGGAACCTTGAGATTAAGAGTCTCCTGCTCTACCGGTTGAGCTAACGGCCCAGCGAAGCGCCGGATCGGACGGGTGCCCGAGACCGGATCGGAAGTATAGGAAGAGGTTAGGGAACGGGGGTGGTGCCGCTGCTGGACGAACCGCCCCCGGAGAGACCGCCGAGCGGGTTCTGGAGTTCCTGTTTGCCCTGACCCTTCTGCGCTTTGGCCAACTGCTGCTGCTGCTTCTGGAATTTCTTCGCCTGCTTGCGGATCGAGGCGAGCTGGGTCTTGACGCTCTTCGCCTGAGACTTGGAGGTCGCCAGCTTCTCGGCCTGCTTGGTCACCTTGTCGCCGCCCGCGAAATCGAGCGAGTAGTACTTGTAGATCGCCAGCGTGCTCACCGTGCCGAGGTTCGGTCGGGAGTCGGCGACGATCTGCTGCGCGGCGGCGGCGTTCTTGACGTCGTCCTCGGCCTCGGCGCCGGTGCTCGCCGTCTGGGCCAGCGAGAAGAACGCGGTCGCGGCGAGCTGGGCGGCGGAGGCGCTGGGCGGACTCGGGTTCTGCTTCAGATAACGGCTCCAGGCGGTGGCGGCCTGCTGGTATTCGGCGCGCGCCTCGGGGGTGACCGTCTGCTGGCCGGTCGTCTGGTCGACGTTGACCAGGGTGTTGCCCGCGCTTATCCGGGTGCGGGTGAGGGCGAGCAGCAGCGCTTCGTCGTTCGGGTTCTTCCTCAGCTTGCGCTCGATGCCGGCGGCCTGGTCGTCGAGCGCGGAGCTGGCGCTGTTGGAGCTGCCGCTGTTGCCGAGCAGCCCGCCGATGTTGACCGGCCCGACGACGAGGAAGAGGCTGGCGCCCATCAGCAGCGCGAGGATCGCGTAGACGACTTTGACGACGTGCCTGCGCCGCCCGCGGAGGTCGAAGACCATGCGTCGTTCGCCGTCTGCCATCTAGCTGATCACCGCTCCTGGGTTGAGGGCTCGGTCAAACCTCCCGTCGCCTTCGGCGTGCCGAAGGCGCGAGCGAGCAAGATACTCAACTCGTAGAGGGCGAGCAGAGGAACCATCTCGATCAGCATCGAGATCGGATCCACCCCGGGCAGGGCCGCGGCGACGATCGCGATCACGAGGTACGCGTAGCGGCGGTTGGCGGTGAGCTGGCTGACCTTGACGATGCCGAGCCGGGTGACGGCGACGATCGCCAGGGGAAGCTCGAAGACGATGCCGCAGGCGAGCATCGTCATTCCGAAGAAGCCGTAGTAGTCGCGAGCCCTGACCTGGACGTTGAACTGGCTGTCGTTGAAGCCGAGTAGGAAGTGGACGGCGGCGGGCATCACGACGAAGTAGCCGAAGGCGACGCCGGTGGCGAACAGGACCGGTACGAACAGGATGATCGGCAGGGCGACGCGGCGCTCGGCGTCGCTGAACGCCGGCAGCACGTAGGCGGCGAGCTGGTAGAGGACAATCGGCAGGGCGAGGATGATCGCGCCGTAGGCGGCGACCGTCAGCGTCGTCGTGAAGGGCTCGGTGACGCCGAAGGTGAGCAGCTTCTTGTGAGCATGCGGGAGGGGACCGGAGGCGATCTCCAGGAGCAGGTGGTTCTGCCAGAAGCAGAGCGCCAGAGCCACCCCGAAGGCGGCAAGCGAGACGACAAGCCGGAAGCGAAGCTCGTCGAGGTGCTCGACGAGGGTTAGGCGGTCTTCATGGGAAACCGCCCGGACGCGACGGGGCATCCCGTTGGGCCTCAGGTCCGTTTGTGGCCGACCGGCTCACGCTCGCCGGACTCGATTCCCTGCGGGGGGGGCGGCTCGTCGTCATCGTGATCGCCGCTCACAGAGTCGCGAAATTCGCGAATGCCCTTGCCGAGCGAACGGCCCAGCTCGGGGAGGCGTTTCGGCCCGAACACCACGAGGGCGATGATCAGGACGACGACGATCTCCAGGGGGCCGATGTTTCCAAGCATTGATTCATGGTACAGGCGCGGGCTATTGGGGAGGAGCGCCTACCCGTTTCTGGGGTTTTTGCGGTTCGTTGCGGAAAAGTCCGGATTAAGTGGCCCTCTCGCGGGTTCGATAGTTGAACCATGCGGCGCACTCGCACTGAGACGAAGACCACGACCGGGCTTCACGTCTGCCCGGAGTGCGCTTCGCGCCTGGTGCAGCCGACCTGCTGGGAACAGGCCGCCCCGCAGGGCCACTGGCGTCTGTGGCGGCGCTGCCCCGAATGCGAGTGGGAGGGCAGCAGCATCCACGGCGAGCGCGAGATCGACGACTTCGACGAGGAACTCGACAACGGCACCCAGGAGCTGGTCGAGGGCCTGAAGTCGCTGGAGCACTCGATTATGGAGGAGATGGCCGAGACCTTCGTGGCCGCCCTCGACGCCGACCTGATCAGCGCCGACGACTTTCAGCTGTAGCGCTGCACGACGCCGTCGGCGACCAGGCCCAACAGCTGCCTCTGCTCGGCGTCGAAGACCGGTGTGTCCAGCTGCCGCTTGGCATCGGCGACCATCTCAAGGGCACGTGAGCGGACCTCCTCCAGGGCGCCGGTCGCGGCGATGCGGTCGCAGAGGGCCTCCGCCGAGGCCGCGTCGAGCGAGCGAAGGTCGAGTGAGCGAATGCCCGGGTCCGCTTCGGCGGCGGCGATCAACGGCAGCGTGACGGTGCCGTCGAGCAGGTCGGTTCCACGAGCCTTGCCGGTGCGCTCGGGGGGGCCGGACACGTCGAGGACGTCGTCGAGCAGCTGGAACGCCAGCCCGATCCCGGCGCCGAAGGAATAAAGCGCCGTCTCCTCCGCTCCCGCCCGCGTCCGGGGACGGCTTCCGATTACACAGGCGCACGAAAACAGGCTCGCGGTCTTCAACCGGCAGCGCTCCAGATAGCGCTCCTCGCTCACCGCGGTGTCGAAGGCGTCATGGCGCTGCGCCAGCTCGCCGCGGGCCAGGGCGACAGAGGCCTCGCTGAGCAGCTCGACCGCCCGCGCGTCGCCCGCTTCGCTGAGCAGGGCGAAGGCCCGGGAGAAAAGCAGGTCGCCGGCGGCGACAGCGCGGTCGCGACCCGAGGTGGCGGCGACCGTCGGTTGTCCACGCCGCAGGGGCGCGTCGTCGAGGACGTCGTCGTGGACCAGAGTGGCCATGTGGACCAGCTCGATCGCCGCTCCGGCCCGGACGGAGGCCTCGCCGCCGCCCTCGCCCGCACAGAGCAGCACCAGGAGGGGGCGAAGGCGCTTGCCGCCCGCCGACAGGGTCGCCGTCGCGTCCTCGGCGAGTGGCCCGCCGTGGCCGCCACTCAGCTCCCGCAGCGTCGCTTCCACCCCTTCCAGGCGCACCGGAAGCCAGCGACTCGACGCGTCGAGGACCGCCGTCACCGGCGGTGGGACGGCCGAGGGCCTGGTCACCCTCGAGTGCCGCTGTGGATCGTGAGGATCCCCCCGGCGAGCACCGTCCAGCGAATCCTCTCCAGGCCGGCGACGCTCATCTTCTCGGCGAGTCCGCGGGGGCTCGGAAAGTTGTGGACCGACTCGGGCAGGTACGAATAGGCCTCGGGGTCCGGAGTGAGCTTGCCGAGCAGCGGCACGATGCGGTCGAACCAGAGCGAGTAGAAGGTCGACAGCGGCGGCCGGGTCGGCTCGGTGAGCTCGAGGATGACGAGGCGCCCGCCGGGCTTCAGCACCCGCGCCATCTCGGCCAGGCCGCGGTCGCGGTCGGCGAAGTTGCGGACGCCGAAGCCGACGGTGACGGCGTCGAAGCGGCCGGCGTCGTAGGGGAGCTGGAGCGCGTCGGCCCACTCGAAGCGGACGCCGTCGACGCTCCGCTCGGTGGCCTTCTCCCGCGCCAGGTCGAGCATCGGCTCGGAGAAGTCGCAGCCGACCACGTGGCCGCCGGGCGAGACGCGCCCCGACAACTCCAGGGTGAGGTCGCCGGTGCCGCAGCAGACGTCGAGCGCGGAGTCGCCGGGTGAGAGCTCAGCTCGGTCGGCGGCGCGCTCGCGCCAGCGATGGTGGAGTCCCGCCGTCATCATCGAGTTGAGGAGGTCGTAGCGACCGGCAATGCGGTCGAACATTCGGTTGACCTGATCCGCGAACTGGGCGGAGTCTCGAGACGGCTTAGTTGAGTGAGGAGAGGAAGTCAGCGAGCTCGTTGAGCTTCTTCGGCGGCAGATCCTGGAACGAGGGCATGATACCCGGGCCTATCTCCACCGAGCGAATG
The DNA here is from genome assembly GCA_963702055.1 of uncultured Solirubrobacterales bacterium. Lineage (GTDB taxonomy): Bacteria > Actinomycetota > Thermoleophilia > Solirubrobacterales > 70-9 > CAWINX01. The sequence continues at coordinate 1,846,484 of OY969702.1, read as the reverse complement.
ATCGCCGCGCGCGGGATGCGCTGGGCGATGTGGGTCAACTCCGGCCCCGGCCCGTTGTTCCCGTTCTCGCCGAGCTTGTGGCAGGCCAGGCAGCCCGATCCCGCGACCACCTCCTTGCCGGCCTCGTATTGCGGCGCCACCTTCATGTCGATCTCGGTGGGCGAGCCGCCGGTGGCGCCGAGGTAGGTCAGATAGGCCATCGCGAGGATCGTCAAACAGCCGGCGGTGGTGGCGATCGGCCGGCGGTCGGGTCGGCGCTCCGGGCCGCGGTCGTAGAACGGCAGGAGGAGGAGCAGAACCATGCAGATTGTCGGGATGCCGATCGTCGCGATCGGAACCAGCTCCGGCGGTTTGATCACCCTGAGCAGCTCGAAGAGGAAGTAGAAGTACCACTCGGGCCGCGGCACGTAGGTGGTCGTGGTCGGGTCGGCCTTCGGCCCCTGCTCGGCGCCGAGGATCAGCGACATGACGATGATCACCCCGACGACGACCAGGGCCATCGTCGAGTCCTTCATCACCGCGTAGGGGAAGAAGGGCTTGCCCTTCTTCTTGAGGAGCTCGTACTCCTCGAGATATGCCTGCTTATCCGCCGGCTTCATCAGGCTGGGGAAGCTCCGTTGCCGCTTTCGGCCTCGGCGCCCGCGTCGAGCTGAGAGACCGGGGCGGCGACCTTGGGGCGCGAGCCCTTGACCCAGGGCGGGGCCGTGGTGCCGAGCTTGACGACCAGGTAGAGGTGGGCGCCGATCAGGGCGATGATCGCGCCGGGGACGAGCAGCATGTGGATCGAGTAGAAGCGAGAGAGCGTGGTCGCGCCGAACTCCGGGCCGGCGCGGAGGAAGTCGCTGAGGTAGGGACCGACGATCGGCCCGGTCCCGTTGATGTTGATGCCGACGACCGAGGCCCAGAAGGAGCGCTGGTCGAAGGGCAGCAGGTAGCCGGTGAAGGCCATCGTCATGGTCAGGATCAGCAGCACGACCCCGATCACCCAGTTCAGCTCGCGCGGGTACTTGTAGGCGCCGAAGAAGAAGGTCCGCCCCATGTGGAGGAAGAGAAGGATCACCATCACACTCGATCCCCACTTGTGCATGCCGTGCACGAACTGGCCGAGGAAGACGTCGTTGTTGATGTGGGAGATCGAGGCGTAGGCCTGGGTCGGCGAGGGCACGTAGAACATCGCCAGGAAGACGCCGGTGACCGCCTGCACGATGAAGGCGAAGAGAGCCGCGGAGCCGAGCGTGTAGTACCAGTTGGTCCCCTTCGGGACATTGCGGTAGAGCAACCCGGTGAGGAAGCCGGAGGCGGCGGTGCGCTGGTCGAGCCAGGCGAGCACGTCGACCGGGGCCTCCTTGGCCTTCTCGCCGAGGCGCTGGACGTCGCTGGGCCGCTCCCGCGGCGAAGTCTTGAGGTCCGCCGGGGCGGGCGCTTTGGCGGGGCCGGCCTGGCCGGGCTTGGCCGGTTTGCGCAGCGGGCCGGGGACGACCGAGTCGGGGATCTTGGGCATGGAAGGCATCTTCGGCATCGGGGTCGCCTAGCTAGCCGCCGGAGGGCGGCGGAAAGGTGGACGGGCGCGGCGGGTAGAGGTACTCCCAGATGCCGCCGGTGAACTCGCCGGGGTCGCGGGCGCGGACCGGATCCAGCTGCGAGGTGACGCTGTAGCGGGGGCCGATCTCGACCTGGCCGTTGCGAATCCGGGTCTGGAAGCGATCGAGCGGCCGCACCGGCGGGCCGCCGATCCTCTTGCCCTGGAAGTCGTAGACGCCGCCGTGGCAGGGGCAGATGAAGTTTCCGGCGGCCTGCACGTAACGGACCGGGCAGCCGAGGTGGGCGCATCGGTTGGAGATGGCGATGATCTCCTTCGGGTTCTCGTGCAGCTGCGGCGAGCCCTTGCGGATGTAGGCGGTGGACTTGCCGGCGTCCCCGATCCCGTCGACCAGCGTGAAGACGACCTGGCGGTAAGTGTCCTCGACGAAGTCGCCGACCGGGCCGATCGCCTCCCAGCGCTCCTTGCCGCGGTGGAAGATCGGCGCGACCGCGAATCCGACGGCGGGCAGCACGATGGCGAGCCCGGCGACGCCGCCGATCGCCTGGCTGGCGACCGTGAAGGCATGACGGCGAGTCATCGACTCGCCCTCGAAATAGCCGCGGGGTGGCGGCTTGGGCCGCTCTTCCCGCGGGGCCGCCTCGACCCCGTTGTTCTTGTCCGCCTCGTCAGCCACTTTGCGGTCGCGGAGTCTATCTAGAGGCCGGGAGCGCGGAAGGCTCGCTTAACGTCCTCGTGCGCGTCGGAACGACCGGCCCCCACCGCGACGGCCGAAGCCCTCCACAAAGCCGGCGCCGAAGCCTCCCGCCCCTCGGCGTGAAGCTGGGCACAGAGGCTGATCAGATCGGCCAGCTCGCGGACCGCCTCGGCGTCGCCGAGCGCGGCGAGGCGCTCGATGCCGAGCGCGTAGAGATAATCCCCCGCAAGCAGCGCCAGGTCCGGGTCCTGGCCGGAGAGGATGCGCGGCTCGTCGTAGTGGAGCAGGTAGCCCTCGCGCACGGACTCGAGGACGAGCGAGTACTCGCCGGGCGCGGCGGAGGCGCGTGGGCCCGTCGCGGCCAACGGGCCGAAGACGGGCTCCTCCGCAGGGTCGACGACGTGCGGTGAGATCGGCGTGTCCTCGTCCCGCAACCGCGCCGCGAGGACACGAAGCGCGTCGGCAGCCTCAACTGCCATTCCGCTGTTCCTTTGCCGGGCATAGCAGGGTGAAGGAACAGCGGAAGCTCATTGGAGGGCCTCTTCGAGGGAGTCGGCGGCGGCCTCGATAGTGCGGTCGATCGTCTCCTCGTCGTGGGCGAGGGAGACGAACCACGCCTCGAACTGGGAGGGCGGCGGGTAGAAGCCGCGCTCCAGCATGGCGCGGCAGAAGTGGGCGTGGGCCTCGGTGTCACAGGCCGTCGCGCCGGCGAAGTCGCGGACCGGCTCCTCGCTGAAGAAAAGGGTGACGAGGCCCGGAGCGGAGGCGACCTGGAGTGGGCGGGTGGCGGTGAGGCTCTCCAGCCCGGACGCGAAGCGTTCGGTCAACTCCCCGAGTCGCACGTAGGCGGCGGCGTCCAGCTCTTGCAGAGTCGCCAGCCCGGCGGCGACCGCGAGGGGGTTCCCGGAGAGGGTGCCCGCCTGGTAGACGTCCCCGGCCGGGGCGATCCGCTCCATCAGCTCGCGCCGTCCGGCGAAAGCGGCGGCGGGAAGGCCGCCGCCCAGCACCTTGCCGAGGATCGTCAGGTCGGGGTCGACGCCGTAGAGCTCCTGGGCACCGCCGCGGGCGACGCGGAAACCGGTGATCACCTCGTCGAATACGAGCAGGGCGCCGGCCTGGGTGGTCTTTTCGCGGAGGAAGTCGAGGAAGTCGTCCCGCGGGGGAACGACACCCATGTTCGCCGCGATCGGCTCGGCGAGCAGCGCCGCGACCGGGTGGTCGGAGAGTGCGCGGGTCACGCCCTCGCGATCGTTCCAGCCGACCACGATCGTCGCGGCGGCCTGGGCCGCGGTGACGCCGGGGCTCGCCGGGATGCCGAGCGTCGCCAAGCCCGAGCCGGCATCGGCCAGCAGGCCGTCGGAGTGGCCGTGGTAGGCGCCTGCGAACTTGACCACCGCCTCACGCCCGGTGACGGCGCGGGCGAGGCGAACGGCGCTCATCGCCGCCTCGGTCCCCGAGCTGGTCATCCGCACCATCTCGACCGAGGGGACGCGAGCGGCCACCTGCTCGGCGAGCTCGACCTCGCCCGCCGTCGCGGCGCCGTAGCCGGCACCCCGCTTGGCGGCGGCCTCGACGGCAGAGACGACGGCGGGGTGCGCGTGGCCGAGGATCATCGGCCCCCAGGACCCGACCCAGTCGACGTAGCGGTTGCCGTCGACGTCGATCAGCTCGTAACCCTCGCCCTGCTCGATGAAGATCGGGTCCCGGCCGATCTGGCGCATCGCCCGGACGGGGGAATTCACTCCCCCCGGAATCACCTTCACCGCCCGCCGGTACAGCTCGGAGGATCGGGACACTAGATGCCGATCTCGGTGGGGATGGAGCGTCTTGCACTTTTTGCGCGCTTCGCTCTGGGCGACAGCCGATCCACGCCTCTGCGCAAAAAGTTAAGCGGAGCCCCCACCGAGATCGGCACTACCTGTGTTCCTCTTCCCACCGCCGGTAGTCGTCGGTGAAGTAGTGCAGGCGAATCTTCTTGTACTCGGTCGAGGAGTAGAGGGTGGCGCGATCGTCGGGACCCATCCCGCACTCCTCGGCGATCGAGTCGAGGATCGCGTCGCACTCCTCCTTGGAGCGGCCGTGCGCCATCGTAAAGACGCTGTAGGGCCAGTCCTCGTAGGTGGGGCGCTGGTAGCAGTGGGAGATGCCCCGGAACGAGGCCATATGGCGGCCGGTCTCCATGATCTCGGGCTCGGGGACCTTCCAAACCCCCATCCCGTTTGCCGAGAAGCCGGCGCGGCGATGGAAGAGGATCGCGGCGACGCGGCGCAGCAGCTTGCGGTCGACCATCGCCCGCAGGTGCTCGAGCAGCTCTTCCGTGCTCATCCCCACCTCGGCGGCAGCTTCGTCATAGGGGCGCTCGACCGCTTCCATCGGCCCCTGTAGAGCGCGGATCACGGCGATGTCGCGGTCGTCGTAGGGCTGCGGCTCCAGCTCGCGCGGCGGCGAGGCGTCGACCGCGGTGGCGAGGGCGTCGGTCCCCTTCTCCATCTCCAGGTTCATGTTGATCTTGAACAGGGTGAGGGTGGGGAGCTCGCGCATCGACTCCGCCCCGGTCTCGCGCATCAGCACCTCGAGCGTGCCGGGCAACCCCAGCTCGGAGTCGGGCGGGGTGGCGATCGTGAACCAGAGGTTGAAGTCGTGGGTGCGGAGGTAGTTGTGGGAAACCCCGGGGTGGGAGTTGACGATCTTCGCCGCCCGCTGCGGGTTCTCGGAGTCGACTTTGGCGGCAACCAGCATCGACTCGTAGCCCAGCGCCCGAGTGTCGAAGATCGGGGTGATCTCGCGGATGATCCGCTCGTCGAGCAGGCGCTTGGTGCGGGTAAGCACGTCGCCCAGGTCCATCTCCGCCTCGGAGGCGACCAAGGCAAAGGGCTCGGGACTGAGCGGGAAGCTCGACTGGAGCAGGTTCATCAGCCGCTTGTCGGTCTCGTCGAGCGGAATCGCGGCGCCGTCCTTGCGCGAGCGGGCCTTGGACTGCGGGACTTTCGGCGTTCCTACTGAAGCCACGCCGCGGCCTCCTTTGCGTAGTAGGTGACGATCGCGTCGGCGCCGGCGCGGCGGATCGAGGTCAGCGTCTCCAGCACCGCGGCCCGCTCGTCGATCCAGCCGTTGGCGGCGGCGGCCTTCAGTATCGAGTACTCGCCGGAGACGTGGTAGGCGGCAACCGGGGCGCCGGTCTCCTCCTTGACTCGGCGAACGACGTCGAGGTAGGGCGTGGCCGGCTTGACCATCAGCATGTCGGCGCCCTCCTCGAGGTCGAGCTGAGCCTCGCGGACCGCCTCGGCCGCGTTGGCGGGATCCATCTGGTAGCCGCGGCGATCGCCGAACTCGGGGGTCGACTCGGCGGCATCGCGGAACGGACCGTAGAAGGCCGAGGCGTACTTGGCGCTGTAGGCGACGATCGGAACGCCGGAGTGCCCTTCCTCGTCGAGCTGGTGGCGGATCGTCCCGACCCGGCCGTCCATCATGTCGCTGGGCGCGACGGCGTCGGCGCCCGCCTCGGCGTGAGAGACCGCCGTTTTTGCCAGCAGCTCGACCGTGATGTCGTTGTCGACCTCGCCATCTCGAACAAACCCGCAGTGGCCGTGCGACGTGTATTCGCAGAGGCAAACGTCGGTGATAACGGTCAGATCCGGATGCGCCTCCTTCAGCGCTCGCACGGCCATCTGAACCACGCCCTCGTCGTCGTAGGCGCCGGATCCCGACTCGTCCTTGGTCGAAGGAACGCCAAAGAGGAGAACAGCACCAACCCCTACTGCTGCAATTTCGGTGGCTTCAGCTACCAGCTCAGAAATAGAGAACCGCTCAACCCCCGGCATCGACTCGATCCCTTCGCGAACTCCCTCCCCGGCAACCACGAACAAGGGCTGAATCAGCTGAGTCGCGGAAAGGCGGGTCTCTCGCACCAGACCGCGCAGGGCCTCCGTGCGGCGTAGTCGCCTCAAACGTGTCGCTGGGAAGGACATCCTTGGCGATTGTAGGGAGCAGGGACGGGACACCCCTGCCCGGACTCGCCGTTCAGCTAATTAGCTGAACGGCTCTGAGTATCCGCCCGTTCAGGGGTGTCCCGTCCCTGCTTCAGACCGTTGCGAAGCGACGCAAGGCGAAACGCGCGAGGAGCCCGTAGGCCAGAGCGAGGGCCGCAAGGTGAAGCAGGGGACCACCGATGCCGGGACCGGAGCTGTCCAGGGCGGCGGTCATTGCCTGGAGGGCCGGCTTGAACGGGAAGAGGGCTGTGACGACGCGAATTGCGTCGTAGATGTTGGCGCCTACCGCTCCGGAGGGGATCAGGGATAGGAAGGCGACCGGGAGGGTGACCATGAAAGCCAGGAGGGAGACGGCGCGTACTTCGCGGGCTGCAGCGCCCAGGGCTGCGCCGGCGGCACCCAGAGAAGCTGCGCCGGCGAAGATCGCCACCAGCCAGAGGCCGATTCGGCTCCAGTGCAACGGTACGAAGAGCTGTAAGCCGGCGAGCATCAGCAGGGTCACGATCAGGCCTACGGTCATCCCCAGCCCCACCTTCTCGGCGAGCAGGGCCGAGCGGGAGACGAGGCCGCGGGTGAGGCGGGGGAAGGCGTTTTCCTCCCGCTCCAGGGCGAGGGAGCCGGCGACCAACAGGACCGTGACGAAGGCCAGCGTGAACGTCGCGGCGACGGCTATCGCGAAGATGTCCAGGGGTGGGGTCGAGGCGTTGACCACCTGCTTGTCGACGGCGATCGGCTGGGCGAGGCGGTCGAGAAGCGGTCCCGCGACATTGAGGTTGTCGCGAGCGAGCACAGCGAAGCGGATCACCTGGTCGATCGAGTCGCGCAGTGGGCCGGGCGGCAGGGCGGGACGCAGGGCCGTGAGGATCTGCGCGCTGGCGCGCATGCCGAGGATGTCGTAGGACTGGCCGAGGATCGCGAAGTGGCCCCCGTCGATGACCAGCTTCAGGTACTGGCCTCCAGCGGTGGCGATACGCCGCGCAATCGCCAGGTTGGCCTGCGCCAGCAGCGAGTCGATGCGGTCGTTGACGAGCCGCGCCTTGACCGGGTCCTCCTCGTTGACGATCACCTCGACGGTTGGGGTGCCGGGGTTGAGGCTGGAGAGCGAGTTGATCTGGTCGACCAGGTTGCCCGGGAGGATCAGCGCAGCGAGCACGTCGCCGGAGCGCACTTTGTCGACGGCCTCCTGCCGGCTGTTGACGTCGACGCACTCGACCCGGGCGCAGATTCGCGTTCGGGCTCCGACCGCGGGCAGTCGCGCCCCGCCGACGCTGACCCTGGTGCCCTTCGGAACCTGGTCGAGAAAGGCGATGCGCGGCTTGCTGGGCCCCCGGGAAATCGCGAAGCCGACGAGGACGGCGATCAGGACCGGGTAGACGATCAACAAGACTGCCTGCAACGGCGAGCGACGGAGGATCTGAAGGTCCTTGAGCAGCAGCCAGCGCATCTGAGATCAGTGGCCCCGGTGGTGCAGGTAGGCGACGAAGGCCGTCTCGAAGTCGCGGTCGGCTGCCTCCGGCGCTTCGCGACGCACCGCCTCTCGCAGCTCCTCCGGCGGCCCGTCGAAGAGGCTCTCGCCGTCGGCGAGGACGCGCATCCGGCTCCCGTAGCGCTCCGCCTCCTGGATGTCGTGGGTCGAGAAGATCACCGAGGTGCCGCGTCCGGCGAGGCCGCCGACGAAGTCCCAGAGGCGCGCTCGCTGACGGGGATCGAGGCCGACGCTTGGCTCGTCGAGCAGCAGGGCCTCCGGGCGGGACAGCAGCCCGATCGCGATGTTGATCCGCTGCTGGTTGCCCCCCGAGAGGCGGGCGACGATCTCGCCGCGGCGCTCGGTCAGCCCAGACAACTCCAACATCTCTTCGACCGACACGTGGGGGTCGTCGTGCCCCTCCAGCCGAGCGAACAGCAGCAGGTTCTCCTCGACCGTGAGCCGCCTGTAGAGGGCGGCCTGCTGCGGCACCCAGCCGACGCCGCCACGGGGCAGGCGCACATTTCCCTCGTCGGGCTGGACGATCCCGGCCAGGATCGAGAGCAGCGTCGTCTTGCCGGCCCCGTTGGGGCCGATAATCGCCAGCAGCTCGCCGGGCTGGGCCTCGAAGTCGACTCCGCGCAGCGCGGCGCGGTCGCCGTAGCGCTTGACCAAGCCGCTCGCCTCCAGCGCGGCCACCCCGGTTCCGCCAGCTGCCATCGCCGCCGAACGCTACTCGCGCATTAGGGTGCCCCGCATGAAGGTTCTGTTCATTGGCGACGTGGTCGGCGGGCCCGGTCGCCGGGGCCTGGCGGCCGCGATGCCGGGACTGAGGGAGCGCCACGCCCCCGATCTCGTGATCGTCAACGGGGAAAACTCGGCGGGCGGGATCGGGATCACCGAGAAGACCGCGGGCGAATTGTTCGATGGGGGCGCCGACGTGATCACGACCGGCAACCACGTCTACCGGCACAAGGCGGTCTACGACTTCCTCGACCGCAGCGATCGGGTGATCCGCCCCGCGAACTACCCCCACGCCAACCCGGGGCGCGGGCATACGGTGGTCGAAGCGGGCGGGCGGCGCATTGGAATCATCAACCTCAGTGGCGCGGTCGGCTTACAGGTCGCGCGGTCACCGTTTCACGAAGTCGACTCCATCCTCGACCGAATCGACGCGGACGTGGTGGTCGTCGACTTTCACGCCGAAGTGACCAGCGAGAAGGTCGCGATGGGATGGCACCTCGACGGCAAGGTCGCCGCGGTGTTTGGAACGCATACCCACGTTCCGACCGCCGATGCCCGGGTGCTGCCTCAGGGGACCGCATTCATCTGCGATGTCGGGATGACCGGGTCGCGTACCAGTGTGCTGGGGGTGAAGCCGGAGTTGGCGCTTGCCAAGCTGATAACCCAGATGCCGGTGCGGTTTGAGACTGCTGAGGACGATGTTTGGGTGATGGGGGCGGTTGTGACGGTGAACGACAAAGGTTTGGCTGACTCCATCGAGCAGGTGTTGGTTCCTGCTCCTGTTGGTGTGTGAGCGGAGGACGGGTGGGTGCCCCTTGGCCGGACTCGCCGTTCAGCTAATTAGCTGAACGGCTCTGAGTATCCGCCCGTCCAAGGGGCACCCACCCGTCCTCCGAAAACGCAATAGCCACTAGGAACAGCGGGAAGAACCAGACTATGTAGAGGTAGAACCAGTGGTGCATCGTCAGCTGCACCCCGATCAGCAGAGCTGCTCCCAGCGCGGCAATCTGCACCAACGTCTTTTGGCGAGGGCGGAAGGCCAGGAGGAGCGCGAGGACTCCGGTTGCTGCCAGGAGCGCTACTCGTAGTGGCTCCAGGCTTGGGACCTGACCCCAAATGCTGAAAGGGGAATCTCGGCCGGCTTGATACGCGATCGTTCGCTCGTAGAAGGTGTGTAATCCAGGGTTAAGCGCCGGCCACAGCATTACCAGTGCCGAAACCAGTACGAAGGACATGGCGAACAGGGTTCGGGACCTGCGACCGGTTTGGTACGTGAACAGCATTGGCGCCAGCACGACCGGGGCGAACTTGGTGAAGGTCGCCAACGCGAGCATGGCTCCTCGTGCCACCGGCCTGGCGAGTACCAACAGTGTTGCCACTAACAACACTGCAACCAGGGTGTCGTTCGAGTTCGATTCGAGTGTGTAGGCGGTGTACGGGTATGCCGCCCAGCCGAAGGCGAGGGTCGCGGCCAGCTTCGTGCCCTGGGGGCCCGGCCGTATTCGACGTCCCAAGAAGAAGAGGAGGGCGAACGTGGCCAGGTCGAAGAAGACCGCCGCGCCGTGGGCGGCCGGGAGGTCATTCCAGGTTCCCGACCAGGGCCAGATTCGCTCGAAGGGGACGTAGGCGTAGTAGTTGACCGGGCCGTAGGTGTCTCCCTGGGAGACGTCGCTGGGGAAGTTGTCGTAGATCGGCTCGCCGTGGGCGACGCGATCGGCACCGACAACGCCCGCGTAGCCGACGTCGATCGCGCCCGAGTCAGCGACGTTGAGGCCGACTCGGAAGCCCATCAGAAAGAGGGCGGCGATCAGCAACCAGGCGGCCGGCCAGACGGGGCGCAACCCCTCCCCCCGGCCCCGGAAGCCGATCCACAGGGCCCTGCACAGCAGGTAGAGGAGCGGTGGGTAGGCAAGCGGCGCGGATAGGCCGATCTCCGCGCGGTTGAAGAAGAAGTGCGAGACGCCGAACCCGAGCAGGACCAGAAGGTCGAGGCTGGCGATCCGCCAGGGGCGGCGCCAGTCGAGCAGGCCGAGCAGGAAGAGCGCGCAGAGGGGGAGGAAGACGTAGGGCGCGTCGAGCTTGTGGCCGAAGGCGCCGGAGTAGCCCCGAGCCATCTTCCAGGCGACCTGGTAACCGGTCCAGGACTCGCGGACCAAGCCGGTGACCGGATCGACGATGACCAGGGCGACCTCCTTGTCGTCGGCAAAGTAGCCGACCTCCCAGTTGCCGTCGACCTTGCTGGCGCTGGCCGTGACGCCGTGGTTCTCCCGCCGCTCCTTGATCGCGTTCGGGTCGCGGTTGGCGATCCTCGTAGCCTGCGCGGCCGTGATCTCCCCGGCCTCCGCGGCCGCGGTCGCCGGTAGGCAGAGGGCCAACAGCAGTGCTGCTATGGCAAGCCGCTTCAAACTCCGAAGTGCTCCCGCACGATCGGGGCGACGTCGCGCAGCGCCCATTGCTCCCGCTCGCCGGGATCGTCGGGGCCGCAGCCGGCGAAGAGCAGCGGCCCGAGCGAGTCGCCGCGGTGCAGGGACCCGTGGCTGCCGCCCGGGACATGGGTAACCCCGCCCCAGTCGACCGCTTCGTAGCCAGGCGCCAGCGAGAGCACGAAGTCGCCGGCGTGGGGAGCGGTCAGGGCCGACCAGACCCGGGCCAGCGGGTCCGGGAACTCCTCGCTTCGCAAGCGCCCTCTCTCGACCTCGGCCTCCAGCACCGACAGCTCTCCTTCAACGTGCCAGCGCCCACCCCGCAGGTCGGCGATCTTGCCGCCCGGCCGGAAGCGCAGCAGCTCATCGCCGCGCTCGACGACGGCGACCTCGCCGCCGCCCGCCGGCATGCCCGGCTCGAGGCGATCGAGGGGCGCGCCATCGGAGTCCTCCAGCCGGCAAACGAGCTCGACGCCCTCCGTTTCGAGCAGCGCGCGCCGCACTCCCTCGTGCTCGGCGCGCTTCCCCTCCCCCGGCAGCAGATAGACGTGAGCCGCCCTGCCGGTCGGGCTGACGGCGAGCTGGGCGAGCTCGGGGCGCTCCTCCGACGGCTGCAGGACGTTCCACTCGCGAGCGAGGATCTCGGCCAGTGGCAGACCCCGGTCGACCGCGGTCTGCGAATGGTCGGCCAAAAGGATCAGGGCGTTGCGCCGGAGGAACTCGTCGACCCCTCCGGCGGTCTCGACCAGCTTCGCGAAGCAGCCGTCCGCCTTGGAGATCGACTCGACGCTCGCCTCGGGCCCGTGGCGGTGGGAGTAGTTGTCGTTGTCGGGCAGCGAGAGGAGCAGGAAGTCGTAGAGGTCGTCTTTGGCCAGCTCGGCGGCGCAGCAGGCCGAGTAGCCGTCGCGAGAGCCCGGGATCGAGGTGGAGCGGCAGGGGACCTCGCGACTGGCGTAGAGGTCGCCGTAGAAGAGGTCGCCGGGGCCCCAGGTGTGATGGCGGAACTTGAGCCGGGTCGCGTCGACCGCGCGACGCAGCAACCCGTCCAGGGAGACCTGGTGGCGGTGGCGCCCACGGTAGATCAGGAACGGCGTGCAGGCGGTGCGCGCCCCCGCGTCATCGAGCGACTCGAAGAGCGTCTCGACCTCGGGGCTGAGGTGCGCGAGGTTCATGTTGTAGACGAGGTCATAGAGGGACCGGAAGATGCCGAAGGCCCGGCTCGCCTCCAGCGAGGAGCCGTACTCGACGTAGCGGCGCTCCAACCGGTGGTACCAGTTCATCCCGCTGATCCAGTGCCGGTCGGCGCCGAGGCCGGTGACCATCTCGGCACAGGCGACCGGGGTGACCGAGGGGAAGCTGGAGACGCAATCGGGGATGAAGACACCGCGCTCGATCAACGCCCCGAAGGTCGGCGCGCGACCCTCGGCGACGGCCCGCTCCAGCATGTCAGTGCGCAGCGAGTCGACGTAGGCGAGAACGAGCTTCTTGGCGGTGCTCACTCCCCGCATGATGCTGGTCGAGCGGCGCTCAGCGCAGGACGCGCAGGCCGGCGTGTTTGCGCTGGGCACGGCGGCGGCGCGCGATGGCGAGCCAGATCAGCAGGGCGAGAATGAGGATGACGACCAGCGGTACGAGGACGGCGATCGCGACGACTATGAGCGCCGCCAGCGCGACGATGAAGCCGAGTGGCCCCGAGCCGCCTCCTTCCCGGCGTCCCGCTCCGTGCACGACGTCGCTGACCACGAGGAAGGCGAAGACGGCGCCCGTGAGGCAGACAACGGCCCCAACCGGTCCGGTCAGGTCGGCGCTGCCGGCGAGCAGGAAGCCGACGACGAGGCCGATCGCGGCGGCGAGCAGCGCCATCCTGCCACGGGCCGATCCCTGCAGGCCGGTGGTGCCGGCGATCATCCCGATCGCGATGCCGAGACCGAGCTCGAAAAAGATGCCGGCGAAGGAGCCCACGCCAAAAACCTACACTTCGGGGATGGCAGAGCCTCCCCACCGGCGCCGAGCCCACACCAGCACCCGCGACCTGGAGCGCTACGCGAACCTGTTCGCCGAGCGGACCCGGGTGATGCGCTCCTCCGCGATGCGCGATCTGATGGCGGTCACCGCGAGGCCCGAGGTGATCTCGCTCGCGGGCGGACTGCCCGACACCTCGACCTTTCCCCCGCAGAGCTTCGCGGCGCAGATGACCCGGATCGCCCAGGAGTCGGCGGCCGAGGCGCTCCAGTACGGGCCGACCGAGGGCTTCGAGGAGACCAAGGACTGCATCCTCCAGGTGATGGGCGCGGAGGGGATGATGCCCGACCACGAGGACTTGATCGTCACCACCGGCGCCCAGCAGGCGATCGACCTGATCTGCAAGGCCCTGCTCGACCCCGGCGACGTGGTGATCTGCGAAGCGCCGACCTACCCCGGCGCGGTGCCGGTCTTCTGCAGCTACCAGGCCGACGTCGTGCAGATCGAGTGCGACGCGGAGGGGATGCGGGTCGAAGAGCTGGAGGGGGTTCTGGAGCAGCTTGCGCGCGAGGGTCGACGGGCGAAGTTCGTCTACTCGGTGCCGAGCTTTCAGAACCCGGCGGGAGCGACGATGTCCTTCGAGCGACGTCGAATGCTGGTCGAGCTGGCACGGCGCCACGAGATCCTCGTGGTCGAGGACAACCCCTACGGCCTCCTCCGCTTCGGAGGCGAGCCGCTGCCGCCGCTCTACCAGCTCGACGGCGGTGACTTCGTGATCTACCTGGGGACCTTCTCGAAGATCCTCTCACCGGGGATCCGCCTGGGCTGGATGGTGGCGCCGCCGCCGGTGATGGAGAAGGTGGTGCTCGGTAAGCAGGCCGCCGACCTCTGCACCTCGACCCTGACCCAATACTTCGTGCGCGAGTACTTCGCCGAGGGCCGCTGGCGCGAGTACATCGCCAACCTCGTGGAGATCTACCGTGAGCGCCGCGACGTGATGGTCGAGTCGCTGCGTAAGTACTTCCCGGCGCAGGCGACCTGGACCGAGCCGGAGGGCGGTCTCTTCATCTGGGCGACCCTGCCCGACTACATCGACACCAGTGACCTGCTCGCAAAGGCGCTGCGCGACGATGTCGCCTTCGTCCCCGGCCAGGCCGCCTACGTCGAGGAGGGGCGCGGTCGTAACTCGATGCGGCTCAACTTCTCCGGTGTCACCGAGGACGAGATCCGCGAGGGGATCCGCCGGATCGGCAAGGTGATCGAGGAGCAGGTCGAACTCTACGGCGCCCTGACGGGAGAGGTCCCCCTCCCCCCACAACAGGACGAAGCCGAAAAGCCCAACGTGGTTCCTTTTCGCAGGGAGGCAAGTTGAAGGTCGCGGTCCTCAAGGGAGGACGCTCGCTCGAGCGGGGCGTCTCGCTTCGCTCCGGGGCCAGAGTCGAAGACGCACTGGAGAGGCTGGGGCACGAGGTCCTGCCGCTCGACGTCGGCGCCGACCTGGTCGAGAGACTGAACGCGGAATCGCCCGACGTCGCCTTCGTCGCGATGCACGGGCCGGGCGGCGAGGACGGCACCGCGCAGGAGCTGCTCGAGATCCTCGGAGTCCCGTTCACGGGGCCGGGGGTGGCGGCCTGCGCGCGCTGCATGGACAAGGTGCTCGCCAAGCACGAGTTGCGAGCCGCCGGGGTGCCGACTCCCGACTGGTTCGCCTTCAACGAGACCGCCTTTCGGGAGCTGGGCGCCGCTGACGCGCTGGGGCAAGTGGAGTCTCGGCTCGGCTTTCCGATGGTGGTGAAGCCGAGCCGGGGTGGATCTGCCCTCGGAGTGAAGTTCGCCGCGAGCCGCGAGGAGGTGCCTGGCGCGCTCATTTCCGCCTTCAGCTATGACGACCGCGTCCTGCTGGAACGCTTCGTGGAAGGTCGCGAGCTGGCGGTCAGCGTGCTCGGCGACGAGCCCCTGCCCGTGGTCGAAGCGATTCCGAGCGGAGGGGACCGCTACGACTTCGAGGCCCGATATGAGATCGGCCGCACCGAATTCGTCTGCCCCGCGGAATTCGACGGTGACGTGGCGACCGCGGTGACGGGCGCCGCCCTCGCCGCCTACGAGGCGCTCGGCTGCTCGGGCTTCTCGCGCGTTGACCTGATCCTCGCCGAGGGCGGGCCGCAGGTGCTCGAGGTCAACGCGATCCCCGGCCTCACCGACACCAGCCTCCTCCCCCAGGCCGCCGAGGCCGCGGGGATGTCATTTGAAGATCTGGTCGAAAAGATCCTCGACCTGGCGCTGAAGCCGGCGGCTGCTTAGGAGTCTTCGCCCTGCGCGAAGTCCTCGGGCGAGACCTCGTCGAGGAACTCTTTGAATTTGTCGACGACCTCCTCGGTGTCCTCGACCTCGTGCTCGAACTCGATCGCCGACTCCTCGATCACCTCCTCGGCCGCAAAGATCGGCGCCGAGACGCGGACCGCGAGGGCGAGGGCGTCGGAGGGGCGTGAGTCGATCTCCATCTCGGAGCCGTTGACCGAGACGGTGATCGAGGCGTAGAAGGTGTTGTCGCGCAACTCGGTAACCGAGACGCGCTCGCACTTGGCGTCGAGCTGGTCGAGCATGTCCGAGAGTAGGTCGTGGGTCATCGGCCGTGGCGTCGAGGCGCCCTGGAGCTTCATCAGGATCGCCGCCGCCTCGGGGTGCCCGATCCAGATCGGCAGGAACTTGTTGCCGTCGACCGTCTTCAACAAAACGATCGGCTGCTTGCCGACCATGTCGAAGCTGACGCCATAGATCTGCATCTGCTGCAAGAGAACGCTCCGGCCCGAGGTTGAGGGCCATTATAGGTCGGGGCTGGAGGGGGTCAGGAACGGCGCGGCAGTGGGCGATCCTGGATTCGAACCAGGGACCTCGTCCTTATCAGAGACGCGCTCTAACCAACTGAGCTAATCGCCCTTCTTGGCTCTGCAACGCGGTTTCCACCTCCGGCGCAACAGCCACCGGCTCCTCTCATGGAACATCCATGGAACACATGCCCCGGAAGACGGCGGAAGGCCCCGCTGCATCGCTTCGCGAATGGTAGCGGCCCGCCAGCCGCGCCGCGACAGCGAGAAAGCGCCGCTGAGAGCGGCGATCAGCGTGCCGCCGGCCCGGAAATGCGTGGCACACCCGTCGTGCCTGGCCAGAGGGTCCGGCAGCGGGCAGAGCGGACGTCCATGCGAGCGCAGGGGGTGCCAGCGGTGGAGAGCCGGACGGCGCCATCGAGGCACCGCTGCGGAGCTCCTCCCGGTGAGAAAGCCGAGCGGGTGCTGCCCTGGGTGGCCATGGCTCCCCCCGGTCCGTCTTCGATCCAACCCTTTGTGCCAGCGGTCCCGTGTGGGCTTCGGCCCTGAATGCACGGCGCCTGGCGGCTTGGGGCACTCCGCTGCCGGTCCCGCCGGCGTCGGGGGTGGCGTCGAATCCATCCCTGGAGGAAATCCAATGGCAACCAAGGCTCATCACCGCTCGCGGCTCTCCCGCCGCCTTCGTCGCATCCGCAGGACGGTCAGCCACCAGTGGCTGCTCGTGCTGCTCTCGCACACGCTGGCGACCCTGCTTCTCATGGTCGTGGCCCGCCTGCTGCCGCTGCCGGGCTGCGGCGGTGGCTGATCCCCCGCGCGCTAAGAGCGGGGGCTCTCACGTCCAGGCCGGACTGTCATGAGTCCGAGCTGCTGAACAGCCGAAGCATGGCGTCATAGGCGTCGTCACGGGTGAGGTGGGTGTAGTGCTCCGCAATCACCCCCATGGAGGCGCCTGCGATCACCGAGAGCTGGATCGGGTTCATCCCCTTGCGCAGCATCTCCGTCATCCATGAGTGGCGAAACAGATGCGGATGCACCCGCTTGGTCATCCCGGCGCGAGCCTGGGCGTCCCTGATCGCCTGGTAGACGCCGTTGGTCGCAAGTGCGTTGTACTCGCCATCGCGCCCCCTGCGCGATGCGACGAAGACCCGGCCGTCCGAGCGTCCTTCGGGCAGGTAGCTCACATAGCGCTCCAGCCGCCGAAGCAAGGGTGGCGCGATCGGGACGTCGCGAACCCGGCTCAGCTTGCCAAGAACGCGCAGGTGCGCCTGGCGGCCGGAGCGAACGATGTCCTGCTCCCGGAGTCCGGTCAGCTCCGAGAGCCGAAGGCCGCAGTCCGCCAGGATGCGGATGATGAGCCGGTCCCGCTCGCTTCCGGCGGCCCGTTCGAGCTGGTCGATCTCGTCACGGGTGAGGATGTCGTGGTGAGGCTTGGACCGGCGCGGGAGTTGGGGCTTGCCCTTGATGTCCTCGCCGATGGAGGCGGCCCAGGTGAGCATCTGCCGCACCGGGCGAACGTAGGCATGTACCGAATAGCGCGACAGCGGCTTGCCGTCGTGACGCTGTCTGCTCAGCAGGGCCGTTGTGAAGCGATCTAAGGCCCGAGAGTCAAGGTCGGAGACATCTCGGATACCTTGCGACGCGCACCAGGGCAGAAAGACCGCGTTGAGGGCGTAGCCGTACGTCTTGTCGACCGTGCGCGGAGCAAGGCCGCGGGCGGCACAGTGATTGAGATAGTCGTCGACGAGACGCTCCACCCCGGAGGGGGCGGATGGTTCGACCAATTGAACAGCCATTTCGTAACCTCACGATTGACGTGTTTACAGCACTATTTTCACCCGCTATTCGCGAAAAGGTGGTCCACTGGACCAACTGTGCGGGTGAGTCTCTTGGGAGTTATCCACAGCCCGAAAGAACACAAAATCGGACAATGTAAACTCGAAATTGCCCGGCTAGCCGGCGGAGGGACTCGAACCCCCGACCAACTGTTTACAAAACAGCTGCGCTACCACTGCGCCATGCCGGCATGTGTTGACAGGACCGCGAACTCTGAAAACCCATTACGTACGCTCGATAACTCGACCCTCCTGGACTTCTGCCTGCACAAACTGTCTCAGCTTTTCCGGTGCATTGCACAAGCTGTGTGGGTGCTTTGGCAATGCGCGCATAACAGCTACTGAGATTACGCGAAATCGGCTCCCTACTGCACGCCCTGCACCTACTTGTTTCCGATCTCCAGACCGGCCTATTAGGTCACAAGACTGTTGCCTCTGGCACGCTCTGCGCCACGCCGATCTATGCTTGCAGGGACGGGGCTGAACTCCATCGGGAGCGCGGCCTAGATGCCACAGCCAGAAGCTCAAGACCGGCGCCAGACCCCCTGTGACAGGCGCACAGCGCGGAGGTGGCTTCCTTGAGCGTCGTACTACATGTGGCCAGGTTGAGGCGCGAGCTGGCGCGACGGGGGCTGTCGGCGATCGACCTGGCTCGCGACTCCGGCCTGAGCCCAGCGACCGTAAGTGCGGCGCTCGCGGGTCGCGCGATCTCCACCAAGTCGCTTCAGCTCATAGGTGAGACGCTGAGCCGAACACCGGTGATCGAGATCATTGATTCGCTGGTTCTAGACGGTGGTGATGCAGATGCACTACATACGCTGGGCGATCAGTGATCTTCGTAGTGCAAATAGATCAGCAAGAGAAGCTTTACTTCCGTAACAGGACGCCCGCCTTCACCCCGTTGTCGACCAAAACGGGTAACACTGGTTGCGACGGGTCGCCGCAAGTCCCGTCGCGGCGCCCGTCTTTTTTGACAAAGGGACCGCTGCGATGGCGATGACGAGAAGTAGCTTGGTGCGGTGTCAGGCCGCACACAAGCGGCTGGTAGCGGCCGGCACGCTGGTCGCGCTGAGCAGGACGACTGAGCTGGCCCTGGGTCGCAGCCTGACAGTCCTGGCGACACGACCGACACGAGCACGCCTGGGAATGCTCGGAGTGCCCCTGGCCATGGTGGCGGTCATGATGGCCGGGTTTTGGTGGGCGATCCTTCCCTTGACCGTCTGCGCCTGGTGGTGGTCACCGAGCAGCTGGGGCTGGGAGTGGCTGGTGGCCGTTGGAAGGGGCCTGATCGCCCTGGAGTGGGCATACATGGGTGCCGGTTCGCTCGCAGCCTTTCCAGGCCAGCGGTTGACGGTCACCGCCGTCTGGATCGGATTACCCCTTGCCCTGACAACGTCACGGTTGGCGAGCCACCTTTGGTAGAGAAAAAATGCTGCGATGACCACTCGGTCTGTTTCTTTGTTGCCACTGATCAGTTCAATTTGCATCGACACTTTTCGGGTTCACCACAAAGAACTGGACCAGGGGTGAAACGAACGCAGGACACTATGATTCACCGACTTACTCAGCACACTCGTAGACCACGTGCCAGGCTCTCATAACAATGAACCTGATCAGTAAGCCCGGAAACCGCCGGCCTGCACTTCGGCGTCCTAGAAGGAGATTCTAGGTTCCGGGGTGCATAGCGTCAGCGAGCAGTTCGGCTGGCAGACACTTTCTCGCACCAACGACCTCGATGCCAAGCAACCGCCCTTCTCCATCAAAGTCGAGGTTGATCATTGCGCCGACCTCGCTCGGCGGACAGTGATACGTGCGAGAGGCTTCAGCTGGACCGATGTCCGCGAGGAACACATATGCGGCGTCAACAGTTGGGTCATAGGTTACCTTGATCATCTTCTACCCGGCAGCCCCTTGATATAGCTTTGTCGAACAAGTGAAGAATCCAGAGCCCGCCACGGCAACACTGCCACCGAGTAGTAGATACGCTAGAGCTTGCATCTACCTGGGGCGATGGGCGAACTGGACAGGGCAGCGAAATGACAGCTGGCATTCCTACCATTCGGGCCACTTCGCCTTCGACGGGCTTCTAGCCGACAAGGTGTGATTATGCGGCTGTGTACAGCGGTACTGATTCCCAGCCAAAGCTTCTGGAGGCAGCAGGGTGCTGGCTGGGAAAAGCTCGACCTGGACAAGCCGACCCTCCTTATCTACTGATAGCGTAACACTTCCGCTCAGTTCATCACCACACTCACAGAACTGGCTCCCCTCTATTTCTTGCGGAGTAAAGTCGTCCCTTAGCTGGATATATGCGGTGTCAAGAACTGGATCGTAGATATATTTCATTTCTCAGCGGTGACTCGGCTCAGCGCAGAGGACCTGGGCGCCTTCTAACAATTCATGGGGCAGGAACATGCTGGCCATAGGTATCTCCAGTTCGAGAATTCTGCCATCACGGTCTAGAGACAGAGTGACGCCGCCGTTGGCGTTCTTGCCACCGTCACAAAACGTCCCCGCTACAGATTCTCCTGGCGCAACGACATCCTTTAGGTAGATGTTTGCAGCGTCAGCGTCCGGATCATACGTATAACGCACTAGACCGTATCCCCCTTATTCTGATGGGCACACAGTGCAAGCGATCGCAACTCGACATAGGCAGATGCGTTCACCTCACTACTCTGAGTGCCGAAGCCACGCAATGCTTGCAAGCAGGCAGGCAAGACCGCACATAGTCAATCCGGCAATTTGTGTAGCCATCAGAATTGAGCTGTCCCACAAATGTAGATGCAAAGCTCCGTAACGGAGCATGAGTATCCAGAAACCAATCAGTTCGAAAGGGATTGCGACCATGAGAGGTTCCCTGGTGGCGGCGTAGTAACCCCAATAGGCAGATCCGTATATGGCGATAGCTCCCGCCCCCGTTATCCAGCCGAGAACAAAGCCGAAGGTCACACCAACCATAAGGCCGAGCATTACAGCGCCACTAAGAAGCACAATAACTGCAAGGCGGCCCGACAGAGCCATTCCGAGCCCCCAGTGTTTGCCGGTAATGTTGAGGCGGGTAAAGCTGAAGGCAACCGGGCCAATCAACTGGCCAACTGTTACAGATACGACTAACGACCAGTGTAAATTCATGACTGGTCTAGCTATCTTGATGTTGGAGTGGGAGTGGGCGTAGGAGTGGGAGTTAGCTCAACCGTCGGGGCTTCTTCGTTTGAGCCGCCGACTAAGTAGGCCCCCACTGACCCACCAACACCCAAGGCCAGCATTCCCCACAGCACTCTCGGAGCCTTAGGCGGTTTGCTCCGCCCCCCACCGGAACCCAAGGAGGGGATCTGGTCCGCACTCATACCACCCAACATGGTGCGAACATTCGGCGCTGGAGCAGGCGGACGCCAGCCGGAAGAAAGAACGATGCTTGCAGATGATGAAGAAGCGCAGCTAAGCAAACCTGCGCCACTGGGGCCAAACCCAGCGCCCCCAATTATGGCGGAGGTTGGTCCATTTCCGGATGCAACTGATCCGGATTGGTGAGACCCAAGGAGCCAGCCAAGGACACCAGACCCCACAGCGATGACGCCTCGGGCAACCCACGGCGCTGCGCTCTCAAGCCCCTGGCAAATGCCTGCGTTCAGCGGGTCCTCCAAGAGAAGTGCACATTCGGCACCAAGGCCAGCGGGATCGGCAGCGTTCACCGGGTTGCCCGCCACGTACGCATACGGCTGCATCGTGGAGCTCAGGAGCGGGTCAACGGTCAGCCAGGTCGCGGTGGTCGGGTCGTAGTAGCGGTGTGTCGCTGCCAGCAACCCACTCTCGGTGTCCGTGTAGACGCCGGTGTAGCCGAAGGGCGACGTCAGGGAGCCGGATGTCGATACCACGTTCCCGTAGGGGTTGAAGGTGATCGTCGTGGCGGTCCCGGTGGCGCCGGCCGCATCGGTGAGGAGGCGCGTGGACCCGATCTGGTCGTGGTGCAGGTAGGTAGTGGTCGATCCGGCGATCTGCTCCACAGGCAGGCCGCCGGGTCCGTAGATGAACGACGTGGTCGTGGTGCCGTCGTTCTGCTGCAACAGGTTTCCGCCGGCCCCGTCCCAACTGAACTGCGTCGTGGTGCCGGAGACCGTCTTGCTCTCCCGCAGTCCATCGCCGTCGTAGGCGTAGGTGCCCACGGTGGTCGGGGTGGTGCAGGAGGAGCCCGTGCCGGTTTTGATCGACGTGAGCAGGTTGGCCTGGTCATAGCCAAAACAAGTCGCTGATCCCGCGCTCGGGACAGAGGCCGTGCGGTCACCCTGGTTGTTGTAGCTGAATGTGGTCGCGCCGCTCGGCGGGGTTGCGCAGTTGTTGCTGGAACTGCCCGCGTAGGTCCAGCAAAGCTGGTCTGCTGTGTCGTACTGCTGGGTCGTGCCGTTGTTGGTGGTCAGGTTGTCGGCGTTGTCGAAGGCATACGGGTAGCTGCTTCCGGGCGGGCTGGTGCAGGCGCTGGACGAGCTACTGCCCGCGTAGCAGAGCTGGTTGAGCGCGGTGTACTTGTACGCGGACTGGTTGGACGCCTGGGAATCGTCGGAGGCCAATTGGCCGTTGCCGTCGCGCGTGTAGTTGGCGCTGAACAGCGTGCTTCCGTTGGAATCGGAAACCGAGGTCATCCGGTCGGCGGCGTTGAATCCGAACGTGTCAGTCACATTAGTCGTGCTCGGCACCGTCTGTCCCGTCTGGTTGCCGTTGTCGTCGTAACTGAAGGTCGTCTGCTTGCTGTTCCAGTCCGTCACGGACGCAAGCGTGCCGTCGTCGTTCCAGCCCTGGGTCACCGTCCCCACGCTGTTGGGGTAAACGATGCTGCGCACCTGGTTCTTGAGGTCGTACGAAGGCCCGCCGCCGTACGTGTAGCCATACGAAACCGTGTCGCCGTTGCCGTTGGTGTAGCCGGTCAGGCGATGCAGCGAGTCGTAGGACCAGGAGGACGAGCCGGTGCCGTCGGTCATGGCGGTCCGCTGGCCGTCGTCGTCGTAGGTGATCGAGGTGACGTTCTCCGAACTGCTGTCGCTGTAGGAGACCGTCTTCAGCTGGTTGGCGTCGTCGTAGGTGTAGCTGGTGCACCCGACAGGCGTGCCGCCACAGGTGGCGCCACTCACCGGGTCCAGCTTGGTCAGGACGTTGCCGACCCCGTCCAGCGTGTAGGCCGTCTCGTTGCTGTTGGCGTCTGTGGTGCTTATGACGCGGCCCAGGCTGTCGTAGCCGTAGGTGATCAGCGCGTTGCCTTTGCCGTCTTTGCGGTCGTGGACGGTCCCGTCGTCGTTGTAGTCGGTGGTGAGCGTGGTGCTGTCGGGCCGGTCGGTCTCGGTCAACCGGTTGTCGGCGTCGTAGACGTAATCGGTCTCGTTGCTGTCGCCGTCGGTGACGCTGGCGGTGTTGCCGTCCTCGTCGTAGGTGTACTCGGTGGTATGGCTGAGCGGATCGGTGACCGTGCCGACCAGGCCGAACTCGTTGACAGTCGATGTGCCCGGCGCGTCGTAGTCGTAGGTGGTTTCGTACGTCGAGCTGCATCCGGTCGGCGGCGAGCTGTTCCAGGTGCAACCGGCCTTGGGCGAGTATGAGGCCGTAATCCACCCGTCATCGTTGCGGACGGTCCCGGTGACGTGTCCGAGCGGATCTTTGACCTGATCGCGGTAGCCGTTGCCGTCGTAGTGGAAGTAGGTGCTCTTGCCGTTGGGGTCGGTCACCTGGGTCACGTCCCCCGGATAGGTGCCGTCCCCGTAGGTGTAGTCGGTCTCCTGGGTCTGTCCCGTGCCGCCCAGCGGCGTGGAGACCGACGTCAGGTTGCCGCTGCTGTCGTAGGTGTCGGTGGTGGTGACGCCGTTGCCGTCGGTCTGCGTCAACGGCTCGTGGAGGTCGTTGTAGGTGGCCGTGGTCACCCGTCCCAGCGGGTCCACGGTGCGCGTCAGGTTCCCTTGCAGGTCGTAGCTGTAGGTGGTCGTGTTGCCGTTGGCGTCGGTGTCGCTGATCGGATTGAGGCTCTGCGGGTCGTACTTGGTCGTCGTGGTTGCCGCGTCCGAGGTGCCGTAGCCCCGGGTGACCGATGTCCGCAGCCCATATTGGAAGGTCTCGAAGGTCTCGGTGCTCACCGGGTCGGTCACCAGGACGGTCGCGTTGCCATTGGTGTCGAAGTCGTAGGAGAAGTCGGTTTCCTTGTTGTTGTTGTCCTTCTGCCAGTCCACGCGGTTGAGGCTGTCGTAGTGGTTGGTCGTTGTGTTGCCGCGGGGGTCGCGGACAGTCGTGATCAGGTGCTGCCAGGGCTTGCCGGTGTCGTACCCGAAGTGGGTGTTGCCCCCGTTGACATCGGTGACATCGGTCAGGTTGCCGGAGCTGTCGTAGGAGAAGGACACCGAGCGGCTGTTCCCGCTGACGTTGTCGTCATCCACCTCTGTGATGTGACTGCCGGTCCAGGTCAGCGACAGTTCGCGTCCGGCGTTGTCGGTGATGGTGCTGAGCTTGCCGCTCGAATAGGCCAGCGTTGTCGTGTATCCGTTGAGGTCCTCCTCCTGCGTCAGTTGCCCCGAGCTGTTGAAGCTGAGCGTCAGGCTGCCGTACTGCTTGAGCGTGTACGTGCTGCCGGACTTGGTCAGCGCGGCCTGGACGTGAGTAGGAGCGGTGTAGTCGCCGGTCGAGCCGACCGGCGTGAAGTCGATCTGGGCGCCCGTGCCTGCCACATAGGTCACGACGCCTGTGGTCCCGTCCACGCTCAGGCTGTCGCCATAGCCCATGCTGAAGCCGTACCCGAGAGGGCCGTCGATGGCGCCGGCCTGGGAGTTATAGGTGTGGGTGAAGCTGAGCGGCTGCCCGCGCCCCGGTATGTTGAAGTCGCTGTATGTCTCGGTGAAGTTGCCTGTGGCGGTGTCAACGGGGTCGCCGGCCTGGCCGAGAACGCCACCCTCGCGAGCCTTCAACGCGCACGGGCCACACCAGAAGCCGCCGCCGAACGACCCAAAGCCGTTCAACCAGCCCTCCGGAGCCCACTGCGAGGCGGACGTGTTCTTGATTACGCGTAGCGTCGATCCAGTACTCGCCACTACGTCCGGTAGGCCGTCGCCGTTGACATCGACAGTGGCTATCGCATTAAAAGTCCCACCTGTTGGGAGTTCGTTGGATGCTGTGACAAAGGATCCATCCCCATAGCCAAGCGAAACAACTGCGTCATGATCCCCGGAGTTCGTAACCCCTACGAAATCAATTGCCCCGTCGCCGTTCAGATCTGCAGATGCTATGTCGTTTTCACATTGCGGGCCGTAACCCGAACTCACAGAGTCAAATCCGCCAGACCCATTGTTGAGTAAGACCTTGATCTTTCCAAAGTTCCCCTTGTAATAATTGCAAGAGCCATTGACGCTCACGACGTCAAGCAGCCCATCACCATTGACATCTTCCAGCGTTACTTTTGGCCAACTGGAGTAGGTGTTTCCCATCGAGCTGTATTGACCCGTACCAAAGCCGCCCGAGCCGTCATTTAGGAAGAGATCGATACCGGAATATTCATTGCTCCAGAAGTTTTCGATGCTCCCGACGACAATATCCGGGTAAACATCGCCGTCAATATTCCCAACAACGATTGAGTTGGGGTGGGGGGTACCGAAGCCTCCGCCAGCGTCTACGTAAGGCAGAGTTGACCCCTGCGTAAAGCTTTCACTTCCTGCATTGATGAAGGGAACGACCCCGGAATCCGCTCCCACGGCGAAGTCTATCTGACCATCTTGGTCGAGGTCTCCCGTGGCAATCGAAAGAACATTGCTGGCTCCGGTTACCGAAAGAACCGTCGGGGTCGAATCAAAAGTTCCATCTCCGTTGCCCCACAGAATTGACACGGTTCCTGCGGACCCGTTCGCGCCCGCGATATCGAGATTTCCATCGCCATTCAGATCTGCCACCGCGACCGCGACATAAGCGCGCCCAGTGTCTTTGGCGACGGCGTTCTGATACGTGCCATCACCATTACTGAGCATTAAATTGACACCCGCCGAACCTACTACAACCAAGTCCTTGCGTCCGTCGTTACGAAAATCACCATTGGCAATGGCCATGTATGACACTCCACCCGTGCTTGCGAGTGAGTAGTCGGTGTAACCCGAAGTTTGGAACGACACATTACTATTGCTGAGTGGCGTGGTCGCGCTGGTGGTGGTCGCGGCATCGCCGTCGCCGCCGGCTCCCGTGGGCGTCACAGAAAAGTTCCATCCGACGTTGGACGCCAGCGGCCCCACCAGGGCGTTCGGGTTGGGCGTGGTCACCGTCACCGGCGACGCGCTACCCGATTCCGGGGTGGCCGTGACCGTGTATTTCGTCACTCCGACGGCGTTGGTGGGAGCGGCCCACTGCACCGTTGCTTGGTTTACGCCGGGAGTGACCGTGACGCTGCTGATGGCGTCCGGAACCCCCGGTGTTGCTGTGGCGGTGGTGTACGGGCCATCACCGGTATCGTTGGTAGCGGCAATCCTAAAGGTGTAGTCATCGCCGTTGGTAAGCCCGGTAACGGTGTAGCTGGTGACGTTGCCTACGTCGATGGGGGTCTGCGGGGTTCCATCGAGAACCGGCGTTACGGTGTAGCCGGTGAGTGCGCCTCCGCCTCCGTGGGTGAGCGGAGCGGACCATGAAAGCTCGGCGCCGCCATCAATTGAGCCGGCACTTGGGCTGGTCGGGGCTGGCGGGGGCTGGAGGCCCGCCACCGTCCCGGGTGCAACGCTGGCTCCGTCGATGTTCAGGTTATTGCCCGTCGGACTGGTTATGTAGATGGTCATCTGAAAGCTGCCGTGACCGGAATTGACCACATTGAGCGGGGCGGTGACCCATTTCCATTGATTCGTAGAGACAGACCACCCCGTACAGTTCCCTTCGTTTGGCGAACCGCTGGACGTACCTAGGCATAGCGATCCCGTGATGGTTGTGGAGTTATCGGCAGAGTTGAGCCACACCCCGTCTACCCAGCTAGATCCCGCCGGAATGGATATGGACTTGCCCTGGTATAGGGCGCCTCCTGACGCGGTTACGTTCATCTGCCCGCGTCGCGTCCCCTCCTTGGCAGATCCGCTGTATTCGGTGAAGTTTGCGCTGGCGGTACTCCATCCCGTCGGCGTCCAAACTTCATAGCTGGCGTTCGTGAGACAGGCGTTCGTAACCATCGCGCCATCCATATCGAGGTTGTGTCCCGTGGTTCCCAGATAGACGTAGAACAGAAGGGCCGAATGCCCGCTCTGCGTGATGTCCAGGGGGGCCGATATGAGCTGCCAGTTAGAGGTTGCCGTGAATGCAGTCCCCGTTCCCTCCTGCGTCCCACCCATGCCGTATAGGAAGAACGAACCGTTGAGGGGCGTACCATCGTTGGAACGCACCCATATGGATGCCGTGTAGCTCTGGCCAACAGACGGACTGAGTGCGATGGACTGTCCAAGCGCATCATTGGCAACAGAATCGTTCCACTCGACGTAGCCGGCGCCCTCCATTGAGTAGCCAGTGTTGGTCGTATATATGGCGGCGTTCGATGTACTGGGGGAACTTCTGTACCACGGTGAATCGGTCCATGACCCGCCCTTCTCAAAACTGGCGTTCTGTAGACCGGCACCTAGGAGCTGTGCGCCGTCAATATCGAGGTTACGCCCGGTTGTGTAGGGGTAGATCGTCGGCTGCATGGACGTATGCCCCGAGTTCTGCACTTGCAGGGGTGCCGAGACAAGCGTCCAGGTCGGCCCAACCGTAAATGTGGTGGCACCGTCTTCATTGGTTCCACCCACACCCCAGAGGGCCAGGGTTCCGGAGAAATTGGTTCCATCGTCTGACTTCATCCATATGGAGAAGGTGTAGCTGTCCCCGATGCTGAGAGACTTCGTAACTGCCTGAGAGACCTGGCCGCTGCCGGTTGTACTTATCTGGCCGTAATACGGACCCTCCTTGGCGACACTGCCGTTGCTGATGCGAGAGAGGCTCGCTCCACCACTGGCGCCCCACGCAGACGAGGAGACTTCAAAGCTGGAATCCGAAAGCAGATCAGTCGTGCAGCTTGTGGAGGGCACAAGTGATTGCGTCACAACCCCGCCGCCTGATGATGGATTGGGGGGTAGCGGCACGTTCGGCCCGGTGACGTACTTGGTGGTGTCCGACATCTTCAGCTTTGGCTGCTTCTCGGAGGGTGCAGGGGCCAGGGACAGCGTTTGCTCCTGACCGGACTTCAATGTAGGTTCAGGTGAGGGAGCGGGTAGCTGCGTCGGGTCGGAGATCGTCGGTATTACACGGGTCAGTGGCGATGTGGGGGCACCCGTCAGAGGATGCGAGGGAGCCTGCGTCAAGGGAGTACCCGTGGGGGCAGCCTTGGCAGTCACACCGGCGGTGATCGTGGACGGGATCAATCCCAGGACAACTGCCACCAGCAGAAGCCACGCACGGTGACGCGGCAGGGAACTACCCGATCTCAAAGCAAAGCCCTCTATGAAACCTCTGGTTCGTCAAGGGGCGGACGAAGTGGCGAGAGGACGTTGCTCCTAGGAACCGGGCGGTACTTTACGACACCCCGGCGGGTTTGTGTGGTTTAGGCGTTCGCAATTGGTCAGTGAATATCCAAAGCCCGTCCAAAGCCGGAAGCGAACGTACGCTCGGACCGTGCCCAGGACGTACTACACCATTCACGTGGTCCTCAACGAGGAGCAGAGAGAGTACCTGGAGATCCAGGCGGTCGAGAGGCAACTCTCCATGTCCGCACTGCTTCGCGAGCTGGTGGAGCGCGACCGCGCCAACCGTGAGCGGAGGGTGCGCCGCCGCCGCCGTCGTCGCTAGATACGCGGAGCGTTTGGCGGACGCAATGATGCATATGCACTACGGCGCTCGCATATATGCGCGACTGTAATCAGTCCGGGTAAACGCTGGCGATCGTGTAGCGGCGCTGCGGCACCGACTTGACCGCCGCCTGACCAACGTCGAACGTTCGCAGCTCGTTGGGATGGACGTTGTACTTGTCCACGCGGCGGATGCTGCCCTTCTCGCTGAACCCGCTGACGTAGTCGATCTGGTTGGTGATGTCGGTTGCCGTGCGCGTGCCGAACTGGGCCGCGATCGCCTCGGCGTCCTCTGCCTCGACGCGATGCACGACCAGCAGACCGGCGCCCAGGCAGGCCTTGCGCAGCGAGATCGTCTCTGGGAGGTATTGCGTGCTGATGACCGTCGGCATGAGGGCCTGACGCGCCTGCAGGAGAAGGTCTGCGAGCTGCTCGGCCTCGTTCAGCGCCGCGAACTCGTCGAAGACGGCCAGGACCGGCACCGGCTCCCCTCCCCCGGCGATCTGGCGCAGACGCCGGGCGCAGACCTGCTTGAGGTCCTGCGCCACGACGCGGCCCATGAGCTCGACGTCCTCGCTGCTGGCCAGGGCGGACAGCGCCACGTAGGTGACGGACGGCGTGGCGAGGGCCGCGGCCCAGTCGAGGGTGTAGGCCGCGCGGAACAGGTCGCCAAAGCGGCCCTGCAGCAGAGCGCCGAGGCGGTGCTGGAGCCCTGCGATGCCGCTGGTGCTGGTCCTGTCCGTGTGCCTGTCTGCGAGCTGTTCGAGCGCGGCGCGATCAGGATCGCCCTCCGGTAGCAGGAGGGCGATCTTGGCCATGCCGCGCTTGCCGAAGGCGTCGTAGAGCGCCTGGAGCGTGACGGGCTGCCCGGCTTTGCGGAGCCCGCGCACAACCACCGGCACGGTCTCCATGGCGATGTTCTTGTAGATCTCGGCGGACGGCCCGTAGCTGAACGCCCCCACGAGCTTGTTGGCCACGGCGGCCGGGTCGCCGGAGCAGGGGTTGTAGCCGAGGGTGCGCACGTCGTCTGGGTCCACAAGGTGGAACGGCACCCCGTACCGCTCGGCCAGCCTGCGGGCCGCGCCTCCAAGCCCGCCGGCCTTGGCGTCGACGATCACCGCGCCGTACCCGCCTGCGAGCGCGCCGTCGGCAAGCCGGATGAGCGTCGTGGTCTTGCCGCTGCCGCTGGCTCCTGCCAGCAGGACGTGCGCCGCCAGGTCGCGGGGGAGCTGGAGGTCGAGGGGGCCGCCGGTCTCCGCGTCCACGCCGAGCCTGATGCCGCCCGCCGGATGGGCATGGTCGGCGGCGGAGGCCGCCTGGGGATCCGGGAGCAGCCGCTGGCGCTCGCCGCTGATCGCCCGCCAGCGCCGCTGGTCGAGGCGGTGGTCCCGGCGGACCTGGGCATCGACGCGGCGCGATCGGAGGCGGGTCGCCAGGACCGCGGCCTCCAGCCAGAGCGGCCCGAGCAGCACCTCGGTGTAGATACTGCGAGCTGAGACCGCCCCGGCCGCGGGCGCGACCTGTGGGGGCAGCGATTGGCTGAGCCATTCGCGCCATGGCCAGGCCCAGACGATGAAGGTGTGGAGCGCCAGCAGAGGTGCGGCAATGAGCAGCGCGCAGACCAGGCGCTGGGCGATCGAGGGTCGGTACAGCCAGCGCCAGCCGGCCGCCACTGCGGCTCCGAGGAGAATGCCGGGGTCGGTGAGAGCGGCGGCGGCGCAGGCCACCAGGAGCAGGGTCGTGAGGTCCTGGACCTGCGTCTCGATCGGCCCCTGGGCGGCGGGCGCCGCCTGCGTCTCGATTGCTAGGCGTGCCATTCGCGCACCTCGATCCGGTCGTCCGCGTCCAGCTCGCGCACCAGCGCGCGAATCCGGTCCGCCCGGCCGGCCGTCACGTACCACCAGACGGCGTCGACGCGTTCGCGGTCGTACTGGTGGACCATGCGCTCCATCGCGCGCCGGTCCTTGCGCGAGAGGTCCAGCTCCACGGCCACGGTCCGGATCCCCTGGGCGCCCGCACTCCTGGCCGGGATGCGCAGGATCGCGTCGGGAGTGCGGCCCGTCCCGGAATCTCGAGTCCCGGCCCGCAGGTCGCGGTACCGCTGCGCGCGCAGCTCGCGCTCGGTGGTCAGCTCGGCGCCGGGATGCTCGGCGAGCAGGTACTCGGTGAGCCAGACGACGGCGATGGTGTGCCGGAGCTGGGAGAGGACCAGCGGCGCGGGCCGAAGCCCGGCGGCGGCGATGCGTGCGCCCTCGCGGGTGACGCGCAGCGCCGCAGGACTGTGCGCGAAGGGCTTGTCGCTGAGGATCAGGCCGAGGGCGGCCAGCGCCCGCAGCCGCCGGTACGCGGCCCATCTGCCGTACGTCCCGCGGCCGGGCCTCCAGAAGAACCGCCGCCCGACCAATTCTGCGGTGACGACGCCGTGGCGCGCCATCCAGCGCAGGATCTCGACGTCTCGCTCGGTCAGACGAGGGCCGTGAGCGCACCGCCCCCGGCCACGGCCGTGCGGCCTCTTTGCCCCGTCAGGCTTGGAGGGCGGTTTGCCCACGGCGATCACCGAAACCCAGGTAGCGGCCTGGTCCGGCCCCGTCGTGCTCCCAACCTACCTCGGTCGCGGCGCCGCGGGTCGGACGTTTCTGCAACAGAATTTCGGCTATCGCAAGGGGTGGCTCAGCGGCCCTTGAGCCTGAGGATGCCGCCCCCCACAACCAGTGCCAGACCGAGCGGCAGCAGGAGCATGTCGTGCACGTGCTGCGAGGCGCCGATGAGGAACAGCACGACGACGCCGGCCACGAGCCACCTGGGGTGGCGCAGGAGGGTCACGGTGAAGCTTATGAGCGCCCCGAGCACCTGACCGGAGGCGTTTCCCTGGTCTTTGAAGTCGCGCAGCTCGTCGTCAAGCATGGTCAGGGCCTCCAGACGGTGACGTCGAAGTTGTACGAGTAGCCGCTGTTGCCGTCGAAGCGCAGGCGCCCGATGCGCCCGGTCGAGGTTTCGACGCAGATCCATTGGCCGGAGCCATCGAGCGGGATGTGGTCGCTGCCCGTGCCTGAACCGAGGGTGTTGAAGCAGTTCTTGTAGTCCGGCGTGCCGCCGCCGGTCCACGCGGCCTGCTTGCCCGCGGCGACGACCTCCAGCCCCTCGGTGGGTCCGGCGCTCTCGCTGACCGAGAAGCCGGTTGGGAGGTTCCTGACCGGGAAGTGGTCGATGTTGAACGAGGTGTTGATTTCGGTGGTGATCTCGTGTTCCCACACCTTCGCGGGCGGGGACTGCTTGGGCGGTGGCGATGGTGGTTCTCCCGGCGTGGTCGGGGTGGTTGGAGTAGTCGGGATCAGCGGCGGTTGCTCCGGTATGGATACGGGGGCTGCGGCGTTGTTGGAGTTGGATCTGCCGCCGCCGAGATTGACGGCGATGAAGCTGAGGAGGATGAATACGCCAAGGCCGATCAGAAGCCAGCTCAGCCAGTGCCGCGGCAGTTCCACGGTGGTCCGCCCTGGCGAGGCCGGAGGCTCTTGGGGTGGTTCTCCGGATCTATCCGCCCTGGGCAGGCGGTCTCTGTGGACCCTGCTCGGTTCGCCGGGCTTGCGCGCCGGTGGTGCTTTGCCCTGCGATTTGCCGGCCGCTTTGCGCCGGCCCTGCTGTTTGGCGTCGTCCTTCTTGGCGTCGTCCTGGCTCATCGTGCTGCCGGCGCCGGGCGAAGATGGTGGCCGGGCGCCGGACTGCGCCTCGCGGATAGGAGGATAGTCTGCGGTCAGTGATCGTACAACCGGCCCTGGAGACGACTGGCGGTGGCGACTAGCGCGTCTGACTTTCCCTGGCCGAGGCCCGGTGACATGGGCGATCTGGTGGTGCCGGGACCGCAGCCGGGGCGCGTGCTTCTCGGACGGCTTGCGCCGGCCTCCACCGAGGCGCGATTGTGGGGCCTGTTCGACTCCGAGCGGGCGAGCCCGGCTTTGGCGGCTCCGCCCGGGTATGGGGTTCTGGTCGTCGGAGTGACGCGCAGCGGCAAGACGACCTCGCTGCTGGCGCCGAACGTGGTGCGCTGGGATGGCCCGGTGATAACCACGAGCATCCGCAGTGACGTTCTGCAGCACGCCTGGGAGGAGCGAGAGGCCGCGGGCTGGCCGGTGCTGATCTACAACCCGAGCAACCAGGGCGAGTACGGGTCCAACACGTGGTCGCCGCTGGCCGTGGTGATGGGTGAGCGCCCCTGGGGGAGCGCGCGACGGGTGGCCAAAGCTCTGGTGGAGGCGGCAGGGCTTGCGGAGGACGGTCGCAACAGCCGGAGCAACTTCTGGAACGCGACTGCGGCGGACTACATCGGGCCGCTGCTCCTGGCCGCGGCGCAGGAGGGGCCGTCGATGGAGCCGGTGATGCGCTGGCTGCAGGAAGGCGAGGATGCCAAGAAGGAGATCCGCCAGCGGCTCAAGGACCATGCCGAGGCCCTGCGGGTGGCGGAAGGCGTGTGGAAGATGGACAGCGAGGTCGCTGATTCGGTCTTCCTGACGGCGCGAACAACCTTGTCTGCGTACAACGACGAGGAGGTTCTGGAGACGTGCCGGGCGCCGGGACCGGGCAAGCTCCCGGACATCACGCCGGATACCGTCCTCGGCACTGAAGGTCCGGACGGCTCGCCGGGGGCGAGCCTGTTCATCGTCTCGCCTCCCGATGACTGGCGTTACTTCGCGCCGCTGTTCAGCGCGCTGGTGACCTCGCTCGTGACAGCCGCGTTCCGGCGAGGCGGGGCCAAGGGGCCGCTGGACCCGCCTCTGCTGCTCGCGCTCGACGAGGTCGCCAACATCGCGCCGCTGAAGGATCTGCCGTCGTGGGCGAGCCAGGCTGCGGGCGCGGGAGTCCAGATCATCACCGTGCTCCAGGATCTCGGCCAGGCGGAGCGCATCTGGAGCAAGGCCGAGACCCGGGAGTTGCTCAGCAACCATCCGGCCAAGCTGCTCCTGGGCGGGACAACAGACCTGGAGACGTTGAAATGGGCGCGGGAAATGCTCGGCGAAGTGGACACGCGAAGGTGGGTGCAGGCCCGCGGCCGCGGCGGGCGATCGGCAAGCGAGCAGTGGGAACGCCGCCCGCCGATGAGCCTGGACGAGATTCGCAGGATTCCGCAGGGCGCCGGCCTGCTGATCAGCCGATCTGCGCCGGCGGCGATCGTCAGGTTGCGCCAGGGCACGACGATCTAGCGGCCGTGCGGCCGGTGTGCCACTCCAGCCGGGTACCGAACTGTGGGTACTACACCGGCAGGCGCATTACCTCGGTGGAATCGCCTCCAAATGAGTAGCATTCCAAAGGAGTCTTGTTGCGGTCACTTTGGCAAGCGATACGTCATCAGGGTCTTGCTCCCGTCCTTTTCCGGGTATGTTCCGCTTTCGTCTGCGTATTTACAGATGGTTTCGCGTCCTTCGGTGTTTTCTGTAGTCGCTTGGGATCCATGCGGATACGCGTAAACGTTTTTTACGGCAGCGCGCATGACCCGCCCTCGGCTTACAAATGCTTGGACGGTTGCATCCACATCGTAGGATGCCGAGGATATTCGACTTGCAAGGTAGTAGAGGATGGTGTTCAGGCCTTCGCTTGGTTCTGGTAAGCCCGTAGGCAAGGCCGGTCCCGCCCTCTGGAGGATTCGCATTGGTCTCCAGCGCCGCCTCGACCACCGGATCGCCAGCAAGCTGCTTGCATAGCTCGATTTCGAGAACGGAAGGGCGAGCGAAACGGCTGCCGAGTACTGATTGACGACTCTTTCTCCCGACCACCCTTCAGTGGGTCCCTCGTACACTGCTTCGGTTGTCGTGCAGGCGAGGGGAAGGTTGCTCAACTTGACGCCAGTAAGCCAATAATCGGTGACAAGCCAGGGAAGCTCTCCACGGTCTATACCCCCAGTGGCCTTGAAGGTCATCGTGAATGTGCCGCCCTGTTGCAGCGGGGACGCGAAAGTGTACGAGCGCCTGCGGTGGTGAGTGCCCCGTGAGCACCGGGAGCGATGGTGTCTGCCGCACCGACCGGCAACTGCCGACGCCGGCGCGAGAAGGACCACAGCTGCGATGAGCGCCGCCCCAAGGAGGATGGAGGGCCAGAAGAAACCAGCAGGATGCTTCATTCGATCCTCCCTCTCAGGGCGCCTCCGAAGTAGGGCTCGGAGCCGCCCACCTACCGCCAGGCGCCTTCCCGGAATCGCAGCGGCTTCTTGGCGATGCCACCAATGCCGCAGTTGGTGGTTTCGTTCAGCTTGATTGACGTCCCGACGAGCGGATACATCACGCCGTTGGGTTTGACCCACAGCATCGCACTGATTTCCCATAGCCATTCTTCATCTTCGAGCTTGCCCCTGAAAAACGCCGTTAGTTCTTTTTCCGGGTCGGTGTTGATGTAAACCCGTTCGTGCGCTCGAACGGATTTGCTGTAGCGCATCGTGAATCGCCGTTCAGGCGGCTCTGAGTTGGTGTATTCGACACATTCCGCATGGGCGCTCTTTACGGTCACGCCCGTTATGAGCAAGGCCCGCCTGCTCAACGTCCGCATTTTGATCGTGACCGATCCGCGTCCTTTTGCCGGAATGACCTTCCCTTTGTCGAAGCCGTGTTCGTTCTCAAAGAGATTGAGGCCGGACTTGTACGTGTAGATGCCGCCCGAGTGCCTGCCCTTGTGGGCGCGCTTGCCGCTGTGGGCAGCTAGCGCGCCCGTCACGAAGACCAGGCCCGCCAGCCCGGCGAGGCCGACGACCAGGGCATAGGCATGAGAACGATGCTTCATCTGAGCTTCCCCTTCCGGGTCTACGACGATGGACGCAACCCCCGCTGTCCAGCCCAGGCATCCACCCTGATCGTTGTGACGCCGCAAGCTACCAGAGATTGTGCCGGGCTGCTCGCGGCGATGGGCCTCGGGAACCTTCGCGCGGGGTGCGCAATCCTCGGACTGCCGCTCTCAGAGGGAGCGCCCGTCTCCGTCGCCGCGCCGGCGGCGACGGACCCGGCGCTTGCGCCGCACGCGCTGGGACGATTGCTCGCGATCGTCCTCCCGGGAGCGATCCGGGCGGGCGCGCTCCGTCTGTTTCTTCTGAATGCCGGCACCCGCCTCCAGCTCGGCGATCCGGCGAGCGGCACGCCCGAGTGCCAGCTCGCGGTCGTCGGGGTGCATGCGGTCGAAGGCCAGCGTCTTGGCCTGGCTCTTGAGCCACGTCCTCTCCAGTTCACGCTGGACCTCCTCGCGGTCGTGGTGGACGGCGTAGACGCGAAGGTCGATGCGGTGGCGGCTGCCGGCCACGTAGCCCCACTCGCGCCCTCCCCTGTCGGGCGTCGCCAGCAAGTAGGTCCTGTCCACGGTCGCGCCCTGGCTGGCGTGGCCGGTGATGGCGTAGCCGTAGTCGACGTGCTCCAGGTAGTCCGGGGGGAGCTTCACCGTGCGGCCGTCGTCGGTGCGGATGGTCACGGTGTTGCGGACGCGATCGACGCGCGTGACCGTCGCGCGGGTGCGGTTGCGGACGTCGACATCGGGCCTGTAGTCGTTGCGCCGGCACTCCAGCCTGTCTCCGGCGGCCCACTCCCTGCCGTACGCGACCAGGCGCTGCTTTCCGAGACGACCCTTGGCATCGAGCTGGGCGCGGGCGAGTTCGTTGAGCTCGGCGATCTCGCGCCGG
The DNA here is from genome assembly GCA_963702055.1 of uncultured Solirubrobacterales bacterium. Taxonomy (GTDB): domain Bacteria; phylum Actinomycetota; class Thermoleophilia; order Solirubrobacterales; family 70-9; genus CAWINX01. The sequence continues at coordinate 1,810,560 of OY969702.1, read as the reverse complement.
TCATGCGCCAGGATCAGGGAGTCCTCGGGTGCATTCAGCGAGGTCGACGCCCACTCCTCAATCAGCTCGGCGCGGGCCTGGCGAGCATCGTCGTGCGCCTGGAAGCGGCCGTGCTCGGCGAGAAGGTCGAGGGCGGCGCCAGCGTGGCCCTCGGCCAGCTGCCCCGCGACTGCGCGTTGCAGCTCATCGCGCTGGCGCCGGTTCTCGCTGAGCCGGGCCACGCCGAGCCGGTCCCCGAGACTGGCGAAGGCTCCGCCCGCGTCGATGGAGGGGAGCTGGTCTCGGTCCCCGACGAGGATCAGGCGGCCGTTGCGCCGTGCAACCTCGTCCGCCAGACCGGCAAGGGCGCGGGTGGGCATCATCCCGGCCTCGTCCACGATGAGGACGGCGCGGTCCGGGATCGGTTCCTCGCCGCGCTCCATGGCACGCAGCAGGCCTGCCGCCGTGACGCCCCTGATCCCGGCCTCCTGCTGCAGGGCCTGGGCGGCCTGCCCCTGCCAGGACGTGCCGACCACCGGCACGCCCTCGGCCGCGTAGGCCTCGGCCACCGCCCGCAGCGCGGTGGTCTTGCCGTACCCGGCGCGGGCCTCCAGGAGGCGGGTGCGGGCCGTCCCCGATGTCAGGTGGCGCACGGCCTGCGCCTGGTCCTCGCCGAGCTGTTTGGAGGCCTTGGCGATGACGCGGTCGGCCTGGGCGGCACGGACAGTGGGGGTGCGCCGCGATCTGGCGCCGGCGACCTCAAGGAGCCGGGCCTCGGTCGCCAGCATGTCGAGCGTGGTGTAGAGCTCCGGCATGTGGTCGATGCGCGCGGTCACGGGGACTCCGTGGGCGGCCAGGAAGTTGTCGGCCGCCTTCTCCAGATCGGCCTGAGAGATGCCCTCGGGGTAGGCCTGCGCGAGACCCTGGATAACCGCGCGCCGCGTGAACGTCGACTCCTGGCGCGTAAGGCCGTCGGGTCCGGCGAGGTGCTCTGCGATCTGGGTCCGGTATCGCCTGGGCCGGCGGACGGCAGACCGGTCCAGGACGCCTGTGATCTCGCGCGTGCCGAAGCCCTGCTCTGCGGCGCGGGCGCGCCACTGCTGCTGGGCCACCTCCCGGTCCAGCTGGGGCTTGCGGTCGCGGGTCTCGCGCTGGATCTCCTCGATGCCGCGCTCGGTGAGCCAGCCCCGGACGGTGGCCAGCTCGGTGATCTCGGAGTGGCGCTGCGAGAAGTGATCGAGGACTGCCTGCGGCACTCCCTCGATCTCGGCCGTTCCGTTGACGACGTCGCGCCATTGCACCCCAAGAGACCTGCTCAGCTCCTGGCGCAGCTCGGCCTCGGCGAGAGTCCCCGCCGTTTTGGCGGCGGCGTAGACGGGACGCATGTCGGGCGCCGTCCACCGCCCGTCCGCGGCGAGAACGCGGTTGGCGATGACCACATGGGTGTGCAGGTGGGGATCGCCGGAGCGGGCCATCTCGTGCATGTACATGCCTCCGACAAATCCCTCGGCCGGGACGACGTCGACGCCGTCGGTGCCGCGCCTGGCGAAGCACTCGTGGCGCTCCAGGTAGTCCAGACCCGCGCGGGCGGCGCGCTCCTGGGCGGCGAGGATGGCCTGCTGCGTGCGCTCGTCCCCGACGGCAAGCAGAACGCTCACCGACTTGGGAGCGGTGAAGGTGAGGTCGAACCCCGCGTTGCTGGGCCGGCGGCCGCGCCCGCCGGGAAGGACCTCGCCCGTTCGAGGTGAGACGCCCTTGAGAAGGGTCCCGAGCTGGCCGCGCTCCGGCGATCCCTGCAGATCGAGGGTCTCTGCGGAGCGGCCGACCCATTGGCCGGGGGCCTCCCCACTCTCTTCGTAGTAGTCGTCGCGAGCGAACTCGCGCCGCTCGTAGTACTCGGGGTTCTTGGCGGCTCGAATCGTGAGCGTCGGGGGCCATCCGATGCGGTCTGGGTTACACATATTTGCATTTTTGCCAAATGCAAATGCGCCAGGGCCTCGTGCGTGTGTCCGCTCCGCTCCCCACCCGCCCGCCCTTTCGGCTCCGCGCGCGCCAACTGGCGCCAAGATGCGCGAAGCCGCGCGCCGAAGGTTGGGGCATCAACTTCGGCGCAACAGCAGCAAGGCAACTGACCCAGGGCTCTGTCTCTACGCTTGGGCCGGACTCCCCAGTGACCACCCTGATCGTTGGTAGACGGTTCTTCCCGGGTCGGGAAAGGTGCGGTGATGCCGCCAGTGGGCCCACGACACCGCGCATTGGGCGAGACCATCCGGGCGCTGCGCATCGAGCGCGGCCTGTCTCAGGAGGCGCTCGGCGAGAGCGCCGGACTGAGCGCCAACTACGTCGGCGACACCGAGCGGGGCGAGCGCAACGTCAGCGTGCGCGCGCTCTGGCAGTTCGCCGACGGCCTCGGCGTGCCCGCGTCCGAGCTACTGCGCGACGCAGAGAAACGCGAGCGGAAGAGCAGGGGCAAACGGTAGCTGGGACGCGGGAATGTCCGGTGGGCGATCGAGCGCCCACCGGACCGGGCTCAGAGGAGCCCCGCCGCGTAGTTGCGGTCCGCGTCGCCCGCCCGCGGCCGGTTGTCGATCCGGTATCCCCCGTGCGGGTCGGTGGGACGGCGCGAATCCGCGTACGGCGCATCCGCCGACACCCGTCCGTATCCCCGCTTGCGCCGCAGTTGGGGACGGTCCGCCAGGAGTTGAAGATCGGCCTGGATGATCCGGATCTCTCGCGCCAACTCCTCAGGAGACAGGTCCTCCATCCGGTAGCAACCCGGCGTGATGGCGTCGAGCGCCCGCTCAACTCCGGCGAGCTCCATCTCGGTTTTAGTCAAGGGCGCATCCCCGTTCGAAGCCCGGTCGGTCAGGAACCGAAGCTTCTTGTGGAGAGACCGGATCTGTCGCGCCGAACCCTCAGTCGTGAACGTCTCGTCGTATTCCATGTCAGAACCTCATAAAGAGATTGATAAAACGCTCTGATCCCCCTCCCTCGGTCCGGGGTGGGTCAAGGCCGAAGGGCACCGCCAGGTGACCGAGTGTCATTCAGCCTTGAGGCGCCCTGGATCGAGGGATACCTTCGAGAGCGTGTAAGGGCCGTCCGGCCCCGGAGGACTCCGCTTGCGGAGGTGACCAACGGGCACCGGAGCGTTGCCAGCACCAGAAAGGTTGCGATCGAGGAGGAGCACCGGCTGCCGCCACGTCACGCCTGGCGAAGGTCCTCCGGTCCAAACACCACGCAGAGCGCGTCGTGGAGACCGTTGAAGGTCTCGCCTCGGGTCTCCACCCCCCACACGTGCGCCGCGAAGTCGTAGATGGAGCCGCCGCGCGCGCAGCCGTAGCAGTACCAGCCGCGGTCTCCGTCCTCGTAGACGTGGAGGCTGGGTGTCCGGTCGTCATGAAACGGGCAGCGGATCTTGCGATGGCGCGGGACGGCCACTCCGGCAAGCCGCTCAACGTAGACGGCCGGACTGACCCGGCGCAGTGGATCGTCGAGGGCGAGAACCGGCCCACGGCCGGGTCGAGAGAGCCGATCCACCGCCGCCTCGCCGACGACGGCTGCGATGCGATGCCGGGGCCCCGGCGAGCAGAGCTCCAGCCGAACCGCGGAGGGAGGCTGGTGCTTGTGATTCAGAGATGGCGGCCGCAGGATGCGGGCGGCGTCGGCGCAGGCGAGGTCGCCGCCGAGCCGAATGGCCAGGCGGCGATTGCCTTCCTCGACCGCGTCGAGGGAGGCCGGCTCCGATAGGAGCCAGTACCCGTGGCGGTTCGTGGCGGTGCCCGAGGCGACGACGATCGAGGGGCGCGGCGTGGCCGCGCCCAGCGCAGCCGCCGCCTCGGGCGTGTCGCAGTCCACCCATAGGACGCGGGCCTGGGAGACCAGGTCATCGCGCCCGCCGCCCCGGCGGCGCCGAGGGATAACGCCGAGGTAGACGTCGGTCGCCGGTGACCGCCTCGCGACCTCGGCCGCGATCGCACCGCGGTCTGCGGCCCGGTGGAAGGTCCGCCCCATGGCGGACCGGGTGCGGTACCGAACCTCCACCAGCGACCCGTCGGGAGCGCCCGCGTACAGCGCATCGAGGTAGGCCTCGACGGCGGCGAGTGAAACCGCCGTCTGAGATGTGGCCATCTCAGACATTGGGGTCGAAGACGTAGACGGAGCCGTTGCTGCCACTGGCGGTGTAGAGCTCGATGTCGAGGTCGCGCTCCAACAGGTCGACGTCGACGACCACGTACGGAGATCCGGTCTTCTCGGCCGTGTCGTACAGGCCGGTCTGGTCGGCCCAGTCCTCGGCGTACTCGCGGAGCGAGCGCCACTCGCCGCGGTAGGCGTCCTCGAAGGCCTGGAGGTCGGCCGGGTCGCGGCTGTCGTCGTATGCCAGCCACTCCGCGAAGGCCTCGCCGTGCTCGGCGATGCCGGCGGCCATCGCCGACACCCGCTCGAACGACGCCCACTCGGAGAGCCGCAGCGAGCCGAAGCCCTCGTAGTCATGGATCGCCCACTCCTCGGCGTTTCCCGGCAGGTGCACGCCGTGCGTGCACGGCTTGTCCCAGCGGACCGGATCGGTGGACACCAGTACCGCGCCGCACCACTGGCACGTCGTGTTCTCCGGCGACGCCTTGAGCATCGCCTGGACCTCGGCCCAGATGTCGTCGACGGACTGGTCCGCGTCGATCCAGCGTCCGTGCAGCGTGCCGTTGTTGTATGCCGCCAGGCAGGCGACGTAGATGCGTGGAGAGACGGTCATGCCGCTTCTCCCATCTCGCAGGTCTGGCAGGCCAGGTTCTCGCTGAGCTGCCAGCGGTACACGGTGGTGCCGCAGTACGCGCAGTCGGACGGGCCGCAGTCCTCGCAGGTGATCGGGTCGCCGTTCTCGTCCGCCGAGGGGTAGCCGCACCCGGGGCAGAGAGCCTCGGGCCGGTCCTCCTCGGGCTCCTCGTACCAGCGGTACTCGGTGCCGCAATCCCGGCAGCGCCCGTCCCGGAGAGCGCCTGACGGCGCCCCCCGGTGCAGGTCGTCCGGTTCGCAGGTCGGGCAGGAGGGCCCGACCAGGACGCTGACCATGCGGTCGAGGGTGGAGGCGGTCATCAGGCCGCCTCCTTCTCGGGAGCCGCGGCCGGCGCCAGGTCCTGACGGGACAGGAACTGGACGCGGTACGCGCTGACCTCGGTGACCGTCCGCTGCGTGCCGTCGGCGGCCTCGTACGAGCGCTCCCGCTCGCGGCCGACAACCTCGACGGCGCGGCCCTTGCGCAGGTACTGGCAGACGACCTCGGCGGTACGGTTCCAGACCACGACGCTGTGGAACGTGGCCTCGCCGTCAGGCGGGTTGACCGCGATGCGGATGCTGGTGACCGCCTTGCCGGACCTGGTGCGGCGAAGGACCGGGTCGGCGCAGAGACGCCCAACGAGCGTCACGCGCTTCTCCTCGGCCTGTTCCGTGGCCGGAGTGGCCTCGGGGGCGGTTGCCTTGGTGGTGGACTTGCTTCGTGCCATTGCTGTGACCTCCGTGCTCCTGGTGAAGTTGGTCGCCCACGTCGGAGCTGAGACGTGATCGACGCCGCAGGGCAAGAGCAGGCCGGCCGGCAGCGTCAAGGGGCGAGACCGAAGGTCGAGGCGCGAACCCTCATGAGCGTGCAGCGCTCACCCTTGACGCTGTTGAGAGGCCGGTCTGCTGTCCTACGCGGCTAGATCGACGTCACTGCTCAACGACGTGGCCCGACGGAAACAGAGAGCCCGGTCACGCCATGGCGAAGCCAGCCGCCACCAGACGCCCCCGTGCCACGTGCCCGTGGGCAAGGTCGAGGCAGGGCGCTACGCCGATGCGCCACCAAAGGCCGGCACCACGTCTCGCAGGTCCACTATCTCAACGCGGTCCTGGATGTACTCCGCGTAATCGGCAACGGTCTTGAACCGCTCGCCGTGCAAGGACTTGAAGCGGGCCGCTGCTGCTGCGTTTCGGCTCAACACGCTGGAGATCGCGCGCCGGTTGGAGAGAAAGCGGTCGGGGTGCTCCCGATCGACGACATACATGTAGCGGGCCTTCTTCGTCTTGGACGAAGCGAGGTTGAACAGGTCTATGAACAGACTGTTCTGGCGGATCGACTCCGCGCCGCCTCGCCACTGGATGAACTTGAACTCGGCAATTCGGCGGTCGGTGACCAGGTCGTGCTCGCGTCCGGTGTTGCCGGCACCGAGCGAAACCGATTCGATGCGCTCGTCCCGCTGCAGGATGTGCGGGAGCACGACGAGGATGCCGACTGCATGGATGACAACGTGTATCTGTCCGGCAAGGTCCTTGATCTTGAGGGCGCCCTTGAGCACGGCTTCGTCAATCTCATGGTTGGTGATCGTCCGCTCGGCCGCGCGCCGCTGCTTGCCTGCCAGCGATGTCTCAATGGCGCGAATCGTGGCTGTGAGTTCGGACCCACAGCCGAGCTGGGCGATCGCATCGGCAGCTTTGGAGAGATCGTCTCTTGCCATGGCGCAATTGTCGCCGGTACGGGAGATGCAGGTGGGACGGATCGGCCATCAACGCCTTGATCCGGCGAACGGCGGCGGCCGGGATCCGACACGAGATTCAATGTGTCCGGGCTGGTCGCGCGCCACCTGGACGAAGCGACGGCGACGTTATCCGTATGGTTCCGCCCTGGCACTGTCGAATTGAGAGGAGTGGATCTTGGCGGACACACTGGGTCAGGCCAGAGAGTTGCTTGAGACTCGGTTAGACGAGCTGCGGGCTGAGGAGAAGACGGTGACTGAAGCTCTGAGGCAGCTCGGTGGCGGTGCCGGCCCGGCCGACGGCAGGGCTGGAGCCCGCAAGCCGAGGCGCCGTCGGCGCGCCCGCAGGGCGGCCCGGGGGCAACGCCGCGAGGAACTTCTGACGGTCATCAAAGCCAAGCCGGGCGCTCCGGTTTCGGAGATCGCGGGCGAGATGGGGATCAGCTCGGGCCAGGTCCACGGGTTGATCCACAAGGCCCGGTCCGACAAATTGATCGTGAAGAAAGGCAAAGGCTACGCCGTCAAATAGGGTGGCGACCAGACCCCGGCGGCGATCCGTCTGGGGAGCGGGACGAAGTGCGTGGTACCGCTTTTGCTCTTCGTCCATTGCGACAGCGAGCTGGCCCGTGGCGGAGACGCTCGCTCTTCGCGCTAAGCGAAAGCGCATGCCACCCAGGGGCACACGATGTCCGTCAGCCCCGGGGTGACGTTGAAAAGGGCTCAGCAGTGAGCAGCCACTCGTCGAGCAACTCAGTGGCCCGCTCGGTGCCATCGCCCTCCGCGCGGATCGCTGCCCCGAGTGCGACGGCGCGCTCGCGCACGGGTTCTGAGAGAAGCGTTCGCAAGCCCGCTTCGAGCTGACGCGCGTCGAGGCGCTTGAACGACACATGGGCGCCGACGCCGAGCGTTTCCATGCGCTTGCCCCAGAACGGCTGGTCGGCCCAGACCGAGCAGACCATCGTCGGCAGGCCCGCCCGCAGCGAGGCGGCGAGCGTGCCGGCACCGCCGTGATGCACGGCTGCCGAGCAGCGCGGGAGAAGGCGCTCGTGATCCACCGAGCCGACCGTTCGCAGGTGGTCCGGTTGGTCGGCCGCCGACGCATCGCGAGCAGCCGACGGCATATTTACGACCGCCCGGACCCCGAGTGAGCGGGTCACCTCGGTCGCCATCGCAAGGAACCCGTCGGGATCGAGCATCGGCATGCTGCCGAAGCCGAGGAAGACCGGCGGCTCGCCGGCGTCGATCCAGGCCGCGAGGTCAGCCGGAAGCCCCTCGCCGAGGGGGCCGCGGACGGCGCTCGGCAGCTGCCAGAAGCCGGTGACCGCCCAGTTGTCGGGCCAATCGCGCGGCTTCGGCAGGACGCTGGGGCTGAACGCCTGAAGCACCAGGGTGCGGGGGTCGTTGCAGAGATGAAGGGACGATCGCGGCGGGTGCGAGAGGCCCAACCTCGTGGCGAAGGACCGCTGGGCATCGAGGTTTCCGCGCCACCAGAGGTGAATGAGGAGGCGGTGGGCAGCCAAGCGCAGGGCAGGGACGGGCAGCCGGCGGGTCGTCAGCAGGGGTGGCGCGAACTCTGCGGTCGGCCCGAGCGGAAAGAGGTTCACCACCGCCTGCGGGATTCCCCGGGTGATCGCGAGGGACTGGGCGAGGTCCTGGACGTTGTGCCCCGCGACGAGCGCGTCGGCCCCTTCGGTGGCGTCGATCAGCGCGTCCTCGATCCCCTGGCGATGCAGGCGAAGGAAGCTTTGCGTCCCCCGCATCTGCGTGAGCTCTCCCTTGCGCAGCGATCGCTGGCCCTCGTCGCTGGCCAGATATACGGAGCGGCTGGCCGGCAGGGCGACGAAGCGCGAGCCTGCCGCTCCGGCCATCGTGCGAAATTCCTCGCTGCCCACGACCGCGACCTCGTGACCTCGGCGCCTCATATGCGCCCCGAGCGCGATCAGTGGCCAGATGTCGCCGCGCGTGCCCTCTCCGAGGATCGCGATTCTCATCGAGCGAGTCCCTCCTGCGAACCGATGACGGCCTCGATCAGCTCGCGGATCGAGCGTTCGGTCTCGGCGCGCCCGAGGCCCCCGTCACGACGCATCACCTTCCAGGTGTAGACGTCGCAGATCGCCGCCAGCTGGGCGAGCCGACGACGCCGCTGCGATCCGCTCTGGCCGCCGAGCAGCGGGCCGAGCTTCTCCTCGACCCAGCGCCAGTGGATGGCACGCCCGCCAGCGAGGATCTCGTCGATCTGTGGGTCGGCGCCCTCTTCGGCGAGCAGGCGGAGTATCCGGTCTCCGGCGGTCTCGTAGTGCGTTACGAGGGAGGCGACGGCACCCGGGATGTCGCCCGCCGGGGCAGCGAAGCGTTCCGCTTCGTCGCGAGCGGTGCCCTCGTCGATCGCTGCCGCGATCAATCCGTCGCGACTACCGAAATGACGCAGGACGGTGCGCTCGGAGACCCCGGCCTTGGCGGCGACCACCGACAGCGGCGTGCGCGGATCGCGGATCTCGTTCGCCGCGTCGAGGATCGCCTGGCGGGTCTCGGCGAACGCCTCGGCGCGGTGGACCATGCGATACGGGCGCGTGTCGGGTTCAGAAGCGCTTGGCATTTCGCGTCATAATACATGACAGCAAATGATCGTGCATGCAGATGTGCCGACCCCGGTGCTCGGGATCTGACTCATTGCGGCGCCCCGTCGGAATCCGGCCACTCGATTGAGGTGGTCGTGATCGCGAGCGCGCGGCCAGGGCTGCGAAGGACTCCGCCATGTTGTATGCGGTGGCCCTCGGTCGCGCGGATCACTCCATCCATCCCGCGTCGTCTTGCTCTGCGACAAGCGCATATGCGAGGTCGACGAACTTCTGCTCTCGCGTGGTTGCGAGCGTCTCGGTTGCGGTGCCGGAGATGCCCGCAACGGACGAAAAGCGATAGTGGCGGGAGGCCGCTGGCCCAGGCCAGCGTTCGGGAATATCCTCTGCCCTCGCCGGCCTAAGAGCCGCGTATAGGATGCCCGCGCCAATCAACCGGGGGAGACGGGATGCGCAAGGTGGCAGTCTTTCTAGTGGCCGTGCTGGCGCTTGCCATGGCGGGATGCGGGCAGTCGAGCGGTGGGGCGTCGACCGAACGGGTCGAACCCACAGAAACCGAAAGCGCAGTCGAAGCGGCCGAAGTCCGAGCCGCCCAACGGCGCGCAGCGCAAAAGCTCCGGCATGAGATAAAGAAGCATCGCCGCGAACGCGAACGCGAACGCGAACGCGAACGCGAAGGGGAAGCCGAACCCGAACCGGAACCCAAGCCTGAAGCCGAAGAAGCCAGCGGACCGCCTGCTGCGTGGACAAGCGAAGAGAAACAGCAGTATGAAATCGCCAAGGGCATCTGCGGGAGCGAGCCTCTTTCGCAACTCGCCTCCGAATGGAATACCAGCGCCGACCCTAGTTCGGTCGCCCATGCGTACGGTCTCGAATACCGCAACCGGCCAGATATGGTGATTGCGACGGAAGAGGGTTGTCTGGCGGCGCTGATCCCGTAGTTTGGACGACATGCAGGCGTCGGGTCGATTCTCGTCCGAGGCAGCAGGTCGATGGGGCGATCCCGAAACGACCGCTTCAGCGCGGAGGGGGCAGGCTGGCCGACTCCCGGCGGGATCCCTGGGGGGGAGCAGGACGAAGAGGCCGTACGCGGCCTCCCCGCCCCGCGATTGCTAGGCAGCCGCCGGATCTGCCGGGGCCGCGGCTTCCTGCTCGCCACGGTACGGGCTCCTCTGAGCAATGAGATCCTTCTCGACGGGAGTGAACTCATGTACGCCGGTCGCTCGGATGAGGCGGGCGTGTTCCGCCACGACCTCGCTGTGCCAGTCGAACCGGTCGGTGGTCAGGGCCTTTTCACCGCGAGCGATGGCGACGGCGAGCGCCACGTCGATGAGGCCCTCACCGCTGCCTGCTGCGTGGGCCAGGAGAGCATCACGCTCAGCGTCATAGGCGTTCCCCGAGACAGACAGTCCGAGGATGGCCGCGGCGGCGGCCTGGACCTTGCGGTCCGCGTCGCCGATGCTCAACCGCAGGACGTGGCTGACGGCCACGTCCTTGTCGATGGCACCGCCACGAACCGCATCGCGAAGCTTGGCGAAGCGGCGCACGTGAGCTTCCTTCAATGCCTTGGCCTCCGCGCGCCTGGCGGCCCGCTCGGCGCGCAGATCCGGAACGCCGCTGCCCTCGACGCCCGCGTGGGCCTTGCGGTCTGTGCAGACGTAGACAACGGTGGCGTCATGTGGAGAGACGTAGGCGGCGTGGCACGCCATCTTCGAGTGCTTGCGCAGCGGGATGTGGACATCACCGTGACCCTTCCCGAGACGCCCGACCTTCGATTTGGATGAGTACCATCCATACTGAGGCGCGTCGACGATGGGGCAGCCTTCGGCCTCAAGCTTCTCGCGGGCGGCGACGAGCGCCTGTTCGCGCTCCCGGTCACGCCGGACGATGGTGACGGCTTCGTCCACCTCGAACCCGGATTCGATGTGATCAAGGGCGGCGCGCATGGTGGCCCGATCATCGAGCAACGAGACCAGCGGGTAGGCCTCGCCGGCGCTCATCCGTCCGCGCTCAATGAGCCGGCGGACCTTGTGCGGCAGTCTCAGGAGGCCGGCCCAGGCATGGACGTTCTCAGGTGTTGTCTGCACCGTCTCGGCGACATCCTCGATCGCGACGCCAAGATCGAGGAGCTGCTGGATGGCCTTGCCCTGGTCAAGGTCGGGCAGTCCCTCCCGGTCGACGTTCTCGGCCAGCTGGCGGCGGAGGTGCTCCGCCTCGTCGGCGCTGTCGCGTATGACGGCGGGGACGGAGGCGAGCCCGGCCTTGGTGGCCGCGGCCACGCGCCGGAAGCCGGCCACCAGGTCATACCGACCGTCGTCGCGCAGTGTCACTGCGACGGCGGTGAGCATGCCGTGTCGCTTGATCGAGGCCGCCAGGCCGTCCAGGTTCTCCAGCTTTTGCCGGACGTTTCCGGCGGTGTGGATCTGGTCCAGGGGGACCATCTCCACGGTATGAGGGGTCGGTCGCTCGGTCGCTGTTGGCATGGGTTCTCCTTCGCTCCTTCTTCTCATCGCCGGTCCCGCTGAGCGGCACGGGATCGACGCTGCCTGAAAAGAGCGGGCCGGTCCGAGCGCGTCAGTCACCAGGAGACCGCGCGCGACCCTGCCGGAGGCCTGCGCCGTCTGATTGACGCGCGAAGCGGCCGGTTTGCTCCAATGGCAGCGAGAGAGCCAGGGCCGCTCCGCGAGGCGATGGCAACAGCGGTGAGCACCGGCATCGACAAGTTGTGGCAGACGACCCCGGGTTCCGGCCAGTGGCGCCGCCGATGTAGTTGAACGGACAACCAAGATCAGCGATTGGCCGGCCATCCAATACCGACCCGCTCGCCTCACCGGCTGCCGCTACACCTACCTCCTTACTCCGATTGCGGCCGTCGACCGACCTTCGTTTCTTTTTGTTGTCCTGGGAGGAGTGGTGCAAGAGGAGAACTGATTTTGATTTCTTTTGGTGTTCCTATCTGTTGTTTGATCCCGCCACCCACCCCGTCCAATCCGTCCAGAATGCGCCTCACGCCCCTGGGCCGCTCGGGCATCCCAATGTCACAACTACGTTGGGACAGTGGGATGCCCGAGCGGAAGGGTGTCCAACGGGCACCCGGCAGGACCGGGGGCGTGAGGCGCAAGACGAGCTGGATACTGGCGGGGTGGGGCACGATATTGGTCTCGCAAAGCGCGCGCGAAAACCTGTCCGGCGCGAGGCAACAACCGGCTGGACATCGAAGAGACGATGTCCGAGCTTGAGAGCGCATGAATTACTGGTACGCCAAATCACGCCGCCGCGCATTCAGGCGCGAGCTCTAAGATGGCGTGCAACGGCGGTCGCGAGCGGTGGTGGTACAGCATTGGCGACCTGAAGGGGCTGCTCGGACCGGGGGCCGCAAAAGAAGTAATCCATTGGAAACCCCTGGACGACCGCAGCCTCTCGAACGGAAATAGTTCGGTGCTCGGTTGGGTGAACCGGGAGGGCGCGATGCCCAGCGATGATCGTACGTGCCTCGATACGCCCGAGGCGCCTGTACGAGATCGGTTCCTTGCCTGGCTGGAAGCTGGAGATTCGCCGAACGACACGGTCTGAATGATTCATGGTTGACATGTTGAACAGCTCTCGCCCGTCCCTGGCAATCCACCTCTCGGCATCGACTCCGGGGCCGAGCACTGGCAGGTCGCTGAGAAGATCGACTAGGGCTGGTGTCTCCGGCAGCGATGTGGCGACGGTTGACGATAGTCCGTGACGCCTGTGGGTTGGAGGTGGGAGCGGGATTGGATCCGAGCGGCGGCCGCGCTGGGCAAGAAAGAAGTACCGCACCCGCCGCTGAGGTACGCCGTAGTCGTATGCGTGAAGGAGGTGTGCAGCCGTGGTGAATCCAGCAGTGTCGAGAGAATCGAGTATGGCGTTCAGGAAGCCGTGGCCGTTGACGCGGCGTACGCCCGGAACATTCTCAAGAACGACGTGGTCGGCTTTGAGCAGGCGGGCTAGCCGTGCCACATGGCCGAAGAGTTGGTTCTGGGGATCTTCAGGACGGCGCGAGCCGGCGGCAGAGTATCCCTGGCACGGTGGCCCAGCGAGAAGAACGCCGACGCTCGCCGTTCCTGGCATGTAACTTCTGAGAGAGGCGGCTTTAGTATGCTCGGTGATCTTCGCCTCGACTACCGGAACGCCGGGATTGTTCAAGCGGTAGGTCTGAGCGGCGTGGCGGTTTGGCTCGACGGCAAGAGCGACCCTGTAGCCCGCTTGGCGGAATCCGTAGCCCAACCCTCCAGCTCCGGCAAAGAGATCGACAGCGGTGGGCCTGGCATCATCGTGAGCGATACTGCCGCGGCCACGCTGGCAAAAGGATACGAGAACGCACTCGCCGCACCGCTCGTGTTGAGAGCGGCAGATTTCGCGCCCATGGTGAACGAGATTGATATGCAAGCGCTTGCGTATGTTTTCAGGAACCGCCTCCTGAAAGGGGTCGTGATCCGACTTCCGACCCTTCGACTTGACAGCACCGATGCGCTTGAAGATCCGGTGAACATGAGTGTCGACAGCGAACGACGGACGGTCAAGAGAGTAAGAGAGGACGCATCGTGCGCTCTTGGGGCCGATCCCCGGAAGGGTCGTGAGGAACTGTTCCGCCTCGCGATCACTCAGTGATTTGAGAAAGCTCAGCGTGAGGTCGGCGGAAGGCTCTGAAGCGGGGCCGATCCCTCGCTCCCGGTTGGCCATCTCAACGCTGGCAAGGAGGTCTTTGAGCTGGCGAGCCTTGCGCCGCTGAAAGCCGGCTGGCTTGAGCACGGTTTGAAGGTCCTTCACTGGCGCCGAGGCAGCATCGGCCCAGCGAGGGTAGCGGCGCTTGAGGTCAGCAAACACTCTCCGGTAGACAGCCTCGCGCGTCTGCTGGCTCAGAAGGATGAATACGGTCTCATCCAGCGGGTCATCGAGGTTGAAGAGAGCGGCGGAGCGGTAGCGGGCCTCAAGAAGCTCGTCAATCCGCTCGATCAGGCCAGTCGGGTCGATCTCGGTTTCGATCACGCGGGAGTCATAGCCGGTTGAGGCCCTCCATGTCTTGCCGGAGCAGATCCTCCCCGCTCGCTCGGACAGGTCGCTGGGCGCCTGAGAGCTGCGGAGAGGGCACGATTATGCGCTGGAGGGCCGGGTGCCCGCGAACGCCTCGCGGTATGTGAGCATGAGCGCGATGACGCAGGCGGGTGCTCCGTTAGAGCAGCTCAGGTGCCGCGGCCCGGAGGGCTGGATCCCTCTTCCCGCGTGGGCAAGGTTCATGCTGACGGCGGGTGCCGTTGCGGCCAGGTTCAGCTCGGATGAGGGACGGCTGGTGATCGCCCTGTCGGTCCCGACGAGATCGTTCGCCGCCGCGCTGGCGGGGACTGCGGCTGTTGTTACATCGTTCTGCGACAGCGCGCCGGCTGGTGGCACGGCCGAGCACTTCGAGCGACTCGCTTCGCTGCCAGCCGGAACGCCTGTCCATCACCGGGACGGTGACTCGATAGAGCAGGGCTTGCTAATGGGCGTCGCGGATGACTTCTCCGATTCGAGACGCCGGCTGAAAGTGAAGCTTGCAAAGGAAACGCGGTACCTGCCGGAAGAGCGCTCCGACCGCATCCAGGTAATCAGCCATCCTGAGACTTTGACAACGCGAAAGCGCAAGCTAGTCAAGGCGCCGGAGTTCCTGTCACGTGCGCTGCCAGACGTTGACGTGCAGGGTCTGTCATCGACAACGGAGCTGGACTGCGTGATCGTCGGCGTGAAGCAGGCGCTGAAATACGAGCTGGCACAGGAGCCTTTCGCTGCGGGCGAGGTGCCCAAATACTACGAGGGGACCCTCCAGGCGATCATGCGAGCCCGGCCGTTCTCCGTTACCAATGCCCCCTATCGATCAGACGTTATGTCGGCAAGTGCAGATGCAGAGGATGGTCACCTTGCGGAGTTGAATCCGGCAGTCACGATCTTTGATGGCGCAGCTGCCTTCAATAACTGGCGAGCGGAGTGGCGGTCGTCGAACCGGCTCGTAATTATTGATCGCTCGTCGCCATCAGCCGGCGATGGAGCGGCAACGATCAACCAAGCGTACGCGTCACGCATTCGCGAGTGCGATGCCCTTGAGGGCGTCGACGTGCCCAGGGGGATCGAGATGGCCACGTACCTGGAGCATCGATGACGCTCAGGGTAGCCGCAGCGGATGCGCTCTACAGAGTCTCAGCAGAGACTGTGGTCGAGCGAGAATGCGTGGACGACGCCGACCTGCGCGGGTTCTCGCTTGGCGTACGGAAGTTCGCAGCCAGCCTGGGAGATGACGCAAGCGAGCCGTACTGGAAGCCTGTGCTGGCCCGGCTTCGCCGGGTCCGTTGGGAGCTTGCGACAGTGCCCCTTCCTCCCAGGCACCCCGCGCTGGGGCTCCAGGAGTCCGCCCAGTTCATTTCACGCAAGCTGCGTCATTGCGAGAAGATCTATCCCCAGCACGCAGAAGCGGCAAGGAAGCTTGCCGGGCTCCTTGGGTCGCTGGCAGAGCGAGACGCCGATCCGCTAGGCGCTGCGGTCAGGGCGCTGTGCGATGGTCCTCGCACGGTGGTGCTGGTTCTGCGAGACGGGCGGCATGCGTCCGACGTTGAGAGGCATTTCGCGAAGGCGGCAAACGTTGCAGTCGTGGTGCCATCTGAGCTAGGCGCTTCTGCGAAGGTCTACGACCGAGCGATCGTCGTGGGACCGAGCACGTGGTTCCCCCGCAGCGTGTTCGGAGCACCAAGGTCGCGCGAGGTACGCATCGTCCAGTTCGACTGGCTGCGCGATTCGTCTGTGAGCGCAGGAGTTTTCGTGTCCACCGAGACGGGGGATCGGAGCCTGCCGGCACCGCTGCCGGCGTATGACGGGAGTAGCTCGCACGGAGGGTCGATGGAATCGGTCGACCTTCTTCCGGTGACTGACTGGCCTGCTATCGCGGCAGAGACTGGCGGGCCGGGTGGGGGCGCGGAGCGGCCGGATACAGTGGACGCGTACCTCTTCCTGCTCGCGTCCGAGCAGGCAATCTATATGGAGGCAGAGCAAGGATCCCGAGCATACGTTGTCGAGCTCGGAGAAGGCCAGGAACTGCACACGGTTCCCACGGAAGCCATCAAACCAGGTACGTACATCGTCACCCGAGTGGGCGGGGAGGGCGACTACATTCCGGCAATAGCCGACGGCCTTCTCGAAGGCGAAGCAGAGCGGCTGCGCGAAGCGCAGCGTTACTGGAAGGAGAAGCTTCGGGCACTTATCGACCTGAACGGCATGAATGCCGTGGTGTCAAAGCTCAAGGCAGCAGGATCGCCGCGCGCTTCGCGCGGAAACGTTCGGAGGTGGGCTTCAGGCAGCGCGATCCGAACTGAGGATCGCCAGGATTTCGCCGCGATCATGCACGTCACTGGCATGGCGAGCAAAGAGCAGGAGCTGTGGGAAGACATGCACCGGATCGATCAGGCACATCTTCGCGCTGGCCAGGTAGTGCGAAAGCTGCTGAACCGGGAGATCCGCACGGGTGATACGCGCGAACTGGAGCGAAGGGGCTGGCAGGACTACGAGGTTGAGGAGATCGACGGAGAGGGAGCGCTGCGCGTCGCACGGGTTGAGGCGCGCGCGCCCGACATCATGCGGATAAGCGCGCGCCAGACGCGCGAACTCTTCGATGTGGAGCGCGACCTATGGCAAGGATGATTCCCGCGACGATCGACCCGGGAACGCCGAGCCCTGGAGAGCGTGATGCATTCCGGCGGCTCGCAGATGATCCGCTTGCTAGCGACTGGACGGTCATCCACTCGCTCTACCTTCCGAACCACGTGCGGCAGATCTCGGGCGAGCTTGATTTCGTGGTGCTGATACCCGGAAAGGGCATTCTGTGCATCGAGGTCAAAGCGGCGGCAAGCATTGCGCGGCGTGACGGAGTCTGGTTCTACGGGAGGGAGGGCAAGGGCGATCCGCGAGGTCCGTTCCGCCAGGCGGCGGAGGGCATGCACAGCCTGCGTGAACGGCTGAAAAAGCGCTACCCGCCGAGTAGCAGGATGGTCTTCTGGAGCGCGGTCTGCCTGCCATATACATCGTTAGATTTTGAGTCTGAGGAGTGGCACCCGTGGCAGCTCATTGATGGCAATGCGTACCGGGCGGCCTCTCTGGCGGCGAGCTGCGAGAGGGTCATTGACAGCGCTCGCGAGTTCTTGCATGGCCGCGAATCGGCGCGATGGTTCGATCCGGGTTTATCCGTGCCAACAGCGAAGGACTGCGATGCAATCGCACGAGTGCTACGTCCCGATTTCGAGGTATACCAGAGCCCTCGCGCCCGGCGCGAGCAAGCGAACTCCGAGCTCCTGCGCTACACGGAGGAGCAGTTCGTTGCACTAGATGCGATGAAGCTCAATCCGCGGGTCGTATTTGAAGGACCTGCAGGGACCGGTAAGACGGTCCTGGCTGTCGAGGCGGCGCAGCGCGCCGCATCGGGTGGGAGGAGAACCTTGCTGGTGTGCTTCAACCGCCTTCTCGGTAACTGGCTTTACCGGGAGACTGAAAGTCTCGGAAGCTTGGTGACGGCTGGAACGCTGCATTCGTACATGCTTGAGCTCGCGAGGCTACCGCAGGCCCCTCGTGATGATGCGTCGTTCTGGGAGGAGGAGCTTCCGCTGCTGAGCCTAGAGCGGCTTGTCGACTCCGGCGGAGGCGAAGCGTTTGACCTTGTCATCGTCGACGAGGCTCAGGACTTGCTCGCGGAGCGGTACCTCGACGTGCTGGATGCGAGCATCCGGGGTGGGCTATCGAGTGGTGAGTGGATGTTCTTCGGAGACTTCGAGCGCCAGTCAATATACGGAGGAGCGGCCTTGCCACTGGACGTGTTTCGGACGGAGCGTGGAGGGCGAGCACCGGTCTACTCGCTGAGGGTGAACTGCCGTAACAAGCCGCGCGTTGCGGCACTCGTGCGTATCCTGAGCCACCTGGACCCTGACTACGAGCGGGTCCTCCGGCCGGATGATGGTGTCGAGCCGGACATCAGGTTCTATGCGGACGACAGGGGCGCTGCTGAACTGCTGGAACGCGCGCTGGCGGAACTGCGAACTGGCGGGTATAGCGGTCGAGACGTGGTTATTCTGTCTGGGCGGGCGTCGGGGTGCGCAGCTGAGCGGGTTGAGGAGCAGTGGCGCCACCGCCTGAGACCGCTGTCCGATCCGGGTCCTGGCCGGAACCACGTCCTCTACGGCACAATTCATGCGTTCAAGGGAATGGAGGCGCCTGCGGTAATCGTGACCGATCTCGATGATGTGCGCGGACCGGGAGCTGAGGCTCTGCTCTACGTAGCGGTCACCCGCCCGACAGAGAAACTGATCTTGCTGATGAACGATTCTGCCAGGGCGTCCGTTGGACAGCTGATAGCAGGCGAGCCCGGTACCAGGGAGCGAGCACGTGCCTGACTTTCTCGCCGGGCGCCAGGCTGTGAGAGATGCGCTCAGGGAAGAGCTCGTGGGGCCGAGCCCCCACGGCACCCCCATCGACTGCACGGAGGACGTGGCCTTCCCGGACCGCGAGGCCTCCTACGGCCCGTGGAGGCAGATGGGCTCGGGCGAGGAGATCCTGCAGCGCGACCGGCCCATCAAGCGCTACGGCATCGGCGTTCTCTACCCGCCGGAGACAGCTGGTGATAGCGATCCCGGAGAGGGAGCAGAGACAGATGGTGAACTCGCAGAGATGCCGGCCGTGGACGCGGATGGAATCGTCGCTGACCGGGCTGCGGAGGGTATCGACCAGATCGCGGAGCGGCAGCGAGGCGCGAATCTGGACGAGAGTGACTTTGACCTGTCAACGGCGAACTCGTACCGGCCGAGTGCCATGGGCCTCAGCTTCATCTGCGAGCTACCTCAGGGAGCAGATCTAAAGGTTGCTGTAGAGGGTGGGCGGTACCGGCAGAAGCGGGTCACGGTAAGGAGCGGTTCGGAAGGCAGCAAGGACGAGGGTTCGGCTGGAAACGGCAGTGCGCAGTGGAAATGGTGGCTTCGAAGCGCAGTGCGTGTGGAGGCGAGGTTTGCGGGGTCAGAACTCACCTCTGGAGGAGAGCGTACGGTTGCTCCAGCGGAGCGCAGCGCCGAGAACGTAGAGGGGCTGGAGCTGAGCGTTACGGCGTACGCACGGCCCCGGGATAACGGAAAGTCGCTGGTGACGGTGTCGGTAGTAAACCGAACGCTGGCACCTGACCCGATCGACGTTGGCTGCCTCTTCCAGGCACGCTTCACGGCGAGAGTTGAAGGTGGGGGCGGCGAGATCCTGCCGTACGAAGAGGCCGGCGGCGGGGTGGCCGGCGAGGAGGAGACGACGCTCGCACTGCTGTACAGAGATTCGCGAACGTTCGCCGTGGGGCACGGCTGCGCGGCTGACTGGCAGGGAACAGCCGACCAGGCGGAAGAGGTCTCGGCCGAGTGCCTGCCGTCTTACGAGGCTCCCAGCATTACACCCGACATCACGGACGATGACGGCAGGCGGATCGCGATCCCGATCGCGCCTCTGGCGGGGCTCGTGGACGGTGACGACGGGCTGGCCAGCCTGGAGTCTCTGCTCGCGCGTTATGGCGGCTGGATAGACCGTCTGCGGGCGCGAAGTGCGGAGCTTGACGGAGAGTTCCAGGATACCGCCATGCGCCATGTCAAGCTGGCAGAGAAAGCCTTGTCGCGCATGCGCAGCGGACTCAGCCTTCTGAAGTCTGATGGCCGTGTACGCCGGAGCTTCCAGCTGGCAAACCATGCGATGTTGCTGCAGCAGCTGCGAACTCGGCGGCGCAACCCTCGCGAGACGGTCTACAACGGCGACACTCAGCGGTTTGAGTTTCTGGAGGCAATCGATGTTCCGGACTGGCGGGATGTCGATGACCGGGGGGACTGGAGGCCGTTCCAGATCGCCTTTGTCCTGATGGCAATCGCCTCAACGGCCTCTGCCGAGTCGCCCGAGCGCGACATCGTGGAGCTGATCTTCTTTCCGACTGGTGGGGGGAAGACGGAAGCGTACCTCTGCCTCGCTGCATTCTCGATGTTCTACCGCCGCCTGGCCGATCCAGGTGACGCAGGGGTTGACGTGCTGATGCGCTACACGCTCCGGCTACTGACGGCACAGCAGTTCCAGCGAGCGGGAGCCCTGATCTGTGCGATGGAGCACCTGCGAGACACCGCTGACGATCTTGGCAGCGAGCAGTTCACGATCGGCATCTGGGTCGGGGGCTCGGTCACTCCTAACAGCCGTGAGGAAGCCCGGTCGGTCCTGCGCAAGCTCAACAAGGGAGACAGTTACGCGGAAAACAAGTTCGTGGTGCTGCGGTGCCCCTGGTGCGCAGCGCAGATGGGGCCGGTTAAGAGTGCTGGGAGAAAGCACCGCGACGCCCCGCGCGTCGCTGGATACGAGCTAGCTGGCAAGAGCGTCATCCTGCGCTGCCCGGATCGGGAATGTGATTTCTCTGGCGGGTTGCCGATCCAGGTTATTGATGAGGACATCTACAAGGACCCGCCCACGCTCGTCATCGGAACGGTAGATAAGTTCGCGATGCTCGCGTGGAAACCCGAGGCGAGGGCGCTCTTCGGGATCGGTGCAGACGGGACGCGGTGCGCATCTCCACCGAATCTCATCATTCAGGACGAGTTGCATCTCATCTCGGGGCCGCTCGGGTCGCTTGCCGGCCTCTACGAGCCGCTGATCGACGAGCTTTGTACTGATCGGCGCGGCGGGCAGAGCCGGAGGGCAAAGATCGTGACGTCAACGGCAACGATCCGGCGGTCGACCGAGCAGATTCGAGGTCTGTACGCCAGGACGGAGGCTGCTCTCTTTCCCCCGCATGGCCTTGACGCGGAGGATTCGTTCTTCGCCCGGTACGCTCGGGGGGCTGACGGCAAGCTCAGCCCGGGCCGCCTGTACGTAGGGATTCACGGCCCGGGGCTGGGGTCGCTCCAGACGGCGCAGGTGCGGACATTTTCCGCTCTGCTTCAGGCACCGGTACACCTTCCGCGCGAGGAGCAGGACCCGTGGTGGACGCTTGCTGTGTTTTTCAACAGCCTCCGCGAGCTTGGCACCTCGCTATCACTCCTGCAGTCGGACATCCCGGACTACCTGAAGGTCCTCCAGAACCGGCTAGGCCTGCGATTCCAGGACGTGCGAAAGCTATGGAACGTGAAGGAGCTGACCGGACGCCTTCGGAACGACGAGATTCCAAAGGCCATGGAAGAGCTGGAGGTTCAAGCAGCGGGCGCCGGGCGAGCGGTTGACATCTGCCTGGCCTCGAACATCATTGAGGTTGGGATTGACGTCCCTCGGCTTTCGCTGATGTGCGTGGTTGGCCAGCCAAAGACCACGTCGCAGTACATACAGGTCACCGGACGCATTGGTCGCATGTGGCGGAAGCGGCCGGGACTGGTGGCAACCATCTACAGTGCATCGAAGCCCCGGGACAGGTCGCACTTCGAGAAGTTCCGCACGTACCATGAGCGCCTGTACGCTCAGGTGGAGCCGACGAGCGTCACCCCCTTCTCTCCACCGGTACTCGATCGCGCGCTGCATGCCATCCTTGTCGCGTACGTGCGCCAGCTGGGAGAGGAAGGTGCATCTCCTCGCCCGGTGCCCGAGGAGCTGCTCGCCGCAGCTGCTGATTTGCTGTCGGCTCGGGTACGTGTTGTCGACCCGGCCGAGCTTGAGAATCTGGAGCAGGTATTTGAGGAGCGGCACAGTGAGTGGCAGCGGTGGAAACGAATCGCGTGGAGCCAGGCTGGAGACGGAGAGATACCGCTTATCAGGCCTGCGGGCAGCTACGCCACGCGCGAGGCCGCGCGGCTGTCATGGCCGGTGCCGCAATCGCTGCGAAACGTAGACGCGGAGTGCCGGGCAGAGATCACTACGAGCTACCTCCTGGAGGAGGAGGATGTCTAGCGGTCCGGTCAAGCGAAGCCATCTGATCGCTCCTTTTGGCGTCGGCTCAATGGTCACCGTGCCTAACGGAACTTCGATGATCGCGGCTGGCCTGGATCATTGGTACGAGCGCGAAGATGGTGGGGGCGACTCGCGAGATCTCGATCTGGATGAGTTCCGGTTTGAGGAGTGGCGGCTTGAGCGGCTGCTTCACGTCAACCACTTCTCCGAGCCGCCTGATTACCGCTTCGCCGAACACGGCCAGAGAATTCCAAACCTCAACCTCACGATCCCGTTTCTACGCTTCCCGCTCTGGCACTTCTGCTGGCGGTGCAAACGTCTTGAACGCCTTGAGCTTGAGACTAAGGGCCGCCAGAAGTGCCGGCACTGCGAGAAACAGGGCAAGAAAGCTTTCCTAGCGCAGGTGCCGTTCGTTGCAATCTGCGAGGACGGCCACCTCCAGGATTTTCCCTGGAGTGAGTGGGTTCACGGGAACGCGCAGCCATCATGCAACCGAGCGATGACTCTGAGGTCAACAGGTGGCGCAACCCTGTCTAACCAGAAGGTCGAATGCGAGTGCGGCGCCGGGCCGAGAACTCTCGGACGGATCGTGGAGGCAAGCCCGGATGGATCAACGTACCTTACGACGGCGCTGGATCCCGGGTCGCCGTACACATGCCAGGGGATTTCCCCGCAGCACGGAAGCTCTGAGCCATCGAGTTGCGGTCTCGCGCTTCGGGGATCGCTGCGATCTGCATCAAACGTGTACTTCGGTCGCGTCGCAAGCGCTATCTACCTGCCGCGGACAACAGAGAAGGTCCCGGAGGAGCTGGCGTCCGCGCTGGAGATCCCGCCGCTCTCGACGATCATCCATCTGTCAGCGCAAGCTGGGAGTGAGGTGAGCGCATCGATGCTACGAGCAAACGCGAGGCGCGAGCTGCTTGAGCCGTACTCGGACGCCCAGCTAGAGGAAGCGGTCCGGTTGATGGCAAGCGAGGTGCATGAGGAGAGCGAGCCCGATCTGTCGCCAGACGAATCGGCAGAGGTAGCGTTCCGCCGGGATGAGCACCTCGCACTACAGTCAGAGAGGAGAGAGGAACAGCTCTCGGTTACTGCGGGCCATCTGGCCGATTACGACGCGAGCCTGCATCCGTTCATTGACCGGATCATGCTTGTGGAGCGCCTGCGAGAGACGCGGGTGCTGACCGGATTCAATCGCATCTATCCCGAACGGCCGCTGACAGACGAGGCACGCCTGGAGCAGCTCTGGAAGCAAGTGCCTGAGTGGCGAAACCGCTGGCTGCCTGCTTACAAGGTCTTCGGGGAGGGCATCTTTATCGGGCTAGATCTCGACCGGATAGCGAACTGGGAGGGACGGCCTGAGATCGCTAAGCGAGCTCGGAGAGTCAACGACGTATACGGGTCGGCTCGCGAGGGCCGGCAGCTTCGCGCGCGAAACATAACGCCAAGGTTCCTGCTCGTTCACACGCTAGCCCACCTCCTCATCAACCAGCTCACCTTCGAGTGCGGGTACAGTACCGCGGCGCTGCGAGAGCGACTCTACGTATCACCACCATCGTCCGAGTCACCGATGGCTGGCGTGCTGATCTACACGGCCGCGGGCGACGCCGAGGGGACCATGGGTGGACTGGTACGGATGGGGAAGCCGGGATATCTAGAGCCCGCGATGGCCGCTGCGCTCAGC
Organism: uncultured Solirubrobacterales bacterium; assembly: GCA_963702055.1. Taxonomy (GTDB): domain Bacteria; phylum Actinomycetota; class Thermoleophilia; order Solirubrobacterales; family 70-9; genus CAWINX01. The sequence goes on along the minus strand of OY969702.1, from coordinate 1,786,912 downwards.
GGAGCACTCTGGTGCTCCGCTGACCCCGTGTGCATGGAGACGGGCAGGCACGGAGGGCAGGGGCCCGATTCCTGCAATCTGGCCGCGTGCCATAACTGCGCGCTAGTGCCGGAGACCGCCTGCGAGGAGTTCAACCGGTTTCTGGATCGGGGTCTTGTTGTAGGAGATCTAGAAGAGCGAAGCATCGGGTTCTTTGACGGGATCGACCTTCGATAGGCCCGAAGCGGTCAGGAGTTGCCGCGGAGCCGCCCCCTGGCTCTCAGAAGCTGCCGTTCCACCGTCAACACCGAGTCTCCGGTCCGTTCCGCGATCTCGCGGTAGCTGTAGCCGGCGAGCTTGAGGAGCAGGATGCGGCTCTGGCGCTCTCTGAGGGAGGTCACGGCCCGGGCCGCCTCCCGGGCTTCCAGCACGGTCTCGATCTCCGGCTGTCTGGGATCGACGGCCAGTTCCGGCTCGAAGCAATCGAAGCGACCGTCGCGCTGCACGAGGCGGATGGCCTCGCGTGTGGCCACGGTCCGGAGCCAGGCGAAGAGCCGGGGTCCGTGCTCGGGCTCGGTCCGCATGAGCTGGAGCCAGGCGAACGAGCAGGCGTCCTCGATCGTCTCCGCCGGGGCGCTGACTCGGGCCGCCACCGCCCGCAGCAGGCGGGCGTGGTGCTGCCGGTACAGGGCCTCGTGCTCGCGGCACGGGGAGCTGCGGTGGTCTGACGGCGCTGCGCTGAGTACTGCGGCTGTGTCGTTCATGGTCCGGCCCACCACGGGCCGGACGGCGTCCTGCGTCACCGAGTGCAGCGAGGGAAACCCGGGCGGGGTTGACGCCATGGGCGCTGCCGGCCCTAGCCTTGAGTCCATGGACGTACACAGCCGCCGTCAGCGCACTGGATGGCCGGAGCGATCGACCCTCCGGGGCGATCCCGGTGGGAGCCGGGTCGAGGGTGGCGGTGGCATGATCCGCGCGATGCCTGAGCGATTCGCCACGACCCCGCAATTGAGAGGGACAGTCCAGGTGATGGTCAAAGCCCCATGAGCGGGCCGGAGTGGACGCTTGAGTTCTACGAGGAGCGAGGTCGCGAGCCCGTGCTGGACTTCCTGCGCGGGCTGGATGAGTTCAAGGAGCAGGCGCTGGCCGCGGCGCTCCGCAACGTGCTCGCCTACGAGGGCATCGGGGTTTGCGGCTCGTCGTGGGGCAAGTGGATCGCGGGTGCTCCCGGCATCTTTGAGTTTCGGGTGCGCCACGATGCGGCGACCATCCTGCGCGAGCGGGGTCTGCCGGTCCCCGAGGACCTGGACGAGAGCCACAGCGGCATCTTGCTTCGCGTCTTCTGCCACGCCCACGGCAAGAAGGTGGTCCTGCTGCTGGCGGCGTACGACAAGGGCAGGGAGCCGAGCGCCAAGCGCCAGACGGCGGAGATCAACCGGGCCAGGAAACGCCTGACGAGCTGGAAGGCACGGCAGAAGACCGCCGCCAAGCGGAAGGCTTGACCAAATATGCGGTTTATTGCATAATCAGCGCAGGAGCGGACCAGCTGGAGAAGGAGCCATGGGCACCAAATTTGACGACTACATCCGAGAGGTCGAGGAGAAGGCGAAGGCCGGCGGGCCGGAGGCCGTCGCACGCTGGGAGGCCTTCAACGCCCATTACACGATGGCCCGTGAAGTCCGCGAGCTGCGCAAGGCTCACAAGCTCACGCAGAAGCAGCTCGCTGCGGCCTCGGGTATCAACCAGGGCGAGATTTCACGGATCGAGCGCGGTCAGACCAACCCCACGGCCTACACGCTGGCGGCGCTTCTGGCTCCGCTGGACGCCCATCTCGGGGTGGTCCGCAACGACAGGTCAGGCCTGGCGCACGCATAACCGGTTTGCCGGCTCGCCCGGCCGGGACGTTCTCTCCAGCCGGGTGAATGAGCGTTGAAGCTACGGCTGAGGCAGACCGTTGGGAACGGCGCCGGTGCCGCCACACCGCGGACACGGCGTTCCCAGCTCTTGCGGAGGTGGATTGGGCTTTTTGCCGGTTCCGTTACAGACGGGACAGGTCATGGTGATTGCCTCCGGTTCTCGTTGTGGGGCGAACGGGCTTCGTCTGAGATTAGGGGCCCGGTCGGCACGCGAGGCTTGGGGGTCAGATCAATGGCCTGGGCCGTAGAAGCGGGTTGCGGCGTCGTCCTCGTTCTCTGCGGCACCGATGGTGGGGCGCTCGAAGAGGTCGGCCATGAGCTTGTCCAGCTCCCGCCGCTCCAGCTCGACCACCGCCTCTCGGGCGCGGGCGATCTGCTCAGCGGCAGACAGAACGGGCTCCCCGACCAGCTCGTCTATGACGTTGGCGTAGTGGTTGAACATCACCTGAGGGGAGTGCCCGGCCCATTTGGCGACCTCCAGCGGGCTGGCTCCGGCCCGTAGCTGGAGGCTGACGAAGGATCCGCGGCAGTCGTACGGGCGAGCTTCGGCGAGCCGGAGTTGAGGCGGATCGCCTTCGGCCAGCGTCTTCATGACCGGCTTCCAGACGCGGCTGCGCCAGTTGTTGTATTTCGACTGCGACCAGTACCCGCCGTCGCGAGCGGGCAGGACGAGCTCGTCATCGGCCGGCTGATGCAGGGCCATGAACAACTCCTGCAGGTCGGTGGCGAGCGGTTTGAGAAGGGGCACCGATCGTGCTGCGCCGGTCTTGGTGGACCGTTCCTCCCCGATGGCAACGGCCTTGTCGACGGCGAGGGTGCGGTTGCCGATGTCTCCCCAGGTCAAAGCAAGCGCCTCGCCAGGCCGCAGACCGGCGTAGCTCATGAGCTCGACAAAGCATGCGTCGGCCCGGTTGCGAACGCCGGTCGCGTCCTTGGTCTTGCGACGGCGCATCTGCAGACGGATGCGCTCGACCACCATCGGCGGGAAGGGGTGCGGGATACGCTGGCGCGTCCCCGCTGGCCTGGGGACGGTCAGGACCGGGTTGACGCCGACCTTGTTCCAGGAGACGGCGGCGCTGAACACGGCGGACATCACCACGAGCACCTTGCGCTGCGAGGCATTGCCGACGCCGCGCTCGCGCATGTCGTCGATCAATTCCTCGAAGAGCTGCGGATTGGAGACCCACTCGCCGAGCCGGTGCTGGTCGAAGCGTCCTTCGACGTGGGCCTTCCAGTGCCGCCGGTAGCTCTCCTGGGTGTTGGGTGCCAGGCGCGAGGCGCGCAGCCGCCACCACTCGTCGTAGGCGGCGGCGAGGGTCTCCTTGCCCGGCCGGGGCAGCGCCTCGCCCTTCTGCTTGCGGGCCTTGACCTCGATGTCGAAGGCGTTGGCTTCGCGCTTAGTGGGAAGCGAGCGGGTCCGGACCTTGCCGCCTTCGCGCCAGCGCACCTGGTAGCGGGTGCCGTCGGCGGTCTTGTAGGGGTGGACGCTCACCGCGCCGAGCCCTCTCTGGGTGTTCCCGGATGGAACATCTATGGAACACCGTATCAGTAGAACCGGCTGGATTTTGACTCTGTGGGCCGGTTTCCGTGCCTGGCCACCCCGCGAGCCGATCCTTATCAGAGACGCGCTCTAACCAACTGAGCTAATCGCCCGCGAGGCGCGATGATAGCGGTCAGTCGCGGGACAGCTTGCGGGCGAGGGAGAGAGCTTCGTCGAGGTCTTCGAACCGGATCTCGACCGCTATCCCCTCCCCTTTCGGCCGGACTCTGACTTCGTGTCCAAGCGCCGATTCAAGTCGGTCGGTGGCCTCCCGCATCGCCGCCGCCTCTTCGGGATCCGCTTGCCTTCGTGAGCGCCCCCCCTCCTTTGGCTGGCTGGCCAGCCTAACTTTCTCCTCCGTCTCGCGAACCGACCATCCACCCTTCGAGGCGGCGCGGGCGAGGCGCCGACGATCGTCGTTGCCACGAACGGCGAGGAGGGCTCGGCCGTGCCCCTCGCTCAGCTCGCCGGACTCGAGCATCTCCAGCGCCTCATCGGGGAGATCGAGCAATCGGATCAGGTTCGAGACCGCCGGGCGGCTGCGGCCGACCCGGCGCGCGAGCTCCTCTTTGGAGAGCCCCAGCTCGTCGACGAGCGCCGCGCAGGCTCGCGCCTCCTCGACCGGGTTGAGGTCCTCGCGGACCATGTTCTCGATCAGCGCCACCTGGAGCCGCTCCGCCTGCTCGGAGTCGCGGACCACGGCCGGGACCTTCTTCAATCCGGCCTGGCGCGCCGCTCGCCAGCGCCGCTCGCCGGCGACCAGCTCGTAGCTGCCGTCGTGGAGGGGGCGGACCAGCAAGGGCTGGACAACGCCGCTCGCCTCGATCGAGGAGGCCAGTCCGGCGAGGGCCTCGGAGTCGAACTTCGTCCGCGGCTGGTTGGGGTTGGCCTTGATCAGGTCGACCGGCAGCTCGAGCAGCTCGCCGGAATCCCCGGTGGCGCTCTCGGGCAGGATCGCCGAGAGGCCGCGGCCGATCCCTCGCTTCGTGCCGCTAGCCACGTTTGGCGAGCTCCTTGGCCAGGGCCCGATAGGCGTCGGAGCCGCGGGAGCGAGGCGAGTGCTCGGTCACGGGCAGACCATAGCTGGGCGCCTCGGCGACCCTGACGCTGCGGGGGATGACCGTCTCGAAGACCATTCCGGCGAAGTGGTCGCGCAGCTCGCGCTCGACGTCCTGGGCGAGGCGAGTGCGCTCGTCGTACATGGTGATCAACAGGCCCGACACCTCGAGCGCGGGGTTGAGCTCGCGCCGGATCATCCCCAGCGTCTCGAGGAACTGGACCAGGCCCTCCAGGGCCAGGTACTCGGCCTGTACGGGTACGACGACGCGATCGGCGGCGGTCAGGGCGTTGACGCTGACCGGGCCCAGCGAGGGCGGGCAGTCGAGCAGGGTCACCGCGAAGCGCTCGCGCACCGGGCCGAGACGCTCGCGCAGCCGCGTCTCGGAGCCCTCGATCCGCGGCAGCTCGACCGCGGCGCCGGCGAGGTCGCGATTGGCCGGAACGAGCCAGAGATTGTCGGGGCCGGCCGGTCGAGCCGCCTCCGCCACCGAGACGTCGCCGGTGAGGCAATCGTAGGAAGAGGGATGGAGGTCACGGTCGAGTCCAAGCGCCACGGTGGCGTTGCACTGAGGGTCGAGGTCGACAAGCAGGGTCTGGGCGCCCGAGGCGGCTGCACAGGCGGCGAGGTTCACCGACGTGGTCGTCTTGCCAACCCCGCCCTTCTGATTCGACACCGCGTAGACCAAGCCCATTAAGCCGCCAGCCTAGTGAGAGAGGGATATCAGCCGCGGGGGCGCTTCTTGGCCATGCCCGGGCGGCGGGGCAGGTCGGCGGGCGTGGGACCCAGCTTGCGCAGGACGTGCAGATGGCGGTGCTCGCTGCCCGCGTAGGGGCCGACATGGCGGATTAGCTCGGGGTGCATCGCGAGCTGATCGGTCGCGCTTTCCAGCTGAGCTTCCTCTTCGGCGTCGCGTTTGCCCTTCCAGGCGACCAGGACACCGCCGTCTTTCAGGAGCGGCGAGGCGAGTTCGGCGAGGGTGGATAGGCGGCCCACCGCTCGCGCGGTCACTACGTCGTAGGACTCCCGCCCCTCGAGGCTCGCCCATTCCTCGGAGCGCGTGTTGAGGATGCGGACGTTGGCGATTCCCGCCTCCGTCGCCGCTCGCTCCATGAAGATGCACTTACGGCCCACCGACTCGATCAGGTCGACCTCGGCATGAGGGAGAGCGGCGGCCAGCGCTAGGCCCGGAAACCCAGCTCCAGAGCCAATATCGGCAATCTTGGTCGCTTCTCGAAGCTCCCGGATCTCAAGGCCGGTGAGGCTGTCGGCGACGTGGACCTTCCAGGCTCGGCCGGGGTCGGTAACCGAGCTGACCGAGGCGCGCTCCTCGGCGAGGAGCTTCAAAACCTTCTCCAGGGCCGCACGGGCCTCGGGGGTCAGCGCCGCGGTGGGGTCGGGGGTCACTCGGAGACGAGTGGCGCCACGACTACGCAGCGGTGGGGCTCGTCCCCTTCGCTGTAGGTCTCGACGCCCGCCCGGTCCTTGAGGTGCTCGTGGACGACCCGGCGCTCCTGAGCGCTCATCGGGTCCATCTCGACACTGTGAACTCCGCTCAACGCCTGCTCGGCCGCTCGGTCGGCCCGCGACTCCAGAGTCTCCCGTCGCCGCTCCCGATAACCGGCGGCGTCGACGACGACCCGCTTGCGCTCCCGAGACCCCCGAAACGCCGCTTGGTAGCAAAGGAGCTGAAGCGCGTCGATCGTCTGCCCCCGTTTGCCGATCAGCAACCCGTAGTCGTCATCTCCCTCGACGACAGCCTCGATCCGATCGTCGTCCTCACGAACCTCGACGTCCCCATCGAGGTCGAGCTCGTCGAGAACCCCTTCAACAAGCTCCCGAACCCGGTCAGCGGGTTGTTCCGGCCAATCGGTCTCGGTCACGCCCGCACCCTATCGCCGCTTCTTCTTCTTTTTGGGTGGTGGGGGAGGAGGCTTGGCCGCGGCCACCTCCTCGGGAGTCGCCGCGGTCGGCACCGGAATCAGCTTCTGCAGCGTGTACTGCTGACCGATCGTCCAGACATTGGTGGTGATCCAGTAGAGGATCAGGCCCGCCGGGAATTTGACGATGAAGACGACGAAGACCAACGGGAGAGCCATCATCATCATCCGCTGGCTTTTGTCGGCGGTGACCGCCGTCACCATGCCGGAGGCCAACTGGGTGCCCACGTAGATGACGATCAGGGCGATCAGCACGCCGCCGGTTGCCTTGGCGGTCAGGTCGGGGATGAAGAGGAACGACGCCTGACTGCCGCAGTGCCCGGCCTGACAGCCGATGTCGGCGGGGAGTTCGTGGCGGAGGACGGAGAAGAGGGCGATGAAGACGGGGAACTGGGCGACCAGCGGAATGCAGGAGGCGAACGGGTTGACTTTGTTCTCTTTGTAGAAATTCATCATTTCCTGCTGCATGCGCTGTTTGTCGTTTTTGTACTTCGCCTGGATCTCTTTTATCTGTGGCTGCAGCGCCTGCAGCATCCGCATCCCCTTGAGGGATTTGTAGGTGAGCGGGATCAGGACCATCCGGGTGACGACCGTGAGCGCGATGATCGCGCCGCCCCAGCTGAGGCCGGCGTTGTCGTGGAAGAACTTGAGAACCGAGTTGGCGAGGTCGACCAGCGGTTGGAGGATGTTGGCCTCGGGGATCACGGGTGGACCTCGCGGCGCCGGTGGTACTCGCCTGGGTCCACCGGCCCAACCCGCAGCGTGAAGCGGTCTGGCACGGGGTCGAACCCGCCATGGCTGAAGGGATTGCAGCGAAGCAGGCGCCAGGCGGCGAGGAGGAGACCCCGAACCGCTCCGAACCGCTCGATCGCCTCGACCGCGTAGGCCGAGCAGGTCGGCTCATACCGGCAGCGTCGCGGTCGAGAGGGGGAAATCCAGCGCTGGTAGGCGTGAATCGGGGAGAGGAGGAGGCGTTTCACGTGGAACGCCTCCCGGAGGAGCCGGCGAGGGCCTCCGCAACGCTCTTGGTCACGCCCGTGGCGCCCTCGCGCTCGATCAGGTCCCCGATCTCGGGTCGCGCCACAAGTACGAAGTCGTGTTTGGGGGGCAGGTGGTCGGAGAGGCTCCAGAAAGCCTCGCGCAGCGCTCGCTTTGCCCGGTTGCGATCGACGGCGCCGCCGATCTTGCGGCTGGCGGATACGCCGAGCCTCACTGCGCCCTCCTCATCGTCGCGGCGGGGAAAGCTGTAGAGGACCAGGTATCGGGTCGCATGAGAGGAGCCGTCGCGGTAGACACGATCGAACTCGCCGCTTCGCGAGAGGCGGCGGCGTCGCTGCGCCGCCACTAGACCGTCAGGCGCTTCCGGCCCTTGCGCCGCCGCCGTTTGAGGATCGCGCGACCGCTGCGAGTGCTCATCCGCGCCCGGAACCCGTGGGTCTTGGCCCGCTTCCGCTTCTTCGGCTGGTAGGTGCGCTTCATCCGGTGGCGCAGTATACGGACGGACGGCGCTGAGGCGCGCTCAAGTCGTCCACCTTTTTTGCCCGGGATTTGCGGAAGCGGGCGCAACGCTCAAATGGGTCGCCGCTATGGTCGCTCGAAGGTGCACGACTCGGCGGACCAACAGGATCTCAACGGACTCTGGCAAGGCGTCCAGGGGCGATTGAGAGTCTCGGTCCCGGATTCGACCTTTCGACTCTGGCTCGAACCGCTTCGCCCGGTCGGGGCACAGGGAACCACCCTCTTTCTCTCCGCCCCGGAAGGAATTCGCGCCTGGGTCGAGCGGCGCTACGCCTCGTTGATCCGCGAGGCGCTCGACGACATCGAAACGCCGCTGTGCGACGTCAGCTTCGCCGCAGCGGGAGCGGGAGAAGCAGGTGGGGAACCGGCCGGAGTGGAGATCGAGCTCAACCCGAGCTACACCTTCGACCGTTTCGTGATCGGCGACGGGAACCGACTCGCCCACGCGGCGGCGCTCGCCGTCGCGGAGGCGCCGGCCGAGGCCTACAACCCCCTTTTCCTCCACGGCCCCCCGGGCCTCGGCAAGACCCATCTCCTGGTCGCGATCGCCAACTACCTGGCGGCGAATGCGCCTGGCCTCAGCGTCCGCTACACGACCGCTGAGCGCTTCACCAACGAATTTGTCGAGGCGCTGCGCGCCACCGGCGCCGACGCGTTCAAGAGCCGCTACCGCGATCTCGACGTCCTGCTGATCGACGACGTCCAGTTCCTCGAAGGGAAGCAGCGCACCGAAGAGGAGTTCTTCCACACCTTCAACGCGCTCTATGAATCGGGAAGCCAACTGGTGCTCTCCGCCGATCGCCTGCCCAGCGAGCTTGCCGACCTGGAGTCGCGACTGCGCGATCGCTTCGAGTGGGGGTTGACCGTCGCGGTCGAGCCACCCAACCTCAATACCCGCCTCACCGTCCTGCGCCGCCTGGTTCGCGAGGCCGGGGTCGAGATCGCCGACGGCAACGCCCTGTCCGAGCTGGCGGAGCGCGTCGACGCCAACGTCCGCCAGCTTCATGGTGGGCTGACGCGAGCGATCGCCCACGCCTCACTGATGGCCAAGCCACTCAGCTCCGAGTTGATTGCGGAGGTCATCCCCAAGGCCTCACGGTCGAACGTGACCACCCCGGTCGAAGAGATCCAGCAACGCGTCGCCTCCTCCTTCGGCATCTCGCGCGCCGAGCTGGTCGGCTCGACCCGAGCCGCCACCCCGGTCCGCGCCCGGCAGGTGGCGATCTTCCTGACCCGTGAGATGACGGACCTCTCGCTTCCCCAGATCGGCCGCCTCTACGGCGGTCGCGACCACTCGACCGTGCTCAACTCCGTTCGCCGGGTCGAAGCCGGCATCGCCGAGGACGGGGTCCTTTCAGAACGGGTCGCGGAACTGCGCTCCTCAATCCACAGCCCCGGTCGTGGCGGTGCCTGACGGCCGACGGCGCTGTAAGAATCCATGTCTTCCCACAGATCCCTCCACAACCGGCAAACCGCTTCCCAACGCCAAATCGACCGTGACCTCAGCCGTTTCCACAAGCCCTAATCCAACTCAAGAAGGTATTCACCACTTGAAGCTCACGACCAAACGAGAAGTCCTCGTCTCCAAGCTCTCGATCGTCTCCAGGGCCGTTTCCAATCGCGCCACCACCCAGGCCCTTTCCGGGATCCTCCTGGTTGCCGACGCCGACGGCGTCACCTTGCGCGCCACCGATCTCGAGATGAGCCTCCAAACCAAGCTCGAGGCCGACGTTGAGGGAGAGGGCTCGGTCCTCCTGCCAGGCCGCCTTCTCGCCGAGGTGTCGCGCTCGCTCGGCGACGAGACGGTGGAGATCGAGACTCGCGAGAGCGAGCACGACGTGGAGATTCGCTGCGGCGGGTCCAGCTTCCACCTGCGCACCCTGCCGGCCGAGGACTTCCCGACGTTCCCCGTCGAAGAGGGCGATTTGCTCAAGATCCCCGCGGAGGCGTTGGCCTCGACGGTCGAGGTCGTGGCGCGCGCGGCCTCGAGGGACGACATGCGCCCGGTGCTGACCGGCGTACTGGTCACGGCCAGCGGCGGCGAGATGACGATGGTCGCCACCGATTCCTACCGCCTGGCCGTGAAGAGGACGGAGCTGGCGGGGGACATCGGCGGAGAGCTCGAAGCGAACATCCCGGCTCGAGCCCTACGGGAGCTTGGGCGGATTCTCGCGAGCGAGGGTGTCGAGGAGGTGACAGTGGCGCTGTTGCGCAACCAGGCCGTCTTTACGGCAGGGTCGATCACCCTCGGCACGCGGCTGATCGAAGGGCAGTTCCCCAACTTTCGACAGCTCCTGCCCGAGTCCTACGAGCACGACGTCCGGTTGCCTCGCGCCGAGTTCCTCGACGTGGCGCGGCGGGTCAGCCAGCTGGCCCAGCGCAACGCGCCGCTGCGGCTCTCCTTCGCTCCCGGCGAGCTGACGGTGGCCGCCGAAACGCCCGACGTCGGTGACGCTGAGGAGACGATGCCGGCCTCGTTCGAGGGCGAGCCGCTGGAGATTGGGTTCAACCCCGAATTCCTCAAGGAGGGGATCGAGACCGTCGAGGGAGACGAGCTGGTTCTGCGGCTGATCTCACCGCTTCGGCCCGGCCTGCTGCAGCCGGTCGACAACGACGACTTCCGCTACCTGGTGATGCCCATCCGCCTCAACGTCTAGGCGACGCCGGTGCTGGTCACCGCCGTCGAAGCGAGCCCGCTGCGCAGCCTGGACGACGTGCGGATCGAGCCCGCGAGCGGCATCACCAGCCTGATCGGCCCGAACGGGGCCGGGAAGACGAATCTCTTGGAGGCGTTGTACTTCGGGCTGACCGGCCGCTCCTTTCGCACCTCGGATCGCCGCGACCTGATTCCGTTCGGCGGTGCGCTGGCGCGAGCCGAGGTGACCGTTCGAGACGCGGACTCGGTCGAGCGCAGGCTGCTTGCCTCGGTCAGCCGCTCCGAAGGGCGTCGCCATCTGCTCGACGGCACGCCGGCGGATCCGGCGACGCTGGCCCGCTGCCGCCCCCCCGTCGCGGTGTTCGCGCCGGACCGACTCAGCCTCATCAAGGGACCGCCCGCCGAGCGCCGCTCGCACCTTGACCTCTTCATCGCGGCGCGCCAGCCTTCGCGAGCCGGCCTACGCCAGCGCTTCGGGCAGGCGCTGGCGCAACGCAACGCGCTGCTCTCGCGCATCGCCGCGGGCCGCAGCGCGGCCTCCGAGCTGGACGCGTGGGATGCGTCGCTGGCCGCCACAGCCGCCCCTTTGATCGAGGCCCGGGCGGAGGCCTGTGCCGAGCTGGCGGAGTCGTTTGCCGCGACCGCGGCCGAGCTGGGGTTGGAGGGGGCGACGATCGAGTACGCGCCTCGTGCCACCGGCGCGGTTGAGCAATTGAGGGAAGGGCTGGCGGAGCGCCGTGAGGCCGACGTCCGATTGGGACGTAGCTCCTGGGGCCCTCATCTCGACGAGTTGAAGGTCGCCTCCGCGGGCCGTGCGCTGCGGCGCTATGGCTCACAGGGCCAGCAGCGAACCGCGCTCTTGGCGCTGCTGTTCGCCGAGCGCGACGCGCTCCTCGAGGCGCGCCGAGTTACGCCATTGCTCCTGCTCGACGACGTGATGAGCGAGCTCGACCCGCAACGCCGCGAGCGATTGGTGGAGCGATTGGGCCGTGGCGGGCAGGCTCTGATCACCGCCGCCGACGAAGAGTCGGTGCCGCCCGCGGCGAGGGGCAAGGTGGTGCGAATGCCGCCTCTCGCGATCGCCAGGGCCGCGGCATGACGAGGCGGCGTGTCCCTCGTCCCGCCGGCGAGGCGCTCAGAGCTGCCCGCGATCGCGCCGCGCCGAAGACACCGCTGGCGGCGCTGCAGGCCGCCTGGACCGTCGCGGTGGGAGAACGCATAGCCGCGGTCGCCCAGCCGGTTTCGGAGCGTGACGGAGCGGTCGTGGTCGACTGCTCCGACGCCGTTTGGGCGCAGGAGCTGGACCTCATGCAGGGACAGTTGATCGGCCGCCTTCGTGAGCAAATGGGCGAGCGAGCCCCGGGTGCTCTGCGCTTTCGCGCGAAAGGTAACGCTTCCGATTCATTTAGTGCGTGATTTGCAGGAGTTTTGTTGCGCTCCCGCGAGCTTTCCGGAGGCCCGAACTGGTATCCTTATGTCAACTCGTATTTTCGCCCCGACCCTTCGCGGCGCAGGTCCAGGAGGTCGGGGTTTTCTGTATTGAGAACCGGAAGGGGTTCATTGCCTGAGAAGAAGACCAGTGCCGCGGGCGCGAAGAGCGCCGGCAAGGGCTCGGAGTCCTATGGCGCCAAGGACATCACCGTCCTCGAGGGACTCGAGGCGGTGCGCAAGCGCCCCGGCATGTACATCGGCTCGACCGGCCCGCGCGGCCTTCACCACCTCGTCTACGAGGTCGTCGACAACTCCGTCGACGAGGCGATCGCCGGGCACTGCGACAGCGTCCGCGTCGTCCTGCACCCCGACAACAGCTGCACGGTGGAGGACGACGGTCGAGGGATCCCGGTCGAGACGATGGCGAAAGAACAGCGTCCCGCCGCCGAGGTGGTGCTCACCGTCCTGCACGCCGGTGGCAAGTTCGGCGACGGCGGGGGATACAAGGTCTCGGGCGGCCTGCACGGCGTCGGCGTTTCCGTGGTCAACGCGCTTTCCGAGCGCCTGCACCTGGAGATCAGCCGCGACGGCCACGTCTGGTCCCAGGACTACGAGCGGGGCAAACCGGCCACCGATCTGACCAAGGGCGCCGCCTCGAAGGCGACCGGCACCAAGATCACCTTCCTCCCTGACCTCGAGATCTTCGAAGAGATCGAGTTCGACTTCCAGACCCTCGCCGAGCGTCTCCGAGAGACGGCCTTTCTCACCCGGGGCCTGCGGATTGAGCTGGTCGACGAGCGCGGCCAGACCAACAGCGTCGTCTTCCAGTACGAGGGCGGGATCGAGGACTTCGTCCGCCATCTCAACGAGAACAAGGACGAGCTGCACCGCAAGGTGATCTTCTTCGAGGGCGAGGAGGACGAGGGCCAGGTCGAGGTGGCGATGCAGTGGAACTCGTCCTACCAGGAGTCGATCTTCAGCTTCGCCAACAACATCAACACCCACGAGGGCGGCACCCACCTTTCCGGTTTCCGCTCCGCACTGACCCGGACGTTGAACGCCTACGCGCGCGGCAAAGGGCTGCTGAAAGAGAAAGACGACAACCTCGCCGGCGAGGACGTGCGAGAGGGCCTCACCGCGGTCATCTCGGTAAAGCTCCACGACCCGCAATTCGAGGGCCAGACGAAGACCAAACTCGGCAACCCGCCGATCAAAGGCCTGGTCGAGGAGACGGTGAACCGCAAGCTCGGCGAGTACTTCGAGGAAAACCCGGGAGACGCGCGGCGGGTCATCACCAAGGCGATCGACGCCTCGCGCGCTCGCGACGCGGCGCGCAAAGCGCGTGACCTGACCCGCCGCAAGTCGGCGCTGGAGAACTCGACCCTGCCCGGCAAGCTCGCCGACTGCACCGTCAAGGACCCTCGCGACGCGGAGCTCTTCGTGGTCGAGGGCGACTCGGCGGGCGGCTCCGCCAAGCAGGCGCGCGACCGCTCCACGCAGGCGGTCCTGCCGTTGCGGGGCAAGATCATCAACGTCGAGAAGAGCCGCATCGACAAGGTGCTGGCCAACAACGAGATCCAGGCGCTGATCACGGCGATCGGGACCGGCGTCCACGACGAGTTCAACCTCGAGGACGCTCGTTACCACAAGATCGTGATGGCGACCGACGCCGACGTCGACGGCGCGCACATCCGCACTCTGGTCCTGACCTTCCTCTACCGGCAGATGCCGGAGCTGATCGACGCCGGCTACGTCTACATCGCCAAACCGCCCCTCTATCGGGTCAAGCAGGGGAACCAGGAAACCTACCTGGAGCGCGAGTCGGAGCTGGAGGAGCTGTTGTTGCGCGACAAGCTCGAGGACTTCGAGCTGCGCGACGCCGGCGGCGACACGAAGAAGCTGACCAAGGGCCGCTGGCAGAGCTACGTGCGGCGCTCGAAGGAGTACGAAGGCTGGAGCTCGTCCCTCCAAGCCGAGTTCGGCCACGAGCTGGTTCGCTTCCTGGAGGAGTCGAGCCTGCTCGACGAGGGGGTGGCGACTCTCGCCGCGGCGCGCAAGGTGCTGAGCTCGCCGGCGGTGGAGGGCGCGCCCTTCGACACCGAGGTGGTCGAGGACTCCGACGAGGGGATCAGCGTCAAGGCGATCGAGCGCAAGAGCGGCCTGGCCCGGACCCATCGCCTCCCCGCCGAGCTGTTTGCGCTGCACGACTACCGCAAGTTCGCCGAGGTCCACGGCGTGCTGCTCAAGCAGGTCGGCCGCCCGCCCTTCGAGGTCCGCTTCGGCAGCCGCAGCACCGAGGCGCCCTCCTTCCAGGCGCTGCGGGGGGCGGTGCTGGAGCTGGCGCGCCACGGCGTGCAGCTGACCCGCTTCAAGGGCCTCGGTGAGATGAACGCCGACCAGCTGCGCGAGACGACGATGGATCCCGCCTCGCGGACCCTGGCCCGGGTCACTCTCGAGGACGCGACCGCCGCCGATCAGATCTTCTCGATGCTGATGGGCGACCAGGTCGAGCCGCGCCGCAACTTCATCGAGGCCCACGCCAAGGAAGTGCGGTTCCTCGATGTCTAAGGCGGACGCTGCAAACCGGCGCCTAGCCATCAGCATGGGGGGTTGCTGATGGAGGGGGGTGGTCTGGAAGCTCTGACCGGACGGATCGAGGAGCGCGAGCTCGAGAAGGAGATGCGCTCGTCCTATCTCGACTACGCGATGAGCGTGATCGTCGGCAGGGCGCTTCCCGACGTGCGCGACGGGCTGAAGCCGGTGCATCGACGCGTCCTCTACGCGATGCACGACATCGGCCTGCAGCCGACCCGCTCCTACCGCAAGTGCGCGTTCATCGTCGGCGAAGTGATGGGCAAGTACCACCCTCACGGCGACTCGGCGATCTACGACACCCTGGTGCGGATGGCGCAGGACTTCTCGCTGCGCTACGTGCTGGTCGACGGCCAGGGCAACTTCGGCTCGATCGACGACGATCCGGCGGCGGCGATGAGGTACACCGAAGCGCGCCTCGGTCGCCTCGCGACTGAGCTGCTGCGCGACATCGACGCCGACACCGTCGACTTCGGGCCCAATTACGACGAGTCGACCCAGGAGCCGCTGATCCTGCCGGCGCGCTTCCCAAACCTGTTGGTCAACGGGACGTCGGGGATCGCAGTGGGGATGGCGACAAACATCCCTCCGCACAACCTGCGCGAGGTGGCCGGAGCTGTCACCGCCTACATCGACAACCCGGAAATCGACATGGCCGGGCTGATGGAGTACGTCAAGGGCCCCGACTTCCCGGGCGGCGGGATCATGAGCCGCGAGGGGATCCGCGACGCCTACGCCTCGGGCCGCGGCAGCATCAAGGTGCGCGCCCGCGCCCATGTCGAGCCGCTGAAGGGCGGCAAGGAGGCGATCGTCGTCACCGAGCTTCCCTTCATGGTCAAGAAGGGCGGCGACGGCGGCCTGGTCACCAAGATCGCCGACCTGGTCCGCGACAAGAAACTGGAGGGGATCTCCGACCTGCGCGACGAGTCCGATCGCTCCGGGATGCGGTTGGTGATCGAGCTGAAGCGCGGCGGCCCGCCGGCCAAGGTCGTGCTCAACAACCTCTACAAAAAAACTTCGATGCAAACGACCTTCGGCGCCAACATGGTGGCGCTGGTCGACGGGGTGCCGAAAACCCTGAGCCTGCTCGAGCTGGTCCACCACTACGTCCAGCACCAGCGCGAAGTGGTCACTCGTCGCACCCAGTACGAGTTGCGTCGCGCCGAGGCGCGCGCCCACATCCTCGAGGGGCTGCTGATCGCCCTCGACAACCTCGACGCGGTGATCAAACTGATCCGCGCCTCCTCCGATCCGGACGCGGCGCGCGAGGGCCTGATCGAAAAGTTCGAGCTCACCCGTGAGCAGGCGCAGGCGATCCTCGACATGCGCCTCCAACGCCTCACCGCGCTGGAGGCCGACAAAGTCCGCGCCGAACACGCCGACCTGATGGAGCGGATCGGGGAGCTGCGGGCGATCCTCGGCGACGAGTCGCGAATCTTCGGACTGGTCAAGGAGGAGCTGGCCGAGGTCGTCGAGTCCTACGGCGACGAGCGGCGCACCGAGCTGGCGCACTTCGAGGGCGACGTCGGGATCGAGGACATGATCGCCGACCAGCAGATGGTGATCTCGCTGACCGCGTCGGGCTACGTGAAGCGCCTGCCGCTCGCCACCTACCGCCAACAGCACCGCGGCGGCGTCGGGGTGATGGGGATGAACATGAAGGAGGACGACTACATCGCTCACCTCCACATCTGCTCGACCCACGACTTCCTGCTCTTCTTCACCAACCGCGGCAAGATCTACCGGCTGAAGGTCTACGAGCTGCCGGAGGGCTCTCGGACCGCGAAAGGCAGCGCCCTGGTCAATCTGCTGCCGCTGCGCGAGGGCGAGAAGGTGATGGCGGTGATCCCGACCCGCGACTTCAAGGAAAACAAGTACCTGGCCTTCGCCACCGCCAAGGGCCAGATCAAGAAGACCGAGTTCCTCGCCTACAACACGCCGATCCGCGCCGACGGGATCATCGCGATCAAGGTCCGCGACGGCGACGAGCTGGTTCAGGTCCGCCTCACCTCCGGTGACGACGACATCCTCATGGTCTCCCACTCCGGTCACGCCTCGCGCTTCTCCGAGGGGTTGGTCAGGCCGATGGGCCGCGACACCAGCGGCATCAAGGGGATGAACGTCTCCGACAAGGGAAACCGCGTGCTTGCGATGGACATCGCCCGCGACGACACCGAGCTGTTCGTCGTCACCGAGAACGGCTACGGCAAGCGCACCCCGGTGGCCGAGTACCCGGTGAAGGGGCGCGGCACCAAGGGAGTACTGACCGCGAAGCTGACCGAGAAAAAGGGCGGCCTCGCCGGCGCGCTGATCGTGCGCGAGCACCAGGAGCTGCTGTTCATCTCCCAGAACGGGATGGTCCAGCGGACCTCGGTCAGCGGCATCTCACAGATGGGCCGCCCCACCCAGGGCGTCAAGGTGATGAACATCAAGGACGACGATCGCGTCAGCGCTGTCGCGCTGGTCGTGGAGTCGGACGATGGTCCTCCGCCGGATGAGTTGTCGGGAGAGGGAGAGGACGCCTCTCGCCCGGACTCGCCGGACAGCTGATTAATTGACTCGCCTACACGCCTTGTGAACCGCTGAAGGCCATCCGGGCCCGCCAAGAGGCATCCCCTGTTGCACAAACCCTTCGCGGGAGAAAGGCACCCGGTTCGTTATGGCTTCAGTTCGAACGGGACGATGAAGTCCGTCTCTGCCGCGCTGACCGCCGGGCGGATGGCGAATGCCATGAACCAGACGTTCACCAAGTCGTTGACGTGCATCGTCTGCCCGTTCGCCGCGAAGCAGTCCGTGAGGTTAAGCGTGTAGCTGAAGGTGTTGGTGGGACTCGATGGCCGATCTCCTTTGACGTCTTGTAGGTAATACCCGGTGAAGGAGGACGGGAGCACGCCCTGGGTCGGCTTTGCGACCAGGTTCGGATCACGATCCGAATAGCTGCTGAGCGGGCAGCCGGTGACCGACGGCGGCGAGGAGATCGCGTAGTCCAGGTTGCCGACGTCCATCCACTTGCCTTCACCGGGCTCGCCCTCGATGCGCCGGCGCTGGGGCCGCCAGAAGGCCAGCCTCAGGACGACGTCGCCGTTCGGGCCGGCGCGGACAGGGAGCGGCTGAGACTGGCGCGGGTAGGTGAAGGCTCCGGAATCCCCCTGCCCGTCGTCGTAGGAGGCAAGCGCCGGGTAGGTCGAGAAGACGAACCCCAGCGAGGAGACCAGTTGCAACGGGACCCCGTCCCTGGTGGCCCGTTCGATCAGGACGTCCCCGGCACGCATCTCCTCGTCGGTGGCGCCCGTGCCGAGCGTCATGCCATGAAAGTCGTGGGCGGCATCGCTGGGTGGGGTGTCGATCAGCGAGCCGAGCCCGTCGCTGTCGGCATCGCAGCATGCCGGGAAAGGCACGGAGTCGGGGACGGGGACGGCGCTGGGGCCAGTCGGGTGGAATTGCCCGGTGAGGTATTTCCCGGTGCCGCCCGCGGAGCAGTAGACGAGGGTGCCGCAGTCGAGCTCGGCTGAGCCGGGATCGACGCCGCCCCAGAGGACGGCCATCTGTCCGTAGCTCCGCTGGTCCGCGGCGATCTGCTCGTCGCTCGATCCGCCGTCGACGTTCGCTTCCCCGCCGACCCACATCCGGGTCATGAGGCTCATGAAAGGGGCTCGCTGGGGAGTGCTGAGGAACTGCAGGGCGGAAGCGCTCGCGGTGGTACTTGTGGAGTCGTAGTTGTCGAGGATCAGGTCGCCGTCGTCATCTACGTCGAGCGGGTTGGGGACGCCGTCGAGATCGAGGTCGCCGCGCGGGCCGTGCGCGCGTCGGGAGCGCACCAGGCCGACGTTGAGCCCGTTGCCGATCGGTATCCCGTTCTTGGCTCGTGCCCAGCGCTTGGATTCGATCCACCGCTTCGCCGGCCTGTGGCCCAGCGTCGCGTAGCCCTTGGCCTTCCGCACCTTCACCAGGCCGAGCTTCGCTCCCGCCCTGGCCCCCAGGATCACCCGCTTTCCGCGCGCCTCGCGGGCGATCACGATCGGGCCGGCGTAGGTGCCGTCGGGGGCCCGCAGGTGCAGGGTGACGCGCTTGGCCGGAGGGCACAGCCGGAACCGGGTGCGGCGCTTCAACGTCACCGTCTTCGCTCTGCCGTTGTCGGCGAGGGCGATCACCGTGTAGCCGCGCTTGTTGAGCTTGCCGGTGATCGGCTTCAGCGGCTTGGCCGCGGCGCTTGGCGAGGCGCCGAGCGAAACAACCAAGAAAGCTGCGGCGCAGAATGTGGATACGCCAACTCTCCAACTCATGGCCGAACGGTATGTCCGGCCATGGCAAGCGCCAACCGTGTTTCGCCGCGCTCTTTGGCGGAGGGTTACGGAGATCCGAGGTTGGCGCCCTCAAACGAAGAGGCCGGGCAGAAGCTCCTGTTGTTCAGGCCGCAGCTGGTAAATACTGTTCCCAGGCCGGGGGGATGCGGGGGCTTGCCACCTGGATGAAAACCGTCGGCGCCGGCGCCTTGGGCGAGGTTCGCGGGTGCATCTGGATCTCTCGGGGCAGGCGATCGCCCTTGCGGCGGTTGCAGGTCGCGCAGGCGGCGACGATGTTCTCCCAGACCGACTTCCCACCCCGGCTCCTGGGAATCACATGGTCGACGGTCAACCCTGACTTCCGCGACCCGCAGTACTGGCAGGTCCAGGCATCCCGCGCCAGCACCGCCCTGCGCGTGATCTTCCGCCTGTGCGCTTCTCTGGGGATCCGCACGTAGTTGACCAGTCGGATCACGTCGGGCGCCTCCATAGTCATCCGCTCTGAATGCAGCGCTCCCTGCTGCCGTTCGAGGAGTTCCGCTTTCTCCTTCAGGAGCAGGACAGCGGCCCTTCTCAGCGTGCAAACGTTGATTGGCTCATACGTCGCGTTGAGAACCAGGACACGTGCCATGGTGCCTGGGGATTCTACGCACGGTGGTGTGGGAGCCCGAGAGGATGCCCTTCTGACGGGCGGATACTCAGAGCCGTTCAGCTAATTAGCTGAACGGCGAGTCCGGCGGAAGGGCATCCTCTCGGGCTCTAACCAACGGGGTAGGAGCCCAGGATGCGTACGGACTCGGCCTTGGCCCGCAGGCCCGTGATGGCCTCGCTCACAGCTGGGTCGGTTTCGGCGCCCTCGAGATCACAGAAGAACATGTAACGACCTAAGCCCCGGCGAAGAGGACGCGACTCAATCCGGCTCAGGTTGACGCTGCGCCCCGAAAACTCCTGGAGAGCCTCGACCAGGGCGCCCGGGTGGTCCTCGCCCAGCTCGGAGAAGACCAGCGAGGTCTTCCACGCCCCCTCGCTTGACCCCACCCCGGTCCCCTTCGGGGCGATCCAGACGAAGCGGGTCACGTTGTCGACTTCGTCCTCAATGCCCTCACGGAGGATCTCGCAGCCGTAGAGAGCCGCTGCCGAACGGGCGCCGATCGCTGCCCACGGCCGTGGTGACTCGGCGACCATGCGCACTGCAGCCGCCGTGCTGCTGACGCTGCGACGTTCGACTTTGGGCAGGTGCTCGCGCAGGAAGCGAGCGCACTGAGCGAGGGGCTGGGAGTGGGAGAGAACGACCTCGATCTCGGCCAGCTCGATCTGTTCCCGGACGATCAGGTGGGCATGGACAGTGAAGTCGTGCTCGCCGACGATCGTCACCGCGTCGGCGTCGAAGGCGAGGGTGTCGAGGGTGCTGCGCACCGAGCCCTCGATCGAGTTCTCGAAGGGGACCAGAGCACGGTCGGCCTCGCCGCTCTCGACGGCGAGGATCGCGTCGTGGACCGTCGCGGTGCGCAGCGGCTCGTAGTCGCCCCCCGGCGCCGCCTCTCGCAGCGCGTCCTCGGTGAAGGTTCCGGCGGGGCCGAGGTAGGCGATCCTCACGGCCGCCCTACCTACTGGAAGTCAACGGTGTAGCTGGCTTTGTTGTTGCTGGTGATCTTCTCGCCGGGCACCGGCTGCACGTTGACGTCGAGATTCACCTGGCCCTTCGGCGTCGGCGTCAGGGGGATCGTCACCGTCTGGGTCCCGCCGGCGTCGATCGCGCTGATCGTTCCCTCCAGCGTATGGCCGCCGTTCACTTGGACCGAGACGGTGATCCCGTTCTCGGTCGCGCCGCCCTGGTTTTGGACCTCGACCTCGACCTCGGGTGTGCCGCCGCCCGAGACGGTCGTCGTCGAGCCGTCCGCCAGCGTCGTGTTGTTGACCTTGGTCCCGACCAGGCCGAGGCCGTGGACGCCGGGCGTCGAGGAGGTCGGGTTGGTGCCGCTGACCGCCCCGAGCGCCGAGGAGACCGTGTTCTCGTCGAGCCAAGTCTTGTCGGGCAGAAAGGCGCTTTGCGGCACGTTGCTGCCCTCGATGCCGTTGCTCGCGAGGACGCCGTCGATCTCCGGGCGAACCACAGTCGCGTAGAGGACATCGGCGGCGAGCAGCTTCTGCATCTGGTTGGCGATCACGGCGTCGGCCTTGGCGACGCCGGCGCTTCCCAGCGCGGTGCTCATCGAGTTGGCGATTCGCGTCATCGCGCTCGCCCGCAGCTCGTAGACGAGCTCGAGCGCGTTCTGGGCGTGGCCCATGTCGCCGGGGGCGCTGAGGCCGTCGACCCGCGCTTGGTAGTTGTCCATCGCGCTGCGGTCGGCGTTCACCTCGGTGACGAACTCGGTGACCGAGAGGTTCCCGGGGTTGGTGAGCTTGCCGAAGAAGGCCTTGCTGGTCTGCTGGGTCTCGTCGACGATCTGGGTGACGTTGCGGGCGTAGTCGGTCAGCGCCCGGTTCTTGCGGGCGTCGAGGCAGCCCTTCACCCCGAGCACGACGAGGATCAGGACGATCAGCCCGGCGCCGAGCGCCAGACCGCGGCGGATCAGGATCTGTTGTCGCTCGGGGCGTCGGGGGGGACGAGCCCTGCGCATGGGCCCGGGTGCGGGGGGAACCGCAGAGCCCTCGTCGTCGAAATTCAAGGTAAAACGCCTCTCTGAAGCTCTTTGACTGGGCGGAGAGTATGAACGCTGGCATGGTCGTGGCGTCAAGACCCGCAGCAAACGTTGCGCTTTGGCCCTTCCGGCGTGGCGCAGGAGAGCCGCCCCGCGCCACGAAGGTGAAGGAGCTTTGGTCGGCTCCCTCGTGCTCAACCGGTTCCTGATCGAGCGCCGAATAGGCAGCGGCGGCTTCGGCGTCGTCTACGAAGCCTGGGACGGCAGGCTGGAGCGACCGGTCGCGGTCAAGGCGATCGAGTCCCGCGGGGAGGCCGGGCGAAGGGTGCTGCGCGAGGCCCAGGCGGCGGCGCGGCTCAACCACCCCGGGATCGTCACGCTCTACGAGATGGGCGAGGAGGACGGCAACGCCCTGCTGGTCACCGAGCTGGTCGACGGCTCGACCCTGGCCGGCCTCAGTCGCGAGGGGTCGCTCAGCGATCGCGAGATCGGCGAGATCGGCGCCGATCTCTGCGAGGCGCTCGACCACGCGCACTCGCGGGCCGTCGTCCACCGCGACATCAAGCCGCAGAACGTCCTCATCACCGAGGACGGCGAGCCACGCGCCAAGCTGATGGACTTTGGGATCGCTCGCCTCACCGACGCCGCGGCGCTGACCGCCCCGGGCGACGTGGTCGGCACGCTCGCCTACATGTCTCCCGAGCAGGCCGAGGGCCGAGCGGCCGGCCCCGAGGCCGACGTCTACTCCCTGGCCCTGACGCTCTACGAGTGTTGGAGCGGGGAGAACCCGAACCGGCGCTCCAATGCCGCCGCGACGGCCCGCGCGATCGGCGCCAGGATGCGACCGCTGCGGCGGCTGCGCCCCGACCTGCCCCGCGAGCTGGCCGAGGCGATCGACGCCTGCCTCAACCCCCGTCCGTCGCATCGCCCACCACTGGAGGAGCTCGGAACGGCGATCGAGGATTCCCTCGATCGCCTCGCCGTCGAGCCCCGCTACGCCTCGCGCCCCGTTGGGATGCGACTCGGCGCCGCTGCCGCCGCGGTCGTCCTCGGCGCTTGGCTGGCGGTTGGCCACGGAGCCCTCTTTCCTTAGGATTCTCCAATCGGCGTCTTCAGCAACCTCGAAGCCCGCATCGAAGGCCTCGTCGAAGGGGTCTTCAGCCGCGCCTTCAGCTCGGAGGTCCAGCCGGTTGAGCTGGCGCGGAAGCTCGCCAAGGAGATGGACGCGCACAAGACCGCCTCGATCGAGCGCGTCTACGTTCCCAACGAGTACACGGTCTTCCTCTCCAAGCAGGACCGCTCGAAGCTGGAGGGTTACGAGCGTTCCCTCGAGCAGGAGCTGTCCGGGTACCTGCTCGAGCACGCGCGGCGACGGGGCTACGACCTGCTGACCCGGCCGGCCGTCGAGTTCCAGACCGACGAGCGGCTGCGGCTCGGCGAGTTCGGTATCCAGACCCGCCTGGTCAAGCCTCCCGTTCACGAGGGAGAGCGGCCGAGCCAGGGCGAGGAAGGCCACACGATGGTCTACTCGGCCGTGCGAGAGCGCGACAGCGACCGCCCGAAACGGCCAGAGCAGGCGGTCGGCGCGTTGGTATCCACGCGGGCGATCGTCACGCTTGACGATCGCCGCTACGTCCTCGACGGGCCGCGCGCGACGATCGGCCGTTCCAAGGGCGTCGAGTGCGTGTTGCGCGACCCGAACGTCTCCCGCCGCCACGCCGAGCTGCGGCGTGCCGAGTCCGGCGACTGGCAGATCGTCGACCTCGGCTCGACCAACGGGGTCAAGGTCAACGGCCGCCGCGTCGCTTCGACCCGGCTCAGCCCCGGTGACCAGGTGACGGTCGGCACGACCACGTTCATGTTCGACATCGAGCAGTAGCAGTAGCGTGCGGGACGCGTGGCCTACGATCCGATATCTGTTGCTCTCAAGTTCGGCTTCCTCGCCGTTCTCTACCTCTTTCTGCTCTGGATTGCCCGCAGCGCGCTGAAGGACCTGGGGCGCACCGCGTCGCCCGCTCCCGACGCGACCGGATTCCACCCCGCGCCGGCGTTCGGCGGCGGTCGCGGAGGCGCCGACGCGTGGTTGATCGCCGAGCGCGGCGGCGGGCTGAAGGAGGGCGAGAGGTTTGACCTGATCGGCGGCCTCTCGATCGGGCGCTCGAAGGAGTCCGACGTGCAGATCGAGGACCGCTACGCCTCCGGCCTGCACGCCAGGATCTTCTCCCGTGAGGGCCGCCACTACGTGGAGGACATGAGCTCGACCAACGGGACCCTGCTCAACGACGCCGAGCTGAGGGGGGAGGCGGAGCTGATCGACGGCGACGTGGTGCGGATCGGCGACACCGAGTTCAGGTTTGAGGCGGGGGTCTGAGGCATGTTGCGCATCGACGATCAGGCCTTCCGCACCGACACCGGCCGCCAGCGCAACGCGAACGAGGACTCCTACTTCGCTCGCTCGCCGATCTTCGTGGTCGCCGACGGGATGGGTGGGGCGCAGGCCGGCGAGGTCGCCTCCAAAGCCGCCGCCGAGGCCTTCGACCGCGACCTGCCCGCCGCCCCACCCGAGCGCGTCCTGCGCGAGACGATCGAGACGGCGAACCGGACGATCCACGAGCACGCCCGCTCCGATCCCTCACTGGCGGGCATGGGGACGACGATCACCGCGGCGATCGTCGACCCTCAGGCCGAGGGGGTGGCGATCGGCCACGTCGGCGACAGCCGCGCCTACCGCCTCCGCGACGGGAAGCTGGAACGGCTGACCCGCGACCACTCGCTGGTCGAGGAGATGCGCCGCAAGGGTCAGCTCACCGATGCCCAGGCGGAGGACCACCCGCAGCGCTCGATCATCACTCGGGCGCTCGGCCCCGAGCCGGATGTCGAGGTCGACCTGCAGACGGCGCAGGCCCAGCCCGGCGACGTCTTCCTGCTCTGCTCCGACGGTTTGACGACGATGCTCGACGACGCGAAGATCGCCCGCATCCTCTCCGGCGCCACGTCGATGACCGCCGCGGTGAGGGCCCTGGTCGACGAGGCCAACCGGGCGGGTGGGCGCGACAACATCACCGCGCTCGCCTTCCAGCTCGAGGACGCCGCCGCTCCGGCCCGGGCGCCCGAGGGCGCGACGCTGGTCGGCTCCTCGGCCGAGGCAGCCGGTCTCACCGCCACCGAGGTCCGCCGCCGCGCCGCCGCGGCGGCGGCGCGGGAGAGGCGTGAGCAGCTCGCCGCCAAGCCCCGCCGCCGTGGGCTGAAGCGCGCCGCGAAGGCTTTGGTCGCCCTCCTCGCCATCGCCGCGGTCGCCTTTGGCGCTTGGTATGGCAACCGCCAGGTCTGGTTCCTCGGGACCGACAATGCCGGCCGGGTCGCCCTCTACCGGGGGCTGCCCTACGAGTTGCCATTCGGGATCCGCCTCTACGACGAGCGCTACGCGAGCCCGATCCAGACCTCCTCGTTGCCGCCGCGCCGCCGCGCCGCCGTCACCGGCCACGATCTGCGCTCGCGCTCCGACGCCGTCTCACTGGTCGAGGACATCCAGCGCTCTCAAGGGGTTCCGTGAGGTCGGCGGCCCGCAACCGGGAGCTGGTCGCCCTGGTTCCCGTTGCGCTCCTTCTCACCGCCGGATTCACCGCCGTCTTCGCCCAGGAGGGCACCCGGCTGGGCAACCTCAGCCTCGTCTACGGTGCCTACTTCCTCGCTGTCTGCGTCGCCACGCACGTCTACCTGCGGATGCGCCTGCCCAACGCGGACCCCTACCTCTTCCCGCTGGTCGCGCTGCTGACCGCCTTCGGCCTGGTGATGATCTACCGGATCGACGCGACCCTGGCGCGGGACCAGGCCAACTGGTTCGTGCTCGGCCTCGTCCTCTTCGCGCTAACCGTGCACTTCCTGCGCGACTACGACGTGCTCGAGCGCTACCGGTACACGGTTGCCGCGATCGGCATCCTCCTCCTGCTCGCGCCGCGACTGCCGGGGATCGGGCAGCAGGTCAACGGGGCCTACCTCGGGGTGAAGCTCGGGCCGCTCTCCTTCCAGCCCGCCGAGTTCTCGAAGATCTGCATCGTCGTCTTTCTCGCCAGCTACCTGCGAGAGCACCGCGAGGTGCTGATCGTCGGCGCCCGCAGAGTGCTCGGCGTCACCCTTCCGCCGCTTAAGCACCTCGGCCCGATGCTGGTCGTCTGGGGCGCATCGATGTTCATGCTCGTCTTCATCCGCGATCTCGGCAGCTCGCTGATGTTCTTCGCCGCCTTCCTGGCGCTGCTCTACGTCGCCACCGGCCGCTTCTCCTTCGTGGTGATCGGGATGGCGATGTTCCTGCTCGGCGCCTGGTTCTTCTCCGCGACCGTGCCGCACGTCCACGACCGGGTCGAGATCTGGCTCAACCCTTACCACGACCCCGCCGGCAACGGCTACCAGATCCTTCAGTCGATCTTCGCCCAGGCGGACGGGGGCCTGTTCGGGAAAGGATTCGGGCAGGCGCTGATCACCGTGCCGGGCACACACGCGGCGTTGCTGCCGGCCGCTCAGACCGACACGATCTACTCGTTGATCGTCAACGAGCTCGGCCTGTTCGGCGCCTGCGGGGTGATCCTCATCTACCTGCTGATCGCCGAGCGCGGCTTCAAAGTCGCCCTGCTCGCCGCCGACGGCTTCTCGAAGCTGCTGGCCACCGGACTCACGGCGGTGTTCGCGATCCAGGCCTTCGTGATCGTCGGCGGGGTGACGAGGGCGATCCCGCTGACCGGGGTGACGCTGCCCTTCATCAGCTACGGGGGCAGCTCGATCGTCGCCAACTTCGTGCTGCTGGCGCTGCTGCTGCTGATCTCTGACCGCGCTCGCAGGGAGGCGACATGAGCGCGCCAATCGTCACGGTGATCTCCGGGTGTTCGAATCCAGGGCGGTTGGCGCGCTCATGGGTTGTGTCGTGAACCGCCAGATCGTCAAGTTGTTCGGCCTGATCGTCGTCCTCTTCGCGGTGCTGATCGGCTTCACGTCCTACTGGGCGGTCTTCGACGCGAAGGCACTGAAGGAGAAGACCGCGAACAAGCGGCCGCTGCTGGAGCAGCAGCAGATCGAGCGCGGCCGCATCCTCGCCGCCGACGGGACGGTGATCGCTCGTTCCGTGGCAAAGGGCCACGGCGCCGGCCTGCGCTACGTGCGCCGCTATCCGCAGGGGTCGCTCTACGGCCACCCGGTCGGCTACAGCTTCGTCCGCCAGGGAGACAGCGAGTTCGAGAAGTCCCACAACGACGAGCTGGTTGGCAACAGCTCGGAGTTTGCCTCGATCCTCGACGAGCTGCGCGGTCGCAAGCAGGCCGGCAACGACGTCGTCACCAACCTCGACCCCGTTGCCCAGCGCGCCGCGCTGGGCGACCTCGAGGCTGCCGGCTTCGGCGCCGTGGTGGCGATAGAGCCGCAGACGGGGCGGGTCAGGGTGATGGCCTCCAACCCGTCCTATGACCCGAACCGCGTCCCCTACGCGCTCTCGCGACTCAACACGAACTCCACCGCGCCGCTGCTCGACCGGGTCACCCAGGGCCAGTATCCGCCCGGCTCGACCTTCAAGGTGGTCACCGCCGCCGCCGGGCTCGACAGTGGCACGATCACGCCGAGCACGACGATCGACGCGCCCGGTACGCTCGACATCCAAGGCCAGCCGCTCCAGAACGACTTCACCCAGAGCTTCGGCCCGATCACCCTCGACACCGCGCTGACCTACTCCGTCAACACCTGGTTCGCGCAGCTCGGCCAGCGGATCGGCGAGAACACCCTCTTCGCCTACATGGACCGCTTCGGCTTCAACTCGACGCCGGCGATCGACCTGCCCTCCAACCAGGTCTACAAAAGCGGGCTCTTCGACAACGGCAAGCTGCTCGGCCCTGGCGACCCGATCGACATCTCGCGCGTGGCGATCGGGCAGGAGCGACTGGCGGTGACGCCGCTGCAGATGGCCGAGGTAGCGGCTGCGGTGGCGAACCGGGGCAGGCTGATGAAGCCGCAGATCTGGAGCCGGGTGGTCGACCCCGACGGGCGGGTGACGAAGCGGCTCGACCCGTCCCAGTACAGCCGCCCGATGAGCGCCAAGACCGCCGCCGAGCTGACCACCGCGATGCAGGGCGTGGTCAGCGCCGGGACCGGGACCAACGCGGCGATCCCCGGCGTCTCCGTAGCCGGCAAGACCGGCACGGCCGAGACGCCCGGCAACGCCTCCTGCGGCGGCGGCGCCGACGAGAACCAGGCCTGGTTCATCGGCTTCGCCCCCGCCGAGCATCCGAAGATCGCGATCGCGGCGACGGTCGAGTGCACGACCAAGTTCGGCAACGACGTCGCGGCGCCGATCTTCCGCGACGTCGCCGAGACGATCTTGAATGAAGGTTGAAAAGTGAGAGACAAGGGGCGAAAAGGAGGCGTGGAGAGTGCCTGAGGTAAGCGAGGGCGTCGTCGTCGACGGGCGGTACCGGGTGCTGCGTCGACTCGGGTCGGGCGGGATGGCCGACGTTTGGCTGGTCGACGACGCTCACCTGCAGCGCAGGGTCGCGCTGAAGGTCCTGCACAGCCGCTTCGCCCAGGATCGCGAGTTCGTCGAACGTTTCCGTCGCGAGGCGGAGGCGGCCGCCGGACTCCACCACCCCAACGTGGTTGCCGTCTTCGACCGCGGGGCGATCGACGGCACCTACTACATCGCGATGCAGTACATCGAGGGTCGCTCGCTGAAGCAGCTGATCGACGCCGGGCTCAACGTCGAGCAGGCGGCGCGGCTGGTCCGCCAGGTGCTCGAGGCGGCCCGCTTCGCCCACCGCCACGGAATCGTCCACCGTGACCTAAAGCCGCAGAACGTGATCGTCGACGCCGAGGACAAGGCGGTGGTCACCGACTTCGGAATCGCCCGCGCAGGCGTTTCGGAGATCACCCAGGCCGGCTCGGTACTGGGCACGCCGCACTACCTCTCGCCGGAGCAGGCCCAGGGCATGGACGTGACGCCCGTTTCCGACCTCTACTCGATCGGGGTGATCCTCTACGAGGCGCTGACCGGCCGGGTGCCCTTCGAGGCCGACTCCGCGATCGCGATCGCGATGAAGCAGGTCTCACAGACCCCGCAGCGCCCCAGCTCGATCAACGCGAAGATTTCCCCGGCGCTCGACGCGGTAGTGATGCGCGCCCTCGAGAAGGACCCCGCCCAGCGGTTCCAGACGGCCGACGCTTTCATCGCGGCGCTCGACGCGGCGATCAAGGAGCCGGGCACGCCCGGCGGCGGCACCGCCGTCTTCGCCCCCCTACCGCCGGTGGTCGCGACCCCCGCCGAGGCTGTCGATGGGGAGGAGGATTCGGAGGAGGAGAAACGGCGCAAGCGCCGTCGTCGCCGCTGGATCCTCGCCGGGGTCGCGGTCCTGATCGGCATCCTGGTCGGCCTCGCGATGACCCGCGACACGACCACCGACGTCCCCGCGGTCACCGGCAACGAGCTCAACGTGGCGATCGCGCTGCTTCAGCAGAACGGCTACCAGGTGGACGGTGTCACCCGGGTCGAGCGCGACGCTCCCGCCAACACCGTCCTCGAGCAGGATCCGCCCGCCGGCGAGACCTCGCTTGACTGCTCTTTCATCAGCTTCTTCTGTTCGAAGCCGCGCGTGATGCTGACCGTCAGCGCCGGGCCGGGCAGCGCCAAGGTTCCGTTCACAGCCGGCCTGGATCGCCCGGCAGCGGTCGCGAAGTTGAAGCGGGCCGGCTTCGTGGCGCAGGTGGAGAGCGCTCACTCCGACACGGTCGGCGCCGGCCTGGTGATCCACTCCGATCCGTCCTCCGGCTCTACCGCGACGCGCGGGTCGACGGTGACGATCACCGTCTCCAGCGGCCCGAAGCTGGTCAAGGTGCCGGTGCTGGTCGGCGCCCAGCGCGAGGTGGCGGTGCAGCAGCTGCGCAGCCGCGGCCTCGCTCCCGCCGTCACCGAGGAGGTCAGCTCCTCCCCGGCGGGAGAGGTGATCCGTCAGTCGCCCAGCGCCGGGACACAGGTTGCGCCGGGATCGAGCGTCTCGATCGTCGTCTCCAAGGGGGCGCAGAAGATCGCCGTCCCCAACGTGATCGGCAAGCAGCGCTCCGATGCGGTCTCCGTGCTGCGCGCCGCGGGGCTCACCCCGGTCGTCCAGGAGCAGGACACCGATGTGACCTCGCAGGTGGGGCGGGTGACCGACCAGTTCCCGCCGCCCGGCTCCAAGGTCGACGCGAGCGCCGACGTGACGATCGTGATCGGCAAACAGCCGAGCGGCCCCGTCACGACGCCGACCACCCCGACCGTCCCATGAGGGTCGCGGTCCTCTCCGGCGGCCGCTCCTCCGAGCATGACGTCTCGTTGCGCTCCGGCGAGGCGGTGGCGCGGGGCCTGGAGTCGACCGGCCACGAAGCGGTGCGGGTGAGGATCGACCGCGACGGGGGCTGGAGCAGCGAGGGAGCCCCGGTCGTGCTCGCGCCGGCCGCCGGCCTGCTCGGCTGCGACGTTGCCTTTCCCGCGCTGCACGGCCCCTACGGCGAGGACGGCAGCGTCCAGGGACTGCTCGAGTGGCTTGACCTCCCCTACGTCGGCTCCGACGTGCTGGCCTCGGCGACCTGCATGGACAAGCTGACCCTGAAGCGCCTCTTCGCCCAGCGCGGCGTGCCCCAGGTCGCCTTCGTCCAGGCCGGCGAGGCGGGCTGGCGCGAGCGCTGCGAGGCGATGGGCCTGCCGCTCTGGGCCAAGCCCTCGCGGCTCGGCTCGAGCGTGGGGATCAGCAAGGTGGAGGAGCTCGGCGCCCTCGACGAGGCGGTCGAGTTGGCGCTTCGCCACGATCCCCGGGTGATCGTCGAGGCCTCGGCGCGAGGCCGCGAGGTCGAGTGCTCGGTGCTCGGCAACGAGTCGCCGCGGGCCTCGATCCCCGGTGAGGTCGTCGCTCAGGCCGACTGGTACAACTACGAGGCGAAGTACGAGGACGGGGGGATGGAGTTGAACGTCCCGGCCCCGATCGAGGCGGCCCAGGCCGCCAGGGTGCGCGAGCTGGCCGCCGAGGTGTTCGAGTTCGCCGGTTGCTCCGGCCTGGCGCGCTGTGACTTCTTCGTCGAGCCCGGCGGGGAGGTGCTGGTCAACGAGATCAACACGATGCCCGGGTTCACCGAGACCAGCGTCTACGCGAAGCTCTTCGAGGCGAGCGGAGTCCCCTACCCGGAGTTGTGCGACCGGCTGGTCGCGCTCGCGCTGGAGCGCCACGAGCGGGCTCGCTCCTACGAGTTCTAGCCGAGCCTCAGGCTTACTTGAGCAGCTGGATGTCGCTGATCTCGACCTGGAAGCGACCGGGCTGGTCGCTCGCCGCCGCGGCCTTGGTAAACCAGAGCAGGAAGTAGCGGGCCGGCCGGGTCGGCGTCAGGTCGATCTCCTCGCGGCTCGAGGCGTCGCCGACCGCGCCGATCTGCGGGCCCCAACCCGAGACGTCGGCCGGCGGCCCACTCGTCGCGGCGAAGACCTGCGCGTCCCAGCCCGGGGTGGGGGTGCGGACGATCATCTTGGCCGGACTCACCTTCGAGGCCGTGGTCACGTAGAGGCCAACGCCGGGATCGGCTCCCGTCTTGGTCCCGGCGAAGGTGTCGGTGTCGTAGTGCTCGGTGCTCCAAGCCGTCGTCGTGGGGTTGCCGTCGATGGCGAACCCCACCGTGCTGGAGTCCTCCTTGCCGTCCCCGTCGGGGTCGTAGTCCTTGACCCCGTCGATCTTTACCTGCCTGCCGCTGCCCTGCTCGCCCCCACCCCCACCGAGCTTGCCACTGGAGATCAGGCCGACCGCGGCGAGCGCCGCGGCGGCGATCAGCAACAGGGCCACGATCGCCGCCCACGACCACCCGGTCCGTTCCGAGGAGAGGTGGCGCTGCGGCGGCGGCAGCGCGTCCAGCACGCTGGTGGCCTCACCGGTGGTCGAGCCCGCTCGCGCCGCTTCGACCTCGAGCGCGGTCGAGAGATCCTCGATCATCTCGCCGATCTCCTGGTAGCGCTCGGCCGGGTTCTTGGCGGTCGCGCGCTCGACCACGAGCGCCACCGCCGCGGAGACCTCCGGGCGACGCCGCTGCACATCCGGCAGCTCCTCGTTGACGTGTTTCATCGCCACGCCGACCTGGCTGTCGGCATGGAACGGCACCTGCCCGATCAGCATCTCGTAGAGGACCACGCCCAGCGAGTAGATGTCGGAGCGCTGGTCGGCGCCGTGGCCCATCGCCTGCTCGGGGGCGACGTAGTCGGTGGTGCCGAGGACGCGACCGGTCGCGGTCATCCCGGCCTGCTCGAGCTGGCGGGAGATCCCGAAGTCGGTCAGTTTCGCCCGTCCCTCGCTGTCGATCAGGACGTTCTGGGGCTTGACGTCGCGGTGGACCATGTTGCGGGCGTGTGCGACGCTGAGCGCGCGCGCGACCTCTATCGCGTAGGCGATCGCCTCCTGCGCCTCCAGTGCGCCGAGCCGAGCGATCCGCTGCTTCAGCGTCTCTCCCTCGACGTACTCGAAGACGATGTAGGGGTAGCCGCCGTCCTCGCCGGCGTCGATCACCGAGACGACGTTGGGATGGGAGATCTTGGCGACCGCGCGGGCTTCCTGGCGGAACCGCTCGAGCTGGTCGGCCTGCTCCGACATTTCGCGGTGCATCACCTTCACCGCGACCGCGCGGTCGAGCGTCTCGTCGCGGGCCAGGTAGACGGTCGACATCCCGCCGCTGCCCAGCTTCGCCTCCAGCCGGTAGCGGCCGGAGAGCGTCGTGCCGATCATCTGCGAGCTGGAGGGGGCTTCCATCGGAGGTGGCTTTGAGGGTATTGGTCATACCCCCGCTTGTAGAGGTTCGCTATCGCGTCAATCCTGCCTGCCCGTGGGAAACAGCCTGCTCCACTGTTCTTTTACCCGGCTCTACCCGGCTAAAGAACAGCGGAACGGGTTAGAGGTTGGCCCGCGCGCCGAGCCATTCGGCGCCGTCGCCGGCGCGCGCCGTCACGGCTTCGACGATCTCCTTCGGCGCCTTCTCGGGCGAGCCGGCGTCGTGGGGCGGCTGGGGGTCGTACTCGATGCCGAGCTGGACCGCCTGCGCCACCTTCGGCCCGGCCTCCCGGGTGACCAGGTGGAGGGCCATGTCGATGCCGGCCGAGACCCCGGCCGCAGTGATCACCTTGCCGTCTTCGACGAATCGCCCGCCGACCGGCTCGGCGCCGTACTCGCGCAGCGGCTCCAGGAAGAGCCAGTGCCCGGTCGCCCGCTTACCCTCCAGAAGCCCGGCGGCCCCGAGCACCAGCGAGCCGGTGCAGACGGAGGTGGTCCACTTGGTGTGGCGGTCGACCTCGCGCAGCCAGGAGAGCACCTCGTCGTCTTCAAGTAGCGGCCGGTTGCCCTCTCCACCGCCGACCAGCACGATGTCCGGCTCGGTGACCTCGTCGAGCGAGTGGTCGACGCTGAGGCCGAGCGCGCCGCTGTCGGCGCGCACCGGCCCCTTCCGGGCCCCGACGAACTTGACCTCCCAACCGGGAACGGACCGCAGCACCTCATAGGGGCCGATCGCGTCGAGGGCGGTGAGCTTGTCGAAGATCAGGATCGCCGTCTGCATGGAGGGGATTTTCACTGTCCCCATCCAGGGACGCCAGGGGCCGAAATGCCAATGTTCGATAGATTTCTGCCATGGCCCACCGCGTCGTCGCCCT
The DNA here is from genome assembly GCA_963702055.1 of uncultured Solirubrobacterales bacterium. Lineage (GTDB taxonomy): Bacteria > Actinomycetota > Thermoleophilia > Solirubrobacterales > 70-9 > CAWINX01. Next base: position 1,753,678 of record OY969702.1, on the reverse strand, counting down.
CTGCCTCGATGGGGTCGTTGCCTTCGACCTCTCGATCGTCGCCCAGGTCTTCACCCTCGCCCACGGCCGTGGCGGGCGACCCTTCTACGAGTTCTCGGCCTGCTCGATCGACGGAGAGGGGGTGAGTACAACGACCGGCTTTGCGATCGAGCCGCGCAACGGGCTCGACTCCCTGACCGCCGCCGACACGGTGGTCGTTCCCGGTTATTTCGCGGTTCACGAGCCGCCACCGGCCGGAGCGCTGGAGGCGCTTCGCGCCGCCGCCGGCTCCGGCGCCCGCGTGATGTCGGTCTGCACCGGCGCCTTCGCGCTCGCTCACGCCGGGCTGCTCGACGGCCGCCGAGCGACCACCCACTGGGCGTCCGCCGATCGGCTGGCGGCTCTCTTCCCGGGGGTCGAGGTCGACCCCACCGCCCTCTACGTAGACGACGGAGAGGTGTTGACCTCGGCGGGCCTCAGCGCCGGCATCGACCTCTGCCTGCACGTGGTCCGCAGCGATCATGGCATCGCCGTCGGGGACCGAGTCGCCCGCCACATGGTCGCCCCGCCCCAGCGGCAGGGCGGCCAGGCTCAGTTCATCAAGCGCGAGCCGACCCCGGGGACCGGCTCGCTGGAAGCGACGCGACACTGGGCGCTCGAGCGACTCCGGGAGCCGCTCGACGTCGCCTCGATGGCGCGCCACGCCGCGGTCAGCCCGCGCACCTTCGCGCGCCGCTTCCGCGAGGAGGTCGGCACGACGCCGCTGCAGTGGCTGCTCGCCCACCGCGTGACCGAGGCGCGGCGGCTGCTCGAGGAGACCGACCTTCCGGTAGAGGACGTCGCCTGGCGCTGTGGCTTCGGGACCGCCGCCTCATTGCGCGAGCACTTCCGCCGCGCCACCTCGACGACGCCGCTCGCCTACCGCCGCTCGTTCAGGCTCGCGGTCGCCTGACGATCCGCCCGCCGACCTCGCTCGACGCCCGACCGATCCGCTTCGCGGTGGGGTAGTGGGAGCGAAGCAGGTCGAGCGCAGCGGCCTCGTCCTCCGCCGCGACGACGACGCAGAAACCGCAGCCCATGTTGAAGACGTCGTGCATCTCCTCGTCGGAGGCGCCGGAGCGCTCGCGGATCAGCCCGAAGACGGGGGGGACCGGCAGCGGGTCGTCGATCTCGTAGCCGACCTCGGCGGCGAGGCGGAGCAGGTTTCCGAGCCCACCCGAGGTGATGTGGGCGAGGCCGCGGACCTCGACCTCCGAGCGCAGCAGCTCCAGCACCGGCTTGACGTAGATCTCGGTCGGCTCCAGCAGCGCCTCGCCGAGCGTCCGCCCGACGCGCCCGTCGGGGTCCTCGTCGAGCGGCAGCCCGTCCAGCGCCGAGCGAGCCAGGGTGTAGCCGTTGGAATGGATGCCCGAGGAGGGCAGTCCGATTACCGCGTCGCCTGGGCGAACGGCCGAGCCGTCGACTATCTCGTCGAGGGCGACGGTGCCGAAGCAGGCGCCCGCGACGTCGAAGCCGCGCACCATGTCGCCGAGCTGGGCGAGCTCTCCGCCGGGGATCTCGACTCCGGCGAGCTCGGCGCCGCGCGCCAGGCCGACGCCGATCTGCTCGCAGACCTCGGGGTCGGCGCGGTCGATCGCGATGTAGTCGAGCATCGCCAGAGGCTCGGCGCCGACGCAGATCACGTCGTTGACGTTCATCGCCACGCAATCGATTCCGACGGTGTCGAAGCGACCAAGCTGCTCGGCGACCAGCAGCTTGGTGCCGACCCCGTCGGTGGAGAGGGCGATCCCGGTGCGCTCGTCGATCCGGATCACGCTCGCGTAGTGCCCCGGCAGGGGAACCTGTCGCGAGGGCCGCTCCAGCCGGATCGCGCCCAGCGCTCGCACCAGCCCGGCAACCGCCGAGTCCGCGGCCCCCTGGTCCACCCCCGCCTTCGCGTAGGCGTCGTCGCTCATCGCTGCAGCTTCGCAAGCACGGCGGCGGCGAGGCCGGCTCGGTAGGCGGCGTAGGGCCAAAGCGCGCGGTCGCGCTCGACCAGGCGGATGAGGCGTTGCGAGGCGAGCGTCGAGGTGAAGGAGGCGGCGGCGCCGAGGGCCAGGGTGCGCCGCAGGTCGGGCGAGGTCCCACGCCGGGCGAGCCGGGCGCCCTTGAGAACGGTCGCGCCGACGATGATCGGCAGCGCCACCGTGCGGGAGAGCAGGTTCGCCTGGTCGCGGGAAAATCCCCGCCAGCGCGCCGCGGTCAGCGTCGCTCCGTTGCGGGAGACGCCGGGAGCCAGCGCCGCGGCCTGCGCGATCCCCAGCGCCAGTCCGTCGCGCCAGTTGGCGTCCCCGCGGCCGCGTCCCCTCGGTTTTGTGTCGGCGAGCAGCATCCCCGCGGCGCCGGCGAGCAGCCCGATCGCCGTCGCTCGCGGTCCGCCGAGCCGCCGCTCGATCGGCCGCTCGAGCGTGTACCCGACCAACGCGGCGGGGACGAAGGAGAGGGCGAGGACGACGCCGCGGCGCGCGTCGAACTCGCGCAGTTCTTCGGCGATCACCCGTCGTTGGCCGATCAGCAGCGCCGCCGCGGCGCCTGCGTGCAGCGCCACCTCGAAGCTCTTGCGCACCTCCGGGTCGATCTCTCCCCAGTTCCACCCGGCCAGCCAGGGGACGAGGACGATGTGGGCCGAGCTCGAGACGGGCAGCAGCTCCGCCGGCCCCTGGACGATCCCGAGGGCGACCGCGCGACGGGCCGGGATCCGCCCGTCGACCGCTTCGCTCAAGCTCGCTCGGCGCCGGCCGCTTCGGCGGCTTCGCCCTCGCCGGGCCCGCCACCGCGCCGCTTGCGGTACAGCGCGTAGACGATCAGCCCGGCGATCCCGGCGACCACCAGGTAGTCGAAGACCTGGAGGTGATGGCGCCACTGCTCCCAGTTGTCGCCGACCGCGCGCCCGACCAGCGCGAAGCCGAGCACCCAGGGCAGTGAGCCGAGCGCGGTCAACCAGGTGAACCGCCAGAAGGGCATTTTTGCGACCCCGGCCGGCAGCGAAATGAAGGCGCGCACCAAGGGAAGGAGACGGGCGAGGAAGACGGTGGCGTCGCCGTGGCGCTTGAACCAGCTGTCGACCCAGGCCAGGCGCGAGGGGCTGAGGTGGATGAGGCGGTTTTTCTCCAGCAGGTCGATGCGGCCGTAGTAGCCGATCGCGTAGGTCAACCACGACCCGGCCATGTTGCCGAGCAGGCCCGCCAGGGCCACCCCGAGCAGCGTCTGGTCGCCGTTGGAGACGTTGAAGCCCGCGAACAGCATCACCGCTTCGCTGGGGATCGGGATGCAGGCGCTGCCGGCCGCCATCAGCAGGAAGATCCCGGCCAGCCCGGTGTCGTTGATGACGTTGACGCAGAAGTCGACGATCGGGCCGGTCAGATCGGCGTAGAGGAATGCATTCGTCATGAGGAGAACGGTGATCCTAGAGCGTTGAGCCTCTAAACTCGCCGCGTGAGCGCGGAGCGTGTAAGTGTGCATCTCTGGTTCTTCGCGCAGCGCGCGGAGCGCGAACCGGGTTTTTGCCTATGAACCGTCTGAACCATCCCGTCTATCGCAACCGGGTCCTGCAGGTGGCGGCCGACGCGGTTCTCATCACGGCCGCCTTCTACCTGGCGTTCCGCCTTCGCTTCCTCGACGCCCCGCACGGGCTGCCCCACCGCTACCAGGTCCTCTTCGCACAGTCGGTCGGCTTCGTCGTGGTCGGCAAGCTGATCGTCTTCGCCGCCTTCGGGCTCTACCAGAAGTGGTGGCGCTACGTCAGCGGACGGGACTTCCTGCTGATCCTCCGCGCGGTCACCGTCTCCAGCGCGATCATCGTCGTCTTCTTCGCCGTCGCGCAGCCCTTCAAGCACACTCTGCCTCGCTCGGTGGAGGTGACGGACTTCGTCCTCACGATGCTGCTGATCGCCGGGGCGCGGCTCGCCGTGCGGCTGATCGTCGAGCGGCCCTCGCGCGGCGGCCGCGTCCCCAAGCACGAGGTGCTGGTGGTCGGGGCCGGCTCGGGCGGCCAGATGGTGGTCCGCGAGCTCCAGCTCAACCCCAACCTCGGCGCCACCGCGATCGGCTTCGTCGACGACGACCCGCGCAAGCGGGGAATGCGCATGCTCGGGTTGAAGGTGTTGGGCTCGACCAAGCAGATCGCGACGATCCTCGACGAGACCGAGCCCGACGAGGTGGTGATCGCGATCCCCTCGGCGCCGGGCACGCTGCGCGCCAAGGTGGTCGCCGCCTGTCGCGGCCGCGAGATTCGCGTCCGCACCCTGCCGACCGTCTTCGAGCTGCTGCGCGGCGGCGTCCAGCTCAACAAGCAGTTGCGCGAGGTGCAGGTCGAGGACGTGCTCGGTCGCGACCCGGTCGTCGTCGAGTTGGACCGGGTCGGCGCCTACCTGCGCGACCGGATCGTCCTGGTCACCGGGTCGGGCGGCTCGATCGGCTCGGAGCTCTGCCGGCAGATCGCCCGGGTCGGCCCGCGCCTGCTGGTGATGCTCGACCACGCCGAGGACAACCTCTTCGAGATCGATCGCGAGATGGTCGAGGAGCGCCACTTCACCAACGTCGAGTCGGTGCTCGCCGACTGCAAGGAGCCGCACCGGATGCTGGAGGTGATGCAGCGCTTCAAACCGAGCGTCGTCTTCCACGCCGCCGCCTACAAGCACGTACCGTTGATGGAGGCCAACCCGCTCGAGGCCGTCCGCAACAACGCGATCGCGACCCGGATCACCGCCGAGACCGCAGCCGCCTCGAAGGTCGAGCGCTTCGTCCTCATCTCCACCGACAAGGCGGTCAACCCGAAGACGGTGATGGGCGCCTCGAAGGCGATGGCCGAGTGGATCGTCGAGGCCGCCGGGCACAGGCACCCCGACACCCGCTTCGTCAGCGTCCGCTTCGGCAACGTGCTCGCCTCCTCGGGCAGCGTCGTGCCGATCTTCCGCGGCCAGATCGAGCGGGGCGGCCCGGTCACGGTCACCCACCCGGAGATGACCCGCTACTTCATGACGATCCCCGAGGCCGTGCAGCTGGTGATTCGCGCCGGCGACATCGGCGCCGGCAAGGGCGACGTCTTCGTCCTCGACATGGGTGAGCCGGTGAAGATCCTCGACCTCGCCCACAACATGATTCGGCTGGCCGGGTACGAGCCGGAGCGCGACATCGCGGTCGAGTTCACCAAGCCGCGACCGGGCGAGAAGCTCCACGAAGAGCTGTTTGGCGACGCCGAAGAGGGCCAGCCGACCGCCGCGAAGCGGATCCAGCGAGTGGTGCGCGAGGTACCGCTCGACTCCGGCTGGATCGAGTCGACGCTGAATTCGTTGGAGCAGCTCGTGATGGCCGGGGACGAGGCGAACCTGGCCGAGCGGGTGGTCGAGATGATCACTTCGCCGAGCGACGACGCCGCGGCAGTCGTCTACGACGAGTAGCCTCTCGCAGCCATTCCGTGCTGAATCTGATCAAGGAAATCGGCGCATTCGCCGGCCTGGCCTCGTTCCTGGGACTGATCCTCCTCGCCCTGCTCTCCTTTACCCAGGCGCGCGACATCCGCCGGCTGCGTGAATGGGCCGGCTCGGCGCCGGAGCGCGACGCGGAGCGCAAGGAGTCGACCTCGGCGGTCGCCGCACAGCGCGCCGAGGAGCTGCGCAAGCTGGAGGAGGCGCGGACCACCGAGCATCAGGCCACGACGATGCGCGAGGAGCGCCGCCGCCGCCGCGAGGCCGGCCTGCCCGAGTACACGCGGATGGAGCGCTTCCGAGATCGGCTCTCGGGATTTGGCGAGCGCCTCGCCGAGCCGCGCTACCTGGCCGTCGTCTTCGCGGTGGTGATCGTGATCGGCGGCGGAGTCGCCTACGCGGCTCTGCACGGCTCCGGCGGAAGCGGGAGCGGGAGCGGAGGTGGAGGCGGCAGCACCTCGGCGAAGGTCCTCAAGCCGGGTGACATCGAGGTGACGGTGCTGAACGGGACCGGAGTCAACGGCCTGGCCGGCAGCTACAGCGCCATGGTCGAGCGCAAGGGCTTCAAGCGGGGCAGCGTCGGCGACACCTCGTCGATCTACGGCCGCAGCTTCGTCATGTACCGTCGCGGCTACGAGCCCGAGGCACGCCAGGTGGGCAAGAAGCTCGGCATCGCGAAGCTGCGGTTGATGACATCGGACATTGCGTCGATCTCGGGCGGGGCCACGGTTTCGGTGATCCTCGGCGAGGACAATGTCTCGGCCACGGGGTAGGCCCGCCGCGGCCGTCGCCTTTGCCCTGCTGGTTATCGCGACGCTCGCCGCCTTCGCCTGGGCTCAGCGGTTGAAGCGCGACCCGCTGGTGCTCGACCGGGTCACCTTCGGGACCAGGCACAACCACTCCTTCACTCCAAACGGGGACTGCCGCTTCGACCGCGGGCGAATCCGCTTCCGCGTCACCCGCTCCGATTACGCCGTCGTGCAGATCGTCAAACCGCACGGGCGGTTGGTCGTCACCCTGGCTCGGGACCGCTATTTGAAGCGCTACCGCTTCTTCACCTTCCACTGGGACGGGCGCAACAGCAGGGGCCGGATCGCTCATCCGGGCCGTTACAAGCTCCGGGTGAAGTTGCTGGGCCAGGGTCGGATCCTCGTCCCCTCCGGGGTGATCCGCCTGCGCAGCGTGCCGCCACACGCACCCTCCAGTTGTAGCCGCCACCCGGGAGCGGCGCCTTGAGCGACTTCCTGGCCGCGGCTGGGGTGGTCGCAGCGGCAAGCGCGAGCGCCAGCTCAATCCTCCTCCCCCCGGGGCGCCTCCGCTCGCTGGCGATGCTCGCCGCAATCGTCCTCTTCCCGGTCCTCATCCTCGGCGACCAGTGGCACTCCCACCAGATCGCCGACCTGCGTCACCACACCGACCGCATCGTCGCCCTGGCCCTCGTCGGGCTCCTTGCGATCGTTGCGCTGACCGTAGCTTTTCGGCGCTGGCCCCTGGCGCTGCCGCTGGCGATAGTCGCCGCTCTTCCCTTCCGAGTCCCCTTGCACGCGGGGGGCGATACGGCCAACCTCCTGGTTCCCCTGTATCTGGTGATTGCCGCTGGGGTCCTGGCGACCGCACTCCGTGACTGGACTCCCGTTTCCCGGGCGGCGGCCGGCCAGGCCGTCAAGTGGCTGACGGTAATCCTGGCCGCTGTCGTTGTCCTCTATGCGCTGCAGGCGCTGTACTCGCCAGATTTCTCTAAGGGCCTGCAGAACGTGTGCTTCTTCCTGGTGCCATTCACGGTGGCGTACGCCTTGCTGAGGGATTGCGAATGGGATCGAAAGCTGCTCGTAGCGGTGCTGTGGGTTGTGGCCGTCGAAGCGATCGCTTTCGTGGTCATTGGTTCGGTCGAGTGGGCGAGCCGCAGCCTGTTCTGGAACCACCAGGTGATCCGGTCGAATGACTTTCACACCTACTTCCGGGTCAACTCGGTCTTCTGGGACCCGAACATCTACGGGCGGTACCTGTCGCTCGTGATCGTTGTCGCGACAGCGGCGCTGTTGTGGGCGAAGGAGCGTCGGAACGTCATCTTGCTCACCACGCTGATCGCGGTTCTGTGGATCGGGCTCGTCCCCACCTATTCGCAGTCCAGCTTCGTTGCGTTGCTGGCGGGACTCGCGGTCCTCGCTGCTTTGCGGTGGAGCTGGCGCTGGACCCTCGGCGCCGTCGGGGTCATGGCGATCCTCGGCGTCGCCGTCGTGCTCTTCGCCGGGGGTTCGAAGGTCAACTTCTCCCGCCTCAACATAGACACCAGCGGCCGCGCCAACCTCGTCTCCGGTGGCGTCCACCTCTTCGCCCAGCGCCCGCTCTACGGCTACGGCTCCGGCTCCTTCCAAAAGGCCTACGTAGAGCACGTGCATCGCAAGAGGAAAATCCCGGTCTCCGTCTCCCACACGGAGCCGGTCACCGTGGCAGCGGAACAGGGCCTGGTCGGCCTGGCGCTCTACGCAGCGCTGATCGTCGCAGCCCTGTGGACCATGACAGGACCCGCGGGCAAATCGGTAGGTCGAGCAGCGGTGCTGGCTGCCTTCATCGCCCTCCTGGTCCACACGATGGCCTACGCGGGCTTCTTCGAGGATCCGATCACCTGGGTCCTCCTCGCGGTTGGAGCGTCCCTGGCGGCAGCCCCGGTCCGCGCCCCCGCATAGTCTCAACGCGTGTCGGGCTACCTCCGCCGCCTCGCGACGACCGGCGCCGCCTACACGGCGGCGAGCATTCTCTCCAAGTTCGTCGCGGTCGCCCTGCTGCCGCTCTACACGCGGTACCTGACCCCCGTCGACTACGGCGCCGCCGAGGTGATGTTCGCCGCGGTCGTCTCGGCGAGCATCGTCATCCGCCTCGGCACGATCGAGGCTCTGCTGCGCTTCTACTACAAGGAGGGCGAGGATCCCTCGCGAGTGGTCGCCACCTCGTTCGCGGCGCTCTTCTGGGTGGCCACCGCGGCCGCTTTGGTCGCCCTTCCTTTCGCCGGGCAGATCTCCGAGGCGCTGCTCCCCCGCTACCAGTCGGCCCCCGATCTCGTCCGGATCTCGATCGGCGGGCTTTGGGTCCTCACCATGTTCGAGTACCTGCTCACCCTGTTCAGGCTCGAGGAGCGGGCGCGGGCCTACTTCACGACGACGATGCTGAGCGTCCTGGTCACGATCGGGCTGACCGTTGTCCTCGTGGTCGGCCGGGGGGAGGGCGCCCGCGGCCTGCTGCTCGGCAGCTACGCGAGCGGCGCCGCCTTCGTCCTCGGGCTGATCGTCGTCCACCGCCGTCGGCTCTCGCTCCGCGTCGATCGGCCTCTGCTGCGGCGACTGATGCGCTTCGGCCTGCCGACGATGCCGGCGGAGCTCTCCCTCTACCTGCTCAACTTCGTCGACCGGATCATCATCGTCCGCTCGGCGGGGCTGGCGGAGGCGGGCCTCTACTCGCTGGCGGTCAAGTTCGCGCAGGCGGTCAACGTCCTGGTCCGTGGCTTCCAGCTTGCCTGGCCGCCACTCGCCTACTCGATCCGCGACGACGGCGAAGCGCGCCGGGCCTACGCCGCGATCGTCACCTGGTTCGTCGCCGGCTGTGCCTTCGTCGTCACCGGGATGTGGCTCTTCTCTCGCTGGATCGTGCGGGCGTTGGCGGCGCCGGAGTTCTTCGGCTCCTACAAGGCGATCGGGCTGATCTCGACCGCCGTCACCCTCTACGCCCTCTACATGGTCCTGGTCGTGATCCTCGGCAGGACAGGCCGCACCGAGTTCAACTTCCCGGCGACGATTGCCGCCCTGGTCGCCAACGTCGCGCTCAACCTCCTGCTGGTCCCGCCGCTCGGCATCGTCGGCGCCGGCATCGCCTTGGTCGCCTCCTACCTGGTCGTGCTGGCGCTGATGTACGGGTTCACCCAACGGCTCTTCCCGGTTCCCTACGAGTGGGGACGCCTGGCGCGGGTCGTCTTCATCTCCGCCGCCCTGGTCGGCGCCGGCGAGCTGCTGATGCCGACCTCAGGCGCCGCCGGGCTGCTCGGCCGCGCCGTCCTCCTCGCCCTCTACCCACTCGCCCTCCTCGCGGGAGGCTTCTTCACCGACGAGGAGCGCGGCTGGCTGGCGAGGCTGCGTCATCCCTCCCTTCTCCTCGCGCAACTGGTCGCCCTGAAGGACGCGCCGGCGGAAGTCGAGGGACGGGTCCCCGAGGCTTACGAGGCGGAAATGATCGACGAGGACGCCCGCCTCTAACAGCTTCCGCTGTTCTTTTGCCGGGTATAGAGGGGCAAAAGAACAGCGGAAGGGGTTTTAGGGCGACGCCCGATCGCGGAGGCTCTTGCCGCGCCCCGGGAAGAGCGCCTGGCGAGTATGTGCCCAGTAGATCCGGGCCGGCCGGCGCGGCAGGACGGTCGCGGCCAGAGCGCGCAGCGCGTAGGCCCAGGCGGTGAGGACGCGGACCGCCAGTGCCGCCGCCCTGGAGTGGTGCTTTCGCATGTAGAGGTCGCGATTGCGATGGAACTCGACGATCCGGGGGAGCCCGGCGGCGAGGTCGGTGGAGAGCTGGTCGTGATGGACCGCCTCCGCCGAGGGAACGAAGAGGCTGTGCCAACCGGCGTCGGCCAGACGCTTGGCGAAGTCGCACTCGTCGTAGTAGACGAAGAAGTCGGGGTCGAGGTAGCCGACCTCCTCCGCCGCTTCGCGGCGGACCATCAGGGCGCTGGACTGCGCCCAGTCGACCTCGCGGGTCGACGCGCCCTTGCTCTGCACGGTGAGGGCGCGGTGCAGGAACAACGCCCCCGCCAGCGCGGTTCCCACCCCCGGGAAGCGCCAGGCGCAGGGGACCGGGTTGCCGTCGGAGTCCAGCAGCCGCGCCCCCGCGGCCGCCGCCTTGGGGTCGGCCTCCAGCGCCGCGAGCAGGGCCGCCGCCGCGCCCGGGCGTAGCTCGGAGTCCTCGTTGAGCAGCAGGCAGAAGCGCCCGTGGGCCTCGCGCAGCAGAGCCGAGTCGTTCTCCGCCTTGCCGGTTCGCCGCTCCAGGGCGATCAGGCGAATCTCACTCCCCAGCGCCCGCACCGCGGCGGCGGAACCGTCGTCGGAGGCGTTGTCGAGCACCAACACCTCGCGCTCCACGCCGGCCGGATGGGTGCGCTCAATCGCGGCGAGGCAGGCGAGCAGGTACTCGCGGCCGTTCGTGTTCACGACGCAGTAGGAGAGCGTGGGGGCCACGTAGGTCACGATAATCGCGCCGATGAAGGTTCAGCTGGTCGACCCCTCGGCCTTCACGCCGCCCTACGACCGCGCTCTCGCGGCGGGGCTTGCCCGTGCCGGCGTCGAGGTCGAGCTACTGACCAGCCGTTTTCTCTACGGCTCCGTTCCTCCGTCGGAGGGATATCGGGTCGAGGAGTGCTTCTATCGCCGCACCGCCGCCCGCGGTCTGCACGCTCCGGCGCGCCGCGTCGTCAAGCTCGCCGAGCACCTTCCGGACATGCTGCGCTTGCGCGGCCACGTCGGTGCCGACGTCGTCCACTACCAGTGGCTCACCGCTCCCGCCCTCGATCGGTTCCTGCTGCCCCCCACCCGCCCCCGGGTGATGACCGCGCACTACGTCCTGCCGCCGCGCCCTGGCCGCCGCCGGCTCGCGAGCGCTCGCGCCGTCTTTGGGGCGATGGACGCGGTGGTCGCCCACTCTGAGCACGGCGCCGAGCGGCTGCGCACCGAGGTGGGCCTCGACCCGCGCCGCGTCCGCGTCATTCCCCACGGCGCCTTCGACTACCTGACGCGCCTGCCCGAGGAGAAGCCGCTCCCGCCCGAGCTGGAGGGCGCCGAGGGCCCGGTGATCCTCTTCTTCGGCCTGCTGCGCCCCTACAAGGGAATAGACGTCTTGCTTAAGGCGTTCCGGAGCGTTCCGAACGCGGAGCTGTGGATCGTCGGCAACCCCCGCATGGACGTCGCGCCGCTGCGCCGGCTCGCCGGCGGCGCTCCCGGGCGGGTGCGCTTCGTCACCCGCTTCGTCGAAGACGCCGAGATCCCGGCAATCTTCCGCCGCGCCGACGTCCTCGCGCTTCCCTACCGCGACATCGAGCAGTCCGGCGTCCTCTACGCCGGCCTCGCCTTCGGCAAGCCGATGGTCCTGAGCGACGTCGGCGGTTTCGGCGAACTCGCGGCGCAGGGAGCGGCGCGCGTCGTCCCGGCCGCGGACCCCGAGGCGCTGGCCGCGACGTTGCGCGAGCTGGCGGGCGACGAGGCTGCCCGTGCCGAGCTTGCCGAAACCGCCGGCCTCGCCGCCGCCGGCCCCTACTCCTGGGACGAGGCCGCGCGCCTCACTCTCGCCCTCTACGAGGAGCTGTTGGGGGCGGGCCGATGATCGCCTTCGCGATCGTCTTCTGGGTCAGCACAGCGCTGATCGTCTACACGCACCTCGGCTACCCGCTGGTGCTGTGGGTTCTCGTGCGGTCGCGCCGTCGTCCCACCCTGCGCCCCGGCGAGGCCTGGGCGGAGCCGCCGCGCGTCTCGCTGATCGTCGCCGCCTACGACGAGGAGGAGGTGATCGCCGCCAAGGTTGCCAACGCGCTGGCGCTCGAGTACCCGCGCGAGCGGCTGGAGATCGTCGTCGCCTCCGACGGCTCCTCCGACGCCACCGCGCAACGCGCCCGCGAGGCCGGAGCGGATCTCGTCATCGACCTGCCGCGCGGCGGCAAGGTCGCCGCCCAGAACGCGGCGGCCGAGAGGGCGTCGGGGGAGATCCTCGCCTTCTCCGACGCCAACAGCGTCTGGGCCCCGGACGCCCTCCGCCACCTGGTCGAGCCCTTCGCCGACTCCTCGGTCGGCTACGCCTGCGGTCAGGTTCGCTTCCTCGACGCGGAGGGCGACAACCTCGAGGGCGCCTACTGGCGCTACGAGATGCGGGTCCGCGAGATGGAGTCGGCGCTGGCCGGCGTCACCGCCGGCAACGGCGCGGTCTACGCGGTTCGCCGCGACGCCTACGTGCCACTGGCGCCCTCCGGCAGCCACGACCTCTCCTTTCCGTTCGAGCTGGCGAAGCGGGGCCTCCGCTCGCTCTACGTCCCCTGGGCGCGCGCCGAGGAGAAGATGGTCCCGACCATGGAAGGCGAGTTCGCCCGCAAACGCCGGATGATGGTCGGGCTCTGGGACATCGTCGTCGGCGAGGGGATGCTCTCGCCGCGTGGCTACTCGTCGCTCTACGCCTTCGAGCTCGCCTCGCACCGGCTGCTGCGCTACCTGACCCCATTGCTTCACCTCGTCGCGCTGGCGGCGAACGTCGTCCTGCTCGGCCATGGCTGGGTCTACACGGCGACCCTCGCGATCCAGGCGGCGGTTCTCCTCTTCGCCCTGCTGGGCAAGGCGCTGCCGCTTCCCCCGTTCCGCATCGCCCGCTATTACGTGATGACGACGGCCTCGATCGCCGCCGGACTTTGGGACCGCGCCCGTCACGGCGCGCCGGGAGCCTGGGAGAAGGCGGAGGGGACACGATGAGCCGAGCCTTCGACCTCGCGATCGCCTTCCTGGCGTTGGCCGTCCTCTCGCCCTTCCTCCTGCTCGCGGCGATCGCGATCAAGCTCGGCAGCCGCGGACCGGTCCTCTATCGCCAGCTCCGGGTTGGCCGGGACGGCAGCGAGTTCGAGATGCTGAAGCTGCGCACGATGGTCGTCGGCTCCGACCCGGTCGGCGTCGGCACCGTCGTCACCCGCGACGACCCGCGCGTCACCGGCGCGGGCCGCTTCCTGCGCCGCACCTCGCTCGACGAGATCCCCAACTTGGTCAACGTGCTGCGTGGTGAGATGGCGATCGTCGGGCCGCGCCCGACGATCCCGGCCCAGGTCGACGACTACACGCCGTTCCAGCAGCGCCGCCACGAGGTGCTGCCGGGAATCACCGGCTGGGCGCAGGTGCAGGGCCGTGCCGGCATCCCCTGGGAGGAGCGGATCGAGCTGGACGTCTGGTACGTCGACCACCGCGGCGCCGCCCTCGATTTCCGCATCCTCGCCAAGACTGCCTGGCTGCTCGTCACCGGCAATGGGCTCGCTCCGGACTAGGGTTCTCGGGATGACCGATCGACCCGAAGTCAGCTTGAGGCCATTCGAGCCCGGTGACGCCGCCGCGGTGCACCGCTGGTTCAACAACCCCGTGGCGATCGCCAATCTGATGGAGCAGCGGGAGAGCTTCTCGACGGAGCAGGCCGAGGCGTGGACGCGGCGGGCGATGGACGACTCCGGCGAGGACCGCAAGTTCGCGATTGTCGTCGAGGGCTATGAGGAGCCGGTCGGCTTCACCGCCCTCTACGGCCTCTTCCGCCAGACCGCTCCCGAGCTGGGGGCGCTGATCGGCGACGACGTGCGCGGCAAGGGAGTGGGCCGTCGCGCCGAGGCGCTCACCCTCGCCAAGGCCTTCGACGAGTTCGGCGCCCACCGTGTCTACGGTCGCATCCCCGCCCGCAACGAGGTCGCGAAGCGGACCGTCGCCGGCCTCGGCTGGAAGCACGAGGGGACGATGCGCGCCCACCTGCGCCGCGACGGCGAGGCGGCCGACGACTGTGAGGTCTGGGGCGTCCTCCCGGATGAGTTCCGCGTCGCGGCCGCCGACATCCTGTGAGCCCCGCGGCGCCCCCGATGGGTGCGAGCGCAGAGCTGATCGCCGATCGCGGCGCGGCCGCCGAGAGCGAAGAGTTCTTCCGCTCCCGTCCCTTTCTCGACGCCGAGGGCGTCACTCATACGCTGCGCATCGACGCCGGAGGCGAGCTCCTGGCGCCCCTGATCGTCCGCCCGATCGGCGGGGATGGCCCTGAGGTCGACGCGATCTCTCCCTACGGCTACCCCGGCTTCTCCGTCGATGTCGACTTTGACCACACCATGGGGGGGGCAAAGTCGACATCGACGCTCGATCCCGCGTCGATCGACTTCTCCGCCACCGGACTGGTCTCGGCGTTTATTCGCCACACGCTCGGCGAGCCGCCGCTGGCCGGGGCCAGCGAGCGCAACGTCGTCCAGATCGCCGACCCGGCCCTACCTCCGAAGAGCCGCGGGAGCGACCGCAACCAGATCAACAAGAACCGCCGCAACGGCTACGAAGTGCGCCTCGTTCCAGGGCCCGACACGAGCGCGGAGGAGCGGGCAGGGTTCCTCGCGGCCTACGAGCAGACGATGCGTCGCACGGCCGCGACTGAGCGCTACTTCTTCGGCGCTGAGTACTTCGACACGATCCTGCGCTCGCCGCGCGCTTGGCTGGCGATCGCGACCGCCCCCGGTGGCGAAGTGGCCGCGGCCTCGATCGCCGCCCGCAGCGACGGCTTCCTCCACTACTACCTGAGCGGCAGCGCCGACTCCCACCTGCGCGACTCGCCGATGAAGAACGTGGTCGCGGCACTGATCGACCTCTCCGCCGAACTGGACCTCCCCCTCAACCTGGGCGGCGGCATCACCGCGGGCGACCCCCTCGAGGAATTCAAGCGAGGCTTCGCCAATCGCCAGCAACCCTGGTTCAGCTCAGAACTAATCTGCGATCCAGCTGCCTACGAGCGCCTCAGCTCGGGGCACAAAGGCAATGCCTTCTTCCCCGCCTACCGCGCCTAATCCGGTCAACCGGAGGACGGTCGTTGCCGGCCTGGCCAGTGCGTTTCTCGCGCGGGTGGCACGAGGGGAGGGGTCGAGAACGGAGCAGCCGCACCGCCCGCAGGCCCCTCCCCTCGTGACAGGACCCGCGCGCCAAACGCGCTAGTCGGTGCCAGAGCGCTACTGCGGATTTGCCGGCGTGGGCCCGGTGAACGGGAAGGCGTTGACCGGCTCGCCCCCGTACTTGCCCCACGTCTTCTTGCCAAAGTCGCGGATCGCGTCGAGGGTGATCGCCCCCTTGTAGGTGGGGCAGCCGAGCAGGTTGGTCCAGGTGGTCGCGGCGACCTGGTAGGGCATCTTGTCGTTGGGGAACATCAACGCCCCGGCGTACTCGGTGTCGAAGAGGCCCTTCAAGGCCAGCTGGTCGCTCTGCGCCAGCTTCGGGCTGTACTGAATCTCCATCCGCCCGTGCTCGAGCGAGTGGACGAAGTCGATCTCGGCCGGCATCTGACTGTAGGCGCCGTCCGCCTGCTGGTAGGGCGGCTGGACGTGAGAGCCGGAGGTCGGCGGGTTGGTCTTGTAGTGGGGGGTCGGGGAGCCCGGTGGGATGTGGTCGTGGCCCTCGTCGGTGAGGTGTAGCCGCAGTATGCAGCCGGCCTGCTTGGCCGCCGTGGCGAGGTCGGTCACCTTCGCGGGCGGCGTCGTCGTCCCGGCGCGATCGTCCGGTGAGACCCCGTTCGTCGAGCCCGCCGAATCGTCGATGTGGGCGCCCCCGCTCGCGCTCCCTCCCCCACTGGAGGCGACGACGACCACGATCCCGACGATCACCACGAGGCCGAGCACCCCGGCGACGAGATAGCCGATCATCAGCTTGTGGCGCTGCTCCTTCGCCTGTTCCTGCTCGCGCTCGAGCCGGGCCTGGCGAAGTTGCTCCCTCTCTTCCTTGCGGCTGGCCATCGGGGGCGATCAGTCTAGAAGGTGGATTCGCGCCCCGCTACTCGGCCGTCTCGGCGAGCGAGCCGGCGGCGCCACGGGTTCGCTCCCAGGGGCGCGAGGCGCGCAGCGCGCCGAGAACGGCACGGGTCGCGGGGGCGCGATTGAGCGCGTAGAAGTGGATGCCCGGCGCTCCCGCGATCAGCAACTCTGCGCACTGTTGGGCCGCATAGGCGATGCCAAGCTCGAACTCGGCTCGCTCGTCCCCCTCGCAGGCCCGGAAGGCCTCCTCGAGCCGCGCCGGGATCGTCGCGTCACAGAGTTCGCAGATCCGCTTCGTCTGGGCGAAGCCCGCGACGGGGATCACGCCGGCGAGGATCGGCACGTCGATTCCCCGCGCCCGCGCCGCGGCGACGAAGTCGAAGTAGACCTGGTTGTCGAAGAAGAGTTGGGTGATCAGGAAGCTCGCGCCGGCCTCGACCTTGGTCTTCAGGTAGGTGAGGTCGGTCGCGAGGTCGGGCGCCTCGGGGTGGACCTCCGGGAAGCAGGCGCCGCCGATCGTGAAGTCCCAGCCGTCGCGGATGAAGGCCGTCAGCTCCGCCGCGCTGCCCAGACCGCCCGCCGGCTGCTCGAAGTCCTCTTGTCCCCGCGGCGGGTCGCCACGCAGCGCGAAGACGTTCTCGATCCCCGCCGCCTCGATCCGGTCGAGAGTCGTGGCCAGCCCGTGGGTCGTCTCGCCGACGCAACTCAGGTGGGCCATCGTCTCGAAGCCGAGCTCGTCCTTCAGCGCCTTGGTGATCTCCACCGTGCCGTCGCGGGTCGAGCCGCCGGCGCCATAGGTGACCGAGACGAAGTCCGGGTCGAGGGCGCGCAACTCACGCGCGGTGGCGAACAGCCCTTCCGTCGCCTCCGGGGTCTTCGGCGGGAAGAACTCGACCGAGAAGGTTGGTCCCTGCCTCGCGATGATCTCAGCTATTCGCACTCCGCCAGGGTATTCGACGCCTTTGCTCGAAGCCGTTCGTTCATCGTTGTCCATTGTGGCCAAAGAGGGGTTCAGGAAGTTGCCTCAGCGTCCGATATGTAGGCGATGAGTTCCGGTGTGGGGAATGTCGGGGACGCGCGGCGGCTCGAGGAGCAGCTGCGCTACCAGGCCGACCACGACAGCCTCACCGGCCACTTCAACCGCCGCCGCTTCGACCAGGAGGTGGCGGGACAGCTCGTCCAGGCGGAGCGGCACCGCCGCCCCGGCGCGCTGCTGCTGATCGACGTCGACGCCTTCCGCTTCGTCAACGACTCGCTCGGCCACGAAGCGGGCGACCGCCTGCTGCGCGAGGTCAGCGCGATCCTCGGCGAGGAGGCGCGCGACACCGACGTCCTCGCTCGGCTCGGTGGCGACGAGTTCGCCCTGCTGCTGCGAGAGGTCGACGAGGCGGGAGCGCTGGTCGCCGCCAAACGGGTGATCACGGGAGTCAAGGCGCGCTCCAATCCGACGGTCGGGGCCAGCATCGGCATCGCGACCTTCGACGGCAGCGGCGAGCTGACCGCCGACGACCTGCTGATCGCCGCCGACATTGCCCTCTACGAGGCCAAGGAGGCCGGCCGTGGCCAGGCGGTCGTCTACACCGGCGAGCGGCATCGCAACCTCACCTGGGTGGAGCGGATCCGCGAGGCCCTCGCCGACGAGCGGTTGGTCGTCTACGCCCAGCCGATCGTCGACCTGAAGAGCCGCCAGGTGGCCCGCGACGAACTGTTGGTCAGGATGCTCGACCCGAGCGGCGACGTGATCCCCCCGGGGGCCTTCCTGCCCACCGCCGAGCGCTTCGGCCTGGTTACCGAGGTGGATCGCCTCGTCCTCTCCAAGGCGATCGAGCTGGCCGGACGCTCGCGGCCGATCTCGGTCAACGTCTCCGGCCGCTCGCTCTCCGACGAACGGCTTATCGACGACGTCCGTGAGGCGATCGGCAGCGGCCTCAACCCGGCCTGGCTCGGCTTCGAGATAACCGAGACCGCCGCCGTCGCCAACATGGCGGAGGCGGAGCGGTTCGCCCGCACCGTCACCGAGCTGGGCTGCAGCCTCGGCCTCGACGACTTCGGCACCGGCTTCAGCTCGTTCAGCTACCTCAAACACCTCCCGGTCCAGTACCTCAAGATCGACATCGAGTTCATCCGCGAGTTGCGCACCAGCCGCGTCGACCAGAAGCTCGTGCAGGCGATGGTCGACATCGCCGGCGCCTTCGAGCAGGAGACGGTCGCCGAGGGGGTCGAGGACTCCGACACCCTCGCCCTCGTCGAGGGGCTCGGCATCGACTACGCCCAGGGCTTCTACATCGGGCGCCCCTTCGTCGTCGAGATGTAGCGAGGCGGAGGATGCTGTCGAAGGCACTTTTCTCCGGAGTTTGCGGGGTTGAAGCTTGACGACCCCTAGCGCTCGCCGCCACGGCGCGCTAGGTTCGCTGTGCGACTGGGAGAGATGAAGTTTTCGCGGAAGCCACGCGGAGGTCATCTCGAAGGTGGCGCGACGAGCTTCTAAGCGCGAAGGCTACGCGCAAGGCAGGCGACGAGCGTCATCCCCGGTCGCATTTTCGTGCCGTCCGGAGCTGTGCCTAGGGTTGCCGGCGGTCCCGAAGCCCTGCCCTTCCGGACCTTGCGACCGGGGCGCCACTTGGGAGCCGGTGCCGCTGAGACCCCCGTGATTCCCGACTCAGTGGTTAGCCCGCCCGCTCCCCTTCTCCCAACGGCACGGCGATCGTCTCACCGGGGACGCCGTGCTCCGACGCGGCGCTCGCCCGGACGCCCTCCGGCCGCTCGCCCGGCGGCAGCTGCAGGGCGAACGACCCCTCGTGACTCTCCACCGTCACCGACCTGGTGCGAGGCGCCCCGGCGTCCTCGCCCCCGTACGGAGCGGCGACGATCCGCGCCGCCGCCGCTTCGCCATTCGCGGGCTCGGGAAAGCTGTAGTCGACGACGATCCGGCTGCCGTCGTGGGTCGCGGTCAAGCGCGGCGTGACCGGCGGCGGCGTTGCGGCCGCCGCCGTCTCCCAGTGAGGAACTTCGCGCGCCGGGCGCGCCTCCGAGTGGAATCCACCGGGATCCCACCACTGGGGATGCTCGCGCGGGCCGCGGGGGCTGTCGGCCTCGAACGCCTCGCGCCGCCGGGTCGATCCCCACCTGCCTGGCCAGCGCACCCAGCCGGGCGCCTCGTCGCCGATCGTCACCAGGCGTGGTCGCACCCTCGGGCCGAGGCCGTCGTTGTGGTCGGGGACGATCGGCGCCTCATGGGTGCCGGGCCGGAAGCGAGCCGCGTGCGAGCCGCGCGCGCAGTAGAGCACCGGTGCCGCGCCCACATTGGTTTGCTGGCGCTCGACCTCACCCCAGGTCGCCCGCTCCGCCCCCGCGTGTTGGCCGTAGGTGGCGGCGTCCGGTTGCCCGTCCTTGCCGAGGCGCAATTGGATCATCTCCCAGTCCCCCTCGTGCAGGCCGACGTCGAGGAGGCCCTTGTCGTTGTAGTAGTAGAAGAGCCAGTACTGGAGCCAGAGTCGCCCGTCGTCGTCATGGCGCGCGTGGCCGTAGACGATGTCGGCGTTTCCCTTGCGCTCCCGCATCGATCTCGCGTCCGCCGCGTAAGAGGCGCCGCACTCTTCGAGGAAGTCCTCGCGATGGACCTGCTCGCCGTTCGCGTAGCGCTGCCCGCCGAGGAAGTCGAGGTCGAGCTTCGGCTCCTTCTCCCCGGGCGCCGCCGAGGCGATCAACCGCCCGTCCGCGCGCCGCAGCGCGTTGCAGCGTTTCTTCGCGACGAGGTCGGCGATCGTCGTCACCGAGTCGGCTCGGTAGCTCTCCAGCGAGTCGTACTGGACGAAGGGTCGGAAGCGCCGCAGCAACTCGTTCAGCTCCGGCGTGATCGGCTCGGGCGTGTGCTCACTTCGCTCGGCCCGCCGCGAGCGGAGTCGTCCCAGGCGGGTGCGGCGCGAGCTGGACGCGAGCGCTTCGCGCACCTTTGTCTCAT
The DNA here is from genome assembly GCA_963702055.1 of uncultured Solirubrobacterales bacterium. Lineage (GTDB taxonomy): Bacteria > Actinomycetota > Thermoleophilia > Solirubrobacterales > 70-9 > CAWINX01. The sequence goes on along the minus strand of OY969702.1, from coordinate 1,733,742 downwards.
TCATCCAGTCGGGGTGGGGAGGATCGGGGGGGAGCGGCTCGATCCCCCCCGCCACCTCGCGCCCGTGGGCGCGGACGGCACGGTCCGCGAGCAGGTAGCCGTGGTTTTCGAGTACGGCCTGCTCAGCGCTTTCGAACGCGTCGAGGTCGTCGCGGATCGCGACCACCGCCTCCTGGACGAGCGCGGGGTCGTAGCCGGGGGGGTGCGCGGCCTCCTCGATTCGCCAGCGTAGGGCGCGATCCCCCGGGCCGATGTTGCCAAGGGTGAGGCCGGCGGCGCCGAAGACGAACCGCGGTCGCGCCGGCAGCTCGCCGCCCAGCGAATCGATCAGTTCGCGGGCGTAGCGTTCCTCCAGCGACGCATCGGATGAACCGGCCGAGATCGCCCTGCGCAGGAGCACCCGAGCACGGGCGTTGCGCCGAGCGACATCGCGCATCGGCTCGGCGACCGCCTCGGGCCAGTCGCGGAAGGCGCCCTGTAGCGGCCAGGGCACGCGGGCGGCCAGCAACGCGGCGAGGATGCTCCCGCCGGCGACAGCGCCGACCGTGTCGAGGTTGGCGAGCAGGCCGAGCTCGTTCAGCCGGGTCAGCGCTCCCAGGTGGAAGAGCGCCGCCCTGTATCCGCTGCCGTAGAGGTGCAGGGTCGGTCCCCGCTGCTCCGATCCGAGTGCTTCCGAATTGTTGGGGCCGACGCCTTCGAGCAGGCCGAGCGTGGGGATGGCGGCATCCACCGACGCGAAGCTAGACGGCCCTATCCGTTTAGTCAACGTTTTTTGCTGCAAAACCCCACTATCGATGCCTGTGCGAGGATCCGCAGCCATGGGTGACGAGCTTCTCTACGAGCGGATCGGCGCAGCGGCGGTCTTGACGATCGATCGGCCCGAGCGGCGCAACGCCGTGGACAACGCCACCGCCGAGCTGTTCCGCCAGGGGCTGCGGGACTTCGAGGCCGACGAGGACGCCCGGGTGCTCGTCCTCACCGGCGCCGGGGGCGTCTCCTTCTGCGCCGGCGCAGACCTCAAAGCGCTCGACCTGAATGTCGACCATCCGGACGGGCCGATGGGGCCCACCCGCCTCACCCCGTCGAAGCCGGCGATCGCCGCCGTCGACGGCTGGTGCCTTGCCGGGGGCGTGGAGCTCGCCCTCTGGTGCGACCTGCGGATCGCCACGCCCGGCTCCACCTTTGGCCTTTTCGAGCGCCGCTGGGGGGTGCCGCTGGTCGACGGCGGTACCCAGCGGCTGCCGCGAGTCGTCGGCATGGGCCGGGCCCTTGAGCTGATCCTCACCGGTCGTCCCGTCGACGCCGAGGAGGCGCACCGGATCGGCCTCGTCAACGAGGTGGTCGAGCCCGGTAAGCACCTCGAGCGCGCCCTCGAGTTGGCCGAGAAGATCGCCGCCTTCCCCCAGGAGACGATGCTCGCCGACCGCCGCGCCGCGATCGAGGGTTTCGGCCTTCTCCTCGACGAGGGGCTCGCCCTCGAGCACCGCCTCGGTCGCGAGGTCCTCGAGGTCGCCGTCCGCGGCGCCGCTCGCTTTGCCGCCGGCGAGGGGCGCGGCGGCGAAGGGGTCTGAATCCCCCCTCCCAACGCGGGCTCGTCTCCTCCCTAGACTCTCCCCGATGAAGGTTGGGATCATCGGCCTTGGCTACGTCGGCCTGCCGCTCGCCGTCGCCTTTGCGGAGGCCGGACACGAGGTGGTCGGGCTCGACTCCGATCAGCGCAAGCTCGACGCCCTCGGCGAGGGGCGCAGCTACATCGAGGACATCCCCGATGCGGCGCTCGCGCCTCTGGCCGGACGCCTGGTGGGCACCCCACGCCATGCCGACCTCGCCTCCTGCAACGCGGTGGTCGTCTGCGTGCCCACCCCGCTGACCGGAACCCGCGAGCCCGACCTCACCCACCTGCTCGCCGCCGCCGGCTCGCTCTCGGCGGTCCTGCAGCCCGAGCAACTCGTCGTCCTCGAATCCACCACCTATCCGGGCACCACCCGCGAGCGGCTGCTGCCGATCCTCGAGGAGTCCGGAATGGCGGCGGGGCGCGACTTCCACCTCGCCTTCTCGCCCGAGCGGATCGACCCGGGGCGCACCGACTACACGGTCCGCACCACGCCGAAGCTGATCGGTGGGCTCACCGAGGCCTGCGCCGAGCGCGCCCGCGCCCTCTACACGGAGGTCTGCGACGAGGTCGTCGTCCTCTCCAACCCCGAGACGGCGGAGCTGGCAAAGCTGCTGGAGAACATCTTCCGCTCGGTCAACATCGCCTTCGTCAACGAGCTGGCCCAGCTCTGTGACCGGCTGGGGATCGACGTCTGGGAGGCGATCGACGCCGCCTCGACCAAGCCCTTCGGCTTCATGCGCTTTGAGCCGGGGCCGGGGATGGGCGGGCACTGCCTCCCGGTCGACCCCTTCTACCTGGCCTTCAAGGCGCGCGAGCACAACTTCTACCCCGAGTTCATCGAGCTGGCCGGGAAGATCAACCAGTCCCAGCCCCAGTACTGCGTCGAGCGGATCGAGCGCGCCCTCAACGACGCCGGCAAGCCGGTCAAGGGCTCGAAGATCCTGATCCTCGGGGTCAGCTACAAGGCTGGGGTCGGGGACATCCGCGAGTCTCCGGCGCTGAAGATCATCCAGCTGCTGGCAGACCTCGGCGGCGAGGTTTCCTATTACGATCCCCATGTCGCCGAGTTGGCCGACCTGGGCCTTGCCTCGGTCGATCTGGCCGAAGCCCTGGCCGAGGCTGACCTGGCGGCGATCGTCACCGCACACCCCCAGCTCGACTACGAGCGGGTCGTGTCGGAGGCCGCACGAGTGATCGACTTCCGCGGCGTCACCCGCGAGATCGCGGCCGAGAATCTCGTTCGCCTCTAGGCGGGAAGGAAACCTGAATCGTGAGCAGCGCCGACCCCGACAACGACCGTACCCGCTGGATCGCCCTCTACGTGCTCTGCGCGGGGATGCTGATGATCGTCCTCGACGCCACCGTGGTCAACGTGGCGCTGCCGACGATCCAACACGACCTCGGCTTCTCCCAGAGCAACCTCGCCTGGGTGGTCAACGCCTACCTGATCGCCTTCGGCGGCCTGCTGCTGCTGGCGGGGCGGATCGGCGACCTGATCGGCCAGCGGCGGATCTTCCTCGGCGGGCTCGCCGTCTTCACCGGCGCCTCGTTCGTCTGCGGGCTGTCCGACAGCCAGGGCGTGCTGATCGGCGCGCGCTTCATCCAGGGCGTCGGTGGCGCCTTCACCTCGGCGGTGATCCTCGGGATGATCGTGACGATGTTCCCGCAGCCGCGGGAGCAGGCGAAAGCGATCGGCGTCTACAGCTTCGTCGCCTCGGCCGGCGGCTCGATCGGCTTGATCGCCGGCGGCGCGATCACCCAAGCGATCAGCTGGCACTGGATCTTCTTCATCAACGTGCCGATCGGCGTCGCGACCGCCTTCCTGGCGACGCGGCTGGTCGAGGGCCGGGAGGGAATCGGCATCAGCGAGGGCGCCGACATTCCCGGCGCGGTGCTGATCACCAGCTCGCTGATGCTCGGCGTCTACACGATCCTCGGCATCAACGAGCACGGCTGGGGCTCGACCCAGACGCTCGTCCTCGGGGCGGTCTCCTTCGCACTTCTCGCCGGCTTCATCGCGCGCCAGGCGCGGATCGCCAACCCGCTGATGCCGCTGCGCCTCTTCCGTTCCCGCAACGTCGCCGGGGCGAACGCGATGCAGGCGCTGCTGGTCGCCGGGATGTTCGGGATGTTCTTTCTCGGGGCCCTCTACCTGCAGGAGATCCTCGGCTACGACGCGCTCCAGGTCGGCCTCGCCTTCCTGCCGGCGACGATCGTGATGGGGACCCTCTCCCTCGGCTTCTCGGAGCGGCTGATCATGCGCTTCGGGCCGCGCCGGACGCTGATGCCGGGGGTGCTCGCGATCGCCGCCGGTCTGCTCCTCTTCGCGAGGACGCCGGTCGACGGTTCCTACGTGACGGACCTGATGCCGCCGATGTTGTTGATCGGCTTCGGGGTCGGCTCCGCCTTCCCCGCGCTGATGACGCTGGCGATGTCGGGGGCGACCCCGAGCGACTCCGGCCTCGCCTCGGGCCTGGTCAACACCAGCATGCAGGTGGGCGGCGCGATCGGCCTGGCGGTGCTGGCGACGCTAGCCGCCGAGCGGACCGACAGCGTGCTCGCCGGCGGCGCGTCCCACGACGCGGCGCTCAACTCCGGCTTCCACCTCGCCTATTTGATCGGCGCGGCGCTGGTCGCGGTCGCGTTCGTCATCGCGCTGACCGTGCTGCGTACTCCGGCGCCGGCGGAGGCCGAAGCCGGAGTGGTGGACGAGGCGCGGACCGGGGCGCCCGAGCCCGCCTACTCCGAAGCCGGCTCGTAGGTCAGGACGTCGCGCAGAACCTGAGCCATTCGCTCCGGGTCCTCGAGCTGAGGGTAGTGGCCGAGTTCCGCCAACTCGGTGACCGGCACTTCCGGCCGAAGCTCGCGCAGCGCCGCGAGCACGTTGGGAGTCGCCACCGGGTCGAGCATTCCCCAGGCGAGGCTCAGCGCTCCCGGCCAGTCGCGGATTGCCCCGTGCCAGCGCTCGGCGTGCTCGATGCGCTCGTCCATGTAGGCGATCAACTTGTGGCCGAGGGTGCGGCCGCCGTTGTGGCAGATCAACGACCATTGGTCCTCGGCCTCTTCGTCGCTCAGCGGGTGGGCGGCCGAGAACACCGAGCCGAACTGGTGCCGGAAGACGCGCTCGCTGGAGAGCCGCGCGGCGAGCGGGGCGAGGGGGCTGCGCAGAATCCGCTGGGCGGGGGTGGGGGAGGAGCGCTCCAAGACGATGCTGCCGTTGAAGAGGAGCACCCGCGCCATCTCCATCTCCAGTCGCCCCTCGATGTCGCGCGCCATCAGCTCGGTCGCGACCGAGGTGCCCATGTCGTGGGCGACGACGAAGACCGGCCGCCCGCCGCCGTGGCGGCGAACCAGCTCCTCGACCAGGTCCGCCTGCCAGGAGAGGCTGTAGTCGTGGTCGCGCGGCTTCTCCGAGAGGCCGAAGCCGAGGAAGTCGCAGGCGAGCAGCGCCCGGTCGTCATTCTCGGCTTCGAGCATCAGCCGCCAGTCGTAGGAGCTGGAGGGGAAGCCGTGCAGGAGGAGCAGCAGCGGTCCTTCGCCCTCGCGGACGAGCAGGTGGATGTCGCGGTCGCGGAACCGAACCGTCTCCCCGGCTTCCTGCCAGCGGCGAACCCGTTCGGTCAGAGCCATCGGTCGGCTCAAAGCCCGGTGGGATGGCGGGCCACGAACCTGCGCGAGTCGACCCGTTCGGTATGCCAGCGCGGTCCCGTCACGCCCGGTGGGTCGCCGCGGGTGTCGAATCGCAGGCCGGCGATGACCGTGTAGACATGGTGGAAGTTGGCGTAGACGCTGATCCAGCGCCCGGCGCCTCGGGCACCCCAGCTCTCCAGCTGGCCGGAGACCATCGTCGCGTCGAGCAAGCCGCCGCCGTGCAGCGCATAGCCGACGGCGCCTGAGCAGTCATAGCCTCGAGTCCACCAGCGCAGGTGGCCGCCGCCCCACACGTAGGGTTTGTGGTGGATGCGGTTGGCGGCGGCAATGGCCGCCTTGACCTGCGCCGGGGCCCAGGCAGGCGCGATCGCCCGCCCGGCCACCAGAGTTGCTCCACAGGTCGCGCTGGTCCTGGTCACGCCCGGTGTTGCCGGGATGCAGCTGGTTTCCGCCCAAGGCACAGCTTTGCCCGCTGCCCTTTGGGTCGGGCCGATCGCGAGGGCAATCGCAGTCGCCGCCACGGCAGCGAGAGCCAGGACCGCGCCTTTTCCAATTCGAGGCGAGATCTTGGAAGCCTACGCTGCCGACGCCGTCACGCGGCCGGGGAATTCGATCTATTTCGGTAAGGATGTCGCGATGGACGTCACCATCACTCACGTGGGCGGCCCGACCGTCCTGATCGAAGTCGGGGGTTGGCGCCTCTTGACCGACCCGACCTTCGACCCCTCGGGTGGGAGCTATCGATTCGGCTGGGGCACCGGGTCGCGAAAGCTGACCGAGGCGGCGATCGGTGTCTCCGAAGTCGGGCCGATCGACGCCGTGTTGCTCAGCCACGATCACCACGACGACAACCTCGACGCGGCCGGCCGGGCGCTGCTTCCCTCGGCCGGCGCCGTCGTCACCACTGTCTCCGGCGCAAAGCGCCTCGGCGGCAACGCCCGCGGCCTCGCGCCTTGGGCGAGCACGCGGCTTGAGGACCCAGACCGGACTCCGATCGAGGTCACCGCCACGCCGTGTCGGCACGGTCCCCCGCTGAGCCGCCCGATAGTCGGCGACGTGATCGGCTTCGCGCTTCGGTGGGAGGGGCAGGAGCACGGCGCCCTCTGGATTTCGGGCGACACGGTGCTGTTCGACGGCGTGCGTCAGGTCGCCGACCGCCTCCAAGTCGACGTTGCGCTCCTCCATCTGGGCGGCGTGCGCTTCCCGATCTCCGGCCCGGCGCGGTACACGATGAACGCCAAGGAGGCCGTGGAGCTGTGCCGCCTCATCCGTCCGCGCACGGCCATCCCGATCCACTACGAGGGGTGGAAGCACTTTCGAGAAGGCCGCGACGCGATCGAACGCGAGCTTGCCGATGCGCCCGAGGAAGTGAGCCGCCGCTTCCGCTGGCTGCCGATCGGGGTCGCGACCGAGCTCAGCGCGTAGTCGCCGCTCGCCTAGGAATCGGGCGGAGAGGCGCCCGGGTGGATTCGCTCGGGGAAGGTCGGCAAGCCGTCGTCGGGAACCGGCGCCCACGGGGCCGCGTAGTCGGTGAACTGGTGAGCGGACGGGCGGATGCCGGGATCCTCGTCGAGGGCTCCCATGCGAATCGCGAGCAGCTCGGGGTTCTCGTGATGATGGGTGAACAGCTGCCCACCGCACACAGAGCAGAAGGCCTTGACGTAGCCGCCGTCGCCCGGGTCCCAAGAGCGGATCAACTCCTCGCCGGAGGTCGTGCGGTAGGAGCCGGGGTTGGTCAGCGCGGTGACCGAAACGCCCGTCCCGGTACGGCGTTGACAGCGCTTGCAGTGGCAGTAGAGGGCGCCAAGCAGTGGCTCGGACACCTCAAAACGGACGCCGCCGCACATACAACCCCCGGTCAACGGCAGCTTCGAGCCTGGCACGCGGCCGAGCGTAGCCGAGTCGGTAGCTCTTTGTTTTGAATTTCGTTACGCCCAGGTCTTGTTGCGTTACGACGAGAGCGCGACGATTAGTCCACTGGGGCAGCTGGTATACCTGGGTATACTCATTACAAATGGCGAAGGTGATGGTCTCAATGCCCGATGAACTCTTGGCGGAAGTGGACGCGGAAGCGAGGCGCACAGGCAGCAGCCGCAGCGCCGTTCTTCGTGGCTTTGCCGACACCGCACTTCGCCGCCGCCGCAATGACCGCGCAGCGGCGATGCGCACGCTTTTGGGTGACGCCTCATCCCACGGCGGGGCTGCCGCCGAGCAGGTTAAGGCGACACGGCCTGCGCCGTGAGCTCGCTGCTACTCGACGCCAGTGTCCTGCTCGCGGCCTTCGATGCCGACGATAATCACCACCAGCCGGCGCGCGCCCTATTGGCAAACGCCGAAATCACCCTCGTCACCCTCGACCTCGTCCGCTACGAAGTTGCGAACGTCGCGATTCGTGCCTGGCGCGCTCCCGAATCGGTGGCCCAGCTACTGGAGGCGGTCGAACGCCTTGCAAACGACGGTGGCGTCGTCGTCTCCACTGGCGCACTGCTGACCCGCGCCGCCGAGTTGGCCGAACGTCACGCGATCTCGGTCTACGACGCCGCCTACGTCGCCGCGACTCACGACGCCGATCGCAGCCTTGTCAGCTGCGATGTGCGTGATCTTGTCTCCAAGGGTCTTGCGGAGCCTCCGGGAAAGTGGAGCTAGGCGGACTCGAACCGCCGACCTCCTGGGTGCGATCCAGGCGCTCTTCCAGCTGAGCTATAGCCCCGCGGCGGGTGGCTGGGAGGATCGTCCCAGGCCCTCGCAAGAGCAAGGATAACCGCATAGGCTTTAGGTTTCCCGACGGGGAACGGACATGGGCATTCTCGACGAGGCCATCAGAGAGCACCTGGAACTGAAGCGCCAGCACGGCGCCGGCGACTCCGAGCTGAAAGAGCTCGAGGACGAGGCGTTCGGCCCGCCCGCGCGCCCTGGGGAGGAGGACGCCCAGCCCGACCCCTTCGCCGAGGCGCCGACCGAGTTCATGACCGCTCCGCCGGCTGCTTCCGACGAGGAGCAGGAGGCCCCCGAGGCCGAGTCGGCAGAGGCTGAGGAGAAGCCCGCCGCCCGCCGCGAGTCCGTCGCGGAGGTCCAGGAGGCGCCGGAGGCCCCCGCCGAGGAGGAGCCTCAGGCCCCCGCCGAGGAAGAGCACCCGGCGATGGAGCACGAGGCCGTCACCGAGCCGCCCGCCGAGCCCTCGACCGAGGAGCGCGAGCGTCTGGCGATCGCCTCCCAACCGACCGAGATGTACGACGTCGCGGGAGAGATCGCCGCATCGGAGCCCGCCCCCTCCGAGGAGGAACTGCTCGAAGAGGAGATGAACGAGCCGCGGCTGGCGCCGGTCGATCCGCCGATCGAGGCGGTTGAGGTCGAACGGGTCGAGGAGGAGGAAGAGGAGGACGACGAGGACGACGACTTCTTCGACGAACGGCGTCTCTCCGAGGAGTTGGATCAGGCGCTCGAGGCGCCGGTCGAAGAGCCCGCCGCCGACTCCGAGGAGTTCGAGGCCGTGGTCGAGGTCGTCGAGGAAGACGACGACGTCGAGGAATACGAAGACGACGAAGAGCTCGACGATGAAGAGGACGAGCCGCCCGTCGCCCGTCGCGGCAACGACGAGGACGTCCTCGAAGACACCCCCGACTTCCTCGAGGACTCAGAGGACGACCAGCTCTGGTTCGAGCAGAAGCCTCCCAAGGACTTCGACTTCGACGACTGAGCCCGCGCGGCTCGGCCTTGCCGGTGACACGAAGTTGTTGCAGTTTTGTCACGCTTAGCTTGCATTTCGACACGGGAATGCTCGTACGCTTGAGCGGTGGCTGGGCTCAAGCAGAAAGGCGACCTGGCTGAGCTGAGAGTGGCAGTCGACCTGGTTCAGCGCGGTTGCCGTCTCTCGCTTCCATACGGGGAGGACTGCGACTACGACCTGATTGCGGACAGCCGCGGTCGGCTCCATCGCATTCAGGTCAAGTACACGGAGTCCGATGGTCGAGCGGTCGTTCTTCGCTGCCGTTCGCATTCGCTGACCAATGGCAAGGTCCGAAGCGTCAAGCACTACACAGCGAAGACGATCGATTTGCTCGCTGTTTACGACAAGACCTCCGATCGCTGCTACTACGTCCAAGCGGAGGAGCTTGGGTCGGGCCGATCATCACTGACGCTGCGGCTTACCCCGGCTCGCAACGGCCAATCTGCCGGGATCCGGAACGCAAGTGACTACGTAGATCCAAAGCTTTCGAAGATGGAGCCAGCCGGGCTCGAACCGGCGACCTCCCGGATGCAAACCGGACGCTCTTCCAACTGAGCTATGGCCCCGCGTGCCTCATTGTAGGGCTGCAAATCGCAGTCGAAGCTGGTCTGTGATGCCTGAGGAGCTACTGCACGCGGCCGCGCTGGACCGCGTTGGGGAAGACCTTGACGACGTGAACGTGGAGGGTGCGATGGGTGACGTTGCCGCAGCTGGACGGAGCGCCGAGAGGGTACGTCGCGATACGGAGGCGGACCCTCACCTTCGAGCCGACCGGGAAGCGTTTGCGCAGCGAGTTGGGAATCGGGAAGCGGACCCTGCGCCAGCGGTGGACCCTTACCGTGAGGTTCCGCAGGTGAGCGCCCCGGCGGTGTCCGTTGTGCTTGAACCAGACCAGCGTCGCCCTGATGCTGAGCCGGGACAGTGTCCTGGTGAACAGCCGTACTCTGACGCCGGGGACCGTGGGCCCGGGGCGGAACCTGGGCACGAAGCTCGAGCCGCCGGCCCTTACCGGCCGGCATGAAGGCTTGTGAGGCTTCTCCTTGGTCACGGTTACCGAGTGGGTGACCCGCGCCGCGCTGGAGCCGTTGCAGAAGGCGGTCTGGCCGGTGAAGACGAAGTCGAGCGAGCAGCCCTCGTTGTCGGTGGTGGTGAGGGTCACCTTGTAGGTCCCGGCCTTGGCGTAGCTGTGTCGCGGCGTCGGTCCGGCGTTCGCCGCCGACTTGCCGTCGCCGAAGTCCCAGTCGTCGCGGGCGACGCTGCCGTCGGAGTCGGTGGAGGCGCCGCCGTTGAAGGCGACCGACTTCTTGACCTTCGGCTTGGCGGGCGAGAAGGAGAAGGCGGCGTGGGGCCCCTGGTTGGGGACGATCGCTATCCCCTCGGAGTCGTCGCCCACGTTGAAGCTTGCCGCCGCCGTGTTCGTCGCCACGTCGATCGGCACCAGCGAGCCTTTGCCGGCCTGGAAGTCGGGGGAGGTGACGTAGGCCTTCGAGCCGTCGGGGAGGATCGCGACGTCCTGTGGGGACGGGCCGATCGGAATCGGGCTGCCGGCGCTCGCGGCCGCTAGGTCGAGCGGGACCGAGCCCCCGCTGCTGCTGTCGGCTGTGTAGGCGTGCGTCCCGTCGGGAGTGACCGCGATCGCCTCGCCGGCCCCGCCGGCGATCGGCGACCCGGGAACGTTGGTCGCGACCGGGATTGGGATCGTGTCGCCGTTCTCCTCGCTGACGTAGACAGTCGCGCCGTCGGGCGAAACCGCGACCCCGCTGGCTCCGCTTAGGCCGGTCAGCGTCGTCATCACCGTTCCCGATCCGAGATCGATCACCGAAACGCTGTCGTCGAAGAGGTTGGCGACGTAGGCGCGCGTCCCGTCGGGCGTGATCGCGATTCCCTGCGGGAACGAGCCGACGGGAATCGGCGTCAGCGCGGTGTTCGTAGTCAGGTCGATCGGCGTGACCGTGTTGTCGAACGGGTCGGTGACGTAGGCGCGGGTACCGTCCGGGGTGATCGCCACGGCGAACGGCCCTGAGTCCGGCGCCAGGTCGATCGCCGACCCGGCGGTGTTGGTGGCGACATCGATCGGCACCACCTGGTCGGTGTTCTGATCGGCGACGTAGGCCGTCTTCCCGTCGGGGGTGATCGCGACCCATCCCGCGCCGCTCTCGCCTCCGCCCGGCAGGTGGAGGGCAGGGTCGGCGGTTTCGGCCGCGAGGTCGACCCGGATCACGAACGGGTCGCTTGCCCCCTCCTCGATCCCGGTCACGAAGGCGAGCCGGGCTGCGGCCAGCGATGGAGCAGCCGCCAGCACGAGCCCCGCCAAAGCAAACGAAAATACGATTGCCCGTCCCCTCATCGCACTGATCCTTTCAAAGGATCGCTCAGCTTGCCAGTGCGCGCTCGGGAAGGTTCTGATCGGCGTGGTAGCTGGAGCGCACCAGCGGCCCCGCCGCAACCGACTCGAATCCCATCTCATAGGCTGCCTTTTCCAGCGCCTCGAACTCCTCCGGGTGCCAGTAGCGGATGACCGGCAGGTGGTTCTCGGTCGGCCGCAGGTACTGGCCCACGGTGAGCACCTGGACGCGATGCTCGCGCAGGATCCCGAACGCCTCGATCATCTCCTCGAAGTCCTCGCCGAGCCCGACCATCAGCCCCGACTTGGTGACCACGCTCTCGCCGCCCATCTCCTTGGCGAGGCGCAGCACCCGGGCCGAGCGCAGGAATCGCGACCCCCGCCGCGCCTTCGAGTAAAGCCGCGGCACCGTCTCGACGTTGTGGTTGAAGACGTCGGGACGCTCGTGGATCACCTTGGCGAGCGGCATCTCCTGGCCGCGGAAGTCGGGCGTCAGGACCTCGACCTTGCAGCCCGGCGCCTGCATGCGGATCGAGCGGATCACGCCGACGAAGGCGCTTGCCCCGTAGTCGGGCAGGTCGTCGCGGTCGACCGAGGTGACGACGGCGTGGCGCAGGCCCATCCGCTTCACCTGGTTGGCGACCCGCAGCGGCTCCAGCGGGTCGTTCCAGGTCGGCACCCCCGTCTTCACGTTGCAGAAGCCGCAGCGGCGGGTGCAGACGTCGCCGAGGATCATGAAGGTCGCCGTGCCGCGCTCCCAGCACTCGCCGACGTTGGGGCAGTTGGCCTCCTCGCAGACGGTGTGCAGGTTGTCGCCCCCGATCATCGACTTGAGGCGGCGGTAGGTCGGCCCGCCCGGCGCCGGGACCTTCAGCCACGGCGGCTTGCGGGCGCGGCGGAAGGGGACGGCGCCGCCGGCCTCGGCGGTCGTGCCGCCCGGGTTGGCGCGGGAGCGGGTGACGTGGATGCGCTCGCTCATGTGACGACGAGCGTAGCCGGATCGGTCTCGACCGGCGTTCGCTCGAAAACGCGGCCGAAGTGGGAAGCGACGGAGGTGGCGAACTCGTCGAGGTCCCGCTCGCCGCCGCGCTCGCGCGAGAGCGAGGTCGGCCGTGCTCCCTCGATCCCGCAGGGGACGATCCACTCGAAGGGCTGGAGGTCGTTGTTGACGTTGACGGCGAGGCCGTGGGTGGTGACGCCGCGGCTGACGTGGACGCCGATCGAGCCGATCTTCCGCTCGCCCACCCAGACCCCGGTGAGGCCGTCGATCGTCCCCGCCTCGACGCCGTGCTCGGCGAGGGAGTCGATCATCACCCGCTCCAGCCCGCGGACGTAGCGGTGGACGTCGTCGCCGTAGGGCCTGAGGCTGACGATCGGGTAGGCGACCAGCTGGCCCGGGCCGTGGTAGGTGACGCGGCCGCCGCGGTCGGTGTCGCGCACCTCGATTCCCTGCATCTCGTACCACTCGGCGCCCATCGGCAGCTCCTCCGGGGTGGAGCGCCGCCCGCGGGTGTAGACGGGGGGGTGCTCGAGCAGGAGGAGCAGATCGGGGATCGTCCCCTCCTGGCGCGCCGCGGCGAGGCGCCGCTGCTCGGCGCGCGCCTCCTCATAGGGGACCGTGCCGCGGCGCAGGACAAGGATCTCGACGCTCACCCTTGAAATCGTTGCAGGCCGCCGCTCTATCCTTGCGGCACCCCGATGGCCCAGTCCAAAGCGCTCCGACCCGAATGGCTTCCCGCGGTCGCCCTCAGCTCGGTGCTGGCGGCGGCGATGGCCGCCTGGAACCCGCATGTCGGCGATCTCGCCGCGCAGGTCTTCCGGGTCGAGTTGTTCCAGCACGCCGGCCTGGCGATCTGGAACGGCAGCTGGTACGGGGGCCATTACACGCTCACCTACAGTGTCCTCTTCCCGCCGCTGGCCACCCTGCTCAGCCCGCAGGCGGTCGGGGCACTCTCCGTCGTCGCCTCCTCCTACCTCTTCGACCGCCTCGTCCGCGACCGCTGGGGCGTGGCGGCGCGCTGGGCGACGCTCTGGTTCGCGGTCGGCGTGGTGACGCTGCTCGCCGACGGCCAGTTGACCTTCGCCCTCGGCGTCGCCTTCGGGCTCGCCTCGATGCGCGCCCTCCAGGTCGGTCGCTCGAAGCTCGCCCTCGCCGCCGCCGCGGCCTGCGCCCTCTCCAGCCCCGTCGCCGCCGCCTTCCTCGCCGGGGTCGTGGTGGCCGGGTCGCTTGCCGATCGCCGCCGTCCCCGCCGCATCGTTCTCTGGATCGCGGCGCTGTCCCTGGGCCTGACGATCGCTCTTAACCTCCTCTTCCCGGAGCCGAGCCAGTTCCCCTTCGCTTTCTCCTCCTTCATCGCGATCCCGCTCTGGTGCGGAGTGGCGCTCTACGTGACGCGCGACCTCGCCGTGGCGGAACGCCAGCTGCGCTGGGTGCTGGCCGGCTACCTGGCCGCCTCGGTCGCGCTCTGGCTCGTCCCCAACCCGGTCGGCGGCAACGCGGTGCGCCTCGGCGCTCTGTTCGGCGGCCCGGTGCTCGCCGCCGTCGTTCTGGCCCGCCGGCCGCGCGTCTCGTCCTGGCTGCTCGCCGTAGCGTTGCTCGGCGGCCTCTACTGGCAGCTGACCGCGAGCGTCACCCAAATCGCCCGCAGCGTCGGCGACCCCTCCACCGCGCAGGCCTACTTCCAGCCGCCGGTGTCCTGGCTGCGCGACCACGGCGGCGAGGGTGTGCGGATCGAGGTCCCGCCGACCGCCAACCACTGGGAGTCCGCCTACATGGCGCCCGGCTTCGAGCTGGCCCGTGGTTGGCTGCGTCAGCTCGACACCACCCGCGACGATGTCTTCTACGCCGACGATGCCAGGCTGAGCGACCGCGCCTACAGCGCCTGGCTGCGCGACAACGCGATCCGCTTCGTCGCCCTGCCCGACGCGCCGCTCGACTACTCCTCCGCGACGGAGCGGCGGCTGATTCTCGCGGCGCCTCCCTACCTCAGCCTGCGCTGGCGTTCTCCCCATTGGCGTATCTATGAGGTGCGCGACCCCAAGCCTCTGGTCGCGCCCCTGGGAGCGGCGACCGCCCAGACGCTCTGGGTGGGGAGGCAGGGCTTCGGCCTCGACGTCAAGCGGCCGGGCGAGTTCCTCGTCCGGGTCAACTTCACTCCCTACTGGTCGATCTCCCGCGGCGCCGGCTGCATCGTCCGACGCGGCGCCTGGACCCAGGTCCGCGCCGCCCATTCGGGCGTCCTTCGCGTCTCCGCCGACTTCTCGCTCGGCCGGGCCTGGAACGCGGTCACCGGCACCCAAAAATCTTGCTGAGAGGGCGGGTGGCCAAGCAGATCAAGACCGTATGGAGTGTCGACCGACCTCAGCGGTAGGCAAGTCGGCACCCCGCGCATGACAGAGCGGGGACTGGGTCGCAGGGTGGTCCTGCGGCCGACACCCCAATCATGGGAGGTGCCGACATGCCCCAGCCTAAAAGCGTGGTCGGTCTCGATGTCCACGCCACTCAAACTCACGCCTGTGCTCTCTCGCCTGAGACGGGCGAGCTGCGTGCCAAGCGCCTGAACGGTCCGCCCCGGCGAGTGCTCGACTACCTGGAGGGACTCCAGGCTCCCCTTCTCGCGGTCTATGAGGCCGGGCCCACCGGCTATGGCCTCGCGCGCGGTGGCGCCGAGCGCGGCCTGGACGTGCGTGTCTGTGCGCCGGGATCGATCCCCAAAGCGCCGAGCGACCGGGTTAAGACCGACCGCCGCGACGCCGAGCGCCTGGCGCGCCTGTGTCTTGCCGGAGAGCTCTCCTTCGTTCGGGTGCCGAGCCCCGAGGAGGAGCGCTTTCGCGACCTCGCTCGCTGCCGAGAGGCAATCCGCGCCGACCTGATGAGAGCCCGTCATCGGCTGGGCAAGTTCCTGTTGCGCCGCGAGCTGCGTTGGGAGGGCCCGGGCTCGGCCTGGACGCAGGCTCACTGGCGCTGGCTGAGGGGAATCGAGTTCGCCGATGTCGCCTCCAACGCAGTGCTCGGTGACTACCTGAGCGCGGTGGTGGCGCTCGAACAGCGCCGCAGCGCTTCTGAGCGAGCGATCGAGGAGTTGTGGCCCTCCTCCCCTTGGGCAGAGACGATCACGCGGCTGCGCTGCCTGCGGGGCATCAGCACGCTGACGGCGCTCGGCCTGTGTTCGGAGGCGGGGGACCTGCGACGTTTTGAGCGCCCGGGGGCTCTGGCGGCCTATTTCGGCATCGTGCCCTCCGAGCACTCCTCCGGCGAGCAGCGCCGGCGCGGGCCGATCACCAAGGCCGGCTCTCCCCATGCCCGTCGGTTGCTCGTCGAGGCTGCTCATCACTACCGCCACCACCCGCGGGTGGGAGGCGCTTTGGAGCAACGCCAACGTGGCGCCGATCCGCGTGCCTGCGCAATCGGCTGGCGTGCCCAATGCCGTCTGCACCACCAGTGGCAGCGGCTGCGCGTGGGGCGGGGCAAGCCCGCCAACGTGGTCAGGATCGCGCTGGCGCGCGAGCTGAGCTGCTTTGTGTGGGAGGTGGGTCAGCTGAGCTAAGACCGAAAAGGCCAGCCCGCTTCTGGCGCTGTCGGGGCGGCACGAGATCAAGTGAGACCAGCACGTCGCCGCTTTGCGGCCTGCGTTGCGTCCTCGGGCAATTGACGGGTGACCCGTCGACCGCGCCCGCTTCAAGACTGCAGGCCACGCGACGAATCGACGGTCATGAGGTAGCCAGCCCTCGCATATGAGGCTGACGATGCAGTCGGCGTACCTGGAATCCGCTCGTGTCGCCCCGAGAGTGCCGCGCGGTCCCTGCCCCTCAGGGGCAGGATCAGCCGTGGCCGCTTGACGGGAACCTCTCCATATGAGGACGCAGGGTGCGCCGCGTGCTCTGCACGCAAGCGACCGAGGACGCCGAGCTGCGCAGCGCCACCCGCCCTCTCAGAGGGCGAGGAAGACCGGTTCCTCGAGCAACGCGCGGATGCGGGCGAGGAACTCGGCGCCGGCGGCGCCGTAGAGGATGCGGTGGTCGCAGGCGAGGGTGGCCGACATCAGGTGCGCTGTTGCGATCTCGTCGTCGCGAACGACCGGCCGCTCGGTGATCGCGCCGACCGCGAGGATCGCCGCCTGGGGCGGGTTGATCACCGCCAAGAAGCTGTCGATCCCGTACATGCCCAGGTTGGAGACGGTGAAGGTTGCGCCCGAGAGCTCCGGCGGGGTGATCTGGCCCTCGCGGACCCGCTGCGCCAGAGCGCGGGACTCCGAGGCGATCTGCCGTAGCCCCTTACGGTCGGCGTCGAAGACGGTGGGGACGACCAGCGAGTCCTGCCCGGCGACGGCGATCCCGACGTTGACCCGCGAGTACAGCTCGAAGCGGCCGTCGCGGTAGGCGCCGTTGGCGCGCGGGTGCTCGCGCAGCGCCAGGGCGCTTGCCTTGACGACCATGTCGTTGAAGGAGGGGACGGTTTCTCCGTCTCCCGCCGTCGCCTTCATCCGCGCCCGAGCCTCGACCGCGGCGCTCATGTCGATCTCGACCGAGAGATAGAAGTGAGGCGCGGTCGCCTTCGACTCCGACATGCGGCGGGCGATGGTCGACTGAAGCTTCGAAAGGTCCTCAAGGACGACCTCCCCCTTGGCCGTCTCGGGACGGGCCGCCTCACCCGCGGGTCCTGTCGCCGCAGGGGACCCACCGCCCCCTCCGGTAGCTAAAGCTTCCTCAGGGGCGGTACCCCCTACGGCGCCACCCGCGGCAGACGCCGCCCGCTCCACGTCAGCCTTGACAATCCGCCCGCCAGGCCCGGAACCGCTGAGCTTTGAAAGGTCCAGGCCGCTCTCCTTCGCGATGCGCTTGGCCAACGGCGACGCCTTCGGCCGCTCATCAGCGACCGGCGCTTCTGTTGGCCGCTCTTGCTTTGGAGCTTTTACAGGCGACTCGCCGTCTTCACCGACTCGAGCGATGACGCTGCCGATGGGCAGCGTCTCTCCCTCTGCCGCGACTATCTCCACCAGCGTCCCGGCGACATCGGACTCGTAGGCCATGTTGGCCTTGTCCGTCTCGATCTCCACCAGTTCCTCACCAACGGCGACGCTGTCACCGGGCTGCTTGAACCACTGCAGCACGGTCCCTTCCTCCATGGAGTCCGAAAGTCGTGGCATGACGATGTCAGGCATGGCGTCCCTCACGGTGGATTCTCGCGGGGGGTGGCGTCGTAGGGGGGCCCACCCCCGAGGAAGCTTTAGCTACCGGAGGGGGTGGGGGGTCCCCTGCGGCGACAGGACCCGCCGCGCCAACCCCGATCACAGGGACCCCTCCAATGCGGCCAGCGCTGCCTTGACCACGTGCTCCTCGTGTGGCATCGCCGCCTGCTCCAGCCGCCGCGAGTACGGCATCGGCACGTCGGCCCCGGTGACCCGCTGGACCGGCGCATCGAGGTGGTCGAAGGCCTGCTCGGTGATCAGCGTCGCCAGGTTGGCGCCGACCCCGCCGTGCGGCCACCCTTCCTCGACGATCACGGCTCGGTTCGTCTTACGCACCGAGCCGAGGATCGTGTCGAGGTCGAGTGGGCGCAGGGTGCGCGGGTCGATCACCTCGGCCTCGACCCCGTGCTCGTGGGCGAGCTGCGTCGCCGCCCGCTCCGCCACCTGGGCCATCTTCAGCACGCCGATAATCGTCACGTCGCCACCCTCGCGCCGCACCGCCGCCTCGCCGAAGCGCAGGGTCAGGTCGCCTTCCTCAACCTCGCCCCGCGCCCCGTAGAGGCCCTCGTGCTCGATGAAGACGACCGGGTTGTCGTCGCGGATCGCCGCCTTCAGCAGCGCCTTGCCGTCGGCCGGGGTCGAGGGACAGGCGACGAGCAGTCCCGGCACCTGGAGGAAGAGCGCCTCGAAGCTGTGCGAGTGGGTCGGGCCGAGCTGGTGCCCGCCGCCGCCCGGCATCCGGATCACCATCGGCACCTGCACCTGCCCGTTGAACATGTAGGGGATCGCCGCCGCGTGGTTGACGATCTGGTCCAGTGCCAACAGGGAGAAGTTGACCGTCATCAGCTCGACGATCGGCCGTAGCCCGCCCATTGCCGCGCCGATCCCGGTGCCGACGATCGTGTTCTCGGAGATCGGCGTGTCGCGCACCCGCCGCTCGCCGAACTCGTCGAGCAGCCCCTCGGTCACCTTGAACGCGCCCTGGAAGACGCCGACGTCCTCTCCCATCACGAAGACCGACTCGTCGCGGCGCATCTCCTCGGCCATCGCGTCGCGCAGCGCCTCTCGCATCCGCAGCGTCGCCATCAGCCCCCGGCCTCCTCGGTCTCCGCGGCAACCTCGGGCTCCATGCCCTCCACCGGGTCGCCGTCGATCGCCGGGTTGGGACGCGGCCCCTCCGGCTGCCCGGCGTAGGCGGCGCCCGCCTCGGCCAGCTCGCGCGCCGCGTCCGGCATCCGGTCCTCGCGCTCGCCGCGGTGCGGCTCCGGGCTGCGCTCGTCGACCGCGTACCAGCCGGCGTCGCTGTCGACCACGTAGAGGTTCTCGTAGAGGGTGTCGAGCGCCGGCTCGGGCGAAGCGTCGGCGAACTCGACCGCGTCGAGGACCGCCGTCTCGGCCTTGTCGCGCACCTCCTGCACCTCGCGTTCGCCCAGCACGCCGGCCTCGATGCAGCGCCGCCGGAAGGTCTCGATCGGGTCCTTCGCCCGCCACTCCTCGACCTCCTCGCGTTCGCGGTAGACCTCGGGGTCGGCGGCGGAGTGGCCGCGATAGCGGTAGGTGAAGGCCTCGACCAGGGTGGGGCGGCGCTCCTCGCGGGCGCGCCGGATTCCCTCGGTGACGCTTTCGCGCACCGCCAGCACGTCCATCCCGTCGATCCGCTCGCCCGGAACTCCGTAGCCCTCCGCCTTCTTGGAGAGGTCGGTCTGGGCGGAGTGGCGCTCGACCGAGGTTCCCATCCCGTAGAGGTTGTTCTCGACCAGGAAGAAGACCGGCAGACTCCATAGCGCCGCCAGGTTCATCGTCTCGCCGAAGTTGCCGGCGTTGGAGGCGCCGTCGCCGAACATGCAGACGGTGACCGCGTCGTCGCCGCGGTAGTCGGAGGAGAGGGCGAGGCCGGCGGCGATCGGCAGGTTGCCGCCGACGATCCCGTAGCCGCCCATGAAGCGCCGCGGCCCGTCGAAGATGTGCATCGAGCCGCCGCGCCCGCCACTGGTCCCATCGACCCGGCCGAACAGCTCCGCCATCACCCGCCGGGGGTCGGTGCCGCGGGCGAGCGCGTGGCCGTGGGTGCGGTAGGTGCCGACCAGGTAGTCGGTCTCGCGCATCACCGAGGTCGTGCCGACGATCGTCGCCTCCTCGCCGATCGCCAGGTGGAGAAACCCCCCGGCTTTGGCTCGCTGGTACTGGCGCCCCGCCTCCTCCTCGAAGCGGCGGATCAACGCCATCCGCGCGAGCAGCTCGTAACAGGTGGCGGCGTCGGGAAGGTCAGCCATTCGGACTGACCTTAGCTCGCAGCCTCGACCGCTTCCTCGACCCTGTCGTCGCCCCAGAAGACGTGGCCGTCGACGAGGAGCGAGGGGACCCCGGTCACTCCCAGGTCCCCGGCCCGGTCGGTTGCCTCCCGCAGGGCGCCCTTGACCGCCTCGGTCTGGACCGCTTTCAGCAGCGCCCGCGGGTGCAGCTCGCAGGCGGCGGCGGCGATCAACACGTTGTCGGGGTCGGAGAGGTCGCGTCCCGCGGCGAAGGCCTGGCGGAAGGCGGCGAGGGCGAAGGAGACAGTGCGGCCGGTCTGCTTGGCGAAGGTCGCGACCCGCATCGCGGTCAGCATGTTGCCCGGCCAGGGGTCGGGCCAGGCGATCGGCGGTAGCCCGTAGGAGGCGGCGCGGCGCTCCACCTCGGCGATTCCCTCGGCCCGACCCGGCCCATTGGCCCAGGAGTCGCGCCCGAAGCGCCCGAAGAGGCCGCCGAGCAGGACCGGCTGCCACTCCGGCTGCTCAAGCCCAGCTTCGGTGAACAGCGAGCTGATCCGCTCCGCGGTCAGGTACGCGTAGGGGCTGCCGAGGTCGAAGTAGAAGGTGGCGCGCTCGCCGCTCAAGCGTGCGTCGCCCAGCCGTCGACCGCGCGCGCCGCGTCGAGAATCGCCTCGGAGATCGTCGGGTGGGGATGGACGATCCGCGCCAGCTCCTGGTAGCCGCCCTCCAGCGCCATCGTCGCGACCAGCTCGGCGATCATGTCGCAGGCCCGGTTGCCGACGATGTGGGCGCCGAGGATCTCCCCGTACTTGGAGTCGACGACCAACTTGACCAGCCCGTCTTTGTCGTTGTAAACGGTCGCCCCGCCGACCCCGCCCAGCTTCAGCTTGCCGACCTTGACGTCGTGTCCCGCCTCCTTGGCGGCCGCCTCGGTGAGGCCGACGCTGGCGACCTGGGGGTGGCAGAAGGTCGCGCCCGGGACCAGGTTCTGGTCGACCGGATGGGTCTCGGCACCGGCCGCGTGCTCGACCGCGACGACGCCCTCCTCGGAGGCCTTGTGGGCGAGCGCCTTCGCATTGACCAGGTCGCCGATCGCGTAGACCTTCGGGTTCGAGGTCCGCTGGAACTCGTCGACCTTGACCTTGCCGTTCTCCTCAAGCTCGATCCCGGCCTCGGCCAGGCCCAGCCCGTCGACGTCGGGGGCGCGGCCGCCGGCGATGCAGAGGTAGTCGACCTCCGCCGACTCGCCGCCGTAGGTGAACTTGACCGAGCTTTTGCCCGCCTCGACGTTCTCGACCGGCGCCCCGGTGGCGACGGTGATGTTCTGCTTCTTGAAGGCTCGCTCGACCACCCGCACCACGTCCTTGTCCTCGGCCGGGAGGATCTGGTCGAGCATCTCAATCAGCAGCACCTCGGTGCCGAAGCGCCCGTAGGCGGAGGCGATCTCGCAACCCGAGGCGCCGGCGCCGACCACGGCGATCTTCTTCGGCTGCTCGGGGAGGGACCAGGCGCCCCAGGTGTCGAGGATGCGCCCGCCGAACTCGACCCCCGGGATCGGCAGCGCCGCCGAGCCGGTCGCGAGGACGACCGCGCCCGCTTCATAGACCTCGTCGCCGACCTTGACCTTGCCTTCGGGGGTGAGCGAGCCGTCGCCGGCGATCATCTCGACCTTGTTTTTGTCCCAGAGCATTTTCACGCCGGAGGAGAGGGACTCCGAGACCGCGGCGCGGCGCTTGCCGAGCGCGTCCCAGTCGATCGAGGCGTCCTTGACGACGAGCCCCAACTCGGCGCTGTTTCGCGCATGGTCGTAGAGCTCGGCGGTGTGCAGGACGGTCTTCGCCGGGATGCAGGCGTAGTTGAGGCAGCGCCCGCCCGGTTTGTCGCGCTCGACGACGACGGTCTTGCGCCCCAGCTGGGCGGAGCGGATTGCCGCGACGTAGCCGCCCGGCCCGCCGCCGATCACGATCACGTCATAGGAATCAGCCACGTCCCGAGCCTATAGAAATAGTCGCCCACCCTCGAAGCACAAATCAGCGAGCCTCACGATCTGATTCTTGGCGAGCGGCGCTGATATGCGGGAGTGCCGGTGGCAGCGGACGCGAAGCGGAGCAGCCGCCGGATTATTTCCGGGTTGGCATTTGGATCCGCGCCATCGCCTTGACCATGAAGTAGAAGAAGGCCCCCGAGATCGCGAGCAGGGCCACCGTGCCGGCGACCTGGGGCACGCTGGCCGCCTGGATCGCCAGGCCGGAGACGGCGCTGAAGATCAGCAGGACGAGGATCAGCTGGAAGCCGAGCACCGCCCAGTAGCGGGCCCGCCACATCCCCCAGGCCATGATTCCCATCAGCAGCGTTGGGGCGAGCACCTGCGGCAGCTTCGGTGGGCGCCCGCTGACGTGGGCCCCGGCCAGGTAGCCAATCACGATCGAGGCGGCGATCAGCGCGGAGACGACGGCCCCGATCGTCACCACCAGCGGCCGCTCTCCCTCGGCGAGTGGCTCCAATGCCTCGCGCGCCGCCTGGTTGCGCTCCTCGGCGCGGGCGTAGCCGCGCTCCATCCGCTCGCGCGGGGACGGCGCCGCGGCGCGCTCCCCGTTCTCCTGGCTCGACTGCGCCCCCCGTTCCTTGCGCTTGCGCCGTGTCTCAGCCACCGGGCGCTACGCCCTCCTGGCCGGCGAAGGCGCCGCGGAGTTGCTCGGCGACGACGGCCGGGTCATCGGCATCGCGGATCGCCCTGACCACGCAGAGCCGCCGCGCCCCGGCGGCGACGACCTCGCCGGCGTTGGACGGGTCGATCCCGCCGATCGCGAAGAAGGGACGCTCGACGTCGTGCACCGCGTGCGAGATCAGCTCCAGCCCGACCGCGGGTCGTCCCGCCTTGGTCGGCGTCTCCCAGATTGGCCCGACGCTCATGTAGTCGATCGGCCGCTCGTTCGCCGCGGCGATCTGCTCCTCGGAGTGGGTGGAGAGACCGACGATGGCGTCGGGCCCCAGCGTCCCCCGCGCCTCCTCGACCGAGGCGTCGTCTTGGCCGACGTGGACGCCGTCGGCGCCGCAGGCGCCGGCGAGCGCCGGATCGTCGTTGACGATGAAGAGGGCGCTGTAGGTGTCGCAGAGGCGGCGGAAGGTCTCGGCGGCCAGCTCGATCTGCCGCCGTGGCAGCGACTTCTCGCGCAGCTGGACGATGTCGACGCCGCCGGTAAGCGCGGCGCGCAGCAGCGGCTCGGGGTCGCGCCCGCCCGGCTGTGCGTCGCAGACGAAATAGAGGCGGGCGGTGCGCAGCCGCTCGCGGCGCAGCGGTCCCGGCGATTCCGGTGCGGCGAGGCTCATTGCACAATCATCGCGCCTCGCCGGGTTCGCGGCCTCGCCGGAGGGGTAGCATCGGAGTGGAACGGGAGCCCACGAAGGCTGAGAGGGTGGCATCGAGGCCACCGACCGTCTGGACCTGATCCGGGTAATGCCGGCGGAGGCAAAGGCTTGACAGAGAAGCGAAGTTTCGACGCAATAGTCGTTGGCGGAGGCATCATCGGCCTCTCCTGTGCCTGGCGCGCGGCCCGGCGCGGCGCCCGGGTCACGGTGCTCGACCGCGAGCGTCCACCCGCCGGCGCGACCCGCGTCGCGGCGGGAATGCTCGCGCCGGTCGGCGAGCTCAGCTTCGGCGAGCCGGAGCTGCTGGAGATGACCCTGGCGGCGGCCGACCTCTACCCGGACTTCGTCGCCGAGCTGGAGGCGGCGACCGGGATGGCGAGCGGGTACGAGCGCCTCGGCGCGCTGCACGTCGCGCTCGACCGCGACGAGGCGGCCGAGCTGCGCCGGGTCCACGACCTGCAGCGCTCCCGCGGCCTCGGCGCGAAGTGGCTGCCTCCCCGCCGCTGCCGCGAGCTGGAGCCGGGACTGACCCCGTCCTTCCACGGTGGGGTGCACGCCCCCGACGAGGCGGCGGTCGACCCGCGCGCCCTGACCGCGGCGCTGCTCGCGGCGCTCGCGGGTGAGGGAGCCGAGTTGCGGACCGGGGTGGAGGTCGCCGCGGCGCTGCTCGACGGCGAGCGGATCGTCGGGGTGCGAGCCGGGGACGGCGAGGAGCTCCACGCCGGCGCGGTAGTCCTCGCGATGGGGGCCTGGTCGGGAGCGGCGGAGTGGCTACCGGAATCGGCGAGACCTCCCGTCCGCCCGGTCAAGGGGCAGATCGTTGAGCTGCGCCCGCTGGACGGGTCGGCCCCGTGCGAGCGGATCGTCGCCTCCGAGCGCGTCTACCTGGTGCCCCGTCCCGACGGCCGCCTGATCGTCGGTGCGACGGTCGAGGAGCGCGGCTTCGACACCGCGGTGACCGCGGGCGGAGTCCATGAGCTGCTGCGCGAGGCCTACCGGCTGCTCCCCGACGTCGCCGAGATGGAGCTGGTCGAGGCGATGGCGGGACTGCGTCCGGGGACGCCGGACAATCTGCCGCTGATCGGCCCGGGCGCGCTCGACGGCCTCGTCCTGGCGACCGGCCACTACCGCAACGGCATCCTGCTGGCGCCCCTCACGGCCGAGCGGGTGGCCGAGACGCTCGCCGGGGTGGCGGCGTGAGGATCGAGCTGAACGGCGAGCCGCGCGAGCTCGCCGACGGGGCGACGCTCGCCGACGCGGTGCGCGAGTCGGGGGCGGGCTCCACCAACCGCGGTGTCGCCGTCGCCCTCGACGGCGAGGTCGTCCCGCGCGGCGAGTGGGAGGCGACGGCGCTCGCCGAGGGGCGCAAGGTCGAGGTGCTGGCGGCGATTCAGGGCGGCGCCGTCGACACAACCGACTTCGTCGGAATCCGCTCGCGGAGAACCAGGCGATGACGCTCACGGATTCCAACTCGTCATGGGAGTTGGGCGGCCGCCAGTGGTCCTCGCGCTTGATCGCCGGCACCGGCGGCTTTCGCTCGCTGGAGCAGATGGAGGAGGCGCTGACCGCCTCCGGCGCCGAGATCGTCACCGTCGCCCTGCGCCGCATCGACCCCGAGGCGAAGGGCTCGGTGCTCGACGTCCTCGAGGGGCTCGGCCTCTTCGCCCTGCCCAACACCGCCGGCTGCTTCACCGCTCGCGACGCGGTCCGCACCGCCCGCCTCGCCCGCGAGGCCTTCGGCACCGAGTGGATCAAGCTCGAGGTGATCGGCGACGACCGCACCCTCTACCCGGACGCGGTCGAGCTACTCGACGCCGCCGAGACCCTGGTCGGCGAGGGCTTCACCGTCCTCCCCTATACAAACGACGACCCGATTCTCGCCCGCCGCCTCGAGGAGGCCGGCTGCGCCGCGGTGATGCCGCTCGGCTCGCCGATCGGCTCCGGCGCCGGCATCCGCAACCCCTACAACCTGGCGATCATCGTCGAACGCGCCGGCGTCCCGGTCATCCTCGACGCGGGCATCGGCACCGCCTCCGACGCGGCCCTGGCGATGGAGCTGGGCTGCGACGCGGTGATGGCGGCCAGCTCGATCTTCGGCGCCGAGGACCCGACCGCGATGGCGACCGCCCTGCGCCGCGGAATCGAAGCGGGCCACCTCGCCCACCAAGCCGGCCGCATCCCCCGCCGCACCCACGCCGAGGCCTCGACCCCCGAAGAGGGCCTGCCCGACCTCGCCTAACCTGGCGGCCCGTCTACGATGCGCCTGCTGCCCCCGTAGCTCAGTTGGTTAGAGCGGCGGCCTTTTAAGCCGCGCGGCCCGGGTTCGAGTCCCGGCGGGGGCATGGTCGCCGAGGTCGGGCTGAACCCGGGATCTCTGTTCAGGGGTGGAAGCTGACGCCGTCGAGAACGACGCAGAGGAAATGCACAGGGTCGGGGTCGATCGACCCGTCGGTTCCGATCAGCACCGAGATCGCCGTGCCGTCGCACTCGGTGGTCGCGATCTGTGTTTTGACGGCCGGCCGGTAACCCGGCGGCAGGTAGAACACCTCGTTGCTGACATTGCCGCTGCCGCCAAAGGTCGTCCCACCCTGTAAGTGGACATAGCCGGCGGCGTCCTTCTGGTAGCCGATGGGTCCCCAGCCTTCGAAGTTTCTCCAGCGAGCCTCACCTTCATTCACACTGCCGCAGAAGGTGCCGGGGTTGACGTTGCAGCCCCCGGCGACCGGTGAGGTGACGAGATGCACCGGCTCTGGCTGGATCGAGGCGGTGGTACCCGCAGTGCCGGGCGCGCCCTGCGGCCCCTGCTTGGCGATGACGAGCCTCTTCTCGCCTTTGCCGCACCTGCCTTTTGCGGCGAGGCTGAGCTGACCGCCGTGCTTCTTGGCGCAGATGGTCACATCTTTCGAGCCGCCGCTCTTCGCGGCAACTGCAACTCCGGCAACCGCGACGATCGCCACTGCTGCCACAAAGACGAGCCGCCAACCCATCGTTCCACTTTATAGAGGGGCGGCAGAAACCTCCAGCATCAGCGTCACGGGTCCGTCGTTGACGAGCGCGACGCCCATGCAGGCGCCGAAGATGCCCTTCTTCGCGTCAAGTCGCTCGCAGAAGCGGTCGTACAGCGGCTCGGCGACCTCGGGGCGCGCCGCCTCCATGTAGCTGGGGCGGTTGCCCTTGCGGGTGTCGCCGTAGAGGGTGAACTGGCTGACGCAGAGCACCTCGCGCTCGCCGAGCGGCTCGTTCATGCGGCCGTCGGTGTCGTCGAAGATCCGCAGCGCCCGCACCTTGTCGGCGAGGCGGTCGGCTTCCGCCTCGGTGTCGCCCTCGCCGACCCCGAGCAGGACCAGCATTCCGGGGCCGATCCGAGCGACCCGCTCGCCCTCGACGTCTACCGCCGCCTGGCTGACTCGCTGGACCAGCGCTCTCACACGATCCTCCGCACGCGGTCACGCTACTGACATTCGACGGCGCGGGCGTGGGTTAGCTTTGTCCCGTGGCGAGCAGTCCCGGACCGATCCTCAGGCCGATTCTGCGCCTCCCCCTCGCCGTCCACGACCGCGGTGGAGCGAGGCTGTTCGGCCATCGCTTCCTAGTGCTTGCCCATCGCGGCAGGAAGTCGGGCCGTACCTTTCGCACGATGCTGGAGGTGGTCGAGTGGAACCCGTCCCGGCACGAGGCGGTGGTGATGTCTGGGTTCGGCCCGGGCGCGAACTGGTTCCTCAACATCACCGCCGGCGGTGCCGAGGAGGTCGAGATCGGCGACGAGCGCTTCCGCCCCGAGGTCCGCAGGCTCGAGACCGACGAGGCCTTCAGGGTGATGAAGGGATACGAGCACCGCAACCGGATCGCCGCGCCGATCGTCCGCTTCGTCCTCTCCCGTCTCGCCGGCTTCCGCTACGACGGTTCCGACGCGGCCCGTCGCGAGCTGGTCGAGGCGCTGCCGCTTGTCGCCTTTCGCCCGCTGACCGACTGAGCGAACTCGGATTCAGTGCCGGAAGTGGCGGTGCTTGGTGAAGACCATCGCCACGCCGGCGGCGTCGCAGGCTTCGATCACCTCGGCATCGCGTTTGGAGCCGCCGGGCTGGATCACCGCGGTGGCGCCGGCTTCGATCGCCTCCTGGGGGCCGTCGGCGAAGGGGAAGAAGGCGTCTGAGGCGACGGCGGAGCCGGCGAGCAGGGCGTCGGCCTCGTCCTCGCGGGCGTTGCGGCACTTCTCCACCGCGAGGCGGACCGAGTCGACCCGGCTCATCTGGCCGGCGCCGATGCCGAGGGTGGCGCCGTCCTTGGCGATCACGATCGCGTTGGAGCGGACGTGGCGGACCACGGTCCAGGCGAAGCGCATGTCGCGCCACTGCTCCTCGCTGGGCTCGGTCTTCGTCACCACCTCCATCAGCTCGCGCGGCTCGGGGTCGCCGTCGCGGTCCTGGATCAGCAGGCCGCCGAGAACCCGTTTGGAGTCGCGCTCGACCGGGTCAGGGTCGCGGCGCTCCTCGCCGCAGAGGATGCGGATCGCCTCCTTCTGCTGGAGGACCTCCAGCGCTGCGTCCTCGTATTCCGGCGCGATCAGCACCTCGACGAAGTTCTGGTGCAGCGCCTCCGCCAGCTCCTTCTCGATCGGGCGGTTGAGGGCGATCACGCCGCCGAATGCTGACATCGGGTCGCAGGCCAGCGCCTTCTCGTAGGCCTCCAGCGCACTTTCGCCGATCGCCACCCCGCAGGGGTTGTTGTGCTTGACGATCACGCAGGCCGGCTCCTCGAAGTCGCCGACCAGGCGCCGTGCCGAGTCGAGGTCGAGCACGTTGTTGAAGGAGAGTGCCCGGCCGTGCAGCTTCGCGACCCGCGAGAGGACGTGGCTGCGGATCCCCGCCTCCGAGTAGAGCGCCGCACGCTGATGTGGGTTCTCGCCGTAGGAGAGGTCGAGCACCTTCTCGTAGGCGACCGCGAGGTGCTCGGGGAAGTCCTCATAGGAAGTCGAGAACCAGCGGCTGATCGCCGCGTCGTAGCGGGCGGTCTGGGCGAAGGCCTCGTTGGCGAGCCAGTGGCGGGTCGAGGAGGAGACCTCGCCGCCGGACTCCTCCAACTCCGCCAGCACCGCGTCGTAGGACTCGGGCTTGACGATCACGGCGACGCCGTCGTGGTTCTTGGCGGCGGCGCGGATCATCGTCGGGCCGCCGATGTCGATGTTCTCGATCGCAACCTCGGGCGCCACCTGGTGGCTGGCGACGGTCTGCTCGAACGGGTAGAGGTTGACGCAGACCAGGTCGATCGGCTCGATCCCCTCGCGCTCCAGCGTCTCCATGTGCTCGGCGTCCTCGCGTCGCGCCAGCAGCGCCGCGTGCAGCCGCGGGTGCAGGGTCTTGACCCGGCCGTCGAGGATCTCCTCCTGGCCGGTGAACTCGGCGACGTCGGTCACCTCGATCCCCGCCTCGCGCAGAGCGCTCGCGGTGCCGCCGGTGGAGAGGATCTGCACGCCGAGGGCGGCCAGCCCCTTGGCGAAGTCGGCGACCCCGGTCTTGTCGGAGACCGAGATCAGCGCCCGGCGCACCCGGATCGCGCCGTCGCTGACGGCTTCCGATCGGGTGTCTGCGGGAGCTTCACTCATCGATCACGACCAGTTGCGGGTCGCTCGCGTCGATCCTAGCCCGACCGTCCGCGATCATGCGGATCGCCTCCGGGTACAGCTGGTGCTCGGTCGCGTGGATCGCCTCCTCCAGCTCGGCGCGGTCGCGGCTCGCCGGCACCGGCACCTCTCGCTGGACGATCACCGGGCCGGTGTCGACCCCCTCGTCGACGAAGTGCACGGTCACCCCGGTCGTCTCGGCGCCGGCCTCGAGCGCCTGGCCGATCGCGTCCAGTCCAGGGAAGTCGGGAAGCAGCGCCGGGTGGACGTTGACGACGCGGTTGCGGAAGCGGGCGACGAACTCGGGCGAGAGCAACTGCATGTAGCCGGCGAGGACGACGAGGTCGGCGCCCAGCCCCTCGATCCACTCCGCCATCGCGCCGTCGCGCATCTCGCGGTCGGCGTACTCGCCGCGCGCGAAGACGCCGGTCGCCACCCCGGCGCCCCGCGCTCGCTCCAGCGCCGGCGCCTCCGGCTTGTCGGAGCCGACTCCGACGACCTCGACTCCATCGCGCCCGTGCAGCGTGTCGAGAATCGCCTGCAGGTTCGACCCGGTTCCCGAGGCGAGGACGACGAGCCTGAAGCTCATCTAGCTGCCGGCGGGCACGACGGCGACGTCCTCAAGCGCGAATTTCCCGTTCGCGTCTTCCGGGTCGCCAAGTGGGTAGCGGCCGGTGAAGCAGGCGTCGCAGTGGTCCTCGGCGGGGGTGCCGACCGCCTCGTAGACGCCGTCGAGCGAGAGGTAGGCGAGCGAGTCGGCGTCGAGCTCGTCGGCGATCTCCTCGATCGAGCGCTTGTGGGCGATCATCTCCTCGCGGGTCGACATGTCGACCCCGTAGTGGCAGGGGTGGCGGATCGGCGGCGCCGAGATCCGCAGGTGCACCTCGCTCGCCCCCGCGTCGCGCAGCATGCCGACGATCTGGCGGGTGGTGTTGCCGCGGACGATCGAGTCGTCGACGACGACCAGGCGTTTGCCGGCGACGATCTCCGGCAGCGGGTTGAACTTCAGCCGCAGGCCGTGCTTGCGCAGCTCCTGCCCGGGCTGGATGAAGGTGCGGGCCACGTAGCGGTTCTTGATCAGCCCGTCGTCGCGCGGCAGCCCCGAGGCGCGCGCGAACCCGGCCGCCGCCGGGTTGCCGGAGTCTGGGACCGAGATCACCAGGTCGGCCTCGACCGGCGCCTCGCGCCAGAGGATCTCGCCCATCTTGCCGCGCACCTGCTGGAGCACCTTGCCCTCGAGGCGGCTGTCGGGGCGGGAGAAGTAGATGTGCTCGAAGACGCAGGTGGCGGGACGCTCGGCCTTGACCACCTGGCGGGTCTCGAGGCCGCGTTCGGTCAGCGAGACCATCTCGCCGGGGTGGACCTCGCGCATCAGCTCGGCGCCGATGATGTCGAAGGCGCAGCTCTCCGAGGCGACGACGAAGCGGTCCTCGAGCCGGCCGAGCGAGAGCGGCCGCACCCCGTGCGGGTCGCGGAAGGCGACGATCGCGTGCTTGGTCATCGCCACGGTCGAGTAGGCGCCGCGCAGCCGCGGCATCACCTCGGTGACGACGTCCTCGATGAACTTGCCGTCGCTGGAGGAGAGCAGCGCCGCGATGATCTCGGAGTCGGAGGTGCCGCGGAAGGAGATCCCCGCCTCCTTCAGCTCCGCCCACAGCTCGACCGCGTTGGTCAGGTTGCCGTTGTGGGCCAGGGCCAGCTCGCGGCCGTCGTCGCGCCAGACCGGCTGCGCGTTCTCCCAGGAGCCGCCGCCGGTGGTCGAGTAGCGGACGTGGCCGATCGCCATGTCGCCCTCCAGCGCCCGCAGCTTCTCCTCGTCGAAGACCTGGGAGACGAGGCCCGAGTCGCGCAGGGTGGTGATGTGGCCGCCCTCGCAGGTGGCGATCCCGGCCGACTCCTGGCCGCGGTGCTGGAGCGCGTAGAGGCTGAAGTAAGCGAGGCGGGCGACGTCGTGGCCGGGCGCGAATACGCCGAACACCCCGCACTCGTCGCGCGGGCCGTCGCGGTCGAGAAGAGGCCGCTCAGCGGGAGTCAAAAGCGCGTATTTCCTCGCGTTTAGAAGGACGGACGCGCAGGCGGACTGCCTACCCCGGCAGGGTACCAGTGGGCGCGGATCGGCCCGCTCGCGCCAGCAGCTCGTCGAGCGCCAGCTCGAGCCCGGCGATTGCCGAGTCGAGCGGCTCCATGCTGCCCGCCGCGCGGGCGCGGAGCAGGGCCCCCTCGACGGTCGAGATGACCAGGCCGGCAAAGGTCTCGGCATCCTTGTCCGCGACCCCCTCGCCCCGCAGCGCGGTCGCGATCGAGTCCTCCCAGCTCTTGAAGGCGGCGGTCGCGACGACGGCGAGCGCCGGGTCCTCGGGGCGGGCGATCGCCGCCGCGGCGACCGGGCAGCCGATCCGCTCGGGATGCTTGGTGACGCGGCGGCGGAAGATCCCACCGAACATCGTCAGTGTCTCGCGGACGCCGCGCTCGGCGAGCGAGCGTTCCAGCGCCCGGCGGATCTCCTCCCCCTCCAGCTCGGTCGCCTCCACCGCCAGCTGGGCCTTGCCGCCGGGGAAGTGGTGGTAGATCGAGCCGCGGGGAGCCTTGCCGCGCTCGGCGACGTCGCGCAGCTCCATCCCGGCGTAGCCCTTCTCCGCCAGCAGCTGGCGGGCGCCCTCGAGCAGCAGGGCACG
This sequence comes from uncultured Solirubrobacterales bacterium, assembly GCA_963702055.1. Classification (GTDB taxonomy): domain Bacteria; phylum Actinomycetota; class Thermoleophilia; order Solirubrobacterales; family 70-9; genus CAWINX01. Next base: position 1,702,301 of record OY969702.1, on the reverse strand, counting down.
GCCGTCGCGACGCTTTCGCTCTGACGGCTGACCGTCGGCCAGTCGCGCTATGCCCATGGTCATAGTCTATAGTGCGCGCCGATGTATGACCGTGGACATAGAGCCGCCGTGGCGATCGCCTGCGCCGGCGCCTTCGTCGCCTTCCTCGACACCACGATTGTCAACATCGCCTTCCCGGACATCTCGGCCTCCTTCTCCGGGTCCGGTCGCGACGCGCTCTCCTGGGTGCTCGACGGCTACTTCGTGGTGATCGCCGCCCTGCTCGTCCCCGCCGGCGGCCTCGCCGACCGCTTCGGCCACAAGCGGATCTTCCTGCTCGGCATCGGCGGCTTCACTGCCGCCAGCCTGTTCTGCGCCGCGGCCCCGTCGCTGCCGCTGCTGATCGCGTTTCGCGTCCTTCAGGGAATCGGCGCGGCGCTGATCGCCCCGACCTCGCTGGCGATCGTGCTCGACAGCTTTCCGGTCGAAAAGCGCTCGACCGGGGTCGGCCTCTGGGGCGCCGCAGCAGCCGCCGCCGCGGCGACCGGTCCCACCCTGGGAGGCGCACTGGTCGAGCTTTCCGATTGGCGTCTCGTCTTCCTCGTCAACCTGCCGCTTGGCCTGGCGATCCTGCTCGCCGGCCGGCGTCGGCTGCCAAAGCCGGTCGTCGCCGACAGCCGCCTACCCGACCTGCCCGGCGCGGTGATGCTGGCGCTCTCCCTGGCGCTGATCACCCTGGGGATCGTCGAGGGCAACGACTGGGGCTGGACCGCGGCCTCCACCCTCGCCTGTTTCGCGGGCGGCGCCGCGCTGCTTGCCGGGATGGTCGCCCGCAGTCGCACCCATCCCCGGCCGATCGTCTCCGCCGAGTTGTTCGCCCACCGCTCGTTTCGGATCGGCAACCTCGGCACCCTGCTCTTCGCCGCCGCCTTCTTCTCGCTGATCCTCGGCAACGTCCTCTTCCTCATCTCGGTCTGGGGCTACACGGTCCTGCAGGCCGGCGCCGCCACCCTGCCCGGCCCGGCGATGACGACGATCGTCTCCGGCCCGGCCGGCCGCCTCGCCGACCGCTTCGGCCACCGGGCGGTCGTCGTTCCGGGGGCGCTGGTCTTCGCAGCCGGGGTGATGATCCTGCGCTCGGCCGGCGCCGAGCCGGACTGGCTGGGCCTCTGGCTGCCGGGAGCGATCCTCACCGGCATCGGGATCGGCCTCGTCTTTCCGACCCTCGGCTCGGCCTCGGTCCGCGACATCCCCGACGACCGCTTCGCCACCGCCAGCGCGGTCAACGCCGCCTTCCGCCAGGTCGGCGCCGTGCTCGGCACGGCGATCCTGGTCGCGATCGTCGGCCAGCCGGCGACCCTCGCCGCTGCGCTCAGCGTCTCCAACGACGCCTACCTCTTCTCGGTCTTAGCCGCGCTCGCCTCCGGCGCCGTAACCCTCGCGCTCAGGCCGCTACCGTCCACGCGCTCCGAGGCGGTGTCCGAATCCATGGATGCAGCCGAGCGACTCGCCGTTGCTCCGGAATAGCTCGCCGCTCGTGAGTTTTCCCTCGCTATAGCAAGGTCAAACTCACGAGCGGCGCCAATCCCCGCGCCTATCGCGAGCTCAATGTCTCGTCGAGCGAGCGCCAGGCGCCTTCGAGGCGATCGAGCCCGAGCGCGATGCGAGCCTCGCCGGCGCCGATCTCGACTGAGTCGCCGCCGACCTCGCCGAGGACGGTCACTTCGGTTCCGCCGCCGCCGAGGCCCTCCAGCATTGCGCGCTCGCCGCTGATCAGGAAGCCGCCCGGGCCTTCGCCGAACAGGGTCTCTTCGAGCGAGAGGCCGCGGTCGAGTAGGGGGGAGAGATCGACATGGCATCCATGCCCCCCGCCGATCGCCGCCTCCGCAAGCGCGCAGCCCAACCCACCGTCGCTGACGTCGCGCGCCGCGGAGAGACGCCCGTCCCGGACCGCTTCGCGCACCGTCGCGCAGGCGGCGGCGACCGCGGCTACGTCGGGGCTCGGCAGTCCGGCGTCCAGCTCGCCGCGCAGCTTCGCCAGCTCCGAGCCGGCGAGCGAGGGCGAGAAGGGGCCGAGCAGCGCGATCGCGTCGCCCTCCCTGGCGAAGGCGCCGCCGACGGCGCGGGCGGCGTCGGGCAGCTCGCCGACCATGCCGACCACCGGGGTCGGGTAGATCGGGCCGTCGGGTCCCTCGTTGTAGAGGGAGACGTTGCCGCCGACCACCGGCACGCCGAGCTCCTCGCAGGCGTCTGCCAGCCCGCTGACCGCGCGGTCGAGCTGCCAGGCGGGGGTCGGCTTCTCGGGGTTGCCGAAGTTGAGGCAGTTGGTCAGGCCGAGCGGCTCGGCGCCGACGCAGGCGAGGTTCTGGGCGCACTCGAGCACCGCCTCGACCGTCCCCGCGTAGGGGTCGCAGGCGACGCGGCGTCCGTTGCCGTCGATCGAGACCGCGATCGCGTTGCCCGCTTCGGGGATCTGCAGCACTGCGGCCTCGGCGGCCTCGGGCCTGCGCGCGGTGCGCGAGCCGACCACCGAGTCGTACTGCTCGAAGGCCCATCGCTTCGAGGCGACGCTGGGGGAGGAGAGCAGGGCGAGCAGGGTCTCCTCCGCGCTCGTGCCAGACGCGAGCACCGCCCGGTTGCTGTAGGCCCATCCCTTCGGCTCCTCGGGGTTGAGGTCGTAGAGCGGGCAGCCGTCGACCAGGGCATCGACGGGCATCTCGCCGACGATCTCGGAGCCGCGCAACACTCGGATCCGCCCGCCCTCGGTGACGACGCCGATCTCGGCGCCGCCGACCTGCCACTTCTCACAGACCGCCAACGCCTCCTCGACCTTGGCGGGCTCGACCACCCCGAGCATCCGCTCCTGGGACTCGGAGACCATGATCTCGAAGGGCTCCATGTCGGCCTCGCGCAGCGGCACCCGCGCCACGTCGAGGTCGATCCCGACCCCGCCGGCCGAGGCCATCTCCCCCGCTGAGGAGGTCAGCCCGGCGGCGCCGAGGTCCTGCAGCGAGACCAGCAGTCCCTTGCCGAGCAGCTCCAGGCAGCACTCCAGCAGCTTGGATTCCTCGAAGGGGTCGCCGATCTGCACGGTCGGCCGCTTCGCGTCGTCGCCCTCGCCCAGCTCCGCCGAGGCCAGCACCGAGGCGCCGCCGATCCCGTCGCGGCCGGTCGAGGCGCCCATCAGGACGATCGCGTTGCCCACTCCGGCGGCGGCGGCGCGGACCATTTCGTCCTGTTTCGCCAGCCCGACGCACATCGCGTTGACCAGGCAGTTGTGCTCGTAGGGAGCCTCGAAATAGATCTCGCCGCCGACCGTCGCCACGCCGATCGAGTTGCCGTAGTGGCCGATCCCGCGCACCGCGCCGTCGAGCAGGAAGCGCGAGCGCTCCGAGTCGAGCTCGCCGAAGCGCAGCGAGTCGAGGATCGCGATCGGCCGGGCCCCCAGCGCGAAGACGTCGCGGAGGATCCCGCCGACCCCGGTCGCCGCCCCCTGGAACGGCTCGACCGCGCTGGGGTGATTGTGGGACTCGACCTTGAAGGCGACCGCGTAGCCGTTGCCGATGTCGACCGCGCCGGCGTTCTCGCCTGGCCCCATCACCACCCGCTCACCCTCGGTCGGCAGCCGCCGCAGCAGCTTGCGCGAGTGCTTGTAGGCGCAATGCTCGGACCAGAGCAGGCTGAACATCGCCAGCTCGACCCCGTTCGGCTCCCGCCCGAGCTTCTCGTGGATCAGCTCGAACTCGGCGTCGGTCAGCCCCAGCTCCCGGTGCGGGGAGGTCTCCACGCTCACGCTGCGACCCCGGCGAGCATCTCGAAGATCCTGAGGCCATCAGTCGACCCGGTCAGCGGGTCGACGGCGTGCTCGGGGTGTGGCATCAGGCCGACCACGTTGCCTGCCTCGTTGCGCACTCCGGCGATGTCGCGAGCCGAGCCGTTCGGGTTCTGCCCCGGCGCGTAGCGGAAGGCCACCTGCCCGTTCGCCTCGATCCGGTCGAGCAGCTCCTCGGGAGCCCAGTAGCGCCCCTCGCCGTGCTTGACCGGGATCGAGAGTCGCTCGCCGGCGGCGTCGATCAGCTCGACCTGGCGGCAGACGAAGCGCAGCTCCTCGTTGACCAGCAGCGCCCCCGGCAGCAGGCCCGCCTCGCAGAGGACCTGGAAGCCGTTGCAGATACCCAGCACCGGCCCGCCCGCCGCGGCGAACTCGGCAACCGCCTCCATCGCCGGGGAGAAGCGGGCGATCGCCCCGGCGCGCAGGTAGTCGCCGTAGGAGAAGCCGCCCGGTACGACGATCGCGTCGACCCCGCCGAGGTCGCGCTCCTCGTGCCAGAGGAGCCGCGCCTCGCCTAGCAGCGTGCAGGCGTGCAGGGCGTCCCGCTCGTCGCACGACCCGGGGAACTGCAGCACCCCCCAGATCACAGCGTTTCGATCTCGAAGTCTTCGATCAGGGGGTTGGCGAGCAGCTTCTCGCAAAGCTCGGCGAGCCGCTCCGGGTCCTCGGCCTCAAGCTCGACCATCCGCCCGACCCGCACGTGCTCGACGCCCTCGAAGCCGAGCGCCGGCAGCGCCCGCTCCACCGCCTTGCCCTGCGGGTCGAGGATTCCCTCCTTCGGGCGAATCAGCACCCTGGCCCGCGCCACTAGAAGGAGCGCTCCGTGATCCGCTCGTAGGCCTCGACGTACTTGGCCCTCGTCTGCTCGACCACGTCGGGCGGCAGCTCGGGAGCGGGCGGGGTGTGGTCCCAACCGGCCTCGTCGGCCCAGTCGCGCACGAACTGCTTGTCGAAGGAGGGCTGGGTCTTCCCCGGCTCGTAACGGTCGGCCGGCCAGAAGCGCGAGGAGTCGGGGGTGAGGACCTCGTCGGCGAGGACGACCTCGGCGCCGGCGTGGCGGCCGAACTCGAACTTGGTGTCGGCAAGGATGATCCCGCGCGCCGCCGCGTGCTTGGCGGCGTGGCTGTAGAGGTCGATCGAGACCCGCCGCAGCTCCTCCATCAGCGCCCGGTCGCCGACGATCTCCGCCGCCCGCTCGAAGTCGATGTTCTCGTCGTGCTCGCCCAGCTCGGCCTTGGTCGCGGGGGTGAAGATCGGCTCGGGCAGGCGGTCGGACTCGAGCAGCCCGTCGGGAAGCTCGATCCCGCAGACCGAGCGCGACTCGCGGTACTCCTTCCAGCCGGAGCCGGACAGGTAGCCACGGACCACGCACTCGACCGGGTACATCTCCAGCTTGCGCACCCGCAGGGCGCGGTCGGCCACCTCCTCGGGCACGTCCTCGGAGAGCAGGTGGTTGGGGACGATCTCGCCGGTCGTCTCGAACCAGAAGACCGACATCTGCGTCAGCACCTTTCCCTTCTCGGGGATCGCCGTCGGCATCACCACGTCATAGATCGAGATCCGGTCCGAGGCGATCATCAGCAGGTCGTCGTCCCACTCGTAGATCTCGCGGACCTTCCCGGAGGAGTGGAGCTTCAGATCGGCGAGGGTCGGCATTAAGCCGATGCTAACCATCGCGGAAGCGGAGGGCCGCGCCGCTCGCGTCTGCGATCCTCTTCCCCGTGAGCCTGCCCCCCGAGTTGGACATCTCGCCGCTGAAACAGACGCTCCGCTGGTCGTTTCGGCCGCTGCCCTTCATGCAGGGAGCCCGGGCCCGTTACGGCGATTCCTTCAGCGTCAAATTCCTCACCTTCGAGCGGCCGATGGTGATGATCTCCGACCCCGCCGCGATCAAGGCCCTCTACACCGAGCGCGAGCACGGCCTGCCGCCGGGACGCGACATCATCCTCAAGCCGATCCTCGGCGCCCGCTCGCTGCTGTTGCTGGAGGGCGCCGACCACCTCGCCCACCGCAAGCTGATGCTGCCCGCCTTCCACGGCGAGCGGATGCGCTCCTACCAGCCGCTGGTCGAGGAGATCGTCGACGCCGAGATCGACTCCTGGCCGCTGCACGAGGAGTTCGCGATCCACCCGCGGATGCAGGCGATCACCCTGGAGGTGATCCTGCGGGTCGTCTTCGGCGTCGCCGACGGGCCGCGCCTGGAGCAGCTGCGCGTCGTCCTCACCAAGGTGCTGGCGGAGACCGCCTCGCCGTCCGCACAGCTGATCGCCCTCGCCTCGCGGCGCTTCGGCGGGCGCGGCCCCTGGGTCAAGTTCGAGCGCCAGCTGAAGGAGGCCGACGAGCTGCTCTACGCCGAGATCGCCGAGCACCGGCGCCGGGACGACCTCGAGGAGCGCGACGACATGCTCTCGGCGCTGATCCTCGCCCGCTTCGAAGACGGCGAGGGGATGAGCGACACCGACCTGCGCGACCAGCTGATGACCCTGCTGCTCGCCGGCCACGAGACCACCGCGACGGCGCTCGCCTGGACCTTCGACCTCTTGCTCCGCCACGCCGAGCCCCTGCAGCGCCTGCGCGACTCGCTCGAGGCGGGCGAGGACGACTACCTGCGCGCGACGATCAGCGAGTCGCTGCGCCTGCGCCCGGTGGTGCCGCTGGCCGGCCGGCGCCTCGCCAAGGAGCTCAGCGTCGACGGCCTCACCCTTCCCGCCGGCACCGACGTCACCCCGGCGATCTGGCTCGCCCACACCCGCCCCGACGTCTATCCCGAGCCGTTCGCCTTCAAGCCGGAGCGCTTCCTCGAGGACGCCCCCGACACCTACGCCTGGATCCCCTTCGGCGGCGGCATCCGCCGCTGCATCGGCGCCGCCTTCGCCGAGTTCGAGATGCGGATCGTCCTGCGCGAGGTCCTCACCCGCTGCGAGCTGCACAAGGCCGACCCAGCCCCGGAGAAGATCGGCCGCCGCAACATCACCCTCTCGCCCCGCGCCGGCACCCCGGTGGTCGTCACCGCCCGCCGCCCGGCCCGCGAGCGCGACGCCGTCCCGGCTTAAGCCCCTTCGTCGGCCCGCCGTCTAAGTGCTACATTTGTCGCACTATCGTAGAAGTGGCTACAAGGGACCTGCGAAACAAGACCGCGAGCCTGTTGCGGCGGGTGGAGGCGGGCGAGAGCATGGTGATCACGGTGCGGGGAAAGCCCGTCGCCGATCTCGTCCCTCATCGCGGCCAGGAGCCGCGATGGATGCCACGCGAGGAGTTGGTCGAGCTCTTGAAGACGCACTCCGCCGACCCCGGCCTGCGCGACGACCTCAAGCGCCTCGCGGGTGAGACCACGGATGAAGACGGTCTCAACGAGTTGTGGTGAGCGATCGGGAAGGCTCGCGGGGTCTCCTCGACACCTCGGTTTTCATCGCCGTCGAGAGCGGCAGGCCTCTACGTCTGAAAGCGATGCCCGAGGTCACCGCAATCTCGGTGGTGACCAAGGCGGAGCTGCGGGTGGGCATCCTCGCCGCGGAGGACGTCGAGACACGCGACCGGCGGTTGGCGACCTTTGAGCTGGCGAATCGCATCGTGACGCTTCCCGTCGACGAAGCTGTATCGCGGGCCTGGGCGCAGATGCGCGCCTACGTGGTCGCTTCGGGCAGGAAGGTCACAGTCAACGACATGTGGATCGCGGCGACCGCCGCCGCGTATGGGATTCCAGTTATCACGCAGGACGGCGACTTCGACGGCCTCTCCGGCATCGCCGGCCTGACCGTGATCCCGGTCTAACCCCGCAGCGCCTCGAGCCGCTCGAAGATCTCGGGGACGTGAGTGAGGTAGGCGCCGTGGTCGAAGACCGCGTCGAGGTCGAGGCCGGGCGCCGCCTCGCCGAGCAGCTCGCGGAACTCGGTGCCGGTGTCCCAGGCGCGCTGCGCGTTCTCCTGGACGATCCGGTAGGCGTCGTCGCGGGTCATCCCCGACTCGACCAGGGCGGTCAGCGCACGCTGGCTGAACAGGGCGCCGTGGGTCAGCTCCAAGTTCTCCTTCATCCGCTCGGCGCGGACGGTCATCCCGGCGGCGACCTTGGCCGCCAGGTCCTGCATGTAGTCGAGGCCGATCGTCGCGTCGGGGAGGATCACCCGCTCGGCGCCGGAGTGGGAGATGTCGCGCTCGTGCCAGAGGGCGACGTTCTCCAGCCCCGTCTGCGCGTAGCCACGCAGGACGCGGGCCAGGCCGGTGATCCGCTCGGTGCGAATCGGGTTGCGCTTGTGCGGCATCGCCGAGGATCCCTTCTGCCCCGCCGCGAAGGGCTCCTCGACCTCGCGCACCTCAGTCCGCTGCAGGTTGCGCACCTCGGTCGCGAAGCGCTCCAGCCCGGCGCCGGCGATCGCGATCTGCGAGGTCAGCACGGCGTGGCGGTCGCGCGGCACTACCTGGGTGGCGACGTCCTCGCGCTGCAGTCCGAGCCGCTCCATCACCCGCGCCTCGACCGCCGGCGGCACCGAGGCGTAGGTGCCGACCGCGCCGGAGAGCTTGCCGAAGCGCAGCTGCTCGAAGGCGTCGGCGAGCCGCGCCAGGTTGCGGTCTGCCTCGAAGGCGAAGCCGGCGAGGCGCAGGCCGAAGGTCGTCGGCTCGGCGTGGACGCCGTGGGTGCGGCCGACGCAGAGCGTGTCGCGGTGCTCCAGCGCCCGCTCGATCAGCGCGTCGCGGTAGGCGCGGGCGCTCGCCAGCACCACCTCGCCCGCCTCCCGCAGCTGTAGGGCGAGCGCCGTGTCGAGCACGTCAGAGGAGGTCAGCCCGTAGTGGACCCAGCGGCCGTGCTCGCCGACCGACTGCGCCACCACGTCGACGAAAGCGGCGACGTCGTGGTCGGTGACCTTCTCGCGCTCGGCCACCGCCTCGACCGTGAAGGCGGCATCGGCCCGCGCCGCCTCCGCCGCCTCGGTCGGAACGACCCCCTCCTCGGCCCACGCCTCGGTAGCCGCCAACTCCACCTCCAGCCAACACTCCAGCTTCCGCTGCGCCGACCAAACCTCGCCAATTTCCGGCCGGGTGTATCTGGAGATCACGGTCCGCACCCTCGCCTCCGGCTCGCCGGAAAGGCGGCAAGGGTCATCCCGGCGCAACTCCTCTCGCCGTCTGACGCTGCGGTGTCTCTGGCGGGTGGCGTGGTGGCGGGGGTCCCCCATAGCGGAGGGCGCGCGAAGCGCGTCCGAGCACATGGGGGAGGGCCGCCGCGACAGGACCCACCAGTCGTCCCCTCAGCATCGGACACCGAACCGATCACGCGTTGATGATCCTCGCGGCCAACACCCCGGCGTTTTTCGCGCCGTCGATCGCCACGCAGGCGACCGGGATGCCGGGGGGCATCTGCACTGCCGAGAGCAACGCGTCCAATCCGCCGAGGCTCTTGCCGAGGATCGGCACCCCGATCACCGGCAGGTCGGTGTGGGCGGCGGCGACTCCGGGCAGCGCCGCCGACATCCCGGCGCCGGCGATGATCACCCTCAGCCCCCGCATCCGCGCATTCATGCAGTACTCGCGGACCAGCTCCGGGTCGCGGTGGGCGCTCATCACCCGCACCTCGTAGCGGATGCCGGCGTCGTGCAGCGCGGCGCCGGCCGGCTGCATCTTCGGCTTGTCGTTCTTGGAGCCCATGATGATCCCGACCAGGGGCTCGTCGACGGCGATCTCGTCGAAGGCCTCCTCGACCGCCGGCATCGTCGTCGACTCGGTCGGCTGCGGCTCTTCTGAGATCTCGCTCATGCTGGTCCTCTCTCTAACTGGGGACGCGCTCCACCGCGCGAGCGGCGATGTCGGAGCGCATCTGCATTCCGTCGAACTCGATGCGTCGGGCCGCATCGTATGCGTGATCGCGTGCCTCGGCGGGCGTCGCCCCCAGCGCGGTCACGTTGAGCACGCGGCCGCCGGCGGTGACGATCTCCCCGTCTCGCTCCGCCGTGCCGGCGTGGGTCACCTCCGCCGCCTCGGCGGCCGCTTCGAGCCCACCGATGACGTCGCCCTTCGAGGAGGATTCCGGATAGCCCGCCGAGGCGAGGACGACGGTCACCGCCCAGTCCTCGCCGAACTCGGCCTCCGCCCCCGCCAGCCCCCCCGGCTCGCGCGCCGCCAGGCAGAGGTCGAGCAGGTCGGAGCGCAGCCGCGGCAGCACCGCCTGTGTCTCGGGGTCGCCGAAGCGGGTGTTGAACTCGAGCACCTTCGGGCCATCGGGCCCGATCATCAGGCCCGCGTAGAGAACTCCGTGGAAGGGGATTCCCCGCCGCGCCATCGCCGCGACGACAGGGCGGTGCACCGCGTCGACGATTTCCTCGACCTCGGCCGGGCCGAAGCCGGGCACCGGCGAGTAGCTGCCCATCCCGCCGGTGTTGGGCCCTTCGTCGCCGTCGAAGATCCGCTTGTAGTCCTGGGCCGGCGCCAGCGCCACGACGTTCTCGCCGTCGCAGAGCGCCAGCAGCGAGAGCTCCTCGCCTTCGAGGAACTCCTCCGCCACCACGGCCATATTGGCGCCGAAGCGCCGCTCGGTGAAGAAGACCTCGACCGCCGCCCTCGCCTCGGCCTCGGTCGGACAGATGATCACGCCCTTGCCCGCCGCCAGCCCATCGGCCTTCAGCACCAGCGGGTACTCGGCGCTCGCCAGGTGCGCCGAGGCCTCCTCGGCCCCGCGCAGCAGGACGTGTGAGGCGGTCGGCACCCCGGCCTCCTCCATCAACTGCTTGGCGAAGGCCTTCGACCCCTCCAGCTCCGCCGCCGCGGCGCCCGGCCCAAAGGCCGGCACGCCCGCATCCTCCAGCGCGTCGACGACCCCCGCCACGAGCGCCGCCTCCGGCCCGACCACGACGAGGTCGACCGCGTGCTCCTTCGCCGCCGCGACGATCGCTTCGACGTCATCGGCCGCCACCGCCGGCAGGCACTCGGCGTCGGCGGCGATCCCGGCGTTGCCCGGCGCGCAGAACAGCCGCGGCGCCCGGGCCGATCGCGCCAGTGCCCGCACGATCGCGTGCTCGCGCCCGCCCCCGCCTACGACCAGGACGTTCAAGCCTGCCTCAGAGGGAGGAGGTGAGGTCTTCGGTCGGCATCGCCGCCATCGTCTGGGTGGTCATCGTCCCGCGCGAGCCCAGCTCGACCGAGACCTTGGCCATCGTCTTCTCGTCTGGGGCCTCGATCACGGTGACGAAGTCGTACTGGCCGAGCGTCGCGTACTGCGCCACGACCTTGGCGCCGATCTGCTCGACTTCCACATTGACCTCGGAAACTCGTCCGGGGTTGTTCTTCAGCGTCCTGATTCCCTCGGCTGTGAGGTTGGTGAGCATCACGTAAGTGGGCATATCTGTCTCCTCTGAACGACGACCGGTGGTTCAACGATAGCCCGCGCGGCTGGAACTAAACGCCGAGCGACTGGAGGAGCGAGAACATCTCGATGCCGGACTCGGTCACCTTGCCCTCGTAATAGCTCTGGTGGCTGAGCGGTACGCCCGCCGCGTCGGCGAGGCCGATCTCGATCGAGCCGCCGGGCCTGAAGGTCGCGATCTGCTCGCCGGCCTTGACGGTCTGCCCCGCCTTGACGGTCGCGTCGACTCCCTCGTAGACGAAGATCACCTGGCCGGAGAGCGGGCCGTCGGTGAGCTGGTAGAGAACGCCGCCGCCCTCCGGCCATCCGGGAGCGCCCACCTGCAGAACCTTCGCGTCGCCGATCGCCACGATCGCCCCGGTGCCGGTGAAGTCGACGCCTTGGTCGATCCGCCCTGTGACGAGGTTGGTGCTAAGCATGAAGGGGTTGACGTAGTTGCTCGCCGCCGCGGGGAGGGCGATCGACCAGTCGATGTACTTGGCCTTGCAGCGGCCCTGCAACCGGTTTGCCTCGCTCATCACGGCCTGCACGTACCACTCCGCCTGGTTGTGGCTGAAGACGCCGGCGCGGAGGTTGCCCCGCGACCAGATCAGTCGCGCCAGCGTGGCGGCCGAGTCGGCCGGATCGGCATGGCGGATGCGCCCGTCCCCGTCCCCGTCGACGCCGTAGTGGCGCCACTCGCCGGGATCGAGGCCGAGCGGCCCGATGCGGCGAAGCTGCCGTTTGTTCATCCCTTTGCCGAAGTTCGACTCCAGCCTCCCGATCGCCGCCAGGGCCCAGACCCCGCGACGACCGAGGTCGTAGCGGGCGGCGGCGCTCTCGAAGGCGTTCAGGTAGTCGGACGGGACCTGGTTGCCGACGCCGGGAGCGGCCTGACAGCTCAGCACCTGGAGCCGCGGCTCCAGGGAGACGCTGCCGACCGCCGAGGCCCCGACCGCGGGGGCGTAGCAGTTGGCGTTGGCGAGGACCTCGGCGACGTACCAGTCAGCGTGGTTGTAAGCGTAGATCGCGCCGTAGGTGTCGCCCGGCATGCCGGCGGCGCTCAGGTAGCGGGCGGCGGCGAAGATCGCGTCCTCCGGGTTGTAGGGGTCGCGAACGCCGTCGCCGTTGGCGTCGACTCCGTAGGTCGCCCAGGTGGAGGGCATGAACTGCATCCAGCCCTGCGCCCCCGCCGAGGAGACGTTGAGGTTGGTGCCGAACGCGGTCTCCACCTCGTTGATTCCGGCCAGTACCGCCGGGCCTTGAGGGCCGAGGCCGTAGGCGTTGGAAGCCCGCTGGTAGATCGGGATCAGGATCGGCGGCACCCCGGCCGCGGCGCAGGTCGAGCTCGGGATCGAGGGAACGGAGAATGTCTGAGCGGGAGCGGGAGCGGCGGTCGCGCCGGCGGAGTTGCCCGAGGACGACGGCTTCGTCGAGTCGCCGCTCTTCTTCTTGCCGGAGTTCCCCTTGCCGCCGCGCGGCGAGGTGCCGCCGGTGTTGCCGGAGGGGGGTGACTGATGACTCACGACCGGGGGCGCCAGCGCCGGCCCCTGCTGAATAGGCGCCGGGACGGTGGTGGTGCTCGCCGGTGGGGGCGGAGTCGTCGGCGGAGGAGGAGTCGCCGAAGGGGTGGTGGTTGCCGCGTCGGTAGCCGCGTTCGCGCTGGAGGCGGCAAGCGTCGCCGCGATGGCGGCAGCTGTCAGCGTATGGAGAAGGGCTCGTCGCATTGCCTGTGTCAGCCCGTCACTTCCGTTACCCGCCAAGTCTTCTGGTTCTGGCGGGCTTTACCTGCCGCGACCGCTCCTCCCCCCTTGGCCCCTCCGCCCTTTTGCATGTTCAGTCGCAGCTCGCTGGTGACGCCCACCCGCAGCAGCGACACGCTGACCGGGAAGACTCCCCCGTGCGACGGCGCCGCGACGACGTTCACCACCTTCGCCTTCGGCACCTTGACGTTGGCCGGCAGCCTTGGCGGGCGGTGCAGCAGCGAGCGGGTGAGCTCTGGCGTCGCCGTAGCGCTGAAGGCGGCGCGCGCCTTCGCCGACCTCTGCCCGATCTCGTAGAGCACGAACGCGTTCGCGAAGCGATGCGCCACTTTCAGTGCCGCCGGCCCGGCCGGCTCCCCGGTTCCGACGACCGAGGCGATCGCCGGATCCGGCGCCTTGTCGGGAGCCGCCGCGCCGGGGCTGCTCGGGCTCTTGGCCTTGGCGCCGGTGGTGCTTTGGCCGGTGCCCTTCGCGTCGCTCACCCCAGTCACGGGCTTGAACGTCGGCGCGACGCCCTGCAGGACCGGAGCGGCCGGCGCCTTTTCGACCGGCGTCGGCTTGGGGGCGGGTGGGGTAACCGCCGGCGCGGTGGTCAGCTCCGCGGCCGAGTTTCCGCCTCCGCCGGAAGCGAGCGCAAGCCCGACGGCGCAGGCGCCGAGCGCGACCAGGACGACCCCCCCGGCGCCCACCGCGCGCGTCCTCCGGCTCCAACCGTCGGTCCGGTCCTGGAGCGGCCAGACGAGGTGCTCCTGGATCGCCCAGGCGAGCCGCTCGAAGGGCCATTTCGCGGCATCGACGGCGGGCGCCATCGCGGCCCCCGCTCGCCCGGCCAACTCGCGAGCCCCCCTCGCGAGCTCCGATCCGCCGATCGCGACACGGTCCTCGACCGCGAAGGCGGCGTTGGTGAGCGAGGCTCGCAGGCGCGCTGTCGGTTGGGTCACGTCAGACATACAGACCGAATTGTGGGCGAAAAGTCTCGGAATCTCCAGTCGAGGCGCGTTTCAGGCCACCTGAGTATGCACGCCGAAGGCCAGTTCGCCCCCTTCTGCCCCGACCTGCACGACATCTCCTTCGCTGAACTCACCCTGGAGGATCTTCATTGCAAGTTTGTCAATAAGTTGTTTCTGAATCACCCGCTTCAGCGGCCTGGCTCCGTACGTCGGGTCGTAGCCGAGGTTGCCAAGCAGGGTACGCGCGTCGTCGGTCAGCTCGACCTCGATTCCGCGCTCGTGCACGCGGCCGATCAGCTGGTCGACCTGGAGCTCGACGATCCGCTCGATGTCGGCCTTCGAGAGGCGATGGAAGATCACCGTGTCGTCGATCCGGTTGAGGAACTCGGGCTTGAAGGTCGCGGCCAGCACTTCCTCAATCTGCTCGCGGATCTTCTCGTCGACCGACTCGGCGACGATCCGGTCGCTGCCGACGTTTGAGGTCATGATCAGCACCGTGTTGGTGAAGCTCACCGTCCGGCCCTGGCCGTCGGTCAGCCGGCCGTCATCCATGATCTGCAGCAGCGTGTTGAAGACGTCGGGGTGGGCCTTCTCGATCTCGTCGAGCAGGACGACGGCGTAGGGGCGCCGCCGCACCGCCTCGGTCAGCTGCCCGCCCTCCTCGTAGCCGACGTAGCCGGGTGGGGCGCCGATCAGCCGCGCCACCGTGTGCTTCTCCATGTACTCGGACATGTCGAGGCGGACGATCGCCGCCTCGGAGTCGAACATGAACTCCGCCAGCGCCTTAGCCAGCTCGGTCTTGCCGACCCCGGTCGGGCCGAGGAAGAGGAAGCTGCCGATCGGCCGGTTGGGGTCGGAGAGGCCGGCGCGGGAGCGGCGCAGCGCGTTGGAGACCGCGGCGATCGCCTCGTCCTGGCCGATCACCCGCTCGTGCAGGCGCTCCTCCATCTGGATCAGCTTCTCGACCTCGCCCTCCATCAGCCGGCTAACCGGGATCCCGGTCCACTTGCCGACGACCTCGGCGACGTCCTCCTCGGTCACCTCGTCGGCGAGCAGCGAGCCGCCCCCGGCGTGCAGCTCGGCGATCCGCTCTTCCTGTTCGGCGACCTCCTTCTCCAATTCCGGAATGTCGCCGTAGCGCAGCTTCGCGGCTCGCTCGAGGTCCGCGTCGCGCTCGGCTCGCTCGGCCTCGCGCCCGGCCTCCTCCAACCGCGCCTTGGCGTCTTTGATCGAGTCGATCGCCCCCTTCTCGTTCTGCCAGCGGGCGTTCATCTCGTCGAAACCCTCATTGAGCTCGGCGATTTCGGCCTCGAGCGCCTTGAGCCGCGCCTTCGACACCTCGTCCGTCTCTTTCTTCATCGCCGCGCGCTCGATCTCGAGCTGCTGGATGCGCCGTTTGACCTCGTCGATCTCGGTCGGCATCGAGTCGATCTCGATCTTCAGCCGCGAGGCTGCCTCGTCGATCAGGTCGATCGCCTTGTCGGGCAGGAAGCGGTCGGCGATGTAGCGCTCCGAGAGGGTCGCGGCGGCGACGATCGCCGCGTCGGTGATCCGCACCCCGTGATGGTTTTCGTAGCGCTCCTTCAGCCCGCGCAGGATCGCGATCGTGTCGTTGATGTCGGGCTCGCCGACAAGCACCGGTTGGAAGCGCCGCTCCAGTGCCGCGTCCTTCTCGATGTGCTTGCGGTACTCGTCGAGGGTGGTTGCTCCGACCGCGCGCAGCTCGCCGCGCGCCAGCATCGGCTTCAGCAGGTTGGCGGCATCGACAGCGCCTTCGGCAGCGCCGGCGCCGACGATCGTGTGCAGCTCGTCGAGGAAGAGGACGATCTGTCCCTCCGCGTCCTGGACTTCGGTGAGCACCGCTTTCAGCCGCTCCTCGAACTCGCCCCTGTATTTGGAGCCGGCCAGCAGCGAGCCGATGTCCAGGGCGATCACGCGGCGG
Source organism: uncultured Solirubrobacterales bacterium (assembly GCA_963702055.1). GTDB lineage: Bacteria > Actinomycetota > Thermoleophilia > Solirubrobacterales > 70-9 > CAWINX01. Next base: position 1,686,505 of record OY969702.1, on the reverse strand, counting down.
TCGCGCAGGCTCTCGGGCACGTCGCCGTCGACGATCCGCTGAGCGAGCCCCTCGACGATCGCCGTCTTGCCGACCCCGGGGTCGCCGATCAGCACCGGGTTGTTCTTGGTGCGGCGGGAGAGGACCTGGATCACCCGGCGGATCTCCTCGTCGCGCCCGATCACCGGGTCGAGCTTGCCGCTCTCCGCTTCGGCGGTCAGGTCGCGGCCGAACTTCTCCAGCGCCTGCATGCTGTCCTCGGCGTTGGGGGAGTTGACCGGGCTGGGCCCCTGGACTTCGGCGACCGCCGCCGCCAGCGCCTTGCGCTCGGGCAGGAGCTCCGCGACCCCGGAGCCGGGGTCGGCGAGGGCGAGGAGCAGGTGGCCGACGCTTATGTAGCTGCCGTCGGCCTTCGCCATCTCCTTCTCGGCCCCCTGGAGGACCGAAACCAGGCTGGAGGAAGGGCGCACCTCGGCTGTCTCCGCCAGCTTCGGCAGATCCTCGACCGCCTGGACCGCGCGGGCTGTCATTGCCGGCACGTCCGCTTCCAGCTTCTGCAGGACGGGGACGGCCATCCCTCCCTCTTGGCGCAGCAGCGCGACCAGCAGGTGCGCCGGGGTGACCTCCGAGTTGCGCCGCTCGGCCGCCAGCGCCTGCGCGGCGGCCACCGCTTCCTGCGACTTGACGGTGAAGCGATCAGGTTGCATCCGCGCCCCTTCTCTCGAGTTCTTCCAGGCGTTGCTCCAGCTCCAGCACCCGCTCGACGCCTGCCAGGTTGAGGCCTTCGGCGGTCAGTTGGTGGATCCGCCGCAGCAGCTCGACGTCGCGCTGCGAGTAGAGCCGCGTGTTCTTCGGCGAGCGCTGCGGCTCGATCAACCCCCTCGCTTCGTACATCCGCAGCGTTTGCGGGTGCATGCGGGCGAGCTCGGCCGCGACCGAGATCATGAAGACACCGCGATCGTTTTCGACCACGGCCTCGACCGTGGTCCGCTGCGTCACCCGCCGCCCGCTCACAACCCACCCTTCCGCTGTTCTTTTGCCGGGTATAGAGGGGTAAAGGAACAGCGGAAGCTCATTTTGAGGCCTCCCGCAGCAGCGACTCGCGCGGGTTGGCGCCGTTCAGCGCCTCGGCCAGCTTCTCGACCGCCTCGGCCTGCTCCTCGCTCAACTCCGCGGGGACGTCGATCTCCAGCCGGTAGCGAATGTCGCCGCGCCCCTTGCCCTTCGGCTTCGGGGCGCCCTCGCCTCGCAGCCGCTGCAGCGTCCCGTGCTTCGTCCCGGGGACGACCTTGATCTTCTTCGTACCCTCCAGCGTCGGCACCTCGATCGTGCCGCCGCGCAGCGCCTCGGCGACGGTGATCGGCACGACCACCTCGAGGTTGCCGTCGTCGAGTCGCTTGAAGATCGGCGAGGGGATGACGCGGGTTGTCACGAAGAGGTCGCCCGGGGGCCCGCCGCGCGGCCCGGCCTCGCCCTTGCCGGCGAGGCGGATCCGCGTCCCGTCCTTGACCCCGGCTGGGATGTTCACCTTGTAGCGCTTGCTCTGCTGAGTGAGGCCGGAGCCGCCGCAGGTCGGGCAGGGGTCCTCGATCACCTCGCCGGAGCCGCCGCACTGCGGGCAGGGCTGGCTGATCGAGAAGAAGCCCTGGCTCTGCGCGTCGATGCCGCGGCCGCCGCAGCGCGGACAGGTCGTCGGGCTCGTCCCCGGTTTGGCGCCGCTGCCGTGGCAGGTCGTGCAGCGCTCCGCCTTCGGCACCGTGACGCTGAGCTGCGTCCCGTTCACCGCCTGGTCGAAGCTGAGCTGGACCTCGGTCTCGAGGTCGCGGCCGCGCACCTGCTGGGCCTGCGGCCGACCGCCGCCCCGGTTGAAGAGGTTGGAGAAGACGTCGCCGAAGTCGACCCCGCCGAAGCCACCGCCGGGCGCGCCGCCCCCGGCGAACGGACCGCCCCCGGGCGCGCCGCCGAAGCCGCCGAACGTCCCGCCGGCGTCGTACTCCTTGCGCTTCTCGGAGTCCGAGAGCGTGTCGTAGGCCCCCTGGACCTCCTTGAACTTCTCCTCCGCCTTCGGGTCGTCGGGGTTGCGATCGGGGTGGTACCGGCGCGCCAGTTTCCGGTACGCCTTCTTGATCTCCTCGTCCGACGCCTTCTTGGAGACGCCCAGCACCTTGTAGAGATCTTCTGCCATCCCGGATCCTTTACTCGCTGACGACCACCCTGGCCGGCCGGATCAACTGATCGCCGAGCCGGTAGCCCTTTTGCAGAACCTCCACAACCGTGCCGCTTTCGGTCCCGTCCGCGGCAACGGTCGAGAGCGCCTCATGCCACTGAGGATCAAACCGCTCCCCAGTCGGATCAACAGCCTCGATCCCATTCCTCTGCAGCGTCTCGCGCAAACCGCGGAAGACCAAGAGCACCCCATGCGCCAGCGCGTCGGGCGAGTCACCTTCCGGATCCAGCCCTGCCGCTTCCAAGGCCCGCTCCAAATTGTCGACCACGTCGATCAGCTCCCGCGCAAGCTCCCCCTTCCCGCGAGCCGAAGCCGCCTGAACCTCGACAGCCATCCGCTTCCGAAAGTTCTCGAAATCAGCCTTGGTCCTTTGGGCCAGCTCCAGATAGTCGTCGCGCTCCCGCTGGGTGTCAGCCAACAGCGCATCCAGGTCGCTCTCGACCTGCGCCGCATCTTCCGCGGGTGGCGTCGTCGACGGGGGGGCCGAGGACAGCTTGGCCCGCAGGTCCCCCCCGTCGGCGGCGTCAGGACCCGCGGTCGAGCGGTCCGGCCCTTCAGCGTCCTGAAATTCCGTCACTTGTCGTCGCCCTCATCCACAACCTCGGCGTCGACAACCTCCTCCTCATCGGAGGACTCCCCCTCGGGGGAACCGCCGTCGGCAGATGCAGCCTCGGCCTGCGCCGCGGCATAGATCTGCTCGGACACCTTGGTCATAGCCGCGGTAAGCGCCTCGGTCTTGGCGGTCAGCTCCTCGACGCTGTCGGAGTCGAGCGACTCGCGCACGCCTTTGATCGCCTCCTCGGCGGCCTCTTTGTCGCCGGAGTCGACTTTGTCGCCCGCCTCCTCCAGCGCTTTCTCCGCCTGGTAGGCCGAGTTCTCGGCGAGGTTGCGCGCCTCGGCCAGCTCGCGCTGCTTACGGTCCTCCTCGGCGTGTGACTCGGCGTCGGAGACCATGCTCTGGATCTCCTCGTCGGAGAGGCCGGAGCCGGATTTGATCTCAATTTTCTGCTCTTTGCCGGTCCCCAGGTCTTTCGCGGTGACGTGGAGGATGCCGTTGGCGTCGATGTCGAAGGTGACCTCGATCTGCGGCAGCCCGCGCGGCGCCGGGGGGATCCCGGTCAGCTGGAACTTGCCGAGGCTCTTGTTGCCGCCGGCCATCTCCCGCTCGCCCTGCAGGACGTGGATCTCCACCGAGGGCTGGTTGTCGTCGGCGGTCGAGAAGATCTCCGACTTCTTGGTCGGGATCGTCGTGTTGCGCTCGATCAGCTTCGTCATCACGCCGCCTTTGGTCTCGATCCCCAGGGTCAGCGGAGTGACGTCGAGCAGCAGCACGTCCTTGACGTCGCCGGCCAGCACGCCGGCCTGGATCGCCGCGCCGACCGCGACCACCTCGTCGGGGTTGACCCCTTGGTGGGGCTCCTTGCCGGTCAGCTTCTCGACCCGCTCCCGCACCGCGGGCATCCGCGTCATCCCGCCGACCAGCACGACGTGGTCGATCGTCGCGTCCGCGTCGTCAAGCGCCCGTTTGACCGGGCCGACGATCCGCTCCAGCAGGTCGCCGGTCAGCTCGTTCAGCTTCGAGCGGGAGAGCTTCATGTCGAGGTGCTTCGGCTGGCCCTCGACCGCGGTGATGAAGGGCAGGTTGATCTGCGTCTCCTGGGTCGAGGAGAGTTCGATCTTCGCCTTCTCCGCCGCCTCGTAGAGGCGCTGCAGCGAGTTCTTGTCGGCCGCCAGGTCGACTCCCTGGTCCTTTTTGAACTCGGCAACCAGCCACTCGACGATCGCCTTGTCCCAGTTGTCGCCGCCCAGGTGGTTGTCGCCGGCGGTCGACTTCACCTCGAAGACACCCTCGGCGATCTCCAGCACCGAGACGTCGAAGGTGCCGCCGCCGAGGTCGAAGACGAGGATCGTGTGGTCGCCCTCGTCCTTGTCGAGCCCGTAGGCGAGCGAGGCCGCGGTCGGCTCGTTGATGATCCGCTTCACCTCGAGCCCGGCGATTTTGCCGGCGTCCTTGGTCGCCTGGCGCTGGTCGTCGTTGAAGTAGGCGGGGACGGTGATCACTGCGCTGTCGACCGTCTCGCCCAGCTTCGCCTCGGCGTCGGCCTTCAGCTTCTGCAGGATCATCGCGCTGATCTCCGGCGGGCTGTACTGCTTGTCGCGCACGTCGATGCGGACGTCGCCGTTGGGCCCGGCGACGACCGCGTAGGGAACGATCGTCTCCTCCTCTTTGACCTCCGCCTCCTTGCGGCCCATGAAGCGCTTGATCGAGAAGATCGTGTTCTCGGGATTCATCACCGCCTGCCGCTTGGCGACGGTGCCGACCAGGCGCTCACCCGACTCGGTGAAGGCGACGACCGACGGAGTCGTCCGGCCGCCCTCGGCATTCTCGAGCACGGTCGGCTCGCCACCCTCCATCACCGCCACGCATGAATTGGTCGTCCCGAGGTCGATTCCAATCGTCTTTCCCACTGTCTGCTACCTCCAGCCTTCTGCTTGGTCTGCTTAAGAAATCTGAGTCCGAGTATGGCAGATCAACTTCGTCTGGCCAAACCACGATTGACTAGTGTGCGCTCGCGATGGCATGGAAGAGGCCGCCGAGACGGAGAGTCCGGGCGATCCGGGACCGGCTGCGCGAGATGTACGGAAAGCCAGTCGGCGATCCCCACCGGAAACCGATCGAGGAGCTGATCCGCACTGTGCTCTCCCAGCACACCAACGATCGTAACCGCGACCGTGCCTTCGCGCGTTTACAAGCCGAATTCCCGACCTGGGAGGCGGTCCGCGACGCTCCGGTCGCGCAGGTCAAGGAGGCGATCCGTCCCGGCGGGCTCGCCAAGCAGAAGGCTCCGCGCATCCAGGCGATCCTCGAGCTGCTCGGCGATCCGCCGCGGCTCGACTGGACGGCGCCCCCTACGCCGCCCGAGGAGTCGCTCGCCTTTCTGCTCTCGCTGCCGGGCGTCGGCCGCAAAACCGCGGCCTGCGTGCTGCTCTTCACCTGGGGCATCCCCGAGATCCCGGTCGACGTCCACATCCACCGGGTGGGCGCGCGTCTCGGCCTCTTCCCGCCCGGGACCTCGCTGGAGCGCGCCCACGACGAGATGTTGGCGGTCGTCGACCCCGAGGACGCCTTCGAGCTGCACATGAACCTGATCCGCCACGGGCGCGAGGTCTGTCGCCCCAAACCGCGCTGTGGCGAGTGCGAGCTACGCCGGATGTGTCCCTGGTACCGTGCGCGCGGCAAATGAGAAAAAAGACCTTCGTCATCTTCGGGCTGCTGGTCGTGTTTCTCGCGGTCCTCATCCCCTGGCTCGCCTTCCGGTCGAGAGGCGACGCCGCGACCGGCGCGCAGCAGGTGCCGGCCAACTTGAAGACCGGCCAGGCGCTCTTCCAGACCAACTGCGGGACCTGTCACACGCTCTACGCCGCCGGCACCGACGGCAACTTCGCGCCGGACCTCGACGTCCTGCTGGCGCCGTCTGGGCCGCCCAGCGGTCCGACCGCGCAGCAGACGATCAACGCCACCAAGGGCCGCGTCCTCAACGCGATCGACAACGGCGTCGACAGCACCACGCCGGGGCGCATGCCGGCCGGCATCCTCGACGGGCAGCAGGCTCAGCAGGTCGCGCAGTTCGTCGCCGAAGAAGCCGGCAAGGGCTAACCGCCCCCGCGGTTCCGGCCCATGGCTCCCAACCGGATAGAGGAGGGGGCGCTGACGGTCGACGGGGTCGAGGCCTTCTACCTGCGGGTGGAGGGCGAGGGGACGCCGACCGTCTACTGCCACGGCAACCCGACCCACAGCGAGGACTGGCTGCCCTTCCTGGAGCGGGGCGGCCCGGCGATCGCGATCGACATGCCGGGCTGGGGCCGCTCCGCCCGCCCCGACCCGGCCCGCTTCGACTACACGATGCACGGGCTCTCCGACTTCCTCCATCGCTGCCTCGACCAGCTCGAAATCGACCGCCGCAACCTGGTCGTCCACGACTGGGGCGGGCTGGCGCTGATCGGCGCCCAGCGCCGACCCGAGCAGGTCGAGCGCCTCGTCGTCGTCAACTCGGTGCCGCTGCTCCCCGGCTACCGCTGGCACTGGATCGCCCGCTACATCTGGCGCCGCCGCCTGATCGGCGAGTTCGTCAACGCGACGACGACCAGGCGGTCGATGGCGCTGATCATGCGCCAGGCACGGGGCGACCGCGGCGCGATGCCACCCGAGTTCGTCGAGATGGTCTGGCGGTATTGGGGCCGTGGAACCCACCCCGCCATCCTCGAGCTCTACCGCGACGCCGACCCCGACCGCCTCGCCGAAGCCGGCAAAGACCTCGGCAGGCTGACCTGTCCCGCCCTCGTCCTCTGGGGCGACCGCGACCCCTACCTCTCGGCGGATTTCGCCCGGAAGTTCGCCGCGCGCCTTCCCGCCGCCGAGCTGAAGCTGCTGCCCGGTGCCGGGCACTGGCCCTGGATCGACGACCCCACCGCCGTAAATTGCGTCTTGAATTTCCTTTCCGCGCGTTAACCGGCGGATTACAATTGCGCCCGTGTCTCGCGCGCTCGCCAGAGTGACAGCCAAGCTACCCCAGGGTTGGGGCGACGCCGGCCGCCAGCTCGGCATCCTCGTCCTGGTCGACTTCGCCTACGAGTTGGTCCGGGGCGTCGCCGACAGCGAGCGCTCCGTCGCGATCGCCCACGGCCAGCAGGTGATCGACTTCGAGCGCTCCACCCACACCTTCTTCGAGCCCAGCCTCCAGTCGGTCTTCCTCCCCGCCCACTGGCTGGTCGACCTCGCCAACCAGGTCTACCTCAACGCGCAGTTCTCGATCGCCCTCGGCTTCCTCGTCTGGCTCTACCTGCGCCGCAACGAGTCCTACTACTTCGTCCGCAACATGTTCGTGGTCTCGATGGGCCTGGCGCTGATCGGCTACACGCTCTTCCCGACCGCGCCGCCGCGGATGTTCCCCGGCTACGGGTTCGTCGACACGATCGTCGACTTCTCCAACGTCAACCACGACTCGTCGCTGGCGAAGATCTTCATCAACCCCTACGCGGCGGTGCCGAGCATGCACTGCGCCTTTGCGCTGATGATCGGCATCACCGGCGTCAGGGTCTCCCGCCACCGGTTCACGAAAGCCTTCTGGGCGTTCTGGCCGGCCCTGGTGATCTGGGTCGTGATCGTCACCGCCAACCACTACTGGGTCGACGCGGCGCTCGGCGCCGCGGTTGCCGCGACCTCGGCCCTGGTCGCCCATCGCCTCCTCGCCCGCGCCCGGCCGCACGCCTGGGCGTGGGGACGGCCGGGTATTCCCCAAGAGGCCGAGGCCTAGTCGCGGCCCGCCCGGTAGCCTCACGTTTCAATGGAATCCTCGGCGCCCCCAAGGGCCCCGGGCGGTCGTCGCAACGGTCGCCAGGCCCGCAACGGGCAGGAGCTTCGCTCCTACGCCCGTGAGCGCCTGATCGAGTCGCGGCTCACCCCCAACGCGATTTCGATGGTCGGTCTGGCGCTTAACCTCGTCGCCGCGGCGCTGGTCACTCAGCGCCTCTTCTTCCTCGCCGGGGTCGCCTTCATCGTCGGCTCGACCATGGACACGCTCGACGGCCGCTACTCGCGGATGTCGGGCAAGGGGACGCTGTTCGGCGCCTTCCTCGACTCGACCCTGGATCGGATCGAGGAGGGGATCGTGCTCGCCGCGGTGGCCGGCTACTTCGCCGCGACCGGCGACGATTTCGCCGCCGCGATGTGCGTCGTGGCGGTGCTGGGCTCGCTGATGGTCTCCTACACGAGGGCCCGCGCCGAGGCTCTCGGGGTCGAGTGCAAGGTTGGCTTGGCGACGCGACCGGTCAGGGTGGTGCTACTTTCGATCGGCTTGGTTTTCGCCAAGGGCGCCGGACTCGGCGATTTCGAGCTTCTGGCGCCGTCGATCTACGTGATCGCGGCGTTGACCATCGTCACCGTTGTTCAGCGTGTATGGCACGTCCGAAACGAACTTTCACGCGAGGTTCCCAGTCCGCCGTCCGGCGACGGGGCAAGCTGAGCGATCTGTAACCAGTCCAGGCCCGGGGGGTGCTTTCCCACCTAGCCTGATCGAGGAAGGACTTCGAATTTCATGAGTGAGACCAACGGAGCAAACGGCAGCAACGGCGCGACTGCCGCGACGGACGACGTGGTCCGCGTCGCGATCGTCGGCGTCGGCAACTGCGCCAACTCCTTCATCCAGGGCGTCCAGTACTACAAGGACGCCGATCCCAACGAGCAGGTCCCCGGCCTGATGCACGTCGATCTTGGCGGCTACCACGTTCGCGACGTCGAGTTCGTGGCTGCCTTCGACATCGACGCCGAGAAGGTCGGCAAAGATCTCTCCGAGGCGATCTGGTCGGGTCAGAACAACACGATCAAGTTCGCTGAGGTGCCGCCGCTGGGGATCAAGGTCGAGCGTGGGATGACCCACGACGGCCTCGGCAAATACCTCAAACAGAAGATCAAAAAAGCTCCCGGCGAGACCGCCGACATTGTCGGCATCCTCAAGGAGACCAAGGCTGACGTCCTCGTCTGTTACCTGCCGGTCGGCTCCGAGCAGGCGACCAAGTGGTACGTCGAGCAGGCGCTGAAGGCCGGCGTCGGCTTCGTCAACTGCCTGCCCGTCTTCATCGCCCGCGAGGACTACTGGGACGGCCGCTTCCGCGACGCCGGGCTGCCGATCATCGGCGACGACATCAAGTCCCAGGTCGGCGCGACGATCGTCCACCGTCAGCTCGCCCGCCTCTTCCACGAGCGCGGCGTGCGGATGGAGCGGACCAGCCAGCTCAACGTCGGCGGCAACATGGACTTCTTCAACATGCTCGAGCGCGAGCGGCTCGACTCGAAGAAGATCTCCAAGACCAACGCGGTCACCTCGATCATGGGCCACGAGCTGCCCGAAGAGGACGTCCACGTCGGCCCCTCCGACTATGTCGCCTGGCTGACCGACCGCAAGTGGGCGCACATCCGGCTTGAGGGCAAAGCCTTCGGCGACGTGCCGCTCAACGTCGAGCTGAAGCTCGAGGTCTGGGACTCGCCGAACTCGGCCGGCGTCGTGATCGACGCGGTGCGGATCATCAAGCTGGCGCTCAACAACGGCATCGCCGGACAGCTCGACGGCCCCTCCAGCTACCTGATGAAGTCCCCGCACAGCCAGCGGCCCGACGACGAGGCCCGCGAGCAGACCGAGGAGTTCATCGCCAAGTACGCGCGGGGCAAGACGCCGGCAGTTGTCGGCTCCTGAGCGGCTCTCGATAGTCCAGGTGACGCCCCATCGACGGGGCGTCTCGACGCCTGTCAACGAGTTCGTCGAGGGAGTGGCGGCTGAGCTCAGCCGACGCGGCCACCGCGTCACGGTTGCCGGCTACGGGGACAAGGTCAAAGAGCGGCTGCGCTCGACCCCCTTCGACATCGTCCACGTCCACGAGCCGTTTGCCCCGCGCGTCTCCTCGACGGCGCTGCGCCACTCCTACTCGCTCAACGTCGCCACCTTCCACAAGCCGGCCGAGCGGGTTCTCTCCACCCAGGTGGCGCGGCCGCTGGTGCAGATGCTCTTCGGTCGCCTCGACGCCCGCACCGTCACCTCGTCGGCGACGGGGGAGCTGCTGGAGCGCTACTTCCCGGGCGACTACCGCTTGGTCGAGTCGGCGGGGCCCGAGCGCAGCTGGGACGAGGTTGCCGGCGAGCTGGAGGAGCTGTACCTGAAGCTGGCGGCGCGCCGCCGTGCTCCCGGCGGCAAACCCGAGGTGCGACGGCGCATCGCTCGCCGCAAGCTGATCGAGGTCGACCTCCACATGCACACCGATCACTCGCCGGACTGCGCGACGCCGGTCGAGGTGCTGCTGCAGACCGCCCGCGACCGCGGTCTGGGGGCGATCGCGATCACCGACCACAACGAGGTCTCCGGCGCCCTGGAGGCACGCGAGATCGCCGCCCGGATGGGTGACATCAAGGTGATCGTCGCCGAGGAGGTGAAGACCGCCGAGCAGGGCGAGGTGATCGGCCTCTTCCTCGAGGAGAAGATCCCCAAGGGGATGACGATGGCGGAGACGATCGCCGAGATCCGCCGCCAGGGCGGGCTCGTCTACGTGCCCCACCCCTTCGATCGCTTCCACTCGGTGCCCGACTACGAGCACCTTGTCGACATCGTCGAGGAGATCGACGTGCTCGAGGTCTTCAACCCGCGGGTCGCGCTGACCTCGTTCAACGAGGAGGCGGAGCGCTTCGCCCGCAAGTACCGGATCGTCCCCGGTGCCGGCTCCGACAGCCACGTCGCCCAGGGGCTGGGGAGCGTGCGGGTGCGGATCCACGATTTCGACGGGCCCGAGGAGTTCCTCGAGGCGATGCGCGACGCCGACATCACCCGCAAGCACAAGAACCTCGTCTACGTGCAGGCGCTGAAGCTGTTGCAGACGACCGGGCGGCCGAAGGCGCCGAAGCGCCGCGTCCCCGACGCCAAGCCGGTCCGCGGCGGGCGGCCGCGGCGGCGCGGCGCGGGGGGTCGGTCCGGCAAGCCCGCGAGCAAGAGCTGATGCAGGCGGGCCGCGCGAAAGGAGCCGCGCCCGTCCCGTCAAAGAGATCGCCGACCGTGCCCGCGACCGACGACGAGATCAGAGAGAAGTATCTGGAGCGCGCGATCCGCGAGCTCAACGACCTGACCCACGAGCTTCAGGAGTGCCGCCACTGCCCGCGCGGCAAGCTGATGCCGGTGCTGGGCTCCGGCCACCCGCAGGCGGACGTCTTCATGCTCAAGCACGCGCCGGCCGCGGCGGAGATCGAGGAGGGCGTCGCCTTTTACGGCCGGGCGGGCAACGCGCTGATGAAGAGCTTCAAGCGGCTTGGGATCGACCCCCTGGTCGTCTACGGCACCCTCTGCGTCAAGTGCCCGATCGCCGAGCCCGATCTCGCCTCGGAGGAGTGCATGCGGCGCCTGGTCGAAGAGATCGCGATCGTCCAGCCCAAAATAGTCGTCGTGATGGGCGAGCCGGCGCTGCGCGTCCTCAACGGGATGCGGATTCCCCTCTCCCGCCCGATCGAGTCCCGCGAGGGGGAGATCCAGGCCTTCACCCCGACCGTCGACGCCCTCTACACGCCGGACATCGACGACTCGCTGGACGAGGAGGGGGCCAAGCAGCGCTTCTGGCGGTCGTTCCGGATGCTCGGCGAGTGGTACGAGGATCTTCCGCCCTACTGAGGTGGGGGAGGGACCGGGTACCCCTCCTGCTTGCTGGGATTTTCGCCTTTAACGTTGTCTCTCTCGCTGAGTGGACAGTGCGAAAATCAGGACGCCGCGCGCTGGAGGGGCACCCGGTCCCTCCTCTGCGGGCTCAGGGAGCGGCAGACTCGGCTACGGCGAGCATTGGATCGACCTTTGCTGACGCTAGGCCGCGGACTACGACCGTGTCCAAAGCTTCGTAGCGGCTGAGTTGGGACTGGGCTTCGGCGGTGTCTGTGGCGGCTACGCCGACGGTGCCCTCCGGCTCGCCTAGGCGGTTGAAGTGGTTTCGGTAACCGGCGTGGAGGTCGCGATAGAAGGACTCTTCCTTGGCTAGGCGCTCGGCCGCGTCGGGGCCTACCGCGGTGCGGACGTAGCCGAAGACCGGTGGTACTTCGAGGCCCCCCTCGCGGGCGCCGGCCTCGACCTTCTCCCGCGCGCCGGCGGCGAAGGCCGGGGTCATCCAGTTGAAGAAGGCGCCGTCGAACTCGGCGCCGGCCAGGGCGCACATCTTCGGGCCCATCGCGGCGAGGACGAGGCGGATGCCGGGCAGCGCCTCGCGCAGCTCGGGGAGCGACTCGCGCATCCGGGTCAGCGGCTTCTCCGAGAAGCCGGCGCCGACGCCGAGCCAGAGCCGCGCCGGGTCGAGGCCGAGGCGCTCGACGTCGGCGGCGATCGCCGCCGGCTGGGTTCGGTCCAGCGCGATCACGGCGACGCCGAGGTCGACCCCGGGCGCCGCGGCCGCGAACTCGGCCAGCGTCTCCAGCCCTTTCGCTCCCGGGTGGTCGTTCGACCACATCGAGGCGTAGCCGAGCTCCGCGCAGCGCGCCGCCAGCGGCCTCGCGACGTCGGGGTCGAGCCCCGCCGCCACTCCGAAGCCGCGCTTACTCACGGTCGAAGAGCGCCACGCACTCGATGTGCGGGGTCTGGGGGAACATGTCGACCGGCCTCACGCGGCGCAGCCTATAGCCGGCCTCGACCAGTTGGGCCGCGTTCGGCGCCAGCGTCGTCGGGTTGCAGGAGACGTAGACGACCCGCGGCGACTCGCACTCGATCACCCGGCGGACGATCTTCTGTGAGAGACCGGCCCGCGGCGGGTCGATCACCACGACGTCGGGTTTGCCCGCCTCCTCCAGCAGCGGCCGCACTCCGGTGCGTGCGCTGCCCGCCAGGAAGCGCGCGTTGGCGACGCCGTTGCGCTCAGCGTTGCGCTCCGCGTCGGCGATCGCCTCGGGGACGATCTCCAGCCCCCAGACCTCGCCGGCCCGGCCCGCCATCGTCAGCCCGATCGTCCCGATCCCGCAGTAGAGGTCGAAGAGCCGCTCTTTCCCGGTCAGCCCCGCGTACTCGGCGGCGACCGCGTAGAGGCGCTCCGCCATCTCGGTGTTGGTCTGGAAGAAGGCGCCGTGGGACATCTCCAGCTTCAGGCCGCACAGCTCCTCGCGCAGCCGTTCCTCGCCGAGCACGCCGGTCGGGCCGTCGGTCCCGCCCGAGTCGCCCTCGATCACCGTGTGGAGATCGACCGGCGGCTTCGGGAAGGGGGCGGCAGAGGTGACGAGGCGAGTCTGGATCTGCCCGGTCCGCCGGCCCTCGCGCACCACCAGGTTGCGAAGGGTCCCATCCCGGGCGCGGCGGTCGTAGGGCGCGACCGCCTCCAGCCGCGCCCAGTCGCGCACCGCGTTGCGGGCGGCGTTGCCGGCCTCCGACGCCAGCAGGCAGTCGTCGACGTCGACCGTCCGGTCCCAGCGGCCACGAGCGTGGAAGCCGAGGGTCGTCTCTCCGTCGTGTTCGCCGAAGGAGTACTCGAGCTTGTTGCGGTAGCGCCACTGCTCCACCGCCGGCTCGATCTCCTCCAGCTCGAAGTCGTCGAGGCCGCCGATCCGGCGCAGCGCGTCGCCGACCTGCTCCTGCTTGTGGGACAGTTGGCGCTCGTAGGGGAGCCCCTGCCAGGGGGCGCCGGGACAGGGCTCGCCGGCGTGCGTGCAGCGGTCGGCGACGCGGTCGGCGGCGGGGCGCAGCAACTCCACCGTCCGCGCCTCGGCGAACTTGCGCTTCGACTTGGTTATCTCGGCCCGGACGCGGTCGCCGGGCAGCGCCCCGGCGACGAAGACGACGTAGCCGTCGGCACGGGCGACCCCTCGCCCGCCGAAGGCGAGCGACTCGATCTCGACCTCGAGCTGCTCCAACTAGGAGAGTTTTTTGCGGGCGCGCCGGGCGGCCTGGGTGGCCTGTTTGCGGACCGGCTGGGCCCGGCCGTCGACCTCTTTGCGCGCTTGCTTGACCAGCCGTTCCAGCTCGCGCAGCAGCGAGTCGGTCTGTTTGCGGCCGCGTTTGAGCAGGTCGCCGACCATCTTCTCGGCGTCGCCGCGGGTCATCCGGCCGCGCTTGACCGTGTCGTCGACGACCTCCTGCAGGCGGTCCAGGCTCAGCGTAACGCTGTGCTCGAGGCTGTTGCGGAAGTGCTCGACGCTCTTGTCGAGGCCCGCGGGCCGGCCGCCGCCGCGTTTCGCCGCCGGTTTGGCTTTCTTGGCTTTTTTCGCGGCAGGTTTTTTGGCCCTTGCGCCGGCTTTGGCTTTTTTGTTCGCTTTGCCGGTGGTGGTTTTTTTCGCGGCCATGTGGTTCCTCCTGGTCTCCTGCCGGTCGAACGCTGGATGGGGGTGTGAAGTCAGTGTGCCCTATCTCGGCCCATTTCGAACCTTGCCGCCACCGGTGTGTGGTCGGAGAGGCGGATCGCGCGTTCGCCGCATCCCGCCTCTTCGCCGCCGAAGCGCACCTCGCGGCGCTCCGACGGCCAGGGTGCGGGAGGCGAGACGACGGTTAGCCCGCGTCCCAGAATGTGGTCGATTGCGTGGGGGCCCGTCGTCGGGGTGGCGAGGCCGAAGCGGTCGCGCAGCTCGTCGAAGACGGCCGGCATCTCGGCCGGCCGCAGGTTCAGGTCGCCGCCGAAAAGCAACGGTCGCTCGCCGGCCCACTCGGTCGCGCGCCGCGCGGCGAGGAGGACGTCCTCGGCCGCCAGCCCCGGGTGGTCGTTGGTCGCGTGCAGGTTGGCGACGCAGAGGCCCGAGCCGGTGCGGGTGAAGGCCATCGCTCGCCGCTCCGGCTTGCCCGCGTGGATGGTCAGGTCCCGCCGCTCGACAATCCCCCGCAGCGTCGCCCCCCCCTGCCGGTGTAACGCGCTGGCGTTCTGTGGGGACTCCAACGCGTTACACCGCGGCGAGGGCGGGCGGATGAGCGTCAAGTTGGACCCGCCCTCGCCGGAGGCGATCAGGTCGGGGTTGAGGCGCGCCGCCGCGGCCCGCAGCGGGCCGAGCGAGTTGCGCGAGGTGAGGACGCGGTGTGCTGCGGCGTCGCAGGCGTGGGCCAGCGGCGCCGCGAAGCGCGGCGGGCACTCCTGCAGCAGCGCCACGTCCCACTCGGCGTCGGCGAGCATCGCCGCAAACTCGTCGAGCAGGCCGCGATTGACCTGGATGTGGGTGTCGTTTCTCTCGGTGATCCGCAACAGCCGCGAGCGCCAGGTGAACAGGGCGGGGTCGGGCGGGAAATCGCGCCCGTGGAAGAGGTTCCAGGCCATCGCCGTCAACTGCACGCGCTTAGTATCAACCGCTTGACGCGACACTTCCTCACAGGTGAAGAGCTGGGGGCGTTCGAGCTGGGCAAGCTGCTCGACCGGGCGCTCGAGCTGAAAGCGGGCCGGCGCGACGGCGTCGGCGCCGAGGCGCTGGCCGGCCGCAGCGTCGCGCTCTTCTTCGAGAAGCCCTCGACCCGCACCCGCATCTCCTTCGAGGTCGGGGTCGCCGAGCTGGGCGGGACGCCGGTCGTCCTGCGCGGCGACGAGCTCCAGCTCAGCCGCGGCGAATCGATCGGCGACACCGCCCGGGTGCTCTCCCGCTTCGTCGACGCGATCGTCATCCGCGCCGGCTCCCACGAGACGGTCGCCGAGCTCGCCGCCGCCTCCGACGTCCCGGTCGTCAACGGCCTCACCCCCCTGCACCACCCCTGCCAGGCGCTCGCCGACCTGCTCACCCTGCGCGAGCGCTTCGGCGACCTCCAGGGCCTGCGCCTCACCTACGTCGGTGACGGCAACAACGTCGCCCGCTCGCTGGCGATCGCCGGGGAGCTGTCCGGCGTCGAGGTCCTCGTCGCCGCGCCCCCCGGCTACCAGCTCGAGGAGGGACACGACGCAAAGCTGACCGACGACCCCCGCGCCGCCGCCTCCGGCGCCGACGCTCTCTACACCGATGTCTGGGTAAGCATGGGCGACGAGGCCGAGGCCGACCGCCGCCGCGCCGACCTCGCCCCCTTCCAAATCGACGCCGACCTCCTCTCGGCCGCCGCCGACCGCGCCATCGTCCTGCACTGTCTCCCCGCCCACCCGGGCGAGGAGATCACCGCCGAGGTCCTCTACGGCGATCGCTCAGCCGTCTGGGACCAGGCCGAAAACCGCCTCCACGCCCAGAAGGCGCTACTGGAGATGCTGCTCAGTTAGCGGCCGGCGGCGCTCACGCTCAGGCGGGGGTGGCCTCAGTCGCGGTGCGTATCCGCAAGGCGGTGAGTGCGCCGCCCCCAGAGGGGTTCAGGCAGGCGATCGCCGAAATAGCCGAGCACGGCGCCCCCGCCAACGCACACCGAGCCGAGTGCGACCGCAGAGATACCCGCGCCCGCATTGAGCCCATTGAGTAGCAGCGCCAACCCAGCGCCCGCCACCAGAGGTGCGATGAATAGAGCGATACGAATTGCCATTGGGTCAGTCTAGATCAGGTCAAGGTGTCGATCAGGATGGTTGCGGCGGCGAGGCCGAAGCCGAGGAAGAAACCAAACCCGGTTGCTCGCTCGACCGCATCTTCCGAAAGGCGGGCGAAGACGGCGGCGTAGTGCGCGCCGCCGCCGAAGAGGCCCGTGGAGCCGACAAGCGCGGTGACGGCGCTGGAAAGCTCGCCGGTGAAGATGCCGGCGAAGACGGGAACGACTGCGAGAGGAACATGATTGCCATGCACTCCTATTCAAGCCGTGGGCGGCCAGACTTCTCCCCCTAGACTCCGATCCCGCGGCCCCGTGGTGTAACGGTTAGCACGTCAGGTTTTCAACCTGGTAGCCCGGGTTCAACTCCCGGCGGGGCTATACATGTATCCCGAGATTCAGATCGGACCGCTCACCCTGCAGACCTTTGGGTTGATGTTCGCCCTTGCCTTCCTCGCCGCCGGGGCGCTGATCGCGCGGCGGTTGGGGGAGATCGGCAAGCCGACCGACTGGGCCTACGAGATGGCCTTCTCGGCGCTGGCCGGGGGGGTCGTCGGCTCGCGCGTCTACTTCCTCGTCCAGAACTACGACAGCGTCAAGCATGACCTGGTCGGGGAGCTGCTCTCCGGCGCCGGCCTGGTTTGGTACGGCGGTGCGATCGGCGGCACGCTGGCGGTGCTCGCCTGGGCCCGCTATCGGCGCTTCCTCGGCCTCGCCCTGCTCGACCTCGCCGCGCCGGCCCTCGCCCTTGGCTACGCGATCGGCCGCTGCGGCTGTCAGCTCTCCGGCGACGGCGACTACGGCAAGCCCTGGGACGGGCCCTGGGCGATGTCCTACCCGCACGGCACCGTCCCCACCGAGCAGACCGTCCATCCGACCCCCGTCTACGAGACCCTGGCGATGGGCCTCGGCGCCTTCATCCTCTGGCAGCTGCGCGATCGCTTCCGCGCCGGCGTCCTCTTCGCGATCTACCTCCTCTACGCGGGGGCCGAGCGCTTCTTGGTCGAGTTCATCCGCCGCAACACCGAGACGGCGTTTGGGCTGACCTCGGCGCAGCTCGAGAGTCTCGGGATGATGGTCGCCGGCGCGATCTGGATCTACGCCGTGAAGCGCCGCCACGGTACCCTCAGCCATCCCGCCCTGGAGCCCAAGGAGGCGGGAGCCACTTAAATGGAGCCGGTGAAGACCGAAATCGAGGCAATTGCCGCTGCGCGGACGATCGGCGCGGCGCTCGACGCCGCCGCCGAGGCGATCGGCGCGGCCGGCTGCGAGGACCCGCGCGGCGACGCCGAGGCCCTGCTTGCCCAGGCGCTCGGAGTCGACCCGGCCGCTCTCCCCGCCGAGACCGACCGCGAACTCCCCCCCGACGCCGCGGCGGCGCTCGAGGAGCGGGTGGGTCGCCGCGTCGAGCACGAGCCCCTCGCCTACATCCTTGGCCACGAGGCCTTCCGCGGGATCGACGTCGCGGTCGACGAGCGGGTCTTGATCCCCCGCCGCGAGACCGGCCTGTTGGTCGAGGTCGCCGCCGAGCTTCCCGAGGGCGCCCGCGTCCACGAGGTCGGGACCGGCTCCGGCGCGGTCGCCCTCGCCCTGCTCAGCGAGCGCCCCGACCTTCGCGTCACCGCGTCGGACCTCTCACCCGAGGCCGCCGAGGCCGCCCGCGAGAATGCCGCCCGCTTCGGCCTGCCGCTCGAGGTCGAGGTCGCCGAGGGCCTCCCCGAGGCGCTGCGCGACGGCAGCGTCGACCTCGTCCTCGCCAACCTTCCCTACGTCACCGACGAGACGATCTTCGAGCGCTCGCCCGAGATCCGCCGCGAGCCGCGGATCGCCGTCACCGGCGACTGTGGCGCCGACGGCCTCGGCGTTATCCGCGGGCTGATCGAGGAGGCGCCGTCGGGGCAGCGGCTGGCGCTCGAGCACGACACCCACCACGGTCCCGCACTGCGGGAGCTGCTGAGCGACGCCACCACCCTCACCGATTACATGGGTGGCGAGCGGGTGACTGTCGGCGCCAAGCGATGAGCGAGGCCGCCCCGCCGGCCGACCCCGCGGCGGGCTCGACAGAGGCCGAGCGCCACGCCAAGGCCGAGAAGCTGCGCGCCGCCGGCATCGACCCCTTCCCGCACTCCTTCACCGGCCGCACCAGGGTCGCCGAGATCCTCGCCGCCCACGATCCCGCCGAGCTGGAGCCGGGCGACCACGCCGACTTCTCCTACCGGGTCGCCGGCCGCCTCACCGCCCGCCGCGGCCACGGCAAGACCGCCTTCCTCGACGTCCGCGACCTCTCCGGGACGATCCAGGCCTACGCTCGCCTCGATGCGCTCGGCGAGGAGGCCTTCGCCCGGATCGAGGACCTCGACATCGGCGACATCGTCGGGGTCGAGGGCGACATATACGTGACCAAGCGCGGCCAGGTGGCGATCGGCATCCGCGAGTGCACGCTGCTCGCCAAGGCGCTGCGCGACCCCCCCGACCTCTACCACGGCATCTCCGACGTCGAGACCCGCTACCGCCGGCGCGAGCTGGACCTGATCGCGAACGAGCGCTCCCGCGAGGTCTTCGCCCTGCGCGCCAAGCTGCTGACGGCGATCCGCGACCACATGAACGAGCGCGGCTACGTCGAGCTGGAGACGCCGATCCTGCAGCGGATGACCGGCGGCGCCGCCGCGCGGCCCTTCAAGACTCACCACCACGCGCTCGACCGCCACCTCTACCTGCGGATCGCCACCGAGCTGTACCTGAAGCGGGCGATCGTCGGCGGCTTCGAAGACGTCTACGAGCTCGGCAAGTTCTTCCGCAACGAGGGGATGTCGCCTCAGCACAACCCCGAGTTCACGATGCTCGAGTGGTTCGTCGCCGGCGCCGACTACAACGGCGTCATGGAGTTCGCCGAGGCGCTGGTCGCCGGCGTCGTCGAGCGGGTCCTCGGTACCACCAAGGTCGAGCGCGACGGGGAGACGATCGACTTCGCGACTCCCTGGGCGCGGGTCTCCCTGCGCGAGGCGATCCGGGAGGAGACCGGGGTCGACATCGTCGCGACGAGCCGCGACGAGCTGGCCGAGGTGGTCGGCTCCGACGCCGAGCCGACCGACGATTGGGCCGGCCTGGTCGACACGCTCCAGGGCAAGCTGGTCGAGCCGAAGCTGACTCAGCCGACCTTCATCGTCGACCTGCCGCTCGCTCTCTGGCCGCTGGTCAAGCCGCAGGCCGAGAACCCGGAGCTGATCGGCGAGGCCTTCGACGGCATCGTCGCCGGGATGGAAATCGTCGGCGGCGGCACCGACATCAACGACCCGGTCGAGCAGCGCCGCCGCTTCGTCGAGCAGCGCGAGCGCCAGGAGGCCGGCGCCGAGGAGAGCCCCCACCCCCACGACGAGGAGTTCGTGCGCGCGCTCGAGTACGGGATGCTGCCGGCCAGCGGCTGCGGCCTCGGCGTCGACCGGCTGATGATGATCATCACCGGGTCAAGCACCCTCCGCGACGTGATCCTCTTCCCGTCGATGCGCGAAGCGCCGGGCGAGGGCTGAGCGCGGTTCGCGGTGCAACGCGTTGTCCCCCTTATTCGGGGACAACGCGTTGCACCGCGAACGCTCAGGTGTCCGGTCGCGCCCGGTGCAACGTTTTCTCCCCGTAAGGGGGGGACAAAACGTTGCACTGGGATAGCGGGTTGTCCTCCCTCGCTTGGGGAAGTCGTCGGCTTAAGCCGAGCGCAGCAATCCCCCGTCGATCGGGATCACCGTTCCGGTGATGTAGGCGGCGCGGTCGGAGCAGAGGAAGGCGACCAGGTCGCCGTATTCCTCGGGACGCCCGAGGCGCCCGGCCGGGACCTCGGCGCCGGCACCCGCCTCCGCCGCCTCCAACGAGCCGGCCATCGAGGCGAGCCGCTCGGTCGCGAAGCGACCGGTCGCGACCGTGTTGACGGTGATCCCGTCCGCGGCGACCTCGCGGGAGAGCGTCTTCAGGAAGCCGATCGCGGCCATCCGGTGGGAGTTTGAGAGGTTGAGGAAGGGGATCGGCTCCCGGGTCGAGCTGGAGCCGACGTTGACGATCCGCCCCCAGCCGCGCTCGCGCATCCCCGGGACCACCGCGCCGGCGAGCAGTCGCGGCGCCAGCACCAGCGAGCGGTAGGCCCGCTCCCACTCGTCCACCTCGTGGTCGAGGGCGCCGCCGAGCGGCGGGCCGCCGGTGTTGGCGACGAGGATCTCGACCGGGCCGAGGGCCTCGGCGACCTCGCCCGGGAGCGCCGCCATCCGCTCGAGGTCGGAGGCGTCGGCGACGAACGGCGACGCCTCGCCCTCGATCTCCTCCGCGGCCTCCTCCAGCGCCTCCCGCGAGCGGCTCGCGATCGCCACCCGAGCGCCCTCGCCGGCCAACGCTGTCGCGATCGCCCGCCCGATCCCGCGGCTGGCGCCCATCACCAGGGCGACGCGCCCTTCGAGGCCGAGGTTCAAGCAGTCGCCTCTGCGCCGTCGCGGGCGCACCAGGCGGCGAAGAGGCCGATCGCGACGATCACGCCGAGCCAGTGGAGGCCGATTACGACGGCGAGGGCGCTGACCAAACCGGCGAGCACCGCCCCAACCAGCGCGAACACCCGGTCCAGCCCGACGACGCGAGCGGTCAGCGCCGCGCAGCCCAGCCAGACCAGCGGTCCGACCAGCCAGCCCCAGTCGACGAAGAACCCGTGCGAGAAGACGACCCCCAGGACGAGGGCGAGCAGGAGCACCGCCACCAGCTGCACCACCGCCACCCGCCAGAAGACTTCGAATCGCATCGAGTGGATTCTCTCACCCTCCCAGGTTACGAAGATAAGTTTCCCGGATTGCAGGAACAACATTCCCCGATTACATGCATAAGTTTCCCGGATTGCACTACAGTCGAAGGATGCCGAAGACCTATGCCCGCCATAACCGGAGGCTGGTTCTGGAAGCCTTGAGCGACACGCGGGTGGTCTTCGTGATGGGCGCCAGACAGGTGGGGAAGAGCACGTTGACCGGCGATATCGCCGCGACTGACCATCCCGCCACCGCGGTCAGCCTCGACAACCGGGCCGCGAGGGATGCCGCCGTCGGCGACCCCGACGGCTTTGTCGCCGGCCTAGAGAAGCCAGTGCTCCTCGATGAAGTTCAGCGTGGCGGCTCCGATCTGTTGCTGGCGATCAAGGACGTTGTGGACTCCGATCAGACGCCAGGCCAGTTCCTCATCACCGGCTCAGCCAACGTTCTGACGAACCGCAAGGTCAACGATGCCCTTACCGGCCGGATCGAGATCATCACCCTCTGGCCCCTTTCCCAAAGCGAAATCGAGGGTGCTGGGAATAACTTCGTAGACGCGCTGTTCACTGCCACCCCGCCGCGCGTCCAAGGGGCCGCGAAGGGGCGCCAAGCCTTCGTCAGCCGGATCGCCGCCGGGGGATACCCGGAGGCCCTTCGACGCGTCGGGAAGCGGCGAGACAGCTGGTTTGAGAACTACTTGACGACCACTCTGGACCGTGATTTGCGCGACATCAGCGATGCTCAGAAACTCGACCGAGCGCCGCGCCTTCTACGATTGTTGGCCAGCCGCGCCGCCAACCTGCTGAACTTGACCGAGTTCGGTGGGCGCCTTGGGCTCGACCACAAGACGGTCGGCAGCTATACGAAGTTGCTCGAGACGGTCTTCTTGGTCAAGACGGTCCAGGCCTGGCGACCATCGATCGGCAGCCGCGAGTCAGCGACGCCCAAGGTCTACGTCACCGACAGTGGGCTGTTGACCCACCTTCTCGGCGCGAATGAAAAGCGTCTCGCCGAAGACGATCAGCTGACCGGCAAGGTTCTCGAGAACTTCGTGACCATGGAGATCATGAGGCACATGGAATGGGCCGAGGCCAATGCCCGGCTCTACCACTATCGCCATCAGAGCGATGAGGTCGATGTCGTTCTCGAGGATGGCTCCGGCGATCTCGCCTGTGTCGAGGTCAAGAGCGCCGCGACCATCCGGGAGAGGGATTGGAGGCCCTTGGCCAAAATCCGCGACGCTCGCAGCGAACGATTCAAAGCGGGATTCGTGATCTACGCCGGCGATCGAACCCTGCCGCTGGGCGATCGCCTCTGGGCGGTCCCGGTCAGCGGTCTTTGGGCTTAGCTCCGCCCTCGCCTTGCCCCGCCGACTCCCTGGCCCTACCATGGATGGGAGCGCGGGTGGCGCCGTTGGAAGGTCGAACGGTCTTGCTGCTCGCTTGCACAAACGCAAACATAGGCGCTAGTATTCGGTACAGGGTGGTGCCTAAAGGAGGACCGTTCCTGTGCGAGCTCCACCCACTTACTCGACCGTCCGCTCCGCCCCCGGGGCTAGGCTGCCGCGGTGGCCCTGATGCCGGAAGACGACCTCGCTCGCCTCACCCGGATGCCGCCGGGACGGCACAAGCTGCCGCGCGACTTCGTCGCCCAGAACCAGCGCGGCAGGCTCGGCATCGCGATAACCCAGCTGGTCGCCAAGCAGGGCTACCCGGCCACCTCGCTCAACCAGATCGTCAAGACGGCGGGGGTCGCCCGGCATACCTTCTACGAGCACTTCGGCAGCAAAGAGGCGCTCTTCCTCTGGGTCTTCGACGGCGCCGCCGAGGGGGCGCTCGGCGTCACCCGCGAGGCGCTCGAGGCCGAGCCCGGCCCCTGGGAGGCGAAGGTCCGCGCCGCCCTCGCCGCCCTGCTCGCCCATCTCGCCGCCGACCTCGAGCTGGCCCGCGTCTGCCTGATCGAGTCCCAGAGCGCCGGTCTCGACGTGCTCGCTCGCTACGAGGCGACGATGCGCGAGTTCGCGGCGATCCTGCGGGCCGGGCGCGAGAGCCTCGCCGAGAGCAACGGCTTCCCCGAGTCGATGGAGGACATCGCGGTCGGCGGCGTCGTCTGGATGATCGACAAACGCCTGGTCGAGGACCCCGAGCACCTCGAAGAGCTGCTGCCCCGCGCCCTCGAGTTCGTGCTGACGCCCTACCTGGGCGAGTCGGCGGCGCGGCTCGCCGCCCAGCCCGCCAAGTAGCCGGAGGCGCCCGGTGAAGGCGCCCCCCGACGCTGAGCACGCCCCCGACGCCGAGGAGCGCTTCCTCGGCACCCTCCACGTCGCCGACGCCGACCTCCTCGCCCGCGTCCGCGCCGCCGCCACCGAGCAGGACGCCTGGATCGACCAGGTCCGCGCCGCGATCGAGGCGATGCTCGCCTACCCCGGCGCCCACCCCACCTACGCCAGGGTCGTCTACGTCGAGGCGGTCCGCTCCGGCGCCCGCGCCCGCGCCCGCCTCGACCGTGACGTCGAGGTCCTCGTCGACCTGATCGACGGCGGCCGCGCCGAGCTCGACGACCCCGCCGCGCTCACCCGCGCCACCGCCGAGGGGCTCGGCGGCGCCGTCTACGAGCTGATCTCGATGTGCCTGACGCGCGGGGGAGGGGGGGACTTGCGCCGGCTGCTGCCGCAGCTGATGTTCGTCGTCACCCGTCCCTACCTTGGTCTCGAGGCCGCCCTCGCCGAGTACCGGCAGCGACAATAATGTTCATCAATGGCTGAGAAGCCCCCCGAGCCGGAGGAGACGCCCTCGCCACAGCTCGCCCGGCTGCCGCCGGGCCGCCACGGCCTGCCGCGCGAGTTCGTCGAGGCCAACCACCGCGACCGGCTGATCGCCGCCTGCGCCCAGATGGTCGAGGAGCACGGCTACGCCGACGCCAGCGTCGCCCGCGTCATCAAGGCCGCCGCCGTCTCCCGCCGCACCTTCTACGAGCACTTCTCCGACAAGGAGGACTGCTTCGTCGCCACCTACGACAAGGTGATGGACGCCCTCCGCGACCGCATGGTCGCCGCCGTCGAGGCGGCCGGCCCCTGGCCCCAGAACGTCCCCGCCGCCCTCGCCGAGATGCTCGGCTTCTTCGCCTCCGAGCCGGCCCTGGCCCGCCTCTGCATGGTCGAGACCCTGGCCGCCGGCCCGCCGATCTCCAACCACCACCGCGAAACCGTCGCCGGCCTCGCCCCGCTGCTGCGCGCCGGCCGCATCGAGGCCCAGGGCAAGGACGGCCCGCCGCTCGACACCGAGGAGGCGGTGATCGCCGGCGTCGTCTCGCTGATCACCCGCTGGGTCGTCGTCGAGCGCGCCGAGCAGCTCGAGGACCTCCTCCCCGACGCGATCACCGTCGCCCTCACCCCCTTCCTCGGCGTCGCCGACGCCGGCCGCGTCGCCGCCGAGCGGCGTTCGTAGGGCTTGACCAACTGGACTAACCTGGCTATCGTCAGGCCATGTCCGAGACCGTCACCATCCACGAGGCAAAGACCAACTTCTCCAAGCTCGTGCGCCGCGCCGAGGCGGGCGAGGAGATCGTGGTGCGCCGCGGTCGTGAGCCGGTGGCGAGAATCGTGCCGCTGGAGAAGCGCGGCGGGGGAGTGACGGGACGCGGTTCGCTGAAGGGCGAGATCCACATCGCTCCGGACTTCGACGAGGCCGACACGGAGATCCAGCGCATGTTCGAGGAGAGCGAAATCTTCCCCGACGAGCGGCCCTCCGCCGATCGGGATTGAGGCTGCTGGTCGACAGTCACGTGCTGCTTTGGCACGTGTTGGACGACCCTCGCCTCAAGCCGGCGCCGACCGCCGCGATCGAAAGCGAAGGCGCGCAGGTCCTGGTCAGCGTTGCCTCCCTCTGGGAGATCGCGATCAAGTCGGCGCTCGGCAAGCTCGAGGCGCCCGAGGATCTGCCGGAAAGGATCGAGCAGCTCGGATTCCGCCCCCTGCCGATCCAATCGCGACACGCCTGGGCCGTGCGCGACCTGCCGCGCCATCACGGCGATCCCTTCGACCGGCTGCTGATCGCCCAGGCCCGCGCCGAAAGCCTGCCGATCGTCACCGCCGACCCCGCCTTCGATGCCTACGACGTGACGATCGTCTGGGGCTGAGGCTCCCGCGGCGAGCGGCCGGACGCCGGGCGGCGTTCATAGACCGCCTCGTCTCTTCCTAAACCCGGGGGCCTCCCAGGCCCCTGCCCTCACGCTGCACTACGCCGCAGGGTCGAGCCCCGTGGCGATCTTTCCGTGCCCGGGCATCGAGGCTGAGACGTTCCGCGTTTATTTCGGTACAGCTCTTGACATTTAGATCTCGGTCTGTTTCCATACTGCAATCGCCCGTTGGGACGGGCAGGGATACGTCACAGGGACATCAAGGGATCGACCCCTCGCCAGGGACCCCGCGAAGCAGCGGGACACGGAAAGGGAGCGGTCCAGGAGAGGAGACACAGCAACGTGAGACGCCACGCGAAGGCATCGTCCGCGACACCGACTTCGGGCAGGGGCAGCCGCCTCGCCTCGACCGTCCGTGGGATCTTCGCCGGCCGTGGTGCGTCCGCGGCCTTTGCCGGGAGTGGTGCGCCTTCAGCCGGAAGCTCGGCGCTCCCGCAGCGCGGCCGCCTCGCCCTCGCCGCCCTCCTCGCCGTCGCGATCGCGACCCTCGTCCTCCTCTTCGCCGCCGGCACCTCGGTGCCCCGCGCCGCCGCCGACGCCGGCTGCCCCAACGGCGACCTCCGCGACCTCCAGAACTCCACCTTCCTCCCCGACTGCCGCGCCTACGAGCAGGTCACCCCGACCGACAAGGCCGAGCAGGGGGCGGGGCGTGTCGGCGTTGGTGAAAACAACGCGCTGCAGGCGCAGGTCGCGGCCGACGGTCAGACCGCTTCCTTCTTCTCGTTCGGCGGCTTCGCCGACACCGTGGCGGGAAACCCAAACTACCTGGCGACGCGTGGGGCTACCGACTGGTCGTCGCACAGCATTATCCCACCCCAGTCGCCCAACACCAGCTCCGGTGGCGTCACCGCCATCGCCTGCAAGGCCGGCTACGTGCTCTTCTCGCCCGACCTCGCCCGCGGGATCCTGATCGACGGCCAGAACCAGAAACCGGGCTGCGGCACCGACAGCCCGGCCCTCGTTCCCGGTGAGCCGGCCGGGTTCCCGAACCTCTTCGTCCGCGACAACACCAACGGCACCTACCAACTCGTCACCCCCAGCCCCGTTTCGGGCAACCCGAACACCCCCAATTTCGAGGGCGCCTCGCCCGATCTCACCCACGTCGTCTTCAGGGAGCAGGCCCGGTTGACCCCGGATTCCCCGAGCGGGGTCAGGAATCTCTACGAGTGGTCCGGCGGCAGCGTCAAGCTCGTCAGTCTCATCCCGGCCGCGGGCACCGAGTGCACCGGGCCGGCCTGTGTCCCCGACACCAGCTCCGCGGCGGGACTCGGCGATACCAGTGCCTCCGGCAGCAGTAACACCCTTCATGCAACAGCCCGCGCAATCTCCAGCGACGGCTCGCGCATAATCTTCAACACCGCCGACGCATCTGGCGGCGGTCACCTCTACCTGCGCGAGGGCAACCGGACGACCCAGCTGGACGTCGTGCAGGGAGGATCCGGAAACGGGCGCATCGGCAAAATCGGTCTTACGGGCAATTACTTCAAAACCGCCTCCACCGACGGCTCGAGCGTCTTCTTCACCGACCCCCAGCAGCTCACCCCCGACGCTTCGGGCGTGGACGAGCGCCAGCAGATCTCCCTCCACTCTCCCACCGGCGGCACCTTCAAGCTCACCTGGGACGACGGCTCGGGAGCCCAGACCACTGCCCCGATCAACTTCGACGCTGGCGCGAACGATGTCCAGACCGCCCTCGAGGGGCTCTCCAACCTCAACCCCGGCGACATCTCCGTCGCCGGCTCGGTCGGCGGCCCCTGGACCGTCACCTTCACCGGTGCCCAGGGCAACGAAAACGTCGCCGAGATCACCGTCGACGCCTCCGGCCTGACGCCGTCCGGCACGGCCACCATCAACGGCTCGCCGACGGGTGGCACTTTCAAGCTCACCTTCGACGGTCAGACCACCGGCGCCACCGGCGCCGGTGACACCGACAGCTCGAGCAACGTGATCACCGGGGTCAGCACCGCCACCGGCGCCTTCGTCCCCGGCGAGGCGCTCTCGGGCACCAACATCCCGGCCGACGCGGTGATCTCCGCCGTCGACACCGGCGCGGGCACGATCACCTTCACCTCCGCCGGCCCCAACGCCACCGGCACCGGCCACGTCACCGATCTGGCCGCCAACCTCCCCTACAACGCCGACGGCGCGACGGTGCAGAGCGCCCTGCAGGCGCTCTCCAACGTCGGCTCGGGCAACGTCACCGTCAGCGGCGCGGCCGGCGGCCCCTACACGGTCACCTTCACCGGCGCCCTCGCCGGGACCGGCATCAGCCACCTCACCGCCGACGCCGCCGGCCTCACCCCGTCGGGCTCCATCTTCCTTGTGCCGTCCGGCACGGTCACCACAACCGTCAACGGCGACACTTCGACCGACCTCTACCGCTACGACGTCGACACGGGCCAGGTCACCGACCTCACCCCGGACGGCACGGATCCCAATGGCGCGGCGGTCCAGGGCGTCGTCGGCGCCAGCGACAACGCCTCCTACCTCTACTTCGTCGCCAACGGCGCCCTCGCCGCCAACGCCAACTCCAACGGCGACACCGCCGTCTCCGGCCAGCCGAACCTCTACCTCAACCACAACGGCGCCAACACCTTCATCGCCACCCTCGACCCCACGAACGACAACGGCGATTGGGGCTTCAGCAACCGCCCCTGGACGGGCCGCGTGACGCCCGACGGCCTCCATCTCGCCTTCAACTCGACCCGCAGCCTCACCGGCTACGACAACACCGACGCCAACACTTCCACCCCCGACAGCGAGGCCTTCCTCTACGACGTCGGTTCGGACCAGCTCGTTTGCGCCTCCTGCAACCCGGGCGGCCAGCCGCCGATCGGCCCCTCGTCGATCCCCTCCCAACAGGTGCCGACCGCCCTTGCGAACGCGTCTAGCAACGCCATGCTTCCCCGAGCCTTCTCCGACGACGGCGGCCGGCTCTTCTTCGACTCGAGCGACGCCCTCGTCCCCACCGACACCAACGGCCTTCCGGATGTCTACGAGTGGCAGGGTGGCCAGCTCCACCTGATCTCCTCTGCCGGTGACAGCCCCTCGAACTTCTTCGACGCCAGTAGCAGCGACAACGACGTCTTCATCGTCACCCGCAACCAGCTCGTCAGCCAGGACACCGACGGCCTCTACGACATCTACGACGCCCGCGTCGACGGCGGCCTCGCCTCCCAGAACCCCGTGGCCCAGGCGCCCTGCCTGAGCGAGGGCTGCCGCGGCGCCGGCAGCTCGCCCACGGCCGGCGACGGCCCCGGCACGCCCGGCTTCCAGGGCCCCGCCAACCAGCCGGTCAAGCGCAAGGCGCACAAGCACAAGAAGAAGCACCACAAGGCCAAGAAGCACCACAAGAAGCACAGGAAGGCCAAGCACCACAAGCGCGCCCATAGGCGAGCCGCCAACCACAACCGGAGGGCCGGCAAGTGATCCACCGTCGGCGCGACACCAACAAAGCCTCCGACTCCGCAACGCACAGGGAGCACTCCGAGATGACGCTTTTCACCCGACTCTTCAAATCCCCTCGCAAGCGCGCCGCCATCGGCAGCGCCCTCCTCGCGATGGGGCTGCTCCTCACCTCTGCCGCCCCGGCCTTCGCCGACTTCGGCATCGCCTCCTTCGACGGCACGGCCACCGACTCGGGCGGCAACGTCGTCACCCAGGCGGGCAGTCACCCGCGCAACTTCACCACCAGCTTCACCTTCAACAAAATTACGGCCACCAAACCCGACCAGAACGTCAAGGACATCGAGGTCAACCTGCCGCCGGGGATCGTCGGCAACCCCTCCGTGACCCCGAAGTGCACCTTCGAGACCCTCGATAGCTCCCAGGATAGTCCCTGCCCGGCAAACACCCAGGTCGGCTTTCTCACGATCTGTACCCCGGGCTGTTCGTTTGGCGGTCCCTTGTACAATATGGTCCCGCGCGGCGGGGCGGCGGCGCAGTTCGCCACTCACCTCGTCATCACGGACGCCGTCATCACCGTCAAGGTTCGGACGGGCTCCGACTACGGCCTCACGGCGTCGCTCAGCGGCATCACCACGGCGGCGACTGTCGTCGCCAGCACCCTGACGATGTACGGCGTCCCGGCCGACCAGAACGGCGGTGGCGGGACGCGACTGCCTTTCCTCAACCTGCCGACCTCCTGCCTCGGCCCGCAGACGACCACGATGAGCGCCGACTCCTGGCAGAACATCGGCGACTGGAAAACCGCCAGCTTCGTCTCCCACGACCTCTCCACGCCGACCCCCAACCAGGTGGGCTACGACGGCTGCGCCAGCCTCGACTTCTCCCCGACCCTGTCGGCGCGGCCGACCACCAACGCCGCCGATGCCCCCTCGGGCCTCGACGTCGACGTCCATACGCCCCAAAACCAGGATCCCGACGGGACCGCTGAGGCCAACCTCAAAGACACCACCGTCACCCTGCCGCCAGGGCTGACCCTCAACCCTTCGGCGGCCAACGGCCTCGGCTCCTGCTCAGAGGCCGAGTTCGGCTACACCTCCACCGACCCCGACGGCACGGTTCACACCACTCCCGACCCGGCAACCTGCCCGGATTCCGCCAAGCTCGGCACGGCCGAAATCGACACGCCGCTGGTCGATCACCCGCTGCCCGGCTCGATCTACCTGGCCAAGCCGATCGACAACCCGTTCGGCTCAATGGTGGCGATCTACGTCGCCGTCAACGACCCGCAGAGCGGGGTCGTGGTGAAGCTCGCGGGTGAGACGCAGGCCGACCCGAACACCGGCCGGCTGACCACCACCTTCAAACAGAGCCCGCAGCTGCCCTTCGAGCACTTCCACCTGAACTTCTTCGGAGGCTCGGGGGGCATCCTGCGCACCCCGGCGGTCTGCGGCAACTACTCATCCGACTCGACGATGACTCCGTGGACCTCACCCGATCAGGGGTCCGTCCCCTACTCGGACCCCTGGTCGATCAGCCAGGGCGCCAACGGCGGCTCTTGCTCCAACAGCGAGAACGAGCAGCCCAACAGCCCCAGCCTCGACGCCGGCACCGTCTCCGCGGTTGCCAACAACTATTCCCCGCTGGTGCTCAACCTGAGCCGCCCCGACGGCTCCCAGCAGTTCAAGACCGTCACCCTGACCCCGCCGCCGGGGCTGCTCGCCAAGCTCGCCGGCATCCCGGCCTGCTCTGAGGCAGGCATCGCCCAGGCTCAGAGCCGCACCAACCAGGGCGACGGAGCTCTGGAGCAATCCAGCCCGAGCTGCCCCGACGCCAGCAAAGTCGGCACCGTCGACGTCGCCGCCGGCGCCGGCCCGGCCCCCTTCTGGGCCAAGGGCAACGTCTACATGGCCGGCCCCTACAACGGAGCGCCGCTTTCCTTCGTGATCATCACCCCGGCCGTCGCCGGTCCCTTTGACCTCGGCGTCGTCGTCACCCACGTCGCGCTCAATATCGACCCGACCACGGCGCAGATCACCGCGGTGAGCGACCCGATCCCCGACCACCTCACGGTCAATGGAAGCGGCTTCCCGCTCGACGTCACCCAGGCGAAGATCCGCCTCGACCGCGACCAGTTCATCCACACCGGGACGAGCTGCGATCCGTCGAGCTTCAGCGGCTCGCTGCTCTCCACCTTGGGCCAGAGCGTGCCGCTCAGCCAGCGCTTCCAGCTCGGCGAGTGCTCGAGCCTGCCCTTCAAGCCCAGGCTCGGCATGCGCCTGCGGGGCGGGCACTTCCGAAACGGCCACCCGGCCTTCACCTCGGTGCTTACAGCACGCGCGGGAGACGCCAACATCGGCAAGGTGGGAGTGACCCTGCCGCCGACAATGCAGCTCGACCAGTCCCACATCCAGGCGCCCTGCACGCGGCCCCAGTTCGCCGCCGGCCAGTGCCCGGCCGCCTCGGTGATCGGCTCGGTAGTCGCCAGCAGCCCACTGCTCGACTACAAGCTGCGGGGCCCGGTCTATCTGCGCACCGGCAACAACCCGCTCCCCGACGTCGTCTTGGCCCTGCACGGCCCGGCCTCCCAGCCGATCGAGATCGACCAGGTCGGCAAGATCGACACGGTCCACGCCCGCCTGCGGACCACCTTCCAAGGCATCCCCGACGCGCCGCTCTCCAAGGCGATCATCCGCCTGGTCGGTGGTCACAAGGGCCTCTTGGTCAACAACACCAACCTCTGCAAGCAGCCCAACCGCGCCGCGGTCTTCCTCAACGGCCAAAACAACAAGATCGCCGACTCCAACCCGCATATCGCGCTCAAGTGCCCGAAGCCCCGTAAGAAGCACCACCGCAAGCACAAGCGTCATCACCTGCGCAATAACCGCGCGGTGAGGTAGCGACAGGGCCGCCCAAGTGCACACCGGCCGCAAGCGCCGCCACCCGGTCAAAGGTGGCGGCGCTGTTGTCTTTGCCCTGATCGTGGCGGCGCTTTCACCGGTGAGCGCCCAGGCCTCGGGCCCCCCGCTCATCCCCCCCGGCCAGGTCTGGTCCTCCCAGGTGTCCACGACCTCGGCTCGCCTCCAGGCCCAAGTCAACCCCAACGGCCTGGCGACCACCTACCACTTCGACTTCATCACCAAGGCCGCCTATGACGCCAACGTCGCGGCCTCCAAAGACCCCTTTACGGGAGCGACCAAGGCCCCCGCGGGCACCGATCCGAGCATCGGCTCGGGCTCCAGCGCGGTACCGGCGCTCCAGATCCTCCCCGGGCTCACCCCCGCCACCGCCTACCACTACCGCCTGGTCGCCATCAACTCCGACCCCGGCTCGCCCACCACCAGCCCCACCTTCTCCTTCACCACCCAAGCGGGCGCCGGCGGTCCGACCCTGCTCGACTCGCGCGGCTGGGAGATGGTTTCCCCGATCGACAAAAACGGCGGCGAGGTGGCGGCGCCGGGGGCGCTGGGGGGCGGCGGGACGATCCAGGCCGCCGCTTCGGGCGCCGGCTCGATCACCTACGGCTCGAAGGCCTCCTTCGGCACAGAAGCCGCCGAGGCTCCGCCCGCCTCCCAATACGTCTCCACCCGCACCCCCAGTGGCTGGTCGACCGAGAACATCACCACCGCGGCGATCTTCTCGGGTAGCTACGACACGGTTGATGAGGGCATTCCCTACCAGCTCTTCTCGTCCGACCTCGGCCACGCGCTGCTGCTGAACGGCGACCACTGCCGCGGCGACGCCACCGGTTGCGCGGTCGCCAACCCGCCATTGGCGGGCACTGACGCCCCGGCGGGCTATCAGGACTACTACCTGAGGAACGACCCCAACGGCGGCTTCGAGGCGCTGCTCGGCGCCGCCAACGCCGGCTTCCTCGACCTTGCCCCGGCCGATTTCGACCTGCGCTTCGCCGGCGCCTCTCCCGACCTCTCCCACGTCGTCGTCTCGACCTGCGCGGCTTTGACCCCTGACGCAACCGAGGTGCTCTTGGGCTTGGGCTGCGACCCAAGCGAGCAGAACCTCTATGAGTGGTCCTCGGGTCAGGGCCTCAGCCTCGTCAACGTTCTGCCCGCCCAAAGCCAAGGCACCCCCGGCGCCGTCCTCGGCGCCCAGGCGGGCGCCATTTCCACCAGCGGCGCCCGCGTCTACTGGAACGACACGGCGACGGGCAACCTCTACCTGCGCGAGGCGGGGCAGACCAAACGGGCCGACGCCGACGCCGACTCCGGGGGAGGGGGAGCTTCCAGGCCGCCTCCGCCGACGGCTCGGTCGCCTTCTTCACCGCCGCAGGTCACCTCTGGCGCTATCTGGACTCCTCGGGCCACGCCACCGACCTGACCCCGAGCGGGGGAGTGGTGGGAGTGCTCGGCGCCTCCTCGACCGGCGACTACGTCTACTACCAGGACGGCTCGGGCCTCCAGCTTTGGCACAACGGCACCACCATCCAAGTGGCGCCCGGCGCCAACGCTGCCGACCCGAGCGACTACCCGCCCACCACCGGCACCGCCAGGGTCAGCGCCGACGGGACCAAGCTGCTTTTCATCTCCTCGGCCTATGAGCTCACCGGCTACGACAACACCGACCAGGCGAGCCCGGCGCTGTGCGGGCAGCCGAGCGGCGTCTGTGATTCGCAGGTCTACCTCTACGACGGCTCCCTTCGCTGCCTTTCCTGCAACCCGACCAACGAGCGCCCGCTCGGCCCCTCGACGATCCCCGGCGCCATAGCCAACGGCACCGCCCCCGGCTCCACCGACTCTTACAAGCCCCGCGCCCTCTCCGCCGACGGCAAGCGTGTCTTCTTCAACTCCGCCGACACGCTGGCCATCAGCGACGGTGACAGCTCCGCCGACGCCTATGAGTGGGAGGCTTCCGGGGAGGGCAGCTGCGCCGGCTCCGGCGGCTGCCTCGCCCTGCTTGACTCCGGGCACTCGACGGGCAGTTCTTCCTTCCTCGACGCCTCCGCCGACGGATCCGAT
The DNA here is from genome assembly GCA_963702055.1 of uncultured Solirubrobacterales bacterium. GTDB lineage: Bacteria > Actinomycetota > Thermoleophilia > Solirubrobacterales > 70-9 > CAWINX01. Next base: position 1,652,991 of record OY969702.1, on the reverse strand, counting down.
GCCTACTTCCTCACCGCCGGCTCGCTGGTCAAAAGGTACAACTCAGATGCGGTCTTGGTCGACGCCGACCTCGGCGGTGCCGACGTCTATGACGCTCGCATCAACGGCGGGTTCCCGGTTACCCCGCCGCCGATCGCCTGCGAAGGCGACGCCTGCCGCTCGCTGCCGCCCCCGCCCGCCGATCCCGCGCTCGACACCCTGCAGCCCGGCCCCGGCAACCCCCCGCTTCGCTACGTCAACGCGAAGAAGAAGAAGGCGAAGCGCTGCAAGAAGGGCTTCCAGAAGAAGAAGGTGCACGGCAAGTTCAAGTGCGTCAAGAAGAAGAGCCACAGGAAGAAGCACAAGCGCCACGCAAAGCGCCACCACAAGCGCGGGGGCCGGCGATGAGGCGGGCGCTCGCAACCTCTCTCGTCGCCCTTGTCGGCCTGCTGCTCAGCGCCTCCCCGGCGAGCGCCAGCGTCCCCACCCTCGGCTCGCTCTCGGCCACCGACCTGCAGGGCGTCTCGGCGCTGCTGAAGGGAACGGTCAATCCCCAGAGCTTGCCCACCACCTACAACTTCGAATACTCGACGGCGGCGAACTTCTCTGGCTCGGTGAAAACCTCCTCCGCCCCGGCCGGCTCCGGCTCCGCCGACTACGACGCCCGCGCGGCGATCTCGGGCCTGAAACCCGACACCACCTACCACTATCGCCTGGTTGCGACCAACTCCTCGGGCCCGGCCCAGAGCGACGGCACCGACACCTTCACCACTACCGGGGGCTTCGGCTTTCTCTCGGGCACCGCCGGCTTTGCCGCTAACGCCTACGCCGATGGCGGCGCCGCGGCGACGGGGGCCGACTCCCACCCCTACCAACTCGACTTCGCGGTGGGTTTCAACCAGGGCGGTCCCTTCGAGGACCAGCCCGGCGACACCTTCGCCGACGGCGATCTGCGCGACCTCCACATCGAGCTGCCAACGGGGATGATCCTCAACCCCGCGGCGACCAACACCTGCACGCTGACCCAGTTCTATGCCCCGCGCAACTCCCCCTTTGAGACCAGCCTCTCGGGGGAGAGCTGCCCCGACGGCTCCCAGATCGGCACGATCGAGATGCAGACCTCCCTCGGTGGCGGGCAGACGCGGCGCTTCGGGCTCTTCAACCTCGACCCCGCCCCCGGTCGCCCGGCCCAGCTCGGCGCCGCTCCCTTCGGGTCGCCGATCGTCTTTGACCTCAGCCTGCACCCGGGCGCCGATGGCTCCTACACCCTCAGCCTCGACGCGACAAACGTCTCTCAGGCGCTCGATTTCTACGGGATGAAGCTCTCGCTGTGGGGGACGCCCTGGGCGGCCTCCCATGACGATCAGCGCGGCAACTGCCTCAACGAAACCGAGCCGGGCTTCGGCTGGTGCAAAGCCTCGCCGGGGGACCCGCTCTCCAATCGGCCGCAGTCCTTCATCACCCTGCCGCCGGCCTGCTCGGGGCCTTTGTCGTTTTCGGCCACGGCCGATTCCTGGCAGCAACCCGCCGAGGTCTCGACAAGCGCGCTCAACCGCGACTCCGGCGGCGCGGAGGCCGACATGAGCTGCTCCGCCCTCCCCTACAAACCGACCCCCGTCGGCCAGCTAAACGACACCAAGGCCTCCTCCCCCGCCGGTTACAACTTCCAGCTCACGGTCGATGAGGCAAACCTCACCGACCCCGCCCAGCTCGCCCAGCCGCCGACGAAGAAAGTCGTGGTGCAGTTGCCCAGTGGAGTCACGGTCAACCCCGCGGTCGGCGCCGGCCTCGGCGCCTGCACGCCCGCCCAGTACGCGGCGGAGACGGTCGACTCAAACCCCGGCGACGGCTGTCCCAACGCCTCCAAGATCGGCGACTTCACCGTGACGACGCCGCTGTTCTCGGGCCTGCTCGAGGGCTCGATCTACCTCGCCACCCCCGACGATCCGGTAACCGCGACGCCGGGAGCGGAGAACCCCTTCGACTCCCTGGTCGCCGTCTACCTGGTCACAAGGGACGCCGAGCGCGGCGTCTTGGTCAAGCTCGCCGGCAAGATCGCCCCCGACCCGATCACCGGCAACCTCACCGCGACCTTCGACGGCCTCCCCCAGCTCCCCTACACCAACCTCAACCTCACCTTCTTCACCTCCCAGCGCGCCTTCCTCGTCACCCCGCCGGCCTGCGGGGCTGCCGTCTCGACGATCACGATGACCCCCTGGGCCTCTTCGGTGGCCCCCTACGTCACCAACTCCTCCAGCCAGATCAAAACCGGGATTGGGGGTGGGCCGTGTCCCGGCGGCACGCCGCCCTTCAGTCCCGGAGTGGTGGCCGGCGGCGTCAACTCCAACGTCAACTCCTACACCCCCTACTACGTCCACATCACCAGACAGGACACCGAGCAGGAGCTGACCTCCTACTCATTGGTGTTGCCGGAGGGGATCACCGGCAAGCTGGCCGGGATCCCGTTTTGCAGTGACGCGGCGATCGAAGCGGCCCGAACCCGCTCGGGAACCGCCGAGGCGTCAAACCCCTCCTGCCCGGACTCGAGCCTGGTCGGCCACGTCCTCACCGGCTACGGAGTAGGCAACGCCCTCACCTACACGAGCGGGCGGATCTACCTCGCCGGCCCCTACAACGGCCAGCCGCTCTCGGTGGTGCTGATCAACCCCGCGACGGTCGGGCCCTTCGATCTCGGCAACGTGGTGATCCGCTCCGCCTTCTCGGTCAACGAGCACACCGCTCAGCTGCAGATCGACAAGTCGGCCTCCGACGTGATCCCCCACATCCTCGGCGGGATCCCGCTTCACCTAAGAGACATCCGCATCTACATGGACCGGCCGAACTTCACCCACAACCCCTCAAGCTGCGCCGCATCGCAGCTGGTCTCCACGCTGGGGGGCTCGGGGGCGAGCTTCGCCAGCTCGGCTGATGACACCAGCTCCAGCACCACCTCCTTCTTTCAGCTGCTCAACTGCCGCACCCTCGGCTTCAAGCCCAAGCTCGGCGTGAAGCTCAGAGGCGGCACGAAGCGAAACGCCTACCCCGAGCTGACCGCGACCTTCCAGTCGCGAGGAGCGACCGACACCAACCTCAAGGAGATCTCGGTGACGATCCCCCACCAGGAGTTCTTGGCCCAAAACCACATCCGCGGGATCTGCACCCGAGCGCAGTTCGAATCGAAGACTTGCCCGGCCAACTCGGTCTACGGCCGCGCCAAAGCCTTCACGCCGCTCTTTGACACACCGCTTGCCGGCAACGTCTACCTGCGCTCGGCACCGGGCAGAAAACTCCCCGACCTCGTCGCCGACCTCTACTCCGGCGCGATCCGCATCGTCGTCGAGGGCAACATCGGCCCGGCCAAGGGCGGGATCAGGGCGCTGTTTGACAACCTCCCCGACGAGCCGGTCGATCGCTTCACGATGACCCTTTACGGCGGCAAGCGGGGGCTATTGGTCAACTCGGCCGACATCTGTGTCCGCCCGCCGATCTCCGACGTCGAGGCCCAGGGCCAGACCAACCTCGGCTACATCTTCACCACCAAGCTGCGCGGGCAGTGTCACAAGCGCAAGCACAAGAAGGCGCACAAGCGACATCACAAGCGCCACGTGCATCACAAGCGCGCGGCGCGGGCGAGCGTCGCCGCGGCGAGGAGGACCCGATGATGGGGAAGAGGAGATCGTGGCCGGCCCTCGCCCTCGCCGCGCTGGCGCTCTGCGTCGCGGCACCCGCCGCGCGGGGAGCGAGCTCTGACCCGCTCTTCGTCTTCACGCCGGTGCCCACCACGTTTGATCACAGGCCCCTCCCCAACGGCTACCTCTACGGACCCTGCGGCCTTGGAGCCGACCCCGCCGGCAACTTCTACATCGCCGACTACTACCACCACGCCGTCGACGTCTACTCCGGCACCGCCAACTACCTGACGGGCGCGTTTGGCCAGGGGGTCACCGGCTCGACCGGCTACATCACCCAGCTGGCGAACGAGGACCCGCTCGACGGCCCCTGTGGCCTGGCGATCGACTCAACGGGGAAGCTCTACGTCAACAACTTCCACCGCAACGTGGCCAAGTTCAACGCTTCCCCCTCTTTCGGCGCGGGGACGATCCTCGCCGGGGCAGACGGCGCCAACGACCCGAGCGCCCACTCCACCGGAGTGGCGGTGGACGCCTCAAACAACGTCTACGTCGACGAGCGCACCTACGTGCAGGAGTACGACTCCTCAGGTAACCCGGTGGCGCAGATCGGCCTCGATCCGAGCGCCGACTACTACGGCCTCGCGGTTTCGGCCTTCCCTGGCTCAGGAAGCTCTGCCTCCACCCAGGGCTTCCTCTACGTCCCCGACGCCGCCACCAACACGGTCAAGGTCTTCGACCCGACGACCTCGCTGACGACTCCGATTACACAGATAAATAACCCTTCAAACCAGCCCTTCACCTCGCTGCGCGACGCCGCTGTCGCGGTGGACCGGCTAACCGGAGACGTCTACGTAGCCGACAACACCCAGCCGCTCTACACCGAGCGCCCCCAGGCCACCATCTACATCTACCGCCCCGCCTCCGTCTCCCCCAACTACACCTACAAAGGCCACCTCAAATACAACGTCACCGACGCCCTGCCGCTTGGATTGGCCGTCGACAACTCCGCCCAAGCGACCCAGGGCCGCGTCTACGTCACCTCGGGCAACACCGAGCCGGCGAGCATCTACGCCTACGCGCCCGGCTCGGCGACGAGTGCCACGCCGCTGGCGCCGATTGGCAACGCGGCGGACGCAGGTGCAAGCGGCAGCTCTTCGGGGCAGGGCGGGGGCGACCCCGGTGCCGCCCCCGATCAGGGCACGTCCTTGCCCGACTCGGCGTCGGCGCCGAGCATCGCGGCCCCTTCCATCGCGACGCCCGATCCGGTCACCCCAGCCGTCCCGCCCCACCGCGCAAAGCATCGCCGCCACCGCGTGTTGCGCCATCACCACCGACGCCATCACCGCAAGCCGCACAGAAAGAGAAGATGACAGCGCCCAAGTCCCTGCCACTTCTGCTCGCCCTCGCCGACTGCGGAGGCTCCTCCAGCTCAGGCTCGATGGCGAGCAGCGCCTCCGCCACCCAGACGAGCACCGCCCAAAAGCCCAAGCCCAAGAGCGGCGCGAAGCAAAAGGCCAACTCCAGCAACTCCAGCTCCCAAGGCGCTCCCCACAGCGGCCCCGTCCCCACCGACCCCAACCCGCTGCCCAACCAGGGCACCACCAAGGCCGTTGCCCCCGGCCTGCTCCTACCTCGCCGGCTCGCTGAAGGCTCAGCTCCAGGCGCTCATGATTCATGCCAAGAGCGCCAAGGCAAAGGGCTGCACGACGGCGATGGAGGCAATGACCGCGCAGGTTCCCAGGGCCCCCTGCGCTCGGCGACCACGATCCACGTGCTCAGCCTACGGGTGAAGGGCGCCCAGACCTTCCTCATCTATCGCGACGGCCAGGGCACTCCCACAGCGCTGCCGATGGCCCGGGTTGGGGGGGGCGTGGAAGGTCGGCGCGCTCGCCCCCAGCCCGCTGTCGCTCTGATGTCTGAACTCCCCACACAAACTCAAAAAAGTGGCTGTCGCTCTCCCTAAGCGACGCCTAACGAGTGGGACCGGGCGTCCGATGCCAGCCCCCTGGCTAAAGGGCGTCCGGTCCGCTCACCTTATGCCGCCTTGCGGTCGCGCTGAACTCGCACGGCTCGGCCGCATCGGGCATGATCCCCGAGTGTTTAGGGGACAAAGCGACGGGAGCAGGGGAGAGGGTTAGATGAGGAACGGCTGGAAAAAGACCGCGGCGGCGCTTTGCTGCCTCGCCATGCTGGGCACGGCAGCGATCGCCCAAGCCGAGATCACCCAAAAGGGAGTCCTGCGCCTTGACGTAGGCGGCAAGCTCATCCCCGGCTCCCTCCCCCGCAAGGGCTCGGCCCCGATCTCGGTATCGGTCAACTGGGGCCTCTCCACAACCGACCAAAGCGCCGTTCCCAAGCTGCACAAGCTCTCGATCGCGATCAACCGCCACGGCCACTTCGACACCGCCGGCCTGCCGACCTGTGCGATCTCCAGGATCCAACCGGCCTCCACCTCCAGGGCGATCTCGGCCTGTCGCTCCTCCCTGGTCGGCAAGGGAAGCTTCTCCGCCAACGTCGCCTTGGCGGGCCAGGTCCCCTATTCCACCGGAGGCAGCCTCGCCGTCTTCAACGGCAAGAAGCACAACAAGCCAGTCCTGCTGGGCCAGATCTACTCCGCCCACCCCTTCCCGACCTCCTTCGTGATCGTCTTCTCGGTAGACCAAAAGCCCCACGGCGCCTACGGCACCACGCTGAGCGCCACGATCCCCAGGGCGCTTGGCTCCTGGGGCAACCTGACCGGGATCAAGATGCGCCTCTCCCGGCGCTACCGAGCAGCCGGCAAGCGCCACTCCTACGTCTCCGCCGGCTGTCCCGCCCCGAAGGGATTCCCCCGCGCCACCTTCCCGCTGGCAAAGGCCTCCTTCGGCTTTGCCGGGGGGGCGAAGCTCAGCTCGGTGCTCACTAGTACTTGCCGGGCGCGGGGGTAGGTCGTTTTTTACCCAACAAACAGAGGTCAGGCTCAGAGTCATAAATTTGGCTCTAGAACTGGCTTTCCGCTACGCCCCGAGCAGGATTCGAACCTGCGGCCTGCTCCTTAGGAGGGTCACGGGAGGGCTTGGAGCGCGGCCCATTGGCAAGCGCTTTCGCGGAGCTTTTCCCGGCAGAGAGCGGAATCTGACGCGGCACTCTATGTCGCGCAATGCCTAGCGTGGTCGCGCTGACGTGTCCAAATTGTGTCCGCCAACACAAGGCGAATCAAGGACCGATAACCCGATCAATCAGCCGCACTAGGCGATTACGCACTGGCGTGATGCTGAGGAACGCCAGGCTGCCGATGCCCGCGAGGACAGCAGCCAAGGGCGATCCCGAAAGCGGGAACACAGCAGCGGCAATCACGAAGGGCAAGGCGAAAACGCCCACGTGGACTTCGGTGAGCTTCGGGCGGTTGGCTGACGGCTCCCCGACTGGAAGCGGCTGTTCTTCTAGCGGGCCGGGGTCGGCCCAGGATTTCTCATCTGACTTCGGCTCAGACCAGGACTTTGATCGGCGGCGGGGGCGACACCTCTCGGCTTTCTCTAGCTCCATCTCCAGCGAGGCGATCTGGATTGGGATGGCATCGAGAATCTGGCGGGGAATATCTAGGCCGTCATCGGAGAAAACAGGATCGTCGTAGTCCATTACTTGCGACGACAAATCTTCTGATCTAGCCCTGCCGCCGAGTGCGGGCGGGTCATAGACCGTTAGCCAGTAGCCGGAAGCCTTTGCTGCTAGGTCGGCTCGGGGAGCTGCCTTCAAGACATTTCGCCTCTTTTCAGCGAACACGTGCGGGTGCCAGTAGGAAGCTCCGGTCCGTCGCTCCTCTTCTAGCGCGTGAACAAACTCGCGATACTGCTTCTCGAAGGCGGTCAAGACTTCGATGTGCTTGCGGATTTCCGCTGGCGTTTCCATCGTCAGGGCAGCGTAAACGCCAGCGCAAAGTCAAACCGCCCAGGCAAATCCGCCAGACCCAGCTATCCTGATCCGGCGATGCTTTACGACCTTGCCACGTGGACGTTCCTACTGCTGATGCTTTGGGCGGGCGGTGCGACGCTCATTGTCATGAAGGCCAAGCCGGTCCCAATGGTGCCACCGCCCAAGCACCCGGTCGGCTTTATGCCACCCCCCGCCTAGATCGACTAGCAAAAGTGCGGGGCGTATCGCCTCAAAGCTAAGAGCGCTCGGCGGCTTGATCGGAGAGATCGTTCACAAGCTCGCCCGGCTCGACGCCCAGACCGTGAGCCAGGCGAAGGATGGTCGTCAGCCTCGGTTCCCGTGCCCCGCGCTCCATCCGCCCGACTACGGTCGAATGGACATCCGCCTCCCTCGCCAGATCGTCCTGCGAAACGCCGCGCTTAGCCCGTAGCTCGCGCAGCCTTGCTCCAAACGCGGCACTCGCTTTGGCTGGGTCTTGATCGAGTCGAAGCATTCGTAGATGCTCGACGTTGCCTGCGATTCGGTCCAGAGCGTGTTGGTCGGGAGCGTATTGGTCTACCCTCAAGGAGAACATGTTGCGGGCAAGGGGAATCTGGCCACGAGTCATCGGCATCGCAGGAGCCGTTTGGCTGCTTCAGTTCGCAGGCCATGCGGTAGCAGAACCCCCCATTGAAAACCTCGCGCCGCCAAATGGAGCCAACATCGAAAGCGCCCCCAATGCTCCCGCCTCGGTGCCGGTCGAATTCACGTGTGCGCCTTACAGCGACTTCACTACCGTTTCTCAGCAACAGTTCGTCAAGTTCGCGACTAGTCCAGAGCTTGGCCCAGATGGCACGCTGGCACAGGCATTCACGATCCACGTCGACTATCAAGTCGAGCCGGTAGACGCACAACAGACGCGGTGTCGCGCAGTCCTTCCGCAAGCTCCACCAGGTCAGACTTTTTACTGGCAGGTCATCCGGGTCGAAGCGACATTCGTCCCCGGGCCGGTCTGGGGGTTCAACATGGCTTTCCCGTCCAAGCTAAGCAGAAAGAAGGTCAAGGTCTACGTTGCATGTGGCTTGACCAAGCGGGCGCGGCGGGCCAAGAGGTGTCCTCACAAAGCAACGGTCGGCGCATTCTTTCGCAGCACAGTTGATACCCACTACACGATTTGCGTGCGCTTTCCCTCCCACAAGACGCTCTGTGCGACTAATCAGGCAGCGACGGGCGGCACGCTCTACGTGAACAAGGTCGCCTCTCGCCGTCCTGGCAAGTACAGAGTGACGTGGTTCGTTGATGGTCGTCGAATCACGCGATACTTCTGGCGAAGACCGAGCTGATGATGCGCTTTGGCCAGCCGGTCGCAGTTCTCGCGGTCAACTGGCTGCTGTGTCTCGGTGCTCTTGCCCTTCTCATGGCCGTAGATCCCGCCCAGCACTTCTGGCCTGCCTGGGCTCCGGTAATGCTCTGGGTTGCGGTGACAGCAGGAGTAACGGGGTGTGCGGTGCTGGCTGCCCTGGGCTTTCTCTTATTGCTTGGTGTCGTCGCGCTGATTCAGCTAGGCGATTCGGCGCGTTCGGTCCTTCGGCGGCTTGTATTTCGCACAGACGCTAGAGGCGCTGTACACGAAACGGACGTTTGATGTACGTTGAGCGGAAAGCGCCCCCGCGCTGCGCTAACAGCCGGGGGCATGGCACAGGAGGTCGAAGCTCCCATGCGAGTCATAGGTTACGTCCGAGTTTCAACGGATGAGCAAAGCCAAAGCGGGGCGGGGATCGACGCACAACGCGCCGCCATCCTCGCAGAGTGCGAGCGACGAAGCTGGCAGGTGGCCGGGATGGTCGAGGACGCCGGGTATTCCGCAAAGAACTTGCGTCGTCCCGGTATTCAGAGAGCGCTAGAGGGCCTGAGAGCGCACGAGGCAGACGCTCTCATGGTCGCCAAGCTCGACCGCCTATCCAGGTCGATGCTGGACTTCACGGCTCTTATGGCAACGGCGCATAAGGAGGGCTGGGCACTGGTTGCACTTGATTGCACCGTGGATACAACCACTCCTGCGGGCGAGGCAATGGCGAACGTTCTCGCGACGTTCGCTCAGTTTGAGCGCAGATTGATTGGCCAGCGGACTAGAGAGGCATTGGCTGCAAAGCAGGCGGCAGGCGTTCGCCTTGGGCGTCCACGACAAATCTCCGTGGCGGTCCTCCGGCGCATCGTGAGGGAGCGAGAGACAGGCGGCTCTCTACGTGCGATTGCACAGGGACTCAACTCGGACGGCATTCCGACCGCACAAGGAGGGACACAGTGGCACGCCTCCACGGTTCGAGCGGCCCTCCTCTCGGTCATGCGCAACCCCGTCTAGCTCTATCAGAGCGGAACTTGGACGCCAATGTGCTTCCGTGTTCCCGTGGAACTGATGCACACCGCCACACCTTCTCAGTTACTCATTTCTTGGGCCATACAGCCACGGGCGGTATAGAGCTGTAGAGGCCCCTCGCGCGTTCTGTCGAGCAATGGCAGTCAGCTTTTGGCTCTACAGCAGGGGTAAGCACCCTTTTTGCCCCTGACTTAGTGCTAGGAGTCCCATGGTCACGACATATGGGAGAGCAAACTCTAGGTGTGACAAGGCATATCTAGGTGTGACGCGGCCCTGTGTCGTGTCTGTGACACAGATCGTCTATCTACAAAGTCTCAAAATGCATTCTCAAAAAGGTAAAATATAGGTATGAATAGAGTACGAAGCAAGCGAAAGCAGCACGGGTTTACCCAGTCCCAGCTAGCTGCGGAGATCGGTGTCGATCAACCGACAATTAGTCGAGTTGAGCACGGTCTTCGCCTCTCCGACCCTGAGAAGAGAAAGGCATTGGAGAAGTTTTTGACTGAGGCTGGTGTCTGAGGTGACTAATAAAAAAGCCGCCCCCGATGAGACGGCGGGGACGGCTCAAAACACGACGAATATAGAACAAAGTATAGCGAACTATACGCTGTGTCAGGCCGCATCTACCTACGCAGAAGCCGGTTTTGCAGTGCTTCCTCTGCGCCCACATCGGAAGGAGCCATATGGAGCGCTGGTGAGGCACGGTGTTAAGGACGCTACGTCCGATCCAGAAAAGGTGGCGTGGTGGTGGAAGGTTGAGCCGAACGCAAATATTGGCATCCGAACCGGAAGCGGTCTAGTGGTGGTCGATGTGGACCCCCGAAATGGAGGCGAGTTAGATCCGACCTGGCCGGATACGTTGACGGTTGCGACGGCGAGCAACGGCTGGCATCTCTACTACGCCATCGAGGGTGACGTTAGGACTTCTCACAGCGCAATCGCTCAAGGAGTTGACATCAAGGGCAGTGGCGGATACGTGGTAGCGCCGCCTTCCGTTCGAGGCGACGGGGCGTGGGAATGGAAGACGGTAGTGCCAATTGCCGCGATCAGTGCTTCCGTGTTCCAATGCAGCCCTCCGGTGGGCAAGCGCGAAGGTGGTCATGGGGAGCGTGAATACGCGCGCTTCGAGCCGTTAGACGTGATTCCTGAGGGCCAGCGGCACTCTGAGTTGACTCGCTGGGGCGGTTGGCTTCGTGGGCAGGAGTACAGCGCCTACGAAATCGAGGATTTGCTACTGACAATCAACGCTGCGAGCTGCACGCCTCCTCTGCCGGAAGATGAGGTCGCATCAATTGCCGAATGGGCGGGAGGGCTACCATCGTGAGTCAGTCAGTCAGCCCACTACTCCGCCGCTTCCGTCCTAAGGGTTATGGCGTGGTGGCGGAGAATCTGCCAAGCACCGGCGGTTGGGCAGGGGACCAAGCTGAGGGCTTGGTCCCTCCTGCACGCCAACTGCCGTTGGGGGTGCTCTCAACACCCGTAGAGGAGAGAGTTCGCCAGTCGCCGCCCTCACTTTCCGAAGTCAAAGATGTCCTTACTCGGAAAGTCACAAAGCCAACGACGAAGGTGGACTGGCTTAACTTTGACTTCGAACTACCCCCCGAGCCACCGAGCTACGTAGTCACGGGCTTGTTTGAGCGAGGCACCGTAAACATTGTGTCCAGCGACACGGGGGTGGGTAAGACATGGCTTTCCTGTTCATTAATTGCAGCAGCCCTTACCAAGACAAATTGGCTAGGACGCAACGTCGAAGCTCACCGTGTAATCGCGATTGACGAGGAGAATCCGGCTGCCGTCATTCGCGCAAGACTGCGCGCGTTCGGCGCAGCAAACGAGCAAGTGGATCGTCTGCGGTATTCGAATCGTCAGGGAGTATCGCTTGGCAAAGCAGAATATAACGGCTGGCTTCTAGATCAAGCCGTCGAACACGATGCTGACTTGATTCTTGTGGATACCGTTATGGCCGCGACCAATATCGAGGACGTCAACGACAATACACAAGCCGTGGCGATCTACAAGGGTCTTCGTGCAATTGCTGAGGAGGCTGACTTAGCTGTAGTTCTGTTTCACCATCACCGCAAGTCTCAGGCGGGACAGTCGAGGGGCGGCGGTCAAGAGATGATGGGAGGCCGTCAGTGGGCAGGCCAGGCGGACGCACATCTCTCGTTACAGAAGAAGCCTGGCGAGTCTGAACAGGAGTCTATGGAGGGACAAGAGAGCTTCAACGTTGAATTACGGGTCGAGAAGCTCCGCAACGGGATCGAGCCTCCTCCTGAGGAAATTCAAATCGTGACTCTGAACGAGGATGGGTGCCTCCTCACTGCATCTGTTAGGAGCCTAGGTGCCGTCAAGCGAGAGCCATCGAAGACAGAGACCCTTGCGATAAGAATGCGTGAGGCCCTAGTGGAGAGTGGGCCGCTCAAGATCGGCAAGCTGGCCGAGTTGCTTGACGAAAAGTCAGGAAGTGGAACCTGGGAGCGAGCACGGAAGCATGCATTGGATGAAGGATGGATTGCCAGAACAAAGGATGGCGGTGGAGTTTACGAGGCTGTCGAGGGAGGGCCGGAGCTATGACTTGTTCCTGCCAGGAGGTAGTAACCTGCGACCTCTGTCGATCCTGCGATGTGCAGCGGGTGTGGAGTGAATGCTTGCGTACCACTCAGACCATTTTCAAGTGCCGCAACGGTCACTGTTCAGGGGACGAGGTCCGAGTCCCGCGACTACGGGGCCGGGTCATTCATTGCGGTGTTCCGGGTAAGTTCGAGCCTTGTAGAGCGATCCACTCCGCGATCCAGCAGGCCCATCGACGCCGAGCGATAGAGGGCTTACCACCGGTGCTTGATTGGGCGAGTCGTAATGGCAGATTGCGAGGTGCCGAACATGTCTAGCGTACCGTCTGCCCTCAGTCCCCAGCAGGTCGCAGACGCATACGGATTGAGTCGCCGTGCGATCTACCGAGCCATCGAGCGTGGGGAGTTGTCGGCATCAAAGCTCTGCGGTCGCATTCGTATTAGCCCCGGCGCTCTGGCGGAGTGGATTCTTGCGAGCGACATTGAACCGCGAGAGACGCCTGCCCCGGCCTCCAGGCGGGACGTTTGTGGAGTTGGGAAGGGCAGCGCTAGTCTCCGCGCGGTGTTTGAGGAGCTTGACTTGGAGCGGGCAGCATGAGCGTCGAGAAGGTTCAGCGTAAATCTGGCGCAGCGTGGCGGGTCCGTTGGCGCGACGAGCAGGGCAATGAGCGCTCGCGGGTGATCGGCAGGAAGCGCGATGCCGAGACATTTGACGCCGAGGTCAAGCGACAGAAGCGCATGGGTGATCTCTCCAAGATGGAGGCGGGTCGCGAAACGCTGGACGAATACGTGACGGGAGCCTGGGCCGCTGCGCACGCCGCACACCTGAGTTCGCGTACGCGACAGACCTACGCGAGTTGCTATGACCGACACATATCCCCGCGAATCGGCGGCTGCGCGCTACGCGATATCGATCCCGACACGCTCGCGAAGTTCCAAGCCGACTTGATCCGCGATGAGGTCGGCCCTCACGCGATTCACAAGGCGGTGACGCTGGTTGGAGGCATCCTGCAACGTGCCGCCGAAGGCAAGCGAATCCCGCACAACCCGCAGAGGGTGATGCGAAAGGCACCGCTCCCACGGGGTGATGAGACTCGCCCATTGGCTCCGGAGACTGTCGAGGCGCTGCGCCAAGCACTCTCTCCGCGCGACGCCACGATTGTCTCGGTCTTGGCCTATGCGGGCTTGCGTCCTGGTGAGCTACGGGGGTTGCGCTGGCGACACATCAACGAGCAGACGATCATCGTTAACGCGGAGAAGACACGCACGCGTCGGACGGTTCGCATCTTGTCGCCGCTGGCCGCCGACCTCGCCGCGTGGAAAGCGGTCTCCGACGATCCGACGGACGATGCCTATGTGTTCCCCGATTCCCGAGGCGGGGAGTGGTCCGCCAATGGATTCGAGAAGTGGCGTAGCCGTGTATTCGTAAAAGCCTGTGAGGCGGCGGGCATTGCCAAAGCCCGGCCATACGACTTGCGCCACAGCTTCGCCTCTCTCTTGCTGCATGAGGGTCGCAGCGTGATCTACGTTGCGCGCCAGCTCGGTCACGGGGCGGAGTTGACGTTGGGCACCTACGGCCACGTCATTGACGAGTTGGAGGACGCCCCGAATATCCCTGCTGAGGACGCGATCAAGGCAGCCCGAGAGGCACAAGGGCCGGATGAGGCAGAGGCCCAGAAGGAGAAAGTCCGTGTCCGTTCTGTGTCTGTGCCGCCCCGCCGACGCAGGGGCGAAATCGGAAAAGCCTGCAAACAACGAACGCCCCGAGCAGGATTCGAACCTGCGACCTACTCCTTAGGAGGGAGCCGCTCTATCCAGCTGAGCTATCGGGGCCCGGGTGGATTTTCGCTTAGTTGAGGTTTTGGCGCGGGAGTGGGCGCAAACTGAGCGCCACGAGGCACATCTTGGCCGCGATCATCAGCGGATCAACGCGATCCTGAGTTCTCAGATTGGCCCGGCGACCACGATGATCGAGGCGACCGCCACCTCGATCGGCGCAGGCATTGTCCTGGGCGGCTTCGTCATGGGGGCCATCGGCCTTGCGGCTGGATGGTCGCAGGAGAATTTCGAAAGGCGGGTCCTTCGGGATGGATATATGGGCGGTGTGGTCGGCTCGATGGCGCTCATTGTCGATCTGTTCTTCCGTTACGCTTTTTGAGGATGAGCATGCGGAATGCGAACATCGGAATCGGCGCCGCGGCCGCGGTCTTTGTGGTTGGCCTACTGCTTTTCAGGCATTCGGGGGACGTTGCGCTCCAGCTCGTCACCGTTGCTGCCTTCGCGGCGGCTTTTGGCGTTTGTCACGCTCTCGACGGCCGCGATCGTCGCCGCACTCGAAGTCGTTAGCGAGAGTTTCTCCCCCGTCTCGTGCTCGGTAGCCCCTAGGCGTAGAGAGTTTCCGAGGCCAGTTCCTGGGCGCGGCGGCTCCAGAGCTTCACCTGCATGAAGACGTCGTCGCCGTAGCCCTCGAGGGCGTCGAGGGCGACGAGGGTGAAGCGGCCGTTTGAGATCGCCTCCTGGTCGACGGTCTCGTCGTCCAGTTCAGCGGTGGCGGCGACGGCGCCCTGGAGGAGGGGGCGGCCCCAGACGAGGGTGACGGCGCCGGCGCGGCCGTCCTCGTTGCGCCAGCGACCGATCACGTCGTCGCCCAGGTCGATCTTCCAGTCGGAGTTGTCCTCGGCGAGGACGTCGGTGAAGTCGGCCTTGGCGCGGAGGTCGGTGGGTTCGCTGCCCGCCGGCAGCACGTAGGAGACGTGGCCGAACAGCTCCAGCTCGCCCTCCGGGCCCGCGGCGCGGCCCGAGCAGGGAACCCAGACCCGGCCGCCCCAGGCGCGCTCCGGGAACCAGTCGAGCTCGGCGGGCGCATCGACGCCGTCGGGAAGGTCCTCGATGCTCTCGCAGGCCTCTTGGAAGATCTCGGCCAGCCGCTCGGCGAAGCGCCCGTGCGGGATCCCCTCCTGGGTGCTGTCGGCGATGAAGCGGGGGATCGGGCGCGGGGTCGGCGGCACCGGCCGACCCTACTGGCTGCGACAATAGGTTTCATGTTCGGACGTCGACTCAGCGAGAAGCTCGAGGGCCTGATTCGCGAGGAGCACGAGGAGATCCAGCGGCTCTTCGACGAAGGAGAGGCGCGAGCCATGAGCCTGCAGGAGTTCTCGCGGGAGATCCTGCTCCGCAACGAGAAGGTCTATACGGCCGTGATCGCCGAGATCCAGGACATGCGGGAGCAAGTACAGGCGAACACGAAAGCCGTCCTCAGCGTCCTCGACCGGCTCGAGGGTTCGGGCGGCGCCGCCGCCTGAGTCGAATCAGGCGGCGATCGCCTCGCGCAGGTCGGCGGCGGCTCGCTCCGGCGGGTAGACGTTGATGTCGACGCCGGTGGCGAACTCGAAGCCGGCCTTTGTGGTGAGGCGGGGGGCGATGTCGATGTGCCAGTGGAAGTGCTCGGCGTCGTGGGGGGCGGTGCGGACCCAGAGGTTCAGCTCCGGGGAGCGGCCGAAGCGCTCGGCGAGGGCGCGCATCGCGGTGCGCAGCATCGCGGCGCCGGCCTCGTCGTCCTCGAAGCGGCTGGCTTCGCGGCGGGGGACGACGCGCAGCTCGTAGGGTGAGCGCGAGGCCCAGGGGCAGACCAGCGCCGCCTCCTCGTCGATCGCGACCAGCCGCTCTTTGCGCCGCACCTCCTCGACCAGGACGTCGCTGAGCAGGCCGTTGCCGTTGTTGCGCTCGCGATACGCGCCGACCCGCTCGCGCTCGCGGGCGACCGTCGCCGGGACGAAGGGGAGCGCGTAGAGCTGGGCGTGGGTGTGCTCGAGTGAGGCTCCGGCGCCGCGGCCCTCGTTGACGATCAGCTGCACGTAGGCGGCGTCGCGGTGGGCGCGCATCCGCTCCCGCCAGGTCGCCACCGCTCCGGCGAAGCGCTCCTCGCTCAGCTCCGCCATCGCGGTGACGTGCTCGGGGGCGTTGACGATCACCTCGTGGGCGCCGAGCGCCGGGCGGGTAACGAACAGCTCGGGGGGGACGCGATCGCTTTCCTCCCCGGCAGCCAGCGCCGGGTAGAGGTTTGGCACGACCCGGGTCGTCCAGCCCGGCGAGTTCGCCGCCCCGCCCTCTGGCCGCGTCGCGTAGACCTCGGGCGGGGTGCGCTCCTCGCGTCCCTCGCAGAACGGGCACTTGGCCGCCGCTTCATCCGCTCCGCTGTTCCTTTGCCCCTCTATACCCGGCAAAGGAACAGCGGAAGCGAAGTCGATTGGGCGATCGGAGCGGCCGGGCGCGAGGATCGTCCGCAGCCCGGTCAGCTGGTCGATGCGAATCTCGGGGGCGCTCAACTGCCGGGCGGCTGCGGCTTGTCCGGCCCGCCGGGCTTGTCCCCGCCTTGGCCGGCGGCCCGCAGGAAGGGCTCGATCACGTCCATCGGCAGCGGGAAGACGATCGTCGTGTTCTGGTTGCTGCCGATCTCCAGCAGGGTCTGGAGGTAGCGGAGCTGGAGGGAGGCGGGGTTGGTGCTGATGATGTCGGCGGCGTCGGTGAGCTTCTGGGCCGCCTGGTACTCGCCCTCGGAGTTGATGATCTTGGCGCGGCGCTCGCGCTCGGCCTCGGCCTGGCGGGCGATCGCCCGCTGCATCTGCTCGGGGATCTCGACGTCCTTGATCTCGACCGCCGTCACCTTCACTCCCCAGGGCTCGGTCGACTCGTCGATGATCTTCTGCAGTTGCTCGTTGAGGCGCTCGCGCTCCGAGAGGAGCTGGTCGAACTCCGCCTTGCCGAGCACCGAGCGCAGCGCCGTCTGGGAGATCTGCGACGTGGCGAGCAGGTAGTTCTCGACCTCGACGATCGCCTTGCGGGAGTCGATCACCCGGAAGTAGGCGACCGCGTTGACGCTGGCGGGGACGTTGTCGCGGGTGATCACCTCCTGGGGCGGGATGTTGAGGGTGACCGTGCGCAGGTCGACCCGGACCATCCGGTCGACCATCGGGATCAGCAGGATCAGGCCGGGCCCCTTCTGGGCGATCAGCCGGCCGAGGCGGAAGATGACGCCGCGCTCGTACTCGCGCAGCACCCGCACCGAGGAGCCGACGACGATCAGGGCGATGATCGCCAGGAGGATGATGATGCCTCCCAATACCGCCATCTGCCTAACGCGCTCCTTCCTCGGTTGCGGTTTCCGGGCAGACCATCAGGGTCAGGCCGTCGACCGACTCGATCCTGACTCTACCCCCAACCGGGACCGAGCCCTCGCCGCCCGCCAGCCGCGCCCGCCACAGCGTCCCCTGGGCGAACACCTGCCCCTCGGGGTCGAGCGGCGAGCGGACCTCGGCGACGGCCCCGGCCAGCTCCTCGTAGCCGGTGCGGACCGGCTCGGTGCGGTAGGTGGCGAGCACTTTGCGGGCCGCGAAAATGACGAAGGCGCCGAGCGCCAGCGAGCCGGCGACGATCACGACGATTGAGAGGTTGTGTCCCTCGTCGCGGTAGAGCAGCCCGGCCCAGACGAAGGCCGCGATGCCGAGGACCCCGAGGACGCCGCTCGGCAGGTGCGCCTCGGCGATGAAGAGCCCGACGGCCAGGGCCAGCAGGAGGAGGATCTCGGCGCTCACCCTCCCATTATCCCCCGGTCAGCCCAGGGCGTAGCGCTTCAGGTCGGCCTCGAGATCGGCCGGGTCGGAGTAGGGCCCCTGTTTGAGGTAGACGAGCTTGCCGTGGCGGTCGTAGAAGGCGGTGTCGGGGAAGCCCAGGGCGGCGCCGATGCTGCGGGCGATCTCTTTGCCGGGGTCGGTGTAACTGGGGTAGGGGACCGGCGCCTCTTTCAGGAAGGTCGACGCGGCGGCGTCTGAGTCCTGCGAGTCGACCCCGAGGAAGGCGACCCGCTTGCCGTAGCGCGCCGAGAGCTTCTGCAGGACGGGGAACTCGAAGCGGCAGGGGCCGCACCAGGAGGCCCAGACGTTGACGACGACGGGGTAGCCGGCGAGCGTGGCGACGCGCCGCTCGAAGGCGTCCCTGCCGCCGGGCAGCAGCCGGTCGGACTGGGCATGGAGGGCGGCGAGCGGGGCGGGGGAGCCGGCCAGGGCGCGGGCGTAGTCGGGGTGCTTGCCGCCGTAGTCGCCGCCGGAGGTCCCCGATCCACAGCCGGCGAGCAGCGCCGCGGCGACCGAGATCGCCCCGATCCACAGGTTTCGTCCCGAAAACATCGCTGCAGTGATTAAATACGTTCCGTTCGGCCCGCCCGGATGCGGGCCGCAGAGATCGCCGGGGGAAGGGAAAAAACGGACCCCCGGCACCTTCACTCACTTGTCCCGTCCGCGCGCACTTGAGCGTTCCGGCTGGGACGGACCCCAAGGGCTTCATGGCCAACACCAGCGAAGTTGCCGCGCAAGCGGCAGTTCCCTCAAGCGACGAGATCGATCGCGCGGCGAAGTTCGCCCGCGAGCCCTTCCTGCTCGACGGCGAAGGGCCTGAGGCCCTGGCGCCGGGGACGGCGCGGCGGCGGGCGCTCGACGCGGCGTTGAAGGAGATCGGCGAGGGGGCCGAGTCGCCCTCGATGGAGTGGCGGCGGAACTTCTCCCTGCTGCTAGGGCTGGAGCGGCTGCTGGCCGACGAGCCGCCGAAACTGCGCGACGGCGCCGAGCTGAACCCCCATCAGGTCGACGCGCTCTCGGGGACGCTGACCGAGCTGATGGCCGAGCAGCAGACCGCCGCCCTCAACGGCTCGGGCAACGGGGCGGTCGCCGAACCGCCCGCCGAGGGGCCCAACGGGGACGTAGAGCTCGACGAGGACGAGGAGGTCGCCCCCGACGAGGAGCCCCAGGACTGGGAGGAGGCGCCGGCCGAGGACGAGGAGGAGCTGGTCGAGGAGGCGCCCGAGGATCCCGGCGCCGAGCGGCGCTTCTGGTTCGAGCACGCGACCGGCGCCGGCAAGACGGTCGCCGCGGTCGGATTCATCGACGCCTCGCGCACCGGCGGAGTGCTGATCCTCACCCACCGCCGCAACCTGGTCGACCAGTTCATCGGCGAGATCTCCGACCGCGGCTACAAGGAGCGGCTGCGCCCGCCGCTGCTCGGCGAGCGCGATGACCCCGACGGGCCGGTCACGGTCGAGACCTACCAGTGGTTCGTCCGCAACGCCGGCAAGGTCTCCGACGCCTACTCGATCGTGATCTGCGACGAGGCGCACACCGCGCTGGGCGAGAAAACCAGTGCCTGCATCCGCGCCTGGAACGGTCCCGTCTTCATCGGGATGACCGCGACCGGCGCGCTGATCGCCCGCCACGTCGCCGACCTCTTTCCGACCCAGACCTCGCGCTTCGACCTCGCCCAGGCGGCGCGGCGCGGCGTGATTTCGCCGCTGCGCTGTCTGCGCATCCCACCCGGCCCGGGGGTGAGGACGATCGCCAAGGTGCCGTTGCGCAAAGGCGAGGTCGACCAGGACTTCGACCAGGAGGAGCTGGCCGCGCTGCTGGACCAGGAGCCCTTCAACGTGGCGATTGCCGACCTCTACAAGTCGCGTTTTCGCAAAGTCCCCGGCGTCCTCTACACGGCGGGCGTCCAGCACGCCAAGAACGTCGCCAAAGCGTTCAAGGACACGGGGATCGTGGCGCGCGCGGTCTCCGGGGAGACGCCGAAGCGCGAGCTTGCCGAGATTCTCGCCGCCTTCGAGCGCGGCGAGGTCGACGTGCTCTGCAACGCGATGCTGCTCGCGGAGGGATGGAACTCGCCGCGGGCGACGATTTGCATGCACCTGGCGCCGACCGCCTCGCGGCGGATCTACCAGCAGCGGGTCGGCCGGGTGACGCGGCGGGCGCCGGGCAAGGAGGCCGGCCTGGTGATCGACTTCGTCCACCCGGCGACGACCCACGACGAGACGATCGTCACCCTGCACAGCCTGCTCGACCGCGACGTCTACCGTGGTGGCGCGATCGTGGTCGGCCCGGTGCGGCGCGGCCGCGGGCGCAAGGTGCGGGTGGAGCGGCGGATCGTCCCGGTCTCCGACGACGAGGAGCGCCGCATGCAGGTGCTTGAGCGCGAGCTCTGGCGGATCGCGGTCGAGAACCTCGACTACCCCGAGCAGCATGCCTGGGCGGCGCTGGCCGGTGCGCGGGTCAGCCCGCAGGGCTGGCGGCGGGCACGGGCGATGCTCCAGAACGACCAGACCAAAGAGCTGCGCCGTCGCTTCCTGCTGACCTGCGTGCAGCGCAACCGCAACTCGCAGCTGCGCCTGAAAGCGCTGAGCGAGATCGCCGACCTGCGCGACCCCGAGGCCTTCGACGACGCGATCGACATCGTCGGCACCTGGAGCCGCGAGGACAAGCGGGCGGGGACGAAGACGCTGCTGCAGGCGCTGGTCGACAAACGGATCGGGCGGCGCGACCAGGCGCAGGCCTGGGTCTGGCGCCTCGCCTCCTACACGCGCGAGCTGCACGAGGAGTACGCGGTGCAGCGCTGGCCGGAGACGAAGCGCCTGCTCGGGCTGCTGGTCAACTCCTCGGGACGGGCGCACGGGCGCAACGCGCGGCGGCTGGTCCACGCGGCGCGCAAACAGGACCGGCGTCTGGCGGTGTCGCTGCTGGCGGCTGCGGTCGCGCACACCCCGGAGGGCGAGGAGGTGCTGCGCGGCGCGCGGATGCGGATGGCGCGGAAACCGTCCGGCATCGCCCGCGAGCTGCTGCGCAACTTCCCCAAAGGCGGCAAGCGTCGCCGCAAGCGCAACAAGGACAAACGCGGGGCGCGGGGCGAGAGCGGCGGGGCGAAAAAGGCGGCGGGGGAGAACGCCGAGGTCGTCGAAGCTGCAGAGATCGAATCGGTCGAGGTTGGGGACAGCGACGGAGATGCCGTTGAGATCGAACCTGCCGGGATCGAGGAAGACAGCGAGCCCGAGGACGGCGGGGACGTGTCTCCGGGCGAGCCTGGATCAGGCGACGGTGAGGTGGACCTCGCCGGAGTCGAGGACGACCCGGTCCCCGCCGGGGACGACGACGACGAGCCCACCCCGGTCGCCGACGCCGTCGGCGACTCCTGAGCCGCCGTCCCTCGACCCGTCGCCCCAGGAGACCTCGCGCCCGAGCAGCGCATCGCGCCGCCGCCACTCGGCGAGGATCTCCTCGCGCGGGGCGTCGATCCAGCGCCCAAGCGCCTCGCTCAACACAGCGGTGTAACGCGTAGGTCCTCTCTCAGCCGACCAGCGCGTTACACCGGGTTCCGAACCAATCGCGGTGCAACGCGTTGGCGCTCCCACAGCAGACCTACGCGTTACACCGAGAGTCGGGGCGAGGGACGTAGCGTGGTTGCGCAGCTCTGGGAGGAACTCTTCGGGGGAGATGGTCAGGTTGAGGCCGACGCCGACTACCGCCCAGTCATCCTGAGGACGGGCCTCGATCAGGACCCCGGCCAGCTTGCGCCCGTCGAGCAGGACGTCGTTGGGCCACTTGACCTGGCACCGCACGCCACCCGGCTCTGCGGTTCCGCTGGATAGCCCTGCGGCCAACTCCTCCGCCGTCTCGCAGACCGCGAGGCCGGCGGCGAGGGGCAGGAGGGGGCGCTCGCCGAGTGGGCGCAGGATCGCCGAGTAGAGGAGAGCCTTGCCGGCGGGCGCGCTCCAGGAGCGTCCCTGGCGCCCACGCCCCTCGGTCTGCTCGTCGGCTGTGACGACGGTGCCGTGCGGCGCACCTGCCGCGGCCAGTTCCCGGGCGCGAGTGTTGGTCGAGTCGGTGACCCGGTAGTGCCGATGCGGCGCCCCAAATCCCGCTCCAACCCCCACTCCGCTGTTCCTTTGCCCGGCTATACCCGGCAAAGGAACAGCGGAAGCGTCTTCGGGGTTCATTGCGCGTCGCGGAGGAGCGCTTCGACCAGGCCGTCGACGTTGTGGCGCTCCGCCTCGGCGTGGACCTCCAGGCCGGCCTCGTGCGCCGTTTCGCTGGTGATCGGGCCGATCGAGACGATCCGCGCCTCGCGCGGGAAGTCGTCGCCGAGCGCCTCGACCAGGTTGCGGACCGTCGAGGAGGAGGTGAAGGTGACGTAGTCAGCGTCGCGGGCCGCCTCCACCGCCGCGGGAGCGGGGTCCTCGCGCACCGTTTCGTAGAGGGCGACGACGTCGACCTCGGCGCCGCGCTCGCGCAGGGCGTTGGGGAGGACGTCGCGGGCCTCGGCCGCGCGGGCGACGAGGACGTGGCGGCCCTCGACCTCGACCGCGGCGAGAGCTTCGATCAGCGCCTCGGCGACGAAGCGCTCGGGGACGATGTCGGCGACGATCCCATGGTCGGCGAGCGCCCGGGCGGTCCCGGGGCCGATTGCGGCGACGGTCGCGCCCTGCCTCTGTTTCGTTTCGCCAAGCGCCCTCGCGTCCAGCCCCGCATCCGCCAGCGCCTCGAACAGCAGGTGCGCCCCGTTCGGGCTGGTCACGCAGATCAGCGCGTACTCGCCGATTCGCTCCACCGCGCCTCGCACCTCTTCGCTCTCGAGCCGTGGCTCGATCCGGATCGCCGGCAACTCGACCACCTCGGCGCCGAGCGCTCGCAGGGTCGCGGCGAGGCCGCTGGCCTGGGCGCGGGCGCGGGTGACGACGACGCGGCGCCCGTGTAGGGGCCGTCGCTCCAGCCAGGCGAGCGCCTCGCGACGCAGCACCACCGGGCCGACGACGATCAGCGCCGGGGCGCCGATGCCCTCCCGCTCGACCGTTGCGGCGATCGTCCCCAGGGTCGCGGTGACGGTTCGCTGGCCGGCCATCGTCCCCCGCTCGACCGCGGCGGCGGGCTCGTCGGGATCGCGACCGGCCTCGACCAGCGCCGCCGCGTTCTCGGCCAGGCGTTTGACGCCCATGTAGAAGACGAGGGTGCCCGGGAACGCGGCCAGCGCCTCCCAGTCGATCGCCGTCTCGCCCTTCTCGGGGTCCTCGTGGCCGGTGACGAAGGCGACCGCCGAGGCGTCGTCGCGATGGGTGACCGGGATCCCCGCGTAGGCGGTCGCGGCGACCCCGGCGGTCACCCCGGGGACGACTTCGAATTCGACCCCCGCCTCGCGCAGCGCCTCGCCCTCCTCGCCGCCGCGACCGAAGACGAACGGATCGCCGCCCTTCAGCCGCACGACGCTCTTGCCCGCTCGCGCCGCCTCGATCAACCGCTCGCCGATCTCCTCCTGGGGAACCGACGAGACCCCGGGCTGCTTGCCGACGTAGACCAGCTCGGTGTCGGGGCGGGCGCCGTCGAGGGCGCCCGGCGGGATCAGGCGGTCGTGGAAGATCGTGTCGGCGGAGGCGATCAGCTCCAGCGAGCGCGCCGTCATCAGCCCCGGATCGCCGGGGCCGGCGCCGACCAGATAGACGACCCCGGGCCGGGCGCTCATGTCGCCCCGCCAAAAACCCGCTCCGCTGTTCTTTTGCCGGGTATAGACGGGTAAAAGAACAGCGGAAGCATCAGCTCGCCTCCGCGCGGTCGAGGATGTCGCGGGCGCCGGCCGCCTGGAGGCGCTTGGCGAGCAGCTCGCCGGCCTCGGCCGGGTTCGCCGCGTCGGCCTTCACCGTGTCCCGCACCCACTCGCTGCCGTCGGGAAGGCCGACGAAGGCATCAAGCGTCACTCGATCGCCGTCGACCCGGGCGTGGACGCCGATCGGCGAGGCGCAGGTCGCCTCGAGCATCGCCACGGTGGCGCGCTCGGCGGTCAGCTCCCGCATCGCCGCTTCGTCTCCGACCTCCCCGGCGGCGTGCCAGGCGCCCTCGTTCTCGACGGCCGCCTGCAGGGCGAGAACGCCCTGTCCCGCCGCCGGCGTCATCAGCTCGGTCGGGATCGCGAAGGCCGCCTCTTCCTCCCGCCCCAGTCGCCGCAGCCCCGCCGCGGCAAGCACCAGCGCGTCCACCTCTCCCTCCGCGAGCTTGCGCAGCCGGGTGTCGACGTTGCCGTGCAGCTCGCTCACCCGCAGGTCGGGACGCGCCGCGAGCAGCTGGGCGCGGCGCCGCAGGCTTGCCGTTCCGACTCGCGCCCCCTCCGGCACGTCGTCGAGCGAGGACCCGGGCCCAATCCAGACGTCACGCGCGTCCTCGCGCGCCGGCGCCGCGGCGATCGCGAGCCCGCCGAGCATCCCGCTCGGCACGTCCTTCGCCGAGTGGACCCCAACATCGGCCCGCCCCTCGACCAACGCCATCTCCACCCCCCGCACGAACCTAGCCTTATCCCCCGGCTTCCCATCGGAAGAACACTCAACCAGCTCACCGCCCCCTAGCAGCTCAGCCACCTGGCGCGCCTGCGCCAGAGCTAGAGCACTACCGCGGGTGGCAATCCGAATCATCAAGCGTGTGGGTTTGGGGATGTCCGGTAGGGGTGAAACGTCTTGTACTTTTTCGCGGGCGCAGCTTCGGGCGCCAGCAATCTCCGCTCCTCGAAAAAGTTAAGTGGAACCCCTACCGGACATCCCCTTTCTCAACTCGGTCACGTTGTTGCCGCCCGCCTCGCCCTCCGGCTCGGTCTCGGCGGCGTCGAGCCCGAACAGCTCACGCAGCGCGCTCACGTACAGGTAGGCGTCGTCGCTGCCGGCCGCCCGCTTCATCCGCAGGGTCGGCTCGTGCAGGAGGCGGGAGGCGATCGCCTTCGCCATTGCCTGCGCCCGCTCGCGGTCGGCTTCGCTGAGGCTCTCCCAGCGGGGGTCGTTCTCGGCGAGCACCCGCCGCACCACCTCGTCGGCACGCTCGCGCAGCGAGGCGATCGTCGGCACCACCTCCAGCGAGGCGAGCCAGCGCTCGAAGCGCTCCTGCTCGGCCTCGATGATCCGCTCGGCCCGCCGCGCCTCCGCCTCGCGGCCGCCGGCGTTGCGGGCGACGATCTGCTGGACGTCATCGATGTCATGGAGGCTGACCCCGGCGATCTCCCGGCAGGCCGGCTCGACGTCGCGCGGCACGGCGATGTCGACCAGCAGCAGCGGCCGTCTCTCGCGGCCCGCCATCACCGCGGCGACGTCGTCGCGCTCGACGATGTGGTGGGGGGAGTTGGTCGCGGTGACGACGATGTCGGCCAGCTCGAGCTGCTCGGGCAGCTCCTCGAAGCGGACGGCGGCGCCGCCGAAACGCTGAGCGAGGCCGATCGCCCGGTCGTAGTGGCGGTTGGCGACGAAGACGGTGGCGACGCCACGGGCGACCAGGGCGCGGGCGACCAGCTCGGCCATCTCACCGGCGCCGACGACGAGGACGCGGCGGTCGGCGAGGTCGCCGAGGGTGCGCTGGGCGAGCTCGACCGCGACCGAGGAAATCGAGATCCCCTTCTCACTGATCCCGGTCTCGTTGCGTGCCCGCCCGCCCGCCGCGAGCGCGCCGCGGAAGAGGCGGTTGAGGATCGGCCCGGTGCCGCCCTCGACCAGCGCCAGCTCGTAGGCGCGTTTCACCTGGCCCTGGATCTCGGCCTCGCCGAGGATCATCGAGTCGAGCCCCGCGGTGACGCGGAAGAGGTGGTGGACGGCTTCGCTCGAGCGCAGCGAGTAGAGGTGGCCGAGCAGCTCGGTGGGGCGGATCTCGGCCTGGCGGGTGAGGACGCCGAGCGCCGTCGACTCCGCCTCGACCGGGTCGGAGACGACCAGGTAGAGCTCGGTGCGGTTGCAGGTGGAGATCGCCGCGGCCTCGTGGATTCCCGCCGCCTCGGTCAGGTCGCGCAGGGCGCCGACCGCGCGCCCCTCGGTCAGCGAGAGCCGCTCGCGCAGGTCAAGCGGGGCGGTCTTGTGGGAGACGCCGAGCGCCAGTAGCTCAGAGATAAAGCGCCACCTCCTCAGCTCCCGCGAGGGGCCAGAGAATCAGATATGGATGGCCCCTCACTCCCGCTTCCGGGGGCGGCTTGGTTTGCGTTGGCACGGGCTTCTGCAAAGGATGCCAATTCCCGAAGTTCCCGCTCGATCCGCTGCAGTTTGGCCGCCATGATTCCGACGTAGACGACGAGCAGGACCACGAAGACGACGTAGGCGCCGGCCACGTACTTGCCCGCTTCATGGAGCGGCAGGGCGGGGGCGTCGGCGAGCAGCTCCAGCAACTAGCTCACCTCCGGGGCGACGCGGGAGGCTCCGCCCGGGGCGGGCGCATCGAGCGCGCGGCGCAGCCGCTTCAGTTGGCCGGAGGCGCTCTTCGCGGTCAGCTCGAACTTGACCAGGGTCACCCAGAGCAGCGCCATCGCCGCCAGGCAGACGAGGAAGGTCAGCATCATCGAGCCGGGCAGGCCGCCGTTCGTCGTCGCGAAGACGCGCGGGTGGACGAGGCTCTGGGCGAGCCGCACGGCGATGAAGTTGAGCGGCACGAACGCCCCCGCGGTGATCGCGAAGACCGAGGCGTAGCGCCCCTGGCGCTCGGGGTCCTCGATCGCGTAGCGGAACGGGTAGTAGGTCGCGTACATGAGGAAGACGATCAGGAAGCTGACCAGGGTCGGCTCGTCCCAGACCCACCAGTGCCCCCAGGAGGCCCGCGCCCAGATCGAGCCGGTCAGCAGCACCGCGACGCCGAAGATCACCGACATGTGGATCGAGACGTAGGAGTAGGCGTCCCAGCGCCGGTCGCCGCTGCGCAGATGGGCGATCGCGAAGCAGCCGCCGCCGACGAAGCCGACCAGCGAGACGATCGAGAGCGGCACGTGCAGGTAGAAGATCTTCTGGACGAAGCCCTGGTCGGCGTCCAGCGGGGCGTAGAAGAAGACCAGCGAGAGCGCCGCGGTCATCACCGCCACGGTCGCGATCGAGAGGGGTCTGAGTCCTTTGCCGTACATGCGTTTCTCGCGGTGGGGAGCGGCGCGCGCTCAGTCCTCCAGGAGGAAGTCGAACACCGCGTATCCGACCAGGAGGAAGACCAGATCGTATAGGCCGAGCACCGCAAGCCAGGTGTCGAAGCGGTGGTAACCGGGACCGCCCAGGGCGAGCAGCGGGTCGGTGGCGCCGGTCGCCGCGATCATCAGCGGCACGACCATGGGGAGGAGGACGAGCGGGACGAGCAGGTCGCGGGCCCGCGAGTGCACCGCCATCGAGGAGATCAGCGTGCCGGTCGCGGCGAGGCCGAGGTCGGCGAGGGCGAGGACCGCGATCAGGGGGAGCAGCGCCGCGGCCGAGTCGAGGAAGAAGAGGGCGAAGACGGGGACGACGATCGCCTCCAGCACCGCGAGGTAGACGAGCAGCGCCGCCGCCTTGGCCATGAACAGCGCAGTGCGGTCGATCGGGGCGAGGCGGATCGCGTCGAAGCCGCCCTCCTCGCGCTCGGCGACGAAGAGGCGGTTGACGCCGAGCACCGCGGCGAACAGCAGGGTCGCCCAGAGCACCCCGGCGGCGAGGCTGCCGGAAAGGTGGGTGCGGTCGAGGCCGAAGCGGAAGATGACGAAGGTGGTGACGGCGAAGAGCGCCATCGCCGGCAGCGACTGCAGGGTGCGCAGCTCGGCGCGCAGGTCCTTGGCGAGGATCGCCGCGAAGGCGGTGCGCGTGGGGGTCATGCCGCGGTCGCCTCGCTCAATTCGGCGCGCCCGTCGACGTCGAGGCGGAGGACCCGGTCCGCCTCGTCCGCGTAGCGCTCGGGGTCGTGGGTGACGATCACCCGGGTGTGTCCTTCGTCCGGGCCGATCAGCGCTCGCGCCGCTTCGCGGCCCTCGGCGTCCAGATTCGAGTCGGGCTCGTCGAGCAGCAGCAGCGCCGGCTCGTGCAGGACGCAGCGGCAGATCGCCAGGCGCTGGCGCATCCCGGCGGAGAGCTCGGCGACGCGGTCGCCGCCGCGCCGGCGCATCCCCACCGCGTCGAGCAGCTCGGCGATCCGCGCCTCGGCGCGGCCGCGCTCGACTCCGTGCAGCCGAGCGTGGAAGCGCAGGTTCTCGACCCCGGTCAGGTCGCGGTAGAGCAACGGCTCGTGACCGAGGTAGCCGACCCGCCCGCGCAGCTTCCAGGCCTCGCGGGGCAGCGAGCAACCGAGGACCCGCGCCTCACCGCCGCTGGGACGCAGCAGGGTCGCGAGGATGCGCAGCAGCGTCGTCTTGCCGGCTCCGTTCGGTCCCAGCACGACCAGCGACTCGCCCGCCGCCAGCTCGAAGCCGACGCCGTCCAGCGCCGTCCTTTCCCCGTAGTCGCGCCGCAGCCCGGAGACCGCGATCGCCGCGTCGTTTCGCCCTCGCTCTGCCATCGGCCGGTGGATTGTCCCTTGCGCGAGGTTTTCGGCGCCGAATCGTCACATTCCGCGCGCCATATGTGTAGAGATCACTGGGAACGTGTGTAGGCTGTTGTGTATGCGCACGAACATAGAGATCGACGACGAGCTGATCGCCGAAGCGATGGAGTTGTTCGGCCTGCGCACGAAGCGCGAGGCGGTCGACTACGCGCTGCGCGAGCTGGTGCAGCGGGAGCGCCGCAAGAGCATCCTCGATTTGTTCGGGAAATACCCGGACTTCCCGCCCCTGGAGGAGTTGCGCACGCAGGACCCGCTGCCGCCGAATCTGCCCGAGTTGAAGCCGGACCCCGAAGAAACGGCGCGGGACATCGAGGCCCTGCTCCAGGGCCAGCGCGAGTGGAAGGAACGCCAGGCGAGGAAGCGTCGCGAGGGCCGTTGATCGCGGTCGACAGCAGCGTCTGGATCAACGCCTTCAACAACCCGTCTGGAGACGCTCCCGGTGTGGGCAGTCTGCGGGAGCTGATCGCACAGAACGCCGACGTCGCCGTTCCGGCCCCCGTCTACACCGAGGTGCTGAAGGGAGCGCGGGACGACGCCGGCGCGGGAAAACTGCGGAAAGAGTTAGCGCACTTTCCCGTCCTTGCGTTCGAGGAGATGGAGGACTTCGTCCACGCGGCGCGCCTCTTCCGGGTGCTGCGGCGGGAGGGCCACACGATCCGCTCAAACGTCGATCTGCTGATCGCCGCGATCTGCATCCGCATGGACGCCGTCCTCCTGCACGCCGACGTCGACTTCGACCGGCTTGCCGAGCACACGCCGCTGCGGGTCTGGAAGTAGGCGCCGGATTCCGATCCGAAACCGTCTAGGCTGGGCCGCACAACTTCGCCAAGGAGGGATCGATGAACACAGGAATCAGGATGAAGGCGGGAGTGGCCGGGTTGGCGGTGACGCTCGCGGTGGTCGCGCTCGGCCCGGCCGCGGCCGTCGCCGGCTCGAAGACCACGCTGACGATCAGCGCCTACGGCTACTTCGGCAAGGTCAAGTCGCCGAACAAATCCTGCCGGGCCGGTCGCAAGGTGGTGCTGAAGCAGAAGGGCCACGGCGCGCTCGGACGGACCACCTCCGAGGACAAAGGCGGTTGGAAAGTCGATCCTTCCACGCTCAAATTCAAGGGCAACCTGCCCTTCAGGCTCTTCGCCGTTGCGAAGCCGACCTCGAAGTGCGCCGCCGCGACCTCGAAGACGATCGTGATCAAAGGCGGCTGAGGCGGGTCAGCCATCAAGCGCGGCTGAGCCGAGTCAGCCGCGCTTGCGCAGGGTGCGACGCCCGACCTTGAGAAGGGGCGCCGCACCCTCTCGCAGGGCCTTGGTCCGCGTCGCGCCCTTGCCGTAGAGCAGCTTGGCCGAGGCGCGGACAGCCTCGCCGAGGGTGGCGTCGTAGGGGTGCCACCAGAAGTCGCGGGTCAGCCCCGGCTCCCAGGCGTTCATCTTCACGTTGACGCACTCGTAGAAGCCGAATTTGGAGTGGGAGCGGCCGACGCCGGAGTCCTTGACCCCGCCCCAGGCGCACTGGCAGGCGCCGTGGCTGAAGGAGTGGTCGTTGACCCAGACCATCCCGGACTCGATCCGCCGGGCGATCCGCTCGCCCTTCTGGCGATCCTTGGTCCAGACCGAGGCGCCGAGGCCGAACTCCGAGTCGTTGGCGAGGTCGATTGCCTCCTGCTCGTTCTCGACGACGACGATCGGCAGCACGGGACCGAAGATCTCCTCGCGCATGATCCGCATCTCGTGGGTGACTCCGGTGAGGACGGTCGGCGCGACGAACTTGCCGGAGAGGCCGGCGACCTCGGTCGGACCGCCGCAGAGCTTGGTCGCCCCGGAGGCCTCCGCGTCGGCGATCAGGTCGACGACGATCTCGTACTGAGTGTCGGCCGTCATCGGGCCGATCTCGGTCTCCCACCGCATCGGGTCGCCGAGGCAAAGCTTCTGCGCCTCGCGGGCGACCCCCTCGACGAAGCGGTCGGCGACCTCGCGGACGACGTAGACGCGCTCGATCCCCGAGCAGGTCTGCCCGGCGTTGGCGAAGCCCCCCCAGACGGCGCCGGAGACGGCGTTGTCGAGGTCGGCGTCGGCGCAGACGATCATCGGGTCCTTGCCGCCCAGCTCCAGGACGGAGCCCTTGAGCTGCTGGGCGCAGACCTCGCCGACCTTGCGGCCAACTTCGACCGAGCCGGTGAAGAAGACCTTGCCGACGCTGGAGCGGGCCAGCGCGTCGCCGACCGCGCCACCGCCGTGGACGACGCGGACCAGTCCCTCGGGCAGGCCGCCCTTCTCGAAGACGCGGGCGATCGCCTCGCCGAGCAGCGGCGTCAGGCTGGCCGGCTTCAGCACGACGCCGTTGCCCGCCATCAGCGCGATCGCCACCTCGCCAAAGGGGATCGACCAGGGATAGTTCCAGGGCGCGATCACCCCGACCACGCCGATCGGCTCGTAGGTGAAGCGGCCTTTCTTGCTCATCAGGAAGGCCTGGGACATCCGCACCTTCTCGTCGGCGAGGATCTTCGGCCCGGCCTTCGCGCACCAGTGCAGCGCGTCAACGGTCGGCAGCAGCTCCATCGTGTAGGCCTCGACGCGCGGCTTGCCCTGCTCGTGGACCAGCAGCTCGGCGATGTCGTCGATGTCGTCGAGCAGGGCGTCGGCGGCGCGGCGCATGTACTTGGCGCGGTCGGCCAGGCTCAGCTCGGCCCAGGCGGGCTGGACCCGGGCGACGTCGTCGACGACTGCCTGGACCTGGTCCGGGGTGATCGTCGGGACGGAGCCGACCAGCTCTCCGGTCGCCGGGTTGAAGCTCTCGAGGGTGGACGCGGCGGGGCGTGCTTCTGTGGTGGCCATCGGTCGATTCTAAGCGGGGTTGGGAGGTGCCGGGGGAAGGGGTCGGGGGAGCAACAGCGGGGAGGCTCCCCCGACCCCTTCCCCCGGCACCCTCATACTCGGCTTGGTGAACGACCGACTGTTCGATACGGAGCAGGCGCGCACAGGCGGTGTCCCAGCTGCGGATGCTCCACTCGCCGTGCGGATGCGGCCGCGTAGCTTGGATGAGCTGGTGGGGCAGGAGCACGTTCTTGGTGAGGGTTCGGCGCTGAGGACCGCGATTGAGAGTGGGCATCCTCATAGCGCGATCTTGTACGGGCCGCCCGGAGCGGGGAAGACGACACTGGCGCGGATCGCGGCGGCGGGGGCAGAGGGGGCGTTTGAGGAGGAGTCGGCGGTCAACGCGGGCAAAGCGGAGATCCGCGGGGTGATCGAGCGAGCGCGCGAGCGGCGCGAGGGGGCGGGGAGGCCGACGATCCTCTTCCTCGACGAGATTCATCGCTTCAACAAGGCCCAGCAGGACGCGCTGCTCCCGGCGGTCGAGGAGGGACTGCTGACCCTGATCGGGGCGACCACCGAGAACCCCTACTTCGAGGTCAACTCGGCGCTGCTCTCGCGCTGCCAGGTATATGAGCTGCGGCCGCTCGAGGCCGAACAGGTCGAGGCGCTGTTGCGGCGGGCGCTCGCCGACCCCGAGCGCGGCCTCGCCGACCCGCCGCCGGTCGAGGACTCGGCGCTGGAGATGCTGGCGCAGCGCTGCGGCGGCGACGCCAGGGTCGCGCTCTCGGCGCTGGAGCGCGCGGTCGAGCGCGCTGCCGACTTCGCCCGGGCCGGGAGTGGGTCGAAGTCGGCGACGATCGACGTCGCCGCGATCGAGGACGCGCTGCAGCGCAAGGCGCTCGACTACGACCGCGAGGGCGACCGCCACTACGATTTCGTCTCGGCCTGGATCAAGGCGACCCGCGGCTCCGACGTCGACGCCTCGCTCTACTACCTGGCGGTGATGCTGGAGGGCGGCGAGGACCCGCGCTTCATCGCCCGGCGGATGGTCATCCTCGCCTCCGAGGACGTCGGCAACGCCGATCCCCAGGCCCTGCTGGTCGCCGACGCCGCGGCAAGCGCGGTCGACCGGGTCGGCCTCCCCGAGTGCGCGCTCAACCTCGCCCAGGCCGCCGTCTACCTCGCCTTGGCGCCGAAGTCCAACGCCTCCTACAAAGGCCTCGGCGCGGCGCGCGGCGAGGTCCGCCGCAACGGCGCCAAGCCGCCGCCCGACTACCTCCGCGACGCTCACTACCCCGGCGCCGAGAAGCTCGGGCGCGGCGTCGGCTACCGCTACGCGCACGACGAGCCCGGTGGTGTTAGCGACCAGCCGCTGTTGCCTCCCGGCCTGGAGGAGAGCCGTTTCTACGCGCCGACCGAGCGTGGCTTCGAGGCCGAGTTGGGCCGCCGTCTGGAGGCGCTCAGAAAAAAATTTCGAAGGGCCTGAACGCGGCGCAACTTCAATTAGTTGCTGGTGTTTCAAAGGCGGCTTTCCAAGTTTGAGCCAGGGAGAGCCGACACCGGCCGAGGGCCTGGACTGGGGGCCCTCGGCCGGGACACTTCACAGGGAGGGGTGCCCGACAGCCGCCACCGAAAGGGAGGCGGCTGTCGAACGTTTGGGACGAGTTCTAAGGTGGACACGTGACCGAGACCGCCAAGAAAGAGCAGCTGCGCCTCGGCGGCATGGCGCTGCGCAACGGCCTGCTGATCCACGGGCCGACCCACTGGGCCGCCGCGGTCCGCGGCCGCGACGGGGCGATCCAGGTCGCCGCCGAGCGCAAGCCCGAGCTGGCGCCGAAACTGGCGGCGCGGATGCCGGGGGTGCGCGGCCCGCTCAAACTCGCCGAGGCGATGGCGGTGCTGCCCCTGGTCCGCCGCAGGCTGCCCGCCGCGCGGCTTCCGTTCGAGGACTGGCGGGTCCTCGCCGCGGTCGGGACGACACTGGCGGCCACCGCGGTCCTGCGCCGGCGGATGCGCAGCTCCGCCCTGCGGGAGGCCTACGTGCAGGCGATTGGCGCGGTGCCGGCCGCGGTCGCCCTGATGGACCGCGACCTGGCCGCCTACCACGGGGTCGAGCACAAGGCGATCGCCGCCTACGAGCAGGGAGTCGACGACCCGGCGACCGTTCCCAAGGAGCACGACCGCTGCGGCTCCAACCTGATCGCGCCGATGATGCTGCTCTCGGCCGGGGGGACGGTGCTGCTCGAGCGCCTGGTCGAGCGGCCGAGCTCGGCCGCTCGGGCCGGCGTCGGCCTGGGCGGGGTCTCCGTCGCGGTCGAGATGTTCGCCTGGAGCGACCGCCACCACGACACCGTGGCGGCGCGCGCCTTCCACGCGCCGGGCCGCGAGATCCAGCGGCTGCTGGCGACGAAGGAGCCGAGCGCCGAGCAGCTCGAGGTCGGTGTCGCCGCGCTCGCCGAGATCCTCCGCGCCGAGGCCGCTGCGTAGACTCTCGCCCGTGTTCGGACGCATCGACCACATCGGAGTCGCCGTCGAGGACCTCGACGCCGCCCTCGCCCTCTACGAGGGGAGCTTCGAGATGGTCCTGGCGCACCGCGAGACGGTCGAGTCCCAGGGCGTCGAGGCGGTCCTGCTCGACGTCGGCGACGGCCACGTCGAGTTGCTGCGCCCGCTCGGCCCCGACACCGCGGTCGGCAAGTTCCTCGCCCGCAAGGGCCCCGGCCTGCACCACGTCGCTTACGCGGTCGACGACATCGACGCGACGCTGCAACGGGTGGCGGACGCCGGCATCGAGCTGATTGACGCCGAGGCCCGGATCGGCATCCGCGACAGTCGCGTCGCCTTCCTGCACCCGCGCTCGACCGGCGGCGTGCTGACCGAGATCGTCGAGCCGGCGGAGGTCCACTGATGGCGGACGCGCAACGAGTCGAGATCGGTTTCGAGGGCGGCCAGGTCGTCTCCGCCCGGTTGACCACGGAGGACCTCAAGGACCTTCGCAAGGCGGTGGAGAAGGGCGGCTGGCAGGACGTCCATACCGATGACGGCGTTCTCTCCCTCTACCTCGGCAAAGTCGTCTTTCTGCGGATCGACTCCGGCGAGCACAGGGTCGGCTTCTCTCAGGGCGGGTGACCTGGGCGATGAAGCGCCTCCTCGCTGCCGCGGTGGTCGTTCTCCTGGTTGTCGGCTTGGCCGCGTGCGGCGGCAAGAGCGGCAGCACGGCTTCCACCTCCAGCTTGCCGACCGAGCCGCCCAATCCCAACGCGGGCCCGGTGTCGGGGTTCCAGCGCCACGTGCAGACGTTGGGCAAGCCGGCGACGGGCGCCGAGCGGGCGCAGATCACCGCCACGGTGACCGGCTTCTACGACGCTTACGCCGATGTCGACGGGGCCAAGGGCTGCGCCTTCCTCACCGCCAAAGCGCAACGCGACGTCGTGGTCGCGTTCGGTCATGCGGCCACGGGCGAGGGGTGTGGCCCGGCCCTGACCTCGGAGATGAAAAAAGTCCCGGCGCAGTTCCGCAAGCTCGACCGCACCGTCGAGGTGGTCGGGGCGCGGGTCAAGGGCGACCGCGGTTACGCCATCTTCAGGTCGATCGCGGTGTTGCCGAGCGAGCTGCCGATCCGCCGCGAGGGCGGCGCCTGGAAGCTCGACTCGATCGTCGCCTCGCCGCTACGCAGCTGAACGGTGTAACGCGTTGGCCACCCGTTAGGGGACTTACGCGTTACACCGGTATGAAACTAGGGCGCCAGGGACGTCCAGAGCCGCTCTTCGGCCTCGGCGCAGCGGCCGGCGGCCGCTGCGATCCGCCGCCAGAGGGCGGGGTCGGGGTCCTCGCGCTCGCTGGCCGCGTGGAACGCCGCGGCGAGCTCGGTCCAGCGCGCCGCCGCTGCGGCGGCGAGGCCGGCCTCGGGCCGTCCCGCCTCCTCGAGGAAGCGCGAGTACATGAGGCGGAAGGCGCCGCCGCCGGTCCCGCGCCGCTCGATCACCTGGTAGCCGAAGCGGGCGCACCACCGCCAATCCTCGGTCGCCTCCGGCCACGAGCCGGCCTCCGCGGCGAGGCGGCGCACCGCGTCGAGGCCGGAGAAGTCGCGGAACTCAGGCTCGATCATCGCCGTCGCCGCCCGCTCGATCGCCGCCGGGATCGCGTCACGGAGCTGCCCCGGCTCAACTCCGCCGGCGGCGACGAACATGTGGCCGTTCAGCGGGTAGGCGGGGTGCGAGCTGTGGCGGGCCTTGTCGAGGTTCTCCAGGCGCGTCGTCTGCAGCTCCTCGAAGCCGGTGTCGGAGAGGTGGGCGACCTCCTCGTCGTAGCCGGCGAGGACCACGGCGTGGCCGGGGAAATGGGCCGAGTTGCCGTAGTGGTCGAGGTAGTAGAGGTCGGTGAGCAGCAGCGCCGGTCGGCCCTCGTCGACCGCCGCCGCCGCGGCGGTCCAGGCGTCCTCGTCGCCCTGCTCGAAGGTGCGCATCTCCAGCGCGGCGCCGGTCAGGTCGCGGAAGTTCTCCTCCAGCCGCGCGGTGCGGCCGTTGAACCAACGGGTCGGCGAGGCGTCGTCGAGGGCCACGTAGTAGAAGCAGGCGCCGGCGCCGAGGCCGAACGCCATCTCCTCGCTGATCTCGACCCCGTGGAAGGCGAGCAGGTTGCGCAGCGCGGTCGACCCGCAGTGGTGGCCGGGGGTGTGGACGTAGTCGGCGACGAAGGGCATGGCCGGATTCTGCCCGACGCCCATATCCTGCGCCGTCGATGGGGAACCTCGACCTGAAGATCCTGCGCCTGATGCGCACCCGCGGGCACACCCCCGAGGTGGAGAAGGCCGCGAAGGCGCTGGGCAAGGCCGGGAACAACGGGGCGATCTGGGTGGCGATCGGCCTCCTGCTCGCCCTGTTCGACGGGGCCGACCGTGGGGCCTGGCTGATCTGCGCGGCGCTGGGCCCGGTCGCGATCGGCTTGAACTACGTCGTCAAGCTCGTCGTCCGCCGGCCCCGGCCGACGCTGGAAGGGCTGCCGCCGCTGGGCGGGGCGCCCAGCTCGCTGAGCTTCCCCTCGGCGCACGCGACCTCGTCGTTTGCCGTCGCCACCGCGATGACGCGGGTCGACTCGCTCGGCGCCCTCGCCTTCATCCTCGCCGCGGCGCTGTCGCTCGGCCGTCCCTACCTCGGCATGCACTATCCGTCCGACGTCCTGGCCGGCGCCCTGCTCGGCGTCGCCCTCGGCCTCCTCGTCCCCCTTTCCCTGTGATGGTGAGGGCGAGTAAAGCCGCCCCCGGACGCGGAGGCGGCGCTATATGAAGGTCGGGATCGTCGGGCTGCCCAACGCGGGCAAGTCGACCCTCTTCAACGCGCTGACCAAGGGCGGCGCCCAGACCGGCGACTACCCGTTCACGACGATCGAGCCCAACGTCGCCGTGGCGCGGGTGCCCGACGAGCGGCTGGAGCGCGTCGCCGAGACGGTGCGCAGCTCCGAGCTCGTGCCCGCGACGATCGCCTTCCACGACATCGCCGGCTTGGTCAAGGGCGCCTCGGAGGGGGAGGGGCTCGGCAACAAGTTCCTCGCCTCGATCCGCGAGACCGACGCGATCTGCCATGTGGTCCGCTGCCACGCCGACTCCGGGGTCCCGCACCCCGACGGGCGGGTCGACCCGATCCGCGACATCGAGACGATCGAGACCGAGCTGCTGCTCTCCGATTACGAACAGGTGGAGCGGCGGCTGGAGCGGGTCACCAAGCAGGCGAAGACCGGCGAGGCCGAGGCGGTCGCCGAGCGCGACTGGCTGGAGGCGGTGCGCGAGGCGCTGGCGGCGGGGCGCCCGGCCCGATCGGTCCCCGTCCCCGAGGCGGCAGCGGACGGCCCGCGGCTGCTGCAGGCGCTGACTTCGAAGCCGATCCTCTACGTCGCCAACGTCGACGAGGGCGACGGCGAGGTGCCGGAGGCGGTCGCCGCGCACGCCGCCGAGGTGGGGGCGGGGGCGGTCGCGGTCAGTGCCCGGATCGAGGGTGAGCTGGCCGAGCTGGACCCCGAGGAGGCGGAGGAGATGCGCGAGTCCTACGGCGTCGAGGGGTCCGGCCTGGCGCGCCTCGTCCGCGCCGCCTACGACCTGCTCGAGCTGATCACCTTCTTCACGGCGGGGGAGGACAAGGAGGCGGTCGCCCGCCCGCTGCGCCGTGGCTCGACCGCCTGGGAGGCGGCCGGCACGATCCACACCGAGATCCAGGACGCCTTCATCAAAGCCGAGGTCGTCGGCTGGGAGGCGCTGGTCGAGTGCGGCGGCTACGCCGCGGCCCGCGACAGGGGCCTGCTGCGGATCGAGGGACGCGATTACGTCGTCGCCGACGGCGACGTGATCACGATTAAGGTCTGAGGCGTGGATCAGGGCGCGAGGTTTCCCGGGGTCGCCGCGAAGGCCGGCCACTACGAGAGCTTCTACGTCAAGGCCTGCCGTCCGGGGGGCGGCCGGGGGATCTGGATCCGCCACACGGTCCACAAGCGCCCCGGCGCCGAGCCGAACGCCTCTGTCTGGTTCGTCCTCTTCGACCGCGAGGCGGACGGGCCGCGGGCGACCAAGGTGACGGTGCCGGCGACGGAGCTGTCGGCGCCGCTCGGATCGTGGATCAAGGTCGGCGAGGCGGAGATCGGACCGGGCTACGCCAGCTGCGCTGTTCCTTTGCCGGGTATAGGGGGGCAAAGGAACAGCGGAACGGTGGGTGAGGGCGCGCCGGCGCCCTCCTGGGACCTCACCTTCTCCGGCGACGCCAGGCCCTGCAAGTACCTGCCGGCCGACTGGCTCTACAAGGCGCCGCTGCCGCGGACCAAGTTCGTCGCGCCCTTCCCGAACGCCGTCTTCGACGGTCGCCTCGAGGTCGACGGGGAGACGATCGAGCTCGCCGGCTGGCCGGGGATGATCGGCCACAACTGGGGCAGCGAGCACGCCGAGCGGTGGGTTTGGCTGGAGGGCACCGGCTTCGAAGGCGCTCCCGACGCTTACTTCGACGCCGGCGCGGCGCGGATCAAGCTCGGCTCCCGCGTCACCCCCTGGATTCCCTCCGGAATGCTGATGCTCGACGGCGAGGCCCACCGCCTCGGCGGAATCGGCAAGATCCGCTCGGCCTCGATCGAGGAGTCGGCCGGCGCCTGCGAGTTCATCCTGCCCGGCGCCGACATCGTCGTCAGGGGCAAGGTCTCAGCCCCCACCAAGGACTTCGTCGGCTGGATCTATGCCGACCCCAAGGGCCCCGAGCACAACACGATCAACTGCTCGGTTTCGGACCTGGAGCTGACGATCGAGCGTCCCGGCCGCCCCGCCCGGGAGCTGTCGCTCAACGCCGGCGCCGCCTACGAGCTGGGGATGCGGGAGACCGACCACGGCATCCCGATTCAGCCTTACCCGGACGGCTGAGGGTCTACCCGCCGCGCTTGCTGAACGTCATCCACTTGTCGTAGGCGCCGAGCGCCGACTGCAGCCGGTCGCCGCGGACCTTGCTCACGCCGCCCGTCCCGTATAGGCGGGCCCAGAGGATGCGCGGCGAGCGCCCGCGCCGGGTGACGACGATGCGCTTCAGCTGCCCTCTCAGGTGGCCGCTCAGCTTGGCGCTGATCTCGGGGCCGCTGAATCTCAGGGTCCACTTGTGGAGGGGGCAGTAGTAGTCGAACGGGTCCGGGACGCCGACGAGGTAGGGGATCGCGGGGCCGTAGAAGACGTTCTGGACGCTCTCGGTGTGGCCGCCCGAGCAGGCGGCGAAGTAGGTCTGGGCGACCTTGCCCTTGTACTCGACCACCTGGCCCCTGGTGTCGTCGGCCGCCTGGTTCGACCGCGGCGTCTCGCTGGCGATGCCCTTGTAGACCTGGCTGCGGGTGTCGTTGTAGAGGTCGAAGCCGTTGGCTCCCGTCGCCTGGACGCTGAGCGCGTAGGAGCGGGTCGCGACCGCCTGGGCGCGCAGCGCCTGCACCGGCCAGGAGGAGGGCACCTCGTTGGGGATGACGCCCTTCACGTACTGGTCGACCGGGACCGCGTCGACGACGTTGAGGGAGCCGGCGTCGCTGCCGGTCGGCACCGCCTCGAGCCCCCCGCGGTAGAAGCCGAGGCCGGCGATGTCGATGCGGCCGGCCCCGGCCGCATGCAGCTTCCTCCCGCAGCTCGCGAGCGGCTTGCCACCGGAGGTTCGGAGGCGGACTGTCTTGCCGCTGCGGTGGGCCTCGTAGAGGCGCTGGGGGGAGAGGGAGCGCCCGCAGGCCGAGGACGCCCGGCCGAAGACGACGTCGCCTCGTCTGATGTCGAGCAGGACTCGGACGACTCGCGAGCCGGGGAGCGTCGCGACCCGGGTGCCGGAGTAGTAGTGGCCGAGGATGGCGCGGTAGTCCCTGCCGTGCTTGGCGTAGCCGAAGGCGCCGTACTGGCTCATCCCGACGCCGTGGCCGAAGCCGTGCCCGTGGACGACCCAGGTGACGCGCGCCTGCGCGGCGGGGGCGAGCAGCAGGAAGAGGAGAGCGGTTGTGAGACGGAGGCGCACTTCTCGGTCAACATCTTCTGGATCGGGGAGTCGCGCCCTGCAGTTCATTACCCTGCTTGCATGGCCACGCAGGCAGTCGAGGCGGTCGATCACAAACTCCTCGCGGCCGGCGAGTGGATGGAGACCGGGGAGTGGGCCGAGGTCCTCAGTCCCTACGACGGGTCGGTCGTGG
This sequence comes from uncultured Solirubrobacterales bacterium, assembly GCA_963702055.1. Lineage (GTDB taxonomy): Bacteria > Actinomycetota > Thermoleophilia > Solirubrobacterales > 70-9 > CAWINX01. The sequence goes on along the minus strand of OY969702.1, from coordinate 1,612,917 downwards.
GACGTGTCGCGCAGGGCGATGCGGCGCTGGTCGATCGCGCCGCGCGGACGGCGCAGGCGGCCTTCGAGAGCGCCGATTTCCCCCAGCACGCCCGGGCCGCGGTGCTCGACCGGGCAGCGGAGCTGGTCGGGGAGCGGCTCGACGACCTCGCCCTGACGATCGCCGCCGAGGCGGGCAAGCCGCTGAAGACCGCCCGGGCCGAGGCGGCGCGCTGCGTCGACACCCTCGCCTTCTCCGCCGTCGAGGCGCGCAAGCTGACCGGCGGCACGGTGCCGATGGAGGCTTCGGCCGCCGGGGTCGGCAAGCTCGGGGTGATGCTGCGCGTCCCCTACGGCGTGGTCGGCGCGATCAGTCCCTTCAACTTCCCCCTCAACCTGGTCGCCCACAAGCTGGGGCCGGCGATCGCCGCCGGCAACGCGGTCGTGTTGAAGCCGGCCGGCCAGACGCCGATCTCGGCGCTGAAGCTGGCCGAAGCGCTGCTCGAGGCGGGCCTGCCCGAGGGCTGGCTGAGCGTCATCCCCGGCCCCGGCTCGGTGGTCGGCAACGCGATCGTCGAGCACGAGCTGACCCGCGCCCTCAGCTTCACCGGCTCAGCCGGGGTCGGCTGGGGGATCCGCAGTCGCGTGCCCCACAAGAAGGTCAACCTCGAGCTGGGCTCCAACGCGCCGCTGATCGTCCATTCCGACGGCGACTGGGAGGCGGCCGCCGACAAGGCCAAGCTCCACGCCTTCTCCCACGCCGGGCAGAGCTGCATCTCGATCCAGCGAATCCTCGTGCACGAGGACGTCGTCGACGCCTTCACCGAGCGACTGGTCGCCAACGCGCAGGCGCTGCGGGTCGGCGACCCGCTCGATCCCGAGACCGACGTCGGGCCGCTGATCACCCCCGGCGACCGCGATCGGGTCAAGGAGTGGGTCGACGAGGCGGTCGCCGCAGGGGCGGAGCTGTTGAGCGGGGGCGAGCTGGTCGACGAGGGCCGCTGCCTGGCGCCGACCCTGCTCGGCGCCCCGCCCCACCAGGCCAAGGTTTGGTGCGAGGAGATCTTCGGGCCCGTTGCGACGATCGACCGCTACGCGGACTTCGAGGCGGCGCTGGCGATGGCCAACGACTCCAAGTTCGGCCTCCAGGCGGGGATCTTCACCCGCGACATCGGCCGCGGCCTGCGCGCCGCCGAGACCCTCGAGTTCGGCGGCGTCCTGATCAACGAGGTTCCCACCTTCCGCGCCGACCAACAGCCCTACGGCGGCGTCAAGGACTCGGGCAACACCCGCGAGGGCCCGGCCTACGCGGTCCTGGAGCTGACCGAGGAGCGCTTCGTCACGCTGCAGGGCTGACCGCTACTCGTGCGGTCTCGCCATGCGACGGTGGTCGAGCGCCTCTTCGAGGATCGCCGGCTCGACGCCCTGCTCCAGTGCCACCTCGCGCAGCGAGCGCCCCGACTCGGCCGCCACCTTGACGATGTCGGCGGCGCGGTCGTAGCCGATGTGTGGGTTGAGCGCGGTCGCCGTGGCCAGCGTCGCCTCGGCGTGGCGCTCGGTCATCTCCTCGTTGGCCTCCAGCCCGGCGACGCATTTCTCGTTCAGCAGCCGTGAGGCCGAGGTGAGCAGCTCGATCGAGTCGAGCAGGTTGCGAGCGATCAGCGGCACCCGCACGTTCAGCTCGAACTGGCCCTGGCTGCCGGCGACGGTGATCGCCGCGTCGTTGCCGATCACCTGGGCGGCGACCTGGATCACCACCTCCGGGATCACCGGGTTGACCTTGCCGGGCATGATCGAGGAGCCCTTCTGTAGCTCCGGCAGGCGCAGCTCGGCGAGGCCGGCGCGCGGGCCGGAGCCCATCAGCGCCAGGTCGTTGGCGATCTTGTTGAGAGAGGCGGCGTAGACCTTGAGCATTCCCGACAGCTCGACCAGCGCGTCGCGGTTGCCCTGCGCCTCGAAGCGGTCGAGCGGCTCGGAGATCGCCAGCCCGGTGTCGGCGCCGAGCAGCTCGCGCACCTTGGCGGCGAACTCGGGGTGGGTGTTGAGCCCGGTCCCGGTCGCGGTGCCGCCGAGCGGAACCTGGCCGACCCGGCGCAGCGTCGACTCGATCCGCTGCTCGCCGAGCCGCACCTGGGCGGCGTAGCCGCCGAACTCCTGTCCCAGCGTCACCGGCACAGCGTCCATCAGGTGGGTGCGGCCGGCCTTGACGACGTCGGCGAACTGGGCGGCCTTCGCCTCGAGGGCCGCGGCCAGCCCGTCCATCGCCGGCAGCAGGTCGTGGGTCACCTCGCCCAGCGCCGCCAGGTGGACGGCGGAGGGGAAGACGTCGTTGGAGGACTGGCCCATGTTGACGTGGTCGTTGGGGTGGGCCCCGTCGCCGGCGATCTTGGCGATCACCTCGTTGGCGTTCATGTTCGAGGAGGTGCCGGAACCGGTCTGGAAGACGTCGACCGGGAACTGGTCGTCGTGCTTGCCCTCGGCGACCGCGTCGCCCGCGGCGGCGATCCGCTCGGCCAGCTCGCCGTCGAGTTTGCCCAGCTCGCCGTTGACCCGCGCCGCCGCGGCCTTGATCCGGCCCAGCCAGCGGACCACCGAGACCGGGACGCGATCCCCGGACACTGGAAAGTTCTCCACGGCCTTCACCGTTTCACCGCCCCACAGCTGCTCAGTCAATCCTGCCTCCGTCGAAGTCGTTGTGCCCTCAGGGTATTCAGCCGGAGGCGTGGCCGGCGTCGTAGCCCTGGAGGTAGGCCTGCCGGAAGGCCGCCGGCAGCGGCTGGTTGTCGGGGCTGTAGCGGGCGGCGGCGGCGAGGCGGCGGATCAGCTCGGCGTGGATTCCCTCGGTCCCGTCGGCGCCGCGCTGGGCGGCGCCGAGCAGGTAGCCGAGCTGGAGGTTGGCGGCGCCACCGGGCTGGGCACGCGCCTCGGCGTTCAGCTTCGTCGCCGCGGTTACCGTCGCGGCGCCGACCGCGGCGAGGTCGCCGGCCTGCTGGTTCTTCGCCAGGCAGCTGCTGATCGGCGTGTTGTAGGCGAGCCGGACCCGCTCGGGCGTCCCGAGCAGCGCGTGCAGGTAGTTCCCGACCCCGCCGAGGCAGGCAACCGGCGTGCGGTCACTCTGCTTCCCGCAGCCTGCGACCGCCGCGGCGAGGATTGCGACGAAGGAGAGAAGGACGAACGGGCGCGTGCGCGACACCCGGCCATCCTATGGACGCCGAAATTCCGACGGTGCAACGCTTTGTCCCCGGTATGGGTGGAGAAAGCGTTGCAGCGGCCGGTCAGTCGCCGACGGGGGAGATGCCGCCCGGGGTCGAGGCGCTGTAGCCGCCGGTCGGACGGTGGGGCCGCTTCGGCTTTTGCGACGGAGCCGGCGACGGTGTCGGAGTTGGAGCCTGCTTGGTGGGCGGGTTCTTCTGGGCGCCGACCGGGAACATCTCCACCCACCTGGCCATTGTGTAGGAGCGGGCCGGGGCGTGATCCCAGGAGAGGTGGAGGTGGTTGCCACAGCCGTGACCGGCGTCGCCGTTGTAACCGACCCAACGGAACGGAGCCACCGGATGGTTCTGTCGCGGCTCTGCCCACCGGGCGAGGCGGGTGATCGGCCGCCAACTCGCGTCGCAGCGCGTGCCTCCGCCCACCGGCACGATGTCGACCGCGTCGCCGACGTAGTGATCGGAGCCCCGGGTGTGGCATCGATGGCACCCTGCGTACTCACCGTTGGGCAGGGGCCCGGAGTAGCCGTCGGTGATGTAGATCGGAAAGCGTTTGGCGATCCAGCGCAGGTCGGCGACGATTCTGTTGTCGACCATGTCGCCGGCCTGATGGGGGATCGAGGCCGGAATCGGGACGATTCGCCCGACGCCGGCGCGCAGCCGCACCGATGATGGTCCCGCCTGGGCCAACCCGACCGCCAGGCAGACGACGATCGTCAGCGCGAGCAGCGCCAGCGACTCGATCCGCGCGCGTCGCGCGTATCGGATGTCCCTGCGGTCGAGGGTGTCGGTCGATGCGGCCACGTAACCCGCTATCGACCTCCCCAAAGCGACCTTGAGCAGCGCAACACACGCTTCCGCTGTTCCTTTGCCGGGTATGGAGGGGTAAAGGAACAGCGGAACGGGGGGCGGGATAGGGTTTCGCGCGATGCCGACGGTCCGCGAAGCCGCCTTCGACCTTTTCCGGGCGCAGGGGATGACGACGATGTTCGGCAACCCCGGCTCGACCGAGCTGCCGATGCTCGCCGAGTACCCGTCCGACTTCCGTTACGTGCTCGGCCTCCAGGAGGCCGTCGTGGTCGGGATGGCCGACGGTTACGCGCAGGCCTCCGGGCGGACCGCACTCGCCAACCTCCACACGGCGCCTGGGGTCGGCAATGCGATGGGGGCGATCTTCAACGCGCAGGCCAACCATTCGCCGGTGCTGATCACCGCCGGCCAGCAAGCACGGGCCCAAATCACCCTGCAGGCCAACCTGACCAACCGCGATGCGACCCGCATGCCCCACCCGCTGGTCAAGTGGTCCTATGAGCCGGCCCGCGCCGAGGACGTTCCGCTCGCTCTCGCCCACGGCGCCCACCTCGCTTCGCTGCCGCCGAAAGGGCCGGTCTTCGTCTCGCTGCCGATGGACGATTGGTACGCGGAGGTCGACGGGGCCGACGCCGCCCATGCGATCGGCCGCAAGGTGACGGGACGCGCCGTCGCCGACCCCGAGGCTGTGCGCGCTCTGGCCGAGCGCCTGGATGCCGCGAGCAACCCGGTCTTCGTCGCCGGCCCCGACATCGACGCAAGCGGCGGCTGGGAGGCGGCGATCGGCCTGGTCGAGCGCCAGCGCCTGCCGGTCTGGGCGACGCCCGCCCCCGGCGGCGGTCGGATCGGCTTCCCGGAGGGCCACCCCAACTTCCGCGGCGTCCTGCCGCCGGCGATCGGCCCGGTCGCCCAGACCCTGGAGGCGCACGACCTGATCCTGGTCGCGGGCAGCTCGGTCTTTCCCTACTACCCCCACATCCCCGGCGCGCTGCTGCCGGAGGGGTCCGAGCTGGTCGCGATCACCAGCGACCCCGACGAGGCGGCCCGCGCGCCGATGGGCGACGCGATCGTCGCCGACGTGGCGCTGACCCTGGCGGCCCTGCTTGAGGCGGCGCCGGAGGCGACCCGCCCGGCGCCCGAGCCCAACCCCGGCCCGCAGGAGATTCCCGCGACCGACCCGCTCAACCCCTCGACCGTGCACACGGCGCTCGGCGAGGTCCTCCCCGAGGATGCGATCGTCGTGCTCGAGTCCCCCTCCAGCACCCTGGCGCTGCGCAACCAGCTGCGCCTCTCGCGCCCCGGCAGCTACTACTTCGGCGCCGGCGGTGGGCTCGGCTTCGGCCTCGCCGCCTCGGTCGGCGTCCAGCTTGCGCAGCCCGACCGCCCCGTCGTCTGCGTGCTCGGCGAGGGCTCGGTCCAGTACGCGGTCACCGCCTTCTGGAGCGCCGTCGCCTACAAGACCCCGGTCACCTTCCTGGTCCTGCGCAACTCCGAGTACGCGATCCTCAAGTGGTTCGCCGACGTCGAGCAGGTGAAGGGGGCGCCCGGCCTCGACCTCCCCGCGCTCGATTGCGCCGCTGTCGCCGAGGGCTACGGCGTCAAGGCTCACCGGGCCCGCGAGCGCGGCGAGGTCCGCGAGGCGCTGGCCGGCGCGCTCGCCTCCTCGGCGCCGGAGCTGGTCGAGGTCCCGGTGTCCCCGGGCATGGCGCTGTTCTAGAGATGCCGGCAACTGACCGCGCTCCGGACGAGCTCGCCGCAGGCGCCGCCCAGCCGCTGCGCGGCGAGCTGGAGGCTCTGCTCGGCGCCGACCGGGTGCTGGCGCGGGCCAGCGACCTCGTCCGCTACGCCTCCGACGCCAGCCCCTACCGGCTCTTCCCACAGGCCGTGGTCATGGCCCGCGACGCTTCCGACATCGCCAAGGTCCTCGACTACGGACGCCGCAGCGGCGTCCCCGTCACCTTCCGCGCCGGCGGCACCAGCCTCAACGGTCAGGGACAGAGCGACGGCATCCTGGTCGACGTGCGCCGCCATTTCGGCGGTGTCGCGGTCGAGGAGGACGGCGCCCTGGCCCGGGTCAAGCCCGGCACCGTGCTCGGACATGCCAACCGCGTCCTCGCCCCGCATGGGCGCAAGCTCGGCCCCGACCCCGCCAGCACCGACATCGCCACGATCGGCGGGGTGATCGCCAACAACTCGGGCGGGATGCGCTGCGGCGTCACCAAAGACTCCTACTCGACGCTGCGCTCGATGACCTTCGTCCTGCCTTCGGGTACGGCGATCGACACCGCCGCCCCCGGCGCGGCCGAGCGCTTCGCCGCCGAAGAGCCCGAGCTGGCCGCCGGCCTCGCCGCGATTCGCGACGAGATCCGCGCCGACCCCGAGCTGAGCGAGCGGATCCGCCGTAAGTTCGCGATCAAGAACACGACCGGCTACCGGCTATGCGCCTTCCTCGAAGCTGATGAGCCGCTGGAGATCTTCCGCCGGCTCGTCGTCGGCTCGGAGGGGACGCTCGCCTTCGTCGCCGAGGCGGTCTTCGAGACTGTGCCGCTGCCGGCCTGCACCACCACCGCCTGGATCCACTTCCCCGGGATCGACGAGGCGATCGCCCCGGTTCGCGACTTCGTCGAGGCCGGCGCAACCGCGGTCGAGCTGATGGTCGCCCCGGCGCTGATCACCGCCGCCTGGAACATGGTCGGCGCCCCCGAGGAGTGGAAGGAGTTGCCGCCCGAGTCGGCCGTCCTGCTGGTCGAGTTCGGCGCCGGCACCGACGCGGAGCTGGGCGCCTACGTCGAGCGGGCGATGGAGATCGTCTCCTCCCACGAGACGATCCGCCCGATCGACTTCACCCGTGAGGCCGAGGAGATCGAGCTGGCTTGGCGGGTGCGCGAGGGTCTGCACGGGCTGATCGGCCGCCTGCGCCTGCCCGGCACGGCCCTGATCGTCGAGGACGTCTGCGTGCCCCCGGAGCGGATCGCCGAGGGCGCCCGCGACCTACAGGCGCTGCTCGGCGAGCACGGCTTCCTGCCCGGCGTCGCCGGGCACGCCTCCGCCGGCAATCTCCACTTCATGCTCACCCCCGACTTCGCCAAGCAGGAGGACCTCGATCGCTACGAGGCCTTCATGGCCGGCCTGGTCGAGCTGGTCGTCGACAAGTACGACGGCTCTTTGAAGGCCGAGCACGGCACCGGGATCAACATGGCCCCTTATGTGGAGCGCGAGTGGGGGGAGGCGGCGACCGAGCTGATGTGGCGGGTGAAGCGCCTCGCCGACCCCGACGGGGTGCTCGCCCCGGGGGTCGTCCTCAACCGCGACCCCGATGTCCACCTGCGCAACCTGAAAACGACGCCGGCGATCGAGGAGTCGGCGAGCGCCTGCGTCGAGTGCGGCTTCTGCGAGCCGGTCTGCCCGAGCCGCAACCTGACCACGACGCCGCGCCAGCGGATCGTCCTGCGCCGCGAGATCGCCCGGCAAGAGGACGGCTCGCCCGTGCAGAAGGCGCTGCTGGAGGAGTACGAGTACGACTCGCTGGACACCTGCGCCGCCGACGGCTCCTGCCGGCTCGCCTGTCCGGTTGGGATCGACACCGGCAAACTGGTCAAGGAGCTGCGTGCCGAGCGCCACACGGAGCGTGCCGAGCGCGTCGCCCTCGCCGCGGCGAAGCGCTGGGGGATGGTCGAGAGGATCTCGCGGGTCGGATTGCGCGTTGGTGGACCGCTGTTGCGCCGGACCAAGCGCGGCGCCGACCTGCCGGGGGCGGCCAGGTGGAGAGGAGGGGGGGACCCTCCTCTCCAAAGGGCGGCGGTCTATGTCCCCTCCTGTACCAGTCGGATTTTTGGCGGGTCGCCGGTCGAGGCGCTGGTCGAGGTTTCGCGCCGGGCCGGGAAGCCGGTTTGGATCCCCGACGACGTGGCGGGAAGCTGCTGCGGACTGCCGTGGAGCTCGAAAGGATTCGGCGACGCCCACCGCCACAAGGCAAACGAGATGGTCGAGCGCCTCTGGGCCTGGAGCGGGGAGGGGGAGCTTCCGGTGGTTATTGACGCCGCCTCGTGTACCCAAGGGGTGGTCGATCCCGGCGAGGGAATGCTCACCGAGCCCAATGCCGAGCGCCTCACCAAGCTCGAGATCCTCGATTCGGTTGCCTGGGGCGAGCGGCTGCTTCCGAGTCTGGAGGTGTCGCACAAGGTCGGCGCGGCGACCGTCCACCCGACCTGCGCGACCAGGCACCTGGGCCTCGCCGGCCGCCTCGAGTCGCTGGCCGGAGCGCTCGCCGAGGAGGTCTACGTGGCGCCGTCGTCGACCTGCTGCGGCTTCGCCGGCGACCGCGGCATCTCCCACCCCGAGCTGACCGCCGCGGCGACCGCCGAGGAAGCGAGCGAGCTGTCCGGGCGCAGCTTCGACGCCCATCTCTCCAGCAACCGCACCTGCGAAATCGGTCTCAGCCGCGCCACCGGCGCCCCCTACGAGTCCTTCCTCTTCCTGCTCGAGGAGCTGACCCGGCCGAGCTCGCGGTGATCGAAGCCGCCCGCCGTCACGCGGTGGCGGGCTGTCTCGTCTGCGTCGCGGGCTTCGCCGCGGTCCTCGTCTTCGCCTACTGGGTCGGGCCGCTCGAGCGGCTGGACCGAAACGTGCTCGACGCGCTCAGCACCCGCACCGACACTATCCCCAACCGAGTCGCCTACGTCGGCTTCCAGGTCGTCAACACCAGGCTGGTCTGGGTGCTCGCGGCGACGATCGCGGCTCTGATCGCGCTGGTGCAGTGGCGCCTTGGCGACGCGGTCCTTGCCGTCGCCCTCGTCGCCGGCGCCGGCGGGCTCGACCTGGCGCTCAAGGCTATGCTCGCCAACCCCCGCTATCAGCCGGTCCCGCTCGGCTCCGACGCCTATCCGTGGAAGGACGCCTTCCCGAGCGGCCACTCCGTCGGGTCCCTGGCGATGTCGCTCGCCTTCCTCTCCGTCGTCCCGCTCTCATGGCGAAGGCCGACCGCCGTCGCCGGAGTCGCCTTCACTCTCTACGTCAGCTTGGGCGTTCTGGTCCTCAACTATCACTACCCGAGCGACGTTCTGGGCGGCTGGCTACTCGCCATGGGCTGGTGGTTCGCGCTGCTCGCGGTACTCCCCGACCCTGGGCCCGAGCCTCGGCTGCGCGGATCACCGCAGGGACCGTAGCCTGCTCGAGCAGCTAACGCGGAGCAGCTGTGACTGCGGCGGCGCCCTGTTCATCCGCGTTGGCCTCGACCTCGCGCACCGTTTCGATCATCCTGCGGTCGCTTTCGAAGCGGCGGTCGAGCAGCGGGTTGATGATGCCGCGAAGGGCCGATACGTAGCGCCACCACTTCGGCGCGAATATGCGCGGCGCCCGCTCCTCGATTCCCTTGACGACGGCGGCCCCGGCCTCGGCAGGCTGGATCCGCTTGCGCAGGAAGGCGGGGAGGTCCTGCTGCATGCGATCGCCGTTCACCGCGACCGCGTCCTGCACCAATTTGGTGTCGACCCAGCCGAAGTAGGCGACGCCGGCGCTCGCCCCCAGCGGCGTCAGTTCCGCCCGCAGAGCGCGGCCGAGTGACTCGACGCCGGACTTGGCGACCGCGTAGGGGCTGTTGAAGACACCGTTGACGAAGGCGTAGACGGAGGAGGTGACGACGACGTGGCCGCGTCGCTCGACGATCTGGGGCAGTGCTGCCCGCACCGTGCGCCAGACGCCGAGCATGTCGACCTCGAAGACCCGCTCCCACTCCTCGACGCCGATCCCGCGCACCGTCGCCATCTTCTTCTGCACGATGCCGGCGTTGGCGACGACGACGTCGAGACCCCCGAAGCGCTCGACCGTCTCGGCGACCGCCTGCATCACCGCCGAGTGATCGGTGACGTCGGTGGCGATTCCGATCGCCCGCTTGCCGATCCGCTCCGCCGCCTCGCGCGCCTCCTCGGCGTCGATGTCGACGACCGCCACCGAGGCGCCGCGCAGGTGCAGCTGCCGCGCGGTCTCGAACCCGATCCCGCGCGCCGCCCCGGTCACCAGCGCCACCTTCCCATTCAGGTCATAAGCCGCCATTTGCGCACGCACCCTATCCGGGCTTCCGTTCCGCTGTTCCTTTGCCTCATATAGGGAGGCAAAGGAACAGCGGAACGGGGTTTACCGCTTGAGCAGCCGCGAAAACTCGCGCCAGTTGAGGGTGTTGGCGATGTCCGCCGCGGTCAGCCAGGCGCGCCGCGCCGTCGCCACGGCATAGGCCATGTTGTCGAGCGTCTCGATCCCGTGGGCGTCGGTGTTGAGGACGATCGTCACGCCGGCATCCGCGGCCAGTCGCGCGTGGTGCTCGGAGAGGTCGCGGCGGTTGGGGTTGCCGTTGATCTCCAGCATCGTCGCGGTCCGCGCCGCCGCTTCGGCGACCGCCTCGACGTTGATCCCGTAGGGCTCGCGCCGCCCGATCAGCCGCCCGGTCAGGTGGCCGATGCAGTCGACGCCCGGATTCTCGATCGCGGTCAGCACCCGCTCGGTCATCGCCTGCTCGGAGATCGCGAATGAGGTGTGGACGCTGGCCACCGCCCAGTCGAGCGCCTCGATCAGGTCCTCGGGGTAGTCGAGTTCGCCGTCGAGCCCGATGTTGACCTCCGAGCCGGCGAGCAGGCGGAAGCCCCGTTTGCCCTCGTTCCACTCGCGGATCTCCTCGATCCGCTTCCAGAGCCGCTCGGCGGTGACGTGGTCGCCGAAGCCGTGGCTGGCCGAGTGGTCGGTGATCGCCATGTAGGCGTAGCCCCGTTCGCGCCCCGCCTCCGCCATCTCCCCCAGCGTGTTGCGCCCGTCGGAGAGGGTGGTGTGGGCGTGGAGATCGCCGCGGATGTCGTCGACCGAGACCAGCTCCGGCAGCGTCCCCTCCCGGGCGGCCTGCAGCTCTCCCCGCCCCTCGCGCAACTCCGGCTCGATGTAGGCGTAGCCGAGCCGCTCGTAGACCTTCGCCTCGGTCGCGCAGAGGGTCACCTCGCCGCTCTCCACCTCGGTGACGCCGTGCTCGGAGACGGAGAGGCCACGCTTCACCGCGTCCTCGCGCAGGGCCACGTTGTGCGCCGCCGAGCCGGTGAAGTGCTGAAGCAGGTTGCCGAAGGCGGCGGGCGCGACGATCCGCAGGTCGACCGAGACGCCGTTGTGAGTCTGGGCTCGCAGCCCGTTCGGCCCGGGCTTGCCCGCCGCGGCGATCAGCGGGTGTGCGGCGAGGTGTTCGGCGAGGGCGACGGGGTCCTCGGCGGTCGCGATCAGGTCGATGTCCTTACAGGTCTCGGCCCAGCGCCGCACCGAGCCGGCCACCTCGACCCGGTTGGCGGCGGGATGCTCGCGCAATACCGTCGCCAGCTCCTCGGCGATCGGGCGGACCTTCGAGAGCAGCAGGCGCCCCGTCTCCTCGGGCTCGCCGAGCCGCTCCAGCGCGGCCAGCACGTTCTCCTCGACCTTCGGGCCGAGGCCCTTGACGTCGCGGATCCGCTCCGCTTCGGCCGCTTCCCTGAGGTCGTCGAGCGAGGCGACGTCGAGCTCCTCGTAGAGGCGGCGCGCCGTCTTCGCCCCGAGGCCGGGGATCCGCGTCACCTCGATCAGGCTCGCCGGGTACTTCGCCTTCAGCTTCGCCGCGGCGGGGATCTCCCCGCTGGCGAGCAGCGCGTCGATCTTCTCGGCGAGGGTCTTGCCGACCCCGGGGATCTCGGTCGTCCGCCCGGCGGCGGCCAGCTCGGCGACCGAGACCGGGCTCTCGCGGATCGCCTTGGCGGCGGTGCCGTAGGCGAGCACCCTGTATTTGACCGCGCCGTCGAGTTCGTAGAGGACCCCAAGTTCCTCGAGCGCCGCGGCGATCTCGGCGTTGGTCATCCGCCGCACGTTAGTGACCCTGGCGAACGGCCCTTGAGCGGCCCTTTAGCTCACTCAATAGCATCCGCGCCCATGTCCGAGCCCGCCGACAGAGGCCCCGCCTGGCTGGTCCTGCCGACCTACAACGAGGCCGGCAACGTCGAGCCCTTCGTCGAGGCCGTGCTGGCGAAGCTGCCCGCCTCCGCGCAGGTGCTGATCGTCGACGACAACTCGCCCGACGGCACCGGTCGGATCGCCGATCGCCTCGCCTCTGTGCACGACAACGTCAACGTCCTGCACCGGCAGGTGAAGGAAGGCCTCGGCCCCGCCTACATCGCCGGCTTCCATCGCGCCCTCTCGGAGGGTGCCGGGTTGATCCTGGAGATGGACTCCGACTTCTCCCACGACCCTGCTTACCTGCCGCGCCTGCTCGAGGCCGCCGATCGCGCCGACCTGGTGATCGGCTCCCGCTATGTCTCCGGCGGCGGGGTCGGCGAGTGGGGGGCGATGCGCAAGGCGATCAGCCGCGGCGGCAGCGCCTATGCGCGCTTCGTGCTGGGGGTCGGCGTCCGCGACCTGACCGGCGGCTTCAAGTGCTTCCGCCGCGAGGTGCTGGAGGCGATCGACCTTGACTCGGTCGAGGCCCGCGGCTACGCCTTCCAGGTCGAGATGACCTACCGGGCGATCAAGCGCGGCTTCCGTGTCGTCGAGGTGCCGATCGTCTTCCACGACCGCCAGGTCGGCACCTCGAAGATGAGCAAGTCGATCGTCGCCGAGGCAATCTGGCGGGTTCCTCTTCTACGCTTCAACGGCAAGGCCGCCGAGCGGCGAGGGGCGGCCGTCTGAATGCCCTCGCTATACTTTATGAAGTATTGAGCTTCGAAACTCGACTCCGAGGAGACCGATTCCAGTGACAGGCAAGCTCAGCGACGTGACAGACGCCACCTTCAAGTCCGAGGTGCTCGAAGCCGACGGCCCCGTGCTCGTCGACTTCTGGGCTCCCTGGTGCGGTCCCTGTCGCGTCGTCCACCCGGTTCTCGAAGAGATCGACGCCGAGCGCAACGACCTGAAGATCGTCAGCCTCAACGTCGACGAGAACCAGCAGAGCGCGGCCCAGTACGAGGTGCTCTCGATCCCCACCATGATCCTCTTCAAGGACGGGGCGATCGCCAAAAAGGTGATCGGGGCGATGCCGAAGCGCCGCCTCGAGGCCGAGCTAGAGCCCGCCCTCGCCTAGCCGGGCCACGCGATGCCCTTCGTCCACGTCCACTGGTACGAGGGACGGACCGACGAGCAGAAGGCGGAGATCGCCAAGCGCATCGAGGAGGCTCTGATCGAGGTGGCCGGCGCCGTCCCGGAGCACTGCTGGGTGAAGTTCTCCGACTCCTCGAAGTCGGACTTCATCATCGGCGAACCGGCCGAGGACTGACGCCTTCAGGCGGGCGCGAGGACCTGGAGGCCGGCGTCGACGCTGGCCTGGGCGAGGCGGGCGTCGTAGGTGAAGATCGCGGAGGCCTCCGCCTCGGAGGAGAGGGCGGTCGCCAGGTGAAGCGCGTCGATGGTGCGCAGCGCCGGGGGGCCAATGCGACAGGCGCTCTCCCGAGTTGTGGGCAAGAGGGGTAGCAATACGACGCGGCGCAGCATTGACTTGGCAAGCGCCGGCGCTCCTCCGCCAATGCGCAGGGCGGCCCTGAATGTCTCGACCTCGAGGATCTCGCTGGCGACGAGGTTGCTCCATTTCACGTCGATCGCTCGCGCCATCGCCTCGCTTTCCCGCTCGCGCGCAAAGAGCTTGATGAACGCGGAGGCATCGATATAGGCGACATCGCTCATCTCCCGATGCCTCAGACGACGTCTTCGCGGAGTTCTTGGAGAATGCGGCTGGCTCGATATGGATCATCGGGGTCGATCTCCCCGGGTGGAGGCCCGACACGACGCAGATACGCGCCCATTGACTCCTCGGGCCAGCTGACCGCGATTCGCTTCAGCCTGGCCAGCGCTCGCGCAGTGTCATCGGGCTCGAGTTCGTCGGAGCCGCGCAGCGCCAGCTCGCGAACCAGACGCGACTCCGGCTGCTCGCCGAACTCCCGGCGGGCGGCGGCGATCGCCGCCTCCAGCTCGGGGTCGACGGTCAGGGCTATGCGGCGATGCTTCGTCGGCATGACCTTCACTGTAGCACTCATGGTGTTACACCCGATGGGTATGAGCCCATGCGTAGACAAGCTCCGACGGGAGGAAACTCTCCCCCCGGATTCGCCTAAATCCGGCTGATGTCGATCCGCAGCTCGCGGCCGTCGATCTTGGCCGTGGCGCCGTCGACCGCGTCGTAGCCGACCGACGTCGCCAGCACCTCGCCGGCCAGGTAGGGCTCGTGCGTCCGGGCGGCAGCGAGCAGCTCCTGGTCGCCGCCCAGCCTCAGCTCGATCCGATCGGTGATCTGGAGGCCGGCGTCTTTGCGGGCGTTCTGGACCGCGTGGACGATCTCGCGGGCGAGGCCCTCCTGGCGCAGCTCGTCGTCGAGCTCCAGCTGCAGCGCCACCGCGTGGCCCGCCTCCGCCTCGACCTCGTAGCCCTCCAGCGGCTGCAGGGAGAGGGCCACCTCGTCGGTGCCGATCGTGTGCTCGTCGCCGTCGACGTTGATCCCGACCTCGCCACCGTCGGCCATCACCGCGGCGACGTGGACCGGGTCGAGCGCCGCGACCGCGGCCGCCACCTGGGGCATCCGGTTGCCGAAGCGCGGCCCGAGCGCGCGGTAGTTGGGCTTGACCGCGTAGCTGACCAGCTCGCCCTCCTCGGAGACGAAGTCCAGCTCCTTGACGTTGAGCTCGGCCTTGACCAGCTCGGCGCGGGCGGAGATCGCCTCCCGCTCGGCATCGTTGGCGACGATCACGGCACGGCGCAGCGGCTGGCGGACCTTCGCCTTGGCCTGGGCGCGGGCGGCGCGACCGAGCTCGACGGTGAGCCGGACCGCCTCCATCGCCCGTTCCAGCTCGGCGTCGCGCAGCGCCTCGTCCACGTCGGGGAAGTCGCGCAGGTGGACCGAGTCGGGCAGATCGTCCAGCTCCTCCGCCTCGCCTCCGGCCAGATTGAGGTGGACCTCGTCGGCGAGGAAGGGCGTGAACGGGGCGAGTAGCGCCGCCGTCTCCAGCAGGCAATGGCGCAGCGTCGCGAAGGCGGCGCGGTCTCCCTCCCAGAAGCGGCGTCGCGAGAGCCGTACGTACCAGTTGGAGAGCTCCTCGACGAACTCGGCGATCGCCCGTCCTGCCGCGGTGCAGTCGAACGCGTCCATCCGCTCGCGCACCACGGCGACGGTCGCCTGTAGCCGCGACAGCGCCCAGCGGTCGAGGTCCTCATATTCCGCCGCCTCCGCTGCTCTCGCAGGGGCCAAGGAATCAGATATGGATTGGCCCCCGCTTCCGCGTCCCGGGGCGACGGTTGAACCTTGAAAGTCTTGGGGACCGAGTCCCTCGGCGTTCGCGTAGAGGACCCAGAACGAGTAGGTGTTCCAGAGGGTGAGCAGGAACTGGCGCACCGACTCGCCCACCGTCTCGACCGAGAAGCGGTAGCCCGACCAGGGCTGCTGGGCGGTCAGGTAGTACCAGCGGAAGGCGTCGGCGCCGTGGGCGCCGATCACGTCCCAGGGCTCGACCACGTTGCCCTTGCTCTTCGACATCTTCTGCCCCTCGGGGTCGAGGATCAGCCCGAGGCAGACGCAGTTGCGGTAGCTGGACTCGCCGAACAGCAGGGTCGACTCGGCGAGCAGGGTGTAGAACCAGCCGCGGGTCTGGTCGATCGCCTCGCAGATGAAGTCGGCCGGGAAGCGCTCCTTGAACAGTTCCTCGTTCTCGAACGGGTAATGGAACTGCGCGAAGGGCATCGCGCCGCTGTCGTACCAGGTGTCGATCACCGACTCGACCCGGCGCATCTCGCCGCCGCACTCGGCGCAGTTGAGGACCACGCCGTCGATGTTGGGGCGATGGAGGTCGTCGGGGACATCCCCCTTGGCGCGCTCGCGCAGCTCCGCGACCGACCCCGCGCAGAAGCGGCCGTCGCAATCGCTTTGTGCGCACTCCCAGATCGGCAGCGGCGTGCCCCAGTAGCGGTCGCGCGAGAGCGCCCAGTCGACGTTGTTCTCGAGCCATTTGCCGAAGCGGCCGTGCTTGATGTGCTCGGGGTGCCAGCCGATTCCCTCGTTGTTGGCGAGCAGCTCCTCGCGCGCCCGCGAGGTGGCGACGTACCAGCTCGACTTGGCGTAGTAGAGAAGCGGCGTGGCGCAGCGCCAGCAGTGCGGGTAGGCGTGCTCGTAGACCTGCTCCCGGAAGAGCAGGCCGCGGCTCTCCAGATCGGCGATCAGCGCCGCCGTCACCTCCGGGTCCTTGACGAAGCGGCCCTCGAAGCCGGTGACCCGCTTGTCGAATTTGCCGTCGAGGCCGACCGGGTTGTAGAGGGTGCCGTGGCTGGTCGGGTCGAAGATCCCGTTCTCCGCTGCGACCGCGTAGTCGTCCTCGCCGAAGGCGGGGGCGATGTGGACGAGGCCGGTGCCGTCCTCGGTGGTGACGAAGTCGCCGGCGAGGACCGGGAAGCCGCCGGGCTCGCGGTCGTTCAGATTGAAAACCGGACCCGCATAGCTGCGGCCGACCAGCTCGGATCCCGGAAAGCGCTCGACGATCTCCGTTCCCTCGCCCAGCACCTTCTCGACCAGCGGCTCGGCGAGGATCAGCGTCTCTCCATCGACCCTCGCCTTCACATAGGTCACCTCCGGGGCGACCGCGACCGCGACGTTGCCCGGCAGCGTCCACGGCGT
Organism: uncultured Solirubrobacterales bacterium; assembly: GCA_963702055.1. Classification (GTDB taxonomy): domain Bacteria; phylum Actinomycetota; class Thermoleophilia; order Solirubrobacterales; family 70-9; genus CAWINX01. Next base: position 1,596,283 of record OY969702.1, on the reverse strand, counting down.
CGTCGTCCAAACCAGCAGCGACTCCCCCTCGGCGTCGGCGAGCGGGAAGCGCACATATATGGACGGATCCTCGACGTCCTTGTACCCCAACGCGACCTCGTGCGAGGAGAGGGCGGTGCCGCAGCGCGGGCAGTAGGGCACGACCTTGTGACCCTCATAGAGGCGGCCGTCGTCCCAGAGCCTGCGCAGCGACCACCAGACCGACTCGATGTAGTCGTCGTCGAGGGTGACGTAGGGGTCGTCGAGGTCGATCCAGAAGCCGATCCGCTCGGTCAGCCGGTTCCACTCCTCGACGTACTCGAAGACCGATTGCCGGCAGCGGGCGTTGAACTCGGCGATCCCGTACTCCTCGATCTCCTGCTTGGAGGAGATGCCCAGCTCCTTCTCGACCTCGAGTTCGACCGGCAGGCCGTGGCAGTCCCAGCCCGCCTTGCGCGGCACCCGGTAGCCGCGCATCGTGCGGTAGCGCGGGTAGACGTCCTTGAAGACGCGGGAGAGGACGTGGTGGGAGCCGGGGCGCCCGTTGGCGGTCGGCGGCCCCTCGTAGAAGCTCCAGGTCTCCGCCCCCTCGCGGTTGGCGAGCGAGCGCCCGAAGACGTCGCGCTCGCGCCAGCGTTCCAGCACCCGCTCCTCCATCTCGGGGAAGGACTGCTTGGGGTCGACGGGATTAAAACCAGGCATGGGAGCGGGGGATTCTAGGTCGGGTGGCTGCGCAGGCCCGGGGTGCGGACGAGCTTGATCGGCTGCAGCGCCGAATTCGGGACGACGTAGAACTTGACCCCGTCGCGCTGCTCGATCCCCAGCACGGCGGCTTCGCGGGTGCGCCAGGCGAGCGAGACCAGCAGCGCGTAGCCGGCGCCGACCGCCGCGATGCTGGGGAAGAAGACGCCGAGCACGCCCGCGGCGAGGGCGGTGACGCCGATCGGCCAGAGCCGCCCGACGGCGATTCGGGCCGGCGGCTCGGAGGGGAGGCTGGTCGCCGTGCGGGCCTCGACCAGGACATCGCGAACCCCGTCGGCGGCGCGGGAGGGCCGGCCGAGGAAGAGGCCGATCGCCATCGCCACCACCCACCAGGCCACCGCGATCGAGGCTGCGGTGGAGTCGTTGTCGCGCCCGATCGCGACCGCGGCGACCGCTCCGAGCGCGGTCGCCTCGGCCCCGGTCACGAGCACCGTCACTCGGAGCAGGTCGGTGTAGGGCACGGCTCGCTACTCCGCCAGGCTCTCGAGGACCGACAGCCAACCCGCCGGGCCGTCGACCAGCAGGTCGGACTCCTCGGCCAGCTCCGGGGGCGCTTCGGGGGAGACGACTCCGACGCAGATCGCGGCCCCAAGCTCGCCCGCCTCGCGCAGCTCACGGAGGCGCCGGAAGGCGTCGAGGTCGGTACGGTCGTCGCCGGCGTAGGCCGCGGTGGCGACCCCGTCGGTCGCCAGCAGCGCCGCGACCGCCGCGTCCTTGCCGCCACCGCCGACCGGGCGCAGCTCGAGGACCTTGCGGCCCCAGCGCGGCTCCAGGCCGGTCCGCCCCGCCGCAGCGGCGATCTCGTGGGCGCGCGCCTCCGCCGTCCGCTCGTCCGCGGCGCCGCGCCAGTGCAGCGCCTGGATCGGGCCCTTGTCCTCGGGCCGCAGGCCGAGGCCCGCCAGCTCGGCGGCATCGAGATCGGCAACGAAGGCGGCCGCCCCGTCTTCCTGCCCCTCCAGCGAGGGATCGAGCCGGGGCTCCTCCTCGCCCGGCAGCAGCAGCTCGAGGCCGTGGTTGCCGGCATAGGCGATCCCCTCGACTCCGACCAGCCGCCGTGCCTCCAGCGCCTGGCGTCCCGAGATGCAGCCAACCAGGCCGTAGCGCTCGGCGGCCGCGCTCAGCGCCGTCCGCGCCCGCTCCGGCACCTCCGCGTCCTCGGGGCGGGCGACGATCGGCGCCAGGGTGCCGTCGACGTCGGTGAGGATCGCCGTCCGCGCCGGGTCGGCGCGCAGCGCCTCGAGCAATCTGTCCCCTGTCCCTGCGGATTCGGAAGACACGGCATCTAGTATCGCGGCGATGCAGCCGGATCCCGCGCTTCCCTCCCGACCGATCCTCAAGCTTGCCGCGATCGGTACTGCGGCCGGCGCCTTCAGCGGCCTCTTCGGCGTCGGCGGCGGGACGATCCTCGTCCCCCTGCTGATCTTCTGGTTCGGCTACGGCGAGCGACTCGCCACCGGCACCAGCCTCGCCGCGATCGTCCCGATCGGCCTGCTCGGCGCGATCGCGCAGGGCGGCATCTACGGCAACGTCCACGTCGTCACGGCACTCTTGCTGGCGATCCCGGCGGTGGCCGGCGTGGTGATCGGGACCGCCGTCCAGCAGCGCATCTCCCAGCGCGCCGTCTCCCTGCTCTTCGCGGCCCTGCTGGTCGCCGTCTCGATCGAGTTGATCATCCCGTGAGCGGAGCGGAGCCCGCATCGCAATCTGATTCCCTGCGGTCTCCGCGCAGCGAACCTTTGTTTCCGGGTGGGCGGACGATATGAACGAACTCCTCGCAGCGCTGATCGCGATGGCCGGAGGGTTCACCGGCGGCGTCGTCGGCGTCGGCGGCGGCATCCTCTTCGTGCCGGCGCTGACCGTCTTCCTCGGCCTCACCCAGGTCGAGGGCGAGTCGACCTCGCTGCTGATGATCGTGATCGTCGCCCTGGTCGGCGCGATTCGCCAGAACTCCTACGGCAACGTCAACGTCCGCAACGCGCTGATCATCGGCGCCCTCTCCCCGATCGGCGTGCTGATCGGCGTTGGCGTCGCCAATCACGTCTCCGAGCGCGCCCTGCAGCTCTCCTTCGCTGCGCTGGCACTGTTCATCGCCTACCGCCTGGTCGTCCGCGCGCTGCGCGCCCCCGCGGGCTGAAGCGGGCTTCCCGCGGGGCGCCGGCTGCGCCCCCGGTAGTCTCAAAAGCGTGGACGCGCTCTCCTGGGAAGGCGATCTCCCGCAGCTTCGCTCCCCCATCCTGCTCTGCTCTTTTCGCGGCTGGAACGATGCCGCTGCCGCGGCCTCGACGGCGCTCGGCGCCGTCGCCGAGTCGCTCGACGCCGAGCTGATCGCCCGGGTTGACCCGGAGGAGTTCTTCGACTTCCAGTCGACCCGGCCGACGATCACCCTCACCGAGGGGCAGGCGCGGCGGATCGACTGGCCCGAGAACAACCTGATCGCCGCCCGGGTCCCCGCCGCCGATCGTGACCTCGTCCTCTTCGACGGCACCGAGCCGAACCTGCGCTGGCGCACCTTCTCGGAGCTGATCGCGACCGCCGCCGATACGCTAGGGGTCGAGATGGTCGTCACCCTCGGGGCGCTGATCGCCGAGGTCTCCCACAGCCTGCCGGTGCCGATCACCGGCCTCGCCTCCGACGAGAAGCTGGTCGAGGAGCTTGACCTGGAGCGCTCCAGCTACGAGGGGCCGACCGGGATCGTCGGCGTCGTCCACGACGCCTGCCGCCAGACCGGGATGACCTCGGCCTCGCTGTGGGCGGCGGTCCCCCACTATGTCGCCGCGGTCCCCAACCCGAAGGCCGCTCTGGCGCTGCTGCGCCGCTTCGAGGGCCTGACCGGGATCGCGATCGACGCGACCGAGCTGGAGGAGGAGGCGGCGACCTACGAGGAGCAGATAGGCCGGGCGGTGGCGGCCAACCCCGAGATCGAGGAGCTGGTCGAGAAGATCGAGGCCGAGCAGTCCGAGCAGCTCGGCGACGCCGAGAGCCTGCCTTCGGCGGAGACCCTGGCCAGCGAGTTCCAGCGCTTCCTGCGCCAGCGCGGCGACTGACTCAACTCTCGGCCGCCGGGCAGATCAGCCGGTAGTCGCACCAGCCGCAGACGGTTGGCGAGGGTCGCGGCTCGAAGTCCTGGCTGAGCACTCCCGCGCCGACCTGAAGGACCGTGCGCTCGACTCGCTCGGCGTCGTCTGGCTTGGTCGGGGCCGCGACCTTCTCGGCGTCGAGCACGTAGTAGTAGCTGCCCGTCCCGGCCTCGATCTCCCAGGCATCGCGCGCGGCGACTCTGTAGAGCGCCAGTTGCAGGTCCTCGGCGAGGTCGGCCTCGGTCTTGCGAATGCCGGTCTTGTAGTCGATCAGCTCGTAGCCGCCGTCGGGCAGGCGGTCGACCCGGTCGACCCGGCCGCGCACGTGGTGTTCGCCGATCTTGATGTCGAACTTGCGCTCCAGCCAGACCGGCTCGCCCTCCGCCGCCCGCTCGCGCTCCCAGTAGAGCCGCATTGCCTCCCAGGCGCGGTCGCGGAACTGGAGCTCGTCGTCGCTGGAGCCGAAGCCGGAGCGCCGCCATCCCGCCTCGAGCAGGCCCATCAGCCGGCCGAGGCCGTCCTCCTCGTCCTCGCCGTCCTCCTTGTGGAAGCGCTCCAGGACGTTGTGGATGAGGATCCCGAAGCGCTGGTTGATCGTCGGATCCTGAGGGATTCCGAAGACCCGCGCGAACTTGTACTTCAGCGGGCAGGTCAGGTAGAGGTCGAGGTCGGAGGCCGAGAGGTTGAGGGCGCCGTCTCCGCGGCGCGGCAGGAAGGCCTCCAGCGAGGGCTCCTCGCGGGCGGCGATCAGCTCGCGGCGGCGATCGCGGTCGCGCTCGGAGTCGAGCAGGTAGGAGTCGAGCCGCGAGGCGTCGAGTTCGGCCTGCTGCTCGGGGGTGGCGACCTGGCGCAGCAGCCCGTTGATCGCCTCGACCGCCTCCGCGGTCGCCTCGTCGCCGGGTCGCTGGGCCAGCGCCGCCAGCTTCAGCAGCTCCAGGTAGCGGGAGATCGCCCGGGTCACGTCGATCGCGGTGTCGAGGCGCGGCTCCGACAGCTCCCGCCCCGCCTTCCAGGAAGCCTCGAGCACCTCCTCGCGAACCATCCGGTAGGTGGCGTGCAGGCCCTCGGCCGGGCCGAACATCTCCTCCTCGTGGCTCTCCTCGCGCGGCGCACCGGCGGCGACCCGCGCCTCTTCGTAGAAGGCCGACGGCCGGGTGGCGCCGTCGGCGTCGTGACCGAGCCGCGAGAGGACGAGCCCCGCTCGCGCCGGGCTGCCGATCCGCTCCGCGCCGGCGTCGCGCTCCAAGCCGACGACGAAGGCGCGGTCGAAGGCGGTCCCCTTCGCGGCGGCAAAGTCGAGGCCCTGGACGGCGCCTGCCGCCGCCGGGTCCTCGCCGTCGCGCATCTCGACCCCCGCCTCGGCGACGGCGCTGAGGTAGCGGACGAAGCCACGGGTGGAGCCGTGCGGCTCGCGCCGCGCCCAGGCGGCGGCCAGCTCGGCCAGCCGCGAGAGGCTGAGCAGGCGCTCGGCGACCTCCGGCTGGGCGGCGAAGAGGCGCTGCCGGCGCAGCCCGACCCGCTCGATCAGCCGCCGCACGAAGACGTCGGCGCGGCGCTCTTCCATCGCCGCCGAGGCGGCGCGGTAGAGCTTCAGGAAGGCCTGGATCCGCTCCCGCGCCTCGGGCTGAATCTGGGGGCTGTCGAGGGCCGCCTCGCAGGCGGAGACCATGTCGAGCTTGCGCCGCCGGGCGATCGTGGTCAGCCGCGCCAGGTCGGTGGAACGCAGCTCGATCGGCGGCCGGGTCAGGGCGCGGGCGGCGGCGGCGGAGTCGTCGGGCTCGGCCAGCACCCGCAGCCAGGCGATCGCGTCGCGGACCTCGGGTCGCTGGAAGAGGGCGGTGGGGCCGGCGAGGTGAAACGGGATCCCACGCTCCTCCATCGCCGCGGCCACGGCGCCCCCCTCGCGGGCGGGGTCGCCGAAGAGGACGCAGATCGACTCCGGCGGCGTGCCGGACGCGACCAGGTGCTCGGTCTCGCGGGCTACGGCCTGGGCCTGGGCGCGTTCGTTGCGGCAGCGCCAAAAACGAACTTGCGGGTCACGAAAAACGCGATCCAAGACAACTGCGCTCTGGCCCGCGGGTCCTGTCACGGGGGAAGGGGGGGCGCTGCGGGCCAAGCTGTCCTCGACCCCCCCTTCCCCCGCGCCACCCGCGGGAGGAGCCGGTTCCTCCTCCATCGCGTAGACGTGGTTGGAGTTCTCAGCTTTTAGGGACGTGAGGATTGCGCGCTGGGCAGTGGTCGTGTCCTCGTACTCGTCGACCATCACGTGCGTAAAGCGGGTGGCGATCTGGGCGCGAACGTCGGAACGCTCGTGGAGGAGTTTGTTGAGCGTGATGAAGACATCGCCCTGATCGAGGTTGCCGGAGTCGGCGAGGATGCTGTCGTGGGCCGCGGTGAACTCGGCCAGTTCCGGCTCGGGGCGGTCTGAGCCGGCCTTGAGGGCGTCGATTCGCTGTAGGAGGCGGGCGAGGAGGCCGGCCGGGTTGCCGCGGATCTCGTGGCGGCGCAGGGGGAGGTCGTCGAGGCGGTCGAGCAGCATCGCCAGCCGCTCGGCCGGGCCGAGCACGTCGAAGAAGGGGTCGAGGCCGGCGGCGGTCGAGTGCTCGCGCAGCAGCCGCTCGCAGATCGACTCCCAGGTCCCGATCCACAGCTCCTCATAGGGGCCGTCGAGCAGCATTTCGGCGCGCTCCCGCAGCCGCCGCGCCGTGGCCCGGGTCGAGGCGACGACCAGGACTCGATCCGGCCCGGTCCCCTCGCCGGCGAGCCGTGCCAGCCGCCGCGCCAGCACCTCGGTCTTGCCGGTTCCGGAGGAGCCGATCACGAGCAGCGGCCCCTCGTCGTGGAGGACCGCGCGCTCCTGCGCTTCGGCCAGGGCAAGCATCGTTCAAAGCTACCGGGCCTCAGCGACTATCCGAAAACCCCCGCGCACGCCTGGCGGCACCGGACACACTTCGCGGGGCGGCGTCCTCAGTCGGCCAAATGGCGCTGCCATTAGGCCTCCCTGCGTCCTACCCCCGCTCGGTCCGGCACTCGCCAGTCGCACACGCGGGTTTTCGGATAGTCACTTAGCATCGGGCCGATGGACGTTTTTTCCGCAGACTGGACGGGAATCTGCCGCAGGGTCGTGGCGGCGCAGCAGGCGATCTTCGACCGGGTCCGCAGCTCCGCGGAGCGGACCGTCTACGAGGGCGTCGGCGAGGGGGGAGACCGCAGCCTCGCCATCGACCGCCGTTGCGAGGACGCCGTCTTCGACGAGCTGGAGAAGCTGGCCGGGGAGGGGGCCTCCTTTGTCGCCGTCTCCGAGGAGCGCGGCGAGGTGAGCTTCGGCGCGGGTGGCCCGGCGCGGGTGGTGATCGACCCGATCGACGGCTCGCTCAACGCCCGCCGCACACTTCCCTCCCACAGCCTCAGCATCGCCGTGGCGTCGGGCCCGAGCATGGCCGACGTCGAGTTCGGCTACGTCTACGACTTCGGCGCCGGCGAGGAGTTCGCGGCGCGACGCGGCGGGGGGGCGACCCTGAACGGTGAGCCGATTGAGGTGGCTGATGACGCCGAGACCCTGGAGCTGCTCGGCGTCGAGGCGGCCGAGCCGACGAGGGCGCTGGAGGCGTTGGAGGCACTGGCCGGGAAGGTCTACCGCCTCCGCGTGGTCGGCTCGATCGCGATCAGCCTCGCCTATGTCGCCGCCGGTCGCTTCGACGGCATGCTCAGCCTGCGCTCCTGCCGCTCGGTCGATGCCGCCGCGGCGCAGCTGATCGTCCGTGAGGCGGGGGGAGTCGTGGCCTTCGACGCCGCCGGCCTGGAGGGGGCGGACCTCGGCCTCGACGCCCGCTACCCGATCGCCGCCGCCGCGGGCGAGCGGGGCCTCTCGGTCACCCACACCCCCTAACCCCCGTTCCGCTGTTCTTTTGCCGGGTATGGAGGGGCAAAGGAACAGCGGAACCTGTAACCGCGCCGCCGAGACGGGGGTAGAACATGTGTTCGCGAAGAACATATGTTCGCTAGACTCGCTAACGCACCCCTGGCAGGCAACGACACAGACATCGAAGGGAATCCGATCTCCATGGCAACGAGCAGCAACGGAAAATCCACCAAAGCCAAAGCGAAAAGCGCCCCCAAGGCGAAAGCCGCCGAGAAGGGCCAGGTCCAGTCGGTCGCCCAGACCGTGGTCGACCTCCCGGTCGGCGTCGTCCTCAACGTCAGCGACCGGGTCAGCGACTTCGTCGAGCCGTTCACCGGTCGCAGCGGCGCCGAGAAGCAGATCAAGAGCTACCAGACTCAGCTCCGCCGCTCGCTGAAGCGCGCCGAGCGCCGTGGCGCGACGGCTCGCCGCAAGGCGACCACCGAGGCGCAGCGCAACCGTCGCGAGGCCGAGCAGCGCGTCCGCAAGGCGGTCGAGGAGCAGACCTCCCGCGCCCAGGAGCTGGTCGACCGCGCTACCGAGCAGCTCTCAGCTCTGCGCTGAGGCGTCCCAAGACACTGCGCGACTGCGCCCCTTCAACGAGCCCCGCATGGCACCACCATGCGGGGCTCGTTTCATGAGCGCCTCGCTTGGTCTTGAAACGCCTCAGTCGCAGACCTCTCAGCGGCCCGTGACGGCGATCGGCCGTGAGGCGGTCGGCTCGTAGGGCCACCCGCCCTGTGGCGGGGCGAAGGCGCGAAACCGAAAGCGGATGCCGCGGCTGTCGTTGTCGGTGAAGCGGTACGCGTAGCGGAAGCGGCCGCGACGGTCGGTCTGGATCGTGCGGAACTCGGTCCAGGGGACGCCGTGGAGGCGGAACTGAAGCTGTACGGACTTGCCGCCGGAGGGGATGGCGGCGCCGACGGCGCCGACCCTTCCACGGAAGACGATCGCCCGCCCCCCGACTCTCGCCACCCGTGAGGAGGCCCGCATCCGCACCGCCCCCCGCACCGCGAGGCGGGCGGTCGACGCCTTGGCGCTGGTCAGGGTTCGGGTCCCATCGAAGGTTGCGGTGACCTGGCGGCTGGGACCGGGGAGGAGGTTGATGGCGAAGGCTCCGCCGCCATCGGTGCGCACCGTGGTGACCCGCTCCGGCTGGCTCGCCCCGGCGGGAAAGCGCTCGACGATCTTCACCGGAAGGTCGGTGACGGACGCTCCCCGGGCGGCGCTCAGTCGTCCGTTGTAGAGGGCGCCGCTTTCGTAGCGGGCGAGCTTTCGCTGCCGGGCGCCGCCGAAGCCGGCGCGCAACTCGGACTGCGCCTTCAGCGGGTTGGGCAGGGTCATCGCAGTGCCGTTGCCCCGCAGGGAGGCGGTCGCCGAGTTGCCGGCGACGTCGAAGCCGACGGCACGCAACTCGTACTCTCCGTGCGGGTAGGACTCCGAGTCCCAGCGCGCCCGCAGCGCGCCGGCCGTCACCTCGGTGGGAAGCGAGTCGAAACGGCCCCCCGAGCCGGCGCGGCGTATTTCGATGCGTCCCGTCGAGGGACTCGGGCTGGAGAGGGGATCGGAGACGCGCGCGACGATCTGCTCCGGGTCGGCCGGGTCCTGAGAGTCGGCGAAGGCGACGGTGGGCGGGGCCCTGTCGACCCTGACCGTCGCGATCGACGGCGGCATGTCGGGACCCTCGCCATCGTTCACGTTGCCGGCGACGTCGCGCGCGTAGTAGGCGACGCTGTGAACGCCCTCCGTCGCGATCGCGGCGGTCGCCGAATCGCCGATCGAGATGACGGGAGCGCCGTCGTCGATCCGCAGCGCCGTGAACGGCTCGCTGCCTCCGCCGCCGGGCTGCATTCCCGAGAGCGCGTCGGAGGCGGTTGCGGTTAGAACCACCGGTTGGTTGGTCCAACCGGCGGGCACGCCGCCCAGGCTCGTGACCGGATCGGTCTTGTCGACTCGCAGTATCGCGTGCCCGGCCTGGGCCGACCTCACCCCGGATTCGGAGACAGCGACGGCGTGGGCGTAGCTGACGCCTTCGGGGAGGTCGAAGACCGGGAAGGAGTCGTTGCCGATTCCCCCCTGGAGATCGGTCTCGGCCTCGGTGCAGAGGGTCAGCGAAGCGCAGGGCTCGGTGGCCGGCTGGCGATCGATCGCCACCGCGTAGCCTTTGATGCCGGAAACCGGCAGGGGGTTGGCGGGGTGCCCGACGTGGAGGGCGAAGGGAACCTCGGTGCGGTTGATCCAGCCGGAGTCGGGGAGCGGCAAGGCGGTCTGCGGGTGGATGTCGTCAAAGCGCAGCGTCGCCTGGGCGGGTGGGCCCTGGTGGGTGTCGTCCTCGAGCCAGACCTCGATGAAGTACTCGCCGGGACCGCGTGGAATCTGGATGTGGCTGAGGCTGTAGGGCGAGACACCTTTCTCGAGGGGGATCGGGACGTCATCGACGACCGTTTCTCCCCAGTAGGTGCGGATCCGGTGGTGGATGACGTTGTAGGCCGAGGTGCTCGACCAGGTCACGGTGAAGTCGTTGTCCGGGTGCCAATTCCCGGCACCGCCGCTGACGGCGAGGTTGGTCACCTGCAGTGAGTCGGCGGCGGACGCCGGTGCGCAGATCGCGCCGACCAGCGCGATCGCCGAGCAGGCCGCGACCGCGATCGGGCGAGCGATCCGGTTCGCGCTCACGGCCCGAACTCCCCGGCTCCGGCGCTGCTCGAGGACCCTGCCGAGCCGCCCCCGCCGGAGGAGATCGGCGCCGCCGATGTGGCGGGAGCGGACGCGGCCGCCGGGGCCGACGCCTCGGGCGAGAACTCGACCGAAGAGGGCGAGGGGTCTTTGGCCGGCTGGTCCGGCTTCTGGTCGGCCGGCGGATCCTGCGCGGGCGGGTCGGTGGAGGCTGGAGAGTCGCCTGTGGTGTCGGTGGTAGTGAGGGACGAGGCGACGGCGTCCGGGCGGTCAAGCCGATGCACGATCGCCGGGCGCTTGGCGTGGTCGCCACCGAGGTCCAGCGGCAAGGGCCCGGGGACGACGCCCGCCGCGACGCAGGCGGCGGCCCCGCCGGCGCTTCCCGCGCAGATCGCCAGCACCTTCGCCAGCGCGGCCATGCCGGCGCCGCGCGCTCCGCCCGCCGCCGCCACCTGGGAGACGACGGAGTCGTCGGCTCCTCCCTGCCATGGGAGTCGCGAGTGGAGTCCGGCGAACGCCTCGTGCGCCCGCTCCAGCAGCGATCGGGAGACGGGCAGGACCGGCGCCAGCGCCGCGGCGGCGCGCGGCGCGGCCCGGTAGGCGCGCATCGTCGAGCGGCAGTGCGGGCAGGCCCGCAGGTGCTCGCGCAGCGAGGCGGCCTCCTCGCCGTTCGCCTCGCCGTCGCAGAAGGCCGAGAGCAGCGGGCTCAGCTCCTCGCAGCGGCGCCCGTCCTCGCTGCGGGAGACGAGGCTGCGGAATCGCTCGCGCCCCTCCGCTACGCAGCGGTTGATCTTCGTGTGGCTGTACCCGGTCATCTCGCCGATCTCGGCGTAGGAGTAGCCCTCGGCCAGCAGGGTCAGCGCCCGCAGCTCCTGTGGCTTCAGCGCCTGGAGCGCCTCGCGGCTGCGGGCGATCAGCTCCTGCCGCTCGGCGCGCTCGGCGGGGCCGTGGCGCTCCGAGGGGATCAGCGCGACCCAGTCGCCCTCGTCCTCGCGCCCGGGCGCCTCGGGGGATCCGAGGATCCGCTCGCGGTTCTCGCGCACCTTCAGCGCCTCGTGCTTGACGACGATCGTCATCCAGCGGACCAGCTCGCGCGGGTCGTCGGTCGGGGCCTTGACGAGGAGGATCTCCAGCGCTCGCTGGTAGGCGTCGTCGGCGTCGTCCGCGCACAGCGAGAAGCGACGGGCGGTCCGGCGCAGCGACCCCTCCTGGCGGGAGATCAGCTCGACCGCGGCCCGCTTGCGCGCCGCCTCGGTCGCCGGCCGCGGCGGGTCGTCCCGGCCGGTGAGCCGCGCAATCTTGGTCGTCGTCGGCCTCGTCGGCCCCCTGCCCGCGAGCTCCATCTCCCCTTTAGATCCTCGCACCGCTTTGGATTTGTTTATCAAACACTGCCACGTAAATCGCTGGGATGGGCGCGCTTCTCCCCCTCTTGGACGATTTTCATCGCAAAAAACACGCAAATTGCATACGGAACGGGCGCGCCTCCCAACCGACCCTCCCCCGATAGCATCAACAGCGATGAGTAACTGCGTGGTCACCGGCGGGGCCGGCTTCCTGGGCTCCCACCTCTGCGAGCACCTGCTGGGGCAGGGGCATCGCGTCATCTGCATCGACAACCTCGAGACCGGCTCGCTCGAGAACATCGCCCACATCCGCGACCCGGACTTCGAGTTCCGCAACGTCGACATCACCACCTACGTCGACGTGCCCGACGATGTCGACTTCGTCTACCACCTCGCCTCTCCGGCCAGCCCGATCGACTACCTCCGCCTGCCGCTACACACGCTCAAGGTCGGCTCGCACGGCACCCACCACATGCTCGGCGTCGCCAAGTTCAAGCGCGCCCGCTTCTTGATCGCCTCGACCAGCGAGGTCTACGGGGATCCCCAGGTCCATCCCCAGACCGAGGACTACTGGGGCCACGTCAACCCGATCGGCCCGCGCGGCGTCTATGACGAGGCGAAGCGCTACGCCGAGGCGCTGACCATGGCCTACCACCGCCAGCAGGGGGTCGATACCTCGATCGTCCGCATCTTCAACACCTACGGCCCGCGGATGCGGCCGCACGACGGGCGGGCGATCCCGACCTTCCTGCGCCAGGCGCTCCAGGACCGCTCGCTGACCGTGTTCGGGGACGGCAGCCAGACCCGCAGCTTCTGCTACGTCGACGACCTGATCCGCGGCATCGTCGCCCTCGCCGAGTCCGAGGTCCACACCCCGGTCAACATCGGCAACCCGGACGAGTTCACCCTGCTGGAGCTGGCGAAGGCGGTGATCGAGGTGACCGACTCGCGCTCGGAGATCGTCCACGAGGCGCTGCCGACCGACGATCCCCAGCAACGCCGCCCCGACATCGGCCGCGCCCGTGACCTGCTCGGCTGGGAGCCGCAGATCGAGCTGCGAGAGGGCCTGCGCCGCACGATCGAGCAGGCCGGCATCGAGCGTCTCGTCGGCGCCTCGGACTGAGAACCACCCAGCTTCCGCTGTTCCTTTGCCGGGCATAGACGGGTAAAGGAACAGCGGAACGTGAAAGGGGCGGCACTTGGCCGCCCCTTTCCGTGTTCTATGGCGCCTTTGTTTACTGGGTCTGAGCGGTAAAGGACACCGTCCCTAGCGAGTCGCCCGCGGCGAATTCCTGACCCGGAACAAGGGTCGGGAACTGATCGTTGAGCAGTGCCGCGGATACGGTTTGGAGTCTCACGACAGCCCCTGTAACCGTAATTGTTTTCGCTGCTGAATCGGAGGTGACCGTCGCCGCCGACATGTCGAGGTCGGCAATCGAGGCACGACCTGTCAGCGTGCCGTTGACCGTGTTGTCCGACAGCACCGTTTTCAGGGCAAAATCGAGACTGAGATTTGTGAACTGAACGGTATTGCCGGCCGGTTTGGCGATCTGGATGCCGCCACTGGCGTTCACCGTCCCGGAGGTTGCGTCAGGAGCAAGCGTGCCCCCGGTGAACGGGAAGGTGAAGAACGGTCCTTTCATCGTCAGGGTTTCTTTTGCCGGGTCGATCGGGGTAATGGCGGTAAGCGGGTTCATCCCATGCCCGGGGAACTTCCCGAAAGCTCCGGCGGGGTCTGGAACGAGCATCGCGTCGGTTTGGGCCAGGACAGCCACCGTGCTCGGCTGGGTCGTGCTCGAGGCAGAGCCCATCACCTGGCCGCCCTTGAACACCGAGTCGGCGGAGCTGGCCGACGCTCCCCTGGCGTTCTTGTCGAGGCCGAGCTTGTGGGTCAGCTGCCTGGCGGCGTTCCTGGTCAGCTTCATGGTCTTGACGCTGACGTCGGTCCCGAAGCCGTTGCGGGTGAACGACACCCCGCTGACCGTGGCGATTTTCATCTTGTGCTTGTTTCTGCCGACCTTCCCGTCCAGGAAGTTCTTGGCGGTGCTGATGGCCAGCACCTTGAACGGCACGCGCGTCTTGCCGTGTCCGAGCCTGAACTTGAATCCGCCGCTCACCCTGATGGTGCCCTTGCCGGTGGTCGGGTCGAGCGAGCCGCCGTTGACCGACAGCGTCACGGTCCGATCCTTCACCGTCGCGGGCTTGTACCGCTGCACCCAGATGCCGTTCTTGTGCAGATTCTTGTAGAAGCCATTGTCGAGGGTCAGGGTGGTAGTGCCGCTGGCGAGTGGGTCGTTTGAGGCCGAAGCAAAGGGAGCGAATGCGAGCAGCGCGATCAGCGCAGCGGCCGCCATGACTACTGACAGCATCGTCCCCCTGCCTTTTTCTGGCTGGGTCACACTATTCATATCTACCTCCGTTGCTGCCGCCCCCTGCTGCCCTTTTTAGTGGCGACTTACGGCAAGGTTGAATTGCACCGAGACTATTCCCGACGCGCACTTGCCTCAACCCACTTTTTGGGAGTTTGTCGCGGTTTGGCCCGATTCGACGGACAACTGCTGACGCCGGGTGAGGGGAAAACCCGGATAACGTGCGGTCCTTGAGCGATGACCGGACCATGCTGTTGATCGGCGCCCGCGGTTTCGTCGGTAGTCACGTGCATGAGGCGGCGCGGGACGCGGGCCTGCGCGTCGTCGCCGCCGACCGCGACGGGGTGGACGGGACGCGCTGCGACCTGCTCGACCCCGACTCGGTCGCAGCCTGCGTCGCGGAGGCCGATCCGCGGCTGGTGATCAACATGGCGGGCGCCGCCTCCGTCGCCAAGAGCTGGGAGAGGCCGGTCGAAGACTTCGCCGTCAACGCGACCGGAGCTCTCAACCTGCTCGAGGCGGTCGCTCGCAACGCTCCGGACGCCCACGTCGTCTGCGCCTCATCGGCCGAGGTATACGGCGAGCCCGGCGAGGACAGGCTGCCGTTTACAGAGGACTTGACGATGGAGCCACTCACTCCCTACGGGGCCGCCAAGGCGTCGATGGAGGTGCTCTGCGACCAGTACGCGCGCGGGCGCGGCCTGCGGGTCGCGGTAATTCGCGCCTTCAACCAGATCGGCCCCGGTCAGTCCCCGGCCTTCGCGGCTTCCGGCTTCGCCCGCCAGATCGCCGCCGCGGAGGCCGCCGGCGCCGAGCGGGTCGAGCTGGCCGTCGGCAACCTCGCCGGCGCCCGCGATTTCACCGACGTTCGCGACACCGCCCGGGCCTTCGCCGAAGTCGCGCGTCGTGAGCTGACCGGCACCTTCAACCTCTGCTCCGGCAGGGCGCTGAGGCTGGAGGCGCTGGTCGAGGAGATGTCGAGGGCGACGCCGCTGCCGGTCGAGATCAGACCGGACCCTTCGCTGTCTCGGCCCGTCGATCCGACCGTCGTCTACGGCAGCCCGGCCCGCCTCCACAAGGCGATCGGCTGGGCTCCGGAGATCCCCCTCTCGCGGACCGTCGCCGACCTGCTCGACTGGTGGCGAGCCGAGCTGGCGGCAGCTTAGAGGGGCGCCCCAATATCCTGCTCGCAATGGCGGCAGGAACCGAAAAGCCCCGAGACGAGGAGATCCACCGCACGATCGCCCCGGTCGTCGGCCCCGAGGACCCGCGCGTCTTCACCGACTCCGGGATCGAGATCGAGCGCCTCTACACCGAGGATGACGTCGCCCCCGGCTTGGAGGAGCGCCTCGGCGAGCCCGGCGAGCCGCCCTTCACCCGCGGCATCCACGAGGGGATGTACCGCGACCGGCTCTGGACGATGCGCCAGTACGCAGGCTTCGCCACTCCGGAGGACACCAACGAGCGCTACCGCTACCTGATCGAGCACGGCTCGACCGGGCTCTCGATGGCCTTCGACCTGCCGACCCAGCTCGGCCGCGACTCCGACGACCCGCTCTGCAACGGCGAGGTCGGCCGCACCGGCGTCCCGATCGACACGATCGAGGACATGCGGATCTGCTTCGACCAGATCCCGCTCGACGGCGTCTCCACCTCGATGACGATCAACGCGCCGGCGGCGATCCTGCTGCTCCTCTACGAGCTGGTCGGCGAGGAGCAGGGAGTTCCTTCCGAGAAGCTGCGCGGCACCGTCCAAAACGACGTGCTGAAGGAGTACATGGCGCGTGGCAACTACATCTACCCGCCGGCGCCGACCATGCGGCTTACCACCGACATCTTCGAGTACTGCCGCGAGAACGTGCCGAAATGGAACACGATCTCGATCTCCGGCTACCACATCCGCGAGAAGGGCTGCTCGGCAGTGCAGGAGGTCGGCTTCACCCTCTCCAACGCGATCGCCTACGTCGAGGCGGCACTGGAGCGGGGCCTGAAGATCGACGAGTTCGCCCCCCGCCTCGCCTTCTTCTTCAACGGCCACAACAACGTCTTCCAGGAGATCGCCAAGTTCCGCGCGGTGCGGCGGATGTGGGCGAAGATCGTCGAGGAGCGCTTCGGGGCGACCGACCCCAACTCGATGAAGATCCGCTTCCACACCCAGACCGGCGGGGTGACCCTGCAGGCCCAGCAGCCCGAGGTCAACATCATCCGCGTCGCTCTGCAGGGCTTCGCCGCCGTCTGCGGCGGCACCCAGAGCCTCCACACCAACGGCTTCGACGAGGCGCTCGCCCTGCCGACCGAGCGCTCGGCGCGGATCGCCCTGCGCACCCAGCAGGTGCTCGCCCACGAGTCCGGCGCCGCCGACACCGTCGACCCCTTCGCCGGCTCTTATTTCGTCGAGTCGCTGACCGACGAGATCGAGGCGCGCTCCTGGGAGTTGATGAAGAAGGTCGAGGAGCTGGGCGGCTCGGTCGAGGCGCTGGAGTTCATGCAGCGCGAGATCGAGGAGTCGGCGCTCTCCTACCACGAGCGCTACAAGTCCGGCCAGGATGTCGTTGTGGGCGTGAACAAATACGTCACCGACCAGGTCGACGACGTCGACATCCTCAGGGTCGACCCGGAGGCCGAGCAGCGCCAGCTCGCCCGGCTGAAGGCCTTCAAGGAGGCGCGCGACGGGGCCGAGGTCGAGGCCAAGCTGGACTCCCTGCGCGACGTCGCCCGCGGCGAGGGCAACCTCCTGCACCCGATCCGCGCCGCCCTCGCCGCCAACGCCTCCATCGGCGAGGTCTGCGGCGCGATGCGCGACGTCTTCGGCGAGTACCGCGGCGGGGCGTTCTTTTAGCTTCCGCTGTTCTTTTACCCCCCTATACCCGGCAAAGGAACAGCGGAACGGTCAGGTGAGGGTTGCCTGGGCGGTGAAGCTGGTCACGCCGCGCTCGAGCCGGCAGACCGAGCCGACCAGGACCTTCGCCACCACCCGCTCTTCGCCGTCCTCCTCGACCAGGACAACCTCACCGCCGAAGCGCCCGGTCGCTTCCACCGCCACCTCGTGCCGGCCCGCGAGCACGCTGGACTCGCCGCCGACGGCGTGGAGTCGCAGTTCGGCGAGCGCCGCGGAGGAGAGGTTGCGGATCACCGTCTGGACCATGTCGTCCTGGGGGACGACGTCGAGGCGGAAGAGCCCCTCGGCGAGCAGCAGCATCGACCGCGCGCCCTGCTCGACCTCGCGCCCGGCCGAGATCACGGTCGTCGGTGAGCCGCCCTCGCTTTGGGCGGGAACCTCGGTGCTGACCTGCCCGTAGGGCCCGCTCACCGCATCACCAGCACGATCCACTCGTGGGCGCTCCGTTCGTCCACCACTTCGAGGCCGTGCGCGCGCCAAGCAGACGCCACCTTCTCGCTGTCGCCACGCTGGAAGCCAGCTGCGACGACCAGTCCGGGCGCGAGGTCGACGACCCCGGCGAGCGCCACCTGGATGTCGGGGGGGACGTTGGCGACGATCGTCTCGGCGTGGGGAGGTGGCTCGGCGGTGACGTCCACATGTCGCGCCTCGACCTCGACCCCGTTGCGGGCGGCGTTCTCGCGCGTCGCCTCGACGCTCAGCGGGTCGATGTCGACCGCGACGACGGGAGAGAAGCCGAGCTTGGCGGCGGCGATCGAGAGCACCCCCGAGCCACAGCCGTAGTCGGCGAGCGACCCGTCGGGGGCCAGCTCGGCCAGAACCGCCAGGCAGGAATGGGTGGTCGGGTGCAGGCCGGTGCCGAAGGCGGCGCTTTGCCCGAGCACGATCTCGGTCAGGCCTGGGTCGTCGCTCGGCGGCGCCCAGTCGGGGCGGACCAGGAAGCGATCGGCGACGACCAAGGGCTCGTAGCGAGTGAGCCGCCGCTCGCGCCAGTCGTCGGAGGCCTCGCCGCCGCTCAGCTCGATCAACGCCGGCCCGGCGAGGCGGCGCAGCTCCTCCGCGTCGGGGACCCCCGGGGCGGCGAGAATCGTCAGCGCGGCCTCTTCCCCGTTCTCGCGGATGTGGGCGCCGCCGGGCAGCGCCGGCAGCAGCGAGTCGAGGACGTCCTCGAGGTCGCCGCCGGCGACCCGCAGGGTCAGCTCACGCACGCCGGGGTCTGAACTCTCCTCAGAGCCCGATCAGGACCTGGACCGTGCTTTGCGTGTCAGGGGTGCCCTGCACCTGGATTGAGCTGAAGTTGAGCGTGGCAACGTAGACGGCGCCGCCGCCCCCTCCCCCGCCAACCAGCTGCACGGTCTGCGTCGTCTCGTCTGTGTCGTCGCAGTCTGTGCTTTCGTGTGGCTGCAAGGTTCCAGCCTGGCCGCCTGTCTTGTTGCAGAGGCTGTAGGTGAGCGGGTCGTTGCTCGTATTGGTGATCGTCACCGTCGGTCCCTGTGTGTCCACCGTGAACTTGCCCGGAACGTCGAGCAGCGTGACCTTGTTGACGGTGGGAAGCACCCGCGTTGCCGTGTAGACGGAGCCCTTGCCTCCGACGACTTTGGTGCCGATATCGTCGATTTTGACGTAGCGCGAGTCGGCCTCGTCGATTTTGATGTAGCTGTTGAGATCGCTGTGTTTGGCGAAGCTCTTGTTGAGTTCGACTTTGGAGTAGTACTTGTGGAAGACGACTTTTTCGAAGTGCCTCTCGCGAGCCTGCAGTTCCCTGACCTGGCCCTTCAGTTTCAGATAGGAGTTGAGAGCGCTGTCGTGGGCCGGAGGGCTCGCCTGGGCCCAGGCCGCCGCCCCCGCGATCGTCCCCGCCGCCACGAAGGCGACCGCCATTCTCGCTGCCGCGACCCGTCGCTTGACGTTCTCAGCCATCGAACTTCCCCCTGTCTCTCGTCTCTCGCTCTGCCCCGCTGATGCGGATCGAAACTATTCCGTTTGACCCCTCGCTGTCAAACGCGGCGGGCGGGAGGATTCCCGTACCCCGACCCGAAATCGAGGCCAATGATCGAGGTGTCGCGGACCCTGATGAAGTCCGAGCCCGAGTTGGCCGAGCTTGTCGCCGGCCTTGAGGGACTCGAGGTGACGATGGCCGAGAAGGGCTTCGGCACGCGGGTCGCGATCCGCGCCGGCGAGGATTCCGGGCTCGCGGAGGCAGACCTGGAGCGGCTCCTCGACGACCTCGCCCAGCCCCAGAAGCAGCCGTTCGGCAGCGCCTGAGCTGCTCGTCATAGACTTCCGCGCCCGATGCGCGAACGCAACCCGGTCACCCACGAGGAGAAGCTCGCCTACCTGCGCGAGCTGCGCGAGTCCGCGATCCACTCCTCCTCCGAAGAGGCGGTCGAGAAGCAGCACGCGAAGGGCAAGATGACCGCCCGCGAGCGGGTCGAGAAGCTGCTCGACCCCGGCTCCTTCGAGGAGCTCGACACCTTCGTCCGCCACCGCACCTACGACTTCGAGATGCAGAAGCGCCGGCCCTGGGGCGACGCCGTCGTCACCGGCCACGGCACGATCGACGGCCGCACCGTCTTCGTCTTCTCCCAGGACTTCACCGTCTTCGGCGGCAGCCTCGGCGAGGTGATGGCGGAGAAGATGTGCAAGGTGATGGACCTCGCCGCTCAGGTCGGGGCGCCGGTGATCGGCATCAACGACTCCGGCGGTGCCCGTATCCAAGAGGGAGTGGTCAGCCTCGGCGCCTACGGCGACGTCTTCGTCCGCAACGTCAAATGCTCCGGCGTGATCCCCCAGATCAGCCTGATCATGGGTCCCTGCGCGGGCGGCGCCGTCTACTCGCCGGCGATGACCGACTTCATCTTCATGGTCAAAGAGACCTCGCACATGTTCATCACCGGCCCCGAGGTGATCAAAACGGTGACCGGCGAGGAGGTCGAGTTCGAAGAGCTGGGCGGGGCGATGAGCCACAACTCGAAGTCGGGCGTCGCCCACTTCGCCGCCGAGGACGAGGAGAGCTGCCTCGAGGACGTCCGCTACCTGATGAGCTTCCTGCCCTCCAACAACCTCGAGGCGCCGCCGCGCTTCGAGCCCTCCGACGACCCCGAGCGCGAGGACGAGGAGCTCGACACGCTCGTCCCCGACGATCCCTCCAAGCCCTACGACATGCGCGAGGTGATCTCGCGGATCGTCGACGACGAGGAGTTCTTTGAGGTCCACGAGCACTTCGCCAAGAACATCGTCTGCGGCTTCTCGCGGCTCGACGGCTACCCGATCGGGATCGTCGGCAACCAGCCCGCCCACCTCGCCGGCGTGCTCGACATCGAGGCCTCCGAGAAGGCGGCGCGCTTCGTCCGCACCTGCGACGCCTACAACGTCCCGATCGTCACCTTCACCGACGTGCCCGGCTTCCTGCCCGGCACCGACCAGGAGTGGAACGGGATCATCCGCCACGGCGCCAAGCTGCTCTACGCCTTCACCGAGGCGACCGTGCCAAAGCTCACCGTCGTCACCCGCAAGGCCTACGGCGGCGCCTACGACGTGATGAACTCAAAGCACATGCTGGCCGACTACAACGTCGCCTGGCCGACCGCCGAGGTCGCGGTGATGGGGCCCGAGGGCGCGGTCAACATCATCTACCGCAAAGACATCGCCTCCTCGCCGACCCCGGACGAGCGGCGGCAGAAGCTGATCGACGATTACAAAGCCCATTTCGCCAACCCCTACTCGGCGGCGGAGCGCGGCTACATCGACGACGTGATCGAGCCGCGGCAGACGCGGCCGAAGCTGATCAAGGCGCTGCGGATGCTGCAGTCCAAGCGGGTCGAGCAGCCGAAGCGCAAGCACGGCAACATCCCGCTGTAGCGGGCGGCCACGGATCGCTCCAGCGGCACTGACGTCGCTCGGAAGATTTCCCTCGCTATAGCCGGGTGAAACCTACGACCGGCTACATCAACCCTCGTCCCTGGTCAGGCGGTGGGCCAGGTAGACGGGGACTATCGAGATCAGCACGACCAGACCGCGACGACGTTGACTATCGATTGCTGGCTGGTGCGGAAGAGGTTGTTGAAGATCCAGATCGGCAGGGTCTCCTCGGCGGCGCCGATCGTGAAACCTCCTCACTCGCCCATCGTCGATGGACCGTGGACAGCTGCCGCCCCTTGCGCAACGCTCCTCCGACGCAAAACGTTCGGAGGTCAGCCAACTCCTCGTCGGCGCGCACCAGCTTCAGCGGACGGCGTCCGCCGGCTGCCCCTCTTCGACGATGGGCGAGTGAGGAGGGGTGCCGGCGCTGCCGTCTAGAGATCAGTAGTCGAGCGGGTGGCGGGTTACGTAGCCCCGCCCACTGCGCATGTTCGTGTGCCAGCGCGGCCCGGTCCCGTTGGCGTCGCCCGAGGTGTCCCAGCGGATCCCGGCGATCACCGCGAAGGCGTGACCCCCGTTGGCGTAGACGGTGATCCAGCGTCCCTTGCCGCCGGATCCCCAGCGCTCCATCGGACCGGAGGGCAGCGGGCTGTTGATGAACTTGCCGCCGTGCAGCGCGTAGCTGACCGAGCCCGAGCAGTCGTAGCCGCGATCCCACCAGCGGGCGTGGCCGCCGCCCCAGATGTAGGGCTTGCTGCGGATCTTGTTGGCCGCCGCGATCACCATCTTGACGCGGGGCGGGGCGTTGCGCGGGGGGATGACCATCCCATTGCGCAGCAGCTTGGCCTTGGCGGTTGGGGTGCAGATGTCGGTCGTGGCGGGGGTGACGCCGCCGGTGCCGCAGCCGGCGGATGCGCCGGCGGGGACCGTGAGGGCAAGCGCGACGAGGGCGCTGCTTGCCGCCAATCCCGTTTTCAGCTTCTGCCTGTGTGAAAGCAAACCGATCTCCTTAGTCGGCCTACGGGGTTAGCTGTCGGGCTGGCGCGAAAGGAGCCTGCGCCCCCACCAAGAGCTGAGGTGGGTTAGCCCCGAAAACGTGGTTCCCCCGTTCCCGCGGCGCCTCTATTTGCGCACGGGACTCGGCGTTTCGGTTATTTGAACGCGGCAGTCTAGACGATCGCCCGGTCGTTTGCTCATAGAAAACAAACATTCTCTGGCCTTTCGAAACAGGGGTCTCGATTCCTGTCGGCAACCTGGCTGCTAGCTTGCGCGCCGGGATGGAACTTGCGGGACGCACAGCGCTTCTGACCGGGGCCACCGGGGGCCTCGGACGGGCAATTGCCCAGGCGCTCGCCGCCCGGGGGGCGACGCTGGCCCTGAGCGGGCGCAAGGCCGAGGCGCTCGAGGCGCTGGCGGCGGAGCTGCCGGGGGAGGGCCATCGGGCACTGCCGGCCGACCTCGCCGAGCCGGGAGCAGCCGAGAAGCTCGCCGCCGAGGCGGGCGAGGTCGACATCCTCATCGCCAACGCGGGCCTGCCGGGGTCGGGCCGCCTGCCGGAATTCACCGCCGTGCAGCTGGTCGGAGCGCTGCGCGTCAACCTCGAGTCGCCGATGCTGCTGGCACGAGCGCTGGAGCCGGCGATGCTGAAGAAGGGGGCCGGCCACATGGTCTTCATCTCCTCACTTTCCGGTAAGTCGCCGACTCCGCTCACCTCCGTCTATAACGCGACCAAGTTCGGCCTGCGCGGCTTTGCGCTGGGCTTGCGGGCGGATCTCGACCGGCTGGGGATCGGCGTCTCGATCGTCTCCCCGGGAACGATTCGCGAAGCCGGCATGTACGCGGACTCGGGCGCCGATCCAATCCCCGGCCTGGGCACGAGCTCGCCCGAGGACGTCGCCGATGCGGTCGTGCGGGCGATCGAGCGCAACAAGGTCGAGATCACTGTGGCGCCGATACAGCAGCGCCTCCTCTCCCACTTCTCCCTCATCAGTCCGGGGATCTCGGTCAAGGTTGCAAGCGGCGAGGCGGGTCAGAAGGCCGCGGCTTCCGTCGCTTCAGGGCAGACCGACAAGCGCTAACCGCACTTAAACGCGGCTGGACCCCTCGCCTCCTAGGATGGAGACGATGAGCAGCAGCGACTCCTTCGGCGCCCGTTCGACTCTCGAGGTCGGGGGGCGAAGCTACGAGGTCTATCGCCTCGACGCCCTGCAGGAGCGATTCGACATCGCGCGCCTGCCCTACTCGATCAAGGTCCTCCTGGAGAACGTGCTCCGACTGGAGGACGGGCGCTCGGTGGCCGCGGCCGACGTCGAGGCGATCGCCGGCTGGGACGCCGCGGCGACGCCCAGCGCCGAGATTCCCTTCCAGCCCGCCCGGGTGCTGATGCAGGACTTCACCGGGGTGCCGGCCGTCGTCGACCTGGCGGCGATGCGCGACGCGATGGAGGCGATCGGCGGCGACCCGACCGCGATCAACCCCCTGGTCGACGTCGACCTGGTGATCGACCACTCGGTCCAGGTCGACGCCTTCGGCAACGCGCGCGCGTTCGCGGTCAACGCCGAGCACGAGTTCGAACGCAACCGCGAGCGCTACTCGTTCCTGAAGTGGGGACAGCGCTCCTTCGACAACTTCCGCGTGGTGCCGCCGGCGACCGGCATCTGCCACCAGGTCAACCTCGAGTACATCGCCCAGGTCGTCTATAGCCGCGAGGGGGAGGACGGTCTCATCGCCTACCCCGACACGCTGGTCGGCACCGACTCCCACACGACGATGGTCAACGGGCTCGGCGTGCTCGGCTGGGGGGTCGGCGGGATCGAGGCCGAGGCGGCGATGCTCGGACAGCCGATCTCGATGTTGCTGCCGCAGGTGGTCGGGTTCAAGCTGGGCGGCGAGCTGCCGGAGGGGGCGACGGCGACCGACCTGGTGCTGACCGTGACCGAGATGCTGCGGGAGCGCGGCGTCGTTTCCAAGTTCGTCGAGTTCTTCGGGCCCGGGCTGGCGACGCTGGGCCTCGCCGACCGGGCGACGATCGGCAACATGTCGCCGGAGTTCGGCTCCACCTGCGCGATCTTCCCGATCGACGCCGAGACTCTGCGCTACCTGGAGCTGACCGGGCGCCCGACCGAGATGATCGAGCTGGTCGACGCCTACGCGCGCGCGCAGGGGATGTTCCACGAGGAGGGCGCCGCGGACCCGGTCTTCTCCGACCTGCTCGAGCTAGACCTCGGCGCGGTGGTGCCGAGCATCGCCGGGCCGAAGCGCCCGCAGGACCGGGTGCCGCTCGCCGTCGCCAAGCAGGCCTTCCTCGAGGCGATGGACGAGTTCGACCCCGATGCGGCCGAGCAGATGGGCAACGGGGTCGATGAGGCGAGCATGGAGTCGTTCCCCGCGTCGGACCCGCCCGCCGAGGACCACGACGGCGAGCTCGGTCGCCCGCGCCCGGCGGTGAGCGACACCGCGGTCGCGGTCGCCCCATCCGTCAGCGAGGACGCGATCGAGGTGACGTTGGAGGACGGTACGACGGTCGAGTTGGACCACGGCCGTGTCGTGATCGCGGCGATCACCAGCTGCACCAACACCTCGAATCCGAGCGTGATGATCGCGGCGGGGCTGCTCGCCCGCAACGCTGTGGAGCGCGGCCTCTCGCGCAAGCCGTGGGTGAAGACCTCGCTGGCGCCCGGCTCGACCGTGGTCACCGACTACCTCGACAAAGCCGGGCTGACCAAGTACCTCGACAAGCTCCAGTTCAACCTGGTCGGATATGGGTGCACCACCTGCATCGGCAACTCGGGCCCGCTGGCGCCGGAGATCTCGGCGGCGATCGCCGAGAAGGACCTGGCGGTCTGCGCGGTGCTCTCCGGCAACCGCAACTTCGAGGGGCGGATCAACCAGGACGTGAAGGCGAACTACCTTGCCTCTCCGCCGCTGGTCGTCGCCTACGCCCTGGCCGGCCGTATGGACCTCGACCTGATCAATGAGCCGCTCGGCGAGGGCGCCGACGGCGAGCCGGTCTACCTGCGCGACATCTGGCCCGGCGCGGCCGAGGTGAAGGACCTGGTCGGTCGCTCGATTGCCTCGGAGATGTTCACGCGCAACTACGGCGGGGTGTTCGAGGGAGATGAGAGCTGGAACGCGGTGGAGGTGCCGGAAGGCGACCGCTACACCTGGCCCGACTCCACCTACGTGCGCCGGCCCTCGTTCTTCGAAGGGATGCCCGCCGAGCCGGCGGCGGTCGAGCCGATCTCGGGCGCTCGCGTGTTGGCGGTGCTGGGCGACTCGATCACCACCGACCACATCTCACCCGCCGGGGCGATCAAGAAGGACAGCCCGGCCGGCGCCTGGCTGATCGAGCAGGGTGTGGAGGCCCGCGACTTCAACTCATACGGCTCGCGTCGCGGCAACCACGAGGTGATGATCCGGGGGACCTTCGCCAACATCCGGTTGCGCAACCTCCTGGTCGAGCGAGCCGGAGGGTTCACCCGTCACTTCCCCGACGGCGATGAGACGACGATCTACGAGGCGGCGATGGCATACGCCGAGGAGGGCGTGCCGCTTGTCGTACTCGCCGGCAAAGAGTATGGGTCGGGGTCGTCGCGCGATTGGGCGGCCAAGGGAACCAAGTTGCTGGGGGTCCGCGCCGTGATCGCCGAGAGCTTCGAGCGAATACACCGATCCAACCTGATCGGTATGGGAGTTCTTCCCCTTCAGTTCCCGGAGGGGCAAAGTGTGGAGTCGCTGGGCCTTACTGGCAAGGAGGTCGTGGACATCGGCGACCTCCGGAACGGAGAGGCGAAGTCGGTTGCCGTGACGGCGGGCGAGGTGGAGTTCGAGGCCACCGTCAGGCTCGACACTCCGAATGAGGTCACCTACTTCCAGAACGGCGGCATCCTCCAAACGGTCTTGAGGAGTCTGGCGGGGCCCTGAACGCAAGGTAGTGCGGTGGGGTCGCGGGAGGCAGGGGGGTCCGCGCGACCCGCACCGCACCAAACGCGTCGGTAGCCAGGGAGGGTTGCCGACGCGGCCGCCCCCTGAACGGGACTGCTCAGGGAACAGTCACTATCTACCTATACCGCGCGGGTCGGTTTCGGTCAAGCGTTTTCGGCGGGTTTACGGGGATTCCGCAGCGTCTTGCGGGTAAGCCGCAACGCCCCAGCCCTTGCGCTCGATCAGCCCGATCCCGATCACACTCCCAACCGGCCCAACGGGGGTCAGCGTGGCGGCCAAAAGGGTGTAAGGCGTCTCGCGGCGCACGCAGGCGACCCAGATCACTATGCACAGGCATACGAACCCCAGCCCGTGTGCCCAGCCGAACACCATCGTCTCGGTCTTGAATCCGGGCGCGAGCCAGAAGAAGATCAGAGCCGAAAAGATCGCCAGCTCGATCCAGGAGAGCCGCTTGACCCAGACAAACAGGTCGCCGGGCACGGGCTTGCTCAATGGGTTGGACATCAAAGCCACGATACCCCGCTCCCATCCACAGCAGCTTTCGGGTTCAGTCATTGCGCGGCCCGCTTTGGCGACAAGCTGATGCAGGACGTTCGGCCCTCAACGCTGAGCGGGAGTGGTTTGTCGCGGGGGGTGGCGTCGTAGGGGGGCCCACCCCCGAGGAAGCTTTAGCTACCGGAGGGGGTGGGGGGTCCCCTGCGGCGACAGGACCCGCCGCGCCAATTCCTACGCGCCCGGCGTCAGCGCGGTGAGAACGATGCGCTCCTGCTCTCGTGCATGGGCCGCGGAATAGCCCTCGCCCGGACTGGCCCGGCCGGGACGGCCGATGTACTTGAGTTCGATTCCCTCGGGAAGCAGGCCGGGCATGCGACGCGACATCACCTTCCAGGCGCCCATGTTGCGCGGCTCCTCCTGCACCCAGGCGATCTCCTTCAGGTTCGGGTAGCCGGCAATCAGCTCCTGTAGCTGCTCGCGGGCGAACGGGTAGAGCTGTTCGACCCTGGCGATCGCGACCTTCTCCGCGCCGGCGCGGCGCTCGTTGGAGTCGATGTCGAAGTAGACCTTGCCGGTGCAGAGGACGAGGCGCTCGACCTTCTCGCGGCGGCCGTCGGCGGTCGGGTCGTCGAGGATGAAGTGGAAGGCGCCCTCGCTTAACTCCTCCAATGTCGCGGTGGCGCGGTCGAGGCGCAGCAGGCCCTTCGGGGTGAAGACGACCATCGGGCGCGGCTTGCGAATCAGCGCCTGGCGGCGCAGCAGGTGGAAGTACTGGGCCGCGGTCGTCGGGTTGGCGATCCGGATGTTGCCCTCGGCGCCGAGGGCCAGGAAGCGTTCGATCCGGGCGCTTGAGTGCTCGGGCCCTGAGCCCTCGTAGCCGTGGGGCAGCAGCAGGGTGAGGCGGCTGGTCTGCCCCCACTTTGCCTCGCCGGAGACGATGAAGCTGTCGATGATCACCTGGCCGGCATTGCCGAAGTCGCCGAACTGCGCCTCCCAGAGGACCAGCGCGTTGGGAGTCGCCGTCGAGTAGCCGTACTCGAAGCCGAGGCAGGCGATCTCCGAGAGCGGGCTGTTGTACAGCTCGAAGGGCGCGGAGGCGTCCTCGAGGTTCTGCATCGGGCAGTACTCGAGCCCGGTGTTTTCGTCGTGCAGGACGAGGTGGCGGTGGGAGAAGGTGCCCCGCTCGGTGTCCTGCCCGGTGAGCCTGGTGTGGACGCCCTCGGTGAGCAGCGAGGCGAAGGCGAGGGCCTCGGCGTGGCCGAAGTCGATGCCGCCCTGCTCGATCGCGTCCAGCCGGCGGGACAGGGGACGGCGGAGCTTGCGGTGGATGGTGAAGCTGTCGGGGACCTTCAGCAGCGCTTCGTTGAGGGTGCGGAGCTGCTCCGCCGGCACCGCCGTCTCGACCGGCGGGCTGGCGGTGCGGTCCAGCTCGCCGGTGCCGACGGTGGTCCCGGTCGGGTCCTCGTACTCGCCCAGCTCCATCTTGTGGCGCAGGTCCTTCAGCGCGTTGGACATCTCCTCGCGCCGTTCGGTCGAGGCGCTCTCGGCGTCCTCGGCGCTGACCACTCCCTCGGCGACCAGCTTCTCCGTGTAGATCCGGGAGACCGGCGGGTGGGCCTTGATCTTCGCCGCCTGCACCGGCTGGGTGTAGGCGGGCTCGTCGGTCTCGTTGTGGCCGAAGCGGCGGTAGCCGATCACGTCGATGACGATGTCGCGGCCCCAACGCTCGCGGAAGGCCATCGCCAGCCGGCTCGCCGCCGAGCAGGCCTCGATGTCGTCGGCGTTGACGTGGACGATCGGGACGTCGAAGCCCTTGGCGATGTCGGCCGCGTACGGAGTGGAGCGGGCGTCGGAGGGGTCGGTGGTGAAGCCCACTTGGTTGTTCTGGATGATGTGGACGGTGCCGCCGGTGCTGTAGCCCTTCAGCGCCTGGAGGTTGAGCGTTTCGGCGACGACTCCCTGCGCCGGGAAGGCCGCGTCGCCGTGCAGGAGGACCGGGACGGCCCGCTTCGGGTCGTGGCTGAGCGTGGGGCCGTCGAGGTCGGACTGGAGGAAGCGGGCCCCGCCGGTCACCACCGGGTCGACGAACTCGAGGTGGCTGGGGTTCGGGTAGAGCCGGACGGAGATCTTCTCTCCCTCGCTGGTCTCGTAGATGCCCTGGTGGCCGTAGTGGTACTTGACGTCGCCGGTGCCGCCGTGGGGGATCGAGGCGACCGCCTTCACCGCCTCGATCTTCTTGTCGCCCTCGAATTCGGCGAGGATCGACTCCACCGAGCGGCCGAGGTTGTGGGCGAGGACGCCGAGCCGGCCGCGATGGGCCATCCCGAAGACGACCTCCTCGGCGCCGGCGCGGCCGGCGAGGGTGACCAGCTCGTCGAGCATCGTGACGACCGCGTCGAGCCCCTCGATCGAGAACATCTTCTGTCCCAGGTACGCCTTTTCGAGGAAGCGCTCGAACTCGAAGACGTCGATCAGCCGGCCCAGCAGGCGGCGTTTCTCGTCGTCGGTGAGCGGCTGGCGGTGGGCGCCGGTCTCGACCATCTCCCGCATCCAGGCCCGCTGCTCGTGGGAGGAGAGATGCTCGAATTGGTAGGCCATCGTCCCGCAGTAGGCTTCGCGCAGCCGCGGCAGCGTCTCCAGCAGGGTCTCCCCCGGGACGCCGATCTGGAGGATCGCGGCGGGGATCTTCGCCATCAGCTCGGGGGTGAGGTTGAGGTTCTCCGGCTGGATCGAGGGGTCGCCCTTCGGCGCTGAGCCGAGCGGGTCGAGCCGGGCGGCGAGGTGGCCGTGGGTGCGGTAGCCCTTCAGCAGCGCGGTCGCCGAGGCGACGGCCCCGAGCAACTCCTCGTCGGGCGCGCCGGCGGCGGGCGCCGGGGCGGGCGCGCCGAGCGGGGGGGCCGAGGCGGATGCCGGGTGGGCGGCGGTGATCGGCGCCACCTCGACTCCGAGGTCGGCGGCGACCCGCTCGTAGAAACCGTCCTCGCCTTGGAGAAGCTGTTCGATGCGGCGCAGGAACGACCCCGACTCGGCGCCCTGGATGACGCGGTGGTCGTAGGTCGAGGTCAGCGTCATCACCTTGGAGACGCCGAGTTGGCGGATCCGCTCCGGTGCGGCATGTGCCCACTCCGGCGGGTAGGCGATCGAGCCGGTCGCGATGATTGCGCTCTGTCCGCTCATCAGGCGGGGGACCGAGGCGATCGTGCCGATCCCACCCGGGTTGGTAAGCGAGACGTTGGTGCCCTGGAAGTCGTCGGGGCTGAGCCGGTTCTCGCGCGTCTTGGTGATGAGATCCTCGTAGTAGGCGTGGAAGGCGGCGAAGTCGAGCCCGTCGGCGCCCTTGATCGCCGGCACCATCAGGCTGTGCGAGCCGTCCTTGCGCTCGACGTCGACGGCGATGCCGAGGTTGACCGGGCCGCCCTCGACCGCGAACGGCTTGCCGTCGCGCTCCTCGAAGGTGCGGACCATAACCGGCCAGTCCAGGGTCGCCTGCACGATCGCCCAGGCGACCAGGTGGGTGAAGGAGACCTTCATCCCTCGCTCGTTGAGCACTCCGTTGAGCGCCTTGCGCTTGGCGTCAAGCACATCCACGGCAACGGTCCGGAACGAGGTGGCGGTAGGAACCGATCGACTCTCGTTCATGGCCGAGGCAATAGCCGCGGCCGGCCCGCGCAGCGCCTTGGCCTCCCCGGCAGTCGCCGACGCGGCTGAGACTCCCCCTCCATTGGCCGCAGCCACTACGTCTTCTTTGGTGACCTTCGACCCTGGACCGCTCCCGGCGATCCCACCCAGGTCAACTCCCAGCTCAGCAGCAACGCGACGAGCCACCGGAGTGGCTCTGACGTCCTGGGAATCGCCGTCGACCTTGGTCCCGGGAGCTGTTCCAGCGGACCCTTCTGCGGGTGGCGTGGATGCGGGGGGGCCGAGAACGGAGGCCCCGCCCCCGCCCGCAGGCCCCCCCGCAGCCGCGTCAGGACCCGCGGTAGACCCGTTTGAGCCCTCACCGGAACCTTGATCCTCGCCCGGCTCCATCTCAGCCAACGGCGCCCCCACGGGCACCTCGTCGTCAACCGAGGCAAGCAGTTTGGTGATGACCCCGGCAACCGGCGCCGGCACCTCGGCGTCGACCTTGTCGGTCGAGATCTCGACGACGGTATCGCCCTCGTTGACGAAGTCACCCTCGGCGACGTGCCACTCGAGCACGATCCCTTCGGTGACCGACTCGCCCATCTCGGGCATCTCGATCTGCACGGTCGCCGTTTGCGCCATCTTCGATTTGAGTGTATGAAACAGAGGTGAATTACTTCTTAACCGGCGCAACCGGGTTCATCGGTCGCAATCTGGTCGGGCGGCTGCTGAAGCGCGAGGGCACGATCTACGCGCTGGTCAGGGCCGGCTCGCGGGGTCGTCTTGAGGAGTTGAGGACCGCCTGGGGAGCGGACGGAGCGCGGGTCGTCCCGATTGCCGGCGATCTCTCCCAGGGGGCCCTCGGCGTCTCGGAGGAGGACCTGGTGACGCTGCGCGGCGAGGTCGACCACTTCTTCCACCTGGCGGCGATCTACGACATGACCGCCGACGCGGAGTCGCAGGAGATCGCAAACGTCGAGGGCACCCGCCACGCGCTTGAGCTGGCTTCGGCGATCGAGACAGGCTGCTTCCACCAGATCAGCTCGATCGCCGCCGCCGGCCTCTTCTCCGGTGAGTTTCGCGAGGACATGTTCGAGGAGGCCGAGAAGCTCGACACCAATCCCTACTTCCGCACCAAGCACGAGTCCGAGCGGGTCGTGCGCCAGGAGTGCAAGCGGCCGTGGCGGGTCTACCGGCCGGGAATCGTCGTCGGCGACTCGCGGACCGGGGAGATCGAC
This sequence comes from uncultured Solirubrobacterales bacterium, assembly GCA_963702055.1. Taxonomy (GTDB): domain Bacteria; phylum Actinomycetota; class Thermoleophilia; order Solirubrobacterales; family 70-9; genus CAWINX01. Next base: position 1,565,115 of record OY969702.1, on the reverse strand, counting down.
AAGATCGACGGCCCCTACTACGCGTTCAAGCTGTTGCAGCGGGCGCGGCGGGTCCTGCCGTCCTGGCTGCCCACCCTGGGAATCGAGGGACGGGAGATCAACATCGTCCCGGTCGACTTCGTCGCCGACGCGCTCGACCACATCGCCCACGAGCCGGGCCTCGACGGGCAGGCCTTCCACCTGACCGACCCGAACCCGAAGACCGCGGGGGAGATGATCAACCTCTTCGCCAAGGCGGCCGACGCGCCGCAGATGGCGGTGCGGCTCGAATCCGACGTGACCGACCCGGCTTTTTCGCTGGCCGGCGCCTGGCTGAAGGTGTTCCCCCCGGCGCGGCGGATAACCGACGCGGCGCTGAACGAGGTCGGCATTCCGCCGTCGATCCTGCGCTACGTCAATTACCCGACCAGCTTCGACTCGACCCGGGCGCAGGCGGCGCTGGAGGGGTCGGGGATCTCGGTCCCGCCGCTGGATACCTACGCGGACCGACTCTGGGACTACTGGGAGCGCAACCTCGACCCCGACCTGTTCAAGGACCACTCGCTTTCGGGGGCGGTGCGGGGCAAGATCGTGCTGATCACCGGCGCCTCGTCGGGAATCGGCAAAGCGACCGCGGTCAAGGTCGCCGACGCCGGCGCCACCGTGCTGCTCGTCGCGCGCACGGCAGAGAAGCTCGAGGAGACCAAAGAGGAGATCGAGCGGGCGGGGGGCGTCGCCCACATCCACCGCTGCGACCTCTCCGACATCGAGGACGTCGAGCGGATGGCCGAGGAAGTGCTCGCCTACCACGGCCAGGTCGACATCCTCGTCAACAACGCCGGCCGCTCGATCCGGCGCTCGGTCGCGCTCTCCTACGACCGTTTCCACGACTACGAGCGGACGATCCAGCTCAACTACCTCGGCGCGGTGCGCCTGATCCTGGCGTTGATGCCGTCGATGCGGGCGCGCAAGTCGGGCCACATCATCAACGTCAGCTCGATCGGAACGCAGACGAACCCCCCGCGCTTCTCCGCCTACGTCGCCTCGAAGGCGGCGCTCGACGCCTTCAGCCGCGTGATCGCCTCGGAGGTGATCGACGACGGCGTCCACCTGACGACGATCCACATGCCGCTGGTTCGCACTCCGATGATCGCGCCGACCCGGATGTACGACGTCTTCCCGGCAATCACCCCTGAGGAGGCGGCGGGGATGATCACCAAGGCGATGGTCGAGCGGCCAAAGAAGGTGGCGACCCGGCTCGGCAACTTCGGCGAGTTGCTCTACAACGTCGCGCCGAAGTTCAGCGACACGATCCTCAGCACGGCCTACAAGCTGTTCCCGGAGTCGCAGGCGGCCAAAGGGAAAGGCGAGGAGGCGCCGGACAAAGCGCCCACTACCGAGGCGCTTGCCTTCGCTCACCTTATGAAAGGTGTTCATTGGTAGGGGGTCGTCGGGCGCCTCTCCGCCGGACTCGCCGTCCAGCTAATTAGCTGGACGGCTCTGAGTATCCGCCCGTCGGAGAGGCACCCGACGACCCCCTATTAAGCGAGCGCCGGTTCACCCGATGGCCGAGCGGCGGCTCAAGCATTGGGGGTGGGGGTACGAGGACCAAGCGCCTTCTCGGGCTGAGCTTGAGCGGGCTGCGGCCGGGATTAGGGAGCGGCTTGGGTTCGGGGGTGAGCCGGAGGAGGCGGTGCCGCTGGAGGAGGTGGAGCTTCGCGGGGCGCGGCTGAAGGTTCCGACGGAATTCGGCGACCTGTTTACGGACGAGAAGTACGAGCGGGTTGCCCATTCGCTTGGGAAGGCGTACCGGGACGTGGTGCGGGGGTTTCGGGGGGAATTTCCGAATCCGCCGGATCTGGTCGCGTTTCCTCGCGATGAGTCCGAGGTCGAGGTCGTTCTCAGCTGGGCCGAGGCCGAGGGGGCGGCTGTGGTTCCGTTCGGAGGCGGGACGAGCGTGGTCGGCGGGGTCGAGGCGCGGCTGGGGGAGCGGCCGGTCGTCTGCCTGGACATTCGGCGGCTCGATCGGGTGCTGGAGGTCGATCCCGAGTCGCTGGCGGCGCGGATCCAGGCCGGCGCCACCGGGCCGGGGTTGGAGGACCAGCTCCGCGAGCACGGGCTGACCCTGCGCCACTTCCCGCAGTCGTTCGAGTACTCGACCCTCGGGGGTTGGATCGCGACCCGGGCCGGTGGCCACTTCGCCACCCTCCACACCCACATCGACGATCTGGTCGAGTCGGTGCGGGCGATCACGCCGCGCGGTACCTGGGAGAGCCGGCGGCTGCCGGGCTCGGGGGCGGGCCCCTCGCCGGACCGGATGCTGATCGGCTCGGAGGGGATCCTCGGAGTCGTCACCGAGTCGTGGGTGAGGGTTCGTCCGCGTCCGACGTTCAAGACGTCGTGCGGGGTCGAGTTCGACGATTTCGGGGCGGCGGCGCGCGCGGTGCGGGAGATCTCCCAGTCGGGCCTGTACCCGTCGAACTGCCGTCTGCTCGATGCGCTGGAGGCCGGCACGACCGGGGCCGGAACGGGGGAGAAGAGCCTTCTCATCGTCGGCTTCGAATCGCCCCACCATCCGGTTGACGACCAGCTGAAAACCGCCCTGATCATCGCGCGGGAGCATGGCGGGCAGCACCCGAACATGACGGAGACCGAGAGCCGCGGTCCGGGGCCGGGCGGTGAGACGACGGCCGAGGCCGAGTCGTCATCGGCCGTCAACACATGGCGCAGCGCCTTCTTGCTGGCTCCCTACCTGCGCGACACCTTCGTCGCCTGCGGGGTGCTCTCGGAGACCTTCGAGACGGCGATCACCTGGGACCGCTTCGAGGAGTTCCACGCAGCGACGATGGAGGCGGTCCGGGCCAAGGTCGCCGAGGTCTGCGACGCGCCGGCTGACGGGCCGGGGGCGCCCCGGGTCAGCTGTCGCTTCACCCACGTCTACCCGGACGGCCCGGCGCCCTACTTCACGGTGATGGCCCCGGCGGCGCGAGGCGGCGAGGTCGAGCAATGGGACGAGATCAAGGCCGCCGCCGCGGAGGCGGTGATCGAGGGCGGCGGCACGATCACCCACCACCACGCGGTCGGCCGCGACCACCGCCCCTGGTACGACCGCCAGCGCCCCGCCCCCTTCGCCGCCGCCCTGAGGGCCGCCAAGGCAGAACTCGACCCGGCCGCAATGCTCAATCCCGGCGTCCTCATCGACCCGTAATCGGTGCTTCCGCTGTTCCTTTACCCCTCCATACCCGGTTAAAGAACAGCGGAACAGGCACTTAGTCGTTCCGCTGTTCCTTTTCCCCTCCATGCCCGGCTAAAGAGCAGCGGAACGGGGGGTGCCGGCCTTACATGCCCCTTACACGGGCCTGACCGGGGCCGTACGCGGCGCCCCGAGGATCTCCATGACGGTTCGACACCTACACGGAGGTTCCAGATGTTCAACTCAGCTCGAAAGCACATCCGCTCGATCGCCACGATTGGCGTCGCGTCGGCGCTGGCGGTGGGCGGCGTCGCCGTCGCCCAGGGCGGCTCCCACGGCACCAGGTCTCACCACCGCGGCGGCCCGCCGAGCGGCAAACGCATGCCGCCTCCCCCCGGTGGCCCGATGGGCAAAGACCTGACCTACGCCCAGTTCCACGTCCAGCGCAACGGGCAGGCGGCGGTGGTGAGGATCGACCGGGGGAAGATCACCGCGGTCGACGACAGCTCGATCACCCTGACCGAGAATGACGGCAGCTCGGTGACCGTCCCGCTCGATTCCAACACCAAGGTTCTGGCGGGCCCCGGCCGAAAGACCGCGGTCAGCGACCTGAAGGTGGGCCAGAAGGTGCTCGTCTGCGGCCCTGACGGCGGCACGGCGAAAGCGGTCATCGTTCCGCCGAAGCGCGGGCAGATGCCCGGGGGCCGGCGTGGTTCCCGACAGGGGCAGATGCCGCCTCCTCCGGGCGCCCCGTTTGGCGGACCGCAGGGCGGCCCGCAAGGCGGCCCGCAAGGGAGCGGCAACTAGCCGCGACGGCCGGCACGAGTGCGGTGCAACGCGTTGTCCCCCAAATAGGGGCTCAACGCGTTGCACCCAGGGGGAATTCGCGGGGCGGCCGGTCGATTCGGCCGCCCCGCCGTCTCTGCCGCGGCCGCGAGTGAGAAAGTAGGCGCCATGAAGGGAGCCATCCTCGTCGTCGAAGATGAGCAGGCGATCGCCGAGCTGGTCCGTGCCTACCTGCGCCGTGAGGGGTTTGACGTCGTCTGGGCGCGCAGTGGGGAGCAGGCCCTCGAGGAGCTGACCCGCCACCCGGTGCGCCTCGTCGTGCTCGACATCGGCCTGCCGGGAATCGACGGCTTCGAGGTTTGCCGCCGCCTCCGTGGCCGCACCGGCGTGCCGATCCTGATGCTCAGCGCCCGCGACGACGAGGTCGACCGCGTCGCCGGCCTCGAGGCCGGCGCCGACGACTACGTCGTCAAGCCCTTCTCTCCACGGGAGCTGGTGGCCCGGGTGAAGGCGATCCTCCGCCGCGCTCCCGATGCGGGCGCGGTGCGCCACGACTCCACCCTGACCGCCGCCGACGTCGAGTTGGACCATGCCTCGCGCACCGTGACGGTCGCCGGCGAGCCGGTCGAGCTGACCTCGCGCGAGTTCGACCTGCTGGCGGCGCTGCTCGCGCATCCCGGTGTCGTGCTCAGCCGCGACCGGTTGCTCGAGCTCGCCTGGCAGGGCGAGTTCGCGGGCGGGACGCGGACGGTCGACGTCCACGTCGCGCAGCTGCGGCGCAAACTCGACCGTCCCAGCCTGGTCGAGACCGTCCGGGGGGCCGGCTACAAGGTCGTCGCCTGATGCGCTCGTTGCGGACACGTCTCTTCATCGCGATCCTCGGCACCGTCCTGGTTGGAGTCGGCGCTTCGCTGGCGCTCGGCGTCGTCCTCACCAAGAGCGCCGTCCGGGACACCATCCGCCGCGACGTCGAGCGCCAGGCAGACGCGCTCGCCTCGCAGTTGGACACCCTCCCGGGCCGGCGCGGACTGCGCCTCAACCACGTCGGCGGACTCCCGCCGGGAGCGCCGGCTCAGGCTCCGCCGGGCGTCGGAGGGCCGGGCGGGAACGGGCCGAGCGCCGGAAAACCGCTACCTCCTCTCGCCGGCGCCGGGCCACGCCCCGTCGCGGTGATCAGCATGAGCGCCGCTTCCGCGGTGCTCCCCAAAGGCGCATTCCTCGATCTGCGTCGCACCGGCTCGGCCGACGGGACCGCGACGATCGTCGGCGACGAGTCGACGATCTTCGCGGCGCGCCGCGCCGGGCGCTCGGTCGTGTTGGTGACCCGTCCAGACGTCGTCTCCGGCGGCGACTTTCGCCGTTACCTCTCGGCGCTGCTGATCGCCAGCGGAGTCGCCGCCCTGTTCGCCGCCGCGGTCGCCGCCCTCTTCGCACGTCGCCTGACCCAGCCGCTTCGCCGTCTCGCCGGCGCGGCCGGGGAGGTAGCGGCGGGACGTCACCCCGAGCCGGTGCCTCCCGAGGGGACCGAGGAGTTGGACGAGCTGGCCGAGGCCTTCAACGGGATGTCGGAGCAACTCTCCCTCGCCCGCGACGCCGAGCGGGCCGTGCTGCTCTCGGTCTCCCACGACCTGCGCACGCCGCTGACCTCGATTCGCGGTTACGCCGAAGGGATCGAGGACGGGACGATCGAGCCGCGCGAGGCGGCGGCCGTGGTCGGCCGCGAGGCGGCGCGCCTGGAGCGCCTGGTCGGCGATCTGCTCTCCCTGGCGCGGTTGCGCCAGGGAGTCCTGGAGGTGCGGCGCGAGCCGGTTGACCTCGGCGCGGTCGCTCGGGAGGCCGAGGAGCGGCTGCGCCCCCGCGCCCGCGAGGCCTCGGTGGAGCTGCGCGTCCAAGACGACGGGGGCCGCGCGCTCGCCGACCACGGGCGGGCGCTGCAGGTCGTTTCGAACCTGCTTGAGAACGCGGTCCGCGTCAGCCCCCCGGGTGGCGTCGTCGCGGTCGAGGTCGCGGACGGCGCCGTCACCGTCGCCGACCAGGGCCCCGGTATCCCGCCCGAGGAGATCCCCCGCGCCTTCGAGCGCTTCCACCTGCGCCGCCGCGTCGGCCGCGGCTCCCCCGACGGCGCCGGCCTCGGCCTGGCGATCGTCCGCGAGATGACCGAGTCGATGGGGGGCAGCGTCGAGGTCGACAACATCCCGGGCAGCGGCGCCCGCTTCACGGTCCGTCTCCCGACCGTCGGCGCGGCCTGACGATCCGGTCGTCTCGCTCTTCCCTTTGTCGATGGCCGTCCCTGGCAGCCCTCAGACCGAGGGCGTGGCCGGCAAGCGCAAGCAGGACGATCCCTGGCGCCTCAACGAGGAAGCGCGCAGCAGGCGGCTGCGCGAAGACGGCCGACGCCCACTGGCGGTCAACCTCGCCGAGGGCCTTGCCCTCAGCGAGTTCCTCTCGACCTTCACCCGGAGCGCGAGGCGCGATTGACCCCGGAGCCGCTGCCGGAGAACCTCGCCAGGTTGGCGTCGTTGCTGTAGGAGCTGGGTGGGAAGGTCGAGGTTGGGGGCCGCGAACTCTCCCCAGGAGCGGTTTCCACCTTTCTCAAGGCCGGGGATCGGGCCCTCGTGGTCACGGAGTTGGGCCAGGTCGACGTCCTCCAGGGACTTCCGCAGGTCCCCGCCTTCGCGGCGCTCGATGCCGAAGCCCGGACGGTTGATCTCGGCGGTGTCGCGGTCCGCGTCTGCTCGCTCGAGCACCTGCTCGCGATGAAGCGCGCCGGCAACCGTCCCCGCGACCATGATGACCTCGAGGTGTTGGAAGACGCCCAGGGGAGCGAGCGCGACGAGGGCTGACGCCCGGCGGCGGTACCCTGTGCGGCTCAATCTCCCTGGTCAAGCGGATTCCCACGTGCGCCGCGAACCTCCCAGCATGGAGACGATCACTTCCGAACATCCCACCGTGCCTGCTGAGCCTGAGCGCGCCGCCGGCGACGAGCCGGTCGTGCCGCGCCGCTCGCCGCTGCGCGCCGCGATCAAGACCGGGCGCCCGCAGGAGTGGATCAAGAACCTCTTCGTCTTCGCCGGTCTGCTCTTCTCCCGCAAGTTCAACCAGCCACCCGACGTGTTGGCGGCGGTCCTCACCTTCGTCGCCTTCTGCTGGATCTCCAGCGCCGGCTATTACGTGAATGACCTGATCGACGTAGAGCTCGACCGCAAGCACCCGAAGAAGCGCCTCCGACCGCTTGCCGCGGGCGAGCTGTCGGAGCGGGCCGCGATGACGATCGCCCCGCTGCTGGCCATCGCGGCAATCGCTCTCGCCTTCGGCGCCGTCAACTGGCAGGTCGGGGTGATGGTCGTCGGCTACGGCATCGCCCAGATGGCCTACAGCCTCGGCCTCAAGCAGATCGTGATCGTCGACGTGATGACCCTCGCCGGCCTCTTCATCCTGCGGGTGGCCGCCGGCGCCGTCGCCGTCGATGCGCATGCCTCCGAGTGGCTGCTCCTCTGCACCGGCATGCTCGCTCTCTTCCTCGGCTTCACCAAGCGGCGACAGGAGGCGGTCTCCGAGCTGCACGAGGGCGCCAGCTCCCGCCCGGTGCTGGAGCACTACTCGCTTCCCTTCCTCGACCAGATGGTCGCCATGGTCACCACCGGCACGGTGATCAGCTACTCGATCTACGCCGTCAACTCGCCGATCATCGGCAACAAGATGATGTGGACGATCCCCCCGGTCGTCTACGTGATCTTTCGCTACCTCTACCTGATCTATGACCGCGCCGACGACCGCTCGATCGCGGCGATGGTCTCCAGGGACAAGGGCATGGTCGCCGGCGGAGCGGCCTGGGTACTCGTCGCCTTCGTGCTCCTCTACGTGTTCAAGTGAGCCGGGGGCGCTCGCCCGCCGAACGAGCGCGGATTCGCCGCCTCCACGTGAGGCGGCGACTGATCGCGATCCTGCTCATTGTCGTCGTGGCGGTCCTTCTGGTCGAGACCCTGGGCGCCTCGGGATCGAAGAGGCTGGGGGCGGGCACGATCGACGCGGGCCTCCGTCGCGCTCTGGTCCGGGACGAGGAGGCTCAGAACGCCGCGCGTCGGCAGCGCGCGATCGACGGTCTGCTGGAGAGCACCCCGGTTGTCCGGGAGGGCTCGGGCGACGTGCGCGAGGTGGCGCTCACCTTCGACGACGGCCCCGGCCCATACACCCCGGCGATCCTCGACACCCTGATCCGCCACCACGTCCCTGCCACCTTCTTCCCGGTCGGGTTCATGATCGACAACTTTCCGGACTCGATCCGGCGCGAGGTCGCCAACGGATTCGCGATCGGCGACCACACCGAGAACCATCAGAAACTGACCGAGCTCTCCCCCGCGGACCAGGAGGCCGCGCTGTTCGACCAGGCCCAGACCCTCGAGCGCCACGGCGCGCCCTTCCCGCGCCTCTTCCGTCCCCCCTATGGCGCCTACGACGCCACCACCCTGGACGCGCTGCGCCGCCACAGGATGCTGATGATCCTCTGGACCGTCGAGACCGGCGACTACGAGCTGCCGGGAGACGCGGCCATCGTCCAGCACGTGCTCGACGGCGTCCACCCGGGCGCCATCGTCCTGCTTCACGACGGAGGCGGCGATCGTTCGGAGACGGTTGCCGCCCTGCCCGAGATCATCAAGGCTCTGCGGGCCCGCGGGTACAGGCTGGTGACGGTCCCCCAGCTCCTCCTCGACGACCCACCCGCCGCCGGAACTACTTTCTCGCCCGGCTTGACCGGCGACTAACCGTCCGAGTCGGGCTCGACCGGGAGGTCGTCGAGGAGGGTGGTCTTGCCGTCGCGGCTGAACTGGAGGTCGATGGTCTCGTTCTTTCGGTAGGTGCCGAAGAGGCCGAGGTACATCGCCAGCCAGCGGCCGGTTCCTACTTTCTCCTTGATGATCGGGCGGGTAAAGACGATCTCACCGGCGCCGATCTCGTAATCGGCGCCCTCGCCCTGCTCGACCCCGTTGATGAAGACGGTGAAGGGAGGCTCGGCGCCCGCCGGCAGCTTGACTCGGTTGCCCGCCGCGTAGCTGCCCTTGGGGATCTCGGTGCTGGAGTCGCTCATTCTGCGTTCGCCAGAGTTTCGCGGACTGCGTCGAATGGCGTGTCCTGGTTGGTCGGGTCCAGCTCGGTGCGCCTCATTCCGCCGCTGAATGGGACGAAGGTCCCGTCGCCCCGCACGTCGACTCCGGCGACCCGCTTGCGCAGCAGGCCCCCGCTCGACAGCTGCAGACGAGCATGGACCAGGTCCCGAGCTTGGTAGTCGCGCAGCGCCGAGGCAGCGGGCAAAGGCCCCTCGGCCCGAATGTCAAGAGCCCGCCGCCGCATTACCGCAACGGCCTCATCGAGGTCGTCAAACGACTCATGCGTGACCTCGGACCCATGCCGAACACTCAGCTTCCAGACAGACACATGCGGGAGCCTATGACGCCGACCTCTACCCGGCTAAGTAGCCATCCCTACGCCCCGCGCCGGGGCCGCTTCGGCCGCCGCGCCGGAGGCCCGACGATTTTCTCGGGCCCGATCCGCTCGCCGATCTCGACGTAGTCGAGGTCCCGCGCCCCGGTGTAGATCTGCCGCGGCCGGGAGATTTTCTTCTCCGGGTCGTCGTTCATCTCCATCCACTGGGCGATCCAGCCGGCGGTGCGGGGGATCGCGAAGATCACCGTGAACATCTCGGCCGGGATCTCCAGCGCCTCGTAGATGATCCCCGAGTAGTAGTCGACGTTCGGGTAGAGCTTGCGCGAGGTGAAGAAGTCGTCGTCGAGGGCGCGTTTCTCCAGCTCGCGGGCGATTTCGACCAGGGCGTTGTACTCGGTCGCCTCGAAGACCTCCTCCATGTGCTGCTCGATGATCCGCGCCCGTGGGTCGTAGTTTTTGTAGACGCGGTGGCCGAAGCCCATCAGTTTCTCTTCGCGCGCCTTCACCTTCTCGAGGAAATCGGGGATGTTCTCGGCGCTCTCGATCCGGCGCAGCATCCGCAGCACCGCCTCGTTGGCGCCGCCGTGCAATCGCCCGTAGAGCGCCGCCACTCCCGCCGCGACGGCGGAGTATGGGTCGACGTCGGAGGAGCCGACCCCGCGCACCGCGCTGGTCGAGCAGTTCTGCTCGTGGTCGGCGTGGAGGATGAAGAGCACGTCGAGGGCGCGTGAGAGCCGCTCGTCCGGCTGGTACTTGACCTCGGTCTTCTTGAACATCATCGAGAGGAAGTTCTCGGCGAACTTGAGGTCGTTGTCCGGGTAGACGTAGGGCAGCCCCATGTTGTGGCGGTAGGAGAAGGCGGCCAGGGTCGGTACCTTGGCGATCAGCCGCACCGCCGCCATGTAGCGCTCCTCGGGGTCGTCGATCTGGTTGGCGTCGGGGTAGAAGGTGGAGAGCCCGCCGACCGCGGCGAGCAGCATTCCCATCGGGTGGGAGTCGTAGCGGAACCCACCGAAGAACTGCTTGATGTCCTCGTGGACGAAGGTGTGGTGGGTGATGTCGTGGGTCCAGCGGTCAAGCTGCGGCCCGGTCGGCAGCTCGCCGAAGACCAGCAGGTAGGCCACCTCGAGGAAGCTGGAATGCTCGCAGAGTTGCTCGATCGGGTAACCGCGGTGCTGGAGGACGCCGGCCTCGCCGTCGATGTAGGTGATCGCCGAGCGGCACGACGCCGTGTTGGTGAAGGCCGGGTCATACGACATCAGCCCAAAGTCGTCCTCGGAGACCTTGATCTGGCGCAGGTCCATGCCGCGCACGGTCCCGTCGGTGATCGGCAGCTCGTAGGTGCGCCCCGTGCGGTTGTCGGTGACGGTCAACGAGTCGGCGCCCGCCCCTGAAGCCTCGGCGGCTGCGTCTTTGATCTGCTGCTCGGTGGCCATCACCCCTCCTCGAGCCGGTGTTTTACAGAGCCGCCAGTATCGCAGTTAACCTCGCCCGGCTTGTTGCGGGCCGGGGAACTCGGGCGCTACTTGGCAGGCGCCGGGAGCGGCTCGAACTGGGTCATCCCGTGCAGCGTCGCCAGTCGCTCGTCGATCTCCTCGCGGCTGAGTCGGGCGACCCGCTCGGTGCCGAACTCCTCGACGTTGAAGGAGGCGAGCACCGTGCCGTAGCCCATCGCGCGCCGCAGGCTCGCCCCGTCGAGCGGCCCGTCGTGGCTGTCGAGGTAGCCGAGGAAGCCGCCCGCGAAGCTGTCGCCGGCGCCGGTCGGGTCGCGGACGTCCTCGAGCGGGAAGCCGGGCAGCGCGAAGAAGCCCTCCTCGCTGAACAGCGCCGCGCCGTACTCGCCCTGCTTGGCGACGACCGCGCGCGGCCCGAGCGCCATCACCGCGGCGGCGGCGCGGGCGAGGTTCGGCTCGCCGGTCAGCTGGCGGATCTCGGCGTCGTTGACGATCAGGCACTCGACCTCGCCGATCGCGGCCAGCAGCGAGTCCTTCGCCGTGTCGATCCAGAGGTTCATCGAGTCCAGGGCGGTGAAACGGGCATCGCCGCACTGGGCGCGTACCCGGCGCTGCAGGTCGGGCTGGATGTTGGCGAGGAAGAGGGTGTCGGCGGCCTTGGAGGCGGGGGAAAGCTTCGGCTCGAACTCGGCGAAGACGTTCAGCTGAGTGTCGTCGGTGCGGGCGACGTTGAGGTCGAAGTCGTAGTGGCCGCGCCAGAAGAAGGAGCGGCCGCCCTCGACCCGCTCGATGTCGTCGGTGAGGACGCCGCGGCCCTCCAGCACTTCGAACTCGGCCTCGCCGAAGTCCTCGCCGACCGGCCCGACCGGCCGCACCTCGGTGAAGAAGCTGGCAGCGAGGGAGAAGTGCACGGCGGCGCCCCCGAGCATCCGCTCGCGCTCCCCAAACGGGGTCCTGACGGCGTCAAAGGCGATCGATCCGACGACGGTAAGCGACATGCGGACGGCAGCTTAGTGCCTGCCCTGCGAGACTCCGCGGCCGATGAAGGCGATCCAGATCGAGGAGTTCGGCGGGCCCGACGTGCTGCGGCACCTCGAACTCGACGATCCCATTGCCGGCGAGGGCGAGGCCGTGATCGACGTCGCCCGCAGCGGGATCAACTTCGCCGACACCCACGCGACCCGCAACGACTACCTGGCCGAGCAGCAACTGCCGCTGATCCCGGGAGCGGAGGTGAGCGGGCGCACGCCGGACGGACGCCGCGTCGCCGCGATCCTCGGCTCCGGAGGCTACGCCGAGAAGGCGGTCGTCCCGGAGGGCTGGCTGGTCCCGATTCCCGACGAAGTCGATGACGACCAGGCGGCGGCGATGCTGCTGCAGGGGCTGACCGCGATGGCGCTGGTCGGGCGCTGCGCCCGCCTCGAGCCCGGCGAGACGGTCGTGGTCGAGGCCGCCGCCGGCGGCACCGGCGGCCTCTCGGTGCAGCTCGCCAAGCGGGCCGGCGCGAAGGTGATCGGCCTCGCCTCCAGCGAGGACAAGCGGGCGATGGTCGAGCGGCTCGGCGCCGACGCGACCGTCGATTCCCGCGCCCCCGACCTGAAGGCGGCGATCCTCGAGGCCAACGACGGCAAGCGGGTGGACGCCGTCCTGCACATGAGCGGCGGCGACGCCTTCGACGCCGAGTTCTCGGCCCTCGCCCCGCTGGGGCGGATGGTCGTCTTCGGGATCGCCTCGCGCGAGCAGCGCGAGGTCTCGACCGCCGCCCTGCTGCGCGGCTCGAAGGCAGTGATCGGCTTCTGGCTCGCCCACCTGCTGGCGCGCCGCGACCTCGTCGCTCCGATGATCGGCGAGCTGCTCGCGGCGGTCGCCGCCGGCGAGCTCGAAGTGACGATCGGCGGCGTCTACCCGCTCACCGAGGCGGCGCAGGCACATCGCGACCTGATCGAGCGCCGCAGCAGCGGCAAGCTACTTTTGGACCCGTCGCGATGAGCCCCGAGGAGACCACCACGACCTTCAAGGACCTCGGCCTCTCGCCGGACATCCAGCAGGCCCTCGACGAGCTGGGCTACAGCGAGCCGACCCCGATCCAGGAGCAGGCGATCCCGGAGCTGCTCGGCGGCCATGACGTGATCGGCCAGGCGCAGACAGGAACCGGTAAGACCGCCGCCTTCGGCCTGCCGCTGCTCCAGTACCTCGATCCCGCCAACGACGAGGTGCAGGCGGTCGTCCTCACCCCGACCCGGGAGCTCTGCATCCAGGTGACCCAGGCGCTGCGCGCCTACGCCGAGCACCTCGACGTCGAGATCGTCGCGGTCTTCGGCGGCGCGCCGATCAAATCCCAGCAGGCGCAGCTGCGGGCCGGCGCCCACGTCGTCGTCGCCACGGTCGGGCGGATGATGGACCTGATGTCGCGCCGCTCCCTCGTCCTCACCGCGGCGCGCTACATCGTCCTCGACGAAGCCGACGAGATGCTCGACCTCGGCTTCATCGAGGACGTCGAGAAGATCCTGCGGATGTGCCCGAGCGGCCGCCAGACGGCGCTCTTCTCGGCGACGATGCCGCCGCCGATCAAGAAGCTCGCCGAGGGCTACATGTACGACCCGGTGACGATCAAAATCACCCCGAAAAAGCTGACCGTCGACGCGATCGCCCAGGCTTTCGTCGAGGTCCCGGCCAAGGAGAAGGCTGCCCGGCTGGTCCAGTTGCTGAAGGTGGAGGAGCCCGAGCAGGCGATCATCTTCACCCGCACCAAGATCGGCGCCTCCCGCCTGGAGAAGACGCTGAAGGACAAAGGGCTCGACGTCAAGGCGTTGCACGGCGACATGAGCCAGGGCTCGCGCGACGGGGTGATGATCGCCTTCAAGGACCACCGGGTGCGGCTACTGGTGGCGACCGACATCGCCGCGCGCGGCCTCGACATCGAGCACGTCACCCACGTGATCAACTTCGACGTCCCCGACTCCTCCGAGGTCTACGTCCACCGGATCGGCCGCACCGGCCGGGTCGGCCGCACCGGCCGCGCGATCACCCTCGTCACCCCCGCCCAGCGCGACGAGATCGGCCGCATCGAGCGCGACGTGAAGACCTCGATCGGCGAGTGGGAGAGCCCCGAGGAGCGCCTCGAGCACGCCCCAAGGCCGCGTCGCCGCGAGCGCCCCGAGCGAACGAAGACGACTGCGCCGACCGAGCCGACAGAGCGCGAAGACGGCGGGAGCGATGAGGACAAGGGCGACGACGACGAGAGCAAGAGCGTCAAGCTCTTCGTCAACCGCGGCGAGCGCAGCGGCATCACCGAGGAGGACCTGCGCTGGGCCCTCCGCGAAGGGGCGGTCATCCCCGAAGAGGCGATCCACGACGTCCGCGTCCTGCACCGCTTCTCCTTCGTCGAGGTTGCCCCCGACCGCGCCGAGCACGCCGTCGAGTTCTTGGACGGGACCAAGCTGAAGGGCAAAGAGATCCGCTTGGAGATCGCCAAGAGTTGAGTGGTTGAAGGGGAGGTCGAGGGGTGCCTTCTGGGCGCTGCCTTTTTCGCCTCTAAGTTGGATTTCTCTCGCTGACTTGCCAGTGCGAAAAAGAGACCGCCGTGTCCAGAAGGCACCCCTCGACCTCCCCAACAAGCGTCTCTGAAAGACGCTCAGGCCGAGCGCATCTCACTCACGAGGAGAAGCTAATCGCGAGCTTCAGCACGCTTTGATGGGGGGCGGGGCTGTCCCTTGACGCCGCTTTGAGCTGTCGTGCGGGCTGCTGCAGGGCGTCGCCTCACCTTCGCGGAGGCGACTGGACGCCCCAGCTAATCGTCTTGGGGATCAGCGGCAGTCAGAATGCCATCTGCGCCAGGAACCGCTCCGATCATGTCTTCGACCTCAGCCTGTGCAGCTGATTGATCATCGCTCGCAACCTCGACTGCAACCCAACCAGTCCCGGTCTCCATTGCTTCGGTGTCTTTCAGCAGAAACGTATGGCCGCGGGCCTCGATCTCGTTGACCAATGCGATAACCGCCTTAGGGGCGACATCGAGTGGCCCTTCAACCCGAACGCGAATGATCATCACGTTCCTAGCGATCTTTGCGTTGCTCGTCTATCTCGTGCTTCGGCACCTGAACGACCTTCGCCGCCAAGTCCTCGAACTTCTTAGCCTCTGGGTGGTTCGATTCGCGGGGCTTCGGGGTCAGGTCCCGAATGATCGGGCTGCCTACGGGATTAGATGTCGTCGCCATGATCGCCTCTCCTGTTCCTCAGCCATTGACACGGAATGGTGCAACGGCCATTTGAGTCCCATCTACGAAGACCTCCCACCTATACCCGCCCGCAGGCAGGGCTAGGCCGTTGAAGCTGAGAACGGCTGGAAGATCTAGGTCGGTCCCACGCTTCAGTCCCGCTGGCCGACCAGTCTCGAATTCACCCTTAGCTGCCACCTCATTTCCATCAAATTCGACCTGCTCCCCGTCTGCGGTCATCAGGACAGCCTCAAATCCATGTTTTTCGTTGGCTTGATCCCAAGGGACCCTGATGAGGATCGCTAGCGCCATAGGCGTCGGCACATCTGGCTGGTGTAGCTGCGACCAGCCAGCTCCCAAAATGTAGAGTTTGCCGCCCATCTCCTGGGCGGCATCGCAGAGCATGAGGGTGACCTGCACGGGCTGAGAGTCTATGCGGGTCGGGTGCCGGAAAGCTCGGGGGCGATATACCTCGGACGGGGCTGCGAAGTTTTCGTGATCCCGAACGTGACGTTGGGCGAGTGAGTTCCGGCTGCCTCCAGGTTCTCCCCGGCAACATGGGCGATCAGCATGTCGGGCTCGTCGGCGAACCAGGGCAAGCCCTCTTGAGCGCGTCCACGAGCCTCATCGAAGCTGTCGCCATGCGCGACGTAGCCGGGCATGTCCGAGGACGTTCCGATCCAGGCTCCGTCTGCTTCCTTCCGATATTTCACGACTACGGTTCTCATTGCTCTCCTAAACCAGCTTACGCGCCTCGGACTCGGTGAGGCCGACCTGCTTCACCAGAATGTCTTTGACCACGGAGCCTTTCAATGTGTCCTTGTCGTGCGCCCAGAACCCAATGTCTGGGTATCCGGCGCTGGATACCAAGTGGCGATGCGAGCCCTTGCGCCTCTTGCCGGGCTTGGCGGCATAACAGAGAGGTTTTCGAGCCAGGACAGCGAGTAACTGCTGTGCCTTGAGCGACGGAAAGTCGGCCACACGGCGAGCAGACTATCTACCGGACAGGCGTTTTCGTGCAATCGTCGGTCCAGCTGAACTGCGAGTCCGGCGAGGGGAACCCGGCCCGTCCTACCGAGTCAGCTCTTCGATGCTCGCAAGCAGGCTCTCGAAATCGATCGGCTTGGCCACGTAGCCGCTCACCTCGAGGTCGGTGGGGGCGGCGGCGTCCTCTCCGTCCTGGTGGGCGCTGACGATCAGGGCTGGGGTGTCGACTCCCTCGGCGCGCAGCTCGCGCAGGGCGTCGATGCCGGATTTGCGGGGCATCATCGCGTCGAGCAGGAGGATGTCGGGGCCGCCGTTGGGGCCCTTGCGGTGGACCGCCTCCATCACCTCTTCGCCGTCGATCGCGGTCTCCACGTCATAGCCCGCCATCTCCAGCCTCGTCCGCATCAGCAGCAGGATCGTCTCGGAGTCGTCGGCGATCAGCACTCGCGGCGTCATCGGCTCCGCGCTCCGGTCGGGCTTGGGCTCTGCTCGGCGACCGCGGCCGGGAGGGTGACCCGGAAGGTGGCGCCGCCGCCCGGCGTGTCCTCGGCGGCGATCGTGCCGCCGTGCAGCTCGACCAGGGATTTGGAGATCGCCAGGCCGAGGCCGGTGCCGCCGACCCGCTGGGTCAGTCCGGCGTCGCCGCGGGTGAAGCGGTCGAAGATGCGCTCCATCTGCTCTGGGGGAATTCCCGGTCCGTCGTCGATCACGGCAATCTCCACTTCAGCACCGGCGCGCGCCGCTGTCACCCGAATCGACGCTCCTTCGGGGCAGTACTCATGCGCATTGGTAAGCAAATTCACCAGTACTTGGCGAATCCGGTCCGGCTCGGCGGCGATCCGCGGCAGGTCAGGCTCGATCTCCGCCTCCAGGGCCTGTCCCGAGGACTCGGTCTGGGCGCGCATCGTGCGGATCGCGTCCTCGATCAACGGCCCCACCTCGGTCGGCACGGGCTTGATCGCGAGCCGCCCGGCGTCGCTGCGCGCCAGGTCGAGCAGGTCGTTGAGGAGGCGGACCAGGTGGCGTGAGTTGTCGAGGATGATCTCGACCGTCTCGGCCTGCTTGGGGCTGAGCTTCTCGCGCTCGAGCATCAACAGCTCGGCGAAGCCCTGCACCGAGGTGAGGGGACTGCGCAGCTCGTGGGAGGCGGTGAGCACGAACTCGTCTTTGATCCGGTCGAGTTCGTCGCGTTTGCCCGCCTCGCGCTCCAGCTCGTCGGCCATCTCGTTGAAGGCGGCACCAAGGGTCGCGGTCTCCGAGAGCCCGCCGACCTCGACTCGCGCCGAACGGTCGCCCCCGGCGAGCTGCCCGGCCGCCTCGACCAGCTCCTCCAGCGGTCGCCGCATCGAGGCGATCAGGCCGCTGAACAGCAGCAGGGCGCCGGTCAGGCCGGCGATCAGGCCGGCGGCGACCAGCAGCGCGGTGTCGCGCGTGTCGCCGGAGATGTTGTCGTTGAGCTGCTGACGGCGCACATGCTGGGCGGCGATCGTCGTGCGGGCCGCCACCGGTCTCACTCCCCGCGCCAGCCGCACCTGAGCCGCCATCTCGACCTGGTAGGAGCGGGCGATCGCGTCCTCGAAGTCCTGACGCTGCTGGATGAAGCGGCCGACGCCGATCACCGCCATCGCGGCCAGCAGGGCGAAGGCGATCGCGAACCCGATGCGCAGCCGGTTGGCCAGCGATGGGCTCAAGCGACGACCCCTGAATATGCTTGCGCCACTATGGAGGACGAGGCTACACGCACCGCCGACGCCCCGGAGGGGATCGACCGGGCGGGGGTGGAGGAGTGGTTCGCCGAGCACGTCCCCGAGGTCGATTTGCCCCTCTCCTTCGAACGGATCGCCGGCGGCCATTCGAACCTGACCTACGGGGTTTCCGATGCGACCGGGCGCCGCTGGGCGCTGCGCAGGCCGCCGCTGGGCAAGCGGCTCGGCTCCGCCCACGACATGGGACGCGAATACAAGGTCGTCTCGGCGCTGGGGGGCACCGAGGTGCCCGTGGCTCCGGTGGTCGGGCTCTGCGAGGACGAGAGCGTCAACGGCGCTCCCTTCTACGCAATGGAGTTCGTCGAGGGGCCGATCCTGCGCGGGCTGGCCGAGGCCGAGGCGTTCCCCGACGAGGCGGACCGGCGGGCGATCGGCGAGCGCGTCGCCGACACCCTGGTCGCGATCCATGCGGTCGACCCCGACGCGGTCGGCCTCGGCGACCTCGGCCGCAAGGAGGACTACGTCGCCCGCCAGCTGCGTCGCTGGCACGGGCAGTGGGAGAAGTCGAAGACCCGCGATCTGGCGGCGATCGACGACGTTCACGCCCGCCTCGCAGCGCGCATCCCCGAGCAGGGCCCGGCGACGATCGTCCACGGCGACTACCGGCTCGACAACATGATCCTGGCGCCGAGCGGCGAGGTCGCCGCGGTGGTCGACTGGGAGCTCTGCACCCTCGGCGATCCGCTTGCCGACGTCGGCCTGCTGATGGTCTACTGGCCCGAGCGCGGCGAGGAGACGATCGCGCTCGGCCAGCCCGCCAACCTGGCGCCGGGCTTCCCGACCCGCGAGGAGCTGAGGTCCCGCTACGCGGAGCGCTCCGGCCGCGACCTCGATCAGCTCGACTTCTTCGTCGCCCTCGGCTACTGGAAGCTGGCGATCATCCTCGAGGGCGTCTACGCGCGCTACGCGGCGGGCCAGTACGGCAAGGTCGACCCTGGCATCCAGGAGTTCGCGCGGATCGTCGAGCGCCTCGCCGAGGCGGCCGACGAGGCCGAGCGCCGCGGCTGAGCTGCCCGTCCATCTTGCTTGCAACGAGACGATGAACCTGCGAGGGTGCAAGCCGATCGGCGAAATTGAGTAGGGGAAAACCTCTCGTCCACTCGGCGCCATTCCCGTTTCTCAACCGAAGGAGATCTCGTGAAGCAGATTCGCAAGCGCGTCACGTACGCGAACGTGATGTCGTCCCTCGCAGTGTTCCTCGTCCTCGGCGGCGCGACCGCGATCGCCGCTGGCCTCGGCAAGAACAGCGTCGGCACCAAGCAGCTGAAGAGGAACGCGGTGTCCACGGCGAAAATCAAGAGGAACGCAATCACCACGGCAAAGATCAAGAACAACGCGATCACTACCGCAAAGATCAAGAACAACGCCGTGAATGGCAACAAGGTCAAGAACGGATCCCTGACCGGCACTGACATCAACGCCGCGAGCACGCCCTTCACGCAGATCGTGCACAAGGCGAGCGGCAACACTCCCCTGGCGCTGACGGGGTCCCTCCAGCAGTTCGCGCTCAACGACGCGACCTACACCCAACTGGCAGGAGAGGACGACCAGTTCCTCGGGGCGCTCGATGTGACCTTCCAGTCGACTTGCACCCAGCCTCGAAACGTTACGGTTGCGGTCCAACTCGACACGGCGAACCCAGCGGTGCTCAACCCACCCGACATCATTTCCTTCGGTTCGGTTTCGGATACCGGCAGCGGTACGGTGACGAGCCGAGCCGAGGTGGGTCCGTGGACCGGCCTCGGCGCCGGAACGCGGTTCGAGCCCACCTCCAACCAGAACCACACGATCTCGATGCTCGCGTCCGGCAACTGCACTTCGGGCAGCGGCATCACCGCAACCTTCGGCGGCGTCGACGTTCTGGGTACGAAATAGTCCATGAGGCCTGAGGAGGGGCGGCTCGGTGCGCGCCCCTCCTTCTGGCTCAGATCGCCCGCGGGGCGTGCTTTGTCGTCAGCTCGCCGGCTGTCTCCGCCTCGGCGCGTTTGGCCCAGCGGTTCAGCTCGCGGCGGGCGAGGACCATTTTGTGGACCTCGTCGGGGCCACGACTCGGCGCATCCGCACCAGAAGCGCCGCCGACGGGGTGACCTTCCCGGTGACGTATGTCGAGAGTCGAGAGGTGGAGGTGCCAATTCGGGAGGCGAACTCGGCTCGTGAAAGCCCGGACGCTTTCACGAGCGTTTCGACTTCGGCTGACACCGCTTCGCGCTCGGCCGTTTCGGCCGCCTTTCGCGCTCGTGAGATCGCTCTCTCCATGGCTTCGGCTACGCCGTAGGGTCGACTGTAGGCGAGCACTTCTTCCACCCCCCGGGTCACCGGCCCCCACGGATCTGCTGCGATTGCGGCGCCAAGGCGTCGCCAATGCTCGAGGTCGCCGCGCTCCAGCGCGGTCTGGATCGCTTCCAGCGGCCACTTGGAGACCGGGTCGTCCGGCGAGACGTCGACGTTGCGGAAGGTGAGCGTGCTCATGGATTGACATCCGCTGATTATCAGATCCGATAATCAGCACACATCCCTTGCTTGAGTGCGTCAGCCGATCAAGGTGGCGACTGTCCGCTCGTCCGCTGGGTCGATTCGCTCCAGGCCTTCGATTCCGTCGAAGGCGCGGTCTGTGGCGAGGATGGCGTCGATTCCGCGGTTGAGCGCGAGGGCGGCGAAGACGGCGTCACGGGCATCGAGATCGGGATGGGCTTCGAAGAGGTCGATTCCCCGTTGCACGTCATTGGGCTCGAGGGGGTGCCACCAGGCGAGCTTGGCGACGTTACGAGTGGCTTTGGCCGAGCCCAGACGGTCTCCGGTGCGGCGCAGCCTCTGGTGCACGAGCTCTTGAAGCAGGTCCGCGCTTGCCTCGCCTTGCAATTCGCCGATGGTCGCCCTGTGCACGATCTCGCGACAGGGCTCCCTGTAGGGATGTTCTCCTCCGAGGGCGTAGATGAAGATCGAGGTGTCGTAGAGGAAGCGCCTCACGCTCCGGGCCACTTGCGCATCGGGGCGTCGAGCATCTCGCGCTTCTGCTCTTCCCAATCAGGCTCCGGGCCCTCGCCGGGGGGAGGCGGCATCGCCAGCAGTTCCTGCCCGGCGCGCTCGCGCTCGGCGTCGCGGCCGGCCTGTGGGTACTCATGGTCGATCGCCCGGCGCACCAGCTCCCCGACTGGCGCGCCAACTCGGGCGGATTCGCGGGCCAATCGCTCGTAGCGCTCGTCATCGACCAGCACCTGGAGGCGTCGATTCAACATGCACATACCTTAACAGCAGGTATGTGCATGTTGCTCATATCGGGCGAGGGGCGTGCTTTGTGGCGAGGGTGCCTTCGGTCTCCGCCTCGGCGCGCTTTGCCCAGCGGTTCAACTCGCGGCGGGCGAGGACCATTTTGTGGACCTCGTCGGGGCCGTCGGCGAGGCGCAGCATGCGGCTGAAGCGCCAGAGGGCGGCGAGCGGGGTGTCGTCGGTCATCCCGAGGCTGCCGTGGACCTGGATCGCCCGGTCGAGCACGTCCATGACGATGTTGGCGGCGACGACCTTGATCGCCGAGATCGACTGGCGGGCGGCGCGCTTGCCCTCGGTGTCCATCTTCCAGGCGGCGTAGAGGGTGAGCAGGCGGGCCTGGTCGATCTCCATCCGCGAGGCGGCGATCGCCTCCTGGACGAACTGCTTCTCACCCAGCGGGCCGCCGAAGGCCTGGCGCTCGTTGGCCCGGCGGCACATCATCTCCAGCGCCCGCTCCGCGGTGCCGATCGCCCGCATGCAGTGGTGGATGCGCCCCGGGCCGAGTCGGTCCTGGGCGACGACGAAGCCCTGTCCCTCGCCGCCGAGCAGATTGGTTGCCGGGACGCGACAGTCCTCGTAGCGGATCTCGCAGTGGCCGGGCCCCCCGTCGTGGCCCATCACCGAGATCGGCCGCACCAGGTTGAAGCCGGGGTTGTCGGTCGGCACGCAGATCATCGAGGCGCGCGCGTAGGGATGGGCGTCGGGATCGGTGACGACCATCGCGATCGCCAGGTCGGCGCCGACCGCGCCCGAGGTGAACCACTTGTGGCCGTTGATCACCCACTCCTCGCCGTCGCGCACGGCCCGCGCCTGCAGCAGGGTCGGGTCCGAGCCCGACACGTCCGGCTCGGTCATCGAGAAGCAGCTGCGGATCTTCCCGTCCAGCAGCGGCTCCAGCCAGCGCTCCCTCTGCTCGTCGCTGCCGTGCTCGGCGAGGATCTCCATGTTGCCGGTGTCCGGCGCGGCGCAGTTGAAGGCCATCGGCGCGGCGGCCGGGCTGCGGCCCATCTCCTCGCAGAGCAGCCCGTACTCCCAGTTGGTCAGCCCAGGCCCGTAGCGCTCGTCGGGCATGAAGAGGTTCCAGAGCCCCTCGGACTTGGCGCGCTCGCGGACCTCGACCAGGATCTTCGGATAGGGGACGCCCGTCGCGACCTCGGCGTCGAGCCCTTCCATGATCTCCCGCTCCTGCGGGTAGATCTGCGCGTCCATGAAGTCGAGGATCCGCTCGCGCAGGGTCTCGACCTGGGGGCTTGGCTTGAAGTCCATCGAATCCTCTCCTAGGGGCTGGGCGACGGGAACGCTAACTCAGCGGCGGCTGTACCGCGCGAACAGCTCGCCCTGCTCTTCCAGGAGCCAGGCGAGCTCCAGCTCGGCGGCCCTCGGCAGCGTCCCTTCGAGGATGCGAGGGGCGTCGCCTCCGACCAGCTTCGGGGCGATGGTCAGGAACAGCTCGTCGACCAGTCCCGCCGCCTGGAGGGCGCCGTACAGGGTGGGGCCGCCTTCGCAGAGCAGAGCCCTGACGCCCTCCTCGCGAAGCGAGCGCAGGAGAGCTGGCAGGTCGACCCGGCCGTCCGGCCCGCTCTCGACCACGACGAGCCGCTTCTCGAGCCCGCTGTAGCGCTCGGCGCGCATCGTCCCGGCGCCGATCATCACCGCGTCGAAGCGGGCCCGCAGTCCGACCAGCATCGCCGTGTCGGTCGCCGAGCCGATCGACCCGGAGACCCCCCCGATCGAGGCGCGGCCGTCGACCGTGGCGGCGAAGTTCATCGCGACGAAGGGACGATCCTCGCGCGCTCCCTCCCGGGGCCGGTAGGAGTCAAGCTGCTCCTCGATCGTGGTGTCGCCTGGATTCGGAGTCAGCCGCCGCATCAGCGGCCAGCCTAGCCCGGCGGGCTAGGAGTAGTCGTGCCAGCCGACGAACTCGCGGCCGGCGAAGCGCTGCAGGGCGGCGACGTCTTCGCCGAAGCGACCGCGGACCGTCTCGAAGAGGTCGTCGGGCAGCTTCGGCTTCGGCGCCGGCGGCTTCTCGGGGTCGTGGACGACCTTCTCGACGATCCAGCGCATCGACTCGGGCAGGCGGTCGAAATTGCGGTCGAAGGAGCGGAAGCCCGGCAGTTTGATCAGCTTCTCCATGAACTGGTATTTGTCGCCCTGCTTGGCGCTCGACTTCTCCCACTCGCGGTCGAACTGCTCGGAGGTGAAGCCCTCGTCGACGCCGGCGAAGCGGAAGGCCTTGCGCATCGTCTCCTCGCGCTCGGTCTGCAGCTCCTCCTGGGTGATGATCTCGATCTGGGAGCGGTCGAACAGTTCCAGATAGGGCTGCAGCTGCATCCAGTACTTCGAGCGGTTCATGTAGGAGGAGTCGGGGTTGGAGAGCACCGGGACCAACTCGCCGGTCTCATAGCCGGCGCCGGTCGCGTGGACCCAGTGGGAGAGGATCCGCTTGATCGGGTCGCGGACCATGTAGAGGAGGCGGGCGTCGGGGCAGTGCTCGTGGATTCGCTGGGCGACCCCTTCGAAGCGGGGCAGGTTCGTGTAGTGGGGGGAGGACTCGCCGCGCACCTTGAAGCGGCCGTCGAATCGACTCGCGTACCAGTCCAGCCCGAGGTCCCAGTTCAGCTCCTCGACGAAGAAGTTCAACTCCTTTGGCTTCGACATCTGGATCTCCGGGTGCAGGCCGAGGTAGTGGTGGATGCTGGTCGTCCCGCACTTCAGCCCGCCGATGATGATCAGGTTGGGCAGCTCGGCGTGGCGTTTGCGCCGGCGGCGGAAGCGGCTCTTGCGATCGGCGGTGTAGCGCTCGCGGGCGCGCTCGCACATTGCCTCGTCGGCGGGGTCGCGGGGCGCCGCGAGCGGGGTCTGGGTGGTCTCGGCCTCTGACACGAGCGGGCTAGTCTAGCTTCGATGCCGCTCGCCGATCTCGCCTCCAGCTTCAACGGGTTCATGAACGGCGCGCGGGCGTTTTTCGAGCACCTCTCCGACATCCACTGGACGCCCTTCGCGATTGCCCTCGGCTTCCTGCTGGCGATGCAGCTGTCGCGCGCCTGGGCCTGGCGCAACGTGCTGCGCGCCGCCTACCCGACCCGGCGCATCTCCTTCCTGCAGCTGGGCGCCGCCTACCTGGCCGGGGCGGGAATCAACGCGATCATCCCGGCGCACGTCGGCGACGTCACCAAAGTCTTCCTGGCCAAACGACAGATTCCCGGCTCCTCGTATCCGGCGGTCACCTCGTCCTTCCTCGTGCAGTCGGTCTTCGACACGACGGCGGGCCTGCTCGTCTTCTCATATGCGATCGCCCAGGGGCTGCTGCCTTCCCTGCCCCAGCTCCCGCATCTGCCGGCCTTCGAGATCTCCTTCTGGGCGAGACACCCGCAGACGTTCCTGATTGTCACCGGGGTGCTCCTCGTGGCGATCGCGATCTCCATCTACTACCTCGCCCACCACGTCCGCCGCTTCTGGGACCGGGTCAAACAGGGGTTGGTCATCCTCACCATGCCGCGCCGCTACCTGCGCGAGGTCGCCGCCTGGCAGGGGGTCGGCTGGCTCTGCCGCTTCGGCGCCTTCTGGTTCTTCCTCAAGGCGTTCGGAATCGGCGGCTCGGTCGCCAACGTGATGCTGGTGATGAGCGTTCAGGCGATCTCGACGATCATCCCCTTCACCCCGGGCGGCGCCGGCGCCCAGCAGGCGCTGCTGGTGGCGACGCTCGCCGGGCCGTCCCGCTCGGCTGTTCTCTCCTTCTCGGTCGGCACCCAGATCGCGATGGCCGCCTGGTCGGTGGTGCTCGGCTTCACCGCGATCCTGCTCGTCTTCCGGACAACGGACTGGCGCGGACTGATCCGCCAAGCGCAGGAGGACGCCGACCGCGAGGGCAAAGCCCAGGCCTCCGCCGTGGGGGGTTAAGGCGCGCCGGAAGCTCGAATCAGCTTGACCAGCCGGGGTAGCGAGACTTGACGTGTCCCTGCCACGGCGGCCGCTCTCCGGCGGGGAAGTCGTAATGGTCGTGGCCGGGGAGGGTCTCCAGGGGGACTAGGGCGGGGTCGTCTTTAAGCAGGACGCGGGTGGTGCTTGCCGCTTCGACCTGCGCCTGGGTGGCACGTCGTTCGACCTTTTCCCAGCCGATCGTCGGGCGGTAGAGCCAGTAGACGATTACGACCCAGCCGAAGGTGGAGCGTCGATCGACGAGTTGTGTGAACGCCGTGGTGCGGCGGCCGGCTGTGGTCAGGTGGGGCCCGGCCGCGACGGCGCAGCTCGCCCGCCGGCAGCGGCGGAAGTCGACCGGGACGAGGGGCAGGCCGTCGGCGCCCGGTTTGGCCACCGGCGCGGGGGCCATCGCCCTCGCAAGGCGGGCGAGCGGCCAGCCGTAGGCGGGGACCAGCGGGTGGTGCCGGCAGGCGTCAGGGAGGCGTGGCGCGCAGGTGAGTCGCTTGCCGATCGCCCCGGCCAGGGCACGGCCGGCGTCGATCTTCCCGCCCGCCGCCACGGCGGCGATCGCGGCCAGCAGCAGCAGCGCGATCAGCGCCGCCAACCCGGCCTGCTCGACGCTTGCCGATCCTCGCTCGCGTTGCCCGACGTGTCGCATCGGCCGAAGCTAGGCGGCGAGGGCGCGCCCGGGGCGCGCAGAGAGTCAAGACTTTGCATCGAATCGTCGGCCTTCTGCTTACATGTCCGGTGATGGAAGGAAGCCCCTTCAACCTCTTCGGCGACCCGGACGAGTTCCGCGCTCGCATGGAAGAGCTGTCCGAGCAGATGCAGTCCTCGCAGCGCGTCGCCTGGGCGGACAACGCGATCAAGCTGGCGGTCGAGATGACCGTCGCCTCCGTCGCCCAGCTCGATCTGAGCGGCAGCCCCGACGAGCAGGCGATGCAGGTTCGCGACGCGATCCGCGTCCTCTTCCCCGAGGCCGTGACCCTCGTCCGCGAGGCCCGCGAGGGCCTCTCCTGATCAGAGCAGCTGCAGGCGCAGCCTGACCGCGCTGCCACGACGCAGCGCGGCGCCGGCCAGTTCCAGCGGCAGCGCCAAGACCATTGCCGGGATCGCCAGCACGACGCTGATCAGCCCGTCGATCCTTCGCTGCCAGCGTTCTCCGGCTTTCACGGCGAACTCTGGTTTGCCGAGTGCGCCGAGCGCGACGTTGCGACCGAAGGTGACGCTGTTGAGGAGCGTCTGCCACATCGTCGCGATGCCGGCCCCGGGCGCCCAGCGGGCGCTCTTCACGACCTGGTCGCGCGAGGCGACGAGCCGCCGCACCGACTCCACCGTAAACAGGTAGCGGGAGTCGGGCTCGAGCCCGGCCCAGCCCGCGCCCCCCAGCGACGCCGAAAAGCTCGCCCGGTTCAGCACTCCGATGCCTCCGCTGTTCTTTTGCCCCTCTATACCCGGCAAAGGAACAGCGGAACCTGGGTGGTCGAGTTCGCGTATGGCGTCCTGCGGCGTGCCCGGCGCGCCGACCACGCCCAGCCCGCAGCTTTCGCAGCGGCTGACATCGCCGCGCAGGCCCGGCCGCGCGGCGATCCAGCCGAACAATGGCTCGCCGCAGGCGGGGCACGGTGGGTTCTCCGGTCCCGCCCCGGCTTCGAGCGGGACCACGGGGGTGCGCTGCGCTTCGCTCATCGGATGTAGCGTACGCGCCGTGCGACTCAGCGAGATCATGACCGAGGGCGTCGTCACCGCCTCACCGCAGGAGAGCGCCGTCGCGGTGGCCCGACTTATGCGCGACCACCGGGTCGGCTCGGTGGTGATCGTCGACCCCGCCGGTTCGCCGGTGGCGATGGTCACCGACCGCGACCTGGCGCTGCGGGTTTTCGCCGAAGGCGCCGGCGCCGAGTCGCCGGTAGGGGAGCACGCCTCCCGCCCGCTCGTCGCAGGCGAGCCGGAGATGGAGCTTGACGAGGCGGCGGCGTTGATGGTTCGGCACCGGGTGCGACGCCTGCCCGTCGTCGACGGGGAGCGCCTCGCCGGGATCGTCACCCTCGACGACATCGCGGTGCGGACCGGCAACCTCGAGGTGGCGCAGAAGATGACCCAGGAGGTCATCGAGGGCGCGCTGCCGCAGTTCTACTTCCACGAGCGGGACTAGGCGAACGTGAGGCTGAGCAAGGCGGAGGTCCTGGAGCGCGAGCGGCGCTGGGCGATCCCCACCGCGATCGCCTCCTTGGCGACGGTCGTTTTGATCATCGTGTCCGCGGTTCTGATCAACGCGATCAACGGCAACGGGGACGCGGAGATCCTCAGGTCCGCCTTCGCGCACAGCTCCGACATCACCACCTCCAGCATCCTCCAGGCCTTCGGCCTGATCCTGATGGTGGCGCCGCTGGTCTACCTGTTCCGCGCGGCCCAGGCGCGAAGCGTCAGGGTTCGAGGCCAGCTGATCGGGCTCGTCATCGCCGCGCCCCTCTTCTTGGCCACGGCTTCGGTGCTCAATGCCGTGGCGACAAACAACGCGGCCTCTGACTTCGTCGCCGGTCGCGCGACAACCAACCTGACGATCCAGAAGGCAACCGCGGAGTGCCGCACCGATCGCCAAAGTGGCGGTGCCGCATCGTTCAAGGACAAGTACGGCGCAGGGGCTGGTGCCCTGTCGCAATGTGCGACGACGAAGGTCGCCGACGACAGGGCCAAGAATGCCGTCAAGGGGGCATCCGCTCAGGGTTTGGCCACTGGATTCGGGCTGGCCGGACGGCTCGGTCTCGCCTTTGCACTTGGCTACACGGCCCTCTGGGGCATGCGCACCGGGCTGCTGACCCGCTTCTGGGGATCGCTGGGGATTGCGCTCGGCGTGGCGGCGCTGCTGCTGCTGATCCAGTTCACGCTGATCTGGTTCCTCTACTTCGGCCTGCTCGCCGCAGGCTGGTTGCCGCGTGGGCGCCCTCCGGCCTGGGCGGCGGGCGAGGCGATTCCCTGGCCGACGCCGGGTGAGAGGGCGGCGGAGGCGTTGGAAGCCGGTGGGGAGGACTCGCCGGACGGCGGCAACGGATCAGGTCCCGAGCCTGCCGAGCGCCGCAAGCGCAAGCAACGGGACTAGTGGCGGACGAGGTCGTCCAAGCCCACCGGGCCACGCCGCAGGTCGGCGATCCGGAGATCTCCCTGCGCGGTGTGAAGAAGGTCTACGGGGAGGGCGAGGTCGCCGTCCAGGCCCTGCGCGGCATCGACCTCGAGATCTGGCCGGAGGAGTTTGTCGTCCTGCTCGGGCCGAGCGGCTCGGGGAAGACGACGCTGCTCAACCTGATCGGCGGCATCGAGCCGGCGAGCGCGGGCGACATCGAGGTTGGGGGCCAGGACGTGACCGAGCTCGACGAGGAGGGGCGGACGCGATTCAGGCGCGAGACCGTCGGCTTCATCTTCCAGTTCTTCAACCTGATCCCGACCCTGACCGCGCTCGAGAACGTCGAGCTGGTCGCCGAGCTGGGGCGGGGCGCCGACCGCTCGGCCGAGATGCTCGAACGGGTCGGGCTCGGCGACCGCCTCGACCACTTCCCGGCGCAGCTCTCCGGCGGTGAGCAACAGCGGGTCGCGGTCGCGCGGGCCCTGGCGAGCGGCCCGCGTGTCCTGCTCGGCGACGAGCCAACCGGCGCGCTCGACCTGGAGACCGGGCGCATCGTGCTTGGCTTGCTGCACGAGCTGAGCCACGAGATGCACCAGACCGTGCTGCTGGTCACCCACAACGCCTCGATTGCGCGCATGGCCGACCGCGTCCTGCGCGTGCGCGACGGCAGCATCGTCGCCGACGAGCGCAACTCCGAGCCGGCGCCGGCGGAGCAGCTCGACTGGTGAAGGCGCTGCGGGCGAAGGCGCGCCGCGACATGCGGCGGCAGCGGGCCTCCTTCGCCGCGATCGCCCTGACGATCTTCCTCGGCGTCACTCTCTTCGGCGCCAGCTACGACGCCTACCGCAACCTCGACTCCTCTTACAAGCAGGCCTTCACCGAGTTCCGCTTCGCCAACCTGACGGTGACTGGCGGCGACGCGACCCGTCTGGCACGCGAGGCGCGACAGGCCCCCGGGGTCGAGTCGGTGGCGGCGCGGGTCCAGGCCGACCTGCCATTCCGGGTTGGCCGCGACAAGTTCCTCGGCCGCGTGGTCGGCCTTCCCGCCGCCCACCAACCCGCGGTCAACCGGGTCGACGTGCGCAGCGGCACCTACCTGCGCCCCGCCGACCGGCGCGGCGTCCTGGTCGAGAAGCACCTGGCCGACTCCTTCCACCTGCGGCCGGGAGACACGATCGCGGTGACAGGTGCCGGAGGCGCCGTCACCGTGCGGATCCTCGGCGTCGCCTCCTCCCCCGAGTACTTCTGGCCCGCCCGCAGCCGCCAGGACATCCTCCCCGCGCCGAAGGACTTCGGCGTCATCTTCGCGTCGCAGTCGCTCGCCCGTTCGCTCGCCGGCCTCGCCGGGCCGAACCAGGTGGCGATCTACTACGCCGGGGGGCGCGACGATCCGGCGCTCACCGCGAAGCTGAGCCGCGCCGCCGCGAAGCTCGGCGCTGCCGATGTCCTCACCCGCGCCGACCAGCCATCCAACAGCGCCCTCCAACAGGACGTCAAGAGCTTCCGCGAGCTGGCCGTCCTCTTCCCGCTCCTTTTCCTCACTGCGGCGGCGCTCGCCACCGGGGTGCTGATGCGGCGCCTCGTCACCGCCCAGCGCCCGATCGTCGGGATGCTGCGCGCCTGTGGTTACTCGCGCCGCCAGGTCGTCTCCCACTACCTCACCTTCGGCGTCGTCGTCGGCCTGCTCGGCGGGGTGCTGGGAGCGGCCGCCGGCCTCGCCCTCTCCGGCGTCGTCACCCATGCCTACACCAAGGAGCTCTCGATCCCGATCACCCTGGTGACGATCTCGCCGCTGACCGCGCTGATCGGGATCGCCTTCGGGCTGCTGACCGGTGCCCTGGCGGCGGCGCTGCCGGCCGCCTCCACCGCCCGCATTCCCCCGGCCGAGGCGATGCGGCCGTTCGCCCCCACCCACCGCGGCCGGCTCAGCCTCGCCGAGCGCCTCGTGCCGCCGCTGCGGCGGCTGCCGGTGCGCTGGCGGATGACGCTGCGCTCGATCGGGCGCAACCCGCGGCGCTCACTCTCGACCGTGCTCGGCGTCGTCCTCGCCCTCACCCTGGTCGTCGTCTCCTGGGGGATGGTCGACACCGCCCAGATCCTCGTCGACCGCCAGTACCACGAGGTCGATCGCCAGGACGCAGAGCTCTACTTCCGCGGCGCCCTGGAGCCGCCCGAGCTGCGTCGCATCCGGGGGACGCGTGGCGTTGACCGGGTCGAGCCCGGCGCCAACTTCCCGGTCTCGCTGCGGGCCGACGGCCGCCGCTACCAGACCTCGCTGGTCGGCCTGCAGCGCGGCACGCAGATGCACGGCTTCCTCCTCGACGGCGGCGGCACGACGACGCTGCCCGCCGACGGCCTGCTCGCCGGGCAGGCGCTGCGCTCGAAACTGGGGATCGGCAGCGGCGACTCGGTCGAGGTGACCGCCGCGGGGACCGGGTCCTCGGTCCGGGCGCCGGTGGAGGACTTCCTCGACGAGCCGCTCGGCACCTACGTCTACGCGCCGCTGGGGCCGATCCGCCGCCTCGCCGGCCCGCGGCTTGGCCTCGGCAACGTCGCCTTTGTCCGCTACGCGCCGGGTGCCGACCGCGACGCGATGCGCCGCCGCCTCAGCACCTTGCCCGGGGTCGTTGCCTTCACCGACTCCAAGGCGCTGTTCGACGCCGTCAACCGCTACCTCGGCCTCTACTACGCATTCATCGGAATGATGCTGCTGTTTGGGGCGGCGATGGCCTTCGCCCTCCTCTACAACTCGATCCAGGCCAACCTGGCGGAGCGGGCGGTCGAGGTGGCGACGCTGCGCGCCGCCGGCACCCCGTTCCGGACCCTGTCGAGGATGATCACCGCCGAGAACTTCCTCGTCACCGCGCTCGGGATCGTCCCCGGCCTGATCGTCGGCTATGAGGTGGCGCGGCTCTTCCTTGCATCTTTCGCCAGTGACTCCTTCACCTTCGACCTGCAGATCCGCACCTCGACCCTGGTCCTCTCCTCGCTGGCGATCCTCGCCGTGGCGCTCCTCTCCGAACGGCCGGGGCTGCGCGCCGTAAAACGCCTCGACATCGCCCAGGTAGTACGCGAGCGCTCAGCCTGAAGCTCTTCGCGAGAGGGAGTTCCGGCAGGGGTGGAGCGTCTTGTACTTTTTTTGCTCAGCGGCCCTCGGACGGCAAGAGCCTGTATTCAAAAAAAGTTAAGCGGAACCCCTGCCGGAACTCCCCGCCCCAGCCCGCTTGCGCTGGGTGCGGATCTCACTGAGGATCCGCTCCAGGCGAGGCTCCTGGGAGTTGTCGACGTAGGTCATCGCCGCCGCGACCGCCGGGTGGATCGCGGCGATCCGCTCGTGCATCGCCTGGGCGACGGCGCGGTAGGTCGGGTGACCCTCGCGTCCGGAGCGCAGCTCGATCAGGTGCATCGCCTCGCGCGCGTTGAGGTCGAGCACGTAGCGGATCCGGTAGGCGAGGCAGAGCGCGTAGGGGGCCGCATCGCGCATTCCGGCATCGACCAGGCGCTCGTACTCGCCGCGGGAGATTTCCAGAGCACGCTCGAACTCATCGCCGACCCCCGCCTCGCGCACCTCGTCCGGAACGCCGGCCCCGAGGTCGGGCCCCAGCCGCTGCCACTGGCAGGTCAGCATCCGGTGGCGCTGCAGGTCGCGGAAGCCGCCGTAGTCGGAGACGATCTCGAAGCGGTAGCGCAGCGCCTCGAAGCCGCGCCCGGGGCGGTGGCGCCGGTTGGCGCGGCCTCCCACCATCTCGCCCAGCAGCGCGGCGCGCTCCTCACGGTCGAGCACGTCGAGCCGGGCGCGGATCTCGGTCTCCGGCGTCGCCGCCGACTCGAACAGACAGGAGGCGAGCAGGTCCTCCTCGGTCCCGTCGACGTGGACGAGCTCGACCGAGGGGGTGTCGTCGCCGGCGTCGCGGCGGTCGAGGCCGAGTCGCGAGACCCAGCGCTCGGTCGCCTCGCGGCGCTGCTCCAGGTAGGAGACCCACTCGCCGCCGCGATCCGGTCGCTCGACCCGCGAGACGAAGCTTGGCATCACCTGCTGTAGCTCGCGAAGGATCATCCCTCCGTACTCGCGGGCCTCGGGCAGCGGCGAGGCCATCAGTCGCAGCAGCATCTGCTCGTAGGCCTGGCCGGAGGCATAGATGCCGACGTGGCTGAGCGTCGCCGCCGGCAGCAGGCCGCGCAGCAGGTCGAGCGCCTTGGCGCGGATCGAGCGCTGCCAGGGCCCCTCGGGCTCCTCGCCGCGCGGCCAGCGCTCCGCCGCCCAGGCCTCGACCCGCTCCAGCGAGCGCGAGTAGATCGAGAACAGCTCGTCCATCGCGCCGGCGAACTGGGGGCCGAGCTCCTCGTCGCGATAGAAGCGGTAGCCGCCTCCAGCCTCCTCGGGCAGCGGCACGTCGTAGGGGATGTAGCGGGTCGACTGCTCCAGGTAGGCGGCGAGCCGGCCGCGCTGCAGCACCTTGGTCAGCACGTTGGAGACCCACTCGCAGGCGATGTGGGCGCCGCCGACCTGGGCGATCGAGTCGTCGCCGTAGCCGAGGAAGACGCGCTCGTAGAGCTTTGCGGCGCGCTCGCCCTCGGCGCCGTCGAAGGGGCGATCGCCGGGCGCGACGTCGGCGGCGAACTCCTCCAGGTAGAGGCGCCGCACGGTCCCGGAATACCTCGAATAGCGGGCAAAAAGCGCCCCCTTGACGGTCTCCGGAAGGTTGACGAGGGCGAAGACGGGACGGTCGAGGTTGGTGAAATGGGGGGCGAGGAGTTCCCGTTCCTCAGGGGTGAATTGCTCGACCGGGTAGCGCATCGACCGATCCTAGCCGGGCGATCCGACGGGGCGGTTTCGGCAAAAGTGCGTCGTTTGCGTATCGCCGCGTGACAACTTCCGCGATTGCCTTGACTCGGGCCGGGGGCGCCGTCTTTCCTGGGCCGATGAATGCAACGTGGACAGCGATTGTGGTTGCCCTGGCGATCGGCTTGGCGGGCGGCGCGCCGCCGGCAGCGGCGAGCACCGGTTCGCCGGCCGGCGCGATCGTCTCGATGGGCGACAGCTTCATCTCCGGTGAGGGAGGCCGTTGGATGGGCAACGGCACCGATCCGCTCGGGACGCGCTCGGGAACCGATCGCGCGGCCTTCGACTGCGACGGCTGGGGGTGCCGGTATGACCCGCATCGCGTCTACGGCGCCTCCGAGGACAACGATTGTCACCGCTCCGACGTGGCGCCGATCCGCAGCGCGCCGGTTGCGGTCGCCGCGAAGGTCAATCTCGCCTGCTCGGGGGCGAAGCTGGAAAACGTTCGTCGGGCGTCGTCGGGAGGGCGATCGCACTTCGGGGAGGCTCCGCAGGCCGATCAGCTGGCGCGGGTGGCACGCCGCGCCGACGTGCGGATGATCGTCCTGACCGCCGGCGCCAACGACGTCGGCTTCGGCGGACTGGTCGCCGACTGCGCCCTCGACTGGGCTCGCAGCTCCCCGGCGGACCCTGACCTCTGCCGGGGTGGCGCACAGGCGGAGGTCGAGTCCGCCCTGCCGGGGATGGCAGCCGGTCTGCGCGGAGCGCTGCGGGACGTCCGCGCGGCGATGGCCACCGCCGGCCACCGGCGCGCGGACTATCGCCTGGTGGTGATGGGCTACGCGTCGCCCTTCCCGCCGGGCGCCCGCTTCCGCTACCCCGAGAACGGCTGGAGCCGCCTCACCAAGGGAGGCTGCCCGCTCTGGAACGCCGACGCCGATTGGGCGAGGCGCCGCGCGACCGCGGCGATCGACGCGGCGATGAGGGCCTCCGCCCATCGTGAGGGCGCCGAATACCTGGACCTACAGCACGCCTTCGACGGCCACCAGCTCTGCGACCGTCGCGCCGCCCGCGTCGGCGCGGCCGGCCCCAACCCGCGCACGGCGGAGTGGTTCCGCCGCCTCGGCTTCAGCCAGGGCTCCACTCGCGAATCCTTGCATCCCAACGCCTACGGCCAGCGCGCGATGGGCGCTTGCATCGCTCTCGCCTACGCCGCCGAGCCGGGCG
This sequence comes from uncultured Solirubrobacterales bacterium, assembly GCA_963702055.1. Lineage (GTDB taxonomy): Bacteria > Actinomycetota > Thermoleophilia > Solirubrobacterales > 70-9 > CAWINX01. The sequence continues at coordinate 1,530,972 of OY969702.1, read as the reverse complement.
ACTACGCCTGCCACGACACTCCGGGACGCAGCTACGTCAGCGGCATGCACATTGAGCCCCCTCATTAATTCATGAGGTATTCTCATGCTCATGAAACGACTCAAGATATCGGCGGGCGGACAGGTCTCGGTGCCGGCCGTGGTGCGACAGCGCTGGAAGACTCGAATCGTGGTGGCCGACGACCGGGGCGACCATCTGATCCTCCGTCCCGCACCCGAAGATCCGATCGAAGCCGCCCGCGGGGCTTTCGCTCATCTACCGGGTCCCACCGTGGACGAAGCGCGCAGGCTCGACCGCGAAGAGGAATGGGAAATCGAGGAGGGGAAGTACCGGGCGGAAGGCGGCGATTGACTCTGCTCGACGCCAACGCCCTGCTCGCGCTTTTGCGTGGACAGCCGGCCGAAGAAGAGGTTGCGCAACTCTTGCGCCATGGCGACTGCGCAACGCCGTCGCCATGTTTGGCTGAGGTCATCGACAGACTGGTGCGCCGCTGGGGGGCTTCTCCGAAACTCGTCGCAGAGCAGCTGGGCCCGCTCATCGACGAATCGGTCTCTGTCCTGACGGTTGATTCCGAGACTGCTTGGCGGGCCGGCGAGATCCGTGCCTCCCACTATCGACGTAAGACGGTCGCCCTGTCGCTTGCGGACTGCGTTCTGCTCGCCACAGCCGGCCCGGAGGACATGATTGCCACCGCTGATCGAGCCGTTGCCAAAACTGCTCGTACGCTCGACATCGGTCTGATTCCCCTCCCTGATAGCCGTGGCCGTCGCCCTACGGTGTAGGTGTGGAAGGCGGCGGAGCGGCCATCAACTCGACCTTTTGACCGCCGGGCATCGTCGCGAAGGCGCGCGGTTCGCCCCACAGTTCGCGATGGCGCTCCGGCCTGTAGCCGGCGGCGGCGAGGGCGGCAAAGGTCGCTTCGAAGTCCTCGACGACGACAGCCGGATGGCCGAGCGGGGGAACGGTGGCGCCCTCGGCGTGGATCAGGTGGATCTGGGTGCCCTTGCGTTCCAGCCAGGTGACGTACTCACCCAATTCCTCGGGCGCCTCGATTCGCTCGAAGCCGAGCAGCTTCCAGAACTCAATTGCACGTTCGACATCGCTCGGCTCGACCTCGATCGAGACGTGATGGAGCATCGGGCCAGCATACGTTTCCCTCAGAACAGCAGCGAGGCGAGTGCCGCGGCGATCACGATCGCGGTCGACCAGGTGACCGCCTCGGCGGTGATCTCCATGTCGAGGCCGTAGGCGTGGGCGATGACGAGGGAGTTGAGGCCCGAGGGCATCGCCGAGAGCAGCCGGTAGGCGGCGGGCAGTTCGATCAGCGGCGCGGCCAGCAGCATCAATAGGGCCGGGACGACCGCGAGGCGGGTGGCGACCGCCAGCACCACCGGCCGGGTTAGCGGCGGCGGCATCGGCAGCTCGCCGTGCTCGGCGTTCTCCGCCAGGGTGGCGCCGACGGCGAAGAAGCCGATCGGCAGGATCGCGACGATCAGCGCCTGCGACATGTCGACCAGAATGGTGGGAGCCAGCGCCTTCGGCGCCAGCAAGCCGGCGATCGCGGCGTATAGAGGAGGGTTGCGGGTGAAGAAGGCGCGGATGCGCTCGCGCGGGCCCTCGCCCGCTTTGGTCCCGAACGCCGCGCCGACCGCGAAGGCGCCGAGCAGCAGGCACGGGCCGGTGACCAGCACGTCGTAGAGCACGGCGGTCGAGAGCTGGTCGCGGCCGAGCAGCGCCACGGCGAGCGGGTAGCCGAGGTAGCCCGTGTTGACGCTGAGCACGCAGCAGACAACGGCGCCGACCTGGAAGCGGGGCAGTCGCAGCAGGCGGCTCGCCGCCCATCCGGCGAACAGGGCGCCGAGCGAGGAGGCGACGATCCCGAGCAGCAGCCCGACCCCGTGGCTGAGGTCGATCGAGCTTGCGGCGATGTTGAAGAAGATCACCGGCGGCAGCAGCACGTAGAGCAGCAGCAGCAGAGAGCGACGGGCGGCGCGAGCCGCGCCCAGCGGCCAGCGGCGCTCGGACCAGACTCCGATTGAGACGGCGATGACGATCGCCGCGGTTGTGAGCAGAACGCCGATCGCGGCACCCTTTCACGCAGGCCCGGCGGGCCGGCCGCGCCTAGGCGTCGGCGTACAGCGCCTCGATCTCGGCCTCGTACTTGCGCTCGATCGGCCGGCGCTTCAGCTTCATGGTGGGGGTCAGTTCGTCCCCGCCGGGCAGCCATTCGCCGTCGAGGACCTTGTAGCGCTTGATCTGCTCGACCCGCGAGAGACGGGAGTTCCCCTCTTCGACCGCCGCCGCGATCTCCTCGGCGATCGCTTCATCGCCGGGCGAGGCACCGCGGGCGGCGAGGGTCTCGAGGTCGAGCACGATCAGGGCGACGTTGTAGGGGCGGTTGTCGCCGATCGCCACCGCCTGTGCGATCAGCGTCGAGGCCGCCTTCAGCTTTGCCTCGATGTTCGCCGGCGACATGTTCTTGCCGGCGGCGTTGATGATCAACTCCTTCTTGCGATCGACGATCCGCAGGTAGCCCTCCTCGTCGAACTCGCCGACGTCGCCGGTCATCAGCCAGCCGTCCTCGCTCAGTGCCTCGGCCGTCTTCTCGGGCATCTCGCGGTAGCCCTTCATCACCTGCGGGCCGCGCACCATCACCTCGCCGTCCTCGGCCAGCTTCACCTCTGTCCCCGGGATCGGCGGGCCGACCGTGCCCACCCGGACTCGGCCGGGTGGGTTGAAGGTCGAGATCGCTGCCGTCTCCGACATCCCCCAGGTCTCGCAGATCTCGATTCCCAGCGCGAGGAAGAACCTCAGTACCTCGGGCGGGGTCGGCGCGGCGCCGACGACGAACGATTCGACCTCGTCGAGGCCGAGCATCGCTCTGACCTTCGAGAGGACCAGTGCGTCGGCGCGCTCCCACTCGGCCTGGAGGTCGTCGGGGACACCGCCGTCCATGTAGGCGTCGGCACGACGCAGGCCCGTCTCCATCGCCCACTCGGTCAATTTGCGTTTTTCGGCGTCCTGCTCGGCCGCCATCCCCGCCTCCAGCGCGGCCTTCAGTTTCTCCCAGATGCGCGGCACCCCGCCCCAGGCCGTCGGCCTCACCTCGATCGAGTAGACGACCATCTCGCGCGGGTTGGGGCAGCAATAGACGGTGCTGCCGTAGATCATCTGGGCGTAGAGCATCGCCCAGCGGTCGGCGATGTGGGCGCTGGGCAGGAACGAGATGCTCCGTCCGCCCGGGGTGATCGGGCGGACCTGGTCGCAGGCTCGCCAGACCGCGAGCATGTTCGCGTGGGTCAGCTGCACCCCCTTGGGCGGCCCGGTGGTGCCCGAGGTGTAGATCAGGCAGAGCACGTCGTCGGGCTCGACCGCGCGCCAGGCCGCTTCGAAGTCGAAGCCGGGATCGCCCATCCCCTCGAGCTCGGAGACCGAGATCGTCCCCGCGGGCGCATCGCCGTCGATCACGACCACGTGCTCGAGGCCCTCCACCCGTTCGCGGGCGGCGAGCACCGTGTCGAGGAAGGCCTGCTCGGTGACGATCACCCGGTTGCCCGCGTTTTCCACCACGTACTCGACCTGTTCCGGGGAGGAGGTGTTGTAGATCGAGAAGCAGGTGGCCCCGAGGTGCATGGCGGCGCAATCGGTCAGGTGCAGGGCGGGCCGGTTGACCAGCATGAAGCCGACCGTGTCGCCGCGCTGCACCCCGAGCGCGGCGAGGCCGGCGGCGCGCTTGCGCACCGTCTCCGCGTATTCGGCGAAGCTCGCCTCGAAGTCGCTGTCCTTCAGTCGCAGCGCCGGGCTGTCCACCCACTCGGCGGCGGTGATCTGGAACGCCTCGCACATAGTTTCCGCGGAGAGAGCTTTCGGCCGGTCGGCCATGCTCAGAACAGGGAGGCGCCGGCGTGCTGGGCGAAGTCGACCAGAGGCTGGGGCAGGATGCCGAAGAAGATCACCGCGGCGGCGGCGAGCAGGGCGGGGCCGGTGAGGTAGATGCGGTCGCCCGCCTCGGGGTCGATCGGGTCGGCCTCCGGGGCGGCGCCGGCGATCGCCGGCATGGCCGCCGCCGACTCCTCTTCGCCGGGGCGCATCCACATCGCCGCGATCACCGGCAGGTAGTAGGCGAGGGAGATCATTGTGCCGACCGCGATGAAGACGGCCAGCCAGGTGTAGTCGCCCTGGACCAGGGCCTCGATCAGGTAGAGCTTGCCGATGAAGCCCGCCGTCGCCGGCATCCCCGCCAGGCCGAGCATCGAGATGGTCAGCGGCCAGGCCAGGTGCGGGCGCTCGCGGCCGAGGCCCTCGACGGCGCGGATGTCGTCGCCGTAGGCGGTCTCGCGCTCGCGGGCGACGATCGCCGCGAAGGCGGCGAGGTTCATCGCCGTGTAGGCGGCGAGATAGAAGACGAGGGCGTCTACTCCCGACTGGCTGGCGACGACCAGGCCGCCGAGGATGTAGCCGGCCTGGGCGACGCCCGAGTAACCGAGCATCCGCTTCAGCGAGCGCTGGCCGAGCGCGCCGACGTTGCCGACAACGATCGAAGTCGCCGCCAGCACCGCCAGCGCCGGCTGCCAGTCGCTCGCCTGTGGCGCCAGGGCGACGTCGAAGAAGCGGACGAAGAGGGCGAAGGCCGCCGCCTTGGTCGCCACCGCCATGAAGCCGGTGATCGGGGTGGGGGCGCCCTCGTAGACGTCCGGCGTCCACTGGTGGAAGGGGGCGATCGAGGTCTTGAAGGCGAGGCCGACGGCGGCCATCGCGATCCCGACCAGGACGAGCGGGTCCCCGAGCACGCCCTTCTGGCTGATTCCGGCGGCGATCCCGGCGAAGTCGGTCGAGCCCGAGCCGCCGTAGAGGAGCGCCATCCCGTAGAGCAGCGTCGCCGAGCCGAGCGAGCCGATGACGAGGTACTTCAGCCCCGACTCGAGCGAGCGCTCGCGGCGCAGGTTGGTCGCGCAGAGGATGTAGAGGGGAATCGAGAGGGTCTCGATCGCGACGAAGGCGCTGACCAGGTTCTGCGCTTGGGCGAGCAGCGTCATTCCCAGCACCGAGCCGAGCAGCAGCACGTGGTATTCGCCCAGCCCCGCCTCCTCGGCGGCCGGCTCGCGGATCGAGAGCAGAACCGCGAATGCGGCGGCGAGGACCGCGAGCAGGGAGATCGTGATCGCCAAGCCGTCGATCCGCAGGGCTCCCGAAACCAGGTCGGTCGGGTCGTTCCACTGGATGATCAGTCGCGCCGCCGTCACCGCCAGGACCGCCAGGGTCAGCCAGGGCGCCGTCCGCTTGGTCCGCTCGAAGACCGCCGCCAGCAGCACCACGCAGATTCCCGCGGTGAGGGCGATCACGGGCGAGAGCCCGGCGTAGTCGAGGTGGGGGGCGTGGAAGTTCATCGGGTCGCCAGGGTCGCGGACGGGGTGTCGGGCTTCTGCACGGCGGAGACTTGGGCCTGGACCGACCTGTCGGTCCGCTTCAGGATCAGCTGCGGGTAGAGGGCGAGGCCGAGGATGCAGAGGACCAGCGGGGCGAGGACGATGCCGTCGCGCCAGCCGATCTCCCGCGAGGCCAGTCCCTCCGGCTTGTGGTTGTGCATCGTGCGCTGGTAGAGGCGCAGCGCGTAGTAGGCCGACATCGCGACGCCGCTGATCGCGATGAAGGCGAAGACGATCTTCGCCTGGAAGAGGCCGTTGAGGATGTAGAACTCGCCGATGAAGTTGGCCGACCCGGGCATCGCCAGGGTCGCCAGGGTGATGATCAGGAAGAGCGCCGCCAGCACCGGGGCGCGCATCGCCATCCCGCCCATCTCACGCAGGTCCTCGCTGCCGGAGCGCTCGGCGAGGATCGCGACGACGATGAAAATCGGCGCCACCACGAGGCCGTGGTTGACCATCTGCAGGACGGCGCCGTCGGCGCCGTCGGCGCGCAGGGCGAAGATCCCGGCGGTGATGAAGCCGAGCTGGGCGACCGAGGAGTAGCCCGCGATCAGCCGCACGTTGGTCTGGGTGAAGGCCATCACCGAGCCGTAGAGGATCGAGGCGAGGGCGATCACCAGCACCACCTCTTGGAACTGGATCGTCGCGGCCGGGAAGAGCGGCAGGACGATCCGCAGGAAGCCGTAGGCGCCGACCTTGGCGAGCACGCCGGAGAAGACCGCCAGCGCCGGCAGCGGTGCGGCGCGGTAGGCGTCGGGCATCCAGCCGTGCAGGAGGAAGGCGGGCATCTTGACCAGGAAGGCGGCGGCGAAGAACCAGAAGATCCAGCGCTGGCTGCCGACGCCGAGCGGGTGCTGGGCGAGGTGCTCGATCGAGAAGCTGATGCCGCCGCCGTGGGCGGAGAGGATCGCCGTGGCGATCGCCGCGACCAGCATCAGTAGCGAGCCGATCAGCGTGTAGACGATCATCTTCAGGGTCGCCGCCGCGGCACTCGGGCCGTCCTCGCGGTCGCTCCCCCAGGCGCCGAAGAGGAAGTAGAACGGGACCAGCATCAGGTCGAAGAAGAGGACGAAGAGGAGCAGGTCCTGGGCGAGGAAGGAGCCCAGGGTCGCGGTCTCGCCCAGCGCCATCATCAGGAAGAAGAGGTGGGGGCGCTCCTGCTCGCGGAAGGCGGCGAAGGCGGTCGCGCCGGCCCACAGCACCGCGGTCAGCAGGATCAGGAAGATGTTGAGCCCGTCGACGCCGAGGCTGTAGTCGACGCCGAGGCCGGGGATCCAGCGCACGTCGACGGTGTCCTGTAGGCCCTTGGCGCCGGCGTCGAAGCCGACCAGCATCGCGATCGCCAGGCCGAGGGTGACCAGGGCCCCGAGCGTCGCCCACCAGCCGGCGGAGCGCTTCGGCAGCATGAAGCCGAGGAGGCCGAAGACGAGCGGTGTCCAGAGCAGCGAGTTGGTCATGAGCTGGCGAGCAGGAAGTAGAGGGCGAGCCCGGCGAAGCCGGCGAGCAGCAGCAGCGCGTAGCCGCGCAGGTAGCCGCTCTGCACGATTCGGACGATGCGGCCGCCACCGCCGACGACGTCCTCGGTGCCGCTGACGAGGCCGTCGACGACGACCCGCTCGAAGGTGCGGTTGGCGAAGCGGCCGATCGCCAGGGCGGGGCGGACGACGAGGATGTCGATCGCCTCGTCGAAGTACCACTTGTTGACGAGCAGGGTGTACAGCGGCCGCAGGCGGCGGATCAGCATCGCCGAGGTCCCCGGCCGCAGCACGTAGATCCAGTAGGCGATCGCGATCCCGGCCACGGAGATCGCCGCGCCGATCGCCAGCCCGGTCCAGGAGGCGGAGACCGAGGGCACGATCGTCGAGAGCGGCGAGTCGGCGAAGACCGGGTCGAGGAACTTGGTGATCGTCTCGTCGACCCCCGGCACCTGGACGAAGCCGGCGAACAGGGCCAGGAAGGCGAGCACGCCCATCGCGATCCGCATCGGCGCCGACTGCTCGGCGATGTGGTGCTCGGCGCCGGGGAAGCCGACCTCCGTGTCCTCGGCCTCGCCGGTCGCCGGGTTGAACGGGGGTTCGTGGGCGATGTGGCCGGTGTCGATCAGCTCCTGCGCTTCCTTGCACGGCACCCCCGGGAGGACGCGGAAGATCAGCCGGAAGGTGTAGATCGCGGTCAGCAGCGCGCCGACGTAGCCGAGCACGGTGAAGGTCAGGTACATGCCGCCGCGCGCGGTCGCGTAGGCGAGGATCTCGTCCTTGGAGAAGAAGCCCGAGGTGCCGGGGAAGGCGGCCAGCGCCAGCCCGCCGCAGAGCATCGTGATCGAGGTGAAGCGCATCGCCTTGCCGAAGCCGCTCATCTTGTCGATGTTCTGCTCGTTCGCCATCGCGGCGATGATCGAGCCGGCCGCCATGAACAGCAGCGCCTTGAAGAAGGCGTGGGTCATCAGGTGGAACAGCCCGGCGCTGTAGGCGCCGATCGAGACGCCGACCACCATGTAGCCGATCTGGCTCATCGTCGAGTAGGCGATCGCCCGCTTCAGGTCGGTCATCACCAGCGCGATCGTCCCGGCGACCAGCAGCGTCGCCAGCCCGATGAAGGCGGCGATGTCGGCGGCGGTGGGGGCGAGCAGGAAGAGGACGTGGGTGCGGGCGATCAGGTAGACGCCGGCGGTGACCATCGTCGCCGCGTGGATCAGCGAGGAGACCGGGGTGGGGCCCTCCATCGCGTCCGGTAGCCAGGTGTGCAGCGGCAGCTGCGCCGACTTGGCGAAGGCGCCGACCAGCAGCAGTAGGCAGATCGCGGTCGCCGTCCAGCCGTTGGTGTGGAGGACGTGAGGCGCCTTGGCGAAGACCGCCTGGTAGTCGAAGGTCCCCAGCTCGCGAAAGATCAGTAGGGCGGCGAGGACGAGGCCGATGTCGCCGACCACGTTGATCACGAAGGCCTTCATCCCGGCGCGGGTCGCGGTGGTGCGCCGGTACCAGAAGCTGATCAGCGCGTAGGAGGCGAAGCCGACGAAGGCCCAGCCGACGATCAGCAGGACGAAGTTGCCGGCGAGGACCAGCAGCAGCATCGAGAAGACGAAGAAGTTGAGGTAGCTGAAGAAGCGGTGGTAGCCCTCGTCGGATTGCATGTAGCCGAACGAGTAGAGGTGGATCAGGGTCGAGACGCCGGTGACGACGAGGACCATGAAGACCGAGAGCGGGTCGACGAAGATGCCGAGCTTGATGTCGAGGCCGGCGGCGCTCGCGTAGTCCCACAGCGAGGAGGCGTGGTGGCGGGCGTCGGGCGAGGAGCCCAGCAGGCTGATCAGCGCCGCGACGCCGCAGGCGAAAGCGGCGGCGATCGCGACGGTGCCGATGATGCCGGCGGCGCGGGTCGGGATCGTCCGGAAGCCGAGCGCGATCGCGATCGAGCCGAGCAGCGGGAAGAGCAGGACCAGCCAGGCCCAGGCCGTCGCGCTCATCCGCGCAGCTCCCGCAGGTCGTCGACGTTGAGGGGGATCTTGCGGCGGAAGATCGCGACGATCAGGCCGAGGCCGACGACCACCTCACAGGCGGCGACGACCATCACCACCAGGGCGAAGACCTGCCCCTGCTGGTTGCCGACCATGCGGCTGAAGGCGACCAGAGCCAGGTTGCCGGCGTTCAGCATCAGCTCGAGGCAGAGGAGGATGACCACCGGGCTGCGGCGGATCAGGATCCCCACCGCTCCGACTGCAAAGAGCAGGGAGGAGAGGACGATGTACCACTCGATGCTCACGACGCACCTCCCACTGACGAGTCGCGGCGTCCAGCGAGGACCACGGCGCCCACAGCCGCGAGCAGCAGGAGGATCGAAGAGGCCTCGAAAGGCACCAGGAACCGTTCTAGGAGGAGCTTCCCTATGGCGGCGGGGTTGCCGAAGCCCGGGCCGACGTGTGGGCCGTCGTGGCCGAGCGCCAGCAGGGAGGAGGCGAGGACGGCGACGGAGAGCTCGACGAAGACGGCGACGCCGAGCAGCGGCGCCAGGAACTGCTGGCCGGGGATCGGCTCCCAGGCCGATTCCTCGTCGCCCCCGACGTAAGCGACGACGAAGACGTAGAGGACCATCACCGCCCCGGCGTAGACGACCACCTGCGCGGCGGCGACGAAGGCCGCGGTCAGCAGCAGGAAGAGGACGGCGAGGGAGAAGAGGTGGACGATCAGCGCCAGCACGCTGTAGAAGGGGTTGCGCATCGCGACCACGCCGATCGCGCCGCCCAGGGCGCCGATCGCCGCCAGGAAGAAGAGCACCGCCTCCATCACTCGCCCTCAGCTTTCAGCGGCGTCCGCTCGAGCGACTCGGCGAGCAGCATCTCCTTGGTGAAGATCAGGTCGTCGCGGTCGTAGTCGGCCATCTCGTAGTCGTGGCCCATCGTGATCGCGTCGAACGGACAGGCCAGCTCGCAGTAGCCGCAGAAGATGCAGCGCGAGAGGTTGATCTCATAGACCGCGGCGTAGCGCTCGCCGGCCGAGACGCGGTCGCCGGGGATGTTCTCGGCGGCGACGACGCGGATGCAGTCGGCCGGGCAGGCGGCGGCGCAGAGCGAGCAGCCGACGCACTTCTCCAGCCCCGTGTCCTCGAACTTGTGGAGTTTGTGGCGGCCGCGGAAGCGCGGGTAGACCGGGGTCTTCTCCTCGGGGTACTGGATCGTCAGCGGCCCCTCGATCAGCCGCGCCATCGTCGTCTTCAGGCCGCGCAGCGTCTCGCGGACGGAGCGCCAGGCCCCGCCCGGGCCGCCCGGCTCGGGCCCGCGCTGCACCTCGATCACCTCGAGATCCTTCAGGTAGGGAAACTCAGCCACAGTCGATCCTCCCGGTGCAACGCGTTGTCCCCCTATAGAGGGGATAAAACGTTTCACCGGTCATGTGACCACCACCAACACCGCGGTCACCAGGACGTTGAGGGTCGCCAGCGGCAGCAGCACCTTCCAGCCGAGGCTCATCAGCTGGTCGTAGCGCAGGCGCGGCACGGTCGCCCGCACCCAGATGAAGACGAGGACGAGGCAGAGCATCTTCGCCAGCATCCAGATCGGGTCCAGCCAGCCCGGGCCCGGCCCCATCCAGCCGCCGAGGAACATCGCAGCGGCGATCCCGGAGACGACGATGATCTCCATGTACTCGACCAGGAGGAAGCTGCCGAAGCGCATCCCTCCGTACTCGGTCATGAAGCCCTGGACCAGCTCGGCGTCGGCCTCGGGCAGGTCGAACGGGGCGCGGTTGGTCTCGGCGAAGCCGGCGATCATGAAGATCAGGAAGCCGACGAACTGGGGAATGATGAACCAGATCTGTCCCTGCGCCTCGACCACGTTGACCAGCGACAGCGTGCCGCTCATCATCACCACGCCGAGCAGCGCCAGCCCCATCGAGACCTCGTAGGAGATCAGCTGCGCGGCGGAGCGCATCGCGCCGAGGAAGCTGTATTTCGAGCCCGACCCCCAACCGCCCAGGACCAGCCCGTAGAAGGCGATCGAGCCGACCGCGAAGAAGTAGAGGATGCCGATCGGCACGTCGATCCCGTAGAGGCCGACGCCGTCTTGGACGTTGCCCCAGGGGATGATCGCCAGCGCCAGCACCCCGGAGAAGACCGGCAGCAGCGGGCCGAGGATGAAGAGGATCGGGACCGCGTTGGCGGGCCGGAACGCCTGCTTGCCGAGCAGCTTGCCGACGTCGGCAAGCGGCTGCAGGATCCCAAACGGGCCGACCCGGTTGGGGCCATAGCGGTGCTGGAAGCGGCCGATCAGCTTGCGCTCCAGGACCGTCATCAGCGGCAGGATCCCGAAGATCACCGCGAAGATCACCAGCGACTTGACGATCATCACCCAGGTCGCCTCGGCGTAGCTCGTGTCGGCGAACGGGATCACCGGGCCACCTCGCTCAGCTTGCTGACCTCGACCTCGACCGGCCCCCCGTTCAGGAGCGCGTTTGCGTTGTCGGTCTCGGTCCCCTCGACCAGGAAGCAGACCCCTGCGCTCACTCGCTCCTTGATCGACACGCGGGCCTTCAGGCTGGTTCCGTTCTGGGCGACGTTGACTTCGTCGCCGCTCTTCAGGCCCAGGCGCTCTGCGTCGGACGGCGACAGCTCTACGCGCTGCCGGGGAGCCAGGAATCGCAGTGGCGGGTTCAATTCGGTGATGGGACCCGCCCACAGATCCCGGTAGGTGCCCAGGGCGAGGGTGTCGGGCGCTGTCGGAACCCCCTCCTCACTCGCAACTCGTCGATGGGGAGTGGATCGGTTGTCACCGCCGGCGCTGTCCTCCTCCCGCGCAAAACGTTCGGAGGGGGAACCGACATCGCCCGTCTCGTCGCCGCCCGGCAACTCCGAGGCCGAGGGACCGTCCTGCCAGCGGATGCCCCGGCCGCCGATGTCCGAATCCGTGATCCCGGAGTAGAAGGGAACGGCGCCGGTGATTGCAGCGAAGGCCGAAGGTTGAGAGTGGATGCCCGTGTCGTGACCGAGGAGGGACGAGAGGTCGGCGAGAACCTGGACGTTGGGGCGGATGTCGCCTGGGCGAGATGCCGAGGGCCGGACACGCTGGAGGCGACCATCCGGATGAGTGACCGTTCCGTCTTTTTCGGCGTGTGTTTCGAGCGGGAGGACTACGTCGGCGATAGCTGTCGTGGCGTTCTCGAACATCGAGAAGGCGACGACGTGGTCGGCGGCCTGAAGGGCGCGCTTCCACGCCTCGGTGTCGGGGAAGTCGCGCAGCGGGTCGACTCCGAAGAGCACTATTGACTTGAGTTCGCCGGATTCGAGGGCCGCGCGGATGGCCTCCGTGTCCTTACCTGCAGCTGTTTCAGTTAGTCCCGGCCCGGCGTCGGGCAGGCAGCCGACCTCGCGCAGGCCGCGGGCGTTGGTCGCGTCGGGGATCTCGAGGAGGCCGGAGCCGTCCGTCCCGGCCAGGTCCAGGGCTGCCACTACGTCGAGCAGAGCTGCGATGGCGCTCTCGCCCTCACGGCCAATGCGTTCGCCCCAGACGACCACGACGCTCTTTGCGTCGCGCAGCAGCTCGGCGACCGGAGAGGCCTCCCCGGTGCCGGCCGTCAGTTCTGTGAGGAAGGCGCCGGTACCGCCTGGCGCGTAGCGGGCCACCACCTCGGCGCCGCCGTCCAGCGCCGTCGGGCGTTCGGTGGCCACCGCGAGGCGGGCGCCGTTGCGGCGGATCGCCTTGCGGATGCGGAGGTCGAGGATCGGGCTGCTGTGCAGGGGATCGGTGCCGAGGACGAGGATCACGTCGGCGTCGTCGATGTCGCGGACCTTCGCCGAAATCTCCGGCTGGGAGAGGCGGACGAGGTCCTCGCGGCTCGGGCCGCCCGCCGCCCGCGACTCGACGTGGGGGGAGCCGAGCGCCTCGCGGAGGATCCACTGGACCAGGAAGCCCTCCTCGTTGGAGGCGTCGCCGACGATCGCCGCGACGCCATTCTTCGACGATTGCGAAGTTGACCTCCCTATAGCAGGGTCAACTTCGCAATCGCGTAGGCCCTCGGCGGCCTTGGCGAGCGCCGTCTCCCAGTCGGTCGGCGCGCCGCCCTTGAGGCGCGGGCCGTCGATTCGCTCCTGCGCGCCGAACATCTCGAAGCCGTAGCGGCCGCGGTCGCAGAGCCAGCCGTCGTCGACCTCGGCGTTGTCGCGCCCCAGCACCCGCTTCACCTGCTCGTCGCGGACCGTGAAGCTGACGTTGCACTGGCTCGGGCAGAGCGTGCAGACCGAGCCGGCCTGCTCGATGTCCCAGGGCCGGGCGCGGAAGCGGTAGGTGTAGGAGGTCAGCGCCCCGACCGGGCAGAGCTCGGTGATGTTGCCGTGGAAGGGGGCGATGTAGGGGCGGTCGTCGAAGGTGCCGACGAAGGAGCGGTCGCCGCGCTCCAAGAGCTGGAGCTGCTCGTCCTCGGCGACCTCCTGGCTGAAGCGCACGCAGCGGTAGCAGAGGATGCAGCGCTCGCGGTCGATCGCGATCAGCGGCGAGAGCTCGATCGGCTTCTGGAAGTGACGCTTCTGGTCGATCATGCGGCTTTTGCCCGGGCCCCAGCCCATCGAGATGTCCTGCAGCGGGCACTCGCCGCCCTTGTCGCAGACGGGGCAGTCGAGCGGGTGGTTGACGAGCAGGAACTCGACCACGGCGCTCTGCGCGTGCTTGACCTGGTCGGTGCGGGTGTGGACGACCATCCCGTCGCGGACCGGGGTCGAGCAGGAGGTCTGCAGTTTCGGCACCCCCTCGATCTCGACCAGGCACATCCGACAGGCGCCGACCGGCTCGCCCAGCTTGGGCTCGTAACAGAAGACCGGGATCTCGACGTCGCCGCGCTTGGCCGCGTCGTGGAGCATCTCGCCCTCGGTCGCGCTCACCTCGCGCCCGTCGATGATCAACGTCACCTCGCGACTCATCGGCGAACCTTTCCGTTCCGCTGTTCTTTTGCCGGGTATAGACGGGAGAAAGAACAGCGGAAGCTTGAAGTTGGGCGAGTCACGCGGCCACCGCCTGGCCGGCCTCGATCACGGCTTCGAACTCGTCGCGGAACTTGCGCACCATCGCCCCGACCGGCATCGCCATCGAGTCGCCGAGCACGCAGAGGCAGTGCCCGATGATGTTCTCCTGGACGGAGCTGATGATGTCGAGGTCCATCGGCGTCGCCTCGCCTCGCACCACCCGCTCCAGCATCTTCACCGTCCAGTTCGTCCCTTCGCGACAGGGGGTGCACTTGCCGCAGGACTCGTGGTGGTAGAAGCGTGCCGTGCGCAGCGCCATGTGGGGGATCGAGACGCGGTCGTCGGCGACGATGATCGAGCCCGAGCCGAGCATCGAGCCCGCCTCGGCCATCGCCTCGAAGCTGTAGGGGAGGTCGAGCCCGTCGGCGGTGAGGACCGGGGAGGAGGAGCCGCCGGGATAGAAGGCCTTCACCTCGTGGCCCTCCTCGGGCCCGCCCGCGAGGTCGAAGATCAGCTCGCGGGTCGGCACGCCCAGCTCGACCTCGTAGTTGCCGGGGCGGCGCACGCCGCCGGAGATCGAGACGACCTTGGTCCCCGGCGACTGCTCGGTGCCGAAGCCGCGGAACCACTCGGCCCCGTTGGCGACGATCCCCGGCACGTTGGAGAGCGTCTCGACGTTGTTGATCAGGGTCGGCCCGCCGTAGAGCCCCTGCACGGCGGGGAAGGGAGGCTTGAGGCGCGGGTTGCCGCGCTTGCCCTCGAGCGCGTCGAGCAGCGCCGTCTCCTCGCCGCAGATGTAGGCGCCGGCGCCGCGGTGGACGACCAGCTCGAGGCTGCGCCGGCTGCCAAGGATGTTCTCGCCGAGGTAGCCGGCCGCGTAGGCCTCGGCGACCGCGGCGTCGAGGATGTCGGCCTGCAGGTCGTACTCGCCGCGGATGAAGATGAAGGCATGGCCGGCGCCGGCGGCGATCGCGGCGATCGCGATCCCCTCGATCAGCTGGTGGGGGTTGCGCTGCATCAGCTCGCGGTCCTTGAAGGCGCCCGGCTCGGACTCGTCGGCGTTGCAGCAGAGGTACTTGTTCATCTCCCCGCCGCGCGGCAGGAAGGAGGCCTTTTTGCCCATCGAGAAGCCGGCGCCGCCGCGACCGCGCAGGCCCGAGTCCTCGAGCTCCTTGAGCACCTCGTCGGCCTCCATCTCGCCGTAGGCCTTCTCGAGGGTCGCGTAGCCGCCGTACTTCTTGTAGCCGGCGAGGGTGCGCAGCTCCGGGTCTTCGGCGTTCTTGAGCAGGACGCGCGTCTCAGGCATCGGGGCCTCCGGTCGCGGTATCGCCCGCCAGCGGGCGCTTGGCCAGCGCCTTCTCCGGCAGCACGTCCTGTCCGCCGCGCAGCTGCTCGATCGCCGTCGCCGCCTCGGCGGCCTCCAGCGGTCCGAAGTAGCGCTCGTCGATCGAGGCCATCGGCGCGATGTCGCAGGCCCCGAGGCACTCGAAGCCGGTGACGAAGACGTCCTCGTCGCCCTCGGCGGCGGCGCGGAAGGCGTCGAGCAGCTCGTCGCCACCCCGCATCCAGCAGCTGATGTTGGTGCAGACGGCGACTTTGTGGCTGCCGACCGGCTCGGTGTGCAGGAGGTCGTAGAAGCTGGCGACCGACTCCAGGTAGGCGGGCGTCACCCGCATCACCGCGGCGGCCTGACGGATCCCCTCCGGCGTGCACCAGCCATAGAGCCGCTGCACCGCCCACAGCGCCGGGATCGAGGCCGATTTGCGGTCCGGGTAGCGGCCCATCAGCTCCTCGATCCGCTCCTGCAGCGCCGGCGGGCAGTTGACCTCGTGCAGCTCGGGGACCCCCTCCGGGGCGCGGTCGGGGACGCGGCCCTCGGTCAGCGCCTGGTCGATCGGCAGGTGATTCATCGGTCGACGCCTCCGAGGATCGGGTCGAGCATCCCGAGGCTGGCGATCATGTCGGCGACGTAGCCGCCCACCGACATGTCCTTGAAGGCCTGCAGGTTGACGAAGGAGGGGTCGCGGAAGTGGACGCGCGCCGGCTTCGCCGAGCCGTCGGCGAGGACGAAGCAGCCGAGCTCGCCGCGGGGGCTCTCGATCGCGTAGTAGATCTCGCCGGGGCCGACCCGGAAGCCCTCGGTGACCAGCTTGAAGTGGTGGATCAGCGACTCCATCGAGGTCGACAGTTCCGAGCGCGGCGGCAGCACGTACTTGCGGTCGTCGGCGATGTGCGGCCCCTCGGGCAACCCGTCGAGCGCCTGCTCGACGATCCGCGTCGACTCGACCATCTCGGCCAGTCGCACCCGGTAGCGGTCGTAGCCGTCGCCGACCGTGCCGACCGGGATCTTGAAGTCGAAGTCGGGGTAGGCGAGGTAGGAGAAGGCCTTGCGCAGATCCCAGGGCTCGCCGGCGGCGCGCAGCAGCGGCCCGGTCACGCCCAGCTCCAGCAGTCGCTCGCGGGGCACGACGCCGACGCCCTTGGTCCGCGAGAGGAAGATCTCGTTGCGGTCGAGCAGGTCCTGGTACTGGCCGACTCGCACCGGCATGTCCTCGACGAAGGAGCGCAGCTTCGCCTCGAAGCCGAGCGGGATGTCCTCGATCACGCCGCCGACCTGGAAGTAGCGGGTGTGCATCCGCTGCCCGGCCGCCATCTCGAAGAGGTCGAGGATGCGGTCGCGCTCGCGGAAGCAGTACCAGAGCATCGAGATCGCGCCGAGGTCGAGCGCCGTCGTCCCCAGCCAGACCAGGTGGGAGTGGATGCGGTTCAACTCGAGGAAGATCACCCGCAGGTATTTGGCGCGCTCGGGTATCTCCAACTCGACCAGCCGCTCGACCGCGCCGCAGAAGGCCTCCATCTGGAAGAAGTAGGAGACGTAGTCCATCCGCTCGACGAAGGGGATGACCTTCCAGTAGCTCTTGTCCTCGCAGGACTTCTCGATCCCGGTGTGGACGTAGCCGATCACCGGCTTCAGGTCGCGGACGACCTCGCCCTCGAGGTCGACGACCAGCCGCAGCACCCCGTGCGTCGCCGGGTGGTGCGGGCCGATGTTGACCGTCATTATCTCCGACCTCATCTGCGAAGAATCAGATATGGACCCAGATGAGGTCGGAGATGAATCATCATTCCGCCCACGGCCTGCGGCCGTATGCGGGTAGGTCCCGGGCTCACCCATAGTGCTTCTCGTTGTAGGTGAAGGTGACCGGCTCGCCGCCGACCGGGAAGTCGCGCCGCTGCGGCCATCCGGCGTAGTCCTCCGGCAGCAGGATCCGCTCCAGATTCGGGTGGCTGCGGAAGACGATCCCGAACATCTCGTAGGCCTCCCGCTCCTGGAACTCGGCGGCCGGGAACAGCCCCACGCAGGAGTCGATGACCGGCAGGCCCTGGCCCGCGGGTCCTGTCGCCGCAGGGGACCCCCCACCCCCTCCGGTAGCTAAAGCTTCCTCGGGGGTGGGCCCCCCTACGGCGCCACCCGCGGGAGCAGGGTCTTCCAGCATCGCTTTTACCCGCAGCCGTTCGACTCGGTTGCGGTTTAAGAGTTCGTAGTGGACTCCGAAGCGCGGTTGAGCGGGCAGGTAGTCCGCGGCGTGGAGCGAGGAGAGGAAGGTGTATCCCTGGCCGGGCGCGTCGCGTAGCCAGCTCAGCACCGCGAGGATCTGCGCCGGGTCGATGACCAGCGCCGCGCAATCGCGGTCGAAGCTGGTGTCGAGCACCGCGCCGGGGTTGTCCCGCTCGATCTCCCCGCGGATCAGCTCGAGCCCGGGAGCGTCAGGCACGGATCAACTCCCTCGCCGCCGCGTAGGCCTCGGCGGCCTCGGGACTCGGCGTACTCGCGGGGCCGCCGCGCGCCCACTCCTCGGTGCCGGCGGCGTTGTAGCGCTGTCGCCAGCCCTGGTCCGGGTTGCCCATGATCTTTTTCTGCAGCTTGGTGAAGCCGTAGAGGACCGCCTCCGGCCGCGGCGGGCAGCCGGGGATGTGCACGTCGATCGGCATGAACTTGTCCGCCCCCTGCACAACCGCGTAGTTGGAGAACATGCCGCCGCTGGAGGAGCAGGCGCCCATCGAGATCGCCCATTTCGGCTCCAGCATCTGGTCGTAGAGCCGGCGGATGACCGGCGCCATCTTGATCGATACTCGGCCCGAGAGAACAATGAAATCGGCCTGTCGGGGTGAGGCGCGCCCGGCCTCGGCGCCGAAGCGGGCAATGTCGTAGCGGGCGGTGACGGCCGACATCGGTATCCCCTCAATTGCGCAGCAGGCGAGGCCGAATGACAGCGGGAACAACGAGTTGGCCCGCGACCAGTTGAGCATCTGCTCGAAGGTGGTCATCACGACCTTCTCCTCGACGTAGCGCTCCAGCTCCTCACCCTCGAGGTCGCCGCGCAGCATGTCGCGGGCGCGAGCCTGCTTGACCCGCAGCGTCTGGCGCTCTATTTCCAATTCAGGGCTCCTTTGCGCCAGACGTAGACGAAGGCGACGAGCAGCAGGACGATGAAGGTGATCAGCTCGCCCAACACGAAGACGCTGTCGGCTCCCTTCAGGATCACCCCGACCGGGTAGAGGAAGACGACCTCGATGTCGAAGAGGATGAAGAGCATCGCGACGAGGTAGAAGCTGATTCCGAAGCGGAAGTCCTTGGCCGGCTCGACCGGGATGCCGGACTCGTAGGGATCGCTCTGGCGGCGCGTCGCCGAGGTGGCGCGCTTCGGGCGCTTCGGCCCGATCAGGTGGTTGAGCATCGCGAAGGCGCTGCCGACGGCGAGGCCGAGGAAGGCGAATACGAGGATCGGTAGGTAGCTCTTCAGCACAGGTGTCTCCGTCGCCGCACGGGCGTGGAGCGGGGCACCTGCCGCCGCCCGCCGTCCCGGCGTGCGCAGCCGCTGTTATACACCCACCTTGTGACACATTGCTACATAGTGATTTTCCGCATCAGGAAGCGGAATCCCGATCCTTTAGGACGGATATAGAAATGGCCGGGGTCCACCTCGTCATGGGCATGGCGGTCCTGCTGCTCAACCTCGTCGCGGGAGCGGTCGGGGGGTTCGCCTGGTACCGCGACCGGCCCTCGATTCCCTTCTGGTACCTGCTCCGCGCCGCCCAGACCGCCGTCTTCATCCAGGTGATGCTCGGCGGCCTGCTCGTCTTTACCGGGCACAAGCCCGCGAGCAACCTCCACTACCTCTACGGGATCCTCCCGCTCCTCGTCTCCCTGCTCGCCGAGAGCGCCCGGGTCGGCGCCGCCCAGCGCGAGATCGGCGACACCGACCTCGAGGCCCTTCCGGTCGAGCAGCAGCAGTCCCTCGCCCTCGCGATCGTCCGCCGCGAGATGGGGATCATGGCCGTCAGCTGCGGCGTGATCTTCTTCCTGGCCCTACGCGCCGCCGGGACCAGCGGCCACTTCTGAGTCAGTCTCCCGGCAGGTTCGCCAGGTCAGCCTGATCCTGCGGTCGTCCCTGCGCTTGCTTCATCTCGCGTAGACGGGTGAGCGAGCACACCTGTACGGGGATGCCGAGTAGTTCGCTCTCGACGGCGTCGCGTACGAGCTCTGAATAGCCGGGCACGCCCTGCGCCAGTTGGACGACATCGAGCGCGCCGTATTCGGTGTCTGCGGTCACGTTGCTTCCGCGCCGGATTGCCATCGCATCGCTCGTGGGGTCGAATGGCCTGCCACCCACCGTGGGGAGGGTTGCTTGAAGCGAATCGAGTGCGGCGATTAGGCGGTCGAGATTCTCGGGGTCGGGATCGGGCACGAGATCCAGGTCCATGGTCGCCCGCACGTATCCATGGGCCCCGACCGCGACGCCGCCGATGACGATGAAGTGAACGTCCTGGTCGTTCAGTGCCTGAAGCAGCGCGCGGAGGTCGAGCTGGCTCAACGCGCCCGGGCGGCGCCCTTGATGGCGCTCATCTGCTTGCAGAGGGCATGCACGCGGGCCAGGCGCTCGTTCATCGGCAGCGCCCAGTCGGCCTCGCGGCGCAGGTTGGCCGCACGGTCGAAGTCACCGATGTCCCTGCTATTCGGCAGGTTCTGGGTTCTCGCTTCGCTGCGCGCCATCGCCCAGCATGGTACAGCCGGGCGTGCGGCTCAACGCTGGGCGCTGCCGCGGTCCTGGGTGAACTGGATCGCCGCGACGATGCCGAACAGGGCGCCCATGCTGAGGTGGAGGATCGCGTCGGCGTCGTTGTTGGGGAAGGCGAAAACTCCCGCCGGGCTGGTGCTGAGCGCCGCCCAGATGCCGGTGACGATCAGCGCGGCGGAGACGTAGACGGCGTAGAGGAACGCCCAGCGCGGCCGCAGCGCGAAGTAGAAGGCGGGGCCGAAGAGCAGCAGGCCGGAGAGGGCGTGGACGCCGTTGAAGTCGACGCCGAGCACGCGCTGCGTCGGCGCCCCGTCGCCGAAGTGGAAGCTCGGCTCGGCGATGAAGCCGGCGAGCGACCAGGCCAGGTTGACGAAGGCGAGGACGACGATGCCCCACTGAGCAAAGGTCCAGGTCTCGCGTGGCGCGGTGGTCGCCTCCATCGTCGGTCGCGAGGCTATCTCAGGGACCCGGCGCCGGGGAGATCCGGAAGGCGGGATGGTCGGGCGCGATCCGGCGCAGCTCGGAGTCCGGCGCCTCCGGCCCGACCCCGCCGAAGAAGGCGCCGACCTCCCACTTCCACTTCTCCAGGTAGGCGCGCAGCAGCGCCGGGCGCTCCTCTTCCGGGACCTCGGTGGCGACGAACTCTTCCGCCCGCCGGCCCAGCAGCAGCCTGCCCCGGCCACTGGCGCGCAGGTTGCGCACCCACTGGGTGTGGCCCCGCGGCGCGACCAGGTAACGGTCGCCCTCGAAGCTGAGCAGGTTGACCGGCGTGCGGCGCGGCTCGCCGCTCTTGCGTCCCCGCACCTCCAGCACGCGCGAGCCGGCGACGCTGACTCCCCCCCGGGTCAGCCAGGCGACGATCCGGTTGAACACGTTCTTGGTGAACCAGCCCGGCTCCTGGAAGCGTTCGGTCACGGTTCGATTGTGGCAGCCCCGGAGCGGCTCAGCGACGGCGTTGTCTTTGTCCTGACTTCAGCCGCCCGCGCGCCTCCAGCTTCGACCGCGAGGACTCGCCGGCCGGGACGCGCTGGGCGCCGATCAGCGCGGGGATCAGCAGCTCCTCGGCGCAGCGGCGGTGCCAGTGATGGTGATCGGTGCCACCGAGGCGGCGGACGTACTGGACGATCACGTGGTCGCTGCCGATCTCGATCTCGCCGTGGCAGCCCGGGCAGCGGTAGAGCTTCTGGGAGATGCCGCGGATCAGCCAGACCTCGTCGCCCTCGTCGTTGCGGCCTTTCAGGCTCCAGCGAGTGCTCGGCCCGTCCATCGATCCAGCCTACCTTCGGCTCGCTCGTACGTTTTGCCTTGCTATAGCCGGGGAAAATCTACGAGCGCTCATCCCAACGGTCGGTATCGGCCGGCGTGGAAGACCAGCGGGTCGCCTTCGCCGCTCTCCAGCCCGGTCACCTCGCCGGTGACGATCACGTGGTCGCCGCCCGCGATCACGTCGCGCAGCTCGCAGGCGACCTGGACGAGGGCGCCCTCGATCGCCGGGACCCCGTCGCGCTCGCTCCACTTGACGCCCTCCCACTTGTCGGCCACCGGGGCCTTGGTGGCGAAGGCGCGGGCTACCCCCTCTTGGCCCGCGTGCAGGACGCTGACGCCGAAGCGGTTTGCCGCCTGGACGGCGAGCAGGGTGCGCGAGCCGCGGTCCAGGCAGGCCAGCATCAGCATCGGCTCGATCGAGAGCGAGCTGACCGCGTTGGCCGTCGCGCCGGCCGGTCCGTCGGGGCCGGTTGCGGTGACGACGGTGACGCCGGTCGGCAGCATCCCCATCGCGGCGCGGAAGCGGGCGGGGTCGGGGGGACCACTCATCTAGAGGAGACAATATGATGCCCGCCGCGTGCGCCCAGCCCTAGTCATAGCTCTGGCCGTCGCCGCAGCCCTCGGGCTCGCGGCCTGCGGCTTTGGCGAGCAGGGGATCTCGGTCTCCAAGGACAGCCCGAACTACAACGGGGCGGTCCTCTTTGCCACCCACTGCTCCGGCTGCCACTCGCTCAGTGCCGCCGGCACCCAGGGAACCGGCAATCGCGGCCTGCGCACGCAGGGGCCGAACCTCGACCAGCGAACCGAGACCTATGACGACGCCCTCTTCGCGGTCCAAAACGGCGGCTTCTCCGGGGCGATCATGCCCCAGAACATCGTCGTCGGCCGCGAGGCCGAGGCGGTCGCGCGCTTCGTCGCCAAGTACGCGGGCGGCGACGCGCAGACCTCTCCGCGACCCGGCGAAACCTCTCCCTAGCCCGGGCGGACAGTGCTCGACCTGAAGCTGATCCGCTCCGACCCCGAGCGGGTCAAGGCGGCGCTGGCGCGCCGCGGCGCCGCCGAGCAGGTCGACGAGCTGCTGGCGCTCGACGCCCGCCGGCGCGAGCTGTTGCCCGAGGTCGAGACCGCCCAGGCCGAGCGCAAGGCCCTTTCCAAGAAGATCGGCGAGGCCAAGCAGGCGGGCGAGGACGCCAAGGAGTTGATGGCCGAGGTGGGGGGGCTGAAGGAGAAGATCGAGTCCGGCAAGGAGGAGTTGGAGAAGGTCGACGCCGACCTCGCCCGGCTCGCCGCGAGCCTGCCCAACCTGCCCGACCCCGACTCCCCCGACGGGATGACCGAGGAGGACGCGGTCGTCATCCGCGAGGTCGGCGAGCGCCCCGGCTTCGACTTCGAGCCCCGCGACCACCTCGAGATCGGCACCGAGCTCGGCCTGATCGACATGGAGGCTGGGGCGAGGCTCTCCGGCTCGCGCTTCGCCTACCTGAAGGGGGACCTCGTTCTGCTCGAGCTGGCCCTGGTCCGCTTCGCCCTCGAGCTGGTTCGCGCCGAGGGGCACGAGCCGGTCGTGCCGCCCGTCCTCGTCCGCGAGGAGGCGCTCTTCGGGACCGGCTTCCTGCCCGGCGACCGCGACCAGATCTACGAGGTCCCCAAGGACGAGCTCTTCCTGGTCGGCACCTCCGAGGTCTCCCTCGCCTCCCTGCACGCCGGGGAGATCCTCGACCCCGGCGCGCTGCCGCTGCGCTACGCCGGCTTCTCCACCTGCTTTCGCCGTGAGGCCGGCGCCGCCGGCCGTGACACCCGCGGCATCTTCCGCGTCCACCAGTTCGACAAGGTCGAGATGTTTTCGTTTGTCGAGCCGGGCGAGTCGGCGGCCGAGCACGAGCGCCTGCTCGCGATCGAGGAGCGGATCCTCGCCGAGCTGGAGATTCCCTACCGCGTCGTCAACGTCGCCGCCGGCGACCTCGGCGCCCCCGCCGCCAAGAAGTACGACTGCGAGGCGTGGATTCCCAGCCAGGACCGCTACCGCGAGCTGACCTCCTGCTCCAACACGACCGACTATCAGGCACGCCGGCTCGGCTGCAGATACCGGCCGGCCGAGGGCGAATCGCCGCGGGCGGTGCATACGCTGAACGGGACGGCGGTCGCCGTCGGACGCACGATGATCGCGCTGATCGAGAACCGGCAGGAACGGGACGGTAGTTTCACGCTACCTAATACTTTGCATAGATATGGCTCGCCTGAAAGGATTCAGGCGCAGTGAGCCGGGAACAAGCAAGCATTCATAGCGAAAAGTTGCCATGAACACCGCGGTCCGGGAGGCCAAGCGCGTCGTCCTCTGCGACGACCATGAGATCGTCCGCGAGGCGATCAAGTCGCGGATGGCCGATTCGAGCGTCCTCGAGATCGTCGGTGAGGCTTCCGACGGGCGCGACGTCGTCGACGTCGTCAAGGAGCTGGAGCCCGACGTCCTGATCATCGACGTCGAGCTGCCCAAGCGCGACGGGATCGAGGCCACCAAGGAGGTGCTGAAGGCCCGGCCGCGCACCAAAGTGATCATCTTCACCGCCCACGCCCAGCCCGACCTGCTGGCGCTGGCGCTGCGGGCCGGCGCCTCCGGCTACGTGCTGAAGTCCGCCCCCGCCGAGGACATCGCCAAAGCGGTCAAAGCGGTGACCGGGGGAGGGACCTTCCTCGGCGGCGACTTCGCCGGCGGTCGCCCCTCCGAGGTGGAGAAGCTGCTCGACCTCTCCCCGCGCGAGCGCCAGATCCTCGAGCTGCTGGCCGAGGGGCTGCGGGTCAAAGAGATCGCCGACCGCCTCTCGCTCAGCCCGGCGACCGTCCACACCCACGTGCGCAACGCGATCGCCAAGCTCGAGGTCGACACCCGCACCGAGGCGGTTGCCCTTGCCGTGCGCTTCAGCTACCTCGGCGCCGGCGGCAGCGTATAAACGGCGTTTCCTCCGCTCCCGCGGGGGCGCGCTCATCGCAACCGGAGATCTCGCGCCCCCGCCCCCGCGTCCGGGAACGCCTTATTTCTCCTCGAGCGTGAGGGCGCAGCCGTTGATGCAGTAGCGCTGGCCGCCCTGGTCGGCCGGCCCGTCGTCGAAGACGTGCCCGAGGTGGGCGTCGCAGTGCTTGCAGACGACCTCGGTGCGCTTCATGAAGAGGCTGTTGTCGGGCCGCAGCTCGACGTGCTCGAGGTTGGTCGGCTCGGTGAAGCTGGGCCAGCCGGTGCCGGAGTCGAACTTGGTGTCGGAGGAGAACAGCTCGGCGCCGCAGCAGGCACAGCGGTACATGCCGTCGGACTTCTCGTCCCAATAGGGACCGGTGAAGGCGCGCTCCGTGCCCGCGTTGCGGGTCACCTCGTACTGCTCGGGCGTCAGCTGGTCACGCCACTCCTGCTCTGACTTCTTGACCTTCTCCATTGCTTCAAGGGTACGGGGTCGGTCCAGCGATCCCGTCGCCTCCAGGGCTCATACGTGCGTCTACTGCGGGGAATCACGGTTGGGGAGCCGGCTCCGGTGGCGACATCAAAGGCATGAGCCGTCGATTCGCACTCGCACTCGCCGTCGCCGCCCTGCTGGGCCTGGCGGCCGCCCCCTCCGCCGGGGCGACGAGCCTCGGGCGGCTGCTGGCGCCGACCGCGGCCTGCGCGAACCAGAACGACCTCGACGCCCCGGTCGTCGTTCAGGAGCGGGCGATGCGCTGCATGACCGACTTCGCCCGCCGCCACGCCGGGAAGGCGGGACTGGGGCACGCCGTCGTGCTCGACTGGTCAGCCGAGGACAAGTCGGAAGACATCCTCCGTTGCGACAGCTTCAGCCACTACGCCTGCGGGCGCGGCTTCACCTACTGGATGCAACGGGTCGGCTACATCCCGACCCGCTGCTGGAGCGCCGGCGAGAACATCGCCTGGGGGACCGGCGGACTCGGCACCGTGCGCTCCATCTTCAACGCCTGGCTGCACTCCCCCGCGCACCTCGAGAACATCCTCGGCCACTACCGCCAGCTTGGCGTCGGCCTGCGTATTGGTGGGCTTGGCGGCTACCGGGGCGCCCACGTTTGGACGCAGCACTTCGGTAGGCATTGTTAGTCGGCCGCGGAGCCGTACGATGCCGCCGTGCCCGAGGCCTTTTACCTGCCCGACGGCGACGGCTACGTCGCCACCGAGTCGACCCGGGGCCCCTGGGACCCCGGCGCCCAGCACGCCGGTCCGCCCTCGGCGCTGCTCGGCCGGGAGATCGAGCGGCTGGAGGACGCGGAGGAGTTCCACCTCGGGCGAATCACCTTCGAGATCCTCCGCTCGGTGCCGATCGGGCCGGTCCGGGTCGAGGCCGAGGTGGTGCGACGGGGTCGGCGGGTGCAGCTGGTCGAGGCGTCGCTCTCCGGTGAGGACGGAGTGCTGGTCCGAGCCAGGGGTTGGCGGATTCGCACGACGCCGATCGAGCTGCCCGAGTCGATCGAGTTTCCGCCCCCGCCACCCGGCCCCGAGCATGGCTCCCAGCCCGAGTTCTTCGCCACCGGCCAGGACGTCGGCTACCACACGGCGATGGAGTGGCGATCGGTCGGCGGCGGCTTCCTCGAGCCCGGTCCGGCGACGGTCTGGATGCGAATGCGGGGGCAGCTGGTCGAAGGCGAGGAGCCGACGCCCCTGCAGCGGACGCTGGTCGCCGCCGACGTCGGCAACGGGATCAGCGCAGTGCTCGACTGGCGCCGCTACCTGTTCATCAACGTCGACCTCAGCGTCCACCTGGAGCGGCTGCCGGAGGGCGAGTGGGTCTGCGTCGACGCGGTCACCTTGCCGCAGCCCAACGGCGTCGCCACCGCCGAGTCGGTGCTCTCCGACCAGCGCGGCCGGATCGGCCGGGCCGCCCAGACCCTGCTGATCGCCGAGCGCGGCTGAAGTCGGCCGGGCACGGCCGATCCAGTCCAGTCTCGGTGTAACGCGTTTTCCTCCTGTCAGGACGCCAACGCGTTGCACCGGCTCAATTCGCCGGTGCCCTGGCGGCCACCGCCGCGCGGGCGTGGGGGGAGATCGTCAGGGCGATCGTCGTTGCTGAGACGAGGCCGAAGCAGGCGGCGAAGAGGAAGGCGCCCTCGTAGCTGGTGATCGCCGCGGCGGCGCCGGCCAGCGGCGCGCCGAGGCCGACCCCGGCGTCGAAGAAGGCGGTGAAGGTGCCGAGCGCGGCGCCGCGGCGGTTCTCCGGCACCTGGGCGACGACGATCAGCGAGAGGGACGGGTAGAGCAGGGAGAAGGCGGCGCCCATCGCCAGGGCGCCGGCGAGGGCGACCGGCAGGCTGTGGGCGAGGGCGATCGTCGCCAGCCCGAGCGCCTCGGCCAGCGCCGCGACGACCGCGACGCGCGCCGGGCCGACCCGGTCGGGAAGGTCGCCGCCGACCAGGCGGGTCAGCACGACCATCGTCGCGAAGGCGCCGAACACGGTCGCCCCGTGCCCGACCCCGCGGGCGTCGAGGTGCAGGACGACGAAAGCGGCGACCGCCGCGTAGCCGATCGATGCGAGGGCGAGGGCGGCGCCGGGGCGCACCGCCTCGCGGGCGATCAGCGGGTGGTGCTCGTGTTCCGCAGAGGGGTCGGGACGGAACGGGTCGGGCAGGCGCAGGGCGACCGCCGCCCCCAGCAGCGGCGCCGCTCCCGCGAAGATCCAGACCAGCGTGTAGCCGGAGGCGTGCAGGAGCAGCTCGCCGATCAGCGGGCCGACGCTCAGCCCGGCCCAGACGGCGAGTCCGTAGAGGCCGATCACCCGGCCGCGCCGGTCGGGCGGCGCCAGGTCGACGATCCAAGCCGAGCCCGCGGTGAACACCGTCCCCTCGCCGGCGCCGAGCACGAGTCGGGCGGCGATCAGCCCCCCGACGCCGAGCGGCAGCAGGTAGAGGAATCCGCTGACGGCGACCAGGATCGAGCCGACCAGGACGGTCGGCTTGCGGCCGCGCCGGTCGGCGAGGCGGCCGGCGACGGGGCGGAGCAGCAGGCCGGTGATCGCGTAGGAGCCGATCACCACGCCGACCGCGACGTTGCCCGCGTCGAGCGGCCCGTGCACGTAGCGCGGCAGCACCGGCAGCACCGCGCCGACCGCGAGCAGGCCGCAGAAGGTGACGGTGAAGACGCCCGCGAAGGCGATCCCCGGGCGGCCGATCGGCGGCGTTGCCGTCTCGGCGGCTTCCGGCGTCGCGCTGGAGGGGGATGCCACGGCGGCGCTCATTCGAGCAGCCCCGCGAGGTCGTTGATGACGTGGTCGGGCGCCGGGTCCGCCACCTCCGCCTCTTCGCGGGACGTCGCCCCGCTGAGCACCAGGATCGTTTCCAGCCCGGCCCGCCGCCCGCCCTCGATGTCGGAGGCGACGCGGTCGCCGACCATCGCCACAACTCCGTTCCGCTGTTCCTTTTCCCCTCTATACCCGGCAAAGGAACAGCGGAGCGTGTGGAGGGCCGCGTCGAAGAGGTGGCGCTCCGGCTTGCCGCCGATAATCGCCGTCGCTCCGGAGGCCGTCTCCACCGCAGCCAGGGTCGCCCCGGTCCCCGGCCACGGGCCGTCGGGCATCGGCAGGGTCGGGTCGCGGCTGGTCGCGAACAGCGCCGCGCCGCCCTGCAGCGCCCGCGTCGCCGTGAACAGCTCGCCGTAGTCGAACTCCCGGTGGCCGGAGATGACCACCGCGTCGGCACCCTGCCCCTCCACGCCGCTCAGCAACGCCACCCCGGTCGCGGCGACGGTCTCCTTGAAGCCCGGCGCCCCGATCACGTAGACGGTGCCGCCCTGCCCCACTCGCTCGGCCGCCAGCTGGGCGGTCGACGCGCCGGCGGTGACGACGCGTCCGTCCTCCGCCGGAACGCCGATCTCACGCAGCTGTTCCACGTAGGCGGCAGGCGCCCGCACCGAGTTGTTGGTAACGAAGACGATCTCCTTGCCGGCATCCAATAGGGCGTTGAGAGCGTCGATCGCCCCCGGGATCGCCTCTCTGCCTTCCCAGACGACCCCGTCGAGGTCGACCAGAAACCCATCGAAGCTGTCAGCCAAAGCCTTCGCCATTTCGGCCCAGGCTATTGAGCCGATCCCGGCAGGGGTGGAACGTCTTGTACTTTTTCTGCTTGGCGGTTAACGGACGACCCCAGACTGTGTTCGGAAAAAGTTAAGTGGAACCCCTGCCGGGATCGGCCCCAGATCAAGTGGTGGTCGCAATGGACGTCACGCGCCGCTACGGCGAGGAGGCAACCGCCGTCGACGCTCTGCGGGGGGTGAGCCTGGAGCTGGACAAGGGGAGCTTGACGGCGATCATGGGCCCGTCGGGCTCGGGCAAGTCGACCCTGATGCACATCCTCGCCGGCCTCGACCAGCCGACCGGCGGGACGGTGTCGATCGACGGCGTCGAGATCACCACGCTCGACGACAACGAGTTGACGATGCTGCGCCGGCGCAGCATCGGCTTCGTCTTCCAGTTCTTCAACCTGCTGCCGATGCTGACCGCCGAGGAAAACATCCTGTTGCCGGAGCGGATTGCCGGCGAGCGGCCGGATCAGGAGTGGTTGGCCGAGCTACTGCGGCGGGCGGGGCTGGAGGGGCGTCGCGGTCACCGCCCCGCCGAGCTCTCCGGGGGTGAGCAGCAACGCGTGGCAATGGTCCGCGCGCTCGTCTCGCGCCCGACCATCGTTTTCGCCGACGAGCCGACCGGCAACCTTGACTCCGCGGCGGGGGCGGAGATCCTCGGCCTGATGCGCTCATCGGTCGACGCCTATGGCCAGACCACGCTGATGGTCACCCATGACGCCAACGCGGCGGCGATCGCCGACCGCGTCCTTTTCCTTGCCGACGGGAAGGTCGTTCGCGACCTTCCGAATCCCGACATCGCGGCGATCGTCTCGGCTACGCAACAGCTCGCGTGAGTCGGGTCGCGGTCAGGAGCCTCCTCTTCCGCCGCGGCCGCACGGTCCTGATCGCCCTCGCGATCGTGATCGGAGTGGCGATGGTGAGCGGCACCTACGTCCTCACGGACACCATTACCAAGGCCTTCAACGGCATCTTTACCGCCTCCTACGCCAACACCAGCGCGGTCATCTCAGGCAAGAGCATCGTTTCCAACTCGACTGCCGGCAACGTCACCATTCCCGAGTCCCTGGCCGGAAAGGTGCGGAAGCTGCCGGGCGTTCAGGCCGCCGCCGGAGCGATCTTCGCGGTCGGCTCGACCGCCGACAAGGCGCAGCTGCTCAACCGGCAGGGCAAGACGATCTCCGCCGGGGGGGCGCCGACCTTCGCCTTCGGCTTCAATCCCGACGAGGCCCGTTTCAACCCGATGACGCTGACCGCCGGCCGCTGGGCCGTCAACGGCGACCAGGTGGTGATCGACAAGGGGGTAGCCGACAAGTACGGGTTCTCGGTCGGGCAGCGGATCGGCGTCTCCGCGCTGGGCCCGACTCGCTACTTCACGATCTCGGGCATCGCCACCTTCGGGTCGGTCAGCTCGCTTGGCGCGACCACGATCGCCGTCTTCACGGTGTCGGAGGCACAGCGCCTGCTGAGCAAGGGGCCCCGTGTCGACACCATCTTCCTCGCGGCGAAGCCGGGCTTCACGCCGCGGCAGGTGGTCGAGCAGGTGCGTCCCCTCCTGCCCCCGGCGACCCAGGTGAAAACCGGCACCCAGCAGGCTCGTTCGGATTCGAAGGACATT
Organism: uncultured Solirubrobacterales bacterium; assembly: GCA_963702055.1. GTDB lineage: Bacteria > Actinomycetota > Thermoleophilia > Solirubrobacterales > 70-9 > CAWINX01. Next base: position 1,501,080 of record OY969702.1, on the reverse strand, counting down.
CAGGGGGCCCTCCAGTTCATCCAGTACTTCCTGCTCGCCTTCGCCGGGATCGCGGTCCTGGTTGGGGCGTTCGTCACCTTCAACACCATCTCGATCACGGTCGCTCAGCGAATCAGGGAGTTCGCGACGCTGCGCTCGCTTGGAGCGTCGCGGCGGCAGGTGCTGCGCTCGGTCCTGATTGAGAGCTTTTGCGTCGGCGTGCTCGCTTCGGTGGTCGGCTTGTTCTGCGGGCTCGGGCTGGCGAAGGGCCTTGAGGCGATCTTCGACGGGATCGGGATCTCGCTGCCTACCGCCGGCACGGTTTTCGCCACCCGCACCGTGATCGTCGCGTTGCTGCTGGGGATCGGCGTGACGATGGTCGCCGGCATCGCCCCGGCGCTGCGGGCCACCCGCATCCCGCCGATCGCCGCGATGCGCGAGGGGGCGACGCTTCCCCCCAGCGGGATCTCGCGGCGGCGCGGGCCGATCGTCGCCGTGGTCGTGGCGGTTGCGGCCGCCCTGCTCGCCTACGGGTCCTTCGGTGGCCTCGCGACGCTGACGTCGATCCAGCTGATCGGGGCCGGCTGCCTGGCGATGTTCGTCGCCGTCGGCCTCGGCGCCGCGCAGCTGGTGCGCCCGCTTGCTGCCGCGGTGGGCGAGCCGGCTCGCCGCATCGGCGGTGAGGCGGGCCGGCTGGCGAGCGAGAACGCGACTCGCAACCCGGTGCGCACCGCGCGCACCGCCTCGGCGCTGATGGTCGGGCTGGCGCTGGTAACCGTGGTGGCGACGCTCGGCGCCGGCCTGCGTGTTTCAGAACGCGACGCGCTGCAGAGCTCGGTCAGCTCCGACTACGTCGTCACCTCGAAGAATGGGTTCGAGCCGTTTCCGGCCGCCGTTGGAGCGGCGCTTCCGGGATCGCGGGGGGTCAGCCTCGTCTCCAACGTTCGCAGCGACGAGGCAAAGGTCTTCGGTAGCGACACCCTCGTCAACGGTGTCGCCTCCAACTTCGGCCGCGTCTTCAACCTGAGCTGGAGCGAGGGATCCAACGCGGCGCTGGCGCGACTCGGCCTGGGCGGCGCCGTGGTCGAACAGGGCTTCGCCGACGATCACGGCCTGCGCGTCGGCAGCGCGTTCACGCTGCGCACGGCTTCGGGGAACCTGGTCCACCTGCGGGTTGCCGGGATCCAGGCTCCTTCGCAGGTTCAGAAGGTCGACCCGCTGGTCGCCAAGGTGTTGATCTCCCAGGCCGCCTTCGACCGCTTCTTCCCGCGACCGTCGAACATCTACACGTTTGTCGACACCAGCGGCGGCGAGACCCCCGCCAACACCGCGTCGTTGCAGCGCACGCTGAAGCCTTATCCCGACGCCGTCGTCTACACCAAGGCCGGCTGGGTCGACAAACGCGCCAGTGGGATCGACAAACTGCTCAATCTGCTCTACGTCCTGCTGGCGCTCTCGGTGATCGTCAGCCTCTTCGGGATGGTCAACACGCTGGTCCTCTCGGTCTTCGAGCGGACCCGGGAGATCGGGATGCTGCGAGCGATCGGGATGACGCGACGGCAAGTGCGCAGAATGATTCGACAGGAGAGTGTGATCACGGCGCTGATCGGCGCTGGGCTCGGCCTGCCGCTCGGCATCTTCCTCGCCGCCGTCTTCACCCAGGCCCTGTCCGACCAGGGCATCGGCTTCTCGCTGCCGATCGGCTCGCTGATCGCCTTCACGATCGTCGCAATCGCCGCGGGCGTCCTGGCCGCGGTTCTTCCAGCCCGCCGCGCCGCCCGCCTAAACGTGCTGGAAGCGCTCCACTACGAGTAGCTGCCCACCATCGGCGGGGCGTTTAGGCGAGCAGCATGCGCACCGCGCCGGCCGCCTCGGACATAGCGGCGCGAGCGGCACTGCTCACCTGGGTCAGCTGGCCGAAGCCGTGGATCAGGCCGGGGTGGCGGCGCAGCGCCACTCGCACCCCCGCCTCGCGCATCTTCATCGCGTAGGCCTCTCCCTCGTCGCGCAGCGGGTCGAAGCCGGCCGTGGCGACGTAGGCCGGCGGCAGGCCGGAGAGGTCCCCCGCCTGGAAGGGCGAGGCGTCCGGGTGAGCCGCGTGGGCGGGGTCGATGACGTAGTGATCGCGGAACCAGTCCATGTCGTCGGCACTCAGCAGGAAGCCTGAGGCGAAGGTGCGGCGGGAGGGCCAGTCCTCGACATCGTCGGTCACCGGGTAGAGCATCAGCTGCATCGCCGGCAGTCGTTCGCCCGCGTCGCGCGCGGTTCTGCTCACCACGGTCGCCAGGTTGCCGCCGGCGCTGTCGCCGCCCACCGCGATCCGGGCCGGGTCGGCGCCCAGCGCCGCCGCGTTCTCGACCGCCCACGCGAATGCCGCGTGCGCGTCCTCGCCGGGGGCGGGAAAGGGATGCTCGGGCGCGAGCCGGTAGTCGATCGAGAGGACCAGAGCTCCCGTCGCGGCGGCAAGGAAGCGACAGAGCCCGTCATGGGTGTCGAGGTCGCCGATCACCCAGCCGCCGCCGTGGTAATAGACGATTATCGGTCGCGGGGTCGCGGTCCTGGCGCCGCGGTCATAGAGTCGCGCCGCGATCGTCCCGGCGGGCCCCGGGATCGTCAGTTCCCCCACTCGCGCCATCGGGATCGGCGGGCCGGCCGTGGCCGCCGATCCGAGCCGGTACTGGGCGCGAGCCGCCTCGACCTCGCCGCCGCCGGTCACCGAGGTCTCGCCGGCCAGGGCCGCGAGGCGCACGACGACGCCGATCTCGCTCGCGAGCGCCTGTCCGTCGAGCTTCACGGGCGGCCCGGCGACGAGCCGGCGCAGGGGCCGCGGCAGCGCGCAGAAGGCCCGCAGGATTGCGAACTCGGCCCGGGGCGGGAGGCGGACGGCGGCTGACACGGCGGGCCCAGGCTACAGACCCGCCGAAACCTGACCCGATTGGCGGGTTTAGATTTGCGTGAGCATCGTGTGGCACTATGCGCGTCGCATGAATCGGATCCGGGGAGTCATCGTCGCGGCGTTCGCCGCCGCCTCGCTATTTGCAGCGATAATGCCTTCGACGGCCGCCGGCGCCGCGCTGAGCTCGCATCGGGTCGCCGTCCCCAGGGGGGCGGCGCGCTTCTGGACCCCGCAGAGGGTGCGAGCCGCGCTGCTGCGTGGCTCTCCGGGCGCTCCGCGGAAGTCCTCCGGTTCGACGGCACGGATCAGCAGCATCGGCGTCTCCGACGCCTCCGCGGTGGACGAGCGCATGAACGGCCGCATCTTCGGCGTCGATCCTCGCCAGGGCCCCTATTCGTGCTCGGGGACGGCGCTCGACACCCCGAGCCGCTCGATCGTCTTGACCGCGGGGCACTGCGTCGTCGAGGGCCACAGATGGGGGACCCACCTCATATTCGTTCCCGCCTTCGATCACGGCCAGCGCCCGTTTGGGACGTTCGCGGCCGACGCCGTCCACGTCATGCTCCATTGGCGCCACAGCGAGAACAACAACTTCGACGTCGCCGCTCTTCACGTGCTGCCGAATTCCTTTGGCGTCCTCGATGACGTGGTCGGCGCCCGTGGCTACGAGTACAACCGCCGCCGGCACATACCCCTCCAGATCTTCGGCTATCCGGCCGCCGCCGCTGCCGGCCAGCAGCTACGGGAGTGCAAGAGCGTCGGCCTTGGCAGCGACCGCCTGACCCTCTCCCCGCTCGCCCCGCCGACCCTGCCGGCCCGCTGCGACATGGCCGCCGGCTCCAGCGGCGGCGCCTGGGTCGCGGCCGACGGCCTGATCGACGGCGTCACCAGCTACAGCTACGACGGCGACCGCAACCGCCTCTACTCCCCCTACTTCGGCAACGCAATCGCCAACTTCCTAAAACACCTGCCGTGAGCTGACCCGGCCCTGAGGCGTAGGACCAAGCAAGGGCGTGCACGCGGCGGAGCGACAGTGCTCCGCACGGCGCGCAGCCGCGGGTGCGACCTTGCGCCGTGTCCTACACCTCAGCCGCAGCCGGTGTTGTTGCCGCAGGACGAGCACGTGTAGCAGCTGCCGGTTCGCTGCATCATGCCGCCGCACTGGTCGCAGGCGGGGCCGAGGTCGAGGCCGGACATCTTGGCCGGGACGACCGGCGGGGTGTCGGTGAAGGCCGCCGCGGCGGGGACGGCTTCGCCGCCGCTCGCCTTCGCGGCGCCGTTGCCGTTGGCCGGCTTCGAGTTGCCGTTGCCCCCGTTGGCGGGACCGGCGGTGTCGGTGGCGATGCCGAGGCCGAGCTGGCTGGTCTCGGCATCCTTTTTCGCCCGCACCTCCTGGGTGAGGATGCCGAGGTCCTCGAGCTCGTCGATGTCGTCGATGAAGCGGCTCGCCAGCCAGCGCATGATGTAGTCGGGCATCGATTTGGCGAAGGGGATCTCGGGGTTGCCGGTGATTCCCTCCGGCTCGAAGCGCATGTAGCTGAACTTGCGCACGAAGACGTCGAGCGGCACCCCGTACTGGAGGCCGATCGAGATCGCCGTCGCGAAGGCGTTGAGCAACCCCCGCATCGTCGACCCTTCCTTGCCGATGTCGGTGAGGAAGATCTCCCCGACCGTGCCGTCCTCGTACTTGCCGGCGGTGATGTAGCCCTCGTGGCCGGCGATCGAGAACTTGTGGGTGATCGACTCGCGCTCGCGCGGCATCCGTTTGCGCTCCGGCGGCTTCGCCGCGACCGGCTCCTCGGACTTCGCCTCCTTCTCGTCCTGGGCGTCGGTGCGCAGCGCCTGCGCCGTCTTCGAGCCGTCGCGGTAGATCGCCAGCGCCTTCAGGCCGCCCTTCCAGCCGCGCGTGTAAGCGTCGGCGATGTCGTCGATCGTCGCCGACTGCGGCAGGTTGACCGTCTTGCTGATCGCCCCGGAGATGAACGGCTGGGTCGCGGCCATCATGTCGATGTGGCCGGTGTGGCTGATCGCCCGCTCGCCGACCGCGACGTCGAAGACCGGTAGGTGCTCGTCCTCGAAGCCGGGGGCGCCGACGATCGTCCCTTGCTCGGCGATGTAGGCGTCGATCTGCTCGACCTGCGGCTCCGCGTAGCCGAGCGTGCGCAGCGCCAGCGGCACCGAGCGGTTGACGATCGTCATCTGCCCGCCGCCGACCAGCTCCTTGAACTTGACCAGGGAGAAGTCGGGCTCGATCCCGGTCGTGTCGCAGTCCATCAGGAAGCTGATCGTCCCGGTCGGCGCCAGCACCGTCGCCTGTGCGTTGCGGTAGCCGTGCTCCTCGCCCAATTCGACCGCCTCGTCCCAGGAGCGCTGAGCGGCCTCCAGCAGGTCGCCCTTGATCCCGGTCGGGTCGATGTCATGGGAGGCGTCGCGGTGCATCCGCATCACCCCGTTGTGGGCCTCGCGGTTGCGCTCGTACTCGGCGTAGGGCCCGGTCGCCCCGGCCGCGATCAGTGCCGACTGGCGGTAGGCGCGCCCGGTCATCAGCGCGGTTATCGCCGCCGCCACGTTGCGCCCCTCGTCGGAGTCATACGGCAGGCCGTCGGACATCAGCAGCGCGCCGAGGTTGGCGTAGCCGAGCCCGAGCTGGCGGAAGGCATTGGCGTTGACGCCGATCTCCTCGGTCGGGTAGCTGGAGCAGCCGACCACGATCTCCTGGGCGAGGAAGACGATGTCGACCGCGTGCTCGAATTCCGCGGCGTCGAAGGAGCCGTCCTTGCGGCGGAACTTCATCAGGTTGATCGAGGCGAGGTTGCAGGCCGAGTCGTCGACGTGCATGTACTCGCTGCACGGGTTGGAGGCGTTGATCCGGCCCGACTCCGGGCAGGTGTGCCAGCGGTTGATCGTCGTGTCGTACTGGACGCCGGGATCGGCGCAGCGCCAGGCGGCGTCGGAGATCTGGTTCATCAGGTCGCGCGCGTCGAGCGTCTTCACCGCCTCGCCGGTTGTCCGCGCGGTCAGGTCCCACTCGCCGCCGGCCTCGACCGCCTCCATGAACTCGTCGGTCACCCGCACCGAGTTGTTGGCGTTCTGGTACTGGATCGAGGTGAAGCCCTCGCCGTCGATTGACATGTCGAAGCCGGCGTCGCGCAGCGCTCCCGCCTTCTCCTCCTCTTTGGCCTTGCACCAGATGAAGTGCTCGACATCCGGGTGGTCGACGTCGAGCACGACCATCTTTGCGGCGCGGCGCGTCTTGCCGCCCGACTTGATCGTCCCCGCCCAGGAGTCGGCGCCGCGCATGAAGCTGACCGGGCCGCTCGCCGTGCCGCCCTTTTTCAGCTGCTCCATCGAGCCGCGGATGTTGGAGAGGTTGATCCCCGAGCCGGAGCCGCCGCGGAAGATCTTGCCCTCTTTGGTGTTCCAGTCGAGGATCGAGTCCATGTTGTCCTCGACGCTGAGGATGAAGCAGGCCGAGCACTGCGGCCGTTCCTCGAAGCCGACGTTGAACCAGACCGGCGAGTTGAAGGCCGCCTTCTGGTTGAGCAGGATCGAGGCCAGCTCCGCCTCGAAGGCGTCGGCGTCCTCGGGCGAGGCGAAGTAGCCGCCCTCGCGCCCCCAGTTCGAGATCGTCCCCGCGACCCGGCCGATCATCTGTTTGACCGAGGACTCGCGCTCCGGCGAGCCGAGCTGGCCGCGGAAGTACTTCTGGGCGACGATGTTGGTCGCGTTCTGGGACCAGTCCACCGGGAACTCGACGCCGCGCTGCTCGAAGGCCGGGCTCTCGGGGTTGCCGATCACTGCATCCCGCGTCTCCCACTCGACCTCGTCGAAGGGATGGGCCCCTTCGCGACTAAATCGCCGCTCGATCGAGAGGCCCTGCAGACCGGTCTGGGGGGAGCTGGTGGCGGTCTTGGACATCGAACTTCTCCTCTCGCAGCGACTTTTAGGGGGAGCTGCCCAGGATCGTCATCGAGTCGGACAGACTTTGTCGCCGCCGAATCCGCAAACGCCGCAGATTTCGCGGCCGCATCCCCTATGGTGACAAGGCGATGCTGCGGGCAAGGGCCGCCGAGAGGGCGGAATCTGCAAAGGAAGTTGCAAGCGACGCGATTGCCGCTGTCAAGCCGAAGCTGCGCGGCGTCTCCCACCAGTGGGCCTTCTTCGTCTCGCTCCTTCTCGGCGCCGGCCTGATCGTCGCCGCCAAGACGCCGAAGGCGACGCTCGCGGTGGCGATCTATGCGGCCAGCCTCTCCGCCCTGCTCGGCACCAGCGCCCTCTATCACCGCGTCAACTGGCGCCGGCCGGACGTGCGCCGCTGGATGCGCCGGCTGGACCATTCGATGATCTTCTTCCTGATCGCCGGCACCTACACGCCCTTCGCGCTGCTGGTGCTGCACGGGTCGTTGGCCGCCGCCATCCTGGTCGTCGTCTGGATCGGGGCGATCGCCGGCGCCGCGGTCGAGATGATCTGGATCGACCACCCCAAATGGGTCGCGGCGCTCATATATATGTCGCTGGGCTGGGTCGCCGCCGTCGCCTTCCCGGAGTTGTGGAACGACATGGGGGTGGCCGGGACGCTGCTCGTCGCCGCCGGCGGCCTCCTCTACACGGCGGGCGCCGTCGTCTACGCGACCCAGCGCCCCAACCCCAACCCGCGCGTCTTCGGCTACCACGAGGTCTTCCACGCCCTGGTCATAGCCGCCGCCGCGGCCCACTTCGCCGCGGTCGCCTTCTTCGCCCTCCCGGCCGCGGCCTAATACTCAGTCGCCCAATCCGTTCCGCTGTTCCTTTACCCCTCCATGCCCGGGAAAAGAACAGCGGAACATAGGATCCCGGCTTCCGCTGTTCCTTTGCCCCTCCATGCCCGGGAAAAGAACAGCGGAAGCTGAAGGGGGTGGGTCGGCCGTCAGGCCAATGTCGCCGCGGCGCGCTCTTTGGCTGCTTCGATCAGTGCCAGCAGCTCGACCTCGCGGCCCTCGCGGAGCAGCTCGACCGGGTCGGGGTCGCCGTTGACGATCCCCTCGAAGAACTCCTTGCGGTCCTGGTAGGTCGGCAGCGTCCCCTTCGCCCAGCCGCGGGCGTCGTTGAGGACGACCGCCAGTCGCGCGTACTCCTCGCCGAACAACTCGGAGACCTCGCGCTTCATCCGCTTCGCCAGCGCGGGGGAGGCGCCGGCCGTGGAGATCGCGATCGCCAGCGGGCCGCTGCGCACGATCGCCGGCAGGATGAAGTTGCACAGAGGTGGGACGTCGACGACGTTGACCAGCATCGCCCGCCGCTCGGCGTCGTCGTAGACGCCGATGTTGACCTCGCTGTCGTCGGTCGCGGCGATGACCATGAAGATGCCCTCGAGGTCGGCCGCCCCCTCGTAGGGGCGCTTCTCCCACTGGATCGAGCCCTCGGCGGCCAGCTCCTCAAGCGCCGGGTGGGCGGTCGGCGCGATCAGCGTCACCTCGCCGTCGCAGGCGAGCAGCCCCTCGACCTTCTCCAATCCGACGTCGCCGCCGCCGACGACCAGGCAGCGCCGCCCCTTCAGCTTCAGGCAGGCGATGTAGAAGGGCGTCTCCAGCATGTCGCGCACGCAGGACTGGTCGCAGATCCCCTTGCGCAACTGGCAGACGCACTCCTTGCCGGCATAGGCCTGGGCGGGCATGGCCGAAAGGTTAGTGATCGGCCCGTCCGGCCAGTGATCGGCCCGCCCCCGCCTCGGTGCAACGCGTTGGCGGCCTGTCAGCCCACTTACGCGTTGCACCGGGAAGGGATCAGACCGCCTTCACTCTCGGTGTAACGCGTAGGTGGGCTATTTCCCCACCTACGCGTTACACCGGGGCGGGACGACCCACTCTCCGTGAGCGTCAGAGCGAGTCGAACGTCAGAGCGAGTCGAGCGTTAAGTCGAGCGTTAGATCGACTCGAGCGTCAGCCGCAGGCCCTCTTCGAGGCCGACCGCGGCGCTCCAGCCCAGCTCGCGCTCGGCCCGCCCCGGGTCGATCGAGATCCGTTGCACCTCGCCGGCGCGGGCGGGGGCGAGCTCGGGCTCGAACTCGACGCCCTCCAGCTCGCCCAGGCGCCGGGCCAGCTCCAACACGTCGGTCTCGCGTCCCGTGCCGATGTTGATCGGCCCGCTCGCCTCCGACCCCGAAGCCGCCAGTGCCGCGGCGACCACGTCCCCCACATATATGTAGTCGCGGGTCTGGCGCCCGTCGCCGAACACGGTCGGCCGCTCGCCGGCGCGCAGCCGCCCGCAGAAGATCGCGATCACGCCCGCCTCGCCGAGCGGGTCCTGGCGCGGCCCGTAGACGTTGCCGAGCCGCAGGCTGACGCTGGAGAGGCCGTAGAGGCGCTCGTAGAGCGCCAGGTATCCCTCCGCGGCGAACTTGCTCTGGCCGTAGGCGGAGAGCGGCTCGACCGGCGCGCCCTCGCCGAGCGGCAGCTCCTGTCCCTCGCCCTCGCCGTAGATCGCCCCGCCGGTGGAGACGAAGACGACCCGCCCCGCACCCGCGCCGCGCGCCGCCTCCAGCACGTTGGCGGTGCCGCCGACGTTGATCGAGGCGTCGAAGGCGGGGTCGGCGATCGACTTGCGGACGTCGATCTGCGCCGCCAGGTGGAAGACGGCGTCGGGCCGCGCCTCGGCCGCCAGCTCGCTCAGCGCGGCGCCGTCGCGGATGTCGAGCTCGGCCAGCGTCGCGCCGGCGGCGAGCGCCCCGTCGAGGTTTTCCAGCCGCCCGGTCGAGAGGTCGTCGACCACCGCCACCTCGTCGCCGCGGGTCAGCAGGGCATCGACCAAGTTCGAGCCGATGAACCCCGCGCCACCTGTTACCAAGCACTTCATCGGCCGCCGATCCTAGGGGGATCGGCGCGCGCGAGGCGGGCAAGGCCGCCGCGCGCCCCTGCTACCCTCGCCGCCCCATGAGGTTGATCGTCACCGAGAAGAACAACAGCGCCAAGAAGATCGCCGAGATCCTCGGTGCCGCCAATGGCGGCCCGGCCAGCGACAAAACCTTCAAAGTCCCCTACTACACCTGGACCGACGAGAACGGCGTCGACCAGATGACGATCGGCCTCAAGGGCCACGTGCTCGGCCCCGCCTTCCCCGAGGGCTACTCGAACTGGCAGAAGACCGACCTGCACGACCTGATCGACGCCGAGCTGATCAAGGAGCCGACCGACAAAAACGTCGTCAAAGCGATCAAAAAGGTCGCCAAAGAGGCCGACGAGCTGGTGATCGCGACCGACTTCGACCGCGAGGGCGAGCTGATCGGCCTCGAGGCGCTCGAGGAGATGCTCGACGCCAACCCGGCGCTCGGCTCCCGAGAGGGGACCCGCGACGGCTCGCTGAAGATCCAGCGCGCCCGCTACTCCGCCCTCACCAAGGAGGAGATCGAGCGCGCCTTCTCCGAGCTTGACGAGCTCTCCTACCCGCTCGCCAACGCCGGCGCCGCTCGCCAGGACATCGACCTGCTCTGGGGGGCGACGCTGACCCGCGCCGTCAGCCTCGCCACCCGCCGCTTCGGCTCCAACTTCCTCTCCGTCGGCCGCGTCCAGAGCCCCACCCTGGGGCTGATCGTCGAGCGTGAGATGGAGCGCCGCGCCCACGTCGCCAAACCCTTCTGGGAGCTGTTCGCCAAGTTCCAGCACCCCGACGGTGCGTTCGAGGCTCACCACACGGTCGACAAATTCTGGGAGCGCGCCGAGGTCGACGCGGCCCTGGCCGGCACCTCCGGCCCCGGCACGGTCAAATCGGTGACCGCGCGGAAAAACACCCGCCGCCCGCCGACCCCCTACAACACCACTGCCTTCAGCACCGACGCCTCCAGCCGCCTCGGCATCACCCCCGCCTCGGCGATGCGGATCGCCGAGGACCTTTATATGGACGGCTTCATCTCTTACCCGCGCACCGACAACACCGTCTACCCGTCCTCGCTGCCGGTCCGCGAGCTGGTCTCCTCGCTGGTCCGGATCAAGGAGTTCTCCGCCGCCTCCGGCCTGCTCGACGGCGAGCTGACCCCGACCCGCGGCAAAAAAGAGACGACCGACCACCCGCCGATTTACCCGACCCAGGCGATCCACCCCGGCGCCCTCGAGGGCCCCAAGCGCCGCGTCTACGAGCTGGTCGTGCGCCGCTTCCTCGCCACCTTCAGCCCGCCGATGATCACCGAGTCGACCCGCGCCGACATCGAGGCCGGCGATCAGACCTACTTCGTCCGCGGCTCGGTCGTCGTCGACCCCGGCTACGCCGGCATCTACACCTACGCCCGCTCCTCCGACGAGGAGATCCCGGCGCTGGCGGAGGGGCAGACGCTGGAGCTCGCCGAGCCCGCCGTCGCCCCCGGCGAGGACGGAGCCGGCGAGAACCCCTGGATCGTCGGCAAGGAGACCCAGCCGCCCGCCCGGATCTCCCAGGCCAAACTGATCGAGATGATGGAGGAGCGCGGCCTCGGCACCAAAGCGACCCGCGCCGACATCATCCAGAAGCTCTTCGACCGTGGCTACGTCTACGGCAACCCGCCGATCCCCTCCGAGACCGGGATCGCCCTCTACGAGGCCTTCAAGAACTACGTCCCGGCGATGGCGACGCCGGAGATGACCGCACAGCTGGAGGCGGAGATGGACCGGATCGCCGCCGGCGAGATGACCAAGGGCTCCGTCGTCGGCGAGAGCCGCGACCTCCTCCACAAGACCTGGTCGGAGATCGAGGAGAGCAAAGAGGACCTGGCGAAGGTCGTCTGGAAAGGGATGGACGAGGACCGCATCCTCGGCCCCTGCAAGGTCTGCGAAGAGGCGGGGCGCAAGAAGGAGGACGGCTCGCCCCACATGCTGCGCATCATCCGCGCCAAAAAATCGGGCAAACGCTTCGTCGGCTGCAGCGGCTGGACCCTCGACGACCCCAACTCCTGCGACCAGACCTTCCCGCTGCCCCAGCGCGGCGACGTCTTCCGGCTGGAGGAGCGCTGTTCGATCTGCGAGCAGACCCCGCGCCTCAAAGTCGTCCCCTTCCGCGGCCGCCCCTGGAACCTCTGCCTCAACGACGACTGCGAGTCGATGCAGGAGATGAAGAAACGCCGCGCCGAGCGCGAGGCCGCCAAAGCCGCCAAAGCGGCGATGGCGAAAAAGCCGCCGCCCGACGGCTCAGAGGACGGCGCGAGCACAGCGACGCGCAGGCGCAAACGCGCCAAAACCGCCGCCAAAGGCTGAGGCTCGCCGTTGTTCGTCTCCCTGGAGGGGATCGACGGGTCGGGCAAGAGCACCCAGGCGCGCCTGCTGGCCGAGGCGTTCGGGCCGGAGACGCTGTCGATCCGCGAGCCGGGCGGGACCGAGGCGGCGGAGCGGATCCGCGAGCTGCTCGCCGACCCGGCGCTCGACCTCGACCCATACGCCGAGCTGCTGCTCTTCCTCGCGGCGCGCGCCGACCTCACTGCGCGGGTGATCCGTCCCGCCCTGGAGGCGGGCCTCGACGTCGTCTGCGACCGCTTCGCCGACTCGACCGTCGCCTACCAAGGAGCGGCGCGGGGGCTGGGGGTGGGGGAGACGATCTCCCTTACCGATGCCGCCACCGACGGCCTCTGGCCCGACCTCACCGTGCTGCTGCGGATCGATCCTGAATTGGGCGTCGAGCGCGCCGAGGGCGAGGACCGCTTCGAGTCCGAGGGCCTCGACCTCCAGCGCGCCGTCGCGGAGTCCTACGACGAGATAGCCAAGATCGCCTCCGACCGCGTCGTGGTGGTCGACGGTAGCGGCACGGTCGAGGAAGTCCACGTCCGTGTGATGGACGCGGTCCGCAGCCAGCGTTCCTCCGGATCGGTGTAACCCGTTGGCGTCCCCACCGCACGCAAACGCGTTGCAGCGGCCGGTGCGCACCCCGGGTCATCTCGCGGTGAAACGCTTTTTCCTCCCCACAAGGGGAAAACGCGTTGCACCGCCGCGCCGGCGGGGCAACACCACGCACGGTGAAACGCTTTTACCTCCCCATAGGGGGAAAACGCGTTGCACCTACCTGAAGGGGGCGGTCGCCGGTGAGATCGGCGAGGCCGCCGGGAGGAGGTCGGGATGACGGACGCGATCGACGCCGCCACCGAGCACCAGCCGCGCGCCCGCGTCGCGCTGACCGCGGCGCTCGCCTCCGGCCCCTCGCACGCCTACCTGTTCCGCGGCCCGCGCGGGGCGGGGAAGCGCGCCGCCGCGCGCGCCTTCGCCGCCGAGATCCTCGCCACCGGCGCGCCCGATCCCGAGGGTGCCCGCCGCCGCGCCCTTCTCGACCCCTCGCCGCACCCCGACCTCGTCTGGCTCGCCCCGCGCGGCGCCCAGCATTTGGTCGAGGAGATCCGCGAGGGGGTGATCCGCGCCGCCGCCTACCGTCCCTTCGAGGGAGGCAAGCGCGTCTTCGTAATCGAGGCGGCCGAGGCGATGCGCGACGAGAGCCAGAACGCCCTGCTCAAGACCCTCGAGGAGCCGGCCTCCTACGCCCACCTGATCCTCCTCACCGCCGAACCGGAGTCCCTCCTGGAGACGGTCGCCTCCCGCTGCCAGCCGATCGACTTCGCCCCACTCCCGCTCGCGGCGATCGAGGCATCCCTCACCGGCGGAGAGCCCGACGAGATCGCCGCCGCCGCCCGCCTCTCCGCCGGCGACCTCGAGCGCGCCCGCTTCCTGCTCACCGATCGCGGCAAGGAGCTCCGCGCCGAGGCCGAGAAGTTCGCCTGGCGCCAAATCCTCGCCAGCGCCGAGGCGGCCGGCGAAGACGCCGAGTCAGCAACCCGCGAGGCCTTGGACGAGGAGGCCGAGGCCGGCCTCAAGCGCTCCGCCAAGGACATGACCGACGAGGCCAAGCGGGCCGCTCGTCGCCGCCGCACCCGGACCCTCGACCTCGGCCTCGAGCTCTGCGCGGCCTGGTTCCGCGACCTCGCCGCCGTTGCCACCGGCGCCCCCGAGGTCGCCTACAACCGCGACCGCCTCGCCCAGCTCCAGTCCCGCGCCGCGAGCCTCGACCCGACCCGCCCCCGCCGCGCCGCCGAATTGGTCCAGGAGACCCGCCGCCGGCTAGACCTCAACGTCTCCGAGGAACTCGCCCTGGAGGCGCTCTCCTTCCGGGTCGAGCGTGAATTGGGTTAGAAACGTTCCACTTCCGTAACCCTGCGCGCGCCATTCGCGTGATCGGGCCTCTTATGGTCGGGGCATGTCCTGGGGACTGTCCCATGTCGGCGCACTGACAGAGGTGGTCTCTGGAGCTGCGGGGACGGTGGTCGTGCTGACTGGACTTGGTGCCGGAGGCGCTCGCGCCTGGGCTGTTCTTCAAAATCTCCCCCGCGACCAGGTGGAATGGATGACGGCCGTAGGCTTCGTGATCGGTGGAGTGGCGGCGGCGTGTGTTTTGTTGGCGGACGCAATAGGGGGCTAGACTCATGAACATGGTGCGCCGGATGGTCATCAAGGGAGTCGCTGTGGTTTTGGGTGCCGGTTTGCTGGAGGGGCTCCTGAACTCCGTTCACGCGCAGCCAGGGTTAGCTCTTGCAGCGCTCTCCGTATACGTGGTGGCAGGAACGCTATTCACCCTCAGCTATCCGCTCGCCCACCCGGATGAGATTCCGGTGAGCCCTCGCCGTCACCCCGACCACCACTCCTGAGCGGCTCCCCCACCGCCTGCTCGCGCGCTCGCTCCAGCGCCAGCTCCTGGGCCAGGCGGGTGATCTGCTCCGCCTGGCGGGAGGCGATCACGCTGAAGCTGAGCGCCAGCCCCAGCAGTAGGACGAAGAGCAGCGAGAAGAGGGCGATCGTCACGTCGCGGACGCCGAGCGCCTCGGCGAGCAGGCGCAGCAGGTCGGGGAAGGCGGCGCCGGCCAGCATCGCGATCCCGGCGATGAACCAGATCACGCTGTAGCGCTCCTGGAGCTTGTGGCGGCGGATCAGCTCGAGGATCATCAGCATGAAGGCGATCGCCAGGATCGCCGCGACGATCCGCGACTGCGCGGTCAGTTTGACCGCCGGCGCCGTCGCGACGAGTAGCGCGCTCACTGTCCCTCGCCCTCTCGCAGCCGCGGCCGGAACTGGCCGACCAGCAGCACCACCATGGTCTTGAAGATGTAATAGAGCGAGCGCAGCGGGGTCAGGAAGGAGCGTCCCTCGGCGCGCTCCAGCATCCGCACCTGAAGCTCCTCCACCCGCATCCCCGAAAGCACCGCCTGCTGCACCGACTCGACCTCGGCGAACTCGGGCGAGTAGCGATCGGCGAAGAGCGCCATCACCTTGCGGTTGACGGCGCGCATCCCGCTGGTCGTGTCGGTGAAGCGCTTGCGGGTCGAGAGGCTGACCATCAGCCGGAACACATGCTGCCCGGTCCGCCGCGAGAAGTTCGCCCGGTAGTCGCCGTCCTCCGCCGCCCCCTCGCCTCGCCCGTCGCCGGCGTCGCGGTAGCGCGACCCGACCACCATGTCGGCCCGGTCGGCCTCGATCTCGGCGACCAGCCGCGCCAGCTCGCCCGCCAGGTGCTGCCCGTCGCCGTCGAGGTGGGCGCAGACGTCGTACCCGCCGCGCAGTCCATATATATAGCCCGTCTGCTGGGCCGCGCCGACGCCCTGGTTGAAGGGAAGCGGCGCGACGAGGGCCCCGGCCGCCCGCGCCCGCGCCACCGTCTCGTCGCCGGAGCCGTCGTCGACGACGAGCACGTCGGCAGTGGGGAGCGCCCCGCGCACGTCGGCGATAACCGCGGCGATCGAGCCCTCCTCGTTCCAGGCGGGGATGAAGACCAGTGTCCGCACCCGGCCGATTCTCCCATGCGACCCCGCCGCCACCGCCGATGGGCCGAAAAGTCGACTCCGAGTTGATTTTTCGGCCCATCGGCGGGCAGTCCGGCGCTCCGTTGTGTTAGTAAACCTTCATGAGACGGATAGGGATGCGGCTCTGGTTGACCGGGGCCTTCGCCGCCGTGTCCCTGATCACGGCCTTCTCCGTCTACCTGTTCGGCGACAACCGCCGCGCCCTCTTCGTCGCCGTCCTGGTCGGGATGCTGGCCGGATTCCTGATCGCGATGGTGATCTCCCACCGCGTCACCCGCCTCGCCCAGGCGGCGGGACAGATGGCCGCCGGCTCCTTCGACGCCCCGCTCGAGGCCGGCGGCCCTGACGAGATCGGCGACCTCGCCCGCGCCCTCGACTCGATGCGCGCCTCGCTGAAAGAGAGCTTCGGCGTCCTCACCGCCGACCGCAACAAGCTGACCGCGATCTTCGACGGCCTCACCGACGCGGTGATGGTCGTCGACGACGCCGGCACGGTGCGCTTCTCCAACGGCGCCGCCGCCCGCCTGCTCGACGAGCACGGGCTGCCCCCCGAGGCGATGCTGCCGCAGCTGCGCCGCGCCGCCGAGGTCGGCTTCGCCGCCCACCCCGCCCTGCGGATCGGCGACCGCGCCTACGCGATGCAGGCCCGCTCCCTGCCCGACGAGGGCGCCGTCCTCGCCGTCGTCCGCGACCGCACCGACGAGATGCGCCGCGAGTTCGCCGAGGCCGACTTCGTCTCCAACGCCGCCCACGAACTGCGCAACCCCCTGGCCGGGATCTCCGGCGCGATCGAGGTCCTCCGCGACGGCGCCAAGGACGACCCCCAGGCCCGCGACCACTTCCTCGGCCGCCTCGCCGAGGACGCCGAGCGGATGAGCCGCCTCACCCAGTCGCTGCTCACCCTCGCCCGGGTCGAGTCGATCGGCGCGGGGGAGACCGAGGTGGTCGACATCCCGGTTGCTTTCCGCGACGTCGCCGCCGCGGTCGAGGCCCCTCCGGGCCTGGAGCTGAGGGTCGAGGTCGAGCCCGACCTGGCCGCCAAGGGCGACCCGACCCTGCTGCGCCAGGTGCTGATCGGCCTGCTCACCAACGCCTTCAAGAACACGCTGCCCCCCGGGCGCGTTACCGTTCGCGGCCGGCGAGACGGCGAGACGGAGGTCGTACTGGAAGTGATCGACACGGGGACGGGCATCCCGCCCGAGGAAATCGAGCGCGTCTTCGAGCGCTTCTACCGCCGCACCGAGACCCGCAAGCAGGAGGGGTTCGGCCTCGGCTTGGCGATCGCCCGCCGCATGGTCGACGTGATGGGGGGGCAGATCGGCGCCGCCTCCGAGCTTGGTGTCGGCAGCACCTTCTGGGTCCGCCTCCCCCTCGCCCAACCGAGCCCGACCCCGGTGGCATGAGCAGCGGCCGCATCTTCATCGCCGACGACGAGCCCTCGGTGCGGGACTCGGTCGGCTACGCGCTCACCCAGGAGGGCTTCGAGGTGACCGCGGCCGACGACGGCGACGCCGCCAGCGAGCTGCTGGGCGCCGACGGCATCCCCTACGACCTGCTGATCCTCGACATCATGATGCCCGGCCCCTCCGGCCTCGACATCTGCCGCGACGTGCGCTCGCGCAGCGCCGTGCCGATCATCCTGCTCACCGCCAAGGACGCCGAGGTCGACAAGGTCGTCGGCCTCGAGGTCGGCGCCGACGACTACGTCACCAAGCCCTTCTCGGTCCGCGAGCTGCTCGGCCGCGTCCGCGCCCAGCTGCGCCGCCGCGAGCTCGACCGCGCCCCGCTCGCCCACGCCGTCCGCATCGAGTCCGGCCCGGTCGCGATCGACCTCGTCCGCCACATCGCCACCGTGCGCGGCGAGGCGGTCAACCTGACCCGCTCCGAGTTCCAGCTCCTCCGCCTCCTCGTCGGCCGCCCCGGCGAGGTCTTCGCCCGCGCCCAGATCATGGAGGAGCTCTGGCAGACCGAGTTCGACGGCGACGAGCGCGCCTGCGACGTCCACATCTCCAACCTCCGCCAGAAGGTCGAGCGCGACCCCCAGAACCCCGAACTGGTCCTCACCGTGCGCGGGGTCGGCTACAAATTCAACGGCGAGGGGTAGGGGCCCCGCGACGGCGCGGCTTCTCGAAGTGATCCACTGTGAAGAGGAGTGCCGGGCCGACGGTGAGCAGATAGACACCGCCGATTGCCCCGTGCGACCAACCGAGCAACAGGCCGGTCGCAATAACCACTGCGGAAACGACCAGCCCAACCGCAAGGCCGGTCAGCATCTCGCGCGTCACCGGATCCATTCCGCGTCCCATTGAAATCAGTATAGGCCGGTCACCAGGCCAAATAAATAGGCGACGATTGCGCCCCCGGTGGCCATGAAGCCAATTTTGAACGCCATCTCCTGAACCCCGTCCCACGAGCGATTGCGCGCATATTCGAACGCGCCGCCGAGGAACGCCATGAAGGTTGCGACCACAGCGGGAAACC
This sequence comes from uncultured Solirubrobacterales bacterium, assembly GCA_963702055.1. GTDB lineage: Bacteria > Actinomycetota > Thermoleophilia > Solirubrobacterales > 70-9 > CAWINX01. The sequence continues at coordinate 1,482,955 of OY969702.1, read as the reverse complement.
CCGGATCGCCGGGATCGGGCAGCGCGGTTGCGAGATCGACGCCTGGATGAAGAGCCACTCTCTGTAAAGCCCCGGCGAAGAGAAAATCTCCCCCTTGCGCGTCGATCCTCACCGCCGGCGCGGCGGTCGTCGCCACCCAGATCTGACCGTGCCGCGGCCGGTCGCAGACGCGACTGTCTAGAAACACAATCGTCTAGACGGCGCCGCTTTTCGTTCCACCGACGTCCTCATTTCCTGCCCATTTGCAGGCAAAAGTAATTTCTCCTTGACATGAGAAATGCAGTTGTCTACTCTCTTTGCGGGTTAAGAAACATTGTTATCTGCATCGCCCGGACTCAGGACGGGCAGGGACACACAACAGGGACATATGGCCGACCCCCAACCAGGGGACCCGCTTGGGAAAGCGGGGACAGGACAAGGGTCGGCAGAAGGAGAGAGAGGAATGCAGCAAGGGTTTGCCAGGGAACTCAGCACCGGCCAAAGCGCGCCGGGCGCTCGCCCCGCTGCTTCCGTGACTTCCCAATCGGCAGTCGTCTCCGCTCCCTGGCAGACGGCGCCTAAGGAGCAGCGGACCGGGCGGCCCCACGAGGCCGTGGCGGTTCCCTACCCCCGGCATCAGGCCGCTCGCCGCTGCCTCCCCTCCATGACTTCACCCCACGCCGCCCACTTCACGGGGGCGGCCGCCGCATGACCCACCACCACCGACAGAAAGGCACCACCGACGTGAGACGCCACGCGAAGGCATCGTCCGCGGCATCGACTCCGGGCAGGGGCAGCCGCCTCGACTCGACCGTCCGTGGAGCCTTCGACACCCGTGGTGCGTCCCGTGACGCCGACGGGAGTGGTGCGCCCTCGCACAGCCGCGGCCGCGTAGCCGCCCTCCTCCTCGCGATCGCCGCCCTTGCGCTGCTCGCCTTTGCCCCTTCGGCCTCGGCGGCGGCCCGCCTCTACAAGTCCTCCTTCGGCACCTTCTCGGGCTCCGATCCCCAGGCCCTCACCGTTGACCAGTCAAACGGCGACATCTACGCGGTCGACACCACCAACAATACGATCCACCGCTACAACTCCACCGGCGCCGCCAAGAACTTCACCTGCGGCACCTGCTCGGGCAACACCTTGACCGGCTTCAGCTTCGACGCGGGCCCCGGCGCCGTCGAGGTTGCGATCGACCGCTCCGGCGGCCCCGCTAACGGTGACATCTACGTCGCCGACGGCTACAACGGCGTTGCCGGCACGATCGACGTCTTCTCCAACAGCGGCGCCCCGCTCGGCACCCTGGACGGCTCCGGCACCCCCAACCACGGCTACACGGAGCCCTGCGGCGTCGCCGTGGATCAATCCAACGGCGACGTCTACGTCGGCGACTACAGCGGCAACGTCTGGCGCTACAGCGCCGCCGCCACCCCCGCGGAGTCCAACTACTCCGGCGGCATCATGACCGACACCACCCCCTGCGGCGTCGCCGCCGACAACGGCAACGTCTACGCCGGGGACACCTACGCCGGCGGCACCGTGATCGAGCAGTACAGCGCCTCCGACTTCGCCCTCGGCACCCCGCCCAGCCCGACCCCGACGGTGATCGACTCCGCCAGCTCCAGCGTTCACCCCGGCGCCCTCGCCACCGACCCCTCCACCGGCGACCTCTACGTCGACGAGGGCTCCCGGATCCACGTCTTCCACTCCAACGGCGCCTCCGCCTACAGCTTCGGCTCAGGCGACTTCGGCAACGGGGGGCTCGCCAGCTGGTCGGCGGGCATCGCGGTGATGGGCTCCGGCGGGGACGCCTACGTCGCCGATCCAAGCACCCACACGATCAGGGTCTACCCGCTCGTCACCCGCCTCTACAAGTCCTCCTTCGGCACCTTCTCGGGCTCTGACCCCCAGGCCCTCACCGTTGACCAGTCAAACGGCGACATCTACGCGGTCGACACCACCAACAACACGATCCACCGCTACAACTCCACCGGCGCCGCCAAGAACTTCACCTGCGGCACCTGCTCGGGCAACACCTTGACCGGCTTCAGCTTCGACGCGGGCCCCGGCGCCGTCGAGGTTGCGATCGACCGCTCCGGCGGCCCCGCTAACGGTGACATCTACGTCGCCGACGGCTACAACGGCGTTGCCGGCACGATCGACGTCTTCTCCAACAGCGGCGCCCCGCTCGGCACCCTGGACGGCTCCGGCACCCCCAACCACGGCTACACGGAGCCCTGCGGCGTCGCCGTGGATCAATCCAACGGCGACGTCTACGTCGGCGACTACAGCGGCAACGTCTGGCGCTACAGCGCCGCCGCCACCCCCGCGGAGTCCAACTACTCCGGCGGCATCATGACCGACACCACCCCCTGCGGCGTCGCCGCCGACAACGGCAACGTCTACGCCGGGGACACCTACGCCGGCGGCACCGTGATCGAGCAGTACAGCGCCTCCGACTTCGCCCTCGGCACCCCGCCCAGCCCGACCCCGACGGTGATCGACTCCGCCAGCTCCAGCGTTCACCCCGGCGCCCTCGCCACCGACCCCTCCACCGGCGACCTCTACGTCGACGAGGGCTCCCGGATCCACGTCTTCCACTCCAACGGCGCCTCCGCCTACAGCTTCGGCTCAGGCGACTTCGGCAACGGGGGGCTCGCCAGCTGGTCGGCGGGCATCGCGGTGATGGGCTCCGGCGGGGACGCCTACGTCGCCGATCCGAGCACCCACACGATCAGGGTCTACCCGCTCGTCACCCGCCTCTACAAGTCCTCCTTCGGCACCTTCTCGGGCTCTGACCCCCAGGCCCTCACCGTTGACCAGTCAAACGGCGACATCTACGCGGTCGACACCACCAACAACACGATCCACCGCTACAACTCCACCGGCGCCGCCAAGAACTTCACCTGCGGCACCTGCTCGGGCAACACCTTGACCGGCTTCAGCTTCGACGCGGGCCCCGGCGCCGTCGAGGTTGCGATCGACCGCTCCGGCGGCCCCGCTAACGGTGACATCTACGTCGCCGACGGCTACAACGGCGTTGCCGGCACGATCGACGTCTTCTCCAACAGCGGCGCCCCGCTCGGCACCCTGGACGGCTCCGGCACCCCCAACCACGGCTACACGGAGCCCTGCGGCGTCGCCGTGGATCAATCCAACGGCGACGTCTACGTCGGCGACTACAGCGGCAACGTCTGGCGCTACAGCGCCGCCGCCACCCCCGCGGAGTCCAACTACTCCGGCGGCATCATGACCGACACCACCCCCTGCGGCGTCGCCGCCGACAACGGCAACGTCTACGCCGGGGACACCTACGCCGGCGGCACCGTGATCGAGCAGTACAGCGCCTCCGACTTCGCCCTCGGCACCCCGCCCAGCCCGACCCCGACGGTGATCGACTCCGCCAGCTCCAGCGTTCACCCCGGCGCCCTCGCCACCGACCCCTCCACCGGCGACCTCTACGTCGACGAGGGCTCCCGGATCCACGTCTTCCACTCCAACGGCGCCTCCGCCTACAGCTTCGGCTCAGGCGACTTCGGCAACGGGGGGCTCGCCAGCTGGTCGGCGGGCATCGCGGTGATGGGCTCCGGCGGGGACGCCTACGTCGCCGATCCGAGCACCCACACGATCAGGGATTACGGGCCCTTCGTCGGCACAAGCACGACGCCGCCCGCGGCTTCCACCCAGCCCGCCACCCCCGTCGGCCTCGGCACCGCCACCCTCAACGCCAAGGTCAACCCCCACGCCGGCCAGCTCAGCGACTGCCACTTCGAGTACACCGACGACGCCGATTTCCAGGCGAATGCCTGGACCAACGCCCAGACCGCCCCCTGCTCCCCCGACCCCGGCGCCAGCTCGACCAACGTCGACGTCCATGCCGACCTCACCGGGCTGTCCACCGGCACCACCTACGACTTCCGCGTCGTCGCCGCCAACGACGGCGGCAGCGCATCCGGCACGCCGCTCACCTTCGCCACGATCCCAGTCGCCTTCACCGACGCCCCCACCGGCACCGACCACCACACCGACGCCACCCTGCACGGCCACATCGACCCCCACGGCGACCACATCACCGCCTGCCGCTTTGACTGGGGCACCGACACCAACTACGGCGGTGCCCCGGTCCCCTGCGCCGAGGGCGGCTCCTTCACGGACCCGGCCGGCGTCTCCGCCTTCCTCAGCCACCTCTCCCCGGGCACCCCGATCCACTACCGCCTCCACCTCACCACCACCGAGGACGGCGAAGCCCTCGGGGCCGACCGGGTCTTCACGCCCACTCCCAGCCTCGTCCACAACCTCACCACGATCGGCTCCGCCGGCTCCGGCGCAGACCAGCTCTCGACCAGCGCGCCACGCGTCGCTGTCGACCAGCAGACTGGCAGCGTCTACGTCGCCGACGCCGGCAACGCCCGCGTCGCCAGGTACGACGCCAACGGCAACTTCCTCCGCGCCTGGGGCTGGGACGTGGTCGCCTCCGGCCCCGACAACCAGACCGGATCGGACGAGATCCAGCAGGTCTCGCTGAATAACGCCACCGGCGGCACCTTCCAGCTGCTCTTCCAGGTCGGGGCCGGCACCGGCAAAGTCGCCGGCGGCTCGGCGACGATCACCGACGTCAACACGACCAGCGGCGCCTTCAGCGTCGGCGAGCTGATCAGCGACATCAGCTCCAAATCCCTCATTCCTTCGGGAACCACGATCACCGCCGTCGGCGCCGGCCAGCTCACCCTCTCGGCTCCGATCAACGCGGGTAGTGGCTACACGAGCACCGACGGACTCGTCGCCTCCAACGCCACCGCCCCGATCGCCTACGACGCCGCCCCCGGCGACGTCCAGACCGCCCTCGAGGGCCTGCCCGGCTTCAGCTCCGGCGACGTCGTGGTCACCGGCTCGACCGGCGGCCCCTGGACCGTCGAGTTCACCGGTACCAAGGGGCACCTCAACCTCCCCCAGATGACCAGCGACGACTCTGGCCTCACTCCCAGACCAGGCGCCTATAACGTCGTAAACACCACCCAGGAGGGCGGCGCCTTCGAGGTCTGCGTGCCCGCCAGCGGCGACGCCTGCCAGGCCGGCTCCCCGGCCACGTCGGCCGGCGGCTTCACCACCCCGCGCGACATTGCCGTCGACAACTCGGGCGGCGCCTCGCAGGGCGACGTCTACGTCTTCGACGGCTCGGGCAACCATGGCATCACCAAGTTCACTCCCTCGGGCAGCCTGGTCACCGGCTGGGCCAGCGGCGGCCGGCTTACCGTGAGCGGCACGCCGAGGGCAGTCGCGGTCGACTCCGCCGCCCGGGTCGTCGTCTACAGCGACGGTCAGCCCGGCTACCTCCGCAGGTTCACCGGCACCACCGGCGCCCTGATCGACAGCTTCCCGGCGGCGTCCAACGGGGGCGCCTCAGGCGTCGGCGCGATCGCGCCGCAGGCCGGAAACGTTTATTTCGAGGCCGACGGCCAGGGCGCGGCTCAGCGCTACGACACCGCCGCCCCTCCCCCCACCTACATCGCCAAGTTCGGTGCGGGCGGAGGGATCGCCCTCGACCCCGCCAGCGGCGACCTCTACGCCGACGCGGGCACCTCGATCAGGCGCTACCACTTCGACGCTTCCGGCAACGTCGTGCAGCCCGACCTCTCCGCCTGCGTCCCGGTGGCCGATCCCTTCCTCAACAACCCCGATCGCGGCTGCGGCTTCACCGACTCCTACGGCGCCGGTGACCTGACCGCCGCCCAGGGCCTCGCGATCAACGGCACCGCCGGCAAGACCTACGTCACCGACTCCGGCCAGTTGAAGATCTTCACCGCCGTCGTCCTCACCCCGCCGACCGTGAGGATCGGCGATCCGAGCGACCTTGGCGCCACCTCGGTCACCCTCAACGCCAAGGTCGACCCCGAGGACCACCAGGTCACCGACTGCCACTTCTCCTACGTCGACGACGCCACCTACCAGGCCAACGGCTACACCAACGCGACCGACGTCCCCTGCGCGCAGGACCCCGGCTCGGGCTCGGGCGACGTCGCGGTCTCCGCCGACGTCTCCGGCCTCGACCCGGCCACCGTCTACCACTTCCGCATCCAGGCCGAGAACGCCACCGCGCAGAGCACGGTCACCAGCTCCGACCGCACCCTCACCACCCGCGGCCCGATCGTCTCGGACACCCACGCCAACCCGGTCACCGCCACTACCGCCTCCCTCGACGCCGGCGTCAACCCGCAGGGCACCGCGACCACCTACCACTTCGACTACGGCCCGACGAACTCCTACGGCTCCTCCACCCAGGAGTCGACCGCGCTCGGCGGCAACGTCGCCCAGCCGGTCTCCCAGCAGATCGGCGGCCTCACCCCCGGCCAGACCTACCACTTCCGCATCGTCGCCACCAACTCCGAGGCGACCGTCCGCGGCCCCGACGCGACCTTCACCACCGACGCCCAGACCGACAATTGCCCCAACGCCGCGATGCGCGGCGGCTTCGGCGCCCACCTCCCCGACTGCCGCGCCTACGAGCAGGCCTCCCCGGTCGACAAGCACGGCGCCCAGGCCCTCACCTCCGAGCAGTTCTCGGCCGCCGCCGTCGACGGCAGCGGGGTCACCTTTGCCAGCGCCGCCGGTGTCTCGGTGCCCGCCGGCGACGGATCGAGATATCCGGTCCTCGCCCGCCGCACCGCCGCGGGCTGGACGACCCACAGCCTCCTGGCGCCCACCACCCCGGGGTCTTACCCCTACCTCGCCGGCCTCAGCCCCGACTTCTCCGCCTCCTTCAGCCTCGACGCGGCCACCAATCTCTTCGTCGGCGACGTCTCCGCCGACACTTGGAGCAAGCAGTTCTCCAGTGCGGGTACGCCGCGCTTCGACGGCTTCTCCGCCGACCCGGCCCACACCCTGTTCGACTCCGAGGCCCCGCTCGCCTTCGGCGCCATCAACGGCGACGACAACCACCGGAACCTCTACGACTACGACTACGGGAACGGCACCCTCCGCCTCGCCGACCGCGTCCCCGCCGCCCCCGCCACCTCATGCAACGACCAGGGCGCCCACCCCTGCGTCGCCCCGGCGCACGGCGCCGCACGGCTACTCGCCGTTCCCAACCAGATCTCCGCCGACGGCTCGAAGATCTTCTTCCAGGACTACGACAGCCGCAACCTCTACATGCGGGTCGGCGGCAACAGGACGGTGCAGATCAACGCCCCCGCCGCCGGCGCCCCCGCCGACCCCCACGGCCACAAGCCGGCCGTCCTCGAGGCGGTCAGCAAGACCGGCTCGCTCGTCTATTTCACCAGCTGCGAGAAGCTCACCACCGACTCGACCTCGACCTCGACCGCCGCCGTCAGCTGCACCGACGTCTCCGGCGGCCAGCCGCTTCAGACCTCTGACCTCTACCGCTACGACACCGCCACCGGCCAGCTCACCGACCTCAGCGTCGACAACGCCGACGCCAAGGGCGCCGCCGTCGCGACGACACTCGGCGCCTCCGCCGACGGCTCCTACGTCTACTTCGCCGCCAGGGCCAGCCTCGCCGCCGGCGCCCCGGCCGGCGATTGCGTGACCGGCAGTCCCGGCGGCCCCGGCCTCCATCCGAACCTCCGCCAGGGCAGCGGCAGCTGCGACGTCTACGTCTCCCACGACGGCGGCCCCCCGGCCTACGTGGCCTCGCTCCCCATCGCTGAGCTGCCGGTCGGCGCCTCCCCCGACGGCAACTACAGTGAATGGCGCTCGGTGGTCGCCGACGACGGCACGATCGCCTTCGAGAGCCCCGCCCGGCTCACCGCCTACGATAACTCCAGCCCGGCTTGCCTTAATTCCCCGGGCAGCGATGGGAACCGCTGCAGGGAGCTCTACCGCTACCGTCCCGGCGCCCCCGCCATCACCTGCGTCTCCTGCGACCCGAGCGGCGCCCCGCCGACCGGCCCCGAGGCCACCACTCCTGATGACGGCAACACGGGCTGGGTGCAGCCCTCCCTGAGCGGCCGAGACTCCATCTACATTCGCAGCGTCTCCAACGACGGCAACCGGGTCTTCTTCCAGACTCCCGACAAACTCGTCGCCGCCGACACCAACGGCGACCAGGGCTGCCCGGTCACAGTCGCGGGTCCCCGCTCCTGCTCGGACCCCTACGAATGGGAGGCGAACGGGACCGGCTCCTGCCACTCCGCCGACCAAGACGGCGGCTGCCTCTACCTGCTCTCCTCCGGCACCAGCCCCGACCCCTCCTACATCGTCGGCGCCTCCGCCTCCGGCAACGACGTCTTCATTCGCACCGCCGACCGGTTCGTCCCCCAGGACACCGACAACCTCTACGACGTCTACGACGTCCGCGTCGACGGCGGCCTCGCCTCCCAGCACCAGGCGGGGGCGCCGCCCTGCGGCAGCGCCGAACAGTGCCACGGCCAGGGGACCACGCCGCCCTCGGGCCCGGGTGCCGGCAGCGGCGCGATTCAGAGCCAGGGCAACCCGCCCCTGCCTCCCTGCCGCGCCGGCAAGGTCAAGCGCCACGGCCGCTGCGTCGCCAGGCACAAGAAGAAGAAGCACCACAGGAAGCGCCACCACAAGGCCAAGCATCACAAGCGCCACCACGCCCGCTCGCACAAGCGAGCCAACTCCAACCGGGGAGGTTCGCAATGAGCGCCGCCGCGAGCAAGAAGTCGCAATCTGATTCTTCTGCGCGGCGAGCAAGGCGCGATTCGTTTGTGGTGATCCGCCGTAGCCGCAGCCTCCTCGCCACCCTCGTCCTCGCCACCCTGGGCGCGGCCATCGCCGCCGCTCCGGCCTCCGCGGTAACCGCGGCCCCGGCCTGGCGGATCGACTCCCACGCCGCCCCCACCAACCTCGTCCCCGGCGTCAGCGATGGCAGGAACATGTTCCTGGTCACCGTGGTCAACACCGGCGGCACCGCCACCGACGGCAGCGACATCACCATCACCGACGACCTGCCCGCCGGCTTCACGGTGCAGCCGAGCCCCATTCCCTCCCCCCTGAACACGACGCTCAATTTCGGCATCGGTCCGGACTACCAGTCCGCTGTCATCAACCCCTGCGACCCCGGCCCGCCGGTCGTCTGCCACTTCGGCGATACGGTCCAGCCCGGCGAGCGGCTCACCGTCCAGATCCCCCTCCAGGTCCCCGCCTCGGCGCCGCCATTGGCCACGGTGAGCAACCACGTCACCGTCTCCGGCGGCGGCGCCGCCAACCCGGCTGAGGCCACCGGCGTCACCCCCTTCAACGCCGACCCCGCCCCCTTTGGCATCCAGCAGCTCAGCGCCTGGTTCAGCGACGTCGACGGCAGCGCGGTCACCCAGGCCGGCGCCCACCCCTTCGCCTCCCGCATCCGCTTCGGGGTCAATACCAACCTCGACACGTTCAATCCGGTTGGGGCGTCGGAGGACCCCAAGGACGTCACCACGACCCTGCCCCCGGGCGTCGTCGTCAACCCGACCGTGACGCCGCGCTGCTCGGAGGCCGACTTCGAGCAGGAGGCGTGCTCCGACAGCTCGGCGATCGGCGTCGTCGATTTCACCCTGGGCATTGGCGGTTTCCCGGCGCAGCTGTGGGCCCAGCCCGCCTTCAACGTCGAGGCGCCGCCCGGCAGCGCAGCTTCGATCGCCTTCAATCCTAACGGCCTCGGCTTCTACTTCCACATCCTCGGCGGGGTCGACCCGGCCCACGGCTACGCGCTGCAGGCGAAGACGAGCGACATCAGCCAGTACGGCCTTTTCACGGAGGCGACCGTCGACCTCTGGGGCGATCCCTCCGATCCGGCCCACGACCACCTGCGCGGCGCCCAGTGCGATTTCCACGCCGACCACTACTCCGAGACGTGCCCGGTGTCGCCGATCTCTAAACCCCTGCTCACCATGCCCTCGGCCTGCTCGAGTTCGCTCAGCCTCAGCGCCACGGCGACCTCCTGGCAGAACCAGAACCCGGGCGGCCCGGTCAGCGCCTCGGCGACGGTGACGAAAGCCGACGGCACCACCCCGGCCCCGGTCGACGGCTGCGACAGCCTCGCCTTCGCCCCCACCCTGACCGCGAGACCGACCACAAACGTCGCCGACTCGCCATCGGGGCTCGACGTCGACCTCCAGGTGCCCCAGAGCGAGACCCAGGACACCCGGGCCACCTCCACCCTGCGCAAGGCGGTCGTCACCTTGCCGCCCGGCCTCACCCTCAACCCCTCGGCAGCCAACGGGCTTGAGGCCTGCTCCTCGGCGCAGATCGGCATCGACCCGAACACCGGCACCCCGAACGGCAAAGAGCCGACCTGCCCGGACGCCTCCAAGCTGGGCACCGTCGAGGTGACCACGCCCCTGCTCGACAACCCGCTGCCGGGCTCGGTCTACTTGGCAAAGCCCCACGACAACCCCTTTGACTCCGAGCTGGCGATCTACCTGGTCATCGACGACCCCCAGAGCGGCGTGATCGTCAAGCTGCCGGGCAAAGTCGAGGCGGACCCCGCCACCGGCCAGCTGATCACCACGGTCGATCAGAACCCACAGCTGCCGTTCAGCGAGTTCAAGCTGAACTTCTTCGGCGGCGCCACCGGCGCACTGCGCACCCCCGATACCTGCGGGGACTACTCGACCACCTCCGAGCTGACTCCCTGGTCGAGCTCGACCTCGACCCCGGTGACTCCGCCCGATGACACCTACTCGATCAGCCAGGGGCCAAACGGCTCCTGCCCGACCACAGAGCAGGGCAAGCCCAACTCGCCCGGCTTCGACGCGGGCACGGTCTCCCCGCTGGCGGGCGAGCACACCCCCTTCGTGCTCAACCTGCACCGCGACGACGCGACCCAGCAGTTCTCCTCGGTCACCCTCAGCCCGCCCCCGGGCCTGGTCGCCAAGCTCGCCGGCACCCCGGCCTGCTCCGAGGCGGGGATCGCCCAGGCGCAGTCAAGGACGGCCTCAGGCGACGGCGCCCTCGAGCAAAGCGACCCGAGCTGCCCCGACACCTCCAAGGTCGGCGTCGTCCACGTCGGCGCCGGAGCGGGCCCCGCCCCCTACTACGTAACCGGCAACGTCTACCTGGCCGGCCCCTACAAAAACCAGCCCCTTTCCTTCGTGATCATCACCCCGGCGGTAGCGGGTCCCTTCGACCTCGGCGTCGTGGTGACAAGGGTGGCGATCGCGATCGACCCGACCACCGCCCAGATCACCGCCACCGCGGACCCGATCCCCGATCACCTCACCGTCGACGGCGACGGCTTCCCGCTCGACGTGCGCTCGGTGCAGATGAAGCTGGATAAGCCCGACTTCACCCTCAACGGCAGCAGCTGCGACCCAACCTCGATCAGCGGATCGCTGCTCTCCACCCAAAGCCAGACCGCCTCGCTCTCCGAGCCCTTCCAGCTCGCCGAGTGCGCCAACCTCGGCTTCAAGCCCCGCTTGGGCATGCGCCTTAGGGGTGGGCACTTCCGCAACGGCCACCCGGCCTTCACCTCGGTGCTGAACGCCCGAGCGGGCGACGCCAACATCGGCAAGGCCTCGGTGATCTTGCCGCCGAGCATGCAGCTCGACCAATCCCACATCCAGGCGCCCTGCACCAGGCCCCAGTTCGCCGCCGATCAGTGCCCGGCCGCTTCGATCATCGGCTCGGTAGTCGCAACCTCACCGTTGCTCGACTACAAGCTCACCGGCCCCGTCTACCTGCGCACCGGCGACAACCCGCTGCCCGACATGGTGCTCGACCTCCACGGCCCCGCATCCCAGCCGATCCGGATCGACCAGGTCGGCAAGATCGACACCGTCCACGCCAGGCTGAGGACCACCTTCCAAGGAGTCCCCGACGCCCCGATCTCCCAGGCGATCATCCGCCTGGTCGGCGGCCACAAGGGCCTCCTGGTCAATAACACCAACCTCTGCAAGCAGCCCAACCGCGCCGCGGTCTTCCTCGACGGCCACAACAACGCGACCGCCGACTCCCACCCACGGATCGCGCTCAAGTGCCCGAAGGCGCGCAAGAAGCACAAGCAGCACAAGCGCCATCACCGTCGCCATCACACGCGCCACAGCGCGCGGTGAGGTAGCGCCGAGGGACCGAAATGGCCACAGGCCCTAAGCGCCGCCGCTCACCGAGCGGCGGCGCCGTTGTCGCCACCCTGTCCGCGGCGCTTTGCCTCGCCGCCGCTCTGAGTCCTCTCGCCCCGGCCGCGGCGGCCTCCGGCCCGCCGCTGGTCGGCGCTCAATGGTCCTCCGCGGTCGGCTCAGACGCCGCCAGGCTGAGCGCCCAGCTCGACCCCAACGGCCTCAACACCACCTACCACTTCGAGTACACCACCGGTAACGACTTCACCAACTGCGGCACGCCTTCCAACCCCGCCTGCCACAAGGCGCCGGCGAGCGACGCTACCTTGCTCGCCTCCAGCGGGACCCACGCCGTCACCGTCTCCCTGAGCGGCCTCTCCCCGACGAACACCTACCGCTACCGCATCGTCGCGGCGAACTCCGACCCTGCCGGCCCCTCGACCGGCGCCACCAAGACCTTCACCACCAAGGGGCCGGGGCCGCTCCTGCTCGACAGCCGCGGCTGGGAGATGGTCTCCCCGATCGACAAAAGCGGTGGCCAGGTCGATCTGCCGGGGGCGATCTCCGGCGGCGGAGTGCTGCAGGCCGCCTCGAACGGGGACTCGGCCACCTACGGCTCGACCGCCTCCTTCGCCGGCGGGCTGGGCGGCCCGCAGGGAAACCAGTACCTGGCGACCCGCAGTGCCTCGGGCTGGGCGACGCAGAACATCACCGCCCCGATCGCCTACCAATCCAAAGACGGCGGAGTCCCCTACCAGCTCTTCTCCGGAGATCTCACCCATGGCCTGCTGCAAAACGGCGATCACTGCGCCTCGGGCGCCGGCCACTGCACCGTCGGCAACGCGCCGCTCGCTGGAACCGACGCCCCGCCCGGCTACCAGGACTACTACTCACTCGATATCCCCAGCGGCGCCTTCACCGCCATGCTCGGAGCAGATGAGGCCGCCAACCTCGACCTCTCTCCCGCCTACTTCGACCTGCGCTTCGCCGGCGCCTCGCCCGACCTCCAACAGGTCGTCATCTCCAGCTGCGCGGCTCTTGTCCCCGGCGCCAGCGAGGTTCCCTCCGGCTCCGGTTGCGATCCGGGCGAGCAGAACCTCTACGAGTGGTCACAGGGCGCGGGGCTGAGCCTGATCAACGGCGGGGCCCCCGGTGCCGCCCTTGCCGCACAGTCCGGCGCCGTCTCAACCACGGGCGATCGCATCTACTTCACCCAGAACGGTGACCTCTACCTGCACGTCGCTGCCGGCAACGCCCAGGTCGACGCCGACGCCGGGGGAGGGGGGAGCTTCCAGGCCGCCTCCGCAGACGGCACCGTCGCCTTCTTCACCAGGTCCGGGCACCTCTACCGCTATGACGACGGAACCGGCCACGCTACCGACCTCACCCCGAGCGGCGGAGTGGTCGGGGTGCTCGGTGTCTCCGCCACCGCCGACACCGCCTACTTCCAGGACGGCGGGGGGCTGCAGCGCTGGCACTCGGGAACCACGACCCAGGTGGTTGCCGACGCGGGCGCCGCCCCGGCCGCCGACCCAGGCGACTACCCGCCGCCTACCGGCACCGCCCGCGTCTCCGCCGACGGAACCAAGCTGCTCTTCCTCTCCTCCGCCCAGCTCAGCGGCTATGACAACACCGACCTCTCCAGCTCCGTGCCCTGCGGGCAGGTCGGCGGCGTCTGCGACTCCGAGGTCTACCTCTACGACTCCGCTGGCGCAGGGACCCTGACCTGCGTCTCCTGCAACCCCACGGGCGAGCGCCCGATCGGGCCCTCCACGATCCCCGGCGCGATCGCCAACGGCAGCGCACCCTTCTCCACCCAGGCCTATAAGCCGCGCGTCCTCTCCACCGACGGGCGACGGGTCTTCTTTGACTCCCTCGACTCCCTGGCGCTTACCGATACCAACCAAAACCACTCAAGCGGCGCCGGGATCAAGGACGTCTATGAATGGGAGGCAAACGGCGAGGACAGCTGCGCCTCCTCGGGTGGCTGCACGTCGCTTATCTCCTCCGGTCGCTCGGCCACCGGGGCCACCTTCATCGACGCCTCCGCGAACGGCTCCGACGCCTTCTTCACCACCGATGTCTCGCTGATCTCCACCGACCCCGGCGCTCAGGACCTCTACGACGCCCGCATCAACGGCGGCTTCCTCATTCCCTCCCCGCCGCTCGCCTGCGAGGGCGACGCCTGCCAGGTGCTCACCTCCCCGCCGGGAGACCCGACCCTGACCACGCTGCTTACCGGCCACGGCAACCCGGCGATCCACTACACCCGCTACGGCCGAAAGCGCCACGCCAAGCGCTGCAAGCGGGGCTTCATCAAGCGCCACGGGCGCTGCGTGAAGAAGAAGAAGAAGAGCAAGCACCGCAAGCGCCACCACAAACGAGGCCACAGGTGAGGCGGGCGTTCACATCCGTGACGGTCACCTTCGCCGCCCTGCTCCTCGCCGCCTCCTCCGCCCAGGCGGCGGCGCCGACGATCTCCGGCCCCGTCTCGGCCACCGACATCCAGGGCGTCTCCGCGCTGCTGGTGGGCACGATCAACCCCGGCGGGGAGGCCACCACCTACCGCTTCGAGTACGGCAGCTCGGGGCCCTGCTCCTCGCATCCCTGCGCCCCCACCACCACGGTGCCGGGCGGTTCTGACGGCTCAGAGCACGCCGCCCGCGCGGCGATCTCGGGCCTCACTCCCGACACCGCCTATGACTTCCGCCTGGTGGCGACGAACAACTCGGGCTCGGCCACCGCCGCGGGCACCTTCACCACCACCCACGGCTTCGGCTTCCTCTCCGGCACCGCCGGCTTCTCGGCGAAGGCGATCGCCGACGGCGGCGCGGCGGCCACCCTCGCCGGCTCTCACCCCTACCAGCTCGACCTCGGCGTGGGCATGAACCTGGGCGGCGATGCCGAGGGCCAGCCCGGCGACCCCCAGCCCGACGGGGACATCCGCGACCTCTCACTCTTCCTGCCGCCGGGCCTGCTGCTCAACCCCAAGGCGCTCGATCGCTGCGCCCTCACCGACTTCTACACCCCCCGCACCTCGCCCTTCGAGTCGAGCGAGTCGGGGGAGAGCTGCCCCGATCGCACCCAGGTGGGCACGATCGAGGTCCACAGCGCGCTGAACGGCGGCACCACCCGCTCCTTCGGCCTCTTCAACCTCACCCCGCCGCCGGGCACCGCCGCCCAGCTCGGCGCCTCGCCCTTCGGCGTGCCGCTGGTCTTCAACCTCGACGTCGCCACCGACGATCAGGGCGCCTATGACCTCTCCCTCGACGCCTCAAACGTCTCGCGCTCGCTGCAGATCACCGGCCTCGGCCTGCACCTGTGGGGCATCCCCTGGAACGCCTCCCACAACCCCCAGCGCGGCGACTGCCTAAACGAATCAGAGCCCGACTTCGCCTGGTGCAAGCACTCGGTCGGCTCCCCGCTCAGCCCGGGCTCCGCTCCCCTCGCCTACCTCACCCTGCCCTCCTCCTGCGAGGGCCCGCTCGACTTCACCGCCAAGGCCACTTCATGGCAGCAGAGCGCCGGGGCCAGCGCCGGGGCCCAGAACCTCAATTCCTCCGGACAGCCGGTCGACCAGACGGGCTGTGAGAGCTTTTTCTTCGCCCCGGCCTCCTCGGGCTACCTCACCGACACCAAGGCCTCCTCGCCCTCGGGCTTCAATTTCCGCCTCTCCGCCGATACTCCCCAGCTCACCGACCCCGCCCGCCAGCTCCCCGCCCAGACCCGCACCGCGGTGATCACCCTGCCCTACGGGGTGACGCTGAACCCCTCCCTGGGGGAGGGGCTGGTGGGCTGCACGCCGGCTCAGTACGCCAAAGAGACGCCCTTCAGCCCCCAGGGGGCCGGCTGCCCCAACGCGTCGAAGATCGGCGACTTCTCGGTGCGCAGCCCGCTCTTTGACGAGCTGATCGACGGGGCGATCTACCTCGCCCAGCCCGATGACCCGGCGACCAACGCCCACGGCGCGGAGAACCCCTTCGACACCCTGGTCGCGGTCTACCTCATCGCCAAGTCCCCGCAGCGCGGCATCGCGGTCAAAGTCGCCGGCGAGCTGGTCGCCGACCCGAACACCGGCCAGCTCACAGCCGTCTTCCCCGAGCTGCCCCAGCTCCCCTATACCGACCTCAACGTCAACTTCAGATCGGGCCAGCGCGCCCCGCTGGTCACCCCCGATCTCTGCGGCGCGGCCACCACCCAGATCGACCTCGTCCCTTGGGCGGGGCCGGGGAGCAAACACCTGACCAACAACTCCCAGGTCTCCAGCGGCTCAGGCGGCGGCCCCTGCCCCAACGGCACCGTGCCGCCTTTCAACCCCGACATCGTCACCGGCGGCGTAAACGCCAACGTAGGCTCCTACACCCCCTACTACGTGCGCCTCTCCCGCACAGACTCCGAGCAGGAGATCACCTCCTACTCCCTCGTCCTGCCGAAGGGGATCACCGGCAAGATCGCCGGCATCCCCTACTGTCCCGAGGCAGACCTCGCCCAAAAGGTCCCCTCCTGTCCCGACGCTTCGCTGATCGGCCACACCCTCTCCGGCTACGGGGTGGGCAGCGCCCTCACCTACGCCTCCGGGCGGATCTACCTCGCCGGCCCCTACCACGGCGCGCCGCTTTCCTTCGTCACGATCAACTCGGCAAAGGTCGGGCCCTTCGACCTCGGCAAGATCGTCGTGCGCTCTGCCTTTCAGATCGACCCCCAGACCGCCCAGCTGCGATTGGACTCCTCGGCATCGGACCCGATCCCCCACATCATCGACGGCATCCCCCTGCACCTCAGGGACATCCGCATCTACATCGACCGCCCGAACTTCGCCCACAACCCCTCCAGCTGTGAGCCCTCCGAGCTGGTCTCGACCCTGACCGGCTCGGGGACCAACTTCGCCTCCGCGGTCGATGACTCAACGGTGACCGTCTCCCGCCACTTCCAGCTGCTCAACTGCCTCACTCTCGGCTTTCGGCCCAAGCTCGGCATTCGCCTCAAGGGAGGCACCCATCGTGGCGCCTATCCGCAGCTGACCGCCACCTACCAAACGCGGGGAGCGCAGGACTCAAACCTCCAGGAGATGGCGGTGATCGTCCCCCACCAGATGTTCGTCGCCCAAAACCACATCCGCGGCATCTGCACGAGGGCGCAGTTCGCCGCCGAGAACTGCCCGGCGAACTCCGTCTACGGCCACGCCGCCGCCTACACGCCGCTCTTTGACCAGCCGCTCACCGGCAACGTCTACCTGCGCTCCGCGCCCGGGCGCACTTTGCCCGACCTGGTCGCCGACCTTCACGCCGGGGCGATCCGCATCAGCTTGGAGGGGGCGATCGGCCCCGCCCCCGGCGGCGGCGTGCGAACCGCCTTCTCCGACCTCCCCGACGCGCCGATCGACCGCTTCGTGATGACCCTCTACGGGGGCAGGAGGGGGCTCTTGGTCAACTCGGCAAACATCTGCGCCACCCCGCCCCAGGTCGCCGTCAAAGCGCTGGCTCAGAACAACCGCGGCGCGATCTTCGACACGACGCTACGGGGGCGCTGTCACAAGAAGGCAAAGCACAAGAAGCGACACCACAAGGTCCACAGGCGAGCGCACCGCCGCCACTGGAGGGCGGGACGGTGAGGCGGGCTTCGCTGGGCATGATCTGCGCGGCGGCGCTCGCGCTCGGGCTCGCCCCCGCGGCCCGCGCCGCCTTCGATGACCCACTCTTCGTCTTCGCCCCGACCGGCGCGCTCAACCACACCCCCGCCCCCGCCGGCTACTTCGAGGGCCCCTGCGGTCTGGCGGTAGACAGCCAGGGGCGCTTCTACCTCGCCGACTACTACCACCACGCGGTCGACCTCTACAGCCCCTCCGCGGGCTACGCCGGCTCGCCCACCAACGGCGCCACCGGCTACGTCACCCAGTTGGCAAACGAAGACCCGATCGACGGTCCCTGCGGGCTGGCGCTTGACTCCTCCAACAACCTCTACGTCAACAACTACCACCGCAACGTCGCCAAGTTCGGCCCCGCCGGGGGCTTCGCGCCGGGGCCGGTGGGCGACTCCGCCGACTCGACCGGTGTCGCCGTGGACCCCGCCACCGACGACGTCTACGTCGACGATCGCACCTTGATCGCCGAATACGACTCCTCGGGGACACCTCTGGGCCAGATCGGCGCCGCCTCCCTCGGCGACGGCTACGGGATCGCCGTCTCGGGCTACTCGGGCACCGCCGGCTACATCTACGTTCCCGACGCGCAGAGCGACACCGTCAAGGTCTATGACCCGGCCACCGACACCGACAATCCGGTGGACTACATCTTCGGCCCCCCCGGCGGCTTCGCCGACCTGCACGACTCCGCCGTCGCCGTGGACAACGTGACCGGCGAGGTCTACGTGATCGACACCCTCGGGCCGCAGTACTCAGAGCACCCCCAGGCAACCGTCGACGTCTTCGACTCCGCCGGCAACTACGAGGGCCGCCTCAAGTACAACGTCGTCAACGGCGGGCCCTCGGGACTGGCGGTCGACAACTCCCCCACCGGTACCCAGGGCCGCGTCTACGTCAGCTCGGGGATCAGCGTGCAGGCGAGCGTCTACGCCTACCCGCCCGGCGCCGCCACCTCGACCGCGCTGCCCGCGTCCTTCGCGCTCTCCACCGCGAGCACCGGTTCGGGCGCGATCAGCTCCGACCTCGGTGGGGTCGACTGCTCCTCCTCCTGTCAGACCCAGATCCGCTCGGGAGCCCAGGTCACCCTCAGCGCGACCCCTGCTCCCGGCTCCACCTTCACGGGTTGGAGCGGGGGAGGGTGTGAGGGGACCGGGGACTGCACGGTGGCGATGAGTGAGGCGCGCTCGGTCAGCGCCACCTTCGAGGCGACGCAGCAGAGCGCCTCAAATGACCAGGGCGCCTCTTCGCCCGCCCCTCAGTCACCCCCGGCGAGCGCCCCTGCCGGCTCGACACGGCCCAAGCACCGCGCAAGCCATCGTCGCCATCACCATCAACGACACCACCGTCGTCGCGTCCGCCACCGTCATCCACGCCATCACAGAAAGAGAAGATGAAGCTCCTCAAGACCCCCCTTGCCCTGATCCTCACCCTCGCCCTGCTCGGCGCCCTTGCCGGCTGCGGCGGGGGCTCCTCCTCGACCTTGAGCACCGCTTCCTCGACCGCGACGGCGCAGAAGGGCCAAGCGCAGAAGAACACAAAGCAGGCCAAGGCGGAGGGCTCGGCGCCGACCCCCTCGGCTCCCCTGCCCAACGAAGGATCGAGCGACACCGCGCCGGGCGTGCCGACCTCCAAGAGCGGTGACAACACGATCCAGACCTTCGGGACCGAGGCGAGCGCCGGCCAGCGGGTCGCTGCGGCCCGGCTCGTCGCCTCCTACCTTCGAGATCAGGCGGCCGGGCGCTGGGAGGCGGCCTGCGGGGAGCTGAGGAGTTTGATCCGCAGCAAACTCACGCAGCTGGCAAAGAGCGACCACGCTTCGACGGGCAAGGGCTGCGGGGCGGGAATGCACGTCGTCTTGGCCAGAATCCCCAAGTCGGCGCGAGGCAACGGCCCAATCGATGTCTTGAGCTTCCGGGTCCGGGGTCCTGTGAGCTTCGTCATCTACCGCAACGCCGCCGGCAAGCCCTACTACATGCAGCTGCGCCGCGAGGGGGGACAGTGGCGGATCGGCGTTCTGAACGGAGTGCCGCTGGCGCCCTGAGGACATCCTCGTTCTGTCCTCTCACAACACCGCACTGTAAGGAGAAGATGAAACTCGCCAAGTCAGCGCTGATCCTCGTCCTTGCTGTTGCCCTGCCCGCCGCAGCCGTCGCCGGCTGCGGCGGTGGCGGCAGCTCGACGTCGAGCACCACTACCGCCTCGACCGCCACCGCGACCACCCAGAAGAAGGCCGAAAAGCAGCAGAAGCAGAAGTCCTCCAAGCAGGGCGGTTCCCGGCAGGAGCAGTTGAGCGGCTCCGCGCCGACTGACCCGGGCCCGCTCCCCAACCAGGGCACCAAGGCCGTCGCCCCCGGCGTTCCCACCGTCAAGCACGGGGACAACTCGATCCAGACCTACGGCACCGAGACAAGCGCCACGCAGCGGATCGCCGCGACGCGCTTGGTCAAGTCATTCCTCGACAACGAGGCGGCGGGGAGCTGGGACACCGCCTGCGGTGAGCTGCGCAGCCTGATCCGCAACAAACTCACCCAGCTGGTCAAGCGCGCCCCGGCCTCCGTGGGCCACGGATGCGCGGCGGGAATGCGCGTCCTGCTTTCAAAAACACGCCCGTCGGTGTTTCGCAGTGCCGCACGGATCCACGTGCTCAGCTTTCGCTCCAAGGGCCCCCAGGCCTTCCTCATCTACCGCGACGGCGCCGGCAAGGCCTACAACTTGCCGCTGCGCCGCGAGGGCGGCCAGTGGAAGATCGGCGCGTTGATCGGGGTGGCGTTGGTGTTGTGAGAGTTCTCGCCGTCCTGCCCGCCAGCGCTTACCTCTAACCCGCCTGCATCTCCTCCTGCGCCGCCGCCGGGCCCAGGTAGGGCAGCACCGCGAAGTACATGAGCGAGGGGACGAGGGAGGCGAGGTCGTCGAGTTCGTCGCGGTAGAGGCGGGAGTAGAGCAGGGACTCGATGCCGCCGATCACCCCGACCGGGGTGAGTCCGGAGGCGGCGGTCGGCTCCTCGACCTCGTCGCCGACGGTGCGGGCCACACAGGAGGCGAATTTGTCGAGCAGGGCCTCGCGATGGTCGAGGGCGCGGGAGGAGGCGGCGCGGCCCTCGACGATCAGCATCCGCGCCGCGTCTGGCTGCTCGGCGACGAGGCTGACCAGCTCGACGATGCCCGAGCGCAGGCGACCGCGCCAGTCGCTGCCGAGCTGGGCCGCCTCGGAGATTCGCTTGTAGAAACGCTCGCCGGCCGCGTCGAGGGCGGCGAGGAAGCAGTCCTCCTTGTCGGCGAAGTGCTCATAGAAGGTGGGCCGCGAGACACCGGCACGCTCGAGCACGCCCTGGACGCTGAGCCGGCGGTAGCCCTCCTCGGCCGCCGCGGCGGTCATCGCGGCGAGGATCCGCTCGCGCTGGATCGCCCCGACCAGCTCGCTTGGCACCCCGACGCCGCGCCCGTGGGAGGGAAACTGCCCCTCGCCGCCGGCCAGCAGGTCGTGGGCGGCGACGACGTCAGCCGGCGACCACTCTTCCCCGATCGACTCCAAAAGCGCCTCCCGACTCAGTTCCACTCGACGTGGTGGCATTGGGATACCTCACCGTTTCTAATTGGAAACTGAATAAGTCGTTAAACGGTACTATCAGAGTCTCCCATATGGGTAAACTTTCGGTTTCCTTGGAGAATCCCCGGGTATCCTTGGGGACATGTCCGCCCGCGCACGTAAGGGCGCGGTGCCGGCGCCTCGCCCAGAGCTGTCCCGCGAGTTCGTCGCCGAGCACAAGCGCAAACGGATCATGACGGCGACCGCCGAGCTGACCGCTGAGCGCGGCTACGAGGCGACGAAAATCAGCGACATCGTCAAACGGGCGGGGGTCGCGCGCAAGACGCTGTACGAGAATTTTTCCGGCAAGGAGGAGGTTTTCCTCGCCACCTTCGACGCCGCCGTCGCCGAGGCGATGCGGCGGATCGAGGAGAGCTGTCGCCCGCTGGGCGAGGACTGGCAGGCGCGCGCCGAGGCGGGCCTCGCCACCTTCCTCGACTACATCGCCGAGGAGCCGGCGCTCGCGCGCATGTGCATGGTCGAGGCGCTGACCGCGGGGCCGGCGGCGGCCGAGCACTACGAGACGGCGGTGCAGGAATTCGTCGGCCTCACCCAGCGCTACATCCCCCGCGCGGAGAAGCTGCCGGACACGATCGACGAGACGCAGATCGGCGGGGTGGCCTGGATCGTCTACCAGCACGTCCGCCGCGGCGAGGCCGCCGAGGTGGCGAAGCTGCTGCCCGAGCTGGCCGAGTTCCTGCTCGCTCCCTACGCGCTCTCGGCCGAGGCGCAGAGCTGAGCGCCTCGGCTCCGCTGCCCCGCGGCCGCCACAGGTTGGCGCCGGAGGTCGTCGCCGCCAGCCAGCGCGAGCGGCTGATCGGCGCCTTCACCGAGCTCGTCTACGAGGAGGGCTTCGCGAAGGCGACGGTGGCGGCGATCGCCAAGCGCTCCGGCGTCTCCTCGGCCGACTTCTACAAGCACTTCAAGGCCAAGGACGACTGCTTCGCGGCCGCCTACGACGACGCCGTGGAACGGCTGCGCACGGCGGTGCTGGGCGCCTGCGCGGGTGCGGACGGCAGCGGCGAGCCCGACGACTGGCCGGGAGCGGTGCGCGCCGCCCTTGCCGCTCTGCTCGGGCATCTCGCCGCGACACCCGCCCAGGCGCGGCTTCTCCTCGTCGAGGGCCTCTTCGCCGGCCCCGCGATCCACGACCGCTACCAGCGCGCCCTCGACAGCTTCGTCCCCAACCTGCGCGACGGCGGAATGGGCGCGGGCGCCGCCGCCGCCGCCGGCGCGCCCCACCCCGACCTGCCGGAACCGACCGCCGAGGCGCTGGTCGGCGGCATCGTCGCGCTGGTCAGCAAGCGCATCCTCGCCGGCGAGGGGGAGACCCTGCCGGAGCTCCTCCCGGAGCTGACCCGCTTCACCCTGGCGCCGTATGAGGGCGCGGAATAACCGGTGCTTTAGTCGGGAGTCGAGCGCAAGGCGACTTCGGGCAGATCTCCAAACGCCGATCGATCAGCGGTCACGACTTCACGGTTTCGCGCCCGTGCGGTAGCGGCGATGATCAGATCGTGCGCGCCTCGGGGGCTCCCAATGCGGCGCGTGTGGGCGAGTAGGACACCGTGCGCATGGGCAACGTCGAGGTCATAGCTCTCGATGCTGAAGGCTTCGAGCGCCGCGGCGAGGAACGCCTGACGTTTCTCTCGGCGCTTCTCGTCGGCCAGTTCATTGCCGACGACCATTTCGGCGACGCTGACAGCCGCGATCGCCACATCGTCCTCGTCTCCGATCAACGCATCGAGTGCCCTGAGGCCGTTGCGCTCGGCGTCGACCAACGCGGTCGTGTCGAGAATCAGTCGCGCCAGGGGCCCGTGTCGGCAGAGCCGACCCATTCGCGTAACTCGTGCAGCTCGGCCGCCCACTCTGGATCGGGACGATGCGTGCGCAGCATCTCCTTCACGGCTCGGCCGGTCCCGGTGAAGGCCGGCTCGATCGTCGCCACCGGTCGCCCGTGGCGGACGACGACGAAGGATTCGCGCTCATGCTCGACGCTGTCAAGCAAATCAGAGAAGCGCCGCGCGGCATCGGTTGCGCTGAGCTGCCTCACAAAATCAGATTATCAGATTTCTGAATTCGGCTGGCCGGACACACCCTGGCTAGAGCTTCAGTCCAGCGGATTCGTCCAGCGCAGGCCGCCGAAGCGCGAGAAGTCGGTGTCGCATGAGCACAGCTCGGCGCCGTGTTCAATCGCGAGCGCCGCGAGGTGGGCGTCGCTGACCAGGTTGCCCGCCGCCCCCAACGGCTCCAGCAACTCGCGCAGCACGGCGGCATGGCGACTGCCCGGAGCCACGGTGGTGACGCACGGTTGCGCCAGCCAGGCGTCGATGTAGTCGATCGCCTCCTCGGCGCTAAGCGGTCTCTGAAGCACGGCCGGGTTGGTAGAGATCCGCAGGAAGCCGACGAGGACAGCCCACGCGAAGGCGACCGTCTCCGTTCCGGAGAGGGTGTCTTCAAGCCATTTTCGCGCCCCCTCGTGGTGCGGGGACTCCTCGTCGATCGCGTAGAGCAGGAGGTTGACGTCGGGCAGCTTCACTTACGCAGCGAGAGCTTGCGCACGACTTCGGCGTCTTCGAGTTCTCCGGCCAACGCCAACGCCTTGTCGAGGTCAATGCCGGGTCGCACGCCGAGACGGCGGGTCGGCACGCGGTAGGGCCGGGCGTTTGCGCCGGCGCCGCCAAGTCCCAGCCGCACGCTCTCGTTCAGGGCTTCCTTAAAGGAGATGCCCCGCTCCCTGGCGGTTTGCTTCAGCTTTGCCGCGACATCGGGGTCGAGAGTGACGGTGGTGCGCATTGCCGCATCATAGCAGCGGGCATAGTGCAATCATGATGCGTCAGCGCCCGAACCAGCGGGCGGTGCGGGTCGCGCCGAAGTGCTCCTTCTCGGCGACCAAAGCGGCGGAAGGCTCGTGGAAGGCGCCGGTCGGCTTTGGGCCGGAGAGGAAGTCGACGTCGACCTTGCCGACCCGGCCGGCGCCGAACTCGATGTAGCAGGAGCCGAGGCCGTCGTAGCCGTCCGGGGGCTCCTCGCCGCGCGCCTCGGCGATCAGCTCGGCGGCGACGGTTCGCGCCGCGCTCTCGGAGAAGACGCCCGCCTTTGGCACGCCGACCGTCGCCACGTCGCCGACTGCGTAGACGTCGGGGTAGCGGGTCCGCAGGGTTCGCGAGTCGACCGGGACGTAGCCGTCGATGGTCATCCCGCTCTCTATAACCACGTCCGGGGCGCGGTGCTTGGGGACGCCGAGAAAGAGGTCGTAGGGCAGCTCCTCGCCGTTGTCTAGTCGGGCGACGCGCGCCGCCGTGTCGACGGAGGCGATTCGCACGCCGGGGACGAAGGCGATCTCGCGCTCCTCGAAGGCGGCGAGCAGCGCCGCCGAGGTCTCCGGCGAGGGGGGGACCGGGGTGGGGAGGGGGAGGGCGAAGGTGATCTCGCAGTCTCCGCGAACGCCGCGCTCGGTCAGGTGTTCGTGGAGGAGCAGCGCCGCCTCGCTCGGCGCCGGCGGGCACTTGAAGGGTGCGTCGCAGACGCCGATCACCGCCCGCCCCTCGCGAAAGTCGGCGATCGGGCCGGCCATCCGCTCGGCGCCGGGCACCGAGTAGAACTCGCCCGCCTCGGCGACCCCCGGGGTCGCGTCCATGTCGTAGTCGGCGCCGAGCGCGACGACCAGCGCGTCGGCCTCGTGGACGCCGCTCTCGGTGGTCGCGGTGCGCGCCTCGGGGTCGATCGCGACGATCTCCTCGCGCAGCATCCGCACCCCGGGCTTGGCGAAGTCCTTATAAGGGAGGCGGACCGCCTCGGCGCTCTTTTTGCCGAACATCACGTCGAGCTTCGAGTAGCCGAAGACGAAGGAGTCGTTGCGGTCGATCAGCGTCACCTCGACCTCCTCGCCGAGCGCCTCCGACAGCATCGTGCTCAACTCGAGGCCGCCGAAACCGGCACCCAACACGAGGACTCGCATCGCCATGCGACGACCATATCCAAGCGTCGCAGGCGGGTATCCTCGCTCCGATGGATCATGCACTCCCAGCGCAGCGCTTGCGAGAGGCCGGCGACACCGCCCGTGCCGCCGAGGCACGGCATGACGATGCCGCGGCCGGTGAGGCCTGGCGGCGCTACCGGTTGATTCGCGACGCCGCCCGCGACCCCGATGAGCTGCTGGCCGAGGGCGTCGCCTTGAGCAAGCAGGCGGCGCGGCTCGCCGCATTCGATCGGTGAGCGGCTTCGGCCAGATCCTCGAAGACCTCAACCGCGCCGGTGTCCGCTATGTGTTGGTCGGCGGGATCGCACTGATTCGCCATGGGGTGGTGCGCGCCACCCGCGATGTTGACGCCGTCTTCGATTCGGATCCGGACAACGTCGATCGCATCAGAGCCCTGATCGCCGAGTGGGGGGCGACCCGCCCGGACGGGTCGCCGATCCCCGAAGGGGCGATCGCCGGAGACCGGACGATCCACCTCGCGACGCCCCACGGTGACCTCGACCTGCTCTCCGAGTCCACGGCATCCGTGCGCTTCGAGTCGCTCCTGGCTCGCGCAGACGTCCGCCGCGTCGACGGAGTCGAGGCCCCGATCTGTTCCCTCGCCGATCTTGTCGCGATGAAGCGCTCAGTGGGTCGGGAGCGTGACCTCGTCGACCTCGCGGATCTCGAGGCCGCTCACGGCGATCTCCCCGACACCCGCGAGGACCGCGACTGAGGCCGAGCCAGGCGGCGATTTCTTAAGGTTTCATGCAGCTTTGCCGTTCGTCGGTCGATCGTCCAGGGGTCGCCTGTCGCAGGTGCTACCGTCGTGTATTGGCCGGCTGAGGCGCCGCGCCGATACGTGGCGACGACTGGCAAGAAGCAAGAGAGAGTGATCGTCCGGTTCGCCGGGGATTCCGGCGACGGCATGCAACTCGTCGGCGGCCGCTTCACCGCCGCTACCGCCCAGGTCGGCAACGACCTCTCGACCCTCCCCGACTTCCCGGCCGAGATTCGCGCCCCCGCGGGCACGCCGCACGGCGTCTCCGCCTTCCAGATCCACTTCGCCTCGCGCGACATCCTCACCCCCGGCGACCATCCCAACACGCTGGTGGCGATGAACCCGGCGGCGCTGAAAGCGAACCTGGCGGCGCTGGAGCCGGGCGGCACGCTGATCCTCAACGAGGACGCCTTCACCGACAACAACCTGCGCAAGGCCGGCTATGAGGCCAACCCGCTCGACGACGACTCGCTCGACGGCTACCAGGTCTTCCGCGTGCCGATGACCTCGATGACGACGCGCGCCACCGAGGACATCGACGGCCTCAAACCCGCCGAGGCGCAGCGGACCAAGAACATCTTCGCCCTCGGCCTCGTCTCCTGGATGTTCGGCCGCCCGGTCGAGGCGACGATCTCCTGGCTGGAGGCCAAGTTCGCCAAGCACCCGACGATCCTCGCGGCCAACTTAGCCGCCCTCAAAGCCGGCTACAACTTCGGCGAGACGGCCGAGCTGGCGGTCACCCGGATCGAGATCGAGCCGGCACCGCTCGCTCCCGGCGAGTACCGCAACGTCGACGGCACCCAGGCGCTGGCGCTGGGCCTGATCGCGGCGAGCGTCAAGAGCGGCCTGCAGCCGCTCTTCGCCACCTACCCGATCACCCCGGCCTCCGAGCTGCTCCACCACCTGGCCCGCCACGAGCGCTTCGGCGTCTTCACCGCCCAGGCCGAGGACGAGATCGCCGCCGTCGGTATGGCGCTCGGCGCCTCCTTCGCGGGTCACCTCGGGATCACCGCGACCAGCGGCCCCGGCATGGACCTGAAGGCGGAGACGATCGGCTTGGCGGCGATGATGGAGCTGCCGCTGGTGATCGTCGACGTCCAGCGGGCCGGCCCCTCGACCGGGATGCCGACCAAGACCGAGCAGACCGACCTGCTGATGGCGATCCACGGCCGCCACGGCGAGTCGCCGCTGCCGGTGATCGCCGCCGCGACCCCGGCCGACTGCTTCGACTCCGCGGTCGAGGCGGTGCGGGTGGCGATTCGCTACCGCACCCCGGTGATCCTGCTCAGCGACACCTTTCTCGCCAACTCCTCCGAGCCCTGGCGGCTCCCCAGCACCGAAGACCTCCCCGACCTCGACCCTCGCTTTTCCGCCGGGCCGAACGCCGGCGACGAGTTCCTCCCCTACCTGCGCGACGAGAACGGCGCCCGGCCCTGGGCGATTCCCGGCACGCCCGGCCTCCAGCACCGGATCGGCGGCCTCGAGAAGGAGAACGGCAGCGGCAACATCAGCTACGACCCGGGCAACCACGCGCTGATGACGCGGCTGCGCCAGGAGAAGCTCGACCGGCTGGCGGCGGAGATCCCGCCGCTGCAGGCCGACGCCGACGAGGGGGCCGAGCTGCTGGTGCTGGGCTGGGGCTCGACCTACGGCGTCGTGCAGGCCGCGGCGCGGCGGGTGCGCGAGCGCGGCATTCCGCTGGCGACCGCTCACCTGCGTCATCTCGACCCGCTGCCGGCCAACACCGGCGAGGTCGTTCGCGCCTTCCCGAAGGTGCTGATCCCGGAGATGAACACCGGCCAGCTGCTGGGGATGATCCGCGCCGAGTTCCTGGTCGACGCGGTCGGCTACGACAAAGTCGAGGGCGTGCCGATCTTCGCCGAGGAGCTGGAGGGCGCGATCCTGGAGGCGCTCTCGTGAGTGGCAACGGCGCCAACGGGAGCAAGGGGAACGGGGCGAGCGCCACGGGCGGCGCCCTGCCAATGCTGACCAAGGCCGACTTCCAGTCCGACCAGGAGACCCGCTGGTGCCCGGGCTGCGGCGACTACGCGATCCTCGCCGGCGTCCAGGCGCTGATGCCGGAGCTGGGCGTGCCGCCCGAGAAGACCGTCTTCGTCTCCGGGATCGGCTGCGCCGGGCGCTTTGTCTATTACATGGACACCTACGGGATGCACGGCATCCACGGCCGTGCGCTCGCCCTGGCGACCGGGATCGCCACCGCCCGCGACGACCTCTCGGTCTGGGTGGTGAGCGGCGACGGCGACGCGCTCTCGATCGGCGGCAACCACCTGATCCACGCCCTGCGCCGCAACGTGCCGATCAAGCTGCTGCTCTTCAACAACCAGATTTACGGCCTCACCAAGGGCCAGTACTCGCCGACCAGCGAGGTCGGCAAGATCACCAAGTCGACGCCGTTCGGCTCCGAGGACCATCCCTTCAACCCGGCGGCGCTGGCGCTCGGCGCCGAGGCCTCCTTCGTCGCCCGCACGATCGACGTCGAGAAGAAGCACGTGGCGAGCGTGCTGCGCGCCGCCGCCGAGCACGAGGGTTCGGCCTTCGTCGAGATCTACCAGAACTGCAACGTCTTCAACGACGGCGCCTTCGACGCGGTGCGCGGCAAGGAGGGCCGGCCCAACCAGATCCGCCTCGAGCACGGCGAGCCGATCCGCTTCGGCGCCGAGGGCGAGCGCGGCGTGATCCGCGGCGCCAACGGCCAGCTCGAGTTGGCCGAGGTCGCCGAGGTGGGGGAGGAGGCGCTGGTCGTCCACGACGCCCACGTCGAGGACCCCAGCTATGCGACCGCCCTGGCCCGCCTCGCCGAGCGGCCCACCGGGCCGACCCCGATCGGCGTCCTGCGCGACGTCGAGCGGCCGGTCTACGGCGCGGGCCGCCAGGAGGAGCTGGCCGCCGCCCACGCGAGCGCCTCGCTCGCCGACGTCGACGAGCTGCTGCGCTCCGGCGACACCTGGACCGTCAGCTGAGCCAGGGTTCGGCCCCGGCGGGGTCGTCGCTCAGCAGCGCTTGCCGACCGGCGCGTTCGGTCCCGGCTTGGGCCGGCTGCTGAAACCCTTGACGCCCAGCGACATCAGGAAGCGGACCATCTCTCGGCCCGAGTTGGTCGCCATGCCTTCGTGGTAGCAGGGGTAGGCGCGCGGGCTGCCGTTCGGCGTCGCCCATCCCCACTCGGTCCCGGGCCAGCCGGGGACCGCGGTGGCGATGATCTGGCCGGCCCTGACCCGGGTCCCCGCCGGGGCGAGGTTTCGCAGGTGCTCGGCCACGTAGACGATCGCGCCGGCGTGGTCGCCGTTGAGCAGTCGGTACCAGAGGAAGGCGCCGCCCGGCCAGCCGCTGTGCATCGAGGAGCCGATGATCTTGGCGTCGCCGATCGCGACCACCGGCGTGCGCCGGATCGGCATCAGGTCGATGCCCATGTCGATTCTGCTCACCGCCCAGCGATTGCGCCGCAGCGGGTTGACGTAGCCGTGTCCGCAGCTGCCGGCCTGGATCGAGATGCCGCCGAGGGCGCCGGCGCCGCTCGAGCAATGGGGCGGCGCGGTCGGACCGGCGGCCGGGGGATCGGTTGGCGTGGGCGTGGTCCCGGCGGGTCCGGCGCCACCGGCTCCCTGGCCCAGGGCAGCCGACGGAGCGATCGCGAGCGCCGCGATCGCCACCGCGGTCACGAGTGTCGCCTTCGGCCTGTGCGTGGGCGTACGCAAACCAGTCTCCTTCGTCGGCCTGCGGGGTTAGCTGTCGGGCTGGCGCTGTAGGAGCCTGCGCTCCCCACGTAGGGGTTCGCCCCAAACTGTCTGGTTCCCCCGCTCTCGGGCCGGGCCCGAGATTCGGCGTACCGGTATTCCGGAACGGCGGCAGTCTACAGCTCGAACCAGCTGCCCAAGGGACCGAGGTTGCGCACCGACGTCTCGCCGATTTGGCTTTCGCATCCCCAGGACTCGTGGATGTGGCCGCAGACCGCGAGGCGGGGACGCGTCCGCTCGATCGCCTCCAGCGCCGCCCGGCTGCCGAAGTGCACGCCTGGCCCGCCCTCGTCGCAATGCCCCTTTGGCGGCGAGTGCAGGACGAGGACGGCGCCCTCGGGGCAGGGGGCGAGCATCGCCGCCGCCGCCTCCTCGTCGAGGTCGAAGCTCCATTCCCAGGGCGTTACCGGGACGCCGCCGCCGAGCCCGAAGAACCGCATACCGGCAATCTCGGCGCCCTCGCCGTGCAGCACCGTCGCGGCCGGCCAGGCCGGCGTTGCCTCGCGCAGCGCGTCGACGGTCTCGTTGTTGCCGGGGACGAGGACGGTCGGCGCCTCGATCGCCGCCAGGGCGCCGATCGTCTCCTCCAGCCCCGCGTGCACGGAGGCGAAGTCCCCGGCCCCGATCACCACGTCCGCCTCGGCCGACATCTCGACCAGCACGGCCGCCTGCTCGAGGTCGCGGTGCAGGTCGCTGAAGGCGAGAATCCTCACGCCCAAAACCTAACGGCTCCCCGTCGGCCGAGCCGGCCTGCCGGCGGGGGGTTTCGGTAGTCTGGCCGCCGTCATGCCTCCCGTCTTCTGGATTGGCCTCGGCATCGCCGGGTTCGGGTGCCTCGTCGGCCTCCTCGCCGGCGCGAAATCGCGCAACACCCGCACCCTGACCGGCCTCGGCATCGGCGCCTACCTCGGCGTGATGGCCGCCTTCCCGCTTCTCGCCCTCGGCCTGGCGACCAGTTAGGCACTCAGTCACTCAATCTCGGTCGAGGTGCTCCGGCGAGCGCGTCGTCCCCCAGCCGTGTCTCACCGGTTTGCGGTGTAACGCGTTTCCCCTTTCCCAGGCCCAAAACGCGTTGCACCGGCGATCCGACTGGAGTTCGTCCGCACGGTGCAACGCGTTTTTCCTCTCTTGGGCCCAAAACGCGTTGCACCGCCGGGGCCAACGCCACCCGCAACCCGCCAACTCCGCCCAGCCCGCGGCGGTTTGACGGTTCTCACGCGCCGACGGGAGGGCGCCTGAGAGGATTGCGGCGATGAGCGCGGATCGAAAGCCCGAGGCGCCGCGGGCCGAGCGGGTGCTGCCGGGGGTCTGGCGGCTGCGGCTGGCGCTGCCCTGGCCCGGGGTCCCGCACGGCAACGCCTGGGCGGTCGCCTCCGATGGGGGCATCGTCCTCTTCGACACCGGGATCGGCGGCAAGGGGCGGCTGCGCCAATTCGACCTGGCGTTGGCCCAGGCCGGGTTCGGCCTCGAGGACGTGCGGCTGCTCGTCTGCACCCACTCCCACACCGACCACTACGGGCTCGCCGCGCCGATCGTCGAGGCCGCCGGTTGCGAGCTCTGGATGCACCCCGCCTGGGAACACGTCCGCCTGCTCGCCGACGACCCCGCCGCGGCGCTGGAGCAGCGCATCGAGGTGGCCCGCCAGAGCGGCGTCCCGCCCGCCTCGCTGGAGCGCTACCGAGAGGCCCGCAGCGAGGACGAGGAGACCGGGATCGACGCCCTCGCCCTGCCCGACCGCGATCTTCTGCCCGGGGTCGAGGTGGAGACCGACCTCGGCGCCTGGCAGGTTTACGAGACCCCCGGTCACGCCCCGTCCCACGTCGTCCTGCACCAGCCGCAGCGGCGGCTGCTGATCTCCGGCGACCACCTGCTCGGCCGTACGGTCCTCTTCTTCGACTACGGCCACAGCCCCGATCCGATCGGCGAATTCCTGCGCGGCCTCGACGTGATCGAGCCGCTTGAGGTCGACCTCGTGCTGCCGGGCCACGGCCGCCCCTTCCGCGACCCCGAGGCGAAGATCGCCGAGGCCCGCCGCCAGGTCGAGGAGCTGCTTGGCAAGGTGCGCGCCTCGCTCGCCGAGGGGGAGAAGCCTGCGTTTGAGATCGTCGCCGAGATCGTCGGTCCCGACGGGGTCAAATCGCCGGTCAGCGCCTGGGTGCTGCAGATCGTCCTCTCCTGCCTCGACCACATGGCGCTGCTCGGTGAGGTCGTCAAGGTCGCGGGGACCGACCCGCAGAAGTGGAAGCTCGCCTGAGATAGCCTCTCGCCGATGGCAAGCTTCAGCCTCCACCGCCAAATCGCGGCGCCGCCCGAGACGGTCTTCGAGGTCCTCACCGACCATCGCGGCTACGCGGAGATCACGCCCGTGCGCAAGGTCGAGATGGAGCGCGAGGGGGAGCCGACGCCGAACGGGGTCGGGGCGATCCGCGTCCTGCGCTCGGTCGGGCCGCCGTTGCGCGAAGAGGTGATCGCCTACGAGCCGCCGACCCGCTTCTCCTACACGGTGCTCTCCGGGCTCCCGGTCCGCGACCACGTCGGAACCGTGCAGCTCGCCCCGGCGGACGGTGGGACCAAGGTCACTTACGTGGTGCGCACCATCCCGACCGTCCCGATCGGCGGCTTCGCCGTGGTGGGGGGGACCAAGCTCGCGGTCAAGCAACTGCTGAACGGGATCGCCACCGAGTCGGAGCGCCGCGCCGCCTCTTCCTAGGCGCCCGGCCTGGCCTTCAGGCGAGTTCCTTACCATGGCCGCTTGTCGAAGGACTCTCGCAACCCCCCCAAGGACGCCTTCAAGTGGCTGACCCGGGACCGGCGTCGAGTGGAGACGGCCCTGGCGGTCGGCATCCTCGCGATCGGCGGGGGAGTGCTGCTCGCCTATGAGCTGCTGAAGCGCCCGGCCGACATCCACAACGAGGCGGCGACCTTCAAGTCCCAGCCGCCGCCGAAACCGAAGGCGAAGACGGTCGATTGGCCGCTCTTCGGCTACAACGCGGCTCGCACCCGCTATCTGCCGGCGAAGGGCGTCAAGCCGCCATTTCGGCGAATCTGGCACTACGTCGAGCGGCCGCTGCTCGAGTTCCCGCCCATCTACGCCGGCGGCAAGCTCTACGCGGTCAACAACAGCGGCACCGCCTTCGCCCTCGACGCCGACACCGGCAAGCTGCTCTGGCAGCGCAGCATCGGGCGCCTCAACGCCTCCTCGCCGACCTATTACAAGCACCGCCTCTACATCGTCAACCTCGTTCCCGGCCACGTCGTCAAGCTCGACGCCGAGACCGGCCGTGTGATCTGGAAACGCTGGCTGCCGGGCCGGGCGGAGTCCTCACCGCTGGTGCTCGGCAACACGCTCTACTTCGGCTGCGAGAACGACCAGCTGTTTGCGCTGAACACGCGCAACGGACACGAGCGCTGGGCGACGACGCTGGGCGGGCCGGTCAAGTCGGCTCCCGCCTATCAACACGGGATCCTCTACGTCGGCGACTACGGCGGCGAGATGAACGCGGTCAACGCGAAGACCGGCAAGCTGAAGTGGCAGAGCGGCTCGCTCGGGCAGGGCTTTGGGACCTCGGGCGAGTTCTACTCGACCCCCGCGGTCGCCTTCGGGCGCGTCTACGCGGGCAACAACGACCACCGCGTCTACAGCTACGACCTCAGCGACGGGGCGCTCGCCTGGACCCACTCGACCGGCGGCTACGTCTACTCCGGGCCGACGGTGGCGCGCACGCGGAACAGCCCGCCGACCGTCTACGTCGGCTCCTTCGACGGCAACATCTACGCGCTCAACGCGAAGAGCGGTGAGACCCGCTGGACGCGCTCCGCCGGAGGCTCGGTGATCGGTTCGCTCTCCGCGGTCGGCGACATCGTCTACGTGGCCGAGTTCACCGACGGCTCGACCAACGGCTACGAGATGAGAACCGGCAAGCAGGTCTTCCACTACAAGACCGGCACCTACACGCCGGTGATCTCCGACGGGCGGCGCATCTACCTGGTCGGCTACTCGAGCATCAACGCGCTGCAGCCGTTCAAGCCGAAACCGAAGGCGGCGGCGGGGACGGCGGCGGCGAGGAGGGCTAAGGCGAGGAATCGCCACCGACAAGCACGGCGGAACGGCGGCCGCCGCCGACCAGCGCACCCTGTCCCAGCACGCGCAAAGGCACGCGCACGGGCCGCGCAGCGCGGAAACGGGTCAGGGTGAAGTTGTAGGAGACCGGGCGCGACTCGACCCGGTGGAAGGCGGGCGGAAGTAGGCGCCGGGCGTTCTTCGCCGCGGCCGCCGCCGAGCCGACCAGGTCGATCTCTCGCAGCGGTGGCAGCGGCCCCGTCGGGGGTCGGGCGCCCAGGTAGTACTCGAGCGGCATGTTGCCGCCGTAGCGGATCGTCACGACCACCCGGTCGGGACGGGCCGGGCCGAGAACCGCGGCGGCGTGGCGGAGGTCCTCCCGCTGCAACCGCGGCAGGCGGTCGACCTCGAGCGCAAAGGCGAGCGAGCAGAGACAGAAGGCGCCGGCCAGCGCCAGGCCGGTCCGGCCGGCGCGACGGACGCCGAAGCCGGCGGCGATCAGGATGATCAGCGGCACGAAGACCGGGATCAGATTGCGCCCGTCGAAGTAGTCGGAGCCGACCGCGCCGAGCAGGAGTGGCAAGAGGATGCCGGCGCCCCCGACGATCGCGGTGACGCCGGCGGCGCGGCGCTCGCGCCGGTCGGCGAGCAGGGCGAGCAGCGCCAGCCCGGCGATCGCCAGCCCGGCCGGGACCGCGAGCGGGATCGGCCCCGGTTGGCGGACCCCGTGCTCGTTGCCGTTGTCGTCGCCGGCCAGCTTTGCCCCGGCCCGCTCGAGTCGCTGCGAGAGCGGTTGGCGAGCGATCCAGCCGGCGTGCGCTTGGTCGGCCTGTTGGAGGGCGATCGGCGCCAGCAGGGCCGCGGCGATCGCCACGACGCCGACCGCGATGCCGACGCGCCGCCGATCACTCGACCAGACCAACAGCAGAACCGCCTCGGGCGCCACCACGAAGCCGGCGAAGTAGTGCGTGGCGACGGCCAGCGCCGAGAACGCCGCCCACCAGCCGAGGTTCCGTCGCGCCGGGGCGCGCAGGGCTCGGGCGAAGAAGAGGAAGGAGAGGGCGGTGAGCAGGAAGACCAGGGAGTAAGCCCGGGCGTCCTGGGAGAACCAGATCAGCACCGGGCTGACCGCGGCCATCGCGGCGGCGACCAGTCCCGCTCGACGCGGCAGCGGCAGCGCCACGGCGCCCAGGTAGACGACGACGATCGACGCCGTTCCGGCCAGCGCCGAGAGCGAGCGCAGCCCGACCTCGCCGATCCCGAACGGGCGGGACCACAGCCACGCCACCAGGTAGTAGAAGGGCGGCGTCGACTCGCTGCCCGGGACGGCGGAGAGGGTGTCGAAGACGCTCGGGTGCAGGATGCGGACGACGGTGACGGCCTCGTCGTAGCGGTAGCTCTGCAGGTCGAGGGTCGCGAAGCGAAGCGCCGCGCCGAGCACGACGATCCCCGCCAGAACCAGAAGTTGCGGGGACTCCACGACCCGCCGCCGAACGTCCACGACCCGAGAGGCTACGGGGCCAGCCCTCCCGGAGGCGGTGGGGGCGGTGTTGGGAAGGCCGGCGCGAAGGCCGGGAAGACCGGGGAGGCGAGGCGGCGTCGGAGCACGGAGAGGCTCGCGGGGAAGTTCTGGATCCGGTAGGAGTTGGACGAGCCGAAGTCCTGGTAGTAGACGAGCATCCGGCAACTCCGGTGGCGCTTCACCCAGGTGAAGATCCGCCTGACGAAGGTCGGGTTGTCGCTGCTCTCGACCCCCCACTCGGTGAGCACGAAGGGCTTGCGCCGGTAGCGGTTGTAGAGGCGGCCCAATGACTTCCAGTCCGCGTAGGTGGAGTAGAAGTCGGTCCCGGCCCAGTCGGTGTAACGGGCGCCGGGGTAGAAGTGGTCGGGCTGGTTCCCCTTGGTCGCCGGCGTGCCGGCGACGAAGGGGCTCCAGACGATTGCGATCGGCGCCTTCGGCAGGATGGTCGGCAGGTCTCCATCCGAGGCGCGCAGCGGTGGCAGACGGGTGGCGCGCAGCCGGGCGTCGATCCGGGCGACCGTGCCGCCACCGTGGAGAATCACGTAGATGCGGCGGAACGCCTGCTTGTACCAGAAGGGCATGTGAGCGCGGTCGTGCGGCTTCCCCCCGCAGGTGTATGAGGCATAGACGTTGAGGCAGCGGTTTGGCTCGCCCAGCGGCCGCACGTAGGCGCGGATCCCGTTGGACGAGAAGACTTCGTTGAGCCGGATCAGGTACCCGTCGCCACGCCCGCGGGCGATCGCCCGCGGGGTGATCAGCTCGTGGCCGTCGTTGGGGTCGGCGGTGGTGATGTGGAGGAGCGGCCTGGCCTCCGCCCGTTGCCAGCGCTTCACCGAGCCGTTCAGCGTCCCGCCCCAGTGCTGGAAGGTCTCGATCACCGGTGGATGCTTGCCGACCGCGTCGCCGAACTCGGTGAACTGCGAGGTGACCCCGGTGTCGGAGGCTCCGAAGAAGATCTGCCCCGGTTTCGGCTCCAGCCGCGCCGCGCCTGCCGGTGCGGCGGTTGCCAGCGCCAGCGCTGCCGTCGCTGCCAGTAGCGTTGCCGTGCCACGCACGCGAATCATCCGCACTCCTTCGACTGGATGGGCACCTCCACCTCCCCCAACACACCCCGGGCGCAATGGTTCTTGTGGGGCGTCATCGGGCTGACCGCCCTGGCCGCGGCGGTGCGCTTCTCCACGCTCGGCCTGCAGAGCTACCGCCACGACGAGGCGGTCACTGCCGGACGGGTGCTCCTCGCCGGCCTTTCCCCGACGATGCACCAGGTCTGGGCCGGCGAGTCGACCCCGCCCCTGTACTACTTCGTCGCCTGGCTGTGGTCGCACCCCTTCGGCGTCGGCGAGGTCGGCCTGCGCTCGCTCTCGGCGCTGTTCGGGACGGCCACGGTTCCGGTCGCCTACCTGGTCGGGCGAGAGCTGATCGGCCGCCGCGCCGGCCTCGTCACCGCGGCGATCGTTGCCGTTAACCCGATGCTGGTCTGGTATTCGCAGGACGCGCGGGCCTACTCGCTGCTCGTCCTGCTCAGCGCCGCGGCGTTCCTCTTCTTCCTGCGGGCGCGGAGGACTGGCGCCGGACGCGACCTCGCCTGGTGGGCGGTCTTCTCGGCGCTCGCCCTCGCCAGCCACTATTTCGCCTTCTTCCCGCTGGTGATCGAGGCCGTGTGGCTGTTGGTGACGGCTCGTCGCCTGCGATCCGTCCTCCTCGCGATCGCCGGTATTGCTGCCGCCGGGCTGGCGCTCGCCCCGATTGCCCTGCACCAGGCGCAGGGCAAGAACAACGACTGGATCGCGAGCTTCGGCATGGCCGGCCGCCTGCGGGAGACGGGGATCAGCTTCTTCGTCGGCGAGGCCGGCTTGCTCAAGCACGCCCTGCTGCCGATGGCGCTGTTTGCCGCCGCGATCGTGCTGCTGCTGCTCCGCGGCGGGACCCGGGAGAAGCGTGGTGCGGCGGTGGCGCTGGCGGTCGGAGGCGGCAGCGTCCTGGTTGCGCTCGCCTTCGCCGCGGTGGGACAGGACTTCGTCCTCGAGCGCAACCTGCTGCCGGCGCTGATCCCGCTGACCATGGTCGGCGCGGCGGGGATTGCGGCGCCACGGGCGGGCCGACTGGGGATCGGGGTCGGCGTCGCCCTCGTCGCCTATTTCTTGGCTTTCTGCATCTATGCGGACTTCCGTCCCGCCCTCCAGCGCGACGACTGGCGGCCGGTGGCGGAGGCGATCGGGCCGCCGCACGGCCCGCGGGCGATCGTCGTCTGGGAACAGGGCGACGAGCCGCTCGCCTTCTACCTCGACGGGGGGGAGACGCGGGTCAAGTGGAAGCAGTGGCGCCACGCGCCGCGGCCGGTGAGCGAGGTCGACGTGGTCAGCGGCCGCCCGCCCGCGCCCGGCACCCGCACCACGTTGCCGCCACAGTTCCGCCGGGTGCAGCGCGTCACCCTCGGCCGGATGACCCTGATCCGCTACCGGGCGAGGCGGCCCCAGGCGTTGGCATGGGGGCGCATCGTCGGCAACTTCACCGGCTACAAGAACAACGCGGTGCTTATCGACAGTCCCTGAGCGGGACTGGTCACGCGGCCGGGTCGAGCGCCGTCGCCGGGTGGGCGGCGACGGTCGCCAGGACCGCGTCTGCGTACTTGGAGATGAAGCTGGGGCCGATGCCGCGGATCGCGCCGAGGCGCTCGGCGTCGGTGGGTCGGGTCGCGGCGATTGCCCGCAGGGTGCTGTCGTGGGCGACGGTGAAGGCCGGCTTGCCGGCGGCAGCCTCTTTGCGCCAGGCGCGCAGCGCTTCGAACAGAGGCGCGTCGGCGGGGGAGAGGTCGGCCGGAGCCGGAGCGGCCGCGCCGCCCTTGCGCGCGGCGCGGCGCGGGCGGACCGAGATCGTCTCGGGGTCGGGCATGCCGCCCTCCGGGTCGCAGACGTCGCAGCAGCGCCCCTCGGGCCGCGGCACGCTGTCGTCGCCGAAGTGGGTGAGCAGGCGCCGCCGCCGGCAGTTCGCCGAGAAGACGAACTCTTTGACGACGCGGAAGTCGCGCCAGCCGCGCTCGCAGGCGATCGCGAGGTCCGGGTCGCCGCTGCGCTGCTCGTTGAAGCGGACGAGACGGCCGAGGTCGGAGCGCATCGCCAGCAGGATCGCCCGCGCGGGGAGGCCGTCGCGCCCGGCGCGTCCCGCCTCCTGGTAGTAGGCCTCGACGCTGGTCGGGATCGTCAGGTGCCAAACCGAGCGCACGTCGGCTTTGTCGACGCCCATTCCGAAGGCGTTGGTGGCGACGACGATCTCGGCCTCACCGGACATAAAGCGCTGCTGGGCCGCGGTGCGCTCCTCCGACTCCATCCCGGCGTGGTAGGGGACCGCGGCGAGGCCGGCGCCGCACAGCGCCGTGGCCACCTCGTCGGTGTCGCGGCGGGTTCCGCAGTAGACGATCGCGGGACGGTTGGCCACCTCGGCGAGCCCCTGTTCCAGCAGCGCCATCTTGCGTGCCTTCGATCCCTTGCCCTCCAGCGCCACGACGTCGAAGGAGAGGTTGGGGCGATCGAAGCCGGAGCGGACGAGCAGCGGCTCGCGCAGCCCGAGCCGGGCGACGATCTCCCGGGCGACCGCCGGGGTCGCGGTGGCGGTGCAGGCCATCACGGTGGGACGGCCCAGCCGCTCCACCACCTCGGGGAGGCGCAGGTAGTCGGGCCGGAAGTCGTGCCCCCACTCGGAGAGGCAGTGGGCCTCGTCGATCGCCATCAGGTCGACGCGGCGGCGCTCCACCGCCGCCATAAAGGAGGGGGCGGCGAAGCGCTCCGGCGAGCAGTAGACGATCCGCGCGCGGCCGTCGCGGACCTGGGCCAGCGCCTCACGGGCGGCCTCGTCGCTCATCCCCGAGGAGATCATCGCGACCGGGTGGCCGCCGCCGGTCAGCCGCCGCCACTGGTCGGTCATCAGCGCGATCAACGGGCTGACGACGATCGTCAGGTCCTCAGAGGCGAGCCCGGGCAGCTGGTAGCAGAGGCTCTTGCCGCCGCCGGTGGGCATGACGATCAAAGAGTCTCGCCCCTCCAGCCCAGCCTCAACCGCTTCGCGCTGTCCAACCCGCCAGGTCTCAAAACCCAGCTTCGCCAGCAACGCGTCGGCCTGCTCTGTCGTTCCAGTCGACATCAACTCAGCCTAAGCCGCCGATCGGCGGGCGGGTCTCAGACAGTGCCTTCGGCGACGGCCTGCTGCGGACGCCGAACCCGAGCGCGACGCACTCGCAGGCGATCCGGCCAAAGGACGTAGAGCGCCATCGGTGCCGCGTAGAGCAGGTAGACGAGCGCCTCGCCGATCGTCGGCTGTGGCTGCAGGCCGAGCATGCCGGTCAGCAGAGAGCCCGAGACGGTGCCGGGCTGGACCAGCCAGCTGAGGTCGATCGCCTGGCCCTGGAGGCCGTTGAACCAGCCCGCCTCGTGAGCGGTGTGGATCGAGGTCGCCAGCAGCCCGGCGGCGACGAAGACGAGGACGAGGCCGGTGACGCGGAAGAAGCGGGTGAGGTTGATCCGCACCCCACCGCGGTAGAGGCCAAGCCCGATTGCCACCGCGGCGAGCAGCCCGATCACCGCGCCGGCTCCGGCGGCGGTCGTGTCGGTCGCGTCCTGGAAGGCGGCGAGCAGGAAGACCGAGGTCTCGAAGCCCTCGCGCAGTACCGCCAGGAACGCCATCGCGACCAGCGCCATCGTCGAGCCGCTCGCCAGGGCCGAGGCGGCCTCGCCCTCCAGCGCCCGCTTGATGCCCCTGGCGTTACGGCGCATCCAGACGATCATGTAGGTGACGGCGGCGACGGCGACAAGGCCGATCGCGGTCTCCAGGGTCGCCTGGCCTTTCTCCGGGAGGTCCTGGCCGACCACCCGCAGGATCGCCGCGACCCCGACGCAGAGGGCGATCGCGACGGCGACTCCCGCCCACATCTGGCGCAGCGCGTCGCGCCGTCCCTCCTTGACCAGGAAAGCGGCGATGATCCCGATGATCAGCGACGCTTCGACGCCCTCGCGAAGGGCGATGACGAAGGTCGGGATCATCTGCTCGGCTTGCTCCTCGGTCGCTTCCGCGGGGGGCGGTTAGGCTCCCCTAACTAGGAGTTAAAACCTAGCAAGCGACTCGGTATTGCGTCAGTCCGGCAGCCAGGGCTCGTACCAACGGCAGAGCCCGCGGGTCAGCTCCTTCGCCTCCTCCGGCCCCCAGGTGCCCGGCTCGTAGGGATGCACCGGGCCGGGTTCGTCGAGCAGCGGCTGGACGATCCGCCAGGTCTCCTCGACCGCGTCCTCGCGGGTGAAGAGATCGCTGTGGCCTTGCAGGGCGTCGTCGAGCAGGCGCTCGTAGGGCTCGGGGTCCTCGCCCGGGACCTTCTCGAACAGCACCTCGAGGTCGGACGCCTCGAACGACTCCACGCCGGCCCTCTTCGAGTAGAAGCGCAGCCGCGCCCCGGCCTTGGGGTCGATCCGGATCACCATCTGGTTCTGGTCGGGCAGCTTGCCGCTGCCGACGCCCAGCGGCGGCGGCTGCTTGAAGGCGACGTTGACCTCGGTCTCCCGCACCGGCATCTCCTTGCCCGCCCGGATGAAGAAGGGGACGCCGCTCCAGCGCCAGTTGTCGATCGCCAGCTCCAGGGCGACGTAGGTCTCGGTGTTCGAGTCCTTGGCGACGCCCTCGACGTCGAGGTAGCCGTCATATTGGCCGCGCACGTAGCGCTTCGGGTCGGCGCTGCGCACCGCTTTGAACAGCTCCAGCTTCTTGTCGCGGATCGAGTCGTGGTGGTTGCCGGCGGGCGGCTCCATCGCGACCAGGGCGAGGACCTGGAGCATGTGGTTCTGGACCACGTCGCGCAGTGTCCCGACCGGGTCGTAGAAGCGGCCGCGATCCTCGACGCCGAAGTTTTCGGCCATCGTCATCTGCACGTGGGAGACGTTCTGGCGGTTCCAGACCGGCTCCAGCAGCGAGTTGGCGAAGCGCAGGTAGGCGATGTCCATCACCGGCTCCTTGCCGAGGAAGTGGTCGATCCGCAGGATCTGCTCCTCGCGTAGCACCCCGTGCAGGTCGGCGTTGAGCGCCATCGCCGAGTCGAGGTCGTGGCCGAACGGCTTCTCGATCACGACGCGCGCGTGCTCGGTAAGCCCCGCCTCGCCGAGGCTGCCGACGACGCTCGCGAACAGCGAGGGCGGGATCTCCAGGTAGAAGACCGGGCGCTTCTCTTCGGCGATCGCCTCGGCGACCCGCTTGAAGGTGTCCGGATCGGCGTAGTCGCCGCCGACGTAGCGCAGCCGCGCCGCGAGGCGGGAGAAGACATCCTCGTCGGGGTCCTCGACGGTCGAGCCGACCGCGTCGCGGACGTGCTGGACCAGGTCCTCCCGGGACCAGTCGTTGCGGGCGACGCCGACGATCGGGCAGTCGAGCTTGCCGCGCGCCTCGAGCCGGTAGAGCGCCCGGAAGGTCATCTTCTTGGCGAGGTCGCCGGTGATCCCGAAGATCACCAGCACGTCGGCCGCGTCGTCGGCGCGCTTGGCTTTCCGCTTCGCCATCCGCTCGCAGGCTATCCGAGGTGGCGTAGGGTTACGGCATGGAGCTTGGAATCGTCGGGCTGGGCCGAATGGGCGCGAACATCGCCCGGCGCCTGATGGCCAACGGCCATCGCTGCGTCGTTTACGACGTCAACCCGGCGGTGGTCAAGGAGCTGGAGGGCGAGGGCGCCGACGGAGCGGCTTCGCTGGAGGAGCTGGCCGCGAAGATGAGCGCGCCGCGCGCCGTCTGGGTGATGGTCCCGGCCGGTGAGATCACCGAGCAGACGGTGAAGTCGGTCGCCGAGGCGCTCGACTCCGGCGACGCGATCATCGACGGCGGCAACTCCTACTACCGCGACGACATGCGCCGCGCCGCGCAGGTCGGAGAGAGCGGCATCGACTACATCGACTGCGGGACGAGCGGCGGCGTCTTCGGCCTCGAGCGCGGCTACTGCCTGATGATCGGCGGGCCCGAAGGGGCGGTGCAGCGGCTCGACCCGATCTTCGCGACGCTGGCGCCGGGGGTCGACTCGGCGCAGCGCACCCCCGGGCGCAGCGGTGACCCTGGACCGGCCGAGAACGGCTACCTGCACTGCGGGCCCAGCGGCGCCGGGCACTTCGTGAAGATGGTCCACAACGGGATCGAGTACGGGGTGATGGCCGCCTACGCCGAGGGACTCAACATCCTCAAAAACGCCAACGCCGGCAAGGTCCAGCGCGAGGCCGACGCCGAGACCGCGCCGCTCGAGCAGCCCGAGTACTACCAGTACGACATCGACATCCCGGAGGTCGCCGAGGTCTGGCGCCGCGGCGGCGTGATCGGTTCCTGGCTACTCGACCTGACCGCCGCCTCGCTGCAGGAATCGGGCGACCTCTCTGACTTCTCCGGCCGCGTCTCGGACTCCGGCGAGGGCCGCTGGACCTCGATCGCGGCGATCGAGGAGGGCGTGCCGGCGCCGGTCCTCACCACGGCGCTGTACGAGCGCTTTGCCTCCCGCGGTCTCGATGACTTCGCCGACAAGGTCCTCTCGGCGATGCGCAAGCAGTTCGGCGGGCACGACGAGAAGCCTTCGTGAGCATTGAGCTCGAGGTCGTCGCCGACGAGCGGGCGGCGGCGGCGCGCGGGGCGGAGTTGATTGCGGCGGCGGGACGGGAGGCGGTCTCTGAGCGCGGCTTCTTCGCGATGGCGATGAGCGGCGGGCGCACTCCCTGGGCGATGCTGGCAACGCTCGGCGACGTCGAGGAGATGCCCTGGGAGGAGACCGAGCTGTTCCAGGTCGACGAGCGGATTGCCTCGCCCGGCAGCGAGGAGCGCAATCTCACCCACCTCGTGCTCGGCCTCTCGATTGCTCACCAGGCGGTGCTGCGGCCGATGCCGGTCACCCAGCGCGACCTCGAGGCGGCCGCTCATGACTACGAGACCTCGCTGCCGGAGCGCCTTGACCTGGTCCACCTCGGCCTCGGCCCGGACGGCCACACCGCTTCGCTGGTGCCCGGCGACCCCGTGCTCGAGGTGACCGACCGCCGCGTTGCCCTCACCGAGTCCTTCTACCAGGGACACCGTCGCATGACCCTCACCTACCCGGAGCTCTCCCGCGCCCGCCGGATCCTCTGGCTGGTCACCGGCGAGTCCAAGCGCGAGCCGCTCGCCAAGCTGC
This sequence comes from uncultured Solirubrobacterales bacterium, assembly GCA_963702055.1. Taxonomy (GTDB): domain Bacteria; phylum Actinomycetota; class Thermoleophilia; order Solirubrobacterales; family 70-9; genus CAWINX01. The sequence goes on along the minus strand of OY969702.1, from coordinate 1,439,498 downwards.
TCGCCGGCGACACCTCGATCCCCGCCGGCCGGGTCGAGAACGACGAGATGCTCGTGCTCGCCGACGAGGCGGCGGCGGGCTAGGTTTCGTTCGCGTATTCGCTAACATAAATCAATGCCTGTTTTTACCGGTGCGTCAATGGCGGCAAGTCCCGGCGCGGCTCTCACAGGAGAGATCCACCGCCTCAGCGGCCTGAGCCAGGCGGAATTGGCCCGACGGGCGGGCTTGCCTCGATCCGTCGTAAACGCTTACCTGCGAGGGCATCGCGAACCGGGCGTGGACACCTTGGCCCGGTTGGCGGCGGCGGCGGGTCTCAGCCTTGAGCTGGCACCTCGCAAATCGCCGTTGGACCCGGAGCGGGCCGGTCGAATTCTGGTCCAGGTGCTCGAGCTCGCCGAGGCGCTCCCGTTTCGTCCCAAGGCGGAGCTCGACTATCCGCTGCTCCGCGACCGCCTGGTGGCCGGGGGCTCAGTCAGGTGAGCGAACTCGTCGACAAGCTCTTCGCGATTCACGACTCCCTCACGGAGGCGGGGGTCGCGCATGCATTTGGAGGGGCCATCGCGCTCGCCTACTGCATCGAGGAGCCACGGGGGACGCGTGATCTCGACGTCAACATTTTCGTGGACGCATCCAAGGCGAAATCGGTGCTCGCCGCACTGCCGGCGGGGGTCAGGGTCGATAAGCGAGACATCGCCAAGGCCAAGCGCGATGGACAGGTCAGGTTGTTCTGGGACGGCACTCCGATAGATGTCTTCCTAAACAATCTGCCGCTGCACAACGCCGTTGCGGCTTCGGTGGCCTGGGTCCCGCTGGAGGATCGCGATGCTCCAGTGATCGACTGCGCATCGCTGACGATCTTCAAGGCATTCTTCGATCGCACCAAGGATTGGGCTGACATCGAGGCGATCGCCCAGGCGACACCCGAAGATGTCGAGGAAGCGGCAAAGACGATCGCCGAACTCGTCGGCGAGGACGATCCCGTCTACGACCGCCTCGAGGGCGTTCGGAAACAGTGGCCCGCCTGAGCGGCTGATCAGCCGAGCAGGCCGCAGGCGGCGTTCATCGCTGCGGTGGCCGTGCGCAGGCGGTTGCGGGCCTTCTTCACGGCGCGGCGGGCCTGGGCCTTACGATGCGCCGAGCCCTTGTGGGCCCTCTTAAGGCGCTTCTGGGCCCGCGCCAGCGCCGCCTTCGCCGCCGTGACTGAGGCGGTGGCCGACTTGCACTGCGCTTTGACCTGGGTCGTGGTGCCGAGCGCCCCGGCGGGGGCGTCGATCGTGAGGTCGTAAGCCTCGTTGTCCTGCTGATCGAACTCGGCCTGAACCGAGACGAAGTATTTGCCGGGGCCGAGCTGTTCGTCGAGCGTCTCGGAGCCTTCGCTGAACACGTCGGTGGAGTCGATGTAGTTCTGACTGGAGTCGTCGAGTTCGGTGTAGACGCCGTTGTCGCTGACGGTCGGATCAGCGATGGTTAGCTGGATGTCGGCCCCGTTCGGGTCGGTCACGTAGAAGTAGTAGTCGTCCTCGTCGTCGGCGGTCGCGATCGTGTCCGAGTAGGTGCCGCCGGCGACGAGCGGGCCGTAGGCGGTGGCGAAGCTGTCGTTCGGCTCGTAGGACGGAGTCGCCTTCGCGACCGCGGCGAGGGTGAGGGCGAGTGCGAGCACCAGCGCAAACGAGGTCGCGAAAAAGGCTTTGGATTGCAGGGCTCGCATCGGCCATCTCCCTATCGACAGGACCGCCGTGGTCTTGAGCGCGCTCATACCGCTGTCACGGAGAGGACGTGGTTGCCGTCGATCCTCCCGTCGGGGTCCCAGCGGCGCTTCACCTCGACGAGGCGCGCGCAGGTCTCCGGCGGCAGGATCGCGTCGACGTCGCAGGGGCGCTCGGTGAAGTTGAAGTAGCTCCGGTCCGCGGCCCACGGTCGCATCGCCTCATACAGCTTGTCGAGGTGCGCTTCGACCGCGGCTCCCAGCTCCGGGGTCATCGGCATTCCGAGCGCGAGGAGGGCGAATCCGGCGTCGAGCTTGGAGAGGGCGCCGCCGTTCTCGGCGGGCCGGGCGAAGGCGCCGCCGACGTGGCGCAGCTCGGCGAACAGCAGCGGCGAACCGGAACCGGGGCCGACCAGGCCGGCGAAGGCGTCGATCGCCTCGTCGGGGAGGTCGTGGAGTAGGCAGTGATGGCCGAGGCCGGGCACCGGCTGCTCGGGGTCCATGTGGATGCGACTGAGGCCGGCGGTCGGCATCCGGCCGAAGCTGTCCATGATCGGCTCTCCGAGCGCGCGCAGCGGGGCGAAGACCCGCTCGCCCTCCGCTGCATCGCCGATGAAGGCGCCGTCGATTGTCAGAAGCGGCCTGCCGCGGATCGGCTCCGGCACGTCGGGGACGTCGGGCGGGGTGATGAAGCGGATCACCGTGGTCGCCTCGTCGGGCGCGGACTCGGTCCAGTCGCGGTAGGCGCGGACGGCGTCGGCGCCGAGCTCGGCGGGAAAGACGAGGATGCCGCCGTAGACCTCGGCGATCGGCAGCAGGGCGAGGTGGAGCGCGGTGACGATCGCGTACTCGCCGCCGCCGCCCCGCATCGCCCAGAAGAGGTCGGCGTCGTTTTCCGCGTCGACCTTCCGGGCCTGTCCCTGCGCGTCTACCAGCTCGATCGCCTCGACGTGGTTGCAGGCGAAGCCGTGGCGGCGGCCGAGCCAGCTCATCCCGCCGCCGAGCGTGTAGCCGACCACGCCGACGTCGGGGGAGGAGCCCGGCAGCGAGCAGAGGCCGTGCGCCCCCGCCGCCTCACCCAGCTCAAGGGAGAGGACGCCGGCCTCGACGCGGGCGGTTTGGGCATCGGCATCGATCTCGATGCCGCGCATCCGCTTCGTCTTGATCAGGATCGTGTCGTCGAGCGGCCCCAGCGCGATTGCGCCGTGTCCGGTCCCCTGACCGGTCACCCTGAGGCCCCGCTCGGCGGCGAAGCGAACGACGTTGGCGACGTCATCGGCGCTCTCGGCGAAGACGACGGCGCTTGGGTTCTGGTCGGCGGCGAGGTTCCAGGCGGCTCGCGCCTCGTCCCAGTCGGCGTCGTTGGGGGTTGCGATCCGGCCGGCGACGGACAGGGCGGTGAAGTCGCTCATCGGTGGTCTCCTTGGGGCGTCAGGTCAGGTTCAAACGGTCCACGGCGCCCCCTCTCCCCACCAGCACTTCGCTGACCATATCTGCTGGAAAGAGGCCGTGGGCGGAGATTCCGGGATCGGCCTCGAGGCGGACGGCGAGGGCCGCGGGGTCGTCGACCTCGCCGCGATAGTCGGCGATCACCCCGTCGTCGGGGCTGCGCGGCGCGTCGCGCAGGTCGACCGTGCCGAGCCGGGCGAGGGTCGATTTCAAGCCGAAGGCGAAGAGCTCCAGCGGGACCGGCGCGGTGAGCGCCTCGACCGGCTTGCTGGAGTCGGCGATGACGACGAAGCGCTCGGCCGCTGCGGCGACGATCTTCTCGCGTAGGTGGGCGCCGCCGCCGCCCTTGATCAGCCAGCCGTCCGGGGTCACCTGGTCGGTGCCGTCGATCGCGATGTCGAGCCGCTCCAGCTTGCCGAACTCCTCCACCGGAATCCCCAACTCGCGCGCCTGGTTCTCGGTCGCGACCGAGGTGGCGACGCAGCGGATGCCGCTCAGCTTGCGCGCGGCGAGGGCGGGGAGGAGGAAGGCGACCGTGGAGCCCGTCCCCAGGCCGACAGTCATCCCGTCGGAGACCAGTTCCGCCGCCGCCTCCGCGGCGATGCGCTTTTCGTCGTCCCCCGGCACCGCGCGCACTCTATCCCGGCCCCACCCCGGTGAAACGTTTTTCCCGTGTAATGGATGGAGAAAGCGTTGCACCGGAGAGAGGGGTCATAGGATCCGGATGAATGGCCGCCAACGAGCGCGACATCGACCAGCTCTGCATCGACACGATCCGGACACTTTCGATCGACGCGATCCAGAAGGCGAACTCGGGGCATCCGGGAACGCCGATGGCGCTGGCGCCGCTCGCCTACACGCTCTGGCAGCGCTTCCTGCGCTTCGATCCGGCCGACCCGATCTGGCCGGGCCGCGACCGCTTCGTGCTCTCGGCCGGGCACGCCTCGATGCTGCTCTACTCGCTGCTGCACCTGGCCGGCGTGCGGGCGGTCGATCCCGACTACGAGGTGGTCGGCGAGCCCGCGGTCAGCCTCGCCGACATCGAGAGCTTCCGCCAGCTCGATTCGCGTGCCCCCGGCCACCCCGAGTACCGCTGGACCTCGGGGGTGGAGACGACGACCGGCCCGCTCGGGCAGGGGATCGCGACCTCGGTCGGGATGGCGATCGCTTCGAAGTGGCAGGGCGCCCGCTACGGGGCCGACCTCTTCGACTTCGACGTCTACGCGATCGCCGGCGACGGCTGCCTGATGGAGGGGGTCTCGGGCGAGGCGGCCTCGATCGCCGGCCACCTGAAGCTCGACAACCTCTGCTGGGTCTACGACAACAACCACATCACGATCGACGGCAAAACCCACCTCGCCTACGACGACGACGTTGCGGCCCGCTTCATGGGCTACGGCTGGAACGTGACCAGGGTCGGCGACGCCAACGACACCGAGCTGATCGCCACCGCCTTCGAGGAGTTCCGCGGCGAGGAGGAGCGGCCGACCCTGCTGATCGTCGACAGCCACATCGGCTACGGCTCCCCCCACAAGCAGGACACCTCTGCCGCCCACGGCGAGCCGCTCGGCGAGGAGGAGGTGCGCGAGACCAAGCGCGCCTACGGTTGGCCCGAGGACGCGCAGTTCCTCGTCCCCGACGGGGTGCGGGAGCGCTTCGCCGAGGGCGTCGGCCGCCGCGGCGCCGAGCTGCGCGCCGCCTGGGAGGGGATGCTTGCCTCCTACGCGGCCGAGCACCCCGACCGCGCTGCGGAGATCGAGGCGATGCAGGAGCGCGAGCTGCCTGCCGGTTGGGACGCCGAGATCCCCAGCTTCGAGCCCGACCAGAAGGGGATCGCCACCCGCAAGGCCTCCCAGCAGGTCGAGAACGCGATCGCCCCGCGCCTGCCCTGGCTGCTCGCCGGCTCGGCCGACCTCACCGACTCGACCTCGGTCCGCCTCGACGGCGACGGCGAGGGCGACTTCGAGCCCGGCGCCTACGACGGGCGCCAGCTCCACTTCGGCATCCGCGAGCACGAGGCGGCGGCGATCTCCAACGGCCTCTCGCTCTCCAAGCTGCGGCCGCTGTGGTCGACCTACCTCACCTTCTCCGACTACGCGCGGCCCGCGATCCGGCTCTCGGCGTTGATGGAGCTGCCGGTGATCCACCTCTTCACCCACGACTCGATCGGCCTCGGCGAGGACGGCCCGACCCACCAGCCGGTCGAGCAGCTCGCCTCGCTGCGGGCGATCCCCGGCCTCGACGTGATCCGGCCCGCCGACGCCAACGAGGTCGCCGAGGCGTGGCGGGTGGCGCTTGACCGCGCCCACCAGCCCGTCGCCCTCGTCCTCACCCGCCAGAACGTGCCGGTTCTCGACCGCTCGAAGTACGCGTCAGCGGAGGGTTTGCGTCGCGGGGGTTACGTGCTCGCCGACGCCGAGGGGGACGACCCCGAAGTCATCCTGATCGCCACCGGCAGCGAGGTCGCGCTGGCGCTCGCCGCCCACGAGGAGCTGAGCGCCGACGGCATCCGCTCCCGTGTCGTCAGCCTGCCCTGCTGGGAGCTGTTCGACCGCCAGGACGCCGCCTACCGCGACGAGGTGCTGCCGCCGAGCGTCACGGCCCGGGTCTCGGTCGAGGAGGCGTCGACCCTCGGCTGGGATCGCTACGTTGGCCTGGCGGGAACGAAGATCGGGATGCACACCTTCGGCACCTCGGCCCCGCTGAGGGACGTCCAAACCAAGTTCGGCTTCACCCCCGACCGGGTGGCCGAAGCCGCAAAGGAGCTGCTGACATGAAGCCGACCGAGCAACTGCACGAGATCGGACAGAGCCTCTGGCTCGACAACATCACCCGCACGATGCTCGCCGACGGGACGCTCGCCCGCTACATCGACGCGCTCTCGGTCACCGGCCTCACCTCCAACCCGACGATCTTCGACAAGGCGCTCTCCGGTGGCGACTCCTACGACGAGCAGATCGCCGCCGACGGCCCCGCCGCCGCCTCGCCGGAGGAGCTCTTCTTCGAGCTGGCGGTTGCCGACCTGCGTGGCGCGGCCGACCTCTTCGCGCCGGTCCACGAGCGCACCGACGGCGTCGACGGCTTCGTCTCCCTCGAGGTCTCGCCGCTGCTCGCCGACGACACCGCCGGGACGATCGAGCAGGCCGCGCACCTGCACGCCAAGGCGGCGCGCGACAACCTCTTCATCAAGATCCCCGGCACCGAGGCCGGCCACGCGGCGATCGAGGACTCGATCTTCGCCGGCATCCCCGTCAACGTCACCCTGCTCTTCTCGACCGACCACTACCTCGGCGCCGCCGAGGCCTACATGCGGGGGATCGAGCGCCGGGTCGAGGCCGGACTCGACCCCAACGTCGCCTCGGTCGCCTCGCTCTTCGTCAGCCGCTGGGACGTCGCCGTCGCCGACGAGGCTCCGAAGGAGTTGCGCAACCGGCTCGGCGTCGCCGTCGGCCACCACTGCTTCCGCGCCTACCACGAGCTGCTCGACTCCGAGCGCTGGCAGCGCCTGCTCAACGAGGGCGCCCGCCCGCAGCGACTGCTCTGGGCGAGCACCGGGACCAAGGACCCCGACGCCTCCGACACCCTCTACATCGAGGGCCTGGCCTCGCCGCTGACCGTCAACACGATGCCCGAGCCGACCCTGCTCGCCTTCGCCGACCACGGCGAGCTCGGCGAGCTGGTCCCCGCCGACGGCGGCGACGCCGACGCGCTGCTCGCGCAGTTCGAGGCGGCCGGGATCGGCGTCGACGCGCTCGCCGCCCGCCTCCAGGAGGAGGGCAAGGAGAGCTTCGTCAGGTCCTGGCAGGACCTGCTGGCGACGATCGAGTCGAAGACGGGGGCGCCGAGCCCGTGAGCGCAACCACGCAGCGCTGTTCCTTTGCCGGGTATAGGGGGGTAAAAGAACAGCGGTGACTGCCTGGGAGGCGCTGGAGCGCCACTTCGACGAGGTCCGCGATGTTCATCTACGCGAGCTTTTCGCCGCCGACCCGGCGCGCGGCGAGCGCCTCGTCGCCGACGCAGCCGGCCTGCACCTCGACTTCTCCAAGAACCTGATCACCGACGAGACGGTGATCCTGCTGGGAGAGTTGGCGCGAGAGCGCGGGGTGGAGGAGCGCCGCGATGCGATGTTCGCGGGCGAGCGGATCAACGTCTCCGAGAACCGCTCGGTCCTGCACGTGGCGCTGCGGATGCCGCGCGGGCGCTCCCTCTTCGTCGACGGGGTCGACGTCGTCAAGGAGGTCCACGAGGTGCTCGACCGGATGGGCCGCTTCGCCGAGCGGATTCGCTCCGGCGAGTGGACGGGACACACCGGCAAGCCGATCCGCAACGTCGTCAACGTCGGGATCGGCGGCTCCGACCTCGGCCCGGTGATGGCCTATGAGGCGCTGCGCCACTACAGCCGCCGCGAGATGACCTTCCGCTTCGTCTCCAACGTCGACGGGACCGACTTCGCTGAGTGCACCCGCGACCTCGACCCCGAGGAGACCCTGTTCGTGATCTCCTCGAAGACCTTCACCACCCTGGAGACGATGACCAACGCCAGGACAGCGCGCGAGTGGAGCCTGGCTGGGCTCGGGGGCGATGAGGCGGCGGTCGCCAAGCACTTCGTCGCCGTCTCCACCAACGCCGAGGCGGTCGCCGAGTTCGGCATCGACACCGAGAACATGTTCGGCTTCTGGGAGTGGGTCGGGGGCCGCTACTCGATGGACTCGGCGATCGGCCTCTCGACGATGCTGGCGATCGGGCCGGCCCGTTTCGCCGAGATGCTCGCCGGCTTCCACGCGATGGACGAGCACTTCCGCGAGGCGCCACCCGCCTCCAACCTGCCGATGCTGCTGGGGCTGTTGGCCGTCTGGTACGGCAACTTCTTCGGCGCCCAGACCTGCGCCGTCCTGCCCTACGACCAGTACCTGCACCGCTTCCCCGCCTACCTCCAGCAGCTGACGATGGAGTCGAACGGAAAGCACGTAACGGTTGACGGGGCGCGAGTGGACTATCAGACTGGCGCGATCTACTGGGGCGAGCCGGGCACCAACGGGCAGCACTCCTTCTACCAGCTGATCCACCAGGGGACGGAGCTGATTCCCTGCGACTTCATCGGCTTCATGCACAGCCTCAACCCGCTCGGCGACCACCACGACCTGCTGATCGCGAACGTCTTCGCCCAGACCGAGGCGCTCGCCTTCGGCAAGACGCCCGAGCAGGTGCGCGAGGAGGGGACGCCGGAGGAGCTGGTCCCGCACCGCACCTTCGAGGGCAACCGCCCGACCAACACGATCCTCGCCGAGCGGCTCGAGCCGCAGACGCTCGGTTCCCTCGTCGCGCTCTACGAGCACAGCGTCTTCACCCAGGGGGCAATCTGGGGGATCGACTCCTTCGACCAGTGGGGAGTGGAGTTGGGCAAGGCACTGGCGAAAGCGATCGTCCCCGAGCTGCAGGCCGGCCACGAGCCGAAGCTGCGCCACGACAGCTCGACCAACGCGCTGATCCGCCGCTACCGCGCGGCGAGGCGCGAGGAGTAGCGGAGTGCCGTCGCTCGACCCGCTCCCCCTGGCGGCGTCAGCGTCGAATCTGCTCGCGGCGCGCGAGCAGATGGCCTTCACGCTCGGCTTCCACATCGTCCTCTCCTGCATCGGCGTCGCTTTCCCGGCGACGATCCTGATCGCCAACTACATCGGGCTGCGCCGCGGCGACGACGCGGCGATGCAACTGGCGCGGCGCTGGTCGAAAGCGATGGCGGTCACCTTCGCGGTGGGGGCGGTGACCGGCACCGTGCTGACCTTCGAGTTCGGGCTGCTCTGGCCGCGCTTCATGGATCGCTTCGGCAGCGCCTTCGGCGTCGCCTTCGCGATCGAGGGGATCTTCTTCTTCACCGAGGCGATCTTCCTGGCGATCTACCTCTACGGCTGGAAACGGTTGAGCGGCTGGGCGCACTTCTGGTCGGGCGTGCCGATGATCCTGACCGGGATCGGCGGCGCCTTCGCGGTGGTCGCCGCCAACTCGTGGATGAACCAGCCACAGGGCTTCACCCTCGACGCTGCCGGCAAGGTGGTCGACACCGACCCGGTACGGATCATCTTCAACCCTGCCACCTGGTACGAGGTCCCGCACATGATCCTCGCCGCCTACATCGTGGTGGGGTTCCTGGTCGCTTCCATATACGCGGTCGGGATGCTGAAGGGAAGGCGCGATCGCCTGCACCGGCTGGGGCTGCTGATTCCGCTGACGATCGGGCTCGTCGCCTCGCCGCTGCAGTTCCTGGTCGGCGACACCGCCGCGCGCGCCGTTGCCGATCACCAGCCGGCCAAGTTCGCCGGCATGGAGTGCGTCGACAAGACGGGCACCCACCAGACCGAGTACGTCGGTGGCATCTGCACCTCCGACGGGGTCAAGGCGGCGATCCCGATCCCCGACCTCGACTCCTTTCTGGTCGGCTTCAGCGCCGACACCAAGGTCACCGGGCTGGACTCGATTCCGCCGCAGAACCGACCTCCCGCGAACACGTTCCTGCACCTCTCCTTCGACGCGATGGTGGGGATCTGCAGCGCCTTCATCGCGCTCGGCGCCTGGTTCGCCTGGGTCTGGTGGCGGCGCCGCGAGATCCCGAAGACGATCTGGTTCCTGCGCGCGGTCGCCGTCTCCGGGGCCGCGGCGGTGATCTCGCTGTGGTGTGGCTGGATCGTCACCGAGGTCGGCCGCCAGCCGTGGATCGTCCAGGGCTTCATGCGCACCGCGGACGCGGTGACGCCGGCGAAGGGCATCTGGTTCGCCTTTGCCGCGGTCCTGCTGCTCTACGCGGCGGTGGGGACGGCGGCGATCCTCGTCCTGCGCTCGATGTCGAAGCGCTGGCGCGAGGGTGGGGTGGAGCCGGAGGGCACGCCCTACGCGCCCCCTACGGAGGCCGTTCCATGACCCGCGCCGATATCGCCGCCGGGATCCTCTGGGTCGGGGCGACCTTCTACGCGCTGTTCGGCGGCGCCGACTTCGGCGGCGGCTTCTGGGACCTCGTCGCCGGCGGCGCCGAAAAGGGGGAGCGGCCGCGGGCGCTGATCCAGCGCTCGCTGACCCCCGTCTGGGAGGCCAACCACGTCTGGCTGATCTTCATCCTCGTCGTCCTCTGGACTGCCTTCCCGCCCGCCTTCAGCGCGGTGATGACGACCCTCTACGTGCCGCTGGCCCTGGCGGCGGTGGGGATCGTCCTGCGCGGCTCCGGGTTCGCCTTCCGCAAGTCGATCGAGGGACTCTCGGCGCGCCGCGCTGCCGGCGCCACGTTCGCGATCTCCTCGGTGCTGACCCCGTTCTTCATGGGGACGGTGGTCGGCGCCGTCGCCGCCGGCAACGTCCCGGCGGCGGGTGACGGTGACGCGATCTCAAGCTGGCTGCAGCCGCTGCCCTTGCTGGTCGGCGCCCTCTTCGTCGCCACCGGCGCCTACCTCTCGGCGATCTTCCTGGTCGATGACGCGCGCCGCAGCGGCGACGCCGAGCTGGAGGGCTACTTCGCGCGCCGCGCGCTGGGCGCCGCGGTCCTCGCCGGCGTCGCCGCCGCATTCGGGCTGGTGGAGCTCCACGAGGATGCCCACTACGTCTATGACCGGCTGCTGCACCAGGGCCTGCCGCTGGTCGTCCTCTCCGGGCTTGCCGGCCTCGCCGTGCTGGCGATCCTCCTCACCCGCCTGTCGATAAGCCGAAAGCTGGGCTCTGAGTCGACCTTGCGGCCCATCGACCGGTTGTTGCGGCCGTTGGCCGCGCTCGCCGTGGTCGCGGTTATTTGGGGCTGGGGCGTTGCCCAGTTCCCCTATCTGTTGCCGACCTCGCTGACGATCTCCCAGGCGGCCGCGCCCCACGAGACCCTGGCCGCCGTCCTCATCGTCTTCATCGCCGCCGCGGTGATCGTCCTGCCGGCGCTCGGCCTCCTCTACTGGCTCTCCCAGCGCAACCTCCTCGAAGGCGAACACTGAGTCGCAAACCACCCGTTCCGCTGTTCCTTTGCCGGGTATAGCCGGGTAAAGGAACAGCGGAAGCTGGGGAGTGGGGTTATACGCTCGCCTCTACGATGATTGAGGCGGTTTTGTTTGACATCGACGGGACCCTGGTCACCACCGGCGGCGCCGGCGCGCTCGCCTGGCGGCGCGCCTTCGAGGAGCTGCACGGCACCCCGCTCGACATCCGCGAGGTGACCGAGTCGGGGATGACCGACCCCGAGGTGGGTCGCGTCGCCCTGCGCAACATCCTCGGCCGCGACCCCGACGGCCGCGAGCTGGCCGCGGCGATGGGGCACTACCTGCGCCACCTCTCGGCGGCGGTCGCCGACTCCGACGGCTACCGGGTGATGCCGGGCATCGAGGAGCTGCTGGAGCGCCTGGTCGACGGCGGCCACCTGCTCGGCCTCACCACCGGCAACGTCGAGGCCGCCGCCCACATCAAGCTCGCCCGTGCCGGGCTCAACCGCTTCTTTTCCTTCGGCGGCTACGGATCAGACTCCAAGGAGCGCGCCGAGCTGACCCGCAGCGCCCTGGCACGGGGCAGGCTCGTCTCCGGCGGTCTCCTGATCGAGTCGGCCTGCATCTCGGTCGGCGACACCCCCCGCGACGTCGCCGCCGGCCACGGCGCCGGGATCGAAGTGGTCGGCGTCGCCACCGGAAATTTTTCGGTCGACCAACTGGAAGCCGCCGGGGCCGACTGGGCGATCGAAAATGTCAGTTTGGGATTTCCCGTACAGGCCGACTGACCAAGCAGACCAAGGACGCAGGGAGCGTGGCGTGCTTCTGCACGCGAGCGACCGAGGACGCCGGTATGCGCCGTGTCAGGCGGCCTGTACGCAGCGAGCCTGGTAGATCGAGGTGAAGCCCGATTCGAAGCCTTTGCGCGCGGCGCGCAGGTAGAGGCGCCAGACGCGGACTCGCTCGGGCCCGGCTAGGCGCACCGCCTCGTCGAGGTTCTCGTCCAACCGCCTCGCCCAGTGGCGCAGCGTCTCCGCGTAGTCGGCGGCGAACTCCTCGACGTGGCGGGTGACGAAGCCCGCCCGCTCGAGGGCGAGCAGGACGCGCGAAAGGTGGAGCGGATCGGCGTCGGGGAAGACATAGCGCTCTGAGAACGGGCCGGCGTCGGGGTCGCTGTGGCGGAGGCGGGCGATGCCGTGGTTGAGCAGCCGCCCCCCCGGCTCGAGCAGCCCCGCCAACGTGCGCGCGTAAACGTCGATCTGCTCGCCGCCGACGTGCTCGACCATGCCGATGCTGGCGATCGCGCTAAATGGGCGCTCGCCGGCCAGGTCGCGGTAGTCCATGACCCGGATCTCCACCCGATCGCCGACGCCTGCGGCCTCGGCCCGCTGTCGCGCCTTCTCGGCCTGGGGCGGCGAAAGGGTGATTCCGGTCACGTGCGCGCCGTGCCGGGTCGCCGCCCAGAGCGGGAAGCTGCCCCAGCCGCAGCCGACGTCCAGCACCCGGTCGCCCTCGGCCAGCTCCAGCTTGCGGCAGACCATCTCCAGCTTCTCCTCCTGCGCGGCCTCAAGCGTCTCGGCGCCACGGGAGAAGACGGCGCAGCTGTAAGTCATCGAGTCGTCGAGGAAGAGCGAGAAGAACTCGTTGGAGACGTCGTAGTGGTGGCGGACGGCGCGGGCGTCGCGCTCCTTGCTGTGGCGGCGGCCGCTGGGGCGGAGCTCTGAGGTTGGGCGGCGGGGCGGCCGGGTGATGCCCGCTGCGCGCACCGCGCCGAGCAGTAGCCGCGCCTTGTCGGCGCCCTCCAGAGCGGGCGGCTTCCAGCTGTCGAGCAGCTCGATCACCGCGTCCATGTCGTCGACCTCGATGTCGCCGCTGACGTAGGCGCGGCCGAGGCCCAGCTGTCCCGGAGCGCGCAGCGCGTGGGCGGCGGCGCGGGGGGAACGCACGTAGAAGGTCGGCCCCTCGCCGTCGGTCGCCGGCAGCCGCGTCCCGTCCCAGAACTCGACCGCGAACGGTCGCTCCGGAATGCGACCTTCGATTTCCCGCCGCAGTGTCGCGGTACTGGCGAACGGCATCGGGTGGAGCCTACCCCGTTTTACTGGCTGCGAAGCCAGGGAAAGCGTGCGTATGATCGACGGGCATGGCAGGCGCCGGTCCACTCCCCTCCGACATCCAGCCGGTTGCGAACGAGACTCGCGATCGCATCATCACCGGGCTGGTGACGCTGATCCCATTCCTCGCGGTCGGCTTCGCCGCCTGGCAGGTCTGGGGCAAGGCGCTGCACTGGAGCGACGTCTTCCTCTTCCTGGGCCTGTACCTGCTGACGGGCCTGGGGATAACGGTCGGATTCCACCGCCACCTGACCCATCGCAGTTTCAAAACGTACTCTTGGCTGCACGGCCTACTGGCCATTCTCGGCTCCGCGGCGATCGAAGGCCCGGTCATCTCCTGGGTCGCCGACCACCGCAAGCACCACGCCTTCTCCGACGAGGAGGGCGACCCGCACAGTCCCCACGTCGACCACGGCGTCGGCTGGAGCGGCGCTCTGCGGGGCCTCTTTCACGCCCACATGGGGTGGCTCTTCATCCACACCCAGCGTGGTTCAAAGGATCGCTTCGCGCCGGATCTGCAGCAGGACCCGGTGATCAGCTGGGTCGATCGCACCTTCATCTACTGGGCGATCCTCGGCCTGCTGCTTCCATTCGCCCTGGGATGGGTGATCGGCGGCACGCTCTTCGCGGCCTTCACCGGCCTGCTCTGGGGCGGGCTGGTCAGGGTCTTCGTCCTGCACCACTTCACCTACAGCATCAACTCGCTCTGCCACGTCTTTGGCCGGCGTGACTTCGAGACGGCCGACCAGTCCCGCAACCTCGCCCTGATCGCCCTGCCGACCTTCGGCGAGGCCTGGCACAACAATCACCACGCCTTCCCGACCTCAGCCGTCCACGGCCTCGGGCGCTGGCAGTTCGACTTCTCGGCGATCGTGATCAACACCCTCGAGCGCGTCGGCCTGATCTGGGATGTGGTGCGAGTCTCTCCCGAGCGAATTGCGGCGAAGACCGCCGTTTAGTGCCTAGGGCGCGGCGCTCGACTCGTACCAGTCGATCCAGCTCCCGCAGGCCGCGCGGAGCGGGACGATCCGGTGAGGGCGTGCCCGCACCGCGACGAGTTCGCCGATGTAGGCCTTGGCGTCATAGCCGGTGAGGCTCTGGACGGTGCTCGCCTTGGCGGCTGAGACTGTGAAGGTGACCGGGCCCCCTCTGCTCGCGTAGGCGCCGGCGGGCCAGAACTGCCCGTCGTTGGCGAGGCTGATCGTGTTGGGTCGCTGGCCGTCGAGGGCCGGCTTCAGGGCCTGGCTGAAGCCCGGCGCCGAGACGGTGAGGCCGAACGGGGAGAAGTACTGGAGGGACAGGTACCAGCGGCCGGGCCCGAGATCGAGGGCCTGGGACGTTTGGTCCCCGACCTTCAGAATCGCGCCCGCGTCCCAGCGCGCCTTCGGGCCGATCGCCGACGGGGGGAAGAGCGAGGCCCGCCCGGCGTTCTCGGTGAGGATGCGGATCTCCGGCAGTGAGCAATCGCCGAGCACGGCCGCCTCGGTGCCCTCGATCAGCGTGTGCCGGGGAGACGGGGTGGGCCCGGTCCGCTTCCAGAGGATGTAGGAGGGGGTCGCCGCGAGGCGCCGGAAGTTGGCCGGGGCCTGGCTGTTCCAGGCCGCCCTGCCGGTGACCACGTAGAGGAAGCGGTCGAGGGTGCCGCGGGAGAAGGAGTCGAAGTCGATCGGGCTGTAGGCGTCGCCGGTGTCGAAGGGCTTTTCGGGGCTCGGTGCCACCTCGGAGTCGTGGAACTCGACCACCGGCACGTGGGCGTCGGCGCCGCGCAGCTCGTAGGCGGCGTAGCGGTCCTGGCCCGCGTAGAGCACCGGCTCGCCGTGGATGTAGGGAAGGAAGGCCTGTAGCTCGCCGCCGTGCCCCGCCGGCCCGACCGGCGCCTCCCGCAGCGCCAGGAAGCTCGAGTAGGCGGCGCCGCCGATGAAGGCGACGGCGAGCGCCGTCCAGCCGATCCGCCGTAACCCCCTGGCGAGTGGAAGCTCGGCCAGCAGTGGCCGCAGCGCCACCAGCATCGCCAGCGGCGCGGCGATCATCAGCGCCTTGGCCTGGGAGTAGTCGCCGCTGAGCGGAATCGAGGCGGCATAGAGAAGGGCTGACGCCCCGAGCGCCACCGGCGCCGCGAGATCGCGGCGCCGGACCCACCAGGCGATCCCGGCCAGGATCGCGACGATGGCGACCGCCGCCGCGACGCCGGCCAGCGGCGCCCCTCCCGCGGCGTCGAGGCGGTAGTTGGCCGCGGGCCAGACGCCGAGCGCCTCGACCGGCGAGACCGGGCCGTAGGTGTTGTAGCCGGCGACTTTGTTGACGCTGTGGACGAAGCCGAAGGGCCCGACCACGGTGAACGCCGCGGCGAGCGCGACGGCGAGGAGGATCGCGGCGAGCGTCGCCGGTCGCAGCAGGAAGCGCAGCAGCGAGCGCGGCCGCAGCGCCCGCCGCACCTCGGGCACGGTCAGGCTCCAGAGCGCGACGATCGCGATCGGCCAGGCGAGCCCGGGGAAGCTGTAGGAGAAGACCACGCCGCCGGCCAAGGCGAGCGCCGGCAGGGCAAAGAGCGCCCAGCCGACCACCCCTCTCGCCGGTGGGCCGAATCCGTCGGATAGATCGACGCTTTCGGCTCGTCGGCGGTCGATCTCGCGCAGGCCGAGGGCGACGGCGAGAACGAAGAGGGCCTCGGCAGTCTCCTTAAAGGCTCCCTGGGCGAAGTAGGAGGCGCCCAGGTAGGAGACGGCGACCAAGCCGGCGCCGACCAGGCGCCGCCCCGGGCCGAAGTCGCGCAGCGCGGCGAGCGCCGTCAGCCCGGTCAGCATGGCAATCGCGAAGATCTCCCCGATGAACGCCCGTCCCAGCCCGATGCCCGGCAGCGCGGACACCGCCACGGCGAGCCCGTGCGGGCCGAGCGGGTAGCCGGAGTCAGGGGGCGGCCCGAAGCCGTTTCGCAGCCACTCGCTCCAGGCGAGGTGCAGGCCGAGGTCGTTGTTAAAGCCGACACCGAGCAGTCCCCAGCGCCCGCTGACGATGAAGGGAATCGAGAGGATCGCCGCGACGGCGACGGCGACCGGCAGCCCCTCGGCGAGGGCGCCGGGCGCGCCGTAGGGACGGCGCAGGAGCAGCGCCGCGACGACCACCAGCGCGACGAGGGCGAGAGTCGCCGTCGTCCCGTGCCCGGGCGCGCGCGCGAAGAAGCCGGTGACCGTCAGGACCGCCCCGAAGCCGACGGCGGGCTCCAGCCACGACCAGGAGTCCCGCCCCGACAGCGCCAGGACGGCGCGCCCCACCAGCAACGAGGCGGCGCAGATCAACGCCGCCGAGACGTAGGTCTCGATCATCAGCGGCGGAAACTATGGCAGCGCCGGTCCCGACGCGGCGCCGGCAGGGTCCGCATCAGAACTTCTCGGCCGCCTGCTCCAGCGTTTCGCGCAGGTTGTCGCTGCGCAGGGGCTTGCCGTGGCCGGCGCCCACCAGCTTGGGCTCCAGGGCCGCGAGCTTGCGGACCGAGCGCTTCGCCTCGGCGTGGTCCCACCCCCAGGCCGGGTGCGGGACGCTCGCCTCACCCTCCGGCAGGGGCTTGCCGAGCTTCGCCGAGTCGATCAGGTAGACGACGTCGCTGACCAGCGCGACGCGGTCGCTTTCCCGCCAGAGCCCGATCAGCCCCGGCGCGTGGCCCGGGAAGTGGAGGACGCGGAAGCCGGCCACCTCGTCGCCCTCGTTGACCGTCCCGGCAACCTTCACCGCGCCGCCGTCCCAGCGCCGCAGCAGGGTCGGGTAGACCCAGCGCACCGGCGCGATCGGCAACTGCGAGAGGTCCATATACGGGGCGATGGCCGCGTCGCTCTCGGCGTCCGCGACCTCGTCGGGATGACAGTGGACGGGGGCGCCGATCGACGGAGCGGTGCCGCGGTGGTCGGCGTGGGCGTGTCCGAGCACGATTCGCTTGACCCCGCCGAGTCGCTCCCCGGCTGCCTTCGCCGCCTTCGACATCGCCCTGGTCCCCGCGTCGAACTGGACCACGCCGTCACCGTCCTCGAGGAAGTAGACGTTCATCTTGCCCAGCAGGTCCCCGCGCAGCAGCCAGACCCCGTCGGCGATCTTCTCCTCCCGCATCGCGCCCTGAGTCTAGTCTTGCCGGCCGTGCCGGTCACCTGGAAAATCGGTTTTGTGCTGCTGATCGCCTGCCTGCTCGCCTCGATGGCGATCGCGATCGTGCGGCTGACGACGACGCCCACCGAGATCCTCGGGGCCGGCTTTCGCGGACTTCAGCCCGCCACGCGCCACGCCTACCTGCGTTCCGCTGTTCCTTTCCCTCGTAATACGGAGCTAAGGAACAACGCGGGGGGCGGGCGTTAGTATCGGCCGCGTTCAGCGGACGACCGAGCAGAGGAGGCGGAGGCGTGTTCACTCGTATCGTGGTTGGCACCGACGGTTCCGACACCGCGGGGGAGGCCGTCCGCCAGGCGATCGACCTTGCCAAGCTGGCCGGCGCCAAGCTCGAGATCGTCAGCGCCTACGACCCGGTACCCGCCTCCAAGGTCGGGGGCGAGAAGCTCGACGCCCCCGCCGACGTCCAGCATGAGATCGGCCCGCGGGAGGACGTCAACCTCGTCCTCGACGCCGCCGCCTCGCTGGCCCGCAAGGAGGGTCTCGAGGTCCAGACGCACCCGGTGCAGGACGATCCGGCCGATGCGATCCTCGATGTCGCCGACAAAACCGGCGCCGACCTGATCGTCGTCGGCAACAAGGGCATGACCGGGGCGCGGCGCTTCCTGCTCGGCAGCGTTCCGAACAACATCTCCCATCACGCTCCCTGCAGCGTGATCATCGTCCGCACCACCTAGGCGCTCAAGAGTCGCGATCATGAAGGTCCAGCTGCTTAACGTCGGCTGGTTCACAACGGCCGTGGGTCTGTGGCGCCGGGATGAGGAGGAGCCCAAGCGGCGAGCCCGCTTCCCGGTTCCCGCCTACCTGATCGAAACCGAGACGGAGCGGATCCTGGTCGACACCGGCCTCAACCCGGCCGCCGTCGCCGACCCCGAGGCTCACTACGGGCCGGGCTTGATCGCCTTTTTCGAGCTGGAGCAGGAGGAGTCGCTCGCCAAGCAGGTCGACCTCTCCTCGCTGAGCATGGTCGTGCTCACCCACCTGCATTTCGATCATGCCGGCGGCCTGGCGCTGATCCCGGACTCGGTGCCGGTCGTCGTCCAGCGCGCCGAGTGGGAGGCCGGCCAGGATCGCGCCGGGATCGAGCGCAACATGCTTATGCCCCGCGACTATGCCGAGGCCCCGGCCAATCTCGTCCTCGTCGACGGCGGCCACGATTTGCTCGGCGACGGCTCGATCGAGCTGCTCAGCACTCCCGGGCACACCGTCGGCCACCAATCAGTCCGGGTCGGCGACATCGTCATCGGTGGCGACGTCGTCCACTACGCCGCCACCCTCGACGACCGGCGGTTTCCCTCCTTCGGCCACGACCTCGGCGAGCAGGACAGATCCGCCGAGCGGCTTTGCGAGCTGCGCGACAGCGGCTTGACGATCCTGCCCGGGCACGACCCGGAAGCGCTTCGCCCCGGCCCTCTGCCGGTGTAGCCGGCGGCGTCCTCAGGGGGACGACGCGGTCGCCTTGGCGGCGTCGACCAGGCCGGCGCCCTGGGCGATGCGGGGGAGGCCGATGTCACGGGCTGTCGCCCGCAGCCGCCGCGCGACGCGGTTGCCGAGAGCGCGGCGCGGCGCCCTCTTCACGACGCCGCTGGCGATGACCATCGCCGCGACGCCGGAGACGTGTGCCGCGGCCATCGAGGTGCCGATGTAGCCCCGCGGCAGGCCGAAGTCGAAGGTGCCTGCCCGGAGCGGACCGCTGAAGGTCATCTGGTAGATCGGGTCCGACAGCGCCGACGAGCAGCTCGACGCCCCCGCGCCGCCACCCGGCGCGACCAGGTCGACGCCCCTCCCGGTCAGCGAGTACCAGCCGAGGCATCCACCCTCGGTCGTGCCGCCGACTCCGATCACGTGGGGCTCGGTCGCCGGCGGCGAGATGCAGGACTCCGAGCCCTGGTTGCCGACCGCGGCGACAAGAACCGCGCCCTTTCTCGCCGCGAAGCGGATCGCGTCATCGACTTCGGGGACCGACTTGCCGCAGCCGAAGTTGAAGCTCATGTTGATCACCTGGGCGCCGTGGCTCGCGGCGAAGCGGATGCCGTTGGCGATCGCGCTCGCCTGTCCGCGCCCATGCGAGTCGAGGACCTTCACCGGCATCAGCTTCGCCCCGTAGGCCAGGCCGGTGAGACCGATGCCGTTGTCGGTCGCCTCCGCGATCGTCCCGGCCACGTGGGTGCCGTGGCCGTTGGTGTCGACCGGCGCCCGGCCCCGGTCGACGAAGTTGTAGCCGCGCACGAACTGCTTCGCCGAGAAGTCGGGACTGCGTCGCAGGAACCGCAAGTTGCCCGGATAGGGGGGTCGCAAGCGGGCGGCGCGGTAGGCGACGCCGGTGTCGAGGACGGCAACCGTGACCCCCTTGCCACCCGGTCGCCCCGCGGCGATCAGGTTTCTCCAGGCGCCGACCGCGTCGATGCCACCGGGGGAGGTCGGCACCAGCGCGGTGTCCGGGCCGGTCGAGGGCAGGAAGTTCCACTGTTTGAGCACCCAGCTACCGGGATTGGCGATGGCGCCGGAGGAGGTGCCGGGCGCCCCGGGGATCGCTCCGGAGTCGTTGGGTAGGAATCGCGGCTGGCGGTTGATCGCCGAGGCGGTGGCGATGAAGTCCGGGACCGCGTAGGCGACGCGCGGGTTGTCGCGCAGCGTCGCGGCGGCCTGGCGGACGCCGACCCGCGGCGGAAGCTCGACCGCGCGCCCAAATCGCTGGCCGTCGAACTTGACGACCAGTCGGCCGGAGGTGAATTCATGCGCCGGTCCGACGCCGACGGCGGCGTCGGCGGGCGCGGCGCCGAAGGCGAGCGCCAGGGCGAGGAGCGCAGCTGTCAGGGCTGGAAGGGGTCGGGTCATCGTGAGCTCGTGTAGTCCCTGCAATCGAACGAGCCCTCCCCTAACACCAGCCCACCGGTGAAGTTTTGAGACAGGCTCTGGTCGCACATACTCTCCGATGACCATGGACGCGTCCTTAACATCCGTTCACGAGGATCTCATGCGCCAGGCGATCGCGCAGGCGCGGCGGGCCGAGGCCCACGGCGACGTCCCGATCGGCGCGGTGATCGCCCGCGACGGCGAGCCGCTGGCCGCCGCCGGCAACGAGCGCGAGCTGCGCGGCGATCCCACCGCCCACGCCGAGATCCTCGCGATCCGCGCCGCCGCGGAGGCCCTGGGCGGTTGGCGCCTGGCGGACACGACCCTCTACGTGACCCTCGAGCCCTGCGCGATGTGCGCAGGAGCGATTGTCCTGGCCCGCATCCCCAAAGTCGTCTTCGGCGCTCCCGACCCAAAGGCCGGCGCCGCCGGCAGCGTTTTGGACGTCCTCGCGGAGCCGTCCCTGAATCACCGGCCCGAAGTATCCGGCGGGATTCTGGAGGCGGAGTGCTCACAACTCCTCCAGGAGTTCTTTTTATCCAGACGGCTCTGAGGGACGGAGAGGGTGGGATTCGAACCCACGAGGCGGGTTAACCCCGCCCACGCGATTTCCAGTCGCGCTCCTTAAGCCACTCGGACACCTCTCCAGGGGTTCTCGCAAAGCCTAGCCGCGTCGCTGCGGCCGAGCAGCGCGAGGTCCGTAGAATCAGCCCCGCGACTGAGTCCCGGAGGGGTGCCGGAGTGGTTGAACGGGGCAGTCTCGAAAACTGTTGGCCGTCGTAAGGCGGCTCGTGGGTTCGAATCCCACCCCCTCCGCTTATAGAGCCAAATCCCGCATGGCAAATGGGATTGCGGCCATTCGCTCCGGTTCTGGCCGAAGGGCAACCGAGGTCAACGAAAGTCAGCAAAAGGCTGTTTTTGACCCCTTTCGTTCCCCCCACGTTCCCCGAGGGGGTCGTCGTCTTGAGCCCTCAAGCCGTAATTCTTCCAAGCCAGGCTCCTACCTGCCGGTGGTCAGCGCCACCGGGTCGGGGGCAGGCGAGCTGGCCAACGAGAACCACTACCAGGGTCAACAGACTCCGCGAAAGCTCCTCAACGGCATACTCAGACCCCCACCGCGGATGCTCGTGCTCGGCAAGGCCAAAGCCGGCCGCCATGTCGGGAGAGCGACTTTGCGCACTCGCCGGCACTTCTCTTCGGCGCTCCAGGGCCGCCACTTCGCCTCCACTCGCTACTTGACTGCGCCTCGCAAACGGGAGGCAACCGAGTGACACTAACGACTCCGAGATTGCATGTTCCCCGCATGCGGCCCTCAAAATGCCGATCGGCCGCCCTGGGGCGGCCGATCGGTGGAGGGGCCATGCCGGCCGATTTACGTGACTGTGACGTGCCCTTTCATGAACCCGTCGTGCATCATCGACCACGGGTCGCAGGGCAACGCGCAGTACCAGGCGTAGCTGCCCGCCTTCTGCGCTGCATGGAAGGTGAAGGTGGTCTTGCTTGGCTTGTTTTCGGAGCCCGACGGAATCGACGCGTTCACCCCCAATCCAGGGGAGGTGAAGCTGTGCGGCATGTCGTCGTAGTTGTAGACGGTCACGTGCACGGTGGCCCCAGCCTTGACTGAGAAGTCGGCGGGGAGGAACGCGTCGTGCCAGTTGCCGTCCGAGCCTTTCTTCCCCTTCTCTGTGTCGGACTTGACCGTCAGCTTGACGCTTTCGGCACCAGCCCCTCCTGCGGCCGTGCCCGTGGCGGCGCTCGCCGCCTGCGTGTTGCCGCTGTGATCCAGCTTGAACGCAACGGCCAGCAGCGCTGACATCGAGAGCAGCACCGCGAAGGCGGCCGCAAGCAGCGTGAATCCCGAATAACTCCTACCGTTACTACCATCCTGTGCCGGCACAGCTTCCTCCTTATCCTTACGTTGTCGTGTCCTCAGCATTGAGCCTTCCGGCTTGCGGCGGTAGACCCCGATTGGCTTAGGGGGCCATAACCGGGGGTTATGGCTAGCTGTCGGTGGAGAGCTGCTCGTCGCTTCCGGGCGCGAGATCGACCACCACATGCGTGACCGGCAGGTCGACCTCTTCGCGCGCCCGCTGCACCACGCCGTGCTCCAGCCACGGCGAGCGGTCGGGCGTATGGGTCCAGATGACGATCTCGTCGGCCGGGAAGGCGCGCAGCGCGTCCTCGAGGGCGATGCTGGGATCGGTGTCCCCGACCTGGCCGTAAGCGTGCAGGCCGGCCTCCTGGGCCGCCCGCAGGGAGAGCTCCAACCGCTGGCGCGCCTGCTCGATCGCGGCGTCGACGTCGGAGGCCCAGCGTGCGGCGTGCGAGGCGGTGAGAGCCGGGGCGACGATCAAGACCTCGCTGCGTCGGCCCTCACAGCGGCTCTGGATCTCGGCCAAGAGCGAGCGACTGCCGAGCGTTTGGTTCGCCACCACGAGCACGCGGTGCACGCCGTCTTCGCTGCGTGTGAGCTGCGCGGGGCGCAGCCGCTCCTGCCCCGAGCTTCGCAGCGCGAACCCGGTTCCGAAGCCGAGCAGCATGGCGGCCCAGATCACTCCGATGGCGGGGCTGAGAACCGTGAGGACGCACACTAGGAGGGCTCCGATTACGACCATCGCAGCCCACCAGGAAGCGTCGACTTGCCATTTCAGCGGGTTGAGCAAGGCAGCCCGCCCTCCGTCAGCGCAACCAGCGCAGTGATCGGCGCTCGAACAGGACCTTGTCCCAGTGCCATCTCCTGGCCGGCCGCCGCCGCAGTCGCACTCGCCCGCCCGAGTTCCGGTAGAAGAACCCCTTCGCGCCGACGGCGCGCCCCGAGCCCACGTCGAAGTAGTAGTCGAGCGACCCGTCGAACTCCCGCTGCGGCCGGCGTCCCGCCGCCGCGGCCGCGATGTTGTCCGCGACGACAGTCGCCTGGGCCTGCGCCAGCACCCCCGCCTTTGGCAGCTTAGCCCCGCCCGCCAGCGCGACTTCGGTTACGTCGCCGATCGCGTACACGTTGGCGTGGGCGCTGAGGCTGAACGCTTCGGCGCGAATCCAGCCGTTCGGCCCGGCCAGCGGGGAATCCGCGACGAAGCCGGGGGCGCGGTGCGGGGGGACGGCGACGAGGAGGTCGAACGGCTCGCTCCCGTTGCTGAATCGCGCCTCCCGCGCGGCGGGATCAACCAATTCGAGCAAGCGGCCCGGCTCGAAGCCGATGCCGCGGCGCGCCAGCATCCCGGCGACGCGGTCCCCGACCGCGCGATCGGCGACCGGGATCGGCCGCGGCTCGGCGGTGGCGATGTCGACCTTCGCCGTCACGCCCCTCTTGCGCAGGAGGTCTTCGATCAGGAAGGCCGCCTCGTAAGGGGCGGCGAGCGAGCGGTAGGGCGTCGCCGCGACGACGATCAGAACGCGACCGCCGCCGAACGCCGCCAGGGTGTCACGCAGGCGCATCGCGTCGGGAAGCGTGTAGAAGCCATGCGCCGCCTCCGCGAGTCCCTCCACCGACTCCGGGTTGAGCATCGCCCCCGGGGCGAGCACCAGTCTGTCGTAGGGGATCGCGCCCGAGATCGTGGAGATCGTGCAACGGTCGAGTTCGATCCCCGTCACCTCCGCCTGGGTGAACCTGACCCCGCGGTGAACCAGGCGCTCGAGTGGCTGGGACACCTCCTCGGCCCTGCCTCGACGCTTGCCGACGGCGACCCAGGGAAATGAGGGGGGGAAGCGGTGATCCGCGCCGCGGTCGACCAGGTGGATGTCGAGGTCGCCGTCGCGCCCGGCGAGGCGGCGAGCGCAAGCGAGACCGCCGAGGCCGCCGCCCACGATCACCACCTTCGTCTTAGCCATCAGCCCTCACCTCGGAATACGACAGGGATCCCCCGACAGCCTCCCATAAATTCCGCATCAAACAGCAAAATCTAGCCAGTTGCAGGGATTTCTTGGTCGCTCCCGTCACGCCGGAGGCCGCGGGCTCGAGTCCGGATACACCCGATTCGTCGGATTGACCGGGCGAGAAGAGATGCTCCCCGGAGTAATCCGTTGTGATACTTAGGCTGGCGTGTCGTGGTTCTAGTTGTCTCACAGACCCCTTTCTGGCTGGTCGCTTCTTGGACGCAAGCGCAGAGGCCCGCGTTGAGGCAGTCGATCTTCGTGTGGGACCGAGCATCGACCACGTCGCAGTTGCCCCTGACGCCCCGCCGCCCACTCTTGGCCTCGAGGGCGAAGCTGACCTTGCCGTGTCCGGGGGCCGGGAGGCCGGCAACCCGGCCAGAGCCGATCGACACAGGGCTGGCGTGACCCCCTGAAAGCGGTCCGACCTCTACGAGAGTCCTACCGGCCCGCGAAACTGGATCAAGTCTCCGTCAACCCGGCCTGGGCTCAGAATCCCAGAAGATCGGGGTCTTGGGTTGTCGCGGGCACTGCCGCTTTGCGCGATTTGCGAGCGCCTGCTGGCCCCGTTGTAAGACGCCCGAGTTGGACGAGGAGCAGAAGCGGCGCGACGGCGTTCCTCGGGTGCTCCTCCCGCGTGAAAGCGGGACTCCGCCGAATCGTGGTCAGGTAGCCGCGTGATGACCAGGCCAGACGCCCGAGCGGATGCGCGAATACCCTCCGCCGACGTGGGCGCAGAGCAGAACTGCCAGGCGGCTTCTGCGCGAGCGACACGCGTGTTCCATTGGCCAAACTCAACGGGTCGGCTTACGGTCGCCTGACTCCTCCGCCGCGCGGAGCCTGCGGGATCCCTATTTGAAGGGGACAGTGACGGGACCAGGCAGGCGTCGGTAGACGGCGAAGAAGTCGCGGTCGTCGGGAGTGAGGTAGCGAGTGGCGGGCTGCATCGGGTTCGGCCCGACCTCCGTCGGGACGAGGCCGGGGTGGTGGGTGTATGTGATCAGGGTGTGCCATTCGGGATTGATGTCGAACTCCATCGCACGAACCGCTCCCGCACGCTGCAGGATGCGGGCCAACGTGATCACGGTCTGGCCGTCCGCAGCTGCGTAAATCAGGTTGCCGCGGCGGTCGATGCCAACGCCGCTGCGCCAGACGCGGGTGGCGTTGCCGAGTGTGTAGCCCCATTGGGAACTGTTGTTCAAGGCGGGGCTGAGGCGTCCGTTCCAGACGATCGGCGGCAGGCTCTGGCGGGCCCACGCAATGTCCGAACCCGCGTTCGAGCTGCCGCTCCACTTCACAATCGCAACACGGCCGTCGCGATAGCCGACGAGCGTGGCGTTGCCGTTCGCGAGCGGCTCGTTGATGCGGCCGTTGTCGGTCGAGCCGTTGTTGACGTCCGTGTAGATGAAGCCGCTGTTGAAGGTCGCAAGCAGCCGCCGCCGCTGATCGTACGGGACCATCATTGGCCCGCGTACCGCAGCTTTCGGCGGCTCGTAGCGGCCCGGATAGAACGCGAGCGCCGTGCGCGTGTGGTCGAACCAGGCCGCGTAGGCGACGATGCTCGGATAGTCGCGCTCGGGGCGGAAGGTCGTCACCAGCACCGGTGCGCCACCCTTGACCGCCGGGCCGGTCGGCTTCCAGATCCCTTCGCCCGGTAGCGGATGCGCGAGGACCGGCTCGATCCGCGGCGGCCAGGCAGCCGCCTTTTTAGGCGTCTTCGCGGCCGGCCCAATCGGTGGCAGGCTCTTCAGCTGCGGCCCGCCCTTCTTCGGCGCGTTCCAGCTGTAGTAGATGTGCTCGATCTCGTCGACCAACGAGTTGCCGAAGGGTGCGTCGGCTCTCACCCACTCGACGCTGCGCACGCCGAAGGGCAGGCTCGACGGTCGCAGCATCCAGGCCGTATATGAATAGATCGCCGGCAATAGCAGCACGAGGACGGCCGCGACCAAGATTCGCCGGCGTCGCCGCCTGCGCTTGGCCGCAGCCTCACACTGCCGCTCCTCTCGGCGTGCCGCAACCGAGGCGAGCGGTGAGTCAGCCGCATCCGGCGGACCACTCACGCCAGAACCCGCGCAGACTGCCGCAGACTGTCCATCCACGACACCATAGGCTCAATCGCCAAAGAGATTTTAAAGCTCACGTCAGGCGGCGATGGATCTGCTGTCGACGCCTCCTCCCGCGTGTCACCGACACCACCCGGGTGTCTCGTACTGGCTTCTCCCTCTCGCGCGCAAGGCGGGAGCGCGGGCCCAAGGCGGTTCGAGCCGTCATCTGTAGCTGGGGAAACTCCGTTGATGAAGTGCGGCTTTTCCCGGATGACACGCCCGGGACCGCTTCATAGGTTTGTGACGAATGCGGCATCGGAGATGCCGGCACAGGCCCAGCGAACGATGAGGAGGCGAAATGCCCGCCGCAGTGGAAAAGCCCAAAGGTGAGTCCAGCCGCGACGCAGTCGAGAAAACTGCCGAGCTGTCCGAAGAGGTGCTCGAGCAGGTCAAACGGAGTCAGCAGAAAGCGATTGAGGCGGTGCGCAGGTTCATGGAGTCCGTCGATGAGGCTCTGCCCCCGCATGACGAGAACCCGTCCAGACGGCAGGAGGTCATCGACTCCGCGCTCGAGATGTCGGAGAAGCTGGTCCAGACCCAGTACGACTTCTTGACCAACGTCGTGCACAGCGCCGGGGAGGCGCTGGGGGGAACGACCAAGAAGGAGTAGACAACGAAGCTCCCGTGCAAGCTGGCCTCGTGGGTTCGAATCCCACTCCCTCCGCTTTTTAGATCTAAATCTCGGCTCTGCGGTCGAGCCTCTTGTGGTGCTTGTGCTTCCTATGGTGGTGCTTCTTGTGGTGGTGCTTGTGCCTCTTCTTGACGCAGCGGCCGTGCTTTAGCTTCTTCGTGCGGGGGCACTTGCGCTTTGGGCGGGGATGGGGCTTGGGGTGCGGGGGGCCCGACGCGCTCGGCTCGTGCACCTGGATCGTCGCCGTCGCCGGCTGCGAGTAGCCGCCGGCGTCGATAGCGGAGAAGGTGAAGCTGTCGGGGCCGGAGTAGCCGGCATTGGGCGTGTAGGTGACTTTGCCGGTCGCCTGGTTGATCGTCCCGAGAATGCCGTGAGACGGCCCACTGCCGATCGAGATGACCCGGAAGGCGCCCGTGCAGGGAAGCGCCAGCTGGACCGGCGCCTGGAAGCTGGTCTCGGTGCCCGCCGCCGAGCAGACCGGCGCGTCAGTGGGGTTGTCCTGCACGAGCCAGATGCCTCCCGCGCCGCCGATGTGTTGATCGACGGTGTCGCAGGTCGCCTGTCCGTTCCCGGGCCCCGAGAGGACGGGAGCCGCGGTCATGTCTGCCCACTGGCCGGCGATCGCCCCGTCGCCGTTGAGGCCGGCGCTGAACGGCGATCCCGACCTGGGGTTGGCGCCGCCGCTGTTGCCGGCGGTGTCGAGCGTTAGGGGCGTCGGGTCCGTGGTGAGCCCGCACGGCTTGCCGTTGCCCGCGTCGAGCGTGCTCCCGTCGACGTCGCCGGTCAGAGAGAGGGCGCCGGTGCCTTTGTCGAAATGGCCCGTGATCGGACCGATCACGAAATGGACGGTCACGTCCGCGTCGAAGCCGTCGACATGGGTGAAGAAGTCGGGAACCGTGAGCGTGCCGGCGGAGATGTCGCCGGTGCCGGGATCGATCTGCGCCTGGAGCGTCGCCGTCTCGGGCGCCTCGAACATCGGGTCGTCGTTGAGCTGGTCGCCGACGTTGGCTCGGTCCTCGGTGAAGGTCATCGAGAAGGGCGCCGCCTGCGCCGCCCCCGCCACCGAGGCGGAGACGAGAAGAGCGAGCGCCGCAATGATCGAGACCCAACCTACGCCGAGGTTTCGCACTTCGCCCTCCTAAGACATTGATCGCCGAACGGCCCTGAACCCGGTCCGGGCCGCTTCCGATACACCGTATCACCAAACCCGAGGCCCAGTACGGAGACGGCGGATAGGCTTGCGGAGTGCCGGAGAGTGGGCGAGGCAAGGCGCGCCAACGCCGATTGACACCCGAAACGATCGTCGCCGCGGCGATCGACATCGCCGACGCCGAGGGGCTCGACGCCGTCTCGATCCGCCGTGTCGCCGCGAAGCTCGACGCTCGTCCGATGAGCCTCTACGGCCATATCCCCAGCAAGGACGACCTGCTGGCGTCGATGGCCGACCGGGTCACCGAGGAGATGCTCGTTCGGAAGCCGTTGCCGGGGGACTGGCGAGAGGCGATCGCCCTGATCGCCAGACGGGAGTACGTCACGTTCGTGGCTCATCCGTGGGCTGTCCAACTCTACGCGCGGCAGACCAGGTTCAGCGCCAACGCGACCAGGCTCGCCAAGCAGATGGCCCGAGCGGTGGCGGGACTGTCGCTGGAGCCGCGCGACACCTGGAACCTTCTCGGGACGGTCAACGACTTCGTGCTCGGCTATTCACTTCGTGCCGTCTCCCCGCCGATGGGCAGCGACCTCGCGGATGCGATCTCTCAGACCGACATCGTCGAGTTCCCGGAGCTTGCCGCACTGCAGGAGACACTGCGCTCCCGCTCCACATCCCCAGCCGATCGATTCGAGTTGGGGCTGCAGATCGTCTTGGACGGCATCGAGCGGCGATTCGTTGGCATGTGACTCTCCCGAGGCGCCGAGGGCCTCAGCCCCAGGAGCCCGACGTTGGGCAGTTGCCGACGCCGACCTTCTTGCAGGGAAAGGTGACGACGCCTTTTGCCGAGCGCTTGACCTGGAAGGTCTGCGTCTTCGGGTCGGACTGCACGGTGATCGTGTACGAGGTGCCTTTGGCCGGCACGCTCACCTTCAGCGTCGGGGACCCCGGCAGGGTCGGGTCCAGCGCCCGCAGGGCGTTTGCGTCGCAGGCGTTGTAGAGGCCGAGCGAGTCGACCATGCACGACTCGATCGCCACCTGAGCCGCATGCGCCGTTTCCTTGGCTCGACTGTCCCTTGCCTTGGAGGCCTGGCTTGCGAACGCCGGGATCGCGATGGTCGCGAGGATGGAGATGATCAGCATCGTGATCAGGAGTTCGATCAGGGTGAAGCCGTCCTCTCGCATGCGAGTTGGTCGGCGGGCGCTCAGCCGGCCTTCAGCGCTGCAAGGTGGAGACCACGGTCAGCGCGCCGCTAGGCTGGCGCCGCATGGGAATTCGTCTGGCGGTCTGCCTGACTTTGGCGGTGTTGGCCCCCGGGTGCGGGCATGGCTCCAGCCCGTTTGAGGCCCGGGTCCACGTCACTCCGGTCGGCCACACCAGGATCGCCTGGTACGAACGCGGCAAGGGGTCGCCACTGGTGATGCTGATGGGCACCGACTCGACGATGGCCGAGTGGGACCCGGCGCTGCTGCGGCTGCTGTCCCGTCACCGCCGGCTGATCTTCTTCGATTACCCCGGGGTCGGCATGTCGGGCCCCTGGCACGGGCGCTCCTTCGACTCGCTCGCCGACGCCACGGCCGGCCTGATGAGCGCCATCGGCGTGCCCAGGGCGGACGTCCTCGGCTGGTCGATGGGCGGCTTCGTCGCTCAGCGCCTCGCCGTGGACCATCCGCGGGCGGTCGCCCACCTGATCTTGGCCGGGACCAATCCCGGGGGTAGCCGTGCAGTGCTCGGTTCGCCGAGGGCGCAGGCGATCGACAGCGAGCCCCATCCGTCCGACAGCGACATCCTGCACGAGCTCTACCCGCCCGATCGCCAGGCGGAGGGCCGCCGCTTCCTGCGTCGCCTCGAGCGAGCCAGCCAGAGCGGTGAGATCCCCGACGACTTCGACGTTCCCGCCTCCACCGCCCGCGCTCAGGTGGCCGCCGAGGACCCCTGGCTGCGCAGCAATCGCAACTACCGCCGGCTCGCCGGCGTCGCGACCCCCACCCTGGCGGCGGCCGGCGCCGCCGATCCGGTGGTGCCGCCGGTGAACCTGCGGCGAATCGCCGCCCGGATCCCGCGGTCCACGCTGATCGTCTTCCCGGGGGCTCACGCGTTCCTCTTCCAGGACCGCCGCTCGTTCACCCGAGCCGTCGACGAGTTCCTGGGGCGCTGAGGGCCCAGAGCGCATCGTGGGCGAACTACCGATGTGCCGGGGGTGGGCCGTCCCTAACCTCCTAACAGGAGGAGAAATGTTCACGACAACGACCCAAAAGCGCGACTTTCGCTGGGGCCGGTGGGCGCTCATCGGTTGTGTCCTCTGGATCGCCTTGGTGTTCGTGGTCGGCGTTCCCGCCGCTGTCCTTGCGACCCCGGCGCTGGGCCCGATCACCGGCTGGCTGGTCGGCGGTGTCGCTCACGTCGCCGCCGGCGCCGTCCCCCACTAGAGGCGCTCGGGATTGCCCACTGGGCCGCGCCGTAGAGTGCCCACTCCTACGGAACGGGCATGCGGCGAGCTTCACTCACATCCCTTCTCCTCGCGGTGGCCTTTCTGGCGATCGCGGGCTCGGCCCAGGCCTCTCCGGTGCCGCTCAAGCGCGGCTGGGCCCGGTACGTGCTGGATCGCGACGGCAGGCCGATCTACCCGCGTCGGGTCACGGTCCTCAGCGCTCCCTCGACGGTCCTGCATCCGCGCGGCCTGGCGCGTCCCGGCGGGGGGACGACGATCCTGCGCTCCGGCGCCCAGCTGATCGTCGACCTGGGCATCAACACCGGCGGCTGGGTGCGAGCGGCGGTGAAGGGCGCGCACGGGGGCCCGGTCAGCCTCTCCTACAGCGAGTCCGTCCGCTACCTGCAGCCCGGCGGCGACATGCAGGGCGGGGGGTCGCTCGGCAGGAACGATGGTCGCGGCGGCCGTTCCGACCTGATCCGCCGGGCGGGCCGCTTCAAGTCCCGCGGGCTGCGCGGGGCGGAGCGCTACATCCTCATCCAGCTTCCCCGCGGCCGCTTCTCGATCGACGCGCTGCGCGTCGACACCGCCCACCTCGCGGTCGGCCCGAAGAACTACACGGGACACTTCCTCTCCAGCAGCAGGCTGCTCAACCGGATCTGGTACGCGGGGGCGTACACGCTCGACCTCGACACCGCCAACGACCCGGGGCGGGGACAGCGGCGCTTCCGGCTGATCGACGGCGCCAAGCGGGACCGGCTCGTCTGGCTGGGCGACCTGGCGATGGAGGCGCTCGTAGGCCACTACACGGTGAGTCCACTGGGCCCGGTGATCGACGGGTCACTGCGCCTCTTCGCCTGCCAGCAGCTGCCCGACGGCTACATCCCGATGGCCTCCGACGTCAACGTGCGCTGCCCGCGCCGGCCCGGCCCGGCCGACGGGCCTCCCGCCTCGGTCACC
This sequence comes from uncultured Solirubrobacterales bacterium, assembly GCA_963702055.1. GTDB lineage: Bacteria > Actinomycetota > Thermoleophilia > Solirubrobacterales > 70-9 > CAWINX01. The sequence continues at coordinate 1,408,137 of OY969702.1, read as the reverse complement.
AGGTACCTCCCCGGCCTCACCCTCTCCGGATCGCTGCCGGGCTACACGGCCTGGTGGGTGATCGCCGTCTGCGACCACTTCGCGCTGACCGGGGACGTAGCCGGCGTCAGGATTCTGCTGCCGGCGATGAGGCGGGCGATGGGCTACTTCGCCGCCCACGCCCCGAACGGCCTCTTCGAAACTCCCCCCGGAGCATTCAACTGGCGGGTCTTCGACCAGACCCCGCAGGTCGACACCTACACGAACGAGCTCTGGGCGCAGGCGTTGGAAGCGCTGGCCGGGGTGGAGAGGCGGTTCGGCTCCGACACCGAGGCGACGCGGCTGTGGGCGACGGCCACCGCCGTGCAGGCCCGGCTCCACTCGCAGCTCTTCGATCTTTCGGCCGGGATGTTCGTGGGGGGCGCGGGCCTCGCCGACCATCCTCAGGACGCCAACGTCGGCGCGGTCCTCTCCGGCGCCGTCCAGGGCGAGGAGGCGCAGCAGCTGCTGACGAGGACCGACGATCGCCTCGAGAGCCAGTTCGGCCCGCTGACCTCCGACCTGCCGGACGACCCATACGTCGAGCAGTACATCTCGCCGTACATGTCGGGCTGGCAGCTGATCGCCGAGCTGCAACAGCATCAAGGGTTGGCGGCAAGGAGCCTGATCGAGCGCCTCTGGGGACAGATGGTCGACACCGACCCCCACTCGACCCTCTGGGAGGCGATGGCCCCCGACGGCACGCCGAAGTCGTTGAACCACGGCGCCATTTACCCGGGCCGGACCTCGCTCGCTCACGGCTGGAGCACCGCCCCGGTCTACGCCCTCTCCGCCTACGTGCTGGGGATGCGGCCGCTCAGCCCCGGCTGGCGGACCTGGCTGGTTGAGCCGCAGACGCTCGGGCTGCGCTGGGCCCAGGGGCAGGTCGGGACCCCCGAAGGGGTGCTGCGGTCGCGCTGGCTGAATCGGCCGGGCGCCTTCAAGCTCACCGCTGACGCGCCGCACGGGACACGGGGCACCGTCGCGGTCCCGGTGGCGAGCTGCACCGACTTCGTCAGCGAGGACGGGCATCCGGTCAGGCACTCCTGCGACGACGGCTACGCGAGGGTCCGCGCGCGCGGCGGCGAGCACACCTTCGAGGTGCGGCGAGTGGCGCCGCCGCGGCGCGCACCATAGTCTCTGCGCGATGACCGAGATGGCGTCGAGAGAGGCCGCGCCGGCGGGCGAGCGGGACGCAACGGTGACCGGTGTCCTGCCCTCCCAGGACCTGGCCAGGGCGATCGAGGCGGAGTGGGTCAGCTCCGGCGACTACCGGATTCGCCCCGAGGCGATCCAACCGGCCAGCATCGACCTGCGGCTCGGCGACTTTGCCTGGGCGCTGCGCTGCAGCTTCCTACCCGACGTCGACTCCACGGTCGAGGAGAAGATCGAGGGGCTCGCCTTCCAGAAAGTGGACCTGCGCGACGGGGCGACCCTGGAGCGTGACCGCCCCTACCTGGTGCCGCTGATCGAGGGGCTGGCACTGCCCCCGGACGTGCGCGCCAAAACCAACCCGAAGAGCTCGACCGGCCGCCTCGACGTCTTCACCCGGGTGATCACCGACCGCCACCACCGCTTCGACGAGATCCAGCCCGGCTACCACGGCCGCCTCTACCTCGAGGTCGTGCCGCGCTCCTATGCGATCCAGGTGAAGACCGGGCTGTCGCTCAACCAGCTACGACTCTCGCGCGGCGACACCCGTCTCAGCGACGACGAGGTGCGGGCGCTGCAGGACGAGTTCCCGCTTCTCTACCTCGACTCCCACCCGCTGCGTGAGTCGGAGTTGGCCCTGGCCGACGGACTCTTCCTCAGCGTCGACCTCTCCGGGCCGAGCGACCGGATCGTCGGCTACCGGGCGAAGAAGAACAGCCTGCCGATCGACCTCTCGCGAATCCGCGCCTACCGCTGGACCGACTACTGGGATCCGGTCTACCCGGAGGCGGGCGGGAGGATCGTGCTCGAGCCGGAGGTCTTCTACCTGCTGCTCTCCGCCGAGGGCGTCTGCATCCCGCCGCAGATCGCCGCCGAGATGATGGCCTACGACCCGACCGCCGGCGAGCTGCGCACCCACTACGCGGGGTTCTTCGACCCGGGCTTCGGCTTCGACGGCGCCGGCGACCGCCACGGCAGCCGCGCCGCGCTCGAGGTCCGCGCCCGCGACGTCCCGTTCATGATCGAGCACCGCCAGCCGGTCTGCAAGCTGGCGATGGAGCGGATGGCCGCGCCCGCCGAGCGCCTCTACGGAGAGGGCCTCGGGTCCAACTACCAGGGCCAGGTGACGATGCTGAGCAAGCACTTCGAGGAGCAGACAGCGGGCGCGCCGGGGGCGGCTCCGGGCGAGGGCGACTGAGCCGCTCGAACGAGCGTCCGCGGGGCTCAAGGAATCCGTCCTCGCTGCCGACAGGCCGGGTGGATGACCGCACCGTTCAACCAGAGAGTCCGCTGCACCCTGTTCGGGCACGACTGGCGGCGGGCGATTGCTCCACGGGAGGGCTACTACCTTCGCTGCCGGCGCTGCTGGACCTCCGAGCAGGCCGAGCAGCCGAACCTTCTAGGATCACCGCGTGGCCGAGCGGACCTGGAACGTCTACCTCTCCGGTGAGATCCACTCCGACTGGCGCGAGCGGATCGAGGCGGGAGCGCGTGAGGCCGGCCTGCCAGTCGAGTTCTCGGCGCCGGTCACCGACCACGCCGCCTCCGACGACGCGGGTGTCGGCACGCTGGGGCCCGAGGGCGAGCCGTTCTGGCGTGACCACATGGGCGCCGGCGTCAACGCCGTCCGCACCCAGACGCTGATCCGCGCCGCCGACGTGGTCGTCGTTCGCTTCGGCGACAAATACCGCCAGTGGAATGCCGCCTTCGACGCGGGCTACGCTGCGGCCCTCGCCAAGCCGATCGTCACCCTCCACGACACCGAGCTCGACCACGCGCTGAAGGAGGTCGACCGGGCTGCCCAGGCGACGGCGCGCACCGCCGAGCAGGTCGTCGACGTGCTCCGCTACGTGATCCGGGGCGAGCTGCCCTGACGAAAGTCGTTTTTTCCATCACTGTGATGAAAAAAACGACTTTCGATCCCCAATTGCCACCAAGGTAGGGTGGGCGGGTGAGCGCCGATGCCAATCGCGAGACGATCCGCCGCTTCTACGAGGCGTTCGGGCAGTGCAACGGCGCCGCGATGACCGCCTGTTACGCGCCCGACGCCCACTTCCGCGACCCGGCCTTCGGCGATCTGGAGGGGGACAAGGTGGGGGCGATGTGGCGGATGCTGACCGGCCGCGCCAGCGATTTGAAGATCGAGCTGCACGAGCACGACGCCGACGGGGAGGCCGGAACCGCCCACTGGATCGCCCGCTACACCTTCTCGACCGGCCGCCCCGTCGTCAACGACATCCAGGCCAAGTTCCGCTTCGCCGACGGCCTGATCGCAGACCACGTCGATGACTTCGACTTCCGCCGCTGGGCGCGCCAGGCGCTCGGCCCGATGGGCAACCTGGTGGCCCTGCTCCCCCCGCTTCGCTCCAAGGCCCGGGCCAAAGCCCTCGACCAGCTCGAGGGCTTCATGCGCGACGAGACGGGGTCAAGCATCTAGTCCCTCCGACACGCATGCGAACATATGTTCGCATGCGCTGGGACCAACAGAGAGTTGAGAAGGAGGACGGCAGGCTTCCGGGTTTTGCCGATGACGTGGTGGTTCGAACGTTCGATGCTCCCGAGGCGCTTGGCATCAGGTTTCACGAGGTTCGCGCGAAGTCGGCGTTGAACCGGGTGCCGGGCGGCCGTTATGGATTCGGATGGACGATCAACCCGTTCCGCGGTTGCACCCATGCCTGCCGATTACCGATACTGCTTCGCCCGCAGCACGCACACCTTCCTCGACTTCGACGCCGGCAGGGACTTTGAGCGGGAGATCGTCGTCAAGGTCAACGTGCCCGAGGTGCTGCGGGCGGAGCTGGCGCGGCCAAGCTGGAGGCGGGAGCTGGTGGCGCTGGGGACCAACACCGATCCCTACCAGTGGGTCGAGAGCCGCTACCGGATGATGCCCGAGATCCTCGTGGCGCTGGAGGAGGCCGACACGCCGGTCTCGGTGTTGACCAAGTCGCCGCTGGCGATGCGCGACGTCGAGATCTACGAGCGGATGGCGCAGAAGGGCCTGCCGGTCTCGGTCAACCTCTCCGTGCCCACCCTCGACGAGAAGGCCTGGCGGGCGACCGAGCCGCACACCCCCAGCCCCGCCGCTCGCCTCGACGCGGTCGCCGAGCTGCGCCGCCGCGGCATTGACTCCGGCGTCCTGATCGCCCCGTTGATGCCGGGCATCAACGACACCCCGGAACAGGTCCAGCCGATTGTCGACCGAGCTCGCGAGGCCGGCGCCACCTTCCTCGGCGGCCTCGCTCTCCATCTCCGCGACGAGGTCCGCGAAGTCTTCTTCGGCTGGCTGAAGGCCAAACGCCCCGACCTCCTCCCCAAATACGAAAAGCTCTACTCCGGCGGCCGCGCCTACATGCGACCTTCGGAGCGAGCCCGGGTCACCCGAGTCGTCGAGGGCTGGGGCAGAGGGCGAAGCGGTGGGGAGGGACGGCAGTCCCCTGCCCGGACTCGCGGGCCTTCGGCCCGCTCTGAGTATCCGCCCGTTCAGGGGACTGCCGTACCTCCCTCGCAGGGCTCTCTGTTCTGAGCCAGGACAAGCGATTGACGGGGGAGGCGGTTGCCCCTCCGACGGGCGGATACTCAGAGCAGCCCAGCTCATTAGCTGGGCTGCGAGTCCGGCGGTGGGGTAACCGCCTCCCCCGTTATCTACCCCTCGTCCAGATCAGAGAACAAGCATTCCTGTGGGGACTTGTCGTTCCTGAACCGGTGAAACCTCGCTCCGTGCCGAATCCGCCCCGCGCTGGCATGGTCGTACCCAACCTCGATCACCAGCTCGGGCCGCAGCGCCACCCACTCGAGGTCGCGCCCCCCGGTCCAGCGACTCGGCTCCGCCGTGCCGCTCTGCCCCGTCTCCAGCGGCGCCAGCAGTTCGCGCATGCTGCGTTTCGCCGCGGTGCTGAAGCCGGAGATGTGGCCGACCGAGCGCAGGTCGTCGCCGTCGTAGAGCCCGAGGATCAGCGAGCCGACCGTGCCCTCCTCCTTGCCCGGTCGCCAGCCCATCACCACGCAGTCGATCGTCCGCTCGCGCTTCACCTTCGCCATGCCCTTGCGTTTGCCGGGGATGTAGGGGGCGTCGAGCTGCTTCGCCATCGTCCCCTCGGTGGTGCGCAGCCACTCCTCCGCCCGCGCCGGGTCGTCGCTCAGCGGGGTCAGCTCGACGCCGGTCCGCCCGGCCAGCGCCTCGAGCCGCCGCCGCCGCTCCCGGAAGGGGAGGTCGAGCAGCGCCTCCTCTCCCTCGGCCAGCAGGTCGAAGGCGACGAAGCCGGCGGGGATCTCCTTCGCCAGCAGGTTGATTCGCGACTCGGCCGGGTGGATGCGACTCTGCAGCGCGTCGAACTCGAGGTTGCCCGCGTCGTCGCGAATCACCAGCTCTCCGTCCAGCACGTAGCGCCCGGGGGCGAAGCTCAGCTCGGGGAAGTAGCGGGCCAGCGCCTTGCCGCCGCGCGACTGGATGTAGGCCTCCTCGCCGTCGACGAAGACGATCGCCCGGAAGCCGTCCAGCTTCGGGTCGTAGACCCACTCCTCGCCCAGCGGCAGCGCTTTGCGGGTCAGCGCCAGCTGCGGCTTGATCGGCGGGGAGAGGGGGAGGGCCACCGCTCAGGCGGCTCGCTCGCGACGCGCCCGGCTCTCTCTGGGGTCGGGAATCGGCACCGCTGCCAGCAGGGTCTTGGTGTAGGGGTGGGATGGGCGCTTGCAGACCTGGTCGGCGGTCCCCTCCTCGACGATCTTGCCCTCGTGCATCACCGCGATCCGGTCGGAGACGTGGCGGACGACGCCGATGTCGTGGGCGACGAAGAGGTAGGTGAGGCCGCACTCGTCCTGGAGGTCGTCGAGCAGGTTGATGATCTGCGCCTGGATCGAGACGTCGAGCGCGGAGACCGGCTCGTCGGCGACGATCAGCTTCGGCTTCAACGCCAGCGCTCGGGCGATGCCGATCCGCTGCCGCTGGCCGCCGGAGAACTCGTGCGGGAAGCGGTTGTAGTGCTCGGAGGAGAGCCCGACCCGCTCCAGCAGCTCCTGGACCTGGTTGTGCAGCTCGCCGCCGGAGGCGACGCCCTGGAGCTTCAGCGGATCGCCGACAATCTGGCCGACTCGCTTGCGCGGGTTGAGCGAGGCGAAGGGGTCCTGGAAGATCATCTGCATCTGACGCCGCAGCGGCCGCATCTGACGCCTTGAGAGCCCGGCGATCTCACGGCCCTCGAAGCGAACCGAGCCCGAGGTCGGCTCCAGCAGCTGCAGGACCGTGCGGCAGAGGGTTGACTTGCCGCTGCCCGACTCGCCGACCAGGCCGAGCGTCTCGCCGCGGGCGACCGTCAGGCTGACGCCGTCGACGGCGCGCACCCGGTCGACCTCGCGGTTGATCAGCAGCCCCTCCTTGATCGGAAAGTGCTTGACGAGGTCGGTGACCTCGAGCAGTGGCTCGTCACTCATGCCGCCGGCCTCTCCAATCCGATCCGGCCGTCGACCTTGCGCAGCTCCGCCCTGCGCGCCGGCTCCAGCCAGCAGCGGTCGCGGTGCTCAGGCGCATCGGCGACATGGGCCTCCAGCGCCGGTACCTCGGTGCAGCGGCCGAAGGCGTGCGGGCAGCGCGGCCGGAAGGCGCAGCCCTGCGGCGGGGAGAGCAGTGACGGCGGCGCGCCGCTGATCTGCGGCAGTCGCCGCGGCCGCGGCCGGTCGAGCCGGGACAGCGAGCCGAGCAGGCCCCAGGTATAGGGGTGCTGGGGGTCGTAGAAGAGCTCGTCGAGCGTCCCCTCCTCGACCACCCGCCCCGCGTACATGACCAGCACCCGATCGGCGAACTCGGCGACGACGCCGAGGTCGTGGGTGATCAGGATCGTCGCCAGGTTGCGCGTCCGGTTGAGGTCCTCCATCAGGCCCAGGATCTGCGCCTGGATCGTCACGTCGAGCGCCGTGGTCGGCTCGTCGGCGATCAGCACGCTTGGCTCCAGCGCCAGGCCCATCGCGATCATCGCCCGCTGCCGCATCCCGCCGGAGAACTCGTGCGGGTAGTCATCGACGCGGCGCTCGGCATCGGGGATGCCGACCGAGTCGAGCAGCTCGATCGTACGCCGCTTCGCCTCGTCCTCATCGACCTGCTCGTGGGCGCGGATCGCCTCGACAATCTGGTCGCCCACCCGATAGACGGGATTGAGCGAGGTCATCGGGTCCTGAAAGATCATCGCGATCTCCCTGCCCCGCACCTTCTGCAGGTCAGCCTCACTCGCCTCGAGCAGCTCCTCGCCCCGCAGGCTGACCGAGCCCTCGATCCGCGAGTTGGGGGAGCGGGTGAGGCCGATGATCGTCTGCGCGGTGACGCTCTTGCCCGAGCCCGACTCGCCGACGATCGCCACCACCTCGCCGGCGCCCAACTCGAAGGAGACGCCGTCGACCGCCTGCAGCAGGCCGTCCTCGGTGTTGAAGCCGACCCGCAGGCCCTCGACCTTGAGCAGGGGCACGCTCACGGGGCCGCCGTTCCCAGCCGGATCCGCGGGTCGAGGTAGGCGTAGGCGATGTCCACCAGGGTGTTGAAGAAGACGATGAAGAAGGCGCCGAAGAGCGTCACCGCCATGATCGGCGGCAGGTCGAGGTTGCCGATCGCGTCCGCCGCGTACTGGCCGACCCCGCCGAGGCTGAAGATCGACTCGGTGATGATCGCGCCGCCGCCGAGCACCGCGCCGAAGTCGAGCCCGAACAGGGTGACGATCGGGATCAGCGAGTTGCGCAGCACGTGCCGGGTCGTCACCTGGCGCTCGCTCAGCCCCTTGGCGCGCGCCGTGCGCACGTAGTCCTCGTGCATGGCGTCGAGCATGTTTGAGCGCAGCACCCGGCTGTAGAAGCCGATGAAGAGGATCGCCAGGGTCATCCAGGGGAGGATCAGGTGGTAGGCCCAGTCGAGTGGGTTCTGGGTCAGCGGGACGTAGCCGCTGGAGGGGAAGAGCTGGACCTTGAAGGTCAGGTAGTAGAGGAAGGTGGTCGCCAGCAGGAAGACCGGAATCGAGATGCCGGCGAGGGCGAGGACGGTCAACGCGCGATCGGTCAGCTTGCCGGCCTTCACCGCCGAGAGGTAGCCGAAGAGGATGCCGAAGAACATCCAAATCACAGCGGCGCCTATGCACAGCGAAAAGGTGGCGGGGATGCCATTGACGATCTGCTGGTCGACGTCCTGCTGGCTCGAGTAGGAGATCAGCTGGCCGCTGAAGATCAACTTCATCGTGGTCAGGTACTGGACCGGCAGCGGCTTGTCGAATCCCCAGTCCTTGGTGATGTTGGCGACCAGCTGCGGAGTCGCGTTCTTGCCGGCCATCCGCTGGGCGGGGTCGGAGTTCGGGATCACGTTGAAGATCAGGAAGACGACCACGGAGACCGCGAACAGCACCAGCACCATGCCGAGCAGGCGTCGCAGGATGAAGCGACCCATCAGACGGCCGTTCCCTCGGGCTCGACCTTGCCCACGCGGGCCTCAAGCCGAACTTTCGATTTGGGGTCTAGGGCGTCCCGCACGCCATCGCCGAAGACGTTGAGCGAGAGCACTGTGAGCGCGATCATCGCGCCGGGGATGATCGCCAGCAGCGGTGCGCTGTAGAGCGAATCGAAGCCGGCGGCCATCATCGTCCCCCAGGAGGAGTTGGGCGGCTGCACGCCGGCGCCGAGGAAGGAGAGGGCCGCCTCGAGCAGCATGTTGTTGGCGATGTTGAGGGTGAAGAAGACGATGATCGTCGACCAGAGGTTGGGCAGCAGCTCGGCGAACATCACCCGCAGCGGGCCGGCTCCCTGGGCGATCGAGGCCTCGACGAACTCCTTCTCGCGCAGCGCCATCACCTCGCCGCGGATCGGCCGCGCCATGTATGGCGTATAGACGAGGCCGATGATCAGGATCGGGATCCAGACCGAGCTGCCGGAGATCGAGATCGGGCCGATCTCCAGACCGCCGACCGCGAGCGCAGTACCGAGCGCGATCCCGAGCAGGACGACGGGGAAGGCCCAGATCACGTCCATGCAGCGGGAGATCACCGCGTCGGGCCAGCCCTTGTAGTAGCCGGCGATCAGGCCGAGGACCACGGCGAGCAGGGTGGTGATCAGCGCCGACATCAGGCCGATGTAGAGCGATGTCCGCCCGCCGTACATCAGGCGCACCATCTCATCGCGGCCGAGGTGCCCGTCGGCGCCGAGGAAGAACTTGCCGCCGGCGCCGAACCAGACCGGGCCGATCGGGGTGCCGTCGGGGGAGACGACGTCGCGCGTCTGGCCGTTGACGTCGATCTTCTGCAGCGTGTGGGTCGCGTTGGGCCCCGTGTGGGCGACGTCGCCGGCCCACAGTGGCGCCGCCAGCACGAATACGACGATCAGCAGGAAGAGCGCCAGGAAGGCGAGCGCAACCCGGTTGCGCAGCAGCCGCCGGTATGCGAGATACCAGGGGCTGCGGCCCTGCACCGAAACCCCCGCCGGCGCGGGCGGGAATCGGTCGTCCGGCGCCGAGCCGGGGAGTCCCGGCTCGGCGTAGGGCTCGGAAGCCACCCGCCTATTGTGAGGGCGGGAGAGGCGGCTACTTGAACTGGAAGCTGGTGAAGTCGTCCTCGAAGGTCGGGTTCCAGATGATCTTGCCGAGGTCGACGTTGCTGGAGACGAAGGTCGACAGCGTCCGGTTCCCGTACGGCGCCCACGGGGCATCCTGCATGTAGGACTTGTCCATCGCCGCGTATTGATCGATCTGGGAGGGCCCGAGCTCCTGGGTCGCGAGCTTGTCCTGCTTCTCGTTCAGCGACTTGATGTCGGTGTTCGAGAAGTTCGTGTTGTTGGTCGACTGGATGCTGGACCCGGCAAGCAGCGGCCCGAAGAAGTCGCTCGGATGCGGATAGTCCTCGTACCAGTCGGTCCAGCCGGTGTCGAGATCCGGTGTAGAGGCGTTGCCGATCACCGTGAAGTAGTTGTCGGGGTTGATGATCTTCAGCTTCACGTTGAAGCCGAGCTTCTTCAGGAGATCCTGGTAGTAGGTGCCGGCGTCGTCGTTGGGGCTCTCGGAGTCGGTCCAGACGGTGATGTTGCGGTCCGAGGGATTGGCCTGCTTGATCAACTGCTGTGCCTTGGCCATGTTGTGCGGGTATAGCGTGAACTTCTGGTAGCCGGGCATGCCGGGGGGGAGGATCTGCTGGGTCGGCGCGATCTGGCCGGTGTAGATCCGCTCCAGGGCCTGCGAGTCGAGCGCGTAGTTGACCGCCTGGCGCACCCGCAGGTCGTTGAACGGCGCCCTGCGCGAGTTCATCCAGAAGTAGTAGGTGCTGATCGTTGGCTCGATCCTGAACTGGGTGCCGTCGTACTTGTTCTTGACCTCGACGTAGCGGTCGGTCGGGGGCGGGTCGAAGACCCAGTTCAGCTTGCCCTGCTCGACGTCGTTGATCTGGGTCGACTCGTTGCGGACGATGCTGATGTCGATCTTGTCGACGTGGCCGCTCGGCAGGTCGGGCATCAACTTGGAGTTGGTCTTGGTCCACTGCGGGTTGCGGGCGTAGGACCAGCCGCTGCTGGGGTCGGCCTTGGTGATCTCGTACGGCCCCGTGGCGGGGGGAGGGTTGTTCGACTGGTTGGTGTCGGGCGTGTCCTGGGGCACCGGCGCCACGAACATCAGCGCCAGCTCGTTGTTGAAGGTTCCTCGAGGTTGGGTCAGGTCGATGGCGATCTTGCCGGTCGCGTCGTCGGCGTGGATGCCGGAGATATGGCCGGACTTGGTCTTCTGGAACTGCTCGGCGCCGACGATGTCGGTGTAGAAGGAGGAGCCGCCCGAGTCGAGTTTGAACATCCGTTCGACCGCGAAGGGGAAGTCGGAGGCCTTGACCGGGGTGCCGTCGGAGTACTTGAGGCCCTTGCGCAAGGTGAGCGTGTAGGTCTTGCCGCCATTGGTGACCTTGGGCAGAGCCGTGGCCAGGCCGGGGATGACCTTGCTGCCCGCCGAGCCGCTCGCGTGGGCGTAGGTGAGCAGCGGGATGTAGGTGTTGTACATCGCCGTCCAACCCTCGGCCGTGTAGGAGAGCTGCGGGTCGAGGTAATCGGGGAAGCCGGTGTAGGCGCCCTTGAACGTGCCCCCCTCCTTGCCGCCGGAGCTGCCGCAGGCCGAGAGGCCCACCGCCGCCAGGGACGTCAGGGCGACCACCGTCAGAACCGCGCTCAGCTTCCTCAACTCACGACCTCCAATTTGGCTGTTGCCTTGGGAACTGCTGCTGCAGTCTTCGTCCTGGAAAGCGCCGCCCCTGCCGGGATCAACTCCACCACAACGTCGGTGGCCTCGTCAAGGCCGAATGGATCGATTGTCGACTTTCGCTCAGGCCAATTCGTCCCAAGCATCGGCGTGGCGATCGCGACGATGGCGAAGACGCCGAGGCCGGCCACCAGGAAGGTCGCGCGGGGGTCGTGGCCGCTGGCGATCAGCCCGCCGACCAGGTAGCCGACACCCGGCATCGCCGCGCCGATCGACTCGAGGACACTCATCACGCGGGCTTGCATCGAGGCGACCGTCAACTCCTGGACGGCGCTGATCGCGCCGACCCATTGGACCCCGTTGCCGGCCCCGCCGACAACCGCCCCGGCGCAGGCCGCGGCCAGGGTCGGCGCGGCGGCCATGCCCAGGTAGCCGACGCCGACCGCGATCGTGCTGAAGAAGAGCAGGTAGGGGAGCCGCGCGCGCCGTAGCGCCGCGAAGACGAAGCTGCCCAGCACCATCCCGACTCCCCAGCTGGCGAGCAGCAGTCCGTAGCCGGAGTCGCCCGCGCCGAGCGTTTGCTTCGCGTAGATCACCTCGACCGGGATCACCGCGGAGAAGAAGATGAAGGCGGCGCCCTGGGCGACCAGCAGGCGGCGCAGCTTCACCTGTGAGCGGATGTAGGCCACCCCCGCGTTGACCCGGTCACGCATCCCGCCCTCGTCGGGCTCGGCGCGGGGCATCGGGCCGGCGGTCAGCAGGATCCAGGCGATCAGGTAGAAGGAGACGGCGTCGAGCAGCAGGGCCGACTCGACTCCGAAGCCGGCGACGACCAGGCCGGCCACGCCCGGGCCGACCGCCGCGCCACCGGTGAAGGCGACGTTGAGGATCGCGTTGCCGGCCCGCAGTTCGCCGGTCGGCTCGAGCATCGAGGCGACGACCGCTCGGGTCAGGGCGCGGCCGGCCAGGGCCAGCGCACCGTCGAGCGCGGCGACCGCGACCACCAGCGACAGGGAGAAGTGCGAGACCAGCAGGGCCAGGGCGCCGAAGGCGGCGGCCTCGACGGCATAGAGGGTCGGGAGGACGAAGCGCGGCGGCGGCCGCTCCACCCGCACCACCACGATCGGAGCCAGCATCGCCGGCAGAAAGCCGGTTCCGAGGAAGAGGACCGCCGTCGCCATCGCGCTGCCGGTGCGGTCGAAGACGAGGACCGAGAGGGCGACGATCCCCATCCAGTCGCCCAGCTCGTTGACCGCGTAGGTCGTCGCGAGGCGCCGGAAGAGGGGCCGGCGCAGGGGGTCGGTCAGACCGTGCTTTTTACGCATGCGTGGCCGTATGTCCTACGGGTTTATGCACAAGATTTCCTGCAGATGCACAACTTTTGGACAACCTGTGCTACAAAATCACCAGCGATTAGCAAGTTTCAGTTTGCGGGCTAAGCAATCTGATGCAAAAGGGAATCTGATCCAACTGAAAGGGCTTCAAATGGGCTTCCGCGGCAAGTAATCACCAGTCAAGAGAGACTTAAGGGCACGGACGTGGGTTTGCAACGTTCGTGTCATGAAGAGGGCGTCCCGCGCGGGGCGCCCTCTTTGCTTTTCGGGGCCGGGCGCCGATTTCCCGCTTCCTGTGGCCAAAAACCCCGAGCGCGGCAACCCCAATCCCGCATTTGAGGCGGTAAAAGGCTCATTTCTTACGCAGGGAATGCCGATGGATTCAGGAATGCATTCCCACGGCTCGGCGCGTGAGTTGCGCGCTGAGGCGTATTCCAATGCCTGACAATCGCCCTTCCCGCACGGTTATCGCCGGCATGTTTGTCGGTCTCCTTCTCACGGCCGCGATCGCCGTCTGGCGAGCGCCGCTCGCCGACTGGGACCTGGTCCTGCTTGCGGTTCTTCTCGCCTTCTCGGTGTTCAGCGACCTCACCGCGGTCGATGCTCACCTCCACATTGCGATCTCGGGCAGCTTCCTGGCGATCGTCGTGGCGATGGTCCTGCTCGGCGGCACGCCCGCCGCCATCATCGGCGTGGCGACGATCCTCGCCGGCTGGTTGCGCTGGCGCGAGGGTTTCGGCTACCTACTCAACAACATCCTCACCTTCGCGCTCTTCCCGCTGGTCGGCGGCATGGCTTTCAGGGCGGTGGCGGAGGGGGCGGGGGTGACGGCGAACGACGCGAGCTACTACCTGCTGATTTTCGCCCTCTTCCAGTTCTCCCTGGCGCTCAACTTCCTGATGGTCGCCGCCTATGGCTGCTACGTCGAGCGGATTTCGTTTGCGGAGAAACTGAAGCTGCTGCCTCCGGTCCTGCCCTCCGAGTTCGCCAGCGCGATGCTCGCGGTCGGGGTCACATTCATCTACCACCAGGTCGGGCTCACCGCGATCGCCCTCTTCGGCATCGTCCTGATCACCTTCCAGTACCTGTTCGGGCAGCTCCTGCTCTCCGAGCGGCGCGCCGAGGAGCTGGAGCGGCGGACCAAGCAGCTCGCCAGCTTCCAGGTCGGGATGTTGAGCGCGATGCTGCGCACCCTCGACCTGCGGGACCAGATGACCGCGCGCCACAGCGCCGCGGTCGCGCGCTACTCGAGGGCGATCGCCCAGCGGGCCGGCTACTCGAAACGCGACGAGGAGCTCGTCCACATCGCCGCGCTGCTGCACGACATCGGCAAGTTCATCCTTCCCGACCGCATCCTCAAGGCCAACGTGCCGCTGACCGACGAGGACTGGATGCTGATCCGCCGCCATCCGCAGCAGGGCGCCCGGGTCGTCTCCTCGCTTGACGGCTATGGCCCGGTCGCCGAGATCATCCTCGCCCACCACGAGCGCGTCGACGGCGGCGGCTACCCCCGCGGCATCAGCGGGGACGAGATTCCCGAGCTGGCGCGGATCATCTCCGTCGCCGACACCTACGACGTGATGACGGCGCGCGACTCCTACCGCCAGCCGGTCTCCACCCACGACGCGATCCAGGAGCTGCGCCGGGTCTCCGGCAAACAGCTCGATGCCCGTTTCGTCGAGGTGTTCATCGAGGTCCTCGAGGGCAAGGACGTCTCCTTCCAGCACGGCGAGGCGGCCGACTTCGAGAAGGAGCTGGCTCTGGAGGCTCGGATCGACGAGACGGCGAGCCCCGAGAACCGCAACGGGCACGGCCGCTTCCAGGTGCCCGGCGTCACAGTCGGCTGAGCCCCGCCCAGGCGTACGCGGCCGTCGGGCCGGCCGTCTAATACGGTTCGGCACCGATGCGCGCCGTCACCTTCCAGGCCCCGGGCGAGGTAAGGATCGAAGAGAAGCCCGATCCCGAGATCGGCGCGCCGGACGAGGCGGTCGTCCGGGTCGAGGCGAGTGGGATCTGCGGCTCCGACCTGCACATCTTCCACGGGCGCGTCCCGGTCGAGCCCGGCTTCACGATCGGCCACGAGTTCGTCGGCACGGTGCTCGCGGTCGGCGACGACGTCGAGCGCGTCGCGGTCGGGGTCCGGGTGCTGGGCTGCTTCCACACCGCCTGCGCGACCTGCACCGCCTGCCTGCGCGGCGACTACCACCGCTGTGAGGACGGTCGCACCTTCGGCCACGGCTCCAAGCTCGGTGACCTCCAGGGCGCTCAGGCCGAGCAGTTGCTGGTGCCGCGTGCCAACCTGACCCTGCGGCGGGTGCCGGAGGGGATGTCGGCCGACGTCGCCCTCTTCGCCGGCGACGTGATGGGCACCGGATTCCACGCCATTGCCCACGCCGGGATGCGCGCCGGCGACACGGTCGCCGTGCTCGGCCTCGGCCCGGTCGGCCTCTGCGCTGTGCAGGCGGCGAAAGCCGCGGGGGCGTCCCGGGTCTTCGCGATCGACACTGTCGAGGCGAGGCTGGAGATGTCGCGCGCATTCGGCGCCACGTCCCTGCACCTCACCGAGGAGGACCCGAAGCGCGCGGTGCGGGCCGCGACGGAGGGCCGCGGCGTCGACGTCGTCGTCGATGCGGTCGGCGACCCCGGCCCGCTGGGGATGGCGATCAGCCTGGCGCGCGACGCCGGCACCGTGTCGGGGATCGGCGCCTACGCCGGCCGCGGCGAGGTCCCGCTCGGCCTCGCCTGGCTGAAGGGGCTGACCCTACGACTCGGTCTCGCCAACGTGATCGCCCACGTCGACCGGGTGCTGGCGCTGCTCGACGCCGGCATTCTCGACCCGGCGCCGCTCGTCACCCACCACATGAAGCTCGATGATGCGGCCGAGGCCTACGACCTATACGACCGCCGCGAGGCGCTGAAGATCGTCCTCACCCCCTAACCCCTCCCGTTCCGCTGTTCTTTTGCCGGATATAGAGGGGCAAAAGAACAGCGGAACGGGCGTTTTGCGGGAGTTTCTACGTTTGGTGAGCAAAGTGTTTGTAAACCGACACGTTCCTGGATAAAGTGGAGGGGTGCGAGTAAGGCACCCGGCCATCGCAGGGGTGTGTGTCGCGCTACTGGGCATGGTCTTCGCCTCGAGCGCGCAGGCCTGCTCCTGCGCGCGCTCGACCCCGGCGGCCTCGATGGCCGAGGCGGACGCCGCGATCGTCGGCCGCCTGATCCGCGTCGTCCCGCGCGGAGACTCCTTCGCCGTCTATCGCTACCGGGTGAAGCGCGTCTACCGGGGTGGGGGGACGATCAAACGCGGCAAGGTGGTCTCGGTCCGCAGCACGAGGAGCGCCGCCGCCTGCGCGCTGCCCAGCCGCACCAAGCAGGTCTACGGTCTCTTCCTGACGCGAGAGAAGGGCAGCTGGAGCTCCGGCATCTGCGGCGTCGTTTCCCCACGCGATCTGTGGGCAGCCTCCAGGCACCGTGTGCGCGTATATCGTCGCGGTGTCCAATGGCACTGCTGAGCGACTCCGAGATCGAGACGCGGCTCGCCGAACTGCCCGGTTGGGAGCGAGAGGGAGAGGCGATCGCCAAGACCTTCGAGCGAGGCGACTTCGTCGGCTCGGTTCGCTTCGTCGGGGCGCTCGTCGATCCGGCCGAGGCGATGAATCACCACCCCGATGTCGAGATCTCCTGGAGCACCGTCAAGGTGACGATCTCGACCCACTCCGAGGGCGGGCTCACCGAGGCCGACTTCGAGCTCGCCGCGAAAGTCGACGCAATTGCCTGACGCCGGAGGCGTTACCTTTCGCTTCGCACTCGGCAAGGGGTAGCCCGGGCCGTCTGAGAACCTGGTTCGGTGAGCGAGGAGCTGAGGATCGACGCGGGCCTGGCGATCCCGCTGGGCGAGGTCGAGCTGCGCGCCAGCCGCTCGTCGGGCCCCGGCGGACAGCACGCCAACGTGACCGCGTCGCGGGTCGAGGCGGTCTTCGACGTCGAAGCGTCTGCGTCGCTCTCCGAGGCCCAGCGGGCGCGGCTGCTGGAGCGACTCGGCCCGGTCGTGACGGCGGTCGCTCAGGACGCGCGCGGCCAGGCGCGCAACCGCGAGTTGGCCCTTGGGCGCCTCGCCGAGAAGATCGCCGCGGGCCTCAAGGTGCCGCGGCGGCGCCGGCCGACCAAGCCCGGCCGGGCGGCGCGTGAGCGTCGCCTCGACGAGAAGCGCCGGGCCTCCGCGCGCAAGCGGGACAGGCGCCCGCCGTCGGCGGAAGACTGACGGCCAGCCTGTATTTGGCTATTCTTTACCTATGTCCAAAAAAGTAAAGGCAAGGTCCGCTGCCGGCGCCATCGTGCCGCGAAACCGGACAAGGGTCTCCGGGAAGCATCAGGTGACGATTCCCATTGCCGCCTTCCGCACAGCCGGCCTCGAGCCCGGCGACACCCTCAAGGTCGAAGCAGAGGGTGCCGGTCGCCTGATCCTGACGCGAATCGACGAGTTGGTTGACCGCTTCTCCGGCTGCCTGGACAGTGGCGGGGATCTGCGAAGGCAGGTGGAGGGGCTGCGCGGCGAGTGGCGGTAGTCCTCGACTCCGACGCCGCCATCGGCTTCCTCGATCGAGGCGACGAACTCCACCAAGCAGCTGATGCCGCCATACGCGAGCTGCTCCGCGAGCAGCGCCTCCTAGTCTCTGTCGTCACCTACGCCGAGGTGCTCACGGGCGCGAAGCTGGGACACCACGACGAGGCGACGGTCGCGAGCTTCTTCGCCGAGTTGATTTCGGGCATCCTGTCGGTCGACATTGCGATCGCCGACCGAGCCGCCGATCTCAGGTCGCGCAATAAGTCGCTCCGCATGCCCGATGCGATGATCCTGGCGACTGCCGACAACGAGCCGGATGTCGAACTCGTCGTCACCGGCGATGTGACCGCGGCGAAGGTCTCCGACCTACGTTGTCGCGTGCAGCTGCTGCAGCGGTGAGGGCTGAAAAGGCAGCTACTCGTCCCGCGGGGTGATGCGGAAGATCGAGACCACCTCGGCGTTGTGGGCCTCGGGGTGGACGACGTAGGCGCTTGGCCCGCCGCCGAACCAGCCGGCGCTCTCGTTGTTGCCGACGAAGACGCCGGGGTGGTGCTTGCCGTCGCCGTCCTCGACCCAGACCGGGTCGCCTTCCTTGAAACCGTGGTCTGGCTGGTTCATCCGGGCTGAGACTACTGGTAGTCGCGCCCGCTCCAGGCCCTTTGCCAAACTCGGGCCGACGATGGCCAAGCGCAAGCAGCGACGCAAGCCCAGGCAGAAGTCCCCGACCGTCGACTACGCCGACGAGGAGGGGAACGTCCTGACCCTGCGCCAGTCGCTCAGTGCCGCGACGATCGCCAAGATCGGCGAGGGCCCCGCCGGGAGCGCGGCGTCGCTCGACGACGCCTGGCGCCGCCGTTCGGAGCTTCTCTTCGAGCGGCTCGCGGTCCGCTGGGAGATCGCCGGCCTCCCCCTGACCGAGCAGAAGATGCTCCTCGGCCGCTACCGGATGGCCGACCCCGACACCCAGCGCTGGGTTCGTGAGACGATCGACCGCCACATCGAGCGGCACATCCCCGAGTTGGGCCGCTGACCGAGACCCCGCCGACCGAGGAGGCAAGGTGACCGAGCTGACCGACAAGCAGGCCGAGCTGTGCGAGCGCAGCGACACCGACTACTCGGACCTCAGCGCCCTCTTCATCAACTGCACGCTGAAGCGCAGCCCGGAGGTCTCCAACACCCAGGGGCTGATGGACATCTCGATGGAGATCATGCGGCGCAACGGCGTCTCGGTGGAGTGCATTCGGGCGGTCGACCACGAGATCGCCACCGGCGTCTGGCCCGACATGACCGAGCACGGCTGGGAGGTCGACGAGTGGCCGGCGATCTTCGAGAAGGTGATGGCGGCCGACATCCTCGTCCTCGGCATGTCGATCTGGCTGGGGGAGAAGTCCTCGATCGCGACCCAGATCGTCGAGCGCCTCTACGGCAACTCCCACCTGCTCAACGACGACGGCCAGTACGCCTACTACGGCCGGGTCGGCGGCTGCCTGGTGACCGGCAACGAGGACGGGGTCAAGCACTGCGCGATGAACACTCTCTACTCGCTCCAGCACCTCGGCTACACGATTCCCCCGCAGGCCGACTCGGGCTGGATCGGCGAGGCCGGCCCCGGCCCCTCCTACCTCGACGAGGGCTCCGGCGGCCCTGAGAACGACTTCACCAACCGCAACACCACCTTCGCCGCCTGGAACATGCTCCACCTGGCGCGGATGCTCAAGGACGCCGGTGGCATCCCCGTCCACGGCAACCAGCGCGCCGCCTGGGACGCCGGCTGCAGCTTCGACTTTCCGAACCCCGAGTACCGCTGAGTGGGCGGATGGGCCCGGCTGGTTTCGAACCAGCGACCTCTCGCGTGTGAAGCGAGCGCTCTCCCACTGAGCTACGGGCCCCGGAGGGGGCCAAATCATAGGGCGGCGGGGGCGACCTCTCCGCTTGGGGCCGGGGGCTCCTCGCTCGCCTCCTCTTTGGCGCGTTTGCGCAGGCCGAGGCCGACGAAGGGGAAGACCAGCGTCGAGAGCATCGCGGCGCCGACCAGGCCCGCCGCGGTCGAGGTTTTCATGTGGCCTACCTCGACCGCGATCGTGGTGATCGCGACGACCAGGGGCAGCTCGGTCGCCGAGTAGAAGGCAAGGGCGGCGCGGTCGCGGGCGCCGAAGACGCCGCGGTAGAGGAGCAGCGCCGGCGTCCCCCGCACGACCAGGAAGAGGCCGAAGAACATCGCCAGCTTGAGGATCGCCGGGACCGATCCCAGCGCGTCGAGGTCGAAACCGATGCCGCTGGTGACGAAGAAGAAGGGGACGAAGAAGCCGAAGCCGACCGCAGTGAGCTTCGACTCGAAGACCTGGAGCTCGTGTCCCTTCAGCGCCAGGCGGGTGATCATCCCGGCGACGAAGCCGCCGATCAGAACGTCGAGGCCGAGCTTGCTTGCGAGCAGGACGAGGCCGAAGACGAGGACGACGGTGATCCGCACCGCCAGTTGGCTGCTCGCCTCGAAGGTGCGCTCGAGCGCCGGCCAGCCGCGCCAGGCGAGCCGCACCGAGACCAGCGCCACGGCGATCGCCAGGATCACGAAGGCGATCAGGATCACCGCCTCGCGCAGGGGGTGGTCGGTGGAGAGGAAGAGCGTGACCAGCAGGATCGGGCCGAACTCGCCGACGCCGCCGGCCGCCAGCAGGTAGGTGCCGAACTTGGTCTTCAGCTCGTTGTTGTCGCGGAGGATCGGGATCAGCGTGCCGATCGCCGTCGTCGCCATCGCCGAGCCGGTGTAGAGGGCGGAGTCGATCGTCCCGCTCGCGTAGAGCAGGCCGCCGATCGCGTAGGCGATCCCGATGGAGAGCAGCCAACCCCAGGCGCCGAGTTTCATCGGCGCACCTTTGATTCGCTCGAAGTTGATCTCGTAGCCGGCGAAGAAGAAGAGCATTCCGAGGCCGAGGTTGGAGAAGAAGTCGATGAAGTTGTCGGTCTTGGCGATGTCGAAGACCTGGGGGCCGACGAGGATCCCGAGGAAGAGCTCCATCACGACGACCGGCGGTGCGAAACGGCCCGGCACCGAGGCGACCGTGACCGCCGCGAGGGCGGCGATCATCACGATCACGAAGAAGGATTCTGTGTCGACGTGGATCATGCGGTGCCCGGCGATCCTACGCCCGGACGGGTAGGATCGACAGTGGACCGTGCTAGGCGGGGAATTAGCGGTGCCCTGTAACCCGCAATCCGCTCTAGCGGGGCCGAATACCGTTCTGAGGGGCCGGCCTTCGGGGTCAGTGCGCCGCGGGCGGCGTTGACGGCCGGGTCCTGCGCGACGTGGGCACGCGAATCAGGTCAGGTCCGGAAGGAAGCAGCCTTAAGCGGATGCCGCGGGTGCCGCAGGCGAGCCCGGCTCGAGCCAAACGCGACGGACACGCCCGGGGACCTCGCTTCGAGGGGCGGGTGCACGGTCCACTTCTTTTCGCGAGACTGCGGCGGTGCTTGACGAGCGCTGGATCAGGTCGCTGCACGTCGGGGCGCTGTGTCGGGCCGACCTCCACGCCGAGCGCAAGCCGCACGTGCTCTTCCAGGCCTCGACGATCGGCGCCCTGCTCGACGGGGCCTACGACGGCGACCTCAGCTTCGCCGAGCTTGCCGAGCACGGCGACCTCGGCCTCGGCACGCTTAACGGCCTCGACGGCGAGATGATCGCCCTCGACGGGCGCTTCTTCCGTGCCGACGTCAACGGGGCGATCCATCCCGTCGCACCGGAGGCGAGGACGCCCTTCGCCGTGGTCGCTGAGTTCGCGCCGTCGATCGAGACCGAGATCGAGGACGCGCGTTCCCACGACGGGCTGCTGAGGCGACTCGACGAGCTGATCCCGATCGACGCGCCCTCCTGCGCGATCCGCCTCGACGGCCGCTTTGACCTGGTCCGCGCCCGCTCGGTCCCGCGGCAGCAACCTCCATACCGGCCGCTCTCCGAAGTCGTAGCCGAGCAGCACGTGTTCGAGCTGGTCGACGTCACCGGGACCATGCTCGGCTTCCGCTTCCCCGCTTACGCGGAGGGGATCGAGATCGGCGGCTACCACCTCCACTTCATCTCCGAGGACCGCTCGCGCGGCGGCCACGTGCTCGATTCCCGGCCGGGCCGGTTGCGCGTCCAGCTCGACCCCTCCAGCGATCTCCACGTCGAGCTGCCGCCCCGCGTCCTGCTTGCCGACCCGGACCTCGCCGCGGAGACCCACGCGGCGGTTGAGCGGGTTGAGCACGCGGGCTGACTTCGCCGACGTCCGCCGGCGGCTAACAGCGGCGGTAGACCACCCAGGAGCGGTTGCGGGCGACGCGGCGGTAGCCGCGGGGGACGCTGAGTGAGAAGCGGGTCGGATCGTTGGGGTCGAGGATGAAGTTGTGGATCACGAAGGAGTTGGCCGGGGCGACGAAGTAGCCGCGGGTGGGCGGGCGCTGCTCGGTTGAGCTGACGATCCGCGTCGGCTTGATGTCGAGCCCGAAGGCGAGGCGGGGGATGGCGCGGTGGTTGGGGACGGCGATCGGGCCGCAGAGCGGCTCGAAGGCGCCGGCGTCGACCAGGTCGGTGAGGTCGGACTCGATCCGCGCCTGGTTGGTGAGGTCGGTGTCGACCCGCGAGTCGAGCCGCCACTGGTTGGGGAGCCAGACGACGAACATCAGCGCGACGAGGCCGGCGAAGAGTTGCCAGCGACGCCGCCAGGGGTGGTCGGGCTCCAGCAGGCGCCAGCCGAGCAGGGCAAGGGCGACGAAGATCGCCAGCACCGAGGCGGCGAGCATCGTGTAGCGGGGGATGATCGCCAAGCCGGCGCAGGCGAGCACCGCGAAGGCGCCCAGCGCCAGGGCGGCGGCGGCGATGCCGAGCAGCGAGCGGCGGCGCAGGAAGGCGAAGCCGAGGGCGACTCCCCCGGTGGCGCCGATCATCCCCGGCCACTGCAGCACCTCACCGAGCCTGCGCGGCCCATAGAGAACGAGGTCGACCGGCCCGGTCTGGCGGCCCAGCGTCTCGACCGTGTCGCGGGTGCCGGTGAACGAGTAGGTGGGGCTGCCGGTCGTAATCCAGTCGAACAACACCCAGGCGATCGGCGCTGCCAGGGCCAGCAAAACAAGGGCAGCACCGTGGGGGGAGACGAGGATGCCCCTCGCCCGGACAAGTGCCGGTCTAATTAGACCGGCACTTTGAGTATCCGCCCGTTCGAGGGGCATCCTCGTCTCCTCTTCGGAGCCGCCGCGCGACCCCCCTGGCGCCGAAGCCGGCGCAAGCGCGATCCAGCTGAGGTACGCCAGCGAGAAGAGCCAAGCTTCCGGCCGCAATAGGCCGGCGAGGGCCAGTAGGGAGAGGACGGGCCAGCCGGCTCGGGGCTTCTTCGTCTCTATGGCGAGGGCGCCCAGGCAGAGCGCTATGTAGGGGAGGTCTACGTAGGCGCGGATGCCGTTGGAGAGGAAGGGGGCGCGGGTGAGGACGATCGCCGCGGCGACGGCGCCGATCCAGCGGTCGAACCAGAGCGACCCGAGCCGGTAGACGAGGTAGCCGACCAGGCCGAGCGAGGCGTAGGCGATGACCATCGTCAGCGTGATCGCGCCATTGCCCAGCGGCGTCGCGACCAGGTCGGCCAGGTCGGCCAGCGGGTGGGGGGTGGGAGGAAGCGCCGACCCGTAGTCGGGGCTGACGCCGTGGGCCAGCTCGCGTCCCCAGAGGAGCGCGTAGATCGTGTCGTAGTTGGGGAAGCCGACCGGGAAGACCAGCAGCAGCGCCGCCGTCACGGCGCCGACCCAGGCGGCCGGAGTCAGCCACTTTCGAAGCACCGGCGCACGGTATAGGCGCAGATACACTGGTTGCGGTGCCCTCTCCCAGCGAGTCGACCTCCCTCTACCGCCGCCACCGCCCCGGCTCCTTCGACGAGGTGGTCGGCCAGCGCCACGTCGTGCGCACGCTGCGAAACGCAGTGGAGCAGGACAAGGTCCACCACGCCTACCTCTTCGTCGGCTCGCGCGGGACCGGCAAGACCTCGATGGCGAAGATCCTCGCCCGCTCGCTCAACTGTGAGCGCGGCGGGCCGACCGTCACCCCCTGCGGCGAGTGCGAGTCCTGCCTGACGATCGCCGCCGGCACCTCGGTCGACGTGATCGAGATGGACGCCGCCTCCAACCGCTCGGTCGACGACGTCCGCGACCTGCGCGAGCGGGTCGCCTACGCCCCGGCCGGCGGGCGCTGGAAGGTTTACATCCTCGACGAGGCCCACATGCTGACCAAGGAGGCCTGGAACGCCTTCCTGAAGACGCTGGAGGAGCCGCCGCCCAACACCGTCTTCGTGCTCGCCACCACCGAGGCTCACAAGGTGATGGCGACGATCGCCGATCGCTGCCAGCGCTTCGACTTCCAGCGACCCTCGCTGGAGCAGATCTCGGAGGTGGTCAACCGAGTCGCCGACGCGGAGGGGATCGAGGTCGAGGAGGGGGCCGTCGCGATGATCGCCCGCTCGGCCTCCGGCAGCTTCCGCGACGCGCTCGGCACCCTCGACCAGCTGGTCGCCTTCGGCGGCGAGAAGGTCAGCCTCGAGTCGGTGCTGGAGGTGCTCGGGGCCGTCGATGCCGACCTGCTCTTCGAGGCGGTCGACGCGGTGATCGCCGAGGACCCCAGGGGCGCCCTGCTCGGGGTGGAGAAGATGGCCCAGTCCGGGCGCGACCCCAGTCAATTCGCCCGCGACCTGCTCGCCCACCTCCGCCACCTCCTGGTCACCCAAACGGTCGGCGAAGTTCCCAACACCTTTGTCGTGACCGCCACCGACTCCGATCGTCTCGCCGCGCAAGCCAACGCGATTAGCGCCGCAACCTTGGTTCGCACGATCGACGAACTGGCCGCCGCCCTGACCGCCGTGCGCGAAGGCGACGACGCTCGCATGGCAGTAGAGATAGCCCTACTCAAGGCAGCCCGTCCCGACCTGGACCCCTCCACCGAAGGGCTCCTCCGCAGGGTCGAAAGGCTCGAACGAGGGACGGACGCCGTTGGGCCGGCGGGTCCTGCCGCCGATTTGGTGCCACCACCCGCTGCGGGGGCGGCTGCGCCACCTCCTCGGGGTGGTCCCCCAAATCCGCGTCACCCCCCGGCAGACACCGCCCCGAACAGCGATCCCAAGCAATCTGATGCGGCGGCCTCTTCCGCGGGTGGCGCTGTAGGGGGGCCCACCCCCGAGGAAGCTTTAGCTACCGCAGGGGGTGGGGGGTCCCCTGCAGCGTCAGGACCCGCAGGCGATTCCGATCTCGACCTGGATGCAGTGGTTCGAATCTGGCCTGCCGTAATAGACAAGCTGCGGGAGACGAGCCCGGCGCTGGCGGCAACATTTGACGGAGCGCGCCCGGTTGGCGTCGAAGGCGAGGGCCTGACGGTCGGGTTCCCGGCCGAGTTCACCTTCAACAAGCGCAAGGCTGAGGCGCCCGACAAGCGCGAGCTGATGTCCGACGCGTTCGAGGCGGTCGCCGGCGAGCGGTTGCGGCCCGTCTACGTCCTGCTCGACGGCGAAGATGCCGAGCCGCGGGAGGCGCCCGGCGAGGAGATCGACCACGATGCCCTGGTGGAGCGGCTGAAGAGCGAATTCGATGCGGAGGAGGTCGGTTAGGTGGCCAAGGGGATGCCCGGCGGTTTCGACGTGAACGCCCTGATGAAACAGGCGCAGCAGATGCAGGCCGAGATGATGCAGGCGCAGGAGCAGCTCAAAGAGGAGGTCGTCGACGCCAGCGCCGGCGGCGGCATGGTCAAGGTGAAGATGAGCGGCGACCTCGTCCTGCGCGAGATCTCGATCGACCCCGAGGCGATCGACCCCGAGGATGCCGACATGCTCGCCGACATGGTGCAGGCGGCGGTCAACGAGGCGCTCCGCGCCGCCCAGGAGCTGGCGGCCTCGAAAATG
This sequence comes from uncultured Solirubrobacterales bacterium, assembly GCA_963702055.1. Taxonomy (GTDB): domain Bacteria; phylum Actinomycetota; class Thermoleophilia; order Solirubrobacterales; family 70-9; genus CAWINX01. The sequence continues at coordinate 1,382,982 of OY969702.1, read as the reverse complement.
GGCGGCATCACCGGAGGCATGGGCGGCCCCGGAGGCATGGGCGGCTTGGGCCTCCCCGGAGCTTGAGTACCGAAGGGCCGGCGCCGCTGGCGCGCCTCGTCGCCGAGTTGTCGCGCCTTCCCGGGATCGGCCAGCGCACCGCCCAGCGACTCGCCTTCCACATCCTGCGGTCTCCTGAGGAGGAGGCTGCGGCCTTAGCCGAGGCGATCCGCGAGGTGAAGGAGAAGGTCGGCCTCTGCGAGGAGTGCTTCAACCTCTCCGAGGGCCCGCTCTGCCGGATCTGCTCCGACACCTCTCGCGACCGGACGACGATCTGCGTGGTCGAGGAGCCGGCCGACGTGATCCCGATCGAGCGCACCCACGAGTACCGCGGCCTCTACCACGTGCTCGGCGGCGCGCTCTCCCCGATCGACGGCGTCGACCCCGAGGACCTGAAGATCGCCGAGCTGCTGCGCCGGGTCGAGGCGGGCGGCGTCGCCGAGGTCGTCCTCGCCACCAACCCGACCACGACGGGTGAGGCGACCGCCCTGCACATCGCCGAGCTTTTGCGCGGCAGGACAACCGTCACCCGCCTCGCCAGCGGCCTCCCGGTCGGCGCCGACCTCGAGCACGCCGACGAGGTCACCCTCGGCAAGGCCCTGGCCGGCCGCCGCAGCCTCGACTGAACTTTCAACGCGACCCGACGGATGTCGGATCGCAAATAGCGGATTTGCGCCCCCTCGCCGTCCGGCCGCTGCGACAAGGTTGCGTCGTGTTCGACGGTCCGCGCAATCCCGAGGCTCGCGAAGGCTCGGCGGCGGCGCGACTCGCCCGTGAGGTTTCCTCCCTTCAGGCCAAGTTGTTGGTCAGCCTGCGTGAAGAACTTGCCGAGAGCGACGCCGAGCTGTTCGCCGACGCCGCCGAGCGGCTCGCCGACTCCTTCGGCTCGGTGGCGGCCACCGCGATCGACACGCTGCTCGAGCGCGCGGATGGGGACCGGGACACGATCACAAGCCTCTACGGCGAGGCGCAGATGCGACATCGACTCGACCAGCTGCTCGCCCTCCACGACCGCTACGGCCATCCCTTCTCACTCGTCGTCCTCGACGCCGAGGGGCCGGGCGCCCGGGACGGGATCGAGGGCGCCGGGCCGGAGGCGGTGGTGACGGAGGTGGGGGCGGCGTTGCGCGAGAGCATCCGCCTCGCCGACGAGGCCTTCCGGCTGGAGGGAAGCGCCCTCTGCGTGCTGGCGCCCAACCAGCGGACGGTCGACGGGGTGCAGATGGCTCAGCGGCTGGCCCGGGTGCTGGTCAAGCGGGAGGCCGCGGGCGGGCTGCCGGTGACGATCTCGGCGGGCGTCACCTCCTGTCCCGAGCACGGCGCCTCGGCCGAGCGGCTGCTGCGCGAGGCCGACGGGGCGATGTGGCGGGCCCGCTCCCTGGGCCAGCCGGTGGGCGTCGGCGTCTTGCAAGATCGCTGACAGATTCCCAAATCTTGTCCATAACCGGCGTAAACCTGGAAATCGGGTGGGAGAATGCCGCTCGTGCGGCGAATCACTTCCCGCACTCGAACGACCTTCATATATAGAGAGCAATGCCAGGAATTCGCACAAACGCAGCCGCCGAGGTACTAGGCGTCAGCCCCAACACGCTCCGCAGCTGGGAGCGCCGCTACGGGTACCCGACGCCGAAGCGGACCCCCGGCAACCACCGCAACTACGAGCTGGTGGAGCTGCAGACGCTGCGCGACGCGCTCGCCCAGACCGGGAACATCTCCTCGGCGATCGAATTGGCGCAACAGCGCCAGTCGGCACCGGCGACGGGCGACGACCTGCGTGCCGCGCTGGAGAGCTTCGACGAGGCCGCCGCCGACCGGGCGATGGAGGAAAGCCTGGCGCTGCGGCCGCTGGAGCGCACCGTGGAGGAACTTCTGCTGCCGGCCGTCGACGCGCTTGCCGGCGACGACGAGCACGAGGCCGAGGTCGAGTTCGCCAGCCGCTGGGCGATGGGATGGCTACATGGCGCCCGGCGGCTGTCCTCGACCGCCTCGCGCCCGGCCGGGATCCTGCTGCTCGACTCGAGTCGGGGCCAGGACCTCGAGGCTGTCCATGCCCAGGCGCTCGACCTCTCCCTGCGCCGCGCCGGCTTCCGCGTCCTGATGCTCTCCACTGAGCTCCGCGACGAGCGACTGGAGCGGGCGCTGCAGGCCTTGGAGCCGACCGCGATCGTCCTCTGTGGCCCCGAGGCCAGCACCCCTGACGCGGTGCAGCTGGTCCGCAAGGTCCGCGAGCTGGGCTTCGTCGCACCGCTCTTCGGCTACCGCGCCAGCGGCTTGATCGGCGACGCCGTTCCCTCCGCCGGTGAGAGCCCCAGTCAGGTGACCGGGTTGCTCAATGCCGACCTGCGCCGCCGCGCCGCCCAGGCCTTCGCCTGATCCTCGCTTCGCCGCTCTCTGCGCCGGGGCATAAAAAAACGGCGCGAGACCCGAAGGTCTCGCGCCGTTTGAACTGACTGCCGCTCTTTGGCCTAGAGGCCGCTGAGTGTCCTTCTCGCCGCCTTCAGCACGACCTTCGGCAGCTTCGCGAAGTCGAGCGCGGGGCCGTACTTCTGGCCCGTTGTCATTGCGTAGAGGATGAACCTCGAGAGGTCACCCTTCTGCGGAGCGCCGTGGGGCGCGAGGCAGTAGGTGAACGTCGAGATCGGGTAGGCGTTCTTCGCCTTCCTCGGCGGGTTGACGATGTGGAGCTCGTTGCTCTTCGGCACCCTCTTGACGACCGCGGCCGCAGCCGAGATGTTCCCCAGGTTGGGGAACTCGAACTTTCCTGCCTTGTTCTTCATCGCCGCGGCGTGGAGCCCCGTCGCGATCAGGTAGGCGCCCGAGATGTAACCGATCGAGCCGTTGGTCGCGGAGACCGTCCCCGCAACCCCGTCGTTGTGCAGGCCGCCGACTCCCGCCGGGAAACCGACCGACGTGGCGTAGCCGACAGAGTGCTTCCACGCCCCACTCACCGTCGAGAGGTAGTTGGTGAATGCGTAGGTGTCGCCGGAGCCGTCACTGCGGAAGACCGGAGTGATCGTCAGCCCGGGCAGGTGGGTGCCCTTGTTGAGCTTCCTGATCTTCGGGTCGTTCCACTTGGTGATCTTGCCGAGGTAGATACCGGCCAGGGTCGGCCCATCCAACTTCAGATGCTTGACCCCGTGGATGTTGAACCCGAGGCCGACCGCGGTCAGCGCCCAGGGGATCTGTGTGCACCCGTTGCAGGCCGCGGCCTGAGAGGGGGTGAGCGGTGCGTCGGAGGCGCCGAAGTCGACGGTCCGGGCGGTGATCTGAGCGATTCCCGCTCCGGAGCCGACCGAGCCGTAGGTGACGTCGATACCCGTCTTGATCTTGAAGTCCCTCGTCCAGTTGGCCATGATCGGCGCCACTAGTGAGGATCCCGCGCCGGTGAGACTGGCGGATGCTGCGGCCGTCGACACAACCGACATGCATCCAACTGTCCCAACGGTCGCGATGATGACACTTAGCAACCTGTTGCGAATCAAAAGAAAATCCCTTCGGATCGTTGATCATTTCCGTCTCTTGGCCGCGGGCGTCGCAATAAATCGCCGTGGCGCGCGGTAAGAATCAGGGCGGGGGAGGGGCCGAATGTTTCAATCTCGTGAACGCGAGGTGTGTGTCAATTTTGTGACAGTGTTGTAACGACACACTTAGCCGGCGCACTTGTTGCGATCCTGTAAACGGGGACTTGTGTCAATTCTGTGAAACTTGGCGCAAGGGCCTGGAACGGGGTTCGATCTCGACTACCCTGCGCGCCATGAGCGCCGCCGCCAACCCGCCGGTTGCCTACCGAAGCCGCGCCGCGGCCGCCCGTTCGCGCCAGCGTCACCGGTCGATCGACCGGGTCGGGGACGGTCTGCTCTACGGCCTCTGCGTCCTCGCCTCGCTGCTCGCCGTAACGGCGCTCCTGCTGATCGGCTACAAGGTGGTGAGCGGCGCCGGACCGGCGATCTCCAAGTTCGGGCTGGGCTTCCTGACCAGCTCGGTCTGGCAGCCGAACTTCAACCAGCTGGGCGCCGCTTCGCTGCTCTACGGCACCGCGGTCACCTCGGCCGTGGCCCTGGCGTTGGCTACCCCGATCGCGATCGCGATCGCCCTCTTCCTCAGCCTGCTGGCGCCGACCGGCGTCAGCCGGGTGATCTCTCCCCTGGTCGAGATGCTGGCGGCGATCCCCAGCGTCATCCTGGGCTTCTGGGGGTTGATTATCTTCGCCCCGTTCGTACACACGAACATTGAGCCCTGGCTGCACGACACGCTTGGATTCATCCCGATCTTCGGGACCCCGCAGAGCACCGGCTCCAGTGTTTTCACCGCCAGCCTGATCTTGACGATCATGGTCGTGCCGATCATCGCCTCGATCTCGCGCGACCTCTTCCTCACCGTTCCCGCCGAGCTACAGGACGGCGCCACGGCTCTGGGGGCGACCCGCTGGGAGATGATCCGAGGGGTCGTCCTGCCGTCGACCGCTTCGGGTGTGGCTGCCGCCACCTTCCTCGGCTTGGGTCGAGCGCTCGGTGAGGCGATCGCGGTCTCGCAGGTAATCGGCAAGGGGTCGGTTATCCAGGCCTCGCTTTTCGACACCGGCGATACGCTGGCCTCTCGCATCGCCGTCGAGTTTCCGGGGGCCGTGAGCAACCTGCAGATCGCGGCGCTCTTCTATCTCGGCGTCATCCTCTTGGTGATCGGGCTGATCGCGAACCTCTTCGCCCAGTGGATCGGCAGGCGTTTCGATGTTTCTCAACAGGGGGCGACACGATGAGCGACGCCGGGTTTGATCCGAGCGCACCGCTGGTCGCGTCCGGCAACCTGCGCCGCCGGAATCTCGCCAACCGACTCGCCATGGGGGGAGCGACTGGGGCGGCGGTGCTGGCGGTGGGGGTACTTGGCATCGTCGTTTACTCGGTCTTCGTGCGCGGCGCCAGCGCGCTCAGCCTTGACTTCCTGATCAAGGATCCTTCGGTGACCGGGGTGGGGGGTGGCATGGCGCCCGCCTTCATCGGCACGGTCGTGCTGTCGCTGCTGGCGACCGCGATCGCGATGCCGATCGCGGTGCTGATCGCGCTCTACCTGACCGAGTTCGAGGGGGGGCGGTTGGGCGGCGTGGTCCGGACGGCGCTGGACCTGCTCAACGGCCTTCCCTCGATCATTATCGGACTCTTCGTCTTCGGCCTGCTGGTCGCCGGTCACCAGCAGAGTGGCTTCGCCGGCTCGCTCGGGCTGGCGATCATCATGCTGCCGCTGATCGCCCGCGGCAGCCAGGAGGTGCTGCTGCTGGTGCCGCATACGTTGCGCGAGGCGGCCGAGGCGCTCGGCGTCAGCCGCTGGCGCACGGTGCTCGGTGTCATCCTGCCAAGCGCAGTGGGGGGAATCGTCACCGCGACGGTGCTCGCGGTGGCCCGTGCCGCCGGCGAGACCGCGCCGTTGATCTTCACCTGCTCGATCTTCGGCTCCAGCCCCACGGTCAACCTTGATCCGACCAAGGTGGTGCCCAACGTCCCGGTTTCGATCTACCAACTTTCCGAGACTCCCGATCCAAGCGCGATCTCTCGTGCCTGGGCGGCGTCGTTCGTACTGCTCGCCGTCATATTGTTCGCCAGTCTCGGCGCCCGGGCGGTGCTCGCCCGCAACCGCGGGAAGATGGCGTCATGAGCCACCCTGATCCGACACAGTCGTTCGACCCCGCGATGCAGCCCGCGCCGAGGCGCCGGCTGCGCATCCAGACGGAGCCATTGCCCCAGGCGGGAGCGCTCGGGCCGAGCGGCCTGCGCCGCGACATATCCCACGAGGTCGTCTTCGACGCCCGCGGGGTTTCGGTTTCCTACGGGAGCAAGAGGGCCCTGGAACGGGTCAACCTACGCATCTTCCGCAACCGGATCACCGCGCTGATCGGGCCCTCCGGCTGCGGCAAGACAACCTTCCTGCGCAGCCTCAACCGGATGAACGACTCGGTGCCCGGGTTCAAGATCGAGGGGCACGTCTCCTACCACGGCCATGAGCTGTACGGCCCAAACGTGGACCGGGTCGAGGTGCGGCGGCGGATCGGGATGGTCTTCCAGAAACCGAACCCGTTTCCGAAGTCGATCTACGACAACATCGCCTGGGCTCTGCGTAACCTCGGGATGAAGGACGGGCTCGATGATCGGGTCGAGGGGGCTTTGCGCAGCGCCGCCCTTTGGGACGAGGTCAAGGACCGGCTCAAGGACAGCGCGCTCGGCCTCTCCGGCGGCCAGCAGCAGCGCCTCTGCATCGCTCGCTCGATCGCGATCGAGCCCGACGTCCTGTTGCTCGACGAGCCTGCCTCGGCGCTCGACCCGATCTCCACCGCGGCGATCGAAGAGCTGATGAAGTCGCTGAAAAACCGCTACACGATCGTGATCGTCACCCACAACATGCAGCAGGCGGCGCGGGTGGCCGATCAGACCGCCTTCTTCGGCCTCGAGGCGAGCGGCGCCGAGCAGGTCGGCACGGTGATCGAGTGCGCCGACACCGAGACGATCTTCAGCCAGCCGGCTGATCCGCGGACTCGCGATTACGTGAGCGGCCGCTTCGGCTAGCGGCGCAGGATCGCGTCGCCCGAGACCTGCTCGAGCAGCGGCTGGCCGCACTGCCAGCAGTACGTGGCGCCCTGGCTGTGCGGGGCGCCACAGGAGCCACAGGCGCCGGCCGTGCCGGTCTGCTCCATGCGCACGATCCGCTCGACCTCGCTGAGTTCGGCGTCGACATCCTGGAGGGCGGCGGCGCGCTGGACCAGCACGTCGACGCGGATGTCATTGCGGATCGCCATCTCATAGACCAATCCGCCCAAATCCCACTGCAGCTCCGCGACTCGCCCGGTCAGCTGGTCGCGGCGGCGCTCCAGGTCGACGATGAATTCGGAGCCGTAAGCGGCTTCCAGGGCGGCAGCTGGGGATCCGGCTGCCGCGGGGGCCGCGGCCGGGTCGGATGTCGCTTCGCGCGGGGCTGCGGCAGGGGCCGGATCGCTGCCCACGGCCGGAGATCCGCTGCGGGCAGCGGATCTGAACCTGCCGCCGAGCTTTGGCGCGTTGATCTTCATCTTCATTCCCTCCCCGGCAGGTCTGAGTTCACGGTCCAAAGAAGTCGCCGGTGAATTTGCCGTTTTTGTAGCCGCGGCCTTTGCCGGGATCGCCGACCCCAACATTGGCCGGCGGCAGCTTGCCGGCTTTCGCCGTCGGTTTGAGCACCGAGTTTGCGGCCTGCGAACTCGAGCTGTGGCTGGCAGTCGCCGCCTTCGAGGTCTTGGTGGAACTGCCTCCCGTGTCGGAGGACGCAGTTTTCGTGGCCGCTGCGCCTGCCGCCGCTCCGCTGCTCGGCGCGGTGACGACCTGTACGGGAGGCGCAGTCGCGGTCGACCCAGAGTGACTTCCCGAATGTCCGATCAGTACGCCGACCCCCATCGCGAGCAGCAGCGTGCCGACGCCGGCGATCAGCGACGCGTTCGGCGACATCCGCGATTTCTTCGGCGGGGCGGGTGTTCCCGCCTGCGGGCGCCGTTGCTGCATCGATGTCTCCATGAAGGCCGAAGCGTCCATGATCGGAAGGCGAGGATCGCCGCGCCGCTGGCCGCAGTTCAGGCAGTAACGCTGATCCTGAGCCACATGGGCACCGCAGTTTTGGCACTGCTCGCTGCCGGATGACAGCGACGGCGAGGCCGGCACCGCCGTCGCGGGCGCCGGCGCCATCGCCATCGTGTCCTGGGTGGAGCGCGCGGCAGGGGGCACCGGAGCGGCGGGAGGCGCCTCGTAGGAAGCGGTTTCGCCGCCGGATCCGAGCTGCTCGTCCTGCGTGGCCCATTCCATACGGTCAGAGACTCCCTGGCCGTGGCTGGGAAGGTGTTGAAGAGTTGTGAAGAAGGAGCGACTCTCAGGCACCAAGATCTTCACATTTGGGCAACGCTTCGCCCTGAGACTGATCGTCGAGCGTGAGTATTTCCATCGATGACGGGGATTCTGATGTCGCCGCCGTGACCGGCTGCGCCGGCTGCGGCGCCGTTCTCGCGCCCGGGCAGCGCTACTGCCTCGAATGCGGCACCCGGCGCGGCGCGATGCCCGCGGTGATCGCCTCGCGGATCAGCGCGATGCTGCACGTGGGACGCGCCAAGGCGGCAGCCGAGGAGGAGTTCCCTCCCGACGCGCCTGCCGCCGCGGCGGGCTTGGCGGGCTCGGCCGCTCAGTTCATGCCCGACCCGAAAGTCGCCGCCGTGGCGGTCATGGGCCTGCTGGCGTTCGGCGTCCTGCTGGGCTCGGTTACCAGCCAGGTTGCTCAGAGCGCAGGCATCACACCCCTTCTGTTCCAGGCGCCGGCGACGACCGCGAGCAGTCCAACTCCGGTCGCGCCGACCGCTGCAGCCTCTCCGACCGCCGCGCCCGCAGCAGCAGCAGCAGCAGCTCCCGCCGCCGTACCCACGGCTCCCGCCGCGGGCCCCTACCCGTCGGCTCCTCCGATCAAACTTCCGCCCCAGCTTCCGCCCGAGCCGACCCTGCCGCCGGTCAAGCACCTGTTCATGATCGTGCTCGGTGACCAGGGGTATGACCAGACCTTCGGGCCGCAATCGACTGACACCTACCTTTCGAAGACACTTGCCGGCCAGGGAGAGCTGCTGACCAACTATTACGCGGTCGCCCAGGGCGATCTCGCCAACGAGGTCGCCCTGGTCAGTGGCCAGGGGCCGACCTCCGAAATCGCCGCCAACTGCCCCAAATACACTGAGCTGACTCCGGGCACCGCGGACGCGACCGGGCAGGCGACCGGAGCCGGTTGCGTGTTCCCGGCGCCGATCCTCACGGTCGGCGATCAGCTCGCGACGGCCGGGAAAACGTGGAAAGCCTACGTCGAGGGGGTCGCCAACACGGTCGGCCAGACGACGAGTTGCCGTCGCCCGACGATCGGCGACCCCGATCCCAACCAAGTTCCCGCGCCCGGCGATGCCTATGAGACTTGGCGCAATCCCTTCGTCTACTTCCACTCGCTGCTCGATGGGGGCGCCTGCGCGCAGAACGACATCGGCCTCGATCCGCTTGCTCCCGAGCTGAATACGGCGAGCACCGCGCCGACCTTCTCCTACATCGTTCCCAATGCCTGCCACGACGGCAGCGAGCAGCCCTGCGACAAGGGTCAGCCGGCGGGCCCACAGACGGCAGACGACTTCCTCAAGACGGTGGTGCCCGAGATTCAGAACTCCCCTGCCTACAAAGACAACGGGCTGATCGCGATCACCTTCGCGCAAGCGCCGCAGACCGGACCGAACGCCGACTCGAGCGCCTGTTGTGTGACCCCCCAGTACCCGAACCTTCCCGTCCCGTCGACGACGCCCCCGGCGGCCACCGGCCCGGTCAAACCGACCGGCGGTGGAGGCCGGGTAGGCATGCTCTTGATCTCCCCATTCGTCAAAGTGGGGACCACCAACGACACCGGCTACTTCAACCACTTCTCGATGCTGTTGACGATCGAGACCCTGTTTGGCCTGCAGCCGATCGGCTACGCGACCGACCCCGGCGCCCTCCCCTTCGACAGCGGTGTCTTCAACGGCTACGTGCAGGAGAACTGAGAGCCGGCCGGGTCGAGAGCCCCCGTCCGTCCTGGCTTCAGTCGAGCAGGATCAGCGCCGCGGTGAGCAGGCCGAGTGCCATCCCGGCGACGGTCAGCGCTTTGAGCGTCATCTCCGAGGCTCGGTGGAAGCGACCCTCGGAAAGGGCCTGTTCGACCGCGGCGCGGCGGCTGGAGCCGTAGCCGATCGCCGTGATCCCCCAGAGGGCGAATCCCACCCCGGCGACGACGTAGGGCCAGCGCAGCCCGCTGCGATTTAGCTCGGGGACCACCCGCCCGACGCCGAGCGCGACCGCCAGCGCGGTCAGCCCCGTCCGCCACCAGGCCAGCTCGGTGCGCTCACTGGCGAGGCGGGTCCTTCGTGTCGCGTCAACCGTTTCGCGCAGGTGGCTGTCGGGCTCGGCCATCGGCGCGAAAACTATCGGCCCCCCAGCTTCCGCTGTTCCTTTCCCGGGTATGGACGGGTAAAGGAACAGCGGAACGGGTGGTTTGGACCCTCACCCCGGTAAGGGGCCGCCGGCGAGGCCGACGATCGCGCCGACCAGCGCCGCGCCGAGCAGGGTCGTCACCACACCCCGTTGCATCGCCAGCAGCGCCAGGGCCGCGGCGGCGAGCACGACGAGCTGCCAGGCCTCGCTCAACGCCAGGGCGAGGGGGATCGCCGAGCCGAGGATCGCGCCGATCGCCGCCGGCCCGGCCCCGTCGAGGAATGCCCGCGCCTTTGCGTCGGAGCGCAGCCGGTCGAAGCGCTCGGCGCCGATCAGGATGAAGGAGAAGGAAGGGGCGAAGGCGACCGCGGCGGCGAGCAGCCCGCCCCAGATGCCAGCGGCCGCGTAGCCGACGGCGGCGACCGTGTGGACGACCGGGCCGGGGGTCACCTGGCCGAGCGCGACCGCGTTGAGGAACTGGCCCGAGGTCATCCAGTGGTAGTGGTTGACCGCATCGGCCTGCATCAGCGGGATGATCACGAAGCCGCCGCCGTAGGAGAGGGCGCCGACCTTGAAGGCCACCCAGGCTAGCGCGCCGACGCCGCCCATGGAGGCCGCCGCCAGCGGTGCGACCGCCCAGCTGCCCAGGCCCGTCCCGAAGGCGCCGGGACGTCGCCGCAGCAACTCGAAGGCGCCGCAGGCGAGCAGGACGAGCACCAGCCAAGGCCCGATCAGAACGGTCGCGAGCAGGCCGGCCGCCGTGTAGAGAGCCCAGCGCCGCGGATGGGTGTCCCGCGCCCGTTTCCAACTACCGGGGATCAGGCCGAGCCCGGCTTTGACCGCCACCGCCGCCACCGCGGCGCCGGCTCCGGCGCCCGCGCCGATCACCCAGGTGGGGGGCGCCGAGGCGAGGAAGAGCACCGAGAGCGCGAGGATCGCGACCAGGCCGGGGACTATGAAGCCGGCGCCGCCGAGCAGCGCCCCCCGGATACCGCGCAGGCGCCAGGCGCAGAAGATCGCCAGCTGGGTCGAGCCCGGCCCTGGGAGCAGATTTGTGGCGGCGATCGCGTCCTCGAACTGCTCGGTGCTGAGCCAGTGGCGCTGCTTTACGCAGAGGTCGCGGAAGAGGGCGATGTGGGCGGGCGGCCCGCCGAACCCGGTGACGCCAATTCGGCCCCACTCCCTCAGGATCGTGGCGAGCGAGGGCTTTGCCTCCCTTGGCATCGCGCCGCAATCTATCCTCAGCCTTCTATGCCTGATCGAAGCTCAGACATCGTCGTGATGAAGTTCGGTGGCACTTCGGTGGCCGGCGCCGAGGAGATCAAGCGCGCCGCGGCGCGGATCGTCGCCGCGCGCGAGGCCGGCAACCGGGTCGTCGCGGTGCTCTCGGCGCGGGGCAAGACGACCGACGAGCTGGTCGCTCAGGCGATGGAGATCTCCGAGCGCCCGGTGGCGCGGGAGATGGACATGCTGCTCTCCACCGGCGAGCGGATCTCCTGCGCGCTGTGCGCGATGGCGATCCACGACATGGGGCACGAAGCGATCTCGCTGACCGGCTCTCAGGCGGGGATCGTCACCGACTCCTCCCACACCAAGGCGCGGATCATCGACGTCCGCGCCGACCGGATCAGCGAGACGCTCGAACAGGACCGGATCGTCCTCGTTGCCGGCTTCCAGGGAGTCTCGACCGACAGCCATGACGTCACCACGCTGGGCCGTGGCGGCTCCGACACCACCGCGGTCGCCCTCGCCGCGGCGCTCGGGGCGAGCGTCTGCGAGATCTACACCGACGTCTCCGGCGTCTTCAGCGCCGACCCGCGGATCGTGCCGGAGGCGCGCAAGCTGCCGGTCGTCTCCTACGAGGAGATGCTCGAGATGTCGGCCTCCGGCGCCAAGGTCCTGCAGCTGCGCTCGGTCGAGTACGCGCGCAACCACGGTGTCCCGATCCACTGCCGCAGTTCCTTCGAGGACGGCCCCGGTACCCTCGTGCAAGCCGAGGACGAGACAGTGGAACAGCCCTTCGTTACAGCAGTGACCCATTCCGACGGCGAGGCCCGCGTGACGCTGACCGGCGTCCAGGACGAGCCCGGCGTCGCCGGGCGCATCTTCGGGGCGCTCGCCGAGGCGGGCGTCAACGTCGACGTGATCATCCAGAACGAGCCGGTGGGCGACGACCAGCTCGCCGACCTCTCCTTCACGGTCGATCGCTCCGACCTGCTCACCGCTGTCGACACGGTCGAGGGCCTGGGCGGCGTCAGCAACGGGGTGCGCACCGACGAGCGGATCGGCAAGGTCTCGATTGTCGGCGCCGGGATGCGCTCCCACCCCGGTGTCGCCGCCAAGGTCTTCGAGGTGCTCGGCGGCGAGGGGATCAACATCGAGATGATCTCCACCTCGCCGATCAAGATCTCATGCGTGATTGACGCCGACAGTGTCCCCGGCGCGGTGAAGGCCCTCCACGAGGCCTTCGACCTCGGCGCCGAGGCGGTTCGCCCCGAGGACCCGACCGGCAGCCAGCACCGGCCCACGGTTACGGGCTGAGTCGCCGTCATACTCGACGAGATGACTGGCGACGGCTACAAAGTCGGAGTATTGGGCGCGACCGGGTTGGTCGGATCGACGATCCTTGGCCTGCTCGCCGAGCGCGAATTTCCGGCCGCGGAGGTCGTGCCCTTCGCCTCGGAGCGCTCCGCCGGCCGTGAGATCGAGTGGAACGGCTCGGTCCTGGAGTGCCGGCCGCTGAACGAGGAGACGATCCAGGGACTGGACATCGTCCTCTCCTCCGCCGGAGGGGCGGTCAGCGCCGAGTGGACGCCGAAATTGGTCGCCGCCGGCGCTGTGGTCGTCGACAACACCAGCTACTGGCGCATGCACGACGATGTGCCCCTGGTCGTCGCCGAGGTCAACCCCGACGCGATCGCCGGGCACAACGGGATCATCGCCAACCCGAACTGCTCGACCATGCAGATGGTCGTCGCGCTGAAGCCCCTCCACGACGAGGCCGGCATCGAGCGCCTGGTCATCTCCACCTACCAGGCCGTGTCCGGAACCGGCAAGGCCGCGATCGACGAGCTGTTCGACCAGTCTCGCGCGGTGCTCGAGGATCGCCCCGCGACAGCCTCCGTGTACCCGCACAGGATTGCCTTCAACGCCCTGCCGCAGGCGGGCAGCTTTGCTGACGGGGACGACCACACCGACGAAGAGCGCAAGCTGATCAACGAGACCCGCAAGATCCTCGGCGACGACTCGATCCGAGTCAGCGCCACCTGCGTCCGCGTCCCGGTCGTGACCGGGCACTCCGAGGCCGTCAACGTCGAGACGAAGGAGCCGCTCTCGCCCGAGCGCGCGCGTGAGCTGCTTGCCGCCGCTCCCGGCGTGACCGTCACTGACGACCCGGCCGCCGGGCGCTATCCGATGGCGATCGAAGCCGCCGGCCGCGACGACGTCTTCGTCGGGCGGATCCGCCGCGACCCGGGCAACGAGCGCGCCCTCGATGTGTGGATCGTCTCCGACAACCTGCGCAAGGGGGCGGCGACCAACGCCGTCCAGGTGGCCGAGCTGCTGGTCGAGCGGAAGCTGCTGCTCGCCGGCCGGGAGTAGGCAGTGGACATCGGCTTCGGCGAGGCCGTGCTGATCTTCGGGGGGCTGCTGGCCGTCGTCGCGGCGCTGTCGGGGTTGATTCGGGGGACGGTGCTCTCGGCCTCTGTTCTCTCGGTGGGGCTCGGGATCGGCCTGGCCGCGACCGACGTCGTCCACGTCGACGCGACCGACCAGTCGATCGTCACGCTGATCGAGCTGGCGCTGATCCTCACCCTCTTCTCCGACGGGATGTTCGTCGAGCGCGAGTTGCTGCGCCGCCACTGGAGCCCGGTCGCGCGGGCGCTGGTGATCGCGATGCCGATCACGATGGCGCTGCTGGCGCTGGCCGCGAAGGCGCTTTTCCCCGACCTCAGCTGGGCCGAGGCGTTCCTGCTCGCCGCGGTGTTGTCGCCGACCGACCCGGTCGTCACTTCGGCCGTCGTCACCTCGCGCCTGGTCCCGAGCGCGGTCCGCCACACGCTCAACCTCGAGTCGGGGCTGAACGACGGGCTGGCGCTGCCCTTCGTCCTCTTCTTTCTCGTCCTCGCCGCGCCGGGCGGTCACCCCGGGACCGAAGCGGCGAAGCTGGCCGGGGAGGCAGTGGTCGGCGCCGCGATCGGCATCGCGCTCGGCTATCTCGGCGGGCGCCTGCACCACCACCTGCCCGGCGGTGGCATCACCGCCCGCTATGAGGGCATCTACTCCGTCGGCTTTGCGCTCGTCGCCTTCGGCCTTGCCGATGTCACCTTCGGCAACGGGCTGATCGCGGCCTTCGTCTGCGGGATCGCGATGGGGGCGACGGAGCGAGACGTCCCCCAGGGATTCGTCGAGTTCGCCGAGAACTCAAGCGCGATCCTCCAGGTCCTGACCTTTTTCATCTTCGGTGCGCTGATCGTCGCCACCGGCTTTCACCACAGCATCCCGCCGTTGATCCTCTTCGTCCTCTTCGTCCTCATCGTCGCCCGCCCGGTTGCGGTGATGCTCTCGTTCCTGCGGACCGGCATCCCCCGCCCGCAAAAGGTGTTCATGGCCTGGTTTGGGCCGAAGGGAGTCGCGTCGATGCTCTTCGCGCTGTTCGTGCTGAAGTCGCAGGTGGGCAACGGCGAACTGATCTTCGACATCGCCGCGATCGCGATCATCGCCTCGATCGTCGCCCACGGCCTCACCGACACCCTCGGCGCCCGCTGGATGGCGCGCCGGACCGGCCTCGAAGCGGCCGACGAGGGGGGCCACCTCGGTACCGCGGGCCTCGACTGACGGGGCGCTCAGCCTCGCGGAAGCTTCAGCCGCTGGGCTCGCTCGATCTGTGCGATCCGATCCGCCTCGACCCCGGCGCGATCGGCAAGCTCCGGCCAAGTCTCGATTGCGCTGGTGACCTCGGCCAGGATCTCCTCCGCTTGGCCCCGCTTCATCGAAGCCACCGCGGCGACGCTGCGGAGGTCTTCGATCGTGAACCCATCGCGCTTGCCGTTGATTGACATCTGGTGCTGCGAGGTCCACCGACCCGAAGGGTTGTAGGAGTAGACGAGGTCGAAGGCGGGGGAGAGAGACCAGCCCCCGTCGCGATCCATCAGGAAGGCGATGTTCTTCACGTGGTCGTCCTGGTTGCGCGCGACCACGTTGAAGACCATGCGCCGGAACTGCTGCTCGGTCGCGCCACGGGAGAGGCCGAGTTGGCGAATTGTCTGGAATGCCTGCTCGTAGGAGTTGGCGCCGGGCTGTCGGTAATCAAGGTGAGCAAGAGCGGCGAGGGACTGCATGTGAAGCTTGGAGCCGTCGGCTGCTCGGTCGAAACGACGGGTCATGAAATGACGCCGATCGCCCTCTTCCAGCAGCCTGCACTCGGTCATCTCAATACCCGCTCGCCTTGCCATTTCTGAGTGGACCCACTCGATGACGCCATAGCCCTTTGCGGCGCCGAGGTCCCGAGTTCGATCTTCTACCCCGTCGAACTTGAGAATCCAGTGTTCGAACCCCGGATCGGCGTCGAGCTGTCCCGAGCGCACTTCGCCGGATTCGGGGTTCAGGGCGATCAGGGCCTTCGGGCGTGCCCCACCCGCCGAAGTTCCGACGCGAAGGATTTCGCGCAGCGCCTCCCTCTTTCCCGCTTTCCGCAGCGAGGTCGCGAGATCCTCGCGCTCGGCGAGCACCTCGGCAGCCAGCTCAACCAGGGCCTCCACGTCGACGACATGGCTTGCGGTCGGCCGCGGGCCGCGGGCCGGGGCGAACTCAAGCGCTCCCATGCCGCGTTTGCCGATGTAGCGGAGTCGCTCGACCGCGTTGAAGCTGTCGGGCGAGCGACCCCGGGTCGCGAGCCACGCATCGATCAGCGCGTTGCCGTATCGGTCCGGAAGCGAGTCGGCCAGCAATCCCGGCAGGCCGTTGAAGCTTTCAGGCGCGAGGCCGGGGAAGCGATACACGCGCCCCGCGAGGAGGGGCATCGTGAACGGCGCCACTTCGATGCCGCTCGCGACGAAGCCCGGGTCGTACTCGAAGGCGGCCACCGGGTCGCGATCGGCCAGGGTGACCGCGCCAATTGTGGTTCCCCAGAGGCGGACGCGCGCAAGCGTGCTCAAGTCCCACCCTCGTCTCCCCAGCGCCATGATTGCGACCGCGCCGCCGCGCTACCAGTGTCGCGAGGCGCGCCGGCGCGCCGGCGTTGCTTGCCGCGCCGCCTCATCTCATCGATCGGGCTGGGCGTCGGCTCCGGGATCCACTGGTTGATCCCGTCCAGTAGGTCCAGGGCACGGAGGGTGCGGATCAGGCTTGTCATCGAGGCTGACTGCCCGTTTTCGATGCGCTGCAGCGTGACCCGGCCGACGCCGGCCATTTCGGCCAGTTCGGCTTGGCTCATGTTGCGTTCGAGGCGCCGCCGCCGGAGTCGGGCTCCAAGCTCCTCGAGCACCGCGGCATCCGTTGTGGTTGCAGAGATACGCATAACGCTTCGTTATTGAAGCAGAACCGCCTAAAACTGGCTATTTCGCTTCCTTTTTGAAGCAAAACTACGCACCCCATCCCGAGGGTGCCCTGGACGGCCGGGTGCTCAGCCGACCGGGGCGGCGATCAGCCGCTCCTCGACCCACTTGGTCGAGGCGATGTGCCTGCTCATCCCGAGCTGCTTGGGCTCGGCGCCGAGCGCCAGGCCGACCAGCTGGGGGAGGTGCAGGACCGCGAGGCCGAGGTCGCGGTTGACGACCTTCGCCGCATCGGGCTGCTGCATGTCGAGGTTGAGGTGACAGAGGGGGCAGGGGGTTACCAGGCAGTCGGCGCCGGCGTCGAGCGCGTCGCCGACGTGGGTGCCGGCCTGGCGCAGCGAGGTCTCGCGGTTCATCGTGATCACCGGGAAGCCGCAGCACTTGCGGGCGCCGTCGTACTCGACGACCTCGCCGCCCAGCGCTGTGATCACCTTCTCCAGGTAGATGTCGCGGTCGGGGTGCTCGTCGTAGCCGAGCCGCTCCTTCGGGCGCACCACGTAGCAGCCGTAGAAGGGGCCGACCCGCAGTCCGGAGAGCGGTCGCACGACCTTCTCGGCGAGCTTGTCGAGGCCGTAGTCCTCGACCAGGACCCAGAGGAAGTTTTTGTTGGTGAAGCCGTCCTTGCCCTTCTCGTAGGCGAGGCCCTGGCCGCTCAGCACCTCGTTGATGTGGGCGCGGTAGGCGGAGTCGGCGTCGAGGCGCTGCTGGCACTCCGACTGGGCGCCCTGGCAGGTCGAGCAGATGTTCATCATCGCCAGGCCGGTCTCCTGGGCGAGCGCGAAGGTGCGGGCGTTGAGCGTGTCGGCCAGCTCCTGGTTGTGCTCGGCGATCACCCCGGCGCCGCAGCAGTTGGCGCGGTCCAGGGTGACCAACTCGATGCCGAGCTTCTCGGCGGTGAAGGCCATCGAGCCGTGCAGCTCGGTGGTGAAGCCGCGCGAGACGCAGCCGGGCCAGTAGGCGAGCTTCATACCTTCTCCTCCGCTTCGGTTTCGTCGGGTTCCGGCTCGACGTCATCTTCGCCCGTGATGTAGATGTTGAACTCCTCGCGATGCGCCTCGGCGTGCTTGTAGATCGCCTTCACCTCGTCCTGGGCGCCGTCGGGCAGCTTCGGGTGGACCCCCGGGATCAGCTTCGGCACCGAGCGCATCTTGCCGCTCTTGATGCCGCGGATCGCGGTGGGGATTGAGCCGAGCAGACCCTTGATCGCTCCCTTGCTCGGCTTCAGCTTGCCCTTCACGCCGGGGGCGAAGGACTCCTGAAGCAGCAGCGACTCGTCGAGGGTGCCCTTCTTCTCGATGATCTTGACGAAAGCCTCTTCGTGGTTGTGGCCGTTGTTGGGGTCGTCGTCGATCCCGTTTTCGCCGGCTTTGCGACGCAGGCGCATGATCTGGTCCATCGGCGCGACGCCCTTCGGACAGGCGTCGACGCAGCTGAAGCAGTGGGTGCAGTCGTAGATCCCGTGCGGGTCGTGGGCGAGGTCGTGGAGGCGCTCCACGGTCTCGGCGTCGCGTGGGTCGCCGACGAAGCGGTAGGCCTTGGCCAGCGCGGCGGGGCCGATGAAGTCGGGGTCGGCCTCCATCGAGAGGCAGGAGGAGACGCAGGCGCCGCACTGGATGCAGGCCATCGACTGGGTGATGTCGATCATCGACTCCGGCTCGACCACGTACTCGCGCTCGGGCGCCTCGCCGTGGGGGAGGAGCCAGGGGGTGACGCGACGGATCTTGGTCCAGTGCGTCGACTCCATGTCGGTGATCAGGTCCTTGATCACCGGCATGTTCCCCATAGGTTCGATAACAATCGGGGCATCCTCCGCTCCCGCCTGGCCGCGCTCATCATGACCGGCGATCTCGCGGCCAGGCTCCCGCGTCCGGGTGCCCCTTGCTCCACCTTCGGCGAACTTGTTGGCCATCTCTTGGGCTTCTCCAACCTGGGTCTTGCAGCCGAGGCCGGACTGGCCGTTGATCTTCATCCCGCAGGAGCCGCAGATCGCCGCCCGGCAGGAGCAGCGCACGGAGAGCGAGCCGTCGTCGCGGTCCTTGGCCTGGAGGATCCCGTCGAGGACGGAGAGCGAGGGGTCGAGGTCGACCTTGAACTCCTCCCAGTAGGCGGTCTCGCCGCTTTCGGGCTGGTACCTGCGGACTTTCAGCGTGTACTCGGCCATGGTCCTAGTACGTCCTCTCCTGAGGCTCCCACTGGGTGATGGTCACCTCTGAGTATGAGATCTCCGGCCCGTCGTCCCCCTGCTGGAGGTCGATGTGTTTGAGCCACTCCTCGTCGTTGCGCTCCGGGAAGTCGGTCCTGTACTGGGCGCCGCGGCTCTCCCTGCGCTCCAGCGCGGCGACGCAGGTCGTCTCGGCGTTGTCGAGCATGTAGCCGAGCTCGATCGCCCCGAGGATGTCCTGGTTGAAGACGCTGCCGCGGTCGTCGATGTAGGCGGTCTCGGCTTCCTCCTTGAGGCGGCGGACGGTCTCCAGCGCCTCGGCGATGCCCGCCTCGTCGCGGAAGACGGCGACCTTGGCGTCCATCGTCGTGCCGAGGTCAAGCTTGATCTCCGAGACACGCCGGCCGGAGCCCTTCTCGCGGGCGGAGATCGCGTCGATCGTCGCCTGCTCGGCCTCGAGCACCTGCTTGGAGGGGCGCGAGCCCTCGATCCGCTTGGCGCGCGCCGCAGCGTCGGCGCCGGAGCGGCGGCCGAAGATCAGCGTGTCGAGCAGCGAGTTGGCGCCGAGCCGGTTGCCGCCGTGGACCGAGACGCAGGCGGTTTCGCCGGCGGAGTAAAGGCCGGGGATGTCGGTGCGCCCGTCAACGTCGGTCTTGATGCCGCCCATCGTGTAGTGGTTGCCGGGCTTGATGTGGATCGGCTCCTTGGTGATGTCGACCCCGGCGAAGTCGCGGCCGACCAGGACGATCTCCCGCAGCGCCTCGTGGACGCGCTTCTTGGGGACCACCGTGATGTCGAGCGCGACGGTGCCGTCGGGGAAGCCGCGGCCCTCGTTGATCTCGGTCTGCTCGGCGCGGCTGACGACGTCGCGCGAGGCCAGCTCCATCTTGTTCGGCGCGTAGCGCTCCATGAAGCGCTCGCCCTTGGCGTTGAGCAGGTGGGCGCCCTCGCCGCGAGCGCCCTCGGTGATCAGGAAGCCCTTACCCGCCAGCGTCGTCGGGTGGTACTGGATCATCTCCATGTCCATCAGCTTCGCCCCGGCTCGGTAGGCCATCGCGATCCCGTCGCCGGTGCAGATCAGCGCGTTGGTGGTCGGCTTCCAGACCTGGCCGTTGCCGCCGCAGGCGAGGATCACCGATTTGGCCTGGAACAGCTCCATCGAGCCGTCGGCGATGTTGCGGGTGACGACGCCGCAGCACTCGCCCTGCTCGTCCATCGCCAGCGCCGTGCAGAACCACTCCTCGTAACGGGCGACCGAGTCGGAGTGCTTCATCAGCTGCTCGTAGAGGACGTGCATGATCGCCTGGCCGGTGATGTCGGCGACGTAGTAGGTGCGCGCCGCCGAGGCGCCGCCGAAGGCGCGGGTGCCGAGCTTTCCCTCCTCGTTGCGATGGAAGGTGACGCCGAGGTGCTCGAGGTGGAGGATCTCCTCCGGCGCCTCGCGGCACATGACCTCGATTGCGTCCTGGTCACCCAGGTAATCGGACCCCTTGATCGTGTCGAAAGCGTGGGACTCCCAGGAGTCGCCGGGGTTGAGCGCCGCGTTGATCCCGCCCTGCGCGGCGTTGGAGTGCGAGCGCACCGGGTGGACCTTGCTGACGATCCCGACCGATACGCCTTCCTCGGCGGCCGCCAGGGCCGCCCGCTGCCCGGCCAGGCCGGCACCGATTACGAGTACGTCGTGGGTAGGCACGGCTGGCGATCCTATAGATGCGAAATCC
This sequence comes from uncultured Solirubrobacterales bacterium, assembly GCA_963702055.1. Lineage (GTDB taxonomy): Bacteria > Actinomycetota > Thermoleophilia > Solirubrobacterales > 70-9 > CAWINX01. The sequence goes on along the minus strand of OY969702.1, from coordinate 1,362,518 downwards.
GATCCCGCAGTCGGATTTCAACTCGGCTCATGATCCGGGCCGCCTACCATTGAGGGATGCTCGGTGGCAGCTCGATCACCCTCTTCCACGTCCGCGGGATCAGGATCGCGGTCGACTGGTCCTGGTTCCTCGTCCTCTTCCTGGTGATCTTCTGGCTCTCTCAGTTCTACGGAGACGTGCTCGGCCAGTCCAGCTCCGCGACCGAGCCGTTTGCGCTCGCCGTGATCAGCGCCCTCGGCTTCTTCGCCTCGATCCTCCTCCACGAGCTGGGCCACGCGATGGTCGCGCTGCGCAACGGGATCGGCATCTCCAGCATCCAGCTCTGGATCTTCGGCGGCGTGGCGCGGATGGACCGCGAGTCCGACAGCCCCGGGACCGAGTTCAAGGTTGCGATTGCGGGCCCCGCGGTGACCCTGGCAATCGTCGTCGCCCTCACCGCCGTCGGCCTGGTCGCCGCCGGCCCGCACGAGTTCGAGAAGGCGATGCTGGTCGAGAGCAGCGCCGGGGTCTCCGGCCCACTGGCGATGGTCGCCTGGTTGGCCTCGATCAACTTCCTCGTCCTCGTCTTCAATCTGCTCCCCGCCTTCCCGATGGATGGCGGCCGCGTGGTGCGGGCGATCGCCTGGCGGCGCAGCGGCGACCGCAGCGCGGCGACCCGCTTCGCGGCCGGCCTCGGCCGCGTCTTCGGCTACCTGTTCATCGCCGGCGGCCTGCTGTTGGTCTTCCAGGGGGCGATCTTCGCCGGCGTTTGGCTGGCGCTGATCGGGATGGTGATCCACGGCTCGGCTCGGGCGGCGACGATGCAGACGGCGCTCACCAGCCGCATCGAGGGGGTCCGCGTCGCCGACGTGATGGATCGCGAGCCGGTCGCGATCCCCGGTGAGCTGAGCGTCGAGCAGGCCCTCGACGAGTACTTCCTGCGCTACCGCTGGCCCTGGTTCCCGGTGGTCGACGCGGCCCATCGCTTCCTCGGGCTGCTGGAGCGCGACCGGGCGGACGAGGTCCCGGAGGTTTCCCGGGCAACCACGCTCGTCGCCGACTTCCTCGAGCGCGACGGGGGCTCGCTGCACGTCAGCGAAGACGCCCCGCTCGACTCGCTGCTCAGCAACCAGAACCTGCGCCGTTTCGGCGCTCTGATGGCGGTTGACGCCGACGGTCGCCTCAGCGGGGTTATCACCGCCGAGCAGGTCGGCCGAGCTCTCCGGGACGCCTGACCGGCGTATCTCGGCGTCCTCGGTCGCTCGCGTGCGGAGCACGCCACGCTCCCTGCGTCCTCATATGGAGAGGTTCCCGTCAAGCGGCCACGGCTGATCCTGCCCCTGAGGGGCAGGGACCGCGCGGCACTCTCGGGGCGACACGAGCGGATTCCAGGTACGCCGACTGCATCGTCAGCCTCATATGCGAGGGCTGGCTACCTCATGACCGTCGATTCGTCGCGTGGCCTGCAGTCTTGAAGCGGGCGCGGTCGACGGGTCACCCGTCAATTGCCCGAGGACGCAACGCAGGCCGCAAAGCGGCGACGTGCTGGTCTCACTTGATCTCGTGCCGCCCCGACAGCGCCAGAAGCGGGCTGGCCTTTTCGGTCTTAGCTCAGCTGACCCACCTCCCACACAAAGCAGCTCAGCTCGCGCGCCAGCGCGATCCTGACCACGTTGGCGGGCTTGCCCCGCCCCACGCGCAGCCGCTGCCACTGGTGGTGCAGACGGCATTGGGCACGCCAGCCGATTGCGCAGGCACGCGGATCGGCGCCACGTTGGCGTTGCTCCAAAGCGCCTCCCACCCGCGGGTGGTGGCGGTAGTGATGAGCAGCCTCGACGAGCAACCGACGGGCATGGGGAGAGCCGGCCTTGGTGATCGGCCCGCGCCGGCGCTGCTCGCCGGAGGAGTGCTCGGAGGGCACGATGCCGAAATAGGCCGCCAGAGCCCCCGGGCGCTCAAAACGTCGCAGGTCCCCCGCCTCCGAACACAGGCCGAGCGCCGTCAGCGTGCTGATGCCCCGCAGGCAGCGCAGCCGCGTGATCGTCTCTGCCCAAGGGGAGGAGGGCCACAACTCCTCGATCGCTCGCTCAGAAGCGCTGCGGCGCTGTTCGAGCGCCACCACCGCGCTCAGGTAGTCACCGAGCACTGCGTTGGAGGCGACATCGGCGAACTCGATTCCCCTCAGCCAGCGCCAGTGAGCCTGCGTCCAGGCCGAGCCCGGGCCCTCCCAACGCAGCTCGCGGCGCAACAGGAACTTGCCCAGCCGATGACGGGCTCTCATCAGGTCGGCGCGGATTGCCTCTCGGCAGCGAGCGAGGTCGCGAAAGCGCTCCTCCTCGGGGCTCGGCACCCGAACGAAGGAGAGCTCTCCGGCAAGACACAGGCGCGCCAGGCGCTCGGCGTCGCGGCGGTCGGTCTTAACCCGGTCGCTCGGCGCTTTGGGGATCGATCCCGGCGCACAGACACGCACGTCCAGGCCGCGCTCGGCGCCACCGCGCGCGAGGCCATAGCCGGTGGGCCCGGCCTCATAGACCGCGAGAAGGGGAGCCTGGAGTCCCTCCAGGTAGTCGAGCACTCGCCGGGGCGGACCGTTCAGGCGCTTGGCACGCAGCTCGCCCGTCTCAGGCGAGAGAGCACAGGCGTGAGTTTGAGTGGCGTGGACATCGAGACCGACCACGCTTTTAGGCTGGGGCATGTCGGCACCTCCCATGATTGGGGTGTCGGCCGCAGGACCACCCTGCGACCCAGTCCCCGCTCTGTCATGCGCGGGGTGCCGACTTGCCTACCGCTGAGGTCGGTCGACACTCCATACGGTCTTGATCTACTTGGTCAGGCGCCCGGAGAGTGGCGTTCGATGATGGAGTTGAAGTCAGTGCCCGCCGGCAGGGTGCCGAAGGCCTGGCCCCAGTCGCCTGAGAGTCGCGAGGCGGCGAAGGCGTCGGCTACCGCCGGGTCGCCGTAGCGGACCAGCAGCGAGGCCTGCAGGGCGATCGCCATCCGCTCGACGATGTGGCGGGCGCGGGACTGGATCGTCTCGACGTCGCCGGGGATCTCTTCACGCAGCGAGGCGACGTAGGCGTCGAGGCGAGGCTCCGCTCCGGCGCCCTCGAGCACCTCGGCGAAGAAGGCCTCGATTGAGGCCGGGTCCTTGACCATCGCGCGCAGGACGTCAAGACACTGGACGTTGCCCGAGCCCTCCCAGATCGAGGCGAGCGGCGCCTCGCGGTAGAGGCGCGGCATTCCCGATTCCTCGACGTAGCCGTTGCCACCCAGGCACTCCAGGCACTCGACCGCGTGGGAGGGGGCGCGCTTGCAGAGCCAGTACTTGAGCACCGCGTTGGTGAGGCGACGGAACTCGATTGCCTCCTCATCGCCGGCCGCCACCTCGTCATAGGCGCGGGCCAGTCGCATCGCCGAGACCGTCGCCGCCTCGGACTCGACGCAGAGGTCGGCGAGCACGTTTTGCATCAGCGGCTGGTCGATCAGCTTGGCCCCGAAGGCGGAGCGGTTGGCGGTGTGGTGGAGGGCCTGGACGACGCCGGCGCGGTAGCCGGTGGCGGCGCCGATCACGCAGTCGAGCCGGGTGTGGTTGACCATCTCGATGATCGTCGGCACCCCGCGCCCCTCCTCGCCGACCATCCGTGCCCAGGCGCCGCGGAACTCGATCTCGCTGGAGGCGTTGGAGCGGTTGCCGAGCTTGTCCTTGAGCCGCTGGATGTGGAAGCGGTTGCGCTCCCCGTCGGGGGTCCAGCGGGGCATCAGGAAGCAGGAGATGCCCGAGTCCGTTTGGGCGAGGACGAGGAAGGCGTCGCACATCGGCGCCGAGCAGAACCACTTGTGACCGAGGAGCTCGTACTCGGCGCCGGGCCCGCCGCCGTTCAACGGCGTCGCCGTGGTCGTGTTGGCGCGGACGTCGGAGCCGCCCTGCTTCTCGGTCATCGCCATCCCGCAAAGGGCGCCGCTCTTGTGGTCGGCCGGCATCGAGCGCTCGTCGTAATCGAGCGAGAGGAAGCGCTCCTCCCATTCGGCGGCGAGCTCCGGCTGTTTGCGCAGCGCCGGGATCGCCGAGTAGGTCATCGAGATCGGGCAGCCGACGCCGCTCTCGGCCTGCATCAGCAGCATGAAGGTCGCGGCGCGGGCGACGTGGGCGCCCGGCCCCGGTTCGCGCCAGGGCATCGCGTGCATCCCGTTGCCGACGCCGATTCGCATCAACTCGTGCCAGGAGGTGTCGAACTCGACCTCGTCGATCCGGTGGCCGTAGCGATCGTGGGTCTGCAGGACGGGCTTGCGCTCGTTGGCCTCGAACCCCCAGCGGATCGTCTGGTGGGACCCGCAGATCGCGCCGACCTCGCGCGCCCGGTCCTCGGCCCACTCGGCCCCCTCGCGGCGCAGCGCCTCGACCAGCGGCCGGTCCGCGTCGAAGGGGTTGTAGTCCTCCAGCGGGGTTGGCTGGTTGAAGACCTCGTGCGTCGCGGCGCCCGTCGATCTCTCTGCCGTAGCCATCGTCCCTGATTCTCGCACGCTCGCTAGGGTGCCGCGTCGATGGCGAAGATCAGCGTCGAGAACCCGATCGTCGAGCTGGACGGCGACGAGATGACCCGGATCATCTGGGCCTTCATCAAGGAGCAGCTGGTCCTTCCCTACCTCGACGTCGAGCTGGAGTACTTCGACCTGGGGATCGAGAGCCGCGACGCGACCCGCGACCAGATCACCGTCGATGCGGCCGAGGCGATCAAGGAGCACGGCGTCGGAGTCAAGTGCGCGACGATCACCCCCGACGAGGCGCGGGTCGAGGAGTTCGGACTCCACGACATGTACCGCTCGCCGAACGGGACGATCCGCAACATCCTCGGCGGCGTCATCTTCCGCGAGCCGATCGTCATCTCCAACGTGCCGCGACTGGTGCCGGGTTGGACCAAGCCGATCGTGATCGGCCGCCACGCCTTCGGCGACCAGTACCGCGCCACCGACATGGTCGTCCCCGGCGAGGGGACGCTGACACTCACATATACGCCGAAGGACGGCTCCGAGCCGGTCGAGCTCGACGTCTACGACTTCCCCGGCGGGGGGATCGCGATGGCGATGTACAACCTCGACGATTCGATTCGCGACTTTGCCCGGGCCTCGATGCGCTACGGCTTGGAGCGCGGCTTCCCGGTCTACCTCTCGACCAAGAACACCATCCTGAAGCGCTACGACGGCCGCTTCAAGGACGTCTTCGCCGAGGTCTACGAGGATGAGTTCAGGGCGGACTTCGAAGCCGCCGGCCTCATCTACGAGCACCGGCTGATCGACGACATGGTCGCCGCGGCGTTGAAGTGGGAGGGCGGCTACGTTTGGGCCTGCAAAAACTATGACGGCGATGTGCAGTCCGACACCGTCGCGCAGGGCTTTGGGTCGCTCGGCCTGATGACCAGCGTGCTGATGACCGCCGACGGCAAGACCTTCGAGGCCGAGGCCGCGCACGGCACCGTCACCCGCCACTACCGTCAACACCAGCAGGGCAAGCCGACCTCCACCAACCCGATCGCCTCGATCTTCGCCTGGACCCGGGGGCTCTCGGCCCGCGGGCGCCTGGACGGCACCCCCGAGGTTTCGAAGTTCGCCGAAACCCTCGAGCGGGTGTGCGTGGAGACGGTGGAGAGCGGCAAGATGACCAAAGACCTGGCGCTGCTGATCGGCCCCGACCAGGAGCACCAGACGACTCAGGAGTTCCTAACCTCGATCGACGAGAACCTTCAAAAGGCGATGGCATAGCGCCGTCGCACCCAACTCGACCTCAGGAGAGACGATTTCGTGAGCACCCCAGCCAAAGTCACCGTTACCGGCGCCGCCGGGCAGATCGGCTACGCACTCCTTTTCAGGATCGCCAGCGGCGCGATGCTCGGTCCCGACACACCGGTGGAGCTGAGCCTGTTGGAGATTCCCGATGCCGTCAAGGCGGCGGAGGGCACCGCGATGGAGCTCGACGACTGCGCATTTCCGCTGCTCAGTCGAATCGACATCTACGATGACCCGAAGCAGGCCTTCGAGGGCGCCAACGTGGCGCTGTTGGTCGGCGCTCGGCCGCGCGGTCCGGGCATGGAGCGCGCCGACCTGCTGGAGGCCAACGGTGGCATCTTCAAGCCGCAGGGTGAGGCGATCAACGCCGGCGCCGCCGACGACATCAAGGTGCTGGTGGTCGGCAACCCGGCCAACACCAACTGCCTGATCGCAATGTCCAACGCGCCCGACGTGCCGCGCGAGCGCTTCACCGCAATGACCCGGCTCGACCACAACCGGGCGATCTCCCAGCTCGCCAACAAGCTCGGAGTGCCGGTGAGCGCGGTCGCCAACATGACGATCTGGGGCAACCACTCAACCACCCAGTACCCAGACCTGGTGAACGCCAAGGTGAACGGATCCGGCGCCTGGGACGCGGTCGACGACGAGGCCTGGATCGCCGACGAGTTCATCCCGCGGGTGGCCAAGCGCGGCGCCGAGGTGATTTCGGCTCGCGGAGCCTCCAGCGCCGCCTCCGCGGCCAACGCCGCAATCGACCATGTCCATGATTGGGTGCTCGGCACCCCCGAGGGGGATTGGGTGTCGATGTCGGTTCCGGCCGACGGCTCCTACGGAATCGAGGAGGGGATCATCACCGGCTACCCGTGCACCTGCGCCGGCGGCGAGTACACGATCGTCGAGGGCCTCGAAGTTCCGGAGTTCTCACGAGAGCGGATCGACGCCAGCGTCGCCGAGCTGCGCGAGGAACGCGCCGCTGTCAGCGCTCTCGGCTTGGTTTAGGCACTCCCGGTGGGGGTGGAGCGTCTTGTACTTTTTCCGGAGTGACGCCCGCGGACAGTCGACCACTGTCTTCGGAAAAAGTTAAGCGGAACCCCCACCGGGAGTGCCCCACGGCCGCCTACTTGGCAGAGTACTGACGCCCCTTCTTGGTGACCCTTCCCTCTTTCTGCAGGTCACCGAGGACCCGGTAGAGGTAATTGGGCTTGATTTTCATCGTCTTGGCGATCTCCGACGCGCTGATGCCCGGGTTGTCGGCGATCAGCTTCACCGCCTGGTCGGCCCGAGTGCCACCGCGACGGCCGCGGCGTTTGCGGGGGGCGGCGGTTTTTTTGGAGGTGGAGCCTTTGGGGCGACCGGGGCCGCGACGACCACGGGGGCGACCGGGGGCCTTGCCCTCGACCAAGTTGGCGAGAGCGCGCTCAAGGCGCTTCCGCTCGTCGTCCAGCTCATGGAGTCGCTTTTCGAGAAGCTCGCGAGCCTCATCGATCACATTGGAAATGCTTGCCATCTCTTCCTTTCATCAGTAACTCCTGCCCTGGTGGCAGTGTGGCACATAGTCACAGTGAGTGTGACTATCGAAATGGTTAAGAAGATTCGGGCAATGTCAGGCGGCGCGCTGTGCTTGGCGTTCCGGTGAGATTCGGACCACGTTCCAGGCAAGGCCGAGCTTCTCCATCGTTCCAATCACCAGCGCCGAGGGATCGAGTTCCCAGCCCTTCAACCCGTGTACGGCTGAGCGGGGAAACGCGTGGTGATTGTGGTGCCAGGACTCACCGAGGGATGGCAGCGCCAGCCAGAAGACGTTTGTCGACTCGTCGTCGGTCTCAAACCGCCGTGTGCCGAGGAAGTGACAGACCGAATTGACGCTCCAGGTGACGTGGTGGACGAAGAAGATGCGAACCAAACCACCCCAGAGGAGGCCGGTCGCGGCGCCGGCCAGGCTGCCGCTGACGATGTATCCCGCCAGCGCCGGGATCGCCAGGCTGAGGACGACGAGCCAGACGAAGCGGCGTCCGATCAGGCGCATCCCACGATCTTCGTAGAGGTCGGGCGCGTAGCGCTTCCAGTCCGCCCTTCCCTGCGTGGACATCAACCAGCCGGAGTGGGCGTGCCACAACCCGGCCAGCACGCCCCGCACGCCCTCCCCGTGGCCGACGTGGGGACTGTGGGGGTCGCCTTCCTTGTCGGTGTGGGCGTGGTGCTTGCGGTGGTCGGCAACCCAGGAGATCACCGGTCCCTGAACCGCCATCGAGCCGAATACGGCGAAGGCATACTCAAGTGGCTTCGAGGTCTGAAACGCCCGATGCGTGAGCAGGCGGTGGAATCCGACGGTGATTCCGATCGCGGTGAGGAGGTACATGACCGCGGCGATCGCCAGGTCCACCGGGCTCACCAGGCTGTTCCAGAGAAGCACAATGGCGGCGAGGGTCGCGACAAACGGCACGACCACCGCTCCCAGGTTGGCGAACTTCTCGACGCGGCTCATCGGCCCTATTACTCGGACCGACGATCCGGGTTACAGGATCGTTTCAGCCCTTGCGCTTGGTGCGCGGCAGGGTCCTGAACACCACGTCCCAAATCGGCGAGGAAACGCCGAACCCGTAGCGGTGATCCTGAAAGTGATGGCGCATGTGCTGTTCGCGCAGGCGTTTGCCGAAGTCGGACTTCGGCACGAAGTGGTGGACGTAGTAGTGCGTGTAGTCGTAGAAGAGGTAGCCGCCGATGAAGCCGGCGAAGAGGGGATAGGCGGCCGGGGTTCCGAACAGCAGGGTGAAGGCGAAGAAGAAGAGGGCGGCGAGGGGGATCGCGACGGCCGGGGGCATGACGAGGCGCAGCTTGTCGTTGGGGTGGTCGTGATGGATGCCGTGGATGATGAAGTGCATCCGCCGCCCGATGGCGTTGTCGGGCTCCCAGTGGAAGATGAGGCGGTGCAGCCAGTACTCGGTCAGCGTCCAGATCCCGACTCCGGCCAGGGTGAGCAGCGCCAACTGCCAGACGGCGTAGCCGCCGTCGGCGCCGAGCCACTCCATCGCGACCACCACCGGGACGAAGACGATCGCCGGGATCGCCGGGTGCACGCGCGAGAAGAAGTTGAGGAAGTCGCTCTCGAAGAGCTGCGGCGAGGCCGCGAGCTTGTCGGTCCGGTCGTGGGCTTCCATCCCGGGGTCGAATGGTAGCGGCGCCGGATGGCGACCCTCGCAAGACGCGGGGAAAGTTGTGACGAGACTGTGTCAAAGAGGTTGCGATTTGCGGAATTGACCTCCGCGGCGCCGGCCTTGCGATGCCAACATGCGCCGCCATGCCGCTGAGGCCATTCGAAAACCCCGGGTGTGCGACTGGCGAGCGCCGGACCGAGCGGGGCAAGGACGCAGGGCGCAGCCTTTGGTGGCGCCAAAGGCAAGCCCGAGGACGCTGCACCGCGAAGTGTCCGCCGCCGCCAGGCGTGCGCGGGGGGTTTTCGAATGGCCTCTAAGCCCAAAGCCCCCAGCTGCGAGGACTGCTATTTCCACCGCAACCTCCTCTGCGCCCTCGAGCTGAACGAGCCCTGCGCGACCTTCCGCCCCAACCGCCCCGAGGGCCTCGTCCCGCCCCGCCAGCCGGCCCTACTAATGCGCCCCCCGCGCTGGGCGACCCAGTCCCGAGCGGCGTAAGCCCGTCCGCGGGGTGGGGTTCGCCGGATGCCCACCACCGCCGCTTCGCGGCGGTGGAATGAAGTGCCCCCTTCGGGGGCCCCGAATCGCTCCGCGGTGCCGGGGGAGGCACCGTCGAGGCAGCCCCGCGGGCCCTACAAAACCGTGACAAGGGTCCGACGCTGAGGGACACAATCTCGCATGGCTAGAGATCAGCTCCCAAAACGTCTCGCGCGGCATGGGGCCTGAGCTTTTGGCGATGCGGCTCGTGGGTGTCGCGAAAGCTTCCCGGCTTCTCGCGCGGGTGGCGCGGTAGGGAGGTATCGCCCCCGAGGAAGCTTTAGCTACCGCAGGGGGCGATGGGTCCCCTGCCGCGACAGGACCCGCGCGTAAAGCCCCCTGGTTATGTTTTGCGCATGACGCAACGCGACCCGTTCGCCAATTTCGCCCGCATGCGCCGCGAGATGGACCAGATGCTTGGAGGCGGCTGGAGCCGGACGACCTACGTGAGCCGCCGCAGCACCGGCTTCTCTCCCAACGTCGACGTGTACTACTGCGGCGACCCGCAGCGCGCCGTGATCAAAGTGGACCTGTCCGGGGTCGAGCTGGCCGACGTCACGATTGAGGTCAGCTCCCGTCAGCTCGCGATCACCGGTGAGCGACCGGTGCAGGAGACCGAGGGCCGGGTGTACCAGCAGGTGGAGATTCCGTCCGGTCCCTTCCGCCGGGTCGTCGAGCTCCAGGTTGACGTCGACGCGGAGCGCGCCAAGGCGAACTACGAAGACGGCATCCTGCGGATCGAGCTGCCGTTGCGAGACCCCGCCGAGACCACGCGCCGCGTCCCGATCGGACGCGACTGATGGAGGGCGCGCCGGTCCTCGAGGTCGTCGATGCCGGCGACGCGGAGGAGGCGATTCGCTCCAACGAGCCGCTGCCCGACGCGCTGCCGGTCCTGCCGGTGCGGGAGATGGTCACCTTTCCGGACACGCTGACGCCGCTCGCGGTCGGGCAGGAGCGCTCGATCAAGCTGGTCAACGACGTGCTCGGCGCCAACCGGATGCTGGCGATGGTCGCCTCCCGCGACGCCGAGAGCGAGGAGCCCGGCCCCGACGACCTCTACGAGGTGGGTGTTGTCGGGATCGTCGCCCGCATGCTCAAGGTCCCCGACGGGACGATCCGCATCCTCGTCCAGGGCGCCCAGCGGGTGAAGCTCGGCCCCTACGTCGCCGAGGAGCCCTACCTGGTCGCGCGGATCGCCGAGCAGCCCGACACCATGGAGCCCACCCCCGAGCTGGAGGCGCTGACCCGCAACGTCCAGCGCACCTTCTCGGAGATCATCGAGCAGATCCCCTACCTGCCCGAGGAGCTGCAGATGGCGGTCGCCAACATCGACGACCCCGCCGCCCTCGGTCACCTGATCGCCGGCGCCCTGCGCATCTCGACCGAGGAGAAGCAGGCGCTGCTCGAGCAGGTCGACGTCGCCAAGCGCCTCCGCCACCTCGCCAAAATCCTCGCCCGCGAGCTGGAGGTGGTGCAGCTCGGCACTCAGATCCAGTCCCAGGTCGAGTCGGAGATCGACAAGGGGCAGCGTGAGTTCTTCCTGCGCCAGCAAATGAAAGCGATTCAGGACGAGCTGGGGGAGGGGGACGAGCAGCAGGCCGAGGTCAACGAGTTGCGCGAGCGGATCGAGGCGGCCGAGCTTCCCGAGCACGCGCGCAAAGCCGCCGACCGCGAGCTCTCCCGGCTCGAGAAACTGCCGCCGGCCGCCGCCGAGCACGGCGTCATCCGCACCTACCTCGAGTGGCTGGTCGAGCTGCCCTGGTCAAAGGAGACCGAGGACAACCTTGACATCGCCCATGCCCGCGAGGTGCTCGACGCCGACCACTACGACCTGGAGAAAGTCAAGGACCGCATCCTCGAGTACCTGGCGGTGCGCAAGCTGAAGCCGGACTCGCCCGGGCCGATCCTCTGCTTCGCCGGTCCGCCGGGGGTGGGCAAGACGAGCCTCGGCCGCTCGATCGCCAAGGCGCTGGGACGCGAGTTCGAGCGGATCAGCGTCGGCGGCGTCCGCGACGAGGCCGAGATCCGCGGCCACCGCCGCACCTACATCGGCGCCCTGCCGGGGACGATCATCCGCGCCCTGCGCGACGCCGGCTCGCGCAACCCCGTCTTCATGATCGACGAGATCGACAAGATGGGCGCCGACTTCCGCGGCGACCCCTCCTCGGCGATGCTTGAGGTGCTCGACCCGGCCCAGAACGACTCCTTCCGCGACCATTACCTTGACCTCGAGTTCGACCTCTCCGAGGTGATGTTCATCGCCACCGCCAACGTCCTCGAGACGATCCCCGGCCCGCTCCAGGACCGGATGGAGACGATCGAGCTGGCCGGCTACACGCTCGACGAGAAGCGCCACATCGCGCGTCGCTACCTGGTGCCGCGCCAGATCGAGGCCAACGGGTTGAAGCCCTCCCAGATCGAGATCACCGACACGGCGCTCACCGCGATCGTCGATGAGTACACGCGCGAGGCCGGCGTCCGCAACCTGGAGCGACAGATTGGCACGGTCTGTCGCAAGGTCGCCCGCGACGTCGCCGAGGGCAAGGTGAAAAACGGCAAGGTGAAGATCTCGGCGAAGCGCGCCCGTGAGCTGCTCGGCCGCCGCCGCGTCTTCGCCGAGCAGCGGCGCCGCACCAAGGACCCCGGGGTCGCTACCGGGCTCGCCTGGACGCCGACCGGGGGCGACGTCCTCTTCATCGAGGCGACCGCGATGCCGGGCGCGGGCAAGCTGACGATCACCGGCCAGCTCGGCGACGTGATGAAGGAATCGGCGCAGGCGGCGCTCTCCTACGTGCGCGGCCACTTCAAGGAGATCGCGCCGGACCTCGAGGAGGACTGGTTCGCCACGCACGACATTCACGTCCACGTCCCCGCCGGTGCGGTGCCCAAGGACGGGCCCTCGGCGGGGGTGGCGATGACCGTCGCCCTCTCCTCGCTCATCTCCAGGCGCCCGGTGCGCAACGACGTCGCGATGACCGGCGAGGTGACCCTGACCGGCCAGGTGCTGCCGATCGGCGGCCTCAAGGAGAAGTCGCTGGCCGCCCAGCGGGCCGGGATCAAGCGGGTGATCGTGCCGGAGCGCAACGAGGGCGACGTGACCGAGATCCCCGAGCACGAGCGCAGCGAGCTGGAGTTCGTCTACGTGGACGAAGTGTCGAAGGCGATCGAAGCGGCGCTCGCCTAAACCGATTCGGGGTTATCCTGGACGTCTCGACAGACCTCAGCGAGGAGAAGGCATGACCAAGACAAGGGCGACCCAGGCCGCCGACCTTTACGCGACCGCGCGTGAGCATCCCTACGTGCAGCGCTTGATCGAGGACAAGGAGCTGCGCGACAACATCCGCGACGCCTTCGAGGCCGCCCGCGGCGCTTACGGCCGCGCGACCAGCAACGGCAAGGGCCCGGTCAAGGCGATGACCAGCGACCGCAAGGTCCAGAAGGATCTGCGCGCCGCCGCCGAGAGCCTCCGCGACGCTTCCGAGCAGCTGCGCGCCCCGAAGCGGCGCAAGAGCCGCCTCGGCCGTCTCGTCCTGCTCGCGCTGATCGGCGCGGGGCTGGCCCTGATCCTCAGCGAGGACGCCCGCAAGACCGTGCTCGACGCCCTCTTCGGCGCCGAGGAGGAGTTCGAGTACACCTCGACCACCAGCATCAACGGCTCCTGATCGGCACCGCCGCGGGGCGCAACGCCCGCTCCTCTCCATAGACTGAGGGCTATGGAGGCAGCCACGAAAGAACGCGAGCTGAGCGGCGAGAAGGCCCAGCGCATCGTCGACGCGATGCGCGAGAGCGTCGCCAAGCGCGGCGCCGCGGGTTCGACCTTCGAGCAGGTCGCCGCCGAAGCGGGGGTCAGTCGCGGCCTCCTGCACTACTACTTCGGGACCAAGGAGCGGTTGCTGGTCGAGGTCGTTCGCCTCGACGCCGAGATTCGCGTCGCCCGCCTCGACGAGCCGCTGGCCAAGGCGAAGAGCGTCGATGACGTAATCGACGTTCTGCTCGCCAGCCTCACCGACATGATCGAGAATGAGCCCGCCTTCTTTCTGCTCCTCTACGAGCTGTTCAGCGCCGGCCGCCGCAACCCCGACATCCGCCGCGAGGTCGGCCAGCTCTTCCAGCGCACCCGCTCCCACGTCGCCAAGGTCCTGATGGACAAGGAGAGAGAGGGCGTGCTCAGCCTCCGCTACGACGCCGAGGCGATCGTCTCCTACCTCTTCGCGGTCGGCGACGGCTTCGCCCTGCAGGCGCTCTCGGACCCCGAGCGCGACAACGGCGCCGCGCTCGCCGCCGGCGCCGCCTCGGCCCGCTTCCTGCTGGCCAGCAAGTAACCCGACCCCACCCGCTCCGCTGTTCCTTTGCCGGGTATAGCGGGGTAAAGGAACAGCGGAAGGGTCGTAGAGTGACGGCGGTCACACACGCACGTGTGTTCGACCGTAAGTCTGGCTAACCAGCCAATGCGTGAATCGATGATCCAGCTCGCGGGGTTCCTGGGACGCCACCGCCGTTGGGTCGTATTTGGTTGGGTCGTTGTCGTCGTCGTCGCGCTGCCGCTCGCCTCGCGCCAGACCGATCACCTCACCGGTGGCGGCTTCGACGTGCCGGGGAGCCAGTCGAAAGCGGTCACCGATTCCCTCCAGCGCGACTTCGGCAAGCGGGCCGACGGCATCGCCGTGTTGCTGCGCGCCGCACCCGGCGCCTCGCCGGCCGCCGAGGCCGCCGCCTTCGGGCGGGTTCGCGATGAGGTGGCGCGGCTCGATGAGATCTCGCTGCCCCCGACTGTCGCGGCCCGCGCGCGCCTGCAGCTGCGGCGCACCGGCACCGCCCTCGTCCCGCTGCGCAGCAGCCAGTCCGCCGACAAGCTGATCGACTCCGCCGCGACCCTGCGCACCGCCCTCGATCCCGGCGCGACGCAGGGGGGAGTCACCACATACCTGGTCGGCCAGCCGACGATCTGGGCCGGGTTGCAGGAACTCTCGAAGCGCGACCTTGCAAAGGCGGAAGCGAGCGGCTTCCCGATCGTCGCGCTGATCCTGCTCGTCGTCTTCGGCTCGCTCGCCGCGGCCGCCCTGCCCCTGGTCCTCGGCTTCGTCAGCGTCATGGTCACCGGGGCGCTCATCTACTTCATCTCGCTGCACATGGAGACCTCGGTCTTCGTCACCAACATGGCTTCGATGATCGGGATCGGAGTGGCGATCGATTACTCGCTCTTCATCCTCGCCCGCTACCGCGAGGAGCGCCAGGCGGGCCGCAGCGAGGAGGACGCCCGCGCCGAGGCGCTGTCGACCTCGGGGCTGGCGGTCAGCTTCTCCGGCCTCGCCGTGATCGTCTCCCTCGCCGGCCTCTGGATGGTCGACAACCAGGCGCTGCGTTCGATGGCGCTCGGCGCGATGACCGTCGTCGCCGTCTCGATCCTCACCGCGGTCACCCTGCTGCCGGCGCTGATCGCGATGCTCGGCGACCGGGTGATGCCCGGCGGCGTCGTCGCCCGGGCCCTTTCCTTCCTCAAACGCCGGGTATTGCGTCGCCCCGAGCGGGTCGCGGCCGACGGCCCGGTTTTCTGGGAGCGTTGGACACGCAGGGTGATGGCGCGTCCCTGGTTCGCCGTGGTGGGCGTGACCGGCCTCCTCCTCTTCCTGGCCATTCCCGTGCTCTCGCTGACCACCGGCACCGAGGCCCTCGGGCAGTTCCCCAAGGACAACGACGTCCGGGTCGGCAACGATCTCGCCTCCAAGCAACTCGGCGGTGGCACCGACCCGGTTCAGATCACCGCCGCGTTCAGCGGCGCCCCGGCCGCCGCCCCCGCCAATCGCGCCCGGGTCGCCGCCTTCATCCGCGAGGTCGCCGCGGTACGGGGCGTCAGCTCGGTCGCGCCACCCGCCTTCTCCGGAGACAGCGCCCTGATCCAGGCGACGCCGAGCGCGCCCAGCGAGTCCGACGCCGCGGCGTCGCTGATCGACCGGTTGCGCGACAGGGTCGTGCCGGCGGCCGCGCTGAGCCGCGTCGCGACGATCGACGTTGGCGGTGAGACCGCGCGCACCTACGACCTCCGCGCCCAGATCGGCGGCTCGATGTGGAAGATCTTCGCCTTCATCCTCGGCCTCAGCTTCATCGTCCTGATGGTGATGCTGCGCTCGCTGCTGCTGCCGCTGAAGGCCGTGCTGATGAACCTACTCTCGATCGGCGCCGCCTTCGGCGTCCTGGTCGTCGTCTTCCAGTGGGGCTGGCTCGACAGCGTGCTCGGCTTCGACAGTCTCGGCGCCCTCGACACGATCAACGTGCCGCTGATCCTGGCGATCGTCTTCGGCCTCTCGATGGACTACGAGGTCTTTCTGCTCTCGCGGATCCGCGAGCGCTACATGGCCCACGGCGACAACAGCCGCGCCGTCGCCGAGGGCCTCGCCTCCAGCGCCCGCACGATCTCTTCGGCGGCGCTGATCATGACCGCTGTCTTCGGCGTCTTCGTCCTCACCGGCGTCCCCTCGATCAAGGAGTTGGGCCTGGGCTGCGCCGTCGCGATCGCCCTCGACGCCACCCTGGTCAGGCTGATCCTGGTGCCGGCGGCGATGGTCCTCCTCGGGCGCTGGAACTGGTGGATGCCCTCCTGGCTGGACAGGGCGCTCCCGAACCTCAGCTTCGAGACCCCCGGCGCCGAGCTCGAGCCCGCCGAGGCCTGAGCGTCCCGTCCCCTTGGCCGAGTAGCCAGGGGCGCATAGGATGCTGCCGTGGCTGTTGACGTACAGAGCGACAGGGACACCGACCTCGCGTTCGCCGGCGCGGCGAAACAGGCGGAGATGGTGCGGGCCGGCGAGGTTTCCCCGACCGAGCTGGTGCGGATGTGCCTGGGGCGGATCGAGCGCCTCAACCCTGAGCTGAACGCCTTTCGCAAGGTCTTCGCCGAGCGAGCGCTGCTCGAGGCCGAGCAGGCGGAGGCGCGACTGAAAGCCGGCGAAGAGCGGCCGCTGCTGGGCGTGCCGATCGCGATCAAGGACGAGGTCAACGTCGCGGGCGAGGTGAAGATGATCGGCACCGACGCGTTCAGCACTCCCGCGAAGGAAGACGCGGAGATGGTGCGGCGCCTGCGCGAGGCCGGCGCGATCGTCGTCGGCCTCACCCTGGCGCCGGAGATGGCGATCTGCGGCTTCACCGAGTCGGCCACCTATGGGGTGACCCGCAACCCATGGAACCCGCAGCGGACCCCGGGCGGGTCCAGCGGCGGGTCGGGCGCCGCCGTCGCGGCGGGGCTGGTCCCGATCGCTTCGGCCGGGGACGGCGGAGGGTCGATCCGCATCCCCGCTGCCTCCTGTGGGCTGTTCGGCCTCAAACCTTCGTTGGGAAGGATCTCGTTGGCGCCCGACCTGGAGCTGTGGAACGGGCTCGCCGTGCTCGGCTGTCTCAGCCGCAACGTCCTCGACACGGCCCTCTGGCTCGACATCACCGCCGGTGGCTCGAAGGAGGCCGGGGCGCCGCCGCCTCCCGAGCGCCCGTTCGTCGATTCGGC
The DNA here is from genome assembly GCA_963702055.1 of uncultured Solirubrobacterales bacterium. Lineage (GTDB taxonomy): Bacteria > Actinomycetota > Thermoleophilia > Solirubrobacterales > 70-9 > CAWINX01. The sequence continues at coordinate 1,345,574 of OY969702.1, read as the reverse complement.
GAAGGCCGCTCCCGGCAAGCTGCGGGTCGCCTGGTCGACCGTGGCGCCACGGGCCGCCGCCCCGGCGACGGTCTCCGACGACGCCAAGGCCGCGGTGTCCGATGCCGCCGGCGTGCTCGGCTCACTCGGCCATGAGGTCGTCCAGAGGGATCCCGATTGGGGCGGGATCGGCAACAACGTCACGCCACGCTTCCTACGCGGCGTCTCCGATGTGGTCGCGACGGCCGAGCACCCGGAGCGGCTCGAGCGCCGCACCCGCGGCTTCGGCCGGCTCGGTCGGCGCCTCCCCGACAGCGTCTTCGAGCGGGCGATGCGCAACCGCGCCGCCGACGATGCCCGCGTCAACGCGATCTTCGATTCCCACGACGTCCTGGTCACGCCGGTCATGGGCGGTACCGCTCTGCCGGTGCGGCGCTGGGAGGGCCAGGGCGCCCTGCGCACGGTGCTCGGGATGAGCCGCTTCTATCCCTACTGCATCCCCTGGAACCACCTCGGCAACCCGGCGATGTCGGTGCCGACCGGCTTCGCCGCCGACGGCATGCCGCTCGCGGTGCAGATCATCGGTCGCCACGGAGACGAGGCGACCCTCCTCTCACTCGCGGCCCAGATAGAGGCCGAACGCCCCTGGGCGGACAAACGCCCCCCGATCTCCTAGGCGTTAGCCGAAAACCTTCCGCATCCGCACTAGTTCGCGGATCGAGCCGCGCGGGCGGATGCGGCGCTGGAGCATCAGCTTCACCGGGTTGGCATCGGGTTTGCCGGCGGCGAGGAAGTCACCCCAACTCGTCTCGAGGGTCAGGTCTGGATCGGGTGCCTCGCCCGGCTCGACGCGGGTGGAGCCATTGTCGATCACCAGGTGCCAGGGGTCGGCGTCGGTGAAGCGCCACTGGTAGACCAGCCGCGAGCCATTGGCGGCCTTGGGGTCGACGACGCGGGAGACGACATCGAAGTAGAGCTGCTGCAGCTCCGGCGAGGAGTCCGGCTTCGGCCCGTCGGGGGGGCCGAGGATGCCGGCCATCATCAGCTTCACCTGGCGCTCGGCGACCTCCTCCTCGCTGGCCTCGGGGTCGAACGGGAAGACGCCGGGGGGCATCTCTTCGGTCGGGTAGCCGATCGTGCGCCAGCGCTGGCGAATCAGTTTGAGGCCGAAGGCGAAGATGTCCTCGAGTTTGAAGCCGTAGCACTCGGTGTACTCGCGGTCCAGGTTCGGCGGCGAGAAGACGGCCGGCCCGTAGGGCAGGACCTCGCGCAGCAGCTCGACCACCGCCGCTTTGCACTCCTCGGCGGCGGGCTGCTTCTCGGCGAGCAGCTCGGAGAGGACTTTGACGCCGAAGCCGATGTGGCGCTGCTCGTCCTTGGAGACGTTCTCCATCCCGGAGCTGAAGCCGGGCATCGTCTCCTCAGCGGCGAAGAAGTCCTCGATGAAGTGCTGGCCCGGCTGGGCGAGGCTGCCCTCGACGATCAGGTGGTAGAGGGTGATCGCCTGCGCGTACTTGGGCAGCGAGCGATCCTTGCGCAGCTCCTCGGCCATCCGGTCAAGCCGGTCGAAGATTCCCCGGTAGCCCCAGTTGAGCTGCGGCAGGGTGGAGGAGAGGGTCTGCTGGATCGAGTCGCCGCCGACCCCGATCACCTCCTTGAAGAAGCGGTGGAAGAAGACCGAGTGGCGCACCTCGTCGACCTGCTGGGTGGCGAGGAAGTAGGCCTGCTCCTCGGTCGGCGCGGCGGTGATGTAGGGGGCGAGGGTGTCGGCGACCCGGTCCTCGCCGTAGAAGAACATCGAGTAGATCCACATCGCCGAGCGGCGCTGGATGTCGCTGAGGGACTGCCACCCCTCCCGATCCTTGGAGAAGTCGATGTCGTAGGCGCTCCAGTTGCCGTGCTCCCAGCGGCGGTACAGGTCCTCGTAGGTGACGCTCTCCATCAGGCTCTGGGCTGCGACGCTCATCTTTCTCCTTTGAGTGGTGCCTCGGCGACACCGAGCAGATTAGCGGCTGACTGGCTGCCCAGCCAGGACCTAGGCGTCGGCGGGGGCCGGGACGTCGATCTCGCGCTTGAGGATCTTGCCGGTCGGCCCCTTCGGCAGCTCGTCGATGAACCAGACGACCCGCGGGTACTTATAGGCGGCGATCCGCTCCTTGACGTAGGCGCTGACCTCCTCGGGCGCCAACTCCTCGCCCTCGTGCAGGACGACCGCGGCGCCGATCTCCTCCCCCCACTCGTCGTGGGGGACGCCGATCACCGCCGCCTCGCGGATCTTCGGGTGCTCGTAGAGCACCTCCTCGACCTCCCGCGGATAGACGTTGTAGCCGCCGCGGATGATCAGGTCCTTCTTGCGGTCGACTATGTAGAAGTAGCCGTCCTCGTCGATCCGGGCCATATCGCCGGAGTGGAACCAGCCGCCGCGCATCGCTTCGGCGGTGGCGTCGGGGCGTTGCCAGTAGCCCTTCATGATGTTGTGGCCGCGGATCACGACCTCGCCGACCTCTCCCTGGGCGACCGGGTTGTCGTCCTCGTCGACCACCTGCATCTCGACCCCCTCGATCGGGGTGCCGATCGAGCCGGGCTTGCGCTCTTTGTCGGGGTGGTTGGAGCTGGCGACCGGCGAGGTCTCCGAGAGGCCGTAGCCCTCGAGCACGACGGCGCCGAAGGCCTCCTCGAAGCCGCGCAGCACCTCGACCGGCATCGAGGCGCCGCCGGTGATGCAGTTGCGCAGGGACGAGGTGTCGAATTTCTCGCGCTCGGGGTGGTGAAGCAGCGCCCCGTACATCGTCGGCACGCCGTAGAAGTGGGTGACGCCGTCGCGCTGCATCGTCTCCAGCGCCTCGCCGGGGTCGAATTTCGGCACCAGGGTGAGGCAGGCCCCGACACTCAGCGAGGCGTTCATCGCCACCGTCTGCCCGAAGGAGTGAAAGAGCGGCAGGGCGCCGAGGACGACATCGCCGTCGCCGATCTCACAGGTCGTGCGCGAGGAGACCTCGGCGTTGCGAAAGAGATTGACGTGGGTCAGCTCGGCACCCTTCGGCTTGCCGGTCGTGCCCGAGGTGTAGAGGATCACCGCGGTGTCGTCCTCGGCGGTGTCGGCGAGATCGGGTGTGGGCTCGTGCTCGGCGAGCAGCGCGGCGAAAGCAACCGGCTCGACCTCGATCAGCTCCGTGCCGGCGGCGTTCGCGCCGGCCCGCGCCTCCTCGGCGAAGCCGTGCCAGGCGAGCAGCAGTTTCGCGCCGGAGTCCTCGAGGTAGAAGGCGATCTCGCGCTCCTTCAGCAGCACGTTCATCGGCACCACTACGCCACCGGCTCGCAGCACCCCGTAGTAGGCGACCGGGAATTCGGGGACGTTGGGGAGCATCACCCCGACCCGGTCGCCGACCGCCAGGCCCTTCTCGCCCAGCAGCGCAGCGAGCCGCGCCGAGCGCTCGTCGAGCTCGGCGTAGGTCAACTCGACCTCGCCGAGGCGGATCGCCGGATTGCCCGGGACCCGCCCGGCGCTGCCGGCGAGAATCGAGGCCAGGTTCAAGCCCACTCGTTGAGTCCTACGGCTTGAGCACGTTGGCGACCGGGAACTCCTTGATGTCCGGCGGGCCGGGAGGGGCCTGATCGCCGAGCGCGGCGACGGCCGGGCCGAGCCGCTCCTGCTGGAAGCGGTCGAAGTGCTCGCGCGACTCCCAGAAGTCGAGGATCCCCCAGCCTTCCTCAACCGGGCCGGCTGCGTGGAAGATCAGCCCGTCGGGCGGCTCCGCCTCGACGCCCATCTGCGCGTTGATCGCTTCATACTGCTCCTGCGTACCGCCTGCAAACCTGAGTCGTAGTCCAATCGCCATCGCGTCTCTCCTTGTGGTGGGAACCCGTCGAGCGAGCATAGCCAGCGCTGCGCGTTGCGGGCAAGGCTCGGCCGGTCGTTCGCTAGGCTCGCCGGGTGGAGGATCTGGGCCAGCCGAGTTCCTACCTCGCCCTGCAGAAGGGGGTGCGGGTCTATTCGAGCGACGGTGTCGACCTCGGCCGGGTGGCACGGGTGCTCGCCGCGCCCAACCTCGACATCTTCGACGGCTTCGTCCTCGACACCACGGCGCTGCCGGGCGGTCACCGCTTCGTCGACGGTCCCGAGGTGGCGGAGATCTACGAGCGCGGCGTCGTCCTCAAAATTGACGCCGCCGAGGCCGAGCGGCTGCCCGCGCCGGATGCAAACCCCGCTGCGATGTCGGTCAACCCCGCCGATTTGACCAAGGACGGGGGGCGCGGGACGTTGCGGCGCGCCTGGGATCGCCTCTCCGGCCGCGGCTGACCGCTAGGATCACGCGCCGTGAAGGGACTGCTGCTGATCGTTTCGCTCTGCGCGGCGCTTGTCGTTGCCGGCTGTGGTGGTTCCTCGACCTCAACCGACTCGACCACCACCAGCACCTCGACGGCCACCGCTCCCAACCGGACCAAGCCGAAGGTCGTGGTGCCGAAGGGCGCTCCGCCGAAGAAGCTGGTCGAGAAGGACCTGATCGTCGGCAAGGGGCCCGTCGCCAAGACCGGCGACTTCATCACCGTCCAGTACGTCGGCGTCGACTACAAGACCGGCAAGCAGTTCGACGCCTCCTGGGACCGCGGCCAGCCCTTCCCCTTCCAGCTCGGCGCCGGCCAGGTGATCCCCGGCTGGGACAAGGGGATCGTCGGCATGCGAGTCGGCGGTCGTCGCGAGTTGATCATCCCGTCCGACCTCGCCTACGGGGCCAAGGGCCAGCCGCCGACGATCAAGCCCAACTCTACTCTCGTCTTCATCGTCGACCTGCTCAGCGTCAACTAGGCGGTTCCGCGGAACCGCCTGATGTCTCAGTGCCTGGCGACCCGCAGGTTGCCGATAACCCCGACCCGGAATCCGAGCCACGGGTAGGTGAGGTCGAAGAACGCGTTGTTCTGGGGCTGGGGCCCGATCGCCGAAAGCCACAGCTGGTAGGCGGGGGCGTTGGCGATGCCGCCGTGCAGCCGCCGCCACACCCGCCCGTCCTTCTTGCCCGACGGCGGCAGAGTGATCGTGTCGGTCCACTCGACCGCGTTGCCGCCCTGGTCGAGTGTGCCCCACGGCGAAGGGGTCTTCGCCTGGCCGACCGTGCTGAGGCTGCCCTGGTAGAGGTCCGCGTAGGTGGTCGGGTCGATCCCGAACGGGTTGACGCTTGAGCAGTCGGTCGGGTCAACGGCCGCCGGGCACCAGCTCGGCGCCGCCAGGCCCGTGGCGTGGTAGGTCGCCAGCGGCTGGGTCGCGGCGTTGGTGACGTCGCCGGTCGTGGGATCTAGTGTGGTCGAGCTGGGAGCCGTCGCGGTGTCGTCGCCGAAGACCCCGGGGTTGGTGGGGTACTTCCAGTAGGAGAAGGTGCCCCCGCCGCTGGGGTCGTAGTAGGCGGCCTTGATCCACTCGTTCTGGGAGGGGACGACGAAGCCGAGCTTGTGGGCCCGGGTGGCGCCGGTGCGCTTGTGGCGGGCCAGGTCATACATCCCTCGCTCGGTCTGCCTCGAGAGTCGCACCCGGTAGTTGACGTAGCTGAAGCCGTCGGCGCTGCTGGACTGCTTGGAGAGGACGCGCCCGTTGTAGAGGGCGTTGACGAACCGCGCCGCCCTCGGGAAGTTGGCGAAGCCGTAGGGCTTGTCCGCCCACTGCGGATACGCCACCGAGTAGTGACGCCCCACGCGGGCCCGGGACCTGAAGTTGATCTGGCCGTACTTCGGCCACGCCGAGGAGCCCTCGGTTGCGTTGTAGAGGTGGTGCGGGTTGCGACCATGCGGGTCGACCGTGTTCAGGAACGCCACCCACTGCGCCACGGTGGTCTCGAGCTGGCCGATCCCGTAGCGGTAAGCGACGCCACCGACCGCCTGACAGGCGGGTTTGCCCTGGGGCGCGCTTGCGCAGGACTGGTAGACGGCGTCCGTGAAGGGCACGATCCCGACGGAGGGATTGCCGGGTGCGCCGACCTTGACGGTCTTTACCTCGACTACCGCCCGCTTGCCGGCGGCGGCCATTGCCCCGGATGAGCAGATCAGCGCGAAGAGGGCGCCCGCCGCGAGGGTGAGCAGTGCCAGACGAAGACAACGTGACCCATCGCGCATCGCGATCCTTCCGTTGGACTTCCCCGCCCTCGGTCCAACTTACTCTCATGTCCGGCGCATGGCCTGTAGGTTCAGACCGGTGAGCAGACTGCGTTTGAACATCGCGATCTCGCTTGACGGTTACGTCGCCGGTCCGGACCAGAGCGAGGAGAACCCGATCGGGGTCGGGGGCATGCAGCTGCACGAGTGGATGTTTCCGCTCGCGGCCTTCCGCGAAAGCCACGGCAGGGAGGGGGGCGAGGTCAACGCCAGCACCCCGGTGGTCGAGGAGATGTTCGAGAACGTCGGCGCGTCGATCATGGGCAGGAACATGTTCGGCCCGGTCAGGGGACCGTGGGGCGAGGATCCCTGGACGGGCTGGTGGGGCGACGATCCTCCCTTCCACCACCCGGTCTTCGTCCTCACCCACCACGCGCGCGAGTCGCTGGAGATGGACGGCGGAACCACCTTTCACTTCGTCACCGACGGCATCGAGGCTGCGCTCGAGCGGGCGACGGAGGCGGCCGGCGAGAAGGACGTCTCGCTTGGGGGTGGCGCCAGCGCTGCTCGCCAGTACCTGGTCGCTGGACTCGTCAACGAGATGGAGCTTCACGTCGTCCCACTCTTCCTCGGCGCGGGCGAGCAGCTATTCGACGGCGTCGGCGCCGACCTGAAGCTCAAGCAGGTGCGTGCAATAGAGGCGCCGGGGGTCACGCACGTCAAGTACCGGGTTGCGAACCGGAGCCAGTAGCCGTCGCGCTAACTTGCTCGCATGACCTGGATCGGCCGACTCTTTCTAAGCAGCATTGGGTTGTTTCTCGGTGGGATGGCCCTTGGGTACGGTGTCGACGACGGCGGCCAGGAGACCGGGCCGGCCAATGTCCTGACGACGCTCGCCGGAGGTATGTACCTCCTCTCGTTACCCGTCTTCGTTATCACGCTCTATTTGTGGCCCGGCATGTCCGATCGTGTCGACCAAACATGGTTTGGGACTGCAGTGTGGATCGCGTTGGCGATTGCGATCGCTGTGTCGCCGTACGCGCTCTGGCCGCTAGCCCAGCGGATTACCGAGAACGTGCGGTCGAAGAAGGTTGCGCCCTAACCCAGCTTCTCCCGATTGCCTGGTGCCTTGCGGCTAGCTGGAGACCGCGATGCCCAGAGCTGTCGCGAGCTTTGCTTGGCGCTCGTCGAACGTGAAGAGCGCTCTGCCGGTTGCGGCTGCGGTGGCAATGATCAACAGGTCGGTTGCCGTTGTGATTCGTTTGGCGGTGCGGGCACCCGCCAGTACTTCTCCATAGTTCTCGGCGACCGCCTCGTCGATCGGGAGAGGGGCGAATGCGTCCCGTACCGCCGTATACCGAGCCTGCCGCGTGGCGCGTACCGTCGAATTCGCTGCCAGGAGGACTCCACCGCGAAGCTCGCCGAGCGTGACTACTGAAATCGCGGCAATGTCGGGGAGATCAAGCGCTCCGTCGGCGCCGGCAATCACGACCGACGTGTCGAGGAGGACCCTTGTCACTCGGAGTGCTCGACCCAAGGATCGCCGGGCTCGGACTCAGCCGAACGAAGCTCGGCAAGGTCGCTCGCGAAGTCTTCATCAACCGGCGTTGAGGCGAAAATTTCGCGAAGTGATTGCCGGTCTACCTCTGTCCGCGGGGCTGGCTTAGCATGGGGGGGTCCAAGGTGGGCGACCGTACGGCCGCGAACCGTGACTTCGAATTCGGCGCCGGCCTCGGCCTCTCTCAATATCCGGGCCACGTCGTTGCGCAACTCCCGTTGGGGGATGGTCCTTCTTTCCATCTGCTACAAGCGTAGCAATTTGACAGCCCGCAGTTGCAGGGGTCCCGACGAGGGTGGCCTCTTGGCTCAGGCGGTTGCCGAGGCGAGCAGCACCACGTTCGAGAAGCTCAGCGGCTTCGAGCCACCCCCCGCATCCGCTGCGGCTTGCGTGATGGCGTCCCAGGCCTCTTCCTGGGCCTCGCCCGCGTGCTGCTCGATCATCACGCGGATCGGCGCGGCGATCGCCCTGACGTAGGCGGTGAAGTGCTCCGGAGAGTCGAACTCGAAGGTGACCTCGTCCCGCTCCACGGCGATTTTCGAGAACCCACCTCCTTCGAGCAGGCCGCCGATGGCGTCGGGGGTGGGCCGGGAGAGTGGCCCGGCCGTTCCGGGCGGGGGCGGGGGCACGTCCAGCCGCTCCATCGTCGTCCTCATCGGAATCGAGAGGAAAGGGACCTGATCGGGCTCGCCCCAGGAGCTGATCGCCATCCGCGCGCCCGGCTTGAGGAAGCCTCGGATGCGCCCGGCGGCGGCCTCAGCATCAGGCTCGAAGATGATTCCCCAGCGCGAGACGGCGGCGTCGAAGCTCTCGTGCGGAAAATCGAGGCCGGAGGCGTTCGACTCCATGAACTCGACCCAGCCCAGGCCCGCCGCCTGCGCGCGTTCACGCCCGAACGCGAGCATCTCGGGCGAGATGTCCGTCGCGACCACCCGCCCCTCCGGGCCGGCCTTCCGCGCCGCGGTCAGCGCCGGCTCGCCATAGCCGGCGGCGATGTCCAGGACCCGGCTTCCCGGCTGCACGCCGGCGAGCTCCACCAGCCGCTCGCTGATGTGCCCGGCGGCGTTGTCGGTGAACTCGCTCCACTCTTTCCATCCCAGCGCAGCGGAATCCCACTGCTTGTGCTGCGCCTCGCGGAACTCGACCGGGTCGATTTCCATGGGCTCCATGCTACGCGCCCAGCTTCGGGCTGCGCCAGGGCTGCTCCAGGCGCCCGGCCAGCTCGTCACCCAGGCCCTCGATCGGGACTCGGGTCTGCTCCAGGGTGTCGCGGTCGCGCAGGGTGACCGTGTCGTCCTCCATGCTCTGACCGTCGACGGTGATGCCCCAGGGGGTGCCGATTTCGTCCTGGCGGCGGTAGCGCTTGCCGATCGAGCCGCCCTCGTCGTACTCGGCCGGGAGCTTGCGGCGCAGGTCCTCGTAGACCTCGCGGGCCTTCTCGGGCATGCCCTCTTTGGAGACGAGGGGCAGGACCGCGACCTTGACCGGGGCGAGGCGGGGGTGGAGGCGCAGGACTGTGCGTCCGCGTCCTTCGATCTCCTCGGTGTCGTAGGAGTCGACCAGGAAGGCGAGGGTGGCGCGATCGGCGCCGGCTGCCGGCTCGATCACGTGGGGGACGTAGCTCTCTTTGGTCTGCTGGTCGAAGTACTCGAGCTTCTCGCCGCTGAACTTGGCGTGCTGGGTGAGGTCGAAGTTGCCGCGGTTGGCAATCCCCTCCAGCTCCGACCAGCCGATCGGGAAGAGGTACTCGACGTCGCTCGTCCCCGACGAGTAGTGGGAGAGCTCGTCGTCGTCGTGGGGCCGCACCCGGAGGTGGTCGGGGCGGATGCCCAGCTCGGTGTACCAGCGCTCGCGCTCCTCGATCCAGGTCCGGTACCAGCGCTCCGCGTCGTCGGGCGGGACGAAGAACTCCATCTCCATCTGCTCGAACTCGCGGGTGCGGAAGATGAAGTTGCCCGGGGTGATCTCGTTGCGGAAAGACTTGCCGACCTGGGCGATCCCAAAGGGCGGCTTGCGCCGGGCGAACTGGAGGACGTTCTTGAAGTTGATGAAGATGCCCTGCGCCGTCTCCGGCCGCAGGTAGACCTCGGAGCCCTCGCCCGCAACCGGCCCGACGTGGGTCTCGAACATCAGGTTGAACTGGCGCGGCTCGGTGAGGTCGCAGTCGGGCCCCTCGCCCGGTTTCTTCGAGGGCTTCTTCCCGCACTGGCCGTCCTCGAGCTTGTCGGCGCGGAAGCGCAGCTTGCAGGTGCGGCAGTCGACCATCGGGTCGGTGAAGCCGGCCAGGTGCCCGGACGCCTCCCAGACTTTCGGGTGCTGGAGGATCGCCGAGTCGAGGGCGACGATGTCGTCGCGCTCTTGGATCATCGCCCGCCACCACTCGGCCTTGACGTTGTTCTTCAGCAGGACGCCGTAGTGGCCGTAGTCATAGGTCGAGCCGAGCCCGCCGTAGATCTCCGAGGAGGGGAAGACGAAGCCGCGCCGCTTGCACAGCGCCACGATCTCCTCCATCGAGGCCTCGTCGGGGCGCGTCTCCTCTGCGGCTGCCATGCCGGAACCGTATAGATCGCCCTGCGATAATCCCCCGCCCGTGCCGATCTACGAATACAAGTGCGAGAACGGACACGTCTTCGACGTGATCCAGAAGATGAGCGACGAGGCGCTGACCGAGTGCCAGGAGTGCGGCGCTCCCGCCGTGCGCGTCCTGCATCCCGTCGCCGTCCACTTCAAGGGCTCGGGCTTCTACAACACCGACTACGGCAAGAAGAAGGGTGGGGGCAACGGCGCTTCCTCGGAGAGTTCCAAGGACACGAGCTCGGACTCGAAGTCCTCCGACTCCAAGTCGGGCGACTCGAAGGCCAAGGCCGCCGCCGATTAGCCGTTGAGGAATTGCTTGACGGCTCGGCGTCGCACCGACTCCGGGACCTCGATGCTGCCGCCCGGGCCGAGTCCGCAGCCGCCCTTGGCGCCGGCGCAGAGCACGTGGGCGGGGGCGCTGCCGCCGATTCCCGCCGCGAGGATCAGCTGCGGCATGGTCAGGAAGCCCATGTCGCTGACGAACGCTTTCGGCGCGTCCCAGCCGATGATCGGGCCCTTGATGAAGTTGTAGGGGAGGCGGAGCGGGTCGGAGAGGCGGTCCTTGATGCCGGCGATCACCGCCTGTTGCGCTTTCTCCCGGTTGAGGTCGCTGTAGCCGAGCGTGAAGGCGCTCTTGCCCGGCCCGGGGCAGGGGCTTGGCTCGCGCACCCGCGAGTAGGCCAGCGCCTTCTCTCCGTCGAGAGTGTTCTCGCCGGCGTGCAGGCGCAGGGTGATGCCGCCCTGGCCGTGGCCGGCGCCGCCGGAGATGTCGGCGCAGAGCTGGTGGGGCACGTTGACCTTGACGCCGCCGACCGCGTCGATCAGCTTCTGGAAGCCGGTGAAGTCGATGATCGCGACGTGGTCGACCTTGATCCCGAGGAAGCGCTCGATCGTCTTGATCTGCAGCGCCGCGCCGCCGAACGCGAAGGCGGCGTTGATTTTCTGCGGCGCCTGGCCGGGGATCTCCGCGTAGCTGTCGCGGGGGATCGAGAGTTTGCGGAAGGTGCCGCCGCCGGCCCGGATCAGCATCAGCGTGTCGGCGCGGAACTGGCCCTGGGAGCAGCCGGCGTGGGGGGCGTCGCCGTGGGACTGCTGGTCAAAGCACTTCCGCGATGGGGCGGCGCCGGGCTCCTTGGTGTCGGGCGGCCGCGCGTCGGTGCCGAGCACGAGGATCGTCTGCGCGCTGGGCAGCAGGAACGGGTTGCCGTGCAGGGCCGACTTCGCGTCGCCGGAGAGCTTGAAGGCCTGTATCTGCGCGGACACCGCGAAGGCGAGGAAGCTGAGCAGGATCCAGCCCCCGGCGGCGATCGCGACCCATTTCAGTGCCCGCTTGGCGGTCCAGCGCTTCGGCGGCTTGGGGCGCTCGCGGCCGGGCCGGACGTCCCGCTTCTCGGTTCGCTTGCGCAGCTCGCGCAGGCCGGAGAGCTCGGGTTTCCGCAACCGCGACAGGAGGCTCCTCCGGGACCGGAAGACCTTGTACTCGGGCGGCCCCTGGGGCTGCTGCTCGCCATCGCTGGGCATAAAGGGCTAGAAATCATGCCGATGCCCGCGGTCGCCTGCCCTCACCCCTGCCATGAATGAGACGATCGGGGTCGATCTGGGTGGGACGAAGATGCTGGTCGGTGTCCTCGATTCCGAGTCGAAGGTGCTCTGGGAGAGCCGCGAGGCTTCGACCGGCCAGGGCGAGGACGAGCTGCTCAACCTCGTGGTGCGCGAGATCGAGGAGGCGCGAGCCGCCCGTCCCGGCGTCTCCGCCGTCGGCCTCGGCATCCCGGCGACGATCGACCGCGACCGCGGTGTCGCGGTCACCGCGGTCAACCTGCCGATTCACGACATGTCGATTCGCGACCTCGTCTCCGAGCGGACCGGCCTTCCCGCTTTCGTCGACAACGACGCCAACGTCGCGGCGCTCGCCGAGCACCTCTACGGGGCGGCGCGGGGCGCTCGCAACGCGGTGATGATCACCGTCGGCACCGGGATCGGCGGCGGCCTGATCATCGGCGGCGAGGTCTACCGCGGCTCGACCGGCGCCGGCGCCGAGCTGGGGCACACCGTCATCGACCTCGACGGCCCGCCATGCCAGGGCAACTGCCCGGGGCGGGGTTGCGTCGAGTCGATGGCCTCGGGGACCGCGCTGGGCCGAGAGGGACGCGCGGCCGCCGAGCGCGACCCGGACTGCGCCCTGGCGAAGATGGCCGCCGAGGGCCGCGAGATCGACGGCAAGGCGGTCACCGAGGCGGCGCTGGCCGGCGACGAGACCGCGGTCGGCGTCATCGAGCTGATCGGCAGCCGCCTCGGCGTCGCGTTCACCAGCTTCGCCAACATCTTCGAGCCGGAGGCGATCGTGGTCGGCGGCGGGGTGATCGCCGCCGGCGACCTGCTGCTGGAGCCGGCGCGGATCGAGCTGCGCCGCCGGGCGCTGCCGCCGATGAACGCGACGCCGGTCGTCCCCGCCGAGATGGGGCCCGACGCCGGGATGATCGGCGCCGCTGCGATGGCGCGGATCGAGCTGGAGAGGGGCACGAGCTGATGCCGGGAAGGCTGATCGTCTGCCCGACCCCGATCGGCAACCTCGACGACGTCACCCCGAGGGTTCGCGAGGCCCTCGTCTCCGCCGACTACATCGCCTGCGAGGACACCCGGCGCACCGGCGGCCTGCTCGACAAGCTCGGCATCCACCCGGCGCCACGGCTCGTCTCCAACCACGAGGGCAACGAGACCGCGCGGGCGACCGAGTTGGCGCAGCGAATCGAGCGCGGCGAGAACGTCGCCCTGGTCTCCGACGCCGGGATGCCGGCGATCTCGGACCCCGGCTACCGCCTGATTCGCCGCTGCATCGACCGCAACCTCGAGGTGACCGTGCTGCCCGGTCCCTCGGTGGTGCCGGTGGCGCTGGTCGCCTCCGGCCTGCCGACCGACCGCTGGCGCTTCGAGGGCTTCCTGCCGAAGCGCTCGGGCGAGATGGAGCGGGTGCTGCGCTCGACCGAGACCGTGATCGCCTTCGAGTCCCCGCGCCGGGTCGGCGATTCGCTCGCCGCGCTGGCGGCGATCGCGCCCGACCGCCCGGCGGCCGTCTGCCGCGAGATGACCAAGATGCACGAGGAGGTCTCACGCGGCAGCCTCGGCGAGCTGGCGCGGCGCTTCCGCGGCGACGTCAAAGGCGAGATCGTCCTCGTCATCGCCCCGGCCAAGTCCGAGGAGCACGACCAGGACATCGGCTTCGCGGTCGACGCCCTGCGTCACCTGGTTTCCTCCGGCGCCCGGCCGCGCGCCGCCGCCAGCGTCGTCGCGGCGCTGACAGGCACTCGCGCCAACGACCTCTACCGCGCGCTGACCGGAAGGGAGGCCCGCAAGTAGTGAGCTTCTACGTCACAACCCCGATCTACTACGTCAATGCGGAGCCGCACCTCGGCCACGCCTACACGACGATGGCCGCCGACGTGCTCGCCCGCCACATGCGCCAGCGCGGCGAGGATGTCTTCTTCCTGACCGGCACCGACGAGCACGGCGAGCCGGTCGAGTCCGCCGCCGAGCGCGAGGGGATCACCCCGCAGGAGCTGGCCGATCGCAACGCCGAGAAGTTCCGCGAGCTGATGCCGATAATCGACGCGACCAACGACTTCTTCATCCGCACCTCCGACCCCCGTCACGCCGAGCGGGTCGCGGAGGTCATGCAGCGGGTCTACGACAACGGCTGGGTGACGAAGGGGGTCTACGAGGGCTGGTACTGCCCGCGCTGCGCCGACTTCAAAACCGAGCGCGAGCTGGGGCCCGGGGGGACCTGCCCGATTCACGAGATCGTGCTCGAGCAGGTGCGCGAGGAGAACTGGTTCTTCAAGCTCTCCGCCTTTCAGGAGCGCCTTGAGGCGCTCTACGAGGGACAGCCCGACTTCGTCGTCCCCGACTTCCGCCGCAACGAGGCGGTCGCCTTCATCAAGCAGGGGCTGGAGGACGTCTCGCTCTCGCGGCCGAAGCTGAAGTGGGGGATGCGGCTGCCGTGGGACCCCGAGCAGCGCATGTACGTCTGGTTCGACGCGCTGCTCAACTACTACACCGCGCTCGGCTTCGCCCGCGACGGGGAGGATCTGACCGAGCGCTACTGGCCGGCCAGCCTGCACCTGATGGCGAAGGACATCCTCAAGTTCCACGCGGTGATCTGGCCGGCGCTGCTGATGGCGGCCGAGCTCGAGCTGCCGCGTCGGATGGCGATCCACGGCTTCCTCCTGATGGGCGAGAAAAAGATGTCGAAGTCGCTCGGCAACGTGCTCGACCCCTTCGAGGTGATCGATCGCTTCGGCGCCGACGCGCTGCGCTTCTACCTCTTCCGCGAGGTCAGCTTCGGCCAGGACGGGTCGATCTCCACCGCCGGCTTCGAGGCCCGCTACGAGACCGAGCTGGCCAACGACTACGGCAACCTCGCCAGCCGCGTGCTGGCGATGGTCGACCGCTACCGCGCCGGCGTGGCGCCGCCGGCCGCCGTCGACGCCGTCCTCGCCGAGGACTTCGAGGGCGCCGTCGGGCGCTTCTCCGAGCTGCTCGACCGCGCCGAGCTGACCCAGGCGCTGGAGGAGGCCTGGAAGCTGGTCCGTCGCCTCAACCGCTTCGTCGAGGAGACCAAGCCGTGGGAGCTGGCCAAGGACGAGGCCGACCCGGAGCGACTCGACGAGGTCCTCTACAACCTGGTCGAGGGACTGAGAGTGACGACCCTGCTGCTCGTCCCCTACCTACCGCGCACGAGCGAGAAGCTGCTGACCGCGCTGGGCGAGGAGTCACGCGAGCTGGCCGAGCTGGGCTCGCGTCCCGGCGGCCAGACGGTCGAGCGCGTGTCGCCCCTCTTCCCGAAGATCGACGCGCCCGCCGGATGATCGATTCCCATACGCACCTGTTCCTCTGCGAGCGACCCGAGGCGGCGGTCGTCGCCGCGGCGCACGAGGCCGGCGTCGAACGGATGCTCAACGTCGGCCTCGGCGAGGACACCAACGAGGTGGCGATCGCCGCGGCGGAGCGCCACGACGCGGTGTTCGCGACGGTTGGTTGCCACCCGACCTCGGCTACCGGGTTCGACGAGGCGGCGGCGGCCGAGGTCGCCCGCCTGGCCGCCCACGAGAAGGTCCGCGCGATCGGCGAGACCGGGATCGACCACTACCGCGAGACGGCGTCCCCGGCCGATCAGCGGCGCGCCTTCGAGGCCCAGATCGAGATCGCCCGCGACCAGGGCCTGCCGATCGTCATCCACGCCCGCGACCCGGAGGGGGAGACGACCGCGACCGACGAGGTCTTCGAGATCCTCGACGCCAGGGCCCCCGGCCACCCGGTGATCCTGCACTGCTTCGTCGCGCCCTGGCGGGTGGACGACGCGATTGAGCGCGGCTGGCACTGCTCCTTCTCGGGGATCGTCACCTACCCCAAGTCCGACGCCCTGCGCGAGGCCGCCGCGAAGCTGCCCGACGAGCTCGTCCTGGTCGAGACCGACGCGCCCTACCTCGCTCCCCAGCCGGTCAGGGGCAAGCCGAACGAGCCCGCTCACGTCGTCGCCACCGCCGAGGTCGTCGCCGAGGCGCGGGGGGTCGGCTACGAGGAGCTGGAGCGAACGGTCGAGGCGAACGCGCGAGCCGTCTTCGGCTGGTAGCCGTGGTCAGGCTCGGGCAGAACTTTCTCGCCGACCCCAACCTGCTTGACGCGATCGTCCGCGACGCCGCGCTCGCCCCCGACGACGTCGTGCTCGAGGTCGGCGCGGGAGAGGGGGTGCTGACAGAGCGGCTGGCGGCGGTCGCCTCCCACGTCCACTCGGTCGAGATCGACCGCGGTCTCGAGGCGGCGCTGGCGCCGGTCGCCGCCCTCGAGAACGTCACGCTGCGCTGGGGGGACGCGATGAAGTTCGATTTCGGCGACCTCGACCCGGCGCCGACGGCGGTCGTCGCCAACCTTCCCTACTCGGTCGCGACTCCGGTGATCCTGCGGACGATCGAGCAGCTTCCCTCGGTCCGCTCCTGGACCGTGATGGTCCAGCGTGAGATCGCCGATCGGCTGCGCGCCGCGCCGGGCAGCCGCGTCTACGGCTCGCCCAGCGCGCTCGCCCAGATCGCCTGCGAGGTGGCGCTGGCGCGCAAGGTCGACCCCGCGGTCTTCAGGCCCCGCCCCCGGGTCGATTCGGCGATCCTGCGGCTGCGGCGCACCGGGCCCGCCGCCGACCCGGCGACGCGGCGGCTGGTTCGCGACGCCTTCGCCCACCGTCGCAAGTCCCTCGCCCGGTCGCTGGAGCATGCTCGCCCCGGCGCGCTCGGCCCGGCGCGCGAGGCGCTGGAGGCGCTCGGCCTGGCGCCGGACGCTCGCGCAGAGACGCTCTCACCCGAGGAGTTTGTGGCGCTGTCGGCGAAGCTGGGGACTGGCGACTGACCGGCCGCTTGCGATGTTGATCCACGCCCCAGCCAAGCTCAACCTCTGCCTCTACCTGGGGCCGCGTCGTGCCGACGGCCTGCACGAGCTGTGCTCGCTGTTCGAGCCGTTGGTGCTCGCCGACCTGATCGCGGTATCTGAGGTCGAGCGCGACGAGGTGAGGTGCCCGGGAGTCAGCGGCGAGAACCTTGCCGCTCGCGCGCTCGCCGGGCTGCGGGCGCGAGGATGGGCCCACCCGCCGCTGTGCGTCGAGATCGAGAAGCGAATACCGGTGGCGGCGGGGCTCGGCGGGGGCAGCGCCGACGCGGCGGCGATCCTGCGCTTGGCGCGAGATCCGGTGGGGCCCGCTGGGTGGATTCCCAATCTGGAGGAGATCGCCGCGGAGATCGGCGCCGACGTGCCGTCCCAGCTGGCGCCGTCGCTGGCCCTGGTGCGGGGCGTGGGCGAGCGGGTCGAGCGTCTGCCCGATCCGGCCTCCCACGCGGTCGTCCTCCTGCCCGGGGGCGGGGGCTTGAGCACCGCCGAGGTCTTCGCCGAGGCCGACCGTCTCGGCCTCGGACGCGCCGCCGCCGAGCTCGACGAGCTGGCGGGTCGCCTGCGCGAGGCGGCCGGCGCCGGCGCTTCGCCGCTCGCCTACCTCGAGCTGCTCGCCAACGACCTCGAGCCCGCCGCCCGCGCCCTGCGCCCCGAGATCGGCGAGGCGCTCGACGCCCTGCGCGAGGCCGACGCCGCGGCGGCCCTGCTGACCGGCTCCGGCCCGACCGCCTTCGGTCTCTTCGAAGACCTTGCCGCAGCGCAGGCCGCTGCCGAGCGGATCGGTCGCGACGACGCGATCGCCTGCGAGGCGGGGAGGGCGTCGCTGTGAGGTTCCCCGGCGACAAGCGCCAGCGCAAATGGGCCCTGCGGTTGCTGATCGCGGTGGCGATCGCAGCCGGCTACTACGCGTTCACCCGGGTCCTCGGCCATCAGAACCTGAGCAAGCTGCTCGGGGACGTCTCCAACACCCTGGGCGCCTGGACCTATCTCCTGGTCGGCGTCTTCGCCTTCGCCGAGGTCGGCGCCTTCGTCGGCCTTCTCGTTCCTGGCGAGACCGTAATGCTGCTCGGCGGCGCGGTCGCCGGCCAGGGAGCGGTCGACGTCTACCTGCTGATCGCAATCGCCTGGTTCGCCGCCTGGGCCGGGGACAGCACCAGCTTCTTCGTCGGCCGCCGCCTCGGCCGCGACTTCCTCGTCCGTCACGGCCCCCGCTTCGGCCTCTCCCACGAGCGCTTCGAGCGGGTCGAGGACTACTTCGGGAGCCACGGTGGCAAGACGATCTTCCTCGGCCGCTTCGTCAGCCTGGTGCGCGCCTTCGCCCCGTTCATCGCCGGAAGCTCGGGGATGCGCTACCGCGACTTCGTCCCCTACAGCATCCTCGGCTGCGGGCTGTTCGTCGCCGCCCACATCCTCGTCGGCTACTTCTTCTCGCGCAGCATCGACACCGCCGCAAAATACGCCGGCAAAGGCGCCTTCCTGCTCGCCACGCTGATCGTCGTCGTCGTCGGCACGATCTTCCTCGTCCGCCATTTCCGGGACGAGGAGAACCGCCGCTCCGCGGTGCGCTGGATGGAGGGCCGCGCCGCGACCCGCTGGATGGTGGTCCTCGGCCGCCGCTTCCAGCCGCAGTTCCGGTTCCTTTGGAACCGGGTCACCCCGGGCGGGACCTTCGGGCTGGAGTTCACGACCCTGATGGCGACCCTCTCCGTAGCCCTCTTCGTCCTGATCGCCTACGCGGTGGTAGTCGGCGGCGACCCCGGGCCGACCCCGGGCGACGTCACCGCCGCGGACGTCGCCGACGGCATCCGCACCGCCTGGCTGACCGGCTTCGCCAAGGCCTTCACCTGGCTCGGCTCGGGCGCCGTCACCTGGCCGCTGGCGTCGCTCTGCGCCGTCGCTCTCGCCGTTCGCCGCCGCTGGGCGGAGCTCGGAGTGCTGGTCGCCGGGATGCTGATCGTCATCGCCGGGGTTCACGAGATCAAGGCGTGGGTCGACCGCCCGCGCCCGGCCGGCTCCCTGGTCGCCTACAGCGGCTCGTCCTTTCCCAGCGGCCACGCCGCCTACTCGACCCTCTACGTCTGGATCGCGGTGACGATCGTGCTGCGGCTGCGGGTCGGGATGGCGCGCGGCGCGGCCGTGGTCGGCGCCGGGATCGGGCTCACCGCGCTGGTCGGCCTTTCCCGGGTCTACCTCGGCGTCCACTACCTGAGTGACGTCAGCGCCGGTTGGGCGCTTGGGGTTGCGGCATTCTCCTTCTGCGCCGCGATCGCCCTCGTCATCGTCACGGTGCGGCAGAATGGCTTCCATGCCGCTGGCCCTGACCAAGATCGGTAACCAGTACCTGCTGTTCGGCGCGGCCGGGCTGGTCAGCCTGGTCGCCTTCGTCGGCCTGATCCTCGTCCCGGCGGTCAGCTCCTACGGCCGGATCTGGGAAAAGGCGGCGGCCGGCTTCCTCTCGCTCTTCGTGCTGGCGGCGCTGATGATCCTCGGCGTCCTCGTCGGCCTCACCTTCGTCTACTACTACACCGACATCGTCCACCTCCTCCACCGCCTCTAGGCACAGGGGGTCGGTTCCCTGCACCGGGGAATCGACCATCTGGGGATAATGGCGCGATGCCAGCCGCCTCCAAAGGGGAGAAAAAGCCTGCAAAGCAGGCAGATACCGGGACGCTCGACGCGCTCTCCGAAGCGGTCGAGTCCGGCGCCGGACTGCCTGCCGTCGCGCGGGCCGCGGCCCGAGTGCTCGACGCCAGCGTCGCGTTGATCGACCGCTCCAGCGCCGTGCTCGCGGTCGCCGGAGCGTCCTCGGACCAAGAGCAGAAGCTGCTGACCGGAGGCGCTGACGTGACCACGGTCGAGCTGCGGGTCGCCGACAGCGCCGTCGGCGAGCTGCGCTACCGCGCCAAGGCCGATCCCGACCCGATGATCGCCCGCATGGTGACGACGCTGCTCGCCCTGGAGCTGGAGCGCTCCCGCTCGCCGGAGTGGGAGAGCGAGGAGGTCGCCGGCGCCTTCGTCGCCGCGGTGCTGGGTCGCAAGGTGACCGACCGCGGCGACATCGTCGCGCGCGCCGCCGAGATGGGTTCCGACCTCGAGCCCGGCGCCGGCGTGCTGATCGTCCGCGCCGCCCCGCGCGCCGCACAGACGGGCGAGTGGCGGGCGCGGGTGCTGACCCTCTCGTTGCGGGCGCTGCGCTCGCTCGCCCCCGGCTCGCTCGCCGGCGCCGGCGACAGCGAGGTTGCGGTGGAGGTAGCGGCGATCGTCCCGGCTGCCGACGACGAGCGCCTGGCGCGGGCCGCCTCCGGGCTGGCCCGCGAGCTCTCCGACGGCCTTTCCGGCTTTCACGTGACGATCGGGCGCAGCCGCCGCGCCGCCGACCCGGTCGACCTCTACCGGGCGGGCAACGAGGCCAGGTTGGCGGTCAACGTCGGCGAGGCCGAGGCGCGCCCGCTGCTCGCTTTCGAGGACACCGGGGCCTACCGCCTGCTGCTGCCGGCGATGAGCGAGGACCCGCGTGAGCTGGAGCGCTTCTACGCCGAGACGATCGAGCCGCTCTCGAACTACGACGACCAGTACGAGACCGAGCTGGTCATGACGATCGAGGCCTACCTCGACAACGACGGCAACGTCGCCGCCACCGCCAAACAGCTCTTCACCCACCGTCACACGATCCGTTACCGCCTCGAGCGCGCCAAGGAGCTCTGCGGTCACGACGTCTCCGCCACCGAGGGCCGCGAGAAGCTCGGCCTCGGCCTCAAGGCGATGCGCGTCCTCGGCATCGCCTCCCCCCGCGGCCCGGCCCTGGAGGCGGGCGCCGAAGGCGGCAAGGTCCCGCGGTCTTCGGAGGAGTAGGGGGAGAACTTGGGTGGCGCGCGCCCTTATAGGGGCATGCGTTGGATGCTCGCTTCAAAGATCGACTGCGACAGGTCTGTATATGGCAGACTTATGGCATACGAACTACGCTTGACATCGATGACCGCCTCATGGAGGCGCTGATGGCTCGTCACCCGGGAGAGAGCAAGACGAAAGCGGTGGAAGCCGCGATCGAGGAGCACGTCCGCCGCGGGGCGGTGGATTGGCTGCTCGAGAACGCGGGCAAGATCGAGATCGAGGACGTCTCGGCCGAGATGCGCGCGATCGATCGCAGGATCTGAGTGATCCTGCCCGACACATCGGTTTGGGTCGACTTTTCCCGCCGCGGCATGCAGGGCCGGACGGCGGGCCTGCGGGAGCTTCTCGATTCGGGCGAGGTGGCAACGTGCGGTCCGGTCCTTGCGGAACTGTTGGCCGGCGCTCATGGAGAGGTCGAGGAGCGAATGTGGAACACCTTGGCGTCACTGTCCTGGATCGAACTCGCCCCGGGTGCCTGGCGTGGGGTAGCCGATATCGCTCGCCGATTGCGTGGGGTGGGTCAAACCCTGCCTCTAACGGATCTCGCGATCGCCGTTGCGGCTGCTCGCTCCGGATATGCGCTTTGGACCCTCGACTCGGATTTCCAACGAATCGCCGCCGTCGTTGAAGACCTCGTGCTGTACGAGCCCTGAGTTCCGATTCGCTTGTTGGCACTACCCTAAAGATGCTTTGGGGAGTGGTGTAATCGGCAACACTCGGCACTTTGGATGCCGCATTCCCGGTTCGAACCCGGGCTCCCCAGTTGTCGAAACGTACCGCCGTCCGGGCGGGCGCATAGGGTCGTGTCGTGGAGATGGGGGAGTTGCAGATGGACCCGGAGGTTCGCGAGGGGCTTGCCCGCGGCTGGAAGGGACTGATGACGGTCGGCGTGGTCGCGATCTTCATCGGCTGCATCGCGATCCTCGTGCCCGCGGTCGCCGCGGTCGGGACGGCGATCTTCATCGGCATCATCCTCTTGATCGCCGGGGTTTTCCTGGTCGCCGCCGCCTTCTCGGCGCACACGATCGGCTCGGTCGTCCTGCGCCTGATCTGGGCCATCCTCACCGTGCTCGTCGGCGTCTGGCTGATCGTCGAGCCCCACAACGGCACCCTGACCCTGACTCTGATCCTCGGCATCTATTTCCTCTTCATGGGCCTGACCCGCATCGCCGTCGCCTTCGCCGGGCGGGGACAGCCGGGAGCCGGCCTGGTCGGCCTCAGCGGCTTTGCCGGCCTGCTGATCGGCATCCTCGTCCTGGCCAAGTTCCCCAGCTCCGCCGACTGGGCGATCGGCCTGCTGGTAGGCATAGACCTGATCTTCGCCGGCTGGACCCTCACTTCCGTCGCTCTAGTCGGCAAAGACCTCGCCCGAGCCCAAACAAGCTGACTGAGCCCAGAGGAGCGCTGCGGGGCGGAGTCGTTGCCAGCCCGCAGCAGCCGGGCGATCTGCGCCGCGAGCCTTGGGCGCGCGGTCGGAAGACCTGCCTCACCAATGCGTGGCTCGGGCGGGTGGCGTCGGGGGGTGGGTGTCTCCGCCGCGCGGAGGCTGTTGAGGGCAAGTCCTCACCCCTAGCCCCGCCCCCATCCCGGTGCCCGAAGCAGCGCGCAGCGCAAGGACGGCACCCACCCCCCGACGACAGGACCCGCCCGCCATCCACCATCGTGAGACAGGTCCCCCCTCCCGCGTCTACGATTCCGGAGTGAGTTCGCCCCTGGTTCTGGTAATGGCGGCGGGCGTGGGCACGCGCATGCGTTCCTCGACGCCGAAGATGCTCCATCCCGTCTGCGGGCGGGCGATGGTTGCCTGGCCGATCCTCGCCGCGCGCGAGGCCGGCGCCGGTCGGGTGGCGGCGATCGTCTCGCCGGGCCGCGACATCTCACCGGGCCTCCCCGACAAGGTCGAGATCGTCACCCAGCCGGAGCCCGACGGAACCGGCGGCGCCGTGCGTGCCGCCCTGCCGCTGATCGAGGAGAGCGAGACCGTCCTCGTCCTCTCCGGCGACGTGCCGCTGCTCTCCGCTGAGGTGATCTCCGGCCTGCTCGACGCGCACGCCGCTTCGAGCGCCGCCGCGACGATGCTGACGATCGAACTCGACGACCCGGCCGCCTACGGTCGCGTTGTCCGCGCTCCCTCCGGCGAGGTCGAGCGAGTCGTCGAGGCGAAAGCGGCCGGCGACGCCGCGCCCGAGCAGCTCGCGATCCGCGAGATCAACGCCGGCACCTACGCCTTCGACGCCGCGCCACTCGCCGCCGCCCTCGCCCGCCTCTCCAACGACAACGCCCAGGGCGAGTACTACCTTCCCGATGTCTTCCCGGCCCTGCGCGAGGCCGGCCACACCGTCGCCGCCCACGTCGCCGACGACCTCGCGGTAACGATGGGGATCAACAGCCGCGCCGACCTCGCCGCGGTCGAGGCGGAGGGTCGTCGCCGCATCCTTGAGATGCACATGCTCGCCGGCGTCACCGTCGTCGACCCCGGTTCGACCTGGGTCGACGCCGGCGTCGAGATCGCCGCCGACGCGCGGATCGAGCCCGCCACCAGCCTGCGCGGCCGCACCGAGGTCGGCGCCGGCTCCGTCGTCGGCCCGTTGACCACGCTGATCGACTCGAAGCTGGGCGCCGACGTCGCCGTCCCGCATTCCTACCTGGTCGAGTGCGAGATCCTCGACGGCTGCCTGGTCGGTCCCTTCGCCTACCTGCGTCCCGGCGCGATCCTCGAGGCGGGGGCCAAGGCCGGCACCTTCGTCGAGATCAAGAACTCGCGGATCGGCGAGGGGGCCAAGGTCCCCCACCTCGCCTACATCGGGGATGCCGAAGTCGGCGCCGGCAGCAACCTGGGCGCCGGCACGATCACCGCAAATTACGACGGATTCCGCAAGAACCGCACCGTGATCGGCAAAAACGCTCGCATCGGCGTTGACACTTCGCTGATCGCACCGGTAGAAGTCGGGGACGCCGCCTACACTGGCGCTGGCGCGGTGATCATGGAAGACGTTCCCGAGGGGGCACTCGCCGTGAGCGAAAACAAGCAGCGAAACATCGAGGGCTTTGCCGAACGAAAAGCGGCGACGATGAAGGAAGAGACATGAGTGCACAAATTGACACGGTGATTTCCGGTCATTCGAGTCCGTGGCGATTTGTGCTCTCATGCTTGGTTCTATGAGCACGATCGAGGAACGCCCCGAGGCGGCGCCGACCGCGATCCCGCACGATTACTCGAAGCGGCTGATGGTCTTCGGTGGCCGCAGCTCAATGGAGCTGACCGCCAAGGTCGCCGGCAAGCTCGACCTCGATGTCGGCCAGACGACCCTGAAGACCTTCGCCAACGGCGAGGTCTACTGCCGCTACGAGGAGTCGATCCGCGGCGCCGACGTCTTCATCGTTCAGTCGACCTGCGCCAACGAGCAGACCGGGATGACCCCGAACGACTCGCTGATGGAGCTGCTGGCGATGATCGACGCCGCGCAGGGCGCTTCCGCGCACCGGATCATCGCCGTCATGCCCTGGTACGGCTACGCCCGCCAGGACAAGAAGTCGGCCCCGCGCGAGCCGATCTCCGCTCGCATCGTCGCCAAGTGCCTGGAGGGCGTCGGCATCGACCGCGTCCTCACGATGGACCTCCACGCCGGCCAGGTCCAGGGCTTCTTCCACGTCCCGGTCGACCACATGACCGCGATGCCGATGCTGACCCAGTGGTTCGCCGACCAGCACCTCACCGACGAGCTGGTGATCGTCTCTCCCGACGCCGGCAGGGTGAAGACGGCCCGCAACTTCGCTCGCCGCATCGGCACCCACTGGGCGGTGATGGAGAAGGAGCGCCCCGCCCAGCAGGTGGCCGAGATCGGCTACGTGGTCGGCGACGTCAAGGGTCGCACCGCGGTGCTCGTCGACGACATGATCGACACCGCCGGCACCCTCTGCGCCGCCGCCCAGACGGTGCTCGACGAGGGCGCCGCCCGGGTGATCGCCTGCGCGACCCACGGCGTCTTCTCCGGCCCCGCCTACGAGCGGCTCGCCTACGAGAACTCCGGGATCGAGAAGATCGTCGTCACCGATACGCTGCCGCTTCGCCCCGGCGCCCCGGACAACATCACCACAATCTCCACCGCCGGCACCTTCGCCGACTCGATTCGCCGCATCTTCACCGACGACTCGGTCTCCGAGATCTTCGCCGGCGAGAACCAGCTCTTCTAGGAGCGGGGCACTGATGCCGGAGGGCCTGCGGATGGTCGGCCACAAGGGCGCCGACCTGATCGCGCCCGGCAACACGGTCGAGAGCTTCCACGCGGCGGCCGCGGCGGGGGTCGACACGATCGAGCTCGACGTGCTCTGGCTCCGCGACGCCCACCTGCCGCTGGAGCAGCGGGCTCCCCTCGTCGTCGCCCACGACTGGCACGACGCCGAGCGGCGCACCCCGCTGAAGCTGACCGAGGCGCTCGACGCCTTCCTCGAGCCGCCGCTCGTGGGGATCGAGATCGACATCGACATCAAGCTCCCCGGCCGCGAGGAGGAGATCGTCGCCGCGCTGCGCGAGCGCGACCTGATCGGGCGGGCGATGGTCTCGACCATGGAGATGTACAGCCTCGCCCGTATCCGCGAGCTGGCGCCGGAGTTGCGGCGCGGCTGGACCTATCCCAAAGTCACCAAGGACTGGGCCTCGAAGCGCTGGGCGAAAGCGCCGATGCTCGCGGCGCTCGCGGTGATGCGCCAGCGCCTCCCCGGCCTGGCGGCGCAGGAGCTGCCGAAGCTGGACGTCTCGGCGATGTGGGTCTACCACCCGCTGGTCAGCCCTCGGCTGGCTCGCATCGCGACGATCGCCGAGGTCGAGCTGATCGCCTGGACGGTCGACGACATCAAGCGGATGGAACGCCTCCGTGAGCAGGGCGTCCACGGCCTCTGCTCGAACGACCCCCGCCTTTTCGCCGGCCTCTAGGCCGGCTCGGCCAGGCCCGGCGTGCGCGTTACGCCGCGGCCCTCGAAGTAGGCCCACTCCTGCTCGCCCAGCTCGGTCGCCGGTGGGTCGGCATAGACCCACTCGCGCATGATCCGGTGCCAGTTGCGCTTCGCGCGCAGCTGGCCGAGGACGGCGACGACGCCGATCTCCATCCGTCGACCCATCAGCTCGTCGGCGGGCAACGACTCGCGGCGCATCAGGTCGAAGTACTCCGAGCGCGGGTCGTTGGTCGACTCAATGATCTTCATCACCCGCCTTGCGCTGATCTCGATCTCGCGGTCCTCCAGGTACCAGCCGCCGACCGACATCACATGCTCCATCAGCCGCTCGGCGTCCAGCTTCGACGGGTTCTTGATGAAGCCGAGGTCGTGCAGGGACGCCCGCATACCCTCGACGTCATCGCGGACGATCGCGTCAAAGACCTTCTGCTCGAGCACGATCTGCTCGCGGTCGAGCTTCTTCGTCATCCCGAAGTCGAGGAAGGCGACCCGGCCGTCCTCCATGAGGATGTAATTGCCGGGGTGGGGGTCGGCGTTGAAGTGCTGGAGGTGGTAGATCGAGCCGAAGCTGCCGCGGAAGACGATCTCGCCGAAGCGGCTGCGCTCCGCGTGGGGCAGCTGCTTGATCTGCTCGAAGCCGAGCCCTTCGACCAGCTCGGTGACGAGGACGCGGCGACGCGAGAGCCGGGTGACGACGTCGGGCACGTAGACAAAGGGGTGGTCGCGGTAGGCGCGGGAGAAGCTGCGCTGGTTTTGCGCCTCGTACTCGTAGTCGAGCTCCTCCATCACCCGCTCGCGCAGCTCGTGGGCGATCGCCTTTGCGTCGAGGCCGGGGGCGACGGCGCGGGCGAGGCGGACCAGCGTTCCGGCGTTGCGCAGATCGGCCTCCAGCGCCTCGGCGATCCCCGGGTACTGGATCTTCACCGCGACGCGACGCCCGTCGAGCAGCTCCGCGCGGTGCACCTGGCCGATCGAGGCAGCCGCGAACGCCTCGGTATCGAATTCGCCGAACAGCTCCGAAACCGGCTCGCCGTCGTACTCCTCGATCAGCACCTTCTCGACCTTCTCCCAGGGCATCGGCGGCGCGTCGGTGCGCAGCTTGGCGAGCTGCTCCTGGTAGATCTCGCGGTATTCCTCGGGGATGAACTCGGTGTCGATGAAGGAGGCGAACTGCCCGAGCTTCATCGCCGCGCCCTTCATCTGGCCGAGTGCGCCGACCATTTTCATCGCCGTCTCCAGGTGGCGTTGCTCGATGCGCTCCTTGCTGCCCTCCTCAGAGCGGGCGACGTTGGCGGCCTTGGTGCCCGCGTAACGGGCGCCCTGCACGCCGACGATCGAGCCGAGCTTGGCCGATCGCCGCACCCGGCCCTTGGGGATCTTCGACTCGTCGGCCATAAATACAGGTTCGCGCTTCGCTCCCTCACGAAGAGTCAGATATGCACGTTCGGTCGCTGCCGCGCTCAGGAAAGGTTCCCACAGGTTGTCTTTTCCGTAGGTTCTCTATCCTCTCCCGTCCGATGGCAGCTACCCGCGAAACCCTGAAGGCCGCCCCCCGCGCCGAGTTCGGCTCGAGGACCTCCCGCCGCCTGCGGCGCGAAGGCCTCGTTCCGGGCGTCGTCTACAGCGGCGGTGCCGAGGCGCGCTCCTTCCAGGTTGCCGAACGCGAGGTCCGCACCGTCCTCGCCGACGGCCACGCGCTCTTCGACCTCGAGATCGAGGGCGCGAAAGCCGTCCCCGTGGTGGTCAAGGAGCAGCAGCTGCACCCGGTGCGCGGCAATCTCCAACACATCGACCTCCAAGAGGTGAGGCTCGACGAGGCGATCCAGGCCGAGGTCGCGATCGAGCTGGAGGGTGCCGAGGGCGCTCCCGGCGTCAAGGAGGGCGGCGTGCTCGAGCACGTCACCCGCGAGATCACCGTCGAGGCGCTGCCCACCGAGATCCCCGACAAGATCGTCGTCGACGTCTCGGCTATGGAGATCAACGACACGCTTCAGCTCTCCTCGGTCATCGTGCCGGACGGCGTCAAGTTCACCGCCGAGGACCCCGAGGAGGTCACCATCGCGACCCTCTCGCCGCCTCGTGTCGAGGAGGAGCCCGAGCCCTCCGTCGAGGAGGAGACCGCGCTGGTCGGCGAAGAGGGCGAGGCGCCCGAGGGCGAGGCCGCACCCGCCGAAGAGGGCGACGGCGGCGGCGACTCAGGCGACTCCGACGGGGAGTAACCGCTGCCCCTCTTTCGCCGCCGGGCCGATCGTGGCGAAGACGGCGGGGCGGGCGACCGCATCCTGATCGTCGGCCTCGGCAACCCCGGTCGCGAGCACGAGGGGACCCGCCACAATGTCGGCTTTGAGGTCGGCGCCGAGCTCTCGCGTCGCTGGGAGTTGCCCCGAGCCAAGCAGAAGTTCGGCGGTCTGCTCACCGAGGGCCGGACCGGCCCCGGCGGGCCGCGGGTGGCGATCCTGCTGCCGCAGACCTACATGAACGATTCCGGCAACTCGGCCGGGCCGGCGCGCGGCTCGCTGAAGGCGCCGCTGGACCGCGTCGTCGTCCTCCACGACGAGATCGACCTGCCCTTCGGCGAGGTCCAGCCGCGCCTGGGCGGCGGCCTCGCCGGCCACAACGGGCTGAAGAGCCTGAAGCGGGGCTTCGGCGACGCCGAGTTCTGGCGGGTCCGGGTGGGAGTGGGGAGGCCCGACTCGAGCGATCCCGAGGTCGTCTCCTCCTACGTGCTCTCGCGCTTTCGCGAGTCCCGCGACGAGGTCGCCGAGCTGATCGGCCGCGCCGCCGACGAAGCCGAGCGGCTGGTCGAAGAGCTAGGTTCCGCCCGTGAGTGAGCTGATCGGCTACGAACTCGACGAGCGCGGCATCGGGATCCTGCGCCTGCAGCGGCCCGATGCCCGCAATGCGATCAACACCCAGATGCTCGCCGAGATGCTCGAGCGCCTCGCGGTGGCGCGCTCCGACGACGCGGTCCGCGTCCTGCTCGTCACCTCCTCCGACCAGATGGGACTCTCCGCCGGCGCCGACGTTCGCGAGGAGCTCGACGAGGAGGGCAAGGTCCGCCGCATGCAGCTCTTCGCCGACCTCTACGACGCGATCGTCGCCTTCCCCAAGCCGACGATCGCCGTCTGTCACGGCGACGTGGTCGGCGGCGGCGCCGAGATCGCGATCGCCTGCGACATGCGGGTCGGCGGCTCAAATCTACGAATGCGCTTCCCCGGTGCGGCGCTGGGCGTGCCGGTCGGGCCCGCCCGCCTGGTCACACTCTGCGGGTTGGCCGCCGCCAAGTACCTGCTGCTCTCCTCGCGCACGGTCAGCGCCGACGAGGCTCTGCGGCTCGGCCTCGTCAACCGCATCGCCCCCGCCGCCGCGACCGAGGAGGCGGCTCTCGGCCTTGCCGCCGAAGTCGCCGTCCATCCCCCCGAGGCGGTCGCCCGCCTCAAGCGGATGCTGCACGAGTGGGACGACGTCGAGGGGCGTTCTCAGGCCGAAGGCGTCGGCCAGGTCGAGTGGCAGCGCACCGGTCCGGGCCTGCCCCACCGGGCCTGAGAAAGCCAGGCGAGAGGCGCGGAGCCTCAGCAGTCGATCGCCGCGCCGAGGGCGGCGCAGATCTCTTGCATGCGCATGGGGGAGAGGCGAGTGATCGGCGCGATCAGCCTCGACTTCGACACCATGCGGACGTTGTCAAGGCTGAGCACACACTCTTTCGGCATTCCGTCGTCGAAGGTCAGTGCGACCTCGGTGGGGATGTCGCGGATGGTCGTGGTCGCGGGGGCGATCAGTAACCGACTCAGGATCGGAATCGCCACGTCCCGGGTGAGGATGCAGGCGGGGCGCCGCTTGGCGCCGTCTTCGTACCACCACACCTCTCCGCGGTTCACCAGGATTCCTCTTCGAGCATCTCGCGGCCGGATTGCTCAGCCCACTCGAGCTCTTCCTCGGTTTCCGGGATCCGCCGGTAGCCCTCGACGATCTGCCGATCGATTTCGGCTCGTCGCTCGGCATCGAGGTGCCGCTCGATCGCTTCGCGGATCAGCGCGGAGCGGGAGACTCCGCGCCGGGCTGCCTCGCGGTCGAGTAGATCCAGCAGCTCCTCGGAGAGCTGCACCAGCGCCTGCTTGCGTGCCATTACGACCATATGGTACTCAAATGGTTCATGCCGAAACGCTAGGATCCTCCGCCCGCATGAACGTATAAGCCCCCGAGCCATCTCAATTCGCCCCCTCATAGACCTGGCGCTCGAGAACGAGCGCGTCCACGCGCTCTCCGGTCGCGTTCGCGACGCTGTCGCAGGCGGCGAGACCGTCGCCATCTCCGTCTCGACGATGCTGCGCCCGCTGCTGCTGGCTGCGCTGCTTGAGGACGACCGCGGCCTCGCCGAGCGACCCGCCCTGATCGTCGCCGCCGACGATCGCTCCGCCCGTGACCTGGCGGCCGACCTGCGCGCCTACCTCGCGCCCCGTCGGGTCCGTCTCTATCCCTCGCGCGGAACCGGCTACGCCTCCCACGTCGCCCCGCCTCCCCACCTGATCGGACTGCGGATCGACGCGCTCGACGCGCTCTCCCGGGGGGAGGACGACGCGATCGTCGTCGCCTCCGCCACCGCCCTCGCCGAGGCCGTTCCCGACGCCTCGCTGCGCCCCGCCGGCTTCGCGATCGCCCGCGGCGAAGAGGTCGACCTCGCGGCCGTCGCCACCGACCTCTCCGCCGCCGGTTACGAGCGGGTCGAGCAGGTCGAGGAGCGCGGCCAGTTTGCGGTCCGCGGCGGCATCCTTGACGCCTTTCCCGCCACCGAGGACCGCGCCGTGCGGATCGAGCTGTTCGGAGACGAGGTCGAGTCGATGCGCTGGTTCTCGACCTTTACCCAGCGCTCGCTCGGAGACGCCGAGCGGGTCGAGCTGGCCCCCGCCGCCGAGCTCGACGTCGAGCACCGCGAGCTGGCCGAGCTGGCGGCGATGGAGGCCGCCGAGGCGGGGGAGGGGCCGCCGAGCCTCGCCGACGTCCTGCCGCTGGAGCAGTTCGGTGCGCCGCTCGATCTCGTCCCCGACTCCGCCGCGGTGATCCTCGCCGCAGCCGACGAGATCGAGTCCGCCCTGCGCGACCACTGGGAGGACGCGACGGCGGCAATGCACGCCGACGACGCCCGCCATCTCTACGTCGATGTCGCAGCGCCCCTCGACGAGCGCGCCGCCCTCTCCCTGAGCGGCGCCGGTGAGGAGGACTCCGACGCCTTTCGCGCCGCCCGCGCCGAGTCTCCGGCCCGCAGTGTCAAGGAGGCCGAGCCGGAGCTGGAGAAACTGATCCGCTCCGGCTACCGCACGGTCGTTGCCTTCGACAACCTCGGCGAGGCCGAGCGCACTCGCTACAACTTCGACCGCCTCGACGTCTCGATGCTCGAGGGCGGTCGAATCTCGCCCGACCCCGGCCTCTCCTTCGCCGCGGCGCGCCTGCGCGAGGGCTTCGTCAGCCCCGAGCTGAAACTCGCCGTCTATCCCTTCCGCCGCCTCGTCCATCGCCGCGCCCGAACCGAGGACCGCGCCCCCGGCGCCGCCCGCGGCCGCCTCGCCTTCAGCGACCTGCGGGTCGGCGACTACGTCGTCCACGAGGACCACGGCGTCGCCCGCTTCGCCGGCTTCGAGACGCGCGAGGTGGGCGGCGTCACCCGCGACTACCTCTACCTTGAGTACAAGGGAGAGGACCGCGTCTACGTCCCCACCGACCAGCTCGCCAAGCTGAGTCGCTACGTCGGCGCCGGCGGCGAGCCGGCGCTCTCGGCGCTGGGCGGCAAGCGCTGGCAGAACCTGAAGGCACGGGCGCGTAAGGCGGCGGGCGCCCTGGCCGGCGAGCTGCTCAACCTCTACGCCGAGCGGCGCACCCGCAAGGGCCACCCCTTCGGGCCCGACGGCGAGTGGCAGATCGCGATGGAGACGGCCTTCCCCTACCGCGAGACCGCCGACCAGCTGGAGGCGATCGAGGCGGTCAAGGAGGACATGGAGTCCGAGCGCCCGATGGACCGCCTCGTCTGCGGCGACGTCGGCTTCGGCAAGACCGAGGTTGCCCTGCGGGCCGCGGTCAAGGCGGCTTCCGACGGCAAGCAGGTGATGATGCTGGTGCCGACGACGATCCTCGCCCAGCAGCACTTCGGCACTTTCCGCGAGCGCCTCGCCGACCTCCCCTTCGTCGTCGAGGGCGTCTCCCGGTTGCGCAAGCCGGCCGAGGTGAAGGCGGTGCTGAAGGAGTTCGAGGGGGGCAAAGTCGACATCTTGATCGGCACCCACCGCCTGCTCTCGCGCGATGTCCGCGCCAAGGAGCTGGGGCTGGTCATTGTCGACGAGGAGCAGCGCTTCGGGGTCAAGCAGAAGGAGCTGCTGCGCCAGCTGAAGCTGAAGGTCGACGTGCTCTCACTCTCGGCGACGCCGATCCCCCGCACCCTGCAGATGAGCCTCGCGGGACTGCGCGACATCTCGGTGATCGAGACGCCCCCCGAGGGCCGTCGCCCGGTCCGCACCTACGTCGGCCCTTACGACGAGGACCTGGTGCGGCGGGCGATCGAGCGCGAGGTCGAGCGCGGCGGCCAGGCCTTCTTCCTCCACAACCGGATCGACTCGCTGCCGGAGGTCGCCGAGCGCCTGCGCGGCCTCGTCCCCGGGGCGCGCTTCGCCGAGGCGCACGGCCAGATGGACGAGCGCCGGCTTGAGGAGACGATGCTCGGCTTCCTGCGCGGCGGCGCCGACTGCCTGGTCACGACGACGATCATCGAGTCCGGTCTCGACATCCCCACCGCCAACACGCTGATCGTCGAGCGCGCCGACCAACTCGGCCTCTCTCAGGCCTACCAGATCCGCGGTCGGGTCGGGCGTTCCCGCGAGCGCGCCTTCGCCTACCTGCTCTACCCGTCGCCGGAGGCGCTTACCGAGGAGGCGGCGGCGCGGCTCTCGACCCTTGCCGACCACACCGAACTTGGCTCCGGCTTCCGCATCGCGATGCGCGACCTCGACATCCGCGGCGCCGGCGACCTGCTCGGCGACGAGCAGTCCGGCCACGTCGCTGCGGTCGGCTTCGAGCTGTACTGCCAGATGATCGATGAGGCGGTGGGGGAGGCCGCCGGCCGCGACGGCGCCGGGGAGGAGGCGCCGGAGCCGGTTCGCCTCGACGTTCCTGTCGACGCCTACCTGCCGGCGGCCTTCATTCCCTTCGAGGCGGCGAAGATCGACGTCCATCGGCGGATCGTGGCGGCACGCGCCCCCGGCGAGCTGCGGGCGATCCGCGACGAATTAAGCGACCGCTTCGGCCCACCGCCTCCCGAGGTTGAGAATTTGCTGTCCCTGCAGCGGGCCAGGATCGAGTTGGGGCTGGCCGGCGCGCGCAGCGTCGAGTTCCGCGGGGGACGACTCACCGTCACCGGCGTCGAACTCGATTCCGAGCAGGCCGGGGCGCTGCGCGAGGCGGTCGAGGGCGCGGTTTACGAGTGGCGGGAGAAGACCGTCGCCGTTCGCGTCCCCGACGATGCCGAAGCGCGACTGGCTGCGGTGCTGGCGCTGGCGAACGCTTTAAGGGACATAAAGGTTGCATCGGATATGCTGCCCGCCGCGTGAGTCCAAGCAAGCGCAAGAGACCCACGACGGGCAAGGGGACGAGCGGGAGCGCCAAGCGCTCCTCCGGCATTGCGCCGTTGCAGCGCTTCGGCCTGCTCGTTTTCGGCGTCGCTCTAGTCGTCCTCTTCGCCGGCATTGCGATCGCCGACGGCAT
The DNA here is from genome assembly GCA_963702055.1 of uncultured Solirubrobacterales bacterium. Taxonomy (GTDB): domain Bacteria; phylum Actinomycetota; class Thermoleophilia; order Solirubrobacterales; family 70-9; genus CAWINX01. The sequence continues at coordinate 1,312,357 of OY969702.1, read as the reverse complement.
CGGCCACCCGAGCGTCCCCGCCGGGGATGTCGCGCTGGTCCAAGACGTGCCGAGCGACATCGGCAACATCACCAAGGCCGATTACGACAAGTCGGTGGTTCAGACCGCCGCCCGCGCCGGCCTCAAATCGATCCCCCAACCGGGCGACAAACAGTACGAGGACTTGAAGAAAGCGGCGATGGGCGACCTGCTCGACACCGTCTGGATCCAGGGCCAGGCCGCTGAGATGGGGGTCACGGTGACCCAGGAGCAGATCTCCGCCCAGCTTGCGCAGATCAAAAAGCAGAACTTCAAAACCGATGCCGCCTACCAGAACTTCCTCAAGACGTCCCACTTCACCCAGGCCGATGTCGACGAGCGGGTGAAGCTCCAGCTGCTCAGCCAGGACATCCAGCAACGGGTCGCCAAAGGCGTGCCGAAACCGTCGAGCAGCCAGATCAGCGATTACTACGCGGCGGCGAAGTCCCAGTTCACCCAGCCGGCGACGCGCGACGTCCGCCTCATTCTCAACAAGGACAAGGCGAAGGTCGAGCAGGCGCAGGCGGCGCTTCAGAAGGACGACTCGGTCCTCAATTGGGGGAAGGTCGCCAAGCAGTACTCGACCGATGCGACCTCGAAAACCAACGGCGGCCTGCGGTCGGGCCTCAGCAACGGCCTGGTTGAGGAGCCGCTGAACAGCGACATCTTCGGCGCCCCCACTGGTCAGATCGAGGGCCCGGTCAAGACCTCCCTCGGTTACTACGTCTTCGAGGTCGAGAAAGTCACGCCGGAGAAAGTCCAGTCGCTCAAAGACGTGCAGTCTCAGATCAGCTCCCAGCTGCAACAGCAGGCGCAGCAGGACGCCTTCAGCGCGTTCCTCGCCAGCTATGGGAGCAAGTGGCAGTCGCGGACCTTCTGCGCCTCCGGCTACGTGATCGACCGTTGCGCGAACTTCAAGGGCAACGGGCACCCCTCCGGCGCGCCGCCCACCTGCTATGAGGCGAACCCGAAAGGGGGCCTCCCCGCTGCCTGCCCGGCGCCGGTCCAGCAGCTCGCTCCGGCTCGCCCCGGCACGGTCTCGCTGCTGACCCCGAAAGGGCAGCAGCTGCCGCAGCGCCCCCAGCCCGCGGGTCTCAAACCGACCCCGGCGACGCCCGGCATTCCGGGCGGGATCCCGGGCGCCGTGCCCGGCGCCACCGGCGCGCCCCCCGGCGCCACCGGCGCGCCTACCGGCGCCCCCACCACCGCGCCGTAACGTCTTCCCGTTCCGTTGTTCCTTTGCCGCGTTATATGAGGCAAAAGCACAGTGGAACGGAAAGCTCCAGCTTCCGCTGTTCCTTTGCCCCTCTATGTGCGGCAAAGGAACAGCGGAACGGGGCTGCGGGTTAATAGACTGGCGCGCCCGTGAGCGTTATCGCCTCCATTCATGCCCGCCAGATCCTCGACTCGCGGGGCAACCCGACGGTCGAGGTCGAGGTGGCGCTCGAGTCCGGCGCCCGCGGCCTCGCCGCGGTTCCGTCGGGCGCCTCGACCGGTGAGTTCGAGGCGGTCGAGCTGCGCGACGGCGGTGACGCCTGGGCGGGCAAGGGCGTCTCGCGCGCCGTCGCCCACGTCAACGGCGAGATCGCCGCGGCGCTGAGCGGCGCTCGCGCCGCCGGGCAGGCTGCCCTCGACCGCACGATGATCGAGCTGGACGGGACTCCGAACAAGGGACGGCTGGGCGCCAACGCGATTCTCGGCGTCTCGCTGGCGGCGGCGAAGGCGGCGGCGATGGACTCGGGCCAGCCGCTCTACCGCTACCTGGCGGAGCTCTACGGCGGCGGCGAGCCGACCCTGCTGCCGGTGCCGATGATGAACGTGCTGAACGGCGGCGCCCACGCCGACAACTCGGTCGACTTCCAGGAGTTCATGATCGTCCCGGCCGGCGCGACGAGCTTCTCGGAGTGCCTGCGGGTCGGTGCCGAGGTCTTCCACGCGCTGAAGAAGAGTCTCGCCGCGAAGGGGCTCTCGACCGCCGGTGGGGACGAGGGCGGCTTCGCGCCCAACCTCGAGTCCAACGAGGCGGCGCTGCAAGCGGTGCTGGACGGGGTGGCGGCCGCCGGCTATGAGCCCGGCGCCGATGTCTTCATCGCCCTCGACCCGGCGACCAGCGAGGTCTTCCACGACGGCGCCTACGTCCTCGAGCACGAGGGCCGCTCCCTCTCGCCCGAGGAGATGGCCGCTTACTGGGAGGACGCCTGCTCCCGCTATCCGATCGTCTCGCTCGAGGACGGGATGGACGAGGAGGACTGGGACGGCTGGAAGCTGCTCACCGAGCGCCTCGGCGAGCGGGTGCAGCTGGTCGGCGACGACCTCTTCGTCACCAACCCGGAGCGGCTGCGGCGTGGCATCGAGCTGGGGGTCGGCAACTCGATCCTCGTCAAGGTCAATCAGATCGGCACCCTCACCGAGACGCTGGAGGCGATCCGTACCGCCCGCGAGGCCGGCTACACCACGGTCATCTCGCATCGCTCGGGCGAGACCGAGGACACGACGATCGCCGACCTGGCCGTCGCGACCGGCGCCGGGCAGATCAAGACGGGCGCCCCGTCGCGCTCGGACCGCGTCGCCAAGTACAACCGGCTTTTGCGGATAGAGGAAGAGCTGGGAGACGCCGCGGAATTCCCCGGCCTGCAGGCATTCGTCCAGGCGTCCACGTAGTGAAGGAATGCGACGCCCGGCCGCAAAGGACCGGGCATGGCAGCGCGCGCCTACGCGGGGTCGAGGACCGTCTACAAGCCACGTCGCCGACCGGCGGCTCGCAGGCGCCCCGCCGCCCGCCGCGGCGCGAGTCGCATCCACTGGGACAGGGTCGGTCGCGTCGCCCTCACCCTGGTCCTCTTCGCCGTCCTCTACTCCTACCTGAACCCGGCGATCGACTTCGTCAAGACCTACCGGGCGACGAGCGCCGAGAAAGCCCAGCTACACACGATGCTCCGCGAGAACGCCCGCCTGCACGGCCGCGTCCAGTCGGCCGACGACCCGGCCGCGATCGACGCCAGGGCGCGCGCCCAGGGAATGATCGCCCCCGGCGAGACCGCCTTCGTCCTCCACGGCCTCAACTGACCCAATCCGGCATCCCCGGTGGTTAGCGCCGGCTCCTACATCCTCAGCGCCGCCCAGCTGGCCGTCCTCGCCCTGGCCCTCGGCTACAGCGCCCACGCCCTACGTTGCCGCCTCCTGCCGGCCTGGCAAGGCGCCCCAGCCCGCCTGGTAGAGGCAATTACCGGCATAGCCCTGCTGATCTGGCTCTCTGAGCTCCTGGGGACCATCAGCTTCTTCTACGCCTGGACCCTGGTCGCTTCGTCCCTCATCCTGGCCGGGGCAGTTGCGTGGCGCATTCGTCCCGCGCAGCTAGACAATCCGCTTTTGCCGGGGGGTGGCACTGTAGGGGGGCCCACCCCTGAGGACGCTTTAGCTACCGGAGGGGGTGGGGGGTCCCCTGCAGTGACAGGACCCGCCGGCAAGAGGGCAATGTCCCTGATCGCAGTTGCCGTTGTTGCCGTTGTGGTGGCCCATTGGGGCCTGACCACAAAGGACGCCCTGAACCGCGGCGTCTTCAACTTCGATTCCCTCTGGTACCACCTCCCCTTCGCCGCCGACATGGCGCAGAGCCATTCCGTCACCGGGCTGCACTACAGCGACACGGTCTTTACCAACTGGCTCTATCCGCAGAATTCTGAGCTGATCCACAGCGTTGGCATCCTGTTGACGCATCGCGACACGTTGTCGCTGTTCATCAACTTCGGCTGGCTGGGAGTCGCCTTCCTATCGGCATGGTGCATCGGGCGACCCTACGGTCGCTCGCAGCTCAGCCTCATCGCTGCCGCCCTCGTGCTCGAGGCCTACACGTTGGTTGTGCGTGAGCCGGGCGCCGCAAAGAACGACGTCGCCACCGCGGCGCTGCTGCTCGCCGCCGTGGCGATCCTGATCAACGCCTGGGAGAGCTCCTCTGGCGAGGGCCGCCGGCGTTCGCTGCCGCTTGGCTGGCCGCTTGCCGCCGCGGGTCTGGCCGTCGGGCTCGCGGCCGGGACGAAGTTCACCGTGATGGCGGTGGCCGCGGTGCTGACCCTGGCGGTCGTGGTTCTGGCCCCGATGGGAAGGCGCTGGGCGGCGGCGGGGTGGTGGTTCCTGCCGGCGCTCGCGGGCGGCGCCTTCTGGTATCTGCGCAACCTCGTCGCGGTCGGCAACCCACTGCCCCAGCTGGAGCACCTGGGCCCGATATCGCTACCCCACCCGGAGCGGCTCCAGACCGCCCGCCCGGACTTCACCGTCGCCCACTACGCGACCGACACCGCGGTATGGCGGGACTACTTCGGCCCCGGCCTCCACCACGCGTTTGGGGCGCTGTGGCCGCTGCTCGTCGCCGGGGCGGTGCTGGGAGGCCTGTTGGCTCTGATCCGGGGTCGGAGCGCGATTGTGCGCTGGGTGGGCGGGGTGGCCCTGTTCGGGATGCTCGCCTACGCCTTCACCCCGCTCAGCGCCGCCGGCGCCGCGGGGGCGCCGGTCGCCTTCGCGATCAACGTGCGCTACGTCATTCCGCCTCTGTTGATCGGCCTGGCGCTGCTGCCCCTGGCGCGGGGACTGGAAGGCGAGCGGCGCCAATGGGCCCTGCTCGCTGCGCTCCTCGTCGTCCTCGTCGTCACCGATCGCTCCGACGCGGTGCTGCGCGACCCCAACCGCGTCTTCGGCATCGCGCTGGCGGTAGCCCTGGTCGGGATCCCGGCTGCGCTGCTCTACGCGCGCGGTCGCGGCGCCCCCACGGCCGTCGTCGGGGCCGGATTCGCGGGCCTCGCGTTAGCCATATTCGCGATCGGCTACCCGATCCAGCGTGACTACCTGCACGACCGTTTCCGCAATGCGTCGACGGCGACCGCGATCCCGGGCCTCAACCTCGACGCCGCCTATCACTGGGCAAGGGGAACGAGCGGCCTGCGCATCGGCCTCGCCGGCACCACGGCCGAGTTCAGCCAGTACGGCTTCTACGGCGCCGACCTCTCCAACCGGGTCGTCCCCCTTGGCGCTAAGGGCCCCCACGGCGCCTTCAACGCGATCCCCGGCTGCGGCGCCTTCCGCGCCGCGGTCAACAACGCGAACCTCGATTACCTCGTCACTTCACCCTTCCTCAACTTCATCCACCCCGGCGACCCGATCGCCTCGCCCGAGGCGGGCTGGCTGCGCGGCGAGCGGGCGACCGTGCCGATTCGCCGCAGCGGTCCGGTGACGATCTGGCGGGTTCGCGGCCGCCTCGACCCGTCCGCCTGCGGCCCGGCCAACGCGCCGCTGCGCCGCATCCCCAACGCGCCGACCTCCTAACCTGGGCAGCGTGGGCTACCCGCTTGAAAACGCGCTCTTCCAGTGGGAGGAGGGGTGGCGCGCCCTCCAGGACCTACGCGACGATCCGGCGGAGCGTCGCCGCGCCGATCGGGTCGTCGCTGCCGTGCGCGAGGAGCTGCGGCGCCGGATCGGCCCCACCTTCAGCGCCGACGAGCTGGCGGAGCTGTACGGGCGGGGCACCGACTGGTGCCTCCAGGTCGCCCTCGACGTCGCTCCGGCCCTCGCTTCGGACCCGCAGTCGATCGCCGATTCGGCCTTCTGGCTCTACCTGCGCGGGGCGGGCGACTTCGCCGGCGGCCGCCGGCTCTCCCTCGATTGAGGCCGAGTCAGTCTTCGTCGCCGCCGGCGTCGCCCGGCTCGGGCGCTCCGGGGCGGCGGATCACGATCTGGTCCGCGTCGATCCGCACCGTGACCTTGCGCTGCCCGGCCCAGTGCTGCGCGTAGACCGGGTTGTCTTTGACCGACGGGTCGAGCCAGAGGCCGTAGCCGTCGGTCTCGCCGTGGTCGAAAGAAGCTTCAAGCTCTTTGCGCCGGCCGCGGCCTCCGCGCCGTCCGCGTCGCCTTCGGCGGGGACGCGGCTTCGCCTCGCCGGTCTTCTCGCCGCCCTCGTCCTCGACTCCGTCGGCCTCGGACTCGGACTCGGCTTCCTCGTCGGCCTCGGACTCGTCCTCCTCCTCTTCCTCGGCCTCCTCGGCCGCGGCGGCCTCGATCTCGGCCTCGATCTCGTCGCGGAGGTCGATCTCCTGGGAGCCGGTGTCCTCGCCGTCGGCGGTGAGGTCGTGCTGCTTGCGGAACTCGCGCAGCTCCGAGGCGCTCACCTCGAGCTGATGGGCGATCCACGCATCGGTCCGCCCCTGGCGAACCCAGGCGCGGATCTGGTTGAGCTGCGGCTTCAGTGAGCGTCGAGCCATCGGCGCGCGAGTCTATTCAACCGGCGGGGTGGGCTGCCGTCAGGCGTGCGCGGGGACGAAGCGGCCTCAGGCCATCAGGAAGGCGAGCGCCTCGAACATCGTGACCACGACGACGACGACGGTCACGGTCAGGCAGACGGCGAGGACGCTGAACCTCACCTTGCCCTGTTGTTCGGTGCGGTCGATGCGACGGGCCCGCGAGCGGTTCGCGGCGCGGCGCCGCAACTGCTCGCGGCGACGGCGTTCGAGATCCGTCTCCTGCTCGAAGGCGGTCTCGAACTGGGAGATGCTCTGGCGCATTCGCATAGTTCGGTGGCCCGAGGGCCGCGGGCACCGTAGCAAAGGCTTGCGAGGCTCGCGAACGGGAAAGTGACGAACGCCACGACCGATGTCAGGTCGGACAGGCCCCCCAGAGGCCGCGTCCCGCCTTTGCCGCGCCCAGCTCCAGTCGCCGAAAGAGGGGTGCGAAGCGGTCGTTCGGCGGGATCGTCAGCGAGCGGGCGAGGCCCCTGCGCACCAGAATCGCGTTGACGAAGCGGGAGCCGAGGTGGACATAGGCGAGCAGTCGCCCGTAGATGTCGCGACGCTCGACGCCGAAGACCAGCCGCACCCGCCGGTGCTCCACAAACCGGTGGTCGAAGGCCGAGGCCTGCGGCCCGAAGCACTGCACCGGCGTGTTGGGCTTGACCGTCTCCGGCGTGTCGACGCCGATGTAGCGGACGTACTCGGTGCGGTCGCCGATTCGCGCCTCGATCGTGTCGCCGTCGACCACCCGGCTCACGTAGGCGACGGCGCTCGCCGGCCCCGTCGCGCCGCCGGCCCCCGCCTCCCAGGGCCGCATCACGACCAGCGCCACGGCAGCGACCAGCACGGCGCTGCCGATCCAGCCTCGCTTCGAACGCGCGCTCACACAAGCTAAAGCCCCGAGTGCGCCCAGTCTCTCCCCCCACCCAGCTTCCGCTGTTCCTTTACCCCTCCATACCCGGCAAAGGAACAGCGGAACGGAAAGCCTCGGCTTGCGCTGTTCCTTTACCCGGCTATGCCCGGCTAAAGCACAGCGGAGCGTGTGGAGAGTCGGACGGTGCCGTTACGGAGTGCGGCGCACGTTGGAGAGCAGGGTCTCCTTGATCTGGCCGATGATCTCCAGGGCGTCGTCCCACTCACGCTGCCAGACGTTGCGGCCGAAGATCACGCCGGAGCCGCCCGCCGCCATCACGTCGCGGGTGTTATGCAGGACGGTCTCGTCGTCGGTCTTTGAGCCGCCCGAGAGGACGACGAGGGCGCGGCCCGCGGACTCGACGCAATGGCGGATTGCCTCCGCCTGGTCGACCTCCATCTCGTTGTAGGGGGCCGGTGCGTCCTTGTCTTTCGCCGGGTCGATCTTCGGCATGTTGAGCTTGACCACGTCGGCGCCCATCTCCATTGCCATCCGCGCCGCGTAGTCGATCGCGTAGAAGGAGCCGGCGCCGCCCTTGGCGTCGATCGCCTCGCCGCGCGGGTAGGACCAGACGACCAGCGGCATCCCGAAACGGTCGCAGTCCTGGCGCACCCCCCGCAGCTGGGCGAGGTCCTCGTCCTGGCGCGGCGAGCCCACGTATAGCGTGTAGCCGACCGCGTCGGCGCCCAGCCTCACCGCGTCCTCGACGCTGGCGTTGCAGGTCGACAGCGCCTTCGCCGAAGACGGCACGTCGGTCTTGCCGTTGACCTTGAGGATCAGCGGCACCCGCCCGGCGTAGTCCGGGTAGTACTTCTCGGCCATCCCGATCTGGCAGGCCAGCGCCGAGTAGCCGGCCTCGGCGGCGAGCCGGAACTGGTAGTCGGGGTCCTTGGAGGCCGGGTTGGGGAAGAAGTCCCGCGGGCCGTGCTCGATTCCCTGGTCGATCGGCAGCAGCATCAGCGTCCCGTTGCCGGGGCCGAACTCGAACAGCAGCCGGTGCAGGCGGGCGCGTTTGCCGGGGGGCAGGACCGCCAGCAGTGACTTCTGCTCGCTCAGGCTCTTCACTTCCACTCGGTTTCCTCCTCGAAGACGGGTGCGCCCGCAGTATGCCACCGGGAGCCGTTTTCGGGCTCCGGGGCGGGGCGGTTATCCTCGACTGACCATGAGCGAGACTGAGCTCAGCGTCATCTGCAAGAACTGCGGCTCCGAGGTCAGTCCCTACGTCACCGAGTGCCCCTACTGCGGCGCGCGCCTGCGCAAGCGGGCGCCGAAGCTGGAGCGACGCGGCGACGCCCTCGAGGCGAAGCTCTCGCGGCGGGCGCGGCGCCTGCGCCTCCGCCGCCGGCGCCGCAGCGGAGGAGAGGCGCGCCCCTGGCGCCCCTACGCGACCCTCGCCGCGATCCTCGGCCCCGCCGCGCTGATCCTCGTCCAGAAGGCGACCGGCGACTCGCTCGCCACCTTCGGCGGCCTGATCGTCCCCTACGAAGGGGACTGGTGGCGATTTCTCACCGCCCCCTTTGCCTACGTCGACATCGGCTACCTGTTCGTCGTCGCGGTCGGCCTGGCGATCTTCTCGATCGGCCTCGAGCGACGCCTGGGCAGCTTCGCCACCGGGCTGCTGCTGGTCGCCTGCGGCTCCCTGGGGATGCTCGTCGCCGGCGGCATCGCCGACGCCCAGGGCGAGATCACGGTGATCGCCGGCGGCAACGGCGTCGCCCTCGGCGCGCTCGCCGCCTGGTTCGCGATCCGCCGCGCCGAGGCGCACGGCGCGATCGACGACGACTACGACGCGGTCGGCGTCGCGGTCGCCGCCGCCGTCCTGCTGATGCTGCCGATCTTCGTCCCGACCGCCAACGTCTTCGCCGGCCTGGTCGGTGGGGCGGTCGGCGGCCTCGCCGGGCTCGCGGCCTCGGTGACGCGCGGCGATTAACGTCTTCCCGGCTTCCGCTGTTTCTGTGTGAACGACGACGAAGAAAGGCGATTTCGCGAATGGAGATCCAGTTCCACGGCCATTCCTGTTTCAGTCTCGTCGAGGGTGAGACGAAGGTCCTCATCGACCCCTTCCTGAAGCCGAACAACCCGGCGGCGGTCGCTACCGCCGAAGAGGTCGACGCCACCCACGTCCTCCTCACCCACGGCCACGTCGACCACTGCGCCGACGCGGCCCCGGTGGCGAAGCGCTGCGGCTCCTCCTGCGTGGCGATCGTCGAGCTGGCCAACTGGCTCGGCGAGCAGGGCGTCGAGGACGTCGCCGATCCCAACCTCGGCGGCACGGTCCCCTTCGACTGGGGCTGGGTGAAGCTGGTCCCCGCCTGGCACACCAACACGGTCGCCGGCAACCCCGACGCGCCCTACAGCGCCACCGCGGGCGGCACCTCGCTCGGCACTCCGTCCGGCCTGGTGATCGAGATCGGCGGCGTCACCGTCTACCACGCCGGCGACACCTGCCTGTTCGGCGACATGGGTCTGATCGCCGAGCGCAACCCGATCGACGTCGCCCTGTTGCCGATCGGCGGCCACTACACGATGGACCGCCATGACGCGGCCTACGCCGCCGGGCTGATCGGCGCCGCCACGGTGATCCCGATGCACTACGACACCTTCCCGCCGATCGAGACCGACGCCGCCGCCTTCAAGGACGAGGTCGAGGCGCGCACCGCCTCGCAGGTGGTGCTCCTCTCCCCGGGCGAGTCCCACACGACAGGCTGAGCGGGCCCACACGACTGGCTGAGCAGCCAGTCCGGTGCTAGGCTCGCCCAGACCGTCCAGACGCCCCGCGGTGTAACGCATTTGTCTCCTGTCAGAGGACCTACGCGTTACACCGGCTGAGGATCGAGCCGGAGGAGGAGAGATGGAAGCTGGAGAGGCAACCGGGACCCGGTCCCGCACCGAGCGCGAGGACTTCCAGGCCACCGCCGACCCGGCGCTGAACGAGGCGGCCGACCGCACCGCCGACGTCAAGCTGCTCACCTACGAGGAGCTCTACTCGCTCTGGGAGCGCCAGCAGTGGCAGACCCAGGAGCTCGACTTCTCCAAGGACCGCGAGGACTGGCAGGAGCGCTTCGACGACGAGGAGCGCTTCCAGCGCATGTACGGGCTCTCCTCCTTCTTCATCGGCGAGCAGAAGGTGGCGGAGGAGCTGGGCCCGATCATGCGCGCCGCCCCAACCGAGGACCAGCGCATCTTCCTCTGCACGCAGATCGCCGACGAGGCGCGCCACGTGCGCTTCTTCGAGCGCTTCTACCGCGAGGTCGGAGTGCTCGAGGCCGACGGGTTGCACGAGATGTTGACCGAGACCTCCGAGCACCTCAACGACAACTTCGGCCGTCTCTTCGACGAGATGCTCAAGGCGCGCACCGACCGCCTCTCCGCCGAGCCCGAGGACACCGAGGCCCTGGTCGAGGCGATCACCCTCTACCACATGGTGATTGAGGGAATGCTGGCCCTCACCGGCCAGCACTTCATCATGGACTACAACGAGCGCGAGGGGACGCTGCCGGGCTTCGTCGAGGGCTTCCAGAACGTCGCCCGCGACGAGCACCGCCACGTCGCCTTCGGCTCCGTCTTCCTGCGCGAGAAGGCGCGCGAGGACGAGCGCTACAAGAAGGCGATCCAGCGCACCCTGGAGGAGTCGCTGCCGGTCGCCGACGGGGTCCTCTCACCGCCCTGGGTCGACGAGGACACCGACTGGGAGCTGTTCGGCTACACGCTGGAGGACACCCGCAAGTTCGCCGGCACCTGTCTGATGCGCCGCCTCAAAGTGATCGGCCTGGGCTGACCCGGACTACCCGCTCCGCTGTTCCTTTGCCGGGTATAGAGGGGTAAAGGAACAGCGGAAGCTGATTAGGGGGTCGGCGCGGCCGGGTCGGCCGGGTCGGTCGCGCTGGTCGTCGCGGATGGGTCGGTCGAGGAAGAGGATGTGCCCGATCCTGCGGGCGGCGGGGTGGCGCCCGATTCGGCGGGCGGCGTCGGCGGGGTGGCGCTCGATCCGGCGGGCGGCGTCGGCGAGTCCGCCGGGGGAGGAGGTGGCGGGCTTGAGGCGTTGGGACCACCGACCGTGACGACCGCGATCGCGCCGCCGCTGGGCGTTCCCGCCCCGCTCGCCACGTCGGCGGGAGTGTGATCGGCGAGCGTCAGCGTGCCCGCCGCGTCGCCGCCGGGCGCCTGTCCCGCCGGGTCGCCGGTCGGAGCGGCGGAGGTGGAAGTCGTGGTCGTTGTCGCCGCCGGGGTCGGGGCGGCCGCCGGAGCGGTGTCTGGCGCTGAGGATGCGGAAGCCGCCTGGGCGGCGGGCTCCGCCGGCGGCGTCACCCGTGCATTGGCGATGCTCAGTCGGGGGTGAGGTCGGACGTGCGCAATCGGCGCCCCGTGGTGGGTCGGGTCCTGGATCGCGTTGTTGACGACCTCGCCGGCGCCGGCCGTCAGCACCGCGGCCGTCACGACCCCGGCAACCGCCTTGGCCCCGATCGCCCCACCGACTGCGCCGATCCCACCGCCGCCTCCTCCGAGCGCGGCGCCGCCGACCGAGCCGACAGCTCCGGCTCCGGCGACACTCGCCCCGGTGCCGGCTCCGGCCGCTCCCGCTCCGGCTCCCGCTCCGCCGAAGCCGAGTTTGGAGGCGATGAAGCCTTTCAGCGCCAGCAGCGGCCCGACCGGCGCGGCGAGCGCCGCCAGCGCCTTCTCGTTTGAGCGGACCTGGGTACGGAAGTCGGCGCAGCCCTCGCACTCGCGCACGTGGCGGCGCACCGGGCCGGAGACCTTGCGCAGCCCCTCGGCGGCCTCGGCCAGCTCCAGCCGCACCTCGCCGCAGGTCAGCTGGCGCGCCTGGTTGGCCTCGGCGAGTGAGATCCTCGCCCGCACCAGCAGCGACTTGACCGACGGCACGCTGGTCTCCATCGCCTGCGCGATCTCCTCGTAGGAGAGCGCGTCCATCTCGCGCAGCAGCAGCGCCGAGCGCTGCGTCTCCGGCAGCTTGGTGACGTCTTTCAGCAGCTGGCGGAACTCCTCGCGGTTGTGGACCTTCTCCGCGGTCGAAGAAGCCTCGACCGCCGGCACCATGTCCATCGACTCCTGGGCGTCGGCGGTCGGCTTGCGCAGGTGGTTGAGGGAGCGGTTGCGGGCGATCCGGTACAGCCAAGGCCGCAGGTTGATCTCGCGCTCGTCGGCGAGCATCGCCCGGTAGGCGTTGACGAAGACCTCCTGCAGAACGTCCTCGGCGTCCTCGGTGGAGCCGAGCATCTGCCTGCAGAACCCGAGCAGTCGGCCCTGGTAGCGATCGACGATCGTCTCGAAGGCGCCGGGGTTGCCCGCCCGGGCCATCGCGATCAGCCGCTCGTCACCCTGGAGTTTGAGCAGTGGTGAGCGCCGGGCTAGCAGTCCGCGTTGACTGGCGTGGGTTAGAGCGGAAGCCTCCAAGCGAATTCTCCAGGGAAGGCGTTGTTTCTATGGCTAGAGACACCGTAGCAGCGCCCTAGTTGCGGTCGCCACAACATTTATAGGGCTTTTATTCCGGCCCACGGATCGGCCCATTTCGCGGGTTCCAGGCCCGCTTTCCGCAAGGAAATGCCCGGGGCGGGACTCGAACCCGCAAGCCCCCGAAGGGGCAGCGCCTTTTAAGGGCGCCGCTTTTGCCAGTTTCGCCACCCGGGCACGGTCGATGGTAATCGCCGGCGGGCGTCGCGCCGAAGGTTGAGGGGCGCGACCTCCTATACGCTCGTGAAATGGCGACCGAGGCGCGCGAGACGACCGTCGTCCACGGCGGCCGCCTGGTGGCGAAGGCGCTGGCCTCGCGCGGGGTCGACCGTCTCTTCACCCTCTCCGGGGGACACCTGTTCTCGATCTACGACGGCTGTCTGGCCGAGGGGATCGGGCTCCTCGACGTGCGCCACGAGCAGACCGCAGCCTTCGCCGCCGAGGGGTTCGCGAAGGCGACCCGCCGGCTCGGGGTCGCGGCGCTCACCGCGGGGCCTGGCGTGACCAACGGAATCAGCGCGATCGCCGGCGCTCAGGCCAACTGCTCGCCGCTCTGTGTGCTGGGCGGGCGGGCGCCGGAGCTGCGCTGGGGCTCGGGGTCGCTGCAGGAGATCGACCACCTGCCCTTCGTCTCGCCGCTGGTCAAGTCGGCCGAGACGGTGAGGGAGCCGGGGCGGATCGCCGCGACGACCGCCGCCGCGCTCGACCTGGCGCTGGCCGCGCCCAGCGGGCCGACCTTCGTCGACTACCCGCTCGATGTCGTCTTCACCGAGGCCGAGGCGGAGGTCCCGGCGCTTCCCGAGGCGGGAGCGGGGGAGCCCGCGGCGGGGGTGGAGGAGGCCGCCGCTCTGCTTGCCGCCGCCGAGCGTCCCGCGATCATGGCCGGGACCGGGCTCTACTGGGGACATGGTGAGGGCGAGATGCGGGCTCTCGCCGAAGCGCTCGGCATTCCCGTCTTCCTCAACGGCCTCGGGCGCGGTTGCCTGCCCGCCGATCACGAGCTTGCCTTCAGCCGGGCGCGCGGCGCCGCGCTGCAGGGGGCCGACGTCGCCCTTGTGATCGGCGTGCCGATCGACTTCCGGCTCGGCTTCGGCGGCAGCTTCGGCGAGGAGACGAAGATCGTCCGCCTCGACGCCGCGCCGAACGCGCTGACCGCCAACCGCGCCCCCGAGGTCGACCTGGTCGGCGACGTCGCCGCGACCCTGGCGGCGCTAACCGCTGTAACAACCCGCAGCGCTGTTCCTTTGCCGGGTATGGAGGGGCAAAGGAACAGCGGAACGGCGAAATTGCGCACCGAGCCGTGGCTGGAGCATCTGCGCGCGGTCGAGGCGGAGAAGCGCGCCGCCGAGGCGGAGGAGCTGAACGACTCCCGCTCGCCGCTTCACCCGGTCCGTATATACAGGGAGCTGGGGGAGGTGCTCGACCGCGACGCGATCGTCGTCGGCGACGGCGGCGACTTCGTCTCCTACGCCGGTCGCTTCATCGAGACCTACGAGCCTGGCTGCTGGATGGACCCCGGGCCGTTCGGCTGCCTCGGCGCCGGCCCCGGCCAGGCGATCGGCGCCAAGGTCGCCCATCCGGACCGCCAGGTCTGCCTGCTGCTCGGCGACGGCGCCTTCGGTTTCGCCGGGATCGAGTTCGACACGATGGCCCGCCACGGGCTTGGCGTCGTCGGGGTGATGGGCAACAACGGGATCTGGGCGCTCGAGCACCACCCGATGAAGTTCCTCTACGGCTACTCGGTCGCGGCGGAGCTGCGGCCCGAGACTCGCTACGAGCAGATGGTCGAGGCGCTCGGCTGTGACGGCATCCTCGTCCGCGAGCCCGGCGAGCTGCGCCCGGCCCTGGAGCGCGCCTTCGAGTCGGGACGGCCGACCCTGGTCAACGTCCTCACCGACCCCGAGGTCGTCTACCCCCGCAAGTCGAACCTGGCCTGAACGGGTGGAGCGGCCCCAGACGAGAATCGGCCGCCCGGGTAGGGCGGCCGATTCAAGCTGGCCCCTCAGGACGGGCAGGGGTACGTCTTCAGGGACCATGGGTATTCGGTGGGCTCAGACGGCGGGAGGCGCCATGATGCGGCAATCGCCCGAACCCTTTCCGAGTCGTCGGTAGGGGTTGATTCCCACCTCTTCCCCGGTGAGCCGAGTATGCGCCTCGCTCTCCCATACGTCTAGCGGATTGCGCCTATGTTACTCAATACCAACTAGGTACTTCGTACCCGCTTATATGTATTAGAGCAATTCCCTAACCCACCTGGAGCGGGGCCCTTGGACGACCTGTCCAATTAGTTACAAAATAGGCTTTCGTGTTTCTCTAATCGGCGCGCGCGGCCGCCGCGAGGGCCGCTCCGTAGAGGATGTCGTGCTCGGAAACCTCGATCTCGGAGAGGCCGAAGGCCCGCATCGTCTCGATCAAGATCACCACGCCGGCGACGATGGTCGGGGCGCGGTCGGCGTGCAGGCCGGCGATCTCGACCCGCTCGGCCAGCGGTGCCGAGGCGAGCCGCGAGAGCATCCGCTGGATCGAGGCGAGGGAGAGGCGGTGGCCGTGGACGCGCTCGGGGTCGTAGGGCTCCAGCTCCAGCTCGACCGCGGCCAGCGAGGTCGGCGTGCCGGCCACGGCGATCCCGGTCACGGCCGCCGCCTCGTCGGTTCCGGCGATCGCCGCCTCGATCGCGCCCCGCGCGTCGGCGGCCAGCGCCTCCAGCTCGGCGGCGGTGGGGGGGTCGGAGGAGATGTGGCGCTCGCTGTGGCGGACGACGCCCGCCTGCAGGGAGGCGTGGAAGGAGATCGCCTCGCCCGTGCCGACGATCAGCTCGGTCGAGCCGCCGCCGATGTCGACCACCAGGGTCGGCGCCGCGGGCGGGTGCTCGAAGGTCGCCCCCATATAAGTGAGCCGCGCCTCCTCCTCGCCGCCGAGCACGCGCGCCGAGAGCGCAAAGCGCTCCCGCAGCTCGGCGACGAAGGCGCCCCCGTTGGCCGCATCGCGCACCGCGCTGGTCGCGATCGCGCTCACGGCCCCCACCCCCGCCTCCTGGTAGAGCGCGACGTAGTCGCCGATCGCCTCGCAGGCGGCCTCGATCGCCTCGGCCGAGAGCCGCCCGCTGAGGTCGACGCCGCGTCCCAGCCGCGTCACCCGGCTGCGTCGCTCGACCTCCTCGACCCGCCCACCGCCGACGTCAGCGACAAGCAGCCGCGTCGAGTTGGTGCCGATGTCGACCACCGCGACTCGAGAGGAATCCCCATTCATGCGGCGGCACTCTAGGAGAGGAGCGGCGCAAGCAACCCTGCGCCCACGCTCAAACCTCCCCGCCCAAGCCCGCCCCGTTGCTAGCATGGGCGAACGCCGCGGGGTGGAGCAGCCAGGTAGCTCGTCGGGCTCATAACCCGAAGGTCGCGGGTTCGAATCCCGCCCCCGCTATGAGTTATGAAGCCTCACGCTCCCACAGTGCCGCCGGCCGAAAAGGGCAAACTGCGATTTGGTCTTTCCGGCAGCGTCAAGGAGCGCAGCGCCAAGATCAAGGACGCGATTCGGGCAAATCGCGAGACGTTGCGCCGACTCTCAAAGTAGTCCTTGACGACCTATCTGGAGCTGGGCGATTACTGCGAGATCGCTGCTGAGCTGCTTGGGACGAGCGCCGAGCAGGTCTCTCGTTTGCCGAGAATCACGCTTGCCGATTCCGCACTTGCTACACCGAGAGCGGGCTTCGGCGACCAAGACGCCTACCCGACCCTGATTGAAAAGGCCGCTGTTCTGGTAGAGCACCTGGCGCGCAACCATCCCCTGCCCGACGGCAACAAGCGGGCGGCTTTCCTGTCGGTGTGGTTGTTCATGGAACTGAACGGCCGCCCCTTTGTCGGAGAAGAACCGGACATCGACGTGCCGATAGTCGAGAGGATCGCGGCTGGGGAGGCCAGCCCAAACGAGGTCGTTCGCTGGCTAGGGAAGCGGACTGCTCCCGCTGGCTGAACCCAATCTCGGATCGAGGAGCCATTGCCTTTCTCGAACCAACAGCTCCTTCAGCTGCGGCTCCAGCTCCGGCAACGTCTCGGCGCGCCCCGCGGTAACCCGCGCGCCGATCAGGGCGAGCGCCGCCGCGACCAGCCGCTCGTCGCGCCCCGTCGCTCCTGGATCGTCCTCCACTCTGTCGCCATGCCGCAACAGCGCCGCCAGCTTCGCCACGAACCCGCGCCGCGCGGCGCGCAGCGCCGCGGCCTCGACCGGCGGCTCGACGCAGAGCAGGTAGGCGAAGGCCGGCTCGGCGGCGAGGAAGTCGAGTCCCCAGCCGAGCCCGGCGTCGGCGATGCCCTCCATGAGGTGGGCCGCCGCCGACTCATAAGCCGCCAGCAGGCACTCCCAGAGGTCGGCGTAGTGCTTGTAGAGGGTCGCGGTCGAGACCCCGGCGCGCTTGGCGATCGTCGTCGTCGTCGCCCCCGCGTAGCCGCGCTCGGCGAGCACCGCGGCGCTCGCGGCGACCAGGCGGGCGCGCTGGTAGGAGTCGACCAGGTCGGCCGGGATGCCGTGTCGTCCGCCGGGCAGCCGCTCCGGCCGCGGCCCGACGCCCGCCGTCGGCATCGCTAGCGCCCCTCGCGCTCGGCCGCCTCGCGCGCCGTCGCGAACTCCTCCTCAGCCGCTTGCTCGCCGAGGTAGGGGGCAACCGCGAAGTGGATCAGCTCCGGCAGCTCCTCCCAGAGCCGCCGCGGACCCTCCTCCGCCAGCGCGTCGCAGACGCAGTTCTCGATCCCGCCGACCACGAAGGCCCCGGTCAGCGGCGGCGGCGCCTCCTCCGGCGCCAGCTTCCCCCGCGCCCCGTCGATCGCCCGCGCGCAGCGCTCGGCCACCGCCTCGTGCGCGGCCAGCGCCGCCCCGCCCGCGATCCGCACCTCGACGAACAGCGAGCGGGCGATCGCCGGGCGCTCGTTGACGAAGCGAACCAGCTCGACCAGCGCCGCCCGCAGGCCCTCGCGCCAGCCCTGCTCGGCGAGCGCCGCGCCGAGCAGCCGCGCGCTCAGTCGCTCGATCCACGCCTCATAGGCCACCGCGAAGCACTCCTCCTTGTCGGCGAACTGCTCCCAGAACTGGACCCGGTGCCCGCCGTAGATCTCCAGCACGTCCTTGACCGCGACCTCGCGGTAGCCACGCTCGCCGCAGGCCTGCAGCATCGCCTCCATGATCCGCTCCCGCAGCGACTCGCCGGCGCCCGACTCCAGCGGGGCGGGGGAGAGGACGGCGCGCTCGGAGCGTCTCGCTGGCATCCCAATAAAAACTACTCCTTTTTCTCTAGATATGGAACCTTTTAAGAGCGCCGGCCGGGCCGCGCCGAAAACGCCTCGATCGAGCCAGATTCCTGCTCTATCCTCGGTTGCATGCAGTACCTGTCGCGTCGCCTCGAAGCGAACTCGAAATGGCCGCGCGGAGGTCAGGTCCCCGCCGACGTGACCGCCGCCCGCCAGCGCGAGCGCCTGCTCGACGCGACCGAGGCACTCGTCGCCGCGCGCGGCTTCGCGACCACCTCGATCGAGCGGATCGCCAAAGAAGCGCGCGTCTCCACAACCAGCTTCTACGAGCACTTCGCGGGCAAGGAGGAGTGCTTCGCCGCCGCCTTCGAGCGCGCCCTCGCCGACCTCCACGCCCGCTTCGCCGTGCGGGTCCCGGCCGAGTTGCCCTGGCCCGAGCAGATCCGCGCCGGGCTGCGCGAGCTGCTCGCCGCGATCGCCGAGAGCCCGCAGCGGGCGCGGATGTGCCTGGTCCAGGCCCCGCGCGGCGGGCCGGCGCTGCTCGCCACCTACGAGCGCGCCCTCTGGGGCGTGGTGCCGAAGCTGCGCGAGGGCCGCGCCCTCGACCCCGCCGCCGCCGGCCTCTCCGACACGCTGGAGGAGGCGACGATCGGCGGCCTCGCCTGGCTGCTGCGCGACCGCCTCGAGGGCGGCGAGGCCGACGGCATCGAGGCGATGCTGCCCGAGTTGGTCGACGTCGCCCTGGCGCCCTACCTCGGCCCCGAGGAAGCCCTCGCCCTGGCCGGCGTGGGGGAGGGGGTCGACGATGACCGAGAGTGACCTCCGGCTCGACGGACCCGACCGCCTGCCGCCCGGGCGCCACGGCCTCTCCCGCGAGTTCGTCGCCCACAGCCAGCGCGAGCGCTTGCTCAACGGCGTCGTCGAGGCGGTCGCCGAGCACGGCTACGACGCGGCGACGATCAGCCAAGTCGTCGCCGCCGCGGGGGTCTCCCGCCGCGCCTTCTACGAGCACTTCGCCGACAAGGCGGAGTGCTTCGCCGAAGCCTACGAGGTGATCCTCGCCCACCTCTGCCATGAGACCGCGGCCGCCGCTGATTCCGGCGATCCCTGGGAGGAGCGGGTCCACGCCCAGCTCGCCGCCCTGCTCGAGGTGCTCGCCGCCGATGCCTCGGTGGCGCGCTTCTTCCTGATCGAGTCGCTCGCGGCCGGGGGGGAGGTGGCCGTCCGCCACCGCGAGGCGATGCAGCGCTTCGCCACCCTGCTGCGGCCCGAGCCCGCCGACGAGCCGCCCCCCGGCAGTCGCCCCCAGGCCCGCGAGCGCGCCCTGGTCGGCGGCATCGCCACCCTGATCGTCCACCGCATCGAGGCCGGCGAGGCCGAGCGCCTCACCGAGCTGCTCCCCGACCTCTACGAGCTCGTCCTCACCCCCTACCTGGGGCGCGAGGAGGCGCGGCAGCTGGCCCGCGAGTCGGTCGCCGCGGCGCAGCCCGAAAGCCCCCCGCAGCTGCCGGCCGAGCCCTCCTGAGGCACCGCCGTCGTACTTTCAGGCAACTCTTAATATTTTTTTCGCGACTCAACACTCTCGGTTTAGAGACTGTCTCTTTTAGGTGCGGCGGGTTGGTCGAGCGCCAGCCGGTAGACCAGGTGGTCGAGGCCGTGGTGCCGAACCTCGCCGCCCAGCGCCAGGCCCGCCTTCTCGGCGACGCGGCGCGAGGCGGCGTTGTCGGGCGTCGTCAGCGCCACCACCTCCGCCAGCCCCAGCGCTCGCGCCCACTCGATCGCCGCCAGCGCCGCCTCGGTAGCCAGGCCGCGGCCCTGCTGGCCCGGGTCGATCGCCCAGGGCAGCTCGACCACCGGTTCGCCCTCGATCGCGGTGCGGTAGAGGCCGCCGCGCCCGACGAAGGCGCCGCCTCTTCGCTCGGTCAGCGCCCAGGGCCCGTAGCCGTGCTCGGCCCAGTGGCGCCGGTCGGCGCCCAGCATCTCCCGGATCTCGGCGATCGTGAAGGCGGCCAGCGGCGCCGGTCGTAGCCACGCGCCGATCGCCGGCGTCGTGAACAGGGTCAGGTAGGCGGTCTCGTCTGAGGGCGACGGCGCTCGCGCCAGCAGGCGCTCGGTCAGCCACTCCTCGCTCATTCACCCAAGCTAGCGCGCGCGAGCTTCTATCAGGCCACCTTCCGCCGAAATCCGCTCTCACCAAGCGACCTCCCGCCGATAACCGCACCGGCAGCCCACGTCCGCCGTCGAAATCAGCGCCCCTCACCGGCCTCCAGCGCTCGGCTCTCGGCCCTGCTAACGGTCCCCATAGTCCGATCCAGTTCCCAAATCCCACCGCAGATTTGCAGGGATTTCCTCCCGATCTAAACGCAATCCTTTTTTCCAAAAAATCTCAACTTGACTCCATGAAAGCGACCGTTTACAGTTTCGCCAGCTTTTGAAGTCGCCCGTTGGGACGGGCAGGGACACCACAGGGACATAGGCCGACCCCCAACCAGGGGACCCGCTCGGGAAAGCGGGACAAAGGACAAGGGTCGGCAGAAGGAGAGAGAGGAATGCAGCAAGGGTTTGCCAGGGAACTCAGCACCGGCCATCGCGCGCCGGGCGCTCATCCCGCTGCTTCCGCGACTTCCAAAGTGGCGGTCGTCTCCGCTCCCTGGCAGACGGCGCCAAAGGAGCAGCGGACCGAGCGGCCCCACGAGGCCGTGGCGGTTCCCTACCCCCGGCATCAGGCCGCTCGCCGCTGTTTCCCCTCGGTCCTCACCCGCCATAGCCGGGCGGCAGTCACCGGCGCGACGAGTCGCGCCGGCAAGAGCCCCCGCGAGGCGGAGCGAGCAAGCAGTCGAAATCTGATTCCTCTGCGCCGCGAGCGAAGCCGAAGCATTGGTGAGGGCTCGCAGACCCCTCGCGGGTTGACGGCCGACCCGGCGCACAATCGCCTCTCGTCTGCGGGGCCGGGCGCAGCCCGCCCTGCAGACACACCCGCCTCTTCCACGGCCCCGTCCCTCGCCATCGCCGCGGGGACCGCCGACCACCTTCCACCGGCCGCCCCGGCTCACACCGGAGCGCTCGCATGACCCACCACCACCGACAGAAAGGCACCACCAACGTGAGACGCCACGCGAAGGCATCGTCCGCGGGATCGACTTCGGGCAGGGGCAGCAGCCTCGGCCTGTTCGGCCGTGGAGCCTTCGACACCCGTGGCGCCTCCCGTGACGCCGACGGGAGTGGTGCGCCCTCGTGCGGGCGCACTCGCGTAAGCGCCCTCGCCCTCGCGATCGCCGCCCTCGCCCTGCTCGCCTTCGCCCCCGCCGCCTTCGCCGCCAAGACCACCGTCCAGACCCTCGGCACCACCACCAGCGGCACCACCGGGGGCCTCTTCAACCAGCCTCGCGGCGTCGCGATCAACAAGACCGGTGCCGGCGGCGTCGCCGCCGGCACCTTCTACGTCGTCGACGGCAACAACCGCCGCATCCAGCGCTTCAGCCCGTCGGGCTCCTTCGTCGCCGCCTGGGGCTGGGGCGTCTCCACCGGCGGCCCCCAGTACGAGGTCTGCACCGACGCCCCCAACTGCCTCGCCTCCACGGCCGGCAACGACGCCGGCCGCCTCAGCAACGCCCAGGGCATCGCCGTCGACCAGTCCACCGGCATCGTCTACGTATCCGATCAGGGCCAGCGCCGCATCGACGCCTACTCGGCCACCGGCGACTTCGAGGGCGGCTTCGGCTGGGGCGCCGTCGACGGCACCGCCGCCTTCCAGTTCTGCACCACCGCCTCCACCTGCCACGCCCCCGGCACCTCCGCCCCCATCTCGGGCACCGTCCCCGTCGGCCAGTTCGGCACCTCGCTCGGCGGCCTCACCCTCGACTCCGCCGGCAACCTCTACGTCGCCAACAAGGCCTCCCGCCGCATCGACGTCTTCACCCCGACGATCACCGCCGGCGCGGTCACCGCCGTCACCCCGCTTCGCACCTTCGGCTGGGGCGTCACCGACGGCACCGCCGCCTTCCAGGTCTGCGACACCCCCGCCGGCTGCCACGCCCCCGCCGCCGCCGGCACCAACCCCGGCCAGTTCGGCCAGATCTCGCCCTCCGACCTCGCGATCGACTCGAGCGGTCGCCTCTACGCCGCCGACTACCTCAACAACCGCGTCCAGAGCTTCGACCTCAGCGCCGACCCGACCGCCAACGACCCGGCCATCGCCTCCGGCTCCTTCGCCGCCGGCGCGATCACCGGCGCCTTCGGCACCGGCTCGCCCGGCTCGCTGATCTACTCGGTCGCCGTCGACCAGGCCACCGACCACGTCTACGTCGTCGGCTCGAACCAGACCTTCTCCAAACAGATCTCCGTCGCCGAGCTCGACCCCGCCGGCGGCCTGGTCGACATCCACGGCCTCGACCTCACCCCGAAAGGCGCCAACAGCATCGCCGTCGCCCCCGCCTCGCTCGGCGGCTCCATCCTCGTCTCCTCGCAGAGCTCAACCCACAGCGTCTTCGTCCTCAACGACGACGTCCCCACGATCGACCCCGGCACCGGCTTCGCCCACACCGCCACCACCGCCACCTTCACCGGCAAGGTCGCCTCCAACGGCGCCGACGTCACCTACCACTTCGAGTACTCCACCGACGGCTCCACCTGGACCTCCACGCCCTCCATCGACGCCGACGCCGGCACCGCCGCGGGCACGATCGCCGTCTCCCGCCACGCGATCAGCCTCGTCCCCGGCCAGACCTACCACGTCCGCCTCGTCCAGGCCCGCGTCAACGGCAGCCGCACCTCGGCGCAGACCACCTTCACCACCTTCCCCCTCTCCACCGACCCCGCCGGCCCCGTCCACTACACCGCCGCCACCCTCAACGGCCACTTCGACCCCCAGGGCAACCCCGACCTCGCCGTCACCGCCTGCCGCTTCGACTGGGGCACCGACGCCTCCTACGGCAACGCCGTCCCCTGCGACCAGGGCAACTCCTTCAGCTCCGCCGCCGCGGTCAGCGCCCAGATCGACAACCTCGACCCCGGCACTATCTACCACTTCCGCCTCCACCTCTCGATCGCCTCCGGCGCCGAGGTGCTCGGCGCCGACCGCACGGTCACCACCCCCTACTTCCCGGTCACCCACGCCGGCCTCGACCCGATCGGCCCCGACGGCACCTCCGCCACCATCTTCCCGATCAACCATTGCAGCCAGACCTTCCTCGAGCTCGCGATCGACCAGTCCACCCACCGCCTCTACGCCTCCGACAGCCCCGGCTGCGGCGGCTCCGCCTCGGTCTACGGCTTCGACGCCTCCAATCCCCCCACCTACACTCCCCTCGCCGGCTTCGATCCCCTCGCCGGCCCCTCCGGGAACGGCTCCCCCGCGATCGCCGTCGACAGCACCGCGCTCTCCTCGGCCGGCAACGTCTACCTCGCCGGCGGCGACAACAAGCTCTACGGCTACGGCGCCGCCGGCGCCGCCCTCGGCGCCCCCTTCCCGCTCGACCCCTCCGCCGACCCGGGCGGCTCCCCCGCCGGCGCCTGCGCCCTCGGCGTCGACTCCTCCGGCAACCTCTGGGACGCCAACAACTCCACCCACCAGATCCTCCGCTACAGCTCCCAAGGGGTCTACGAGTCCTCACTCGACCTCTCCGCCTCCCCCGTCAGCGCTTTGTGCGGCGCGCTCGACTCCAACGGCGACCTCTTCGCCACGGTCGGCGGCGACAACGGCAGCGTCTGGAAGTTCACCGCCGCCTCCAACTACGCCGACGCCACCAAGATCGTCCAGCTCGGCACCGCCGACGCCACCGAGTTCCCCAGTGCCATCGCGATCGACCCCACCACCCACCACCTCTACGTCGGCGTCGGCGTCCAGCCCCACTCGGGGGGCTTTAGCAGCGAGGTCCGCGAGTACGACAGCGACGGCGTCCCCGTCTCCGTCCTCGGCACTGTCTCAACAACCTCGAACGTCGTCAGCATCGCCGTCGACGGCGCCAGCCACCTCGTCTACGCCGACCACCACCGCGACGCATCCAGTGGCTACCCCCAGATCGCGGTCTTCGGCCCCGGCGTCGTCCACCTGCCCCCGCCCACCGTCACCCTCGGCGACGCCGGCGCCCTCACCACCGCTTCGGCCACCCTCAACGCCAAGGTCGACCCCAACACCTTCGCCGTCAACGACTGCCACTTCGACTACGTCGACGACGCCCAGTTCCAGATTGACCAGTTCACCTCCGCCCAGAGCGCCTCCTGCTCCCCCGGCCCCGGCGCGGGCTCCGGCGACGTCTCGGTCTCCGCCGGCCTCTCCGGCCTGCACCCGGGCACCGTCTACCACTTCCGCGTCTCCGCCTCCAACTCCAACCCCAACGGCACCGCCACCAGCCCCGGCGCCACCTTCGCCACCCTCGGCCCGGTGATCACCGCCACCCGCGCCGACGGCGTCGGCACCGCCGACGCCACCCTCAAGGCCAAGATCAACCCGCAGGGCTCGCCGACCACCTACCACTTCGAGTACGGCACCGACGCCTCCTACGGCTCCTCCACCCCCGAGTCCGACCCGATCGGCCAGAGCTCCACCGACCACGCCGTCTCCGAGCGGATCACCGGCCTCCAGCCGGCCACCACCTACCACCTCCGCGCCGTCGCCGCCAACGGCGACGCCACCGTCGCGGGCCCCGACGCCACCTTCACCACCGGCGCGGCCGACTCCTGCCCCAACGCCGACCTGCGCAGCGGCTTCAGCGTCGCTCTCCCCGACTGCCGCGCCTACGAGCAGGTAAGCCCCGCCGACAAGCACGGCTCCAGCCTCGTCCAAAACTACAACGAGTTCCAGGCCTCCGTCAGCGGCGACCGCGTCACCTACAACGACCGCTCCGGCCTGCCCACCTCCGGCGGCACCAGCTACCCGACCATCTACGTCGCCGGCCGCGGCGCCTCCGGCTGGTCCAGCGTCGGCCTCCTCCCCGCCGCCGCCCCCGGCTCGACCGCCAACCTGATCGGCTGGAACCAGGACCTCTCCCACTCCGCCAGCGTCGTCAAAAGCGGCTCCGGCGCCGGCCTCTGGCTCGGCGACACCGCCGCCGACGCCCGCCAGCAGGCCAGCGCCTTCGACCTCAGTCAATTGCCCGGCGGCAACCTCTACCCCCCAATCGGCTTCGGCGGCTTCGCCTCCGACCCCCAGCACCTCGCCTTCGAAGCCACGGTCGCCCTCGCCCCCGGCGCCGTCGCCGGCCAGCCTAACGCCTACGACCTCGACCACGGGGCCCTCAGCCTGATCGGCCGCGTCCCCCAGGGCTCCGCCACCTCCTGCGACGACTCCCCGGGCGGGCCGGGACCCGCCTGCCAGCCCGCCCCCAACGGCTCCTTCTTCGGCCCCTACGACTGGATGGAGAACGACCTCAGCCGGGGCGGGGTGACGCGCCAAGCCGCCGACAGCAACGCCGACAGCTTCTACGCCCCCAACGTCTTCTCCGCCGACGGCTCCAAGGCCTTCTTCACCGAGCGCGGCAGCGGCCGCCTCTTCCTCCGCGACCCCCTCGCCCAGACCACCGTCCAGGTCAACGCCTCCCAGCGCACCGACTGCGCCGGCGACCCGACCTGCGGCGGCGACAACCAGCCCGACCCCGCCCCCGACCCCAACGGCCCCAAGCCCGCCGCCTGGCTCGCCGCCACCCCCTCCGGCTCGGTGGTCTTCTTCATGAGCTGCGAGCAGCTCACCGACGACTCCACCGCCGTCTCCACCCCCACCCCCGCCACCTGCGCGGGCCAGGGGCAGGACCTCTACTCCTACGACACCTCCTCCGGGGGGCTCACCGACCTCAGCGTCGACTCCAACGCCGACCCGCTCGGCGCCGACGTCCGGGGCGTGCTCGGCGCCTCCGACAGCGGCTCCGACGTCTACTTCCTCGCCAACGGCGTCCTCGCCCCCGGCGCCACCCCCGGCTCCCAGTTCTCCCCCAACCTCTACCTCTCCCACAACGGCCAGCTCACCTTCGTCGCCCAGGGCAACTTCAGTGCGACCCCGATCTACTCAGAGAATACGGGCAACACTAAGACCTGGCGCGTCTCCGCTTCCGGCGCCCTACTGATCGCCTCCAAAGATCAGCTCACCGCCTACGACAACCACAGCGCCCGAGAGCTCTACCGCTACGCCCCCGGCGACCCCGGCTTCTCCTGCGTCTCCTGCGACCCCTCCGGCGCCGCTCCGAGCGGCGACGCCAGCCTCCAGTCGCGATCCGGAAGCGAGGCCACCTTCGTCGCCTGGCCGTTCACCGTCTTCACCCCCCGCAACATCTCCGCCGACGGCAAGCGCGCCTTCTTCGAGACCCCGGACAAGCTCGTCCCCGCCGACGTCAACGGCGACGCCAGCTGCCCTCCGGTCACCACGGCGGGGCTCGTCAAAACCTGCCAGGACGTCTACGAGTGGGAGGCGCCCGGCGCCGGCTCCTGCACCGCCCAGAGCTCCTCCTACTCCGCCCAGGACGGCGGCTGCCTCTACCTGCTCTCCGCCGGCAGCGGCGACCGGCCCTCCTACCTCGCCGACTCCTCCGCCTCCGGCGACGACGCCTTCATCCTCACCCGCGACTCCCTCGTCCCCGCCGACGCCGACCAGCAGCTGCTCGACCTCTACGACGCCCGCGTCGACGGCGGCCTCGCCTCCCAGCAGCAGCAGCCCCCGCCGCCGCCCTGCGCCGCCGCCGACTCCTGCCACGGCGCCCCCACTTCCGCCCCCAACCGCCAGGGCGCCGGCTCCGCCGCCTTCTCCGGCCCCGCCAACCCGACGATCAAGCGCAAGCCGCACAAGAAGCGCAAGCACCACAAGAAGAAGCACCACCACAAGCGCAAGCACAAGGCCAAGCACCACAAGCGAACCGCCAAGCACAACCGGAGGGCGCACCGATGACCCGCCGCCGCCACAGCCACGACCGCGCTTCCACCGTGACCAAGGAGAACCCCAGGATGTCGTCGACCGGCCTTCGCAACCGCCTCCGCAAGCGAGTCGCCCTATCCGCCGCGCCGCTCGCCCTCGCCCTGCTGCTCCTCGCCGCCGCGCCGGCCGCCGCCGCGCCGCAGCCTCATCTGACCATCACCTCGACCGCCTCGCCCACCCACTTCATCCCCGGCGACACCGACAACGCCAACTGGTACGAGATCACCGTCACCAACACCGGCGGCGCCTCCACCGACGGCACCCCGCTGACGATCGCCGACACCCTGCCCGACGGCGTCACCGTCAACCCGGTCACCGGCATCCTCAACGTCTTCGGCGGCTTCAGCGACAACAGCGGCGCCACCTTGAAATGCAACCCCGGCCAGCCCGCCGTCTGCGTCTTCGACCAGGTCCTCGAGCCGGGCCGGCGGATCGCCATCAACCTGCCGGTGATCGTCGACCCCGGCGCCCCCGACCCCGCCCTCAACCAGGCCACGGTCAGCGGCGGCGGCGTCGCCCCGGCCTCGACCAGCGAGACCACCCCGCTCTCCGCCACCCCCGCCGGCGCCGGCTTCCAGGCGGCCGCCACCTCGCTCTACGACGCCGCCGGCGATCCCGCCACCCAGGCGGGCTCCCACCCCCTCTCGCTCGGCGTCCGCTTCGAGCTCAACACCATCTTCAACCCGGCCGAGAACACCAAGGTCGCCACCCCGGTAGCCACCCCCCGCGACCTCTCGGTCACCCTGCCCCGCGGCGTCGTCGTCGACCCGCAGGCGACACCGGTCCGCTGCACTGCCGCCGAGCTGGAGCTCCAGGGCTCGTCCTGTGCCGATTCCTCCGCGGTCGGCCTCCTCCACACCTACCTCGGCGAGTTCGGCTACGCGCAGGCGACCACCCACGACCCGATCTCCAACATGGTCCCCTCCCCCGGCAGCCCCGCCGAGCTGGCCGTCAACGTCGGCAAGCTCGGCATCTACGTCCACCTCCTCGGCCGCGTCGACAGCGCCGGCGACTACTCCCTCGGCGCCGACGTCCGCGACGTGCCCCAGTTCGGCAACATCACCGGCGCCGCCGCCGAGCTCTGGGGCGACCCCTCCGACCCCGCCCACGACCGCGCCCGCGGCACAGCCTGCAACACGAGCGTTACCGGCGCCCCCACCTCCTGCCCGGTCGACCCCGCCTCCGTCCCCTTCCTCACCCTGCCCAGCGCCTGCTCGTCTTCGCTCGCGACGGCGATCTCGGTAGTCCCCTGGGAGCAGAGCGCCGCCCCCTACTCGGGCAGCGCCCCCGTCGTCGACGATCAGGGCAACCCGCAGCCGATCACCGGCTGCGACCAGCTCGCCTTCGACCCGACCCTGACCGCGCGGCCGACGACCAACGTCGCCGACTCGCCCACCGGGCTCTCGGTAGACCTCCACGTCCCCCAGGCCGACGGCCTCGACCAGCTCGCCACCTCCAACCTCAAAAAGACCGTCGTCACCCTGCCCGAGGGCCTCGTCGTCAACCCCTCCGGCGCCAACGGCCTCGACGCCTGCTCGGCGGCGCAGATCGGCCTCACCACCCCGGTCGGCTCCTCGCCGGTCCACTTCTCCGCCGACCCCCCGAGCTGCCCCGACGCCGCCAAGATCGGCACCGTCGAGGTCGACACGCCGCTGCTCGAAGCGCCGCTACAGGGCTCCGTCTACATCGCCAAGCCCTACGACAACCCCTTCGACTCGCTGCTCGCGATCTACATCGTCGTCGCCGACCCGCAGACCGGCGTCGTGATCAAGCTCGCCGGCCACGTCGTCCCCGACCCGGGGAGCGGCCGGCTCGTCACCACCTTCGACGACAACCCCGAGCTGCCGTTCAGCGACTTCAAGCTGAGCTTCTTCGGCGGCGCCCGCGGCACCCTCCGCACCCCCTCGGTCTGCGGCGACTACTCGACCACCTCGCAGCTGACCCCGTGGTCGGGCAACGCGGCGGCCACCCCCCACGACGACTACTCGATCAGCCAGGGCCCGAACGGCGCCTGCCCCTCCTCCGCGGGCCAGCAGCCCAACGCGCCTGCCTTCGACGCCGGCACGGTCAGCCCGCTCGCCGGGGAGTACTCGCCCTTCGTGCTCAACCTCGACCGCGCCGACGGCTCCCAGCAGTTCTCCAAGGTGATCACCAGCCCGCCGCCGGGCCTGGTCGCCAAGCTCGCCGGCACCCCGGCCTGCTCGGACGCCGCGCTCAGCTCGGCGGCCTCCAAGACGGGGCAGGACGAGCTGGCCGACCCCTCCTGCCCGAGCGACTCGCAGGTGGGCACGGTGCACGTCGCCGCCGGCGCCGGCCCCTCTCCCTACTGGACCCAGGGCAAGGCCTACATGGCCGGCCCCTACCAGGGCGAGCCCCTCAGCCTGGCGATCATCACCCCGGCGACCGCCGGTCCCTTCGACCTCGGCACCGTCGTCACCCGGGTCGCCCTCCACGTCGACCCGACCACCGCGCAGATCACCGCGACCAGCGACCCGATCCCGAGCATCCTCCAGGGAATCCCGCTCGACGTGCGCTCGGTGCAGGTGCGCCTCGACAAGCCGAGCTTCACCCTCAACGGCACCAGCTGCGATCCGAGCCAGGTCACCGGCTCGCTGCTCTCCACCCTGGGCAACACGGCGCAGCTCTCCAAGCCCTTCCAGCTCGCCGAGTGCGCCAACCTGCCCTTCAAGCCCCGCCTCGGCATGCGCCTGCGGGGCGGGCACTTCCGAAACGGCCACCCGGCCTTCACCTCGGTGCTGAGCGCTCGCTCAGGGGACGCCAACATCGGCAAGGCCTCGGTGATCCTGCCGCCGACAATGCAGCTCGACCAGTCCCACATCCAGGCGCCCTGCACGCGGCCCCAGTTCGCCGCCGGCCAGTGCCCGGCCGCCTCGGTGATCGGCTCGGTAGTCGCCAGCAGCCCACTGCTCGACTACAAGCTCACCGGCCCGGTCTACCTGCGCACCGGCAACAACCCGCTCCCCGATGTCGTCTTGGCCCTGCACGGCCCGGCATCCCAGCCGATCGAGATCGACCAGGTAGGCAAGATCGACACGGTCCACGCCCGCCTGCGGACCACCTTCCAAGGCATCCCCGACGCGCCGCTCTCCAAGGCGATCATCCGCCTCGTCGGTGGTCACAAGGGCCTGTTGGTCAACAACACCAACCTCTGCAAGCAGCCCAACCGCGCCGCGGTCTTCCTCAACGGCCACAACAACAAGATCGCCGACTCGACCCCGAACATCGCGGTCAAGTGCCCGAAGCCGCGCAAGAAGCACCGCAAGCATCACAAGCGCCACCATCGCCGCCACGCCCTGCGCCAGCGCCGCGCGGTGGGGTAGCGCCGAGGGACTGCCGTGGTTACAGGCCCAAAGCGCCGCCGCTCGTTCAGCGGCGGCGCTGTTTGTCGTCCCTCAACCGTTCAGCCGGCGATGGGCGACCTGGTACACCGTCTCAGCGTGCGAGCCCTTCGGATGGTGACGCACCCCGAAGGCGAGGTAGCGCAGCTTGGCCGCTCCCTTCTTGCCACCTCTCTTCTTGGTGATCGTGAACCGCAGCACCATCCCAAACTTGCCGTTTGGCGCCGGCAGGTAGACCTTGAAGCAACCCGGCAGCCTGGTTCCGTTGCTTCCCTCTTCCTCGCAACGCCGCAGGGAGGCGATCGCGACTCCTTCGTCTTCGTAGCGGCGCCTCGTTGCACGCAAGACGGCCGCGCCGTTTCGTCCACAGCGCAGCATGTCCTCCCCGTAGGCGTCCTCGTTGAACGACACCTCGGCATAGCCTCTTCTGACGGCCACCGTCTACCCTTCGCCGTCGGGTGGCAGAAATGGCCCGTGCTCACGCTCGATCGCGGCGATCTCCGCCGCGGTCGCGTCGCGTTCGCCGGTTCCCTTGAGCATCGCCTTCCACGAGGTGTCGGGCACGATCCGCAACTCAGGACCGGGGCCGCGCTCGACGACCACATAGGCCCCCTCGATGTCGCCGCTCAGGGTGACGTGGGCTTTTTCTGCCATCGGCCAATCGTAGCGGCCACCCCCGGCGATTTCGCGTCGCTGCGCCATATCGCCATCAAGACGTGCGCCGACCACAATTCGCCCCCCCTGGCCGGCAATTTCCCCCTCGCGGCGGGCAAGGACATCACCTTCCCGCTTGGAGCTGAGGGGCCATGAGATGGGCCACCTTATGGGGCGCCCTGATTGCCGTTTGTCTCGTCTTCCCCCTCCCCTCAGCCCAAGCGGCGGGGCCGCCGATCATCACCGCCCAGTTCTCCTCGGCGGTTGGCTCGGACTCGGCCAAGCTCAGCGCCCGCGTCGACCCCAACGGCAGCTTCACCACTTACCACTTCGAGTACCTGACCGAGGCCGCCTACCAGGCCAACGGCGGTGGCTTCGCCGGCGCCGCCCGCGCGCCCGCCTCCGGCGAGGCCAACCTCGGCAACGCCACGCTCACCGTCAGCCAGCAGATCTCCTCGCTCGCCGCCGGCACCACCTATCGCTACCGGGTGGTGGCGCAGAACCCGACCAGCGCCACCGGCCCGACCAAGGCCCTCACCACCAAGGCCCCCGGCCCGCTGCTGCCCGACGGCCGCGGCTGGGAGATGGTCTCCCCGATCGACAAGAACGGCGGCCAGATCGACCCGCCGGGAGGCATCTCCGGCGGCGGGGCGCTGCAGGCCGCCGCCGACGGCGACTCGGTCACCTACGGCTCCACCGCCTCCTTCGCCGACGGGCTGGGAGGGCCCCTGGCGAACCAGTACCTGGGAACCCGCACCTCCGGAGGCTGGTCGACCGCCAACATCACCGCCCCGATCGCCTACTCGAGCAAAGACGGCGGCGTCCCCTACCGGCTCTTCTCGCCCGACCTCTCCCATGGCCTGCTGCTCAACGGCGACCACTGCGCCTCCGGCCCGAGCCACTGCACGGTCGGCAACGCTCCCCTCGACGGCACCGACGCCCCGCCCGGCTACCAGGACTACTACCTGCGCGACGATTCCTCCGGCGACTACACCGCGCTGCTCGGCGCCACCGAGGCGGCCAACCTCGACCTCGGCCCCGCCTACTTCGACCTGCGCTTCGCCGGCGCCTCCCCCGACCTGCGCCACGTCGTCCTCTCCAGCTGCGCGGCGCTCACTTCCGGCGCGACCGAGGCCCCGCAGGGCTCCGGCTGCGACCCGGCCCAGACCAACCTCTATGAGTGGTCATCGGGATCGGGCCTCGCCCTGCTCAACGGCTCCACTCCCGGCGCCGCCCTCGCCGCGCAGTCCGGGGCGGTCTCGACGACGGGCGACCGCGTCTACTTCACCCTCGGCGGCAACCTCTACCTGCGTGAAGGCAACCAGACCGCGCAGGTCGACTCGGATGCCGGGGGAGGGGGAGCTTCCAGGCCGCCTCCGCCGACGGCTCGGTCGCCTTCTTCACCAAGTCCGGCCAGCTCTGGCGCTACGACGACGGCAGCGGCCACGCCACCGAGATCGCCTTCGGCGGCGTGCTGGGCGTGCTCGGCGCTTCCTCCTCGGGGGACACCGCCTACTTCCAGGACGGCTCGGGGCTGAAGCGCTGGCGCTCGGGGTCGACCGCGCAGATCGCGCCGGGCTCCGACGCGACCGTCGCCGGCGACTACCCGCCGGCGACCGGCACCGCGCGGGTCTCCTCCGACGGCAACGAGCTGCTCTTCGTCTCGAGCGCCTTGCTCAGCGGCTACGACAACACCGACCTGAGCACGGGCAACCCCGACTCCGAGGTCTACCTCTACGCCGCGAGCGCCGCCACGCCGCTCACCTGCGTCTCCTGCAACCCGACCAACGAGCGGCCTGTCGGCCCCTCCTCGATCCCAGGCGCGATCGCCAACGGCAGCGCCCCCGGCTCCACCCAGATCTACAAGCCCCGGGCCCTCTCCGCCGACGGCAAGCGCGTCTTCTTCGACTCCGCCGACAGCCTGGCCCTCACCGACACCAACGCAAACCACAGCACGGGCGCCGGCATCTCCGACGTCTACGAGTGGGAGGCGGGGGGAGAGGGAGGCTGCGCTGTGGCGAGCGGCTGTGCCGCGCTGATCTCCTCGGGGCGCTCGGCCGCCGGCGCGGTCTTCGTCGACGCCTCGGCCGACGGCTCCGACGCCTTCTTCATCACCGACGATTCGCTGATCTCAACCGACCCCGGCGCCCTCGACCTCTACGACGCCCGCTCGGGAGGCGGCTTCCCGGTCCCCTCGCCGCCGATCCCCTGCGAGGGCGACGACTGCCAGGTGCTGCCCTCGCCGCCGATCGACCCCACCCTGACCACCCTGCTCTCCGGCCACGGCAACCCGGCGGTCCACTACAGGCTGATCTGCCCGAAGGGGACCAGGAAGCACAAGGGGCGCTGCGTCGGCAGGCACCACAAGAAGAAGCGCGCCAAGCACAAGCACAAGCACAAAAGGCACCACAAGCGCCGGCACAAGCGTGGAGGGCGGCGATGAGCCGCCGCGACTCAGCCGACCGGCCAGTGCTCGACTTTGAGTTCCTCCATCGGGAAGTCGCGCGGGTTCCCGGTCGCCAGGCGGGCGCCGACGCCGAGGGCCGCCGCGGCGATCAGGCAATCGGCCTGGCTGAGCGTCATCCCGCCCGCCGCGAACCGCGAGCGCCAGCGCCCGGCCCGCTCGCCCTCCGCGCGTCCCAGCGGCGCGATTCGCAACGCTCCCAGCAGCCGGGCCACGGCTTCCGCCTCGTCTGGCCTTGCGCCTCGCCAAACCTCCTCGACGTTGACCGCGCACAGGTACGGAGGCGGCCCTTCGCCGCGCAGCCCGCGCAGTCGCTCGGCGGCCGCGCGGCCGCGGAGCGCGTCGATCAGCACCGTCGTGTCGAGCAGCAGCTCCGCCACGCCGCTCGCTCAGCCGAGGCGCCGCTCGTCCGCCCGGCGCCCGGCCCTGACCCAGCCGGCCGGATCGCCGTCCCACTCGTGGCCGCGATCCTCGACGGCGCCCAGCGAGGCCTCGATCTCCTCCCAGCGCCGCTCGTCCTCGAGCGCGCGCTCGACCGTCCGCGCGATGAAGGCGCTGCGCCGACCGCGCCCGGCGCGCCGGTCGAGCTCGGCGATCAATCCGTCATCGAGACTGATGTGCAAACGCATGTGCCTAGGCTAACACACGTAGCCGTGGCCCTGTGCGTGGCGATTGTCGGGATGCTCGCCCTCTTCGCGACTCCAGCCCGGGCTGCCGCACCCACCGTCACCTCACCTGACGCCACCGACATCCAGGGCGTCTCCGCGCTGCTCCTCGGCACGGTCAACCCCGGCGGCGAGGCGACCACCTATCACTTCGAGTACGGCAGCGCCGGCCCCTGCGCCTCCCACCCCTGCGCCTCGACCACCGCCGTCCCGGCCGGTTCCGACAACGCCGACCATGCCGCCCGCGCCGCGATCTCGGGCCTCGCCTCCGACACCACCTACGACTTCCGCCTCGTCGCGACCAACAACTCGGGGAGCGCCTCGGCCGCCGGCGCCTTCACCACCACCGACGGCTTCGGCCTCCTCCCGGGGACCGCCGGCTTCTCCGCCGCGGCGATCGCCGACGGCGGCGCCCCCGCCGTCACCGCGGGCACCCACCCCTACCAGCTCGACCTCGGCCTTCGCTTCAACCTCGGCGGCGACTCCGAGGGACAGCCCGGCGACCCCGTCCCCGACGGCAACCTGCGTGACCTCAACCTCTCCCTTCCGCCGGGCCTGCTGCTCAACCCAAAGGTCCTCGACCGCTGCGCGCTGTCGGACTTCTACACCCCGCGAACCTCCCCCTTCGAGCAGAGCCTCTCGGGGGAGAGTTGCCCCGACAACACCCAGGTCGGCACTATCGAGGTGCGCTCGAGCATGAACGGCGGCGTCACCAGCCGCTTCGGCCTCTTCAACCTCGACCCGCCGCCCGGCGTCCCGGCCCAGCTCGGCGCCTCCCCCTTCGGGACGCCGCTGGTCTTCAACCTCGACGTCCACACCGACTCCGACAACTCCTACACCTTTTCTCTCGACGCCTCCAGCGTCTCGCGCTCCCTCGCCCTCACCGGCCTCGACTTCTCGATCTGGGGCATCCCCTGGAACGCCTCCCACGACGGCGAGCGCGGCAACTGCCTCGACGAGGCGGAGCCGGGCTTCCCCTGGTGCAGGCACTCGGTCGCGAACCCCCTCAACGTCAACGCGAGCCCGCTCGCCTACCTCACCCTGCCCACCTCCTGCCGCGGCCCGCTCGCCTTCACCGCCACCGCCGACGCCTGGCAGCAGAGCGGCCAGGTCTCCGCGGGGGCGCTGAACCGCGACTCCGGCGGGCAGCCGGTCGACCAGGACGGCTGCCAGAGCCTCGGCTTCGCCCCGATCGCCTCCGGCTTCCTCACCGACGTCAAGGCCTCCTCGCCATCGGGCTTCAACTTCCGCCTCTCCAACGACAACGCCCAACTCACCGACCCCGCCGCCCAGCTGCCCCCCCAGGCCCGCACCGCCGTGGTGAACCTTCCCTCCGGAGTGACGATCAACCCCTCGCTGGGAGCGGGGCTGATCGGCTGCACCCCCGCCCAGTATGCGGCCGAGACGCCCTTCAACCCGCAGGGCGCCGGCTGTCCCAACGGCTCCAAGATCGGCGACTTCACCGTGCGCAGCGCGCTCTTCGACGAGCTGATCGACGGGGCGATCTACCTCGCCGAGCCCGATGACCCGAACACCGCGGCGCCGGGGGCCGAGAACCCCTTCGACACCCTGATCGCGGTCTACCTGGTCGCCAAGTCCCCCGCGCGGGGGATCCTGGTCAAGGTCGCCGGCGAGCTGGTCGCCGACCCCGTCACCGGACAGCTCACCGCCACCTTCCCCGACCTTCCCCAGCTCCCCTACACCGGCCTCGACATCGACTTCCGCACCGGCCAGCGCGCCCCGCTCGTCACCCCGTCGCTGTGCGGGGCGACGACCACGGCGATCGATCTCACTCCCTGGTCGGGCCCGGGCGCCAAGCACTCCACCTCCAACTCGCAGATCACCGCCGGCTCAGACGGCGGCGCCTGCCCCAGCGGCGCCGTCCCGCCCTTCGACCCGACGGTGCTGGCCGGCGGAGTCAACGCCAACGTCGGCTCCTACACCCCCTACTACGTGCGCCTCAGCCGCACCGACAAAGAGCAGGAGATCACCTCCTTCTCGATGGTGCTGCCGAAGGGGATCACCGGCAAGATCGCCGGCATCCCCTACTGCCCTGAAGCCGGCCTGGCGGCGAGGGTCCCCTCCTGCCCCGACGCCTCGCTGATCGGCCACACCTCGAGCGGCTACGGCGTCGGCGACGCGCTCACCTACGCGCCGGGGAAGATCTACCTCGCCGGCCCCTACCACGGCGCGCCACTCTCCTTCGTGACGATCAACTCGGCCAAGGTCGGCCCCTTCGACCTTGGCGCGATCGTCGTGCGCTCGGCTTTCCAGGTCGATCCTCACACCGCTCAGCTGCGCCTCGACGCCTCGGCCTCGGACCCGATCCCCCACATCATCGACGGCATCCCCCTGCACCTGCGCGACATCCGCATCTACATGGATCGGCCCGAGTTCGCCCACAACCCCTCCAGCTGTGAGCCCTCCCAGCTCACCTCGACCCTGACCGGCTCGGGGGCGAGCTTCGCCACCTCGGTCGACGACAGCACGGCGACGCTCACCGAGCACTTCCAGCTGCTCAACTGCCTCACCCTCGGCTTCCGGCCCAAGCTCGGCATCGCGCTGCGCGGCGGCACCAAGCGAAACGCCTACCCCGAGCTGACCGCCACCTTCCAGACCCGCGGCGCCGGGGACTCCAACCTGAAGGAGATCGCGGTGGTCGTCCCCCATCAGATGTTCATCGCCCAGCAGCACATCCGCGGCATCTGCACGGTCGCCCAGTTCGCCGCCGAGCGCTGCCCGGCGAACTCGGTCTACGGCCACGCCGCCGCCTACACGCCGCTCTTCGACCAGCCGCTCACCGGCAACGTGTATCTGCGCACCGCCCCCGGGCGCACCCTGCCCGACCTTGTCGCAGACCTCCATGCCGGCGCCATCCGGATCATCGCCGAGGGGGCGATCAGCTCGGCGCGGGGGGAGGGGTGCGCACCTCCTTCTCCGATTTGCCCGACGCGCCGATCGACCGCTTCGTGATGACCCTCTACGGCGGCAGGCGGGGCCTGCTGGTCAACTCGGCGAACGTCTGCGCCTCCCCGCCGCAGGTATCGGTCAAAGCGCTCGCCCAGAACAACCGCGGGGTGATCTTCGACACGGCGCTGCGGGGGCGCTGTCACAAGAAGGCGAAGCGCAAGCGCCATCGCCATCACAAGCGCCACCACCACCGAAGTTCCCGCCACGGCAAGCGCCACAACAGGAGGGCAGGACGATGAGACGAGGGCTGCTGGCGACAATATGCGCGTCGCTTCTCGCGCTCTTCGTCGCCCCTGCGGCCCAGGGCGCCTTCGACGACCCGCTCTTCGTCTTCACGCCCACCCTGGGTCACTCCAGCCCCGCCACGCCGCCCCCGGGCGGCTACTTCCAGGGACCCTGCGGGCTCGCGGTCGACAGTGCCGGGCGCTTCTACGTCTCCGACTACTACCACCACGCGATCGATCTCTACGAATCCGGCGCCAACTACGCCGGCTCCTCCTTGAACGGCTCCACCGGCTACCTCACCCAACTGACCGGCGTCGACCCCCTCGACGGTCCCTGCGCCCTGGCCATCGATTCCTCGGGCAACCTCTACGTCAACGACCTCGACCGAAACGTGGTCGAGTTCAGCCCCTACCCCAACTTCTCGGCGGGGCCGACGATCGCCGGGGTCGGGGTCGATTCCACCCATCCGACCGGGGTGGCGGCCGACCCAACCGGCGGTTACGTCTACGTCGACGATCGCACCTCGATCGCCGCCTATGACTCCTCGGGCACGCCATTGGGCCAGATCGGCTCCGGAACCCTCGGCGACGGCTACGGGCTCGCGGTCTCGGGCTACTCGGGCACGGCGGGTTACCTCTACGCCCCCGACGCCTCCACCGACACCGTCAAGGTCTATGACCCGGCAACCGACATCGTTCACCCGGTGGCGCAGATCACCGGCCCTCCGGGCGGCTTTGCCGACCTGCACCACTCCGCGGTGGCAGTCGACGACGCCACTGGCGAGGTCTACGTGATCGACACTCTCGGAGCCCAGTACTCGGAGCATCCCCAGGCCGCCGTCTACGTCTTCGCCCCGAACGACTTCTACGAGGGCCGCCTCAAGTACAACGTGGTCAACGGCGGGCCTTCCGGCCTCGCGGTCGACAATTCCCCGACCCCCAGGCAGGGCCGCGTCTACGTCAGCTCGGGGATCAGCGTGCAGGCGAGCATCTACGCCTACCCGCCCGGCGCGGCGACCTCGACCGCGCTGCCGGCCTCCTTCGCTCTTTCCACCGCGAGCGCGGGCTCGGGCGCGGGGATGGTCGCCTCCGACCTTGGCGGGATCGATTGCACCTCGTCGTGTGAGACGCAGATCCGCTCCGGGGCGGCGGTGACGCTCTCCGCGACTCCCGGCCCCGGCTCCAGCTTCGCGGGTTGGAGCGGGGGAGGGTGCGATGGGAGCGGGGATTGCACGGTGAGGGTGGACCAGGCCACCTCGGTCAGCGCCGAGTTCGAGGCCGAGGGCGGCGCCTCGCCAGATCAAGGACTCCCGGACGCGTCGTCTTCGCCCGACTCCCAACCGGCCCCGGCGATCGCGCCCCATCGCCGCGCGAGCCGCAGGCACCGCGCGGGTCGCCGTCGCCATCACGCGAGGCGCCACCGCCATCACCGTCGCGTACGCCACCGACACAGTCACCGGCGGCACAGAAAGAGCCGATGAAACTCACCACGGCCCCGCTCCTCCTCGTCTTTGCCCTGCTTGCGGTCCTCGCCGGCTGCGGTGGGGGCAGTGGCTCGACCTCGACGACCGCCACCCCCTCGACCGCGACCGCGACGACGCAGAAGAGCCAAGGCCACAAGGAGCGGAAGTCCTCCAAGCAAAGCGGTGGCGCCCAGCAGAAGCCGGCGGCCGCCTCGGCCCCCACCGATCCCAACCCGTTGCCCAACCAGGGCACCAAGGCCGTGGCGCCCGGAGTGCCCACCGTCAAGCACGGCGACAACTCGATCCAGACCTACGGGGTGGAGGCCGATGCCGCCGAGCGGATCGCGGCGACACGGGACGTCAAGGCCTTCCTCGACGCCGAGGCGGCGAAAAGGTGGGACACGGCGTGCACCTACCTTTCCTCCAGCCTGCGGGACAGATTCGCCCAGCTGGTCAAGAAGCAACCGCGCGCGGTGGGAAGAGGGTGTGGCGCCGGGATGGCAGTGCTCTTCGCCAAAGCACCGGAGGCCTACCTGCGCGCCGCGGCGAAGATCCACGTGCTGAGCTTCCGCTCCAAGGGCCCCCAGGCGTTCGTCGTCTACCGCAGCGGAGCGGGCAAGTACTACAACCTGCCACTGGTCCGCGAGGGCGGGGAGTGGAAGCTCACCGCCTCGGCGGGGGTCGCCCTGGTGCTCTGAGCGCCGGCACCGGCTCTCAGCCCGCCTGCATCTCCTCCTGCGCCGCCGCCGGTCCAAGGTAGGGCAGCACCGCGAAGTACATCAGCGAGGGGACGGATGCTTGATTCCACGGCCGCGTGTGACTGGGGGCGCGCGTGGCCGAGCAGGTCGAGGACGCAGGGCGCCGCCTTTGGTGGTGCCAAAGGCAAGCCCGAGGACGATGAGATGCGACGCGCCACGCGTGTCGTCCAGGTGTGCGGGGTCGTGGGATCAAGCATCCCGCGAGGCGAGGTCGTCCAGCTCGTCGCGGTAGAGGCGGGAGTAGAGCAGGGACTCGATGCCGCCGATCACGCCGGCCGGGGTGAGGCCGGAGGCGGCGGCCGGCTCCTCAACTCACTCAATTTCCTCTCACGTTTCTAGAGCTAGGTAACTACACACGCAACAGGTAGTCGTGGGACACATATAGGATGGCCGCTGAGGGTGACCGATGAACTCAAGCGAGAATTGCAGCAATTCTTCAGCGATGGTCTGGTCACAATCGTTGGCCTCGGTCATTCAGCTTCATTTGGTCTGCCGACGATGCCCCAACTCGCCGATGAGCTGCGCTCACAGCTACCCGCTCGCCTCGGGACTACCGATGCCGAGAATTGGGCGGTGGTCGACGAGGCTCTGCAGAACGGGCACCACCTTGAGCCGGCCCTCGATGCGATCGAACACGATAGCCCGCTGATTGCCGAGATCGTCTCGGTGAGCGCCGAGTTGATCGCCGCCGCCGAGGCAACGGCGATTACTAACCTGACCGAGGGCGCGACCCGCTTTCCGCTCGCCGAACTAATTCCGGTCATCGCTTTCAACGGTGCCGCCACCATCATTACGACCAACTACGACCGCTTGATTGAACTCGCCACCGAGTGTGCGGGCTTCTTTCTCGACACGGGATTCGTTGGTTCGCACTACGGCACTTACGACTTCACACTCAGTCGCGACGTTCTCAAGTCCGCCATGGTCAAGCGAGGCTCGAAATACGCGACCCGCTACCGCCCATTAATTCGTCTCGCCAAGCCGCACGGCAGCCTCGACTGGTACGTGAATGAGGACGGTATCCCGATCCGTAGCCCCTACCGCGTCGAGCTGGCGCGTCTGATGATTACCCCGGGCGCCAGCAAGTTTCGGCTCGGCTACGAGCAGCCCTTCGATCGCCACATTGCCCTCGCCAACGAGGCTATCGACTCCGCACCACGCGTCCTTGCAATCGGCTTCGGCTTCAACGACCCACATCTGCAGACCCACCTTGAGCCCAAGATCATCAATGGTCTCCCGTGCCTGATCCTCACTCGCACCCTGAGCGACAACGCTCGTGAGCTGGTCGCAAAGGGCGCGAATGTGATCGCTCTTGAGCGGCTCGAGCCCGACGGCGGCACCCGCGTGCACAGCGGGAGCGCTGAACTGGAGCTTCCCGAATCAGATCTCTGGCAACCCGGCGACTTCATAGACGAGGTGCTCAAATGAATGATGACAACGCAGCAGACCGTGCGATCGACTTCGCCACCGGAGGACGACTGGGGCGCATCATTAGTGTCGACACCAGCCGTGCGATCGTGGATGTCGACGACCACGACCTGCTCACCCGCGTGTCTATTGGCGATCTAGTGGCAATAAAGGGTGCCAGCGCGTTTGAGTATCTGATTGGCCTCGTTGATAGAGCGACTCGCGAACCCTACGAGGAGGCGCTTCTGGACGAGGAAAACGAAGAAGGGGAGATTCCGATCGAGCAGGGCCAGCGAGACCTTGTCCGAGTCGTGCTCGTTGGTACCTATCGCACCGTTGAAGGCGAGCGGAAAGGGATCCTCAAGCGTGGCGCCGATTCCTTTCCCCAGATCGACCGTGAGGCCTATCTCGTGGAGGGCGAAAACCTACAGGCCCTGATGTCCCTGTTCGCCGTCGACCTCGATCCTGAGGAGCGCCTACGGCTCGGTCATTTTGTCTCTGATGCTTCTGCCGAGGCAATCGCCGACGGTAACAAACTTTTTCAGCGCCATGCAGCCTTGCTTGGCAGCACGGGAACAGGCAAGAGTTGGGCTGTCGCCCTCATCTTGGAGCGTGCCGCTGCCCTCGATCACCCCAACCTGATCGTGTTCGACATGCACGGCGAGTACGGGCCCCTCACCGAAGCGCACGACGGCAACGACCCCGTTAGTGACGGCTTCCACATCGCGGGGCCGGGTGACATCGAAAACCCGCCCCCCGACGCGCTCTTTCTCCCCTATTGGACCCTGAACCAGGAGGAGATGCTTGCTCTGCTGCTCGACCGCAGCGACCAAAACGCTCCGAATCAGGCCGCACGCTTTGTCAAGCACGTGCGTGACCTCAAGCGCGAGACATTGCAGAATGAAGGCAAGAAGGAGGTGGAATCGACATTCACAGTCGATTCCCCGATCCCATACTCGCTCGACGAATTGATCGATCGCCT
Organism: uncultured Solirubrobacterales bacterium; assembly: GCA_963702055.1. Lineage (GTDB taxonomy): Bacteria > Actinomycetota > Thermoleophilia > Solirubrobacterales > 70-9 > CAWINX01. Next base: position 1,270,603 of record OY969702.1, on the reverse strand, counting down.
CAAAGCCGACGATGTCGAACGGGTGCCCGGCGCCAACAACAAGGAAAAGAACGGCCCCTTCCACGGCACCCTGACGCGTTTCGTGAGCCGATTGGAGACCAAGCGGGAGGACCGACGCAATGGATTTCTCCTGCAACCCCCCGACGAGGCCATGGCCTACGACTGGCTGGCTGGGCAGGCCGATCGCCTGTTGCGCTCCGATCCGGATCAGCGCGGGATCAAGATTGTCGATTTCTCCGAGGTTCCATCTGACGTGCTGCCGGTGGTCACCGGCGTGCTCGCACGCACCCTCTACGACATCCAGTTCTGGATGCACGAGGGTCAGCGCACGCCGCTCGCCTTCGTCTGCGACGAGGCTCATCTTTACCTCCCCGTGACCGACGACACGGATGCCCTCGAGCGTCGCGCGCTCGCTGCCTTTGAGCGGATCGCCAAGGAAGGGCGCAAGTACGGCGTCGCCCTTTTCATCGTCTCTCAGCGGCCCTCCGACGTCAGTCGCACGATCCTCAGCCAGTGCAACAATTTCATCGCGATGAGGCTCACCAACGATCGCGACCAGGCCGTCGTCAGGCGCTTCGTCTCCGAATCGCTGTCCGGGCTCGTCGAAGCGTTGCCCCTACTCGACGTCGGCGAGGCTCTGATCCTCGGTGACGCGATGCTGCTGCCGACCAGAGTCAAGCTGAATAAGCCGACCGTCAGGCCGGCCAGCGCCACCCGCGACTTCTGGACGGAGTGGGGGACGCGCGAGCCTGACCCCGACGCGGTCAAGGCGGCAGTCGAAACGCTGCGCCGCCAAGTTCGCGATCCAGTCTAGGTCCCGTTGCGCCGCCCGGCACACTGAAGAAGTGAGGGCACCACGCATCTTGGTCAGATATTGGGTATTGACCCTCTCCGGCAGTCCGCATAGATTGCTCTGTGTTGTCTGAGCAATAGACCAGTCTGAAAAAACGAGAGCAGGGGGATTACGTGGATAAGCCTGGCCAGGAGGACGGCAAGGACTCCAGCAAGCCGAAAGGTCAGAGCGGGACTGGGGTTGTCTTCTTCACGCTCGGACTACCCATAGTTGTCGGCATCCTCGTCTACGGGATCGCGGAACACCATTTCAGTTCCTACCTGAGCGTCTCTGCGGTGATTGCGGCCGGGTCTTTTGGAATCGGCGGGCTGCTCGGTTTCCTCTTCGGCCTCCCCAAGCCCGCGGGATCCACGGAGGAGGCCGAAACCGCCGCCAGGACGGGGGCACTCTCGCCGAACTCGAACCTCGTGCAGATTTCTGACTGGTTCACGAAGATCCTCATTGGCGCCACCCTCGTGCAGTTCAAGGAGCTGGTGAACAGCATCGGGGACTTCGCGACGAATACTCTCGCCCCCGCCCTCGGCAACGACGATGCCGCGAAGGCGTACGCCATCGCTCTTCTCGTTGCCTCGTTCGTCACCGGATTCCTCGTCGGATACTTGTTCACCCGACTCATCCTTCAGGGGAGGATCAGCGCAGCGGATCAAGAGGCCTTCGCGGACAAGGTGGCTGGCAAGGTGGCCGACAAGGTCGAGCCCACGGTCGCCGACAAGGTCGCCGAAAACCTTGCCGACAAGGTCGAACCAGAACTCGTCGACAAAGCCGCTGCCCAGGCAGCCGAAAAGCTCGGCAAGTGATGGCCCCCCAGAAACGGGCGACACCTATGTCAGGTCATGGGCGAGCAGCGTCAGAAGGGCGCGAAACTTGATCCGAGGGAGGCGGTTGTTATGGTTGGGAGCAGATATGACGTGCTTGGTCGAGATGCTTGGAGGAGGGGCCGGAGGCGGATAGCCCCGGTGTGCGTCGGCGGCCTGTCCGCGGCGCAAGTTGATCGCATCTCAAGGCGGGGGCCTTGCGCCTGAGCGTCCGAGAATGGCCTGTTGTACAGGGAGCCAGCGAGGGCTTTCTGATCGTCGCTCGGAGCCCGATCGCGTCCTTTGGCTTCGGCTTTCTGGGCCTCGTTGCAGTAGGCCTCGCTTATCTGAAGGATCCGGTTGCGGGCGCGATCGTGCTGGGGGCGCTGATCGTCGGGTTCAGCTCGCTTGGGGTCTACGCGCTGATCCTCCGCGATCGCTTCGGTGGCCTCTACGAGGCGATCAGCGACGAGTCCGAGTGGGACATCCACGACGGCAACGGCTCTGAGGCGGTGTTGGTGCGCAGGCGGCGGCTGCGCTTCCTGCAGAACGGGGTCTTCGCAATCCGCGATTACGCCTGGGGTGACGGTGACGTGCTGGCCGGGTATGAGATCTCGCCCGGGGTAAAGGCCGACACCTACACCGTGGCCGGCAAGCGCAACGTCGTGATCTCGCTGCGCGAGACGAAGCGCCGCGGCGACGTAGAGACCTACCTGATCACCCGCCGGATGCAGAACATGTTCGGCAACGACTCCGAGTGGGTGGCGACTGAGGTCGTGCTGCCAACGCAGGAGGTCAAGATCAGCGTGCGCTTCCCGGCCGACCGGCCACCGCAGGGTGCCTGGCTGAAGCGGAACTCCGACCCCGACCACAAGCAGGAGGAGCTCTCGATCGAGGGGGGTGGGGACCGACGGCAGAAGGTCTCGGTACGGATCGCGCGGCCGAAGCTCTATGAGACCTACACAGTGTGGTGGAAATGGTAGGGCGCAAAGGCAGAGCCCAGGTCTACCCGGCGCGGACCGACTTCGCTTTCCAACGCGAAGCCCGGAGTTTGGGGGCTGGCCCCCAGACTGCCCTGAATGCGGGTCTCTCTGTAGATACCAGCCTCGGCCAGGAGCCGGCCTGGACCCTGACAGCGCCGGTGTCGCTGACCACGAAGATGGATATCCCCGCACTCAATATCTCGACATCCGAATTCCCGATCTACGAGCACAGCTTTCTGCTGGCGGAGGGGTGACGGGCCTCTCCGCCCTGGTCTACACGCTCGTCGCGGTAGGGGCGGGACTCGATGCCGCCGATCACCCCGACCGGGGTGAGGCCGGGGGCGGCACCTGCTCTTGACGGACCTGTTCATCCGGTCCACCTGATCTACCCCCACTCTGATGGAGTTCGGTTTCTAGTGAGTCTTTCGGTGGGACCACTTGACTTCGCTTCCCCGGTGCAAGTCGATCATGTGGTACCGCGAACACAAGACCTCGATGATCGCATAAGCTAACTTTAGCGCTCAGGAATTTCAAAGCTAGGCATTGAGCGACAGCCAATGGGGAAGTGTTGTGGCAGATCGTACGCATGCAGAGGACGTTCTCCGGGCAGCCGGCACGACGGAAGATCTCGACGGCCTGATCGATGCGATCGAAGCTGCCGGGAAGGAGGAGGCCTTCGACCTCATCGCAGGCACCGACCCCATCCCTTCGAATATGAGTGACCTCCGTGCGCTGAGGCTTCGTCGGATCTGCGAGGGGCTGGCTCGAGAGCTGACGATCCGCGAGATCCAGATCGTGTTCCGTATAGGGGAGTCGCCGGCACGCTCGGTCGGCAACCGCATGCGAGCGACCTACCCGCGCCAGATGGCTGTTATCAGGACGGCGCGAGTAGAGGCAATGCGGAAAGCGGCGAAAGTCAAACTCGAGAGAGACGAGGTGAACGAACCGCGTTACCGGATCCACTTCTCGCAGCCGTCGGCCCTTGACTTTGCCCGCGAGTTGCTCGCCGACGCCGGCTGGCTCAACGAGGTTCAGCGGGTTGACGACGAGAACCTTCTACTCGACTTCCGCGGCAACCGAGAGGATGGGGAAGTCGTCAACCTGCTAACCGAGATCCTCGGTCTACCCGATCCCGACCCCGGTGCCTGAGCCCAGCGACCTCTGTTTCGCGACGGTTCAAACCCTGAACGGCCGAGTCGGCGATTTCGCTGCCCTGGTCGGGCTCGTTCTCGTTTTGGTGACGCTATTTACGTCCCAGCGCGACAGCAGGCTCAAGGAGTTGAGCGCCGCAGCTCCGACGAACCGTGAGCTGACGACCGAGGTCTGGCTCAACCGCGTCTTGGCGGTCTTCACCGCGCTTCTCTTTCTCGCCGGCCTGCCGCTCGTCCTCGATTGCATCAAGAGCCTTCACCCCTTGAGTGATAGCGGCCCGTTGCGGGTTGCCTTCACGATGGTCTGGCTGCTGCTGATCGCCCTGATCGGCTGGCAGTGCTCGCTGGCCCACGCGGCTTGCAGCGAGCGCAAGCGGTGGAAGGAGAAGCGAGGCAAGTCGATGCAATCAACAAGCCCGCCCGCGTGAGGAGCTGCCGCGGCCTCAGCTCCAGTCAGGGCGATCCGAGCGGCGGCCCACCGTCCCTGCGCGTCTCGCCGAGCCGTCCATCTCGAGCACGCACCACCATGGGTCTTTCCCTTCGGGGCATTCGAACGTCCACTGGGAGACTCCGGCCGAGAGCGTAACCCGAGGCCGGCAGGCGCCGAGATCGCCGCCGTCGAAGCGATTGACCCAGAGGCGGTAACAAACATCCATCCATCGTTCGATCAAGAGCGTCTCCGGGCCTGGTCCGCCGCGAACATCGTCGACGAGCCAGGCGTGGGCAGGGGCCCGGACGCTCGTCTGCTTGTAGGAAACGCACTCGCCGCCGTCGCTCTTTGCTGCGGCCCGGAGTCCACACGCGTTCGCCTCCCAGAGGCTCGCGACGTTATCGCCCACGGCCGGTTGCATTCCCGCCCAGCGCAGCTGTCGATGCTTCCCAACGCTCACCCCGTGGAGATCTCCACCTCCTCGTTTGCAGCCCTCGGCCCCAGGTAGGGCAGCACCGCGAAGCACACGAGCGAGAGGACGAGCGAGGCGAGGTCGTCGAGCTCGTCGCGGTAGAGGCGTGATGGACCCCAGAACTCCAAGCTCTCCGACTCGACTCCGAAGATGGCGATCGAGTGCCCGAAGCCGCGCAAGCACGAGCGCCATGTCAACGCCGGTTGAAAACAGGACCACTTCTGCCGACTACACCCAGACGCTCGACGACCACGGCGTCTTGGCCTCGGTCGGCTCGGTCGGCGATGCCTACGACAACGCGATGGCTGAGTCCTTCGTCGACACTTTCAAGACCGAGCTGATCGCCGACCGCACCTGGCGCTCTCGCTCTCAGCTGGAGCTGGCCCTTGTCGAGTACGTCGCCTGGTTCAACAACGACCGCCTGCACGAGTCCCTCGGCGATATCCCACCCGTGGAGTTCGAGGATCTATACGTTGCCCAGGAGGTCTAACGGAGCAATCAATCAGGGAAAAGAGGAAACCACCTAAATCAGTCTCCGTGAAACCTGGTCCGGCTCAGATCGCTAGACGAACTCGACCGTCACCGCGACGCTGGCAGCGAAATCGAGGAGCGGGAAGACGATGACCGTGAGACGGTCGAGGTGCCGGCCAAGCCGACGATGGGCGGGTTGAGTTCTCGCCGGTCAAGCTCGATCTGTCACAAGGGATTATTCACTTTCTTGGCGATTGCACCGAAGATGCGCAGGAGAGCTTTAAATGAAAAGTCAAAGAAAATCGAGCAATCCGGATGCGAGCGCGAAGGGCAGAGCGGTGATGGTCGGGCGGGCAGCCTCGATCAACTCCAAGCGGGCGGGGACCGGGGGTACCGTTGGCTCATCCCAACCGGGTGTGGCCCTTCTCTTCAGAATGCGCCAGAACCTCCCCCCAAGTTTGGGCTGCGCTGAGATCGCCCGGCGTCACGACCGCGAACCGCCAGTCCTCGGATAGCGTCTGGTCGACCTCGGTGGTCAGGGTTGCAAGCCTCCGAACGTGCTTCTGCACGTTGGGGAGCCTCAGCGCAGGCTCTTCCTTGACCTCAATCACCCAATTGGTCCCCTGTCGATCCTTCACGACGAAATCCGGCCGGTATCCCAGCCTGTCCGAGGGCAGAGAGAGGCTCTGGAGCGAAACAGCCACCTCGGGATCGGATTCGAGGATCCGGCCCAGTTCTATCTCGGCGCGCCGGGGCTCTTCCGGCGGTATGCGGCCAGGCTTGGTCCGGGGGAAGGCCATGCCTTGACCCCTGGGAGGGGGTGAGGTCCGAGCCCGGAGCGGCTGCTCCTTGAGCCGCTCCTCGATCCGCTTCTGACCCTGCTCAATCCGGTTCATCTTGTCAATGACTTCGCGAAATTGCCCTTCGAGCAAGCGTTGTCGCTGGGCCGTCACGTCGCGGTCGTTTCCGGCGGCCTCGACGGCAGCGTCGTCCGCCGCCCGCATTACGACTTCGACGATTTCGTCTGAGTCATATCTACCGTCCTGCGGTTGCTTGGCGAGCGCCACGACGCGCCTCCGCATTGCCTTGCGCTTCTCGTAGTCGCCCCGGATGAACCCACAAGCTTCGCCGACGAATTCGGGATCGAGCCGGAGCTGTGCGAGCCTCTCCCAAGGAAGGTCGCGCCTCTGGGGCTTGAGGGCCCTTTCAAAAGACTTCCAGAATTTCGCGTACTCGGGCTGAAGCCGCTTCAGCGCTTCAAACCCCTTGACGGCGACAGAGGCGATCTTGGCGACGGTCGCGATCTCTCCAAGCGGCATAGTTCGATCACGGTATCTGAGTGGAAGAGTAGGTGAGAGGCCAGAGATTGACTGCCACTGGTCATCTCACTGAGTAGGGTTACAGTATGGATTCGGGCGGGGGCCAATTGCGTGAGAGCCCTGCAGTCTACGGGCCATGCTGGCCCACTTGGAGCAGGGAGAGTGGTTACGCACGCTTGGCAGAATACGTCGCCCCGCTGGCCACCAAGGGCCTCGGTCTGACCGTCACCATCGAGGACCCGCTTGGGCGCTCGCCCGCCAAGTTGGACCTGCAGCGCGGAGAGCGCCTCTACGAGCTGCTGCGCGAGAAGGGGATTGGATACGGCTGGGAGCCGCGGGTTCCGCGCAAGAGCGCGCAGCAGGTTCGTGACCCGCGGTGGCTGCTGGAGGACAAGCTCGGAACCTGTCTTGACCTCGCCACGACCTACGCGGCGATGTGCATGGAGGCCCACGTCGACGTCCTCTTGGCCGTCACCGACTACCACGCCTTCGTCGTTCTGACGCCGGGGCGCCTTGTTGCGAACTCCGACCCGACAGCGAAATTTGAACTCGATGGCTTCAAGGAACTGCAGCTCGGCGTGCTCGAAGGGACCATGTCGGCGCTCGCCAGGGCCGCGTCGGAGCTGGTCGTGCCGGTGGAGGTGACGGAGGTGACCCGTTCTTTGGTCGGGTTCGGGCTCGCTACGGAGTTCGGTCCCGACAGCGACAGTGCATGGGACGGTGAACGGCGCGTGCGCTTGGTCGACGTTCCGATGCTTCATGCGCGCGGAGTGGTCGTTCCGCTCGCCCCGCCGCGGGGTCGCCCGACGATCCGTCGCTACGTCCCCAGTGGGCGCGGGGACTTCAAGCACTACGAAGGCGACAGGGAGCTGATCGAACGCTTGGGAGCCGCCACGGGCTCGAACGTGCTGCTCGCCCAAGCGGGGCAGGGCAAGAGCATGATCGCGCGCCACCTGGTCGAAGAGGCGCCCTTCGGGGCCGCCTGGTTCCTCGATGCGTCCGAACCGCAGGCGCTGATCAATAGCCTTGCCGCAGCGAGACTGGCCGAAGAGAACAGAAGCGGCGAGACACCGGATGCGGCGGCGCGGGTGGCGCTCGCCCACGCCGCGCTCGCCCAACTTCGGGAGGCGGAGGGGGACTGGCTCGTCGTCCTCGACAACGCTGACGGCGACCCGACAAAACTCCGCAAATGGATTCCCAAACCTGAGGAGAAGCAGCGCGTCCTCGTCACGACGACTAATCCCGACTGGGGGTTGATGCCTGAATTCGAGGTGCACACACTGCCGGACGTCGCCGACGTGGAGCTGGGCCGGCTCGGAAGCAGTGAGTTGTCGCCCTTGGTGGACGGGCGACGGTTGCTGCTCGAGGCCTTCGGTCGACTGCAAGCGCGCGCAGAGCAGACGGGACATGAAGTCGCCGGCTACGCCGCGACAGTCGACGTCGAGGACGAGGAGTTACGGGGCCCGGCCGTGTTCTGGGCGGCGCTGCTGGACAGCCCGGGATTCGGCGAGCGCGAGTTGAGGCTGAGCGCCATCGCCTCATATCTCCCGCCCGACCGCCAGCCCATTTCGTTGCTCGAACAGCTCGTAGACGGAGCAGATGAGGCTCTCCTCCTACTCGAGGAACGGGGCTTGATCGCCAGGGACGAGGACACGGAAAGCATTCGCATGCACCGCCTGTTTGGGGCCGCTATACGCCGCCACTTGGACGTCCAAAGTTCTGACCTGCGAGAGGAGGCCGCCTACCAGCTCACCACCTTGAAGGAAGCGCTCGCCGTGTTGGACCGCTATGGCGATCTCGCCACGGTTGGGCGGCTCCACGACAAGCTTGGCGTAATTGACGCCGAGGCGGTTGAGCCAGACGAGCAGCTCGGCATCGCCATGCACGGGGTGGCGCGGTTGCTGGAGCGGCACGCTCAGACCCGTCGCTCCGGTGAGTTCTACGCCCGGGCGGAACGCCATCTTGCCGACCGGCCGACGCTGATCGCCGACTGCCTCCACGGCCGCGCTCGGACCGTCAATCAGCACCACGCCAGAGAGGAGGGGATGTTGCGTCAGGCGATCGAGTGGGCGAGGTCGGCGCGCCAGCTTCTGATCGACACCGAAGGCGACGATGCCAATGCCGATCGCTGCTTGGCGATGGAGGGCCTGCTGACGAAGGCTCTCGCCCGCTTTCCCGCTCCTGGCGAGACGCGGGTCGAGATTCTCCATCGTGCTCTGGTGCTGCTCGAAGACGCCGACGAGCGCCGCGGCCGCCGTACCGATATCAGCGAGGAAGAGCGCGCACGCAGTCTCTTCAATCTGGCCGGCATTCGTGTCGACCTCGCGCAGGGCGAACCCGGTCGCGCCAGCGAGCACCTCGACCGGGCGCATGAGGTCTATGGCAAAGTCGGGGCCTGGCGCAGAAGGCTCTACGGGTGTGACGTCCACCCGCACATCGCCGCTTGCGAAAGCGGCCTGGCCTACGTCGGCTACTACCGAGCGACCCTCGTTCCCGCCTCGCGCACCCAGCGGAGCCTGTGGCTTCGCAGCTCGACCGACTATGCCGTCGCCGCGCTGAAGCAGTGGGAGACCCTGGAGGGCACAGTCGACGTCGAGGAGGCGCCCAAGTGCGCTCGATTCCTGACCAAGGTCGCACTCGCGCGGCACGTCTCTCCGGCTGCCTTCGTCAAGGCGCCGCAAACCGTGTTCAATGAGGCGATGAAGGAGTTGACCGGCGCCCGACTCGTGTTCGAGCCCGCACCCTCGCTGCCGGCCGGCGCCGAGGGGTTGGTCCCAGCGATCGACGGTTGGGCTCGCTCGGTGGCGCTGGGTGAGCTGGTTCGCGAGTTCGGCGACGAGGTTCCCACGGGGGAAGACCTCGTCGGCCTGTTGAATTGGCTCGAGGAGTTTTCCGCACGATGGGACTACCGGGCCGGCAAGGAACGCAATCTCGTAACCGCGCCCCAGTTCGAGCCGGCCACCGAAAAGGTGGTGCTGGCGGGTGCAGCTTCGCTTGGTCTGATCAGGGGTGGGGCCGATCCCGCCGGCGAGTACGACCACGTCCTGATCTTGGGCGGCCTCGCGCGCGCCTGCCTCGCGCGGCCCCTGCACGCCGCAAAGCTAATCGGTGACGGTGCGATCCAAGCGGCCTCGGTCACGGCGCTGGGCGGCTATAGAGAGTTGAAAGGAGATGAGCTGGGCTTGGTCGACAGCATCACCGGCGAGGATGTCGCCGACGAGTTCGACGCGATGGACGCGGGTGTCCGCCTGGCTTTTGGCCTTGGCGCGCCGAGCGCCGAGCGCGGCGAGCAGTCCGAGGTGGTCGGGGAGGGCTGGCGCGTTCGCGAGTACATCGCCGAGGGCGACGTCCCGGTCCAGGTCGTGGCGGCTCCCTCGAGCGAGCCGGGTAAGCGCCGCGCCAACACGCCGGACACGATCGAGTGGTTCGCCGCCGAGCTGGCGCGGCTGCAGCCGCGCCAGCGGGTGCTGGCGATCACCTCCGACATCTACGTGCCTTACCAGCACGCCGACGCCTTGCGCATGATGGCGTTGCCCCATGAGGTTGAGGTCGACACCGCCGGCATCCAGCCCGGCGACCTCGATCCACGGCTAAGCCAGGTATTCCGCCCCCACGCGTACCTGCAGGAGGTGCGCTCAACGATCCTGGCGCTGAGCCGGCTGCTTGCGGCCGTGTCGGGCTCGTAGCTCGCCTACCCGGCGAGCGAGCGGAACAGGTCGCCGCGCTCTTCGAAGTTGCGGAAGTGGTCATAGCTCGGAGCTGCCGGCGAGAGCAGGATCACGCTGCCCCGGGAGGCCAGCTCGCGCGCCCTGCGGACTGCCTCTTCCATGTTGTCGGCGAGGATCGACCGGGACTCCGGCAGGCCCGCCGCGCGCGCGGCGGCGACGATCTTCTCGCCGGTGGTCGGCATGCCGACCACGGTTGCGCCGCGTGCCGCCAGCTCCCGCCCGAGGAGCGCGTAGTCCTGGCCGCGGTCCAGGCCCCCGCCCAGCAGGACGATGTCGCGCTCGGCGAAGGACTCCAGCGCCGCCAGCGTCGACTCGGGCGTCGTCGAGATGCTGTCGTCGACCCAGAGGACGCCGCCATGCTCGCCGATCGCTTCGAGGCGGTGGGGGAGGGCCTTGAAGTCGGCCAGCGCCTCGGGCAGCGCCGGCTCGATCCCCACCGCCCCCAACGCCGTCAAGGCAGCGCAGAGGTTGAGGGCGTTGTGGGCGCCCGGCAGCGGCAGCGCCGCCGTCGGCGCCACGAGCTCGCCGGCGGCTGAGACGACTCCGGCGTCGCCGGCGTTCCAGCCGCCGGGCACGCCGTAGGGGAGCACCCGCTCGACCCCGGCTCCGGCCACGCTCAGTTCGGGAAAGCGGGCGTTGAACACCGCCGCCTGAACCCGCGGCAGGCCAAAGATCCTCAGCTTGTCGGCCCGGTAAGCCCGATCGGACCCGTGCCAGTCGACGTGCTCGGGAAAGAGGCTGGTGACCACGGCCACTTCGGGACCGATCTCGAGGTCGGCGATCTGGTAGCTGGAGAGCTCGAGCACGACCAGCTCCGGCGGCTCGCCGTCGAGCAGGTCGAGCGCCGGGGCGCCGATGTTGCCCGCCAGCGCCGCCCGCTTGCCCGCCGCGCGGGCCAGGTGATGGATGAGCGCCGCGGTCGTGCTCTTCCCCTTGGTGCCGGTGACGCCGATCACGCCACGGCCCTCTCGCTCGGCGAGCCAGAGGCCGGTCGCGGTCGTCACCGGCACCCCCTGCTCTCGCAGCGACCGTATCTCCGGCCGGTGGATCGAGACGCCGGGGGAGCGGACGACGACGTCGCAGGCCGCAAGCGCCCCCGCCGCCTCGGCGCCGACGACGACGCGAGCTTGGCCGGCGCCCAGGGCGTCGAGGGCGCCGGCGCCCGGTTGCTCGTCGAAGGCGACGACGGTTATTCGTGCCGTCGGTCGGTGACGAGCAAGCTGCTCGGCGAAGGAGCGCGCCTCCCGCCCGGCGCCCCAGACGCCTACCGCGGCGCCGTCAAGCTCCGAGAATCGCACGAACGGTCGGCATCATCGTCGCCGGGACGGCGTGGTCCTCGGACAGGGCCAGCACCTGGTCGAGGTCGCCGTCGTCGGCTTGGAAGCGCGGCAGCACCTCGGTCGCGAGCCGTCGCACCACGCTGTGATCGCGCCAGCGGGGATCGACCGCCAGCAGGCGCATCGCGGCCCGGCTCTCCTCCTCCTCGCCGACGCACTCGAACGGCTTGAACCCTCCGGCGGCGGTGAGAAGCGCGAATCCCTCGAACTGGCGATCGTCGTCCAGGAGGTCGCGACCGAAGACCGCGCGGAGGTGGGCGGGGTCGCAGAAGGGCGCCAGCATGAGGAAGACAAACCGGCACTTGGGACAGTCGCGGCACCACTTTTGCGCCGGGGCGGCGGCGTCGAGCCGGAAGTTGGCGTTGCAGCTGGAGAACGCCTCGTGGTAGTCGCCGAGTCGCGCGAACGCCCGCGCGATCGCCAGCTCCGAGGCGGGACGGAGCACGGAGAACAGCTCGACGCCCGCGCCGAGCTCGGCCAGCGCCGCGCGCAGCAGTCCCTCGGCGCGCGCGCCCTTGCTGAACTGGTGGTTGACGTCGATCCCGGCCCAGCTGACGTTGCCGCTCGAGGCCGAGCGCTCGTTGGCCATCGCGACGGCGTCGAATCCATGCAGGGCGGCGGTCAGGACCGCCACGCAGGAGACGATCGCGGTGATCGGAACGTGGCCGTTCAGGGCGCCCTCCCGGTTCAGCTCGGCGAGCCGCGGATCGAGGCGGCGGCGCGCGACGAGGTGCTCCAGGCCGGCGACGGCGGCGGTCCGCGCGATCGGCCCCGCGTCCCCTACCGAGAAGAGCGCCGGCGGCTCGGGCCCGGCCCGGCGGACTATCTCCAGCGCGACGATCGAGTCCTTGCCGCCGCCGATCGGAACCAGCGTGCGGGAGGGCGTGGCGGTGGGTGTGGCGGGTGGGGCCGCGGGCTCGGCGCCGCTCGAGAAAGTGGGGCGCGGCAGGCCCGGCAGGTCGTTGGTGAAGGCGAACTCGCCCAGCCCCTCCGAGTAGAGAGCCTCGAGCAGGGCAGCGACCGCGGGCGGCGGCGCGCCGCTCTCGCAGGCGACCGCCGCCGGGATCGCCGTCTTGAAGTAGCTGACGCCGGCGGTCCAGTGCAGGAGCGCGAGGATGCCGTCGATTCGCTCCCGGTCGGTGTCGGTGACCCGCGTGCCCTCGGGAAGCTGGAATCGCTCGACGAATTCGATCTCGTCATCCAGGGCGTAGCGCAGGCTGACGCCGCCGCCGGCGTCGATCTCCCGACCGACGAAGCGGAACACCTCAAATGCGGCTGGATCGAACAAACCTGGGCGTCGCCGGGCGTCAACTGCCATGTCAGCAAGGGTAGAGAGCGCCGACGACGGGGGAGAGTCTGCCGCCCCCCAGGGCCTTATATCCAGGTGAGCACGCATCCGATCCAGGCGAGTACGCATCAGCATCCTGCTACTTTCATGTACATGAGCGATTCGGTCGGTGTCGCGGAGTTGCGGCAGAACCTGAGCGTCTATTTGCGTCGGGTGAGCCGCGGGGAGAGGTTGGTCGTTACCGATCGCAATCGGCCGGTGGCCGAGCTTGGGCCGGCGCCTGGCACCGGGCCCGATCTCGACCGGCTGATCGCCGAGGGGCGGGTGTCGAGGCCGGTTCGGTCGGGCCTGCCCGAGTCGCTGGAGCTGACGGGAGATCCTCAGGCGTTGCGCCGCGCGCTCGACGAGATCCGCGGCGATCGCTGAGCCGTGGCGGTCTTCTACGTCGACGCCTCCGCGCTGGTCAAGCTCCTCCGGCATGAGGTTGAGTCCGACGTCCTGCGGGCGTATCTGGGTGACGGGGACCTGGTCAGCAGCGAGCTGGTGCTGACCGAGATCCCGCGCGCGGTGCGTCGAGCGGTCGCGTATGACCCGGCGTTGCCGCTCGACCTGTTGCTCGAGCGCGCCGGAGAGTTGGTCGACGCGCTTGCGCTGCGGCCGCTGGATCGCGCCTTGCTCGCCGGCGCCGGGGCGCTCGCCGAGCCGGCGCTGCGGGCCCTCGATGCGATCCACGTCGCCTCGGCGGTGGACCTCCACCCGATCGAGGCGTTTGTGACCTACGACGAGCGACAGGCCGCCGCCGCGCGCCTCGCCGGCTTAAGGACGATGGCGCCCGCCTGACCGAGAGCACAGGGTCTACTGTCCGGCGGCGCTTGGACCCCTCGGCGCCCAATCGCCGCCGGATAGGGCATGATTGCGGCATGTTCGATCATCTTCGCCTCAGAGTCCTTGCCCCCCTGCTCGCCGTAGCGCTGTTGAGCGGCATCCTCGCCCTCGCCGGCTGTGGAGGTGGGGGAGGGGGGAGCACGACCACGACCACGACCAGCGGTGACGTCAACAGCGTCATCCAGGCCTTCGGCAGCGCGGCTCCCAAGGCACAACTCACCCAGGCGACGGCGACCGCCGACGCATATCTCGGCGCCGTCGGCGAGGGCAAGTGGGACAAGGCCTGCTCCAACCTCACTTCCCTGTCGCGGAGCAAATTCACCGCGCTCGGCAACAAATCGCCGACCTCCAAGGGCAAGGGGTGCGCGGGCGGGCTCGAGACCGTCCTCTCTCACGCGCCTAAGGGCACCTTCAGCGACGCGACGCCGATCGCCGCGGTCGCCCTGCGAGTGAGGAAGCCGGTGGGCTTCCTCTTCTACCGCAACAGCGCCGGCGATGTCTACAGGCTGGTGATGAAACGAGATGGGGGAGAGTGGAAGGTCGCCTCCCCGTTTGCCATTCCCCTCGGCTGATTCTCACCGCGGCGACCCAGGCTAGGGTCGGTGGATGGCCCCAAAGGTCCTGACCAAGGCCGAGTACTTCAAGGAGCTGAAGCGGCTCCAGGTCGAGCTGGTGCGGCTGCAGGAGTGGGTCGTGCGGGAGGGGCTGAAAGTCGTGGTCCTCTTCGAGGGGCGCGACACGGCCGGCAAGGGCGGGGTGATCCGGCGAATCGAGCAGCGGACCAACCCGCGGGTGGTGCGGACGGTGGCGCTCGCCACGCCCAGCGACCGCGAGCGCACGCAGTGGTACTTCCAGCGCTACGTCGCCCACCTGCCCGCCGCCGGGGAGATTGTCCTCTTCGACCGCAGCTGGTACAACCGCGCCGGGGTCGAGCACGTGATGGGCTTTTGCACCGAGGCCGAGTACGAGGAGTTCATGCGCACCTGCCCGCAGTTCGAGCGGATGATCCAGGCCTCCGGCATCGCCCTGGTCAAGTATTGGATGTCGGTAAGCGACGAGGAGCAGGAGCGGCGCTTCAAGGCGCGCCAGAAGGACCCGGCGAAGCGCTGGAAGCTCAGCCCGGTCGACATCGAGGCCCGCGCCCGCTGGGTCGACTACGCCGAGGCCAAGGACGAGATGTTCGCCTACACCGACACCAAGGACTCGCCCTGGCTCGTGGTCGAGGCCGACGACAAGCGCAGCGCTCGCCTCAACCTGATCGCCGACCTGCTCGACCGCTTCCCCTACGAGCGGGTCGACCGCGACAAGATCGACTTCCCGCCGCGCCAGGACCGCGCCTACGTGCGCCCGCCGGCCGACACCCAGACCTTTGTGCCGGAGCGCTACCGGGTGAAGTGAGCGCCCCCGCCGGGCCCTCGGCCCGGTAGCGCCACCGCGTTTCCATCGGGCCGTCTCGCCCCGCTTTCACCTGCCTCAGTGCTCCCTCTGGAGGGGGGAATTCGCGCGTCTCCACGCACCTTTCGACACCTACGTCCTTCTTTTTGAAAACTTTGACTTGCATTTAGAAACGAAATCTTTTACTCTCCTCCAATCGCCCGTTGGGACGGGCAGGGATACGTCACAGGGACATAAGGGATCGACCCCTCGCCAGGGACCCGGCCGAAGCAAGGCCGGAAACGGAAAGGGAGCGGTCCAGGAGAGGAGACAAGCGAGTGAAATCGCACGCGAAGGCAGTGTCCGCGGGATCGACTTCGAGCAGGGGCATCGGCCTCGGCTCGATCAGCCGTGGGGCCCTCGCCACCCGTGGGTCTTCGCTCAGCGCCGACGGGAGTGGTGCGCCTTCGCATCGCCGCGCCCGCCTCACCCTTGTTTTCGCCACCGCCCTGCTGGCTTTGCTGATTGCCGTCGCCTCCGCCCAGGCCTCCAAGGGCGTCGTCAGCTTCATCGGCTCGACCTCCTCGGGCACCGCGGAGGGCCAGTTCTCCACCGCCAACTCCGGCCCCGGCGGCGTCGCCGTCAACCAGGCGGGCAACGACACCACCGGCAACTCCGGCGCCGCCGCCGGCGATGTCTACATCGTCGACCGCGGCAATAACCGCGTCCAGCAGTTCAGCTCCGCCGGCACCTTCATACGCACCTTCGGCCTCAACGTCGGCGGCGCCGCGGTCAACGTCTGCACCTCCTCCTGCGTCGCCGGCACCTCAAGCGCCGCCAACGCCGGCATGAACGCTCCCCAGGGCGTCGCGGTCGATCAGACCAACGGCCTCGTCTATGTCTCAGACCAGGGCAACAAGCGCATCGACGTCTTCGCCGCCAACGGCGACTTCCAGGGCGCCTTCGGCCAAAACGTCGACGCCACCGTCGCCGGCACAGGCTTTGAGTTCTGCCCCTCCACCGACACCTGCCAGGCCGGCGCATCCACCAACACCGGCTTCGCCGGCGCCTTCGGCACCTCGCTCGGCTACCCCGCCGTCGCCCCCTCCGGCGACATCCTCGTCGCCGATACGGCCAACAACCGCGTCCAGCAGTTCACTCCGACGATCACTGCCGGCGCGGTCACCGCCGTCGCCTTCACCCGCGCCTTCGGCGGCGGTGTCGTCGACGGTGGCGCCACAGCCACCGCCACGCTTAACAGCTCGACCTCGGTCACCTCGGCCTCGACCACCTCGGGCGCCTTCGCGGTCGGCCAGAAGGTCACCTCCTCAGACGGCGGCATTCCAGCCGGCACGACGATCACCGCGATCGGCTCCAGCACTCTCACCCTCTCTCAGGCGGCCACCACCAGCGGCGCAGTGACGCTGACCGTCGCCCCTGGCTCGGGCAACAATTCCTCCAACAACGAGCTTCAGACCATCACCATCGCCAAAGCGGGAGGGCTTCTTTCCGGCTACTACAAGCTGAAGTTCACCTCCCCCAACCCCGGCGGCGCCACCCTGACCTCCGGCAACATTTCCTACGACGCCTCCCCCGCCGACGTGCAGAGCACCCTCGAGGCCCTTTCCAACATCGGCGCCGGCAACGTCACCGTCACCTCCCCCAACCCCGGCGGCGCCGGGCTCGGGGGTCCCTACACGGTCGAGTTCAAGGGCCGCTACGCCGACACCAATGTCAACACTCTGGTGAAGGCCAATGGCTCCCCCAATCTCAAGGGCGCCAGCGCCAAAATCGACACCACCCAGGAGGGCGGCTCGGCCGCCGAGGTCTGCACCGCCGCCTCCGGCGACTTGTGCCAGGCGGGCCTCGCCGGCACCGACCTCGGCCAGTTCTCCGCCAACTTCCCCACCGCCCTCGCGGTCGACTCAGCCGGCAACTCCTACGTCAACGGCGCTAACCGCGTGCAGAAATTCAACTCCGCCGGCGGCTCGCCCTCCAGCTTCGCCGATGCTCAGCTCTCAACCAACCCCGCAAGCGACCCCGTCGCCGTCGCCGTCAACCGCAGCAACGACCACGTCTTCGTCGCCAAGCCCTGCAACTCGACGATCTGCCCCAATGCCGCCGTCTCCAACGAGAACCGCGTCCTCGAGTTCGACAACAGCGGAGCCTCGCTGCTCGACACCCACGCCTCGGGCGCCGCGATCACCAATCTAAACGGTATGGCCCTTGCCCAATCCAGCGGCAAGCTCTACGTGACGACCAGCTCCTTCAACGCTGCATATCCAAACAATGGCGCCTTCGTCCTCACCGACACCCTCGTCCCGCCGCTGGCCACCATCGACTCCGGCTCCGGCTTCACCCACGCCGCCACGACAGCCACCTTCACCGGCACCGTCAACCCCGTCAACTTCACCACCGGCTGGCACTTCGAGTACTCCACCGACGACGTCAACTGGACCAAGGTCCCGACCTCCGACACCGCCCTCTCCTTCACCGATAACACCGCCCACGCGGTCTCCCAGGCGGTCACCGGCCTGCTGGGCTCCCAGCTCTACCACGTCCGCCTCGTCGCCACCAAGGCCTTCGGCGCCGGCGTCGGCACCTCGTCTGAGACCACCTTCACCACCGACCCCGGCCCGCCGGTGATCTCCGCCACCGCCCCCGAATGGAACTCAATCGACACCACCGCGGCCACCGTTGACGCCGGCGTCAACCCCCAAAACCAGGGCACCGCCTACCACGTCGAGTACGTCACCCAGGCCGACTTCGACCAAAGCGGCTACGCCAACGCTCAGACCACCGCGGGCGTCGGGATCGGTAACGGCGGTGCCGACGTCGCGGCTTCCACCCCGCTCAGCGGCCTCTCGCCCGCCACCACCTACCACTTCCGCTTCGTTGCGACCAACCCCTCGGGTACCAGCGACGGCGCCGATTCCAGCTTCACCACCTACGCCGACCTCAGCCTCAGCGGCTCCTGCTCCAACGACTCCTTCCGCACCGGTCCCTCCGCCAACCTCTCCGACTGCCGCGCCTACGAGCAGGTCAGTCCGGTCGACAAGAACGGCGGTGACATTGGGTATGGCCCAGGATTTGTCCAGGCCTCCACGGCCGGCGACCGCCTCACCCTTGCCGCCACCACCCTCCCCAGCTCCACCGGCAATGCCTACGGAGAGAACTACATCGCCTCCCGGGCGCCCGGCGGTTGGGCCACGGACGGTCTCCTCCCCGCCGCCGATCCCGGATATCCGACCTCCGAATTGGGCTGGAGCGACGATCTCACCAACATCTCCCAAAGCTACAGTCCCGGCGCGCCGGGACTGTACCTTCGCGACCCCGCCAGCGGCGCTCAGCAGCTCGTCGTCCCCGGCGCGACCTCGAGCTTCAACAGCACGGCGATCGAAGCCTTCGCCGCCGACGACAACTCCCACCTCCTCCTTACCGATAAGGCCATCCTCGCCTCCGGCGCCGTCAACAACAAGCCGAACCTCTACGACCTCAATCACGGCACGATCACCCTTGCCGGCCGCGTCCCCGCCTTCCCAGCCACCTCCTGTGACGACACCAACGGACCCGCCTGCGCCGACCCCGCCGCCGGCTCCTTCGCCGGTTCCTACGACTGGCTCTCGCACAACCTCACCCGTGGCGGCCAGAGCGCCGGCGGCTACTACACCCAAAACACGATCTCCGCCGACGGCTCCAAGGTCTTCTTCACCGAGGGCGGTACCGGACGCCTCGACATGCGCGTCGACAACACCAAAACCGTGCAGGTCTCCGCCGACCAGGGTGGCAACGACCCCGGAGGCCACAAGCCCGCCGCCTGGCTGGCCTCCACCCCGAGCGGCTCCAAGGTCTTCTTCGCCAGCTGCGAGAAACTCACCGCCGACTCGACCGCGGTCTCCACCGCGGCCAATTCCTGCACCGACACCACCGGCTCCCCCAATCACGACGTACAGGGCTCCGACCTCTACTCCTACGACACCGCCAGCGGCGATCTCACTGACCTCAGTGTCGACTCCAACGCCGGCGACTTGCTCGGTGCCGATATCCAAGGCATGGTCGGCGCCAGCCCCGACGGCTCCGACGTCTACTTCGTCGCCAACGGCGTCCTCGCCTCCGGCGCCGCCCCCGGTAACTGCAACATCGGATCGGGCTTTTCCGTCAGCGGTACCTGCAACCTCTATCTCTCCCACAACAGCGCGATCACCTTCGTCGCTCCCCTCACCGCCGGCTCCGGCAGGATCGATGCCGCCGACTGGGAGCCCAACGGCTCTTCCAAGATGAAGACCTCGCGTGTCGCCGCCGACGGCACCCTCGTTTTCGCATCCAGCTCCAAGCTCACCGCCTATGACAATGGGGCCGCAGCTGCGGGCGAGTGCGGCGTGAATGGTGCCCCGGCCGGCTCTCCCTGCGACGAGTTCTACCGCTACCAGCCCGGCGACGCTGCCCCCAGCTGCGTTTCCTGTGACCCCACGGGTGCTCCCCCCACCGGCGACGCCTCCATTTTCTCCTCTACATACCTCACTATCAGTACTACCTCATCCCCCCTCTATTATCTCACCCGCAATCTCTCCACCGACGGCACCCGCTTCTTCTTCGAGTCACCAGACAAGCTTGTCCCCGCCGACACCAACGGCGAGGGGGGATGTCCGAAGCTTTCCGTTTCCGTCGGCGCTGGGAATATCCACGCTTGCCAGGACATCTACGAGTGGGAGGCGAATGGCGCCGGCTCCTGCCACAGCTCCGCCGCCAACGGCGGCTGCCTCTACCTGCTCTCCACCGGCGCCGGCACCGAACCCGCCGTCCTCGGCGACGCCTCCGCCTCCGGCGATGACGCCTTCATCTTCACCCGCGACCCGCTCGTCCCCGCCGACCAGGACCAGATCCTCGACGCCTACGATGTCCGCGTCGACGGCGGCCTCGCCTCCCAGCACCCGGACGCCTCCGCACCTCCGTGTGACTCGACCGACTCCTGTCATGGCCAGGGCACCACGGCTCCGCCCACCACCGGCGCCGGCAGCGCCTCCTTCTCCGGACCCGGTAACCCGGCGATCCACCACAAGGCGAAGAAGAAGCACCACAAGGCCAAGCGCAAGCACCACAAGAAGCGCAAGCACAAGGCCAAGAAGCACCACAAGCGCCATGCCAAGCGCCACCACAAGCGAGCCAACTCCAACCGTGGAGGTCAAAAGTGAACCCCCGTCGCAAGATCTCCACAGTCGTCGCCTTGGCGCTTGGCGTCGCGGCGCTGCTCCCCGCCACCGCCGGCGCAGTCACCGCGGCTCCGCACTGGAAGCTCAGCGTGGTCGCCTCCCCGACCAACCTCCCTCCCAACGAGTCCTACGGCCCCACCACCTACAAGGTTCGTGCCACCAATACCGGCGGTCTGCCCACCGATGGCTCCACCATCACCTTCACCGACACCCTTCCCGCCGGCCTCACCCTCAACCCCGGCGGCTTCGCCGCTCCCTTCGGCGCATTCTTTGGCAACATTGATCGCACCCACACTTCCTGCAACCCGGGACCGCCGGCCACCTGCGTAGTTGGCAATTCAATCGTCAATCCCGGGGAGGCCCTGGCTTTCGACGTTCCCGTCAACATCACCGCCGGCTCCGGCACTCTCACCAACCAGATCACCGTTTCCGGTGGCGGCGCCCCCGACGCCACCGTCACCGCGCAAAACACGATCAGCGCCGATCCCTCGCCCCTTGGCTTCCAGAACCTCGACACCTGGATC
The DNA here is from genome assembly GCA_963702055.1 of uncultured Solirubrobacterales bacterium. Lineage (GTDB taxonomy): Bacteria > Actinomycetota > Thermoleophilia > Solirubrobacterales > 70-9 > CAWINX01. The sequence goes on along the minus strand of OY969702.1, from coordinate 1,249,784 downwards.
GGCGACGCCGCCGGCGGCGCCGAGACCCGTGCCGGCGCTCACCCCTACCAGTTCCACTTCGCCTTCCAACTCGCCACCAACTACAACTCCGACACCTTCGCCATGGCGCCCGGGGGCTTGCCGCGGGACGTTCACGTCACGCTTCCCCCCGGCCTCGTCGTCAACCCGCAGGCCACCCCGGTCCTTTGCACCGAGGCCCAGCTCGAGACCGCTTCCTGCCCCGACGCCTCCGCCGTCGGCAAAGAAGCGGCCACCGTCGGTCTCTTCGCTACCGCAGATCCGAACGCACCGGACCCCGTCTACAACATGGTCCCCCCGCCCGGCTCTCCGGCCGAGCTCGCCTTCAACGGCGCCAACTACGGTTTCTACATCCACCTGCTCGGCGGTGTCGATACCGCCGGTAACTACGCGATCACCGCCGATGGAAGCGACATCCTCCAATACGGCTTTACCTCCGGCGACAGCGTCGAGCTCTGGGGTGATCCCTCCGACCCAAGTCACGACCATGCGCGTGGGCTGTGTGGCGTCGTCGCGGGTTACGCGTTCGGCGACGTCTGCCCGGTCGCGCCGAGCGACACCCCCTTCCTGACCATGCCCTCGACCTGCTCGGGTCCGCTCCAGGCGAGTGCCGCGGTCACCTCCTGGGAGGACCCCGGCAACCCGATCTCGGCTACCGCGGAGACCACCGATGACGCCGGCACTCCGGTTGGCGTCACCGACTGCAACGCGCTTGATTTCTCACCGACCCTGACCGCGCGGCCGACCACCAATGTCGCCGACTCGCCATCGGGCCTCTCTGTGGACCTCCACGTTCCCCAGAACAACGACGTCAACACTCTTGCCACCTCTACCCTGAAAAAGACAGTGGTCACCTTGCCCGAGGGCTTCGTCGTCAACCCCTCCGGCGCCAACGGCCTCGATGGCTGCTCCTCCTCCCAAATCGGCCTGCTCACCCCGGTCGGCCAGTCCTCGCCGATCCACTTCTCCGGCGATCACTCCGGTTGCCCCGACGCCGCAAAGATCGGCACCGTGGAGATCGACACCCCGCTGTTGGCGAACCCGCTGGGGGGCTCCGTCTACATCGCCAAGCCCAAAGACAACCCCTTCGGCTCTCTCCTCGCCCTCTACATAGTCGTCGATGACCCGAGCACCGGCGTGGTGATCAAGCTCGCCGGCGACGTGCAGCCAGATCCCAACACCGGCCGGCTCACCACAACTTTCGACGACAACCCCCAGCTGCCGTTTAGCGATTTCAAACTGAACTTCTTCGGCGGCGCCAACGCCTCGCTGCGTACCCCGGCGACCTGCGGCTCCTACTCGAGCGACTCGTCGATGACCCCGTGGTCGGGCACGGCGCCGGTCGATTACTCCGACAACTACTCGATCGACAGCTCTCCGAGCGGCGGCTCATGCCCGACCTCAGAGGCCGATCAGCCCAACGCTCCGTCCTTTGACGCCGGCACGGTCACCCCGACCGCCGGCACCTACAGCCCCTTCGTCCTCAACCTCAGCCGCAACGACGGCGATCAGCAGTTCTCCCAGGTGATCTCCAGCCCACCGGCGGGCCTGGTCGCCAAGCTCGCCGGCACCCCGGCCTGCACCGATGCCCAGATCGCCCAGGCCAAAGGCCGAAACCAAGAGGGCGACGGCGCCAGCGAGCTGGCCGACCCCTCCTGCCCGGCCGATACCCAGGTCGGCACCGTCGACGTAGCCGCGGGAGCGGGCCCAGCCCCCTACAACACCACCGCCAAGGTCTACATGGGCGGCCCCTACAAAGGCGAGCCGCTGAGCTTGGTGATCATCACCCCCGCGGTCGCCGGCCCCTTCGACCTCGGCGTCGTCGTCACCCAGGTCGCCCTGCACATCGACCCGGCCACGGTGCAGATCACCGCCACCGCCGACCCGATCCCGAGCATCCTGCAAGGCATCCAGCTCGACGTGCGCTCGATCAGGGTGCGCCTCGATAAACCGGACTTCACCCTCAACGGCAGCAGCTGCGACCCGACCTCGCTGACGGGCTCGCTGCTCTCCACCCAAAACCAGACCGCTTCGCTCTCAGAGCCCTTCCAGCTCGCCGAGTGCGCCAACCTGGGCTTCAAGCCCCGCTTGGGCATGCGCCTGCGGGGTGGGCACTTCCGCAACGGCCACCCGGCCTTCACCTCGGTGCTGAACGCCAGAGCGGGCGACGCCAACATCGGCAAGGCCTCGGTGATCTTGCCGCCGAGCATGCAGCTCGACCAATCCCACATCCAAGCGCCCTGCACCAGGCCCCAGTTCGCCGCCGACCAGTGCCCGGCCGCCTCGATCATCGGCTCGGTAGTCGCAACCTCACCGTTGCTCGACTACAAGCTCAGCGGCCCCGTCTACCTGCGCACCGGCGACAACCCCCTCCCCGACATGGTGCTCGACCTGCACGGCCCGGCCTCCCAGCCGATCCGGATCGACCAGGTAGGCAAGATCGACACCGTCCACGCAAGGTTGCGGACCACCTTCCAAGGAGTCCCCGACGCGCCGATCTCCCAGGCGATCATCCGCCTTGTCGGCGGCCACAAGGGCCTTTTGGTCAACAACACCAACCTCTGCAAGCAGCCCAACCGCGCCGCGGTCTTCCTCGACGGCCACAACAACGCGACCGCCGATTCCCACCCGCGGATCGCGCTCAAGTGCCCGAAGGCGCGTAGGAAGCACCACCGCAAGAGTCACAAGCGCCACCACCGCCGCCACGCGCTGCGCTGAGATTTCGCCCTTGCGGCGCATGGGTCAGGAAAGTTAGTGGCGGGTTTTTTCGCCTTGTCGCCTTTTAGGGGTCATCGTGGCGCGCCTCGCGCAACGCGGTCAGGTCGAGACGGTCCTGATCGCGTGCGGTGGCTTCCTTCATGGCGATCAGATCGTCATAGGCGCAGATGTGGAGCTCCAGATCGTCCAGCTCCACGGTGACGGCACGAGCCGCCAGGTCGTCATAGCTGGGGGGGCCGGCGGGACTCTGTACAACGTGCAATCTCCCGAGTCGTGGTCTGGTTCCAGCGCCCGCTCGCTCACGAGCGCGAAGACTGCGCGCGCTTTGTGGCCTGGCGGAGGCGTCCCCCGAACTTGCTGAGCCTGAGGCCCTGGCGGATGCGGCCGGCCGGGTCGCTTGCCTGAAAGTCGCGGCGCAGCTCTTCGGCGCTGACGTTGGGGCGCGGTGACTCCTGCACGCCGCCGATTTTAGGTCAATGCACGGCGTTGGCGCTCAGGGCACAGGCCGGCTGACCCCGCCGACCAGCAGCCCCGAGCCGAGGTGGGCGCCGAGGACCGGGCCTACTTGGGTGCAGAAGAGCGGGGGGGAGGAGAAGATCTCGGTGCCCTCCTCGACCAGGAGGCCGGCGTCCTCGGGGGACTGGGCGTGCTGGACGATCCACTCGTCGGCGCCGCCCTCCTTCAGCTCGTGCAGGTAGGCGATCATCCGCTCGATCGCGCGGCGGCGGGTGCGGACGCGGCCGACCGGGGAGATCTCGGTGCCGAAGGTGAGGATCGGTTTGATCTTCAGGGCCGAGCCGACCAGGGCCTGGGCGGCGCCGATGCGGCCGCCGCGGCGCAGGTACTCGAGGGTGTCGAGGCAGAACCACATCTGCAGGCTCTCGCGGGTCTGGCGGGCGGCATCGACCACCGCGTCCAGCGCCGCTCCCTGGTCGGCGGCGCGGGCGGCGGCGAGAACCATGCAGCCGAGCCCCCCGGCGCCGGTCTGGGCGTCGACCACCTCGATCCGCCCGGGCAGTCCCTTCTCGGCAAGTGTCCGCGCCGCCTCGCGGGCGCTCTCGCAGGTGCCGGAGAGGCCGGAGGCGATGTGGATGGAGACGACGTCGCGGCCGGCCGCGGCCAGCGGCTCGAATTGCTCGAGGAAGTCGCCGACCGAGGGCTGGGAGGTCGAAGGCAGGTCGTCGGAGGAGCGCAGCCGCGCGTAGAAGTCCTCGAGGTCGTAGCTGTCCTCGCGGAGGCGCTCGTCGCCCCAGCCGACGTAGAGGCTGACCTCGCGGATGCCCCAGCGCTCGATCAGCTCGGCGGGCAGGTAGGTGGTGCTGTCGGTGACGACGGCGACGCTCACGGAGCCCGATCCCTCGACGCTTTGCGGCGCGTGCATCCCAGCACTCTATGGGGGAGTCGGCGCCCGCGGGGCGCGCGCCCAAACCCTTCCGCTGTTCCTTTGCCCCTCTATACCCGGCAAAGGAACAGCGGAACCTGGTTTTTAGGGCCCGGCGGCGGCGCAGGGGCGGTAGATGCTGCCGTCGAGCACGGTGCCGTCGGCGAAGACGAAGCGGCCGTGGGTGAAGAGGATGCCGCTGAGACAGCGGGCCGAGGTGTAGCTGAGCCTGTGGCCGTTGTGCTTGTAGCGGTGGCCGATCTTGACGTCGATGTGGGTGAGCACGCCGTAGCCGCCGTCGATCGGCGGGAGGTCGGCGACCAGGTGATAGCCGTGGTTGCCCTTGCGGCCACTGCCGACCAGGCGGGCGGTGACTATGTAGGTCTCGGCCTGGGGGAACTGCATGTAGCTGTGGAGGACGACCGTGGCGTCGCCGCCGACCTTCGGCCCGTTGAAGGCGGTGAGCGGCGAGGTCGAGACGAAGGGGCGCTCGCCCGGGCGGCTGATCCGGGAGGAGACGTGGCCGGTGGCGACGATCGCCCGCCCGCAGAGGTTGCGGGCCTGGAGCGGGGTGGTGTTGGCGAGGCTCGCCGGGTCGCAGGTGGGCAGGCCGCGGGTGTCCAGCTTGTTGTTGCGGTCGAGGCCGACGGAGAGGTGGGCAAGGGCCGGGGGTGAGCCGCCGTCGGTCGAGCGGATGCTCGCCGTGTCGTGCACAAAGACGGGGGCGAAGGCGCGCTTGGGCAGCGTGTTGGGGGTGAAGGTGCTGTTGGTGGTGACGACGAGCTTGCCGACCTTGAGCAGGGCCGCGTCGGCGCCGACGGCGAGAGCCCCGGCGGCCAGCGCGACGGCAACGATCAGAATGTAGGTCTTACGCATCGATCTCCTCCAGGCGGCGCGCAGCGATGAACCCCGCACCCACTTCCCCCAACCCACGAGCCAAGCTAACAGAGCGCCGAACGGCGCTGCGGGTTGTTGGGTCGGTGCTCGCGCTCGTCCTGGCCCTCGCTGTGACCGCGCTCGTGGCGAGCGCCGGCGCCGAGGTCTTCGAGAACGGCTCGCTGGTCGTCACCCTGGAGGGGAAGGCGACGCCGAGGGCGCTGCCGCGCGACGGCGCCGCGCCGATCGCGGTGACGATGAGCGCCGGCCTCTCGACTCTCGACGGCAGCCCGCCGCCCGCCCTGCGCCGCGTCAGCGTGGCGATCAACCGCTTCGGCAGACTCGAGACCCGCGGCCTGCCGACCTGCCGCGCCGAGCGGATCGAGGTCGCGACCTCCGCTCAGGCGCTGCGCCGCTGCCGCTCGGCGCTGGTCGGCGGCGGCCGGCTCACCGCCCAGGTCCTCTCGCCGGACGAGGCGCCGTTTCCCGCCCGGGGCCGCGTCCTCGCCTTCAACGGCCGGGTCGGCGGACGGCCCGTCATCTTCGCCCAGATCTACGGCGAGACCCGGGTCGAGCAGGCAAGCCCCGGCGGCGGCACCACCACGGCGGTCGTCCCCACCTCCTACCTGCTGCCGATCTCGGTGCGCAGGACCAGGGGGACGTTCGGCATCGAGCTGACGGCGAGGCTCCCCTACGTGGCCGCCGACTGGGGCTACGTGACCGGCTTCGACCTCACCCTGCATCGCACCTACGCGTTCCGAGGGAAGCGCCGCGCCTACCTCAGCGCCGGCTGTCCCGCCCCGCCCGGCTTCCCACGCGCCACCTTCCCCTTCGTCCGCGCCGACTACAGCTTCAGCGACGGCAGGCAGCTGAACAGCACCCTGGTCCGCACTTGCCGCGCCAAGGGCTAGTCGACGAGGCTGCGCCCGGTGTCGACGATCGTCTCCTCGACCGGGCGCGGGGACCAGCCGAGCACTTGCCGCGCCTTCTCGCTCGACACGTCCACTCGCCGGCCGAGTTGGTTGACGATCGAGCGGATTCCCGGGTCGAAGACCCCCATCGCCCGCACCACCAGGTTGGGGACGCCGCGGCTTGGCACCTTTGCCGCCGCCTCGCCGAGGTTCTCGCGCAGCACCGCCGCCACCTCGGCCATCCAGAGGAACTGCGCCACCGCGATGAAGCGCTGGCCGCCCGCCTCGGGCGCCAGCATCGCCTTTATATGGAGGTCGGCGACGTCGCGCACGTCGACGAAGCTGAAGCCGATCCGCGGCGTGCCGGGCATTCCCTTCAGCAGCCGCTCGACCGCCTCCAGCGAGTAGGAGGTGTCCGCGCTCAGCGCCGGGCCGAGGATCGCGCCGGGGTTGACGACCGCCAGCCGCTCGCTCACGCCGCGCTCGCGCGCCAGCTCCCAGGCGGCGCGCTCGGCGATCGTCTTGGAGCGCACGTAGGGCGACAGCTTCGGGCTCTCCGGCGTCCAGTCCTCCTCGGTGAGCGGCGCCCCGGCGCTGCTCACGCCGCCGCGCACCGCGGCGATCGAGGAGGTGACGACGACGCGGCCGACCCCGGCGTCGAGCGCCGCCCCCAGCACCCGCAGCGTCCCCTCGCGGGCGGGGACGATCAGTTCGTCGGGGTCCTCGGGCTGCTGGGGCGGGAAGGGCGAGGCGACGTGCAGGACGTAGTCGCAGCCGGCCACGGCCTCCGCCCAGCCCGCGTCGTCGTTCAGGTCGGCGGCGAGCACGGACAGCCGCTCGCCCGGGTCGACCTCCTTGGCGAGCGTCGCGCGCAGCTCGGGCTCGCGTGCCAGGTCCCGGACAGTGGTCCGCACCCGGTAGCCGCGCCGCAGCAGCTCGATGACGCACCAGCCGCCGAGGAACCCGGTGCCGCCGGTGACCAGGACCGTCTTCTCCGCTGCTCCCGTTTGCTCCAAGTCGGCCTCCCGTCGGTGTCGGGAGAGCGTTTCATAGAATCGCGCGGTGAAGCCGGTCACCGTCTCCACCGTCGTGCCGGGCTCCCCGGGGGCCGTCCAGGAGCACCTTGAGGTGCTCGCCAACCACGAGCCCTTCCTCGACCACCTCTTCACCGACTGGTCCTTCTCCGGGCCGCGGCGCGGGCTCGGCGCCAAGGCGGAGGCGCGAGCTCACGTCACCGGCTCCCAGGACTGGACCGAGTTCGAGATCGTCGAGGTCGCGCCGGGCAAGATCGTCGAACAGGGAGTGGGGGCGGGAGGCAAGCGCCAGACCCGTGGCACCTACCGCTTCGAGCCCGCCGCCGAGGGCGGGACCAAGGTCACCTTCGAGCTCGAGTGGCAGGAGGCGCCCCGGGCCGAGCGCCTCGTCACGCCGCTGACCCGCGCCTTCGCTCGCCGCACCAACGCCAAGGCGATGCGCCGCCTCGCCAAGGGACTGCGCGACCGCTGAACCCGCCTCGCCTGCGAGAATGCCGCCCATGTCGCAGGAGCACCTCGACGTCTTGATCGTCGGCGCCGGGATCTCCGGCATCGGCGCCGCCTACCACCTGGAGGAGCGCCGGCCCGGCACGAGCTACGCGATCCTCGAGGCGCGGGAGGACCTCGGCGGCACCTGGGACCTCTTCCGCTATCCCGGCATCCGCTCCGACTCCGACATGCACACGCTCGGCTACCGCTTCCGGCCGTGGACGGAGTCGAAGTCGATCGCCGACGGGTCCTCGATCCTGCGCTACGTCCGCGAGACGGCGCGCGAGGGCGGCATCGACGCCAAGATCCGCTTCCAGCACCGCGTCGTGCGGGCCGATTGGTCGACACCGGAGTCGCGCTGGACGGTCGAGGTCGAGCGCGCCGACACGGGGGAAACCGAGACGCTGACCTGCGGCTTCCTCTGGATGTGCGCCGGCTACTACCGCTATGACGAGGGCTACGTCCCCGACTTCGAGGGCAGGGAGCGCTTCGCCGGGCCCATCGTCCATCCCCAGCACTGGACCGACGACGTCGATTACGAGGGCAAGCGCGTCGTGGTGATCGGCAGCGGCGCCACCGCCGTCACCCTGGTGCCCACCCTTGCCGAGCGCGCCGCCCACGTCACCATGCTGCAGCGCTCGCCGACCTACATCGTCTCGATGCCGGCCGAGGACCGGATCGCCAACCGCCTACGCGCGGTGCTGCCGGACCGCGCCGCCTACGCGATCGTGCGCTGGAAGAACGTCCTCCTCCAGATGGCCAGCTACCAGCTCAGCCGCCGTCGCCCGAAGGCGATGAAGGGGCTCCTCCGCAAAGCCGTCGAGCGAGCGCTGCCGGCCGGCTACGACGTCGACAAGCACTTCAGCCCCCGCTATGACCCGTGGGACCAGCGCCTCTGCCTGGTGCCCGACGGCGACCTGTTCAAGGCGATCCGGGGAGGCCGCGCCGAGATCGTCACCGACCAGATCGAGGCCTTCACCGAGGGCGGGATCAAGCTCGAGTCCGGCACCGAGCTGGAGGCCGACCTGATCGTCACCGCCACCGGGCTCAACCTGCTCTTCCTGGGCGGGCTGCGGGTGGCGATCGACGGCTCCGACGTCGACCTGACCAAACGGATGACCTACAAGGGCATGATGCTCAGCGGTATCCCCAACCTCGCCTTCACGCTCGGCTACACGAACGCCTCCTGGACGCTGAAGGCCGACCTCACCTCCGAGTACGTCTGCCGCCTGCTCGCTCACATGGAGGCCCACGGCCAGAGCCAGTGCGCGCCCGAGCTGACCGACCCCAGCGTGGAGGAGGAGGAGATCATGGCCCTCAACTCCGGCTACATCCTCCGCTCCCTCGACCAGCTGCCCAAACAAGGCTCCAAGGAGCCGTGGAAGCTGCGCCAGAACTACGCCCTCGACATCCGCACGATCCGCCGCGCCCCGCTCGAGGACGGCACGATGCGGTTCTCGGCCCCGGCGACCCGCGGCGAGCCGGTGGCATCCCGGCTCTGAGCGCCGCTACGCCGCGTTCGCGACCGAGGCCCCGGCCTCGTCGTCTCCGTCGGAGACGATCAGGATCGCGCCCTCGCCCGTGAGGTAGGCCTCCTCGCCATGGTGGACGACGTCCATGCCGACGGCCTCCTCGTGCTCGCTCGAGCGCAGCGAGGTGACCGCGCCGACCAGCTTCAGCAGCAGGAAGGTCGCGCCAAAGGCGTAGGCGGGGGCGACGACCGCCGCCAGCGCCTGGTCGCCGAGTTGTGAGGCGTTGCCGTAGAAGAGGCCGTTGGAGACGCCGTTCCAGGCGACCTGGGCGGCGAAGCCGACGAAGAGGATGCCGGTGAAGCCGGCGACGCCGTGGGCGGCGAGCACGTCGAGCGTCTCATCGACCCGAGTCCGCGGCCGCCAGAGGATCATCGCGTAGCAGGGAAGCGCCCCGAGGAAGCCGAGCGCCATCGCCCAGCCCGGGCTGATGTAGCCGCCCGCCGGCGTGATCAGCACGCAACCGACGATGATCGCCGTCGCAGCGCCGATCGCGGTCGCCTTGCGCCCCCGGATCAGGTCAAGCGCGAACCAGGTGACCAGTGCGCAGGCCGGGGTCAGCAGCGTGTTGGTGAAGGCGAGCACGCTGGGGTTGCCGGTCGAGAAGCCGCTGCCGCCGTTGAAACCGAACCAGCCGAACCAGAGCAGGCCGGCGCCGAGCAGGACATACATCGCGTTGTGAGGGAGGAGAGCCTGGCGGCCGTAGTCCTTGCGCGCGCCGACTACCAGCGCCGCGGCCAGCGCCGAGAATCCCGAGGCCATCTCGACCGGGACGCCGCCGGCGAAGTCGAGGGTGCCGTTCGCCGACAGCCAGCCGCCGCCGAAGGTCCAGTGGGCGAGGACGGCGTAGACGAGCACCGACCAGAGCGCGGCGAAGATGAGAAAGGCGCCGAAGCGCATCCGCTCGACCACGGCGCCGGAGACCAGCGCGACGGTGATGATGCAGAAGGTTGCCTGGAAGGCCATGAACACGAGGTGGGGGATCGTCGTCCCGTCGCGCGGGGCGAAGCCGACGCCGTGCAGGGCGACGTAGTCGAGGCCGCCGATCAGGCTGCCGCTGCCGTCGAATGCGAGCGAGTAGCCGACCAGCGACCAGGTGACGGTGGCGACGGCGATCGCGCCGACGCACATCATGAAAGTGTTGAGCGTGTTCTTCGACCGCACCAACCCGGCGTAGAAGAGCCCCAGCGCCGGAGTCATCATCAGCACCAGCGCCGTCGCGACCAGCATCCAGGCCGTGTCGCCCGCATTCACCCCCGTGGCGGCGGTCACTTGGCCAGCGGGGTGACGGCGCTCTGGTCGGTCTCGCCGGTGCGGATGCGCACCGCGCTCTCCAGCGGCAGGACGAAGATCTTGCCGTCGCCGACCTCGTTGGTGCGGGCGCCCTCGCGCAGCGCCTGGATCGTCGGGTCGACGAAGGAGTCGGAGACGGCGATCTCGAAGCGAACCTTCTCGGAGAGCCCCATCTGCACGGTCGTGCCGCGGTAGGTCTCCACCCGGTCCAGCTCGCCGCCGTGGCCTTGGACGCGGCTCATCGACATGCCGCTGACCTTGGCCCTATAGAGAGACTCGAGCACGTCGTTGGCTTTTTCCGGCCGCACGATGCCGATCACCAGTTTCACGATCCTCCCTCCGTGGCTTCTTGCACTGGAGCGGGGAAGCTAGTCGCCGGATCAGATGCCTCTTGCCGCACCTTTGTCGCGGTCGCCGAAGGCCGACCTCACCTCCGAGCGCCCGCCGCTACCGGCGCTCGCCCAGGACCGCCGTTAGGCGCAGGCGGCGGGAGCCGCGGGCGACCTCGATTCGCACCGTGTCGCCGGCGTGGCGGGTCGCAAGCGCAGCGAGGACCGCGCGCGCCCCGGAGATCGGCCGACCGTCGATCGCGACGATCGTGTCGCCGGGGGCGAGGCCGGCGCGCGCGGCGGGCGAGCCCGGCGCGACCCGCATCACCGCAGCCGGGCCGTTGCTTCTCACCTCGGCGCCCAGGTAGGCGTTGGGGGAGAGCGTCTCAGCGAAGGTCAGACGCCGCGACCCGCGCAGGACCGTCAGGGTCAGCCGGTCGCCGAGGCTCTGGCGGGTGAGCAGCGCGCGCACCTGGGCGGCGCTCTTCGCCCGGGTCCCGTTGACGACGACGATCAGGTCTCCCGGGCGCAGCAGGGAGCGGACCCCGTTGCGCAATAGGGAGCGGACCAGCGCACCGGACTCGCCGGCGGGTGCCGCCGCAAGCACGATGCCGAGGTGGGGGACGGCGACGGGAGCCGAAGTGGTGGTGCTGTCACCAGATCCATTCCCTCCGCAACCCGCAAGGAGGAGCGCGAGCGCGACCGCGGCGCGCGCCAGGCGGCTCAAGAGGGGACGGTGGGCGAAAGTCACGAAGTCACGATATTCGCTGGGGAGAGTCGTCACATCTGCAGACAACACGTCACATATTTCCGGCTAGGCTGCGATCATGGAGTCGATGCGATCCACCTGGACCGACGAGCGGATGGACGACCTCAACGGGCGAGTCGACGAGCTGGCCCGCCATATGGACGCCCGCTTCGACTCAGTCGATCGGCGGTTCGAGGTAATCGACCACCGCTTCGACTTGGTCGACCAACGGTTTGAGGTAATCGACCAGCGCTTCGAGTCGGTCGATCGCCGCTTCGAGTCGATTGACCGGCGCCTCGAAGCAATCGATGAACGAATCGATCGCCGCTTCGACTCTCTTCAGTACACGATGACCCGTCTCAGCGCCGGCATGTTCGCCACCATGGTCGTCGGCTTCACCGGGCTGATCTTCGCCCACGTTTGAGCGGCTGCGCCGGCTTGCCCGCAGCCACCGCGAGCGGCCGCCGCCCGCGGTTCCCTAGATTGGGGGCGTGCGCGTTCGCTCCGCCTCCAACGGCTCCGCCCTGCCGCCAAGCGACAGGGCCCTCCACATCACCGACCTGACCAAGCGCTACCCGACCGGGGTGGAGGCGCTGCGCGGCGTCTCGCTGGAGATCAAGCCCGGCGAGTTCTTCGGCCTGCTCGGCCCCAACGGCGCCGGCAAGTCGACGTTGATCCACTGCACGACCGGACTGGCGCAACCGAGCGGCGGCTCGATCCAGGTCTTCGGCCACGACGCGATCCGCGACTACACCGAGGCGCGCCAGGCGGTCGGGCTGGCGCCGCAGGAACTCAACCTCGACTGGTTCCTCACCGTCGAGGAGACGCTCGACTTCCACGCCGGCTACTTCGGGATGCCGAAGCGCGAGCGCCGCGAGCGCGCCCGCGAGCTGCTGGAGACCTTCTCCCTCACCGAGAAGCGCGACGAGCGCACCCGCACCCTCTCCGGCGGGATGAAGCGCCGCGTCATCCTCGCCCGCGCCCTGATGCACCGGCCGCGCCTGCTGATCCTCGACGAGCCGACCGCCGGCGTCGACATCGAGCTGCGGCTGGAGCTCTGGCACTACGTGCAGCGGATCAACCAGGAGGGGACGACGATCCTGCTTACCACCCACTACCTGGAGGAGGCCGAGCAGCTCTGCAACCGGATCGCCTTCATCAACCACGGCGAGATCGCCGCCCAGGGGACGAGCGCCGACCTGACCAAGCGCTACGGCGTCTCCAGTCTCGAGGACGCCTACCTGGAGCTGGTCGGCCGCAAGGAGCTGTCGCGCTCCCACGTCGAGGAGCTGACCCCGTGAGGGCCCGCCGCCTCAGCGCCGCCCAGGTCCGCTTCGCCACCCTGTGGCGGCGCGAGGTCAGCCGCTTCATGAAGATCAAGAAGCAGACGCTCGGCGCGCCGCTGCTGGAGACCTTCCTCTACATCTCCGTCTTCGGCGCCGCGCTCGGCTCGCGGATCAACAAGCTGCACGGGATCGACTACGTCGTCTTCGTCATCCCCGGCCTGATCATGATGGCCTGGTCGATCAACGCCTTCGCCAACAACTCCTCCTCGATCCTCCAGCAGAAGTTCCAGGGCGCGATCCAGGACCAGCTCTCCTCGCCCGCCTCGCCTCTGGAGTTGCTGCTCGCCTTCTCGCTCGGCGGCTTCATGCGCGGGCTGCTGGTCTCGCTGCTCACCTTCCTCGTCGCCTCGCTGCTCGTCGACCTCCCGGTCGATCACGTCTTCGTGCTGATCCCGGCGCTCTTCCTCGTCGGCTTCTTCTTCTCCCAGCTGGGCGTGCTGATCGGCGTCCGTGCCGAGCAGTTCGACGACGTCGCCATCGCCCAGACCTTCGTCCTCCAGCCGCTGATCTTCCTCGGCGGCGTCTTCTACTCGGCCGCCTTGCTGCCGCAGCCGTTCCAGACGCTGACCCACTTCAACCCCGTCTACTACATGATCAACCTGGTCCGCTACGGCTTCCTCAACTACACCGAGGCGAGCATCCCGCTCTCGATGCTCGCCCTCAGCGGCGCGACCCTCGCCCTCTTCCTCTCCAACCTGCGCCTCTTCTCCCGCGGCTACAAGCTGCGCGCGTAGTTGAATATTTCGCTTCTAGTCACAAATTCGTGACGCTTTTGAGCTTGTAACGGACACACAACGGCCTATGATTTCAGCATGGGTCCCCTTCAAGAGCTGGCCCGCGACCTCGATGTCGAGGAGCGCACCCTTCGCCGGGCGGCCGCGCAGGGCACGCTGCGCTGCGCCCGGCCACGGCCGCGGCGACTGCGCCTGGCGGCCGGGGAGCGCGAGTACCTGCGCGACCACTGGCGCCTGCTCGCCGAGCTGCGACAAGCGCTCCGCACCGAGCGCGGCATCCGGCTCGCGGTGTTGTACGGCTCGCTCGCGCGGGGTGACGAGGACCCGGAATCGGACCTCGACCTGCTCATCGAGGCGGTCGACGGGAAACCCTCGCCCTCATCCCGATTGACCGCGCGGCTGGCGCCGTTGGTCGATCGCGAGGTTGACGTCGCCGATCTCGCCCGCATCGAGTCCGTTGCGCCCCTCCTCTTGGATCGGGCCCTCGCGGAGGGCCGGGTGCTCGTCGATCGCGATGGCCGCTGGCCGCAACTCCGAGAACGCCGCCGAGCGATTCACGCCCGCGCCGAACGCGCCCACCGCCGGCAGATGTCTGCGGCGACGGAAGCGATCTCCGAATTGACGCGATGAGCTCCGACTTGGCCGGGGGCGATTCACAAACCTCGCGAGTCGAGCGGGTTCGACTCGCTCGCTTTCTCCAGACGATCAACAAGCACCCCAACACGCCAACGCGTTGCACCCACTCGCAGCGGACCGGGACGGCCGTCGGTGTAACGCGTAAGCGTGCCCACAGAACGCCAACACGTTGCACCGCGGGGGCGGGGGGTGGGGCTCTGGGGAGCGACGGTGCAACGCGTATTCCCCCTGTCGGGCAAAAAACGCGTTACACCGGGGGGCCGAGGGGACCTGGGGCGCGACGGTGCAACGCGTAGGTCCCCCGTCAGCCCACCTACGCGTTACACCGCCCGCGGTGGGACGCCGCCCGCCCGCGGGGGCCAAACCGCCCGCTCCCGCTCACCGGCCCCGCTGACAGACCGCCTGCGCGCACGCCCGTGTCCTGGTGCCGAGGGGGCCGGGATGTCATCCTGCCGCAATGGCAACTCGCGTCCACAGACGGCGCCGCACGAAGGCGCGCCATTCCGCCTGGAAGAAGTTCGTCGTCCTCCTCGCCGCCCTCGCCGTGGTCGGGTTCGTCGCCGCCAGCGTCGCGGCCAGCTGGGCGGTCAAGGTCTATGACTCGGCGCCGCCGCTGTCCAGCCTCAAACCGGTCCAGAAGGGGCGCTCCTCGGCGATCTATGCCGCCGACGGCAGCCTGATCGGCTTCATCCGCTCCAACAACATCCGCGAGCCGGTCTCCTCCGCGGCCCTGCCGCAGGAGCTCAAGGACGCGACCGTGGCGATCGAGGACCGCAACTTCTTCCACCACGGCGGGGTCGATCCGGCCGGCATCCTGCGCGCCGCCTGGAAGGACCTGATGGCCGGCGGCAAACCCGTCCAGGGCGCCTCGACGATCACCCAGCAGCTGGTCCGCGACCTCTACATCCAGCACCCCCAGGAGACGTTGAAGCGAAAGCTGATCGAGGCCCACCTGGCCAACGACGAGGAGGACGCCCACTCCAAGGACTGGATCCTCACCGCCTACCTCAACACAGCCCCCTACGGCACCGTCAACGGCGAGACCGCGGTTGGCGCCGAGGCGGCCTCCCAGACCTATTACGGCAAGCCCGCCCGCGACCTCACCCTGACCGAGGCGGCGATGCTCGCCGGCCTGCCGCAGGCTCCCTCCGAGTACAACCCGTTCATCGACCCCCGCGCCGCGCTCGCCCGCCGCAACGAGGTCCTGGGAGCGATGGAGCAGCAGGGCTACATCTCCTCCTCCCAGTACGAGGCGGCGGTCCACTCCGGCCTCGGCCTGCGCCCGGGGCACAAGTACCAGACGATCCGCGACCCCTTCCTCTTCGACCTCGTCTCCCAGGAGCTGATCGACCGCTACGGGATCAACACCGTCCGCAACGGCGGCCTCAAGGCCTACACGACGATCTCCCCGCGCCTGCAGGCGGCGGCGCAGTCGGCGGTCAACTCCTGCTCGGTCTGCTACTCCGGCGGCGGGCCGGCGGCGGCGCTCGCCTCGGTCGACCCGCGCAACGGCGAGATCCTCGCCCTCGCCTCGACCCAGGACTACTCCAGCGACAGCCAGTTCAACTACGCCTGGCAGGCCCACCGCCAGCCCGGCTCCTCCTTCAAGGCCTTCGTCCTGGCCACGGCGATCAAGCAGGGGATCGACCCCTACACGACCTATTACGACGGCACCTCGCCGAAGACGCTGCAGATTCCCGGCGGCGGCAGCTGGACCGTCAACAACGCCGAGCCGGGAGGGGGGACGATGCCGCTCTCCGCCGCCACCTGGGGCTCGGTCAACGTCGTCTTCGCCCAGCTCGACCTCGACGTCGGGCCCGAGAACGTCACCAAGACCGCCCACGACATGGGGATCACCTCGCCGCTGCAGTCGGTGCCGGCCGAGGCGATCGGCGGCCTCCGGGTCGGCGTCACGCCGCTGGAGATGGCCGACGGCTACGCGACCCTGGCCAGCGGTGGCATCCACCACGACGCGACCGCGGTCGGCCGGGTCGAGTTCCCCGGCGGCAAGACCGACGACGCCGGCTCCAGCGCCGGCAACCGCGTCCTCACCGAGGGCCAGGCCTACGACGTGACCAAACTGCTCGAGGGCGTGATCACCCAGGGCACCGGCGCCGGCTACACCTACATGGGCTGCGGCTCGGAGGCCGGCAAGACCGGCACCTCCGAGGGCGAGTCCGACGCCTGGTTCGCCGGCTACACGCCGCTCTTCTCGACCGCCGTCTGGGTCGGCCACCCCGAGTCCCGCGCCCCGACCGGCTACGGCGGCCCCACCGCGGGGCCGATCTGGCGCTCCTTCATGGAGGCGGCGGCGAACGGCGACTGCCCCGACTTCCCGGTGCCCGCCGGCCTGCCGGCGCTGAAGGGCCTGCACAGCGACCACACGACCTCCGCGTCCCAGGTCCCGAATACGACGACCGGCACGACCAACAAGCCGAACAAGCCCGGCAAGCAGGGCAATCAGGGCAATCAGGGCAACAACCAGGGAGCGACGCCGAATCCCACGCCCAGCCCGACGCCGAACCCCCAGCCCCACCCGGCGCCGACCCCCGCGCCGACCCCGCACCCCGCGCCGCCCCCGGCGGTCGGAGTGGGGGGCGGGGTGCCGACCCCGACGCCGTAGCTGGGGAGTGATCCCCGCGGCGCTCAGCTGCCGCGCTTGGCCGACTCGATGACGCGCAGCTTGTCGAGCGGCACGACCACGATCCGGTCGAGGAGGGGTTCCAACGGCAGGGTGGTGATCTCGACCATCGCGACTTCATCGCTGAGAATGTCGAGCACCCCCCCGCGGGCGCCGATTGGCGCTGCATCGACCGGCTCGAGCAACTCGACGATGTCGAACTGAGCGATGTGTTTTGTGGCGGTCATCGTCCCCCGATGTTAGAGATCGGGTAAGCGCTCGCCAACCGTGGTGACGCTTTGGAGTTCGCGTAGTGCCAGACGGTTCTGACGGCGGCGCGGCGCCGACCAATCGTTAGCCACATATCGACCTCGCAGTTGAGGCCATAAATACCGAGCGAGCGGATGCCGGAAACGGGGTCGATCGGCGCGCGCATTGCGATCGCCTCCCAAATGACGTCGACGTCCTCCATCTGAACACGAAGAACCCGTGCCCATTCGAGGCCGTGTCCTCTATCGGCCAGGATCCAACCGTCCCACTTGGCCATCTCATACCAGACCTCCGCGGCACGGGGGAGGGGGTCTCCGATCGTCGGTGGCCAGGGCATCGCCCGCCGGACCGTAGGCGCGTAAATCGCGCCCGTGGCGCGCTGGATTGACGAGTTTGCGACGCAACTCGAACAATTGCGTCGCTAACGCGTCCCTCCCCATTCCAATGCCGTTTGCAGCGCCCGAACGCCCCCTCGCCCGATCGAAAAACCGCGCGGCCCCTTGACATCGACAAACTTCCTTGTACTCTCCACACAGCTATTGATGTACAAAATAGTTCAGGCCCGTTGGGACGGGCAGGGATACGTCACAGGGACATAAGGGACCGAGACCCCTCGCCAGGGACCCCGCGAAGCAGCGGGACACGGAAAGGGAGCGGTCCAGGAGAGGAGACACAGCACGTGAGACGCCACGCGAAGGCATCTTCCGCGGTTTCGACCACGCACCGGGGCAGCGGCCTCGGCGGCGCCGTCCGTGGAGCCTTCGCCACCCGTGGTGCGTCCGCGGACTCCGACGGGACCGGTGCGCCCTCGCACGCCCGCGGGCGCGTAGCCGCCCCCCTCCTCGCGATCGCCGCCCTCGCCCTCCTCGCCTTCGCCCCCGCCGCCCTCGCCACTCCGGTCCGCTCCCTCGACTCCGGCGCCTCCTTCCCCTCCACCAACCCCACCTCCCTCGCCGTTGACCAGTCAAGCGGCGACACCTACGTCGTCGACCCGAACAACGAGGTGATCCGCCGCTATGACTCCTCCGGCAACCCCGCCCCCTTCGCCCACCTCTCCGGCTCCAACGTGATCGACGGCGGCTCCGGCAACGGCTCCGCCAACGACGCCACCCCCGACGGCGCCTTCGACTTCGATCCCACCGCCGCACAGATCGCCGTCGACAACTCCGGCACCGCCACCGACGGCGACATCTACGTCGTCGACTCCGGCTACAGCTTCTTCGGCACCAACTCGGTGGTCGACATCTTCTCCCCCGCCGGCGACTACCTCGGCCAGCTCACCGGTGACGGGGCCCCGGAGGGCAACTGGGCCGTCGGCTTCGCCTACCCCTGCGGCGTCGCGATCGGCCCCGACGGGTCGGCCTACGTCTCGGTCTCCGGCGCCAGCAGGGTCGAACGCTACTCGCCCGCCGCCGGCTCCGTCGAGAGCAACTCCGACTACGACACCGCGATCACCGGCATCCACACCTGCGGGATCGCGGTCAACTCAAGCGGCGACATCTACGCGGCGCGCAACAGCTCCAACTTCGCCAACGGCCCGCTGAAGAAATACGCGGCCTCGGACTTCGGGACGAACGCGCCCACCCCCACCACTATCGGCTCCCCCTCCTCGAACGTCTCCGCCGTCAGCATCGACCCCTCCACCGACGAGGTCTACGCCGACCAGGGCGACTCGATCCACGTCTATGACTCCTCCGACAACCCCGCCTACACCTTCGGCTCCGGCGACTTCGGCACCGACTCCTTCGGGGTGGCGGTCAAGGGCAACCACGGCAACGCCTACGTGGCCGACCCGACGCACAACACCGTCGACGTCTACCCGATTCAGGTCCGCTCCCTCGACTCCGGCGCCTCCTTCCCCTCCACCAACCCCACCTCCCTCGCCGTTGACCAGTCAAGCGGCGACACCTACGTCGTCGACCCGAACAACGAGGTGATCCGCCGCTATGACTCCTCCGGCAACCCCGCCCCCTTCGCCCACCTCTCCGGCTCCAACGTGATCGACGGCGGCTCCGGCAACGGCTCCGCCAACGACGCCACCCCCGACGGCGCCTTCGACTTCGATCCCACCGCCGCACAGATCGCCGTCGACAACTCCGGCACCGCCACCGACGGCGACATCTACGTCGTCGACTCCGGCTACAGCTTCTTCGGCACCAACTCGGTGGTCGACATCTTCTCCCCCGCCGGCGACTACCTCGGCCAGCTCACCGGTGACGGGGCCCCGGAGGGCAACTGGGCCGTCGGCTTCGCCTACCCCTGCGGCGTCGCGATCGGCCCCGACGGGTCGGCCTACGTCTCGGTCTCCGGCGCCAGCAGGGTCGAACGCTACTCGCCCGCCGCCGGCTCCGTCGAGAGCAACTCCGACTACGACACCGCGATCACCGGCATCCACACCTGCGGGATCGCGGTCAACTCAAGCGGCGACATCTACGCGGCGCGCAACAGCTCCAACTTCGCCAACGGCCCGCTGAAGAAATACGCGGCCTCGGACTTCGGGACGAACGCGCCCACCCCCACCACTATCGGCTCCCCCTCCTCGAACGTCTCCGCCGTCAGCATCGACCCCTCCACCGACGAGGTCTACGCCGACCAGGGCGACTCGATCCACGTCTATGACTCCTCCGACAACCCCGCCTACACCTTCGGCTCCGGCGACTTCGGCACCGACTCCTTCGGCGTGGCGGTCAAGGGCAACCACGGCAACGCCTACGTGGCCGACCCGACGCACAACACCGTCGACGTCTATCCCCTCCTGGCACGGCCGTATGCCTCCTCCTACTCCTCCACCAACCCCACCTCCCTCGCCGTTGACCAGTCAAGCGGCGACACCTACGTCGTCGACCCGGTCAACGAGCAGATCAGCCGCTATGACTCCTCCGGCAACCCCGCCCCCTTCGCCGACCTCTCCGGCTCCAACGTGATCGACGGCGGCTCCGGCAACGGCTCCGCCAACGACGCCACCCCCGACGGCGCCTTCGACTTCGATCCCACCGCCGCACAGATCGCCGTCGACAACTCCGGCACCGCCACCGACGGCGACATCTACGTCGTCGACTCCGGCTACAGCTTCTTCGGCACCAACTCGGTGGTCGACATCTTCTCCCCCGCCGGCGACTACCTCGGCCAGCTCACCGGTGACGGGGCCCCGGAGGGCAACTGGGCCGTCGGCTTCGCCTACCCCTGCGGCGTCGCGATCGGCCCCGACGGGTCGGCCTACGTCTCGGTCTCCGGCGCCAGCAGGGTCGAACGCTACTCGCCCGCCGCCGGCTCCGTCGAGAGCAACTCCGACTACGACACCGCGATCACCGGCATCCACACCTGCGGGATCGCGGTCAACTCAAGCGGCGACATCTACGCGGCGCGCAACAGCTCCAACTTCGCCAACGGCCCGCTGAAGAAATACGCGGCCTCGGACTTCGGGACGAACGCGCCCACCCCCACCACTATCGGCTCCCCCTCCTCGAACGTCTCCGCCGTCAGCATCGACCCCTCCACCGACGACGTCTACGCCGACCAGGGCGACTCGATCCACGTCTATGACTCCTCCGACAACCCCGCCTACACCTTCGGCTCCGGCGACTTCGGCACCGACTCCTTCGGGGTGGCGGTCAAGGGCAACCACGGCAACGCCTACGTGGCCGACCCGACGCACAACACGGTTGACGTCTACCGGCCCTACGCGCTCGCCGCGCCCCCCGGCGTCAAAACCGGCAGCGCGAGTGCCGTCGGCCTCTACACCGCCACCCTCAACGCCACGGTCAACCCCAACTCCGCCGCCGTCAGCGACTGCCACTTCGAGTACGTCGACGACGCCGACTACCAGAACGACGGCAACGACTTCGGCGCCGGCACCCAGACCGCCACCTGCTCCCCCGACCCCGGCGCGGGGGCCAACGGCGTCGCCGTCCACGCCGACCTCACCGGCCTCGCCACCAACACCACCTACCACTACCGCATCGTCGCCACCAACTCCTTGGGAACCACCTCCGGTCACCCCGCCACCTTCACCACCGACCCCTACGCGATCAGCGACGCCGCCAACCCCGTCACCCACACCCACGCCACCCTCAACGGTCACTTCGATCCCAACAACGACTCCAGCCTCAACGTCAGCGACTGCAAGTTCGACTGGGGCACGACCACGGCCTACAGCGGCGGCACCGTCCCCTGCGACCAGGCCAGCTACCCCTACAGCACCGCCACCGCCGCCACCGCCACCCTGCCCAGTCTGATCCCGGGCACCACCTACCACTTCCGTCTCCACCTGACCACCGCGGGCCACGGCGACGCGCTCGGCGCCGACCAGAGCTTCACCGCCGTCGCCTACTCGCTCTCCACCAACGACGCGACCGGGATCGACCCCACCCACGCCACCCTCAACGGCCACCTCGACCCCGACGGGGACTCGGCGCTCAACGTCACCGAGTGCCACTTCGACTGGCTCAGCGCCGCCGACTACGCCGCCAACGGCAACAGCTACAGCGGCGCCCACACCCCCGCCACCGCTCCCTGCGACCAGAACGGCTACCCGCTCACCACCGCCACCGACGTCACCGCCTCGCTGGCCGGCCTTGCCCCGAGCACCACCTACCACTTCCGCCTCCACCTCACCACCGCCTCGGTCGGCGAGTTCACCGGTGCCGACAAGACCCTCACCACGGCCGTCTTCCCGCTCAACACCGACGCCGCCACCAACGTCCATCACACCGACCTCACCCTCAACGGGCACTTCGATCCGCAGGGCGATGCCGACCTCAACGTCACCGAGTGCCACTTCGACTGGGGCCTCACCACCTCCTACGGCCACACCGCCGCCTGCGTCCCCCCGCCGTCCTATTCGGACTCGTCCCCCACCGCCGTCAGCGCCTTCATCAACGACCTCGCCCCCGGTGTCACCATCCACTATCGCCTCCACCTCACCACCGTCGGCGCCGGCGAGAACACCAGCCCCGATAGCACCGTGATTCCCTCCTCCTTCGCCACGACGGCGCCCAGTCAAGCCGGCGCCTTCGGCCCCTCCGGCGACAACAGCATCCCCTTCGCCAGCGGTCCCGGCAGTCTCGCCTTCGACAATGCGCACCAGCGCCTCTACGCGGTCGGCTCGACCGGCATCTACGGCTTCGACGCCTCCTCGCCGCCGACCGTCTCGACCGTCTCCGGCTTCACACCACTCGCCACCGCGGGCACCACCGGCATCGCCGTCGACAACAGCACCACCGGTTCTGCCGGCCGGCTCTACGCCCTCGATGGGTCGAACAAGAAGCTCTACGGTTACAGTTCGGGAGGCTCCCCCCTCGGCGCTCCCTTCCCGCTCGACCTCACCGCCAACCCCGACTTCCTCTCGGGCTCGTCTCCCTGCGGCGTCGGCGTCGACTCCACCGGCCGCGTCTGGGTTTCCGACCCGTCAAGCGCCAACAACGCCCCGATCTTCCGCTACAGCTCCAGCGGCGTCGCCCAGTCCTCGCTCTCCGAGTTCTTCCCCTGTCAGCTCGCCTTCAACCCTGGCGACGACCTCTATATGGGCAGGGGCGGTGGCCAGGACACCAACCGCATCAACGCCCCGAGCTACGCATCCGCCACCACGCTCTCCTCGCACAACTCCGCTGAGATCGCGGTCGACCGCACGAGCGGAATCGTCTACCTCGCCGAGTCCGATCAGCACAGCGTGGAGGCCTTCGACCAGGCGAACAACAGCCTCTTCAGCTTCGACGACGGCGTCACCAACCGCAGCCTGACCGGCGTCGCCGTCGATCCCTCCAACCACTACGTCTACGTCTCCGATTCCACCGACCACAAGATCCACGTCTTCGCCCCCGGCTCGACCCTCTCACCGCCGACGCTCACCCAGCAGGCCCCGACCAACCTCGCCGGCGACTCGGTGACCCTCAACGCCAAGGTCGACCCCGAGACCTTCCAGGTCACCGACTGCCACTTCGAGCTGGTCCCCGACTCCCAGTTCCAAAACGACGGCTTCGCCAGCGTCACCGCCGCCCAAAAGCACGCCTGCGCCCCCGACATGACCGACACCAACGTCGCGGCCAACTCGGGCTCCGGCGACGTCGTCGTCCACGCCGACGTCGGCGGCCTCAACGGCGGCACTAGCTACCACACCCGCATCGTCGCCGCCAACAATGAGCCCGGCGGCACCGCCACCAGCGCCGACCAGAGCTTCACCACCAACGGCCCGCGCGTCACCGGCACCCAGGCGACTTCGATCGCCGACACGACCGTCACCCTGGGCGCCTCGGTCAACCCCGAGAGCGCCGACACCACCTACCAGTTCCAGTACACCACCGACGCCGACTTCCAGAGCAACTCCTGGGCAAACGCCCAGACCGCGCCCGCCAGCCCCTCCGACATCGGCAACGGCGCCGTCGCCGTGCCCGTCCACGAGGACGTCACCAACCTCGACCCGAACACCGCCTACGACTTCCGCATCGTCGCCCAGAATCCCGGCGGCACCGTCGACGGCCCCGTCGTCGCTTTCCACACCTACACCAGCCCGCAGAGCTTCGGCTCCTGCCCCAACGACCAGTTCCGCACCGGTGCCGGCGCCCACCTCCCCGACTGCCGCGCCTACGAGCAGGCCTCCCTGGTCAACAAGGACGGCGCCAACGCGCTCAGCTCCGGCCAGTTCTCCCAGGCCGCCGCCGACGGCGACAGCGTCACCTACGCCTCCACCGCCGGCCTCCCGGTCGGCGCCGGCGGCCTCTCCTCGCGCACCAACCCGGTCCTCGCCCGCCGCACCGCCTCGGGCTGGACCACCAACAGCGTCATCCCGCTTGCCGCTCCCCAGCAGGAGGTGTCGATCGCCGGCTGGGACCCGAATCTCGCCACCTCCTACAGCTTCGATCAAAGCGGCGCCAATTTCTACCTCGGCGACCTCGCCGCCGGCACCTGGAGCACCCAGATCTCCGCCTCCGGCGGTTGGCAAGACTTTGTTACGGGCATCGACGGCTACTCCGCCGACCCCAAGCACGTCCTCGTCGGCTCCCGGGACGCCCTCACCTTCGGCGCCGTCGACGGCAAGCACAACCTCTACGACGACGACCACGGCACGCTGCGCCTCGCCGACCGCGTCCCCTCCTTCCCCGCCACCTCCTGCAACGACCAGGGCGGTCCTCCCTGCCTGGCGCCGGCCGACGGCGGCTTCGCCGGCTCCTTCCAGTGGTCGGGCGGGCTCAACCTCCTCAACGATCCCGGGAAGACGCTCCTCAACAGTCCGACCCACACCCAGGCCAACACGATCTCCAGCGACGGCTCGCGGATCGTCTTCACCGAGGCCGGCACCGGCCGCCTCTACATGCGCATCGACGGCACCAGGACCGTGCAGATCAGCGCCCCCGCCGCCGGCGCCCCCGCCGACCCCCACAAGCCGGCGATCTTCATGGCAGCCGACAGCACCGATTCCATCGTCTACTTCGCCAGCTGCGAGAAGCTCACCGCCGACTCGACCGCGACCTCGACCGCCGCCGACAGCTGCACCGACTCCTCGGGCAACAACCCGACGCAGACGATGGACCTCTACCGCTACGAGACCGCCGGCGGCCAGCTCACCGACCTCACCGTCGACAGCGGCGACCCCAAGGGAGCCGGCGTGCAGGGCGTGGTCGGGGCCACCCCCGACGGCTCCTGGCTCTACTTCGTCGCCAACGGCAGCCTCGCCTCCGGCGCTCCCACCGGCAGCTGCGTCATCGGGGGCAACTCCGGCAGCTGCGGCCTCTACGTCTCCCACGACGGCGGCACCCCCACCTACCTCGGCAGCCTCAGCGGCAGCGACGCCAGCGCCTGGGGCGAGTGGCCCGGCTCCACGGATGTCCTCGCACGGGCGGTCGTCGCCCCCGACGGCACCCTCGTCTTCACCAGCAGGGCCCGGCTCACCGCCTACGACAACACCGGGGGGGCGGTCTGCGGCCTCAACAACAACCAGACGACGGGGCCGTGCTTCGAGGTCTACCGCTACCGCCCCGGCGACCCCGCCCCCACCTGCGTCTCCTGCAACCCGAGCGGCGCCGCCCCCACCGGCCCGGCGGTGAGCGCGCCCTATGACGGCAACACGGCCTTCGCCAACGGGGCGGATACCTCCAACATCGTCGTCCGCAGCGTCTCGTCGGACGGCAACCGCGTCTTCTTCCAGACCCCCGACAAACTCGTCGCCGCCGACACCAACGGCGACCAGGGCTGCCCCCGCCTTGCCATCTCCGCCATCCTCGCCTGCAGCGACCCCTACGAGTGGGAGGCGAACGGCACCGGCTCCTGCCACTCCACCGCCCAGGACGGCGGCTGCCTCTACCTGCTCTCCTCGGGCACCAGCTCCGACCCCTCCTGGCTCGTCGACGCCTCGGCCTCCGGTAATGACGTCTTCATCCGCACCACCTCCCAGCTCGTCCCCCAGGACGCCGACAACCTCTACGACGTCTACGACGTCCGCGTCGACGGCGGCCTCGCCGCCCAGCACCAGGCGGGGGCGCCGCCCTGCGGCTCGGCCGAGCAGTGCCACGGCGCCGGCACGACGCCGCCTGCGAACCCCCAATCGGGCCCCGGCGCCTTCTCCGGCCCCGGCAACCCGGCGATCCTCCGCTGCGCGGCGAACAAGGTCAAGCGGGGCGGTCGCTGCGTCGCCAAGCCGCACAAGAAGCGCAAGCACCACAAGAAGCGCCACCACAAGGCCAAGAAGCACCACAAGCGCCACCACGCCCGCTCGCACAAGCGAGCCGGCTCCAACCGAGGAGGTTCGAAGTGATCCGCCGCAGCAGAAACCTCCTCGCCGTCCTCGCTCTCGCGACCCTGGGCGCGGCGATCGCCGCCTCCCCGGCGTCGGCGGTCACCCCGGCTCCGGCCTGGCGGGTCACGTCCGACGCCCAGCCGACCAACCTCGTCCCCGGGGTCAGCGACGGCAGGAACGCGTTCATGGTCACCGTGATCAACACCGGCGGCGCCCCCAGCAGCGGCGACATCACCGTCACCGACGATCTCCCCGCCGGCTTCGCCGCGGGGGACGCGACCTACTCTGCGATCGATGGCTTCTTCCCCCTCAGGATCTACGATGACTACGACTCCCCGAACGGGGCTCCCTGCGACCCCGGCCCGCCGGTCGTCTGTCACTTCAACCACCCGATCCCCCCCGGCGAGCGCTTCGTCGTCCAGATCCCGCTCGTCCAGGTCCCCGCCGCGGCCCCCGGCCAGACCACGGTGACCAACCACGTCACCGTCTCCGGCGGCGGCGCCGCCAACCCGGCCGAGGTCACCGACGTCGCCCCCTTCAACGCCGACGCCGCTCCCTTCGGCATCCAGCAGCTCAGCGCCTGGTTCACCGGCGCCGACGGCAGCGAGGTCACCCAGGCCGGCGCCCACCCCTTCGCCTTCCGCTTCCGCGTCGGCGTCAACACCAGCCTCGACGTCGCCCGCGCCGTCGGGGCGTCGGAGGACCCGAGGAACGTCTCCGCAACGCTGCCCCCCGGCGTCGTCGTCGACCCCAACCCCACCACCACCCCGACCTGCTCGGAGGCGGATTTCGAGCAGGATGCCTGTCCCGCCGGCGCGGCGGTCGGACAGGTCAACCAGACACTGGCCCCCTACGGCGTCCCCGGCCCGGGGTGGGTCAGGGCCGCCTACAACATCGAGGCGCCGCCCGGCAGCGCCAGCTCGTTCGGCTTCAACGTCGCCGGCCTCGGCTTCTTCGTCCACATCCTCGGCGGCGTCGACCCCGCCCACGGCTACGCGCTGACGGCCCATGCGAACGACATCACCGAGTTCGGCAACTTCTCCGAGAGCACGGTCGAGCTCTGGGGCGACCCCTCCGACCCCGCCCACGACACCCGCCGCGGCGCTTGCGCGTCCACCAATGCCTCCGGCACCAACACATGTCCGGCGGCGCCGAACCCGACCCCGTTCCTCACCATGCCCTCGGCCTGCTCCAGCTCGCTCACCGCCAGCGTCACGGCGACCTCCTGGCAGGACCAGAACCCGGGCGGTCCGGTCTCGGCCTCCACCCAGGTCGAGAACGCCGACGGCACCCCGGCCCCGGTCACCGGCTGCGACAGCCTTGACTTCAACCCGAGCCTGACCGCGCGGCCGACGACCAACGTCGCCGACTCGCCAAGCGGGCTCGACGTCGACCTCCAGGTGCCCCAGACCAACAGCCAGAACACGCTGGCGACCTCGACCCTGCGCAAGGCCGTCGTCACCCTGCCACAGGGCCTGACGATCAACCCCTCCTCCGCCAATGGGCTCGAGGCCTGCTCCTCGGCGCAGATCGGCATCGACCCGGGCACGGGCACCCCGAACGGCAAAGAGCCGACCTGCCCGGACGCCTCCAAGCTCGGCACGGTGCAGGTGACCACGCCGCTGCTCGCCGACCCGCTTCCCGGCTCCGTCTACCTCGCCAAGCCCCACGACAACCCCTTCGGCTCCCAGTTGGCGATCTACATCGTCGTCGACGACCCTCAGACCGGTGTGATCATCAAGCTGCCGGGCAAAGTCGAGGCTGACCCGAGCACCGGTCAGCTGACCACCACGGTCGATCAGAACCCCCAGCTGCCGTTCAGCGAGTTCAAACTGAACTTCTTCGGCGGGGCGACCGGCGCCCTGCGCACCCCCGACGCCTGCGGGAACTACTCGACCACCTCCGAGCTGACCCCGTGGTCCAGCTCGACCTCGACCCCGGTGACTCCGCCCGATGACACCTACTCGATCAGCCAGGGCCCGGGCGCCGGCGGCGACTGTCCGGCCCCGGCCGACCAGCAGCCCAACTCGCCCAGCTTCGACGCCGGCACGGTCTCCCCGACCGCGGGCAACTTCAGCCCCTTCGTCCTCAACCTGCACCGCGACGACGCGACCCAGCAGTTCTCAAGCGTCACCCTCAGCCCGCCGCCGGGCCTGGTCGCCAAGCTGGCCGGCACCCCGGCCTGCTCCGATGCGGGCATCGCCCAGGCCCAGGGCCGCAGTTCAAGCGGCGACGGCGCCCTCGAGCAGTCCAACCCCTCCTGCCCCGACGCCAGCAAGGTGGGCACCGTGCACGTCGGAGCAGGAGCGGGCCCCAGCCCCTACTACGTAACCGGCAACGTCTATCTGGCCGGCCCCTACAAAGGCGCCCCGCTCTCCTTCGTGATCATCACCCCGGCGGTCGCCGGCCCCTACGACCTCGGCGTCGTCGTCACCAGGGTGGCGATCTCGCTCGACCCGAGCACCGCACAGATCACCGCCACGGCGGACCCGATCCCCGACCGCCTCACGGTAGACGGCGACGGCTTCCCGCTCGACGTCCGCTCGGTGCAGATGAAGCTGGACAAGCCCGACTTCACCCTCAACGGCAGCAGCTGCGACCCGACCTCGCTGACGGGCTCGCTGCTCTCCACCCAAAACCAGACCGCTTCGCTCTCAGAGCCCTTCCAGCTCGCCGAGTGCGCCAACCTGGGCTTCAAGCCCCGCTTGGGCATGCGCCTGCGGGGTGGGCACTTCCGCAACGGCCACCCGGCCTTCACCTCGGTGCTGAACGCCAGAGCGGGCGACGCCAACATCGGCAAGGCCTCGGTGATCTTGCCGCCGAGCATGCAGCTCGACCAATCCCACATCCAAGCGCCCTGCACCAGGCCCCAGTTCGCCGCCGACCAGTGCCCGGCCGCCTCGATCATCGGCTCGGTAGTCGCAACCTCACCGTTGCTCGACTACAAGCTCAGCGGCCCCGTCTACCTGCGCACCGGCGACAACCCCCTCCCCGACATGGTGCTCGACCTGCACGGCCCGGCCTCCCAGCCGATCCGGATCGACCAGGTAGGCAAGATCGACACCGTCCACGCCAGGCTGCGGACGACCTTCCAGGGAGTCCCCGACGCCCCGATCTCCCAGGCGATCATCCGCTTGGTCGGCGGCCACAAGGGCCTCCTGGTCAATAACACCAACCTCTGCAAGCAGCCCAACCGCGCCGCGGTCTTCCTCGACGGCCACAACAACGCGACCGCCGACTCCCACCCGCGGATCGCGCTCAAGTGCCCGAAGCCGCGTAAGCACAAGCGCCACCACAAGCGACACCTGCGCCACCGCCGCCATAGCTGAGGCTTGACATAAAAACTCGATCGTCTACTCTTGGTCGAGTCCATGTACGAGAGCGTTCAAGATAGGGGCGACCAGCTTCCGCGGGGGCGGCACCGGATCCCCCGTGACGTCGTCGTCGACAACCAGCGCCAGCGGCTGCTGGCCGGGATGGCGAAGGCGTTGGCCGAGCAGGGCTACGCCCGGGCCACGGTCGAGGACGTGATCGAGAACGCCGGCACGTCGCGGAAGACCTTCTACGAGTTCTTCGACGACAAGGAGGACTGCCTGCTGGCCGCCTACGACGCCGCCTCGCAGCGGTTGTGGGCGGCTGGAGCGGAGGCGGTCGCCGGGGCGGGGGAGTGGCCCGCGCGGGTGCGGGCGGCGCTCGCCGCGGCGCTCGAGTTCCTCGCCGCCGAGCCTTTCACGGCCCGCCTCTTCACGCTCGAGGCGCGCGCCGCCGGCGCGGCGATCGCCGCCCGCCAGCACACCGACACCGAGCGCGCCGCGGCGCTGCTGGGGGCAGGGCGCGAGGGGCGCCCGGAGGCGACCGACCTGCCCGAGGCGACCGAGGCGACCCTGGTCGAGAACGTCGCCGCGATCGTCGGCGCCCACGTGCTCAGCGGCGCCGCCGGCCTGCTGCCGAGCCTGACGGCCCAGCTCACCGAGTACCTCCTCGCGCCCTACCTCGGCGCCGAGGAGGCGAAGGCGGTGGCGTCTCCTCAGTCGCCCGCCCCGGCGGCGCCGCGCGTCTCCTCGGCCGCTGCGTAGCCCTCAAGGGGGAGACTTTGGCGCGCCCGGAGCTTGAAAGGACATGGACCTTGCCTATCTAGATAATGACTATGGTATGGTGACCATGGTCATGGAGAGGATTCCAAAGGAGATCACCGCCACACAGTTCAAGGCCCGCTGTTTGCGCCTGCTCGACGAGGTCGCCGAGACGGGGGAGCCACTTGTCATTACCAAGCACGGTCGCGCCGTTGCCCGGGTTGAGCCCCCATTGGGCGTTGACGATCTTCGGGGAAGCGTGAAGACCGACATGTCCGATGAGGAGTTGATCTATTTCACGATGGGACCGTGGGATATGGAGAAGGACGATTGATCGTCCTCGACACCCATGCCCTGATGTGGCTTGCGGCGGAGCCCGATCTCCTTAGCCCGCGGGCTAGCAACCTGATCACGGCCAAAGAGGCCGAACTGGCCTTCAGCACCGCTTCCATACAAGAGCTTGCCTACCTGGCCGTGCGCGGACGGGTGACTGTGGATCGCTCGATCCGCAGGTGGATCGTCGACGCGCTGCGCGTCCATCAGGTGCAGGTTTTGCCCTCCACCTTTTCGATCGCCCTCCGTGCCGGCTCGCTGGATCCCAGCGGGTTCCACGGCGATCCCGTCGACCGCCTCATCTACGCGACCGCGGTTGAGCACGATGCTCAGCTGGTAACCGCCGATCGACGGCTACGCGAGGTCGACCCGGCCCGAGTGATCTGGTAGCTCAGCCCGCCGCGGCCACGCGCCGCATTTCTTCCGCGGCGGCGTGAGGGCCCACGTAGGGGACGAGCATTGCGAAGAGCAGGTCGGGGAGCATCTCCGGCAGCTGCTCGGCGCGCCCGGCCAGCAGCTCGTCGAAGATCAGGCCGGCGACGGCGCCGGCCGACATCAGCGAGGTGCTCTCGGGCAGGTCCTTGTCGGTGAGGGAGCGGCCGTCCTCCAGGTACCTGGTGAAGTTGGCGACCGCGTCCCAGTGACGCCGGCGGGCGTCGCCACCCGCCGCGGCGACCTCGATTACCGCCATTCGCGCCAGCTCGGGGTCGAGGGCGAGGAACTGGACCAGGTTGGCGAGGCCGGTCTCGACCCGCTGCAGCCAGGGCCGGCCGGGATCGCAGTCGGCGGTGACCTGCTTCATCACCTGCTCGACGACCTGGTCGTAGGCGGCGAGGAAGCACTCGTGCTTGTCCTCGAAGTATTTGTAGAAGGTGGCGCGGGCGACGCCGGCCTCCTCGATCACGTCGGCGACGGAGGTCGCCTTGTAGCCCTTCGCGCCGACCACGTGGATCATCGCCGCCAGGAGGAGATCACGCCGGGTTTCGGAGGTCGCCATCGGCCAGGCTGTGGAGGTGGAAAAACTTCCGGGTATATGGATCATAGCGGCAGTGCGTACGGAGACGTTTATTTAGTCGTCTCGCCCACCTCCCTGGCTGCCGCTAACGGGCCGACGTATGGAGTCAGCGTGGCAAAAAGCGCGTCAGAAAGCAAGTCCGGAAGCTGTTTTCCTCGTCCCGCGACCAGCTCGTCGGCGATCAGGCCGGTGACGCCGCCGATCGCCATCCGCGAGGTGTTGGGGGGGAGGGAGCGGCCGCCGGGGGCGAAGTCGCGCCCCTCGTCGAAGAGCGGCGCGAAGCGCTGCACGGCGGCCCGGTAGCGGCGCTGCGCCGCCGGCCCGGCGGAGCCGACGTCGACGAAGGCGAGGCGGGCCAGGTCGGGCTCGGCCGCCAGCGCCTCCAGCAGCGCCGCGAGGCCGGTGCGGGCGCGCTGGGGCCAGGGGCTGTCCTGGCGCTCGTAGGCGGCGATGACGCGGCGGATCAGCCGGTCGACCATGTCGTCGTAGGCGGCGAGGAAGCAGGCCTCCTTGTCCTCGAACATCTCGTAGAAGGTGGTGCGCGAGACGCCGGCCGCCTTGGTCACGTCGGCGATCGTCGTCGCGGCGTAGCCCTTGGCGGCGACGGCGCGAATCATCGCCTCCAGGATCCGCGCCCGCTGAGACTGGGCGACGACCTCTTTCGGCAGGCGGTGGCGCCCGCTTGGGGGACGCCACCGCGCGTCGACCTCCCTGGGCCGTTTACCCCCCCGCGCCATCTGGCCTACCCCTCCGGGCGCACCATCTTCTCGGCCTCGCGCGACTGGCGCAGGGCCTCCTCCTGGCCGAGGTAGGGGACGACCGTGATGTAGACGATGTCCGGCAGCAGCTCGGGCAGGCGCTCGGTGTTGCCGGCGAGGATCTGGCCGACGATCAGCGACTCGGCGGCGGAGATCGCGGCGCGGCCGGCGCTGGAGGGGATGCTCTCGTCCTCGAGCGGGTCGTCGCGGCCCTTGTCGAGCAGGGCGAGCAGGACCCGCTTGCCGGAGGCGTAGAGCTCGAAGGCGCGGTCGCCGGAGGAGGGCGCCTCGACCAGCGCCATGCGGGCGAAGGCGGGGCGCTCGGCGAGCAGCCCGAGGAAGGCGCGAACCGCGTCGCGGACCATCGTCGCCCAGGGCTTGTCGGGGGAGTAGACCTCGACGATCGTCCCCATCGCGTCGGCGAGGGCGACCTCCATCGCGGCGTGGAAGCAGGCCTCCTTGTCCTTGAACAGCTCGTAGAAGGTGGCGCGGGAGACGCCGGCGGGCTCGCAGATGTCGGTGATCGTGGTGGCGACGTAGCCTTTCGTCGCGCAGCTCTGCGCCATCGCGACGAGGATGCGCTCGCGCTGGGAGCGGGCGACGAGCGGCTCGGCGAGGGCCTCGCGGCCGGCCGGCAGCCGCTCCTTGACGATCAGCATTCCGAGGTCGGTGTTCGGCGCGGTAGCCTTGTTGCCGTTGGTCGAAGCGGGCATCTGACTCCTCCTGATTGCAGACAACTCTGTTTCAGGTAAACGCGATTGTACACCTGGCGGGCTGTCCGTGGACGATCCAGTACCGAATTAATAATTCGGCGCCGATTTGGGTACGCAGCGGTTCCGTCCCTCCCCGTTCCGCTGTGCTTTAGCCGGGTATGGCCGGGTAAAGGAACAGCGGAACGGGTTCAGGGCATGATGGAGCGGTGAACGACCCGCTCGTTCTCCGCTTTCAGGCTGCCCGGCGCGATTCCGGGTTGGTGGTCCTGGAGGGTTTCCACGCGCTCAAGCACGCGCTGCGCTTTGGGGCGGAGGTGATCGAGGCGGTCGCGGTGGAGGTCGACGCGGTGGAGGCGTTGGCGGGCGAGCTGGCACCCGACCTGACGGGCACGCTGGGGAAGCGACTGAGGCCGGTCGATGCCGCGACGCTCGAGGAACTGGCGCCGCGAGCGCCGCGCACCGGGGTCGTCGCGATCGCCCGTCGACCGCCGGTCGACGTGGCGGCGACCATGGCGGATGAACGTCCCGCGCCGATCGTCCTGCTCGAGGAGCCGCGCAGCATGGGCAACATGGGCGCCTGCGTGCGGGTAGCGGCGGCGGCCGACGCGGGGGCGGTTCTGACCACCGGCCGCAACGACCCCTGGCACCCCGACGCGGTGCGGGGCGCCGCCGGCCTGCACTTCGCCCTCCCCGTCGCCGCGGTGGAGGCGCCGCCGGCGAGTGACCGCCCGCTGATCGCCCTCGACCCCGACGGCGACCCGCTCCGCTCCGACGAGCTGCCGCCCCGCGCCGTCCTCGCCTTCGGCGCCGAGCGCCACGGCCTCAGCCCCGAACTCCTCTCCCGCGCCGACGCCCGCCTGCGCATCCCGATGAAGGAGGGCGTCTCCAGCCTCAACCTCGCGACCTCGGTCGCCGCGGTCCTCTTCGCCGCGCGCCTCGCGGACTGAGCGGACCGCGAAAATTACGGATGTGTCAGGCAGGGGCGCCGGTTAGCGTGCGGAAGCAGTGACGGCGGCATTCGGCCGCCTCGCTCCAACTGAAAGGACGTCCATTGCCTCTCGCCGACTTCTCTCTGGGTGACGCGCTTCTGCTCGCACTCGAGATCTTCTTCTTCGTGATCTGGATCTGGATCCTGATCGTGATCCTCAACGACCTCTTCCGCGACCACGAGCTGTCCGGCTGGTGGAAGGCAGTCTGGGTGCTCTTCCTGGTCTTCATCCCGTTCCTGACGGCGTTGATCTATCTGATCGCGCGCGGCAGCGGGATGCGCGACCGGACGATCAAAGCCCAGGCAGAGGCCAGGCACCACATGGACGCCTACATACGCCAGACGGCGCACACGTCCTCGGCGGACGAGCTGGCCAAACTGCACGACCTGAAGGAAAAGGGCGCGATCTCCAGCGAGGAGTTCGACGCGGCCAAGGCCAAGCTGCTGGCCTAGAAGGGCTCAGAGGACGGCGATAACGCCACGCGCGATCAGATAGAGCCCGATCACGGTTGCGACCGCGATCACTATCTGACGCGCGTGGCGCGCCATCCATGAGTTGAGCCGCTTCACCTTGACGGTCGTCGCCTCGGGGGCGAAGGAGTAGCCGAGCAGCGGCACCTCGACGAGCACGAACATGATCAGGTTGAAGACGACGATCGCGAAGGCCTGGGCGCCGAAGCCGTCCTGTCCCTGCGCGATGTCCTTCAGCGCGACCAGGTAGAAGGCGCCGGGAAGGCTGAGCGCGATGCCGACCGCGAAGGCGACCGGCACGGTGCCGCGGTGGAGCACCCGCTCCGACCAGGGGTCGCGGGTGGGGCGCTCGGCGCGCTTCTCCCGGCGGTGCTCCTCGAAGGGCGCGTCGCGGTCGGTCGCCAGCGCGTAGGCGACGATCAGCGCCAGCGCCCCGACCGTGAAGTTGACGATCGGGTCGGCGATCGGGCTGGAGCCGGAGACGACGTCGAGCCCGTTGAGCGAGGTGACGACCGCGACGCCGACGGTGAGGCTGGTCAGCAGGCCACCGAGCAGGTAGGCGACGAGCAGGCGGCGCGGGTTGGGCCGGTTAAGGACGACGATCACCACGGCGAGGATGCTCGGCGAGATCGCCGAGGCGACGGCGAGGACGAGGACGTTGATCACGGGGCGCCGACCCTAGTCGCCGGAGGGGTCGGCGTGCCGGCGGTTTCTCCTCCCGAGCGGGGGATTTTGCAACCGAACTTGCAAGTTATTAGCAACTCCTAACATTTAGGCGGCGATTTCGCTAGCCTGGCCCGCTCATGCATCGCCCCTCTCGAGACCCGAGGGTGCTGCTGGCCGGGGTGCTCTTCTTTGCCGTCCTCTGCGTGGGCGGCTCCAGCGCGCTCGCCAAGGACCTGCAGGCCCAGCTCCACGCCACCGAGGGCAAGCTCGCCCACGTGCAGAGCAGCAGCCGCTCGCTGTCGGCGACGATCGCCGAGCAGAACACCGCGATCGACTCGATGATCGGCGAGGTCTCGGCGCTGCGCCAGCGCCAGGCGGCGCTGGCGGATCAGCTGGCCGCCAAGCAGGCCCAGCTGAAGGTGGCGGCGGCGGCGCTGGCCAAGGAGCGCCGCCACCTCGAGGTGGTGCGGGCACAGCTGCAGCGGGCGCTCGCGGTGTTGCGCGGTCGGCTGGTCGCGATCTATGAGTCGGGCAACCCCGACGTCGTCAACGCGATTCTCGACTCGACCAGCTGGTCGGACCTGGCGACGCAGACCGAGTACCTGAACCGGATCCAGGACTACGACAACTCGGTGATCGGTCGGGTCAAGGAGCTGCGCAACCAGGTGCAGAGCGCGGTACGGCGCCTGGCAGCGGCCCGTGCCCGGATCCAGAAGGCGCGCGACGCGATCGCCACGGAGGAGCGTCAGGCGGCGGCGGCGCGCGCCCAGGCCGAGGCCCGCTTCGCCGACCTGAAGGCGGCGCAGGCGCAGCGGCGCAAGGCGCTCGACGCGCTCGAGAGCCGCGCCCAGGCGCTGGGCGACAACCTCGCGGCGATCTCCTCGCAGATGGCGAGTTCGGGCACGCCGGTCCCCACCGGCGCTCCGGCCCCGCTGACTCCGGGCCAGACCGCCCAGTACATCTCGGCGAGCCAGGCCAGCGCGCCGGCCAGCGCCCCGGCGGCGGTGCGCGCCGCGATCAGCGCCGCCAACTCGATCGCCACGACTCCTTATATATGGGGCGGCGGGCACGGCTCGTTCAGCTCCTCGGGCTATGACTGCTCCGGCTCGGTCAGCTTCGCCTTGCACGGCGGCGGCTTCCTCTCCAGCCCGCTCGACTCGACCGGCCTTGAGACCTGGGGTGTGCCCGGCCCTGGTCGCTGGATCACCGTCTACGCCAACGCGGGCCACGCCTGGATGATCATCGCCGGCCTCGCCTTCGACACGGTCGGCGGCCCCGGCCCGCGCTGGCACTCCTCGCCGGTCGACTCCCCGGCCGGATTCATAGCCCGCCACCCGGCGGGTTACTAACCAACTCCCAGCTTCCGCTGTTCCTTTGCCGGATATAGCTGGGCAAAAGAACAGCGGAGCATTGCTCTAGAGTCGCGCCCCTCCCCATGGACCCCATCTCTTACTTCCAGGCGATCGTGCTTGGCGCGCTGCAGGGCATCGCCGAGCCGTTCCCGATCTCCAGCCTCGGCCACGGGGTGATCGCGCCGCAGCTGTTCGGCTGGGACATCCACCAAAACGACGAGTTCTTCCTCTCCTTCCTGGTCGCCACCCATTGCGCGACGGCGGCCGTCCTCTTCTTCATCTTCCTCGACGATTGGAAGCGCATCCTGGGCGGCCTGTGGCGCTCGCTGCGGGAGCGGCGGATCGACGCCGGGGACGACGACGCGCGGCTCGCCTGGGTGATCGTCGTCGGCACGATCCCCGCCGGCGTCCTCGGCCTGGCGCTGGAGCACAAGCTACGCGCCCTCTTCGCCTCGCCGGAGTCGGCGGCGATCTTCCTGACGATCAACGGTGTCCTGCTGCTCGTCTTCGAGCGGCTGCGACGGCGTCCCCCGCGCCCCGGCGACTGGCGCGGCGACCCCGACCCACGCATCTCGAAGATGAGCTTCAAGCAGGCGTTCGCGATCGGCACCGCGCAGGCGGCGGCGCTGGTGCCGGGGATCTCGCGCTCGGGGATCACGATGGGCGGCGGCCTGCTCACCGGCCTCTCCAACGACGACGCCGCCCGCTACGCCTTCCTGCTGGCGACGCCGATCATCGGCGCCGCCGGGCTGCTGAAGCTGCCCACCCTGCTCGGCTCGGCCGGCGACGGGGTGCGCGGCCAGGCGCTGGTCGGCGCGATCGCCGCGGCGATCACCACCTACTTCGCGGTCAAGTTCCTGCTCCGCTTCTTCGAGACCAACCGCCTCACCCCGTTCGGCATCTACTGCATCGTCGCCGGCGTCACCTGTTCGCTGATTTTCGCCCTCTAACCCGAGTACGGTAGGGGCGATGGCGACTGAGTCGAGCCACTCGGATCTGGAGCGCGAGCTGACGGCTCTGCTTGAGGTCGAGCGCTTCGAGCCGCCGGCCGCCTTCCGCGAGCGGGCGCTGTGGAGCGATCCGGCGATCTACGAGGAGGCGAACGCCGACCCCGGGGCCTGGTGGCGCAAGCAGGCGGCCGAGCTGCTCGACTGGGACGTCGCCCCGACGGAGGGGCTCGACGACTCCAACCCTCCCTTCTATAAGTGGTTCGCCGACGGGCGGCTGAACGCTTCGGCCAACTGCCTCG
Source organism: uncultured Solirubrobacterales bacterium (assembly GCA_963702055.1). Lineage (GTDB taxonomy): Bacteria > Actinomycetota > Thermoleophilia > Solirubrobacterales > 70-9 > CAWINX01. Next base: position 1,212,506 of record OY969702.1, on the reverse strand, counting down.
ACCGCCACGTCGAGGCCGGGCTGGGCGCGCGGGTCGCCTACCACTGGCGCGGCGAGGAGGGCGAGGAGCGCGACGTCACCTACGCCGAGCTGCTCGCCGACGTGCAGCGCTTCGCCAACGCCCTGCGCGACCACGGGATCGGCAAGGGCGACGTGGTCGGGATCTACCTGCCGATGATCCCCGAGGTGGTCGTCGCGATGCTCGCCTGCGCGCGGATCGGCGCCCCCCACAACGTCGTCTTCGGTGGCTTCTCGGCGGAGGCGGTGCGGGAGCGGATGGAGTTCTCCCATGCGAAGGCGCTGATCACCGTCGACGGCGCCCGGCGCAAGGGCAAGACGGCGCCGATCAAGGCGGCGGTCGACGAGGTGATCGACGGCGCCCCCTCGGTCGAGACGATCTTCGTCGTTCGCCACACCGGCGAGCGGTGCGAGATGCGCGAGGGCCGCGACGTCTTCTTCGACCGGGCGATGGAGGACGCCGCCCCCGAGTGCCCGCCCGAGCCGCTGGGCGCCGAGGACCCTCTCTTCATCCTCTACACCTCCGGCTCGACCGCGAAGCCGAAGGGCATCCTCCACACCGCCGGCGGCTACCTGACCGGCGTCGCCTACACCCACCGCTACGTCTTCGACCTGAGGCCGGAGTCCGACGTCTACTGGTGCGCGGCCGACGTCGGCTGGATCACCGGCCACTCCTACATCGTCTACGGGCCGCTGCTGAACGGGGCGACCGGCGTGATGTTCGAGGGCGCGCCCGACTACCCCGGCCGCGACGTCTGGTGGGAGATCGTCGAGCGCTACGGGGTGACGATCCTCTACACGGCGCCGACCGCGATTCGCGCCTGCATGAAATGGGGGCCCGAGCACCCGGCCCGCCACGACCTCTCCTCGCTGCGGCTGCTCGGCTCGGTCGGCGAGCCGATCAACCCGAAGGCCTGGCTCTGGTACCACAAGCTGATCGGCGGCGAGCGCTGCCCGATCGTCGACACCTGGTGGCAGACCGAGACCGGCCAGATCATGATCTCGCCGCTGCCGGGGATCACCGCGACCAAGCCCGGATCGGCGACCCTGGCGCTCCCCGGCATCGACGCGGCGGTCTTCGACGAGGGCGGCAACGAGGTCGAGGAGGGGGAGGGGCTGCTGGTCCTGCGCCGCCCCTGGCCGGCGATGCTGCGCAACCTCTACCGCGAGGACGAGCGCTTCGTCGAGACATACTTCGCGCGCTTCGGCAAGGAGACCTATCTGGTCGGCGACGCCGCCCGCCGCGACGCCGACGGCTACTTCTGGGTGCTGGGGCGGATCGACGACGTGATCAACGTCTCCGGGCACCGGCTCTCGACCGCCGAGGTCGAGTCGGCGATCGTCTCCCACCCGAAGGTCGCCGAGGCGGCGGTGATCGGCCAGTCCGACGACGACACGGGACAGGCGATCTGCGCCTTCGTGACGCTGGAGGGCGACCACCAGGGCGACGACGAGATGGTCGAGGAGCTGCGCGCCCACGTCGCCGGGCGAATCGGCAAACTTGCGCGGCCAAAGCGGGTTATCTGGTCCGGCGACCTGCCGAAGACCCGCTCCGGCAAGATCATGCGGCGCCTGTTGCGCGACATCGCCGAGGGCCGCGAGCTGGGCGACGTGACGACCCTGCGCGACCCGGCGGTGATGGGAGAGCTGGAGCGCAAGGTTGCCGCCCGCGGCGAGGGCTGAAAATCTCGTTCCGCTGTTCCTTTCCCGGGTATAGAGGGGCAAAGGAACAGCGGAGGGGGCTATTTGGCGGCGCGGTCGTCGACCATCCGCTCGATCGCGACCTCCAGCGCCGTGAGCCCCCCAGCGTTCCGCCCGGGTGGGACTCGCTGATCGCGACCATCGGGATGGTCAGCGCCGCGGCGACCATCATGTAGGGGTCGAGCCGCGCGGCGACGCGCGTGCTGCGCGCGTCCATGCCGGGCTCGTAGGCGATCGGGAGCTGTGGCGCGTCGGAACTCACGCGCCACTGTTTCGACGCGACGGCCGCGTCGCCTACCTACGATGCCACTCAGCCGCGTGAGGCCTGCGGTTCCCAGTGGAAGCGCCGCGCCGCGATCGTGATGCCGACGATGCCCCAGAGTGTCAGCACGGCGACGTTGTCGGCGCTGAGGCCGATCCCGCTCGCGCCGGGGGCAAGGGTGGTCTGGAGGCCGTCGGCGAGGTGGAAGAGCGGGAAGATGCGGCCGATCTGCTCCAGCCAGCCGGGCAGCGTGTCGATCGGGACGAAGACGCCGGAGATGAAGGAGAGCACGACGATGCTGAAGGGGCCGATCGCGCCGGCGGCGTCGGCGCTGGGGGTGAAGACGGTCAGCGCCATGCCGAGCGCGCAGAAGACGGCGGCGCCGAGCAGGACGTAGATCGCGAAGCCGAGCGCCGTACTGCCCGGCACCTGCACTCCGTAGGCGAGGTTGCCGATCGCCATCAGCACCACGGTCATCACGACCATCTGGACGATTGCCGCGCCGATCTGGCCGGCGACGAAGGTCCAGGGGGGCATCGGAGTGCCGCGGAAGCGCTTCAGCTGGCCGCTCTCGCGCTGTGTCGTCAGCACCATCGCCAGCGTGGTAAAGGTCGAGAGGGCGGCGGCGTAGGCGATGATCCCGGCCGTGAAGTAGGCCTCGGCGTCGAGCTTGAGGCCGCCGCCGAGGTCGATCGGCTTGTTGCCGTTCGTGAAGATCGAGTTGAAGATCACCAGGAAGAAGATCGGGAAAGCGACGGTGAAGATGATCGCCCGCGGCTCGCGCGAGCGAGCGAGGAGGATGTAGCGGGCCTGGATCAGGACGAGGCGCCCGTCGCTCATCCCGGCGCCTCCTCGGAGGTGAGTTCGAGGAAGATGTCCTCGAGGGTGGGACGGCGGACTTCGAGCGCCTCCAGGGCAACGCCCCTGTCCTCGGCCCAGCCGAGCAGCCTGTAGAGGTCTCGCTGCGGCTGCTCGCTGGCGAAGCTCGCCTCGTTGCCGGACAGCTCGACCTTGGTCGGGACCAGCGAGCCCAGCTCCTCGGCGCCGACGTCGGGGGGCACGCGGAAGCTCACCACCGTGTCCCGCCCGAGCGAGGAGCCCAACTCTTCGGTGTTGCCCTCGGCGACCAGCTTGCCGTCGCGCAGGATCGCCACCCGGTCGGCGAGGTGCTGGGCCTCGTCCATGTAGTGGGTGGTGAGGAAAACCGTCTTGCCCAGGTCCTTCAGTCCCTCGATCATGTTCCAGGCGTCGCGGCGGGCGGAGGGGTCGAAGCCGGTGGTCGGCTCGTCGAGGAAGATCAGGTCCGGGTCGCCGATGATTCCGCAGGCGACGTCGACGCGGCGTTTCTGCCCGCCCGAGAGGGTGCCGATGCGGGCGTCGCGCTTCTCGGCCAGCCCGACCAGGTCGATCGTCTCTCCGACCGGGCGGGGGGAGGCGAAGAAGCTGGAAAACAGGGTCACCGTCTCCTTCACCGTCAGCACCGGGTTCATCTCGCACTCCTGGAGGACGAGGCCGACGCGGTTGCGCCACTCGCGGGTCGGCCGGCTCGGGTCGACGCCGAGCACCGACACCTCGCCGCCCGTGCGCGGCCGGTAGCCCTCGAGGATCTCGATCGTCGTCGTCTTGCCGGCTCCGTTGGGGCCGAGGAAGCCGAAGACCTCGCCGGTGGCGATCTCGAAGTCGATGCCGCGCACCGCCTCGTAGTCGCCGTAGGCCTTGCGCAGCCCCCGCACCGTGATCGCCGCTTCGCTCACGCCCGCAAACCTACCCAAATGCTCCGCTGTTCCTTTGCTCCAAATAGGGGAGTAAAGGAACAGCGGAGGGGTAGTTTGCTAAACTAATTAGCGATGCAAAGTACTTTGAAGAACCCGGATGGCGTGGGACCCGAGGTGGGGCTCGCCGCCTCGGCCGCGCGGCTTCGCTTGGCGATCGTGCGCACGGCGCGGCGATTGCGTCAGGAGGCCGCGGGCGCCGCGGGCGCCGCGCTGACCCCGACGGCCGTCTCGGCGCTCGCCTCGGTGGAGCGGCACGGCCCGCTCACCCCGAGCGAGCTGGCCGAGATCGAGCGGGTGAAGCGCCCGACCGCGACGCGCGTCTTGCGCGGCCTACTTGAGGCCGGCCTGATCGAGCGTACCCCCGATCCCGCCGACGGACGCAGTGCCCTGGTCAGCGTCAACGCCGCCGGGCGGGAGCGACTGCGGCGCCTGCGGGGGCGCAAGAACGCCTACCTGGCGCGCCGCATGCGCGAGCTGCCGGCCACCGACGTGGCGACGCTGGAGCGCGCCGCCGAGATCCTGGAAGAGATCTTGGAACAAGGATGAGGGAGCGCCGAGCGAGCGAGCGTGCATATCTGACTATTCGCGCCGCGAGCGAGGCGCGACTTTTGTTCCGGCGCTCGTTCAACTCCCTCTCCGTCCGCAACTACCGCCGCTACTTCACGGGGCAGCTGGTCTCCCTCTCCGGGAACTGGATGCAGACGGTCGCCGAGTTGTGGTTGATCCTCGGCCTCACCGGCAGCGGCATCGCGGTCGGGTTGACGTCGGCGCTCCAGTTCCTGCCGATTCTCCTCTTCGGCGCCTGGGGCGGGCTGCTCGCCGACCGCTTCCCGAAGCGCCGCCTGCTGATGGTCACCCAGGCGACGATGGCGTTGCCGGCGCTGGTCCTGTTCGCGCTTACCGTGGCCGGCGCGGTCGCCCCCTGGATGGTCTTCGCGCTCGTCTTCGCCCGCGGCGCCGTCAACGCGGTCGACAATCCCACTCGGCAGAGCTTCGTGATCGAGATGGTCGGCCCCGACCGGGTCGTCAACGCGGTCAGCCTCAACAGCGTCATCGTCCACTCGGCTCGAATCGTCGGCCCGGCGATCGCCGGCGCGCTGATCGCGACGGTCGGCGTCGCGCCCTGCTTCGCGGTCAACGCGGCGACCTTCGGGGCGATGCTGGTGGCGCTGTGGATGATGGATCCGGCTCAGCTGCGATCCGCGCCGCCCGCCGTCCACGAGCCCGGCGCGATCCGCGCCGCCCTGAGCTACGTGCGGCGCACGCCGGAGTTGGCGGCGCCGCTGGCGCTGATGGCGCTGGTCGGGACGTTCGGCTTCAACTTCCAGGTGATCCTGCCGCTGCTGGCGCGATTCAGCTTCGGCGGCGGCGCGAGCGCCTACGCGGCGCTGGTCTGCGCGATGGGGGTCGGGTCGGTCGTCGGGGCCCTGGTCACCGGCGCGCGCGGCCGCACCGGCCCAGGCCTGATCGCCGCTGCGGCGCTCGCCTTCGGCGCGCTGGCGCTGCTCGCGGCGCTGGCGCCGACCCTGGCCTTTGAGCTCCCCGTCCTGGCCCTGTTGGGGGCCGCCGCGGTCACCTTCGCGGCCAGCGTCAACTCATCGCTGCAGCTTGCGGTAGAGCCGCGGATGCGGGGCCGGGTGATGGCGCTCTACTCGGTCGTCTTCCTCGGCTCGACCCCGATCGGCGGGCCGCTGGCCGGCTGGCTCTCAGAGGCCTACGACCCGCGCGTCGCGCTGCTGCTCGCCGCGGTCTCGGGGCTCTCGGCGGCGTGGGCGGGACAGGTGACGCTGTCGCGGCTGCGGTCGCGCGCGGCGAGCCGGAAGAGCGCCGCGAAGACGACGAGCCCAAGGACGTTGAGCGCCAGCTTGTAGTCGAGCTGGACCGAGCCGAAGATGTCGGCGCGGCTCGGCCGCGCCGTCGGGATCAGCCCGGCGAGCCCGAAGAGGCCGTCGACGAGGAGCGCCGCGAGGACCATCGTCACGAACATCAGCGCGACGATGCGGATCGCGAACGGCCAGCCGTAGTACTTGCGGTAGGCGAGGACGATTGGGACGATGATCAGGTCGGCGAAGATGAAGGCGATCACGCCGGCGAAGCTGATCCCTCCCGACCAGAGAATCGCGGCGAGCGGCGCGTTGCCGACCGAGCAGACGAAGCTGAGCACGGCGATCAACGGGCCGACGAGGACGTTCTCGAGCGTCTTGACCAGCGGCGGCGCGTTCTCGAGGAAGAGCGAGTTGAAGAAGTCGTTGCCGAGCAGGCCGATGAAGCCGGCGAGCAGGAAGCCGATCGAGATCTCCTTCCAGAGCATCAGCCAGTCGCCGCGGAAGTTGTGGGCGACATCGGTCCAGGCCTCGGCCGAGGCGATCCGCTCACGCCAGCTCATCCGCTCGCCCTCGGAGTGGTGCTGGTGCCCCTCCTGTGCCTCTTGGGCATGTTCGCGGGCCTGCTCCTCCAGCCGGGGGGAGACGAAGAGCCGCAGCAGGATCGCCATCAGGGCGATCAGGACGAGGCCGCCGACGAACTCGGCCAGGGTGAACTGCCAGCCGATCAGGATCCAGATCACCAGCCCCAACTCCCAGACCAGGTTGGTCGAGGCGAACTGGAACGCCAGCGCGGTCACCGCCGAGGCGCCCTTCTGGAAAAGCGACTTGGCGATCGCGATCGCCGCGTAGGAGCAGGAGGAGGAGGCCGCGCCGAGTCCCGTCGCCTTGGCCAGCGGCGCGAAGCCGGAGCCGGAGAGCGCCGACTCGACCCGCTCGCGCGGCACCCAGGCCTGGACTACGCCCGAGATCGCGAAGCCGAGGACCAGCGCCCACCAGACCTCATACGCCATCAGCAAGGACTGCTTGAAGCCCTCGCCGATCGTGTTCAGCACGTCTCCCACGCCCTCAGTATCGAGAACTCCCCGTTCCGCTGTTCCTTTCCCCAGCCATACCCGGCAAAAGAACAGCGGAAGCCTCTTTTTAGGCGAGGCCGAGGCGGCGGGCGCGCTCGACCGCGCGGGCGAGGATTTCGTCGGCGCCCGGGACCTCGCCGCCGCGCATCAACACCCGGCCGGCGACGACCGTGCTGTCGACTACCGCGCCGCTCGCCGCGTAGACGAGACTCGCGTGCAGATCGCCGAAGCTCAGCTCCGGGGCGTCGGGCCGCAGCAGGATGAAGTCTGCCGGCGCCCCCGGCATCAGCGGCGTCGCGCCGAGCAGCGGCGCGCGGGCGCCGGTCGCGACCTCCCACGCTTCGGCGGCCCCGATCGCGGCCGCGTCGGCGGCGGCGTGCTTCTGCAGCAGCGCGAAGGCCTTCAGGTCGGCGAGCAGGTCGAGCGAGTCGTTGGAGCCGGCGCCGTCGGTGCCGAGGCCGACCGGCACCCCGGCACGCCGCGCCGCCGGGTAGGGGAGGGCCCCGCCGACCGCGAGCTTCATGTTGGCGACGGGGTTGGCGACGAGAGTCGCGCCACGGGCGGCGATCAGCTCCAGCTCGGCGTCGTCGAGCCAGACGCCGTGGGCGAGGACGGTCCGGGGGCCGAGCACGCCGAGCCGGTCGAGGTAGGCGGCCGGGCGCTCGCCGTGGGCGGCGAGGCAGTCGCTCGCCTCCCCCTCGGTCTCGGAGAGGTGGATCTGGATCGAGGCGTCATGCTCGGCTGCGGTCTCCGCCGTCCAGCGCAGCAGCTCCTCGCTGACCGTGTAGATCGCGTGGGGGCAGAGCGCCCGCTCGATCCGCGGCCCGGCCTCCTCCAGCTCGGCGAGGTTGCGCAGCGCCGCCTCGCGCATCTCGGCGCCGCCGCCGTCGGCATCGATGAGGGGGCCGCCGATCGTCGCCCGCAGGCCGGCGTCGGAGACCGCGCGGGCGGTCGCGGCCGGGTGCCAGTACATGTCCCAGAAGCGGGTCGTGCCGGAGCGGATCATCTCCAGGCAGGCGAGCCGGGTCCCCCAGTAGACGTCCTCGGGCTCGAGCTTCGCCTCGATCGGCCAGACCTTCTCCCGCAGCCAGCGCATCAACGGCAGGTCGCCGCCGCTGCCGCGGAAGAGCGTCATCGCCGCGTGGATGTGGCCGTTGAGCAGAGGAGGGAGAAGCGGGGCGCCGCCGGCGTCGATCGTCTCGTCGCCGGGGGCGGGCGTCACTTCGGGCCCCAGCGCGGCGATAGTCCCGTCCTCGCAGCGCAGACCGACCCGCTCGCCGTCGAGCAGGGCGCCGGTGACGGTCAGGGATGGGGCGGGCGGCTCGCTCAAGTGGAACCTTCCCCCGTTCTCATCCCGTCCCCGGCGGTGAGAGTCGGCAGCATCACCTCGAGCGCTCCGAACAACCGAGCGTGGTTTGCCTCTCGGTCGCGCTCCAGCGCCTCCAGCCTGAGCGCGTCGGCGCCGATCCCGTTGGCGAGGTTGTCGACCAGGCAGACCGCCGCGTAGGGAAGGCCGAGTTCGCCGGCGACGATGCACTCGGCGGCGATCGTCATCCCGACCACGTCGGCGTGGGCGGCGATCAGGCGGATCTCCGCCGGAGTCTCGAAGCGCGGCCCGACCGTCTGCCAGTAGACGCCCCCGTCGCGCAGCTCGGGCGCCCCGGCGGCGGTCCAGGCGGCGACCACCCTCTCGCGCCAGCCGCGGTCGAATCCCGGCATCGCGTGCCCGCGGGCGTCGTCGAAGATGGAGACGCCGAGCTGGAGCGCGATGAAGTCGTCGGGGCAGAGGAAGGAGCCGACCGCGAGGTCGGCGTCAAGCGAGCCGACCGATCCAATCGCCAGCACCCGGTCGCAACCGGCGTCGGCGAGGGAGCGCAGGTTGGCGACGTGGTCGATCCGGTGGGGGAGGGTGTAGCCGCCGGCCGGTCCGGCACCGTGGCGCTGGAGGACCGTCGCACCGTGGCGGGCGGCCAGGTCCGCGATCCCCTCGCCGGCGCCGAGCGCACTGCTGCCGACCACCAGTCCGAGTCGTCCCATGGCGCGATCCTACGATTATGGTGGAGGCATGGCCGACCGGCCTTCGGGGCGAGACGAGACCGAGGACGCGCGACTCGATCGCAACCTCAGCGAGCTGCTCCAAGAGCTGCGGGTGGCGTTGCCGGGCGTCCAGGTCCTCTTCGCCTTCCTGCTCGCGGTTCCGTTACAGCGCAACTTCACCGAGATCTCACCGTTCGAGAAGTACGTCTATTTCGGGACGCTGCTCTGCACCGCGATCTCGGCGGCGCTGCTGATCTCTCCCTCCGCCTATCACCGGTTGACCTTCCACCTTCAGCAGAAGCGCCACCTGGTCTTCCTCGCAAACCGCTTCGCGATCGTCGGGCTGGGCTTCCTGGCCCTGGCGATGACCGGGGCGATCATGTTGATCACCGACATCCTCTTCGGCGGCATCGCCACGGTGGTGACCAGCGCCGCGGCGCTGACGATGTTCGTGGTGCTCTGGTACCTGCTGCCGTTGCAGCGACGGTTCAAGGTGCAGGGGTCTTTGGAGTCGCCACCGCTTGACGATCCGATCGCAGCCCCGCCAGCTGATCGGTCAGATCGCTGAGGAAGGCGAGGTCGGGCGCCGCGGAGGAGAGAAGGACGAAGTCCGCCTCCCAGACCGCGACCTTGACGTCCAGAGGCGCCTTCAGCTCCTCGCCGACCGCCTCTCCCTGCGTCGCGTAGACGCGACGCAGGGCGCGGATGTTGGTCAGCTTGTCGGCGGCGTAGATCGCCAGCGCGTCGGCCCCGACCGCCTCGACGTGGCGCCGGTGCACTTCCTTGCGCGATTCGTAGTCGTCGATCTCGATGTCGTCGGTGAGCGCCTCGACCAGATCGGCGACCCGCCCGCCGAAGCGCTCGCGCAACTCGTCGACCTCGACCTCGCTCTCTTCGACGACGTCGTGCAGTAGCGCCGCCGCCAGCACGTCGTCGCCGTAGCCGTGCTCGGCGAGCAGCTCGGCGACCGCGATCGGGTGGTCGATGTAGGGCATCCCGCCGCTGCCGTTGCGGATCTGCCCGGCATGGGCGTCGCGCGCTACCGCGAGGGCGTCCCGAACGTGCTCCGAGCGATCGGCGGCAGCCGCGATCCGGGGCGGAAGAGACATTCAGGCGCAGAGTAGCGGCAGTTCCCGGCTTGCGCTGTTCCTTTACCCCTCTATACCCGGCTAAGTGACTATCCGAAAACTCTCACGCACGTCTGGCGGCGGCGGGCACACTTCACGAGGCGGCGTCCTCAGTCGGCCAAATGGCGCTGCCATTAGGCCTCCCTGCGTCCTGGCCTCGCTCGGCCCGGCGCTCGCCAGCCGCACACGCGAGTTTTCGGATAGTCACTAAGGAACAGCGGAAGGGGAGGGGGTATGTGCCGGCAACTCGAACTCGGCTCGCTCGGCGGCGAGCTCGATCGCGCCGGGGTCGCCGCCCATCCCGGCCCAGCGCTCGCGGGCCTCGCGGCCGAAGTCGTCGAGGAACTCGTCGGAGTGCAGCGGGTCGTGGTGGAAGAGCACGGCACGCCGCGCGCCGGTGCGGCGCGCGAAGGAGAGCGAGTGGGAGAGGGAGGAGTGGCCCCAGCCGAGGTGGTCGGGGTACTCGTGGTCGGCGTACTGGCCGTCGTGGATCAGCAGCGAGGTGTCCCGCGCCAGGGCGAAGCCGGAGATCCAGTCCTCCTCGAGCGCGTCGAGGTCGGCGCCGAGGGCGGGCTCGTGGTCGGGGATGTAGGTGAGGGAGCTGTCGCCCTCGTCGATCCGGTAGCCGAGCGTCGGCCCGCGGTGGGCGACCGAGGCGGCGCGGATGCGGGCCGGGCCGATCTCCCACTCGGTCTCCGGACAGTGGCGGAAGGAGACGTCGCAGGGCAGCTCGCGGACTTCGACCGGGGAGAGCGGCGCCGAGATGTAGCGGGCGATGCGGTCGCGCAGCGAGGCCTCCGGCGACGCGGGCCCCCAGATGACGATCTCGGTCTGCGGGCGGAAGGCAGGGGCGAAGAAGACGAGGCCCTGGATGTGGTCGAGGTGGAGGTGGGTGAGGAGGATGTGCAGCCGCGCCGGCTCGTCGCCGAGCGCCAGGCCGAGACTGCGGATGCCGGTGCCGGCGTCGAGCGCCAGCAGCGAGCCGTCGGAGAGGGTGACGCCGACGCAGGAGGTGTTGCCCCCGTAGCGCACCGTCTCCGGTCCCGGGGACGGGATCGAGCCGCGCGTTCCCCAGAGCTCGACCTTCATGCGCCGTGCCCGTTGCCGTTCATCAGGCTCGGCCAGAAGACCGCGATTGCCCCCTGTGAGCCGTGGGCGGTGAGGATCGGGAAGGCCGACACCTCGACCGTGTGGCGTGCGCCGTCGGTAGAGCGGATCTCGAAGTCGGCGTGGGCGGGACGGCCGTTGCGGACGGCGACGACGAGGGGCAGCTCGTCGTAGGGAATCGGTTCCCCCTCGGCGTCGAACGGCCCGAACAGCGAGCCCCATTCGTCAGGGCCAACCGCCCCCAGCTCCTCGAACCGTTTGCCGAGCAGCATCCCGGCCGCCTCGTTGTAGAAGACGAGGACGCCGCCCTCGTCGACCAGGAAGGCCGGCGTCGAGAGCGCCGACATCAGATTGCGAGCGAGGATCAGCTCAAGAGGCCTCTGCGACACAAATGACACTTTAGATCGTCGGGTTCGTCATAAGGGGTCGCTCAGCGGGTCCCTGCCCCGCAGCAGCCAGACGATCAACCATCGAAGGTCGAGAGGTCCGACTACGTGAGATCCATCACTTACGGCACGACGCCGTCTAGTCTTCCGCGCCCCGTGAAGGAACCGAGTCGCATGTACAGGATCGCGATGGCCGTCTCCCGGCCGGCCGCCGCTTGGGGTCGGCTTCAGGTGGAGGGGCTCGAGGTTTTGCCGGAGTCCGGGCCGCTGCTGGTCGTCGGCAACCACGACAGCCACTGGGATCCGGTGATGGTCGGGGTGGCGGCGATCCGGCGCCGCCAGATCAAGGCGCTGGCGAAATCGACGCTGTGGGACGTAAAGGGCCTGGCCCCCGTCCTCAACGGGATGGGACAGATTCCGATCGTGCGGGGGGCCGGCGACGTGGGGGCGCTGGCGCGGGCGATCGAGGAACTGCGGGCTGGGGCCTGCATCGGCGTCTTTCCGGAGGGAACCCGCTCAAAGGGACAGGTGCTGCGAGCGCGCAGCGGGGTGGGGCGGCTCGCCCTCGAGGTCCCCGAGGCGCGGCTCGTCTGCGTGGCGATCGAGGGGACGACCGGCCTCACGCGCTTCCCCCGCCGCCCGCGGGTCAGCATCCGCTTCTTCGAGCCCGCAGGCGGCCAGGCCCGGCCCAACGAGGAGCCGGGGGAGATCGCCTCGCGGCTCCTGGCGGAGATCCGCGGGCACGTCCCTCCGGCGGGTCCTGGCCGGGGGCGGCACTAGTCGATCGGACTCAGGCTTGTCACCGAGTAGGGCGGCAGACCGACGGTGCCCCCGGCGCCGGCGACCGACCGGCGCCGGGAGGCGGCAGCTTCAGGGGACGGCTCGCTCCTAGAGTTTGCCGATCTTGAAGATCTTCGTGCCGCAGTCGGGGCACACGCCCTGGATCGCCGGGCGACCGTTTTTCATGGTCACCTGTTTGGCGTCCTTGATCTCGACCTTCTTGCGCTCTTTGACGCAGTAGCCCTCGGGCATGAGGGGGCCTCCTTTCGCTGCCGCTTCGCGGCAAGGCTCGCGGTTGTCCGCGAGGTCGGATTGCGGCGAATGTAACGCAGGTGGGGGACGACGAACACCCTCACCTGTGCGGATTGCTACAAGCTGCCTACTTCCCGGTGGTGGGCGAGCTGTTCCCGCTGGTCCCGTTCGTCCCCGTGCCGGAGGTGCCGGGAGTGGTCGGCGCGGTGGTCGGCGTGGAGGATTTGGCCGCCGCCGCGCTGCTCGCCTGGAGGCTGGTCACCTGCCCCTGGAGAGCGGTGACCTGGGCCTGCAGCTTCTTCGTCTGGGCGCTGGCGCTGTCGGCCTGTGTCTGGGCCGCCCCGACCTTACTGCTCAGCGCCGTCGCCTGCGAGAGGCTGGATTCGAGCTTGTCGACCTGATCCTGGAGCTTCTGCACGTCGCTGCCGCTGGCGCTCTGGTTAGCCGCGTCGATCGCCAGGGCGATCCCGGCCCCGGCCCCGCCGATCGCCAGCGCCGCCAGCACCAGTCCGACCTTGGTGCGCAGGTTCATCTTGCGCTCCAGCTCGCCGTCCCAGGCGCGCAGATTGCCGATGTGGAACTCCATCTCCCTCTCCCTGAGGTCGTCCATCTCCGCCTAACTTAGCCGAGTCGGGCTGCCGAGCGACCAACTCCACTACCCTTGCGCCGCACTTCCCAGACCCCACTTTCAAGGAGAATCGCCGCATGCCCGAAGCAGTCATCGTCGACACCATCCGCACGCCGATCGGCCGTGCCTTCAAGGGCTCCCTCGCCCAGTTGCGCCCCGAGGAGACGGGCGCCTACGTCGTCGACCAGCTCCTCGAGCGCAACCCCGAGGTCGACCCGGCCTCGATCGAGGACCTCTTCTGCGGCTGCGGCATGCCACAGGGCCTACAGGCCTTCAACGTCGGCCGAATCATCTCACTGCTCTCCGAGAAGCTGCCGCAGACCGTCAACGGTGTCACCGTCTCCCGCTACTGCTCCTCCAGCCTCGACGCGATCCGCCACGCCGGCAACGCGATCAAGGCCGGCGAAGGCGATGTCTACCTCGCCGCCGGGGTCGAGTGGGTGAGCCGCTTCAACGAGCGCACCGAGCCGGCCGGCGTCGACGACCGCAACCCGAACCTGATCGGCGAGAACGGCCAGCCCAACGCCTACATCGACATGGGCCTGACCGCCGTCAACGTGGCGAAGAAATACGAGGTCAGTCGCGCCGACATGGACAAGTACGCGCAGCGCTCCCAGGAGCTGGCGGTGAAGTCCCAGGAGGACGGCTTCTTTGACCGCGAGATCGTCCCGGTGAAGCTGCCCGACGGCACCGAGGTCGCCAAGGACGACGGCCCGCGCGCCTCCTCGACCCTGGAGAAACTCTCCGAGCTGCCCGAGGCCTTCGGCGGGGGCGGCGTCACCGCCGGCAACTCCTGCCCGCTCAACGACGGCGCCGCCGCGGTGCTGCTGATGAGCGACACCAAGGCCAAGGAGCTGGGCCTGACGCCGCGGGCGCGGATCGTCACCGCCGCCACCTGGGGCAACGAGCCCGAGTACATGGGCGTCGCCCCGATCGGCGCGATCAAGAAGGTGCTCGACCGGGCCGGGATGAAGATCGACGACGTCGGTGCTGTCGAGCTCAACGAGGCCTTCGCCGCCCAGGTGATCCCGATCATGGACGAGTGCGACATCCCGCTGGAGAAGATGAACACCCACGGCGGGGCGATCGCCCTCGGCCACCCGTTCGGGATGACCGGCGCCCGGATCATGGGCACCCTGCTCAACGTGCTGGAGACCGACGATCACCAGGTCGGGCTCGAGACGATGTGCGTCGCCGGGGGGCAGGGCAAGGCAATGATCGTGGAGAGAATGAACTGAGCCATTGGGGCCCGACGGCCTCAGACGACGTAAAGTCGATTCTGTGAGGATCGCGGTAGTCGGAGCCGGTTTTGGTGGGATCGCCGCGGCGGTGATGCTGCGCCGCGCCGGCTACGACGACGTCACCGTCTTCGAGAAGGGCGAGCGGGTCGGCGGGGTCTGGCAGCACAACACCTACCCGGGCGCCGCCTGCGACGTCCCCTCGCACCTCTATGAGTTTTCCTTCGCGCCGAACCCGCGCTGGTCGCGCCGCTACGCGCCCGGGGCTGAGATCCGGGCTTACGTGGAGGACGTGGCGCGGCGTTACGGGGTCCTGGACCGGATCCGCACCGGGACCGAGGTGAAGAGCGCGCGCTGGGAGGAGGAGCGCGGTCGCTGGCTACTGGACACCGCTGCCGGGCTCCACGAGGCGGAGGTGCTGATCACCGCCTGCGGACAGCTCTCGGTCCCGAAAATGCCCTCCCTGTCGGGGTTGGAGAGCTTTGAGGGTCCTGCCTTCCACACCGCTCGGTGGCGCGAGGACGTCGACCTCGTGGGCAAGCGGGTCGCGGTGATCGGCACCGGCTGCAGCGCGATCCAGACCGTCCCGGCGATCCAGCCGATCGTCGAGCAAGTCGACGTCTATCAGCGCTCGCCCGGCTGGACGATCCCGAAGATGGACGGGCCCTACTCGGAGCGCGCGAAGCGGCTCTTCGAGCGCTTCCCGCTGCTGCAGCGACTCGACCGCGCCGCCGTCTTCGCCTTCATGGAGCTGGGGGCGGCGGCGATGACGCGACACCGTTGGCTGCTGCCACCCTTCCGAGCGGTGGGCCGGCGCCAGATATCCAAGGCGATCGCCGACCCCGAGCTGCGCCGCAAGGTCACCCCGAGCGACGAGTTCGGCTGCAAGCGGGTGATGCTGACCGACGAGTGGTACCCGACCCTGACCAGGCCGAACGTCGAGCTGGTGACCGAGCCGATCGCCGAGGTCACGCCGGGCGGCGTTCGCGACGCGAGCGGGGTCGAGCGACCCGCCGACGCGCTGGTCCTCGCCACCGGATTCGCGTCGCACGGCTTCGTCGCGCCGATGGAGGTGACCGGCCGCGAGGGGCGGGCGCTCGCCGAGGAGTGGGGGGATGCGGCGCGCGCCTATCTCGGGCTCAGCGTCCCCGGCTTCCCCAACATGTTCCTGCTCTACGGCCCGAACACGAACGGCGGCACCGGTTCGGTGATCTACACGCTCGAGGCCGGCGTGGAGCACGTGATCGCGGCGCTGCGTGAGCTCGACCGGGCCGAGGCTGAGCGGGTCGAGGTGCGCCGCGAGGCGGCGGAGCGGTTCGACGGCGAGCTGCGCGAGGCCCTGGCCGGCACGGTCTGGCACACCGGCTGCACGAGCTGGTACGTCGACGAGAACGGCAACGACCCCAACCAGTGGCCGTGGCTGTGGAGCGAGTACCACCGCCGCGCCGCGGAGCTGGAGCCCGGCGCCTACAGCCTCAGTTAGGGTCTCGCCCGCAATGGCCGAGAGCCACGCCACCGCTGACAAATCGGCGATCACGCCGGAGAACGTCCGCGCCTTCCTCGGCGACAGCTTCCCCGGCCACATGGGGATCGAGCCGCTGGAGATCGAGGACGGCCACGCCCGCGGCCGGATCGTCGTCGACCAGCGCCACCTGCACCCGGGCGGCTACGTCCACGGCGGCGTCTGGACGGCGCTCGGCGACACCGTCGCCGCCTGGGCGACCTTCCGCAACATCCCGGCGGGCCACAACTTCACGACGATCGAGCTGAAGCTAAACGTCTTCTCCGCCGGCCTGCCGGGAGACGAGATCGTCGCCGTGGCGACGCCGCTTCACACCGGTCGCAGCACCGTGGTGATCGAGGTGAGGATCGAGCGCCGACGCGACGGTGGGGAGCCGAAGCTCGCGGCCAACCTGATCGTCACCCAGTTCGTGCTGGCGCCCGGTTAGGAGCGACGCCGGGGCTCGGGTAGGCTCGCCGCGATGGGGCCACCCAACCTGCTGCCGTTGATCACCGACCAGCAGCGCTACCCGCGCCACTGGCCCGACGATCCTCGGTCCACTTCACCTACGACGACCACCAGGCGGCCACCTCGCAGGCCGAGGCACCCGGCCAGCCCAACCGGGTCCGCAGCATTCGGGAGTCGCGGATGAAGTACGCGGCCTACCTCGATCCGGAGGGGCGGGTGGCGCCGGAGTTCGAGATGTACGACCTCGAGCGCGACCCCGAGGAGCGCCTCAACCTCCTCGATCACCGGACCGGGGAGCCGCGCAGCGCCTCCGATCGCGGCGAGCGCGACCGCCTCGCCGAGGCGCTTCGTGCTCAGATGGCCGAGCTGGGCACCGACGATCTGGCGCCGTCGCGCTCCTGATCGGCCGGGAGCTCGAGCCGCTCGATCTGAGGTAGGCGCCAAAGGGCGCTGGCGATCGTCAGGCCGATCGCCGCGGCGAACAGGGCGAGGAACCACTGGGTCGCGTTGAGCAGGGTCATCTGGAAGAAGTCGCGAACCGGGGCGGCGGCGAGGATCAGCGCGAACAGCGCGCCCAGTCCGGCGACCAGGGCGAGCATGTAGCTCTGGATCGCGATGTGTTCGCGGCCGGGGCCCCGCTCCAGCAACAGCACGAAGGAGAGGCCGAGGACGATCAGCGTCGTCGTCGCCGCGGTGCGGCCGGCGTCGAGGCTGCCGCCGAAGACGGTATCGACGAGGAAGAAGGAGAGGATCGAACCGAGCGCGGTCGCCAGGCCCGCCGGCACCGCGAAGGCGGCCAGCGCTCGCAGCAGGCGGCCGCGGTACAGCGGCCCGTCGGAGGGCGCCAGGGCGAGCACGAAGGAGGGCACGCCGATCGTCAGGAAGGCGGCCAGGGTGAGGTGGCGGGGGAGGAAGGGGAAGGCGAAGCCGGGCACCGCGACGAGGAGGATCAGCGCCGCCGCGTAGACCGTCTTGGTCATATAGAGGCGCCCGAGCCGGTGGATGTTGCGGGCGATCCGCCGTCCCTCGCCGACCGCCTGCGGCAGCCGCGAGAACTCGTCTTTGAGCAGGACGACATCGGCCACCCCCTTGGTCACCTGGGCGCCTGAGCCCATCGCCACCGCCATCCGCGCTTGCTTCAGGGCCGGCACGTCGTTGACGCCGTCGCCGATCATCGCCGTGTAGCGCCCCGAGTCCGAGAGCGCCGCGACCAACGCCTTCTTCTGCTCGGGCTTGATCCGGCAGAAGATCGTGTTGCGCCGGGCGGCCTCAGCCAGCGCCTCGGGGTCCTCGGGAAGCTGGGTGCCCTCGATCACCCCGGCGCTCGCCTCCACGCCCACGCCCCTTGCGACCGCGGTGACCGTCGCGCGGGCGTCGCCGGAGATCAGCTTCAGCTCGACGTTCTCCTCGCGCATCAGGGCGATCGTCTCTGCCGCGTCGGGTCGCAGCGACTCCTCGAGGACGACAAGGGCGAGGGGCGCGACTCGCGGCGGGGGCTCGCTCGCCGGGCTCGCCGGCAGCGGATCACCCGACTCGCCGAAGGCGACGACGCGCCGTCCCGCCGCGGTCTCCTCCTCCAAGACGCGGGCCAGTCCCGGGGGCAGGGTCAGGGCGCCCGACTCGGCGAGGACGTCCGGGGCGCCGAGCACGTAGGTGGTCGAGCCGATCCGCAGCCCGCTCCACTTCCACTCCGAGGAGAAGGGGACCTCGCCCCCGATCCTCTCCGCCTTGGCCGGGAAGCGCTCGGCGATCGCCCCCAGGGTGCGGTTGCGGTCGCCGGCGCTCGCCCCGAAGCGCCCCAGCGCCGCGTGGGCGGACGCCGGGTCGACGCCCTCGGCGACCTCGACCGCCAGCAGGCGCAGCTCGCCGTCGGTCAGCGTCCCGGTCTTGTCGACGCAGATCGTGTCGACGGCGGCGAGGCTCTCGGTGGCGCTCATCTGCTGGACCAGCGTGTCGCGCCGCGCCAGCCGCACCGCGGCGACCGCGAAGGTGACGCTCATCAGCAGCACCAGCCCCTCGGGGATCAGCGTCACCAGCCCGGCGGTGGCGGTCTGGGCGGCTTCGTCGATCGTCTTGTTCTGGATCTGCAGCGCCAGGATCAGGATTACGGCGAGCGGCGCCATCAACCAGGTGCAGGCGAGGATCACCCGGTTGACCTCCCACTGAAGGGGCGAGGGCGGGTGGCGGAAGGCCCGTGCCTCACCGGCGAGGCGCCCGGCGTAGCTCGCCTCGCGCACCGCGTCGACCAGGTAATAGCCGGAGCCGGCGATGCAGAAGGAGCCCGAGAGCGCCCGCTCACCGAGTCCCTTGCGGACGCCGTCGGCCTCGCCGGTGAGCATCGACTCGTCGAGGGTCATGCCGCGAGTGCGGATCACCTCGCCGTCGGCGACCAGCTGGTCGCCGGGCTCGACGTGGACGACGTCGCCGGGGACGACCTCCTCGGCGCGCAGCCGCACGACGTCGCCCTCGCGGATCACCTTTGCGTGGGGAGCGACGAGCACCGCCAGCTCGTCCAGGGTCGCCTTTGCCTTCAGCTCCTGGCGGATCCCGATGTAGGAGTTGATCACCGCGATCAGCCCGAACAGC
The DNA here is from genome assembly GCA_963702055.1 of uncultured Solirubrobacterales bacterium. Classification (GTDB taxonomy): domain Bacteria; phylum Actinomycetota; class Thermoleophilia; order Solirubrobacterales; family 70-9; genus CAWINX01. The sequence continues at coordinate 1,193,742 of OY969702.1, read as the reverse complement.
GAGTCGGCGTAGAGGCCCAGCGCCAGGTCGAGCGCGAAGAAGGCGCCGATGATCGCGTTGAAGAGGGTGAAGACGTTGCCGGCGACGATGCTCGAGACCGAGCGCGAGGACGTCTCGGGAGGCGGGCCGAGCTTGCGCAGCCGCGCCTCGGCCTCGGCGCTGGAGAGCCCTCGCTCGCTGGCGGCGTCGGTCCCGTTCATGGCCCTATTCAATAGGGTGCGAGCCGGATGTCGTTGAAGCTTGGACTGAACCTCGGTTACTGGGGGATCGGCCCCGCGGGGGAGGAGGCCGCCGAGGTCGTCGAGGCCGCGGAGCGGCTTGGCTTCGAGTCGGTCTGGGCGGCGGAGTCATACGGCTCCGACGTGGTCAGCGTGCTCGCCTGGCTGGCGGCGCGGACCGAGACGATCAAGCTCGGCGCGGCGATCATGCAGGTCCCGGCCCGCCCACCGGCTGCCGCGGCGATGGCCGGGGCGACGATCGACAAACTCTCAGGCGGGCGCTTCATCTTCGGCTTCGGTCCCTCGGGACCGCAGGTCTCGGAGGGCTGGTACGGCGTTCCCTACGCGAAGCCGTGGGGCCGGACGCGCGAGTACATCGAGGTCGTCCGCGAGATCATCGCCCGCCAAGGCCCGGTCGATCACCAGGGCGAGCACTACACGCTGCCGCTGCCCGGCGGAGAGGGCAAGGCGCTGAAGCTCAACTTCCATCCCGAGCGCAACGAGATCCCGGTCTTCGTCGGAGCGATCGGCCGCAAATCGGTCGAGATGGCGGCCGAGATCTGCGACGGCTGGATACCGATCTTCTTCAGCGTCGACGCCTTCGAGGAGACCTGGGGAGAGCACCTGGAAGCGGGCTTCGCGAAGGGCGGCCGGCAGCGCTCCGACCTCGAGGTCTCGCCGTCGCTGCAGGTGGCGATCGACGGCGATCAGGAGGCGGCGAAGAGCGTCGTCAAGGCGGGGCTCGTCCTCTACTTTGGCGGGATGGGCAGCCGCAAGACCAACTTCTACGTCGACCTCGCCCATCGCTTCGGGTTCGGCGACGTCGCCGACGAGGTGCAACGCCGCTTCCAGGACGGCGACCGCGGCGGCGCCTTCGAGGCGATGCCCGACGAGATCGTCGAGGCGACCTCGCTGGTCGGCACCGAGGCCGAGGTCGCCGAGCGGATCGAGCGCTTCCGCGCGGCGGGCATCGACCGGCTGATCGTCTCGCCCGTTCACGTCGACAGGGCCGAACAGCTCCACACCCTCGAGCGCCTCGCCGACATCGCGGGCGTCAGCGCACCCGCCTAGCGGGTTGTCATAGGCTCTCGCGGCTTTTTATGAGGATCGGAGTTCCAAAAGAGACGGCTGAGGGGGAGCGCCGAGTCGCGCTCGTCCCCGACGTGGTCAAGTCGCTGAAGCGCAACGAGCACGTCGACGTGCTCGTCGAGTCCGGCGCCGGCGAGGCCGCGGGCCACCCCGACTCCCAGTACACCGACGCCGGGGCGGAGGTAGGCGAGGCCGAGGTTACGTGGGGCGCCGACGTGGTCCTCCGCGTCGCCGTCCCTTCCACCGAGGAGATCGGAAAGCTCGGCTCCGGCCAGCTGTTGATCGGCCACCTCGCTCCCTGGACCTCGACTGAGACCAACAAGGCGCTCGCCGCCGCGGGCGTGACCAGCTTCGCGATGGAGGCGATTCCGCGGACGACGCGCGCCCAGGCGATGGACGCGCTCTCCTCGCAGGCCGCCGCGGCCGGCTACGCCGCGACCCTGATCGCCGCCCGCGAGTCGGGTCGCTTCTTCGGGATGATGACCACGGCGGCGGGGACGGTGCCGCCGGCCAAGGTGCTGGTGCTCGGCGCCGGCGTCGCCGGGCTGCAGGCCGTTGCCACCGCCAAGCGCCTCGGCGCGATCGTCACCGGCTTCGACATCCGCCGCGCCGCCTGGGAGCAGATCGCCTCGCTCGGCGGCCGCCCCCTGGAGCTCGACTTCATCCCCGACGCGGAGGGCGAGGGCGGCTACGCGCGCCCGCTCACCGACGAGGAGAACGCCCAGGTGCGCGACGCGCTCGGCGAGAACGCCGCCAAACAGGACGTGATCGTCACCACCGCGGCGATCCCCGGCCGCCCGGCGCCGCTGCTGATCACCGCCGACGCGGTCCGCGGCATGGCGCCCGGCTCGGTGATCGTCGACCTCGCCGCCGAGACCGGCGGCAACTGCGAGCTGACGCAGGCGGGGGAGACGGTGGTCGAGAACGGCGTCAAGGTGCTCGGCCCGCGCAACCTGGCCAGCGAGATGCCGGCGCCCGCCTCCCAGCTCTACGCCAAGAACCTCGAGAACCTGCTCGGGCTGCTGATCACCGAGGAGGGCGAGGTCAAGGTCGACTTCGAGGACGACATCGTCGCCGCCGCCTGCATCACCCAGGGCGGGGAGATCAAGAGCGAAAGAGCCGCCAAATGAGCTTCCGCTGTTCCTTTGCCTCCCTATACGCGGATAAAGAACAGTGGAAGGTTCTCTGATGAGTTTGATGACCGAGATCACGATCTTCGTGCTCGCCGCCTTCGTCGGCTTCGAGGTGATCTCGAAGGTGCCGACCACCCTGCACACGCCGCTGATGTCGCAGACCAACGCGATCCACGGCATCGTGATGCTGGGCGGGCTGATCGTCGTCGGCTATGCCAACGACCCGCTCGAGTACGTGATCGGCACGATCGCGATCGCCTTCGGCACGATCAACGTCGTCGGCGGCTTCATGGTCACCGACCGGATGCTCGGGATGTTCTCCAAAAAGAAGAAAAAACCCGCCGCCTCCTCTGCTCCCGGTCAGGCGAAGAAATCAGATATGGATTCGCCTGACCTCCCGCGTCCGGGGGCGGCGGGGTCGGAGAAGGAATGACCGCCATGTCGACGGCCGTTCTGCAACCCGGCGGTGACGCCGCTACGGCGCTCTACATCGTCGCCTTCTCGCTGTTCATCATCGGGATCAAACGCGGCACCCACCCGACCACCGCCAAGCAGGGCAACATGGTCGCCGCCGTCGGCATGGCGGTCGCCGTCGCGACCACGCTGCTGCTCGACGGGATCGGCAACTGGGGCCTGATCGCGCTCGGGCTCGGAATCGGCACCGCGGTCGGCGTGATCGCCTCGATCCGCGTGCAGATGACCGAGATGCCGCAGATGGTCGCCCTCTACAACGGCGTCGGCGGCGGCGCCGTGGCGCTGATCGCCTGGTCGGAGATCCGCCACGGGATCTCCCTGGGGGAGACGATCCCGCTCGACACGCTGATTCCCGTCCTCTTCGCGGCGGTGGTCGGCTCGGTCTCCTTCTGGGGGTCGAACATCGCCTTCGCCAAGCTTCAGGACCTGATCCCGACCCGGCCGCTCGCGGTCCCCGGCCAGCAGGTGATCAACGCCCTGCTGCTGGTCGGCATCGTCGCCGCCTGCGTCGACATCGCGACCAACAACGGCGATCCCTCCCAGGCGGTCTTTATCGCCATCCTGATCGCCGCCGGGCTGCTCGGCAACCTCGTCGTCCTGCCGATCGGCGGCGCCGACATGCCGGTCGTGATCTCGCTGCTGAACGCCTTCACCGGCCTCTCGGCGGCCGCGGCGGGCTTTGCCCTGGACAACGTCGCGCTGATCGTCGCCGGCACCCTGGTCGGCTCCTCGGGAACGATCCTGACGATGGAGATGGCGACCGCGATGAACCGCTCGGTCGCCAACGTCCTCTTCGCCGGCTTCGGCGGCGCGCCCGCGGCGGGCGCCAAGGGGAGTGGCGAGGAACGCCCGCACACCTCGATCACCGCCCAGGACGCGGCGATCAAGCTCGCCTACGCCGACTCGGTGGTAATCGTCCCCGGCTACGGCCTCGCTGTCGCCCAGGCCCAGCACGCGATCAAGGAGGTCTCCGACGAGCTGGAGAAGCGCGGCGTCACCGTCAGCTACGCGATCCACCCGGTCGCCGGCCGCATGCCGGGCCACATGAACGTGCTGTTGGCCGAGGCCGACGTGCCCTACGAGCAGCTGAAGGAGATGGAGGAGATCAACCCCGAGATGCCGCGGACCGACGTCGCAGTGGTGGTCGGGGCCAACGACGTCACCAACCCGGCGGCCAAGAACGACCCCGACAGCCCGATCGCCGGGATGCCGATCATCGAGGTCGACCAGGCCCAGCAGGTGATCGTGATCAAGCGCTCGCTCAGCCCCGGCTTCGCCGGCATCGACAACGACCTCTTCTACGAGCCGAATACTTCGATGTTGTTCGATGACGCCAAGAAGGCCGCGGCGGACATCGCGGCCGAGATCCAGAACCTCTGAGGAAAGCCCCAGAGGGGGGGGTCAGGCGGTCGCCGGGAGGCTCGAGAGGGCCTCGATCGTGTGCACGCAGGCCCGCGCCGCCTCGGTGCCCTTGGTCTCGAGGTGCTCGAAGAAGAAGGAGCGGTGGGTCTCGTGCTCGTGAAAGTGGTGCGGCGTCAACACGGCTGAGATGACCGGAACGCCCGTGTCGAGCTGAAGTCGATCTCCGACTCCGCCAGGCCGAGATGAGACGACTCCGCGACGAAGGCCGACCGGGTCTGGTCGACCAGATCCTTGTGCCAGCAGGACTGGATGAATCCGACTCGTCCAAGGGGGCGGTTGGCGTTCATCTCGGGCTCCTCACTTGTCGCTGTCCGGTACGGAGTGTGCGTCGTGGCGCGATTCTATGCACCGACCGTGGGGGGAGAAACCGGCGGGGCTGTGGCCTTGTCGGTACATGCGGTCGCAGCGTGGGCAATCGACAGTCGAGTGGGTCGGGTTGTTGCTGTTGGTCGGGTTGCTTCTGGCGGGATTGTTGGCGGCGGGGGTGCGGGTGCCTGGGGCGTCGCTGGCGCGGGCGATCGCTTCGCGGATCCTCTGCGCGGCGTCGCTGGCCGACGAGTGCGGGGACGAGCCGGCGCTGGTTGCCGCCTACGGGACGGAGGTGGGGAAGCTGGTCCGCGACCACATGCCGGGCCTGATGTTCGAACGGGAGGCGCGGGCGCTGCCGGTTGACTACCGCCTCTGTCGCAGCACCGAGTGCGGAGACGGCCCACAGAGGGGCGACGTTCGTCGCTCCAGCGAGGGGCTGCCGGTTTCCGCCTTCGTCCACGTCGTCAACTGCCGGCCCGCCGCGATCGCCAAGACCGAGTCGGCGGGCGGGGACTGCTCCGGAGCCCACGCCGGCAACCTCTACATCCAGTATTGGACCTACTACGCCGACTCGGCCACCCTGCGCGGCGTCGATTGTCGGCGACGAGGGCTACCACCGCGACGACTGGGAGGGGGTGCAGATCCGCATCCGTCCGGGCGGCAAGGTCGACGAGCGCGCCTCCTCCCACAACGGCTACAACTACGAGCAGAGCGTCGCCAACTGGGGCTCAGACGCCGGGATCGGCCCGCTCAGAGACCTCACAGAAGCGGTTGGCATCCGTGCCCGCAACGGCTGGGGGCCGGAAACCCACTGGCTGCTCGTCTCCGGCGGCAGCCATGCCGGCAACGCCGCCGGCATTCCCGACTTCGAGCGGATCACCAAGGGCAACCAAGTTCACCTGATCCCTTTGGAGCCGATCGCCGCGGCCGATGTCGGCAACACGCCCCACTTCGCGATCAACCCTCCCTGGATGAAGCGAGTCTGGCGCGACCCCGAGGCCGAGGGGACGAGTTGAGCGGTGGCTCGAAAGTCGTTTTTTCCATCACAGTGATGAAAAAGACGACTTTCGACCTGCGTTGAGCTCAGACGTCGGCTTCCATCTGGCCCGGCATCGCCTCGGGCGGGCTCTGCATCACGTAGAAGCGGGCTCGGTCGATCTCCTCGTCCCCAACTCCGACGACCACCGCGTGCGGGCCGGAGGTGCTGAACACCGTCCGCGCTCCCAGGGAGAGGACGATCCGCTGTTCCTGGCCGGCAACCGAGCCGGGCGGACGGCCGGTCTCGAAGTCGAGCGAGAATTCGTCGCCGAGGCGCTCGCCGTCGGGGTCCTCGATGTGCAGGGTCATCGTGTGCTGGCGGTTGGTCTCGTCCCAGGGCACATCGAGGCCGAGGGCGATGAAGAAGTTGAACTCCTGTGGGAGCTCGGGGAAGCGCAGCTGGTTCCAGCCCGCCCCCAGCGCGTAGATCTTCCCGTTGACGGACTCGCTGTGGTCGCTGAGCAAGAGGAATCCGAGCTTCATGGCATCTCCGTCCGGTTGGGGGTCGCTACTTGGGGGGCATGCGCAGGGCGCCGTCGAGGCGAATCGTCTCACCGTTGAGCATTGGGTTGGCGACGATCTGACCGACCAGCTCCGCGTACTCGGCCGGCTGCCCGAGCCGGGCCGGGAACGGCACGCCGGCGCCGAGTGCCTCGCGCGCCTCCTCGGGGAGCGCGGCGAGCAGCGGCGTGTCGAAGAGGCCTGGGGCAACGGTGACGACGCGGATGCCGCGCGAGGCGAGGTCGCGGGCCGCTGGCAGGGTAAGCCCGACCACGCCCCCCTTGGAGGCGGCGTAGGCGACCTGGCCGATCTGCCCGTCGTAGGCGGCGATCGAGGCGGTGTTGACGCAGACGCCACGCTCCCCGCCACCGTCGGGCTCGTTGCCGCTCATCGCCGTCGCGGCGAGGCGCAGCACGTTGAAGGTCCCGACCAGGTTGACCTTGACGACGTTGGAGAAGAACTCAAGGTTGTGGGGCCCGTTCTTGTGGGACACGCGCTCGGCCCAGCCGATCCCGGCGCAGCAGACGGAGACGCGAAGCCCACCCTCCGCCGAGGCCGCCCGCTCGACCGCGGCCGAGACCGCGGCTTCGTCGGTCACGTCGGTCTCGACGAAGCTCGCGCCCAGCTCATCCGCCAGCGCCGTGCCCTTCTCGACATTGAGGTCGGCGATCGTGACGACGGCGCCCGCCCCGGCCAGCGCCCGCGCGGTCGCCTCGCCGAGGCCGGATGCGCCGCCGGCGACCAGCGCTCCTACGCCTTCCAGTCTCACGCCCGCGGACCCTACAGACAGGCACCCGCATGCATCGATTGCTCAGTTCATACTTCGGAAAGGTCCGTATCGCTAAGGTTTTCGCATCGCCACCGAGGTGACGGCAAGCTCCAGCTCCAAGGAAGCGATCGCGGAACGACTCGCGGAGGCGCGCGAGCGCACCCTGGAGCTGATCGCGCCGCTCAGCGACGAGCAGCTCAACCGGGTCTACTCGCCGATCCTCAGCCCGCTCGCCTGGGACCTTGGCCACATCGCCAACTTCGAGGAGCTCTGGCTGGTGCAGACGATCGGCGGGCGCGAGCCGCTGCACGGGGAGCTGGGCCGCTTCTACGACGCGATCGAGAACCCGCGCAAGACCCGCGGCGAGCTGCCGATCCTGCGCGACGCTGAGTTGCGCGCCTACCTCGCCGACGTGCGCGAGCGCGCCCTCGAGGTGCTCGACGGGATCGAGATAGGCGCGGACGCCGAGGACCCGCTGCTGAGGGACGGCTTCGTCTACGAGATGCTGCTCGCGCACGAGCACCAGCACAACGAGACGATGCTGCAGCTGCTGCAGATGGTCGACGAATACGAGTTCCCCGATTCAAGCGGATCCCCTCGAGACGCGGGGCCTCTCTCGCCCGGACAAGCGCCGGGCCAATTGGCCCGGCGCTTTGAGTATCCGCCCGTTCGAGAGAGGCCCCGCGTCTCGAAGACGATCGGGGTTGAAGGCGGCGAATACGAGATCGGTGCGTCGGCTGCAGGGTTCGCCTACGACAATGAGCGGCCGCGGCATGCGGTCGAGCTGGCGCCGTTTGAGATCGACCTAACCCCGGTGAGCAATGGCGCGTATATCGACTTCATGGAGGCGACCGGCGCCGAGCCGCCGATGTACTGGGAGCGCGAAGGGGAGGGGTGGGTTCGAGCCGCGATGGGCCGTCGGGACCCGGTCGACCCCGCTCAGCCGGTCGTCCACGTCTCCTGGCACGAGGCCGACGCCTTCGCCCGCTGGGCCGGCAAGCGGCTGCCGACCGAGCACGAGTGGGAGGCCGCTCGGCCGGAGCTGGAGGGTGCCGAGTTCGCTTGGGAGTGGACGTCCTCGGACCTCCTCCCCTACCCGGGCTTTGAGGCGTTTCCCTATCCGGAGTACTCGGAGGCCTTCTTCGGCGACACCTACAAGGTCCTCCGCGGCGGCTCCTGGGCGACGCATCCGAGCGTCATCCGGCCCAGCTTCCGCAACTGGGACCTGCCGGAGCGCCGCCAGATCTTCGCCGGCATCCGCTGCGCGAGGGATATCTGAGATGACCACCACCGATCCCCAGATCGAGATCGAGGTCCATCTCCCCGCCGGGGCCGGGACGATGGCGCGCGACGTCCGCCTCGGCCTCTCGATGGAGCCGAAGGAGCTGGCGCCGAAGTACTTCTACGACGAGCGGGGCTCGCAGCTGTTCGAGCGAATCACCGAGCTGCCCGAGTACTACCCGACCCGAGCGGAGCGCTCGATTCTCGCCGACCGCTCCGGCGAGATCGTCGCCGCCGCCGGCGAGCCGAGCGCCCTGGTCGAGCTCGGCTCGGGCTCGGCGGCCAAGACGCGCCACCTGCTGAGCGCGATGCGCGACGCGGGGTGTCTCGACACCTACGTCCCGGTCGACATCTCCGAGGAGATCACCCACGAGACCGCCGAATGCCTGGTGCGTGAGTACCCGGGGCTCGCGATCCGCGGCCTCGTCTGCGACTTCGAACACCACCTGGAGCGGATTCCGAACGGGGGAGGGGGGAGGCTGATCGCCTTCCTCGGCGGCACGATCGGCAACCTCTACCCGGACGCGCGCCGCGAGTTCCTTGCCCGGATCGCGGCGCTGCTCGGTCCCGAGGACAGCCTCCTGCTGGGAACCGACCTGGTTAAGGACCCAACCCGGCTGGAGGCCGCCTACGACGACTCACAGGGCGTCACCGCGGAGTTCAACAAGAACGTGCTGCGGGTGCTCAATCGCGACCTCGGCGCCGACTTCGACCTCGACGCCTTCGAGCACGTCGCCCGCTACGACGACGAGGAGGCGCGGATGGACATCCGCCTGCGCTCGACCGCCGCCCAAACCGTCCGCCTCGACGGACTCGAGATGGAGATTGAGTTCGCGGCCGGCGAGGAGATGCGCACCGAGATCTCCTGCAAGTTCACCCGTGAGCGCTTGGAGGCGATCTACGAGGAGGCCGGCCTGACGTTGAGCGGCTGGTTTACGGACGAGGCCGAGGACTACGCCCTAAGCCTCGCCCGCGCCGCCTAAGGCGCCCATCGTCGCCAGCACCGAGTCGGCCAGCGCGGGCAGGTCGTAGCCCCCTTCCAGCACGGCGCCCACGGGAGCGCCCGCTTCGCTCGCCATCTCGCAAGCCCGCCGGGTCATTCGCCCGAAGGACTCCGCTTCCAGCGTGCAGTCGGCGAGGGGGTCGTTGCGGTGAGCGTCGAAGCCGGCCGAGATCAGCACCAGGTCGGGGTTGAAGCGCGCCGCTGCCGGCAGGACAACCTCCTCCAGCAGCGAGAGCCAGAGGTCCTCTCCCGAGCCCGCCGGCACCGGCAGGTTGATCGTGAAGCCCTCGCCGGGGCCCGACCCCTTGTCCGACGCGGCTCCGGTGCCGGGGAAGATCCCGCCCTGGTGGATGCTGGCGTAGAGGACGTCGGCGCGCCGCCGGAACGCCTCGGCGGTGCCGTTGCCGTGGTGGACGTCCCAATCGAGCACGAAGATCCGCTCGGCGCCAAGCTCGCGGATCGCCAGCTCGGCGGCGATCGCGACGTTGTTGAAGAGGCAGAAGCCCATGGCGCGGTCGGGCTCGGCATGGTGGCCCGGCGGCCTGACGGCGCAGAATCCCGCCGCCGCCCCCCCGTCGATCAGGGCCCGGGCCATCGCGCAGGCGCCGCCGGCCGCGCGCAGCGCCGCCTCGAAGGAGGCCTCTCCCGCGTAGGTGTCGGCGTCGATCGCTCCGCCCCCGCCGAGGCAGAGGTCGCGGATGAACGCCACGTGGGCGGCGCTGTGGGCCAGCTCCAGCTCGTCCTCCCCGATCGCCGGGGCCTCGCGCCGCTCCCAGCCGAGCCAGTCGACCCCGGCCAGCGCCCTTTCGATCGCGCGAAGCCGGTCGGGGCGCTCCGGGTGTCCCGGCATCTGGGCCCCGGGGTCGTGTTCCAGGCAGGCCGGATGGCTGAGATAGAGCACTCGCCCGACTGTATCCGCGTACGATCGAGCCGTGGGGGCCGCCGCGTATCCCGCTCACCGCGAAGCCGACGTGGTCCTGCGCGACGGTTCGACGGTTCACCTGCGCCCGGTGCGGCGCGGCGACGAGGCGGCCCTGCTCGATCTCTTCGGCCGGCTCGGCGACGACTCCCGCGCGCTTCGCTTCTTCTCCGGCGCGCCGAACCTGGAGCGGGCCGCGAACGAGATGGCCGACGTCGACTATGCCGAGAGCTACGGGCTGGTCGCCACGCGGGGAGGGGAAGACAGGCTCGTCGGTCACGGCGCCTACGTGTCCAGCGCGCCCGACAGGGCGGAGGTGGCCTTCGCGATCGCCGACGAGATGCAGGGCCAGGGCCTCGGCACCATTCTCCTCGCGCACCTCGCCGAGGTCGCGCAGGACAACGGCGTCTCGGTCTTCATCGCGGAGGTGATGCCGCGCAACCACCGGATGATCGAGGTCTTCCGCGAGAGCGGCTTCCCGGTCGAGCTCTCCTCGCTTCCCGGCACGATCGAGGTGGAGTTGCCGACCTCCTTCTCCGCCGCGGCCGTCGAGCGCTTCGAGGAGCGCGACAGGCTCGCGGCGCAAGCTGCCGTCCGGCGCTTCACGAAGCCGCGATCGATCGCCGTGGTCGGGGCTTCCCGGCGCCGGGGGACGGTCGGGGGCGAGGTCTTCCACAACCTCCTGCAGTCCGATTTCGGCGGGGTCGTCTATCCGGTCAACCCGGCCACCGACGTGGTCCAGGCGGTTCGCGCGTACGAGTCCGTCACCGAGGTCCCCGGCGAGGTCGACCTGGCGGTGATCGCCGTCCCGGCGGGCGCGGTCTGCGACGCGGCGCGCCAATGCGCCGCCAAAGGCGTGCCGGCGCTGGTCGTCCTCTCCGCCGGCTTCGCCGAGGTCGGGCCCGAGGGCGCCGAGCGCCAGCGCGAGTTGGTCGAGGTCTGCCGGGGCGCCGGGATGCGCTTGGTCGGGCCGAATTGCCTCGGCGTTCTCACCGCCGATCCCGGCGCGAGCATCAACGCGACCTTCGCTCCGGAGGCACCGCCGGCGGGGAACGTCGGCTTCGTGACCCAAAGCGGCGCGCTCGGCCTCGCCTTGATCGACCTCGCCGCCGGGCGGGGGCTCGGGGTCTCCACGTTCGCCTCGATCGGCAACCGCGGCGACATCACCGCCAACGACTTCCTCGAGTACTGGGAGAGCGATCCCGCGACCGAGGTCGCCCTCCTCTACATCGAGTCGTTCAGCGACCCGCGCCGCTTCTCCCGCCTCGCCCGGCGAATCGGGCGGGAGAAGCCGATCGTCGTCGTCAAGAGCGGCCGGTCGGTATCGGGAGGGCGCGCGACCGGGTCGCACACCGGCGCGATGCTCTCCGCGTCCGACGTCACGGTGGACGCGCTCTTCGAGCAGGCCGGCGTGATCCGCACCGAGACGCTCTCCGAGCTGCTCGACGTCTCCTCGCTGCTCGCCGACCAGCCCCTGCCGGCCGGGCGCCGAGTCGGGATCCTGACCAACGCCGGCGGGCCGGGGATCATGTGCGCCGACGCCTGTGAGGCGGCGGGCCTGGAGGTGCCGGAGTTGCCGGAAGGGGTCCGTGACTCGCTGCGCGCGTTCCTGGTGCCGGAGGCGGCCCTCGCCAACCCCGTGGACATGATCGCCACCGCGACTGCCGAGCAGTACCGGCGGGCGATCTCGGCGCTGGCGGAGTGGGAGGGAATCGACGCGCTGATCGTGATCTTCATCCGCCCGCTGCTGACCCGGGCGGAGGACGTCGCCGAGGCGGTGCGAGACGCCCTCGCGGAGATGCCTCGGGAGATCCCGGTCCAGGCGGTGTTCATGTCGGCGGCAGACCACGCGGCGATGGCGGCGACCGGCGCCGCGCCCACCCACCTGTACCCGGAGGACGCCGCGCGGGCGCTGGGGCGGGTGATGCGCCACGTCGCGTGGCGAGAGAAGCCCGAGGAGGAGCCGCCGAAGTTTCCCGAGGCGCGGACCGACGAGGCGGCGGCGGTGCTCGCCGGGGCGTTGGAGATCGGCGGAGAATGGCTCGGGACGGAGGAGATCGCCCAGCTGCTCGATTGCTATGGGATCGCAATGCCACGGTGGCGAGTCGCAGCCGGCCCCGCAGAGGCGGGGACCGCCGCCGAGGAGCTGGGAGGAAGGGTGGCCTTGAAGGCGCAGGGCCCCGCGATCCTCCACAAGACGGATTTGGGGGCGGTGAGCGTCGGCCTCGAGGGCTCGGCCGAGGTGTCCCGGGAAGCGCAGGCGATCGACGAGCGCCTCGTCGATGCCGGGATCGAGCGAGAGTCCTTCCTGGTGCAGAAGATGAGCGACGGCGGGGTGGAGCTGCTGGTGGGAGTGGTCAGCGACCCGATGTTCGGCCCGGTGCTCGCCTGCGGGGCCGGGGGCACCCAGGCGGAGCTGCTGGGCGACATGGGCGTGCGGATCTGCCCGATAACCGGTGCCGATGCCGCCGAGACGATCCGGTCCCTCGCCACCTTCCCCCTGCTGACCGGCTTTCGCGGCGGGGCGGAGGCCGACCTCGACGCCCTGGAGGACCTGCTGTTGCGGGTCAGCACGATGGTCGACACCCACCACGAGATCGCCGAGCTGGACCTCAACCCGGTGATCGCCGGGCCGGACGGCGCCACGGTCGTGGACGCCCGAATCCGAATCGCTACCGCCAGACCTCCCCGGCCCTGGCCCTCAACCTGGAAATAAAGCCATTGCCTGCGAGCAGGCAATGGCCACTCCGCCATATCAGCGCCGCTCACCAAGAATCAGATATGGAGGTTCGCTAATTGGTGCTTCAGGGGGCTAGGGCGTCTATCAACTCGCCCATCCTGTCGGGCGTAGTAATCGGGGTGAGGATCGGCAGGGTGATCCCTCCTTCGACGAAGGCGGCGATCCGCTCCTTCATCTCCTCGGGGGAGCCGAAGATGAACATCTCCTCGATCAGCTCCCAGGGGGCCGCCGCCGCGGCGGCCTGGCGGTCGCCGGACTCCCAGGCCGCGACCATCGGGTCGATCTCGTCGCCGTAGCCGAGCCAGCGATAGAAGGCCGCGTAGACGGGGACGGTGATGTATGAGGAGAACATGAAACGGGCGAGCGGCTCGACCTGCTCGCGCTCCCCCGGTATGCAGAAGAAGCGGCAGAGCAGCTCGAACCCGTCGGGCGCGCCCTCGAGCTGGGCGACGACCTTGGGCAGCCCGCCGAGCGGCAGGAAGTTGGTGAAGGCGCCGTCGGCGCGCTGCACCGCCAGCTCCAGCATCTTGCCGCGCAGTGCCGCCAGCACGATCGGCACTCGCTGGGCCGGCGCGGTTTCCAGTTTGAAGCCGCTGGGGGTGCGCTCGCCATCCAGCGCCGTCCGCAGGAACTCCAGGGTCTCGCGAACCCGGCTCAGCGGTCGCTCGAAGGGGATGCCGTTCCAGCCCTCGACGATCCGGTCCGAGGAGGAGCCGATCCCGAGCACGAAGCGGCCTTGCGAGGCGTCGGCGAGCGCCGCCGTCTCCTGGGCCAGCAGCGCCGGGCCGCGCTGGAAGACGCCGACGATCCCGGTCCCCAGTCGCGCCCGCTCGGTCCAGGCGGCGCTCAACGCCAGCGGGGTGAAGCCGTCCGGCCCGTTCGTCTCGCCGCTCCAGAGGTCTGTGTAGCCGACCGCTTCAGCCCGTTTCACTAGCTCCTCGTGATCGGCCAGCGCCGTTCCCGGCAGCGGCAGCGTCAGTCCCCACCTCTCAGCCACCTGGCGACCCTATAGCCTGCCCGTCGATGGGGGTCATTGGACAGGACGTGCGGTCCGGCAACAAGCCCGACCGCAACCTCGCGTTGGAGCTGGTTCGCGTCACCGAGGCGGCGGCTCTGGCCGCGGCTCGCTGGGTCGGTCGAGGCGACAAGATCGCCGCCGACCAGGCCGCGGTCGACGCGATGCGCTTCGTGCTCGATTTGGTGCCGATGGACGGCCTGGTCGTGATCGGCGAGGGGGAGAAGGACGAGGCGCCGATGCTCTACAACGGCGAGAAGATCGGCGACGGCAGCCCACCCGTCGTCGACATCGCGGTCGACCCGCTCGAGGGCACCCGCCTCTGCGCGCTCGGCATGCCCAGCGCCCTCGCGGTGATCGCCCTGGCCGAGCGCGGCACGATGTTCGACCCGGGCCCCTGTGTCTACATGGAGAAGATGGCCGGCGCCGAGGAGATCGCCGACCTGCTCGACCTCGACCGCCCGCTTCCCGAGACCCTGAAGCTGATCGCCGAGCGCAAGGGCGGCAGCATTGGCGACGTCACCGTCGTAATGCTCGATCGCGACCGCCACCAGGAGGCGATGCGTGAGGTCCGCGAGGCCGGCGCCCGGATCCGCCTGATCACCGACGGCGACGTCTCCGCCGCCCTGCTCGCGGTCAGCGACCGCTCTCCGGTCGACCTGCTCTGGGGGATCGGCGGCACGCCGGAGGGCGTGATCAGCGCCGCGGCGCTGAAGTCGATGGGCGGCCAGCTGCTCGGTCGTCTCTGGCCGCGCAACGACGAGGAGCGCAAGGCTGCGCTGGACGCCGGCTACGACCTCGACCGAATCCTCACCGGGGACGACCTCTGCTCCGGCGAGGACGTTTTCTTCTCCGCCACCGGCGTCACCGACGGCGACGTCCTGCAGGGCGTCCGCTATCGCGGCGCCGGCGCCACCACCGAGTCGCTGGTGATGCGCTCCCGCTCCGGCACGGTCCGCCGCATCCAGGCCACGCACGACCGGGCCAAGTTGCGAGAGATCATCGGCGAAAGGTACGGCTGAGCCGCGGATACCGGCGCACCTCGGGGTCCTCGGTCGCTCGCGTGCAGAGCACGCCACGCTCCCTGCGTCCCCCGATCTGCTTGGTCTCCACGACTCAGCAGTCCGTGCAGTCGCCCTTGGGTGAGACGGCTGCGTAAGGCATCTCGCCCGTGTCGTGCAGCTCGTAGCGCAGCGAGTTGATCACGGCGCCGGAGAGGATCGCGAGGCTGAGCAGGTAGAACCAGAGCAGGGCGATGAGGATGAAGCCGAGGGTGGAACCGAGGCGCGAGAGGCTCGAGACGTTGTTGAGGTAGATCGGGAAGAGCCAGTTGGCGAGCCCGGCCGTGATTGCGACGAAGAGCGCACCCGGCCAGACCGCCCGCCATGGCATGTGCCCTTTCGGCACCGCCCAGAAGATCACGCAGCAGATCAGAAAGGTGATGACCAGCGCGGCGCCGAGCAGCAGCACGGTGTCGATCGCCTTGATGTCGGAGAGCCCGAAGGGGAGGCGGTCGGTGCCGGCGACGATCGCTCCCTCCATCGTCGGCACGAAGATGCTCGCGGCGATGAAGAGGATGACGACGACGAGCATCAGGAAGGAGAAGCGCTTCTGCTCGACCCAGCCCCGGCACTCGACGTGGTAGATGCGGCAGAAGGCGGTGTCCATCGCCCCCCAGAAGGACGCCCCGATCCAGAGTGAGCCGAAGAAGGCAGCGATCCCGATTGTCGTCGCGTTGTCCTGAATGCGATTCAGGACGTCGGTCAACGTGTGCTGCTCGACGCTGGGGAAGAGCCGCTCGAGGTCGTTGACCACGCTGGTCTCGACGCCGCCGATCTTCAGAACCTGGCCGAAGACGAAGAGGATGAGGAGGGCGAAGGGGAAGACGGCGAGCATCAGGTTGTAGGCGACCATCGCCGAGAGCCCAGTGACGTTTTCGCGATAGGCGCGCTGCCAAAAAGCCCGCAACCAGGGGCTTGGGCGGCGCCAGTCAGGCATTGACTTCAGAAAGTGAAGCGATTACCATGCGAACAGACGTTTGAGGACCTGAGTGCCCGCCTGGGGGCTTTTGTAGCGCAGATTCATCGCGGACCGAATTGTCGGTCCGCTTTTTCGCGACTTTTCGCCTGCAATGGCATTTCATCAGCAGGACTAAACCATCTAGCGCAAGGGAACGAGTAGAGACAGGATGCTGGTAGCAGAACTTCAAGAGCTGGAAGAGGTCAAAGGCCTACTCACCCGAGGGCAGCAGCTTGGCGTGCTGACCTTCGGCGACGTCGCCTCCGCCGTGTCGGAGGTCGACCTCGACGAGTCCGATGTCGAGGACCTCTACGGGCACCTCGAGAAGTCGGGGATCGAGCTGGTCGAGGACATGGACCCGGCCCAGAAAGCGGCGGCGGACGCGATGCCCGCCGACACCGGCAAAAAAGGCCGGCGCCGCCCGAAACAGGCGCTCGACCTGAAACCGGACATGACCACCGACTCCCTGCAGTTGTTCCTCAAGGACATCGGCAAGGTGCGGCTGCTGACCGCGCAGGAGGAGGTCGACCTGGCGAAGCGGATCGAGCGCGGCGACCTCGACGCGAAGCAGAAAATGGTCGAGTCCAACCTGCGCCTGGTCGTCTCGATCGCCAAGAACTACCGCAACCAGGGCCTGCCGTTCCTCGACCTGATTCAGGAGGGGACGCTCGGCCTGGTCCGCGCGGCGGAGAAGTTCGACTACCGCAAGGGGTTCAAGTTCTCCACCTACGCGACCTGGTGGATCCGCCAGGCGATCGCCCGCGCCCTTGCCGACAAGGCTCGGACGATCCGCATCCCGGTCCACGTGGTCGAGAAGCTGAACAAGATCGGCCGCGCCGAGCGCAAGCTGGTCACGGAGTTGGGTCGCGAGCCGACCCCGGAGGAGATCGCCGAAGTGACCGGGATCGACCCCGAGGAGGTCGACTCGATCAAGCGCTCCGCTCAGGCCCCGGTTTCGCTGGAGAAGCCGGTCGGCGACGAGGAGGAGTCCGAGTTTGGACAGTTCATCGCCGACGAGAAGGCCGAGTCCCCGTTCGAGCGGGCGGCCGACCTGCTCACCAAAGAGGCGCTGAAGGAAGCGCTGGAGAACCTCTCCTACCGCGAGCGACGCGTGCTTGAGCTGCGTTACGGGCTCGGTGGCGAGCACCCGCGGACGCTGGACGAGGTCGGACGCACCTTCAACGTAACGCGCGAGCGGATCCGTCAGATCGAGAATCAGAGCCTCAAGAAGCTCCAAAGTCTCGCTGAGGCTCAAAAGCTCCGCGAAGTAGCCTGACAGCGCCCCGGCGCGCCTGACAAGGACGCAGGGAGCGCAGCGTGCTCTGCACGTAAGCGACCGAAGACGCAGTCAGGCGTGGCGGCAGGCAGGGTTTCTGCCGGGCGCGGCGCATCCTCCCTAAAGAGGAAGCGCCGCCCACCCGATAGATCCACGGATGTTCGATATCGACACAGCTCTGCGTGCCCTGGTCGAGGCCGGGGGGTCCGACCTTCACGTGAAGGTTGCGGCGCCGCCGATCGTGCGTGTGAACGGCGACCTCCAGGCTCTGGAGGGCTATGAGCCGCTGAAGCCCGAGGACACCGAGAAGGCGTTCCACGACATCGCCGAAGTGCGCTCGCTGACCGAGTTCGAAGAGGACGGCGAAGCCGACTTCTCCTACGCGATCCCCAACGTCGCCCGTTACCGCGTCAACACCTTCAGGCAGCGCGGCTCGATCTCGATCGTCTGCCGTGCGATTCCCTACGGAATTCGCACGATCGAGGAACTGGGCCTCCCCGACATCGTCCGGACCCTGGCCGAGCAGCCGCGCGGGATCATCCTCGTCACCGGCACCACCGGCTCGGGCAAGTCGACGACGCTGGCGGCGATGATCGACCACATCAACCAGACGCGGTCGCGCCATATCGTCACCCTCGAGGACCCGATCGAATACCTGCACCGCGACAAACGGGCGATCATCAACCAGCGCGAGGTTGGCGCCGACACGAAGAGCTTTGCCCGCGCGATGCGCCGCGTCCTGCGCCAGGATCCCGACGTGATCCTGATCGGGGAGATGCGCGACGAGGAGACGGTGCGGACCGCCCTCTCCGCCGCCGAGACCGGCCACCTCGTCCTCTCCACCGTCCACACCCTGGACGCGACCGAGACGATCAACCGGATCATCGACTTCTTCCCCCCACACCTCCAGCACCAGGCGCGGGTGATGCTGGCGACGACGCTGAAGGGCGCGATCGCCCAGCGGCTCGTCCCCGACGTGACCGGCGACGGTCGCGTCGCCGTCTCCGAGATCCTCGTCGTCACCGGGCGGGTGCAGGACTTGATCCTCGACCCGAACGAGACCGGGAAGATCACCGAGGTCATCGCCGAGGGCGAGTACTACGGAATGCGGACCTTCGATCAGGCGCTGCTCGAATACGTTCGCGAGGGACGGATCTCCGAAGAAGTGGCGATGGAGACCGCCTCCAGCCCGCACGACTTCAAACTGATGCTCGCCGCCGGGGGCCAGCGGGCGAGCGGAATCGAACAGCTCCAGACCGGTGCCCCGCAGTCATGAGGGAGAAACTCAACAGCAACCCCGTCGCCCAGATCGCGGTGGTCTGCGTCCTCCTGGTCCTCGCCGGCTTCCTGCTGATCTCGCAGATGGGCGGCGGGAGCAACTCGTCGACTACGACCCCGACGACAGCGACGACTCCCACCACGGCGACAACCCCGACAACCGCCACGTCGACGACGCCGTCCACGCCGGCAACCGGCGCGACCACGCCCGTCACGACCACACCGAGCACCGGATCGACGACGGCGGTGCCCAGCGTGGGCGTGTCGGGCATCTCGGTCCCCGCGCTTCCCGGCGCGGTGACCCGCGCCTACAAGTCGGGCAAGACCGTGGTTCTGCTGGTCGTCCGCAAGGGCGGCATCGACGATCGCCGCATCGTCAGCAACGTGCCTCGCATCGATGCCGTCGGCGACGTCGCCACCTTCGTCGTCCCGGTGAAGCGGGTGGCCCGCTACGCGGCGATCACCCTCGGCCTCCAGGTCGACCGCACGCCGGCGCTGATCGTGATGCGCCCGCGGCGACTCAGCGGCGGCACCCCGCAGGCCACCGTGAGTTACGGCTTCCAGAGCCCGCAGGCCGTCGTGCAGGCGGTGCGCGACGCCTCCTACGACGGCCCCCACATCACCTACCACCCGAACTGAGCACCTGAAATGGCCACCGAATACAACGCAAGCCACCTTCGCCCGGTCCCCGACCTCGGCGCCTCGCCGGCGGCGTCGCTGAGCGACGTTCCGGAAACCGGCATCCTCGGCCTCACCCCGCCGCTGCACCGCGGCCACTCGCGAGGCTTCATCACCGATGTCCTGGTCGAGCTCGGCTACGCGAGCCAGGAGACCGTGCAGGCGGCGATCGACGAGGCGCGCACGGTTGGCCGTTCGCCCGAGTCGCTGCTGCTCGAGCACAACACGATCAGCAGCGACCAGCTCTCGCGGGCGATCGCCGAGCGCTACGGGCTCGATCACGTCGACCTCACCGTCTACCAGGTGGACATGGCCGCCGCGGCGCTGTTCCCGATCAGCATGGCGCGCCGCTATAAAGCGGTGCCGGTCGGTTTTGTCGATCAGCAGACGCTGCTGGTAGCCGCGGTCGACCCGGCCAACGTGCTTGCGGTCGACGACATCCAGATCGCCACCGGGCTCGACTGTCGAATCGCCGTCGCCGCGGAGGAGGACGTCGAGGGGCTGCTCGGCCGCCTCGGCACGATGCAAAACGCCGCCGCCGGCGCGATCATCGAGGACGAGGCCGATGCCGCGGCCGCGGCCGCGGCGGAGGAAGATAGTCTCGCCGCGGTCAGCGAGCTGCAGGCGAGTGCCGAGGACGCGCCGGTGATCAAACTCGTCTACAGCATCCTCAGCCAGGGCGTCAGCGAGGGCGCTTCCGACATCCACCTCGAGCCCGAGGAGGGGGAGCTGCGGGTCCGCTTCCGCGTCGACGGCGTCCTCAAGGAGGCCGCGCACGTGCCGAAGCGGATGATCAGCGCGGTGATCTCGCGGATCAAGATCATGAGCGAGCTGGACATCGCCGAGAAGCGGGTTCCCCAGGACGGCCGGGTCGGCGTCATGGTCGAGGACCGTCGCATCGACCTTCGCGTTACCACCCTGCCCACCCAACGCGGCGAAGGGGCGACGATCCGCATCCTCGACGCGAGCACCGCGCAGCGCTCGCTCGACGAGTTGGGCATGGACGGGATCGCCCGCTCCCGCTTCGAAGACGCCTTCAGGCGCGCCTACGGCGCCGTCCTGGTCACCGGCCCGACCGGCTCGGGCAAGTCGACCACCCTGTACGCGGCGCTCCAGGAGCTCAACGAGGTCGAGAAAAAGATCATCACGATCGAGGACCCGGTCGAGTACCGGATCGCCGGGATCAACCAGATCGGCGTCAACCGAAAGGCCGGCCTCGACTTCGCCAGGGGGCTGCGCTCGGTTCTGCGCGCCGACCCCGACATCGTGATGGTTGGTGAGATCCGCGACGCCGAGACGGCGAGGATCTCGATCGAGGCGGCGCTGACCGGCCACATGATGCTGACCACGCTGCACACCAACGACGCCCCCGGCGCGATCGCCCGCCTCAACGAGATGGGCATCGAGCCGTTCCTCACCGCCTCCGCCGTCGACTGCGTGGTGGCCCAGCGCCTGGCGCGGCGGCTCTGCTCCTCCTGCAAGCGCCGCGCGATCGTCCCCGCCCAGGCCTTTGCCGACGCCGGCATCACGGTCGGCGCCGACGTCGAGGCCTACGAGCCGGTCGGCTGCGGGCGCTGCGGGGGGACGGGCTACCGCGGCCGGGTCGGCATCTACTCGGTGATGAGCCTCAGCCCCGGGCTGAAGGAGATGACCGTGAACCGCGCTCCCGAGCCGGAGATCGCCGCCCTTGCCCGTGAGGAGGGGATGCTGACCTTGCGCGAGGACGGGATTCTGAAAGTCCGCGCCGGACTGACCAGTCTCGAGGAGGTACTCCGTGTCACAGCCTAGTTTCGATTTCGCCGAGGTCCTGCACCGCATGATCGAGTCGCGGGCCTCCGACGTCCACCTCACCGCCGGCTTCTCCCCGGCGATGCGCGACAAAGGCAGGATCGTCCCGATGGAGGGCTTCGCGAGGCTGACGCCGCAGGACACGCGCGAGGTGATCTTCGGGATCCTCAACGACGACCAGCGCAAACGCTTCGAGAACGAGAAGCAGCTCGACTTCGCCTATGCGATCCCCAACGTCGCCCGCTTCCGTGTCAACTGCTTCATGCAGCGCGGCTCGGTCAGCGCCGCCTTCCGCCTGGTCCCGCATGAGGTGCCCAGCCTGGACTCGCTCGGTGTGCCGCAGGTGCTGCGCGAGCTGACCAAACGGCCGCGCGGCTTCGTCCTGGTCACCGGCCCGACCGGCTCGGGCAAGTCGACCACCCTGGCGGCGATGCTCGACGTGATCAACTCCGAGCGCGAGGATCACATCCTCACGATCGAGGACCCGATCGAGTTCCTGCACCGCCACAAACACTCGATCGTCAACCAGCGCGAGATCGGCACCGACGCGACGGACTTCGCGCTCGGCCTGCGAGCGGCGCTGCGCGAGGACCCTGACGTGATCCTGGTCGGCGAGATGCGCGACCTGGAGACGATTTCCACGGCGCTGACCGCCGCCGAGACCGGCCACCTTGTCTTCGCCACCCTTCACACTCAGTCGACCGCGCAGACGGTGGACAGGATCATCGACGTCTTCCCGCCGACCCAGCAGGGCCAGGTGCGGACCCAGCTCTCGATCGCTCTGGAGGGGATCATCACCCAGCAGCTGCTGCCGACCGCCGACGGGATGGGCCGCGTCGTCGCCTGCGAGGTGCTGATCCCGACCCCGGCGATCCGCAACCTGATCCGCGAGGGCAAGACCCACCAGATCTACGCCGCCGTTCAGACCTCGGGCGCGATCGGGATGCAGACGATGGACGCCGACCTGGCGCGCCTGGTGCGCGAGGGCCGGATCACCCGCAAGCTGGCCGAGCAGCGCGCCTCGGTGCCCGAGGAGTTGAAAAGGCTGCTCGGCGCCGGGTCGATCCCGATGCAGCGGCAGGCCGGAGCGATCGACGGAACGGCGATGGCCCAGCCGGTCTCTCCCTATGCCGGCGGGGCATAGGCGGCCATGTCGGCCGCCGCCACGACATTTGCCTTCCGCGCCATGGACGTCGGCGGGGTCGCCACCGCCGGCGAACTGGAGGCCGAGTCGAAGGCCCAGGTCTCCGAGCAGCTGCGCCGCCGCGGGCTGATCGTCCTCGACGTCACCGAGAAGCGCGTGCCGTTCAACATCGAGGATCTCTTCAAGGGCTGGCAGGGAGTCGACATGCGCGAGCTGTCGGTCTTCTCGCGCCAGTTCGCGACCCTTGTCGCCTCGGGGATGCCGATGCTACGCACCCTGCACACCCTGGAGGAGCAGACCCAGGACGACCAGATCCGCGAAGCGGTCGCCGGGGTGCGGGCGGACGTCGAGGCGGGCAGCTCACTGGAGCAGGCGATGGAGCGTCACCCGAAGGTCTTCGACCGCCTCTTCCGGGCGATGGTCCGTTCCGGCGAGCAGTCGGGCCGCCTCGAGGAGACGCTCGACCGGATTGCTTTTCAGGTCGAAAAAGCCGACTCGCTACGCCGTCAGGTCAAATCGGCGTTGATGTACCCGGCGCTGGTCTTCGTGGTTGCGGTCGTCGTGCTGGTCGCGGTCGTCGCCTTCATCATCCCTGTCTTCGTCGGCATCTTCAAAGAGATCGCCGTCGACAATCCATCGGTGGGCACCGCGCTGCCGCTTCCAACGCAAATCTGTGTCGATGCCTCGAACGTGATCACCAACTACTGGTACCTGTTGATCCCCGGCCTGATCCTCGCTTTTGTCGGCTTCTTCAAATGGAAGAAAACCGATCGCGGTCACGAACTCTGGGATCGCTTCAAACTGAAGATCCCGTTCAAAATCGGCGATGTGATCCAGAAGGTCGCGCTGGCCCGTTGGTCGCGAACCTTCGCCGGGTCGGTCTCCTCCGGTGTGCCGATGCTCCAGGCGATCAAACTTACGGGCGAAACCTCGGGCAACATCGTCGTCGAGCAGGCGATGGAGGACGTCTACGCCTCGGTCAAACGCGGTGGCTCCCTGGCCGGCCCGATCGAGCAGAACACGATCTTCCCGCCGATGGTCGGCCACATGATCGCGGTCGGCGAGGAGACCGGCCAGCTCGAGAACATGATGAGCAAGATCGCCGACTTCTATGAGGCCGAGGTCGACGCCAAGGTGAAGGCGCTGACCGCGCTGATCGAGCCGCTGATGATCGTCTTCGTCGGCGGCATGGTCGGCTTCATCGTGATCGCGATGTACCTGCCGCTGTTCAGCCTCTACGACAAGATCCGCTAGCTCTCCGTGTCCCTCCGGAAGCATTTTCTGTCCGCTCCCGGCATCCGTAATTGTGAGGATGCACAAGCATCAGTTTTTGGCTACTTGATGCGAAATTTGGGACTTTCTCGGGAATCCGGGTGCAGGGCCTAAAGCACTCGTCCGGACTGTCGATAGAGCGCTTGCAGTCGCAGTTTGATCTTGCCAGTGCCTCGGTGCCGAACAGGCAAAGTCCGGGCTCTGGCGCAAACGATAGGTCCAATAGGAGGTACCTATGTTGCTCCAGAATCTCCGGGCGAAAATTGGCGCCCGGCTCAACGGTGACAGCGAGGCCGGCTTCACGCTGATCGAGCTCCTCGTCGTCATGCTCATCCTCGGAATCCTGGCCGCGATCGCGCTGCCCGCGTTCTTCAATCAGAAGAGCAAGGCCAACGACGCAAAGGCCAAGGAGACCGCTCACTCCGCTCAGGTGGCGATGGAGACCTGTGCTACCGATAACAACGGGAGTTACGCGAACTGCGACACTCTCGCCAAATTGGCAGCCATAGAGCCGACTCTCACCGGGGCGTCAGTGGCCATGAATCCAGCCCCGACAGCCACCGGCTACACGATCGTGGTTACCTCCACTTCTGGAGACACGTTTTCCATCGTGAACACCGCTGGAGCCATGACGTACCCCTGCACCGTGCCCGCCGGGCAAAACCGAGGCGGGTGTCCTACAGGTGGTAGCTGGGGGACCTGATCTCTCCTAGTTGCATCGCCTGACTCAAACCAGGCGTGATGTTTGACGAGGGGCGGGCCTTTTGGCCCGCCCCTCGTGCGTTCGTCCAGTTACGACGCATTGGGGTTCAAATGGCTCTGCAACGGGGTCGAAGCAGATTGGGCATGGTTCCATCGAGCCCATCCATCTCACTGATGGCGCGCTTTCAAGTTCGCTGCCTCTTCGCTCTCTGTGGTGCGATCGCTTGCGTAGCTGCATTCGCACCCACCGCGGGGGCGGTCGAGCCTCCGGCGCCGGCCCTGACCGGCACCAATCCTCTCTCTCCCAACGTCTCGACCAC
The DNA here is from genome assembly GCA_963702055.1 of uncultured Solirubrobacterales bacterium. Taxonomy (GTDB): domain Bacteria; phylum Actinomycetota; class Thermoleophilia; order Solirubrobacterales; family 70-9; genus CAWINX01. The sequence continues at coordinate 1,169,354 of OY969702.1, read as the reverse complement.
GCCGCGCATCTTCGGCAGCGCCGATGGCGTCATCACCCTCGCTGTGCCGTCGGCGGTGGGGAGCGGTCCCGTCGCCCAGGCCAACAACCCGAGCTTTACGATCACGATCTACACCGATTCGAACTGTGCGGGCCCCGTTGCCGCCAGCGGCACCTCCGCCGAGCTGGAGGGGTCAGGCATCCAGGTCACCGTCGCGCCCGACTCGACCACGACCTTCTACGCGACCCAGACCGATCCCTCTGACCCCGGTAACCCTTCGCTCTGCTCCACGCCGGGCCTGACCTACACCCAGGCCACACCTCCCAATCCCCCCACGGTCACCGCTGTCAGCCCGGTTGGGCCGGCGGACGACAACAACCCTCACGTGATTGGCAGCACCGATTCGGGCACCACGGTGAGCATCTACACCAACGCGGCCTGTTCCGGCTCTCCGGCGGGTTCCGGCACGGACTCGGACTTTGCCGGTGCGGGGATCGAGGTGTCGGTGCCGGACAACTCGACCACCGACTTCTATGCGGCCGCATTCAACAAAGGCGTCCCGTCGACCTGCTCGACCAGCTCGATCACCTACCAGGAGGTGACGCCACCCGATACCGGAGGGGGCGGCGGTGGAGGGGGAGGAGGCGGTGGAGGCGTGCCGCCTGGAGCGCCCAAACTCCGCACCGTTCCCGGTGGGCGCGCCAACGACAACGCTCCGATGCTGACCGGCAGCGCCCCCGGGGCGGCTTCGGTTGAGGTCTTCGACAACGCCGGTTGCCATGGCGCCCCGGTTGCCGGCGGCTCGGCGGCCCAGTTCGCCGGCGGCGGCTTGCAGGCGAACGTCGGCGACAACACGACCACCGGCTTCTACGGCGTCGCGCTCGACTCCGGCGACAACGCCTCGGCCTGCTCGCCGACCCCGGCCGTCTACACCGAGGACTCGGCCCCGCCGCGGACCCGAATCACGCTCGGCCCGGGGTTCAAGACCCGCAGGCACGTTGCGGTCTTCCGCTTCACCGATATCACCGAGGAGACCGGGACGACGTTCTTCTGCAAGCTCGATCGCCGCAAGTGGAGGGCATGCCACGCACCCTGGAAGGTCAAGCGGCTGCGCAGAAAGGCCCACACGGTCCGGATCAGGGCGATCGACGCGGTCGGAAACCGGGAATCGCGCGGCGCCAAGCTCCGCTTCAAGGTGATCGGCCGCCCGCGCCGGCACCATCGTTAACGCGGCGGAGCCGGAGCCGCCGGGCGCTCGGGTAGAACTCTCGCCCAATGGCCGCTTGGGTCGTAGTCGCGTTCGTGGAGGGGCTGATCGTCGGCAGCTTCGTCACGGTCGTCGCTCACCGGGTTCCGCGCGGGGAGTCGATCGTCCGGCCGCGCTCGCGGTGTCCCGCTTGCGGCACGACGGTCGCCGCCCACGACAACGTCCCGGTCGTCTCGTGGGTCCTCCTGCGCGGCCGGGCGCGCTGCTGCGGCGCGCGGATCTCGCCCTTCTACCCGCTCACCGAGTTGACCGTGGGGCTCCTGTGGGCGGCCGTCGTGCTGGTCCAATGGGGCGACGCGGCGGAGATCGCGATCGACCTGGTCTTCGTCGCGATGCTGGCGGCGATCACCGTCACCGATCTTGAACAGCGGCTGATTCCGAACAAAATCCTGATCGTCGGTTGTGTGCTTTGCCTGGGCATCGCGATCCCCACCGACCCGTCAGGGGTGCCCGAGCGGCTGATCGCCGCCGCCGCGGCGGGCGGCCTCTTCTTCTGCGTCGCGCTCGCCTATCCGAAGGGGATGGGCCTGGGGGACGTGAAGCTGGCTGCGGTAATGGGCCTTTTTCTGGGGCGCGCCGTCGCCCCGGCGATCCTCGTTGCCCTGCTTGCCGGCAGCCTGGTCGGAGGGGCGCTGCTGATCCGTCATGGCTCCCAGGCTCGCAAGATGGCGATCCCGTTTGGTCCCTTCCTCGCCCTCGGTGGGGTGGTGGGGATGCTGGCGGGCAGCCAGCTGATCGATCTCTACCTGGCCTGAATCGCGCGCCGCACGGTGCCCACGCTGCTGTGCACCGGAGCGCTGAGCGAGGCTGTGCGCGGGTGAGCTGCGACCACCCGGTTGATCTCCAGCAGCACGATCCGGTAGGTGCGGCCGTTGGTCCCGTAGACGAAGGTCTCGGGCAGGCCAGGCTCCAGCGCCAGCAGCTGGCAGGTGTCGGAGCCGATCACGCAGCGGGCATCGCCGAAGACCGAGGTGACCCGGGAGGAGACCACCATCATCGCCTTCTTCGCGTCGGCGCTGACTCCCATGTAGACCGTGGCCGGCGTGTTGCGGTTGGGGAGCTGGGTCAGCTCGGGGACGTTGCGGCGGACGGTGGTGGTGGGCTTGTTCGAGCTGCCCTGGGGGCCGGTGGAGACGATCCGCACGTCGATCTCGTAGCTGACGTACTTGGTCTGGGTTCGCACCTTCGTGGTCGTGCCGCCGCTCGAGACCGAGCCACCACCGGTGGACGCCGCCGTCGAGGAGGAATTGGAAGCGCCGCCCGAGCCGCCCGAGGACGGCGGTGAGCCGATCTGGGGCGCGCCTGTGGGAAATTGCTGCTTGAAGGGGTTCTTGACCTGGAGGTCGCTGAGCCGCAGCTGGTAGTCGCGCAAGCCGGGCGTGGCGTGGGTGACGACGATCTTGGACCCGTCGGGCGAGGTGCCGAGCGTCGCCAGGCCGGGCACCGGGACGGGCGGCCGGCTGGAGCTGGAGTTGCCGAGCACGATTGGCACGGCGACGATGGCCACCGCGAGCAGGGCGACCAGCGGCAGCAGGTGGCGCTCGCGCAGGTCGTAGTAGAGGTCGACGAGGAAGGCGGGGGCCTTGACCTGGGGAAGCTTGATCTCCGGTCCGCCGAGCCTGCTCATCGCGCACTCGCGCCGCTTGCCGGCGTTGTCGAGGTCGTCGTAGCCGCGGCGGGTGCCGTGGGCGTGGCCCCAGCCGTGACGCCCTGGTTGGGCGGGACGAGGTAGGTGGTGACCGTGAAGTTCGCGTCGAGCTTGGGGAAGCCGCCGTTGGCGGCGCCGTTGAGTGCGAAGCCGTCAAGGGTCACGAGGCGTCCTGTCGCCCTCACATTCGAGTGGCCCGCGTGGACCATCGAGTCAACGCCCTGGATGAAGTCCGCGATGTTGAAGAAGCTGCCGCTGAAGGTGAGGCTGTAGGGCATCACCGCGAGCCCGGCCGAGCCGACCGTCGCGCCCAGCGGCAGCAACGAGGCGGCGACCTCGGTCGGCGGCGTCAGTGCCGAGGAGGAGGAGGAGGCGGTTCCCGGCGTGGTGTTGGTGGTGGCGGTCGTGTCGGAGCCACCGCTGCCATTGGATTGGAGTGTGATGCTCTGGAACTTGACGTTGGAGTCGTCCGCGATCTGATTGAGTTGGACCAGCAGGGACGCCGTATCGTCGCTTCCCGGCACGGCCTTGCCCAGCGTGACGAGTTGGTGGTAGTCGGCGGGGAATTTGCGCCGCGCGCGCGCCGCGTCGGCCGCCTGGCTCTCCGCCTGAATCAGCGAGGAGCGCAGCTGCTCGACCTGGCTGGAGAGGTCATCCGCCTTCTGGCGCTTGGGGCCGAGGAGAAGTAGCCAGAAGGCCGCGACCAGGGCAACAACCACCAGGATTGCGACGATCGTGCGATTGGAGGAGCTCAAACGCCTCAGCCTCCCGAGGGGGTCGTGGTGGTGGGCGTGGTCGTGGTCGAGGAGCCGGTCGTGTCGGTCGAGGAGCCGGCTGCACCTGTCGAAGGCGCCGTCGTGGTGCTCGCCGGCGTCGCCGCGGTCGATGCCCCCGCCGCGGCATCCGCAGTGGGGATCGGGGCGGCGTCGAAGCTGGCGACGATCTGGAACTGGGCGATGAACTTGCGGGTCTGACACGTGCCGCTGGCCGAGCTTGCGTTGGAATCGCTCGAGGCTGCCGAGCTGCCCGAGCCGCCACTCGACCCGGTGGGAAGCGCGGAAGACAGCACTCCGACCCTGGTGACGCCGTCGATGTCCTTCAGGTCCGAGATGAAGCGGGCGACGGCGTCCTGCCCGGTCGCGCAGCCGACCAGCTCCAGCGCCGGCCCGGGGGCGGCGTCCCGCAGGGCAGAGATGCCCGCGCCGCCGTCGACCTGGATGTCGGGCCTGACGGTGCCGGTCAGGTTGGTCAGCCAGACGTCCTTGGGGATGACCAAGGCCAGCTCGCGCATCACCCGTTCCCAGTCGAAGCGGCTGTCGGCGAGGCTGGCCACCGTGGCGACCCGCTGGTCGCGGATCTGGTGGAACTGGGTGTAGGCGGTGAACCTGGCGGCCCGCGCCTGCGCGGCGGCGTTCTCCGCCTGCAGGCGCGTCACCTCGGCCTCGCGGTCGGAGATCTGGTTTTCGGTGACGACCAGCAGCGTCACCCCGAGCAGGGCCGCGACCAGCGCGCCGATCACGATGTAGGCGAGCGGGCCGCTGCGCGCGGGCGCGCGTTCTCCACGACGCTCTTCGCTCGGGATGAGGTTTACGGGGCGCATGTTTGGTCAGCGGTTCAGGGCAAGCCCGAACGGAAGTGTGAGGCGTGCTGCGGATGCCGCTTCGAGATCGGCCAGCGCCGGGGGGCGACCGATCTCGAAAGGCAGGCCGAGCGAGGCCTCCAAATGCGCTGACAAACCGGGAAGAACACTGCCGGGCCCACAGAGGATGATCCGTTCCACGGGCACCGCTCCCTCCTGGGCTCCGTAGAAGTCGAGCGAGAGGCGCAGCTCGTCGCGCAGCGAGGAGGCGCCGGTCTCAAGGGACCTGCGGGTTTCGGAGACGATCTCGGGATCGCCGTCGATCCCTTCGAGCGGCTGGGCGAGGCCGACGTGGCTAAGCCACATACGGGCGTGTTCGTCGGTCAGCCGGGAGGACGCGGTCAGGTCGCTGACGACGTCCTCGAGACCGAAGGGGGCGACGCGGGTGAAGAGGCACGACTGGCCCTTGGCGACAGCGAGGTTGGTGACGTCGCCGACGTTGCAGTAGAGGACGGCCGTTGACGCGGGCGGGCTGTCATCGCCCTCCCTCGCGGGAGCGGCCTCCGGGCCGCCGAGGGCGCGGATCAGGCCGAAGGCCGAGAGGTCGACCCCGACCGGCTTCAGCCCGGCGTCGCGGAGCGGGGCGAGTGAGGCGGCGATCATGTCGCGGCGGGCGGCGACGACGACGACGTCGATCTGGGCGGCGCGTTCCTCTGTGGCGGGGACGCCGCCGACCACCCGGTGGTCGATCACCGCCTGGTCGAGGGGCATCGGAATCTCCTCCTGAGCCTGGAAGCGGACCGCGGCGTCGAGCTCCTTGGGGTCGTCGATCGCGGGCAGGCGCAGGGTGCGGACGACGACCCGCTGGTTGGCGATGCCAAGTCGAACCCGCTTCGAGAGGCCGTTCTCCTCGAAGAGAGCGCGTAGGGCTTTGGAGAGGGCCTCCGGGTCGCCGACCTCGCCGTCCTGGAAGGCGCCGGGTGGGAGGGGCGCGATCGCCGTCGCGATCAGCTTTGTGGAGTCGTTCTCGTGGACCTCTGCGGCGGCGGCGCTACCGGCCTCGATTTCCAGGCCGACGAGGGTGTTCTCCTTCTTCCTGGTGAGCTGAATCATCTGTTTCAAGGAGATTCACGGACGCCCGATCGTCTCCTGCCGTGCTCAGCCGATCGTTTCGCGCCCGATCACCCAAGCGGACCCGTCCGGCGAGAGGAAGTAGGGAGGCTCGATGTAGCGGAGGCGGTCGTCGTAGACGTAGTCCTTGGTGTAGCCGGTGCCGCCCCCGTAACCGCCGTAGGTGCCGACGGGGCCGCGGAACTTCTGCGCGATCGCGCCGGTGACGCTGAGGTTGCCGAGCTGGTTGCCGCAGTTGTAGTTGTCGACGATGAAGGAGTCTGTGATCGCGAGGATCGCGGCGTCGATTTCGGGGTTGGTCATCGAGCCGCTCTGGTTGTTGCCGTTCGAGCAGGGGTGGTAGACGCGGACGAAGTTGCCGGCGATCAGGCCGAGCAGGCCGCCGCCGGAGTTGACGAGATTGCCGTTGATGATCACGTCGTTCTCGGTGGCGATCGTCAGCTGTCCCGAGTAGTTGCCGCTGACGTAGGCGTTGCCGCAGCCCGAGCTGTTGGAGTAGGTCGTGTTGAAGGGGGAGTAGACGTCGGAGCAGGAGCCGTTGGCGACGTAGATCACTCCGTTGGAGGGGATCGCCCCGGAGTATTTGCCGGTGCAGGTGCTGCCGGTGCCGACCGTCATCGAGTTGCCGCTCAGGCAGATCCGCACCTGGCCGGTGTATTTGAAACTCGACTGGACGACGTTCTGCAGCGTCGAGATACCGCTCGAGGGGGGATACAGCTGGCCGGCGCCGGGTACGAAGTTCCCCACGAAGTTGGGGCTGCTCCCCGAGCAGGTGGAATGCCAGCCGGGTGAGGGAGCGCCGACCGCAATCGTGTCGAGCGGGCCGCGGCCGAAGGTCGGGTGGCCACAGATCGCCAGGGAATCGTCCGTATAGAGCGGCCCGTTGATCGTGTCGCCGCTGATGAAGGAGATCGTGTCGCAGTAGTCGTTGTAGGTTCCCGGGATCGGGTTGTCAGTGCGGCCCGCCTGCCAGGTGAGGCTGCACTGGGAGTTGACGCCAGTCCAAGCCGCCGATGGGTTTGCATATCCATAGGTGACCGGGTCGGAGGTCTCGAGCTGGGTGAAGTACATGTAGTCGAGGAAGCTCGGCGGTTTGAAGGTGGCGACGATCGAGACCTTGGTTTTGCCGGAGAAGCCGGTCGAGCGGATCCGAAACGAGCCGGCGTTGAGGCCGCTCTGCTCGATCATGCTGGCGCTCGCGGTGCTCGTATTGGTCGGGTCGCAGGTCGTTTTGCCGGTTGCGGGAATCAACTCGATCGCGTAGGTGGCGCCGGTCGAGCCCGGCACCGGGCGCTGCTTGGTCGTCGAGCCCTGCTGGTTGACCGCGTTCGGGGTCGGCACCCCAGTGCATTTGGTCCAGTAGGAGGAGTCGGCGTTGAGGTGGAAGGCGTAGTCGTCGATCCCCGCCTTCGCCGCCTCGTAGGCCTGTTTGTGATCGAGGTCGTTGCGGGTCAGGTGGGTGTCGCCGTTGACCGCGGCTACCGCGACGACGGCGAGCAGCATCACCAGCGACATCGCGAGGATCGTCGCGATCATCGTGAAGCCGCTCTCCTCTGTCCGTTCTCTCACTGGCATGGCAGGTTGTTGGCGCTGGTGCTGAAGGTCGCGGGCGTGAAGCGCAGCAGGGCGCTGTCCTGGACGGCCGCCGCGGCGTTGGTGTCGTTGGCGATCGGCGTCGTGGTGGGGGCCGCCTTGAAGGCGACGCTCACTTGGACGGTCTGGGCGGCGCTGTCGGAGCTGAGCGGGACGTTGAGCGGGGTGGAGGAGACCTGGCCGCCCGAGTAGGCGTAGTAGCTGAAGATCGAGTTGCCGGAGATCGGGCTCACCCCGGTCATCAGCTGCCTGGTCGCGGTGGGGGTGCCGGGGAAGGTCCAAGTCGGGGCCGAGCCGCCGGTCGCCGCGTAGTCGGCCTGGGAGAGAGTCGTGCCGCTGAGGCTGATTTTGCTCAGCACGGGGGTGGGGGAGACGGCCGATCCGGACTGGTGGATGAAGTTGAGCGAGGTGCCGCTGCTGCCGCTCTGCACGGGGGCGATCTGAGAGGCGACGCAGGCCGAGTGGAGCTCATCGATCACCTTGTACATGGTCGTGCGGGCGCGCTGGTTGGCGTCGACGTGGCTGGCGACCCGGTCGGTCTCGCGCAACGAGACGATCACCGCCATCACGACGCCGAACATGACGACGACTCCGGCGGAGGTCGCGACCAGCAGCTCGATCAGGGTCATGCCGCTCTCGTCCTTCGGGTCGAGGCGGGGCATCAGCAGCCTCCGTAAGAGGAATACGAGCTGATCGAGAGCGTATCTGTGGTGCCCGAGATGCTATGGACGTCCACGTTGTAGTCGGTCGTGTGCCTGGTGTGGCCCGAGATGTAGGCCGAGGCGCAGACATCGTAGGTTCCCCAGGGTAGCCCGGGGTCGCTGAGCTGTCCCGAAGAATTGGTGGTGTAGTCCCGCTTAACGTAGTTGTAGCCGTTTTTGCACTGGGTGTCGGTGATCGTCACGTTGGCGTTTTTGATCGCGCTGTAGCCGTTTTTGACGGTCAGGTAGAGGGCCGGGAGCTGGATGCTCGTCGAGGTCGTCCCGTTCGCCGGCACGTTGACGCTCGCGATGGCGGCCCCCGAACCCGGGTTGTTGGTGGTGCAGGAGCCCGCGTAGAAGCTGTCCGGTGACGTGAAGGGGAAGAGCGGCGACGCGGTGATCAAGGAGTACTGGGTGCCGCCCGGCGTTCCAAAGGTCGCCGCAGAGGACATCCCCGTGTTGAAGGCGACGATCGAATCGGCGGTCGAGTTGACCACCGAGCCGCTGTAGTTGCGGACTTTGAAGCTGACTTTGACCGTGCCGCCGAGGTCGTACTGGGGGAGCGGATAGGTGGTTGTGCTGCCGGCGGTGACCGTCACCGACTGCGCCGCGGGGGGGTTGCCATCGATGTCGACGTAGCCCGATCCCAGGGACGGCGTCAGCGTGTAGTTGCCGGCGGTCTTGTCGCTGAACAGGGCGCAGCCGTTTGAGTCGGTGGAGCCGTTGAACGTGCCCGGGCCGCTGCCGGAGAGGCCGACGCTGGAGATCGGCCCGCCCGAGGCGTTTGTCGCCAAGACCATGAGGTTGCCGAGGCTGGGGTCAAGTGAGCCGTTCGCCGGCGAGACGATGCTCTGGATCACCACCGGGGGACGGGAGCGGATGCTCGGCCAGGTGACCGTCGAGGTGATCTTCACGTAGTCGGCCGAGGCGGTGCCGTTGCCGCAGACGGGACTGCCCTGGCTGGTGTCGTTGACGAAGCCGGCGGCCGAGGTGACCGTGTAGGGGGTGCCGTTGAGGGTGACCGTGCGCGTCTGGTCGAGGTTCTTGAGGGTCGGGATCCGCATCGCGCGCAGCCGCGCCTGGTCCTCCTGGCCGATCGCGTAGGCCTGGGTGCGGTGGCGCTCCTCCCCGGCTGCTCGCCCGGTCGCGTTGAGCAGGCCGATCACCGCGCCGGTGATCGTCACGGCAATCACCGCGCTGACCAGCACCTCGATCAGCGCGAAACCCTCCTGGCCCCGGGCAGGGGGCCGCTCTCGTGTAGACGGCATGGGTACTGCATCGGTTGTCCGGGCGCGCCGCTTTAGCCCATGCACAAGCCAAAATTCCCCGATACGAAGGCGGTTGCTCAATGCTTCAGTAAATGAAGCCACGGCGCTACACTTCGTGAAGCAGAGCTGTTCTCCCTGCGCAGTCCCAATTCGATGAGCGCGCTCAGCAATTCCCGATGTCCCGTCTGCCGAACCGCCGAGGTGGTTTGCGGCAAGTGGACGCTGCTGGTGATCCGCGACCTGGCCGACGGCTCGAGTCGCTTCTGCGAGCTGGAGCGCTCCCTGGAGGGGATCAGCCCACGCACGCTGTCGCTGCGCCTGCGGGCGCTCGAGGAGGAGGGGGTCGTAGAGCGCCACACCTATCCTGAGGTGCCGCCCCGGGTCGAGTACGCGCTGACCGAGAAGGGCAGGGCGCTGGTTCCGCTGATCGAGGACATGCGGCGCTACGGGAAGCGCTGGCTTGCCACCGAGGACGCCGAGTGCGCCCCCGCCGCGGTCTAGGCTCCCCTCGGTCAAACGTCCAGGGTTGACGCGCGTCGCTGCAAGCACGCGTGCAGGCGCAGGAGCGCTCGGCGTTGGGCGGAAGGCTGGGGCGTGCGTGACCGCCTCCTCAACGATGCGCTGAAGCGCCTTGCCGCCGACGCCGCGGTTCGCTTCAGTGGCCTGGTCGCGACCGGCGATCAGATCCCCTTCGACGTCGCCGAGCAGTCCGGGCCCGATTCGCTCTTCTACCGCTACGTGCCTCTCACCTCGCGCTACGTCCGCGAGCGCGAGGACGAGTTGCGGACGCTGCCGACCTTTGCCGCGGCGCGCGACGCGGTCGAGGCCGCAGAGCTGGCGGTTCCCTACTTGGAGGCCCGCGGCGAGCCGGTTCCCGCCGAATCCGGCGAGCGCGCCGCCGGCGTCCTCACTCTCTTCATCGCTTCTCTCTGGGACGGTTGCAGCGAGTTCTCGCTCGATCGAGAGCGGCTCGACGAGGCCCTTGCCGCGCTGGATGCTGAGGCTCGCAGCATCGAGGAAGCCGACCTCCTGGTAGCCCCGATCGTCGGGCTACGGATGTCCGCGGCGCGGCTGCAGCTCCCCCACGGGGTGCGGATCGTTCGCGCCGACACGGTCGACGCTCCAATCGAGGCGATGCGCAGCGAGGGAATGGAGCGGGCCGCCTGGGAGCCGCAGTTCCTGGCGCTGGCCGACCAGAGTGGGCCGGACGGCCCCGCTGAGGCGCTGCGCCAGCTTCGCGAGTTGATCAGCGTGATGAGGCTTTTCAAGCGGGGCGGCGTCGGGCTCGGCCCCCACGCGTTCGCCCTCACCGGGAACGGCCAGTGGCGACGCCTCGCCACCGGCGCCCCCGCGACCCGCCCCGGCGGGTATGAGCTGAACGAGGCGGAGGCCGCCGAATTGGTCGCGCTGGCCACTGCGTTGGAGGCGCGACCCGATCCCGATGGCGCTCTCGCCTGGGCGGTCGGCCGCTTCGAGATGGGCTGCGAGCGCGTCACCGCGCTGGAAGGGTTGAGCGACCACCTGCTGGCGCTGCGGTCGGTGCTCGACGGCCGGGGCCCGGTCGGCGCCTCGTTGCCGATGCGCGCCGCGGCGCTGATCGCCGACGAGACCCACGACCGGATCCGGGCGCGGGAGCGAGTCGAGCACGCCCTCGAGCTGGAGCGCTCGCTGATGAACGGCACCAGGTCGGCCCACGACGCCGAGCTGGCGAATTGGGTCGAGGGCGGGGTGCGGATCATGCTGCGCAACGCCGCCCTCGGCGAGATCGGCGCCGACATCACCGCTGTCGCCGAAGACACCTTGATCGCCTCCGGCCTCGACGCCGGAGATACCGAGATCGCAGTCACCGTGCAACCCACCGAAGAGCCGCAGATGCCCGCAATCGTAGGCGAGGACATGGGCGGAATTGATTCTGGGGCCTCATCCGTCCCCGATCGCTATCTGATTCCTTCGGGGCCGGATGAGGCCCCGGTCCCATTCGAGGAGGACTACGTGGAGCAGGAAACCCGCATCATGGAGCCGATTCCCGTCGAGGGCGAGATCAAGATCACCGCCACCCCGTGGCTGGATGAGGTCTCAGTCGAGGTGGAGGCGAGCACACTCGACTTCCCCGCAGTCGAGGGCGAGGTCGAGCATCGCGAGCGGATCGACTCGCCGCGCGTGCGTCATCTCTTCCCGGTGCCCGAGGACGCGGACTGGGAAGTCCGCGAGCTCAACTACGACCACTACCGCAACGCCGGTTAAGCGCGGCCGGTGGCCAGCGCAATCCGCTCGTCGCTGGTCGCGAACAGGTAGCGGTTGATCTCGGCGAGGCCGGCGAGGTCGTGGACGTCCTCGTCCAGATAGGGGACGCGGATCACCGCCTTCGTCCGTAGCTCTGAGGCGAGGCGCTCGATGTTGCGCGCGTCGCGCTCGGCCAGCGCCTGGTAGTCGGCGAAGTTGTCGGCGACCCGCTCGGCCAGGTTCTCGTCCTTGAGCTTGCCGGTCAGCGTCGCGAGCAGGTCGGCGCCGTCGCCGCGCAGCTTCTCGGCCGGGTAGTGGACCTTGTTGACGATGACGCCACCGAAGGGCAGCTTCGCCTCGACCAGCTTGCGGTGGAAGTAGACGGCCTCGTCGATCGGCTCGCCCTGCGGGCCGCAGACGACCAGGAAGCAGGTACGGGAGTCGGCGAGCAGGCCGTTGACGCGCTTCGCGCGCGCCTGGAAGCCGTCGACCATGCCGCTGAAGGCGTTGAAGAACTCGGCCAAGTCGGCGATCAGGTCGAAGCCGACGATCCGCTTGAAGACCGAGAGCGCGACCGAGGCGCCCCGTCCCGCCACCCGCGCGGCCAGCCCGGTCGGCCGCATGAAGACCCGCAGCGAGCGCCCCTCGATGAACTGGGTGAGGCGCCGGGGGGCGTCGAGGAAGTCGAGCGCGTTGCGGGTCGGCGGGGTGTCGAGGACCAGCAGGTCGAAGCGACCCTCAGTGTGGAGCTCGAAGAGCTTCTCCATCGCCATGTACTCCTGCGAGCCGGCGAGGGCGCTGGAGACCTGTTGGTAGATGCGGTTGCCGAGCACCCGGTCGCGGGACTCCTCGTCAGGCGCCTGGCGGGCGACCAGCTCGTCGAAGGTCGCCTTCGCGTCGAGCATCATCGCCCACAGCTCGCCCTTCATCTCGATCCCCTGGCTCGCGAAGAGCTTCGGGTCGACCCGCTTCGCCTCGTTCCCCAGCGCCTTCAGCCCCAGCGAGTCGGCGAGTCGTTTCGCCGGGTCGATCGTCAGCACGCAGACCTTGAGGCCGCGCGCCGCCATTCCGGTCGCGATCGCCGCCGAGGTGGTCGTCTTGCCGACGCCGCCCGAGCCGCCGCAGATGCAGATGCCCTTGCCCTCGAGGATGTCGTCGATCGCCGGCATCAGCCGAGCCTCTTCGAGAGCCGGCGCGCCGATTCGACGCCGAGCTCCGGCTCGAAGAGGAAGGGGAGGGTCTTGACCGGCGCCTCGACGCGGCGGCGCAGGCGGGCGAGCTGGGCGCGCTGGGAGCGGGCGCGCCCGTGCTCGGAGAGCGCCGCTCGGGCCGCGGCGCGCACCGCGCCGTCCTCGCCCGTGGCCAGGTCGGCGAGGCGCTCGGCCTCCCGCTTGGAGAAGCGCTCCGGGTAGAGGCCGTTCATGTAGACGCGGTCGACGGCGACGCCGACCTCGGTGCGCAGGTCGTGCTCGAGGGCCGCCGACTCGTTGACTGGCATCTCCTCCGGCAGGGCGACGATCGCGGTCCCGGTCAGCTCCTCGTCAGTGATGAAGCGGTCGAGGCGCTGGGCCTGGGAGTGGATCGGCCCGACCCGGGCGATCGCGGCGAAGGTGCGGGGCGTCTGCAGGAAGCCGATTCCGTGGCCGGTGGCGGGCGCGTCGACGATCACCAGGTCGTACTTGCGGCCGCTCTTCACCTTGCGGTCGAGCTGGGCCAGCTCCCAGATCTTGCCGATCGTGACCAGCTCCTTGAGGCCCGGCGTCGCCGCTGCCAGGTAGCTGAAGATGCGGCTGCGGAAGAGCATGTCGCGCATCGCCCGGACCTTGAGCTGGAGCAGCACGTACTCGCGCATCGACTCGTCGGGGTCGATCGAGATCGACCAGAGGTTCTCCTCCATTTCAACCTCGTGGAAGCCGACCTCGGTGTGGTCGAACATCCGCGAGGCGTTCTCCTGCGAGGAAACTTCGCAGACGATCGTCCGCTTGCCGGCCACGGCGGCGCGCAGGCCGAGGGCGACGGCGACCGTCGTCTTGCCGACGCCCCCCTTGCCGGTGACGAAGACCAGTCGCTTGTCGAGGAGGTCGGGGATCGGGCAATTCCTAGCAATTTCGCGCGGCGGCAGGAAAAGCGGGGGGCCATGCGAATACCCGCGCAATGGGATTCCTCAGTCGAAAGACCAAGACCAAGTCCGTCGTCGTCGACGAAGCGCACCCAATCGTCGAGGAGCTGGAGCGCATGGAGGCCGCTGTGCCTGAACGCGCGGACCGCTCGACCGCGGGTCCTGTCACGGGGACGGGTTCGTCGTCCTCGCAAGCTGCGGGCGACGATCCCATCCCCGCGCCACCCGCGGAAGAGGCGGCGGAGGGTTCAGCCGCAGTTGCTCTCGCCGAGCTCGAGGCTGAGGGACCTGCGCGGCTTAAGGCCTCCGAACTGATTGCTCCGTCGCGGCATGAGTCCGCCGAGGAAGAGCCTGAGGCCGCGGTTGCTGTCAAGCATGCCGAGGTGATTGCTTTTGCCAACCAGAAGGGTGGGGTTGCCAAGACGACCACCACGCTCAACCTTGCCGTGGCGTTTGCCGAGTCCGGGTACCGGGTGCTCTGCGTCGATCTGGATCCGCAGGGCAACCTGACGATGAGCCAGGGGATCGATCCCGACAAGGTCGAGAAGAGCCTCTACGACGTGCTCGTCAACGACATGCCGATCAGCGAGATCATCCAGCACCGCGAGATCGACATCGCCGTCGCCTCGATCGACCTGGCCGGGGCCGAGATCGCGATGAGCACCAAGATCGGCCGCGAGCGCTCGCTGGAGAAGGCGCTGAAAGAGGTCTCCGGCGACTACGACTTCGTCTGCATCGACACGCCGCCCAGCCTCGGGCTGCTGACTATCAACGCGCTGACGGCGGCGAGCAAGGTGATCGTCCCCGTCCAGTGCGAGTATCTGTCGATGCGCGGGCTGGTCCAGCTCCAGAACACGCTGAAGATGATCCAGGAGAACCTGAATCCGGACGTCAAGATCGAGGGCATCCTGCCGACGATGCTCGACTCGCGGACCGTCCATGCCAAGGAGGCGGTCGAGATCCTCGAGGAGAACTTCGGCGACCTCGTCTTCAAGTCGCGGATCAAAAAGGCGATCAAATTCGCCGAAGCTCCCGTCAAAGGCGCCAGCGTTCTGAAGTACGATTCTTCCAGCAGCGCCGCGAACTACTACCGGGAGCTGGCGAAGGAGGTCTTGGCCAATGAGTCGGCGTAAGCGGGCGAGCATGCGCGAGGGGCCCCTCGCAGATCTCTTCCGCTCTACTTCCGACGAGGCGCCGCTCGATCCCCCTGAGGCTTCAGACCGCTCGACCGCGGGTCCTGTCGCCGGTGAAGGGGGGGCGCTGCGGGCCGAGCTGTCCTCGACCCCCCCTTCACCGGCGCCACCCGCGGAAGAGGCGTCAACAGCATCTGAGGGACCGGGCGAGGCAACTCGCGAAGAGCAGCAGGTGCGCGAGACGCCCCCTGAGCGGTTGAAGCGGGTGTTCTCCGAGGAGCCGCAGCGGCGGGAGGTTGAGGCCGTCATGGAGACGCCTCGGTATGGGCGGGAGGAGCCTGCCTATGAGGCGCCGGGGAGTGGGGCGCCGCACAAGCCCGTGATTCGGGTGGTTGGGGTCGGTGGAGCCGGCGTCAACGCCGTCAACCGGATGATCGAGGCCCGGATTCCCGGGGTCGAGTTCATGGCGGTCAACACCGATCTTCAGTCGTTGCAGCTCTCGGTTGCCGACGTCACCGTCCACATCGGCGACGAGCAGACCCGCGGCCTCGGCGCTGGAGCCGACGCCGAGGTCGGCCACCGTTCCGCCTTCGAGGAGCAGGACAAGATCAAGCGCCTGCTCAAGGGCTCCGACATGGTCTTCGTCGCCGCCGGAGCCGGCGGCGGCACCGGCACCGGCGCCGCTCCGGTCGTCGCCCGCCTCGCCCGCGAGGTCGGGGCGCTGACCGTCGGCATCGTCACCAAACCGTTCAGCTTCGAGGGCAGCCGCCGCGGCAACCAGGCCAACAAAGGGGTGGAGGACCTTGCCGCCGAGGTCGACACGCTGATCGTCGTCCCCAACGACCGCCTGCTCGAGGTGCTCGACCAGCAGACCTCGATGGTCGAGGCCTTCCAGGTCGCCGACGACGTCCTCCGCCAGGGCGTGCAGGGGGTCTCCGACCTGGTGACGCTGCCGGCACTGATCAATCTCGACTTCGCCGACGTGCGGACGATCATGTCCGAGGCGGGCCGGGCGCTGCTCGGGATCGGCATGGGAACCGGCGAAGGACGGGCGATACTCGCCGCCGAGAAAGCGATCTCCTCGCCGCTCCTGGAAACCTCGATGGAGGGCGCTCGCTCGATCCTGCTCTCGATCACCGGCGGCTCCGACCTCTCGTTGATCGAGGTCAGCGAGGCGGCCAAGGTGGTCGGCGAGGCGGCGCACCCCGACGCCAACATCATCTTCGGCGCGAACGTCGACGAAGGGCTCTCCGACCAGATTTGGGTGACGGTCGTGGCGACCCGCTTCGACGGTCGCCCCGCGCCTCGGCAAACAGTCTCCGAGCCGACGATTCGCCGCACCAAGGGCGCGGGTCGTGGCGGCCGGGCCGAGCGGCCCGGCGAGCTGGGCACCCTCGACGTCCCCGAATTTCTTCCTGGTTAGCGCCCGGCCCCATGAACGGGGTTGTCGCCGCCGGCCACCCGCTCGCCGCCGAGGCGGGGGCGAAGGTCCTGCGCGAGGGCGGCAACGCAGTCGACGCGGCGGTCTGCGCGGTCTTGGCCTCCTTCGCCGTCGAGAGCCCGCTGACCGGGTTCGGCGCGGGGGGTTTCATGATGGTGCACAGGGGAGAGGAGACGGTCCTGATCGACTTCTTCGTCGCGGCGCCGGGCAGCGACGGGATCGACCGCACGGCGGAGCTGGTCCCGGTCCCGGTCCACTTCGATGCCGAGACGGTGCAGACGTTCTACGTCGGCCCCGCCTCCTGCGGCGTGCCCGGCACCGCCGCGGGCCTGGAGTTGGCGCTCGAGCGCTTCGGGACGGTTCCGCTCGGCGAGCTCGTCCTTCCCGGAATGCGCCTCGCCCGCGAGGGGGCACCCGTCAACGCGGAGCAGGCCTACATCCTCCGCATCCTCGAACCGATCCATGACCGCCTACCGGGGACGCGCGAGCTGTACGCCCCTGAGGGGAGGACGCTGCGCGAGGGGGACGTCTTCCGCTTCCCGGACCTGGCCGAGGCTCTGGAGCACTTTGGGGCGGAAGGCGCCGAGCCGTTCTACCGCGGCGAGGTCGCGGCGGCGCTGAGCGAGTTCACGGTCGAGGGAGGCGGGACGCTCAGCCGGACCGACCTCTCCGGCTACGCGGCGATCGAGCGCAAGCCGATCCGGGTGCCGTTCCGCGGTGCCGAGGTACTGACCAACCCGCCTCCCTCGGCGGGCGGGACCCTGATTGCCCATAGCCTTGGCCTCCTGGAGCAACTCGGCGAGCGCAGTGGCCCGGAGCAGCTGGTCACGGCGATGAAGGTCACCAACGATGCCCGCGCCGACCTGCTCGGATCGACGACCCATATCTCGGTGCTCGACGGCGAGGGGATGTGCGCGAGCGTCACCTGTTCGAACGGCTCCGGCTCCGGCGTGCTGGTGCCGGGGACGGGCGTCATCCTCAACAACATGCTCGGCGAGGAGGACCTCAATCCCGGGGGCTTTCACCGGATCCAGCCCGGGCGCCGGGTCCCCTCGATGATGGCCCCGACCGTGGTGTTGCGCGACGGCGAGATCGAGCTGGGGCTGGGCAGCGCCGGCTCCAACCGGATTCGCTCCGCGATCCTGCAGACGATCGTCCGCGCGATCGAGGAGGGCGCCGGCGCCGGCGAGGCCGTGCGGGCGCCCCGCCTGCACTTCGAGGCGGGCGTCGTCCAGGCCGAGCCGGGCATCGACGAGGCGGCGCTGCGGCGGCTGGAGGAGCGCGGCGTGCCGGTCGCCCGGCGCCCGGAGATCAACCTATTCTTCGGCGGTGTGCAGGCCGTCGCCAAGGATCCGGCCACAGGCGCGCTGAGCGGCGGCGGCGATCCCCGCCGCGGCGGGGCGGTGGCGACGGCGTGATCGACTTCGAGTCCGAGGGCCTGCTCGAGGGGGTCGAGGGCGAGGCTCGGCAAGCGCGCCTGCGGCTCCTCCATGAACTGGAGGACGACGGCGTTGGCCTGGAGGAGCTGAGAGACGCGGTCGAGGGCGGCCGGCTGACGCTGCTCCCTGTCGAACGGGCGCTGGCCGGCTCCGGCCCTCGCTTCACGCCGCGACAGGTCGCCGAGATCTCCGGCGTTGACCTCGCCCTCCTGCAACGCGCGACCGCCGCCGTCGGCGTTCCCTACCCGGACCCGGACGTCCAGGTGCTTACCGAGGCCGATGTCGAGGAGGCGAAACGGGTCAAGGCGTTCGTCGACGCCGGGCTGCCGGAAGAGGGGATCCTCCAGGTGGCGCGGACGATCGGCCTGGCGACGGCGCGGATCGCCGAGGCCAATCGCGAGCTGACCGTGCGCACGCTGATGCAGCCCGGCGACACCGAGCGCGACCTCGCGCTGCGCTTCGCCGCCGCGGCGCGCCAGCTGATGCCGCTGATCGGCCCGACCCTGGTCTACGCGCTCCAGGCCCACACGCTCGAGCAGGTCCGCCGCGACGTGATCGGCGCCGTCGACCTCGCCTCGGGGGAGATGGGGGCGACGGTCGACATCGCCGTTTGCTTCGCGGATCTGGTCGAGTTCACCAAGCTGGGCGAGCAGATCGCGGTCGAGGAGCTGGGGATGATCGCCGGCCGCCTTGACGAGCTGGCAACCGAGGTGGCCGAGTCGCCGGTGCGCCTCGTCAAGTTGATCGGCGACGCGGCGATGCTCGTCTCGACTGACGCCGAGCAGCTGATGTCGGCGGCCCTGCGTCTGGTCGAGGCGGCCGAGGAGGAGGGCGAGGACTTCCCGCGCCTGCGGGCCGGCGTGGCATTCGGCTCGGCGCTGACCCAGGCGGGCGACTACTACGGCCGGCCGGTCAACCTGGCGAGCCGGATTACCGGCGTCGCCAAACCCGGCAGCGTGCTGGCGAACGTGGAGGCGCGAGGGGCGGCCGGGGAGTCCTTCGAGTACTCGTTCGCCGGAGAGCGGCGGCTCAAGGGGTTCGACTCGCGGGTCAAACTCTTCCGCGTCCGCGGCGAGCCCTGAGCCTCCGCTCAGGCCGGCTTGCGGGCCGAGACGAGCAGGTTGTAGAAGAGTTCGGCGGGCAGGTGGGGCTCGAGGAAGCGGGTGTCGACCTTTTGCAGGGCGATGTAGCTGCGAAAGGCGAAGCTTCGCCAACCCCACGGCACCGAGTCCGGCTCGGCGCTCGACTCGACGGTGCGCAGCCCCCAGCCCCAGGCGTTGGCGAGGAGTTCCTCGCCACCCACATGGCGATCTTCGAAGCCGGTCGCGGCCAGTATGCGCCGCAGGTCGGCGGGGGCGAAGGCGTGGACGTCTACTTCCCCCTCCAGCGCGTGGCCCTCCGACTGCTCCGCCTCGGGGACCGTTCGCGGCTTGGCGCCGAACAGCCTCCGCCAGGCGGGGGCGACGATCGTCCCGGCTCGCTTCGGGACCGCGGCTAGGCGGTCGCCGTAGCGCGAGGGCTCGCCGGCGAAGGCGATCACGCCGCCCGGTCGCAGCACGCGGCGAAACTCCGAGAACGCCTTCTCAAGGTCCGGGATGTGGTGCAGGACGGCGTGGCCGAAGACGAGGTCGAAGCTCTCGTCGTCGAGCGGTAGCTCCTCGGCCTCCGTGGCCACCGTCTCGACATCGAGTCCGAGAGAGTTGGCGGTCGTCGCAAGCCGGGCCAGCATTCCGGGCGAGATGTCGGTCGCGGTGAGCGTTTTGATCGCCCCGAGTTGGAGGAGGTTGAGCGAGAAGTAACCTGTCCCAGAGCCGATCTCGAGGGCATCGCCGAAGCTTTGGCCGTCGAGGCCTCCGAGCGCCTTGATCAGCTTCAGCCGCACCTGCCTTTGGCCGGTCGCGCCAAAGTCGATCCCCCACTTCGCGTCGTACTCGTCGGCCGCCGCGTCGTGGTAGCGGGTGTTGACGTCCTTGATGTATGCAGCGTCCATCAGGAAATTCCCCGCGCACGCTTGGCGGCGGCGGATCGGCGCAGTGCAGCGTCCTCGGTCGGCCAAATAGCGCTGCTATTCGGCCTCCCTGCGTCCTTGCCCCGCTTGATCCGGCGCTCGCCAGTCGCACACGCTGAATTTCCTGATGAACGCTTTAAAAAAGGGGGAAAGGGGGTCACGGAGGCGGGAACAATACGGTGCCGGTGTCATGGAGCGCCAGTTCCTCCAAGAAGACCAACCCCCCGGAGTGCCGCCGCTGCCGCTGACCGGCGAGCGGACGCTGCCCGACGTTCCGGAGGAGAACTACTGGTACCGGCGCCACCTGGTCGTCTACGAGTGGATCGCCGCGCGGGTTGGCGGCCTTCGGGTCGTCGACATGGCCTGCGGAGAGGGATACGGGTCCGGTGTCCTCGCCGGCGTCGCGGCGAGCGTCGTCGGGGTCGACGCCAATCCCGAGGCGCACGAGCACGCCCGGCTGCGCTACGTGTGCGACAACCTGCGCTTCGAGCGCGATCTGGTCGAGAGCTTTGCCGACCCCTGCGACGCCGTCGTCTTCCTGCAGACGATCGAGCACGTCCAGGACGCCGGGGCGATCCTCGAACACTTCAAGTCGATGCTGGGGAGCCGCGGAGTCGCCTACGTCTCGACGCCGAACCTCTTGACCCTGGCGCCGCCGGGCGCGGAGAAGTCCGACAACCCCTGGCACGTTCGCGAGTACCGCGCCGCGGAGTTCCGCGAGCTGTGCGAAGCGCACTTCGATCGGGTCGAGATGTTCGGCCTCTTCCACGCGCGCAAGTTGCGCGCGCACGAGCTGGCGATCAGGCTGGGTTGGGACGCGGTCCACAAGCGCCTCGGCCTGACCAAGCGCTTCTACGACCGCTTCACGCCGGCGATCTCCGTCTCCGACTTCGTCCTCAAGAAAGGGAATCTCGAGAAGGCTCTGGACTTTGTCGCCGTCTGCCATGCCTGAGCCGGAAGGCACGGTCGGCGACCTAGCGTTCGTCCTGCATTCCCACATGCCCTACGTGGAGGGGTTTGGGACCTACCCGTTTGGGGAGGAGTGGTTGTTCGATGCGGTGATCCGGTCCTACCTGCCGGTGCTCGAGTTCGCGGAGCGATTGACGATGACCGTCACCCCGGTGCTGGCGGATCAGCTCGAGGACGAAGGCGTCCAGGAGCGGTTGCGGAGGTTCCTGGTCGAGTGGCGGATCGGGGCCGCCGAGGCGGATGCGGGGGAAGTGCCGCCGGAGTGTCGTGGCGCGTGCGAGGCGGAGCTTTCGCGATACCGCCGCGCCCTGGAGTTGCTCGACGCGCACGGCGGCAGTCCGTTGGAGGCCTTCCAGGCGGCGCAGGAGGGGGCGGGCATCTCCCTCGTTGCCTCTTCCGCCACCCACGCGGTGCTGCCGTTGCTGGCGACCCGCGAGGGGCTGCGGCTGCAGCTCGACGCCGGGATTCGCTCGCACCGGCGCCGCTTCGGTTGGGACGGCGGGTTTTGGCTGCCGGAGTGCGCCTACGCGCCAGGGCTGGAATGGCGACTGGCGGAGCAGGGCGTGCGTTGGTTCTGCGTCGACCAGAGCGCTCAGCGGGAGCCGCTCGACGCGCTGACGCCGATCGCGACCGAGGCGGGACCGGTGGCGCTGCCGATCGACTGGGAGGCGATCCAGTGGCTGTGGTCGCTCGACGGCTATCCGTCCGATCCGGCTCACGCCCAGTTCGCGGGGAAGTCGTTGCGGGGAGTGAGGATCTGGAAGATCGGTGGTGGCGCCTACGACCCCGATGCGGCGGCGGAGGTGGCGCAACGCCAGGCGGAGGAGTTCCTCGACTCCATCGCGACGCGCCTGCGCGCCTTCTCCGCGGCAAGCGGGCGCCGCGGGTTGTTGGTTTTCGCGATCGACACCGAGCTGATCGGCCACTGGTGGTCGGAAGGGCCGATCTGGCTGCGGCAGGTTCTCGCCGGCGCGGAGGCCGCCGGCGTGCGCCTACTCACGGTCCCAGAAGCCCTTGTCGCGCACGCACCCTCTCCGCCGAGTTTGAGCTTAGTTGCGAATAGCGCTACAAACCTCAAACTCAGCGGGATCGAGCGCCCGCTGTTCGCCTCGACCTGGGGGGAGGGCAAGAACCTCCGCACCTGGGACTCGCCGGCGGTTGCCGACCTGGCTTGGGGGGCGCGACGGCTGGAGCTGCGGCTCCTGCGAGCCCTCGGGAGGGGATTGAGAAGCGAGGCGGCGTTGCGCGCCGCCCGTGAGCTGCTCGCCGTCCAGGCGAGCGACTGGGCCTTCCTCGACCAGCGCGGCGAGGCCGGCGACTACGCCTTCCAGCGAGCCACCGCACACTCGGCGGCCGCGCTGGAGGCCATAGACTCTCCTGCCTCTACCGACCCGCGCATGCGCTCTCTCGCCCCGGACCTGAGACTCGCTCCGCTTTTGGAGCCCTAAGCACACCGCCTTCCGATGACCCGCGTCCTGATCCTCTCCTGGGAGTACCCGCCGCTGATCGAGGGGGGCCTGGCCCGCCACGTGCGCAAGCTCTCCGAGGCGCTGGTCGAGCGTGACGTCGAGGTCCACGTGCTGACCCGCGGCGGGGAGGAGTCGCCCGCCGAGGAGCGCGCCGCCGGCGTCGTTATCCACCGCATTCGTGAGCCGAAGCGCCCGACCGACCTCGGCGAGTTCGTCACCTGGGTGGAGCGGATGAACTCCGACATGCTCGCCGCAGGGGTCGAGTTGGGTGACCGCTACGAGTTCGACCTCGTCCACGGCCATGACTGGCTGGTCGCCAACGCCTGCGACCACCTCGCCAAGCGCTTCGAGGCGCCGTTGGTGACGACGATCCACGCGACCGAGCACGGCCGTCACCAGGGCTGGGTCGACAAGCATCCCCAGACCTACATCCACGGGGTCGAGCGCTGGATCACCAACCGCTCCGAGCGGGTGATCGCCTGCTCCCACTACATGCGCGAGCAGATCGCCGACATCTTCGGGGTCGAGGAGGAGCGGGTGACGGTGATCCCAAACGGGATCGACCCCGAGGACCTCCAGCCTCAGGACCCGGCGGAGCTGACCCGCCTGCGCTCGGAGTTCGCCGCACCCGACGAGAAGCTGGTGCTGTTGATCGGCCGGTTGGTCTATGAGAAGGGCTTCCAGCTGGCCTTGGAGGCGATGCCGCGGGTGATCGAGCAGGTGCCGAAAACGCGCTTCCTCGTCGCCGGCTCCGGCACCCACGAGGCGGAGCTGCACAAGCAGGCCGAGGAGCTGGGCCTGATGGAGCACGGCACCTTCCTCGGCTGGATCGGCGACGACGTCCTGCACTCGCTCTACCGGATCGCCGACCTCACCGTGGTCCCTTCGATCTATGAGCCGTTCGGGCTGGTCGCGCTGGAGGCGATGGCCTCCGGCTGTCCGTGCATCGTCGCCGACACCGGCGGCCTGCGCGAGGTCGTCCCCCACGAGGAGGCCGGCCTGCGCTTCCGCGCCCACGACCCCGACGCCCTCGCCGAGGTCGCGATCCGCGTCCTCTCCGACGACGAGCTCGGTCGCCGCCTCGTCGCCGAGGCCTACGAGCACGTCCGCCGCTTCGACTGGGGCGACGTCGCCGAACAGACGGCCGCCGTCTACGCCGAGATGGTCGGCGTAGACATGGGGCGCGCCTGAGGATCCGCTGGGTGGGCCCGGAGCGCCTCGCTCAGAGCGAGGCCCCGGCGCCGCGCACCAGTGTCCTCAGTGCCTCGGCAGTGCCGGTCGCCTCGTGCTCGCCGGCGCCGACACGGCGCACCGCCAGCCCGGTCATCATCGCGACGACGGCACGGGCATTGGTGGGCGACGCCGGCACGGAGAGAGCTTCGAGCGCCGCTTCGGCGAAATCGTCGTAGGCGGCAAAGCAGCGGCGAGACGCCTCCTGAAGCTGCGGGTCGCGCGCCGCGTAGAGATGCAGCTCAAGTTCGGCTATCTGCCTGAGTCGATCCGAGGAAGCGGCGGCGATTCGCTCGATCTCCTCGGCCACCTCTCCGGCGTCGCGGCGCGAGTTGCGAAATTCGGCGGCGATTGCCCGCAGTCGCCCTACCTCTTCTCCCACGTGCATCAGCAGGCTTTCGCGCAGCAGGGCGGTCTGGCTGGGGAAGTGGTAGGTCAGCGAGCCGAGCGAGACGCCCGCCGCTGTCGCGACCTTGCGGTTGCTGATTGCGCCTACGCCCCCTTCGCTGATCAGCTGAAGGGTCGCGCGGAGGATGCGCTGGCGGGTGTCGGGGGGAGGGGCTTGGGAGGTCACGCGGCGTGGAATTGCATCGTTGTCTATCGTTCGTTCGAACGAACGATAGATGTCGAAGCCCTCTCCCACAAGCAAAGCGCCTGAGGAGTTCGCCTTTGCGGGCCTGAGCCGCCAGGCTGAGCTGCTCGCCGCTGGAGAGGCTTCCTCGGTCGAACTCGTCAATCTCTGCCTCGAGCGCATCGAGGCCACGCAGGGCACGCTGAACGCGTTCCGCATCGTTCGCGCCGAGGCCGCGGTCGCCGAGGCCGAGGAGGCGGATCGTCGTCTCGCCGCCGGCGAGCGCCTGCCCCTGCTGGGTGTCCCGATCGCGATCAAGGACGACGTGCATCTCGCGGGGGAGCCCACCGCGTTCGGCTGCCCCGGCCCATTCCCGGCGATGGACGCCGACAGCGAGGTGGTGCGGCGGCTGAAGGCCGCGGGGGCGGTGATCGTCGGCAAGACGAACACGCCGGAGATCGGCCAGTGGCCGTTCACCGAGGGCCCCGCCTTCGGGCAGACCCGCAATCCGTGGAGCCTCGGCCATTCCCCGGCGGGGTCGTCGGGCGGGACAGCGACCGCGGTGGCGGCGGGCCTCGTCCCCGGTGCGATCGGCTCCGACGGCGCCGGCTCGATTCGCATTCCCGCCGCCTGGACCCATCTGGTCGGGATCAAGCCGCAGCGGGGCCGCATCTCCACCTGGCCCGACCCGGAGTCCTTCAATGGGCTGGCAGTGATCGGGCCGCTGACCAGGACGGTCGAGGACTCTGCGCTATTGCTGGACGTCCTCAGCGGGAATGTGCCAGGAGACGTGCATTGCCCTCCGGCTCCGTCGGAGCCCTTTGTAACGGCGGCCGGCCGCGATCCGGGCACGCTGCGAATCGCGCTCTCCTTCCGCATCCCCTACAGCGGCGCGCCGGCGAAGCTGGACCCCACGGTGCGCGAGGCGGTGGAGCGGCTCGCCGGCGTGCTCGAGGGGATGGGGCACTCGGTTGACCGCGCCGATCCCGCCTACGGCCTCGACATGGGTGCCAGCTTCATGCCCCGCTCGATGCCCGCCCTCAAGGCTTGGGTGCAGGGAGCGCCGGATCGCTCCCAGCTCGACCCGCGCACCCGTCACAACGCCCTGGTCGGCCGGCTGCTTTCGCCGTTGCACAGGCCCGCACGCGCCTACGAGGGGATCCTGCGCCGCCGCATCGGGCACATCTTCCGCCGCTTCGACGTCGTCCTGACCCCAACCACGGCCCAGCCACCCATGCCGATCGGAGCCTGCGAGGGCTTCACCAACTGGGAGACCGACCAGAGGATCGTCGCCGCCTGTCCCTACGCCTGGCCCTGGAACGTGCTCGGCTGGCCCGGAGTCAACGTCCCCGCCGGTCGCGTCGCCGGCGACCTTCCGGTCGGCGCCCAGCTACTCGGGCCGGCCAACAGCGAGCCGCGGCTGCTCGCGCTTGCTTCCCAGCTCGAAGCCCACGAACGCTGGCACGAGCACCTGCCTCCCCACCGGCCTCGGTAGGCAGGTCTCATGGCGCGCGCAGTCAAGCGTTGACCGTAAGGCCCTAAACCGAGCGCTGGTAGGTGCGGAAGGCGCGGGTCGCGAAGAGGACGCAGACCGCTACGAAGCCGATCAGCAGCGCCGTGCGGGAGAGGATCAGGCTCCAGTCGGCCGTCTGCATCGCCGCCGAGCGCCCCGCCTCGACGGCCCAGTTGACCGGGTTGAACTTGGCGATCGTCTGGATCCATTGCGGCGCCAGGCTGAGCTGCATGAAGGCGCCGGAGAGGAAGGTCAGCGGCAGCAGCAGGAACTGCATCAGCCCGATCAGCGACTCCTCGCGCCGCACCAGCAGGGCGGTGCCGTTGGAGAGGGCGCCGAACCCGGCGCCGACCAGGACCGCGATGCCGATCAGGATCGCAATTCCCCAGACGCCGTTGGGGAAGTCGGCGCCGAGGATCAGCGAGAGGACGACGATGATCACCGCCTGGACGACGATCCCCAGCGAGTTCTGCAGGATGCGGCCGAAGATCAGCGCCGGACGGGTCACCGGCGAGATCAGGAAGCGGTCGACGACGCCGCGCTCGAGGTCGTCGATCATCGCCATCCCGCCCCATCCGGCGGAGAAGAAGGCGGTCATCACGATCACCCCGGGGGTGAGCAGCTGGATGTAGGAACTGCTGGCGAAGCCGGGGATCTCGACAACGTTCTTGAACAGCGCGCCGAAGAGCAGCAGCCAGATGATCGGCTGCACCAGGGTGACGGCGATCCACCACGGCTGGCGCAACAGCGCCCGCACGTGGCGGCCGGTCATGAACCAGGAGTCCTCGAAGGCCTTCATCGCTTCCCCTTTTTCTCTTTGGCGTCGCCGGCTTCGGCCTGTTCGAAGGTGCGGCCGGCGTAGCGCAGGTAGACGTCGTCGAGCGAGGGGCGCGCCACGGTCACCGAAGCAGCGTTGACGCCGCGCGCCTCCAGGGCCTGGAGCACCGCCGGCACGGCGCTGGCGCCGTCGTCGGCGCGAGCGTGCAGGGTGCGGCCGTCGACGATCACCTCGCGCACCGCCTCCAGCTCGCCGAGCGCCTCGCGCAGGTCGCCGTCGTGGCGGTCGGAGTCGAGCTCGACCCGGATCGCGTCGCCGCGAAGCTCGCGCTTCAACTCCTCCGGCGAGCCTTCCGCGACCACCCGGCCGCGGTCGAGGATCGCCAGCTGGGAGGCGAGCATGTCGGCCTCCTCCAGGTAGTGGGTGGTGAGCAGGATCGTCATCCCCTGTTCGCTGGCGAGGGTCGAGATCTCCTCCCACATCTCCGCCCGGACCTCGGGGTCGAGGCCGGTGGTCGGCTCGTCGAGGAAGAGCACCCTGGGCCGGTGGATCAGCGCCATCGCGATGTTCAGCCGCCGCTCCATCCCGCCGGAGAGGGTGCGGGCGATGCGGTCGGCGGCGTCGGTGAGGTTGAAGCGGTCGAGCAGTTCGTCGATCCGCGATTCGAGCTCGATGCCCCGCATCCCGTAGACCTGCCCCTGGAGGCGGACGTTCTCGCGGGCGGTGGCCTCGCGGTCGACGGTCGAGCGCTGCGAGACGACCCCGATCGCGCGGCGCACCGCGTCGGGCTCGGCGGTGACGTCGTGTCCGTCGACGATCCCCTCGCCGGCGTCCTGACGGGAGAGGGTGGTGAGGATCTTCACGGCGGTCGACTTGCCGGCGCCGTTGGGGCCGAGCAGGCCGAAGACGGTCCCGGCCGGGACCGCGAAGGAGAGCCCGTCGAGGGCGCGCACGCCGCCGGGGTAGGCCTTCTCCAGGCTCCGCGCCTCGATCGCGTTTTCGCCGTTCTGCGTCATTCCTCGCTCGGTTGCATCGTCGTGTGGGCGGTCGGGTCGGGCTCGACCGGGTCGGGCCAGCGCAGTGTCTCGGGGGCCTCGCGCATGCGGATGATCCGCGCCGGGGCCCCGCCGACCACGGCGTTGGCCGGGACGTCCTTGGTCACTACAGCGTTGGTCCCGACGATAGCGTTGTCGCCGACCCGCACCCCGCGCAGGACGCAGGCGCCGTAGCCGATCCAGACGTTGGAGCCGACCTCGACGTCGCGCTTGTAGATCCCCTGCACCCGGATCGGCCTCTCGACCTCGACGACCCCATGGTCGAAGTCGATGAACATCGCCCGGTCGGCGATCACGCACTGTTGGCCGATCTTCACCCGCTGGTAGGCGGAGATCGTGCACTCCTGCCCCATCACGGTCTTCGGCCCGATCTCGACCAGGCCCTCATGGCAGCGGATCTTCGAGCCGTCGCCGATCCAGACGAAGCGGCCGAAGCGGATCTCCCCCTTGCGGCCGATCTCCAGCCCCAGTCCCCGCCCGAGGAAGAGCAGGCCGTCGGTGCGCCAGCGCCGTCCGGCCCCGGTCAGGGCGCGGCGCCAGAGGTAGCGCCAGAGCAACCGCGCGTAGCGGTGGTTCAGCATCCCGTTGCGGGCGGCGAATCTGGCAAGGCGGATCACAGCGGCGGGGACTCTAGACTGGCGCAGCGATGGCCGACGCCGCGAAAACCGCCTCCCTCGCCGAGCGCCTCGTCGCCGGCGACAAGCGGGCGCTGGCGCGGGCGATCACGCTGATCGAGTCCGACGACCCGGCCGGCTGGGAGCTGGTCCGCGAGGTCTACCCGCGCACCGGCAAGGCGCGCATCGTCGGCTTCACCGGCCCTCCAGGCGTGGGGAAGAGCACGTTGATCGGCGCTCTCACCGCCGAGCTGCGCAAAGAGGATCGCCAGGTGGCGGTGCTCTCGATCGATCCCTCCAGCCCGTTCACCCAGGGCGCCCTGCTTGGGGACCGGATCCGCCTCTCCGACCACTTCCTCGACTCTGGAGTCTTCATCCGCTCGATGGCCTCGCGGGGGGCGCTGGGCGGGCTCTCGGAGGCGGCGCTGCAGGTGGCGCTGGCGATGGACGCCGCCGGCAAAGACGACGTGCTGATCGAGACGGTCGGCGTCGGCCAGGCCGAGATCGACATCGTCGACCACGCCGACACGATCGTCCTCGCCCTGATGCCCGGCTCCGGCGACTCGATCCAGGCGCTGAAGGCGGGGGTGATGGAGATCCCCGACGTGATCGTCGTCAACAAGGCCGACCACCCGATGACCGACACGATGGTGCGCGAGGTGCGCGGCGTGCTGGCGCTCTCGGAGGGCGCCGACGGCTGGCGGGTGCCGATCCTGCGGACCGAGGCTGCGCGCGGGGAGGGGGTCGACGAGTTGGCCGTGCAGATCGACGCGCACCGTGCCCACATCGAGGCGGCCGGGACGCTTGATGAGCGGCGCGCCCGCAACCTGCGCAACGAGGTGCTGGGGATCGCGACGTCGCGGATGCGCCGCCGGCTGGAGGCGACGGTGTCCGACGATCCCGCGATCGCCGAGTTGCTGGAGCGGGTGGTGCGGCGGGAGCTGGACCCCGCCAGCGCCGCGGGGGAGCTGCTCGAGAGGCAGACCGATGCCTGAGGGAGAGTCGATGCCGACGCTCGCGGAAGCGGGGGCCTGGAGGGACTGGGAGGTGGACGAAATCGGCGGCAGTCGTGTCGGCCGGGTCTACGGCGCCTTCGTCGACGCCGAGAACGGCGCCCCGACCTGGCTGGTCGTCAGGCTCGGTCGCCGCGGGCCGCTCGTCGCCGTGCCGCTGCGCGACTGCGCCGGGGGCGGCGGCCGCGTCTGGGTCGCCCACGAGAAGGAGAAGTTCCGCAACGCCCCCGTGGTCGACCCGACTCGGCCGCTGCTGCGCGAGCACGAGCTGACGATCTGCGCTCATTTCGGGATCGGCGAGAAGGTCGGCCGTGCCGCCGAGGTCGCCGGGCGCCCCGAGGGTGCCGTCACGTCGCAGCCGCCCGCCGGCTGAGTTTCTTTCTTCGTCACATTTTCTCCCTAGCGTGGCGGTCGTCCGGACCTCTACGAAGGGAGTTGAAGATGACCTCGAGAAAGACCTTGGCCCTGCCGTCGATCGCCGTCCTTGCGGTGACGGGCGGGCTGGCCGTCGCCGGCTGCGGCAGTAGCTCCAGCGCCGACACGACGACTCAGCAGTCGCAGAACGCCGCGACCACCAGCAAGAGCGACGACGCGATGAAGCACGAGTCCGGCGGCTCGATGAAGGACGAGAACAGCGGTGGCGCGATGAAGCACGAGGGCAGTGGCGACTCGATGAAGGGCGACACCACCACCAGCGGCGACCACATGGGCGGCTGAGCCGTCATCTCCGCGTAATCCCGAGCTGGCAAGGTTGAGCGCATGGCCCTGTTGATGCTCTTCGGTTTCGTCGCCGGCGCCGGTACGGCGCTCTCGCCGTGCGTGCTGCCGGTGCTGCCGATCGCCCTCTCTGCGGGCGCGACGGGGGGGCGGCGCCGGCCGCTCGGGATCGTGGTCGGCCTGGCGATCTCCTTCACCTTCGCCACGGTCGCCCTGGTTTACGTGATCTCGGCGCTGGGGCTGCCCAACGACCTGCTGCGCAAGCTGGCGATCGGAATTCTGCTCGCCTTCGGCGTGACGCTGATGATCCCGCCCCTCGCCGCTCGGGTCGAGGCGTGGATGAGTCGTTTCGCCGGGCGGGCGGGGGTTGCGGGAGGCGGCGGCGACGGCTTCTGGTCGGGCACCGCGGTCGGGGCCAGCCTCGGGCTCGTCTACGCGCCCTGCGCGGGCCCGATCCTCGCCGGGGTGATCACCGTCTCCGCCTCGCAGTCCTTCACCGCGGGGCGGCTTGCCGTCGCGCTCAGCTACGGGATCGGCTCGGCTGTCGTCCTCTACGTCCTGATGCTGGGAGGCCGCCGCCTCGTCGCCCCCCTCGCCAGGCGCGGCGGCGGGCTGCAGATCGCGATGGGGGCGGTGATGGTCGTCGTCGCCCTGGGGATGCTGGGCAACTACGACGTGCGCTTCCAGAACTCGATCGCCGCCGACCTGCCCAGCTTCCTGGTCAACCCGACGCAGAGCCTGGAGGACACCGCCGCGGCGCGCAACGCCCTCCAGGACGTCCGCGGAAACTCGGCGCATGGAATCGGCGCCAAGGCGTCGGCCGCCGCGCCGGCGCCGTCCGGGCCCCACGCCGACCTGCCGGTCCTCGGCACCGCGCCCGAGTTCGTCGACAACCAGCAATGGTTCAACACCCCGGGCGATCGCCCGCTGACGCTGCGATCGCTGCGCGGGCGGGTGGTGATCGTCGACTTCTGGACCTACAGCTGCATCAACTGCCTGCGCACCCTTCCCTACCTGACCGCATGGGACCGGCGCTACCGCAAGGACGGGCTGACGATCGTCGGAGTCCACGCGCCGGAGTTCCCGTTCGAGAAAGACGCCGGCAACGTCGCCGCCGCGATCGCCCGCAACGGCATCCGTTACCCGGTTGTCCAAGACAACAACCTGTCGACCTGGAACGCCTACGGCAACCAGTACTGGCCGGCCGAGTACTTCATCGACGCCAGGGGGAAGGTCAGGTTCGTGCACTTCGGCGAGGGCTCCTACGGCGAGAAAGAGCGGGTGATCCGCGAGCTGCTCGCCGAGGCCGGGCACCGGGTTCCCAAGAAGATGGCGGGCGCCCACGGCATCGCCCCCTCGACGACGGTGACCACGCCGGAGAGCTACCTCGGCACCGCCCGCGCCGCCCGCTTCGTCAATTCGATCCTCTCGCCGGGCCTGCACGACTTCGGCGATCCGCCGTCCCCGCCTCGCGACCAGCTCGCCTACCGGGGGAGCTGGCGGCTGACCCAGGAGTCGGCGACCGCCGAGGGCGGCTCGCTGGAGATCAACTTCGGCGCCCGCCGCGTCTATCTGGTGCTCGGCTCCCCCGGGCACAGCCGCACGATGCGGGTGCTGCTCGACGGCAAGCCGATCCCCGCGAGCCTCGCCGGAAGCGACGTCCACGGCGGCGTCGTCACGGTCGACTCGCAACGCCTCTATGACCTCGTCGACCTGCCGCGGGTCGAACACCACGTCCTGCGCCTGGTTCCCGAAAAGGGGGTGACGGGCTATGCCTTCACCTTCGGCTAGCGCGACAATCGAGAGGATGAGCGAGACCTCACGCGGCACGGTGCTCGTCGTCGACGACGAGCCGACGATCGTCGAGGTGGTCGCCCGCTACATGGAGCGGGCGGGCTACGCGACGCGGGAGGCGGCCGACGGCTCCGAAGCACTGCGCCTCGCCGAGCTGCACCGGCCCGATCTGATCGTGCTCGACGTAATGCTGCCGGAGGTCGACGGAATCGAGGTGCTGCGGCGGCTGCGCGAAGGCCCCGCCCGGGGCACCGCGGTGATCCTGCTCACCGCCCGCGGCGAGGAGTCCGACCGACTCGTCGGGCTCCGCCACGGCGCCGACGACTACGTCGTCAAGCCGTTCTCTCCGGCCGAGCTGGTCGCCCGCGTCGACGCGGTCCTGCGGCGGACCTCGCCGCCGCAGGAGGCCGATCCCGAGCCGATCGTGCACGGCCCCCTGAGGATCGACCCGTCCGGCCGCACCGCCGACCTCGACGGCGCCGACCTCACGTTGACCCACCGCGAGTTCGACCTGCTCGCCTTTCTCGCCGCACACCCGGGCAGGGTCTACTCGCGGGATCAGTTGATGGACGCGGTCTGGGGCTACCCGTTCTTCACCGACGCGAGCACGGTCACCGTCCACATTCGCCGCCTGCGGGCCAAGCTCGGCGACGACCCCTCCGCGCCGCGCTTCATCGAGACCGTTTGGGGCGTCGGCTACAGGCTGAAACCGTGAAGCGCGTCGTCGTCATC
The DNA here is from genome assembly GCA_963702055.1 of uncultured Solirubrobacterales bacterium. Classification (GTDB taxonomy): domain Bacteria; phylum Actinomycetota; class Thermoleophilia; order Solirubrobacterales; family 70-9; genus CAWINX01. Next base: position 1,137,370 of record OY969702.1, on the reverse strand, counting down.
GCCTTTGCCGCGTTCCTCGCCGGCGCCGCCGCGGTCACCGTCCCGCACCGGATGGGGACCCCCCAGATCCTCCTCGTCGGCCTCGCCCTCGCCGGGGCCGCCCTGGCGGCGGGGCTGGCGATGCGGCTCGCGGTCGAGGAGCGCTCACGGCGCGAGGTCGACGAGGCGCGGCGCCGGCTCGTCGCCTCCGTCTCCCACGACCTGCGCACCCCGCTGGCCTCCCTGAGGCTGCTGGTCGAGTCGATCGACGACGGGGTGGCGACGGGGGAGACGCGCGACCGCTACCTGGGGGAGATCCGCACCCATGTCGGCGTGCTCAGCGCCCTGATCGACGACCTCTTCGAGCTCTCACGGATCGAGGCGGGCGACATCTCCTGGACCATGCACCAGGTCGAGCTGCGCGAGCTGATCGACGACACCGTGGCGGCGATGCGGGCGCCGGCGCAGGCGCGCGGCGTGGCGATCACGACCGAGCTGCCCGCCCATGAGGTGCCGGCGCGCGCCAACGCGGAGAAGGTCCAGCGGGTGCTCTTCAACCTGATCCAGAACGCGATCCGCCACACACCCGCCGACGGCAGCGTCACGGTGCGGGCGCGACCGACCGGCGAGGGGGTGGAGGTCGAGGTCGCCGACAGCGGCGAGGGCGTCGGGCCGGGCGAGGCGGAGAAGGTCTTCGAAGCCTTCTTCCGGGGCGACGCCGCCGCCCGCGGCGAGGACGGCGCAGGGTTGGGACTGGCGATTTCCCGCGCGATCGTCGAAGCCCACGGCGGGCGGATCTGGCTGGAGGAAGCGGTGCCCGGCACCCGCGTCCACTTCACCTTGTTGGCCGCCTGAGGCCTCAGGCGGCCGCTCAGCAGCCGAGCCGGCGGGCGATCACCATCTGCTGCACCTCGTCGGTTCCCTCGCCGATCGTGAGGATCTTGGCGTCGCGGTAGAAGCGGCAGACCGGGTACTCCTCGATGTAGCCGTAGCCGCCGTGGATCTGTACAGCCTCCTCGGTGGCGCGGACCGCGAGGCGGCCGGTGATCAGCTTCGCCTGCGCGGCGGTGAGGGTGAAGGATTGGCCGGCGTCCTTCTCAAGGGCTGCGCGCCAGGTGAGCAGGCGGGCGGCCTCGATCTGGGCCGAGAGGTCGGCGATCTTCGCCTGGATCGACTGGAATTTGGCGATCGGCTGGCCGAAGGCCTTTCGCTCCTTGGCGTAGGCGATCGCCTCGTCGAGCGCCCCCTGGGCGAGCCCGACGCCCATCGCCGCGACGCCGATCCGGCCGCCGTCGAGAATGTGGAGGAAGTTCTTGAAGCCGTCGCCGCGGCGCCCCAGCAGGCTCGACTCCGGCACCCGGCAATCGTCGAAGGAGAGGGGACGGGTGTCGGAGGCGTTCCAGCCCATCTTCCGATAGGCCTCGCCGACTTCGTAGCCGGGGGTGCCGGTGGGGACGATCAGGTTGGAGATCTCCTTGCGCCCGCCGGCCTCGCCTGTCACCGCGGTGATCGAGACGCAGCCGGAGATCTCGGTTCCGGAGTTGGTGATGAACTGCTTCGCCCCGTTGACGACCCACTCGCCGCCGTCGAGCTTTGCGGTGGTTCGTACGTTGCCGGCGTCGGAGCCGGCCTCCGGCTCGGTGAGGCCGAAGGAGGCGAGGCGCTCGCCGCGACAGAGCTGCGGCATCCACTCGGCCTTCTGCTCCTCTGTGCCCCAGAGGTGAATCGGCATCGTCCCCAACGAGGTGTGCGCGGCCATCGTGATGCAGACCGAGGAGTCGATCCGCGCCAGCTCCTCGACGGCGAGCGCGTAGGAGAGTGTGTCCGCGCCGCCACCCCCGTACTCCTCAGGAAACGGAATCCCCATCAACCCAAGCGCGCCCATCTGGGCCACGATCTCGTAGGGAAACCGCTTCTCCCGATCCAGCTCTTCGGCCACGGGCGCAACCTCCGCCCGAGCAAATTCCCGCACCGTGTCGCGAAGCAGCTTCTGTTCGTCAGTCAGCTCAAAATTCACGGGCCGGGAGAATATGGGGTTTTGTGCCCTCGGCGGACGCTTCGGTTCGGCGCGTCAGCCGATGGCGATCCTGCCGGGGGTGGCGCGGTTTTGGGGGACCGTCCCGAGGAGGCGGCGAAGCCGCCCCGCAGGGATGGTGGCACCAAAACGGCGACAGGACCCGCCGGCCAATAACCGTCAGAGCTGCAGGCTCTTAACCTGAAGCAACTCCTCGATCGCATAACGCCCGTTCTCGCGACCGTGCCCCGACTGCTTGTACCCGCCGAAGGGCGCCAGCGGGTTGAAGGCGCCGCCGTTGATCTCGATCTGGCCGGTGCGGATCCGCTTGGCGACGGCGATCGCGCGATCCTGGTCGCCGGACCAGACTCCCCCGGCGAGGCCGTAGACGGTGTCGTTGGCGATCCGGATCGCGTCCTCCTCGCCGTCGTAGGGCTGGATCGCCAGCACCGGGCCGAAGATCTCCTCCTGGGCGATCGTCATCTCCGGCGTCACCTCGGAGAAGACGGTGGGGCGGACGAAGTAGCCGCGGTCGAGGCCCTCCGGCGCCGCGGCGCCGCCGGTGAGGAGCTTCGCCCCCTCGGCCTCGCCCTTCTCGATGTAGCCGCGCACCCGCTCGCGCTGCGCCTCGGAGACGAGCGGCCCGAGCCGGGTCGCCTCGTCGAACGGGTCGCCCGGGGTGAAGGCCTCGGCCGCACCCTTGGCGATCTCCTCCGCCTCGGTGAGCTTCTCGCGCGGAACCAGCATCCGGGTCAGGGCGCTGCAGGTCTGGCCGGAGTTGAGGTAGCACTTGGCGACGCCGTCGGGGACAGCCTTCGCGAGGTCGGCGTCGTCGAGGATCAGGTTGGGCGACTTGCCGCCCAGCTCCATCGCCACCGGCTTCACCGTCGCCGAGGCCAGCTCGCTGACCCGCCGCCCGGCTCGGGTGGAGCCGGTGAAGGAGACCATGTCGACGCCGGGGTGCCCGGCGATCGCCTCGCCGACCACGGGGCCGGTTCCGGTGACCAGGTTGAAGACGCCGGCGGGGAGGCCGGCGGCCTCGATCACCTCGGCGAGGATGAAGGCGTTTAGCGGGACGACCTCGCTCGGCTTTAGCACCACGGTGCAGCCGGCGGCGAGGGCGGGGGCGACCTTGGCGGCGATCTGGTTGAGCGGGTAGTTCCAGGGCGTGATCGCGCCGACCACGCCGATCGGCTCGCGCAGCACCCGCGAGTTGCCGATCTCCTCCTCCCAGGCCACCTCATCCATCAGGCCGGGCATCGCCGCGAACTGAGCGGTCGGCAGGCCGGCCTGGATGATCTCGCTCAGCTTCAGCGGCATCCCCAGCTCCTGGGCGATCGTCGCGGCGATCTCGCCGCTGCGCTCGCCGAGCCCGGCGGCGATCGCGGTCAGGTAGCCGGCCCGTTCCTCGCGCGACGTCTGCGACCAGGAGTCGAAGGCATCGCGAGCGGCGCGAACGGCGAGGTCGGCATCCGCGGCGGTGCCGGCCGGGATCGTGCCCATCGCCTCCTCGGTGGTCGAGTTGATCACCTCGAGCGTCTCGGAGCCGGTCGAGTCGACCCACTCGCCCCCGATGAAGACCTTGTCGCGGGTCTGAAGCTCTGCCGTGGTTGCCATGCGTGCCTCCTGGAGTGGGTGATCGCCGTGCCGGCCTGGCTACCCAGCCAACGTTAGACGACCGGAGTCGGCGCGGCCTCGGCGGCCGATGCGGCGTCCAGCCCGGGACCCGGCAGCGCCTTCGCGTCGCGCGCCTCAAGGACCTTGCCACAGCGCTCGCAGACGCCGCGGTCGCTGACCGGGCCGCCGCACTCCTTGTGGACGATCAGCATCGGCGGGCCCGCGGGGCCGGCGGAGTGGCGGTCGCCCCAGCCGAGCAGGGCGATCAGCGAGGGCCAGAGGTCGAGGCCCTTCTCGGTGAGGAAGTACTCGAAGCGCTCCGGGCTCGTCTGGTATCGGCGACGCTCGAGGATGTCCTCCTCAACGAGTCGCTGCAACCGCGCCGAGAGGACGTTGCGGGCGACGCCGAGCGAGCCCTGTAGCTCGTCGAAGCGCCGCTTCCCGTTCATCACGTCGCGGACGATCAGCAGCGACCAGCGCTCGCCGATCACCTCCAAGGACTTGGCGATCGAGCAGACCTGACCCGGGTAGTCATGGCGGAGCACAAAGTGATTTTCGCACATAGGGTTGCATCAAGCAACTCACTGGGTTAGGGTTGCGTCATGAAACTGATGCGCAGTCACCGCAAGCGCCGCCGCAGGGTCGCCAAGATTGCGATCTCCCAGGCGGAGATCACCGCCGACCTGTTCTACCCGGCGCGCCCGAAGCGATGAGCGTCCCTAACCCGATCGGCGTCGTGCTCTGCGAGGCGAACGTCGTCTACCGCGGCCGCCGCCAGGCCATCGCGGAGGCCAACCTCACCGCCGCGGAGACAGGCAAGCTGCTCGCCCACGGCGTCTCGACCTGCATGATCCTCGATGGCTGAGCGCAAGCCGCCCCCGGACGCGGGAGCCGGGGCCTGTCCATATCTGATTCCTCAGGTCCCGGCGGAAGCAGAGGAGGCGGCGTTTATTTCAGCTCGCGGGCCAGCTCGACCAGGAGGCGGACGCCGTAGCCGCTGGCGCCGTTGCCGGTGTAGGGGCGGCCGACGTCCCAGGCGGTGCCGGCGATGTCGACGTGGGCCCAGGGGGTCTCGCCGATGAACTCCTCGAGGAAGGAGCCGGCGTAGATCGTCCCCGCCTTGCGCTTGGCCGAGGCGTTGGTGAGGTCGGCGACGGTGCCCTTGGTCAGCTCCTTGTACTCGGGGTGCAGCGGCAGCCGCCAGGTCAGCTCGCCGGTCGTCTCGCCGGCTTGGGCCACCTCGGCGGCCAGCTCGTCGTCGTTGGAGATCACCGCCGCGTAGGTCGAGCCGAGCGCGACGACGACGGCGCCGGTCAGCGTCGCCAGGTCGACGAGGCGCTCGGCGCCCAGCTCGACCGCGTAGGCGAGCGCGTCGGCGAGGATCAGCCGTCCCTCGGCGTCGGTGTTGTTGACCTCGACTGTCTTGCCGTTGTACTGGGTGATCACGTCGCCCGGCTTGATCGCCGTTCCGGAGGGCATGTTCTCGGTCGAGGGGACGACGGCGAGGAGGTCGACCGGGAGGCCCAGCTCGGCGATCGCGGCGAACGCCTCCAGCACCGCGGCGGACCCCGACATGTCCATCTTCATCTCCTCCATGCCGGCGGAGGGCTTGATCGAGATGCCGCCGGTGTCGAAGGTGACCCCCTTGCCGACCAAGCCGAGGGTGGGGGTCGAGCCCCCGCCCGCGTAGCGCAGGACGATCAGCTTCGGCTCCTCGGCGCTGCCCTGGCTGACCGCGACCAGCCCGCCCATCGCCTTGGCGGCGATCTCCTTGCGGCCGAGCACCTCGACGCTGACCGAGTCGTGTGCGGCGGCGATCTCTTCGGCCCGCGTCGCGAGAAAGGACGGGGTTGCGACGTTCGACGGCAGGCTCTGCAGGTCGCGAGCGCGGTTCTGGGCCTCGGCGCAGACCCTGGCGGCCTCCGCCGCGGCTGTCACAGAGTCGGGGCCGAGCAGGGTCAGGGACTTGAGCCCGGGCGGGGGAGGGTCGTCGGGATCGGCGCTGAGGAAGCGGTCGAAGCGGTAGGCGCCGAGGATCGTGCCGGTGACCAGTCCCTCTGCCGTCGCGGCATCGTCGTCGGACTCGGGCAGGGCCCAGGCGAGCGTGGACGCCTCAAGCTTGCCGGCCTCCTGCGCGACCAGCGCCGCCGCCACGCGGGCGCGCTCGGCGCTCATCTCCTCGCGTTTGCCCAGTCCGGCGACCAGCACGCGGCCGCTCTCGGGAAAGAGTGGCGAGAGCTTCTTGAAGCCGCCCTTGGCGTCGTCGGCTCCCGGTGCGCCCGCCAGTTCGGACGGGACGTCATTTCCCTCGTAGAGGCCGACGACGACCAGTTCCGCATCGACCGCCGCGATCTCGCTCTGTCTCACCTCGACCTTCACGGCCGGCGAGTCTATGCGCTTGCGCACGCAAGCCGGGCACGCCTCCCGCTATCGTCCCGATCAGGGCCATGCGGCCCTTCCCGAGCCGAGACCCGGCACAAAGACGAAGACGCAGAAAGGCCCCACATGTCCAGCACAGTCATCCTCGGAACCGCGCGCACGCCCTTCGGCAAGATGGGCGGCACACTCTCCTCGCTCGACGCAACCGACCTCGGCGGCCACGTGATCGAAGCCGCGCTGGAGCGCTCCGGCGTCGCGCCCGACCAGGTCGACCAGGTCGTCTTCGGCCAGGTGCTGCAGGCCGGCCAGGGTCAGATTCCCTCGCGCCAGGCCCAGATCAAGGGCGGCATCCCGAAGGAGGTCCCTTCCGAGACGATCAACAAGGTCTGCGCCTCGGGCATGCGCTCGCTCGGGATCGCCGACATGGCGATTCGCGCCGGCGACGCCGAGGTCGCGGTGACCGGTGGCATGGAGTCGATGAGCCAAGCGCCCTACCTGCTGCCCGGCGCGCGCTTCGGCTTCCGGATGGGCGACGTCAACGCGATCGACGCGATGACCCACGACGGCCTCACCAACCCCTTCACCGAGGAGCAGATGATCAACGAGGCGAGCGAGGTCTCCAATGAGCTGGAGATCACCCGCGTCGACATGGATCGCTTCGCCGAGCGCTCGCATCGGCTCGCCGCCGAGGCGACCGACGCCGGCCGTCTCGCCGACGAGATCGCCGGGGTGACGGTCAAGTCCCGCAAGGGCGAGAGCACGGTCGAGACCGACGAGGCGATTCGCCCCGAGACGACGATCGAAGTGCTCGCCAAGCTGAAGGGGATCGGCGGTCCCGACGCCACCCACACCGCCGGCAACGCGCCGGGGGTCAACGACGGCGCCGGCGCCGTCGTCGTCGCCTCGGAGGAGTGGGCCGAGAAGGAGGGGCGCACTCCCCTGGCCCGGGTCCTCTCCTACGGAACCGTCGCCGACGACTTCCCCTACCTGGCCAGGACTCCCGCCAACGCCGCCAAGCAGGCGCTGGAGAAGATCGGCAAGAGCCCCGAGGACGTCGACCTCTGGGAGATCAACGAGGCCTTCGCCTCGGTGGCGCTCAACTCGGTGCGGATGCTCGGCGTCGACGAGGAGAAGGTCAACGTCAACGGCGGGGCGATCGCCCTCGGCCACCCGATCGGCGCCTCCGGCGTCCGCATCGTCGGCGCGCTCGTCCACGAGCTGGGTCGCCGCGGCGGCGGGCTCGGCGTCGCCGCGATCTGCTCCGGCGGCGGCCAGGGAGACGCGATCGTGCTCGAGGTCAACGGCTCCTAGCCGTGAGCCGCGCCGCGGCCTTCTTCGACCTGGACAAGACCCTGATGGCGGGCTCGTCGGGGATGCAGTTTGCCCGCGTCGCCACCCGGCAGGGGATCGTCAGCCGACGCCAGCTCGCCAGCTGGGCGGTCGAGCATCTGCGCTACCGGCTGCGCGGCACCACCGACGAGCGCACCGCCGAGGTGCTGCGGGTCGCCCGCGACGTGATCTCCGGAGTCCCGGCCAAGACGATCGACCGGATGGGGCCGGAGGTGATGGCGGCGATCCTGCCGCGCGTCTACCCGCAGATGCTCGACGAGGTCCACGGCCACCAGGACGCCGGTCGCGCCACCTTCATCGTCAGCGCCGCCGGCAACGGGGTGGTCGAGTCGCTGGCGGCGGTGCTCGGCATGGAGGGCGGGATCGGCACCCGCTACGAGGTCGGCCCTGACGGCAACTTCACCGGCCGCTTCGACGGCCCCTTCGTCTACGGCCCCGGCAAGGTCGAGGCTATGGAGGCCTTCGCCGCCGAGCACGACATCGACCTCGGCGCCTCCTACTCCTACTCGGACTCGATCTCCGACCTGCCGATGCTGCGCGCGGTCGGCAATCCGGTGGTCGTCAACCCGGACCCGCCCCTGGCCGAGATCGCCAAGCGGGAGGGGTGGCAGACGATGCGCTTCGAGCGGCTCGGCCGCCGCCTCGTCGCCGTCGCGGTCACCCTGCTGGCGACGGTCGCCGGCTTCGGCGCCTCGCGAGTGGCCACGCGCCGCAAGGGGCCGCCCCGTCGCTTCGCGGTGCGACGGTAGCGGCCTCAGTGCGAGCGTCCCGGCTCAGCTCTCCGAAGGCGCCGGGCGGTGCGGTTTGTGCGAGCGGAGGAACTTGAGCACCGTGTCGGGGTTGTGGACCGCGCCGCCGGCGACGAGGACGGCGAAGCCGATTCCCGTCAGCAGCAGGGCGATTCCGATCACGATGCCGAACAGCGAGAGGCGGTCGGCCATGTAGCTGGTGTTGAGCGCGGTTGACAGCGCCGTCTCGGTGACCCAGATGTTGCGCGCGCCGTTGTCGGCCGGCTGACCGGTTTTGGGGTCGGTCACCGCGAACTGCTCGTTGTCGGTGCCGCCCCCCGCCGCCAGCTGGCTCTTCGGCGTGCCCGGCTTCGCCTCGAAGCGGCCCATCTCCGAGTAGGTGTAGCCGCCGGTCCCCTCCAGGGCGTGGATCCGCATGTAGGAGGCGAAGCAGCGCGCCCTGTCGCCGCTGTTGATTGGCTGGTTGGCAACGTTGCAGCTCGGCAGGTCCGTGCTCGCCGGCAGGCCGGCCTGCTTCGCCGCCGTCGCGGTTTCGGACGGGGTCATGTCGGGCGTTCCGGTGATGTTCTCCTGGTTGAGGCTGGTTGTGACCGTGTCACGCCCGCTGGCTCCAAGCACGATCGAGGCGACGCCGAAGACGATCAGCACGATCGCGGCGACGATTCCTCCGATTTCCAAACCCTTGCGCATCTTTATGGCACCTCCGTTGGTGGACTGGGATGAGACACTGGGGGCGACCCTTTCAGGTTCGATGGGGCCTCACCTCCGTGTTCGCAGCGGATTTCTTTCCGTAAAAGCCCGCAGATACCGGCGCGCCTAGACTGTTCCGCATGGCGACCGAGCCGCGGGAGAAGCCCGAGTTCCAGCAGCGCGAAGGGGAGTTCTCGACGATGTCGGGCCACCCGGTCGAGCCGCTCTACACGCCGGGGGACGGCCCGACCGACCCTGAGGCGACGATCGGCAACCCCGGCGAGTACCCGTTCACCCGCGGGCCCTACCCGTCGATGTACCGGGGGCGGCTCTGGACGATGCGCCAGTTCGCCGGCTTCGGCACGGTCGAGGAGACAAACGAGCGCTTCCACTACCTGCTCGACCACGGCCAGACCGGCCTCTCGACGGCGTTCGACATGCCGACCCTGATGGGCTATGACTCCGACCACGCGCGCAGCCTCGGCGAGGTCGGCCGCGAGGGCGTCGCGGTCGACACGCTCGACGACATGGAGCAGCTCTTCGCCGGGATCCCGCTGGGCGGCGTCACCACCTCGATGACGATCAACGCGCCGGCGGCGATCCTGCTCGCCTTCTACGTCCTGGTCGGCGAGGAGCAGGGCGTGCCGGCGGAGAAGCTCGGTGGGACGATCCAGACCGACATCCTCAAGGAGTACATCGCCCAGAAGGAGTGGTGCTTCCCGATCGAGCCGGCGATGCGCCTGGTCACCGACATGATCGAGTGGTGCAGCGAGCAGATGCCCCGTTGGCACCCGGTCTCGATCTCCGGCTACCACATCCGCGAGGCCGGATCGACCGCCCAGCAGGAGCTCGCCTTCACACTGAAGGACGGCTTCACCTACGTCGAGCGGGCGCTCGAGCGCGGCCTCGACGTCGACGACTTCGCGCCGCGCCTCTCCTTCTTCTTCAACGCCCACATCGACTTCTTCGAGGAGATCGCCAAGTACCGGGCGGCGCGGCGAATCTGGGCGCGCGAGATGCGCGACACCTACGGCGCCAAGCGCGAGGAGTCGATGCGGCTGCGCTTCCACGCTCAGACCGCGGGCGTCTCACTGACCGCGCAGCAGCCGCTCAACAACGTCGTGCGGACCTCGTTGGAGGCGCTGGCGGCGGTGCTCGGCGGCACCCAGTCCCTGCACACCAACTCCTTCGACGAGGCGCTGGCGCTGCCGACAGAGGAGGCGGTGCGGGTCGCGCTGCGCACCCAGCAGATCATCGCCACCGAGTCCGGGGTGGTCAACACCGCCGATCCGCTCGGCGGCTCTTACTTCGTCGAGAAGCTGACCGACGAGATGGAGGCGGCGGCCTACGGCTACTTCGCTCGGATCGACGAGATGGGGGGGATGGTCGAGGCGATCCGCCGCAACTTCCCTCAGCGCGAGATCGCCGACGCCGCCTTCACCTACCAGCAGGAGCTGAACGAGCGCAAGCGGATCGTCGTCGGGGTCAACGACTTCACCCAGGACGACGAGGAGCCGACCCCAATCCTGCGCATCGACCCGGCCCTGGAGCGCAAGCAGGTCGACCGCCTCCAGACGACCCGGGCGCGGCGCGACGGCGTCGCGGTCGAGCGCGCCCTCGCCGAGCTGAAGCGAGCCGCTGGCGGCGAGGAAAACCTGATGCCGCCGATCATCGAGGCTGCCCGCGTCCGCGCCAGCGAAGGGGAGATGATCGCGGCGATGCAGGAAGTGTTCGGGACCTACACCGAGTCCCCGGTTTTCTAGCGCTCGACCGGTCACTTCGCCCACGGATGTGGTGGCAAAGGGTTCAACCGGCCGCCTTCCTTGCGCGCGCGATCGTGCTGCCCAGGACTCTCCGCACGCGAGGAGAGTCGTACTTGATCTGCCAGTGGGAGAAGCGAAGCGGCCACATGCCGGCTGCGAGATGAGCCTGATCTCGCTCCAAGCCGCGCTTCTGCTGGGACGGGGTGCGGTGATACCTCAGCCCGTCTGCCTCGAGGACGATCCCGAGTTCGGGCCAAAAGAAATCGACTTCGTAGCCGTTCACCCACGCTTTCGTTTCCGGCATCGGGAGACCGATAGCGAGTGCCAGGTGTCGAGTCAGGCGCTCGAGTTCGGAATCGCTGAGCCTGAAGGTAAGGGGGTCGAGAAGCCCGCGTAGGGACGCTACGCCAGGTTGACCGCGGTGGTCATCGAGTGACGATCTGAGGACATCCGCCTTTACACAGTCCAGCTTGTCGGCCTCGTTGACGGCGCGTTCGAGCTGTATCGGTCCCAACCGTGTCGCCTGGTCGATCAGGGTTTGTGTCGGCGAGGTGACCGGAATCCCCTCTTTGGCGGTGACGTCGTTTAGCACCGCGTCCGTGCGGCGATGGACTCGGATCCCCGGTCGTCGGCTGCGTCTCCCGGATGGCACCGAGACGTCGATCAGAGCACCTTGCTCCGTCCCGAATCCCCACAGCGCCGCCGCGCTGCCGTGACTGAGCACCGCTCCCGGCCCGCAGGCGAGCACCGCCGCCATCCAGCGGCCGCGCTTGCCCAACAGAGGTCGACCCACCGCGTAGACGCCTCGCCACACCGGGTGGAGGCGCCCGGAGCCGATCCGGCGTTCGATTTGGCGCGGGCTCAGTCCACGCTGAAGCAGTTGCCGGCGGGCGATCGCCCCGTACTGCTGTCTCACCATGGCCCAGATCGCCGCGTCTCGATCCATTTCCGCTGACGACTGGTCGTTTGACCCACCCATATAGTGGTCAAGGGTTCAGCGGGGAGAATTCCCCCCCGCGTCCTCGCGAGCGGTTGTCTAATCTCCCCGCCGCACAATGGAAGCCGCCACCGCCCGCAAGATCCGCGTCGTCGTCGCCAAGCCCGGCCTGGATGGGCACGACCGCGGCGCCAAGATCATCGCCCGGGCGCTGCGCGACGCCGGCATGGAGGTGATCTACACCGGCCTGCACCAAACCCCCGAGCAGATCGCCGAGACGGTGATCCAGGAGGACGCCGACGCGGTCGGCCTCTCGATTCTCTCCGGCGCCCACATGACGTTGGTGCCGCGGATCGTCGAGCTGCTCGCCGAGCAGGGAGTCGACGACGTGCTGGTCACGGTGGGAGGGACGATCCCCGCCGACGACATCCCCGAACTGAAGAAGCTCGGAGTCGCGGAGGTCTTCACGCCCGGCTCCGGCACCGACGACATCGTCGAGTTCATTCGCGCGGGCGCTGCCGAGCGCCACGCGGGTGAGTGACGAAGCGCACGGAATAACGCAACGCCGAACGGATAGATAAACTGACTGACTGGTCAGTCAACGCCCCAAGGAGGCCTGAGCTTTGAAGATCTGCGTCCTGGTCAAGGAGGTTCCGGACGCTGCCGTGCAGAAGCGCATCGACCCCAACACGATGCGACTGGACCGCAGCGGCGAGAAGAACCTCAACCCCTTCGACACCCACGCGATCGAAGCCGCCATGCAGATCAAGGAGGGTGGCGCGATCCCGGTCGAGGAGGTCGTCGCGGTGACGATGGGCCCCGATTCCGCGGTCCGCGCCCTGCACAAGGCGGTGGCGCTCGGCGCCGATCGCTCGGTGCACCTCTCCGACGACGCCCTCTCCGGCTCCGACGTCTGCGCGACCGGCTACTCGCTCGCCAAGGTTCTCGAGTCCGAGAGCCCCGACCTGGTCCTGCTCGGCCAGCAGTCCGATGACGGCGAGTGCTACACAATCGGCGCGGTCGTCGCCGACCACCTGAAGATGCCCTCGCTGACCCAGGTGATCAAGATCGACGTCACCGACGGCAAGCTGCGCTGCGAGCGCCAGGCCGAGTATGGCTACGACACCGTCGAGGTGGAGCTGCCCGCGGTGATCAGCGTCGGCGACGCGATCAACGAGCCGCGCTACCCCAGCCTCAAGGCGATCATGGGGGCGAAGAAAAAACCGCTTGACGCCAAGGCGACCGGCGATGTCGGCATCGACGGCGGCATGGTCGGCGAGGCCGGCTCCAAGACCGCGGTCCTCGCGCTCAACCCGCCGCCCGCCAAGGAGGCCGGGGAGATCATCGAGGACGAGGACACCAACGAGACGGTCGAGAAGATCGTCGCCTGGCTCGACGAGAGGAAGCTGATCTAGATGGCAGGCATCCTGGTTTACGCCCTCCACGACGACGAGGGCAACTTCAACAAGAACTCACTCGGGGCGATCTCCGAGGCGGCGAAGCTGGCCGGCGAGCTCGGCGGCGAGGCCGCCGCGGTGGTCGTCGGTGACGTCGCCGACGACGCCTGCGCCTCACTCGGCAACTGGGGCGCGGCGAAGGTCTACCGCGCCAAGGATGTGCCCGAGGGGCTCGCCCAGCCGATCATCGACGTGATGGCCAAGGTCATCTCGGAGAACGACTTCGGCTACGCGCTGTTCGGTGGCGGCCTGCTCGGCTTCGAGATCGGCGCCGGGCTGACGGCGCGGCTGAACGCCGGTGTGACGATGGAGGTGACCCAGGTCAAGGTGGACGGTGGCAAGCTCGTCGTCGAGCGCCCGATCCTGCAGGACTCCCAGATCGCCGACGTCGGCTACGTCGCCGAGCCGGGGATCATCATCGGCCGCCTCAACGCGTTTGACGCCAACGAGACCGGCGGCAGCGCTGAGGTCGTCGATGTCGACGTCGAGCTGTCCGCCTGGTCCTCCAAGGCCAAGCTGGTCCAGCGCGGCGAGCAGCGCGGCGCCGATGTCAACATCGAGGACGCCGACATCCTGGTCGGCGGCGGTCGAGGCCTCGGCGCAGCCGACGGCTTCAAGCTCTGCGAGGAGCTGGCCGAGTCGATGGGCGGCGCCGTCGCGGCGACTCGCGCTGTGGTCGACGCCGGTTGGTACCCCTACGCGGCTCAGATCGGCCAGACCGGCAAGACGGTCGCGCCGAAGCTGTACCTGGCCGCCGGCATCTCCGGCGCGATCCAGCACAAGGTCGGAATGCAGAGCTCGGAGAACATCCTCGCGATCAACAAGGACCAGAACGCGCCGATCTTCGAGTTCTCGGACCTCGGCGTTGTGGGCGATCTGCACAAGATCATCCCCAAGCTCACGGAAGCCATCAAGGCAAAGAAGGGCGGCTGAGCTTCGGCTCAGCCCCCGTCGCCCTTCGGAAGGAGTCAGAGGATGCCGGACGTCGCTCCGATTGAATTCCCGCCGCCGTTTGATTCGGCCGAGGTGATCGGCCCCCCGACCGATGCCGAAGACGAGCGCATCGAGGTCGGCGTCGCGATCGTTGGCGGCGGTCCTGCCGGTCTGGCCTGCGCCAACCGGCTGATGCAGCTGCTCGAGGACGAGCCCGAGCTGCTGGAGAAGTTGGGCGAGGTGCCCGTCGCGGTGATCGAGAAGGGCAAAGTCCCAGGCGCGCACCTACTCTCGGGCGCGAACGTCGATCCCTCGGCGCTGACCCGGCTCTTCCCGGATCTCGATCCGGCCGACTGGCCTCCGGTCTACCAGGAAGTGACCAAGGACGCGACTTACTTCCTCACCTCGAAGAAAGCCATCCCGCTTAAGCCGCCGCCACCCAACTTCCGCAAAGAGGGCACCTACACGCTCTCGGTCTCGAAGTTGGGCCGCTTCCTCGCCGAGAAAGCCGAAGAGGCGGGCGTCTACATCCTCTCCGAGACCGCCGCGACCAAGCTCCTGGTCGAGGACCGGATCGTCAGGGGCGTGCGCTCGGGCGATCGCGGGCGCGGCAAGGACGGCGAGGAGCTCGGCAACTTCGAGCCCGGGTCCGACGTCGTTGCCAAGGCAACCGTGCTCGCCGAGGGCACGATCGGCCACCTCACCTACGCCGCCTTCGACTACTTCGGTATGCGCGAGGGCAGCGATCCACAGGCCTGGGAGCTTGGGGTGAAGGAGATCTGGGAGGTGCCGAAGCCGCTGGACCGGGTCATCCACACGCTCGGCTGGCCGCTGCGCTGGGGGGGCAAATACAAGGAAGCCGGCGGCAGCTTCATCTACCCGATGGGCGAGGACAAGGTCTGCTTCGGCCTCGTCGTCGGCCTCGACACCACCGACGCCACCTTCTCGGTCCACGACGAGTTGCAGCGCTTCAAGCAGCACCCCTTCATCGCCAAGATCATCGAGGGCGGCAAGCGGGTCGGCTGGGGCGCGAAGACGATCCCCTCGGGCGGCTACTGGTCGCTGCCGAAGCGCTTCTCGGTGCCCGGCATGCTGGTCGCCGGGGACGCCGCCGGGATGGTCAACATCGCCGAGCTGGCGGGCGTCCACTACGCGATGCACGCCGGCATGTACGCAGCGGAGGCGATCGTCGAGTCGCTGAAGGTGGACATCGACTCGGTCAACTTCGAGAGCTACGACGCGGCGATCCGCAACTCGGAGATCGAGAAGGACCTCTACAAGTCGCGCAACATGAAGCAGCCGCTGACCAAGGGGTTGATCAAAGGCGGCATCATCGCCAACGCGCTGGTCGCCACCAAAGGCAACTTCCCGCCCGGCCACATGAAGGTCGAGAACAATGCCGAGCCGGCTGTCTTCATCGGCAACGCGTCGGACCGCTACCCGAAGCCCGACAACGAGGTCACCTTCAACAAGCTCGACTCGGTCTTCCTCTCCGGCAACGCGACCCGCGACGACGCGCCCAACCACGTCCGGATCCAGACCAGGGTGCCGCTCGAGGTCGCCCAGACCTGGGTCTCGATGTGCCCGGCGCAGGTCTACGAGATTCCCGAGGAGCAGCTGGAGAGCGGCGCCGCGACGGTCGACGTCCACGTCACCGCCTCCAACTGCGTGCAGTGCGGGGCGATCACCGCCAAGGGCGGCCGCCTGACGCTGCCCGAGGGCGGGGATGGGCCGCTCTATCAAGAGACCTAGGAGCCGGCAGGCCGCGAGGGTAGGGTCGGCGGATGCTCGTCCTCGGGATCGTTGCGGCCGTAGCTGCTTCGGCTCTCTACAACACCTCGATTGCGTTGCAGGCGCTGGAGGCTCGGGAGGTTCCCGGCGAGCACTCGTTGCGGCCTTCGTTGATCGGGAAGCTGCTTAGGAATCGGCGTTGGTTGGGGGCCACGGCGCTGGGGTTGCTCGGCTGGCCGCTGGAGATCGTGGCGCTGTTGCTGGCTCCGTTGACCGTGGTTCAGCCCTGCCTGGCGAGTGGATTGATCCTGTTGCTTTGGCTGGGCGCGACTCGGCTGAGGGAGGCGCCCGGTAGGCGAGAGTTCTTGGCGGTCGCGGCGATCCTGGTCGGGGTCGTCGGTGTGGCGCTGGCGGCTCCCGAGCGGACCACCGAGCATGCGGCGACGGGGGCGATCGCCTTGGCGCTCGGGTTGGTGGCGATCCCGATCGCGGCGCCCTATGCGTTGCGGGGGCGGGTTTCGGCCGCGGGGTTGTTGCCCGTGCTCAGCGCCGGATTCGGGTACGCCTGGACGGCGATTGCCAGCAAGCTGCTGACCGACGGGCTCGCCACCGGGGCGATCATCGTGGCGCTGGCCTGGCTTGCCACCGCCGCCGCTTCGGAGGGCCTGGCTCTGCTCAGCGAGATGAGCGCCCTGCAGCGCCGCGGCGCCACCCACGTCGCGCCGATCATGTTCGCCGTCCAGGTTCTCGTCCCGGTGCTGCTGGCGCCGCTGATCTTCGGCGAGTCGTGGGGGGATACGCCTCTCGGAGGCATTGCCCTGGTCGCCGCCATGGCGGTCGCCGTGAGCGGCACAGTCCTGCTCGCCGGCTCCCGCACCGTCGGCGTCGTCCTCGAAGCGGCGCATGCCGACGATTGATCCGCTCGCGCTGCTAGCCTTGCGACGCCTTCTGCCCTGTCCGTCCGCAGAGGCATCCCTTCCCAGCACACCCAGCTAAGGAGCCACCGTGGGGTCCGCAGAGACAACCCGGCCTGACGCGACCAAGTTCGCGATCGGGTTCGATCACAGAGACCGTGCCCGTCTGTTCGAGTACTGGTCCCAGATCCTTGATTCCGAGCAGTGGTCGGAGGGGCAGATGCTGGACGCCTTCGAGCAGCGCTGGGCCGACTGGAACGGCCTGCCCGCACTCGGACTCTCCAGCTGGGCCGGCGGCGCCCTGGCGGCGCTCGAGTTCGCCGGGGTGCGCGGCGAGACCGTTCTCTGCCCGTCCAACACCTTCATGGCGACGCCGCTCGCCGCGATCAACGCCGGCGCCGAGGTCGAGTTCGTCGACTGCAACCGCAACGACCTCTGCATGTCCTTCGAGGACTTCGAGGCGAAGGCGGAGCGCTTCAAGCCGAAGGCGGCGATCCTCGTCCACATCGGCGGGCACATCGCCTTCGACGCGGACCGCATCGCCGCCTACTGCCGCGACAACGGGATCTTCCTGCTCGAGGACTGCGCCCACGCCCACGGCGCCGATTGGAGCGGTCGCCGTCCCGGCGCCTTCGGCGACACCGGCGTCTACTCGCTCTACGCGACGAAGACGATCTCGACCGGGGAGGGGGGCGTGCTCGTCTCCGGCAACTCGGAGCTGATCGAGTTCGCGCGCAAGTTCCGCAACTACGGCAAGTTCGAGCACGAGGTCGACGGCCTCAACTTCAGGATGAGCGAGTTCACCGCCGCCCTTGGCCTCGTCCAGGCCGAGCGGCTGGAGGAGATCGTCGCCTGGAAGAACGAGTACGCGCGCGAGCATCTCAACCCCCTGCACCCCGCGCGGCTCGAGCTTCCCGAGGGGATGACCTCCGGCTTCTACAAGTACATCGTCTTCGACTCGATCGAGAAGTCGACCGGTCGCGTCTACGAGCAGCCCTGCCATCGGATTATGGGCCGCTCGGTCGATCTGCCAAATACCGACTGGGTGGCCGAGAACCACTGGTGCGTGCCGCTCTACTATCGGCCGGAAAGCCGCGAGGCTGCAATTGAGGAGGCAAAGGCATGAGGGTCTTGGTAACCGGCGGCGGCGGCTTCATCGGATCGCACGTGGTCGACAGGCTGATCGAGCGGGGGATCACGCCGCGGATCTTCGATCTCAGCGCCTCGCCTTACCACTCGCCGCTGGAGGTCGAGACCTTCACCGGCAGCATCACCGACCCGGCCAACCTGGACCTGGCGATGCGCGATTGCGATGCGGTCATCCACCTCGCCGCGGTCGCCGACGTCGCCCACGTCCACGCCGACCCGGTCCTCGCCGAGGAGGTCAACACGCGCGGCACGCTCAACGTGCTGGAGGCCGCCTGTCGCACCGAGGTCGGGAGGGTCGTCTACGGCTCGACCACCTGGGTCTACAGTGACTGCACCGAGCAGGAAGTCGACGAGGAGACGCCGATCCCGGCGCCGCGCCACCTCTATACCGCGACCAAGCTCGCCGGCGAGACCTACTGTGCGGGCTACGCGGAGTTGTTCGACCTCGATTCGACGGTACTGCGCTTCGGCATCCCCTATGGGCCGCGCGCCCGCTCCGCGGGCGTGGTCGCCAAGTTCACCGACCTCGCCTTCGAGGGCAAGGCGCTGACGATCGCCGGCGACGGCAGCACGACTCGCAGCTTCATCTACGTCGAGGATCTCGCCGACGGGATCGTCGCGGCGATGGCTCCGCAGGCCGCCGGCCGCACCTACAACCTCTCCGGCGACGAGATCGTGACGATCCTCGAGATCGCCGAGCGGGTGCAGGAGAACACCGACAACTGCGAGATCGTCCACACGCCGCCCCGTCCGGGCGACTTTCCCGGCAAGGTGATCTCCAACCAGCGCGCGCTCGACGAGCTCGACTGGAAGGCGGAGACCAGCTTCAAAGAAGGCGTGCGCAGGTACGTGGAATGGGTCCGCAACAGCACCCGTCCGCCCGACCCGATCCCCGGCAAAATTCCCACGCTCAACGGCAACGGCCACGCGGACGGCGCCCTGCTGGCCGGCGCCGCCGGTCGCGAGGAGCGCCCTCATCGGGTGCTGATTCTCACCGCCGACATCGGCGAGGGGCACGACCTGCCGGCTCGCGTCATCGCCGCCGACGTCGAGCGGCAGTCGCCGGACGCCGAGGTCGAGATCGTCAACGGCCTCGAGGAGATGGGCTGGTTCGTCTCCTCGGTGGTGCGCGAGGGCTCGCGGGTCACCTTTCGCTGGATGCCCTGGATCTTCGATGTCCAGTACTGGCTTCTGACCAAGTTCGCGCCGACTCGCTGGCTCGCTCATCACCTCGGCTACGTGCTTTGCGGCCACCGGCTGCTGAAGCTGATCGCCGAGCACGACCCCGACGTCGTCGTCTCGACTTACCCCGGCATCACCGCGGTGCTCGGCATGCTGCGCGAAAACCGTCGCCTGCCGATCCCGGTCCAGTCGGCGATCACCGATCTCGCCGGCCTGCGCTACTGGGCCCACCCGGGCGTCGACCTCCACTTCGTCACCCATCCGGAGTCGATCGAAGAGGTCGAGAAGCTGGCCGGTCCCGGCAGCGTCGAGTGGATGCGGCCGCCGATCTCCGGCGACTTCCTGATGCCGCGGACTCGCGGCGACGCCCGCCGTGCCCTCGATGTGCCGGCTCACGCCCGCGTCGTGCTGGTCTCCGGCGGCGGCTGGGGCGTGGGCGACCTCGAGGGGGCGATTCGCTCGGCGCTCTCGGTTGAGGACACGTTGGTGGTCTGCGTCACGGGTCATAACGAAAGCGCCCGCGAGCGGCTTGAGCAGCGCTTCGGCGACAACGACCAGGTGCGGGTCCTCGGTTTCACCGAGCAGATGAGCGACTGGATGGCGGCAGCGGACGCGATGGTCCACTCGACCGCCGGCCTCACCGTCCTCGAGGCCCACATCCGCGGTTGCCCGGTCATCTCCTTTGGCTTCTCGGCGGGTCACCTGCGGGCCAACAACGCCGCCTTCGAGCGCTTCGGCCTCGCCGAAGTGGCTCGCTCCGAACATGAGCTGGAGTCGATGCTGCGTCATACAACCCACGAGCGGCGGCCGCCCGACTCCTCCTTCGCCTCTCTGCCCGCGGTCGCTTCCCGTGTTCTCACCGCTCGCCCGAGGATCAAGCCACAGCCGGTTTGGCGCCTGCGGGCGGGCCGCGCCGCCACCGCGGTCAGCACCGGCGCGGCGGCGATCGCGCTGGTGGTGGTCCTCGCCCTCTCGGTTCACTGGGACGGTCCCTATCACGTGGTCTCGAAGGCGGCGAAGCCGCTCGAGGGCCGGATTCACTTCGGCAAGGACAACGACGCCACTCCGGCCTCCACGGTCGCTCACCGGCTGCACGCGGCCGCCACATCCGCGAACGGCGGGGCTTCCGCAGCCAACCGTTGATTGCGACCCTGGCCGGCGCCGGCGCCTCGGCCGCGGCGATTCTTCACGCCGGCCCGGCGCTTGCCCCCGTCGTGCCCGGCGTCGGTCCCGCGCTCGGCATCACCCACCGGCAGGAGGGCGCCGACGGCGTCGCTCTCACCTTTGACGACGGCCCCCATCCCCAGGGGACTCCCCAAACGCTGGAGATACTCCGCGAGGCGGGGGCGACGGCGACCTTCTTCCTGGTCGGCGAGCAGGTGGCGCGCCGCCCGGCGCTGGTCGCCGAGATCGTCTCCGCGGGCCACCGGGTCGAGCTGCATTGCCACCGCCATCGCAACCTGTTGCGGCTGACGCCGCGCGGATTCCTGGACGACGCCGAACGAGCCAGGACGGCGATCGAGGAGGGGGGCGGCCAGGCGATCTCCGACTTCCGCCCTCCCTATGGCGTCTTCAGCACGCCGACCCTGCGGGCGGTGAGGCGTCGCGGCTGGCGGCCGGTCCTCTGGTCGCTATGGGGCCGCGACTGGGCTCGAAGCGCAACCGCGGAGTCGATTGCTCGTCGAGCGACGGCAGGCGCCCGCGCCGGAGACATCCTCCTCCTGCACGACGCCGACTACTACAGCGCGCCGGGCTCCTGGGTGCGCACGGTGGCGGCGCTGCCGATCATCCTCGAGGAGCTGGGTAGCCGCGGGCTGAAGCCGATCTCGCTGCGCCGCTGAGAGGGCGGCGCGAGCGTCCACTGCTCGCAGCCGGCGAACGCCTCGTCGAGGCGGCGCGCCATCGTACTTTTGGGCCGGTCCTGGTCGAAGATCTCCTTGGGCATGGCTCTCCGTCCTGTAGTGGTGTTCGGTGGCGGTTTTCAAGCCCTCGCACACGCCTGGCGGCGGCGGACACTGCGCGATGCTGCGTCCTCAGTCGCCTGAATAGCGCTGCTATTCAGGCTCCCTGCGTCCTTGCCTCGCTTGGTCCGACGCGCGCCAGTCGCATACGAGAATCTTGAAAACCGCCACCCGAACACCCTCTCGCGTCCATCGGACGAAAAACCTGCACATTGCGAAAAAACGCCGCAGCTTGCGTATTTAGTCGACGGATTCGCTCAGATCGATTCTTTGACCGAGTCCGGAGCGGGCTCGACCTCAGCGTCCGCCGCTGTCGGCCCGTCGTGGGCGACGCGACGCGATTCCTTCTGCGCGTACATCCTCACGTCGGCGAGCCGCAACGCCTCGGACGGGGTCGAGGCCTCGGTGGGGATCGTGGCGGCCCCCCAGGCGGCGCTCACGGCAAACCCCTTGCCGCTTGCGGTCAGCGCCCTCGCCGCGTTGCGGGTCGCCTCGGCGAAGCGCTCCCTCTGGCAGGTGAGCAGAACGCAGAACTCGTCTCCTCCCGCTCGGTAGGCGACTCCGTCCTCGCCGATCGCCTCCTGGAGGGCTTCGCTGAGCACGAGGAGCAGCTCGTCTCCGGCGGGATGGCCGAGGGTGTCGTTGAAGTGCTTGAAGCCGTTGAGGTCGAGGAACAGCAGAGACGCAGGGTTGGCCTCGGTCGCCCTGGCGCAAAGGCCCTCGAGGTCGACCTGCATCCGCCCCCGGTTGTTGAGGCCGGTCAGGGGGTCGGTCTGGACCTGTTCCAGAAGCGCCTTGTTCTCGCGGTCGCTGATCGCCAGCCTGACGACCACCGCGATCATCGTCGCTGCCCAGAGCACCGTCGAGAGGCCGCTGGTCGTGCTGAAGTACTGCATTGCGAAGAGGCCGATCATCACGGTCCCGAAGAGCGCCGGAACGATTAACTCGCGACGCCGGCTTCCTTTGCGCGGGGCGGTGATCGCGGCCGCCGCTGCAGGCTGCCAGAGGACGGCGCCGAAGCAGATCGCTCCGATCAGGTAGATCGGGTCGACCCAGTCGCCGCTCGGCAGCGTGCTTGTTGACTGCAGGGTGTAGGCGATGTCGGCGATCACCAGCGCCGAGAGGCCGGCCAGTAGGAGCGACCAGGTGCGGCCGGGGCGCCAGCCGGTCAGCGCGACCACTCCGACGACCATCGAGAGCATGATGATGTCGCCAAGCGGGTAGGCGAGGGTGGTGACGACCTGGACGGTGGTCCCGGTCGTCTTGTCGGCGACGAAGTCGAAGACGAAGGCGGTGCCGAGCGCGGCGGTGCCGAGCGCGGCGATCAGCCCATCCATCAAGAGGCGCCAGTCGATCTCGTAGGCACGGGCGCGGACGAGGAGGGCGAGGCCGGCGTAGGAGAAGGGGTAGAAGAGGAGATAGCCGATGTCGGCAGGGGACGGGTAGGGCGCCGAGGGGTTGTCGGTGATGAATGCCGTCCAGTAAATCTCGGCGGCACCCCAGAAGAGGATTCCCAGGCCGATCAGCAGCCAGGGGAGGCGTTCCTGCTTGAAGGCGCCGGCACGGACGAGGCAGGCGATCCCCGCCCCGACAACCACCGCGTCATAGATTGGGCCGCCGATCGCGAAGTCGAGATTGGCGCCGCCGAGCCCCGCCCAGTCGTGCAGCGCGACGATCGCGGTGCCGCCGAGGAGCACGACGGCCAGGACATAGCTCAGGGCACGCAACCCCCAAGCGTCGCCTCCCGTCGTTTTCCCGGCTGAATCCATCACTTTCGCTATCGGCAGATGATGCCCGATACCCAACCCTTGAAAGAGCGCGCGCGACGCGTCATCTAGACTGGAGTCGATGAAGGCCGGAATCCATCCCGAATACGTCCTCGCCAACGTGCACTGCTCGTGCGGGAACCAGTTCTACACGCGCTCCACGGAGGCCGACCTCCACGTCGAGCTCTGTTCCGAGTGCCACCCGTTCTACACGGGCAAGCAGAAGCTGGTCGACACCGGCGGTCGGGTCGAGCGGTTCCAGCGTCGCGCCGCGAAGCGCGCCAAGGCCGGGAGTTAGAGCGTGAGCCCGGAGGGGGGCTCGCCACAGGCGGTGTCTTCGAACGGGGCCGATCCGCTGCGCATGCCCGACGGCGCCCTGGTCGCCAAGCGCGACGCGCCGGTCGGGGGCCAGGCGGTCCTGGAGGGAGTGATGATGCGCGGTGTCTCGACCTGGTCGGTCGCGGTCCGAAACCCCGATGGCGAGGTCGAGCTCAGCTCCGAGCCGCTCGTCCCCTGGGCGAGGCGCCACCGGCTCTGGCGGGTGCCGGTGGTCCGCGGCGTCGTCGCCCTCGCCGAGTCGATGAAGATCGGTTTCCGGGCGCTGGCGATCTCGGCCAACGCGCAGGTCCCCGAGGGTGAGGACGGCGAGCAGGAGGAGATCGGCGGCTGGGTCTGGGGCCTGACGATCGCCTTCTCGCTGGTGCTGGCGATCGGGCTCTTCTTCGTCGTCCCGGTCGGCCTGACCAGCCTGATCAAGGACCAGCTCGGCTCCCCGTTCCTCTTCTGGCTGGTCGAGGGCGTCCTGCGCACGACGATCTTCATCGGCTACATCGCCGCGATCAGCCGCATGTCCGACCTGCGTCGCGTCTTCGAGTACCACGGCGCCGAGCACAAGACGATTTCCTGTTACGAGGCCGAGGACGAGCTCGTCCCCGCCCGCGCCAAGCTCTACTCGCGCCTGCACCCGCGCTGCGGGACCAGCTTCCTGCTGATCGTGATGGTCCTGGCGATCTTCGTTTTCGCCCCGATCGGCCTGCCCGCCTGGTACTGGCTGCTCGCCTCCCGCATCCTCGGCATCCCGCTGATCGCCGGCCTCTCCTACGAGGTGATCAAGTGGGCCGGCAAGAACCGCCGCAAACGCTGGGTGCGGGCGGTGATGTGGCCCGGGCTGATGCTCCAGAACCTGACCACGCGCGAGCCCGACGAGGGGCAGCTGGCGGTGGCGATAGCGGCGCTGGAGTCGGTGCTCGCGGTCGAGACCCCGGGTGAGCTCGGAGAGGCGCCGATCGAGATCGTCGCATGATCGAGCAGCTGGTCGAGCAGATCGAGGTGCGGTTCGCCGAGCTCGAGGCCCAGATGGCCGACCCGGTTGTCATCTCCGATCGGGAACGCTACGCCGAGGTAGGCCGCGAGTACCGCGAGCTGCAGTCGGCTCATCAGCTGGCGGTCGAGTACCGCAAGCTCGGCGACGACCTGGAGGGCGCGCGGGAGCTGCTCGAGGAGGGCGAGGACCCGGAGCTGCGCAGGGTCGCCGACGAGGCGCCGGGACGCCTCGGCGAGCTCGGGGAGGAGATCCGCCTGGCGATGGTCGAACGCGACCCCAACGACGCCAAGAACGTGATCGTCGAGATCCGTGCGGGGACCGGGGGGGGCGAGGCCGCTCTGTTCGCCGGCGACCTTTACAAGATGCTGACCCGCTACGCCGAGGAGCGCGGGTTCGCCACGGAGGTGCTCTCGCAGTCGGCGGCCGAGGTCGGCGGCTTCAAGGAGGTCACCTTTGCGGTGAAGGGCGAAGGCGCCTACTCGGTGTTCAAGTTCGAGGGTGGGACGCACCGCGTGCAGCGGGTCCCGGAGACCGAGTCCCAGGGCCGCATCCATACCTCGACCGCGACGGTGGCGGTGCTGCCGGAGGCCGAGGAGGTCGAGGTCGAGGTCGACCAGAACGACCTGCAGATCGACGTCTACCGCTCCTCGGGCCCGGGCGGGCAGTCGGTCAACACGACCGACTCGGCGGTGCGGATCACCCACAGACCGACCGGCATCGTCGTCTCGATGCAGGACGAGAAGTCCCAGCTTCAAAACAAGGAGCGGGCGATGCGGGTGCTGCGGGCGCGACTCTATGAGCGCGAGCTGGCCGAGCAGCAGGCGAAGATCGCCTCCGAGCGCAAGGCGCAGGTGGGGACCGGCGAGCGCTCCGAGAAGGTCCGCACCTACAACTTCCCCCAGGGCCGAGTGACCGACCATCGGATCAAGCTGACCTCGCACAATCTCGACGGCGTCCTGGGTGGGGAGCTGAGCGAGTTCACCGACGCGCTGGCTGCAGAGGAAAAACGGAAGCGACTCGAGGCCGCCGCCTCGGCCGTCTGATCTGTGGCCGGCACGGCGACCGCGGGCAGCGTTCGCGACGCGCTGAGCGGCGCAACGGACGCGCTGCGGGCCGTCGGAGTGGACACGCCGCGACTCGACGCCGAACTCCTTCTTTGTGAAGCAGCCGACTGGGACCGAGCACGGCTCGCCGCCGATGCCGGGGCCGGGGTGCCGGCTGACGCGGGCCGTCGCTTCGCGGAGATGGTGCGCCGCCGGCTGCGGCGCGAGCCGGTCGCCTACATCCTCGGCCACAAAGGATTCCGCCACATCGAGCTGACGGTCGATCGCCGGGTGCTGATCCCCCGTCCCGAGACTGAGCTGCTGGTCGAGCTGGCGCTGGAGCTGGAGCCGGTGACGCTGCTCGACGTCGGGACCGGGTCGGGCGCGATCGCCCTGGCCGTCGCCGGCGAGCTGCCCGGTTGCGCGGTAACGGCGACCGACACTTCGGCCGGTGCGCTGGAGGTCGCCCGGGACAACGCGCGGCGCCTTGGGCTCGCGGACTCGGTCCGCTTCCTCGAAGGATCGGTTCCGGAGGGGGAGAGCTTCGACCTCGTTGTCGCCAACCTCCCCTACGTGGCCGAGCGCGACTGGGCCTCGTTGCAGCCCGAGGTGACCGAGTGGGAGCCGCGCGAGGCGTTGCTCGCCGGTGCCGACGGCCTCGACGCGATCCGTGCCCTCCTTGCCAAACTCTCTCGCCGAATTAGAGGTTTGTCCCGCTATGCGGGAAGAAACTCAAACTCACCGGAGGCGGTGGCGTTGGAGGTGGGGGAGGGGCAGGCCGAGCCGGTCGGGGCGCTGATGCGCGAGGCCGGTTTTGGCGACGTCCGGTCTCGACCCGACCTCGCCGGGATCGAGCGGATCGTCTGGGGCGCGCGGTGACGGAGACGGTCTCGGTCGAGCGGGACGGCGCGGAGGCAGCGCGGGGGGCCCTGGAGCAGTGCGTCGCCGACGGCGGCGTCGCGGTCTTTCCGGCCGACGGGCTCTACGGGCTGGCCTGCGACCCGCTCGACCCCGCCGCGATCGAGCGGATCCACCGGATCAAGGGTCGCGACGACGGCAAGCCCTCGGCGGTCATGTACTTCTCGCCGCTGGCGATGCGCGAGCTGATCGAGAGTCTCGGCCCGCGGACGCGGGACGTCGTCGCCGCGCTGCTGCCGGGCCCGGTGACCCTGGTGGTCGCCAATTCTGAGCGGCGCTATCCACTCGCCTGCCGCGAGGATCCCGGTCGACTCGGCATCAGGCTGATCGACGGGCCGCTGGCAGGCGCCATGTGCCCGGTCTTCCAGACCTCGGCCAACCGCAGCGGTGAGTCGGCGCCGCACCGCTTCGAGGCGGTCGCTCACAAGGTGGTCGCCGGTGCGGACCTGGCGATTGACGGGGGCGAGTTGACCGGCCTCCCCTCGACAGTCGTCGACCTGACGAGCCTGGACGAGGACGGGGGGGACTGGCAGGTCCTCCGCAAGGGCGCCCTCTCGCCGGTCGACCTCGAGGCGACCCTGGCGGGCCTCTAAATCCGTTCCACTGTTCCTTTACCCAGCCATACCCGGCAAAGGAACAGTGGAGCTTGATTTCAGCAGCCCGGATGGCCGCGGTAGGGGAGGTGGACGAGGCGGCGGGACGCGTTGTCGCGCTCGTTGGATTCGTAGAAGAGGTTCCGCGGGTCCACCTTCATCACGTAGGCGAAGCAGCCGCGCAGGCCGGTGACGTCGATCCATTGCCGGTCGTAGTCGGAGGGGTAGATATCGGACCAGCCGACCGAGGTGCCGAGGGTCACCCCCCTGGCGCGGGGGCTCTGGTTGCAGCCGGGGTAGTGGCGACGGGGCGGCGAGTGCCGGCCGGGTCGAGTCCGCTCGAGGTCGCGCAGGCAGTAGTTGGTCTTCGGGCCGACCCGGACGCGGCGGAAGAGGCGATGATGGCGGCCAACCGACCAGAGTTCGAAGGTCGCCAGCCGGTGGACCTTCCAGAAGTAGCCGCCGTACTCGTCGCCGACATCGGTGAAGTGCAGCGTCGCCCGGGTGCGAACGGTGATGTGCCCGCCTCCGGCGCGGTAGATGCGCTGGTTGACCCGCATCGAACGCCGCCCATTCCGCCCGCCGTGCAACTCGATCGGCCCGCGTCCGCGACTCATGACGTCGCTGGTCGCCCGCAGCAGCAGGCGACCGTGACCGCGCCGGTCGAGATAGATGTCGCTGGGCCGGCCGATCCGCAGATTGGGACAGAGCAGGCGCCCCGACCCGGGGCCGGCGCACGGATCGCGGTTTACCTGCGCGCCGGTCGGCGCGACTATCGCGAGACTCGCGATAGTCGCCGCCATTCCCGTTGCTATGGTCGCTCGCGTCATGACCGAGTTGCCCGAAGGCTTTCAGACGGCGCCCCTCGCCGAGGTCGATCCCGAGATCGCCGCGGTGCTCGACGGTGAGTTGCGGCGCCAGCAGGGGACTCTGGAGATGATCGCCTCGGAGAACTTCGTGCCGCAGGCGGTACTCGACGCGGTCGGCTCGGTGCTGACCAACAAGTACGCCGAGGGATACCCCGGTCGTCGCTACTACGGCGGCTGTGAGGAGGTCGACGTCGCCGAGCAGTTGGCGATCGATCGCGCCAAGGAGCTTTTCGGGGCGGAGCACGCCAACGTCCAGCCCCACGCCGGCGCCCAGGCCAACAACGCCGCCTACATGGCGTTGCTGGAGCCGGGAGACACCTTCCTCGGGCTCGCGCTCGACCACGGCGGCCATCTCAGCCACGGGATGAAGGTCAACGTCAGCGGCAAGCTCTACAACCCGGTGCCCTACCACGTGCGCCGGGAAGACTGCCTGGTCGATATGGACGAGGTTCAGCGCCTCGCCGACGAGCACAAGCCGGCGCTGATCGTCACCGGCTGGTCCGCTTATCCGCGCCAACTCGACTTTGCCGCCTTCCGCGCGATCGCCGACTCGGTCGGCGCCAAGCTGATGGTCGACATGGCCCACTTCGCCGGCCTCGTCGCCGCCGGCGAGCACCCGAATCCGGTCGAGCACGCCGATGTCGTCACGACGACGATCCACAAGACGCTGTGCGGGCCGCGCAGCGGCATGATCCTCTGCCGCGAGGAGCACGCGAAAGCAGTCGACAAAGCGATCTTCCCGGGCCAGCAGGGCGGGCCGCTGATGCACACGATCGCCGCCAAGGCCGTCGCCCTGCGGATCGCCGCGACCGAGCAGTTCCGCGCCCGCCAGCGCCAGACGATCGCCAACGCCCAGGCGCTCGCCGAGGGCCTGCAGGCAGGCGGCGTCCCCGTCCTCACCGGCGGCACCGACGTCCACCTGATCCTCGTCGACCTGACCCCGACCGGCCTCGACGGCCAGACGGCGGAGGACCGGCTCGAGGCGGTCGGCATAACCGTTAATCGCAACGCGATCCCCTTCGACGAGCGGCCGCCGATGAACCCCTCCGGCCTGCGGATCGGGACCCCGGCGCTGACCACGCGCGGCCTGGTCGAGGACGACATGCGCGAAATCGCCGCCGTTATCGCCACCGCTCTCTCCGATGACTTCGAGGCCGAGAAGGACTCGCTCTCAGAGCGCACCCGGGCACTAATGGACCGCTACCCGCTTTACCCTCAGCTTTCAGCGACAGCCGCGGTTTGAATTTGACGCCAGGCTGTCGGGTCTCCGTCTCCCAGGTGCGTGGCTCGCGGGGGGTGGCGTCGCAGGGGGGACCTCCCCCGAGGAAGCTTCAGCTACCGCAGGGGGAGGTGGGTCCCCTGCGGCGACAGGACCCGCCGCGTCGGGGGCATTGTGAGAAGGGGCCAACGTGAAGGTCTGGGTCGACTGCACGGCTGCCGCGCACCCTCTCGTGCTGCGGCCGATCATCGAGCGGCTGGAGGCGCGGGGGGACGAGGTGTTCGTCACCGCGCGGGAGTACGGGCAGACCGAGGGAATCCTCGAGCGGCTGGGGATCCCCTACACCTCGGTCGGGAGTCACGGCGGAGCATCGGCGCTGGGGAAGGGGTGGGCCCTTGCGGACAGGTCGGCCCGGCTGGCGCGGCTGGTCTGGCGCCGCGCGCCCAACCTTGCGATCGCCCATGGGTCGGTCGACCTCGCCGTCGTTTCGGCGCTCTTCCGAATTCCCTCGGCGCAGATGCAGGACTACGAGTTCGCCGGCCGGCAGCGGAAGATCGCCTTCCGCGTCGCCAAGCGGGTGCTGGTCCCCGACTCGATCCCGGTCGAGCGCTTGGCGCGGATCGGCGCGAAGGGGAGCAAGCTGGTCCGCTACCCGGGCTTGAAGGAGGAGTACTACCTGGCCGGGTTCGAGCCCGATGCCGGTGTACTGGACGAGTTGGGACTCGATCGCGAGAAGGTGCTGGTCGTCGTCCGGCCGCCGCCCGAGACCTCCGAATACCACGCCCGCAACGACCTCTACGAGCGGGTGATCGATCGCCTGGTCGCGGCGCCGGAGGCGCAGGCGGTGGTGATTCCGCGCACCGAGGCGCAGGGCGTCGCGGCCCGTGCCCGCGGGGCCACCAACCTGATCGTTCCGGAGCGGGCGATCGACGCCCAGAGCCTGATCGCCTTCGCCGATCTCGTCGTCAGCGCGGGGGGGACGATGAACCGCGAGGCGGTGGCGCTAGGCACCCCCGTATTCACCACCTTCACCGGCCGCATGGGAGGCGTAGACGAGGCCCTGATCGCCGAGGGTCGCCTCCAAGTCCTCGACGATCCCACGCAGCTGCCGCTGGGCAAGCGCGAGGCCCCGGTCGGCGTCCTGCACCCGCGCGATCCCGAACTCTTGGTCGACGCCGTATTGGGCGGGCTGTCCCGGTAGGGGTGGAGCGTCTTGTACTTTTTCCGCGAAGACGCCCGCGGACAGCCGCACCGTGTCTTCGGAAAAAGTTAAGCGGAACCCCTACCGGGACAGCCCTTTAAGTGGCATCGACAACCGACGCGGTCCTAGCCTTCATCGCAGCCGCCGGAATTGCCTGGCTGTTGGTCCCCTACGCCGAGCGCCTCGCCTACCGGATCGGCGCGATCGACCAGCCGAAGGAGCGCGGCCTGCACGACAAGCCGATGCCGCGCCTCTCCGGCTTGGCGATCTTCGCCGGGATCGAGGTCGCCGGCTGGATCTGGCTTCCCCCCGACGGCGAGAGCCGCTCGATCCTGCTCGGCGCCGCGGCGATCGCCGCGGTCGGCGTGGTCGACGACGTGCGTGGCCTGCCGGCGCTGCCGAAGCTGCTGGGCCAGGTCGGCGCGGCGCTGATCCCGGTGCTCGGCGGTGTCCGCGTCGACCACCTGACGCTGCCCTTCGTAGGCGGCTTCGACCTCGGCTGGTCCTCCTACCCGCTGACCGTGATCGGGATCGTCGCCGTGGTCAACGTGATCAACTTCATCGACGGCGTCGACGGCCTCGCCGCCGGGGTCTGCACGATCGCCGCGATCGCCCTCGCGGTGATCGCCCTCTCCCTGGAGCGCAACGCCGCCGGCGTGCTCGCCGCCCTGACCGCCGGCGGCGCGCTCGGCTTTCTCCGCCACGGCTTTCCGCCCGCTTCGAGCTTCATGGGGGACACCGGCTCCAACCTGCTCGGCTACCTGCTCGCCACCGCCTCTGTCCAGGGCGCCCTGAAGACGAACGCCGTGGTCGCCCTGATCCTGCCCCTGGTCGTCCTTGCCGTACCGATCCTCGACACCGGCTTCGTCGTCGCCAAGCGGCTCAAATACCGCCAGCCGATCTACCAGGCCGACAGCTGGCACTTCCACCACCGGATGGCCAACATCGGCTTCTCGCAGCGGCGCACGCTCGCCTATCTCTACGGCTGGACCCTGGTCCTCGCCGGGCTGGCGCTCGCCCTGCGCTTCGTCCCCTACAGCGACGACCACGGCCATTTCGACGCGCTCTGGACCGCGGTGATGGTCGCCTGCGGCCTCGTCGCCCTCGCCTCCAGCGTCTACCTGATCTACGTCCTCGAAATCCTCAAGCTGCGCCGCGGGCGGATCAATCCGGAGACGGGCGAATTCGAGGCGATCGAACTCGGGGAGGACAACGTTAGTAACAGGTTGTGACAAAGGGCACGAATCGGCTTCACAAAGCCAATATCCGACCCTTTGGATATAGTCGCTTATCCGCCCGCTCGGCCCGAGCCGGGCGGATTTTATGTCTCCTCCCAAGTACGTCGACCTCTTGGTGCTGGCCGCCGCGCTCGCGGTCTTTTTGCTTGCCGGATTCCCGCTGCTGGGCTACGCGGTGGCCGCCGCAGCCTGGCTCGCGCAGCGCGGGATCCAGGCCCTCGTCGCGCGCCGCGCCGCCGCGGCCCTGGCTGAGGGCAACCGCCAAAAGGCGATGGGGCTGACCGCGGCGTCGACCCTCGGCCGCGTCTGGCTGCTGACCCTCTCGGTGCTGCTGGTCGGGCTGCTGGGCAGTCGCGAGGACGGGCTGGCGGCGGCGCTGCTGGTCACGGCGCTGTTCACGATCTCCTTCGCCGCGCAGGGCATCGCCCACCTCTTCGAGCCCGAGGGACAGGGAGCGGCATGAAGACCCGGACCAAAGTCCTGATCGGGATCGGCGTCTACTTCGCGATCGCGATCCTGATGCTGCTGATCTTCGGCAGCTCAGGCAAGGACGCCTCCTTCCAGCCTCAGAACGAGTTCAAGCTCGAGCCCTGGATCTCGATCCACCTCGGCGGCGTCGACCTCAGCATCAACAAGGCGGTTGTCTACCTCCTTCTTGCCAGCGGCCTGACGATGGGGACGATGGTCTGGATCTCCCGCCGCATGCACCAGAAGCCGAACCGAGTGCAGACCGCGATCGAGGTCGCCTACGACATGACCAAGAACAACATCACCGGCGGCAACCTCGACGAGAAGATGGCGGCCCGCTGGTTCCCCTTCCTCGCCGGCCTCTTCTTCTGGATCTGGTTCTCGAACATGCTCGGCTTCCTGCCGCTGCCGACCAACACCGAGCACGAGATCACCGTCTTCGGCCTGCAGATCCCCTCCTTCGCGATCTACGCCGCGACCGCGAACCTCTCGATCCCGCTGGCCCTCACCCTGGTCGTCTGGGGCTCCTACCACTTCGAGGGAATCCGCGACAAGGGCCTCTTCAAGTATCTGGCCAGCTGGCTCCCACCCGGACTCGAGGAGATGAATCCGATCGGCAAGGCGTTCATCTTCGTGATCGAGGCGATCTCCCACTTCGCTCGGTTGATCTCGCTCTCCGTGCGTCTCTTCGCCAACATCCTCGCCGGCCACCTGTTGCTGCTGTTCATGGGCGGCGGCCTCGCCGTGCTGCTCGGAATCGCCGCGCTGGGGGCGTTGACCTTCCCGCTGGCCTTCTTCTTCTTCGTGCTCGAGGTCGGCCTTATCGCCACCTTGCAGGCCTTTATCTTCTCGACCCTCACTGCCATCTACCTCGGCGGAGCCACCTCCGCCAGCCACTAAAAAGGAGCGCTGTTCAATGGATCTGTCCCCTATTGCCGCGGTCACCGACACCGGCGTCACCGACGCCGGCAAGGCGATTGCCCTCGGCGTCGGCGCCGGCCTCGGCTCGATCGGCGCCGGCATCGGCATCGGCTTCATCTTCGGCAAGGAGATCGAGTCGGTCGCCCGCCAGCCCGAGATGAAAGACGAGCTTCAGAGCATTCGCTGGCTCGGCTTCGCCCTCACCGAGGCCGTCGCCTTCTACACGTTCATCTTCGGCCTGATCGCCTTCTTCCTCTAGGCCGGGCAAGTGGAGCCGCTCGGTCAAATAGCGGGGTTCGTTCTCGCCAAGGAGAGTGGAGGCAGCTTCCTGGTCTCCCCGGGCCTCGGCCTGATGATCTGGACGCTGGTCCTGTTTCTGTTCACGATGTGGGTGCTGAGCAAGGTCGCCTTCCCGAAAATCCAGGAGGCGCTCGACAGGCGCGCCAAGGCGATCAGCGAGTCGATCGACGCCGCGGAGCGCCAGCGCAAGGAGGCCGACGAGTTGCTCGGCGAGTACCGCCAGCGCCTTGCCGAGGCGCGTGAGCAGGCCGACGACATCATGGCCAGGGCACGCAAGGCCGCCGAGACGGCGACCGCCGAGGCGACCGCCGCCGGCAAGGAGAAACGCGAGGAGCTGGTCGCCGCGGCGAAGCGCGACATCGAGGCCGAGACGCGGCGTTCGCTGGAGCAGATCCGCAAGGAGGTCGCCGACCTCACCGTGTTGGCCACCGAGAAGGTGACCCGCAAGAGCCTCAACGAGGAGGATCAGCGCCGCCTCGTCGAGGACGCCCTCAGCGAGGTCGACTTCAGCGCCCTCTCGGGATCGGAGAGCCAGGCGTAATGGAGGAAGCCGCTCGCGTATACGCCGAGGCCCTCTTCGAGGTAGCCAAGGAGAAGGGCAAGCTCGACCCGATTCGCGAGCAGCTCGGGCAGTTCGTCGATGCCCTCGACGAGAGCGAGGACCTCCGCGTCTTCTTCTTCAGCCCCTACTTCTCGACCGCGGAGAAGGGGGACGGGTTGAAGCGGGCGATCGACGGCGCCGAGCCCGAGCTCCTCAACTTCCTCGACCTGCTGATCGAGAAGCACCGCGTGCCGGAGATCTTCCGCGTGCGGCGCCAGTTCGAGGAGCTGTGGAAGGAAGAGAACCGCCGCATCGACGTCACCGTGACCAGCGCCGTCGAGCTGGACCCCGCGGTGGTGGGGAAGATCGGCGAGGAGATCGAGCGCCAGACCGGCCGCGAGGTCGAGCTGGCGAGCAGGGTCGACGACGGCATCCTCGGTGGGATCGTCTTGCAGGTGGGCAACATGGTTCTCGACGCCAGCATTCGCAGTCGCTTGGAGAAACTTCGAAAGAGCGTCGCCCAGGCGGCGTAAGGAGGAAGACCGCAGTGGAAATCAAGCCGGACGAGATCGCATCGATCCTCAAGGAGAGGATCGAAGGACTGGACACCGCGGGGGCGGACCTCGCCGAGGTCGGCACCGTGCTCTCCGTGGCCGACGGGATCGCCCGCATCCACGGCCTCGACAACTGCATGGCGCTCGAGATGCTGGAGCTGCCGCACGGGGTGACGGGATTGGCGCTGAACCTCGAGGCCGACAACGTCGGCGCCGTGCTGTTCGGCGATTGGGTCAAGATCGTCGAGGGCGACACGGTGAAGCGCACCGGCCACTTGCTGGAGATCCCGGTCGGCGACGAGCTACTCGGCCGCATGGTCGACCCACTCGGCCGTCCGCTCGACGACAAGGGCGAGATCGCCACTACCCAGACCCGTCCGGCCGAGTTCAAAGCGCCCGGCGTCGTCCAGCGCCAGCCGGTGACCGAGCCGGTCCAGACCGGGTTGATGTCGATTGACGGGATGATCCCGATCGGTCGCGGCCAGCGCGAGCTGATCATCGGCGATCGCCAGACCGGGAAGACCGCGATCGCGATCGACACGATCATCAACAACCGCGACAAGGACCTGATCTGCATCTACGTCGCGATCGGGCAGCGGATGGCGACCGTCGTCCAGCTGCGTGAGGTGCTGGAGGAGAACGGCGCGATGGAGAACACGATCATCGTCGCCGCCCCCGCCGACGAGGCCGCCCCGATCAAGTACATCGCCCCCTACGCGGGCTGCGCGATGGGCGAGCACTTCCTCTACAACGGCAAGGCCGCGCTCTGCGTCTACGACGACCTCACCAAACACGCCTACGCTTACCGGCAGATGTCGCTGTTGCTGCGGCGTCCGCCCGGCCGCGAGGCCTACCCGGGTGACGTCTTCTACCTGCACTCGCGGCTGCTTGAGCGGGCGGTGAAACTGAACGACGAGCTCGGCGGCGGCTCGCTGACCGCGCTGCCGATCATCGAGACGCAGGCCTCCGACGTTTCGGCCTACATCCCGACCAACGTGATCTCGATCACCGACGGCCAGATCTTCCTCGAGTCGGATCTCTTCAACTCGGGCGTGCGACCGGCGATCAACGTTGGCATCTCGGTCTCCCGGGTGGGCGGTAACGCGCAGACCAAGGCGATGAAGAAGGTCGCCGGAAAACTGCGTCTCGACCTCTCTCAGTTCCGCGACCTGGAGGCATTCGCCCAATTCGGCTCGGAGCTCGATCCGGAGACGCAGAAATCGCTCAACCGCGGCCAGCGCCTGGTCGAGCTGCTCAAACAGAAGGAGCGCGAGCCGCTGGAGATGGCCGATCAGGTGGCGGCGATCTACTCCGGCACCGGCGGTTACCTCGATCGGATCAAGGTCGAGCGCGTCGGCGAGTTCCTGCGCGACCTGCGGATCCGACTGCGCTCGGAGAACTCGGCGCTGCTCGATCGGATCACCGAGACGGGCAAGCTCGAAGACGCCGACGAGGAGGAGCTCGGCAAGGCGATCGCCGACTTCATCGACGACTTCGGGCCCGACTTCGACGAGCACGGCGATCCGGTCGAGGCCGGCGAGTCGGATCGGATCAAGTCCGAGGAGGAGCGCGCCAGGCCGAGCCGCGTAGCTGAGGCCGAGAACGACGAGGAGAAGGAGGCGACGCCCGCCTGATCCGGCGGTCG
This sequence comes from uncultured Solirubrobacterales bacterium, assembly GCA_963702055.1. GTDB lineage: Bacteria > Actinomycetota > Thermoleophilia > Solirubrobacterales > 70-9 > CAWINX01. Next base: position 1,101,965 of record OY969702.1, on the reverse strand, counting down.
CCCTAGCCCATGGCTTCCCAAAAGGACGTCAAAAATCGCATCGCGTCGATCAAGAACATCAACAAGATCACGCGGGCGATGGAGATGGTCGCGGCGGCGCGCCTGCGGCGCGCCGAGCAGCGCATCGCTGCCCTGCGTCCCTACGCGGAGGGAATGCGCAAGCTGACCCGTCGCGCAGCCGAGCAGGCGGGCGGAATGCCTCGCGTGCCGGTCATGGTCGAGCGCGAGGAGGTGAGCAAGGTCGGCGTCGTCCTGATCACCGGCGACCGCGGCCTTGCCGGCGCCTTCAACACAAACATCATCCGCGAGGGGATGCGGATGCGGGGCGAGCTACAGGGGAGTGGGGTCGAGACCGCCTTCTCCGCTGTCGGCCGCAAGGGCGTCTCGGCGCTGACCTTTCGCAAGCAGGACCCGCGCACCTCCTATGTCGGCTTCACCGATCGGCCCGGGTTCGCCAACGCGCGTGAGATCGGCGAGGAGCTGACCGCCCGCTACGTCGACGAGGAGCTGGACCGGGTCGAGCTGGTCTACAACCACTACGTCTCGCCGCTCACCCAGCACGTCTGGCGCCAGACCCTGCTGCCGATGCAGCGGGCCGAGGTGATCGGTGAGGGGGCCGCGGCCGAGGAAGAGGACGCGGAGCTGACCGAGATCGAGAAGGCGCATTCCGCCGCGCTGTGGGAATACGAGCCCGAGGCGGAGGACCTGCTCGCGCAGCTGATCCCGGAGTACGTGAACATCTCGGTCTACCGGGCGCTGCTCGAGTCGGCGGCCTCCGAGCTCGGGGCGCGGATGACCGCAATGCGCAACGCGGCCGAGAACGCGGAAACGATGATGGACGACCTGACTCTGGAGATGAACCGGGTCAGGCAGGCGGAGATCACGCAGGAGATCCTTGAGGTAGTGGCCGGCGCCGAGGCGCTCGGGTAAAGCTTTCGAATCGCGAGAAAAGGAACCAATGGCTGAGAGCAACGGAGCAAACGTAGGACGGGTCGAGCAGGTGACCGGCGTCGTGGTCGACGCCGTCTTCCCCGACGAGCTGCCCGAGATCTACTCGGCACTGAGCATCGAGTTCGCCGGCGGAGAGGGCCGCGAGGTCACGCAGCTGATCTGCGAGGTGCAGCAGCACTTGGGCGACGACCGCGTGCGCGCCGTGGCGATGGACGCGACCGACGGGCTGCAGCGCGGCGACAAGGTCGTCGACACCGGCGGTCCGATCACGGTCCCGGTCGGCGACGCGACCCTGGGCAGGATCTTCAACCTGCTCGGCGAGCCGATCGACGAGGAGGGCGAGGTCCAGGCCGAGGAGCGCTGGCCGATCCACCGCCCGGCGCCCAAGGCGTCCGACCTCGCTCCGACGCAGGAGATCCTCGAGACCGGGATCAAGGTCATCGACCTGCTCGCTCCCTACGCCAAAGGCGGCAAGGTCGGCCTCTTCGGAGGAGCCGGCGTCGGCAAGACCGTCCTGATCCAGGAGCTGATCCGCAACATCGCCGAGGAGCACTCCGGCCTATCCGCCTTCGTCGGCGTCGGCGAGCGCTCGCGTGAGGGCAACGACCTCTGGCTGGAGATGAAAGAGTCGGGCGTGATCGACAAGACGATGCTCGTCTTCGGTCAGATGAACGAGCCCCCGGGCGCCCGTCTGCGCGTCGCCCTTTCCGGGCTGACGATGGCCGAGTACTACCGCGAGCAGGGTGGCCAGGACGTGCTGCTCTTCGTCGACAACATCTTCCGCTTCGTGCAGGCGGGCTCCGAGGTCTCGGCGCTGCTCGGCCGCATGCCCTCCGCGGTCGGCTACCAGCCGACCCTGGAGACGGAGATGGGCGGCCTGCAGGAGCGGATTACCTCGACCGAGCGCGGCTCGGTGACCTCGATCCAGGCGGTCTACGTCCCCGCCGACGACTACACCGATCCGGCGCCTGCCTCGGTGTTCGCCCACCTCAATGCGACCACAGCGCTTTCGCGGGCGATCTCGGAGAAAGGCATCTACCCGGCGGTCGACCCGCTCGACTCGAGTTCGACGATCCTCAAGCCGGACATTCTCGGCGAGGAGCACTACCGCACCGCGACCGATGTCCAAGAGGTACTGCAGCGCTACAAGGAGCTGCAGGACATCATCGCCATCCTCGGCATCGACGAGCTCTCCGACGAGGACAAGCTGACGGTGTCGCGGGCTCGCAAGATCGAGCGTTTCCTCAGCCAGCCGTTCTTCGTTGCCGAGCAGTTCACCGGTCGCACCGGCGAGTACGTGCCGGTCGCCGAGACGGTGCGCGGCTTCCGCGAGATCCTCGACGGCGTCCACGACGACCTGTCCGAGGGCGCCTTCTACATGCAGGGCTCGATCGACCAGGTCACAGAGAACGCCGGAGCGGCCGCGGCCGCCTAGGGGGAGACGCGTGGCCGCCGAGCACATGGTCGACGTCGAGGTCCTCACCCCGGAGGGGGAGGTCTTCGCGGGTGAGGTGCGCCAGGTCTCGACCCGCACCGCGGTCGGCGAGGTCGGCATTCTCGCCAACCACGCGCCGTTGCTGGCCGCCCTGCGGCCGACCGAGCTGCGGCTTCACCTCAGCGATTCCGAGACGAAGCGCTACGCGCAGGCCCACGGCTGGCTGCAGGTATTCGGCAACCGGGCCCGGTTGCTGGTCGAAGAGGCGATCGCCCCCGAGGACCTCGACACCGCTGCGCTGAAAGAGCAACTCGCTGACGCCGAACAGCGGCTGGCGGAGGCCGCCGACGGCAGCGGCGAGGCGGCCAGGGCGATCAAAGACCGCGATCGGGCGGAGGCATTTCTCTCCATCGCCGGGTGATGCGCGAGGGGAGGCGATACCCCTCCGCGAGAATTGAGTCGCGCACCCTTCGGGTGCAGCTCCAGATGTTTGTGCGCGCCTATGGCGCGCAAGAATCAGATTGCATATCGCCGCTTCGCGACATTCCCGCGGAGGGGTATCGCCTCCCCTCGCCCCAGACCGCATCCGAGGAAACGGAAAAGCTTTGCCGCTCGAGCACGCAGTTCAAACCCTCCCAGCGCGCGGCCACTGGTGCTTCGCAGCATTTGGCCGGGCGACTCAGCTGGTTGGGCCCGGCTTGTTCTCGAAGCTGTCGGAGTTCGTTGGTAGGAGGGGTCCGGTTGCCCTCCGCGGGAATGTGGGCGAAGCCCGCGACATGCAATCTGTCTTCTGCGCGCCATAGGCGCGCACTGTCATCCGGAGCAGCGCCCGAAGGGCGCGCGACAAATTCCCGCGGAGGGCGGCTGGACCCCTCCCCTCAGAGAGGCCCCGAAGCATGAGCGACGAGCTGATCGGCCTTGCCAAGCGACTGATCGCTTATGACAGCTCGGAGTCCGATGGCGTGATCGAGGCCGCCGGCTTCGTCGAGGGATGGTTGGAGGCTCGCGGGATCGAGGTCGTCGCCGACGAGGTGCGCGGCCTGCCGGTGCTGCGCGCAGAGGTCGGGCCCGTCGATGCGCCGACGGTTGTCCTGCACGGCCACCTCGACGTGGTGCCCGGGCGGCCCGGCCAGTTCGAGCCGCGGGTCGAGGGCGATCGGCTCTACGGCCGCGGCGCCTACGACATGAAGGGGGCGCTGGCCGCGATGTTGATCACCACGGCGGCGATGCGTGAGCAGGACCGGGTGCGGGTGAGGCTGGGGATCGTCGGCGACGAGGAGTCCGAGGAGGAGGCCGAGCGCGGCAGCGATTACCTGGTCGACAACGGCTTCCTCGGCGACTTCGCAATCACCGGTGAGCCGACCGACCTCCACATCGGGGTCGAGGCGAAGGGTGTCCTGGCGCTGCGGTTGGAGGTGAGCGGCGTCGCCGCCCACGGGGCGACGCCGTGGCTCGGCGACAACGCCGTGCTCAAGGCGATCGACGTTTTCCGCAGCATCGAGTCGCTACCGTTTGCCCGGCAAAGCTCTGAGCTGTTTGACCGACCCTCGATCAATCTCGGCCGGATCTGGGGTGGGGACGCGCTCAACAAGGTTCCCGACCGATGCGTCATAGACGTCGACATCCGCCACCTGCCCGACCAGGACCCCGCCTCGATCCTCGAGCAGGTGCGCGGTCTCCCCGACGTGGAGGCGACGGCGATCTTCACCCGTCCGCCGGCGGTGGTCGACCGCGACTCGGCCTTCGTGCTGGCGCTGCGCGAGGCGGTGGCGGCTCATCACGGTGGCGAGGCGATGAGTGTCGGGCGCGACGGAGCCTCCGACGCGGTCTCCTTCCTGCGGGTCGGAGTGCCGGCCGTCGAGTTCGGCCCGGTCGGGGAGGGGCATCACGGGCCCGAGGAGTGGGTCTCGGTCTCCGCGCTGGAGGGCTACCGGCAGACGCTCGAAGCCTTCTTGCGCACCATCCCGGATCGCCTCGATGACTGAGCCTCCCCAACAGCCACAGCCGACCTGGGGCGCGAAGAAACCGCCGCCCTCCGGCGACCATGAGCCGCCGCCGAAGCCGAAGCGTTACTGGTGGCGCTTCACCCTCGCCTCGGTGGTGATCGTGCTGGCGACGGCGGCGGCGACCGCGATCAGCATCCTGCTCTACATCGGCAGCATCGCCACTGCGCTCTCGCACCACAACGTCTACAGGAACAAACTCAACCGCTACCTGTCCCGGGTCCACGGAGGCGAGCCGGAGAACATCCTCATCATCGGCTCCGACAAGCGAGCCAGCGTCAAGGGGGACCCGGGGCGCTCCGACACGACGATCCTGTTGCGCCTCGATCCGAGCCGAAACGCGATCGCCGTGATGTCCATCCCGCGCGACCTTAAGGTCGACATCCCCGGCTACGGGACCGACAAGTTCAACGCCGCCTACACCTACGGCGGCCCGAAACTCACGCTCCGCGTCGTCAAGCAGCTGACCGACCTGCGGATCAACCACGTCGTCAACGTCGACTTCCTCGGCTTCGCCCGCGCCGTCAACGCGATCGGCTGCGTCTACGCGGACGTCGACCGTCGCTATTACCACTCCAACGTCGGTCTGCCGGCCTCCGAGCAGTACTCCGAGATCGACGTCCAGCCCGGCTACCAGCTGCTCTGTGGCAAGAACGCGCTGGCCTACGTGCGCTATCGCCACACCGACACCGACCTGGTCCGCTCGGCGCGTCAGCAGGATTTCCTCAGCGCCGCCCGCGAGCGGGTGCCGATCTCCAAGCTCGCCTTCGGCGGCAACGACCTGGTCGACATCTTCACCAGGTACACGACCTCCGATATCGGCGACGCGGAGACGATGCTCCAGGTCCTGAAACTGTTCATCGCCTCGCGCAACGCGGCGATCCACGAGGTGCACTTCCCGGCGATCCTGGGGCCGAGCTACGTGTACGCGTCGGAGGGCGCGATTCATGGCGCGGTGAACAAGTTCCTCGGGATCGAGGCAAGCCCCGGCCCGCGCGGCAGCCTCAGCGAGGGGCGCCACAAGGGCGGCGGCGGCAACGGCGGGAAGGCGCACGCGAAGGCAAAGGCGCACAAGGGGCAGGCGAAGCAGCATCTGGCCAAGCCGAAGCCGCCCGGGAGCGACGGCCTGTTGCCGGCGGCCGAGGCCGGCCGGCTCGAGGCGAAGACGGTCGCCCGCAAGGTGGATCGCGGCTTCGCGGTCTTCTACCCGACCCGCCTGCCGTCCGGCGCGGTCTACCAGCCGAGTTCGACCTACTACCACATCCAGGATCCGCGGATCTACCACATCAAGGGCACTGACGGCGCTCGCCACGAGGCCTACCGAATGGTCGCCGAGTATGGCGCCACCTACGAAACGGCCTACTTCGGCATCCAGGGGATCCAGGGCTGGTCGAACCCGCCGATCCTCGACGGGCCGAGCATCCACCAGACGATCCACGGGCGCGACTACGAGATCTTCATCGACGGCGATCGTGTGAAGATGGTCGCCTGGCATCGCGGCGACAACACCTACTGGGTCTCCAACGACCTGCTCAACACCCTCACCAACGATCAGATGGTGGGGATCGCGCGCTCGGTGAAGATGCTCGTCCCCAAGGGGCACGGGAAGCGGTAGGGGTGGTTCGGTGAGCGGCGGCGAGAAGCAGCCGATCGGGGTAATCGGCGTCGGCTGGGTGGGCCTGGTCACTGCCGCCTGTTTCGCCGAGCTCGGCCACCCGGTGATCGCCCGCGACATCGTCGCCGAGAAGGTCGATGCCCTCTCCCGGGGCGAGACGACGATCCATGAGCCGGGGCTCGACGAGCTGCTGCGCCACAACGCCGAGCGGCTGACCTTTACGACCGAGATGAAGGATGTCCTCGACGCCGCCCGCCTCCTCTTCGTCTGTGTCGACACCCCCCCGACCGTCTCCGGCGACGCCGACCTCTCGCGGGTGCGCTCGGTGGTCGCGGAGCTGAGCGCCGACGGCGATCACGTGCTGGTGATGAAGAGCACCGTCCCGGCCGGGACGGGCCAGGCGATCCGCCGCGACCTCCCCGGCGTTCCCTACGTCTCCTGCCCCGAGTTCCTCAAGGAGGGCTCGGCGGTTGAGGACTTCATGCACCCCGACCGCGTCGTGGTCGGCGCCGACCACGGGGACGAGGAGGCGGCCGACGCGGTCGCGGCCGCGTATGAGCCGCTGAGAGGAGAGATCGTGCGCACCGACGTCGCCAGCGCCGAGATGATCAAGCTCGCCTCCAACGCCTTCCTCGCCACCAAGATCTCCTTCGTCAACGAGATCGCCAACGTCTGCGAAGAGGTCGGCGCCGACGTCGGCGAGGTGGCGAGGGGGATGGGCCTCGACCAACGGATCGGTCCCGCGTTCCTGCGGGCGGGAATCGGCTATGGGGGAAGTTGTTTCCCCAAGGACGTCAGCGCGCTGAAGATGCTCGCCGGCAACACCGGGTACCACTTTCAGCTTCTCAACGCCGTTATCGAGGTCAACGAGTTGCAGAAGCGGCGGGTGGTCGGCAAGCTGGAGAAGCACCTGGACTCGTTGCTCGGGCGCCGCGTGGCACTGCTCGGTCTGTCCTTCAAGCCCAACACCGACGACATGCGCGAGGCGTCGAGCCTGGTCCTTGCGGCACGGCTGCAGGGAGAGGGCGCGGAGGTGGTCGCCTTCGATCCCGTGGCGAGCGAGCGAGCTGGCGAGTTGCTCCCCGATGTCGACCTGTCCCCTTCGGCTCTCGAGGCCCTCGAGGGCGCCGACGCGGCGGTTCTGGTCACCGAGTGGCCGGAGTTCGCGGACCTGGACTGGGCTGAGGCGGCGAACCGGATGGCGCGGCCACTGCTGATCGATGGGCGCAACTTCCTCGACCCCGGCGCTCTGCGCGCCGCAGGCTTCGAGTACGAGGGAATCGGCGTCGCCGGCGAGGCCTCGCCGGCCCCGGCGACAACGGACTGAGTCGATGCAGGCGATTGTCTTGGTTGGAGGCGAGGGAACGCGGCTGCGCCCGCTCACCTCAGACGTGCCGAAGCCGGCGCTGACCCTGGTCGACAGGCCGTTCCTCGCCTACATGGTCGAGTGGCTGGCCCGCCACGGCGTCACCGAGGTGATCCTGGCCTGTGGCTTCCTGCCCGACGTCCTGCGCGAAGCGCTCGGCGACGGCGAGCGGGATGGGGTGTGCATCCGCTACGTGGTGGAGCCCGAGCCACGCGGCACCGCCGGAGCCTTTCGCTTTGCCGCCGACCAGCTCGGCGACGACCTCGACGACCGTTTCCTGGCCCTCAACGGAGACGTGCTCACCGATCTTGACCTGACGGCGCTGATGCGCTTCCACGAAGAGCACGGGGCGAGGGCGACGCTCGGCCTCTACCCGGTCGAGGATTCCGCGGCGTACGGGCTGGTGCGAACCGGAGGAGAGGGGGAGGTCCTCGAGTTCACCGAGAAGACCGGCGAGGAGGTTCCGGGTGAGATCAACGCCGGGATGTACGTGCTTGAGCGCTCGGTGATGGACCTGATCACGCCGGGAGAGAACGTCTCGATCGAGCGCGACGTCTTCCCGCGACTGGTCGGCGCGGGCCTCTTCGGGCTGCGGTTGGACGGCTACTGGATGGACATCGGGACCCCCGATCGCTATCTACAAGCGAGCTGGGACATCCTCGAGGGGAGGGTCGAGACCGGTGTCGCGCCCACCGCCCCGGGCATGCTCGTCGCCTCCGGCGCCACCGTCGCCTCGACCGCGACAGTCGGCCCCCGTGCCGTGATCGCGCCCGGCTGTCGGGTCGAGGCGGCGGAGGTCCGCGGCTCGGTCCTGCTCGACGGATGCGCGGTCGGCGAGGGCGCCCGGGTCCTCGATTCGATCCTCGCGCCGGGGGTCGAGGTCGCGCCCGGCGCCACCCTCGAAGGCGCGGTGGTCGGCCGGGATGAAAGAGTTCCGACGCAAGCCTGATGCTCGACGACGTACTCGCCATACCCGATCACCTCCGCGACGCCCTCTGGCGGATCGAGTCGGCGCGGCTCGAGGCGGCCGACGCAGCCGGCGTGATGGTCTGCGGGATGGGCGGCTCGGCGATCGGCGGCGACCTCGCGGCGGCGGCGCTCGGCGACCGTCTCACCCGCCCGTTGATCACCGTCCGCGGCTATGAGCTGCCGAGTTGGGTGACGCCGGAGTGGACCGGGCTCTTCTCCAGCTACTCGGGCAATACCGAGGAGACGCTCGCCTGCTTCGCCGCCGGGGAGGCGCTCGGCGCCCGCCGCATCGTCGCCGGTACCGGCGGCGCCCTCGTCGACGGAGCGCGCGAGGCCGGCGTTCCGGTGATCGGCCTGCCCGGCATCCTGCAGCCGCGCGCCGCCGTCGCCTACATGTTCGCCGTCGCGACGGAGGTCGCCGCCCTGGCCGGCGCGGCGCCCCGCGTCCACACCGAGATAGACGCCGCCGCGGCCTTCCTCGAGGAGCGCTCGGATGCCCTCCAGGGGCGCGCCGCGGAGATCGCCGGTGAGCTCGAGGGAACGTTCCCGGTCATCGCCGGGGCCGACCTCACCGCTCCGATCGCCCGTCGTTGGAAGGCCCAGGTCAACGAGAACGCGAAGCTGCCCGCGTTCTTCTCCGAGCTGCCGGAGGCCGATCACAACGAGATCTGCGGTTGGGCGGGTGGGGTCGAGAGCGGCGCCCGCCTTTCGGGGGTGTTCCTCGAGGACGCCGATCAGCACCCCCGCGAGCGCCGTCGCTTCGAGCTGACCGCCGCCGCGGTCGCCGAGGCCGGCGCGCCCGTGGTGCGGGTCGAGACGGCGGGCGAGACCCGCGTCGCGAGGCTGCTCTGGGCCGTGATGCTCGGCGACCTGGTGTCGCTGAAGCTGGCCGAGGCGCGCGGGGTCGATCCCCTTCCGGTCGAGGCGATCGAGGGTTTCAAGGCCGCGCTGGGCCGTCCTTAGAAGCATCTACGTATCCTTCGCCGGGTCCCCCGCAACGAACGCTGAAAGGAATCGATGGCAACCGCCACCTCCAACTACAAGGTCGCCGATATCGACCTCGCCGACTTCGGGCGCAAGGAGATCTCCCTTGCCGAGGTGGAGATGCCCGGCCTGATGCAAACCCGCGAGGAGTTCGCGGCGCGGCAGCCGCTGCAGGGGGCGCGGATCACCGGCTCGCTCCACATGACGGTGCAGACCGCCGTGCTGATCGAAACCCTGATCGCGCTCGGCGCCGAGGTCCGCTGGGCCAGCTGCAACATCTTCTCCACCCAGGACCACGCCGCCGCCGCTATCGCCGCCGCCGGCATTCCGGTCTTCGCCTGGAAAGGCGAGACCCTGGAGGAGTACTGGTGGTGCACCGAGCAGGCCCTGCTCTGGCCCGACGCCGAAGGCCCGAACATGATCCTCGACGACGGTGGCGACGCCACCCTGCTCGTCCACAAAGGCGTCGAGTTCGAGAAGGCGGGCGCCGTGCCCGACCCGGCTTCGGCCGACTCGGAGGAGTTCCGCGTCGTGCTCGAGACCCTGCAGCGCTCGCTCGAATCCGACCCGCAGCGCTGGACCCGGATGGCCGAGGGGATCAAGGGAGTCACCGAGGAGACGACCACCGGTGTGCACCGGCTCTACCAGCTGGCCGAGACCGGCGACCTGCTCTTCCCGGCGATCAACGTCAACGACTCGGTCACCAAGTCGAAGTTCGACAACCTCTACGGCTGCCGTCACTCGCTGATCGACGGGATCAACCGCGCCACCGACGTGATGATCGGCGGCAAGGTCGCGGTTATCTGCGGCCACGGCGACGTCGGCAAGGGCTGCGCCGAGTCGCTGCGCGGCCAGGGCGCCCGGGTGATTGTCACCGAGGTCGACCCGATCTGCGCCCTACAGGCGGCGATGGAGGGCTACGAGGTGCGGACGCTCGAGGACGTCGTCGAGACGGCCGACATCTTCATCACCGCCACCGGCAACAAGGACATCATCACCGCCGACCACATGGCGCGGATGAAGCACAACGCGATCGTCGGCAACATCGGCCACTTCGACAACGAGATCGACGTCGCCGGGCTCGAATCCTCTCCGGCCGAGAAGGTCAACATCAAGCCGCAGGTCGACGAGTGGCGTTTCCCCGACGGCCACTCGATCATCCTCCTCTCCGAGGGCCGCCTGCTCAACCTCGGCAACGCGACCGGACACCCGAGCTTCGTGATGTCGAACTCCTTCACCAATCAGGTGATTGCGCAGATCGAGCTCTACGGCCGGCCCGACGGGTTCACGGCCAAGGACGTCACCGTGCTGCCCAAGCACCTCGACGAGAAGGTCGCGCGACTGCACCTCGCGGCGCTCGGCGTCGACCTCACCGAGCTGTCCGATGAGCAGGCCGCCTACCTCGGCATCCCGGTCGGGGGCCCCTACAAGCCCGATCACTACCGCTACTGAGTCGATGAAGGCGATGGTCCTCGCAGCCGGGCTGGGTACCCGGTTGCGCCCGATCACCTACGCGATGCCGAAGCCGATGGTGCCGGTGCTCAACCGGCCGGTGATGGAGCACATCCTGCGCCTGCTCGCCCGCCACGGCTTCAGCGAGACGATCGCCAACCTGCACTGGTTCCCGGAGACGATCGAGGGTCGCTTCGGCGACGGCTCGGCCCTCGGCGTCGAGCTCTCCTACAGCCGCGAGGAGAAGCTGCTGGGGACTTCGGGCGGGGTGCGAAACGCCGCCGGCTTCCTCGGCGACTCCTTCCTGGTTATCTCCGGCGACGCCCTCACCGACATCGACCTCGCGGCGATGCGCGACTTCCACGAGTCCCACGACGGGATCGCGACCCTGGCGACCAAGCGAGTCGCCGACACCAGTCAGTTCGGCGTCGCGATCACCGGCTCCGACGGCCGCATCCAGGGCTTCCAGGAGAAGCCCGACCCGGCCGAGGCGCTGTCGAGCCTCGCCAATTGCGGCATCTACATGTTCCGCTCCGAGGTGTTCGACTTCTTCCCCCAGCCCGGCACCAGCAAAGCCGCGGCGCCCGACGATCCGCCCGGTTTCGCCGACTGGGCGATGGACGTCTTCCCGGCCCTCCTGGAGGCGGACGTGCCGTTCTACTCGCACGAGTTCGACGCCTACTGGAACGACATCGGCAACCTCGACGAGCTGCGGCAGGGCAACCTCGACGCGCTGCGCGGGGCGGTTGTGGTCGAGCCCGGGGCGCCTGAGGTGGCGGAGGGGGTTCGCTCCGCCAGCCCGCTCGGCGACGCTCTGGTCGAGCCTCCAGTCCTGATCGGCGAGGGGGTCGAGCTGGGGGATGGGGTCGGGATCGAAGGCCCGACTATCGTCGGCGACGGTTGCCGGATCGGGTCAGGCGCCCAGATCCGCGACTCGATTCTGCTCGAGGGGGTCGAGCTGGCCCCGGGCTCGGCCCTGATCGGCGGCATCGCCGCCCGCGTCACGAAGTGACCGGCAAGCCCTGACGCTTTTTTGACGATCGGCGCGCCACCGGTGCGCTCCCGGCTCCCAGGATGGGGGCGTGAGCCTCCTGCGCGCCGTCGCCATCGGCCTCGTCCCGCCCCTCTGCGCCGCCTGCGGGCGGCGCTGCGAGAGCGACGCCGTGGCCTGCGAACGATGCGAAGCGCGCCTCGCCGCCGCGCTGCCGTTGCATGGGCAGGGACCGCCGGGGGTCGATCGGGCCTGGTCCTCGGCGCCGTATGAGGGCGTCGCCCGCGATCTCGTCGGAGCGCTGAAGTTCCGCCGCCTGTTGCCGGTCGCCGAGCTGATGGCCGACCGCGTCCACGCGCTCGTCTCGTCCGAGCTCCTCGGTGGAGAGATGGTCCCGGTGCCGCCCGCGCCGCTGCGAGCGATGCGACGGGGGTTCGATCCCGCCGGCGAGTTCGCCGTCGCTCTCGCCGAGCGACTCGACGCGCGGCTCACCCCGTGTCTCGCCCGTCACGGCGGCGGTCGCCAGACCGGCAAGCGGCGCGATCAGAGGATCGGTCGCCCGCCGCGCATCCACGCCGCGGGGCCGGCGCCGCGCAGCGCTCTCCTCGTCGACGACGTCTTCACCACCGGCGCGACGCTCTCCGCCTGTGCCCGGGCCCTTCGCGGCGGCGGCGCGGTCAGAGTCGTCGCGATCACCTTTGCGCGACGGCTTTGAAGGCGTAGCATCAGGGTACGGACCCCTAAGGAGGCAGAAATGCGGATTGAAGTTCGTGGACGCAATGTCGAGATCACCGACGAGCTGCGGGGGCACGTGGTCAAACGATTTCGCCGGGTCGGAAAACAGGTTTCCGAGCTTTCAACCCTTGACGTCGAGATCTCCGAGGAGCGAAATCCCTCGATTGCCGACAGTCAGGTGGCGGAAGCGACCCTCCATGTGAAGGGCGTGACGCTGCGGGCCCGAGAAGCTTCCCCGGAGATGGCGCACACCATCCACAAGCTCGCAGAGGACATCCGCCGTCAGGTCAAGAAGCACCGCGAGCTGCGCCGCAAGCGTTCCCAGACGCGCCGTGCCGTCGCCCGGCTCAGGGGCCGAACCGCAGGCTAGGGGCGGCCTGACCGCTCACCCCGCCCCGCTAACCTAGGGCCATGCCTGCGAGGGACATGGTCACGCGCGCCCTGCGCGTCGGGGAGGGGCGCAAATTCAAGGCCTACGAGAAGCGCGCCGAGGCGGTCAATCGCTTCGAGCCGGAGATGGAGGCGCTCGACGATTCCGAGCTGCGCGAGGAGGCCGACAAGCTGAGGGCGCGCGCCCGGGAGGGCGAGTCGCTCGACGCCCTTCTCCCCGAGGCGTTTGCGCTGACTCGCGAGGCGGCGCGGCGCACGCTCGGCCAGCGCCACTACGACGTTCAGCTGATCGGCGGCATGGTCCTCAACGACGGGGCGATCGCCGAGATGAGGACGGGAGAGGGCAAGACGCTGACCGCGACGCTCGCCGTCTTCCTCAATACCCTGGCCGGCGACAGCGTCCACGTCGTCACGGTCAACGACTACCTGGCCCGCCGTGACGCCGAGTGGATGACGCCGATCTACGAGGCGCTCGGGGTCAGCGTCGCCTCGATCCAGGAGGGCGACGACCACGAGGCCCGCCAGCAGAAGTACGCCTGCGACGTCGTCTACGGGACCAACTCCGAATTCGGCTTCGACTACCTGCGCGACAACATGGCCTCGGCCCTGGAGCACTGCGTGCAGCGCGGCCACCACTTTGCGGTCGTCGACGAGGTCGACAACATCCTGATCGACGAGGCGCGGACGCCGCTGATCATCTCCGGCGCTCCCGAGCAGGCGGCTCAGACCTACTACACCTTTGCCCGCCTCGCCAAGCAGCTGACCGGCGTTCAGGCCAAAGAGAAGCTCAAATCCCTCGGCGAGTCGAAGGACACCTCCGACGTCGACTACGACTACGAGTTCGACGAGAAGCACAAGACGGTGGCGCCGACCGAGCGCGGGGTGCAGCGCGCCGAGGAGTTCATCGGGGTCGATAACCTCTACCTCGGCGAGCACGGCAGCCTCGTCAACCACCTGGTCCAGTCGCTGAAGGCCGAGTCCCTCTACAAACGGGACAAGGACTACGCGGTGGTCGACGGCGAGGTGATGATCATCGACGAGTTCACCGGGCGCATCCTCGAGGGGAGGCGCTGGTCGGAGGGGCTGCACCAGGCGGTCGAGGCAAAGGAGGGCGTGGCGATTCGCGAGGAGAACCAGACGCTCGCGACGATCACCCTGCAGAACTACTTCCGCCTTTACGACAAGCTCTCCGGGATGACCGGAACGGCGCTTACCGAGGCCACCGAGTTCATGAAGATCTACAAAATCCCGGTGGTCGAGGTCCCGACCAACCAGCCGATGGTCCGCGCCGACCGCAACGATCAGATCTTCAAAACCAAAGACGGCAAGTGGAAGGCAGTGCTGGCCGAGATCGAGGAGCGCCACGCCGCGGGTCAGCCGATCCTTGTCGGAACGGTTTCGGTCGAGGTTTCGGAGATGATCTCGGCGGAGCTGAAGCGCAACGGGATCGAGCACGCGGTGCTGAACGCGAAGCCCGAGCACGCCGAGCGCGAGGGTGAGCGGATCGCCCAGGCGGGCCGCCGCGGCGCGGTGATGATCGCGACGAACATGGCGGGCCGCGGCGTCGACATCAAGCTCGGCGGCGATCCCGAGCAGCTCGCCGTCCACGAGTTGAAAAAGCGCGGCATCGCACCCGAGGACGAGGGCTACGAGGAGGCGCTGGCGGCCGAGGTCGCCGAGTTGGAGTCTCGCTGCGCGGCCGAGGCCGATGAGGTGCGGGAGCTGGGCGGCCTCTTCATCTGCGGCACCGAGCGCCACGAGTCGCGCCGCATCGACAACCAGCTACGCGGCCGCGCCGGCCGCCAGGGCGACCCGGGCGAGACCCGCTTCTACCTCTCGGCCGAGGACGACGTGATCCGTCTCTTCGCCGGCGACCGCATCTACAAAATCCTCGACCGCCTCGGCCCGATCGACGAGGAGGGCCAGGAGATGCCGCTTGAGGCGAAGATGCTGACCAAAACCGTCGAGAACGCCCAGAAGAAGGTCGAGGAGCAGAACTTCCTGATCCGCAAGCGGGTACTCGAGTACGACGACGTGATGAACGAGCAGCGCCGGGTCGTCTACAAATACCGCCGCGAAATCCTCGAAGGGCGCGACATGTCGGAGGTGGCGCGCGACGAGATGGAGGGAGTGATCGAGCGCCTGGTCGACGAGTACACGCCCGGCGACATCCTCGAGGACTGGGACCTTGCCGAGCTGGAGACGCAGCTGCGCCAGATCTGGCCGGTCAGCGTCGACGTCGCCTCGATCGCGCCGGAGTCGGTTGACCGCGAGAAGTTGAAAGACGCCCTCGACGACGACGCGATGAAGGCCTACGACGAGCGCGAGGGGCAGTTCGGCGAGGAGCTGATGCGCTACCTGGAGCGCTCGATCCTGCTGCAGGTGATCGACACCCGCTGGCGCGAGCACCTCTTCGACATGGACTACCTGCGCGAGGGCATCCATCTGCGCGGCTTCGCGCAGATCGACCCCCTCGTCGCCTACAAAAACGAGGGCTTCGGCATGTTCGAGGAGCTGATGCACTCGATTTGGGAGGAGTTCAGCCGGCTGATCTTCCACGTCGAGGTGGAGCTCGACCCCGCGCAGGCACAGGCGGCGTTCGGGCCTAACGGCGAGGGCCAGCCGGAGGCGCTCGACTACTCGGGCGGCACGCTGGAGGCCCAGCCCTCGGCGCTTCAGCAGGTCGCCGCGGCGGGCTCGGTCGGGGCGATGGAGATGACCGCGACGCAGGCGAGCGCTCCCCCCCAGATGGGCAACGGCGCGCCGGAGGTTGTCGAGACCGTGGTCAAAGACGAGCACGACAAAGTCGGCCGCAACGATCCCTGCTGGTGCGGATCGGGAAAGAAGTACAAGAAGTGCCACGGGGCTTAAGGGCCACTCCGGCAGGGGTTCCACTTAACTTTTTGCGAACCGGGGTGGAACGGCTGGCGCCCGGGGCAAGGCGCGCAAAAAGTACAAGACGTTTCACCCCTGCCGGAGTGGCCCTCACGCGCCTGTGAGGCCCCCCGTGATTCACGACCCGATCCGCGAGTTCATCCGCAGCTTCAACCAGCGGGATCTGGATGCTTTCGTAGCTGTTCTCGATCCCGAAGTCGAGCTTCATTCGATGAAGGGGCTGCGGAAGGGGAGGGGGGCTGCCCGGTTGTGGGCGACGCGGGCGCCGGGCGGAGTGCAGCAGACGATCGAGATCGATGAGCTCTATGAGGACGGGACCGAGGGGGGAGGCGGAAGGGCCGTGGCGCTGATCAGGCGAGTCTGGCGCTGGGCCGAGGACGACTCGTCGGCCGGCGAGGACGAGATGGCCTGGTTCTTCGAGATTCACGACCACCGGATCCGCAGCTGGAGGCCGTATGAGGATCGGACCGAGGCCCTGCGCGCCGGGGGCTTCGATCACGGCAGCGGCGCTGGGTAGGGTGTGTACATGGCCGAGGCCGCCTCAACCGAATCGGTACCGGCGCGGCTCGCCGAGATCCGCGAGCAGTTGAAGCTGCTCTCGGACTACCTTTGACCCGGCTTCGCTCGAGGGCGAGGTCGAGCGCCTTGAGGCCGAGATGCAGAGGCCCGGCTTCTGGGACGACCAGGAGGCAGCCGCCGGGACCTCCGCGGCACACGCCCGCGCCCAGCGCAAGCTGAAGACGTTCGCCAGTCTCGAATCCGACATCGCCGACCTCGACGAGCTCGCCGAGATGGCCGCCGAGGACGAGGAGATGGCGGCCGAGCTGGCCTCGCAGCTCGCCTCGGTGGAGCGGCGGCTGGCGGCACTCGAGGAGGCGCGCCTGTTCAGCGGGGAGTACGACGCGGGAGACGCCGTGGTCACCGTCCATGCCGGCGCCGGCGGCACCGACTCCCAGGACTGGGCCGAGATGCTGTTGCGGATGTACCTGCGCTGGGCGGAGCGGCGCGGCTTCGAGGTCGAGATGAAGGAGGCCTCGCCGGGGGAGGAGGCGGGCTTGAAGTCGGCGACCTTCATCGCCCGCGGCGAGAACGCCTACGGCCTCTTCGCGGCGGAGCGCGGCGTCCACCGGCTGGTGCGGATCTCCCCCTTCGACTCCTCGGCCCGCCGCCACACCAGCTTCGCCCAGGTCGACGTCGGTCCGCTGGTCGACGAGGGGGTGGAGGTCGAGATCTCCGACGACGACCTCCGCATCGACACCTACCGCGCCTCCGGCGCCGGCGGCCAACACGTCAACAAGACCGACTCGGCGGTGCGGATCACCCACATCCCCACCGGCGTCGTCGTCCAGTGCCAGAACGAGCGCTCCCAGACTCAGAACAAGGCCGTCGCGATGCAGCTGCTGCGCTCGAAGCTGATCGAGCTGGAGGAGCGCAAACGCGCCGAGACTCTGGCCAAGGAGCGCGGCGAGGTCAAGGACGTTGCCTGGGGATCGCAGATCCGCAGCTACTTCCTTCACCCCGACCAGCGGGTCAAAGACCACCGCACCGGCCACGAGTCGGGCGATACCCAGGGAGTCCTCGACGGCGACATCGACGACTTCATTCGCGATTACCTCAACAAGACGGCGGCGTAGGAGGGTCGGGCACCCGACCCTCACCCACGCTCAGCTGAGAATGCCCTCCATTCGCAGTAGCGCCTCCTTCATCGGCAGGCCGCCGCCGTAGCCGCCGAGGCCGCCGCCGCTGCGCAGCACCCGGTGGCAGGGGACGACGATCGGGATCGGGTTGGAGCCGCAGGCGGTGCCGGCGGCGCGGACCGCGCGCTCGTTGCCGGCGCTGCGCGCCATCTCCGTGTAGCTGCGGGTTTGCCCGTAGGGGATGCGAGCGATCGCCCGCACCACCTTGAGCCGAAATCCCTTCGCCAGCCGGTAGTCGACGGGAAGGTCGAAGTCGCGCAGCTTGCCCTCGAAGTAGAGGTCGAGTTCGCGACGAGCTTCATCGAGCTTGGCGGGCGCCTTGAGGACGCGGGGGGAGATCTGCCTCGCCAGTTCCTCCAGCGTCTCGTCGGCGTCGTAGTTGGGCAGGTTCACCCGCACCAGGCCGCGCGGGGTCGCGGCAAGCAGCAGGGGCCCGAACGGCGAGTCCATGGTCGCGTAGGCGATGTCCAGCAGCCCCTCCGCGTCGGCGCGCTCTGTGAGGCGTTGCAGCTCGGCCTTCATGCCAGCTCCTTCCTCAGTCGTTTCATCCCCTCGTGCAGGCTGCGCCGGGCGGCTTCCGGCGAGCAGCCGAGCGCGGCGGCGATCTCGGCGTGGGGGAGGTCACAGGCATAGCGAAGTGCCACGGCGGCCCGCTGCTTCGGCGGCAGGTCGCCGACGACGGCCCAGATGCCGTCGTCGGGCTCGGGGTCGCTGACTGCGATCTCCTCCGGCTGGGCCACCGACATCGGCCTGCGCCCGTTGGCGCGGTGCTGGTCGATCGCCTTGCGGTAGGCGATGGTCAGCAGCCAGCCCCGCAGGTTGCCCGTGTCGCTCAGCTTCGGGTAGGCGCGCAACGCCGCCAGGAAGGTCTCCTGGAAGCAGTCCTCGGCGTCGGCGCGCCCGACCGCGCCGCGCAGCACGGCCATCACGTCGGCGGCGTGATCGTCGAGCAGGGTCTGGAAGGGTGGGAGGTCAGGCATCTATGGGATTAAACGTCCCCAGAGACGAGAACGTGAGGACGCCTGCACCGTTCGCGATCTAGGGTCCCCGGATGGCTGACTTGCATGAGACGGTTGCCCGGGCCCTTGCCGAGGATGTCGGGGCCGGTGACGTCACTTCGGAAGCGACTGTGCCCGAGGAGGGGCGGGGGCGGGCTCGGATCGTGCAGAAGGCGCCGGGCGTTGTGTTCGGGCTCGACCTGGTCGAGGAGGTGATGCGCCAGTGCAGGGTCGAGCATGTCGACAAGCTCGTCGTCGAGGGCCAGTGGAGGGAGGACGTCCCGGCCGAGGTCGCGCTGGCGACCGGGCCCGCCCGGGCGCTGCTGGCGGCCGAGCGCACCGCGCTGAACTTCCTCGGACATCTCTCCGGCGTCGCCACCCTGACGGCGCGCTTCGTCGAGGCGGTCACCGGGACCGGCGTTCGCATCCTCGACACCCGCAAGACGACGCCGGGGCTGCGCGAGCTCGAGAAGGCGGCGGTCGCGGCCGGCGGCGGTCGCAACCACCGCATGGGTCTCTACGACGCGATCCTGATCAAGGAGAACCACATCGCCCTCGCCGGCGGTCTCGCCAAGGCGGTCCACGCCGCTCGCGGCTCCCGTCCCGACCTCGCGGTCGAGGTCGAGTGTCGCAACCTCGACGAGGTCGCCTACGCCCTCGGCACCGGCGCCGACCTCTTGCTGCTCGACAACATGGCCCCCGACACCCTCCGCAAGGCAGTCGCCCTACGCGAAACCTCAGCGGGCAAGGGCAAGGGCCCATCCCTGGAAGCCTCGGGCGGCGTAAACCTGGAAACGGTCCGACCGATCGCCGAAACGGGCATCGACTTCATCTCGGTAGGCGCCCTAACCCACTCGGCCCCAACCCTCGACTTCAGCATGCTCATCGAGACGGCTTGATCGAGGACCGTTGTCTCGTTGCGCGCCTGGCCTCTACTTGAGCAACCGAGAGAGGCGGCGGTCCTTGAGCACGCGGCCCTCGGTCTGCTCCTGCGGGCAGTAGTCCATCTGGTGCTCGGAGAAGAAGACCGCCTCGATCGTCGTGCCGCAGCGCGGGCACGGCTCGCCCTCGTGCTTGTGGATGCGCAGCGGCTTCGGCGCTCTGTCGGGAAGCTGGCCCTCGATCGCCTCCTCGTAGTGGTCGATCGCGTCGCCGAGCACGTGCAGTGCCAACCGCAGTCGCTCGACCTCGTCCTCTTTCAGCTCAGATCCCTTCTTGAAGGGCGAGAGCCTCGCCTCCCAGAGGATCTCGTCGACCCAGGACCGCCCGATTCCTGCGATCGTCCGCTGGTCGCGCAGCAAGGAGTGAAGGTGGCGAGGCTGGTCGACCAGCGCGGCGAACTCATCGAGGGGCGGAGCCGGCCAGGCCTCCGGTCCCAGGGTCATGACCATCTCATCCGCGGCCACCGCGTCGGTCGGGAGGAGCTTCACCCACGCTCGCTGCTTGGTCCCGAACTCGCGCAAGCGCAGCTCGCGTCCATCCTCCAACCGGATCAGAACCCGCGACGCCCGGTCCTTGGGCGCGGCCCGCTTGTCGAAGACCCGTAGTCGCCCCGCCGACATCAGATGGATCAGCAGCGCCAGATCCCCGAACGCGACCACCGGCATCTTGCCGACGCGTCTGACCCCGGTGAGCTTGCGCCCCGCCAGCGCGTCGAGCGGCGGGTCGAAGGTCTTCATCACGTTCATCCCCGGCGCAACGGCCGATTCGACAACGGCCCCGCGCAGGGTGGTGTCCAATCGCCGCACCGTTATCTCCACTTCTGGGAGTTCAGGCATGCCCGAAGTCTGGCGTCTTCGCTCCTTGCGCGGGTGGCCCGGCCGGAGGGGCCGAGAACGTAAACCTCGCCCGCAGGCCCCTTCGGCCGGGACAGGACCCGCGCACCGAGCGCAATGTCTAGCCTTGGGGATGACCAATGAGAGAGTTGCCGACCATCAACGAGCCGGTCCCGGTCCTCGACCTCTCGCCCGAGGAGATTGAGGCGATGTCCCGGGAGGTCCGTGCGCTCGCCGAGGAGCGCGACGCCGTGATCCTCGCGCACAACTACCAGGTGCCCGAGGTCCAGGACGTCGCCGACTACACCGGCGATTCGCTCGGGCTCTCGCGCCAGGCGGCGGCCGCCGACGCCTCGACGATCGTCTTCTGCGGCGTCCACTTCATGGCCGAGACGGCGGCGATCCTCTCGCCCGAGAAGACCGTCCTCATCCCCGACCTCGACGCCGGCTGCTCCCTCGCCGACTCGATCACCGCGAGCGAGCTGCGCAACTGGAAGTCGCGACACAGCCCCGAGGCGGTCGTCGTCATGTACGTCAACACCTCGGCCGAGGTGAAGGCGGAGACCGACTATTGCTGCACCTCCTCCAACGCGGTCAAGGTCGTCGAGCACATCCTCCGCGAGCGGGGCCCCGGCACCGAGATCCTCTTCGGCCCCGACATGTGGCTGGGCTCCTACGTGGAGCGGATGACCGGCCACAAGATGCACGTCTGGCCGGGGGAGTGTCACGTCCACGCCGGGATCCGCCCCGGCGACATCGCCGCCCAGCGCGCCGCCCACCCCGACGCCGAGTTCCTCGTCCACCCGGAGTGCGGCTGCGTCACCCAGGTGATGGAGTTCGTCGCGGCGGGCGACGTCGACCCCGAGGGGGTCCACATGCTCTCGACCGGGGGGATGCTGGACCACGTGGCCCGCAACCCCGGTGGAGAGTTCATCGTCGCCACCGAGAACGGGATGCTGCACCCGCTGCACCGGGCCGCGCCGGGGGCGACCCTGATCGAGGCCAACCGGATGGCGCTCTGCAAGTACATGAAGATGATCACGCTGCCGAAGCTGCGCGACTCCCTGCGCGAGGCGAAGTTCGAGGTGAGCGTCACCGAGGAAATCGCCGAACGAGCGCGGATTCCGATCGAGCGAATGGTCGCGATCGGATAACGGCAGATAGAGTCCGGCCGCCGTTTCCGAGAAGAGGTCTACGTCCCTTGAGCCAGGCTATTTCCGAGCAAACCGCGAGTCGCGAGCAGCTGCACGAGCTCGCTCAGCAACTCCGCATCGACGCGATTCGGGCCAGCGATGCCGCCGGCTCCGGTCACCCGACCTCCGCGATGTCCGCCGCCGATCTGATGGCTGTGCTCTTTTCGAGCTACCTGCGTTACGACTTCTCCGCTCCCGAGAACGCCGCGAACGACCACCTCGTGTTCTCCAAGGGCCACGCCTCGCCCCTGCTGTACGCGCTCTACAAGGCCGCGGGCGCCATCGACGACGAGGAATTGCTCACCTTCCGTGAGTTCGGCTCTCGCCTCCAAGGGCATCCGACGCCGGAAATCCCCTGGGTCGATGTCGCGACCGGCTCGCTCGGCCAGGGGCTCCCGATCGCCGTCGGCATCGCCCTCGCCGCCGACCGGCTCGAGCATTCCGAGCTGCGGGTCTGGGTGCTCTGCGGCGATTCCGAGCTGGCGGAGGGATCGATGTGGGAGGCCTTCGAGCACGCCGGCTACGCCGGGCTCGACAACCTGATCGCGATCGTCGACGTCAACCGATTGGGACAGCGCGGGCCGACCATGCACGAGTGGGACACCTCCTCGCTAGCGATGCGGGCGAGTGCCTGCGGCTGGGACGTGCAGGAGATCGACGGTCACGACTTGGCGGCGATTGACGCCGCCTACGCGCGGGCTCAGGACGCCGACCGGCCCGCGGTGATCTTCGCTCGTACCAAGAAGGGCTCCGGGGTGGCAGCGGTCGAAGACAAGGAGAACCAGCACGGCAAGCCCCTCGCCGATCCCGAGGCCGCGATCGAGGAGCTGGGCGGCATCCGCTCGCTCAGCGTCACGGTGGGGGCGCCACCGGCGCCGAAGCCGTTCGAGATCGAGCGGGCCGTGGTCGAGCGCCCCGCGTACAAGCTGGGGGAGAAGGTGGCGACCCGGGCCGCCTACGGCGATGCCCTCGCCTGGATCGGCTCCGTCGACGAGAAGGTCGTGGCGCTCGACGGCGAGGTCGGCAACTCGACCTACGCCGAGCGCTTCGCCGCCGTGCACCCGGACCGCTTCTTCGAGATGTACATCGCCGAGCAGCAGCTGGTCGCCGCCGCGATCGGCATGCAGACCCGCGGCTGGAAGCCCTTCGCCTCCTCGTTCGGCGCTTTCCTCAGCCGCGCCTACGACTTCGTCCGCATGGCGGCGATCTCCGACGCGGACCTCAAGCTCTGCGGATCCCACGTCGGCGTCTCGATCGGTCCCGACGGCCCCTCCCAGATGGCGCTGGAGGACATCGCCTCGTTGCGCGCCGTCCTTGGCAGTGTCGTGCTCTACCCCAGCGACGCCAACCAGGCGGTGTGGCTCCTCGACGCGATGCGCGGGCATCGCGGCGTCAGCTACTTGCGCACGACCCGCGAGGCAACGCCGGTGCTCTACGAGCCGGACGAGACCTTCCGGATCGGCGGCAGTCGCACGCATCGCTCGAGCGATGACGATGCGGTCACCCTGGTCGGCGCCGGCATCACCCTGCGCGAATGCCTCAGCGCCGCCGAGGAGCTTGCCGGCAAGGGCATCGCGGCCCGGGTGATCGACCTCTACTCGCTCAAGCCGGTCGACACCGAGACGCTCGTCGCCGCGGCGACCGAGACCGGCGCGATGGTGACGGTCGAGGATCACTGGGCCGAGGGCGGCATCGGCGAGATCGTCTCGACGGTCCTCGCCGACGCCGGCGTCGGCACCCGGTTGGCCCGCCTTGCCGTCACCGAACGACCCGGCAGCGGCACTCCGGAGTCGCTGCTTTCCGCCGCCGGGATCGACGCCGCGCACATCGTCTCCGCGGTGGAGCGGGTGCTGTAGGAAGCTCGCGCCTCGGTAATTACGAACGTCCGCTAACAATCCGCTAAGGTTTCGCCAACTTTTGTGGGCGGGGTATTGCGCGCCCGATGACGCGCAGGAGTCACCCTGTGTCCGCAGAAGGACCCCCCGGCATGGCCAGAGCGAGAAAGCGATCCAAGCAGCAAGGCGATGAGCCGAAGCGGCCCCGCAAGGGTGGCCGGCCGATCATCGAGCTGAGCGATGTCACCAAGGTCTACCCCGGTGGCCACATGGCGCTCGACCGCGTCTCGCTGGCGGTCAACCGCGGCGAATTCGTCTTCCTGGTCGGCCCGACCGGTTGCGGCAAGTCGACGCTGATCAAGATGCTGATCCGCGAGCTGACCGCGACCGAGGGCAGCGTCAAGATCGCCGGCCGCGACATCGGCGCCCTGTCAGAGAAGAAAATCCCTCAGCTGCGACGCAACATCGGCACCGTCTTCCAGGACTTCAAGCTGCTGCCCGACCGCACCGTCTACGACAACGTCGCCTACGCGCTGCAGGTGATCGGCGCCAGCCGGGCCGAGATTCGCGAGCAGGTTCCCCAGACGCTGAGACTCGTCGGCCTCTCTACCAAGCTCCACAGTTACCCCGACCAGCTCTCCGGCGGCGAGCAGCAGCGCGTCTCCGTCGCCCGCGCCTTCGTCAACCACCCGCCGCTGCTGCTCGCCGACGAGCCGAGCGGCAACCTCGACCCGGTGACGTCGATCGGGGTGATGCAGCTGCTCTACCGGATCAACAAGACCGGCACGACGGTCGTCGTCGTCACCCACGACCGCGAGATGGTCGACAACATGCGCCGCCGCGTGATCGAGCTCTACGAGGGCCGCGTCGTCCGCGACGAGGTCAGCGGCGGCTACACCGAGGAGTCGACCACCGAGTTCGGCCTGCGGATGCGGGCCGAGATGGGGGTCGGTCCCGAGGGTCAGACCAACGGCCACGACGCGCACGACCCCTTCTTCCGATGACCAGGCTCGCCTTCTTCACCCGAGAGGCCTTCCGGGCCCTGCGGCGCAACGCGGCGCCGAGCACGGCGGCGATCGTCACCACGGTCGTCACAGTGATCCTGCTCGGCGTGCTGATCCCCGTCTTCCAGACCACTCAGGCGAAGAGCAACGAGATTCGCAGCCAGCTCGATTTCCAGGTCGCCCTCTACGACGATGCGACTCAAGCGGACATCTCGGCTCTGCGACAGCGCCTCGACCAGATTCCCCACGTCGCCGCGGTCACGTTCATCACCAAGCAGCAAGCCCTGAACGACCTGCGGGATTCGTTGAAGGACAAGACCATCCTTGCGCAGCTTCACTCCAACCCGCTGCCCGCGAGTTTCGAGATCAAGGCCGATGACGCCTCGAACCTCGCTTCGATCCGTGCGGCGATCATCCCGCCGGGCCCCAATGGGAAGCCGAAGCCGATTTCGTCGATCATCGAAAAGACCTTCGACCCACAGCAAGCCTCGCAGAAGATCGAACAGGTGACCGGCGCGTTGAAGATCGTGCTGACGGTGATAACCGTGCTGTTGATCATCGCTTCGCTGATGCTGGTCGGCAACACGATCCGCCTCTCGATCTACACCCGCCGCCGCGAGGTGGAGGTGATGCGGCTGGTCGGCGCGACCCGCTGGTTCATCCGCTGGCCGTTCATGATCGAGGGCGTCGTGGTCGGCTTCACGGGCGGCCTGGTGGCCATACTCATACTGTGGCTGGGCAAGATCACCATCGTCGACCCGCTGAGCAACACGTTCTCCTTCCTCGCGGCGCAGAACAACAGCACGCTCTCGTTCCCGCTCCTGGTCGGCATCCTCTTCGGCGCCGCCGTGCTCGTTTCGGCGCTCGGCTCCGGCATCACGTTGCGGCGTTTCCTGAAGGTCTGAGGGGCCTCGTCACATGAGGGCGGGAAGGGTCGCGACTCTGGTGGTCGCCTTCGTCGCGGTGCTTTGCGCGGGGCTCTGGCTCGGCGGGCACCCGGGAAAGCTGCCCGGCTTCCTCCGCGACCGCTTCGTCGACTCCTCCGCCGGCCTCACCGCCGAGGCGACCGAGCTGATCCAGGACAACTACTACCGCTCCGTCACCCAGGGCAGGCTGATCGACTCCTCCCTGAGCGGGATGGTCCAGGGGCTTCGCCGCCACTTCCACGACCGCTTCTCGGACTACTTCTCGCCGAAGGCGGTGAAGGCTTTCGACGAGGAGATCAGCGGCCGCTTCTCCGGGGTCGGGATCGAGATCAGCTCGGTGAAGCGAGGCCTGCTGGCCGCTCGCGTCTTCGGAGGCTCGCCGGCGGCGAAAGCGGGAATCTCCGCCGGCGAGGTGATCGTCTCGGTCGACGGCCACTCGATCGCCGGCGAGAACATCGTCGCGGCCAAAAACAGGATCGTCGGTCCCGAGGGGACCCAGGTGACGCTCGGCGTGCGGAACCCGAAGACCGGGAAGACGCGCAGCGTTCGCGTCACCCGGGCCGAGATCGAGACCCCGATCACCTCCACCCGGATCGAGCGCGTCGGCGGCCACAGGCTCGGCTACGTGAGGTTCGACAGCTTCACCGACGGCTCCCATGCCGCCCTGCGCAAGGCGATCGAGCGGGTCGAGCGGAGGGGGGCGCAGGGGATCGTCTTGGACCTGCGCGGCAACGGCGGCGGCCTGCTCGAGGAGGCGGTGCTCGCGGCGAGCCTCTTCATGCCGAAGGGCAAGGTCGTCGTCTCCACCGACTCGCGTACCCAGGGCCATGCGGTCTACAAGGCGGTCGGCGACGAGCTGCCGCGGCGGCCGCTGGTGGTGCTGATCGACCGCAATACGGCGTCCGCGGCGGAGATTCTCACCGCGGCCCTCGCCGACCAGGCGGGCGCGACCGTGGTCGGCACCCGTTCCTACGGCAAGGGCGTCTTCCAGCAGGAGGTCGGGCTCTCCAACGGCGGCGCCCTGAAGTTGACGATCGGCGAGTACTTCACGCCGACCGGAGTCAACCTGGCCGGCAAGGGAATTCGCCCCGACGTGCGGGCGAGCGACGTGCCCGGGACCGCCGCGGACGAGGGCCTGCGGCGCGCGTTACACGTCCTCGCCGCCCGACAATGAGCTTCCACTGTTCCTTTTCCCTTCTATACCCGGGAAAAGAACAGCGGAGCGTGGGGTTTTGAGCCGGCGCCGGGGAGGCGGTTCGCCTCGGCGGGCGCGCGACGTGGTCGAGGCCCTGCTGCGTGAGCGTCTTGGGCGCCGCGGTTTCGGCGCCAGGCTGGAGAATGAGGCGAGGGAGGCGGCGGGCGCCGCCGGCGAGCGCGGCGCGGCGCGGCGCGACCTCACGGAGCTGCCGACCTTCACCGTCGACCCCGCCACGGCGCGGGACTTCGACGATGCCGTCTCGGCGCGACGGGAGGGCGACGGGGCTCGCGTCTGGGTCCACATCGCCGACGTCGCGGCCCACGTGCGTCCCGGCTCCCGTCTCGACCTCGAGGCGGCGCGGCGCGCCAACAGCACCTACGCCCCCGGCGCGGTGGAGCCGATGCTTCCCCACGCCTTGAGCAGCGAGGCCTGCAGCCTGGCCCCTGGCGTCGAGCGCTTCGCGGTCACCGCGGAGATCGAGCTGGGGCCGGGCGGGACACCGCGCTCGGCGGGCTTCTATCGCAGCTTGATTCGCTCCAACGCCCGGCTCGACTACGACCAGCTCGACGTGATCTTCGCCGGGCGGGCGCAGGCGCCGGAGGTCGTCGCCGAGCCGCTGGCCGTGGCGCGCGACGTCGCCGCTGCCCTGGGCGAGCGGCGCGGAACCACCAACCTCGACATCGAGTCCTTCGAGCCCGAGTTTCGCTTCGACTCCGCCGGCAACGTGGTCGGCGCCCGGGCGGTGCCCCAGACCGAGGCGCACCGGTTGATCGAACGGCTGATGATCCTCGCCAACGAGCAGGTCGCCCAACTGCTGGAGCGCAAGCGCGTGGCCGCGATCTACCGGGTCCACGCCCAGCCGGACCCGCCCCGGATCGAGAGGCTGATCGCCCAGCTTCACTCCCTTGGGGTGCCGACTCCGCCGCTGCGGGCGGGGATCTCCCCCCGTGAGGCGGGGGAGGTCGCCGCCGAGGCGAGTCGCCTGGTGAGGCGGGAGGCCGCGCGTCGTGGGCACGGCCGCGAGGCGTATACATCGCTCGTGCTCCGTTCCCTCAAACAGGCCCAATACAGCGAGAGCAACAGCGGTCACGCCGGTCTCGGCAGTCCCGCCTACTGCCATTTCACCTCGCCGATCCGCCGCTATCCCGACCTGGTCGTCCACCGGGCGCTGCTGGCGGCGCTGGGGGAGGGGGAGGAGGCGCCGCGCCGAGCGGAGGCTCGCGACGTCGCCGTCCATTGCTCCGAGCGCGAGCGCGAGTCGGCCAAGATCGAGCGCCACGCCGACGACGTCTGCGCCGCCTACCTGCTCGGCCGCGAGCTGCTCGAGCGAGGCCCGGAGACCGAGTTCGAAGGCGAGGTTTCGGGAGTGATCCGGGGTGGCGCCTTCGTTGCCTTCGGCGGCGAGCTGGGAGACGTCTACGAGGGCTTCGTGCCGGCCCGCCTGATGCGGGCGGATCGCTTCGAGCTGAACGAGACCGAGACGGCGCTGGTCGGAACCCGCTCGGGAAAGCGGGTGCGGCTCGGCGACCCGATCGCGGCCAAGGTGGTCGGGGTGGAGGCGCCACGGGGCCGCGTCGACCTGGAGCCGGCCGGTGGCTAAGAAGCAACGTCTACCCGCATCCGGCGACATCGCGACCAACCGACGCGCGCGCCATCGCTTCGAGCTGGTCGAGAAGATGGAGGCCGGGATTGAGCTACGGGGCACGGAGGTGAAGTCACTGCGCGGCGGGAAGGCCCAGATGACCGACGCCTACGCGGTGGTCGAGGACGGCGAAGTCTGGCTCCGCAACCTCCACATCCCCCCCTACGCGCCGGCCAGCAGGGAGAACCACGAGCCGGAGCGGCCCCGCAAGTTGCTCCTGCACCGAGCGGAGATCGAGCGGTTGGTCGGCAAGACGGCCCAGAAGGGCCTGACGTTGGTTCCCACTCGCATCTACTTCAAGGGCCCGCGCGCCAAGGTCGAGCTGGCGCTGGCTCGCAACAAGGAGGGCCGCGACCGGCGCCGCGAGATCGCCGATCGCGACGTCCGTCGCGAGGTGGAGCGTGAGTTCAAGGGCAGGATGAGATAGCCGCTATGTGAAAGGATTCGAGGGCATGCGCACACGTCTTGCCCCGCTGGTATCCATTTCCGGACTCGTCGCGATGGCCCTGATCGTTCCCGCCCAGGCGCAGGCCGACTCCTTCCCCAGCAAGGCGGGGAACTTCGTCAGCGACCACATCCAGTACTTCGTAGCCGGCCTGCTCGCCGCGATCCTCCTGCTCCTGCTGGTGATCAGCGTCACCCAGCGCCGCGCCAAGGAGAAGGAGAAAAAGAAGGCCGCCGCCGGCCGGCAGCCGCCCGCCGCCCCTGGAACTCCCGCCGCCGCGGCGGCCGCGACAGCCGCCGACGCGAAAGCGCAACCCTCCGCCGCCGCGCAGACCGCCGAGATGCGCGCCGTCCCGCCCGCCGCGCCGACGCCGGAACCGACGCCGTCGGCGGCACAGCCGGGTGGGGGGCCGACGCCGGTGGCTCCTCCGGGCCCCGGTCCTCAGAACGCAAAGGAAAAACGACGGATCGCCCGCGAGCAGCAGCGTGCCGCGCGCGTCGCGCTGCGCAAAGAGCGCCAGGAGCAGGCAAAGCTTCGCAAGGAAGAGAGGGCCAAACGCAAGGGGCAGCGGCCCCCGAAGCCGTCCGGCGCCGGACGTCGCGGCGAGCGGCGCGCGAAGAAGGAGGCGGCGAAGGCCGAGCGCCAGCTCGCCGCCTCCAGGGCCGCGCAGGAGCGCGAGCTGCTTCAGCGAGAGAGCCAGACGTTCGGAGTGCCCCAGCCGCCCGCTCCCCTCGGACAACAGCCGATCCAACCCCCCGCGCCGATTCAGCCGGTGCCCCCGGTTCCCATGGAGGCCGTCCCCCCGTTCGCGCCGCCTCCGCTCGCCCCGACCGCTGCCGAGGAACGGGTTCGCTCAAGGGTCGAGGAGATTCGCCAGGAGGAAGAACGGATGCGGGCAGAGGCCGCCCAGCGCAACCAGGCGGCCGAACAGCTCCAGCGCGAAGCGGAGCAGCAGAAAGCGCAGCCGCCGGTTCCGCCTGCGCCCCCGATTGTGCCGCCGTCACAGCCCGTCCCTCCAACCGTCGACCTGCATGCGGCCGAGCAACATCTACAGAATGAGCGCGAGGCCAATGACCGCGCGCTCGAGGCGGCCCAGGAGCGCTTGCGCCAGATCGAGGAGCGCACCAAAGCGGCGGAGCAACGCGCCGCCGAAGCAGAGCGCCTCGCCCAGCTGAAGGCCGACGAGGCGGCCCGCGAGCGGCGCCTTCGCGAGATCCACGACAGCGTCGCCCAGGCCGAAGAGCGGGCGAGGGAGGCCGAGCGACGCGCCGCCGAGGCCGAGCAGGCGGTCGCCCAGTCCGTCCAAAACCTCACTCCGCCGGCGCCTCAGCCACCGCCCCCGGCCGTTGCGCCCCAGCAGCCGTTCCAGCAGCCCTCGCCTGCACCGCAATCTCCTCCCGCCGCGCCACAGCCTTCGCCGGCCTTCCCGCCCTCGGCCCAGCAGCCGACAGCCGCGACGCCGCCGGCGGGCGACGCGATCGACATCAATGCCGTCACCTTCGAGCAGCTGCGCGGGCACGGCCTCTCGGTTACCCAGGCGACGCGGTTGCTCGCCCAGCGCGAGCGCCTCGGTCGCTTCGGCTCGGTCGACGACCTCGATCAGGTTCCCGGCTTCCCCCAGGATGTCCTGGACGACCTGAAGCGCCGCTCGCGCGTTTAGACAGCCTCGCTCAGAGCCCGTAGGCCTCGAGCAGATTTAGCCAGACCTCGCTGCGGGTGGGGAAGCTGGGGACGGCGTGGCGCAGGCGGTCGATGGGGACCTCCGCGATCACGGCGACGGTCGCCGCGTGCAGGAGGTCGGCGGTCTCGAAGCCGGCGAAGGTCGCCCCGATGATCGTCCCGCGCCGCTCGTCGACGACGATCCGCGAGGTCCCGCCGGTTCCCTTGCCCTGAAAGCTGGCGCCCGCCGTCCCGTCGGTGGCGGCGTCGACGGCGCGAGCCTCGATGCCCTTCTCCCGAGCTCCCTCCAGGGTCAGACCGACCGCGGCGACCTGAGGGTCGGTAAAGGTGACGTGGGGCGATCCGACCGCCTCGGCGATCGCCGTCACCTCGCGGCCGAGGACGTTGTCGGCGGCGATGCGACCCTGGTACTTGCCCATGTGGGTGAGCAGGGCGCGGCCGTTGACGTCGCCGATCGCGTAGAGCCACTCGCTCCCACCGACCCGCAGCCGGTCGTCGGTTTCAAGAAAGCCGCCGGGCTCGACGCCCACCGACTCCAGCCCGATGTCGGCGCTGCGCGGCTTGCGACCGACCGCGACGAGGATCTCGGCGGCCTCGACCGTCTCGCCGTCTCCGAGCTCGACGGCGACGCCCTCTGCCGTCGAGCTGACTCGTTTGGCCAGGACGTCGGTTCGCACGTCTATCCCATGAGTCCCTTGGAGAGCGGAAGCGACCTGCTCGCCGGCAAAGGGCTCTTCTCGTGGCAGCAGCCGCTCGGCGCCCTCGACCAGGGTGATCGTGGCGCCAAGGGTGGACCAGGCGAGGGCAAGCTCCGACCCGACCGGCCCGCCGCCAAGCACGATCATGCTCGCGGGAACCCGCTTCGAAGTTGTCCCGCGCCGGTTGTTCCAAGCCTCCACCGAGTCGAGGCCCTCGATCGGCGGCATCGCGGCCGAGGTGCCCGTCGCGACGATCACGGCGCGGCGGGCGAGCAACGTTTCGTCGCCGACCGCCACGCTCCGCTCACCGACCAGTCTCCCCTCGCCGCGAAACAGCTTGACTCCACGATCCTCGAGCCAGGGCAGCTGACCGCTGTCGTCGAGGTCGTGGACCACCTCGTCGCGGCGGTCGAGCACCGCCTGGGGGTCGAGTTCCCCGGTCACCGCCGCGGAAGCCCCCGGCACGCGGCGCGCCTCATCGAGCAGTTCGCCGGGGCGCAGCAGCGCCTTCGAGGGCATGCAGGCGTAGAAGGAGCACTCGCCGCCGACCAGCTCCTGCTCTACCAGGGCCACCTCGAGACCGTCGTCGGCGAGTCGCCCCGCGCAGACCTCGCCGGCCGGGCCGGCGCCGAGCACGATCGCGTCGAATTCGGTCTCCGTCATCCGAGAATCACCACTCGCACCGTACAATCGAACCAGACATAGCACGGGGGCGACAGGCTTCGACCTGGTCGATCCGTGCGAAAGGTTGCAGGTCGAGGTTGCCGGAGGCCTCGTGAAACACCGGCAAAAACCAATATGTGCGGACCATGAGTTCGCCCTCGCTGCCTAGCTAGAACCTAGGCGATGAGAGTCGGTCCTCCCTCGCCCGTGGGGAGGGGCACCGGCTTCAGAAACGGGCTCACCCGGGGGGATCGCCCCGTCCACCAGGGGAAATTTCAGAGGGCTTTGACTCCCGCAGTGCCCGCCGGCGCGGACCCCGGGAGACGAGAATCAAGCGCCGGCTATGCCTGTAGAGACCTTCGCACCGCGGCCGGGCACCCGAGTTCGATTCTCGGCGCCTCCATCACCGCAGCCAGTCGAGCACCTCGGCGGCGTTGCGGTCCGGCGGGAAGACGGGGTAGAAGGCTTTGACGATTCGCCCTGCCTCAGCCACGAAGGTGAGACGGCGGTGGAGGGTCATGCCTTCGATCTCGAAGGTGGGCAGGCGCAGCTCAGCGGCGAGGGCCAATCCCGCGTCGCTGAGCAGCGGGAACGAGATGTGCTCGCGGGCCGCGAACTCCTCCTGCTCCGCTGGGCTCTGGGTGCTGATCCCGACGACGGTCGCCCCGAGTTGTTCGAAATCGGCGAGGGCGTCGCGGAAGGCGCAGCTCTGGGGCGTGCATCCGCGGGCGCCGGGTATGTCCTCCCAGCCGACCGGCGAGGGTTCGCCGGGGACGCCGGTCCGCGGATAGACGTAGGCGACGAGGCGTCCCCGGGCGAGTTCGGCGAGGTCGGTTGTCCCTCCGTCGGTCGATGGGAGGCGCAGTAGGGGAACCTCCACGCCGGGCAGGTGATCGGCAGCGCCGTCGTCCTCCGGAATTGGGAGATTTGGCGGGAGCTCGGTGTAGTCGGTGGTCACGCCGGGCATCGTCGCAGCACCGATCATCGACTGATCCATAAGGTGACCCGATGCCTCGCTACGTCGCCTTCCTGCGCGGGATGAACCTCGGCGGCCGGCGGATCAAGAACGAGGATCTGCGGGCGCGGTTCGAGGAGTTGGGGCTCGACGGAGTCGCCACCTTCCGGGCCAGCGGGAACGTGATCTTCGACGCGGGCGGTGACGATCCGGCGGCGCTCACGGAGTTGATCGAGACGGGCCTGGGCGAGTCGCTCGACTACGAGGTGCCGGTCTTCCTGCGCGTCGCCGAAGAGATGCGGGGGGTCGCCTCCCACGAGCCGTTCGATCCGGGCCTGGTCGAGGCGTCGGCCGGCAAGCTCCAGGTCTCGATGCTCCGCGAGCCGCCGAGCGCGAAGGTCCAGCGAGAGGTGCTGGCGATGGCCTCCGACGAGGACCGCCTCGACCTCCGCGGTCGCGAGCTCTACTGGCTGCCGAACGGCGGCATGCTCGATTCCCCACTCGACCTCGACGCGATTGACGCCCTGCTCGGCCTCTCGACCCGACGCACCAAGGGCACGGTCGACCTAATCGTCGAGAAGCACTTCGCTGCTTGACGGCTACCGCCGGTTGAGCCGGCGATTAATTCGCGGTTTCATCGCCATGTAGACCGTGGCTGTAGCCCACGAGGAAAGAATGAGTGTTGCCGGTGGGGCCCCAAAGGCAAGAATTGCGGCGCCGCTTGCCAGCGCGACGATGCCGCTGAATGCGGCCAGGCCCCAGGGGAATTGCAGCAACCTCGCCATCAGGTCCATATCCCGATGATAAGCGCGGCGATGGCTACCGGCCAGCCAGCCGTGAAGCCCTTCCGACGCCTTCGCTGACTCATTGGGTCACAAGTTCGTAGAGATATCCGCGCGCGGCAGGGCGGCCAGCTCGATGTCGCGGCTGACCGCGCCGATCTCCTCGGGCAGCTCGGAGAGTTTGACGTTGGCGACGAACTCGATCTCGTCGCCTAATGGCCGGAAGAAGTTGTCGTAGTGGGTGGGGACGACGGCGCGCGGATCGAGGCGGGGGAGGATGCGCTTCCAGTAGTCACGGGTGAAGCTGCGGCCGGCGACGCCGGCGAGAAAGACGTCTACGCCGCGCTCGCGGACCGCGTCGTCGATGAGGTTGGCGCTGCCCTGGTGGTAGAAGCGCAGCCCGGCGACCTCGATCGAGATTCCCCAAACCTGGCCGCAGCGGTAGGCGGACGGTGAGAGGGAGTCGAGGTGCTCGCAGGTCAGCTCGCCGTCGTAGGGCACGGCGAGGCCGAGCAGCAGCTTCGAGTGGGCGCTGGGCGTGAAGCTGACCTCGAACGGGCCCATCTCGTAGGTGCGGTAGGGCTCGACCACGACCGTCTTGTCGGCGAGCCCGTGCAACCCCATCAGGGTCAGCAGCGAGTCCGATCCGTAGGCGTCGCAGTCGAAGCGGCGGGCGATCGCCGGTGCGTCGACGGCGTGATCGAAGTGAGTGTGCCCGACCAGCACCCCGGCCACCTTCCCCGACGCCGGGGCGTAGCGGTCCAGCGCGGCGGGGTCCGGCAGGGTCGGGCGACGGAGGACGAGGTCGCGAAACGGAACCCGCGAGAGATAGGGGTCGATGAACAGCGATTGGCCCTCGAAGCCGAGCCTGTACCCGGACACCCCAAGCCACTCGACCTCGAGGCTCGGCGGCAACTCCAAAGGCCTTGCCTCCAGCTCGGCTATCGC
The DNA here is from genome assembly GCA_963702055.1 of uncultured Solirubrobacterales bacterium. Taxonomy (GTDB): domain Bacteria; phylum Actinomycetota; class Thermoleophilia; order Solirubrobacterales; family 70-9; genus CAWINX01. Next base: position 1,067,740 of record OY969702.1, on the reverse strand, counting down.
CTCGATGTCCTCCCGCCGGCTGGAGCGCCGCGTCGCCCGGGCCTTCGCCAGCTCCCCAAGATGGCGAAGCGGCCCCGCCATCAGTTCCCTGTGATCGTCGCGGAGAGCTCCGGGGGCTGGGACAGAGTCTGGAAGACGACGCAGTAGCGCTCGGTCAGCCTCAGTAGCGTCGACAGCTCCTCTTCGCTGGCTGTGGTGTCGATTTCGAAGCGGAGTCGAATCGCGGTGAAGCCGACCGCCGCGTCGCGGTCGACGGCCAGCGTTCCGCGGAAGTCGAGGTCGCCCTCGGCGACCACTCTCCCGGCTTTGACCGCGATCCCCAGCGAGGTCGCCACTGCCCGCAGCGTCACCCCGGCGCAGGCGACAAGGGCCTCGAGCAGCATGTCGCCCGAGCAGAGCAGCGAGCCGTCGCCGCCGGAGGCCGGATGCAGCCCCGCCTCGGCGATCGCCCGTCCGGTGTCCACCGAGCAGGAGACGCCTTCGCCCAGCTCGCCGCTCGCGGCCAGGGTCACCCGGGCGGCCTCCGGTTCGTCCTCGTAGCGTTGCTTCAGCGGCGCCTGGATCGAGCGCAGCTCTTCGCGTTCCACACCGGCAGGTTACGCCCGCGGCGACTCAGGCGGCCGCATCTGCGTGCGCACGCTCGGGCGCCGGTCGCAGCGGCCGGTCCAACACGACGCGAGCGCCCCTGCCGGGGGCGACGGTGATGTTGCGAATCCGGGGCGCCTCCGGCTTCGGGTCCGGCGCGCTGAGGTCGGCCCGCTCGAAGATCGCGCGCAGCACCACCCGCATCTCGTACTCGGCGAAGGCGGCGCCGATGCAGCGGCGCACCCCGCCGCCGAAGGGAGTCCAGGTGTAGGTGTCGGGGGTGTCGTCGCCGAGGAAGCGCTCCGGCCGGAACTCGTCCGGCTCGGGGAAGAGGTCCTCCCGGTAGTGCAGGGCCGCGGTCCCGACCATCACATAGGTCCCGGTGGGCAGCTCGTAGCCGCCGATCGTCGCCGGCGCGGTCAGCTTGCGTGCCGCATCGACGATCACCGGTCGCGCCCGCAGCGTCTCCTTGATCGTCGCGTCGAGGTAGGAGTCCTCGCCGGCGGCGATCGACTCGCGCAGCCGCTCCAGCACGCGCGGGTTGCGCAGTAGTCGCTCCATCGCCCAGGCCAGCGCGGTCGCGGTCGTCTCGTGGCCGGCGGCGAGCACGGTGACCAGCTCGTCGCGCAGCTCCTCATTCCCCATCGGGCTGCCGTCGTCGTGGCGCGCCGCGAGCAGCAGCGAGAGCACATCGTCGCGATCCTCGTTCTCACCCTCCGCCCGCCGCGCGATCTCCTCGTAGATGAACTCGTCGAGGGCCTCGCGGGCCTGGACGAAGCGCCCCCACGGGCTCCAGCGTCCCAGGTCACGGCGAAGGGGCGGGAAGGCGGTGACGAGGTTGACTCGACTTCCGAAGGTCTCGATCAGCCCCTCGAAGCGTGTCAGCCGCTCTTCGTCGTCGACGCCGAAGACGGCGCGCATGATCACAGCGAGGGTGATCCGCTGGGTGTGGGGCCGCAGGGAGAAGGACTCGCCTACGGGCCAGCTCTCCATCTCACGCAGCGTCACCTCGCGAATCAGCTCCCCGTAGCGACGAATCCGCTCGCCGTGGAAAGGGGGGAGGAGCAGTTTGCGCTGCTGCATGTGCGGCGCCTCGTCGAGCGTCAGCACCGAGTTCGGGCCGAGCGCCGGCTCCAGCACCGTCGCGTTCGCCTCGCCGGCGTGGAACTGCTGCGGCGAGCCGGTGAAGACGGCTTTGACCAGCGCCGGGTCGGCGACGTAGACGAGGTGCTTGAAGAAGGGGAAGGAGATCGTGAAGACGTCGCCGTAGCGGCGCTGGTGGCGAACCAGGAAGTTGAGCGGGTCGCGCGCGTAGAGGAGGGCCTGGGCGGTCGCGGGGGTGCGCGGGCCGGGTGGGCGAGGGGAGATGCTCATCAGAAGACGACCGTCCGGGCGCCGTCGAGCAGGACGCGGTCGTCGAGGTGGGCCTTGACGGCGCGGGCGAGGACGAGGCGCTCGATGTCGCGGCCGATCCGCATCAGGTCGTCGACCTCGTCGCGGTGGCTGACCCGGGTCACGTCCTGGTCGATGATCGGGCCGGCGTCGAGCGCCTCGGTGACGTAGTGGGCGGTGGCGCCGATCAACTTGACGCCGCGCTCGTGGGCGCGGCGGTAGGGGTCGGCGCCGACGAAGGCGGGCAGGAAGCTGTGATGGATGTTGATCGCGGGCGCGTCGAGCCGCTCGAGGAAGCCCGCGGAGAGCACCTGCATGTAGCGGGCGAGGACGAGCAGGTCGAGCTCGCCGAGCAACTCCAGCACGCGCTCCTCCGCGGCTCCCTTGTCGCCCGCCTCGACCGGCACGTGATGGAAGGGGAGCCCGAGCGACTCCACCTGTCCCGCGTGGTCGGGGTGGTTGGAGATCACCGCGACCAGGTCGGCGCCGAGCTCGCCGCTGCGCCAGCGCCAGAGCAGGTCGGAGAGGCAGTGGTCCTCGCGCGAGACCATGATCGCCAGCCGCTTGCGCTCCGCCGCCTCGGCGAAGCGGTGGTCCATCTCCAGCGGCCCTGCCACCTCCTCGTCGAAGCGGCGGTAGAGGTCGTCGCGCTCACCGTCGGGCGCCGAGTCGAAGACCATCCGCATGAACAGCCGCCCCTCGCCGCTGGAGTGCTGGTCGGCGTCGACGATGTTGAGCCCGGCGTCGGCGAGGAAGCCGCTGACGGTCGCGATCAGCCCCGGCCGATCGGGGCAGGCCAGGAGGAGGCGGGATGTCCTCTGTTCGGCGATTCGGGAATCATGGCGGGTACGCCGCCGTCGAGGCGACGGCCCGGCAGTTCGCAATCATCGGTGCCGTGAGCAAGCGCTTCACAGTCGAATCGCGCCCGGTGGTGCTCGCCGCGGCGACCCTGGTGTTGATCGTCGGCGGCGGCGCCCTGCATCTGCTCGGCGAGTCGACCGCCGGGGACGCGGTTTGGGCGGCGACGGTGGCTGTGATGCTGGTCCCGCTGACCTGGTCGATTGCGCGGACGCTGGCTCAGGGCCGGGTCGGGGTCGACGCGATCGCGCTGGTGGCGATGGCGGGGGCCCTGGCGATCGGGCAGTACTTGGCCGGCGCCGTGATCGCCCTGATGCTCTCGGGAGGGAACGCGCTGGAGGCGGCGGCCAACCGGCGTGCCCGCCGCGAGCTGACCGCGCTGCTGGAGCGGATGCCCAGCGTCGCGCACCGGCGCGGCGGCGGCGGCTGGGAGGAGGTCCCGGTCGACCGGCTCGCGGTAGGCGACGTCGTGCTGATCAGGCCGGGCGAGTTGGTGCCGGTGGACGGCACCGTGCGGAGCGACGAGGCGGTGGTCGACGAGGCGGCGCTGACCGGGGAGTCGCTGCCCGTGACTCACGCGCGCGGAGCGATCGTGCAGAGTGGCACCGCCAACGCGGGCGCCGCCTTCGAGCTGCGGGCGACGAGGCCCGCCGCCGAGAGCGCCTATGCCAACCTGGTCCGCCTCGTCCGCACCGCCGAGACACAGCGGGCACCGTTCATCCGGCTTGCCGATCGCTACGCGGCGGTCTTCCTGCCGGTGACTCTGGCGATCGCGGCGATCGCCTGGGCCGCCAGTGGCGATGCGGTCCGCGCCGTTGCGGTTCTGGTCGTTGCCACCCCCTGCCCACTAATCCTCGCCGCGCCGATCGCGCTCATCTCAGGGGTTTCGCGGGCAGCCCGCTCCGGGGTGATCGTCAAGGGCGGCACGGCGATCGAACGGCTCGGCGAGGCGCGCACGGTCCTTCTCGACAAGACCGGCACGCTGACCCTCGGCGCTCCGGCGGTTCAGGAGGCGATTCCGCTGGACGCGGTGGACGAGGAGGAGATTCTGCGTCTCGCGGCCTCGGTCGACCAGCTTTCGGCCCATGTCCTCGCCGAGGCGCTCGTCCACGACGCGGAGCGGCGCGGTTTGGCACTGAGCGAGCCCGAGGGCGCGATCGAAGAGCCGGGGCAGGGCATGGAGGGCGACATCGACGGGCGCCGCGTCACGCTCGGGAGCGGCGCCTGGCTGCGGGCTCGGGGCTACGCGGTCGAGGCGGCCGAGGGTCTGGCCGGCGACGGGGTGGAGTCCGGCCTCGCCCGGGTCCTGGTCGGCGTGGACGGGCAGCTGGTCGGCGTCGTGGTGATGGCCGACCACCTTCGCGAGGACGCCCGCGAGCTGGTCCCGAAGCTGCGCGAAGCCGGCGTGCTCAGGGTTGCGATGGTGACCGGAGACCGCCGTCCCGTCGCCGAGCAGATCGCCGCCGAAATCGGCCTCGATCGCGTCTATGCCGAGCAGAGCCCGGAGGACAAGCTCGATGTCGTGCGTGGCCTGCGCGCCGACCCTGAGCTGGCGCCGGTCGTCATGGTCGGTGACGGGGTCAACGACGCCCCGGCGCTGGCTCTTGCCGACGTCGGAATCGCGATGGGCGGCCCCGGAGCGACGATCTCCTCCGAGACCGCCGACGCGGTGATCACCGTCGACCGGATCGATCGTGTCGCGACAGCCGTCGCGATCGGGCGCCGGGCGCTGGGCATCGCCCGCCAGAGCGTCGTCTTCGGGATCGGGCTCAGCCTGATCGCGATGGGGTTCGCCGCATTCGGCTACATCCCACCGGTGGGCGGAGCGCTGCTTCAGGAGGGAATAGACGTCGCCGTCATCCTCAACGCGCTGCGGGCGCTTACCGACTAGCGTGATCGCCGGATAGGCTGGGCGCCACGATGCGGATCGTCGCCGCCCCCGACGGCTTGATCGAGCGGATCGGGCTGCTCTTCAACCAGCTCCCGACTCCGATCGGCGAGGCGATGTTCGCGATGCCCGTCGCCCGTTCGCTACAGGTCGCCCAGAGCACCGGCATGCTCGCGGCCCTGGCCGAGGGACCGCGTGAGCCGGCCGAGCTGGCCGAGCACCTCGGCCTGCAGGCGGCCGGGACCGAGCTGGTCCTCGACGTGATCGCCTCGCTCGGCCACCTCGAGCTGCGCCCCGACGGCCGTTACGAGATGACCGCCCGCGCCCGCCGCTGGCTTGACCCCTCCTCGGAGCGCTACCTCGGCGACTTCCTCGCCGACACCGGCGAGTACTGGCAGTGGTGGCAGGGGCTGGAGGGATTGGTTCGCGACGGAACCCACGTCGAGCTGCACGAAAAGCCGCCGGAGGACCCCTACTGGCGCTCCTACATCCGCGGCCAGTACCAGATCGCCAGGCTCTCCAGCGACGAGGTGGCGAAGGCGGTGCCGTTGCCGCGCGGCGCCCACTCGGTACTCGATGTCGCCGGCGCCCACGGCGAGTTCTCGATGGCGCTCTGCCGCCGTCATCCGGGCCTGAAGGCGACCGTCGTCGACCTTCCCGGCAGCGCCCGAGTCGGCCGCGAGATCGTCGCCGGGGCGGGCATGGACGATCGGGTCCGGCATCTCGAGGGGGACATGTTCGAGGCCGATTTCGAGGGCCACTACGACGGCGCGCTCTGCTTCAACGTCGTCCACCACCAGACGCCCGACCGGGCGCGCGAGTTGTTCGCGCGGATTCGCGCCGCGCTGCGTCCCGGCGCGCCGCTCTGCGTGCTCGACCTCTACGACCGCCCCGAGGGGGAGAAGCCGGACTCGGGTTCGATCCTCGGCCTCTTCTTCCACCTCACCTCGGGTGCCGACACCTACACGACCGAGCAGGTCTCCGCCTGGCTGGGGGAGTCCGGATTCGGACCCGTCCATCGCTCCACCTTCCGCACTCTGCCGAGCCTCGCGATGCTCAGCGCGAAGGCCGTCTGAGTCGGGAATCTCTGCACGATCCGCTTCAGGTCCCTCCGGCGCCGGCGATGATTCGTGCCTGGCATGGTGCGGATTGCCACGTGAGAGGGCCCATGTGTGACGACGGTCACCAATGGAGGGAGGCAACACCTCCAGGGTGCCGCGCTTGCTCACAAAACGCACATACATCGTCTTTGCCCTGGTCGCGTCGATCGTTTTCCCCGCCGCCGCGCTGGCGTCGGGAGGAGCCGAGCCCGCGGCGCCGTCGATCGGGATCGCCGGCGCGAAGCCGGTCGGCATCGAGCTTCTACGCCGCCCGATCGAGCGCTTCCACCAGTCGATCCGCGTCGAGGTGAAGCGGCTCGAGGCGCAACGGCGCGCCAAGCTGCGGCGCCGGCGCGAAGCGTTCGCGGCCCTTCCCGGCGGCGTCTCCCAGTCCACGCTCGACGCGATCGCCGCCTGCGAGTCCGGCGGCGACCCCGGCGCGGTGTCCTCCGACGGGACCTATCGCGGCCTCTACCAGTTCGACTACGGCACCTGGGCCTCGGTCGGTGGCAGCGGCGACCCCGCGGCGGCCTCTCCGGCCGAGCAGAGCTACCGCGCCGCGCTGCTCTACTCGCGCTCGGGCTCCAGCCCCTGGCCGATCTGCGGGTAGACGCTCGGATATAGAGTCGGGACGTGGAAGGCGAACGAGTCCCGACTCCGGACCCGCAGGGGCCGAGTCGCAAGCCGCCCCGCGAGGCAATCGCCGAGGCGCGGGTGCGAGCGCCGACCCGTGGCAACCGTAAGCTGGAGGCGTTCCTCGAGGCGGTCAACGGCGACGAGCAGGTGCGCGCCTGGTGGTACATGGCGCAGGTCCACGCCGAGCGACTGGGAATGTCGGACCACTCCTGGGTCCACACCCAGATCGTCCTCAACATCGCCCTACGCCTGCTCCGCCTCCTGGTCAAGGCGGGGGTGGAGCCGGCGATCGTCGCCGACCACGGGATGAAAGGCCGCGACGCCGAGGTCGTCGTCGCCGGCGGGGCGCTGCTGCACGACGTCGGCATGTCGATCCACCGCGCCGACCACGAGGCCTACAGCCTCTTCCTCGCCGAGGGCGCCCTCGGCCGGCTGCTAGCCGACTCCTACAAGGAGCCGGAGCGCACGATCGTCGCCTCGGAGATCCTTCACGCGATCATCGGCCACCGTCGTCGCGGCGAGCCCTACACGGTCGAGGCCGGGGTGGTGCGGGTCGCCGACGCGCTCGACATGGCGCAGGGCCGCACCCGCATTCCACTGGAGGCCGGCCAGGAGGGGATCCACTCGATCTCCGCCGCCGCGGTGGACGAGGTGCGGATCGAGGCGGGGGAGGAGCGCCCGGTGCGGATCGAGATCGAGCTCAACAACTCGGCCGGCATCTTCCAGGTCGACGACCTGCTGGCGACGAAGATCCGCGGCACCCCGCTGGAGGGCCGCGTCGAGGTGGTCGCGAAGATCGAGGGTGAGAGCGAGAAACGCCTTCTGAGCGGTTTCCGCCTCAGCTGAGGCGGTCGACCGCGGAGCGCCTCAGCTCTTTGCGCTTGTCGAGCCTCCCCTGAATCAGGGAGAGGACAATCACGAAGACGGCGAAGAAGGCGATCACGCCGAAGCAGAAGAAGGTGACCGACTTGTCGGTGGTCGGCCCACCGAGCCCGACGCCCTGAGAGGCGCCGGCGGGGGACGCCGCGACCAGCATCAGCGACCAGACGGCGAGGAGTGCGATGACCCGCTTCACGCTGGAGACCCTATAAAAAAAGCGAACGGCCCGGGGCAGTTGGGCCGTTCGCGCTGACGAGAGAGGAGTCTCGTGAGGACCGCAGTCTGCCGTCGCGCCGCAGAGCCCCGGTGAAGATTCGGAGAACGAAGCCGCTTTTCCGCAATTACGGGTTTTCCACCTGTGAAAATCCTGTAAACGCAGGGAAATCCTTTGCCCCTCCGCCGCCGCGACCGCATACAATCGGCTCGTCCTCTCGGGGGGCACGCGCCAGTCCGTCCAAACCGGCGCAGCCAAATTTGAACGCACAGCAGACCATCAGGCTCGCGGTAATCGACGGCGACAGCGGCTTCGTCACGGTGCTGGCCAAGCGCACCGAGGCGGCCGGCTGGCAGCAGCGCCAGGTCGCCAGCGCGATCCCGGCCGAGGAGCTGGTGGCGATGAAGCTGAACGCCCTCCTGCTCGACCCGGCGATTCTGGGCGAGGACGGCTGGGGCTACCTGGAGCGGGTCTGCGGCATGCTCCCCGACCTCGGCGTGATCGTCTGCACCGGCCGCTCCACGGTCGCCCAGCGCGTCCGCGGGCTGCGCCTCGGGGTCGACGATTGGATCACCAAGCCCTGCCACCCGGAGGAGGCGATGGCGCGGATCGAGGCCGTCTCGCGCCGCCGGCGCCGCGGTCGCTCCGACGCCGAGGCGGGCCCGCTGGTCGCCGGTGAGCTGGAGATCAGGGCCGATCAGTTCCAGGCCTTCGTCAGCGGCGGCAGCCTCGACCTGACCCGCCGCGAGTTCGAACTGCTGCACCTGCTCGCGGAGGCGAAGGGCCAGGTGCTGGAGCGGGAGACGATCTACCAGCGGGTGTGGGGCTACGCGATGGCCCACGGCGACCGCTCGGTCGACGTCTTCATCCGCAAGCTGCGCCAGAAGTTGGAGAAGCGCTCGCCGGGATGGAGTTACATCCACACCCACTTCGGGGTCGGTTACCGATTCGACCCCGAGCCCTCGGTGGGCGAGGCGACGGCGCCGATCGAGACTCCGGCTGATGCCCGGGTCGTCGAGATCGCGCCAGAGCCCGCACGCGTCGCCACCCCCTGAGCGGGTCTTCACAACCCGTTCACAACAGCTTCACGCGGGGATAACCGCCGAGCCCATGCGCCCGGCCATGATCGACGATCATGGCGGGCGAGAACGGAAACTCTCCTCAGCTGGCCGAGCGGCTGGATATTCGCCCTGAGGAACACGCGGCGCTGGTCGACGGTCGCCCGCTCAGCCTGACGATGCGCGAACTCCAACTACTCGTCACCCTGGCGGCCCATCCGCAGCGGATCATGACTCGCGAGGAACTCTACGCCGAGGTCTGGGGACGCGAGCCCCGCCACGCCGACCGCTCCGTCGACGTCTACGTCAGCCGTCTGCGCTCGAAGCTCGGCGAGGCGCTGCCCGAGCTGCAGCTGATCCACACGCACAACGGAATCGGCTACCGCTTCTCCCCGGACGGATGACGCGCCAATTCACCGCCTCGTTTACGTCTTTTACATCTTTTTTACAACCTCGATACACGCAGGTAACAAGCTGCCCGAAGGCCGCTGAAAGTGTGGTGCTGTAAACAGGCACTCAACCTAAGGAGAGATTGCGTGACTAAGCGACTTCTCAGCGTCGGTACGGCGCTGGCCCTGACACTTGCGGTGGCCGCTTGCGGCAGCTCGTCGTCGAGCAGCGGCGGGGGTGGCGGCACGATCAGCGGCGCCGGCTCAACCTTTGCGCAGCCGGTGATCAGCCAGTGGGGGGCCGACCTCAAGAAGCAGAACAACCTCACGGTCAACTACAACTCGATCGGCTCCGGCGGCGGTATCGCCCAGTTCCAGGCGAACACCGTCGACTTCGGCGACACCGACTCGGCGATGAAGGACTCCGACATCAAGATCGCCGAGAAGAACGGCACGCCGGTTCACGTTCCGATCGTCTTCGGGGCGGTCACCGTTTCCTACAACCTGTCGGGCGTTAAGTCGGGCCTGAAGCTCGACGGCGCGACGATCGCCGACATCTTCCTCGGCAAGATCACCAAGTGGAACGACCCGGCGATCGCCAACCTCAACCCGGGCGTGAGCCTGCCGAGCACCGCGATCACGGTCGTGCACCGCTCCGATGATTCGGGCACGACGGCACTGTTCACCACCTTCCTCTCCGACTACAGCCCGGAGTGGAGTTCGAAGGTCGGCGCCGACAAGACGGTCAAGTGGCCGACCGGCACCGGTGCCAACGGCAACGAGGGCGTTGCCGGCGCGGTTCAGCAGACCCAGGGCTCGATCGGCTACGTCGAGCTCGCCTACGCGCTGCAGAACAACTTCACGACCGCGGACGTGAAGAACAAGGCCGGGGACTTCGTCGCCCCGACTCTGGAGTCGACCTCCGCGGCCGGTGACGGCGTCAAGTTCCCGCCCGACCTCCGGTTCAGCGCGATCAACGCGTCGTCCTCGCCCCAGGCGTATCCGATCGCCTCGGCGACGTTCGTGATCGTCTACCAGGACATGTGCAAGGCCGGCAAGAGCTCGGATACCGCCAAGAACGTGGTCACCTTCCTCGACTATGCGCTCGGCGCCGGGCAGCAGACGGCGAAGAAGCTGAACTACGCGCCGCTGGCGCCGTCACTGCGTGATGCCGCCCAGGCCAAGGTCGACGGCCTCACCTGCAACGGCCAGCCGATCAAGGCGTCCTAAACAAACCCGACCGGCGTCCATCGGAAGCGCGAAAGGAGCAAAGCGAAGAAGGTGGAAGCCGGGACCACACTGTCGACGGGGGGCGGGCGACCGATCGGTCGCCCGCCCCTCTCGCGTTTGCCCGACCGCCTCCTGCGGGTCGGGCTGACCGCGCTTTCCGTGGCGATCCTCGTCCTGCTCGCCTACTTCTTCATCAAGCTGGCAATCGAGGCGAAGCCGGTCTTTCAGAAGTTCGGCGTCCTCGGCTTCACCTTCGACAACAACTGGGACGTGTCGAAAAGCATCTACGGGGCCCTGCCCCTGGTCGTCGGGACGCTGATCACCTCGGCGCTGGCGATGCTGATCGGCGTGCCGATCGCGGTGGCGACCGCACTCTTCCTCACCGAGCTCTGCCCGCGGCGAGCGCGGGGCTCACTGACCGTGCTGGTCGACTTGCTGGCCGCTGTCCCCTCGGTCGTCTATGGGCTCTGGGCCTTCTACTTCCTGATCCCGAAGCTGAAACCCGCCGAGCAGTGGTTCGCGGACACCTTCCACTTCTTGCCTTTCGTGGCGACGGACAATGTCGCCGGGCCCAACTACTTCATCGCCGGGTTGATCCTGGCGATCATGATCTTGCCGATCGTCAGCGCGATCAGCCGCGAGGTTCTCACCACCGTTCCCTCAGACCAGAAGGAGGCGGCGCTCGCCCTCGGGGCGACTCGCTGGGAGATGATCCGGACCTCGATGCTGCCCTATGCCAGGCGTGGGATCGTCGGCGGCTCGATGCTGGGGCTGGGCCGTGCGCTCGGCGAGACGATCGCGGTGACGATCGTGATCGGCGACAACCCGATCCTCGGCCACAGCATCTTTGACCAGGGCTATTCCCTCGCTGCGGTAATCGCCAACGAGTTCAACGAGGCAGCCGCAGACCCGCTCCACAAAGCGGCGCTGATCGGTGCCGGGCTCGTGCTCTTCGTGCTCACCCTGCTGATCAACTCAATCGCCAGGCTGCTCGTCCTGCGCAGCGAGCGCGAGGCATCCAGCCTGACCATGGCGGAGGCGGTCTGAGTGGAGTCGGCGACCCTGCCCCGGCACAACCCGCTGCCCCCGGTCAGCGCTCGCCGCCGCCGCGTCGACCGCGCCGCCCGCTGGCTGCTCTTGCTGGGGACCGTGGTGGCGATCGTGCCGCTGGTCCTGATCCTCTATTACATCCTGCGCAAAGGCCTCGGCGCTTGGAGCATCGGCTTCTTCACCACCGACCCGACCGGCAACTTCTTCGGCGACCAGGGTGGAGTGAAGAGCGCGATCCTCGGGACGATCGAGATCGTCGGCCTGGCGGCGCTGATCGCGGTCCCGCTCGGAGTCGGCGTGGCGCTCTACCTGACCGAGTTCGGCGCCAATGGAAGGCTGGCCCAGGCCGTCCGCTTCTTCGTCGACGTGATGACCGGGGTGCCTTCGATCGTCTTCGGCCTCTTCGTCTACATCACCCTGGTCCTGGCCGGCACCGGCGGCTCCAGCTTCGCCGGCTGGAAGGGCTCCGTCGCCCTGGCGCTGCTGATGCTGCCGATCGTCACCCGATCCTGCGAGGTCGTGCTGAAGCTGGTTCCCGATTCGCTGCGGGAGGCGGCGCTCGCAATCGGCGCGCCCCGCTGGAAGGTCGTCGCCAGAGTGGTGCTTCCCACCGCCGCCTCGGGGATCGTCACCGGCTCGCTGCTGGCGATCGCCCGCGCGGCCGGCGAGACCGCGCCACTCCTCTTTACGGCGACGATCGTCAAGGCGACCACGTTCAACCTGAACCAGCCGATGAACTCGCTCCCCGCCCAGATCTTCCAGGACCTCAAGCAGCCCAACCAGGAGTTGGTGCAACGGGCATGGGGCGCCGCGGTCGCGCTCGTCACAATGATCCTGATCGTCACCCTGCTCGCCAAGCTGATTCAACGGAGAAGCCGTGTCCAAGGAGCCGCCTGAAATGAACCCAGAGCGCATCGACGCGCCCGAGCGCTCGGAGCGCGAAGCCGAGAGCCCGGATCCCGTTCTCGACGCCACGACGGGCGCGCAGCCGACCGTTGACGCGCCCGCGGCGCCCGCGACGGGCAAGCGCCAAGTCGAGCTGCGCCGCCTCAGCGCCTACTACGGCGACCACCAAGCGGTCAAAGGGGTCGACCTCTCCTTCTCCGCGACGGACGTGACCGCGATCATCGGGCCTTCCGGATGCGGCAAGTCGACGATGGTTCGCTGTATCAACCGGATGCACGAGGAGATCCCGGGCGCCCGCGCCGAGGGAAAGGTGATGCTGGACGAGGTCGACCTCTATGGCCCGGGCGTCGACGTCGTCGCGGTGCGCCGCGCCGTCGGCATGGTCTTCCAGAAGCCCAACCCGTTTCCGACCATGTCTATCTTCGACAACGTCGCCGCGGGACTGCGGTTCACCGGCGCTCCCCGCAAGGAGACCGAGGACCGGGTTCGCGAGGCGCTTGTGGGGGCGAGCCTCTGGGACGAAGTCAAGGATCGACTGAGCAAGCCCGGGGCGGGGCTCTCGGGGGGGCAGCAGCAGCGCCTCTGCATCGCACGAGCGCTCGCCGTCGACCCCGAGGTCCTGCTGATGGACGAGCCCTGCTCGGCGCTGGACCCGGTGGCCACCCTGAAGATCGAGGAGCTGATCGGCGAGCTGAAGGAGCGGGTGACGATCGTCATCGTCACCCACAACATGCAGCAGGCCGCCCGGGTGGCCGACACAACCGCCTTCATGCTGAACGGGGAGCTGGTCGAGGTCGGGCCGACCGACAAGCTCTTCACCAACCCCGACGACGACCGCACCGAGCAATACGTGACCGGGAAATTCGGATGATGGAGGCGACCCGAACCCAGTACCAGGAGGAGCTCGATCGTCTCGAGGAGAGCGCGCTCGGCGGCCTCGACCTGGTCAGCGCCGCGCTGGAGCGCACCCTGGAGGCGATCGAGCACGCCGACGTCGAGCTGGCCCAGCTCGTCGTCGCCGACGACGACCGCATCGACGGTCGCTACCTGGAGGTCCACCAGAGCCTGATCACCCTGCTCGCCACGCAATCGCCGGTGGCGACCGACCTGCGGCTGATCTCGGCCCTCCTGCACGTGCTGAAGAACGTCGAGCGGATGGGCGACCAGTGCGTGAACATCTGCAAGATGATCCCGCTGTCCGGCAACGAGCCGCCGGCCGACGAGGAGATGGTGAAGTTGATCCTCACCATGGGCCGCCAGGCCCGCACCTTGATCGGCCAGGCGAAGCGGGCCTTCGGGGACCGCGACGTCGAGATGGCGCGCGACCTGGTCCGCCAGGACGACGTGGTCGACAATCTCAACCGCGAGTGCTTCGGGCTCGCCCTGGAGATCGGCGACGACGCCGACCGGCGCGAGTGGGCGATGACGATGCTGCTCGCGGCGCGGGCGATCGAGCGGATCGCCGACAACGCGGTCGACATCGGCGAGCAGGTCGCCTTCGTCGTCACCGGCCTCTTCCGCGAGTTCGAAGACGCCTCGCACCCCGCTCAGTAGCCAGAGCGGGTCCGATGCGTTTGCGAACATTGCAAGTGGCCCCCGCCAATGCTCTGCGCTGCCATCGACATCGGCTCCAACACGACGCGCGTGCTCGTCGCCGAGCCGATCGACGGTCAACTCAAGAAGGTGATGGAGCAGCGGGCCTACACGCGGATCAACAAGGCACTGGACGACTCCGGGGCTATCCTCCCGGAGAAGGCCGAGGAGGTCGCGGAGATCGTCGCCACCCAGGTGCGCCTCGCCAGGGAGCTGGGAGCGGAGACGATCCGCTCGGTCGCCACCGCGGCGGTGCGAGAGGCCGTCAACGGCGAAGCGGTCGCGACTGCGATTGCCGACGCTTCCGGGGTTCCCGTCGACATCCTCAGCGAGGAGGAGGAGGGGAGGCTCTCCTTCATCGGCGCGACCAAGACGCTCGGGCATCCGGTCGAGGGCAAGGTCGGGGTCGTCGACGTCGGCGGTGGCTCGACCGAGGTGATCCTCGGTTCCGTGCCGGGCGGGGTAGAGCGAGTTCGCTCCTGGAAGGTGGGCTCCGGCGTGCTCGCCGACGAGCTGTTCGCCTCTGACCCGCCCTCGGCGGCGGAGATTCGCAAGGTCCGCGATCGCATCGACGATCTCTTCGAGGGGGTCGAGATCGAACACCCGGCGCAGGCGGTCGCGGTCGGCGGCAGCGCCACCTCGTTGCGTCGCCTGGTCGGCGCGGTGCTGGAGTACGAGACGCTGGAGCGGGGGATACGGGTCCTGGCCGGCGACCCCGCGGCGGAGGTCGCGCGGCGCTTCGAACTCGACCCCGAGCGAGTCCGCATCCTTGCCACCGGCGTGCTGCTGCTGGAGAAGATCTCCGAGCTGCTCGGCCAGCCGCTGCAGATCGGCAAGGGCGGCCTGCGCGAGGGCGTCATCCTCGATCTGCTGAACGGCAACGCCAACGGCTCCTCGCCGGCACGCCTCGCCGCCTGAATCCCTCCGCTGTTCCTTTGCCGGACATAGCAGGGCAAAGGAACAGCGGAGGGATCGTCGGGCGGGTTAGCCTCAGTTCATGGCGCGACCGCGCGAGGTTCCGGGGTTCGATTGCGAAGAGCGATTTGGGTCGGCTGCGGCCGGGGTGGTCGGCGTCCGCGCTGCCGAGGTTTTCGAGCACTCGCGCGGTGTCCTCGACACGGCGGACGTCGAGCGGGTCCACGACATGCGGGTGGCGACCCGCCGCCTGCGCGCCGCGATGGAGGTATTCGAGCCCTGCTTTCCACGCAAGCGCTTCCGCAAGACGCTGAAGGAGGTCAAGGCGCTGGCCGACGCGCTCGGCGCACGGCGGGACTGCGACGTCGAGATCGAGTTCCTCGAGGGGTTTGTCGGTGAGGCAGACCCCGACGACCGCGAACGCGTCCTCGCCCTGATCGAGCGGCTGCGCGAGGAGCAGCGCCAGGCCAACGATGGGCTGGCGGAACTCGTCGCCAAGAAGCGCCTGAGCAAGCTTCGACGTCGGCTCGGCCGGCTCGTCGAGGAGGCGGCGTGAAGGCGCGCAAGGTGAAGGGGCTCGACCCCGATGCGTCGCTGCGCCGAAACGCGGCGCTCATCGTCCGCACCCGCCTCGACGAGCTGCGCGGCCTTGCCGAGGTGGCGCTCGATCCGGGCGCCGCGGCCGTGCAGCACGACATGCGGATCGCCGCCAAGCGCCTGCGATACGTGCTCGAGATCACCGAGTCCTGCTTTGGGCCGGATGCGGTCGCCGCTCGCCGCGCCGCCAAGGAGCTGCAGTCGGTGCTCGGCGATATCCACGACTGCGATGTGACGATGCCCCGGGCCGAGGGGGTCCCCTCGCTGGTCTCGCTGCTAAAAGGGCGTCGCGAGCGCCTCTTCGTTCGTTTCCACGATCTCTGGCAGGCCGAGGCGAGCAGGGGCACCTGGGCCGCCCTTGAGCTCTCGCTGTAAGGCACCCGGCTCCGCGAGTCACAGGATCTTCACCGCGCGGTTCCCGTCGCTTCACAAGTTTTCCCTGCTATTCGCGGAATCTTGTGGAGACGAGACCAATGATCGAGAGGGAGACACCGATGACTTCCCGCGTTGACATGCATTGCCACTCGACCGCCTCGCAGCTCTCGCGCCTCGGCGTGCAGCGCTCTCTGGGGCTTCCCGAGTGCGCCACCCCGCCGCGGGAGGTCTACGACCTCGCCAAGCGTCGCGGCATGGACTTCGTGACGATCACCGATCACGACACCATCGACGGTTGCCTGGAGCTGGCGGACCGTCCCGACTGCTTCGTCTCCGAAGAGCTGACCGCCCGCTTCGCCGGTGAGCCCCAGGCGGTTCACGTCCTCTGTTACGGGATCACTCCCGGAGACCACGAGTGGCTGCAGGCGAACTCCGGCGATGTCGAGGCCTGCGCCACCTATCTTCACGAGCACGAGATCGCCTGCGCGCTCGCCCACCCTTTCTACAACGTCGCCGCGCCCCTGGGCCAGCGCCATCGCCGGCGCCTGGCGGAGCTCTTCCCGATCTGGGAGGTGCGCAACGGGTCGCGGGCCGCGGAGCTGAACATGCCGGCCGTCGTCTACATCGAGACGCACGGCGGGACCGGCATCGGCGGCTCCGACGATCATGCCGGCGTGGACATCGGCCGCACCTTCACCGAGGCGCCGCCCGATGTTCGATCGCCGGAAGAGTTTCTGCGCCGGCTCCGCGGCGGCGATGGAATCGCCGCCGGCGGCGAGCAGGGCAGCGCCGCCAAGTGGGCGCATGCCGCGATGGCGCTCGCGACTCGCGCCCTCGCCCTCGACGGACGGACCGAGGGTGGGGGCGCGCCCGATCCCGCGGCGGTGTTGAAGATCGCCCAGCGGGTGATCGGCGAGGGCGCCGCCCGCGAGGGCAAGGTCGCCGCCGACATCGGGCCCGACGACGCCCGCGGCCTGCTCGAGGGCTGGCTCGCCTCGATCGGGATGGAGGAGCGCGGCGAGGCGCTGATCGCCCACCTCCAGTCCGACGCTTTCTCCCACGCCGGCCTCTACCGCCGCGCCCGCCGCATCCACGAGCGGCGCCTGCGCTCGGCGGTCGCCGACGGGGCGGCGGCGGTCTCCGCCGGCAACGCGCCCGCCGCGATCGGCGGCCTCTTCGAGGCTCTGCTGCCGGCGATCCCCTACGCGCCCTCCGCGGCCTTCCTGGGCGCCGAGAAGGCGAAGCTCGCCGCCCGCGCCGACGAGCCGGCGCGGGTCGCGGTGGTCGCCGACGGGATCGAGTCGATGCACGGCGTCACCCACACGATCGAGCAGATCCGCGAGCGCGGCGTCCCCGGCTTCGAGGTCGAGGTGGTCGGCACCGACGGCGCCGTCGACCGGCGCCTTCCCGCCGCGGCCGAGCTGGAGGTCCCCTTCTACGAGGGGATGCGGCTCGGCGTGCCGGGCCTCACCGACATGGTCGAGACCCTCGCCGAGGGCCGCTATGACCTCCTCCACGTCACCGCTCCCGGCCCGGCGGGGATTGCCGCGACGCTGCTCAGTCGCGTCACCGGGATGCCGCTGATCGGCAGCTACCACACCGAGTTGGCCGCCTACGCGGGCCTGCGCAGCGGCAACGGCGGCCTCGAGCTGATGGCGAACGCCGCGTTGGGGGCCTTCTACGGCGCGCCGTCGGTTGTCCTCTCGCCGAGCCCCGCGGCAGACCGCTCGCTGACCCGTCTCGGAGTCGACGCCGCACGGATCGGCCGCTGGGAGCGCGGCGTCGATATCTCCCGCTTCGATCCCGAGAAGGCCGACCGCGAGGCATACCCCGGCGAGCTGAAGGTCCTCTACGCAGGCCGGTTGACCCGAGAGAAGGGGGTCGACCTGCTGGCCGAGAGCTTCCTGCTCGCCCGGCGTGCCGACCCTCGCCTGCACCTGCTGGTCGCCGGCGGCGGGCCCGAGGAGGGCGAGCTGCGCAGGCGGCTCGGTGACAAGGCGACCTTCCTCGGCTGGCTGGAGGGCGAGGAGCTGGCTCGCGCCTATGCCAGCGCGGACCTCTTCCTCTTCTGCTCCCGGACCGACACCTACGGCCAGGTGGTGGTCGAGGCCGGCGCCAGCGGCCTGCCGGTGGTCGCGGTCGCCGAGGGCGGTCCCGCCTCGCTGATCGAGAACCGCCACACCGGGATGCTCTGCCGCCCCGACGCCGACCAGATCGCCGGCGTCGTCCTCCAGCTCGCCTCCTCGCCGTTGCTGCGCCGCCATCTCGGCGCCTCGGCCGCCCGCGCCGCCCGGGCGCGCTCCTGGGAGCGGGCGCTCGAACAGCTCGCCGCCGGGTACGGTCGCGCTCTCACCGGTCGAGCCCGGAGCGCCGAGCAAGCTCCCGCCCGCGCCGCCTGAGCCGACCGGGACGCCTGAAATGCCTCAGTACGATGGCTGGATCGACGATCCAGCGCTCTATTTCAATCGCGAGCTGTCGTGGCTCGACTTCAACCAGCGGGTCTTGGAACTGGCCGAGGAGGCCGGGACGCCGCTGATGGAACGGATCAAGTTCTGCGCGATCTACGCCTCCAACCTCGACGAGTTCTTCATGGTCCGGGTGGCGGGGCTGTTCGACCAGGTCGACGCGGGGATCGACGCGCGCGGCCCCGACGGACTCGCCCCGGGGGAGCAGATCGACGCGATCCAGGCCAAGGTCCTGGAGCTCGACCGCCGCCTGCACGCCTGCTTCAACGGAGAATTGCGTCCCGAGCTCGAGCGAGAAGGGATCAGGATCGTCTCGCTGGAGACGGCCAGCCCGGAGGAGCGCCGTGAGATCAACGTCCGCTTCCATGAGCAGGTCTTCCCGGCGCTGACCCCGCTGGTGATCGGCCTCGGCCGTCCCTTCCCCTACATCTCCAACCTCTCGCTCAGCCTCGGTGTGCTGCTGCGCGACCCCGAGAGCGGCACCGAGATCATCGCCCGCGTCAAGGTGCCGAAGGAGCTGCTCGGCCGCTTCCTGCCGGTCGGCGACAACGGCAAGGCCCTGGTGCCGCTGGAGGAGGTGATCGCCGCCAACCTCGACTCGCTGTTCCCGGGCACCGAGGTCGTCGACCACGGCTACTTCCGTGTCACCCGCGACGCCGACTTCACGGTCAGCGACGAGGCCGACGACCTGCTGCAGGCGGTCCAGGACGAGATTCGCCGCCGCCGCTTCGGCGAGGTCGTGCGGCTCGAAATAGCTTCCGGGATGAACCCGAAGCTCCGCGAGCAGCTGATCGACGCGCTGCGGCTGGAGGATCGCGAGGTCTACGACGTCGACGGGCTGATCGACCTCGCCGACCTCTGGGACGTCGTCGACGTGCCCGGCCACGCCGAGCTGCGCGAGTCGCCCTGGACCCCGGTCACCCAGCCGCGCCTACAGGGCGAGGACGAGGAGCCGGTCGACTTCTTCGCGACGATCCGCCAGGGCGACGTACTCGTCCATCACCCCTACGACTCCTTCACCACCTCAGTCGAGCGCTTCGTCGAGCAGGCCGTCGCCGACCCCGATGTGCTGGCGATCAAGCACACGGTGTACCGGACCAGCGACGACTCGCCCCTGGTCCCGTCGTTGATCCGCGCCTCCGAGCGCGGCAAGCAGGCGGTCTGCATGGTGGAGCTGAAAGCCCGCTTCGACGAGGAGGCCAACATCCACTGGGCGAAGTCGCTGGAGGAGGCGGGCGTCCACGTCGTCTACGGCATCCCCGGCCTGAAGACCCACGTCAAGGCGATCCTCGTCGCCCGGCGCGAGGGCAACCGGGTGCGCGAGTACGTCCACATCGGGACCGGCAACTACCACCCGAAGACGGCCCGCCTCTACACCGACTTCGGGTTGTTCACCGCCGACCCGGCGATCGGCGCCGACGTCGCCGAGATGTTCAACTTCCTGACCGGCTACGGCCGGCCGGCCGCCTACCGCAAGGTGCTGGTCTCGCCGACGACGATGCGCGACCGCATCGTCGAGGAGATCGAGCGCACGGTGCAGGCGCACCGGGCCGGGCAGGAGGCGCGGATCGCCCTGAAGATGAACGCCCTGGTCGACGCCGGCTGCATCCGGGCGCTCTACGCGGCCTCGCAGGCGGGGGTGCGGGTCGACCTCAACGTGCGCGGCATCTGCTGCTTGCGCCCCGGTGTCCCCGGCTACTCGGAGAACATCCGCGTCGTCTCGATCGTCGGCCGCTTCCTCGAGCACTCGCGGGTCTATGCCTTCCAGCGCGGCGAGGAGACCCGGGTTCTGATGGGCTCCGCCGACCTGATGCCCCGCAACCTCGACAGCCGCGTCGAGCTGGTCACGCCGGTCGAGGACCCGGAGCTGCGGGCCGAGATGCTCGACGTGCTGGAGCGCTGCTTCGCCGAGAACGCCAACGCCTGGGTGCTCGATCGCGACGGGCTCTGGACCCGGTTGCGGGCGCCGGAGGAAGAGCGGCGCAGCGTCCAGGCGGAGCTGCGCGAGCGCCACGCCGCCCGCGCCGCGGAGCAGCTGGCGGCCGCGGCGGGCTGAGGCTGATCCTCGCACTAGGATTGCGCGATGGCTCGCCTGTCCTTGCTCCCGCGCGACGGCGGATTCTTCGATCTCTTCATCGAGGCCGGCCAGAACACGCTCACCGCGGCAAGGCTGCTGGACGAGATGATGGGCACCTGGCCCGACGACAACGGGCTCGGCCGGGAGATCCTCAAGGCCGAGCAGGAGGGCGATCGGATCACCCACGACATCATCCAGCGGCTCAACTCCACCTTCGTCACGCCGATCGACCGCGAGGACATCTACGGGCTCGCGACGCGGATGGACGACATCGTCGACTACACCGAGGAGGCAGCCGACTTCCTCGCCCTCTACAAGATCGAGGCGCCGATGGCGCAGGCGCAGGCGCTGACCAAGGTGTTGGTCGGCGCCTGTGAGCAACTGGCCGCCGGCCTCGAGAACCTTCGCGGGTTCAAGGACCTCGACAGGTACTGGATCGAGATCCACCGGCTCGAGAACGAGGGGGACCGAATCTCCCGCGACGCGGTCGCCTCGCTGTTCTCCAACGGGATCGACCCGATGGTCGTGATCCGCTGGAAGGACATGTTCGCGGTGCTCGAGAACGCGATCGACGCCACCGAGACGGCGGCGCAGATCCTCGAGGGCATCGTGATCAAGAACTCGTGAAGGCGGGCCGGTGAGCTCCGACGTGGTCATGGTGCTGGTGATCGCCACGGCGCTCGGCTTCGGGTTCAGCAACGGCTTCCACGACACCTTCGACGTGATCTCCACCGCCGTCTCCACCGGAGCGGCGCCTCCGCAGCTGGCGATCGCCGTAGCGTCCCTGCTCAACTTCGCCGGCGCCTTCATCTCGGTCGCGGTGGCGGCGACGATCGCTCACGACGTCGTCGACGGCGGCGCGATCACGCCGACGGTCGTCTTCGCCGGGTTGATCGGGGCGATTGCCTGGAACCTGGCGACCTGGTACCTGAGCCTGCCGTCCAGCTCCTCGCACGCGTTGATCGGCGGGGTGGTGGGGGCGACCGTCGCGGCGAGCGGGACCAGCGCGGTCGTCGGAGGCGGGCTGCTGGACAAGGTGCTGATCCCCGCCCTGCTCGCCCCCCTCGCCGCCTTTCTGCTCGCCGGCGTGGCGATCATCGTCATCTACCGGCTGGTCGGCCGGCGCCGCCCGGTCCCGGTGACGCGCGCCTTCCGCTACGGGCAGATCCTCTCGGGCGGCTTGCTCGCGCTCGCCCACGGGGCCAATGACGCTCAGAAGACGATGGGGGTGATCGCCCTGGCGCTGATCGCCAACGGCACGCTCGGGGCCGACGCCGACCCGCCCACCTGGGCGATCGTCTCGGCGGCGGCGGCGATCGCGCTCGGCACCTACAGCGGCGGCTGGCGCACCATGCGTATGTCGGGGGCGCGGAACATCAAGATGGACGCGGCGCAGGGGTTTTCGGCGCAGGCCGCCGGCGCGGCGACGATCCTCGCCTCGACCTTTCTCGGCTTCCCGATCTCCTCCACCCACGCGATCAACGGTGGCGTGATGGGGGCGGGCGCGGCGAAGCGGGTCTCGGCGGTGCGATGGGGGGTGGCAGGGAACATCGTCATCGCCTGGCTGCTGACCCTGCCGGCGGCGGCGACGATCGGCGCGGCGGCCTACGGCGCCTGCCGGATCTTCGGCGCCGGCGCCCTCGGCCCCGTGCTGGTGATGCTGATGGCGGTATCGCTCGCGATCGCCGTTTTCGGCCGTCGGGAGAAGCTCGGCCCAAACCCGGCGTAGACTCCTCTCATGCGCGCCTTGCGCGATGTAGCGGTGATCATGCTGCTCGCCCTTGCGGTGGCCTTCGCCCCCGCGGGCGGCAACGCGGCGAACGCGGTGCTGACCGCGATGACGATGGGCTTCATGGCGGGGATCGCCTGGATGCTCTACACGCTCAGCCGACAGAACCAGCTGACGCTGGCGACCCTCAGCGACGGGCGGCGGGCGATCCTCTACGGGGCTCTGGGGCTGATCGCCCTGCTCGTCGCCGGCATCGACAAGCTGTTCTCGACCGGCGGCGGCACCCTCGCCTGGATCCTCCTCTTCGGCGCCGCGGTCGCGGCGATCTGGCGCGTCTGGATGGAAGCCAACACCTACTGACGTGGATTTCGATGCAGCCCGTCGCTTCTGAGAATCGAAAGGCGTTTTTTTCGTCCCTGAGAAGGAAAAACTGACTTTCGATCGTCAGAGGGTCGGCAAGCGCGTCGCGCCGGATGGCGGGATCGGATTTCGGCACGAAGTTGTGACTGATTTGTTTGTCTGAGCGCGCCACGCGTGCGCCCGGGGGTGGGACGTTCGGGGGGTGCCGCCCCAGACCGCCAGCAAGCCATGTCTCAGGGAGGACGGGACCGCCTCGGTCGAGCTGGTCGCGGTGATCCCGTTCCTGCTGCTGGCGGTTCTGGTGGCGGCGCAGATCGCGCTCGCCGGCCATGCCCTCTGGTCGGCGAGCGTCGCGGCGCGCGCGGGAGCGCGGGCGGCGCTGATCGGCGGGGACGCGGCGAGCGCCGCCCGGAGCGCCCTGCCGCCGTCGATGCGGGACGGGTCGAAGGTGAACGGCTCGGGGCCGGTTTCGGTGAAGGTGGGCGTGCCGCGACTGC
Organism: uncultured Solirubrobacterales bacterium; assembly: GCA_963702055.1. Lineage (GTDB taxonomy): Bacteria > Actinomycetota > Thermoleophilia > Solirubrobacterales > 70-9 > CAWINX01. The sequence continues at coordinate 1,044,947 of OY969702.1, read as the reverse complement.
TGCCGGCCATGCCGAGGGTCACCGTCGGCGCGCGAGCGGAGCTGGGGCCGAGCGGTGGGTGAGGAACGAGGCCAGGCGTCGATCGAGCTCGTCGCCGGGCTGCCCGCGCTGCTGCTCGCCGGCTTCCTCGCTCTGCAGCTGCTCGCGGCCGGCTACGCGCTGACGCTCGCCGACGGGGCCGCCGAGGCGGGGGCGCTGGCGCGCGCCTCGGGTCGTTCGGCGGCGAGCGCCGCCCGCGCCGCGTTGCCCGGCTGGGCCCGGGACGACGTAAGCGTCTCGGTGCGCGGCGAGCGCGTGACCGTGCGCCTGCGCCCGCCTTCGCCGTTGCGCGGCGTCGCCGAGCGCCTCGCCGTGTCGAGCTCGGCCGTGGCGAAGCAACCCGGGGGCTTGTTGCCGTGACGGTTCTCGCGGGCCGGGAGGGGGGCGTGTTCGAGGCGCCACGGCTGGGCGGAGCGACGATTCTCGCGACCAGGGTCGGCGACGCGGACGGGTCGGCGCCCGCCGCCGCGGCGCTCGCCTGTGCCGGGGCGGAGCCCGATCGGGCCGCGCTCCTGGTCGACCTCGGCGGAGGGCGCGCGCCGCGTCCCACTCTGGTCGCCTCCTCTGCCGCGCGGGAGCTGGAGGAGCGCCTGGCCGCGCACCTTCCGGAGGCGGGCATCGCCTCGCGGAGGCAGATCTGTCACCTGTCCCTTCCCGCCGACGAGTCGGGAGTCGAGCAGGTCGCCGGCGCAGTGGCGGTCGGGCGGGGCGCCGTCTGCGTGCTGCACCTGCCGCCGCGCCTTCTCCAGCCGGCGTTGGGAGCGAGCGGCATTCGGCCCACCGCCGCATTGCTCCGCGCCGATCTCGACCACGATCGCGCCCTCACCGCGTTGGCCGTCGGGGAGCTGCGGGAGAGAGGGTTGCGAGCCGGGGTTTTGAAGCGTCCCCTTGGATGGATGGCCTCGCGACGGGCGCGGGCCGGGACGCTGCCTTCCGGCGCCGGGGGCGGCCTGCCGGCGAGGCTCGTCCGCCGTCTCCTGGACGAGGGCGGCCAGGCATTGCCGCTGGCGCTGGGCGGGGCCTTTGTCCTGATCGTCGCGGCGCTTGCGATGGTCGCAATCGCCGGGGCGGTTACCGGCAAAGGGAGGGTGCAGCGGGCGGCGGACCTCGCGGCGATCTCGGCGGCGCGCTCGATGCGCGACGACCTGCCGCGCCTGCTCTCCCCGCCGACTTTGCCCAATGGCCTGCCCAATCCACTCCACATGGAGAAGTTCGTCTATCTGCTGCGGGCGCGGGCGGCGGCGTTCGAGGCGGCGAAAGCCAACGGCGTCTCTCCTCTGCGCCTGCGCGTCTCCTTTCCGGACCAGCTCTCCTTCGCGCCGGTGCGCGCCAAGGCGGCGGTCGTCGCCGACCTCGACGTGGGCAGGAGGCGTGTGCCGACCGAAGCCTCGGCGATCGCCGAGGCGGGGACGCCGGTGAGCGCCCTGGGCGCAATGCCGTCGATGGCGAGCGGCGGCGGCTACAGCGGCCCGCTCGCCTACCGGCAAGGGGAGGGGATGCGGCCGGACGTGGCCTCGGCCTTCGATCGGATGGCGGCCGCGGCCTCCCGCGCCGGCGTCTCCCTGGTCGTCAACTCGGCCTTTCGCTCCGACGCGGAGCAGGCGCGGCTGTTCGCCGCCAACCCCGATCCGCAATGGGTCGCGCCCCCCGGTCACTCGTTGCACCGCTGCGCGACCGAGATGGATCTGGGCCCCGACTCCGCCTACGGCTGGCTGGCGGCCAACGCGGGCAGGTTCGGTTTCCTTCAGCGCTACTCGTGGGAGCCCTGGCACTTCGGCTACACGAAGGGACCGCCACCCTGCTCGGCCGCCGGCAACGCGATCGGCGCGGGTGGGGGAGATGGAGGCGCGGCCGGCGTCGGCGGCCTTCCCTCTTTCGTCCCCGGCCGCTTTCGGGCGCCGCTCCTCGCCGCCGCGTCGCACTGGAACGTCTCCGCCGCACTGCTCGCCGCCCAACTGATGGCGGAGTCGAACTTCAATCCCTTCGCGACCTCCTCGGCCGGAGCGGAGGGGATAGCCCAGTTCATCCCGAGCACCGCCGCCGCATACGGCCTCCGCGACCCCTTCGACCCGGTCGCCGCGATCGAGGCCCAGGCCCACCTGATGTCGGACCTGATTCACCAGCTCGGCTCGCCTGCCCTAGCCCTCGCCGCCTACAACGCCGGCCCGGCCCCGGTGCAGGCCTGTCACTGCGTCCCCTCGATCCCGGAAACGGCCGCCTATGTAAGCCGCATCCTCGCCCTGCTCGGCGGCGCAGGCGCTCTCGCCGTGCCGAGCTTCGAGGTGCGGCTGGTTGCGTGACTCTCGAAACTGAAATGCATGTAAATGCTAGAATGCATAAACCAATGCGCACGACGATCGAGCTCAGCGATCGCACTTACGTCCGCCTCAGGACAAGGGCGGCCGAGCGGGGCATGCGTGGCTTCTCGGCGATCGTCGAAGAGGCGCTCGAGCGCTTCCTCGAGCAGGGTGGCGGCGACGATCTCGCGTCCGCGCTGGCCGAGGCCGAGGGAGCTTGGAGCAAGAGCGATGTCGAGGAGTGGGAGCGGGCGCGCGAGGAGGCGTGGGGGACATGGCCGACAGACCGGTTGTCGACTCCGACGTCCTGATCGACTACCTGCGTGGAGCCGGTCCGGGCCGCGATCTGATTCGGACCTTGACCCAAGGGATCGGCTATCGGGTGACGGCCGTCACCGCTTTCGAACTTGCCCTCGGGAGCTCTTATCGCGAGAACCCGCGACCGGTTCATGCCCTTCTGGCGGCTCCGTTGCTGACGTTGACGCGCCGGGCAGGACTGCGGAGTGGGGCGTTGCTCGGTGAGCTGAGGAGAAGCGGTGCGGCGATCAACATCCGCGACGCTATGCAGGCCGGTATCTGTCTTGAGACTGGCGCAACCCTGGTGACGCGAAACGTCTCTCACTTCGAGCGCGTCTCCGGCCTGCTGCTCTCCCACCCGACGGACCTGCTCTGAAGTTAGACTGCCGCGCGATGGCAACCGTCGAGGTACAGGGCGTCGAGGGGATGCAGGCGCTGATCGGGCAGGAGATCGGCCCGAGCGAGTGGCGCACCGTCATCCAGGATGACATCGACACCTTTGCCCGGGTCTCCGGCGACGACCAGTGGATCCACGTCGACGTCGAGCGGGCCAGGGCGGAGAGCCCCTTCGGCACGACGATCGCTCACGGCAACCTCACCCTCTCGCTGGTCGACGGCTTCCGCAAGGAGATGATCGCCTCGACCGGTTTCGCGCTCGGCGTCAACTACGGCTGGAAAGAACCGACATATTTGTTTGCCGCGCTCTCAAGCGGTTTGCGAGCAAGCACCGGCCGCAATTCCTCGTCGTAGCCCGCCAGGGCGTGGCGACTGACGACGGGCTCGATCCACGGTTGGCCGATCAGTTCGATGTGAGCGTCCTTGGGCGTATCGGTGTGCAGGGTGAAGGCGTCGAACAGGCGCAGTAAGACGGCCCGCACGGCAGCGACTCCCTCACGGTCTGAGACCTCGCCAGCGACAGCGGCGCGAATGTGCGCCAACTTGGCCAGTACGTCGACCTCCACGTCGGCCAGCGTGGCGCCGCTTTCGACCTCGGCCAACTGCTCTCGCAGTCGGCTGGCCTCCGCCTCCGCTGCGCTTGCCTCCGGTTCAAGCTCGTCGCGTAGCTCGCGCCACTCGGCGGCGGTTAAGTCGCCGTTGGCGTAGTCGCGCTTCACCCGCGCCAGCCGGGCGGCTGCGGCTTGGGCTTCGGTGTCGGCGCCCAGCAGCAACGAGCGCGCCTCATCCAGCTTGCGAGTAGCGGCAGCAGACAATTGCTCGCGGGTTGCTTCCACATCAAGTCCCACCTGCTCGAAGTAGGCGTACACGGCGGCGTCGACATCGGCACGCCGGACGGGCTTCATGGAGCAGGCGGTTGGATCGCGCCAGTGTTCGTAGCATCGATAGCTTTCGTGCAGCGAGCCATTGCGGTTGCGCGAGCTGCGCGGGACCATCGAGCCGCCGCACTCCCCACAGCGCAGAATGCCCTTGCGGAAAAGGTGTACCCCAGCGCTTGGCCGCCCGCGCTTGTGGGTGCGGGCCTTGGCCTTTCGTAACGCCTCGGTTTGCTCCCACGTCTCACGGTCGATGATCGGCTCGTGAACCCCGTCGCAGTAGCCGTCGTCGCCGTCACGCAGCATTCCGGCGTATACGGGGTTTCTGAGGATGTTCGCCACGGTGCCCTGATGCCAGAGGCCCCCGCGACTCGTCGGCACCCCGTCGGCGGAAAGTGACCGGGCAATCGTCAATTGAGTTTCCCCGGCGACGTATTCGGCGAATACCCGCCGCACTATCTCGGCCCGGGTCGGATCGAGGACCAAGACAAGCTCGTCGGACTCATCGCGCCGGCGCCGGTACCCGTAAGGGGCGGGGCCACCAGAGAACTTCCCGAGCTTACGGCGACGAGCATGACCAGCCTTGACCGCTCCGCTCTTGCGCCGGCTGTCCTCGGTGTTGCGCTCACCCATGACCACTGCCATCACAAGGTTCTCGAAGGTTGAGGGGTCTTCAATACTGCGAATAGAGACATTCGCCTTGATAGCCCACAAAGCGATCTCGACCAAGTGGCGCGCCTGCTTGCCATCGCCGCGAGCCAGACGGTCGCTGTGCAGCACGATCAGCGTTGCGCCCTCACGATCCGCGTGGTCCATTGCGGCGGCTAGACCTTTGCCGCGATCGCCGGACCAAGCGCTCTCAGACTCATCTTGGTACTCGCCGGCCACCGAGAGCCCCTCGCGCTCGGCGAAGGCGCGGCAATCCTCAAGCTGCGTAGGAATCGAGCCGCGCTTGTCCTCGGTGGACTTGGCGGCGTAGAGGATCGCCTCTCCGCTGCCTTCGGTCTGCATCGGGGCTCAACCTCCTGCTGGCGTGCCGGTGGCACTGCGCCGCCCGGCTTTTGCTCGGACAGAACTCAGCATAGGCGCTGCCACGGCGGCGTGGACAGCCTCGACGATCGCCGCGGTGTTGGAAGTCGCTCCGGCCAGCCGCAGCGCCGCCAGATCGCGGCAGAGCTGCTCGTACTGAGCGACGCTGGGGGTGATCTCGATCCTCGGGTTGGCGATCTGCGTCGCGCGCCTTGTGACGGCGAGTGCCCCCGGTCGTGAGTTTGTGTGCATACCCCCAGGACGTGCGAAAACGCCGAGGAGGCCCACCGACTTCCGGCAGCCGGGGCCTGGCGACCGGCGCTGCGGACTTCGCGGCCCAAGTGCGACCGTCGGTCTTTGTCTCGTTGGGATGGTGCTGAGTGATCTCATGCGCTCGTCCTTGCCTGTTGGGATTGCCTGATCACGGACGCCCGTCCGTCTGCTGCTTTGCCTGTTGGCGCCGCAGGCCCTCGATCGCCTTCTGGCGCTCAAACCGCCACTGAGCCTTTGGTCCGGCGCCGATCCGCAGCCCGCCGAGCAGGTGGCGGTGCCGGTAGATCCAGGGCCGCTCGACCCGCAGCTCCCGGGCCAGCTCCCCGGCGCTGAGCAACTCCGATCCGCGTTCCTGCGCGGTTTGCCGAAGCAGTTGCGCAACCCGAGCGGCGACCTGCTCGACGGCCTGCGGCGTCAGGTTCACCGCGACGCGATGCGCCGCCCCTCGCCCTCGTCCTCGGGGCGGGCGGAGGTCTCGTCGTGTTCTGGTCGGAATCGCACTCAGCTCCCGCATCTCAGCTTCCTCCCCTGGTCGGCCTTGCCGACCTACCCGCCGCTTCAACGAAGGGCTGGGGCCCTGTCATAGGGAGGGGCGCCAGCCCCGGCCCGCAGGGCCGTCGCGAAGCGACGACCTTGACAGGGACCCAGCCCGGAGTTACTCGCCCAGCGAGCGCGCCTGGAGATCGTCGATGCGATGCTCGGTCCAGGGATGGGAGGTATCGCCGAAGTCCTTGAACGGAGTCGGCAGATCCCCCTCGAGCGCGTGGGTATCGAGGTAGCCCGCAAGCGCCGGGCCCTGTCCGAGCCTGGCCGCGTACTCGTCCGCAATCGCCTCCCTGCGCCGCCAATACATCGCCCATGGCGTCCGCACCAAGGCCATCGCGATCCGCCCGGTCGTCAGGAACGCCAGTGCGCGGAACGGAAAGCCGACCGGGTTCCGAGGCGGGACGGTGATCCGGTGCACCGCCGCGGTAACCCGAGCGTCGCTTGAGTTGAGGTGCCCGAGCTCGTGCGCGAGGACCGCCGGGAAGGACGGGCTCTCCAACATGCCTCGCGTCACCATCAGCGTGTCGGCGTAGGCGCAGGCATTGGGGTCGGCCTCGTCGGTGACGAACCAGCGGTGCGGCGGCCGCAGATCCGGGTCGACCTGCGCCAGCTCGGCGAAGGCCAGCTCGAAGACGCTGCGCTCGCGCTCCGACGGTCGCCGTCCGCCCTGCTGCTGCTGGAACCACCAGCCGCCCAGAGGCAGGACGAGCGTGGCGAGCGAGACGAAGAGCGGCCCGAATCCAATCACCAGCGCCAGCGCGTCGATCGGCAGGTTCCAGCCCGCGATCCAGGTGACGATCAAGAGGACGAGGGCAGCCGCGAGGGAGCGAACCCACCCACAGAACACCTGTAAGGCCCAGGTCACCGCGTAGAGCAGAATCCAGCCGGGGTTGAGGTCCCCGGGCCGGATCAGATGGGCGCTCAGCCTTGCGTTCATCGGGAAGCCTCCTCGCTGTCTTGCCCGGCATCAGTCTTACGCCTCCAAGCTCCATTTGCCATCGACGTTGCGAAAGCGGCTGGCCTGCCGACCCCGCTTTAGGTGGGCGGCGACGTTGGTCGGCGCGGCGCCCAAGCCCGTGGCGACCTCCGTATATGTGGAGCCGGGGTGCTCGACGAGATAGGCGGCAACGTCGTCTTGAGAGAAGCGCCGCGGCCTGTCGCGCTCCAGCGCCGCCCTGGCCGCGACGAGACGAGCGCGCTCGTTGTCGAGCTCCTTGATCTCACGGTCGATCTGGTCTCTGAGTCCGAGGGTGGGGCGTTTGGGTGGCATTCGGTCTCCGGTTAGGGCTTGACTGCTATTGACTTAACTTGATAATGATGTAAAGTCAAATAAATGTCAAGCACCGTGCCAAAACGATCCTGGGGCCCTTCTCATCAAGAGATGGAGCCGCCGTTTAAGCGCGGGCTCTCGCTGCCGTGGAAGCTCGCCGGACTCTTCGCGCTCGCCTTGTTTCTCCACGAGATCCTCGACCCCGGGGGCCACAACCCCATCGCCTGGAGCCTCGAGGCGCTCGCGCTCGGCTGGCTCGCGAAGCTGTTGATCGCGGCGCTCGCCGACGGGCGGCTCCCGATCGCTTCGCTCTTCTCCCTTATAGAGAGGAGGACCGCGGCCGCTGAGCAGCCACTGAGTGGCGAGGGCGAAGCGCAGACGCCGGGGGCAGCGGTGAGGGCAGAGGTCACCCGGCTGGGCGGCGGCGCCTATCTCGGCCTCTCCGGGCGCGGGCGCTGGGTCCTCGCAGACCCCGAGAGCGCGGTGATGGTCCTCGGCCCGCCACGCTCGGGAAAGACGAGCGCGGTGATGATCCCCGCCGTGCTCGGGGCTTCGGGGGCCGTGATCGCCACGTCGACGAAGCCCGAGGTGATGAGGGCCACGGCGCCGGCGCGCTCGGAGGTGGGGCAGGCGTGGCTGTTTGACCCCTCCGTCACGGAGCGCCGGCTTCCCGATGGCGTGCGGCGGCTGTGCTGGTCGCCGGTGGCGGCGTCCTCGGATTGGGATGAGGCGCTCGTTATGGCCAGGGCGATGAGCGCCTGCACGCGAGTGGGCGCCGGCACGAGCAACGAGAACCACTGGACAGAGCGCGCCGCCGCGCTGCTTGCCCCACTGCTTTACGCCGCCAACCTCACCGATCGACCGATCGCCGAAGTGTTGCGCTGGACGCTGCGCCAAGACCTCACTCCGGCGCGCCAGGCGCTCCTGGACTGCGATTCGGAGATCGCCGCCGACGTGCTGGCCGGGATCGAGCAGACCGACGCCCGCGAGCGATCCTCGATCTTCTCCGCGACCGCCGGCGTGCTTGCCGCCTATAACGCCGATGCCGTCAGGGCAAGCGCCGCCCAGCCCAACTTCGACCCGGCCCGTTTCGCCGTCTCCACCGACACGATTTACATCACCGCGCCCGAGCATCGCCAGGCGCTTTGCGCGCCGCTGATCGTCGGCCTGCTGGAGCAGATCCGCCATGCCGTCTATGAGCGCTTCGCAGCGCAGGACGCAGACGGGTCGGTGATGTTGTGGGCGTTGGATGAGGTCGCCAACATCGCGCCAATCCACGACCTGCCGGCCTTGATCTCCCAAGCGGGAGGACAGAGGTTGCAGGTGATGATTGGCCTGCAGGACCTAAGCCAGGCCCGGACCCGCTGGGGACCTGATGCGGCTGAGGGCTTCATGAGTCTCTTCCAGACCAAGGCGGTGCTATCGGGCATCGGCGAGGCCCGCACCCTGGAGAGCATCTCGCTGGCCCTCGGCGAATACGACCGCAAGGTGGTCTCATCCTCGCTGGGGACGAGTGAGAGCGACAAGTGGCTCGACCCCCACCACTACAACGAATCGGTCAGCTACCAGACCCAGCGCCAGCGAACCTTGACGCCCGGCGAGGTAGCCAAGCTGCCACCTGGGCAAGGGCTCTTGCTGCGGGGCGCGGAGTGGGGGCTGATCGGGCTGACGAGGTGGTTTGAGCGCGAGCCGTGGAGGATGATCGGAGGGGATGCTGCCTACCCGCGCGCCGGTTCCTCCACCAGCGCACACCTGGACAGCACGGAGTGAAGTTTATACACGGTATGGGGCGGGGGAAAATCGCTGACTTTCGCAATTCGTCCAAAGCGGGTCTCTCCCTTTGCATGGAAAGCGCATTGATTGGCCGGCCCCCAACGCCAGAGGGCGCGCACCTGAGACGCGCCTGGTCAGGCGGTGGGAGAGAATGCTCCCAAGGTGAAGAAGGCGACCATCCACTTCGACGGCGGCGGCCAGAGTCCCGGCCCGGTGACGGCTGCCTGCATTGTCAAGTTGAGTGACGGCTCCGAATACGAGCGAATCAAGCGTTTCGACCACGGGACCCACAACTTCGCCGAGTACCACGCCCTAATACTCGGCCTGCGCCTGGCGCGCAAGCACGACGCGCAGAAGGTGGTGGTCAAGGGGGACTCGAGGCTCGTGGTGAACCAAGTCAACGGCGAGTGGAAGACGAAGCATCTAACACTGCAGCCTCTGCGGGTGAAGGCATGCGATCTGTTGGAGCAGTTCGACGACTGGTGCGTCAAGTGGATCCCACGGGCGGAGAACCGGCGCGCCGACAAGCTGGGTCGGGGGTGATGAGGATCGAATCCCGTGCGCTACTTGACGTCGACTACCGCTTTGGACGATTTGCGAGCGAGTTGGCGGGTCGCCAGCCCCTACGAGTTTGGCCTCTGCTGTGGTCGCAGATCCCGCCGCCGTGTGGGTTGCCGTGGCGAGTTCCGATCGCTTAGGCTTGCGTCGCATGATGAGCGAGGCGGATGAGCAGTCCACGGGACACGACGGACTATTCCCATCGACCGGGGCACGCGTGCCACCTCCTGCGAGCGTATACGCCGGGGGCGGTGCACTGCTTGCCGTTGTCCTCATCGCACTCATTGTTGAGTTCTTCATCGCGGCCCACCACGCCTCTGATGCGTCGCAGATCGTTGTCGGCGTGTTCATCGTTGCCGATGTCATCGCGGGCGCGTGGCTGCTATCCGCCGCGGATCGGCGCCGTCGCTGCATCTACGAATGGCGCAGTGATGCGCTTGAGCTGTTGGCGCGTTATGCGGAGCCTGTCGAGCGCTCACCGAGCGGACCTTCGCGTACCTGGTCCCGTGGACGTAGTGGCAAGGTGGCAGGGGAGCGGCACAATCTGGCGGTTGAGACACGTGACCAGGTCCTGCTGGCCGAGGCGGCGCTGCGCGATGCCGGTGCGTACGCTGATGCATCGATTGTAGGCGACGCCCGTCGTCTCGCGGGACTAACGGCCGACGACCTGCCTTCCGAGCCCACCGAACGTAATCCGCCTGCCAGCGAGTCGTCTCTTAGGGACGAGCCAAAGCGCGAGCCCGATGCCTGATCAGCCCAAAGCTCGTCGCCGGAAGCATTCGCAGTTGCAAACGAAGCGCACGGGCTGGAAGGCGTGGTTGAACTCGAAGGTAGTGACGGGAGCGGTTATCGCCGTGGTGGGCAGCACCGCGGGGTCTGCGACAACCTGGGAGCTCGACAACTTGGGGTCGGCCGCGACCTCCGCAGTATGCAGGACGGTTGACACGCGTAAGGGACCGTCGACAACTATCCAGAAGCTCTACTGCAAGTCCACGGGCGGCAGGATCACGATCTCACCGGAACCATGAACGGTAACCAGTATCGTCGCCGAGTCAATGGAGGGCTTTGAAGCCTCGGCGCGCTTGGAGGCTGGCCGGAATGAAGACTTGGCACAACGCTCGCTTATCCGAGCTCCCCACATGATCCTGGGGCGTCTCTGTCGGGCTTTTATGGCAGAACTTCCCCTTCTATCGACGTGACCGACTAGCCTGTCGCGCCACCATGCCCTTTCGATTTCGCTGTCTGCGTCTAGACGAGCCCGAGTGATGGCACCCGCGACGCGAGCTCAGCCGCAAATAGTCGGCGGGCATCCCGTACTGGAGCTTTTGGCGCAGCGGGTCGCTCGGGGTTCGAGGCCTCTGCATCGCAAAGAGGACGCGAAGCTCGCCCTCGTGGTCGAGGGAGGGGGAATGCGCGGGGTCGTCTCAGGCGGGATGGTGACGGCCCTCGATGAGCTCGGGCTGCAGGATGCGTTCGATCTTGTCGTGGGCACCTCTGCGGGGGCGCTGGCGGGTGCCTTCTTCCTTGCCCGGCAGACCCACATGGGCACGAGCATCTACTACGAAGACTTGACTGGGCGCGAGTGGCTTGACTACCGCAGGGTCCTGCGCGGCGCCCCGATTGTCTCCCTCGACTACCTGCTCGATGAGCTCATGGTCAAGCACAAGGTGCTCGACTGCGAGCGCGTGCTCAGCTCTGAGGTCCCGTTCTATGCGGTTGCCACGCGGATACCCGACTACGAGGCCGAGGTATTGGGTGACTTCAAAACTGACGCGGACCTACTGACCGCCCTGCGCGCCTCGGCGCGTATACCGCTCGTCGCTGGCAAGCCGGTTGCCCTACGTGGCGCACGCTACATCGACGGCTCGCTGACCGAGGCGATTCCACTCAAGGCAGCGATACAGCTCGGTGCCACTCACATGTTGGTCCTTCTCACCCGACCCCGCGGCCAGGTGCGGGGCTATCCCGGTCACTTCCAGCGGCGTCTGGCCTTCCCGATGATGAATCGGATGCAAAACGGACTCGGCGATGCCTACGCGATGCGCGCCGCACGGTATGCCAGCGAGCTCATGCAGCTCGAGGCGTTGCAGTCGACATCTGCGGGGGGGGGGGGGGGGGGGGCACTTGCAATTCAGTTGGCGCCGGATGCAGCACTCGTCGGGCAGCTCGAGCAGAACCCGCGAGTGCTCCACGCCGCCGCGGCCGCCGGCGCCGCGGCCGCCTACGGGGCGCTTACCGGCGCCGAGCGCGACATATTCGGCGAGTTCGAGGAAGCGAGCTGATACATGTCGCTGCTCTACGAACTCAACGACGATCCAGAGCAGGCGATCGCCGAAATCCACACCTACTGCTCGCAACCCCGAGTTGAGGACGACCCTGGAAATCCTTGCGATCGGCTGCTCGACGAGGTGCGCACGCTTCTCACCGACGACGACTACGTCGACCCCAAGGTCATTGAGCGTCTGGCGAGCATCTACCAGGCACTCGACGATGACGACCACGATGTGCGCGGTCCGCTCGGCCTCTGCCTCTGCCTGAGCGCGGCGCTCGCCTACGCCCTCACCTCGGAGATCTCCGACGGTCTACTGGAGAAGGCTCGCCACCTCTTCGCTGAGAGCCCCACTAAGGAGTGCTTTCGCACGTTCTACGATCTCGGCGACGATTACGACCTCGCGGCTGCCGAGCTGCACCGCGTCGGCACCACTTCGCTGATCCTCAAGTGTCCGACGCGACCGAAGGCAGAGACGGACAGGCCCCGCATAATCGCGCTCAAGTGCCTGCTGCCCCGCTACCACAAAGTGCGGGCAATCACCGCCAGGACGGACGCCTACAAGGAAGAGCACTCACTCGACCTACCCGGCGTTCCGTACGTCTACAACTCTACGCCGCTGACGATCGCTATGGACTTCATCGAGGGGCCGACGTTGTCCGACGTGCTCGAAGACCGCGCCGTTCCCGACCACCGCTCGCCGGAGGAGCAGACGCAGGAGCGCGCAATCAACGACACCGACATCGAATTCATCCGCGAAGTCGGCCTCGCCATCTGCGAAAAGTTGAGCAAGCTGATCGAGCACGGCAACGGCACCCGGCATCACCTGGACCTCTCGCCCTCCAACATCATCCTCGTCAACTCCACCAACGAGCCGATCAGTATCGCCCTGATCGACTTCGGCCACAACTTTGCGATCAGCGAGCGGGTCGGGACCTCAGCGGCGTTTCGCCGCGCCTCGCTTTACGTCGCCCCAGAGCTTCTCGATGATCCTTCGATCGACGACTGGCGCTGCGACGCCTACTCCCTTGGCGTGATCCTGCTCGAGGCGGCGGCAAAGCGGAAGGTCCAGAAAGAGGATCTGGCGGCAGAGCTCGATCGCCTCTGGCAAGGCGAACGGCCGTGGGACGGGGCGCCCGGCCTGGCCAGGGGGATCGAAGAGCTGATCGAGCGCGAGCCCGCCCAGCGACTGGCGCTGATGAGCCAGGCCGACAGCGCCCTCGACCCCTACGCCTACCTGAGCAAGCTGATCCTCCAGGAGACCGAGGTGCTGGAGATCTACGAGAAGCGCACCACCGCCCGCGGCTTTGGCCTGCTGCGCGGTATCGGCCTGCTGAAGCCGGTCAACAACGCCCAGCTCAAGAACCTCTTCGACGTAGCCAGTCAGGTGCAGGAGCCGGTTGACGACGCCTATGCCGACTTCCCCTCGCTGGCTAGGTGGGCAGTTGTCGCTATGGCCTGCTGGGTGGTTGCTCTCAGCACTTTCGCCGCCTACACGGTCGCCGACCTCGGCTGGGCAACGGTCGTTCCCTGGGTGCCGAAGCTCACCGACACGTTGCACGCGCACTTCAAGGTGGGTGACTTCTGGGCGAACCTGCCTGGGCGGCTGGTCGCCCTCACCTTCAGCCTCACCGCAGTCACCTACTACGTCAACAACTTCTCTACCCTTTCGCCCAAGCGGCTGGGGGTGCGGATCGGCAACGCCTCAGAGGTGGTGATGCGCGCCACCTCGATTGGCCTCGTCTTCCCGATCATGTGGGCGATGGTTTACGCGCCGCAGGCCTGGCCGCTATGCGCGGGCATCGGCACGATGCTCGTCGTCGTCAATAACTTCCTCGCCCTGCGAATCGCGATCAAAGGCAACCGCGTCGGCTGGCGATTCTCGACTCGCCGGGCGGTCGGAGACAGGTTCATCACCGACGTCTTCAAGGAGTGGTGGGTATTGATGGGCGCTTACAGCCTGGCGATGATCGTGATCGGGATTCTGCTGATGACCGGCCTGGCTCATGACGAGACCATTTTTGCCGTGCTGGTCATTGTCATCAACGTCGCCAAGATGTACAGGCTCAACTGCGTCGAGACCGCGCCGCAAGTGCGCGGGTGCCTCTCCCGAGACATCCTCACCCTGCGACGCGCGGACGAGCTCCGGGTCCGCGGCGTCCCCGCGCCGGTTGATTCCGGCCTTCCCGACCGATCGCGCTTCGCCTCGCTTTCGCGCTGGCTTTGGACTCCCGCTGGCAAGCACGCCGATCGCAGGCGAGCGAAACCAGCGACAGGCGAGTCGTTGCCAGCGGTTGATTAGCTCAGAGGCGGCTCCAGGGCGTCTGACAACTCCCCGTTGACCCAGGTTTCAGATGGACGGCCGGGCACCCACGATCTAGCCGGAGGAAGTCCGAGTTCGTCCGTTCCTTGGCCTTAAGACCTGGGGCGAGCAATGGGGGCGACAGGCGTGGCCGCAACGCGACCGCCCTGATCGTTCTCGACGCTGCGTATGCTCGACGAGAATGATGATGAAGGGAAGGAAAGAGGATCTGATGTCAGAGGTCAGCGGTGCCGCCGCGAGCTGAGTCGGCGGCCGACAAGGACGAGATTCGCTCCTACGCCGAGGACCAGCTCGGCGAGGAGGTCGTACACGTCGAGAAGGTCGGATCAGAGCTTGTCGGATCTCAGCGTCACGACATCTGGGATGTGCATTGTGCCGATAGCCGCTGGTGGGTACTGACCAATCCAACCCACTACTACAGCCAAGAGGACTTCAAGAGCCGCGACGTAGTTCTTACGTTTCACGTCGGCTTGATGATTCGAGTGTGGTCGCAGCAGGAGCGCCAGGTGCCGGTCGCGCCTGAGCCGGCGGCTGCGCTGCCCGGCTCCTGGCGTCGCTGGCGGCAGGCGTTCGAGGCATACGAAAGCGGCGACGAGGCCGAGAACTTCCAGTCCGTCGGGATGCGGCTGCGGGAGTGTCTGCTGTCGTTCCTCGACGAGGCGTGTAGCGACGAGTTGGCACCGGCGGGTACGGCATCACCGAAGCGTGGTGACTTCAAGAACTGGACCGACTTACTGGCCAACGCCGTGGCTCCGGGCGCAAGCGCCGCCAGGCTGCGGTCCTATCTCAAGAAGATGTCGGGCGAGACGTGGGAATATGTCAACTGGCTCACCCACGCGAAGAACGCGATCCGCATGGATGCGGAGATCGGGTTGAAGATGGTCGAGCACCTCCTTGGCTGCTTCACGGCGGCGCAGATGCGCTTGTCGCGAGCGAGCACGCGCTGTGCGGAATGCGAGTCGTATCGAGTCGTCGCTGGCACTTGCGCGGTGTGCGGCTGGAACGACCCAGAGTATGAGCCGGCTGAGGTGCCGCATCTGACCGAGGATGAGATCGCCGAGCGCCTTGCGGAGCCTTGCACGCCCAGCTCGGACATCTCGACGTTCCTCACGCCGGACGAACTCAGGTAACCGAAGGATCGGGCCAGGCTTGAGGGCAGGGAGGGGCGGCTCACCAGACTCCGAGCAGCTTCCCTACGCCGGCAAGGGCGCCCACCACCGTTACGGCATCGGCGGCGGTCGCCAACCAGGACGGGATACGGCGCAGGTGACCCCAGAGAGTCGGCAACGCCCACTTGCCAGGTGCCTCTTCGACACGGCCCCCGGCGGCGGCGGTTGCTCGATCGGGAGCCTTTGCGACCGGGCTGCTCAGCATCGCGGCGGTGACGTCCTCGCCGTGCTTCACGGCATTGAGCCACCCCTGGCCAAAGGAGCGTTGTTGGGTACTGAGGCGCGGGCCTTCGTAAATCGTCAGCTTGCACTCAGCCGGACTCCACGATCTGCCCTCGATCAGGACCCCTCGATTCTCCAGCCAGGGCACGACAAACTGCTCTCGGGCGTCGGCTTCGCTCAGATTGAAGACACTGGTATCGCGAAACAGGTTCTTGCGCAGATGAACGTGAAAGCACGCGCTTGCCGTCGCCGGTTGCGCCACTTCTCCTCTCGGCGGCGCGGTGATGAACTCGTCCGTCACGTCCCGGCCTTGTTTCGTGACGTACCACTCGTCTGGGATGAGCGTCGCGACCGAGCTGCCCGCGGCCCGCTCGGTGCGGATCGACGGCAAAAGCTGAGCCGACTCCTCCTCGGTCTCGTTGATCCGGACGCGATCAATCTCCTCCCATCGGAGGGTTCGGCCATTCAGACTGAGCGGTTGCCCGGTTCGCCTCGGCTCCAGAAATCGCCGCTCGAGCTGATCGTGCGTCAGATCGAGCGCCAGCTCGTCGCCGCTGAGACGAGAGTGGCCGGAGGGAGTGATGCGAACGTGGTAAGGCACCCGGGAATGGTTGCACCGAGCAGCCCTAGGCTGTGCCGCCGGGCATTTTCCCGGTCAGGGGTCGCATCTCATGACAATGCGAAGCCGCCCAAAAGTCCGGTTCGTCAACTCAGCTGACAGGAAACTCGGTAGCTGTTCCGCTCGACATCGGCCTCATGCATGACCAGTCGGCCGCTACTGGATAGATGCCATCCGAGGAGGGTCGCCAAAGGCCACGGGCACGCCAGATAGAGGTGCGTGTGCTTGGTGCCGTATGTAGTGCGGCAATCGCGAATTTGCGCGGCGATTGCCGCCGCGAGGCCGTTCGCGTGGGCCGGGTCAAGGCTTGTGCGTCCGGGCGTACCGGAAGGCGGGTAGACGTGGAGCATCGCCCGCGCTGGAGGTAGCTCTCGGCGATGATTCTCCATTGCCTTGGCCACATCCTGGCTGGCGTGAACGCACACCACCAAGCGATCGTCCGGTCCCGATGGCCCGGGTTCGATCGTGAGTCGCCATCCGTGCGGTTCGGGATCGGTCAAAGCCGTTTCGCAAGGCACGAAGTCGTGATCGATCATCAACGACCACCGCGTGGGCTGTCGAAATTGCCAGCCGAGGGCCAGTGCGGCGGAGAGATGAAGGTTGCCGGCGATGCGAAGTCGTCGGGGGGCCTGCCGGGCTTCGAGAACGGCCTGGAGGTCACCGAGGGCAGGAAGCAGATGATGCTCCCAGACATCTTGAGGATGACGGCTCGGATCGTGATCGAGCGGAGGGCACCAGCAGAGGTGGAGCAACGCTGGATCGGCATTGGGGATTTCGCCGCGCGTCTCTACCCGCAGTGAGACCTCATCGAGGGTCGACGCAAGCTCCTGCTCGAGGTAGACGGAGACGATTCCGTTGGCAGCCGTCCTCAGATCCTCCTCGAAGTCCTCATCGCTTACACGGCTGCCAAACGCCTCTCCAAGCTGAATCCCGCTGCTAGCCTGACGCAGCTCTTCGGCGGCAGTCGGTATAGCGAGCGAGCGGCGGAATACGGCACCGGCGAAGAAGGGAGGTGGTGCCCCCAAGCGCCGCCGTGCCGCCATCGCGTCGAGCTCGATCTTGAGGACGAACTGTGAACTGAGGACGGCGTCGGTGTAATAGAGGGCGAATCCCGAGCACTCCTTTTCGATGCCGTGGCGCACACGAGTCTCGTTGTAGGTGCCGAAGGTCATCTCGCGACGATCGCGCCAGATTGGCACTCCCCGTAGGCGCAACGGGCTGTCAAGCCGCTCAACCTCGTCGGGATCGCGATCGGACCAGGTGTAGGAGAGAAACACTGGACGGGCCATCTAGCGGCTCCTCTTCTCGCGTCTGGTGCGACGGCCGAATCTGCCGAGGCGAACGCACACACATCGGCTTCTATGGTGCGCGGGGAGGGCTCCGGCTGCGACGAGTTCCAGCGCGCGTAGCTGGGCGGCAGTCTGCTGGCGTGCGTCGAGCTCATAGCCGTCCGCGCAGCGCCGTGCGAGTAGCAGCAGCGGCTTGGGATGGTCGCCGTGGGCAACAAGCGTACGCATCGTCTGACGATCGGTCGCGCTTGGGCCGATGTTGACCGGGTGGCTGTGCCAATCGCCGAGGTATCCGAGCCTAGCGTCGCTCTGCCTGGCGCGATCGACGGCGAGATTGCGAGCACCGGCCGGTAGCTCGTAGTAGGTGAGCGACCCCTGTCCGGATGGCACGACCGTAGCCTGCGTGATCCAGGGTTGTCCCGTCACTTCGACCCCGAGCAGCACACCGCCGATCTCGTTGGGATGGTGTTCATGGGCAGCCGCCTTGATCGTCTCGGCGGCAGCTTCGCTGAGCCAGGCCGAGGGGGCAGTCACGCCGAAACCCTGCCGATCCGATCAAATGGCGAGGTCTCCAACGGCCGGTAAACCTCGATCAACTCCTCGCGATAGTTGTGACGGCCGCTTAGCAGGTCGATTGCCATCTCGGCGGTGCTCGCCGCGATGGCAGCGACACTGACCGGAGAGGCATTGTTAACGAGAGCAGAGCAGCCCGTCTCGATCAGTACGGGTTCCTTCCCCGCCGGGATCAGCGGGTAGGCGGACTCGTCGGTCCTCTCGGCCAAGGCGACGTCGACGCCTGGGATCTGGCGACGTACTCGGGCGACTGATCCGCCTCGGTAAAGGGCAGCGGAGATCATCGGAACCTCGGCGTCGGCGGCAACGCGGGATACCAACTCGGCAAAGGTGGCCATGCCGGTGGCCTCGATTATGAGGTCGGCGTCGGTTATCAGCGCCTCGATTCGCCGGGTCGCCCACGGTTCCTCCGGCACCTCGTCGATCTCGCACCACGGCGCATCGCTCACGATTTGCAGCGCGGTCGCCCGCACCTTGCTGATGCCCGCCCGGTAGCTCGCGGCATGTCGGACCATGTGTCCTGGTCGTAGGCGCTTCCCGTCGATGAGCCGCAAGCGTCCCGCGCCGGCCTCCGCCAGGCGGCACGCGACGTTTGAGCCAACCGCACCACATCCGAACACCACGATTCGCTTGTCCGCCATCAACTCGACATCGGGTCCGGCCCGCAATGCGAGGATCTCGGTGTCCTCAAGGGCAAGCTCAATCGACTTGACTGCGATTGCGGTCTCGGGCGCCGGGGTTGCAGAGAGCGCGAGTGCGGTGCGTCCGCCTTCTGCCTCCCAGACCAGGGCGAACACCATCGGCTCACCGTGTTCGACGTTCTTTAGGCGCCTCTCAAAGTTCGCTAGCTGCCCTTTGGTCAGTGCCCCCTTCAGCGCTATGAGATCGCGAGGTGGCCCGGACTCCAGTGCGCGCCGGTAGTACCAGCGACCGGCGATCGCATCTCCCTCTGGGGCGCTGGTCGAAAGCTCAAGCAGCGTGCGATCGTGGCGCCAGGTGCCGTAGAGCTTTCCAGTCATCTCCGTGTCCGAGTCCGAGATCGTGATCGAACCGAGCTTCAGGGTCGCCAATCCAGCAACTGAGTTGCGGTAATAGAGATGGGCGTCGAGCAAGGCGTCCTCTGCTCGAAAGCCATCTCCGCTGCTCTCTGCCCATTCGGCGATGCGCGCGCTGTAGTCCGCGAAGGTCTTCCAGGTCCCGATCGCGTCCTCTCCAGGCTGAAACAAGCAAACCTCACCATCGGTGACGGCGTGATCGCTGTCGATTCCTTTTACGTAGAGCTTCGGGGGTCGATAGGGCCAGCCGTTCTGAAACTGGATGAGCATCGTCTCAGCGACCGTGAGCTGTGAGAGGGCCCGATGGATCGGTCCCGACCAAAATCGTGGGTCTTCCTCGACCGGCTCGAACCCGGATTCAATGAGTTCGTCGCGAAAAGCGTCGAGCGAGGCCGGGTCTAGGGTGTCGATGTCATCCGAAGCCACCGGCCTCCCTCGAGCCGCGTGCAGCGACGGCCGTTGCTGCGGTCGCGATCGCCCGCCCAGTCTCATCGCAGCCGTCGGGCAACGGGAAGCAGGCACCGCGGCTGTTCCTGCCGATGATCCGGCGCCAGGCCGCTGCCGCAGGGCACTTGTCGGCCGCCAAGGCCCCCTCTGCATCCGCCGCCAGGGCGGTGAAGGTGTCTCGCGCCGTCTCCAGCTTCGTCCACTCGGGGGCGGGCGAATAAGGCTGCTCGAGGGCGGGATCGGTGACAACTGCACCACTTCCCAGTTGCGTGGCGATCGACCCCAGCGTCTTGGCCAGGATCTCGGCTTGGCTCTCACCGTCGACACCGCCTTGGAAGGCCCAGTAGGTGAGAAGCTCGAAATACAGGCCGCCGGGTTTCGCGTCTCCCAGGTGCTCGCTTCGGATCTGACGGACGAGCTTGACCGTGGGGACGTAGGCGCCGCGTCCGGAGATCGTCGGGCGCTTGTTGCGCTCCTCAGTCAACGCTCCGAGCTGCTCGGGATCGGTTTCGATCCAACGTCGGTCCCGGTTGTCCCAGATTTCGCGATCGCGATTTGGCAGGGCCCAGCGCTCGCCCATTCGTACGGCGGGAACGGCATCGATCGCGAAGCCGTCTCCGTCAAAGTCGAAGGACACCTTGATCGAGCGGCGCTGTGGCTCCGCCCGTTGACCAAAGGCGTCCACGAGAACCTGACAGACGACCTTGAATACCTCGTGGGGGTTCGCTGAGGTGTCAAGTGTGGTCAACTTGACGAAGACATCGACGTCGCGTCCGGGATAGATCCCAGTCTCTCGCGCGTAGGAGCCGATCAGCACCGTCTGGATGCCAAGCTCGCGCAACTTCGCATTGCTCTCTAGTACGGCGCGCAGCTCCAAGTGCGCCTTCACGGCTCGAGCCCGCTTCGTGCCGTTGATCTCGATCTTGGTCAAGGCCTTGTCGAATTGGCTGGAGAGAGTCATCATCGGTTTTCCGTCCGTCGGAGTTATTAGATTCAAATTGGCGGTAGTCGTCCTCGTTTCGTGCTCTGCGATTTGGAGACGCTAGAGATCTCGTCGGACGGATTTTTCTTGGCCGCTTCGACGTGGTTGCGAGCGCGTTGAGCCCAGGCCGTAGGCGCCTGCTTCGGACGAGAAGCAGAAGTCCTGACGGGCCGGCGCCGCGCTTCCGCTCTCGCGCGAGGCTGTCGCACAAACCCTTGGCGAGGCGATGTGCGTCGATCTGCGGCCACTTTAGAAATCGAGCCTCAACTCGTGTCGGCTGACGGCTGACCCACAAGGCAGGTCACGACGGAGTTACCGATCGTGTCTGGAAGATGCAGGCCATACTGCGGGTGTCCCGTGGCTCAGAAAAGGCCAGCTAGTCGACGGTGACGCTGACTCGCCGCCCAAAGGCTGACATCCATAGAACTGCAAGGCGAATCGTCAACAAGATCGCCATCAGTCAGACTGGCCCACCTGTAAGCATGGCGGACCCTATCCCCGACAACTGATCGACAGGTTCGCGAGAGATCCGACAGCTGCGTGTGGGCCATCCGACAAGCGCCTCACTCGGATGTTGGGCCTGGGTCCGGTGGCTGCCTGAGGATCCGAGGACTAGACGTCGCCATTGCAAAGAAAGGCGCAAGTCCAATCAATATGCATAATTACGACTTGGCCTCTACAGACCACGGTTCCGGATGAGGAGGTTCAAACAGCGCACCTGGATCGCCGCCTATCTCCTGGGCATCGTGTGCGGCAGCGGTCTCATTCTGCACTCCATCCACATGCCAACGGAGGCAGAAGTGAGCGCAACGACTCCGATGGCACTCAGGCACATTACCCTTACAAAGATCGCGCCGCTGCAACCCTTTATCAGCGCAAATGTAAGGGCATTAGACCTAGATGCCCTTGGCGCTGGAGGGACGGCGTCTAACCAGCTCTCAGGGCGCCAGACAATCAGCGTGGTAATTCCAGTACCAGCCAGAGCATGCCGCCAGCTCATGGTGGAGTTGGAAGGGACCTGCGGCGATCAAAAGCCAAAGCGACTCTCAGCGGACGGCCTGGCCATCGAATGGCCACACGACGCCCCGTTAGCGCGTGCTGACATCTCAATCAGGCCAGCATCGACAATGACGCTCACGTCAAGTCCGGTAGCCAATTCTCTCCTTTCCACCTCGATCTTAAGCCTGGGGGCAAAGCGGACCACGGTCTTCATCCGCTGCATCGAACACATAAAGTTTATGCTCGTACTTCCACCTCATGCAGTAAAGGCCCGCTGTGTGCCCGATCAGGCGCAATTTCACGTGACCATTGGTTTTGCCGCACGCGATGCGCCAGAGATCGACCTGGAGGGCTCAAGCTCCTTGTCAATGAAGGTTCTGGCCGACAGGGCCACCGCATTACTCAGCGAAGGTCTCGTTGAAACACCGGGGTACAGAGATACGCTTCATCCGCCTACCGCAGAGGCAATTGACATGCGCTCCGCAGATCAGGCTGGAGTCCGATTCTCTATGACCCCGCCAGGTGAGACCTCTCGGGCCGCACTGTTCCTTGCGGCGTCATCCGCCGCAAGTCTGAAAGTGGGTGGGCAGGAAAGGGTGTCCGATCTCTTGACCCGCTATCGGACAATCTGGCTATCCACGCTCTTTCTGTTCGCCGGATTGTTCTTGGGTATCCTGTTGGAAAGCAAGGACAATGTCGTCTGAGGGCCTTACCAAGCGCCGGCGGGTCGGAATTGTGCTGGCCACCGTCATGGCGGTAGTTGCCGGCGGGATCATCGTGCACATCGCAGCAGGGGCCCAACCGAAGACATGGTGTGGGAAATCTGCACGGAGCGACTGGGTGTGTGCCCGGATAGGCCACGTCTATATCGGCGGCAAGGCTCTGAACCGGCATCGACCGGTTCAAATGCGCCCCAAGGCTACGGTGACCGCATTCCCAGGGGCCCTCGCTCGGGTGTCCTTCAGAAGGCAAGCGCGATGCGTTCTCGGCCCAACTAGCGGAGTCACTCAGATTGTCACTCGTTCATACGAGCCCAACACCTTGTTTCGCCAGCTTGCCGGGAGAACACAGTGCATTATGTCGCGGAAACAGAGGAGCATTGGCTTCTTCTGTGGACTAACGGGCAATTGCCCGGCAGTTCTTACAGCGGCAGGCGAAATCATCGCCAGGACCTTTGGCTCAAGTGCTGCGAGGGAGTCAGAGGCCGGCGGGCCTACCAAGACCCGGATCGTGATCTGCTCAGGTTTCGCTACGGTTATTGTCGCAGACCCATCGGGCAGTGTTATCGCCAAGGCCAGCGCAGGGGGGTCGAGTAAGAGTCGCTTCGTGATCACACTTATAGAAACTGGCAACAGGATTGCGCTTTCAGTCAGCGGGCACATACCGGGGCGGGGGGCGTGCTGGTAGCGAGCCGGTCAGTGAGTCAATCCTGCAAATATGGCCAACTCTGTTGCCCTCGAGTTAGCGCCGGTAGCGTAAGCACAAGGAAAGCGGCAGGGAGCGATAGTTAATTACATACGTGCCAACGGGCCCGAGACCGAGCCATTTGTAGGGGTCAAACACGGTAACCGGGCTTCGGTGCCGGGCGGGACACTGTGAGGAGCGAAGTCCAGCCTCCGCCGCAGAAGGGATGCGATTAAGCGTGGAACCGGCTACTCGTGTCACACTTGCTCTGTGCGCCCCGTCGCGACTGCTTCAATAAGCATTGCAACTGCCGCGGAGAGCAAGACACCGGCGAGGAACAACCTGCGGTTCAAGTCGTCGGCGGCCCCAGGTTCGCGATACGTTTGTACGCTGGCACAGTTTGATTCAGTAGCTAGGATCCGCTCGTAGGAAAAGTAGTCTGATTCCAGCAGATGCGGGTCATCAGGAACTTCCGCGCTACAGGTCAGCTGCAGCGAGTCGCTACGAACGACTGCGTGGGCATCCAGTGCCGTGCGATCGGGAAGTTCCCCAGGAACAGCCATACGCACTATTGCGTCATTGAGCGGCGCGTATTCAAAGGTGCGGGTGAAATGGCGTCGCTCTTGATAAATTTCGGCCAGTTGGGCGGCTTTGTCCCAAGTCTGACTAGCTCCTGGATATTCCACCAATCCAGGACTGGTCAGATAACAGGCCGAGTATCCGGCGCTTCGCGATGCGTTGATGGTTAGACGAAAGTAAATGCTGTCGTTGTTGAAGAATACTGATGGAGTACGAGTTAGTCCTTCGACGATGTAGACACCTCTAAATCGTGAGATTGTCATCGGGCGCCAACGTGCGGACTCCCATCCCGGTCGCGTCGGGTGGAGGGGGAAGGCAGCAATCTGTGCGTTCAGTACTTGCGCGTTGGCGATGGAGAGCAAGACAGCGGATGGCTGGTGGACGAGCTTGTCAAGGAAGTCAGTGTTCAACGTCCCAAAGACGGTTACTGGGTGTCCGCAGCCGTTCTTTGCGGAAACTGAGAGGTTGAGAAGCCAATTTGCCGGATCCTTCCGCCAATGCTTGCTGACGCCATTCGTGGTTACGTACAGCGCCCAAGGATTAGGCGGTGGCGGGGTTGCGCGGAATGCTGGGCTGGCGAGCGTATAGCCGACCAGACCGATCAGCACTGCGAAGATGCCCCAGAGAAGCCGCGCCGAGCGCGAAGCGAATGTCACCCGCCGGAGACGCCTAGGTCGAATCCGGATAAGCCGAGAACTCGCCTTCCTTATCCAGTGAGAGAAGCGTTGCACGCTGCAAGTCTATTTACGAGATCGACAACTCGGTCGTGGAGCCTAACGTCGGCTTTCTTCTGCCCGTGTGTCCGGGCACTTCCACCCGAGCTGGCCGAACAGAGCGACGGATACCATCGCGTGCCGCTTACCGGCGCACTCATCGCGGCAAGCGAAGCCGAGTACGGCGGCGTTCCGCTGCTCCACCGCGACACGCGCTTCGACAAGCTCGCTGAGGTCGTTGTGTTCGAGAGCGCCAGCGTCCGGGATCTTTGAGCGTCGCTCTCGCATCGCCCACGCCGTGCGTGTTCTGATGGCCAACAGAGGCCCGCATATGGACAAAGGACGGCCGTCCGGTACCGGGATGGTGATGCTCGAAGAGCCTTCCCGGCTAGCCACCGTCTTGCTGTTCAGTCTCGACGTGGTGAAATGCACTAATGCAGCTGTGCCAATGGCAGCAATTATGGTCCACCGGTACCGTTACATCGACGGTTATAGGCGGGCAGACCGAGCTGAAGCGCGAACGCGATCAACAACACGCCGACTGACATTGTGACGCCCAGGGCAAGCAGAAGATCTACACGAGTAGGTCCGTGAAGGCCAGCTGGCACCGTCACTTGGCGGATCGGCAAGACGGCTAAAACCCCTAAGACAACGGCGAAGGCAAGCTCTTGGAGCCGCGTACGAGAGTAGCCACCCTTCAAGCTTATGATGAGGAGGCAGAGGGCGACGAGTGCGAGCAGGATTGGCACCGCTGCGGTGACGTAAGCCAACGTTCGCGTTTGGCTGTCCGTCTTGATTACTAGCCTCAAAAATGAGCCATCCACTCGATGCTTCGACACCACCCAGATCGCGTAGCCGCGCATTGCGGGGCCGGCAGCAAACGCGATGTGAATAGGAAATGGGGAGACGCCGTACCCACGGTCGGTGAAGACGTATGAAGTGGGCGCGAGGATCGAGACGGAACTGGCCAGTTCGTACCAGTCGTCAGGAAACGCGCTCGGCCTGCCTTGGAAGGGAAGATTGAAGCCAACAGTGAAGCCACGGGTATCGTTGTTCGAGCTGTTGACGACCTGGGCAAGGGGAATGTTGGTTTGTAGCCTGGTTGCGCCGACATAGCCGGGAGCGATCCTTCGTGGGAGGCTTAATCCACGCCCAAAGCGGGTTAGGCGATAGGTCCCATCCTGGGCGTCGACCGCCAGGTGTCCCTCTCGGCCAAGAATTTGCGTCAATAGTCGAGGCGGGACAAATAGATGGGCCGTAAAGAACCCCTGCTGGGTTTCGGGGTCGAGCCGGGTAAGGAAGAGCTGCATTCTGATCGGAGGGACATCCGGCCAAAGGTCCAGACCCGTAGGGCGGCCGGTCAGAGCTATCGGCCGCGGGAGTGCGTCTGAAATCGGCACTTCTACGTTGGGTTGTCCGAATACGCCGTTTGCAGGCGACGGACCGCTGAATCCGTTCAGAACAGTGAGGACGATCAGGGCATTACCCCCCACTGCGATCGCTACTAAGCAAAACGCTGTAGTCCGCCCGATCCAGCGCGATCGCGATCATCCCGACGACACCAACGAGGATTGTATCTACGTATACCGTCGTCTATGCGCTCCTCAGGAAGGCTCATATCGATGTGGCGAGACACGTCCGCTTCCCCCTAGAAGCCAGCGCCACGACAGACGCCGCTTGCGCTCCTGGATCGGACGATTCGCGAGCGACCGCTGATTGCGCTGCGCTATGCCAGGTCTGGACGAAGGGCAGGCGCCCGAGCGGCAGGAGGCACGAGGTAGTCACTCGATCCCGAGCCCCCGCTCGAGATCTCGGTCTGGGTTGATCGCGCGTTCCATCTGCGCTCGACGCTTCGCCGCCTGCCCGGCGGTCTCCTTGGTGATGCTCGCCTCTTGGGCGCCGCTGCGGCGGATCCGCTCGGCGAGGCGCTCGATCGCGCCGGTGTCCATGCCCGCCTCTCCGAGGTCCTCTCGCGACACGTAGATCTGAGTCTGCTCGCGGGCGCGGCTGAGTGCGACATAGGCGTGCTCCTTAGCGGTCTGCCAGCCGCCGGTGAGGATGCCGGAGGCCTCGGCGGTGATGCCCTGGGCCTTGTAGACGTGGACGGCGTAGCCCAAGTTGAGGTCGGAGAACTTCGCGGTGTCGACCACCACCTCGCGCGGCTCACGCTCGTGGGTCTCGACCGTGATTCGGTCCCTGTCGCGATCAGCGTCAAGGACGGTGCCGGTGATCCCGTTCTCGATTCGCTTCTGGCCGGGAACCCGGAACTGCGCCGAGAAGATCACCTCGTCGCCGGCGGCGAGCCCGTAGGGCTTGCCGGGCAGCTCGACGCGGTCTGAGCCGAGCTCTCCCGCGCCCGCCCGGCGCTCCTGCGCCATCGCGTTGATCTGGTCGCGCTCGGCGTTGGAGGCGTCGGTGATCATCACCGCCTTGGCGGCGGGCAGGCTTCGCCTGGCCTGATCCCAGTCGGCGACCATCGCCTCCGCCGCCTGAGCGCGGGTGTCGTGGATGTGGAGGCGCTCGTGGGCCTGGTATTGGGCGAGCGCCGGTCCAGGTTCGCCGTTTCGGACCTGCTCCCAGGCTCGCCGCTCCCAATCGTGGTTGGCGCGGTGCACTTCGGTCAGCTCGGCGCTCGGGACCCGACCCCGCAGCTGCTCGAAGAGCCCGCCGGCGCCGATCGGGCCCAGCTGCGCGGAGTCGCCGGCGAGGATGAGCTTGCTGTGGGAATAGGCGGTCAGCTTGGTGAGTCGGGAGAGGCGCTCGGTATCGGCCATCCCGGCCTCGTCCATGACGACGACGGTCCTTGGGCCAAGGTGGACGCGATCGTTCTCGACGCGGTTGCAGAGCCCGTCGGCGGTGAAAGAGCGATCGAGGCTCGCGCCGTCTTTCAACCGCTGCGCGGTGGCGCCGGCGACGGCGGTGCCGATCACCTCATAGCCCTCGAGCTGCCAGGCTCTTGCCGCAGCGGAGATCACGACGCCCTTGCCGGTGCCGGCGCGGCCTACCAAGAGCGCGACAGCCCCGGGTCCGGTGATCGTGGCGAGCGCTTCGCGCTGCTCGGCGCTGAGCGAGCCGTGGATCTCCTTGCCGATTTCCCGGCGTGCCTGCTTGAGGGATGGCTCGCTGACCGCCGCCGCGTTCTCGGCGCCGCGACGCTCGGCGACCTCGACCGTGGCCCGCTCCATCTCGCGCAGGCGGGCAGTCGTCCAGGTGCCGTCTTCTAACCGGATCAGCTCACCGCAGCGCGCAAGCTCATCGACCAGCCGATCGGCCTCTGCCGGTCGGCAGGCCCCGGCGCTCAGCTCATATGCCTTGGCGCGCAGCTCTCGCGCGCCGATCATTGAGCGGCGCCGGGTGAGTTCGCTGAGAAGCTCTGCGCGGAGATCGACGCTGCCGGGGGTCGAGATCGTCCGGTCGCCGAACAGCTCCTCGCAGCGCTCCTTGTTCAGCCCGTACTCCTCGCCCACGGCCCTCCACGCTTTGTTCACATCGAGCGGCTCGGCGGCGGTCTTCGAGCCGCGGGTGCTCGTAGTCAGCGACCCGAGTTCCCCGGCCCGTGGCTCTCGCCCGTAGCGCTGCCGGAAGAGTCGCGCGGCGCGATCGACGTCCTCGGAGCGAGAAGACCAGCGGCTCGCCAAGCGCTCGGGGACGGCCTCGATCTCGAAGTAGCGCTCGCCGCGCCCGGTGCGCCGCTGGACCGGCACTCCCAGCTCCCGCAGGTTCGCGGCCAGCTCCGATCTGTACCAGGCTCCGTTCTCGCGGGCGGCCTTGTAGAGCTGGCGGGATTCGACGGCGGCGAGCTTGCCGTCACCTCGCTCCGCCGCGAAGACGACGAGATGGGAGTGCAGCTGGGGGTCGGGAATCCCGCCGGCCTCTTGGTCTTGCGCCAAGCGGCTAGAGGTATGGACGAACTCCGCGGCGAGCAGGCTCTTGGCCCGCTCGAAGCGCACGACCCCGCCCGCCTTTCGCCTCACGAGGGCGACCTCGCGCTGGGTTCGCTCAAGCGCGCTGGCAACCGCGCGGCGGTGGGCGGCCTCGATCTGAGCGCGGCGGTATGGACTGCAAGTTGCCCACAGCGCCGAGACCGACTTCGGCGGGGCCATCATCAGCTCGACCCCGGCGACGCGAGTGCCGTCGGAGCCGGCCGGTCGCAGCGGCTGGCCGGTAAGCGGCGAGAAGCCCTGCATCACCGCGCGCAGGTCGGAGCGCTGCACTGGGCTCTCAGCGTCGAGGCCGAGTGAGCGCAGCATGGCGGGCGAGCCGTGCCAGCGGCTGGGTACCGGTTGGTCGCCCTCGGCGTCGCGGGTGTAGTAGTCACCGCGCGATGCGGTCGAGGTCAGGTACTTCGCGTAGCGCACCGCGGAGTCGCCGGGGATCTTGTGGGTGGTCTGCACCGACCGAACGTAGCCCTGGTGAATCCACGCCTCAAGGGGGTGTGCCAATCGGCGGCTACCATCGGCTATGTGTGGCTATTCAGCTCCGGAAGGTGCGTCTAGTCTGCGCGGTTACGGCGATGGAGACATGCCGGGAAGGACAGGGATGGCCGCACCGGGGAAAGCAAACCACCGCTGCTTTCCAAGCCCCGAAGGGGCGTTATCGCCTTGGCGCCCCGGTCGGCGATTCTGGCGCGAGCGGGGTGGAGTCGAAGGCGTGGCGGCGACTTGATTTTGCCTGCCTCCGTCTGAACGCGCAGGACTCCCATTCGTGGCACGCGGAGCGTGCGATGGATCGCCCATGCACGCCCAGACGGAGAGCCACTGTGAGCGCCGCGCCGCAACCGCATCGATTCTTTCCACCGCGACCGGCCTCGGTCTCTATTTCCTGACGCTTGCCGGGGAGGCGACGCTGGGAGCCGGCGTCCGCTGGCTCCTCATCTACCTCGGCGCCGCGATCGTGGGGGCATTCGTCCCCCTCGGGCTGAGCGCCGAGGTATTTGCCTGGATCGCCGCCCTCGTGCCCCTCGCTTGGTCGCTGTTCGGCCTCGCCCGGCCGGGACGGGGCTGGATCTGGCGACGGCGCTTGGGCGCCCGCCGCCCCAGCGCCGAGGAGACGATGGTGGTGGGCGAGGCGCTGGAGCTGCTGCGCAGCGCCGACCCGAGCTTTCCGCAGCGGATCGACTACTACGTCCTCGACGACCCGCTGCCTGCCGCCGCGGTCCGAGGCCGCGCGCTGACCCTCAGCCGTGGCCTGATCGAGTCTGACTCACTCGCGCCCGTCCTCGCCCACGAGCTGGGCCACGCGGAGTCGCTCGACGGGCGCCTCACCGAGGCGCTCAACCGCCTCGCGATTTGGGACGACCCGCTCGGCCCGCAGCGAGCCGAGGGTGGGGGAGAGGCCCGCGTCGAGTTCGAGGAGCCAGGTGGCGGCCTCCTCTGGGGCTGCGCGCGCTGGGCGCTGCGCCTTTCCGGAGGCGGCTTCACCCAGCACCTGCTGTCCCCGCTCTGGGCCGCCCACTGGCGCGCCCGCGAGTACGCAGCCGACGCCCATGCCGCCGCCCTCGGTCAGGCTGAGGACCTGGCTCAGCACCTCAGCGATTACGAGCTGCCCTTCGACGCGCCGCAGCGTCGCCTGTTCTTCAACGCCTCCCAGCACCCGCCGGTCGCCCTGCGGGTCGAGCGGCTGCGCGGAGGCTTCGCAGCGGAGGGATCGGAATGAGCCAGATCGACCCTGGGCGTTTCACCCGTGCCGCGATCCACAACGAGGTAGGCGAAGTCGAGCTGCGGCTCTCCGCCGCCGGCAACTGGCAGCTCCATATCAGGGGCAAGAACGAGCGTGAGTGGCGCTTGGCCTGCAGTGGCGATCTCGAGGGCGGCGCGATTGCGCCGCAGCCAACCTTGCCCCGCGAGCCGGTGCGCCTCGGCAAGCTCCTCCTCGACGTCGAGGCTCGCCGCGCGCTGGTCGGCGACCGCCAGCTCCGGCTTCCCGCTCTGGAGTTCGAGTTGCTGGCGACACTCGCTTCTCAGCCGAACCGGGTTTTCTCCAAGTCTGAGCTGATGCGTGGTATCTGGGGCTGCGAAGCGCTTCGCAGCACCCGAACCCTCGACTGTCACGCCAGTCGCCTCCGGGTCAAGCTGCGCCGAGCGGGAGCGGGGGAGATGGTCGTCAACTGCTGGGGCGTCGGCTACCGGCTCGTCGAGGGCGTCAAGCCGGCCGCTGGCAAGGCGCGAGCAGCCTGAACCTTCGTCCCTCGCTTCTCTCAGGCGATCCTCCGCCAATAAGCGCACACCGCCAAGCGACCTTCCGCCGAAAACCGCACCGAGCACCGGCGCCAACGCCCCGTCAAGCAACCCTCCGCCGATAACCGCCGAACACCTCGGCAGCCCCCTCGAACCGACCCCTCCCGGGACCGCTCATCCAGAAAAACCGCTGTCCCGTGAACACCGATTTCGCCCCGATCCGCGTACTTAACGGATTCTCCGCATTCCCCATGACAGAGCCGTTTCTGCCGCTTCTGACTGTCCCCTGGCTGGAAAAGAAAAGGCCCCGGACTTGACGCCTCATAGACGGGGGTGTATCTTGCCACGCGTACCACGTGTACGAAACAGTTCAGAAGTAGGCCCGGACTCAGCACTCAGGACGGGCAGGGACACACCACAGGGACATAAGCCGACCCCCAACCAGGGGCCCCGTCGGGAAACGGGGATCGGACAAGGGTTCGGCAGAAGGAGAGGGATGTACCAAGGGCTTGCCAGGGACCTCGATTCGACCGGACAGATGGGTCCGGTCCTCGGCTTGGGCGCGACCGACGCCGCCCCGGCCACCCCACACGCTTCCCAAAGTGGCAGTCGTCGCTCTCCCTGGCAGACGGCGCCAAAGGAGCGGCGCGCCAGTCGGCCCCATGAGGCCGTGGCGGTTCCCTGCCCCCGGCATCAGGTCTCCTGCCGCCGCTCCCCTTCTTCGTCGGCTCCGGCCCTCCTCAGCCCAAGCCGCGGTGCAGTCACCGGCGCGACGAGTCGCGCCGGCAAGAGCCCGCAGGGCTCGCAGACCCCGAGCGCAGCGAGCGGGTTGACGGCAGCCGCGGCTGACAATCCCTCCCCGTCTGCAGGCCAGGCGCAAGCCTGCCTCGCAGACATACCCGCCCTTCTCGCAGTCGCCCCGCACCCCACGAGCGCCGGGGCTTCGACCACCAACCACTCGTCCCTCACAGCCGCCTCCACTGCGAGCCCCGCCCTCGCGCCCCGGGCGCTCGCCGATGCCTTCGCGGCTCACGCGCTTCAGCTTCAACCCGGCACCCGTCCGGTCGACCCGACCCTGACGGGGCGAGGTCGGGCCGGCCTCCCGGGCGCCGAGCCTCACCCAACCGACGCCGCTCGGATCGCCGCCTCCTGTTCGGCCACCGCCACCCCCGGCACCTGCCGCGAGGGCGAGGCTCGCAGTGGAACCGCCCCAAGCCGCGGTGCAGTCATCGGCGCGACGAGTCGCGCCGACAAGAGCCCGCAGGGCTCGCAGACCCCTTGCGGGTTGACGGCAACCGCGGCGCACAATCGTCCCCCGTCTGCGGGGCCGGGCGCAGCCCGCCTCGCAGACACACCCGCCTCGTTGTTTCGTCCCGCCACCCACCTTTCAGGGACCGCCACCAACGCATGGTCCCTCACCCATCTTCCCCTTTCAGCAGTTAGTGCCCACGACGTGAGCCAGCGTGCGCCGCTGGCGAGCGCCGGGTCAAGCGATGCGAGGACGCAGGGAGGCCCACGTAGCAGCGCTACATGGGCCGACCGAGGACAAAGCATCGCGCCGACCCGCCGCCGCCAGAGGCGTGCGGGGGTGAACGGAGTGGGCACCACCCACCTTCGTCTCACGACATCAGCAACAAGCCCTCTCCGTGGGAGAGGGACTAGCGCAGTTCTACCCACTACAGGAGAGAGGTAACTCAACATGTTGCAACGCATCCGTGAGCAGATCGGCACCGCCGGTCTCATCATCGCCGTCGTGGCCTTGGTCGCCGCGCTCGGTGGCGGCGCCTACGCCGCCACCGGCCACAGCTCCAAGGCCCATCACAAGAAGGCCAAGGCCAAGCGCGGTCCGCGCGGCAAGCGTGGCCCCCGCGGCCTCGCAGGCCCCGCCGGCCCGCAGGGACCGGCAGGCACCAACGGCACCAACGGCAAAGACGGCGCAGCCGGCGTCGGTACCCAAGGCGACCCCGGCACCTCCGCCACCACCGCCACCGAGGATCCCGGCGGAAACTGCGCCGACGGCGGCATCGTCGTCCACTCGGCCAGCCCGGACAAATACGTCTGCAACGGCGCCGACGGCCAGACCGGCTTCACCGCCACGCTGCCGGGCGGCTCCACCGAGACCGGTGGATGGAGTGTGACCAGCACTCAGGCGGCGAGCCCGGACATCGGCGTCGGGGAGAAGAACCAAGTCGGTCTGATCTCCTTCTCGATTCCACTCGCCAGCACGCTGGACCTAAGTCACACGGTATTCGTTCCAAATGAAAACACCACCACTGACCACTGCAGCTCCTCGGCGCCCAATGGTCCCGGTGGAACGCTCAAAGATCCGAAAGCGGATCCGGGCTATCTGTGCGTGTATTCCGATTCTCTGACGAATCTCCAACCCAGCCCGGCGCTCATCGGCTACTTCGGCACTTCGTTTACCCCGCTGAGTGGCGACGGCCTCGGTGTCTACGGCGCGGACACGGCCGGCGCAAAGCTGATCCTGAAGGTCCCGGCCGCGGGCGACACCTTCGGCGGCGGCTCCTGGGCGGTGACCGGCTAACGCCGGCCCCGACCCATCGAGCGGATCGGCCCGGGCGGCGCTCAGCGCCGCCCGGGCCTCCCGCCCGGGACCTCGAATGCACGCTCCTTTCTCACCACCGCTTCGCGAGCCGACCGGAGGCCACCGCATGAAGGCAAAGCACCGCTCCACCCTCGCCCTCGTCGCGATCGCCTTCGCCTTCCTCGCCATCGCCGCCGCCTCCGCCCAAGCCAAGGAGGTGGTCGACTACTTCGGCACCGACCCCTCGATCGGCTTCGGCTCCAAGGGCGGCGAGTTCAACGGCCCCGGGCAGATAGCCACCGAGTTCGCCACCTCCGGCCCCTACGCCGGCGACCTCTACGCCGTCGATGCCAATAACAACCGCATCCAGCGCTTCCACCGCAACACCCACGGGACCGCCACCCCCAATGACGACACCTACGAGTTCGTCTCCGCCTGGGGCACCGACGTGGTCTCCTCCGGCGGCGCCGGCAACGTAGGCGACGCCGCCGCCAAGGACTACGAGGTCTGCACCGTCGCCTCCCAGTGCAAGGCCGGCGTGCCCGCCTCGGGCAACGGCAGCGCCGCCGGCAACGGCGACCTCGGCGCCAGGCCCGCCGGCGTCGCCGTCGACTCCGACACCGGCGACGTCTACGTCTCCGACGCCGCCAACAACCGCGTCAACGTCTACGACGGCGCCGGCGCCTTCCTGCGCTCCTTCGGCTACGAGGTCGTCGCCTCCGGCCTCGACAACGTGGCCGGGGCAAATGAGCGCCAGACCCTCACCGTCAACGCCGACGGCGGCAAGTTCGCCCTCGACTTCGGGGGACAGACGACCGGGGCGCGGGGCAGGGGTAAGGTGACCGGCGGCCTCAACACCGTCACAAACGTCACCACCACCTCCGGCGCCTTCGCCGTCGGCCAGACCTTCAGCGATAGCAAGAACCTGTTTCCCCCCGCCGCGACGATCACCGCGGTCAGCGGCAACACGCTGACCATCTCGCAGGCGAGCTCCCCCAGCTTTGGTGCGAATGCCGACCTCTTCGCCGACGACCTCCCCTTTGACGCCACCGCCGCCCAGCTGCAAAGCGCCCTCAACGCCCTCCCCACGATCGGCGGCGCCGGCGGCTCGGTCTCGGTCTCCGGCGCCGCCGGCGGCCCCTACACGGTCGACTTCGCCGGCAGCTTCGCCGGCACCGACCTGCCCTCGCTCGCCCCCGACGTCCATGGCCTCACCCAGGGCGCCGGCGCCGGCAGCGTCGACGTCGCCGAGACGGTCAAGGGCGGCGCCTATGAGGTCTGCGAAGCCGGCGCCGACGTCTGCGGCGCCGGCGCCTCGGGCTCCGGCACGGGGGAGATCGGCGCCGGCCGCCATATCGCCGTCTCGACGCCCGACTCGAACGCCGCCACCGGCACCGTCTTCCTCGCCGACTCCGGCAGCGAGCGGATCGACAGCTTCGCCCTCGACGGCAGCTCGCCCTCCAGCCTCGGCTCGCCCGCGCTCTTTGACTGCGGCGGCGGCTGCTCGCGGCCGAACACGGTCGCGGTCGACTCGCGCGGCATCGTCTACGCCGACAACTTCAAAAACGGCAACCAGATCGAGCGCTACGACACCACCAACGCCGACGACACCGGCGTCGGCTTCCTCGCTCCGATCGCCGCCGGCGCCAACGAGGTCCAGCAGGTCAAGGTGATCGCCACCGCCGGCACCTTCAAGCTCACCTACGACGGCGAAACCACCCCCGACCTGCCTTTCGACGCCAGCTCCTCGCAGGTGCAGGACGCGCTGACGGCGCTGCCCGCGCTCGGGCCCTCCAACGTGCCCAACTACGCCCGCAGCGTCGGCGTCGACGGCGGCCCCGGCGACCCCACCGGCTCCCACCCCTACACGTTCACCTTCCGACGTGGCCTCGCCGCCCGTGACGTCGACCAGCTCGTCGCCGCCGACGGCGCCACGCCGCTCTCCGGCGGCGGCGGCGTCAGCACTCAGGGCGGCGGCCGCAACAGCAACGGCGACCCGGTGCCGACGGTGCTCAAGGTCGCCGCCGCCGCCGGCCAGTTCCGCCTTACCGCCCCCGTCGCCCAGGACTTCGCCACCTGGAGCACCGGCTCTGACACCATCTCCCTGCAATCCGACTCCACCGCCTACGGCGCCTTCCGGGCCGGCGAGGAGATCTCCGGCGCCGGCATCCCGGCGGGCACCACGATCGTCTCCTGCTCGCCCTCCTGCGGCCCCGGCGCCACCGGCCTCACCCTCTCCCAGGCGCTGAGCAGCGCCGGCTACGGCACACCTGTCTCCGATCTGGAGACCACCGCCGACCTCCCCTTCGACGCCCCCGCCTCCGGCGCCGGCAGCGTCGAGGCGGCGCTCGCCGCCCTGCCCGGCATCGGCGCCGGCAACGTCGCGGTCAGCGGCGGCCCCGGCGACCCGAGCGACTCCAACCCCTACACGATCTCCTTCACCGGCGTCTTCGCCGGCAAGTCGGTTGATCGGGTGAATGCCTTCCAGGGCTCGACCCCGCTCACCGGCGCGCTCAGCGGCGCCTCGGCCGCCACCACCGTCCCCGGCTCGCCCGGGCTGCTCCCCAGCACCGCCGCCAGCGCCGTCACCCACGGTCTCGCCGTCGACCCCGCCGACGACACCCTCTACGCCCTGCGCGAGGGCATCGTCCAGCAGTTCGGCCCCACCAACCCGGCCGGGCTCACCGCGCCGCCCGGCGACGACGACGCCCGCCACGGCACCACCGGCGGCTTCAGCAGCCCCAGCGGCCTCGGCCTAGACCCCGCCGACGGGCGCCTCTACGTCTCCGCCAGCGGCCTCAGCGGCTACGGCGCCCAGAGCGCCCGCGGCGTCTACATCCTCGATGACCCGGCGCCGGTCCCGACCGCCAGCTTCGACTCGATCTCCGACATCACCTGCACGAGCGCCACCGTCAACGGCTCGGTCAACCCCAACGGCCCGCCGCAGGTAAGCGCCCACCTCGAGTACTCCCCCGACGGCACAAGCTGGACCGCCCTGCCCGAGGTGACGATCGGCACCCAGAACACCCCCCAGCCGCTGAACGCGGCCCTCGACCCCCCCGCCGGCGGCCTCGCGCCCAACACCACCTACCACGTCCGCATCGTCGTCACCAAGCAATTCACCGCCCCGATCGTCCCCTCAGAGCAGACCTTCGACACCCTCGCCTGTCCCCCCGACGCAGAGACAACCGGCGCCCAGGTGCGCACGAGCACCACCGCCACCCTCAGCGGCCGCGTCAACCCGCGCAACGCCGCCACCACCTACCACTTCGACTACGGCACCACCGCCTCCTACGGGCAGAGCAGCGCCGATCAGAGCGCCGGCTCCGACGACCTGATCCACATCGTCAACCAGAAGATCAGCGGCCTTGCCCCCAACACCACCTACCACTACCGCCTCGTCGCCGACAACGGCGCCCCCGGCTCACCGGCTCAGGGCGCCGATCGCACCTTCACCACCCGCGCCACCGACGCCCCGCTCTCCCACGGCGATTTCCCCGGCCCGCCCGGATCGGACCGCGCCTGGGAGCTGCTCAGCGCCCCCGACACCTCGGGCAACCCCGCCGACGTGCTCTTCAACCTCGCCCCCGCCGGCGACCGCGCCACCTACCAGATCTTCGGCGGCACGCCGATCTCGGAGTCGGGCGCCGCCCAGACCCAGCTCTACACCCAGCGCCCGGCGGGCCAGCACCCCAGCACGGGCTGGCAGTCGAAGTGGATCCTGCCCTCCCGCCAGCAGATCGACTACAGCGCCTGGGGCTTCATTGCCAACCCCGACCTCAGCGACTTCCTCGCCGCCACCTTCAACGCGATCGACTACGGCGACGTCTGGCACACCCCGCCCGACGGCGTCCCGACCCCGCTGTTCAGCGCCACGGGCGATCAGTTCGGCAGCGGCGAGGACTTCCTCGCCGCCTCCGATGACCTCTCCCGCGTCACCGCCCTCTACGCCGGCAAATCCTTCGACCCCGCCCACCCGCTCACCGGCGCGGCGCTCGGCGCCTCCCAGCTCTATGAGATCGGCAGCGGCGCCCCGCACCTGATCGGCTTGCTGCCCGGCGAGGGAGTCGCCTCCTGCGGCATCCCCCCCAACACGCTCGGCCCCCCCGACCAGAGCCGCGGCTGGCTCTCCGCCGACGGGCGCTACGCCTTCTTCCCCTCCCAGGGCAACAGCTGCTCGGGCCCGACCGCGCTCTACGTCCGCGACCTGGTCGCCGGGGAGACGAAGCTCGCCTCCGGCCCGGCGCTCGGTAGCGACTGCGGCGCCTCCTTCATCCGCTCCAGCGCCGATGCCGCCTTCTTTTGGACCCAGAGCCGGCTGGTCTCCGAGGACACCGCTCCCGGCTCCTGCGACGGGAGCGTGAACGGCGACGTCTACCGCTACGACCTCGCCTCGGGCGCCCTTACCTGCGTCACCTGCGCCGCCCCCGGCCTCGACGCCGACGTCTACTGGGCCACGAGCAGCGGCGGAGTCACCCACTTCGTCGCCGTCTCCGCCGACGGCTCGCGCGTCTACTTCCGCTCTCAGCACAAGCTGCTGGCCGGCGCCGCCGCCGATGGCATCTACCGGGTCAACGTCGCCTCCGGCGAGCTCGCCTACGTCGGCCCCAGCGACGGGAGCAACGTCGGCTTCGAGGACCCCGGCGCCGAGGTCTCCGCCGACGGCACCGTGTTCGCCTTCCGCTCCGACGACCCGGGCCTTGACCCGCTCGGCGCCGGCGCCCCCACCAACGCCGGCACCGCCCAGTACTACCTCTATGACGACAACGACCGCAGCCTCACCTGCGTCTCCTGCCCCCCCGACGGCTCGGCTCCGCGCGCCGAGGCGCCCGAGAGCATCCTCAACCAGCACCTCTTCGGCACCTCGCTCTCCGCGGACGGCGACACCTTCGCCTTCACCACCCCCAGCCCGCTCCTCGCCGCCGACGGCAACACCGCCCCCGGCGCCCAGGACCCGCGCGAGGGCACCGACGCCTACGAGTGGCGCGACGGGCGCCCGCAGCTGCTCTCCGACGGCCTCACCACCTGGCCGATCGGCACCGCCGACGCCGAGACGCCCAAAGTCGACAACGTCACCCCCTCCGGGCACGACGTCGTCTTCAACGCCGCCGCCCGCTACACCCAGGATGCGCTCGACTCGATCCGCCGCATCTATGACGCCCGGATCGGCGGCGGCATGGACTTCCCGCCGCCGGAGCTGCCTCCCTGCGACCTCAACTCCGGCGCCTGCCGGGGGGCGCCAAGCAGCGCCCCCGACCAGCCCGGCGCCGGCAGCGGCGCCTTCGCGGGCCCCCGCAACCCGCCGGTGACTTGGCCCAAGCGCCGCTGCCCGAAGAGCAAGCGCAAGGTCCGCCGCAAGGGCAAGGTGCGCTGCGTCGCCAAGCACAAGCACCACAAGCACAAGAGAAAGAAGCACCACACGCACAACACGCACAAGCACCACAAGAAGCGCCACCACAAGCGAGCCCACGCCGAGCGGAGGACGCACCGATGAAGCCGCGCCACCTGATCCTGCTCGCCGCGCTCTTTTGCTCACTCGCCTCGGCGGCGAGCGCCGCTCCGGCCGCGGCCTCGCCGATCTGGAACCTCGACATCCACCACAACCAGACCAACTTCCCCCCGGGCGGCACCGCCCAGTACTGGTTCGTGGTCGACAACGTCGGCGACACCGCGACGTCGGGGCCGATCACCTTGACCGTCAACCTCCCCTCCGGGATCAGCCGCGATTCGCTCATCCTCGGAACCTGGAGCTGCCCCGGCTCCCCCGGCGACACCACCGTCGTTTGCACCTCCACCATCCCGGTCCCCCGCCACTTCGATGTCCGCCGCCTCGCCCTCCGCGTCGACGTCGCCCCCGGCGCCTCGGGCACCCTGATCACAACCGCCGAGGTCTCCGGCGGCGGCGCGGCCAACGTCGCCACCGCCGCCGAGCCGACCGCGATCTCCGCCGATGACCCGGGCTTCGGGATCCTCACCCCGAGCTTCGTCCCCGACTTCTACAAAGCCGATGAGATCGCCACGGTGCGCCAGGCGGGCGCCCATCCGCCGCTGCTCACCACGCCCTTCGACTTCACCTCGGTCGACAACCCCAGCGTCAGCAATTTCGTCAACCCCTACCCGAAGAAATCCGACGAGAACGTCCGCCATCTCCACGTCGACGCCCCGCCCGGCTTCATCGGCAACCCGACCGCGGTGGGGGAGTGCTCCCAGGCGCAGTTCGTGCTCAACGCCTGCCCGCTCTCCAGCCAGGTCGGCCGCGTCGACCTCGACGTCTACCCGCTGGCTCAAGCGAGCTTCACCGACCTCACCGTCGGCGTCTTCAACCTCACCCACTCCTACGGCACGCTCACCGACCTCGCCCTCTCGGTGGTCGGCAACCCGGTCCACATCAAAGCCTCCCTCGACCCCGCCAACCTCTACGCGATCACCACCACCGTTCCGGACATCAACGAGACCCTGCCGCCCTTCGACCAGAAGCTCACCCTCTGGGGGGTGCCGGCCGACCCCTCCCACGACTCCGAGCGCTGCAGCGCCTTCTCGGTGACCAGCGGCTTTGGCGGCGCCCCCGCCCCCGGCGACACCTCCAACTCCTGCTCGACCGACCATCCCCTCCAGCCCTTCCTCACCGTGCCCTTCCAGTGCACGGCGGACAACACCTGGCGCCTGCACGACTACGACTCCTGGCAGAACCCCGGCGTCTATGGCCCCGACATCACCTACACCCAGCCCGGCCGCCAGAGCGGCTGCGAGCAGGAGCCCTTCGCCCCGAGCGTCTCGGTCGCCCCGACGACCGACGCCGCGGACTCCGCCAGCGGCCTCGACGTCGGCGTGCAGCTGCCCCAGAACGAAAGCTGTGACCCGGGTCCCCCGGTGGACTGCGGCATCGCCACCTCGCCGCTCAAAGACGCCACCGTCGCCTTGCCCGAGGGCCTCACCGCCAACCCCGCCACCGCCAACGGCCTCGACGCCTGCACCCCGGCGCAGATCTCCCTCGGCACCGACGATCCGGTCACCTGCCCCGACGCATCCAGGATCGCCGACGCCGAGGTCAGCACCCCGGCCCTGCCGGACCCGATCGAGGGCGTCGTCTACCTCGCCACCCCCCACAACAACCCCTTCGACTCCCTCCTAGCCGGCTACATCGTCTTCGACGATCCCGACCGCGGCGTCCTGATCAAGATCCCCGGCAAGATCGAGGTCAACCCCTCAACCGGCCAGCTCACCGGCAGCTTCAAAGACAACCCCCAGCTGCCCTTCTCGGAGCTGCACCTGCACTTCCAAGCCGGCGCCTACGCCGCCCTGATCACCCCGAAGACCTGCGGCACCTACACCTCAAATGCCGACTTCGCCCCCTGGTCGGGCAACCCGGCTGCCTCACCGAGCGACAGCTTCACGATCAACGGCGCCGGCTGCCCGGCCTCTGAGTCAGATCAGCCCAACTCCCCCTCCTTTGACGCCGGCCCGGTCAGCCCGATCTCAAAGCACTACACCCCCTTCGTCTTGCACCTGCGCCGCGAAGACGGCACCCAGCGCTTCGGCGCCTTCAAAGTCACCCTGCCGCCGGGGATGACCGGCAAGCTCGCCGGCACCGCGCTTTGCTCAGACGCAGCGCTCGCCGCCGCCGTCTCCAAGTCGGGCAAAGCCGAGCAGGCAAGCCCCTCCTGCCCGCTCGATTCCCATGTCGGTGAGGTGGTAGCCGGAACCGGAGCCGGCCCCAGCCCCTACTACGCCAGAGGCGACGCCTATCTGGCAGGCCCCTACAAGGGCGCCCCGGTAAGCCTCGCGGTGATCACCCCGGCGGTGGCAGGTCCCTTCGACCTCGGCACGATCGTGATCCGCACCCCCCTCTACATCGACCCCACCACGGCGCAGATCACCGCGGTCAGCGACCCTATCCCCCAGATGCTTGAGGGCATCCCCACCGACGTGCGCTCGGTGGACGTGGTCATGGACCGCCCCGACTTCACCCTCACCGGCACCTCCTGCGACCCGGCCTCCGTCGACGGCCTGCTCACCTCCACGCTCGATCAGACCGCGCCGCTCTCGGTCAAATACCAGCTCTCCGATTGCGATCGCCTCGGCTTCAAGCCGAAGTTCAAGCTCAGCCTCAAGGGCGGCACCAACCGAAACGGCCATCCCGCCTTCAAGACCACGATCTCCTACCCCCAGGGCGACTACTCCAACCTCTCCTTCGCCCAGGTCGTGCTGCCCAAGCAGATCCAGCTAGACCAGTCCCACATCCAGGCCCCCTGCACGAGGCCCCAGTTCGCCGCCGGCCAGTGCCCGGCCGCCTCGGTGATCGGCACCGCCACCGCAACCAGCCCGCTGGTCGACTACGCCCTCACCGGCCCGGTCTATCTGCGCACCGGCGATAACCCATTGCCCGACGTCGTCTTGGCCCTGCACGGCCCGCCCTCCCAGCCGATCGAGATCGACCAGGTGGGCGTAGTCGACACCCAAAACGCCCGCCTGCGCACCACCTTCGAGACGATCCCCGACGCGCCGCTCTCCAGCGCGGTCGTCTCCTTGGTCGGCGGCCACAAGGGCCTGCTGGTCAACAACTCCAGCCTTTGCGCGGGGCCCGACGTCGCCAGTTTGCGGCTTGCCGCCCACAACAACAAGACCTTGCTGAGCAACCCCAAGGTCGCGGTCAAGTGCCCGAAGCACAAGAAGCGCAAGGCCAAGCACCACAAGAAGCACCGTCATCACAAGCGCCACAAGAGACATCACAAGCGCCACGCCAAGCGCCATCACAAGCGCGCGGTGAGGTAGCGGGGGCAGGCCGATTGCCCTCCGCCGACAAGCCCTGCCGCTCGGCTAGTTTCGGGCTCGCATTCCTTGCCTTGGTGGGAGCTCTGGCCTTCACGGCTCCGGCCCACGCTGCACCCGGGGATCCTCTCTTCGCCTTCACCCCGCGGCCGCCCGCGACGCCGCCGCCCGTCCCGGGCCCCAACGGCTACCTCAACGGCCCCTGCGGGCTGGCGGTCGACTCCGGCGGGCGCTTCTACGTCGCCGACGGCTACCACGACCGCGTCGACGTCTACGACGGCTCCGCCGACTATGTGAGCCCTCCCGTCTATGGCGACCGCGGCTACCTCACCCAACTCTCCCTGCCTGACCCCGACGCCGGGCCCTGCTACCTGGCGCTCGACCCGGGCGGCGATCTCTACGTCGGCGACTACCACGGCGCCGTGCGCCGCTACTCCCCGGCCGCCTATCCGCCCACCCCTGGCGCCGACCCGCCGACAACCGGAA
Source organism: uncultured Solirubrobacterales bacterium (assembly GCA_963702055.1). Lineage (GTDB taxonomy): Bacteria > Actinomycetota > Thermoleophilia > Solirubrobacterales > 70-9 > CAWINX01. The sequence goes on along the minus strand of OY969702.1, from coordinate 1,002,975 downwards.
CCCCCTACAGCCTCGTCGGCACCGTCGACCCCGGCCCGGCGACCGGGCTTGCGGTCGATGGGACGGGCGACCTCTACGTCGCCCACCGCGACCGGGTCTCGGTCTATGACTCCAGCGGCGCCCACCAGCTCGACGTCGGCCTCGGCACCCTGAGCGACGGCTACGGCGTCGCCGTCTCGGCGGCGGGGAAGGTCTACGTCGCCGACGCCTCGACTGAGACGGTCAAGGTCTATGACCCGGCCGACTCCGGCCACTTCCCCGCCGATCCGAGCGCTGTGATCGACGGCTCCGGGGTGCCGGGCGGCGAGTTCTCCTCGTTGCGCGACGCCTCGCTCACCCTCGACCGCTCAAGCGGCGAGCTCTATGTGGTGGACGACACCCAACCGGCGCATACTGAGCAGCCGCGGGCGCGGGCTTACGTATTCGACGCCAGCGGGGCCTACCTCGGCCACCTCCAGCGTGACGTCGTCGACGGCGCCCCGAGTGGGATCGCAGTCGACAACTCCGCCGTCAACCCGGGCCGCGTCTACGTCAGCTCCGGCAACACCCACGCGGCGGGCCTCTACGCCTACGGCGCCGGAGCGGCGACCACCGAGGCTCCGCGGGCGCCGACGATTCCCCTGGCGCCGCTCGGCGGCGGAACGCTCTTTCCTCCTGTGCCGATCGGCTCAGCCGCGCCACCACCGGGCGGGATCGCCTGCGAGGGCGACGCCTGCCAGGCGCTGCCCCCCGACCCGCTCGACCCGACCCTGACCACCCTGCTCCCGGGCCTCGGCAACCCCAAGCCCCACTACGTCCACTATGGGCACCGCGCCAAGAAGCACAAGCACAAGGCCAAGAAGAAGCATCACAAGACGCGCAAGCACAAGGTGCGCCGCCGCGCCGCGGCGGCGAGGATGAGTTTGGCCGCCTCCGCCCAGGCCGCGGTTACGGATCCAGGCGCCGCCCAGCCCACGGGGGCACACGACGGTGCCGGAGGCGAGGGCGCGAGCCTCGCCGCGACTCCCACCGCTCAGGGGCTCCTCCCCGGCACCGCCGGCTTCGACGCTACCGCCTACGCCGACGGCGGTGCCGCCGCGACGGGGGCGGGCTCCCACCCCTATTCGCTCGAGTTCGGCGTCGGCCTCGACCAGGGTTCCGGGGAGGCCGACCTGCGCGACCTCCGCATCGAGCTGCCGCCGGGATTGCTGCTCAACCCGGCCTTCAACGCCACACTGTGCTCGGACGCCGACTTCGGCTCCCCGCGCAGCTCCCCCTATGAATCCAGCCAGTCGGGGGAGAGCTGCCCCGACCGCACCCAGGTCGGCACCGTCGAGGTGCAGAGCGGCGCCGGCGGAACGCGGCGCTTCGGCCTCTTCGAACTGGGCCCGGCGCCCGGCTCCGCCTTTCGCCTCGGCGCCGCTCCCTTCGGCCGGCCGCTCGTCTTCGACGCCCATATCGACTCCGACGAAAGGGGCACCTACCTCGACCTTCAGGCCGCCGACGTTCCCGAGGCCCTGGCGGCCACCTCGCTGAAGCTGAATCTCTGGGGCGCCCCCTGGGACGCCTCCCACAACACCGAGCGAGGCGACTGCCTCGACGAAGCAGAGCCGGGCTTTCCCTGGGCCAGATGCAGTGTCGGGGAACCGCTCGGCTTCTCCCCGCGGGCCTTCCTCACCCTGCCCACCGAGTGCCGCGACACGCTCTCCTTCAGTGCCGACGTCGGCACCTGGCAGGAGGCCGGCGAGCAGAGCGCCGGCGCGGTCAACCGCGACTCCGGCGGGGGCCCGGCCCCGATCACCGGCTGCTCCTCGCTCACCTTCAATCCCACCCCTACGGGCTATCTCAGCGTCAAAAAGGCCTCCTCCTCCTCGGGCTTTGCCTTCAGTTTCTCCGACGATGACCCCGGCCTCGCCGACCCCCGCCGGCGCGTTCACGCCCAGACCCGCAGGGCGGTGATCGAGCTGCCCAAAGGGGTGACGCTCAACCCCTCCCTCGGCGCCGGCCTGCAGACCTGCTCCCCGGTCCAACTCGCCAACGAGACGGCCTTCAACCCGCCCGGGGCAGGCTGCCCCAACGGCGCCAAGATCGGCGACTTCAGCATCCGCGTCCCCTTCTACGACGGCCTGCTCACCGGCGGCCTCTACCTGGCCAAGCCCGACGAGCCCGGCGGCGCCTCGGGAGCCGAGAACCCCTACGACTCGCTGCTCGCCGTCTACCTGATCGCCAAGTCCGCCGACCGCGGCGTCCTGGTCACCGTCCCCGGCAAATTGGTCCCCGACCCCGGCGACGGCACCCTCACCGCCACCTTCGACGACCTCCCCCAGCTCCCCTACACCGACCTGGAGGTCAACTTCAAGTCAGGCCAGCGGGCGCCGCTGGCCAGCCCACCCGCCTGCGGCTGGGCAACCACCAAAACCACGCTCACCCCCTGGGCGGCGGGGGCGCCGGCCAAGACGGTCAACTCGCTCTCGCCGATCAGCTCCGGGATCGACTTCGGCCCCTGCCCCGACGGCTCCACGCCGCCCTTTGCCCCCGGAGCGATCGCCGGCGGCGTAAACGCAAACATAGGCTCCTACACCCCCTATTACGTCCACCTGAGCCGCCAGGACACCGAGCAGGAGATCACCTCCTACTCGCTCGTCCTGCCGAAGGGGATCACCGGCAAACTCGCCGGCATCCCCTTCTGCCCCGAGGCGGCGATCGCGGCGGCTCGGGGGAACTCCGGCGTCGCCGAAACGGCGCACCCCTCCTGCTCTGACGCCTCCCTGGTCGGCCACACCCTGACCGGCTACGGAGTCGGCCCGGCGCTCACCTACGCCCCCGGGCGGATCTACCTCGCCGGCCCCTACCACGGCGCCCCGCTCAGCCTGGTCACGATCAACGCGGCAACGGTAGGCCCCTTCGACCTCGGCACGATCGTGATCCGCTCCGCCTTCCAGGTCGACCCGCTGACCGCGCAGCTGCGGATCGACTCCTCTGCCTCGGACCCGATCCCCCACATAATCGACGGCATCCCCCTGCACCTCAGAGACGTCCGCATCTACATGGACCGCCCCCAGTTCACCCACAACCCCTCCAGCTGTGAGGCATCCCAGCTCGACTCGACCCTGACCGGCTCGGGGGCGAGCTTCTCCAATCCCGCCGACGACTCCACCGCGACGGTCTCCAAGTTCTTCCAACTGCTCAACTGCCGCACCCTCGGCTTCCATCCCCAGCTCGGCCTCAGGTTGCGCGGCGGCACCAAGCGAAACGCCAACCCCGAGCTGCGCGCCACCTTCGCCTCCCGCGGGGCCAAGGATTCCAACCTCAAGGACATGGCGGTGGTCATCCCCCACCAGATGTTCTTGGCCCAAAACCACATCCGCGGGATCTGCACGCTCGCCGAGTTCAATGCCGAGAGTTGCCCGCCCAACTCCGTCTACGGCCATGCCGTCGCCTACACGCCGCTCTTCGACGACCCCCTGCGCGGCAACGTCTACCTGCGCTCGGCGCCGGGACGAAAGCTCCCCGACCTGGTCGCCTCCCTCTACAGCGGTGCTGTGCACATCGTCGTCAACGGGCGGATCGGCCCCTCCGGCAGCGGCGGCATCCTCACCAAGTTCACCAACCTCCCCGACGAGCCGCTCGATCGCTTCGTGATGACCCTCTACGGCGGGCGGCGCGGCCTGCTGGTCAACTCGGCGAACATCTGCAAGACGCCGCCGACGGTGAGCGTCAAGGCGCTGGGACAGAACAACCGCGGCGCGGTCTTCACCTCCAAGCTGCGCGGCCAGTGCGGCCACCACAAGAAGAAGACGCACCGCAAGATGCACAAGCGCCACCACCGCCGCCACGCGAAGAAGGGCCACAGGTGAGCGCTCGCGTCCTGCCCGTCCTCGCCGCCGCGGCTCTCGTCCTGGTCGCGGCGGGATGCGGCGGTGGTGGGGGAGGGGGCTCAAGCGCCACCACCTCGAGCACCACCCCGGCCACGACGACCGCCACCGCCGGCCAGGGCAACGGCACCCGACCCAACGCCACCACGAACCAAGACTCCACCACCACCGAGCTGAAGGCGCCCCACACCTACAGCGGCGCCCTCCGCGCCGGCGCCAAGGCGCCCGCCCCCGGCGTCCCCGTCTCCAAGGGCGGCGACAACTCGATCCAGACCTGGGGCCTGGAGGCAAGCGCCGTCGAGCGCGCCCAGGTGACCGCGGTCGTCCGTGCCTACCTCAACGCCCGCGCTGCGCAGAACTGGGCCAGGGCCTGCTCCTACCTCGCCGCCAAGCAGCTGCGCCAGTTCGCGGCGACGTTGCAGAGTAAGGAGCGCGGCATCGTCGCCTGCGCGGCGGCGATGGGGGGCCTCGCCCATGGAGTTCCGCGCAGCGCCTTCGTCGATGAGGCCGGCATCGACCGCGTCCTCAGCCTGCGAATCGGCAAGGGATACGCCTTCTTGATCTACACCCGCCGCCGTCCCCGAGACGCCATCTTCGTAACTGCCCTGCAGCGCCAGGGCGGCGCCTGGAATGTGGTCTCAGTCGGTCCGACCAGGTTGGGCAGCTGAGCGGGGCAAGACCCTGAAAGGCTGAGATGACCCAGACGCACCCCGACTCCCCCGCTTTCCCCACTCCGGCGAGGCCGGGCGGATCCGCCGCCTGCGGATCGCCCTCGCCGTCCTCGCGGGCGAGCGCCCGGGGACGACGCTGGAATACGACGAGGCGGGGCAGTTTGGATCGACCCCGCTCGGCCCTCCAGCGCCTACATCGCCGAGCCGGGCTCCTACCAGGTCGAGGTCCATGACTCCGATCCCGCCACGGCCCGCCGCGTCGCCCTCTCGGGCGAGGTGAGGGCCGTTAGATAGCGGCAAGAACACGGCCGACGTCCCGTTACTGCGGTCATTACATAGATTCCCTAATGTTTGGATAACATAAAGACATTCCAGTAATGACCGAAGCTTTGGAGAAGAATCCGTATCGCCCGGGTGTCGGCGTGCGGCCGCTCTACCTGGCCGGCCGCGACCGCTCGCTCGATCGCTTCTCGGCGATGCTGCGCGCGGCGCCCGAGCTGCAGGCGAGCATGCGGGTGACCGGGCTGCGCGGAGTCGGCAAGACGGTGCTGCTCGGCGCCTTTGCCGAGCGCGCCGAGGGGGCGAACTGGGAGCCGGCGGAGTTCGAGCTTCAGCCGGGGCACAACACCGAGGGGGCGCTCGGCGAGGCGCTGATTGGAATCCTCGAGCGGGTCCGCGGTCGGCTCTCGCGCCTGGAGCGCCTGCGAGCCGCCACCGGCAAGGCGCTGCGAGCCGGCCGGCTCTCGCTCACCTGGGAGGACGTCTCGCTCTCGATCGCCCCCGGCTCCGAGCGAGAGCAGGACCTGGCCAAGCAGATCTTCGACACGGTTGAGTTGGCGGTGGTCAAGGGCCGCGAGGGAGTCGTCTTGCTGCTCGACGAGGCGCAGCTGATCCGCGACGCGTCTCAGCGCGATCGACACGGCGAGCATCCCCTCTCCTTGCTGATCGCGCCGATCGTGGCGCTGCAGCGCCAAGGGGTGCCGCTCGCCGTCGTCCTTTGCGGTCTGCCCACCCTGGCGGCCAACCTCCAGAAGGCGCGCTCCTACAGCGAACGCCTCTTCCGGGGGGAGAAAGTGGACTCGCTTCCGGACGAGGAGGCGCTTGAGGCCTTCACCAGGCCGCTCGGGCAGACCTCTCGCAGCGCCGATCCGGCCGTCGCCGCCGAGGTGATCGACGAGGTCGAGGGCTATCCGTACTTCATCCAGCTCTGGGGATCTGAGCTGTGGGACGCGGCCGATCTCGCCGGGGTCGAGCGCTTTACGCCGGAGTTGCTGGCGGCGGCGCGCCCACAGATCTACGAGCGGCTCGACCAGGACTTCTACGAGCCGCGGCTATCGATCCTGACCCCGGCCGAACAGGAGGTTCTGCTGACCTCCGCGGCTTGTCCCTACCCACCGCTTCGCGCCTCCGACCTCGGCAAGGTGTCGGACAAGACGCCCGGCAACGTCAACGTGCTGCTGGGGCGCCTCGTGGAAGCGGGGGTCATCTATCGGATACGCAAAGGCGAATACGAGTACACCGCGCCGAAGTTCCGTGACTTCCTCCAGCGGCGCGTAGAAGCGCCCTACTGACGCCGATGCTCCTCCCCTGGCTCGCCTACCCGTTGCTCCTTGTGGGCCTTTGCGCCGGCCTCGGCCTCGGGGTCGACGCGCTGTCGGGGCGACGGCTGCCGGGCGCGCTGATCCTCCCCGCCGGCTTCGCCGCCCTGGTCGTGATCGCCCAGGCGATGGGCTTCGTCGCCGCGACCGTGACCTACGCCGCTTCGGTCGCGATCGTGCTCGCCGGAGTCGGCGTCGTCGCCGCGATGCCCTGGCGCTTCGGCCGGCCGAGCCCCTGGGCCGCCGCGGCGGCCCTCGCCGCCTTCGTCCTCTTCTCCGCCCCGGTCGTGCTCTCCGGCGATCCCACCTTCGCCGTCTACGGCAAGGCGAGCGACATCGCCAGCTGGTTGATCGGCGCCACCTCCGATCGGCCCGCGGGTGCGGCGCTTCCCTTCGCCGCCATCCAGCGCGTACTGGGGGGTGAGGACGCCTGGCGCCTTGCCCCCTACATCGCGGTGCTCGGCGCCCTGCTCGCCCTCTGCGCCTGGCAGCTCGCCCGATCGCTCAGCTCCCCCGGTCGCGCCCTGCTCGCCTTCCTCGCTGTCGTCCCGGCGCTGATCTTCGGCTACGCGGGCTGGGTCGGAGTGGGGGAGATGTGCGCCGTGGTGCTGATCGCCCTGCTTGCCGCTCTGGCGCTTGGGTTCCGCGACGGTGTAACGCGTTGGCGCTCTGAGAGGACGCCAACGCGTTACACCGCCTGGATTGCGCCGGCAATTGCGGCTCTCGCGCTGCTCGCCGTCCTCTTCCCCTGGCAGCCCTCGCTGCCGATCGACGCCGAGGCCTGGCTCGGCGGCGCCGCGCTTCTCCTCGCCACGGCCGCCGTCCTCTTTCTCGGCGCTCGGATCGCTTCCGCGGGAAGCTCCGCGCCCCTGATCGCCTTCGGCGCGGCGCTCGCGGTCTGCGCGGTCGTCGCTTCGGCCGGCGTCTCCCTCGCCCCCTACCAGCGGCTCCTCGCGCTGCGGGACATCGCCGCCGCCGACTCCTTCCGCGACCCGGTTCTCGTACTCGGCCGCGATCCCTACGTCGGCTACTTCCTGCGTGGCGTCCATCCCGTCCTGATCGACAGCGCCCGGGGGAAGGCGATTGCGCGCAGCGCTGGCGGGCAAAAGGGCGCTCCGTTTGAGACCGATCAGCTCGACTACAAAGCGCTGCTCTCCTACCCGACCCTGATCGTCCCCAACTCCCCCGCCCAGAGCCGCCCGTCCCTGCCGTACCGGCTGAGCCGCAGCAGCCCCTATTACGACGTCTGGCGGCTGCCCGCGAAGCCCACCTTCCGCCTCCTCTTCCACATGCCGGTTGGGGGTGGGGGAAACGCCGCCGGGCCGCCCGACTGCTCGCAGACCGTCGGCCTCGGCCTGCTCGCCCTCGCCGGCCAGCTCGGCGCTGTCCCGCAGACGATCACTCTGATCGCCGCCTCCCCGCGAATAGCCCGCGGCCCGGGTGCCACGGTCGCCGTCGCACCCTCCCAGGCGCGTCGCCTCTGCGGGCGGCGCTGGGACTGGATCGAGGCGATCGCCCCGGCGGGCTGAGCAAGTACCCACCTGTCGGAGATGTCGACCCACGACTTGGGCGATGGTCGACATCTCCGAGGGGACGCCCGTAGACCCCAACCTCAGCCGTTCGGCCATCCCCCAAGGTCCTCTCCATCTACCGCGACGGCAAGGGCACTTTCGACGGCGCCGTCGATCTCTTATCCGTCCGACGGAGCCATCACCATTTTGGGGTTACTCTATGAATCCAAGAGGTGGGCAGGCCGATCTCGATGAGTTGGGGCGCTGGCTGAGCCGGCAGCGGCGCCGCGTCGAGAAGCAGGTGACCGTCCGCGAATCCAAGCGAGCGCGAGGCAGTGAAACGAGGGTTGCGATCGACCACCGTTTCCCCTGCGACCTCGACCCACATGCCGGCTGGCACGTTCGAACCAAGCCCGCCTTCCTGCCCTTCTCCCACTTTCCCTCCGACACCCGTGCTCGCATTAAGGGGGCGGAGAACATGGGTCCTCGTGGGCGCACCATCTACTGCCACGACCTCGGCCTCGAGCAGGTCACCTCGGTGCTCGGCTATCACCTCGACGCCCGCGCTCACCTGCCGGTGCTGATCACCACCATCGGCTTGCGCGACGACCGAGAGATGACCACGGCGCTGCGCGAACGCAGTCTCGCCGGTGCTCTGGTGCTCAAGCATCACCTGCATGCGATCGCCCGGCAGGCTGGTCGCGGCGGCCACGTTGATCTCGATTTGAACGACAAGCGCCAGATCGAACTGGCCCGTCGGCTCGGCTTTCGGCAGGCGCCGAGGATGCGGAAGTTTCGGCCGGCCGGCACCCATCTGCGCCAGCCCGCGCCCCGTTAGTCCTCCTCGGGCCTGGGCGGGTAACCGGTTAGCGACGCGGGGAGCTCTTCGCCGGGGTCTGCAAGGCAGCGCTCCACCTCCGCCAACAGGCCCGCAGGCAGCAGTTGGCGCGCTGTGGCAAGGAACTGCTCGCGCTCCTCCCTCGATGGGATCTGACCCTCGAAGAACGACTCGATCTGGTCCTCGACGCGACCGGTCTCCCCGGGCGAAGCCTTGCGGGCGAGGTCAACCAGATCCTGTGCAACGTCGTTTAGGGATCGCTTGCGGTAGATCGAGGCCAGGCGCAGAACCTCTGCCGGCTCGATCACCAGATCGCGATCCCCGCGGGATTCGGTTGCCAGATCCTCGCGGCGCGAAAGCGTTGACGGAGATACGCCGAGCATCCTGGCGGCGGTGCTTACGTTCGGGTGGGCGCGCAGCGAAGCCGCGCGGTCGGCGGTGGGGTCCATGGTCGACGTCCTCGGGTGGTTGGCCGGGCAGCGCTACGTAACGCTCAAGTCAACTCTAGGCGCAAATTGCACCAAACGCAATTGGCGCAGTGTCTACAACAAACGCAAAATATGCAACAATTTGTCGAAACCAGCGACAGGTGGTGACGGAAGGAAGCGATGCCCAAGTACGAAGTGAACATAGAGGGGACGATCCACGAGTGGGACCGGGGGACGATTACGGTCGCCGAGCTGCGCGGGCTGGCCGGGTTCGGCGCCGACCAGCAGCTGATCGAGATCGATCTCAAGGACAACTCCGAGCGGGTGCTCGCCGACGGCGAGGCGGTAGAACTCAAGCCCGGCAAGGGCTTCGCCAAAAAGGTGGAGTTCAAGCGGGGATGAGCGAGCGCGTCGAGCAAGAGCTTGAACTGATTCGCTCGCGCTACCCGGGGCTGGAGTTTCGTGAGAGCGATTTCTGGGCGCGCATCCCCGACTACCCGGTGCCGTCCGAGTGGGGCCGCGAGCGGGCCGAGGTCGCCTTCCAGGTGCCGCCGGATCTGTTTGGACAGGAGCCTTACGGCTTCTGGGTCAGACCGCCGCTGCGGCTTCCCGACGGTGGGGAGCCCTCCAACAGCTCCGGCCCCGTCGCCACCGGCTTCGGCGAGGGCTGGCAGCAGTTTTCCTGGTCGCCCGACGGCTGGCGCCCCGGACCGAACACGCACAGCGGCACAAATCTCTTGGACTTCGTCCGCTCCTTCGCCCGCCGTCTCGCCGAGGTCAATTGATGCTCGACGGCCTCGCAATCGAAGGGGCGCTATACGGCGAGCTGCTTGCTCATCTCGCCGCGAGCGAGGACGAGCAGGTGGCGTTTCTGTTCACCCTGCCGCCCCGCGAGCGAGAGCCGCTGCGGGCGGTCGAGATGTACGCGGTGACGGCGGGGGAGTTCGCCGACCAGTCGCCCTACTACCTGGCGTTGAGCGATGACGTTCGCGCTCGCGTTATCGGCCGCGCGTCGCGGCGCGGAGGCTGCTTAGTCGAGGTCCACAGCCATATGCTCGGACCCGCCGAGTTTTCCCCCACTGACCTGCTCGGCTTCGAGGAGTGGGTTCCCCATGTCCGCTGGCGCCTCGCCGGGCGGCCGTACGTCGCTCTCGTCTTCTGCGGCGAGAGCTTCGACGCGCTAGTTTGGGCCGGGGACGGCGATCGACCCGGCCCGCTGTCCGAGCTTCTGGTCGAAGGAAGGGGACGACTGCGGCCGACCGGCATCACCGCTCGCCACATCGATCGGGGCGGTCATGTCGACTGAGCGCCACTCGCGTCACTTCGGCCTTTTCGGGGAGGCAGGCCAACGGCGCGTCAGGGAGTGCTCGGTGGCCGTGGTCGGCCTCGGCGGGCTCGGCTCGCACGTCGTCCAGCAGCTCGCCTATCTCGGCGTAGGCCGGTTCCTGCTCTTCGACGGCGACGCGGTCGAGCTTTCTAACCTCAATCGCCTGGTTGGGGCAGGCGAGCGCGACGTCGGCCGGCGCAAGGTTGCAGTCGCCGCCCGCCAGGTCGCGGCGGTCGACTCATCCGCGGCCGTTGATGGGGTGGAGGCTCACTTCGACGGGGGGGCGCATGCCGATCTCCTCGCCGACGTCGACGTTCTCTTTGGCTGTGTCGACGAGGACGCGGTGCGCCTTGAGCTGCTCACGGTTGCCTCCGGCCTGGCGCTTCCTTACATCGACCTGGCCAGCGATGTTGCTCCGGGCGGCGAGTTCGGCGGCCGGATCGTTTTCGCCAAGGGCGGCGAACGCTGCCTCTCATGCCTTGGCGAACTCAACCAACACGCGCTTGCCCGGGCGCAGATGAGCGACGAGCAACGCGCCGCCGACGATTCGATCTACGGCGTTAATCGAGGTGCCCTTGGTGACACCGGTCCCTCGGTTGTCTCGATCAACGGCGCCGTCGCCTCGCTCGCCGTCACCGAGTTCTTCGTCTGGCTCACCGGCCTGCGCGAGCCGCGGGGGTACCTCACTTACCGCGGCGATCGAGCGACGGTTGGCAGCCGGTCCGATCCGGGCCGCGACTACTGCCACTACTGCATAGCCCTGTGGGGATCGCAAACCCAAGGCGGCTGACAGGCGCGTATTCAAGCCCGTCGAGCTCTGCATCTCCTCCCGTGTCGCCTCGGGGCCAAGGTAGGGCAGCACCGCGAAGTACATGAGCGAGGGGACGAGGGAGGCGAGGTCGTCGAGCTCGTCGCGGTAGAGGCGCGAGTAGAGGATGGACTCGATGCCGCCGATCACCCCGGCCGGCGTGAGGCCGGAGGCGGCGGCCCTGCCCTCACCGCTGTCGGGTCCTGAAAATGCCGAGGCCGCCTTGCGGCGGCCTCGCTCCCTGTTGACGAAACAACAGGGGAGTTACTGAGAATTGTAGGGCTTGCCTCCGGCGATCTCAAGCTCACCATGCGGCGGGCTTGACGAGCTTGGCTCCCTTGGGGGAAATCAGTTGATCGGGGAACTGGCTTTCCTTCACGTCGTGAGCGGAGAGCCGGATGAAGCTCGCGTTGGGAGGAAGTGGATCTGGCGAGAGCGCGGCGCTGCGGTGTTTGCTGCGGAGCACCGGGTTGATCACCGTCACCGGCAGGTCCAACTCCTCCCTGACGATCCGGATCGGCATTTTCAGATCCCCGTCATTGGAGATGATGGCGGCGGACTCAAAGGCTCCGTTGAAGCCGTCGACGAGCAGCCGGGCTGCGAGATTGACGTCAGTGCCCTTCTCTTCGTAGGTCTTGACGACTTGCTTCAGCGGCACTCCGGGGATCGGGTTGACCAGCTCCCCCCTGACCTCCTTCGGGATGTATCGGCCAAGGTAGATCTCAAGACCTGGAATCGTCTTCAGGGCGCGGTGATAGAGGCGTTGGCGGTCCTGTTTGCCTGGCTTTTCGGCGTCCTGCTTGATGTTCGCCGTGAAGTAGCCGATCTTCACGATCGCGTTATTGGGCAGCAGCCGGGCGGCCAGCGCGGAGGGGTCCAGCCACCGCCTGCCCGGCGCTCGGCAAGCACCGTAGTAGAGGTTGGGGCCGTCGATGTAGATGATCGTCCGCACGCGGCATGACCCTACCGCCGTCGCTGCGGCCACCGACCCTGAGAAACAGAACTTGGTGCGCGTCCGCCGCGCCGGGCGGTAGCAGCAGTCAGTCCCCTTCCCTATGGCGCCGCCGGGTGTGGAGAGGCGGGCTTAGGGCCAGCGCAATGACGTGACCGGTCCGATCTGCCGGTAAGACTGCTCGCATGATCGTTGGCGGGTGGCTCACCGATCTCAACTCGTTAAGCGACGTGATCGCCAATCTGGCTCAGGTAGTCGCGATCGGAGTAGGTGGGTGGTGGGCATATACGAGGTTCATTCGTCAGCGCGAGCAGTGGCCCCGCCTCGCCCTCGAACTCTCGGTCGACGATCGTGGGCTCACTGACGATCAGTCCCTGATTCGAGTCTCGCTCGGCGTAGAGAACCTCGGGCAGGTGTTGGTCGACATCATCGAGGTTCGCGCCGACCTGCATCAGGTTCTTCCTTTGGCCGGCGACGCAAGAAATGCTCTGGGCGCCGGCACGCTCGTCCCGGACGGTCAGTACGAGGCCGACTGGCCGTGCATCGAGAGCTATCCGCGAAAATGGGCGTCAGGCGAGGCTCCGATCGAGCCCGGAGAGAGCGATCGATTTGGCTTCGACTTCATCGTCCCATCGACCACTGAAACCGTCTTCATCTACTGCTATGTTCGCAATGTGAAACGCAGCGAGCGGGAGATCGGTTGGCACGTCAGCCGCCTCTATGACCTTCACGCCGGTGTTCAGGAAGAACCGGCGGTTGTAGGCCCTGACGGTAAGGGGCGGCGGAGTGACTGATCGACAGAGGCAGCCTGCCAGGCCGCCGTCCAGACCGCCGGCACAGCCGCCGAGACCTTCTCCCAAGCCAGGGAAGGCAACTCCTCCGTCTCCGCGCCAGCAGCCGCCGCGGCCACCTCCGAAAAAAGGTTAAAAGAAGAGCAGTATCCTTGTCAGATCGTTATCAACTAACACGCGATACATGGTGTTGAGCGAAGATGACTAACAGCAACGATACGGGCAGGGGGAGCCTGTCGAATTTCTTTCACGGCGCGGGAGGCCAGATTATCTCTGGCGCTATCGTTGGTGCATGTGGAATAGCTGCTGCTGCATTTTTCATCGGACGCACAACGGTAAATCAGCCAGTTAGAACGGTCGTCAAGCAGGTGGAAGTCCCCGGACGCGAGGCGCCGTCGACAGCAACGCAAGTACCCGCAGTCACGCCTACGGCCTGTCTTCAATCCCCTGCGACTAATGACGCAGAGGACAACTCGATGGGCAAAGCCCGTGGTCCGCTTGTCGCAGGGAAGAGGTATACGGGCACGATTATCAAGGGGGATCAAGAGTGGTGGGGCTTTTGTGCCGCTCGGCCGGGACGCGCCGATGTGACCTTCGAAAGCACATGCAGTGAGTACGGCAGCGGGGCTACGAACCTCATCGCTGAGATCTTGGACGCAAAAGGAAATGAACTAGAGTCCTTTCGACCCGATCCCGGAGCCTCGAATTCGGTGCCGTTGCAGGTGCAGCCCGGTGAACCTTACTATGTCCATATCTATGACCTTGATGACATTGACGTAGACGACACTGCTTGCGGCAATGTTCCTTGGGCGCTCACCGTTACGGGCCCTCTTACTTCTTAGTGGTAAAGGACATTCTGTGCCGGTGTCTTGGCTTCACATCTCATGTTCGGGTGTAGCGTCGAAGCGATCCAGGTAGTCCCTCCACGTTGGCCCGTCGTTCTCACGCAACCACTCGCTGAATCTGCCTCGCTCTGGGTGCTCCTCAAGCGCTTTCAGTAGACGTCCTCGGCGTTGGAAGTCATTTGCCTCCGCGAACTCGAGGAATTCGTTCAGGGCACGCCGGACATCGGCCGCGAAATTGACGACGGTGCTTCGCTCGATCGCGGGCGGCCTTCCGCCGTGCACGGCGGCGGAGCGCACCTCGTCATAGAGGAGATACGCCCTCCGCGGATGGGCGAAGCGCTCGCTGATTGCGATGCTCAGCATCGCTCGGCGGAACGCCAGGCCGTGGGCCTTGAGCCCCTCCGACCTATCGCCGAGCAGCGCTTCCAGCGCGAAGAAGAGGTAGAGGAGAGTGGTCACCTCGTCGGTTTCAAGCATCGCCCGTTCGATCCACACGAGAGCAACGTCCGCCTTCTTCTCGATGTCGGTCGCCGGCTCCAGAGGCATGCCGGAGACTGCCTGCGACTCGAATACCCCCAACAGTTCCGCATCCAGCTTCAACCCCCAACGCACATCGGGCGCGGCGCTCCAACCGACCAGCCCCTCACCGAACGAGTAGGAATGGGCCAGCCGGAACCGCAACTGCTGCTCCGGCACCCCGTAGTGCTCTCGCATGCCCACGCGGAGCGCCCTGAGGGCATGCTCCGTAACCGCCCGCGCCCGCTCGGCCATCCGACCGTAGTCGGTGCCACTCGTTGAAACGGCTGCCACCGATGACACCGGCCGCTCGAGGCTGAAGCCTGGATGCGCCGGCGGGAGCCGGCCATCGGCGACGGGCAGCAGCGACATCCCCGGCAGCTGCACCTCCTCGTCTACCTCCAGCGACTCGACGGGGATGTAGCAAACGCTCTCAGTCGGCTCTTGACCGTGCTCGCTTACGAAATTGCCGACGAAATCGTGCTCGCGGTCGCCGTCGCATTGGCAGACGAAGCGCCAGACTCGGTCTTCGATCGTTTTGCCCATGTGCTCGAAACGTACGTCCGCGAGTAGTACGGCCTGAGCGTCCTCAAACGCGTCCATCTCGTCCTTGAACAGACCGAGCATGCGCCGGTCGGCGCTGGCGAGGTCGTCCGGGATCCGTCGCTGCATGACAACGGGCTCGGCCTCCCCCGTTGGGGGCTGCCGAACCAGGCGCTGAAGCTCAGCGAGAGCCTGCTCAACGTCTGCCATGTCGTGATTCTGACGCGCAGCCCCGCCTTGCGGTGCCCCAGAGGGTCCGAGGTAGCGTTGTCGTATGAAGACAGTGTGGGATGAGGAAGGCTCCCGAGCGACCTTACTGAGCGACGAAGGTAGCTTGCTCGGTTTCCTCATCCGCGAGCCCTGGTTTGAACACGGCAGTCGCGCCGGAAATCTCAGCTGGATTGCCACTTTTGCGATGACGGCCGACGAGGTAATGAGCGGCGTGGGGACGCGTCGCTTGGTCGATTCCGATCCGGGGTTGGCACACACTCCTGCCCGTCGCAGCGAGCTCGAGGCCCGCACGCTGGAACAACTCGCCAAGGGTCCACCACCAGCGCCCGATCCCGTCGAGGGTCCGATCCCTCGGTGGGGTTCACGAGACGATCGCCTTGGCCGCATACAGTTGGGCATCGAGGGTTGGGATCAGGCGAAGGGCCGTCTTTACTCCGCGGCTGGACGCGACGATGAGTACGCGGTCGCCTCGATCGGCCTTGCATTGACCGAGGCTCTCGCCTGGACGCGCCTGCTCGATGAGATGTTGTCCTCCGCATGGAAGGAATCGTTTTCCGATGCGGTACGTGAGGCAGCGTCGGAGAAAGCTGATCGGAGGCTCAGGAAGGTGGCCGACTCCTACGACGAGGC
Organism: uncultured Solirubrobacterales bacterium; assembly: GCA_963702055.1. GTDB lineage: Bacteria > Actinomycetota > Thermoleophilia > Solirubrobacterales > 70-9 > CAWINX01. The sequence continues at coordinate 987,432 of OY969702.1, read as the reverse complement.
GCCTCAGTTTCAACCCTTTCTCGACTTCTATCGACGTCAGAAGGACGGGAGTCCTTACGAAGACTGGTCCGCGGCGTTGGTTGGATACGGAGGCGAGATACCACGCGGCGACCTTCAGGCGTTTCGCTGGCTCGCAGGGAAGCTCTTGCACATCGGCCCCAGGCCGGCGGTTGAACTCCGCCATTGGCAGGACGGAGCTGAGCCCCGCTGGAAGTGGCTTCAGGCTGACAGGATCGTCCCCTCTGACGAAGACGAGCGACCGAAGCAGAGGAAAGCGTACGAGCGCTTCCTCTCAGGACGCGATGTTCTCGGATCGCTGAACCTGATCCACATGTGGATTGAGGCCGAGTACTTCATGATCCGGCTCTACAAGGACGCAGGCGAGTACTCCTGATCCGAATGCTCCCGGACTCAGATCTCAGCTCCCGGTAATCCGCTTCACACGCCAAGTACCCTGCCGGCGATGCCTCTTCTGCCGAAAACGAAGTCCAGCCGGGTCTTGGACATGCTGAGCCGGCTTGAGGATCAGATGCGCAAGATGCGCGACGACATCGACTCCAGGTTCGATTCGATGGCCGAGACGTTCGAATCGCGCCGCGCCGACGACGAAGCCGCCGCCATTGCCGCCGAGCGTATCCGCGGCGGCGCTGCCGACCACAAGGAAGACGGCGCCGAGGCGCTGGCGAAGCTCGGCATCCGAACCCGCTGAGCAATGGGCGGGCATCGTTGTCTAGCGCCCCGAGCCGGCCTGCGGGCGCACCGCAAGGCCCAGCGGCGCTCCCGCTGAAATGCCAGGCCGCGAGGCCGCGGCCGTGACCACCGCCCATCTCTTCAACCGCAACCTCGCCCACCTCCGTCGCGCCTCCGGTTTGACCCAGGAGCAGCTCGCCTCCCTCTGCGAGCTGCACCGGACCGAGGTTTCCCTGTTTGAGCGCGGCGGCCGCGAGCCACGCCTCGCCACCATCGTCAAGCTCGCCGGCGCCCTCGCGGTCGACCTCGGCGCCTTGCTGGAGGACACCCCGGCCGAATTTTGCGGATGAGCAAATCAGGGGGGCGAATCTCCCCCGCCTAAACCCTCAGACGGGCATCAACCCAAATGCCCCGGGCGGCGTCGTCCGAACGCCCCCGGGGCCGACACAGGAGAAGGGGGACCCCTCCCATGCCCGATCAGCCTAAATCTCTCGACCAAGTCTCATCCACGACAGCGGAGGACGAGCAGACCGAGTGCGCCGTGCTCAGCTTCGTCCTCTCCGTGCACCCGACCCTGCTCACCCAGGGCGAGCTGACCCGCGCGATCGCTGAGGACCCCGAGGACTTCGACCAACGCGACGCCATAGTCCGAGCCGTCACCGAGCTGCGCGGCGCCGGTCTCCTGCATCGCCAGGGCGCCTTCGTCCTGCCCAGCTACGCCGCACTGCGCTGTGAGCGCCTCCTCACTACCTGAGCCGATCGCTCGGGCCGTCGGCTGGGCGGCTGACGGCCGCATGCTCGCACGCTGCGCGTGCGGTCGGCCGCATGGCCGCCCAGCCTCAAGGCTCGGACTCAACGGTCCGCCGGACTCGCATCCTTTCCGAGCTTCTCGCCCGCCACGGCGCGGCAGTCGCTCCTTGCTCGACCACCTCAAGCAGGACGAGCGCATCGCGCCGCTGCTCTGCGTACCGGCTACTCCTACCGCGAGATCGCCGAGCGACAGGGCTGGACCCAGACCACCGAGGGGCGTCGAGGCGACTACACCTACCGTGCGGCTCTCGCCACGCCTGCCGAGCGGGAGGCGAGTGGCGCCTTGCCCTTCACCAGCAAACGCCGCTCTAGGTAGTCATCGGTCTTACGGCGAGGCTTGCGGGATTGAGCCGACAGCGCGATCATCGAATTAGCCGCGCAAGCCGGTCCCTTGACATGAAAACTTGATCGTCTACCCTTGGTCGTGGCTATGTACGAAAGCGTTCAAGGGACGGGCGACCAGCTGCCGCGGGGGCGGCACCGCATTCCCCGTGAGGTCGTCGTCGACAACCAGCGCCAGCGGCTGCTCGCCGGGATGGCGCAGGCGCTGGCCGAGCAGGGGTACGCGCGGGCGACGGTCGAGGACGTGATCGAGAACGCCGGGACGTCGCGCAAGACGTTCTATGAGTTCTTCGCCGACAAGGAAGACTGCCTCCTCGCCGCCTACGAAGCCGCCTCGCAGCGGCTGTGGGAGGCCGGCATGGAGGCGGGGGCTGGCGTGGGGGAGTGGCCGGCGCGGGTGCACGCGGCGGTCGCCGCCGCGCTGGAGTTCCTCGCCGCCGAGCCCTTCACCGCGCGTCTCTTCACCCTCGAGGCGCGCGCCGCGGGCGCGGCGCTGGCGGCGCGCCAGCACGCCGACGCCGAGCGCGCTGCGGCGCTGCTGAGCGTCGGGCGCGAAGAGCGCTCCGAGGCAGCCGAACTACCTGAGGCGACCGAGGCGACCTTGGTCGACAATGTCGCCGCGATCATCGGCGCCCACATTCTCAGCGGCGCCGCTGATCTGCTGCCGGGCCTGGCCGCCCAGTTGACCGAATACCTCCTCGCGCCCTACTTGGGCGCCGAGGAGGCGAAGGCGACCGCGTCTACTCAGCCGCCCGCGTCGGCGACGCCGCGCGCCTCCTCAGCCGCCGCGTGAGGTTTTCTGGTCACCCCACATGTACGCCACCCCATCTGCAGGTCCGCGCGCGTAGCCACCGGTCCCTCCAGCGCCTTGACTTCATAGACGCTCCTGTTTACCTTCTATAGAGAATCAGGTACGCCAGCGTTCGGGGTACGAGGAGGCGATGCGGAAGTCGTTCACGCTCCAGGTAGCCGTCCTCCTGAGCGGCGGCGCAGATCCTGAACTCTGACTCGCGCTCCTTGCCAGAGCATGGACGAGACCTCAAATCCCCCGGACGATTTTGCAACGGCTTTCGAGTCCGCCTTTGCGCGGCTTCAGGTCGTAGTGGCGACCGCATGCGCGGGAGACCAGGCCTGGCCGGCCAAGGTCGCGGCGGCGATCTACGCCGCGCTTGACTTCGCCGTCGCGGATCCCACCGCGGCTCGCCTCCTCACGATCGACACCTTGATCGAACGAGCCAGTGGTGGCCGCCGCTACGCACAGCTGATCGAGCGCTTCGCCGAGCTGCTGCGCGCTGGAGCGCCGCGTGAGCGGCGCCTGCCGGCCAGCACCGAGCAGGCGCTGATCGGAGGCTTGGCCACGACCGTCACCGCCCACCTCCGCACCGGCCGGCTCGCACAGCTGCCCGAGGTTGGCCCTGAACTCGTCGAGCTCATCCTCATGCCCTATTTGGGTCGCTCCGAAGCCCAGCGCTGGGCGCGGCTCACGACGCACTGATATCGATCCGGCCCACCCCGGCGCTTGACACCGCAAAGCGCCTAGTCTAGCTTCAAGAGCATGATGTACGCAATAGTTCATTCCTGATTGCTCGACGGATTCCGTTGCCCGGTACCGCCAAAGATCTCGCCGACCCACCCGCCGCCGAGCAGCTGGCCGAGTGCGACCCGGAGCGCTTCCTGGCTCTCTACGAGCCGCTCCGCGAGCGCTTCTTCGCCACCATCTCCGCTGCCTGCGAGAGCGAAGAGGAGGACTGGCCGTGTCGGGTCTGGAGCGCCCTGGAATCCGCAGCCGACTTCCTTGCCGCAGAGCCTGACTCCGCGCGGCTCCTCCTCCTTGCTCCATCGGGGCTCGGAGCGCCCGCTGCCGGCCCCCACGCCGACTCGCTTCACCGCCTCGCCTCCCTGCTTCAACACGGCCGCGAGTGCTACCCCGAGGCGGTCGAGCCGCCATCCGGCACCGAGGCGGTTCTGGTCGCCGGAATCGCTGCTCTACTTGCCGAACGCCTCGCCGCTGACGGCCTCGACGATCCCGAGAATTGGATCCCAGGGCTCGTCGAAGTGATCGTCACTCCCTACATCCCCGGCGGCGCCAAAGCGGCGCGCGCTGCGGTCACTGCGGAGCGCCGCCGCCGCGCCGCCGAGCAGCTGCTGCGCCAGTCGCCTCGTACCCGCGAACGACTCCCGTCCGGTCGCCACGCGCTGCCCCCCGAGCGGGTAACGGCCAGCCAGCGCCGCCGCCTCTTCGCCAGCCTCGCCCAGGCCTTGCTCGAACCAGGCTATTCCCAGACCAACGTGGCGGGGCTCGTCTCCCGTGCCGGCATCTCCAAGACGACCTTCTACCAACTGTTCGAGGACAGGCGCGCCTGCCTGCTCGCCGCCTACGACGCGGCTCAGGACCAATTGCGATCGCGGGTTGCGGAGGCGACGGCAGCCGAGTCCGAGTGGCCCGCCCGTCTGCGGGCCACCGTGCAGGCGACGCTGGCGTTGCTCGCCGCCCAGCCGGAACTCGTCTACCTGCTCGGCTTCGAGGGCTGTGTCTCCGATTCGGTGATCGCCGCCCGCTACCGCGAGACGATCGAATCGCTGCGGGCCCAGCTGCGCCTCGGCCGCCGGGTCCGAACCGAAGCCTACGAGTTGCCCGACGGCGTCGAGGCGGCGCTGATCGCCACCGCCACAACGCTGATTCGCGCTGCCGCCTACGAAGGTCACCCTCAGACGACCCTGCCGAGACTCCAGTCCCGCATCGTCGAGTTCCTCCTCGCTCCTTATATCGGGTCCGCCGAGGCGCAGCGCGTGGCTTCCGGCGCCGCTTAACGCCGACCTCAGCCTCAGCGGGTAGGCGCCTTCGTCTTGTCCAGCTACGCGGCGCCGACCTCGGCCAGCTCACCCGCTGGGGGCGAGTTTGAGACAGCCGATCGCCAGGGTTCAAAAAAGGGGGGGCGAATTTCTCCGTCCCGATCGTCCAGCGGGTATGAACGATCAACAGCACTCCAACGATGACTTTGCAACCCGCTTCGACGCCGGTTTCGCTCGCCTCCAGGTGACCCTGCTCGAGGCCTGCGAGAAGCACGAGCCCTGGCCCTTGAAAGTCGCCGCCGCGATTCGTGCGGCGCTCGATTTCGCCGCCGCCGACCCGGCGGCCGCGCGCGTCCTCACGGTCGAGGCCATGGTCGATCGCGGCGACGGCGGTCGCCGCTACCAACGCACGCTCGACTACCTTTCCGAGCTGCTCGGCGCGGGGGCGCCGCACGACGTGCTCCTTCCCGCCTCGACCGAGCGGGCTCTGGTCGGGGGAATAGCGATGCTGATCGCCGACCATCTGCTTCGCGACCAGCCCGACCAACTCGCGTCGCTCGCCCCGGGACTGATCGAGTTCACCCTGCTGCCGTACCTGGGGGCGCTCAAAGCGAAGCGCTGGGCGCGGCGATCGGAGCGCTCGAACGACGGTTAGCCCTGGCCCTCGCTGCGGGCACCAGAGTAGCGCCGGCTGGGCGCCCGACGGCCGCATGCTCGCACGCTGCGCGTGCGGGTCGGCCGCATGGCCGCCCAGCCTCCAGGGCCAGCTCTCGAAGCTCGCCGCGCCCGCATCCTCGTCGAGCTACTTGCCCGCGATGGCGCGCGCCTGCGCAACCAGGCCGCCCGCCACTCTGGCGGCGTGGTCGAGACCGAGGACGTCCTCCAAGACGCCTACGTCACCTTCCTCCGCCGCTTCGAGGCCCCGCCCGACGCGGCGCTGCCCTGGCTAATGGTCGTGATTAGGCACCGCGCCTGGCAGCTCGCCGCGCGCCGGCGCCGTCACGAGGCGCCGATCGCGCCCCATCCGACCGACGCCTTCGATCCCTCCGGGCACTTCTTCGCGCTGCTCGACGAGCGCCCCGGCCCCGCCGAGCAACTCGAGCGCTGCGAGGAATTGGCCCGGCGGATCGAGCTGTTTCGTGCCCTCAAGCCCGACGAGCGCACTGCCCTCGCCCTTTTCGCCCTCGGCTACTCCTACCGCGAGATCGCCGAGCGCCAAGGCTGGACTTACACGAAGGTCAACCGTTGCATCAGCGAGGGCCGTGCCGCCCTGCGCGAGATGGTCGATGGGGAGGCGAAACCGTTCCGGTGATCCGTCTTGTGGCGTCAAGCGGCGACCCCTCTCGCTCCGCCGGGCACCCTCGATCTTCGCACGCTGCGCGTGCGGATTGCCGGGTGTCCCGGCTGCCGCGAGGGCGGAGCCACTCAGATCGGAGGTCCGCGATGCACAACCGAGCCCATGCCGAGCTGCCCGAAGCCCCGAAGCGAAGGGCGGTCGCGCCCACTCCAGCGCCGCCGATCCCCCTTACCGCGCGCCGTCGCCGTCGTGCCTTCCTGCGGCGGCTCGACCGGATGAGCCCCAAGCAGCGGCTGAGAGCGGCCCACAAAGGCCGCTTCACCCGCGGCGAGCTCACCCTCTGGGCCGCCCGCTACCCCGAGGAGGCGCCGTTGGTCAACGGCGAGCTGGCCTGGATCGTCGCTGGTCTGGCCGACTACCTCGACTGAGCCCGGATGAAGGACTCGTCTCGATGCCGAAAGGCCGTTGGCCGACCCGGTTGGGGGGTGGCCAAAACCCTGGATTCATCGAGCAGTACCGCCTCGCCCTGCGCCGCGGAATCCGGCCCTTCTGCGCACCTGACCACACACACTCACGATGTGAGCATCTGTGGTCAGGTGCGCATTCGGGCAGTTGGCAGTGCAGGGCGAGGCGGGTGGTGCGGTAGTGGGAAGCGGGAGGTGGAGGACAAGCAGGAGTCAGGACAGGAGATGGGGGAGGAAGAGGTGGATGCCGGGTGACTGGGGGCGAGGGTGATGGTGAGTGGGGCCGCCGGGTCAGCGAGTGAATCGAACGAGCGGTGGCGAGGATTGGAGTCCGTGCTCTGGGGGTGCGGTAGATCGTGGGAGCGGGGTCTGTCGTTGGCGTCTGGGGCCGGGGGTCTGTCCGATCTTCTGTGGGTGGTCGCGCCAACGTTGTGAGGCGCCAAACGCTGCCGTCTGACCTCCCAACGGCGAATCGAGGCGAGCGCATTCTCGCACCGGCGCCGAGGGCTGCAAGGCCCCTGCGGGGCCTCCTTCGGCCCCTCGCTATGGCTCGGGGTTCCGCCCTCGTGCTCCGGCGCGAAGCGCTCGCCCATTCGATCCACCGAGAAGGGAGGTCCAAAGTGACCGCAGCGCACATCGACATCGACGTGATCGGCCCCGACGGGGCCGAACTCGCCCGCTACCGCACCTCCGCCGGTGAGCGGGTGGTGATGGGCTGGCGCCGCGGCGGCGGCGTCGAGGTGACCGATCGGCCCGTCCACGGCCGCGCCCGTGCCTACCTGGTCGACCGCGGCTTTCGCTGCTTCGATCAGCTCAGCGCCTTCGTCGGCGATTACGTCAACCAGGCGGTGCGCCTCGATGCCTGCCCAATGAGTGCTGAGGCGCTCGAGGTGATCCTCGCCGGAACCGAGAGTGAGGCGCTTGAGCCGCTGCTCGGAGAGGAGGGCTGAGCGATGAACAGCGTCAATCTCTCCGGGCGCGTCGACTCCGAGCCCCGGCTGATGGGCATGCCGGGCCGCGACGTCTGCGAGTTCTGGCTGGAGGTCCGCGACGGGCGCAAGGAGTTCACGCTCCACGTCAAGGTGGTGACCTTCCGGGCCCTCGCCGAGCGCGCCTCCAAGCGGCTCTCCAGGGGCGACTGGGTGGCGGTCGGTGGCTACCTGCGCTCGGAGACCTGGCCCGCCAGCAGCTCGCGGCGGCGCCTCTACGAACACACCCTGACCGCCCGCCATCTCGACTTCGGCGAGCGGGCGTCGAGCAGGGAGTCGGGTTGAACTCGGCCCGCGAGTTTCCCGGCGCTTCGGTCCCTCGGCTCGGGTGGCTTTACAAGCTGGTGGGAACGGTCGTTGTGCGTCTGCGCCTCCTTCTGCGCGGGCGGTTTCGCAACTCCGCTCAATTTTGCCCCCGGCGCCGAGCCGCGCAAGGTCGCTTCGCTCCCTTCCCCTCGCTGCGCTCGGTGCGCGGCTCGCCTTTTGGGGGCTTATTCGCGTCGTAAGCGAAACCAGCCCGCTTCGGGCAGAAGGAGAAGCAGAGATGATCAACGTAGAGCCGTTCAACGCCAAGCTGGTCCGTGAGCCCGAGCTGCGCGAGACCAAGCGCGGCGCGGTCTGCAACATGCGGGTTCGCCAGGTCGACCCCGGCAAGTCGTCGGTCTTCATCGACGTGGCGGTCTTCGAGGAGGAGTTGGCCCAGCGCTGCATGGAGCTCGACAAGGGCGATCAGGTCAAGGTCGCCGGCGGGCTGATCTACAGCCAGTGGCAGGCCGCGCCGAGCCGCAAAGGCGCCAAGCCGCAGTCGCGCTCCAAGCACTCGATCGTCGCCGAGTCCGTCGCGCCCGCGGTCGCATAGCTAGCACCGCTACGCAGCACCGAAAAGCCCGGCGCCGAAAGGCGCCGGGCTTTTTGTATGTGAGGCGCTCCGCTGGGCATCTCTTGCTTGCGGTGTCCCCCCGCGCCGGGCTGGCCCGTCTAGGGGGAGCAATGGGCAACGGGATCGGATACGTCAGCCGCCGCGACGTCGAGGTGCTCGGGTTCATCGCCCGCTTCGGCGTGGTGCCGCGCAGCGCCGTCGCGACCTGGGCTGACACCGGCCGCACCGCGACCTTCAACCGCGAGCGCCGCCTGCGCGAGGCCGGCCTGGTCGAGGTGCGCTGCGGGGTCTGGGGCGAGGGCAAGCTGGTTGCCTGCACGCGGGCCGGCCTGCGCGTCGCCGGGCGCGGCGAGCTGCGCCCGGCCCGCTTCCGGCTCGAAGCGGTCGCCCACGAATCCTCCGTCGCCGAGCTGGCCGCTCGCTTGGAGCGCAGCGGTGTTCGGACGATTTCGGAGCGCGAGATCCTTGCCCGTGAGCGCGCCGAGGGAAAGCGGGTCTTCTCAGCCGCCCTCTCCAGCGGCCGCTTTCATCGCGCCGACCTTATTCGCGTCGGCGAAGACGGCGAGACCCGCGAGGCGATCGAGGTCGAACTCACCGCCAAGGGGGCGGCGCGCCTCGACGAGCTGTTGCGGGCCTGGCGCAACGCGGTCGCCGAGCGCCGACTGGCCCGCGTCGTCTATCGCTGCTCACCGCGCACCCGCGACGTGGTCGAGCGGGCGGTCGAGCGCACCCGAACCGCCGGCGCGGTCTCCGTCGAGGAGCTGTAGCGATGGGCCGCGTCACGATCCGAGCACCACGCGCTCGTCCAGCGGCTTCACTCCTCGCCGCCTTCGTCACGGCGTCGTGCCTCACGCAGGACGGCGCGCCCCTCCGCCACACAGCGATTGATCTTCGTGCGTGTCCAGCCGGTGATCTCACCGATCTCGCGGTAGCTGTAGCCGAGAGCGAGGAGGCCGAGCGCCCTGCGCTCGTCGGGCTTCAATGTCGCCAGTTCGGCTCGCACCCTGCGTACCGCGTCATGGAGCTCGGCGAGTTCGTCGGGGCGACGCCGATGATCGGCGACGCTCTGCGGGCCGGTGCCGCGCGGGACCACCGGGCTGAGCGCGGCGCCCTCGCGCTGCAGGATGCGCTCGCGGTGGTAACGGTCCCAGCACTGGCGCTTCAAGGTCAAGGTCAGCCAGGCAAGCGGGGGAGCGGCGCCATCGGGATCGAAGCGATCGAGGAAGAGGATGAAGGCTTCCTGGAGGGACTCCTCGGCGTCGGCGACGCAGGCGCTGTTGTGCCTGGCGATCGCCAGCAGGAGACCGCGCTGGCTGGCGCAGATCTGTTCGGCCAGCCGCTCGGCACGCTCGCGCCGCTCGCCTCGTTGCGGAACCCGGCCCGCGGTGGCCAATCGAGACCTCCCTCCGTCGCTGACTTGACGGAGGCCGCGATGCGCCGGTCAGGCAATCCCGGAACCCGACCCGCAGGGGAGGGCCGCAAGGAGCCCTCTGCGCGCAGAGGGCTTGCAGGGATCGCCGCCGGCGCGACCATTCGCGGCTCGGCGAGGCAGCGACGGAGGGGGCGTGGCTAGCGGAGTGAGCCGCTTATACGGGCAGCGGGCGGATGCGCAGGCGCTCCCTGCTGAGACTCGCGATGGCGCCCGCTTTCAGCTCTTCGGCGATCGCCATCAGGTTCGTGTGCGCGACATCGTGGGCCTGCTGTTTGCAAGCGATGCGCAACCTCCAGAGGGGGGCTGGGGCGGCTACGACAGCTCGTGCCTCTCGGACGGCTTGACGCTGGGCGTGCGGCTTCGCTCAGGGTGGCACGCAAGCGTGCGTTCGCTTGCCCATGCACGCCCAGCCAGAGTCAACCCAGGTCAGGAGGCGATCGCGCCGACGCAGCCACCGTGGCCATCAGCCCAGCGCCGAGGAGGCCGTGGTCCTACGGCTGCTCTCCGAGCAGGGGGCGATCCCGCTTGACCAACTTGCGCGCTTTCAGGGCGGCTCACTCGGCGACGCGGTGGCGCTACTTCAGGGCCTCGATGAGGCGGACTGCGTCGAGCATCGCCGCTTCTTGGTTCGCGATCACCCCTGGTTTTGGCCGAGCCGACGTGGCGCCGCGGCGGCCGGCACCGGCTTTCACTACAAGGTCCCCGACGTCGCCTTCCTCGCCCACCGCCGCGCCGTCAACGAGGTGCGCCTGTACCTGGCGGCGAGGGCACCGCAGGGGCGCTGGCTCTGCGAGCGCACCGTCTACCGCCGCCGCGACCCCAATGACCACCTGCCCGACGCGGTCTTTGAGATCGACGGCGAGCGCCACGCGATCGAGGCCGAGCTCTCGCGCAAACGCGACCGCGAGATCCGCCGCATCGTCGCCGAGCACTCAAACCGCTACGACGCGGTGCTCTACTTCTGCGGTCCCTACCCCTACAACCAGCTGAAGCGGCTTCAAGCCGAGGGCCGCTGGCCAAAGCTGGTGGTGCGCAGGGTGCCGGAGGCAGAGCCATGTTGAGGGGGAGACGCCAGCCAGTCCCTTGCCCATTGCCCCTCCCCGAGGGCGTCGTCCTCGGCCGCCGCCTCGCCGGCGAGCGGGTGCTGCCGCTGAGCGGGCCGAACCTGCTTTGGCCGTTTGAGCAGATACGCCGCCACGCAGTGATCCTCGGCGCCAGCGGCACCGGCAAGACCGAGACCGCGATGCGGATCGCCCACGAGTTGGCCACGGGAAGCGACGCCCAGGTCTTCTACCTCGACGCCAAGGGCGATCGCGGCGCGGCGGAACGCTTCAGCGCATTGATGCGCGCGGCGGGCCGACAGGTGCGGGTCTTCCCGAACGAGCCCTTCGACGCCTGGCGCGGCGATTGGCGCGGGATCGCCAACCGACTGCTGGAGGTGGTCGAGTTCGCCCCCGAGGGCCCGGCCGCCTTCTACCGCGACATCGCCAAGACGGCGCTGCAGCTGGCCTGCAACCATCCCGACGGGCCGCCGCGATCGAGCGCCGAGCTGCTCGGCCGTCTCGACTACGAGCTGCTGCTGAACGCCCACGGGCCGAGCACCGCGGTTCTCTCCCTGCCGCGCGACAAAGTCAGCCAGGTGCGGCTGCGCTATGAGGCCTTCTTCGGACAGCTCGGCTGCGCCCTCGACGGCGATTGGTCCTGGGAGAACGCCGACGCCGCCTACCTGCTGCTCGACTCGGTGGCGCTCGGCGAGGACGCGGCGGGAACGGCGCGGGTGCTTTTTTCCGACTTCGCCCACTACTTCACCCAGCGCAAGGAGCGCGAGCGCCTTTGCGTGATGTTCGCCGATGAGTTCTCCGCGGTCGCGACCTCCTCAGACGTGGCGATCAAGGTCGAGCAGGCCCGCAGCTTCAACGCCGGCCTGGTCCTCGTTCCCCAGACGCCGTCGGGGATGGGGCCGCGCACTCAGCGCGACCGCATCCTCGGCTCGGTCGAGACGCTGATCGTCCACGCGGTCAACGAGCCCGATGAGCTTGCTGCCTTGGCGGGTCACAAGCGCGTGGTCGAGTTAAGCCACCGCTACGAGGACGGTATCCGCCGCCGCGAGGGCTTCGCCCGCCAATGGCAGCGCCCGAAGGTCGACCCCGACGAGATCCGCGCCCTGGCGACCGGCACCGCCTGGGTGATCCGGCGCGGCCGTGCCGCCAAGATCGCGATCACACGCGCGCCCCAGACGGGACACGCCACTTTGCCCGAGCAGGTGCCGCTCGACCGCCCCCTCGAGCCGGTCGAGGTGGCCGCTCCCAAGGAGCTCTCCTACCTCGAAGAGGAGGAGTGAGGATGCTCTGCGATCAACCCCCCACCGTCCTGATCGGGCCAAAGCGCGAGGGCAAGCTCGGCGGCGGCCCCGGCGCAAGGCATCGGCCGCCGCTACGCGCGCCCGAGCCCTGGGAGTTCGAGCTGCTGCGCCTGATCGCCGAGCAGGGGGCGATCCCCTTCGATCAGCTCGCCCGCTTCCTGGGCGGCGACCAGCGCCAGGCCGCGAACGTGGCCAAGCACCTGACCAAGGCCGGCTACACGGACTACGGGCGCTTTTTGCACGATGAGCCGCACTGGGTCTGGCTCACCTCGCGCGGCATCAATCTCTCGGGCACGGGGTTCAAAATCGGCCGGCCGAAAGTGGGAGCGATGGCGCGGACGCGGGCAGTCAACGAGATCCGCCTCCATATCGCCCGCCGCGCTCCCGAGGCGCGCTGGATCTGCGGCCGCACCATCGTTCGGGAGCAGGGCATGCACGGCTACAGGCCCAACGCGATGGTCGAGGTTGGCGCAGAGCGCCACGCGATCCTGGCGCGGTTGCGTTCATTGGAGCAGCGCCACCTCTGCGACGTCCTCGAGACCCACATGGCCCGCTATGACGCCGTCATCGCTTTCGCCAATCCGCGCCCGCGTAAGCAGCTCGAGCGCCTCGCGGCCGAGCACCACTGGCCGAAGTTGGTGGTGCGGGAGTTGCCGGAGCCGCCGCAGCACCGGTGCTCTCCGTGATCGCCGCCGGGGCTGCTGGCGAGATCATCGCCCCTCGTCACACCCGTCCTTCGATGTGCGCTTGGTCGCGTAGACTGCCGCGCGATGGCAACCGTCGAGGTACAGGGCGTCGAAGGGATGCAGGCGCTGATTGGGCAGGAGATCGGCCCGAGCGAGTGGCGCACCGTCACCCAGGAGGACATCGATACCTTCGCCCGGGTCTCCGGCGACGACCAGTGGATCCACGTCGACGTCGAGCGGGCCAAGGCCGAGAGTCCCTTCGGCACGACGATTGCCCACGGCAACCTGACCCTTTCGCTGGTTGACGGGTTCCGCAAGGAGCTGATCTCCTCGACCGGCTTCGCGCTCGGGGTTAATTATGGGTGGGACAAGATTCGTTTCCCCGCCCCGGTGCCGGTCGACACCCGCGTCCGCGGCTGCGCCGAGGTCGTCTCGGTCGACGAGGTAGGCGGCGGCTGGTGGCAGGTCGTCACCCGTTTCACCCTTGAGGTCGAGGGCAACGAGAAGCCCTGCTTCGTGGGTGACTCCGTCACCCGTGTAATGGCGCCCGCCGGTTGATGGGCGCACCTCATATTCCGCAGCTAATCCCCGCCTACGAGGATCGGGCCAAACAAATGATGAAGCGGTAACAAGATCCGCTTCCCGGCCCCGGTTCCGGTCGACTCCCGCGTCCGCGGCCGCGCCGAGGTCGTCTCGGTCGACGAGGTCGGCGGCGGCTGGTGGCAGGTCGTCACCCGCTTCACCCTCGAGGTCGAGGGCAACGAGAAGCCCTGCTTCGTGGGCGACTCGGTCACCCGCGTGATGGCGCCCGTCGATTGAGGCCGTGGCCGACCAGGCAAGCGAACCCGGACCGCCGTTTCACCTCCTCCTCGAGGAGGAGGAGGAGGTCGATGTCGTCCGCACGGCGCTCAACCTGCTGATCACCGACGAGGCCCACGCGCCCCCGATCCGCCCGCTCGCGCGCGAGGCGCTCACCGCCTTGGAAGAGACGCCCGACGAACACGGGATCGTGCCCGTTCCGCTGACGCCGCGGCAGATGAAAATCACCCACACCGCGGTCAAGCTCCTGTTCGACGACCTTCAGCGTGGGCAATCGGACGAGCGCGAGATCCTCAGGCGCATCCTCGACAAGCTTCCCGACGAGCACACAATGCGGGCGATCGCGCTCGAGTAGGCCCCGATCGCGCTTACTTGACGGTCAGTGTGCCCTGCATGCCGGCGTCTTTGTGGCCGGGGACGGTGCAGAAGTAGGTGTAGGTGCCGGGCTTCAGATTGTCGAGGGTGACGCTGGTGCTCCCCTGGGCGACGAGGGGTGACTTGCCGATCACAGTGCCGCTGGAGTTCTCGACCGCGACATCGTGAGTAAGCGCCTGGGGATTGTTGAGGTCGATCGTCACGTTGCCGGCTTTGGCCGTGAGTGTGTCGGTGGTGTATTTGAGCTGCCCACCCGGGTCGGTGCTCAGCTTTACCGTCTCGCTGCCCTTCGCGGCCTTTGCGGTCCCGCCGGCCCCCCCGGTGGCAGCGCCGTTGCTGCCGCTCGGTTGGGTCGTCGTCGGGGTCGAGCTGCTGCTCCCGCAGGCGACCAGCGCGGTTGAGGCGAGGACTAGGGCTAGGACGGCGGCTGCCTTCTTCATTGCGGGTCCTTTCCTGGGGGGCTCGACAGACTGTAACCGGATACGTCCGCAGCGAGCAGTGGGTTCAGCTGCCGCTGAACTCGGGCGTCTCGCCGGCGAAGAAGGCGGTCACGCCGGCGCGCAGGTCCTCGGTCGCCATGCTGTCGGCGATTCCGTGCCGCTCCAGCTGCAGGTGCTCGGTGAGGCTGTTCTCGATGCTCTGGCCGCAGAGGATCTTCGCCATCCGCACGTAATGGGGCGCCTTCGCCGCGAGCTTCTCGGCCTTGGCGCGGGCGCGGTCGGCCAACTCGTCGGGGGCGACCACCTCGGAGACGAGCCGCTCGGCGAGCGCGTCGGAGGCGCTCATGTTGGGGTCGTTGAGAAGGATCTCCAGCGCCCGGCTCGGACCGACGACGCGCGGCAGGAAGTAGGTCATGCCGCCGTCCGGGGAGGCGCCGATCCGCCCGTAGGCGCAGGCAAAGAAGGCGGCCTCGGAGGCAATCCGGGTGTCGCAGGCAAGCGCCAGTGAGAAGCCCGCGCCCGCCGCCGGGCCGTTGACCGCGGCGATCACCGGGTAGGGAATCCGCCGCAGGTCGACGATCGCCTGGTGCAGCGCCTCGGCGCCTCGGCGCACCTGCGAGGGCAGGTCGATGTCGGGGTCCTCAACGCCTGTCTTGAACCAGTTGACGTCGCCGCCGGCGCAGAACGCCTTGCCCGAGCCGGTGACGACGAGGGCGCGCAGTGGCGCCAGGTCGGCCAGCCACGAGAAGGCGACGGTCAGCTCGCCGATCATCTCCGGGCTCATCGCGTTGAAGGCGTCGGGACGGTCGAGAGTGAGGGTGCCGATCTGCCCGTCGATCTCGATCTTCAGCGTGTTCAGCTCAGGAACGCTCATGGGCCGGCAGCCTACCCTTTGAACTGTGATCGACGAGTCCGCCCGCCGCGCACTGCCGGACGCCCCCGGCGTCTACCTCTTCCACGATGCCGAGGACCGGGTCGTCTACGTCGGCAAGGCCCGCTCGATCCGCAAGCGCGTCGCCTCGCACTTCTCCGGCGGGGAGACCCGCCTCACCTCGCGGGTCGAGCGGATCGAGGTTCTGGTCACGGCGACCGAGGCCGAGGCCCTGCTCGCCGAGCAGAGCTTTATCAAGCGCCACCGCCCGCGCTTCAACATCCGCCTGCGCGACGACAAGTCCTACCCCTACGTCGCGGTCAGCCTCGACGAGGATTACCCCCGCGTCTACTTCACCCGCGAGAAGCATCGCCCCGGTCGCGCCTACTTCGGCCCCTTCTCCAGCGCCAAGCGGGTGCGCGAGACCCTCGACCTGCTCGGCAAGCTGTTCCAATTCCGCACCTGCGAGGGCCCCGAGCCCGGCCGGCGCTCCGGCAGCCCCTGCCTTGACTACTACATCAAGCGCTGCGGGGCGCCCTGCGTCGACCACGTCAGCCGCGAGGAGTACCGGCGCAACATCGACGCGATCGTCGATTTCCTCTCCGGCCGCTACCGCCAGGTGGAGAGCGACGAGACCGAGAAGATGGAGGCGGCCGCGGCGGCGCAGGAGTTCGAGCGCGCCGCCCTCCACCGCGACCGGCTGAAGGCGATCGGCTCGTTGTTCGAGCGCCAGCGCGTCGCCGGCGGCTCGGTCGGGACCGCCGACCTGATCGGCGTCGCGGTCGAGGGGCCCGACGCGAACGCGCAGGTCTTTCAGGTTCGCGACGGCATCCTCGCCGAGCGTCAGAGCTTCTACCTCGAAAACCAGGCCGAGCGCGAGCCCGCCGAGGTCGCCGAGGAGTTCATCGGTCAGTACTACGCGGCCTCGCCGTCGATGCCGCGGACGATCGTCGTCGGCTCCTACCTGCGCGAGCGCGCCGCGGTGCTCGCCGAGGCGCTGGGCGAGCGCCGTGGCTCCCCGGTCGAGGTGCGGGTCGCCGAGCGTGGCGACAAGCGGCGGTTGCGCGAGATGGCGGAGCGCAACGCCCGCCTGGCGCTCGACCAGGACCGGCTGCGCCGCGAGCACCGCCGCCAACGCCGGGTCGAGTCGCTGTCGAGCTTGCGCGAGGCGCTGGGGATGGAGGAGCTGCCGGTGCGGATCGAGGGCTTCGACATCTCCAACACCGGCGGCGAGCACACCGTCGCCTCGATGGTCGTGTTCGAAGGGGGCGCGATCAAGAAGGCCGATTACCGCCGCTTCCGGATCCGCGGCGAGCGAACCGACGGCCCCGACGACTTCGCCTCGATGGAGGAGGTGCTGGGAAGGCGCATGAACCGCTACCTCGAACAGGCCGACCTCTCTCCGCACGACGGCAAGCGCGACGAGAGCTTCGCCTCGCTGCCCTCGCTGGTGATGATCGACGGCGGCAAGGGACAGCTCGCCGCCGGGATGCGCGCCCTGCGCCCCTTCACCGAGCGCGGCGTCACCGTGATCGGCCTCGCCAAGCGGCTCGAGGAGGTCTACGTCCCCGGCCGCTCAGCCCCGATCGACCTACCCGCCGACTCGGAGGCCTCGAAGCTCTTGCAGCGGGTCCGCGACGAGGCGCACCGCTTTGCGATCGAGCACCACCGCGGCCGCCGCGACCGGGCGATGACCGGCTCGGTGCTCGACGAGCTGAAGGGCGTCGGGCCCGCTCGCAAGCGCGCTTTGCTCCAGCATTTCGGCTCCCCAGAGCGGTTTCTGGCCGCCACCCGCGAGGAGCTCGAAGCAGTGCCCGGCGTGCCTGGCAAAGTAGCCCGTGAGATCCACGAGCAGCTCAACCGAACGGGCTGAGGAGCGATGGCAAAGGCCGAGAAAGCCGAACAGCGGGGGAAGGGCGGCAACGGCGCCGCGCCGGGCAAGCAGGTGACGCTGGTCGTGATCACCGGCCACTCCGGCGCCGGCAAGTCGGAGGCGATCGCCGCCTTCGAGGACGGCGGTTACTTCTGCGTCGACAACCTGCCGCCGCGGATGATCGGCAGCCTTGGCGAGCTCTTCCGCCACGAGGGCAGCGGCGTCGAGCGAGCGGCGGTCGTCTCCGACGTGCGCGGCGGCGACTACTTCGACGAGCTCGTCCAGGTGCTCGACGAGCTCGAGGCCGATGGGTTGCGCCCGAAGGTCCTCTTCCTCGAGGCCGAGGAGGAGACGCTTGTCGATCGCTATAAGGAGACGCGTCGCCGTCATCCGCTGGCTCCCGAGGGGCGGATCGTCGACGGCATCCGGGCCGAGCGCGAGCTGCTCGCGCCGCTGCGGGCGCGCGCCGACGTGGTGATGGACACCAGCGACCTGACCGGTGGCGAGTTGCGCCGCCGGATCGCCGAGGAGTTGCTGGAGCGCCACGAGGGCGGCAAGATGGCGCTGACCCTGCTCACCTTCGGCTTCAAGAACGGCCCGCCCCACGACGCGGACCTCACCCTCGACGTCCGCTTCCTTCCCAACCCTCACTACGTAGACGACCTCCGCCCACTCACCGGACTCGACAAGAGGGTGCGCGAGTACGTCGAGTCGGGGACCCAGGCGGGCGAGTTCTACGGGCGCCTGCTGCCGCTGCTCGAGTTCCTGGTTCCCGCCTACGTCGCCGAGGGCAAGAGCCACCTGACGATCGCGGTCGGCTGCACCGGCGGGCGACACCGCTCGCTGACCGTCGCCGACCGAATCCGCCGCGACCTGACCGGCCGCGACGACGTGATCGTTCGCGTCAAGCACAGGGATGTCGAGCTCGATGGCTGAGCGTCCATAGAATCGCCGGGCTTTGCCCGATCCAGTTATCTCCATCCGCGGTCTGCGCAAGAGCTACGGCGAGTTCGAGGCGGTCCGCGGCATCGACCTCGACGTCCAGCACGGCGAGGTCTTCGCCTTCCTCGGCCCCAACGGGGCCGGCAAGACGACCACGGTCGAGATCCTCGAGGGCTACCGCAAGCGCAGCGGGGGGGAGGTCACCGTCCTCGGCGAGGACCCGCAGCGGGCCGGCCGGCAGTGGCGCGAGCGAATCGGCATCGTCCTCCAGAACAGCCGCCTTGACCCGTACCTGACGGTTCGCGAGTCACTTGGCCTCTACGCCGGCTACTACAGCGCTCCACGACCTATCGAGGAGGTGCTCGAGCTGGTCGGCCTGGCGGGCAAAGCGGACGAGCGGGCCAGCCGCCTCTCGGGTGGGCAGCAGCGGCGGCTCGACGTCGGCATGGCGCTGATTGGCGATCCCGAGCTGCTCTTCCTCGACGAGCCGACGACGGGGTTTGACCCCTCGGCGCGTCGTCAGGCCTGGGACGTGATCGCCGGCCTTCGCGACCTCGGCAAGACGGTCTTCCTGACCACCCATTACATGGACGAGGCGCAACGCCTCGCCGACCGGGTGACGATCATCGCGCGGGGCGAGATCGTCGCCAGGGGAACGCCGGAAGACCTCGGCGATCGCGAGCACCAGCCGACCACAATCACCTACCGCCGCGACGGGGAGGAGGTCTCGACCGAGACCATGACCCCCGTGCAGACGCTCCACGAGTTGACCGGACGGGCCCTGGAGGAGGGCGTAGATCTCGACGGCCTCGAGGTGAGGCGCCCCTCCCTTGAGGACGTCTACCTGGAGCTGACCGAGGGGGAGCCGAAATGACCGGCCTGTCCCTCGTCGCCCATCAGTTCCGCTACGACCAGAAGGCCTTCCGGCGCAACCCGGCGTCGGTTTTTTTCACCGTCGCATTCCCGGTGATCCTGCTGCTGATCTTCGACATCATCTTCGGCAGCGACACCGTTCACACGAACGGCAAGGCGATCAAGACGACCGCCTACTACGTGCCGGCGATCATCACCCTCTCGGTGATCTCGGCGACGATGCAGAGCCTCGCGATGTCGCTGGTGATCGCCCGCGAGGACGGGCGGCTGAAGCGCGGCCGTGGGACGCCGATGCCCCCCTGGGTGTTCATCGCCGGTCGGGTCGGCAACTCGATAGTCGTGGCGTTGATCATGATGGCCCTGATCGCGGCGATCGGCGCCGTCCTCTACGGCGTCCCGATTCCCTGGGGGCGCCTGCCGGAGCTGCTCGTCGTGCTGGTGGTCGGCGCCGCCTCCTTCTGTTGCCTCGGAATCGCGCTTACCGCGGCGATTCCCTCCCAGGACGCCGCGGCGCCGATCGTCAACGCCCTGCTGCTGCCTCTCTACTTCCTCTCCGGCGTCTTCATCCCCGACGACCAACTCCCCGGCGGGGTGATCAACTTCGCCGACGCCTTCCCGGTTCGGCATTTCTTCGAGGCGTTCTTCAACGTCTACGTGCCGGCCGCCGGCGGCGGCTCGGGCCTTCAGTGGGGCAACCTGGCGGTGGTCACCGCCTGGGGTGTCATCGGCCTCCTGCTCTCGATCCGCTTCTTTCGCTGGACCCCGAAGAGCGGCTGAGCGGCCGACCCGTCGACAACATCTGCCTATAGCCTGCGCGCCGTGCTGCACCACGTCCTCTTGGAGGTCTCCGACCTCGACCGTAGTGCCTCGTTCTACGATTCGTTACTTGCGCCGCTGGGCTGGCGGCGCCATTTCGACGAGGACGGGACGGTCGGCTGGGGCATTGCCAAGCCGGTCTTCTTCGTCTCCGCCAACCATGAGGCGAAGCCGGGCTTCGGGTTCATCAGCTTCTCGGCGCTTGGGATCGTCGCCGTCAAGGCGGCCTGGGAGGCGGGGGTGGCCGCCGGCGGCGTCAGCCTCAGCGAGCCCGGCGAGCGCCGGGCGCACGGCTCCGGCTCCTTCTCGGCGTTCATCGGCGATCCGGACGGCTACGAGGTCGAGGTGACGATCGGCGCCGATTGAGCGCCGCGGTCGCCCCGGCCGGGATCGCAACTTCATAAGATCGAGACTCAACCAATCAGGAGGGAATTGACTTCATGGCTGTGAAGGTCGGCATCAATGGCTTCGGTCGCATCGGGCGCAACGTCTTTCGCGCCGCACACGCGGCGGGGGCCGACCTCGAGTTCGTGGCGGTTAACGACCTCACCGACTTGGGGACGCTCGCTCACCTGCTCAAGTACGACTCGATCCTCGGTCGCTTCCCCGGCGAGGTCGCCGAGAGCGACGGCTCGATCACGGTCGACGGCAAGTCGATCAAGGTCTTCTCCGAGCGGGATCCGGCGGCGCTGCCCTGGGGCGACCTCGGCGTCGACGTCGTGATCGAGTCGACCGGCTTCTTCACTGCGCGCGACGACGCCGCCAAACACCTTGAGGCGGGGGCCAAGAAGGTGATCATCTCGGCGCCGGCCAAGGAACCCGACGTCACCGTCGCCCTAGGTGTCAACTTCGACACCGCCTACGACCCGGCAAGCCACCAGATCATTTCCAACGCCTCCTGCACCACGAACTGCCTGGCGCCGCTCGCCAAGGTCCTCAACGAAGCGGTCGGGATCGAGCAGGGCCTGATGACGACGATCCACGCCTACACCGCCGACCAGCGCCTCCAGGACATGCCGCACAAGGACCTGCGCCGCGCGCGCGCGGCGGCGATCAACCTGATTCCGACCACGACCGGCGCCGCCAAGGCCGTCGGCCTCGTCCTGCCCGAGCTGAACGGCAAGCTGAACGGGTTCTCGATGCGGGCGCCGGTGGCAACCGGCTCTGTCGTCGACCTCGTCTTCACTCCTTCGGAGCCGACCACCGTCGAGGCGGTCAACGCCGCGGTCAAGGCGGCCGCCGAGGGCCCGCTGAAGGGGATCCTCGCCTACACCGAGGACCAGATCGTCTCCACCGACATCGTCGGCGACCCGCACTCCTCGATCTTCGACGCCGGGCAGACGATGGCGATCGGCGACGGCCGGATGATCAAGGCGGTCTCCTGGTACGACAACGAGTGGGGCTACTCGAACCGTTGCGTCGAGCTTGCCTCCAAGGTCCTCGCCTGACCCGGCGGGCGACTTGAGCTTTCCCAAGGCAAGCGTCCGCGACGCCGATCTCGCCGGCAAGCGGGCACTCGTCAGGGTCGACTTCAACGTTCCCCTGGACGGTGGCCTGGTCGCCGACGACACGCGGATCCGGGCGGCGCTGCCGACGATCGAGCTGCTGCGCGAGCGCGGCGCCGCGGTGGTGCTCATCTCCCATCTGGGGCGGCCGAAGGGCAAGTGGGACAAGGCGCTCTCGATGGGCCCGGTGGGAGAGCGGTTGTCCGAGCTGCTGGGGGCCGAGGTGCGCCTGGCCCCGGCGGTTGTGGGCGAGAAGGTCGAGGCGCTGGCCGGGTCGCTGAAGCCAGGGGAGGTGCTGCTGCTGGAGAACGCCCGCTTCGAGCCCGGCGAGACCGAGAACGACCCGGAGCTGGCCGGGTCTCTCGCCAAGCTCGCCGACCTCTATGTCAACGACGCCTTCGGCGCCGCCCACCGCGCCCACGCCAGCACCGAAGGGGTTGCCCATCTGCTGCCCGCCTACGGCGGCCTCTTACTGGAGCGCGAGGTGAGCGAGCTATCCACGGTGGTCGAGTCGCCGCGGCGGCCGCTGGTCGTCGTCCTCGGCGGCGCCAAGGTGAGCGACAAGATCGGGGTTATCGATCGCTTCCTCGAGGTCGCCGACCGGATCCTGATCGGCGGCGCGATGTGCTTTTGCTTCTTCCGCGCCCAGGGGATCGAGACCGGGAACTCGCTGGTCGAAGAGGAGGGTGTGAAGCTGGCCGGCAAGGCTCTGGAGCGGGCTGGGACGACCGATTGCGAGCTCTCCCTGCCGGTCGACCTGGTGCTCGGCGAGAGCTTCGACGCCGGCACCGAGCGCCGCGAGATCGACGACGTCGAGGTGCCCGAGGGCTGGATGGGGCTGGACGTCGGGCCGCGGACGGCGAGCGCCTACGCGGAGGCGATCGCCGCCGCCGGGACGGTGCTGTGGAACGGTCCGATGGGGGCCTTCGAGCTGGAGCCGTTCTCGGCCGGCACGCGGACGGTCGCCGAGGCGGTCGCCGAGGCGCCCGGGACGACGGTGGTCGGCGGCGGCGACTCGGTCGCCGCCCTGCAGCAGTTCGGGCTTGGTGAGAAGGTGGACTGGCTCTCAACCGGAGGAGGAGCGTCGTTGGAACTGTTGGAGGGAAGGAAGCTGCCGGGAGTGGAGGCGCTGAGAGATGCCTGAGCGCACCCCCTATATCGCCGCCAACTGGAAGATGCACAAGACGGTCGCCGAGGCGGCGGAGTTCATCGACGCCCTGCTGCCGCGGATCGCCGCGACGCAGAGCGACGTGGTGATCTGTCCGCCGTTCCTCGCCCTCTCCGAGGTCGTCGAGCGCTCGCGCGGCAGCGCCGTGCGGGTCGCCGCCCAGAACATGCACGAGGAGGCTTCAGGGGCCTTCACCGGGGAGGTTTCGGCATCGATGCTGGCGGAGGTCGACGTCGAGGCGGTGGTGCTCGGTCACTCCGAGCGACGGCAGCTGTTCGGTGAGACCGACGAGGCCCTGGCGCGCAAGGTCCCGGCGGCGCTGGCGGCCGGGCTCGAGCCGATCCTCTGCGTCGGCGAGACCGAGGAGGCGCGCGATGCGGGGCAGACCGAGGCGGTGCTGGAGCGCCAGCTCCAGGCCGACCTCGCCGCGGTGGAGTCCGGCGACCTCGCCCGGGTGGTGATCGCCTACGAGCCGATCTGGGCGATCGGCACCGGCCGCACCGCGACCCCGGAGCAGGCCCAGGAGACGATCGCCTTCGTCCGCGACGTCCTGAGCGAGCGCGGTGCCGCGGCGGAGCAGGTGCGCATCCTCTACGGCGGTTCGGTCAAGCCCGCAAATGCCGCCGAGCTGTTGGGCCGCCCCGACATCGACGGCGCCCTGGTCGGCGGCGCCAGCCTCGACCCCGACGACTTCGCGGCGATTGTGGAAGCGTCATGACGGCCTCTGGCGCCGGCACGGCCTTCTCATGATCGGGCCGGTTCCCTCACTGGCGTTGGTCATCCTCGATGGGTGGGGGCTCGCCGCGCCGGGGCCGGGCAACGCGATCTCGCTGGCCGAGACCCCCGTTTTCGACCGACTCTGGAGCGACTGTCCGCACACGCAGCTCTCCGCGCAGGGCCGCGACGTCGGCCTCCCCGACGGCCAGATGGGCAACTCCGAGGTCGGCCACCTCAACCTCGGCGCCGGCGCGATCGTCAAGCAGGACCTGGCCCGGATCGACGACGCGATCGCCGACGGCAGCTTCTTCGACAACGAGGCGCTGCTCGCCGCCTGCGAGCTGGCGCGCAACAGCCCGCGGGGGCGCCTGCACCTACTCGGCCTCGTCTCCGACGGTGGGGTCCATTCCGGCTGGGAGCACATCGAGGCGACGATCGAGCTGACCTCCCAGGAGGGAGTCCCCGAGGTCGTCTTCCACGCCTTCACCGACGGCCGCGACACGCTCCCGCACGGCGGCCGCGCCTACCTGGCCGAGCTGGAGCGCTGGTTGCGCCAGGCCGGTCGGATCGGCACGGTTGGCGGCCGCTACTACGCGATGGATCGCGACACCCGCTGGGAGCGGACCAAGCTCGCCTACGATGCGATCGTCCATGCCCAGGGCCTGCGTGCCGAGAGCGCCGAGGAGGCGATCGCCGCTTCCTACGAGCGCGACGAGACCGACGAGTTCGTCAAGCCGACCGTGATCGGCGGCTACGACGGCGCCGCCGAGGGGGACGTCGCCTTCTTCATCAACTTCCGCCCCGATCGGGCGCGGCAGATGACCCGGGCCCTGGCAGATCCGGAGTTCGAGGAGTTCTCCCGCGCCGGTGGGCCGGTCCTCGACCTGACCACGATGACCCAGTACCGCAAAGGGTGGCCCTACCCCGTCGCCTTCCCGGAGGCGCGGCCGAAGACGACCCTGGCCGAGGTCATTTCCGAGGCGGGCGGCAGGCAGCTGCACGTCGCCGAGACCGAGAAGTACGCGCATGTCACCTACTTCTTCAACGGGGGGCGGGAGCAGGAGTGGGAGGGGGAGGAGCGGCGCCTGGTCGATTCCCCGCGTGACATCCCCACCTACGACCACAAGCCGGAGATGAGCGCCGAGGCGGCCGCCGACGCCTTCGTCGAGCAGTGGTCGAGCGGTGAGTACCGCTTCGGGATCATCAACTTCGCCAACCCCGACATGGTCGGCCACACGGGCGTCATCCCCGCGGCGGTCGAGGCGGTCGAGGAGGTCGACGGGTGCCTGGACCGGGTCGTCAAGGCGGTCGCGGCGAGCGGCGGCGTCTGCATCGTCACCGCCGACCACGGCAACTGCGACCACATGCTCGAGCCCGACGGCTCGCCGAACACGGCGCACTCGCTCAACCCGGTGCCGCTGATCGTCACCGCCGAGGGGGTCGAGTTGCGCGAGAGCGGGATCCTCGCCGACGTCGCCCCGACCGCGCTCGAGCTGCTCGGCATCCCTCAGCCCGAGGCGATGACCGGCCACTCGCTGATCGACTCCAACAAATGAGCTTCCGCTGTTCCTTTGCCCCTCCATACCCGGCAAAGGAACAGCGGAAGGGTTGGTTCGATGAGGATTGAGCCCGAGAGGGTGACGTTCGAGGTCGCCGCCCGCGACGGCGCCGCGCGGGCGGGGATCCTGCAGACGCCGCACGGGCCGGTCGAGACGCCGGCCTTCATCCCGCTGGCCACCAAGGGGACGGTGCGCGGGCTGGAGTCGACCGAGGTGGCCGGCCTCGGCTACCGGCTGATCCTCGGCAACACCTACCACCTGTTTGTCTCCCCGGGACCGGACCGAATCGCCGCCGCCGGGGGGCTGCATGGCTTCATGGGCTGGGAGCGGGCGCTGATCACCGATTCCGGCGGCTTCCAGGTCTTCTCGCTGGCCCACGGCGGCGTCGCCAACGAGGTGAAGGGGAGCGGACGGCCCGGGGGCGAGCAGGGGTCGGTGGTCTCGATCGAGGAGGAGGGGGTCCACTTCCGCTCCTACCGCGACGGCTCCTCGCTGTTCATCTCCCCCGAGGTCTCGATGGAGGTGCAGGCGAAGCTCGGCTCCGACATCGCTCTGGTCTTCGACGAGTGCACGCCCTTCCACGCCGACCGCGACTACACGGCGCGCTCGACCGAGCGGACTCACCGTTGGCTGAGTCGCTGTCTGGACTGGCACGCCGAGTACGGCCCCTCACAGCAGGCCGTCTTCGGGATCGTCCAGGGCGGGGTGCACGAGGACCTGCGGCGCGAGTCGGCGCAGGCGGTCTCCGAGGCCGGGGTCGACGGGATCGCGATCGGCGGGACGCTGGGGCGCGACAAGGAGGAGATGCGCGAGGTGCTGTCCTTCACCGCACCGCTGCTTCCCGAGGCGGCGCCCAAGCACCTGCTCGGCATCGGCGAGGTCGACGATCTGTTGGCCGGCATCGCCCTCGGCCTCGATGTCTTCGACTGCGCCGTCCCGACCCGCCTTGCCCGCCACGGCGTCGCCCTCGCCCCCAACCCGGAGGCCCGCTTCCGCCTCGACCTTCGCAAGGCGGGCTGGGAAGGAGACCGCTACCCTCTGGTGGAAGGCTGCCCCTGCCCCGCCTGCCAACACCACGACCGCGACTACATCAGCTACCTCTCCCGCGCCGAGGAACTGACGGCAGTCCGTCTGATCTGTCTCCACAACCTCACCTACATGCACCAGCTCACATCCCATGCCCGCGCCGCCATCACGACTGGAACTTTCGCCAACTACGCCGCGAACATCCTCAGCTCACGCGCCCCCTGGGAGGCTTGATAGGGGCGCCCCGGCTCTCCCAACATCCCGCCCTACCGCGTGTTCTTTTTGACGAGATTCTTGAACTCCTTGACCACCTGATCGACCGTGTCGCCGGCGACCCTGGTCGCCTTGACCCCGGTCGCCTTGTCGGTGGCGATGATCACCGCGGCGGCGACGGCCGCCGCGATCAACACCAGGGCGATCAGCGCGAAGACGAAGCGGACGAAGCGCGAGAAGACGCCGCGCTTCTGTTCGGCTTGTACGGGCTCGACTGGCGGTAGCGGCGCGTGCGCCACCGGGCGCCTGGTCGGCGATGGGGCCGGGCGGTACTCGGTTTGCGCGGTGGTGCGGTCGAGGTGGCGGGTCGCCGTCTCGCCGTCGCCCAGGGCGCGGGTCGGAGTTGCGCCCTCGCCGAGCGGCAGCGTTACGTCCTCGCCCTGCAGGCCGAGGTGCAGGCCCCCGGCAAGCTCGTCGGCGCTTGCATAGCGACGGTTCGGGTCGCCCTCGAGGGCGCGCAGGACGGCGGCGCCCAGCGTCTCGGAGACCTCGTCGTTGTAGGTGCTGGGAGGCAGCGGGCTCTCGTTCTGCTGGCGCACCGCCAGCTCGGCAAGGGAAGAGCCCTCGTAGGGCAGGCGCCCGGTGAGGAACTGGTAGAGGACGACGCCGAGCGCGTAGACGTCGGTCGCCGGCGTCGCCTCCTCGCCGCGCACCTGCTCGGGGGATAGGTAGGCGGCGGTGCCGACCACCGAGCCGACCTGGGTGATCCGGGTCTGTTCGATCGCTCGCGCGATCCCGAAATCGGTCAGCTTCACGGTCATCTCCCCGCCTCCGACCGGACCGCCGACGACCATCAGGTTGCCCGGCTTGACGTCGCGGTGGATGATCCCGCGCCGATGCGCATAGTCGAGTCCGGCGCAGGCCTGAACGCCGATCTCAGCGGTCGTCTCGGGGTCGAGCGGGCCCTGGCGCTGTAGCAGTTGCGCGCCCGAGCGGCCCTCCACGTACTCCATGACGATGTAGTGACGACCCTCGTCGACCCCGGTGTCGTAGACCTGGACGATGTTTGGGTGGATCAGCTTGGCGACCGCGAGCGCCTCGCGCCGGAAGCGGGCGACGAAGCGATCGTCGTCGGAGAGGTGCTCGGCGAGCACCTTGACGGCGACCGTCCGCTCCAGAGTGCGGTCGGTGGCCCGGTAGACGTTCGACATCCCCCCGGAGCCGAGCCGGTCGATGATCTCGTAGCGCCCGGAGAGCGATCCCTGCTCCATCATCCGCTCCCGCCCGCTCCGACGCCTCCCGAAGGCGGGCCGGAGCCCCCGCCGCCCGTCGTCGGTGTGGTGGTAGGGGTCGTCTGCGTCGTCGTCGGAGTGGTCTGGGTGGAGGTCGTCGTCGGCGTTGTCGTGGCGGTGGTCGGGGTCTTCTTGGGGGGCTGCTTCTTGGTGGTCGTGGTCGTGCGCGAGGTGTCGGTCGTCGTCGCGGTGTCGGTCGTCGTCGCGACGGAGGTCGAGTTGCAGTTGGCGGCGACGACCTCGTTGAGGCGCTTGGCCCCGTCGCGCAGCGCCTGCTTCAGCTGCTTGTCGACCCCGCCGAGCGCGTCGATCTGCTCGCTCACCTGCCGCGCTGCGTCCTGCGCGCCGGTGCAGTCGCCGGTGCGTGCCAGCCCGGCGACCTCGTCGAGGTTGGCGGTGATCTCCTTCGCCGTGTTGCCCGGCAGCAACTTCGCGTCGCTGCCTCCTCCGCAGGAGACCAGCGCCACCGCGGCGCCGACGCCGAGCGCGATAGCGAGCGATGAGGTGGCAAGGCGGCGCATGGAGGCGAGTCTAGACAACGGACTCACCCGGTTTTCCCTGCATTTGAGCGTTACGTTCCGACATAGAGGCGGTCTCCGAGTCGCTTTGGCAGGCCGGCGGCGGATATCGCCCTCGCGGCCCGGTCGATGTCGTAGGGGACGCGGTGGAAGCGGGCGGTTTCGGCCTCGGTGTCCAACTCCAGCCAGGCCGCTCGAGGATCGCCGTCTCGCGGCTGGCCGACGCTGCCGGGGTTGACGAGCCAGGCTCCCTCCGCCATGTCGAGGAGTGCCCCGTCGCTCGCCTGGGCGCCGCGGGCCCTACCGCCCGCCTGCGGCCTGGTGAAGAACAGCGCGACGTGCGAGTGGCCGATCAGGCAGAGGCGGTCCGCCTGCGCGTCCAGGCAGTCCTCGGCCTGGTCGGAGGAGAGCACGTACTCCCAGACGGGATCGCGCGGGGAGCCGTGGAAGAGGCCGATGCTCTCGCGACTTCCGTCCGGCTGGAGATCGCGCAGGAACTCCAGCGCGGCCTCGCCGATCGACTCGCGCGTCCACTCGACCGCCTCCGCGGCGGTCTCGGAGAAGGCGGAGGTGTCCAGCGCGCCGAGCACCGCGAGGTCGTGGTTGCCGACCAGGCAGGTCGCGCACCGCTCGCGCACCAGGTCGGCGCAGGCGTCGGGCTCGGCGCCGTAGCCGACCACGTCGCCCAGGCACCAGGTCTCCTCGACGCCGGCGGCGTCGATCGCCTCGAAGACCGCTTCGAGCGCGGGGAGGTTTGAGTGGATGTCGGTGATGACGGCGACGTTCATCGGCTGCGACTCGGCTGGCCCTGCCCCCTCGACTCGCCTCCCGATCGGTGCGAGGGAGCCGTCTATCGTAGAGGCGAGTGGCGGCCCGCACGAATTCGACCCGGCAGAGCGCCATCCGCATCGGGGTCGTTGCGGTGGCGGCGATCGTCGTCGCCGAGGGGGCGGTCTGGCTGATGCACCCCCGCGCCGAGTCGATCGCGCCGGCCTCGGTATCGGAGCGCTCCTACTTCAGCGCCGCGGACCTGCGCCGCGCCTCCGACTACCGCGACACGCAGCGGTTGATCGGCTTCGGCGCCCTCGCGGTCGAGGGCGGGGTGCTCCTCGTCCTCGCTCTCTGGCGGCCGGCGTCGCTGCGCCACGCTCTCGACGCGGCGGCTCGGCGGCCTATCCTCGGCGCCGCCGCGGTCGGAGCGGGCGTGTCGCTGACCCTTGCGATCGCCGGCCTGCCGCTCGGCGCCTTCGCCAACGAGCGCGCCCGCGACGCCGGCCTCTCCACCCAGGAGATCGGGCCCTGGCTTGGCGACCAAGTCCGCGCGATCGCGATCGGGATGGCCCTGGGAGCGCTCGCCGCGGCCGCCGCGATGGCGATGCTGCGCCGCCTCGGCCGCCGCTTCTGGCTCGGCGGGACGGCGCTGGTCATCGGCGCCGCGGCGGCCTTCACCTGGCTGGCGCCGGTGGTGCTGGCCCCGGTCTTCAACAGGTTCGAGCCGCTGCCGCCGGGACGGGTGCGCTCCGAGGTCCTCGCCCTGGGCCGCCGCGCGGGGGTGAAGATCGGCCAGGTCTACCGGGTTGACGCCAGCCGTCGCTCGACCGCGATCAACGCCTACGTCGACGGGCTCGGCTCGACCAAGCGCGTCGTCCTCTACGACAACACGATCCGCGAGTTGAGCCCGGCCGAGCTGCGCTCCGTCGTCGCCCATGAGTTGGGCCATGTGAAGGGGAACGACATCGGCCGCGGGCTGCTCTTCGTCGCCCTGATCGCGCCGCTCGGCATGCTCTTCGTCCAGCTCTTCACCGAGGCGCTGGCCCGCCGCCGCGGCGACGACCTTCGCACGCCCGCGGCGATTCCGGCGCTGGCGCTGTCAGTGGCCGTTGCCGCTTTCGTGCTGGGCGTCCCGGGCAATCAGCTATCGCGCAAGGTCGAGGCGCGGGCAGACGCCTTCGCCCTGGAGACGACTCACGACCCCGGCGCGTTCGTCGACCTGCAGCGACGCCTCGCCGTCTCCAACCTCGCCGATCCCGAGCCGCCGGCGGTCACGCAGTTCCTCTTCGGGACGCACCCGACGACGATGGAGCGGATCGGTGCCGCCGTCGCCTACGGCCGCTCCATACGATGAGCCCGATGCCAGTCGCCGCCGACCCGATCGCCGAGCTTCGCACCGCCGTGGACGCCGCCGCCCGCGCTCTGCGCGACGGCCAGCCGACCGGGACCGAGCCGACCCTGGACCGCCCGCCCAAGCCCGAGCTGGGCGACTACAGCTCCAACGCGGCGATGCTGCTGGCGGCGTCGCTGGGGGAGAAGCCGCGCGACGTCGCCGAGCGGCTGCGCGGCGAGCTGGAGGGCGCCCTGGGCGACAGCGTCGAGCGAATCGAGGTCGCCGGCCCGGGCTTCGTCAACCTCTTCCTCTCCGACGCCTGGTACCGGCGCGCGATGGCGGCGCTGGCCGGAGCGGGTGAGGATCTGGGACGCTCTCGGGTCGAGTCTCCGGAGCGGGTCCTGGTCGAGTTCGTCTCCGCCAATCCAACCGGGCCGCTGCACGTCGGCGGCGGCCGCCACGCAGCCTACGGCGACTCGCTGGTCCGCCTCCTGGGGGCAGTCGGCCACGAGGTGAGTCGCGAGTTCTACGTCAACGACGCCGGCGGCCAAGTCGACCGGTTCGCCGCCTCGATCGCCGCCCGGATGACCGGCGCGGAGCTTCCCGAGGACGGCTATGAGGGGGAGTACGTCGTCGAGCTCGGCGAGCGCCTGCGCGAGGAGGGCGTCGACCCCGAGGACGCCGAGGCGCTGGGAAGGCGCGGGGTCGAGCTGATGGTCGAGGGAGTGCGCGCCACCCTCGACCGGTTCGGCGTCGGCTTCGACACCTGGTTCTCGGAACGCGACCTCTACGACCGTGGCGAGGTTGAGGCGGCCCTGGGGCAGTTGCGCGAGGGCGGCCACACCTACGAGAGCGACGGAGCCCTCTGGCTGCGCACCACCGAGTTCGGCGACGACAAGGACAGGGTGCTGATCCGCGCCGACGGCGAGCCCACCTACCTGGCCGCCGACGTCGCCTACCACTGGGACAAGCTGGAGCGCGGCTTCGGCAGGCTGATCGACGTCTTGGGTGCCGACCACCATGGCTACGTCGCGCGGCTGCGCGCCGCGATCGAGGCTCTGGGCGCCGACCCCGGCCACTTCGAGGCCCTGATCATGCGCCTCGTCCACGTTGTCGAAGGCGGCGAGCGCACCCAGATGTCGAAGCGCAGCGGCGACTTCGTCTCGCTCGACGAGCTGATCGACGACATCGGCGTCGACGCGGCCCGCTGGTTCATGCTCTGGCGCAGCCACGACACGACCGTCGACCTCGACCTCGACCTGGCCCGCCGCCAGTCGAACGAGAACCCCGTCTACTACGTCCAGTACGCGCACGCCCGGATCGCGAGCATCCTGCGCAAAGCGGGGGAGGGGAGAGGCGACTCCGCGGCTACCGGCCCCTCGAGCGCTGCCCCGCTCGAACCGGCCGAGCGCGCCCTGGTCAAGCGGCTGCTGGAGTTCCCGGCGGAGGTGCGCGAGGCGGCCGCCAAGCGCGCCCCGCACCGGATTTGCGCCTACTCGACCGCGGTCGCGGCGGACTTCCACGCCTTCTATCGCGACTGCAAGGTGATCGGCGCCGAGGGGGAGGGGGTCGAGTCGGAGCGGCTCGCTCTCTGCCTGCTCGCGAAGCGCACGATCGCCGGATCCCTGGGGCTGCTGGGGATCTCGGCCCCGGAGCGGATGTGATGCTCGGCCGGCGCCGCAAGCCCCCCGTGCTGGCGACGCTCGCCGCGCCGCCGGACGGTCCGCCGCGCGTCCGCAAGGCCGACTTCGAGGCCCTCGAGGCCCTGCTCGGCGAGCTGGGCGAGTCCCGGGTGGCGATGGTGACGGGCGACGCCGGCGACAAGTCGGCCGTCGCGATCGGCATCGCGACCACCGCGGTCGCGACCGGCCGCCGGGTGGTGCTCGTCGAGTGCGACCTCGCCGCTCCGGCGCTCGCCGAGGCGGTCGGGCTGGCGCTCGCCCCCGGCCTCCACGAATACCTGCTCGGCGACGCCCAGGCGCCCCAGATCCTCCAGTCCGCGGTTCTGGCCGGGCCGAAGTCCAAGGGCGCCGAATCGCCACTCGTCTGCGTGGCGGCGGGTCGCCCGGCTGACGACGGAGCTTCCCTGCTCGCCTCCGAGGGCTTTCGCCACGCGATCTCGAAGCTGCGCAACGCCTACGAGCTGGTCGTCCTCGACGGCCCTCCCCTGGGGAGCGAGGGGGAGGCGTTGCGGACGGTCGCTGCCGAGTCCGACGCGATCCTCGCTTGCGCCCGTAACTCGAAGGCGCCGCGCAAGCCGCCGGTGCGGATCGACGGCTTGGTCGCGATCGTCGCGACGGCCTAGAGGTCGTAGCGGGCGAGGTCGGCGTCGAGGCGCTCGGCCTCCTCGCCCCGGGGCTCCTCCGCCGGCGGAGTCGGCTCGCCTTCCTTCGCGTCCCGCCGCCAGCGCTGGACGCCGAAGGCCAGCGCCATCGCCGCGAGCACGAAGCCGACGATCGGCACCAGATAGGCGGAGAGGTCGAAGCCGGAGCCCTTGGGCAGCGCCAGCACCTCCTGCCCGTACTGGGCGACGAGGGCGTCCTCGATCTGCGCCTTGGTCTTCCCCTCGGCGATCAACTCGCTGATGAAGACTTTCTCCCGCTGCGCCTGCGGCGAGTCCGAGAGTCCCAGCAGCGTCCCGCAGATCGGGCACATCACCTCGTCCTCGATGTCGGTGAGGGAGGTGCGTGGCTGGGCCGCCATCGCCGGCGCGGCCAGGGTCAGCAGCAGCGCCACCGCAACCGCCAAAGCCCGTCGATGGGCAGACGGCGCGCTCATGATCGGCCTCCGGCGTCGGGCAGCAACGGAGCGACGTAGTCGCGCAGGTACGCGGCGGTCACCGGTCCGCGACGCAGGAGCCGCAGCCTCCCACCGGGGTCGACAAGGAAGTTCTCCGGGACCCCGGTCGTGCCGAAGTCGTGCGACCGTCGGCCGTCGCCGTCGCGTAGCTGCGGGTAGGTGAGCGCGTAGCGGCGCACGAACTCCCGCCCGTCGCGGCTGAGGTCGCGGGTGTCGATTCCGAGCACTGTGAAGCCGCGCCCTCCGTGCGCCCGCTGGAAGTCCTCGAGCGCCGGCGCCTCCTCCCGGCACGGCACGCACCAGGAGGCCCAGAAGTTGACCAGCACCCAGCGGCCGCGTTGATCGGCAAGCGACGCGTTGCCCCTACCGTCGAGGCGCGGTAGCGGCCCGGCCGGAGCAACGGTGCCGATGCCGGGGCCGGAGGATCCCTTGCTGAGCAGACCGTAGCCGAGCAGGCCGACGACGGCCGCGACGGCGAGAAAGGCGATGAAGGAACGGGCGCTCAAGGCGGACAAGGTTAGATGCGCCCCGGCCCCGACGGTCGCCCCCCGCCGTAGAATCAACTCCGCGCGGACGTAGCTCAGTTGGTAGAGCGCGAGCTTCCCAAGCTCGAGGTCGCGGGTTCGAGACCCGTCGTCCGCTTTCCCGGTCGTTTTGAGGCGAAAGTCAGTTTGTTCTCCCCAGAGAAGGACAAACTGACTTTCGTGCCTGAGCCATGCCTGAGAAACAGGGGTAATTACCAAAAAGTGTTGACTTGACTACATAAAATCGGGTAGTCTCGTTTTCGGGATACGGATTCCGGGAAGGAGATCCAGATGAGAGCGGGAGCGGGTTTTCGCGGTCTGATTGGGGTGGCGGTCGCCCTTGTTGCGCTGGCGCTCGGCGCGCCGGCGGCGGGCGCCGATACGGGGGACATCATCGCCCCGCAGAGCGACCCACCGCAGTCGACGGACGGATGGCAGGCCGGGACCTGCACCAGCGATACGCCGGTGTGCTCGGTCGATACCCCGGACCAGTTCTTCAAGCAGTCGGCCGGCCACCCCCAGGTCGGCTTCACCCAGTTCACCATCAAGACCGACCCCGGGATCCTGCCCGGCTTCGACGTCCCGGTCGGCAACCTGAAGACCGTCCGCGTCGACCTCCCCGTCGGCCTCAGCGTCAACCCGCAGGCCACGCCGCAATGCGATCTCGCCGCCGGCCAGAGTCCCACCTCGACCGCCTGCCCGGCCGATTCGAAGGTGGGGACCAGCACGGTGACGGCGACCAACCCGCTGACGGGTTTCTCGCTCACCCTGCCCCCGGTCGACGTCTTCAACCTGGTTTCGAAAGACCAGCAGCCGGCGCGCTTCGGCCTCAGCCTCCTCGGCAACGACATCTACCTCGATGCGGGGATCGCCTGGGAAGGCGACTACCACGAGTACTTCACGATCGACGTGCCGAAAGTCGAGCTTCCCGGGATTCCGGGCTTGGAGGTGGCGCGCATCCTCCAGAATCGCCTGGTCTTCGACGGGCGGTCGGGCGACGGCACCTTCATCACGACGCCCAGCACCTGTTACGACCCGAACACCGCGCCTTACCAGCACGTCTACTCCACCTACCTGCGGGCGGACTCCTACGAGATGCCCGATCCGAGCTTCCCCGACGGCTCCAGCTCCTTCGAGTCCCCAATACCCCCCGGTCAGATGCCTACCGGATGCGATCAGGTCACCCTCGACGGCTCCTCGATCGGCGCCGATCCCGGCACGACTCAGACCGACTCCCCGGCGGGCGCCTCGGTCAACGTCGACGTGCCGCACGTCACCGGGGGCGCCACCGTCTCCAAGTCCAACGTCAAGGACGCGACGGTGACGCTGCCGCCGGGCATGGGCCTCAACCCGGCCGCGGCCAACGGCCTCGAGGCCTGCACCGACGCTCAGTTCGGCAAGGGGACCCGCAACCCGGTGGCCTGCCCGGACGCCTCGAAGATCGGGACGGTCTCGATCCAGACCCCGCCGCTGCCCCCCGATTCCCTGGCCGGCAACGTCTACGTGGGCCAGCCGCTGAGCAGCGACCCGACCTCCGGCCGTGAGTTCCGCATCTTCGTCGACGCCGAGTCGTCCCGCTACGCGATCTCGGCCCGCCTGATCGGCAACGTCAGCGCCGACCCCCGGACCGGGCGCCTCACCACCACTTTCCCCGACGACCCCCAGGTCCCCTTCAGCTCCTTCCGGCTCAATTTCGACGGGGGTCCGAAGGCGGCGCTGACGACCCCCTTCACCTGCGGCCCGCACACGATCGCGGCGGAGCTGACCCCGTGGTCGGGCAACCCGGCGGCGACCCCCTCCTCGGACTTCGACCTGAGCGACGCGCCGGACGGCGGCGCCTGCGCGAAAACGCTCGGCGATCGTCCCTTCGCGCCGAGCTTCGGCGCCGCCAACCTCAACAAACAGGGCGGCGCCTTCACCGACTTCACTGTGAACCTGACCCGCCCCGACGGCGCCCAGGAGGTCAAGGGCGTCAACGTCGACCTGCCGCCGGGTCTGGTCGCCAAGTTGGCCGGCGTCGCCTACTGCCCGGAGGCTGCCATCGCCGCCGCCGCGGCGAACACCGGCGCCGCGGAGCAGGCCGCCCCGAGCTGCCCCGAGCAGAGTTTCGTCGGCACGGTCGGGATCGACGCGGGCGCCGGCTCGCAGCCCCTCCACATCGAGGGCCGGGCCTACCTCGCCGGTCCGTACAAGGGGGCGCCGCTCAGCCTCGCCTTCGTCACGCCGGCGGTCGCCGGCCCCTACGACCTCGGCACCGTCGTCGTGCGCGTGGCGCTCAGCCTCGCCCCCGACACCGCCCAGGTCCACGCCGTCTCCGACCCCATCCCCGACGTCTTCGGCGGGGTCAAGCTCGACCTTCGCTCGATTGCCGTTCACGTTAGCCGCAGCCAGTTCACCCTGAACCCCACCAACTGCGACCCGAAGGCGGTCGACGGGACCCTGTTCGGCGGCGGCTCCAACCCGACCGACCCCGCGGCGTTCTTCCCCGACCCTGTCTCGACACCGTTCCAGGCAATCGGTTGCGAGGGACTGCCCTTCGGCCCGAAGCTCTACCTCCGCCTCTTCGGGCATAAGAAGGATTTCCGGCGCAACGGCCATCCGCGCCTGCGGGCGGTGCTGGTGGCCCGCGGCGGCGACGCCAACATCAGTCGCGCCGTCACGGTGCTCCCGCAGGGCATCCTGCTCGACCAGAGCCACATTCGCACGGTCTGCACTCGGGACCAGTTCGCCACGCACGCCTGTCCCTCCGGCTCTGTCTACGGGTACGCGACCGCCTACTCGCCGCTGCTCGACCAGCCGCTCAGCGGCCCTGTCTACCTACGGCCGGGGACCCATGCGCTGCCGGACCTGGTCGCGGCTCTTCACGGGCAGGTCGACGTCAACCTGGTCGGCCACACCGACTCGACGCGCGGCGGCCGGCTGCGGAGCATTTTCGACTCGGTTCCCGACGTGCCCGTCTCCAAGTTCATCCTCTGGCTCCAGGGCGGCCGCAAGGGCCTCCTGGTCCCCTCCACCAATCTCTGCGCTCGCCCTCGTAAGGCTCGCGAGAGCTTCACGGCGCAAAACGGCAAGGGGGAGAGCCGGAACCAGATTTTGCGTGTCGGTTGCACCAGTCCGCACCGACGGTCCCAGCGCAAACATCACAGGCACCATCAACGGCACCACTGACGCGGGCGGCGCGCTCTGTCCCTTCCCCCTCTCCAGGGCGCGCCGTCCGGGTGGTGCCGTTCGCGGTGAGACGGTTGACTAGCCTCCCGGCGGATGTCGCCGACCGTCTCCGTGGTCATCGTCGCCTGGAACAGCCGTGAGGAGCTGACCCGGGCCCTGCCCGCGCTGCTGGGAGAGCTCGCCGAGGGCGACGAGCTGGTCGTCGTCGACAACGCGTCGGAGGACGGGACCGTGGAAGCGGTCGCCGCGCTGGCGCCGGCGGCGCGGCTCGTGAGCCTGGAGCGCAACCTCGGCTTCGCCGCCGGCTGCAACGCCGGCGCCGCGGCGGCGACAGGGGACCTGCTGGTCATCCTCAATCCCGACGCGGCGCCGCTGCCCGGCTTCGGCGAGGCGATCCGCCGTCCTTGGCTCGAGGAGCGGGGCTGGGCGGCGTGGCAGGCGTTGGTCGCCGAGCGCGGCGCGACCCGGATCAACTCGGCCGGCAATCCCGTTCACTTCACCGGGATCGCCTGGGCGGGCGGCCACGGCCGCCCGATCGCCGAGGCGCCCCCGGCCGGCGAGGTGCCGACGCTGTCCGGGGCGTGCCTGGCGATCCCCCGCTCCACCTGGGCGGAGGTCGGCGGGCTCGCCGAGCACTTTTTCCTTTACCAGGAGGACGTCGACCTCTCGCTGCGGTTGCGGTTGCGCGGGGGGGCGCTCGGGATCGAGCCGAGCGCGGTCGTCGACCACGACTACGAGTTCGGCGCCAACGACGGCAAGTGGCGCTGGCTGGAGCGCAACCGCTGGGCCTGTCTGATCCGCACCTACCCGGCGAGCCTGTTGCTCCTCCTCGCGCCGGCGCTGCTGGCGACCGAGCTGGCGCTGGTCCCGGTGGCGATCGCCGGCGGTTGGGGGAGGCAGAAGCTGGCCGCGATGCTCGACCTGATCCGCTGGCTCCCCCGCCTCCTGCGCGAGCGCCGGCGCATCCAGGCGACGCGCACGGTGAGCGCCGCGCGCTTCGCGCGGTCGCTGACCGCCGACCTCGACTCCCCTTTCATCGGCGGCTTCGCCCGCTCGGCGCCGGTCAGGCTCGCCCTGCGCGCCTACTGGCGGATGGTGCGCCTCCTGCTCGGCAACGCCTAGATTGGCTGGCGGGTCGGGCGGATCAGGATCTCGTTGACGTCGACCCCGTCGCGCTGCTCGAGGGCGAACATCACCGCCTCGGCGATGTCGTCGTCGTGCAGGACCCCCTCGCCCGGGCGATTCTCGAAGAATGGGGTGTCGACCATGCCGGGCTCGACCAGGGTCACCCTGATCGAGTGGTTCTCGTGCATCTGGCGCAACTCCGCTCGCAGCGCCTCGCCCATCGCGGTCACGGCCCACTTGGTCGCCGAGTAGAGCGAGCCGGGCAGGGCGCGGCGTCCCGCCACCGAGCTGGTGACCACGAAGTGCCCGTCGCCGCGCTCCAGCAGGTGGGGGAGGGTCGAGCGGATCGTCAGCGCCACTCCGTAGACGTTGGTGAGGATCATCGAGCGCCACTGCTCGACCGACTCCTCGAGGAAGCCTCGTTTCGCGCCGAAGCCGGCGTTGGCGAAGACGGCGTCGATCCGGCCGAAGCGCTCCAGCGCCGCCGCGGTCGTCGCTTCGACCTGGTCCCACTCGGTCACGTCGCAGCGGACGGCCAGCGCCCGCTCCTCGCCTCCCAGCTCCGCGGCCAGCTCCTCCATCGGCTCCAACCGGCGCGCCGCGAGGACGAGACGGTGGGACGGGGCGGCGGCGCGGGCGGTGGCGGCGCCGATCCCGCTGCTGGCGCCGGTGATCAGAAGAACCGGATCGGTTGACTCGCTTCCCGCCATTCGCGGCGATTCTGCCAGATCGCCGAGCCCGGCCCGTCGGCATCGTCTTGCGATAATGGCCGGCTCGTGGATCCCCAGCGCAAGAGGAAGATCCGGCTGGTCGTCGCCCTCGGCGTCGCGGTCCTGCTCGCCGCCGGCCTCGTCTACACGTCGTTCACAGCCTCGACGCAGGCCAAAGAGCCCTCGCAGCTGCTGAGCGCCGCGCCGGGGACCAGCTACGACATGACCGGCAAGGTGGTCCCGGGCTCGATCCGCCACCGGGGCGAGGGGTTGCGCTTCCGCGTCGCCGACCGCGACGGCGGCCACCCGAGCGTCCCGGTCACCTACACGGGCACCGTTCCCGACCCGTTCCGCGGCGGCCGCGAGATCGTCCTCACCGGCCAGATGGTCAACGGCACCTTCGTCGGCCAACGCGACACGCTCGTCACCAAGTGCCCCTCGAAGTTCACCACCTCGAATGGGCAATAGCCTCGGCAGCGCCGCCCTGGCGCTCGCCTTCCTGACCGCGGCCTTCGCCGTGGTCGCGGCGCTGATCGGCCGTCACGGCGACCAACGCTGGATCGACACCTCGCGTCGCGCCGTCTACGCGCTCTGCGCCCTGCTCACCCTCTGCGTGATCGTGATCGAGGCCGCCTTCGCCAGCAACGACTTCTCCTTCAACATCGTCCAGCAGCACTCCTCGATCGAGACGCCGACCTTCTACAAGCTGGCCGCGATGTGGTCGAGCCAGGAGGGCTCCCTGTTGCTCTGGGCCTGGGTGCTCTCGATCGCCTCCTCGCTCGCCCTCTTCGCGACAAGGGACAAGCTGCGTGAGCTGGTCCCCTACGCGACCGCGGTGATGATGGGGGTGGCGAGCTTCTTCGTCGGTCTGATGCTGTTCGCCCCCGACGTCAACCCCTTCGCGACGCTGAGCCCGGCGCCGGCCGACGGGGTGGGGCTGAACCCGCTGCTCCAGCACCCGAGCATGATGATCCACCCCCCGATGCTCTACTCGGGCTATGTCGCCTTCACGATCCCCTTCGCCTTCGCGGTGGGGGCGCTGATCGCCCGCCGCCTCGACGCCGCCTGGATTCGCGCGACCCGCCGTTTCGCGCTGATCGCCTGGGCCTTCCTCGGCTTCGGCCTCCTGCTCGGCGCCCGTTGGTCCTACACCGAGCTGGGCTGGGGCGGCTACTGGGCCTGGGACCCGGTCGAGAACGCGGCCCTGATGCCGTGGCTGCTGGGCACTGCCTTCCTGCACTCGATCATGGTCCAGGAGAAGCGCGGGATGCTGAAAGTCTGGAACGTCTGCCTGGTCGTCGGCACCTTCTCGATGGCCCTGCTCGGCACCTTCCTGGTGCGCTCCGGTGTGCTGCAGTCGATCCATGCCTTCGGCGACAACACCGTCGGCCCCTACATCCTCGGGCTGATCGCTGTCGTCCTGATCGGCTCCACGGCGCTGATCGTCTCGCGACTGGACGAGCTGCGCTCAGCCAAGCGGATCGACTCGCTCGCCTCGCGCGAGTCGGTCTTCCTGGTCAACAACCTGCTTCTGGTCGCGCTCTGCGCCGTGGTCTTCTGGGGCACCTTCTTCCCGCTGATTTCGGAGCTGTTCACCGGCAACAAGGCCTCGCTCGCGGCGCCCTGGTTCGACCGCTACACGACCCCGCTGGCGATCCTGCTCGTCCTCTTCACGGGAGTCGGGCCGCTGCTCGCCTGGCGGCGAGTCAGCTGGGCATCGGCGAAGCGGGTCTTCGCCGCGCCGGCGATCTTTGCCGCCGCGGTTGGGATCCTGCTCGCCGTCGGGACCGATGCCGCTCACAAGCCATGGGCGCTGGCCCTGTTCACCTTCGCGGCGTTTGCCCTCGCCGGCTTGACCCAGGAGTTCTGGCAGGGAGCCGCCGCGCGCCGCAAGATCGCCGGGGGCTCGATCCCCGCCTCGATGCTCGCCGTCACCTCGCGCAACCGGCGCCGCTACGGCGGCTACCTCGTCCACGCCGGGGTCGCGGTCCTGCTGATCGGGATCGCCGCCTCCTCAAGCTTTCAGACCAACCGCGACGTGAGGCTGAAGCCGGGGCAGAGCGCCGTCGTCGACGGGCGCACCGTCACCTACGTGCGCCCGACTGTCGGCGTCAACAGCGAGGCCTTCACCTTCGGCGCGATTCTCAACGTGCGCAAGGGTGACAAGCAGTTCGCCGTCCTCCATCCGACCCGACGCTTCTTCCGCCCGACCGGGGTGCCGACGGGGACGATCGGCAGCTTCTTCGATGGGGAGGCGACCAGCGAGGTCGGCCTCAAGGCCGGTGTCGGCAGCGACTTCTGGACCGCGGTGCAACCGGACATCACGGCGGTGCAGCGCCGTGTCGCCGCCGCCGACCGTGGCTTTCGCCAATGCGTGAGCGGCGCCCCCGGCACGCCGCCGCAGTGCCTCGCAGTGGCGCGCTTGATGCGGGCGGCGGCAGCGAACCCGCGCCTGCGCCCGCTGGCGCTGACCCAGATCAGCAGCCTCCAGGCGGCGACCGCAAGTCAGATCGCCAAGAGCTACCTGAGCGACTCTTCGACC
This sequence comes from uncultured Solirubrobacterales bacterium, assembly GCA_963702055.1. GTDB lineage: Bacteria > Actinomycetota > Thermoleophilia > Solirubrobacterales > 70-9 > CAWINX01. Next base: position 946,708 of record OY969702.1, on the reverse strand, counting down.
GCCACCTTCCGCGTCATCGTCAACCCCCTCGTGACCTGGATGTGGATCGGCGGCCTGATCGCTATGGCGGGCGCCCTGATCGCGATCTGGCCGACTCCGGGCGGGCGCCGGCGCCGAGTCGCTGCCTTCGATGCGGCGCGGGTCGGCCGCGACCTCTCCCGGGCCTGATCGATCATGGAGGTCGTCTTCGGGATCATCCTCCTGGCCCTGTTGGTCGCTTTCGTCTTGCGCCCGCTCTGGGGGGACGAGGTGGAGGGCGGGGGGGAGGACCCCCAGATCGCCGACCTCGAGGCGCGCAAGGAGGCGAAATACCGCGAGATCCGCGACACCGAGCTGGACCACGCCGCGGGCAAGCTCTCCGACGAAGACTTTCGCCGTCAGGAGGCGGAACTGCGCGGAGAGGCGATCGAGATCCTCAGGGGCCTCGACGAGTTGCGCCCCGGCGCCGGTTAGCGCCGCGTCACTGGATCTTCAGCAGCACGAAGGCGTTGAGCGCGAAGAGGACCGCGAAGAAGACCGTGGCGCGATCGAGGTTGCGCTCGACCATCGAGCCGCCCCCGAAGGAGCTGCCGCCCCCGCCGATGCCAAAGGCACCCGAGAGCCCCGCGTCTTTCCCTGAATGCAGCAGGATCAGGAAGATGAGGACGACGGCGATCAGAACCTGAATGACGGCGAGGATCGTGTACACGGGCGGGATGCTAGCGACTCCGCCGGGGCAGGCGGCCCGACATCAAACCTTGCGGAAGACGCCGATCACGCGGCCGAGCACCGTCGCCTCGGTTGTCCGGATCGGCTCCATCGCCTCGTTCTCGGGCTGGAGGCGGATGTGGTCGGACTCGCGGAAGAAGCGCTTGACGGTGGCTTCCTCGCCGATCAGGGCGACGACGATCTCCCCGTTGGGGGCGTCGTCGGCGGGGCGGACGATCACGTAGTCGCCCTCGAGGATCCCGGCGTCCTTCATGCTCTCGCCGCGCACCTGGAGGATGTAGTCGCCGTCCTCGCCGCCGATCACGTCCGGGATCTCGAGGTACTCCTCGATGTTCTCCTCGGCGAGGATCGGCTCTCCGGCGGCGACCTCTCCGACCAGCGGCAATCCGCCACCCGGCCGGATCGTCCGCTTGGCCTTGTCGAAGAGCAGCTCGATCGCCCGCGGCTTCGAGGGGTCGCGGCGCAGCAACCCGATCTTCTCGAGGTTCGCGAGGTGGGCGTGGACGGTTGAGGACGAGTGCAGGCCCACCGCCTTGCCGATCTCACGCACCGTCGGCGGGTAGCCGGTCTTGGCCGCGTAGCGGCCGATGAAGTCGAAGATCTCCTTCTGGCGCTTGGTCAGATCAAGATCCATCACGGCCCTCCTCGACCGGGCGCTGCCGGGTATCAAATCGTTCGAACACTTGTTCGCAGGCTATCGACTGATCCGGACACTTTCAAGGCCACTACAATCAACCGCCCTCAAGCGGCTGTGGCGGAACTGGTAGACGCGCAAGGTTGAGGGCCTTGTGTCCCTAACGGGACGTGATGGTTCGACTCCATTCAGCCGCATGGCAAAGCCCCCGGAAATCGGGGGTTTTTGCTTCCCAGGGCATATATCAGCGTACGCGGGACTCGGTGCCCGTCCCGACGACGATCTTCTCGCAGCCCTTGGCCAGGCCCGCGTCCGCGGGGTCCATCTTCAGGTAGTCGCGGCCCGCGCCGCAGTCGAGCTTCTTGTCACGGTCCCGGAACCCCCGGCTCCTGTTGTTCGCCAGCAGGACGTCGTCGCCGCCCCGCCCCTCGAGCACGTCGGCGCCGCCACGCCCAAGCAGGCCGTTCGGGCCGTTGTTGCCGATCAGCACATCGGGGGCGCTGGAGCCCTCCACGTTCTCGACGCCGACGATCGTGCCGCGCTTGGCGCAGGGCTTGCCCTGGCGGCTGAGGGTCCCCCGGCCGTTGCCGTTCGCCAGCTCCGCGCGAACGCCGTGCTTCGCGGCCTCGAAGACCGGCTGGTTCCAGGCGGGGTATCCGGCGTTTCGGGGTTTGATCTCGGGGCCGACGAGCTGCGCCCAGTTGGCGTTGTCCGATCCGGGCCCGCCGTCGATCGTGTCCCCGTCGCAGACGGTCGAGGAGATGAACAGGTCGTTGCCCTCGCCGCCGTCGAGGACATCGCGGCCCGCGTTCTCGAAGAGCGCGTCGTCGCCGCCGTTCCCCTCCAGCGTGTCGGCGCCGTAGCCGGGCCCGTCGACGAGGATGTCGTTGCTCTCGTCGCCGCCGATCAGGGTGTCCGCGGCGGAGCCGCCCAGCAGGGTCACGGACATGTCCAGCGGGAATTGTTGGGCGCTGAGGACGTCGCGGCCCGGGCCGCCTGAGATCACGATCGAGTCGGCGCCCTCGATCGGGCAGTCGGCGGCGGTTGCCGTCACCGTGCAGCCACTCGTTCCATTGTCGGCGGTGTCGAAGCGGCCGGTTCCCACCCCCTCGGCTGTGAAGTGCACGTTCCCCGGGCTCCAGGTCGCGGTGACGTCGTCCGGCAGCACGCTCCCCCGCACGTACAGGTCGGCCGGGCGAAAGCCGGGGTCGTCGGGCTCGAAGAGGCCGACCGAGATCTGCCTCTCCGAGGACGGCGGGATGCCCCGCTTGGGGTTGGCGCTCTCGCACGACGTCCCGTCGCCCCCGTGGAGGCAGGTGTCGTTCCCGGGCCCGCCGTGCACGCTTGCCGTCTGCTGCCCGCGTTCGCCGTCGAGGTAGTCGTCGCCGGCCCCGCCGTAGATCCGGTCGTCGCCACCACCGCCCCGGACGATGTCGTTGCCGGGACCGGCGTCGATCACGTTGGCTGCGCTCGAGCCGATGATCAGGTCGTCGAACGGGGTGCCGATCACGTTCTGGAAGCCGCGGATGTGGTCGCGGCCGCCACCGTAGCGGGCGGTGGCGCCGTTGTCACCGATCTTCGCCGGGCGACCGCTCAGGTTGACGTACACACCCCGCTCCCCGTGCTTTCCGGGAAAGCCCTTTACGAGGCGGGTCTCGGGATTGGAGGTGCCCTTCTCCGGGTCGGTCTCGAAGCCGGGGGTGACGCCGTCGGCGTAGCTGATCGTGTTGATGCCCGGGCCTCCGATCAGCTTGTCCACCGTCGTGCCGCCGCGGACCAGGTCGTTGCCGCCGCCGCCGCGGACTACGTCGGCCCCCGGGCCCCCGATCAGCGTGTCGTCGCCGGCGTTCCCGTAGATGTAGTCGTCGCCTGTGCCGCCGTCGAGGTGGTCGTTCCCGGGGCCGCCGAATATCTTGTCGCCGCCGCGGCCTCCGAAGGCCGTGTCGTCACCCGCCCCGCCGTAGATCCTCTCGCCGCTGCCGCTGCCGATGATCCGGTCGTTCCCGCCCTCGCCGAAGTAGGTCTTCACGCCGGCGACCGCGGTGATGACGTCGGCGCAGTTCGTCCCGTACAGAGTGCCATGGCTGATCACGTACTCGGCGGATCGGTCCGTGGGCGTGTCACAGTCGTCCCCGGTCGCGTGTGCCTGCTGCGAGACGACCAGCGCCGATGCGCAGAGGGCGACGCCCAACGCGACACAGGCCGCGCCCATCGGCCGCCGTCCGCGGCCGCGATTTGCCTTCGTTGCGGTCAAGTCAATGTCGGACTGCATGACGGTTCCTTTCAACGAATCGACTCGATGCCGACGGCCGCGATTGCGGATTCGCCCTAGGTCAACCTAAACAAACCGATGCGACTGCGTTTCGGTGCGGCGGTACCGCCGACCGCAACGTAGCTCGATATGCGATGTTCCGTCAATGTCTCGAATTGAGGCCACCCAAGAGGGATTTTCCCGTGTGAGCCCCAACGCTTCTCCGAGGGGAGACGCCCGGCCGTGGCTTCGCCGGCACCGGCGAGGCGTTGTGTTTGCGGCGGCGGTCGTCGTCTTGGTCATTGCCGCAATTGCCGCTGCCGGCTGGCACTTCTCCTCCGCGGTTCTGGTTCCCGATCACTCGCCCTGGCCACCGGACGCCACTGTCGAGGCGGTCTCGTCCAGCCGGATCGTCCTCTCCCGAAACGACGACTCCGAGCGCCCCGGCGTCTACGGACTCGACTGGCAGGCAGGTCACGCGGTCGTCGGGCCGGTCATTGGGGGCGACGCCGACACGGTCACCCGACGGCTGCGCGACGTGCGCGGTTATCTGGTTCCGGGGCGGAAGGTCGTCCTCGACTCCGATGTGTACGCGGGTGACCCCGGGCAGACCCTGGGCCTGCCGTTCTCCAACGTGCGGGTCCGCGGCGAGCTGGGGTCGATGCCGGCCTGGGAGATCCCGGGCCGCTCCCATGACTGGGCGATCGTCGTCCACGGCATCAACGGCAGTCCCCAGGAGGGCCTCAACATCGCGCCCGCGCTGCACCGTGACGGCCTCACCTCGCTGCTGATCACCTACCGGGAGGACCTCGGCGCTCCCTCGAGCCCGGACGGCTTCCACCACATGGGCCTGACCGAATGGCGCGACCTCGAGGTCGCCGTCAGGTTCGCGCTCGCCCACGGCGCCCACTCCCTGACCCTGGTCGGCTACTCGATGGGCGGGGCGATCGTCGCGCAGTTCATGGAGCGCTCGCCCCTGGCGAGTCGCGTCCGCGGCCTCGTCCTCGACGCGCCCGCCCTCTCCTGGAAATCGATCCTCTCCTTCAACGCGACCGAGATGGGCTTTCCGTCGTTCGCCGCGCTGCCGGTCGAGTGGGCAATCGGCACCCGGATCGACGCCGACTGGGGGAGCCTCGACGCGCTCCAGCACAGCGCCGACTTCCACCTGCCGATCCTGCTCTTCCACGGCACCGACGACAAGGTGGTGCCGATCTCGACCAGCGACTCCTTCGCCAGGGAGCTGCCCCGCTGGGTTACCTACTTCCGCGTGCCCCGGGCCGGCCACGTCGAGTCATGGAATGTCGACTCCGGGCTCTACGACCGCCGCCTCACCGCCTTCCTCTCACGCATCGGCGCCACCGCCGCTCCCAGGTAGGGTCCCGGCCCATGGAGGCCCGTCCGACAGCACTCGAGCTCCGCGCCACGCTGGAGTCGAAGCAGGTCTCCTCGGTGGAGTTGGCCGAGGAATCGCTGCGCCGCATCGAGGCCGCCGACGAGCTGGGGGCGTTTCTCTCAGTCGTCGACTCCGAGCGGCTGCTGGCGGACGCGCGCCGGGTCGACGACGCTCGGCAAGGGGGAGAGGAGGTCCCGCCCTTCGCCGGGATCCCTGTCGCGGTCAAGGACAACATCGCCGTCGAGGGCGAGCCGCTGACCTGCGCTTCGCGCATCCTTGAGAACTACGTCCCTCCCTACGGCGCCACCGCGGTCGAGCGGCTGCGCGAGGCAGGCCTGCTGATCGTCGGCAAGACCAACATGGACGAGTTCGGCTTCGGCTCCAGCACCGAGAACTCCGCCTTCAGGCCGACCAGGAACCCGCGCGACCCCGACCGCGTCCCGGGCGGGACCAGCGGCGGTTCGGCGGCGGCCGTCGCGGCGGGACTCGTCCCCTGGGCCTTGGGCAGCGACACCGGCGGTTCGGTGCGCCAGCCCGCCTCGCTGTGCGGAGTGGCCGGCTTCCGTCCCTCATACGGGCGGGTGTCGCGCTACGGCCTGGTCGCCTACGCCTCCTCGATGGACCAGATCGGCCCGCTCGCCAACACCGCCGAGGACGCCGCGGCGCTCTTCTCGATCGTCGCCGGGCCCGACGAGAAAGACTCGACCTGCCTGCCCGACCCCGTGCCTGACGCGCCTCCCGAGCTGCCCGCGCTGACAGTCGGGATCCCCGACGAGTACCGGGCCGACGACTGCGACCCGGCGGTACTCGCCGTCCTCGACCGCACGGTCGAGGCGATCGAGCGACTCGGCTGGAAGGCGACCTCGGTCTCGCTGCCGCTGACCGAATACGCGCTGTCGGCCTACTACCTGATCTCCTCGGTCGAAGCCTCCAGCAACCTCGGCCGCTACGACGGGGTGAGGTACGGCCGCCGCGCCGCCGCCGCCGACTCCTGGCTGGAGATGCTCGCCCAGACGCGGACCGAGGGCTTCGGTCGCGAGGCCAAGCGGCGGATCATGCTCGGCACCTTCGCCTCCTCCTTCGGCTACTACGACGAGTTCTACAACAAGGCTCGACAGGTCCGGACCAAGGTCTCGGCGGAGTTCGCCGGCGCCTTCGAGGGGGTGGACCTGATCCTCTCCCCGGTCTCGCCGACCACGGCCTGGCCGCTCGGGGAGAAGCTGGAGAACCCGCTCGACATGTACCTCTCCGACGTCTTCTCGGTCCCCGTTTCACTCGCCGGGATCCCGGCGATGGTGATTCCCGGCGGTGATGACGAGGCCGGCCTGCCGGTTGGGATGCAACTCGCCGGGCCAGCGCTCGGCGACGACCTCGTGCTCGGCGCCTCGCGCCTGCTCGAGGCCGAGATCGCCTACCCGAAGGCCTGATCGACGTAGGGCCCGAGCAGCCGCCCCGCGGCGGCGGCGGTGACCTCCGGTGAGTCGCTCGGAGCGGTCACGTAGCTGATCGCCAGCCGCACCAGGGCCTCGGCCAGCAGGCGGGCGTCCTGCGTCGGCGCCCCCGGCCAGCCCTCCTGGATGACGGTGGTGATCCGCGCCGAGGCCCACTCGACCACCGGCCGTCCCTGGGTGGTGACGAAGGGCAGCATGCCCCCTGTTCCGTCATCGCTGAGCAGGATGCGAACCAGGGAATCGTCTCCGGCTCGCCTCAGGAACACCTCGAGCGCCGCCTCGACCGCGGAGCGGGGGTCGTCGAAGTTCTCGCGAACGGCGGCCTCGACGCCGTCGAGGAACCGCTCGCCCTCGTGGATCACGAACGCCTGACCGAACTCGTCGCGGTTGCCGAACTCCTTGTAGAGGGTCTGGCGGCTGACCCCGGCCGCGCTCGCCACGTCGGTCATCGTGATCTCGGCCCAGGGCCGCTCCTCCAGCTCCGCCCGCGCGGCGCCGAACAGGGTGTCGCGGAGTAGCTGCTTGGCGGCCTGGGGGTAGGGGGTGTCGATCGCCATCCCTAGGACACGGTCTCATCGGTGGTTTGGTCGCCCGCGTCGGCCTCGAAATCGACCTTGTCGCGAACGCCGCAGTCCGGGCAGGCCCAGTCGTCGGGTACCTCGCTCCACGCCGTCCCGGGCGGAAACCCCTCGCGTGGGTGGCCGGCCTCCTCGTCGTAGACGTAGCCGCAGCCGGGACAGCGCCAGCGACTCACGCCGAGGCTCCGTAGCGCGCCAGCAGTCGCTTCCGCTTCCGCGGTTGGATGTTGGCGCGGGTGACGTCGCCGCCGTAGTGCTCAAGCAGGCGGTGGTCCATCACCCGGCGCCAGAGCGGCGGGAACCAGGCGAGCACGATCATCCCGGCGTACCCGGTGGGGAGCTGCGGCGCCTCGTCGACGTGGCGCAGCGCCTGGTAGCGGCGGGTCGGGTTGGCGTGGTGGTCGCTGTGGCGCTGCAGGTGGTAGAGCAGGACGTTGGAGGCGACGTTGTTGCTGTTCCAACTGTGCTCGGGTAGGCAGCGCTCGTAGCGGCCGTCCTCTCTCTTCTGGCGCAGCAGCCCGTAGTGCTCAAGGTAGTTGACGACCTCCAGCAACGTGAATCCAAACGCCTGGATCAGCAGGTAGGGGAGGACGACGAGGCCGAAGACGGCGGTCAGGGCCGCGAACAGGACCACGGTCATCGCCCAGGCCTGGAGGATGTCGTTGCGCCAGCTCCAAACCGAGACGCCGCTGCGCCCGAGCCGTTCCCGTTCGATACCCCAGGCGGACCGCACGCTGCCGGCGACGGTGCGGGGAAGGAAGGCCCAGAAGCTCTCGCCGAGTCGCGAGCTGGCGGGGTCCTCGGGCGTCGCCACGCGCACGTGGTGGCCGCGGTTGTGCTCAATGAAGAAATGCCCGTAGCCGGTCTGGGCGAGGGCGACCTTGCTCAGCCACTTCTCCAGGCTGGCGCGCTTGTGCCCGAGCTCATGGGCGGTGTTGATCCCGATCCCGGCGACCACTCCCATCGTCAGCGCCAGGCCGATGCTGCTGAGGACCGAGAGGTCGCCGCTCGACCACAGCCAGCAGGCGAAGACGAGCCCCGCGTACTGGACCGGGATGAAGAGGTAGGTGCACCAGCGGTAGTAGCGGTCCTGCTCGAGCCATTTGAGGACGCTGTCGGGCGGGTTGGTCGGGTCGACCCCGATCGCGATGTCGAGCAAGGGGAAGAAGGCGAAGACGAGCAGCGGGCCAAAGAGCCAGAAGAAGTCGAACCCAGTCGCCTCGACGATTCCCCAGGCGATGAAGGGGGCGAAGGGGACGACCAGTCCCAGCAGCCAGGCGTAGCGCTTCGGGTCACTCCAGGTGGCGGGGTTGAGCTCGATCTCCTCGCCGTGGTGGTGATGGGCCTCGGCGTGCGCGGCTGCTTCCATTACGTCTCCTTGTCAAATCAACCCAAGTTGTCCGTGCGGTTGACAAAGTAGCCCACTTTGTCAACCGATGCAAGGTCGACTGTGCGCATCGCGGGACCGTGTCGCCCGGCGGCATTGGCTTTACCATCCAAGGGCGGGCTGAGCGACCGCGGGGGGAGAGAAAACCCCTCGAGGAAAGTCCGGACACCAAAGGGCAAGGCGGTGGGTAACTCCCACCCGGGGAAACCCGCGGGAAAGTGCCACAGAAAGACACGGCCGATGGCGCGGCCACACGTGAGTCGCGTACAGGCAAAGGTGAAATGGTGCGGTAAGAGCGCACCGGCGTCGCGGTGACGCGGCGGCCAGGCAAACCCCGCCCGGTGCAAGGCCAAGCAGGACCGACGACCCGGCCCGGGGAGGTCCAGGTGGGTCGCAGGGCCGCTTCGGCGGCTCCTCGGGGCTTCGACCCCGAGAGACAGATGGTCGCTCACGACAGGATCCGGCTTACAGGCCCGCTAACGGAAAGGCCCCGCGAGGGGCCTTTCCCATGTTCGTGCGCCGGGTGGGAGACCTCGTGCAAAGCTCGCCCGCGCCCGGCTTCGGTCGATGAACCGGGGGACGGGATCGCGAGTTTTACGTCTGTTCACATAATTCCGTATGAGCTTCTGCTAACTTGCCGCGAACTACCGCTGAATCTCCGCCTACATATCGCGGAGATCGGGGGACCCAATGGTTGGGGCGAATCGCCGGCTTCTGCCGCGTAGCGCAGCTCTTTCAGCGCGAGCCCGTCAGCTAACCCCGTAAGCGTTGGAAAGAGAAATGCAGGCAGGCGAAGACCGCTTCTGGCGGCAAGAGAATTCAGGACGAGGGCGCACGACCAGGCGCTCGTCATTACCCGTGCGCTGGGCGGTCGCCCTGGCGGTCTTCCTGACGATCGCCGTCGCCTCCGTCGCCCAGGCTGCGCAGGGCGGCGCCTCCAGCGTCGCCTTCGGCGGGGCGGGCGTCAGCGGCAAGAACATTGCCTTCAGCCCGATGAAAATGGCCGGCGCCACCTGGTACGGCCCCGGCTTCTACGGCCACAAAACGGCTTGCGGACAGGTCCTGCGACCCGGGACGATCGGCGTCGCTCATCGCAACCTTCCCTGCGGCACCGCGGTCAAGTTCGCTTACCACGGCCACTACCTGATCACCAGGGTGATCGACCGCGGCCCCTACACCCGCGGCAACTCCTGGGACCTCACCAACGGCGCGCGGACGATGCTTGGCTTCAACAGCTCCGGCCGGGTCCGTTACGCGGTTGCGCTGCACTTCGCGCGGCACCACGCGCGCCGCTGAGTACCTGGAAATCGAAGCTTCGGCCGCCGAGACGGCTACTCTTCTGCCTTTGGCGGGTTGGGTTTATCGAGCTGTATCGGTCTAACTGGAGAGGGGAGTGGACATGTCGAGGTCTTCGCAGGAGGTTGTCGCCGCACGCACGGGCAGGCGAAGCCGGCTGTCGGTGGCTGCCCTCGCGGCTCTATCCCTCGCTGCGCTGATCGCCCTGGCGGCCGGTGCCGGAACGGCGACCAGCGCGACCCACACGACCGTCATCCTCGGAAGCACGGCGAGCACCCCCGATCCCGCCTGCCCCGAGCTGCCCTGCCAGGCGGTCGGCAGCGTCACCGGCTTTCAGGTCAGCAACGGCCAGGCGACGCTTCCGTTCAGCGTCCCGCGTGCCGGCAGGATCACCGCCTGGACCTTGACCCTGTCTCAACCGACCAGCAAGCAGCGCGCCTTCTTCAACGGCTTCTTCGGCTCGCCGCCCGAGGCGCGAATCTCGATCATCACCCGAGTGCGGGGCACCAATCCGCCGCGCTTCAGTCTGCGCAGTCAGAGTGCGATCCGGGTGCTCAGCCCCTATCTCGGCAGGACGGTCAAGTTCAGCGCCTCGCTGAGGGCCCGGAAGAACGACATCGTCGCGCTCACCGTTCCCACCTGGGCCCCTGTCTTCGCCCAGGGCCTCTCGGCCAGGAACACCTGGCGAGCGAGCCGCCTGCCCGGCAAGTGCACCAACTCGACCGCGGTGCGCCAGGGCGAGCCGCAGACGAAGATCGGCAGGCGCGCCACCTACGGCTGCCGTTACACCACGGCGCGACTGCTGTACAGCGCGACGCTGGTCGAGGACTGAGGTCTAAGCCCTAAGGACCGGACCTATCCCGATAGGGGATCCTCAGGCCGCCGAGGGCAGAACCCTCGGCGTCGCCTGGTCTTTGGGCAGAGAGGCCGCGCCGGCGATCAGGCTCTGGAACTCGTTGAGGGCGAGGTGGGCGACCGCCTCGAGGATTTCCTCGTCGGTCCAGCCGATCTCCCGCGCCTCCTCGTGGAGATGGATAGGGGGAGCGCCTTCGGCCTCCAGGGCCGCCTTCAGGTAGTCGAGCAGCGCCGCTTCCTTGGGGTCGCCGGAGGTGAAGCTGCGAGCCCGTGAAACCTCGTCGAGTCCGAGCCCCGCGCGGCGCGCCGACTTCGCGTGCTGGGCGATGCTATAGCTGTCCTCGCGGTGTTCGGCGACCGCCAGGGCGATCCGCTCGCGCGTCGCCTGTGGCAGGACGCCACCGCGCAGCTCTGAGCGCATCCGGGTGTAGGCGCGAAGCACCGCCGGGGCGCCGGCGAGCACGCCGACGAACTTGGTGACGGCGCCGCCGGCGGCCTGAATGCTCTTGATCAAGGGAGCACTCTCGTCCGGGGCGGTGAGCTCGTCGTGGATCTGGAATCTGCTGACTTCTGTTTTGACTGTCACGTTGTTCCCGCTTCCGGCTTCGGCGACGCGGATTCCGCTTCACGAAGCCTTTACGTGGCCTTTACTTTACTTTGAGCCAATTACTTACAAGGAGTAAGTTATACCTGCTTTTCGCTCGCTCCGCAAGGCCGATTTCCCAGGTTGCGTCTACTCCCAATACGGCGATTCACGCCTGTGCGGTTCACTTCGCCTATCGTTGCGGCCTCGCGCGGACCAGAGCCAACAAGGAGACCGGAATGGCAGACCAACCCCACAGCGCCGCTGACGTCGCCGAGATCGTCAAGGAGAGCAAGGTCCGCTTCGTCCGGCTTTGGTTCACCGATGTCCTCGGCCAGCTGAAGAGCTTCTCGATCAACGCCGCCGAACTTGAGGACGCCTTCGACGGCGGCATGGGCTTCGACGGCTCCTCGATCACCGGCTTCAACCCGATCGAGGAGTCGGACATGATCGCGATGCCCGACCCCTCGACCTTCGCCCTTGTCCCCTGGCGCCCCGAGGAAGAGAACGCGGTCGCCCGCATGTTCTGCGACGTCCGCGTCCCCGGCGGCGAGCCCTACGAGGGCGATCCGCGCTGGATCCTGCGCCGGGCGTTGAAACGGGCCGAGGACCTCGGCTTCGATGCCTACAACATCGGCCCGGAGCTGGAGTACTTCTACTTCCGCTCGGCCAAGCCGGAAAGCGGCGTGCCCGAGGTGCTCGACGAGGGCGGTTACTTCGACCTGACCACGCTCGACGCCGGCTCCGACGTCCGGCGGGAGACCGTGCTGGCGCTGGAGAAGATGGGGATCCACGTCGAGTACACCCACCACGAGGTCGGGCCCTCCCAGCATGAGGTCGACATGCGCTACAAGAACGCGCTGGCGATGGCCGACGACTGCATGACTTACCGCATCGTGGTCAAGGAGTACGCGATGAAATACGGTTGGCACGCGACCTTCATGCCAAAGCCGCTGTTCGGCGAGAACGGCTCCGGCATGCACGTCCACCAGTCGCTGGCCAAGGACGGGAGGAACGCTTTCTTCGATCCCGACGACCAGTACTACCTCTCGGCCACGGCGAAGGCATTCATCGCCGGCCAACTCAAACACGCCCGCGAGATATCGCCGCTGTTCGCGCAGTGGGTCAACTCCTACAAGCGCCTCGTCCCCGGCTACGAGGCGCCGGTCTACCTGGCCTGGTCGCGCCGCAACCGATCGGCGCTGATCCGCGTGCCGCTCTACCACCCCGGCAAGGAGGGGGCGACCCGGGCCGAGCTGCGCTGCCCCGACCCCGCATGCAATCCCTACCTCTGCTTTGCGGGGATGCTGCAGGCCGGGCTGGAGGGGATCGAGAAGGGCTACGAGCTGCCCGAGCCGATGGAGCAGAACCTCTACCACCTCTCGCCCGAGGAGCTGGCGCAACAGGGGATCGAGCAGCTGCCGGCGACGCTCGGCGAGGCGATCGAGGTCGCGGCCGAGTCCGAGCTGGTGCTGCGGACGCTGGGCGAGCACACGTTCCGACGGTTTGTGGAGATCAAGCGGCAGGAGTGGGACGACTACCGGGTGCAGGTCACCCCGTATGAGATCGAGCAGTTCTTGCCCGTTCTCTGAGGTTGGTGTGGGGAGGGGTCGGGGGGTGTCTCCCGGGCGCTATCCCTTCGGGTAGCGCCGCGCCCGGGAGACACCCCCCGACCCCTCCTCTCGAACCGCTAGAACACCCAGAACTACTCAGCTCAGAGCAGGTCGGCCAGCTCCTCCGGGGTCGTCACCGGGGCCTTGCAGGTGAAGTGTTCGCAGACGTAGGCGGCTGATCGGCCGTCCAGCGTCGTTCTAGCTTTGAGTAGTTCGGGGGTTTCCGTTCCCTCCGGGCCGCCCGCCAGAACGACGTGTGGCCTGTATGCCCCGCGGACGGTTTTGGCCAGCTCGGTCAGGTCGTCGCCTATCAGGGCCACCTCTTTGGTTGGGGCTTGGTGGAAGTCGAGGGCTCTCAGTAGGTGGGCGAAGGCGTCGGGGTGTTGCGTGGCGGGTTTGGCGTAGAGGCGGAAGACCCTCTCCGCCTCTTGCTCGTAGGCGCGGTTGCCGGTCAGCGCCGCGAGGCGAAGCAGGCCCATTGCCGCCGCGGAGTTGCCGGAGGGGATCGGGTGGTCGTCGATCTCCTTGCGGCGGGCGATCAGGGTTTCGTGGTCGCTCGAGGTCGAGTAGAAGCCGCCTCGCTCGGGATCTCCGAAGCCGGCGATCGTGGTGTCGGCGAGTGCGACGGCCCCCTCGAGCCAACGGGGCTCGAAGGTCGCCTCGTAGAGGGTGAGGAGCGCTTCCAGGAGGAAGGCGTGGTCCTCCAGGTAGGCGTTGAGGTGGGCTTTGCCGTCCTTGTAGGTACGCAGGAGGTTGCCGTCGGCATCACGCAGGCGCTCAAGCACGAAGCCGGCGCACTCGCGGGCGGCGTCGAGGTAGTCGGCGCGCTCAAGGACAGCGCCCGCCTCGGCCAGCGCGGCGATCGCCAGCGCGTTCCAGGCGGTGAGGCGCTTGTCGTCGAGGCCGGGCCGGATGCGCTTGGCGCGCGCCTCGTAGAGCTTTCTCCGCGCCTCATCGAATCCCGGCGGCGCTGGTCTTGCGGCCCCCTGCGCCAGGTGCAGGATGTTGCGCCCCTCGAAGTTGCCGCCCTCGGTGATGCCGAAGAACTCGATCACGGCTGGAGCCGCCTCTCCGAGGACCGTGGCAATCTCCTCCGGGGTCCAGACGTAGAAGCGGCCCTCCTCGTCTTCGGAGTCGGCGTCGAGAGCGGCGTAGAAGCCGCCCTCCGGTCCGCGCATCTCCCGCAGCATCCAGTCGAGCGTCTCTTCGCAGACACGGCGGTAGCGCTCGCGACCCAGGGCCTGCCAGCCGTGTAGGTAGCAGCGCGCGAGCAGCGCGTTGTCGTAGAGCATCTTCTCGAAGTGGGGGACGAGCCAGTCGGCGTCGACCGAGTATCGGGAGAAGCCGCCGCCGATCTGGTCGTAAATGCCGCCGGTCAGCATCGCGTCGAGGGTCGTCTCGACCGGCTCGACCCGGCCGCGAGCGAGCAGCAGTTCGAGCGCCAGGGGGGGTGGGAACTTCGGCGCCCCTCCGAAGCCGCCGCCGCGCATATCTGCGTGGGAAATCAGCGTGTCCACCGCCCCCTCGAGGAGCCCAGCGTCCGGGGCGTCGGAGTCGGGCTCGATCTCCGCGACCGCCCCCAGCCGGGCCCGCGTCTCCGCCGCTCCCGCGCGCAGCTCGTCGCGCCTGCGCGTAAAGGCGTCGACCACCGCCTCCATGACCATGCGGAAGCTCGGCATCCCGCGCCCCTCGTCCGGTGGGAAGTAGGTGCCGGCGTAGAAGGGCACGGCGTCAGGGTCGCAAAAGACGGTCATCGGCCAGCCTCCGCGGCCGGTCATCGACTGCACCGCCTCCATATAGAGGGCGTCGACGTCGGGGCGCTCCTCGCGATCGACCTTGACGTTGACGAAGTGCTCGTTCATGTAGGCGGCGGTCTCGGGGTCCTCGAAGGATTCGTGCTCCATCACGTGGCACCAGTGGCAGGCGGAGTAGCCGACCGAGAGGAGGATCGGGCGGTCTTCGTCGCGAGCGCGGGCCAGCGCCTCCTCGCCCCAGGGGTACCAGTCGACCGGGTTGTCGCGGTGCTGAAGCAGATAGGGACTGGTCTCCAGCGCGAGGCGATTGGGCACGGCTCCAGCCTACCCATGGATACCTGAGGCTCACTATTGGTCAAGCGAAATCGCCGAAAATGGGACGCTCCTGCGTGAAACAGCGTTGCGTTGACGCGGCGGAAACGGCTGCTGGTCTAACTTCTGCGGGTGGCAAGCGACGATTCCAAGGCTCACGCCGAGCCGGCGCTCCAGGACGTCCTGGAAAAACTCGACTCGCGGGACCGTGAGGTGATCTCCCAGGCCCTGGCCGAGGCGAAGAAGACCGAGGCGGAGCTGCGCTACATAGCCGACCACGACTCACTCACCGGCCTGCTCGATCGTCGCCGCTTCCGGGCAGAGCTCGATCAGTACGTCTCCTTCAGCGCCCGCTATGGCGGGCAGGGTGCGGTGATGATCATCGATATCGACGGCCTCAAGATGGTCAACGACACTCTTGGCCACCACGCCGGCGACACCCTGATTCGCCAGATCGCCGGGATCCTGCGCGAGCGTGTGCGCACAACGGACATCGTCGCCCGCCTCTCCGGGGACGAGTTTGCGGTGTTGATGCCGCAGACCGACACGGCGGGGGCGTTGCAGCTCGGCGAGGACCTGCGCGCGCAGGTCGCCGAGAGCGCGGCGCCGGCGCCCGACGCGGCCACTGTCACGATCAGCGTCGGGATCACGATGTTCGGTCCCGACCGCAGTGTCGGCGCCGAGGCGGTCCTGGTGGCCGCCGACCAGGCGATGTATCGCGCCAAGGAGGAAGGCCGCAACCAGATCGCCCTCTTCCAGGATCCCGACGAGCCGCGTCGCCACCCCCGGCGCGCCCAGACGACCACGGCTCGCATCCGCGATGCGCTGACCCAGGACCGCCTCAGCCTCCATACGCAGCCGATTCGCAGCCTCGCCTCCGGGGGGATCGAGCGCTACGAGCTGCTGCTGCGGATGACCGGCGACAACGGTGAGTTGCTGCCGGCCGCCTCGTTCATCGAGATCGCGGAGCGCGCGGGGATGATCCAGGAACTTGATCGCTGGGTGGTCGCCCGGGCGCTCGAACTCCTCGCCGGTCGCGAGCGCGCCGGCAAGCCCGTCTCCCTTCACGTCAATCTCTCGGGCGCTTCGATCACCGACCTCTCGGTGCTCGAGTTCATCGAGCGACGGCTCGACGAGGGCGGGACCGACCCGTCGAGCTGCACCTTCGAGATCACCGAGACCGCGAAGGTCAACGACTACGAGGCGGCGGCCGGCTTTGCCGACCGGCTCACCGAGTTCGGTTGTCAGGTCGCGATCGACGACTACGGCGCCGGGTTCGGGCCCTTCCATTACCTCAAGCAGATCCCCTTCGACGTGATCAAGATCGACGGATCCTTCATCCGCGAGATGCCGCAGAGCGACGCCGACCAGCTGACCGTGCAGGCGATCGTCGGGATCGCCCACGGCCTCGGCAAGACGACGATCGCCGAGTACGTCCAGGACGACGTCACCGCGCAGATGCTGCGCGAGTACGGCGTCGACATGGCCCAGGGCTACCACCTCGGTCGCCCGGTGGACGCCGCCGAGGCGCTCGCCGCCTAGACCATCTAGGCCGGCCCGGATACCGCTACGCGGTCAGGTCGCGTGCGAACGCCTCGAAGGCGTCGAGGTAGCGCTGCAGGTCCCCGTCGGAGTGGGCGATCGAGAGCGTCCATTCCTCCTCGGTTCCGGGGGTCATGAAGATGCCGTGGTTCATGTGGTAGAGCCAGGCGAGGGCCGAGAGTTCGCCGTCGACGTCGCTCAGGTAGTCGCGGTACTCGTACATCCGCGTCGGCGAGAAGATCACGCATCCCTTGGCGCCGAGGCCCTCGGTGTAGGCGGGAAGGCCGTATGAGTCGACGATCTCCTGGCAGCCGTCGAGCAGCCGGCGGTTGGTGGCTTCGAAGCGCTCGTAGACGTCGTCGGTGAGGACCCGGGTGAGGGTCGCCTCTGCGGCTGCCATCACCAGCGGGTTGCCGTTGAAGGTTCCGTACTGCTTGACGGTCCCGTCGGCGACGATCGCCGCCAGCTCCTCGCTCATCCCGATCGCTCCGCCGGGGTAGCCGCCGCAACTCGCCTTGGCGAGGGTGACCATGTCCGGGGTGACGCCAAAGCGGGCCGTGGCGCCACCGGGGGAGATCGTGCAGCCGGTCTTCACCTCGTCGAAGATCAGCTTGACGCCGTGCCGGGCGGTCAGCTCGCGCACCCGTTCGAGGTAGCCCTCGCGGGGCGGGATGATGTTGATGTTCATCATCGCCGGCTCCATGATCAGCCCGGCGATCCCCTCGCCGATCTTGTCGAGGACACTCTCCAGCGCTTCCGCGTCGTTGTAGGGGACGGCGCGGGTCAGGGTAGTCATCGCCTCCGGGACGCCGCCGCCGTAGGGGACGCTGACCGGGTCGTCACGGGCGCCGAGCGCCTCCAGCGGGGGGTAGACCGAGACCATCACCGTGTCGTGGTGGCCGTGATAGGAGCCCTCGATCTTGAGGATCGTGTCGCGGCCGGTGGCGCCGCGGGCGAGGTGGACCGCGTCCATCGTCGCTTCGGTGCCGGAGTTGTTGAAACGCCACTGGGGCAGGCCGAAGCGTCGGCGCAGCTCCTCGGCGACGGCGATCGAGCCGTCGGTCGGGGCGGCGAAATGGGTGCCCTCGTCGATCCGCGCCTTGACCGCCTCGCCGACTGTCGGATTGGCGTGGCCGATACACATCACCCCGAAGCCGTTGTGGAAGTCGACGTACTCGTTGCCGTCGACGTCCCAGACGCGACTGCCCCTGCCGCGCTCGACGTAGACCGGCCAGGGGTCGTGCGACTGAAAGGAAGAGGGGACGCCGTTCGGCATCGATTTGACCGCGCGCGCGAAGGTCTTTGCCGAGGTCCCGGTGCGGTTGCGGAATTGCTCCCCCTGAGCCTCGGTCAGCGCCGCGATCCGCTTGCGGTCGATCGCCTCCATGCGCTCAGACTAGCCATCGCGCAGCGCCGCCCGCCTGATCTTTCCGGTCGTCGTCTTCGGCAGCTCGGTCGCGAACTCGACGATGCGGGGGAACTTGTAAGGGGCGGTTTCGCGCTTACAGTGCTCCTGCAGCTCCCGCGCCAGCTCCTCGCCCGGCTCGCGGTTGCGGGGGACGACGATCGCTCGCACCACGGCACCGCGCTCGGGATCGGGGGCGGCGACGGCCGCCGCTTCGGCGACCGCCGGGTGGGAGAGGAGCGCCGACTCGACCTCGAAG
Source organism: uncultured Solirubrobacterales bacterium (assembly GCA_963702055.1). Classification (GTDB taxonomy): domain Bacteria; phylum Actinomycetota; class Thermoleophilia; order Solirubrobacterales; family 70-9; genus CAWINX01. The sequence continues at coordinate 928,687 of OY969702.1, read as the reverse complement.
GGGCCGATCCGGTAGCCGGAGGAGAGGATGATGTCGTCGTCGCGCCCCTCGAAGTAGAGATAGCCGTCCTCGTCGGCGCGAACCAGATCGCCGGTAGCCCACCACTCGCCCTCGAAGCGCTCGCCGTCGAGGTAGCGCGAGAAGAAGGTGGGGGAGGAGGCGGCGCGAAGCTGCAGCTCGCCCTCGACGATGCGGGTCTCGATGCCCGGCAGAGGTTTCCCCATCGAGCCCTCGCGGACCGGGTCGCCCGCCAGGTTTCCCGTCATGTGCCCGGTCTCGGTCTGCCCGTAGCCGTCGGCGGGCTCCAGGCCGGTTGCCTCGCGGAAGGCGGCAATCGTGTCCGGCTCGAGTGGCTCGCCCGCCGAGACCATGCGGCGCAGGGACGGCAGGGGGTGCAGAGGCACTCGCTTGGCGAGCATCCGGTACTCGGTCGGCGCCTGGCAGAGCACGTCGATTCCCAGGGCCTCGACCATCTCGAGCCGTTCGGCGGGATCGAAGCGGCCGTCGTGGATCACTGCGGCGGCGCCGGTCAGCCACGGCGCCAGGAAGACGTTGCGAGCCGACTTCGACCAGCCTGGCGCCGTCGTGCACCAGACCAGCTCGCCGGGGCGCGACCCCAGCCAGTGCTCGGCCTGAGCGCGCTGGCCGAGCAGATAGCGGTAGGCGTGGACGACTCCACGCGGCTCGCCGGTGGTGCCGGAGGTGAAGACGACCAGCGCCGGGTCCTCGGGATCCATCTCCTCGGCGGCGGCGGGCGTCTCCTGGTCGCGATCCTCGTCGAGGACGTTGCCGACCTCGGCCAGGGTCATCGCGGGAACGCCGGCGGGGAGCTCGCCCAGCAGGCGCTGCTCGCTGACGCAGAGTTTCGGCGCCGCGGCATCGACGCGCAGCTCGAGGTCGTGGCGGCGCAGCTGGGTGTTGCAGGGCAGCGCGACCGCGCCCATCCGCCAGCAGGCGAGCAGCGCCAGCGCCCACTCGATTCGGTTTCCGATCAGCGTCATCACCACGTCTCCGCGCTGCACTCCGTGGGCGGCGAAGGCGCCGGACAGGCCCGCGGAGCGGGCGATCAGCTCGCCGAAATGCCAGTCGCGGCGCCTGCCCTCCGAGTCGATCGCGACGATCCCCAGCCGCGAGGCCGGGGAGCGTTCCATCAGATCCTCGATGAGGTTCACCGCCGGCAGTCTGCCAGCAGCGGCGAAGGACGGACTACCAAAGGCCTAGATTGACTCGGAGACCGGCTGGGGCTCGGCCTCGGAGATGCCGAAGCGCTCCTGGAACCGCTTCAGCGGCGCCGGGGCCCACCAGTTCCACTCGCCGAGCAGGCGCATCAGCGAAGGCACGAGCAGGGCGCGGACTATCGTCGCGTCGAGCAGTACGCCGACCGCCATCCCGACCGCGATCTGCTTCATGAAGAAGACCGAGCTGACCCCGAAGGCGAGGAAGACGACGGCGATGCAGACCGCGGCGGCGGTGATCACCCTGCCGGTTCGGCCGATCCCGATCGCGACCGCCTCCTCGTTGCCGGCGCCGAGGTCGTACTGCTCTTTGATCCGCGACATCACCAGCACCGCGTAGTCGGTCGCGAGGCCGAAGATGATCGCGAAGAGGAAGACGAGGCTCGTCACCTCGACGGCCGAGGGCCCCTGGTAGTCGAAGAGGCCGTCGAGCCAGCCGTCCTGAAAGGCGAGGACGACGATTCCGAGCGTCGCGCCGAGCGTCATCGAGTTCATCAGCAGCGTCTTCAGCGGCAACAGGATTGAGCCGGTGAGCAGGAAGAGGATGAGCAGGGTGGTCGCGGCGATGATCCCGATCACAAGCGGCACGTGGTCGAGCAGGCTCTGCTTCTGGTCGATGAAGCGGGCGGTGTTGCCGGAGACGAGGATCGTCGCGTTGCCCGGGGGGGCGACGGCGCGGATCGCCCGGACCGTGTCCTGGGAGCTCTCGGAGAGCGCCGGGTCCGGCAGGCCGTAGTTCGCGTAGGCGACGTCATTGGAGGCGCGGATGAGCGGCGTGCCACGCACGACGCCGGGGAGTGCCTCGACACGGCGCCCGAAGCTCGCCAGCTGGGCATTGCTCGCGCTGCCGTCGACGGTTACCGTGACCGCCTCGGTGACATCGCGGGGGTAGTGGGCGTCGAGGTATTTGTAGGCGCTGTAGGAGGGGGCGCCCGGCGGAACGGCTTCGGCGCTCGGCCCGGTCAGCGTCGTCCAGAGCAGCGGCGAGGCGGCGGCGAGCAGCAGCCCGGCGCTGGCGAGCGCGACGCCGACCGGGTGGCGCATCACGCCGCGCGCCAGCCGGTACCAGCTGTCCGACTCGTCGGACACGGCGGGCCCGCGACGGATCGAGAGGGCGTCGATGCGGGTACCGAGCAGGGCGAGCATGGAGGGAACGACGAGCAGGGCGAGCACGGCCGAAAGGATGCCGACCGAGGCGCCGGCGACGGCCATCGAGTAGAGGAAACGCTGGGGCAGGACGACCAGTGCCGCCAGCGCCGCGGCGACTGTCAGGCCCGAGAAGAGCGCGGTGCGCCCGGCGGTGAGGACGGTGCGGCGGTGGGCCTCCCGCGTCGGCCCGTCCTTCCCCAATTCTTCCCGGTAGCGCGAGACCATCAACAGGGCGTAGTCGACTGCGAGCCCCAGACTCATCCCGGTCGCGATGTTGAGCGCGAAGACCGAGGTGTCGACGAACAGCGACATGATCCGCAGGACGAGCAGCGTGCCGACGATCGAAACCCCACCGATTAAGAGCGGGATGCCGGCGGCGACCACGCCTCTGAAGAAGATCAACAGGAGCAGCGCCAGGAGGGGGAAGGCGATCAGCTCGGCCTTGGTCAGGTCGGTTTTAGTCTGGTTGTTGGTCTCGCTGAAGCCCGCCGCGAAGCCGCCGAGGGCGACGTTGAGGCCGCTTGCCGCCGCCAGTGGTTTGACGTCGTCTTCGACCGCGCCCCCTCTGGCCTCGATGTCGGTGGCCGAGAGGTGGGCGGAGATGACGAGCGATCGTCCGTCGCGGGCGATCAGCTCGGACGCGCGCGGGTCGCTCAGCGGGTTGTCGACTCTGCCGACGTACTGGACGCGCGCCACCTCGCGGCTGAGCCGGTCGACCTTGCGCCGCAGCGCCGGGCTCTTCAGGTCGAGGCGGCTCCCGTCGGGGTTGCGCACGAGCAGCACCAGGCCTGGATTCGCGTCGTAGCCGAGCGCCTTGCCGAGCAGCCCCGTGGCCTTCTCGCTCTCGGATGCCGGGTCGGTGAACCCGGCGGCCTTCAGGTGGTGTTCGACGTTATGACCGAAGGCGACCGCGAGCAGGGCGAAGATGCCGACCGCGGCCAGAACCAACTTCGGCCGCGTCCAGGTGAGATCGGCGATCCGGGTCATCCGGGGGGCACCGTACCAAATTTCAAAGTAGATGCTTTGTTAAACCAACTGGCTGTTACGATGTGCACATGGCGCGCCGTAAATACGGACAGGTCTGCAGTCTGGCCGGGGCCCTCGACCACGTCGGCGAGCGCTGGTCGCTGCTGATCGTGCGCGAGCTGCTGCTCGGTTCGCTGCGCTTCTCCGAGCTTGCCCGGGCGGTCGGGGGGGCTCCCACCGACGTGCTGACGAGGCGCCTGCGCGACCTCGAGCGCGATGGCGTGGTCGCTCGCCGCAGGCTGGAGTTGCCCGCCTCCGGCACTGTCTACGAGCTCACCGAGTTGGGTCGTGGCCTCGAGCGCCCGTTGGTCGAGATGGCTCGCTGGGGGCTCAACTTCTACGACGCCGAGGCGGCGGACGGCATACCTCCCGGCGGGCTCGCCAACGCGGTGCGGGTGATTCTGCAGCCACCGCCGAGCGCAACGCTCGTCGTCCAGCTGCGCAGCGAAGGGCACCCGTCGGTGCTGCGCATCGAGGGCGGCTGGGTCGGCGCCGAGCGCGGTGAGGCGCGCGACCCCGATCTGATCCTGAGCGGCGCTCCGGGGGACGTGATCGCCACCCTGGTCGGCGGCGACGGAGCGGGCGAGGGCGAGGTCGCGGTCGAGGGCGACCGCGAGGGTCTGGAGGCCCTGCGGTCGATGGTCGTCCTGCCGGAGCGATTGCGCGAAGACGCGCTGGCCTCGCTCGCCGTCGCTACTTGAGGTCCGCGGAGCTCTTGCCGAGCAGCTGGCGGGCGACGATCAGCAACTGAATCTGTTGGGTGCCCTCGAAGATGTCGAGGATCTTCGCGTCGCGGGCCCACTTCTCAAGCAGGTCGTTCTCGCCGTAGCCGACGCTTCCGCACAGCTCGACGCAGCCGAGGGCCACGTCGACGCAGGTGCGCCCCGCCTTTGCCTTCGCCATTGAGGCCTGGAGCGAGTTTGGCTTGCCGTTGTCGGCCATCCAGGCGGCCTGGAGGGTGAGCAGCCATGCCGCCTCGTAGTCGGCCTCCATCTCCAGGAAGCGAGCGGCCGCGGCCGACTGAGATAGCGCCGGGGCCGAGTAGTCGACCTCCACGCCCGCTTCGGCTAGGCGCTTGCGGGCCTCCTCGAGCGAGGCGCGGGCGACGCCGACCGCCATCGCGGCGACCAGTGGGCGGGTGTTGTCGAAGGTCTGCATGGCGCCGCCGAAGCCCTGCTTGACGTCGATGTCGGGATTGCCGAGCAGCGCCTCCTTCGGGACCCGGCAGTCCTGCAGGGTGAAGTTGGCCGTGTCGGAGGCTCGGATGCCGAGCTTGTGCTCGAGCCGGTCCAGCTTCAGGCCCGGGTTCGAGCGCTCGACGATGAACGACTTGATCGCCGCCCTGCCCTGGGAGCGGTCGAGCGTCGCCCAGACGACGACCAGGTCGGCCCGCTCGCCCGAGGTGACGAAAATCTTCTCCCCGTTGAGCACGTACTCGTCGCCGTCCAGCTCAGCGGTGGTGCGAATCGAAGCCGAGTCCGAGCCGGCCTCCGGCTCGGTGATCGCCATCGCCGCCCACTTGTCGCCGTATTGCTTCAGTTGTTCCTCGGTGGCCACGGAGGCGATCGCCGAGTTGCCGAGCCCCTGGCGCGGCATCGAGAGCAGCAGGCCGACATCCCCCCAGCAGAGCTCGATGATGCCGAGCACGGTCGAGAGGTTGGTGCCGTTGCGATTCTCACCGGCGTCGCCGCCGTTCGACTCGCGCCGCACCCCGGCGGCGCCGGCGCCGCCGATGTCGCTGCCCTCGTTCATCCCGTCGATCAGCGAGGCGAGCATGTCGAGTTCCTTCGGGTAGGAGTGCTCGGCGATGTCGTACTTGCGCGAGATCGGTCGGAAGACCTCGCCTGCGACCTGGTTGGCCTGGGTTACCAGCGGCTTGAACTTCCTCGGAATTTCGAGATTGATCATCGTTTTGTTCGCTCTAGACGAGCAGGGCGCCCTCCATTACGCCCGCGGCACGAAGGTCTCGGTACCAGCGTTCGACCGGGTGCTCCTTGACGAAGCCGTGGCCGCCCAGCAGCTGTACTCCCGCCGAGCCGATCCACATCCCCTTCTCCGAGCAGAGCCGGTGCGCCAGCGCCGCTTCGCGGGCAAAGTCGGCGCCGCGGTCGGCACGGCTTGCCGCTCGGTAGGTGGCGAGTCGCATGCCGCCGGTCTCGATGCCGATGTCGGCGACCTCAAAGGCGACGCCCTGGCGGTTTGAGATCGGCTCGCCGAACGCGGTCCTCTCGTTCACATACGGAATCACGTAGTCGAGGACCGCCTGCGCCGTGCCGACCGCTAGCCCACACCAGGCGATTCGCGAACGATTTACGCACTCGACGTAGTCGTCGTGCTTGCCCTCGCCGAGCAGGGCGTCGGCACCGACACGCACTCCTTCAAGCGCCAGGCGGCCGGTTGCCGCGGCGCGCAGGCCCATTGCAGGCTCTTTCGCCACGGTGAGGCCCTTGGTTCCGGATTCGATCACGAACAGCGCGGGGCCGATCCCCTCAGCCTCGGCGGCGACGATGAAGAGTTCGCAGTCGGCCGCCCTGGCAACCAGCGACTTGGTGCCGTCCAGCACCCAGTCCCCGTCGACCTTGCGCGCCGTGGTCTGCAGATTCATCGGATCGAAGAGCGGTTGCGGCTCGAGGATCGCCAGCGCGGCGGCGGGAGGGCCCTCGCCGGTGAAGGGGGGAAGGTAGGCGGCCTCCTGGTCGGCTGTGCCCCAGTGGCCGATCGCCGTGGCGACCGCCCCCGGCGCCAGCGCCGCGTAGGCGACGCCCATGTCCCCATGCGCCAGGGCTTCGGCGATCAGGACGGCGGTGACGGCCGCCTGCTCGTGCATGACGCCACCGAGCTCCTCGGGGATGCCGAGCATGTTGACGCCCAGCTCGCTGGCCTGTGTCAGCAGCTCCGTTGGAGTCGCGCAGGCGCTATCGGCCTCCGATGCCGCAGGGCGGACCTTCTCTTCCGCGTAGGCGCGCCCCGCCTCCTGGAACATCTGCTGTTCGTCGTCGGGCGTGACGTCGAAGAGGCCGCGGGACTTGCCCGTTGCCTGGCGCGCGGGTTTGCCCAGCTTCTGCGCCGCCTTGAAGGTTCGGCCGGCAACGGTCGCTGAACGGAACCCGTTCTTGGTCGTCCGGAACAGGGCTCGCTCGACCCCCTTGCGGATGCGGATTCTGTCGAGCAGGTCTGAGCCGGCAAGGCGGTTCAGCGCTCGCAGCCCGTAGCCCATGCTGCGGTCGGCCACGCTTTTTTCAGTCACCGGCATCGATGCTCCCTTTCAGGTGGGGGGTGTGTTTCTTGGCGTCGCCGACCGCGAACGCGATCCGTCCCTCGTCCACCGCTGAGGCGAACTCGACTCGGGCCGGAAGCAGGATCGGCTTGCGGAAGTTGACGTCGACGGCGAAGGCGTCGGGAAGGCGGCTCTCGAGTGCCGCCAGGCAGCGGGCCTTGGTCCACATCCCGTGGGCGATTGCTCTCGGGAAGCCGAGTGGCTTTGCCGTCAGCGCGTGCATGTGGATCGGGTTGCGGTCGCCCGAGACGGCCGCGTAGCGGCGGCCGAGGTCGTCGCCGAGCCGCCACTCGGCGCTCGGCGTGAGGTCGATGTCGGCGCTCGCTTCCACGGCCGGCGCCGGTGCTTCCCCCTTGTCGCCGCTCCCGCCGCGGCGCAGCATCGTGCTGATGCTTTCCCAGACCTTCTCGCCGCCGGCGCTGACCTCGGTGACCAGCGCGAAGGTCCGCCCCCGCGGGTGGGGCTTGAGCGGAGTGGGGTGGACGCGCAGGGTCAATGCCTCTCCCAGGCCGATCCGCCGGCTCTGGACGATCCGGTTCTCGACGTGGACCAGCCCGACGGCGCCGAACGGAAAGCTGCCGTCGGCCATCACCGCCATATGAAGCGGGAAGGCGAGCACGTGCGGATAGGTGGGAGGCAGGTGGTCGCGCAGCGCGAAGCCGCAGACTCTTGCGTAGGCGGCGACGGCGTCCGGGTCGGCCCGGACTTCGGCGAGGGTCAGGTCGAGCTCGGGGATGTCGCCACCCCCTCCGGGAACGAACGGCAGTAGCGAGGCGCCCGGGATCAGCGGGGCCGCCGCCCGGGCGTAGAGCGGCAGGATGCTGGGAGAGCGGTCTAGCGTGCGCGCCGCCATCACGCCCCCAGCAGGCTCTGCCCGCAGACGCGGACGACGTTTCCGGTGACCCCGGTCGAGGCCGGGCAGGCGAACCAGGCGATCGTCTCGGCGACGTCGACGGGCAGGCCGCCCTGCGAGAGGCTGTTCATCCGTCGGCCGGCCTCGCGCGGCCCGACCGGCATCGCCGCCGTCATCTGCGTCTCGATGAAGCCGGGCGCGACGGCGTTGATCGTCGCGCCCCGCTCGGCCAGCTCCGGGGCGAGCGCCTCGACCATCCCGATTACGCCGGCCTTCGAGGTGGCGTAGTTGGTCTGCCCCGAGTTGCCGGCGATCCCCGACATCGAGGAGACGCAGACGATCCGCCCGTTGGGCCGCAGCAGGCCACCTTCCAACAGAGCGTCGTTGATTCGCTCCTCGCTGGAGAGGTTGATCTCCATCAGCTCACTCCAGCGCTCGGCCGGCATCTTGGCGATCGTGCGATCGCGGGTGACGCCCGCGTTGTGGACGACGACGTCGACGCCGCCGGCGAAATGCTCGGCGATCCGCTCCGGCGCGTCGGCCGCGGTGATGTCGAGTTCGATCGCCTGCCCGCCGACCTCGGAAGCGACCCGGCGCAGGTCCTCGCCGGCCTGGGGCACGTCGAGGCCGACCACCTCAGCGCCGTCGCGGCTCAGCGTCGTCGCGATCGCGGCGCCGATGCCGCGCGAGGCGCCGGTGACCAGGGCCAGCTTGCCGTTCAGCGGTCGCGCCCAGTCGACCTCCGGCAGTGGGGCGACGCCGGCGCCGATCCGCACCACCTGTCCGGAGACGTAGGCGGAGCGCGGCGAAAGCAGGAAGCGCAGAGTGGACTCGAGCTGACCTTCGGCGCCGTGGGATACGAGGACGAGCTGTACGGTCGCCCCGCGACCGCCGACCTCCTTGCCGAGCGACCGCGTGAAGCCCTCCAGGGCGCGTTGCGCGGTCTTCGCGCGGCTCGAGGCCTCCTCGGCGGGAGGCGTGCCGAGGACGACGACCCTGCCGTTGCGGGCGAGGCGGCCGACGGCCGGATAGAAGAAGCGCTGCAGCTCGATCAACTCGGTCGAGTCGGCGATCCCGGTGGCGTCGAAGACGAGGGCCTTCGCCGGGCCCTCGGCGCCGGCGCGCTCGACCTTGATGCGGTCGAGGGCTTCCTTCAGCGGCCGCTCGAGCCGGCCGCCAGGGGCCGCCCCGGTCAGGAGGCGACCCGTGAGGACGGGCGCCGCGTCGCGATGGCGGTCGAGGACGGTCGGTCGCGGCAGGCCGAGCTGGCGGGCCAGCGTCGAAGCGACGGGCGCGTTGACGATTTGCGCGTAACGATCGCTCATGACCGGTCTCCCGCTCCCTCGAGGATGGCGACGACGCCCTGGCCGCCCGCGGCGCAGATGCTGATCAGCCCGCGGCCACCGCCGTCGGCGTGGAGCGCTTTGGCGAGGCCGGCGACGATGCGCCCGCCGGTCGCCGCGAACGGGTGCCCGGCGGCAAGCGAGCCCCCGTTCACGTTGAGCTTGGCGCGGTCGATCGAGCCGAGCGGCTCCTTGCGGCCGAGCCGCTCCTCGCAGAAGGCCGGGTCCTCCCAGGCCGCCAGGGTGCAGAGCACCTGGGCGGCGAAGGCCTCGTGGATCTCGTAGCGCGCGAAGTCGGCCAGGGTCAGACCGGCGCGGTCGAGCATCCGCGGCACCGCGTAGGCGGGCGCCATCAGCAGGCCCTCACGCTTGTGGACGTAGTCGACGGCAGCCGTCTGCGCCTCGGTCAGGTAGGCGAGAACCGGCAGGTCGCGTTCGGCCGCCCACTTCTCGCTCGCCAGCAGGACCGCCGAGGCGCCATCGCTGAGCGGGGTCGAGTTGGCGGCGGTCATCGTTCCCTCGGGCCCGCCGAAGACCGGCTTCAGCTTTGCCAGCTTCTCGGGATCGGAGTCGGGGCGCAGGTTCTGATCGCGCTCGAGGCCGAGGTAGGGGGTGAGCAGGTCGTCAAAGAATCCGCGCTCGTACGCTGCCGCCAGGGCGCGATGGCTGGCGACGGCCAGCTCGTCCTGCTCGGTGCGGCCGATCTTCCAGGCGGCGGCCATGATCGCGCAGTGCTCGCCCATCGAGAGGCCGGTGCGCGGCTCTTCGTTGCGGGGAATCGCCGGCACGATGTGGCCGGGGCGGACCCTGGTCAGGGCGCGCAGCTTGCCGGCGGTGGAGCTCTGCCGGTTCGCCTCCAGCAGCGTCTCCCGCAGCCCCTCGTTCAGCGCGATCGGCGCGTCGGAGGTGGTGTCGGCGCCGCAGGCGATCCCGGCGTCGATCTGGCCCAGCGCGATCTTATTGGCGACGTGGATCGTCGTCTCCAGCCCGGTGCCGCAAGCTTGCTGGACGTCGTAGGCGGGCGTTTCCGGGGCGAGGCGGGTGCCGAGCACGCTCTCGCGGGTGAGGTCGCGGTCGCGGGAATGCTTGAGCACCGCGCCGCCGGCGACCTCGCCGAGTCGCTCGCCTTCGAGGCCGAAGCGGTCGACCAAGCCGTCCAGGGCAGCGGTGAGCATGTCCTGGTTGGATGCCCGCGAGTAGGCGCTGTTGGAGCGCGCAAAGGGGATGCGGTTGCCGCCGAGGATGGCAACGCGGTTCGGCTTGTCGATCACCTGCGATCGCCTTTCTGTTTGGTTTTGGACTGGTTGATCGGCGCTGTGCGCAGGCGTAGCCCCGGCTCCAGGGTTGAGATCAGAAGCTCGGCTGCCTCCTGCGCGGAGACCGCCTCGGTGCGCAGCCACCAGCGGGCCAGGGCTTCCGCCGCCCCGAGGACCGCCTCCGACAGCGCCTCGACCTCGACCTGCGCGGCGCGCTGGAGTCGAGGGGGGATTTGCTCGAGCATCGCGACGGAGACAATCTCGAGGATCCGGCCGCGGTACTCGGCGACTCGCTCGGCGATCTCGCCGCCCCGCGGCAGCGTTTCGTCGAAGAGCACCGCCCAGGCGGCGCGATCGGAGTCGAGGAAGGCGAAGAAGGACCGGACGCCGGCCTCCAGGGCCTGCTCGGGGGTCGCGGTAGCGGCGACCGCGCCGGCGATTGTGGCCGAGAGCGCGTCCCCCGCCCGCTCCATGCAGGCGATGTAGAGGCGCTCCTTATTGCCGAAGTAGTTGTAGAGCAGCGGCTTGGTGACTCCGACCTTGGCCGCGACCATCTCCATCGTCACCGATGCGTAGCCGTGCTCGGCGAAGAGCGAGCGGGCGACCGTGAGTGTCTGCTCCATGCGGTCCTCACGGGCGAGGCGGGTGCGGGGAGGGGCGGCAGGGACCATCTACCGCGTAACTTACCCCGATATAAATTTATATCCAGGTAAGTGTGACCGACGTCACTCGTACAGCTTGATGACCCGGACAGTTCCCTCCGGCGCGGCGTCGACGCAGAGGTTGCAGAGGACGCACTCGTCGAGGTTTCCCTCGACGACCTCGACGCCCGCTTCGGTCGCCTTGAAGATGTCGACCGGGCAGACCTCCTCGAGCTTCGCGGCGAGCGCTGCGTCGGAGGCGACCGAGGCTTCCACCTCGACGTCGATGAAGACCTTGCTCAGCGTCTCGGCCATCAGGCTGTGACCCCCAGCCTCTCCTTGACCGCGTCGGGGATCTCGTCGATCCGCTCGACGACGCGGATGCCGGCAGCCTCGAGGCGGGCGATCTTCTCGGTTGCGGTGTCCTCCTTGCCTTCGACGATCGTCCCCGCGTGGCCGAAGCTCATCCCCTTCATCTCCTCGTCGTCCATGAACTTGCCGGCCATGAAGGCGACGATCGGCAGGCGGGAGTTGTTTTCCTTCACCCACTCGGAGAGTTGAGCTTCCATGCGGCCGCCGGGCTCGGTGTAGATGACGATCGCCTGGGTCTGCTCGTCGGCTTCGAAGTAGGGCATCAGCTCGGCATAGGTGGAGCCGATGATCGCGTCGCCGCCGATCGAGACGGCGGTGGAGACGCCGAGGCCGGCCTGGGTCAGCGAGGAGGAGATCTCGGTCGTCATCCCGCCGGAGCGGCTCATTACCCCGACCGGGCCGGGGGCGTAGGCCTTGGCGGCGTCCTTGGCCGGGCCGCCGATGCCGCCCATCTTGCAGACCTCGGGGACGATCAGGCCGAGGCAGTTGGGGCCGATGATCCGCGCTCCGCGCATGTTCGCCAGCTCGACCATCTGGGCGACGTCGCGGCGGGGGATCCGCTCGGTGACGATGACAATCAGCTTGATCCCGTTCTCAATCGCCTCCAGGACCGCGTCCTTGGTGAAGGCGGGGGGAACGGTGACGACCGAGCCGTCGATCGGCGCGCCGTGGTTCTCGACCGCCTGCTCGACGGTGTCGAAGACCGGCACGCCGTGTACCTCGCGGCCCTTGCGGCCCGGGGTGACGCCGCCGACCACCTTGGAGCCGTAGTCGAGGCACTCGCGAGTCAGGTTGACTGCTTCGCGGCCGGTGATCCCCTGGACGATGAAGGTCGTCTCTTTACTCAGCAGGATGCTCACGCGATCACCCCTGGCTCGCGCGAAAATCGTCGCGGACTCGAACAACCGGAAGTCACCGCGCCGATTTTCACGCGGCCTGTCCCTGAATCTTGGCGACGGCGCGTCCGGCCGCCTCCCACATCGAGACGGAGCGGTCGCAGTACTCGACCCCGTAGCGATCGAGGATCTTGAAGCCCTCGTCCTCCCAAGCGCCGGGGATGCGGAAGATCGCGATCGTCTCGGCCGGGTCCTTGCCGAGCTCCAGGCAGGCCTTGATCACGCCGCGGGCGACGATGTCGACCCGGGTGTTGGAGACGATCGACATCATCACCGCGATCTTCTCGACGCCGTCCTTGCGGAGAACCTCCTTGGCCAGCCCGCAGGCCTTGGCGACGGAGGGGTTGCCGCCGATCTCGGAGTAGTTGGCGGGCTTGCCGCCCTGGCTGCGGACCGCGTCGGTGAGGGTCAGCGAGCCGCCGCCGGCGCCGATCACCAGTCCGAGGTTGCCCTCGAAGCCGTGGTCCTTGCCCTGGATGACGCCGCGGTGGTCGGCGGCGTCGATCGCCGCGACATTGCGCTCGAAAGCGGATGGCTCGTAGGTCTCGCGGGTGTCATCCTCGGCGATCTCCAGCTGCTTGCGCAGGAGGGCCTTCTGGCGACCGACAGCCTCGTTTTCCATCTCCATGTGGGCGTCGAGGGCGACGAAGCTGCCGTCGGTGAGCTCGGCCAACGGATTGATCTCGGCCAAAGTCATGTCGTTGTCGCGGAAGAGCCGCGCCAGCTTGGCGAGGATCGGCGTCGCGCGGTTGAGCTGGGAGCCGGTGACGCCGGTCGCGGCGATCGCCTGCTTGGCCTCGAAGTCTGAGATCGGCAGCAGGTTGGAGAGGTGGCCGCGGCCGACGTGGTCGGGGTGCTGCTCGGCTACCTCCTCGATGTCGATGCCGCCCATGTCGCTGAACAGCATCAGCGGTTGCTTCGCGGTGCCGTCCCAGACGACTCCCGCGTAGTACTCCTGCTTGACCTCGGCCTTGGGGTCGACCAGGACTCCGCGCGGCATGTGGCCGTTGATCTCCAGCTTGAGGATGTCCTCGGCGTGCGCCGCCGCCTCCTCGGGCGTGTCGGCGAACTTGACGCCGCCGGCCTTCATCCGGCCGCCGCTCAGCACCTGCGACTTGATCACAACCGGCCCGCCGATCTCCTCAGCTGCCCTGCGAGCCTCGTCAGCTGAGGTGCAGAACCCGTATTTGGTGACCGGGATTCCGGCCAGCTCGACGATTTTCCGGGCTTCGAATTCGTAGAAGCGCATCAGCGGCGCGGAACCCTATCCAAAGTTCGGATACCTTCCGCCTCCGAGCTTCTACGAGGGAGGAATATGCGTCGCATAGCGGTGATTGCCGCACTGGTCGTTGCTGGGGTCCTCGTTGTCGGTTGCGGGGACACGGTGATCGACAACACGAAGGCCGAGGATGCGATCCAGCGCAACCTCGAATCCTCGCTCCATCACCCGGTCACCTCGGTCAGCTGCCCGTCCGACCAGAAGGTCGATCCCGGAGCGACCTTCACCTGCACCGTCAACTTCTCCGGAGGCAAGCAGGCGACCGCTACGCTGAAAATCCTCAACTCGAACGCTGACGTCAGCCTCGTTGGCCTCAAGGCCAATAAGTAGAGTTGGGAAAATGAGCGAAACCATGACGGCCGACGCGCCGACCACCCACGCCAAGCTCCTCGACTGGGTTGAGGAGATCGTCCAGCTGACCCAGCCCGCCGCCATCCACTGGTGCGACGGCTCAGCCGAGGAATACGACGCCCTTGCCCAGGCCCTGATCGACGCCGGGACCTTCGAGCGCCTCTCCGACGCGAAGCGCCCGAACTCCTATCTGGCCCTCTCCGACCCCGGCGACGTCGCCCGAGTCGAAGACCGGACCTTCATCTGCTGCGAGGACGAGGCCGACGCCGGGCCGACCAACAACTGGCGCGAGCCCAGCGAGATGCGCGAGACCCTGACCGGCCTCTTCCGGGGCTGCATGAAGGGCCGCACGATGTACGTGGTCCCGTTCTCGATGGGCCCGCTCGGGTCCCCGATCGCCCACGTCGGCGTCCAGCTCACCGACTCCGCCTACGTCGCGGTGAGCATGCGGATCATGACCCGGATGGGCAAGGGCGCGCTCGACGCACTCGGCTCCGACGGCGAGTTCGTCCCCTGCCTGCACTCGGTCGGGATGCCGCTCGAGGAGGGTCAGGAGGACGTCTCCTGGCCCTGTGACGCCGAGAACAAGTGGATCGTCCACTTCCCGGAGAGCCGCGAGATCTGGTCCTACGGCTCCGGTTACGGCGGCAACGCGCTGCTGGGCAAGAAGTGCTTCGCGCTGCGGATCGCCTCGGCGATGGCGCGAGACGAGGGCTGGCTCGCCGAGCACATGCTGATCCTCAAGCTGACCTCGCCCGAGGGGGAGGTCAAGTACGTCGGCGGGGCCTTCCCCTCGGCCTGCGGCAAGACCAACCTGGCGATGCTGATTCCGACTCTGCCGGGCTGGAAGGTCGAGACGATCGGCGACGACATCGCCTGGATGAAGTTCGGCGACGACGGGCGCCTCTACGCGATCAACCCGGAGGCGGGCTTCTTCGGCGTCGCGCCGGGTACCGGCGAGAAGACCAACCCGAACGCGATGAAGACAGTCGCCGGAGACTCGATCTTCACCAACTGCGCCAAGACCGATGACGGCGACATCTGGTGGGAGGGGATGACGGAGGAGACTCCGGCGCACCTGGTCGACTGGCACGGCAACGATTGGACTCCGGATGCCGAGAAACCCTCGGCCCACCCAAACGCCCGCTTTACGACGCCGGCCTCCGCTTGCCCGTCGATCGCCGCGGAGTGGGAGGACCCGGCCGGCGTGCCGATCGACGCCTTCCTCTTCGGCGGTCGGCGCTCCCGGGTCGTGCCGCTGGTCCGCGAGGCCTTCGGCTGGGAGCACGGCGTCTTCCTCGGCTCGATCATGTCCTCGGAGACGACGGCCGCAGCGGCCGGCGAGGTAGGCAAGCTGCGCCACGACCCGTTCGCGATGCTGCCCTTCTGCGGGTACCACATGGGCGATTACTTCGGCCACTGGATGAAGATGGGGGCCCGCGAGGGCGCCCAGTTGCCTCGCATCTTCTACGTCAACTGGTTCCGCAAGGACGACGAGGGCAACTTCCTCTGGCCGGGCTTCGGCGAGAACAGTCGTGTCCTGGAGTGGGTCTTCCGCCGCTGCGCCGGAACCGCCGAGGCCGAGGAGACGCCGATCGGCCTGGTGCCCACCATCGACGACCTCAACACCGAAGGCCTCGAGATCTCAGACGAGGAGCTCGCCGAGCTGCTGCGAGTGACGCCCGAGGAGTGGAAGGTGGAGCTACCGGCGATGCACCAACACTTCGCCCGCTTCGGCAAACACCTCCCGGACGAGCTGCACGACCAGCTGAAGGATCTGGAAACCCGCCTCGACGGGTAGTCGTCGGGCCGGGATCGGGGGACCCTACTCTCGCCCTACGCGCTGCTCCGGGCGAAGGGATGGGAGCGCTTCAAGGGCTGATGCCCTGCCCTCCGCAGCCTACGGGCTCGACGGGCACCCCCGATCCCGGCCAGCCAACGAGGCCTCTGCTGCAGATCGGAATTCGTCGAGCAACGGCTCGATGGCTGGACGTACGATCCGCCGATGAACGTGCGGAGCATGCGTCCTCATGAGGTTGATGCTGCGGTCAGTGTGTGGCGTGAGGCCAACGTCGCCCGTGGTGCCCCGCACGGGCCCGAGCGCACCGCTCGCATCCGCGCGAAACTCTCAGCCCCAGACGCACTGCCGTTCGTAGCGCTGCGGCCAGGCATCGTGGGCATGGCACTGGCCGAGCCTGGCAGGCTCGACGATGGCGCGGGAGAAACCGATCCCTCACTCCTGCACATTTCGATGGTCTTCGTGCGTCCCGCCGCGCAACGCACAGGAGTCGGGCTCCCCATGGTTCTTCACATCCTCGACGTCGCGCGCTCGATGGGCTGTCAGCGTGTCGGCATCTGGACCGCCCGGGAGAACATCCCCGCTCGTAGGCTCTACGAGCGCGCCGGGATGACCCCCACCGGCAAAACCGCCCCCCTCCGGTCGACCCTCGCCCTCCAGTACCAAAGCTTCCTCAGCGGCGAGGAAGCGTCGCGGGTCTGATGTGGCGGGAGTGCGCTTAGGGGCGGGGCGAGGGTCCGGGGGTGCCCGTCGAGCCCGAAGGCTGCGGAGGGCAGGGTTTCAGCCCTTGAAGCGCTCCCATCCCTCCGCCCGGAGCAGCGCGTAGGGCGAGAGTAGGGCGCCCCCGGACCCTCGCCCCCTCCGAAAACCTGCGTCTACAACCCGTAGGCCTCCGCCAACTCGGGATCCTTGTCGGCAAGCATCTCCGCCAGCTCGACCATCACCTTGCACTGCTTCCAGGTGGCGTCGTCCTGCATCTTGCCGTCGATCATGTGAACGCCGCGCCCGTCGGGGATCGCCTCGAGGACCTTCTTGGCGAACTTGACCTCGTCCGGTGGCGGGCTGAAGACCTTCTTGGCGATGTCGATTTGGACCGGGTGCAGCGACCAAGCGCCGACGCAGCCCATCAGGAAGGCGGCGCGGAACTGGGTCTCGCAGCCCGCCGTGTCCTTGATGTCGCCGAAGGGGCCGTAGAAGGGCAGGATGCCTGTCGCGGCGCAGGCGTCGACCATGCGGGCGATCGAGTAGTGCCAGAGGTCCTGCTGGGCGCTGACCCGGTCGGCCTCGGGATTCTCGGGGTCGTCGGGGTCCTCCATCACCCGGTAGCCGGGGTGGCCGCCGCCGACCCGGGTGGTCTTCATCCGGCGCGAGGCGGCGAGGTCGGCCGGCCCGAAGCTCATCCCCTGCATGCGGGGGCTGGCGGCGGCGATCTCCTCTAGGTTGACGACGCCCTGCGCGGTCTCGAGGATCGCGTGGATCAGGATCGGGCGGTCGAGCCCGGCCTTCGCCTCGAGCTGGGCGAGCAGGCGGTCGACGTAGTGGATGTCCCAGGCTCCCTCGACCTTGGGAACCATCACGACCTCCAACTTGTCGCCGATCTCGGTGACGAGCGTGGTCAGGTCGTCGAGCACCCAGGGGCTCTCCAGCGAGTTGACCCGGGTCCACAGCGCGGTCCCCCCGAAGTCGGACTCCTTGGCGGCCTTGATCAGGCCCTGCCTGGCGGCCTCCTTGCGGTCGACCGGGATCGCGTCCTCGAGGTTGCCGAGCAGGATGTCGGTCTTCTCGGCGATGCCCGCGGCCTTTTCGACCATCTTCGGATTCGAGAAGTCGAGGAAGTGGATCATCCGGGACGGCTTTACCGGGATCTCGCGCAGCGGCTCGGGGGCGCCGATCGCCTGCGGCTGGAAGAAGTCTCTGGGGTTTCTCAAGCTGCTCCTCGGTCGTTCGGTTCGTTGGCCGGGCGAAATCTAGTCAAACGCGGATCGGCCGCGGAGCGCAGGACTTTCGTCACAGTCGCCGTAGTTTGAGTCATGGACGCCGCCGTGCGCGATCGCACGCAGGACTGGCTGCTGCCGGAGGCCGCCGCACCGCCGTTGCTGAGCGAGCTCGAGGAACGGATCGACGAGGCCCTGGCGACGGCACGCGCCTCCGAGGCCGCGGTGATGACGGTCGGGGCGGCGGCGCTCGATGCCGCCGAGCAGGCCCGGCGGGCGGCAAAGACCGCCGAGCGGGCCGCGGCCACCGCACTCGACGTCGAGCTCCGCGTCGGCCGGGGAACCGTGCGCTCCGCGGGCCCCGCTCCGGGCCTCGAGGACGAGAGCCTCCGTAGCTTCACCGAGCGCGCCAACCGGGTCATCCGCAGGCTCCGCAAGCTGGAGCAGCTGCCGCGCCGATATCCTTCGGCTTCCGCGCCGGCAGGGCTCTGACGCCGCCGGCGCTCCCCGCACCCGACTTCGAGACCAGGAGCAATGGCCGTAGAGACCGCCGCCTACAGCGAGCAGACCGACATTCAGCGCGACATCACCGAGATGGTCCGCCAGTTCGCCGACGAGCAGATCATCCCCAACGCCGAGCATTACGACCACGAGGACTCCTTCCCGGAGCCGATCGTCGAGCAGATGAAGGAGCTCGGCCTGTTCGGGGTGACGATCCCCGAAGAGTACGGCGGCATGGGACTGGACCTGACGACCTACGCGATGATCGTCGAGGAGCTCTCGCGCGGCTGGATCTCGATCTCCGGCGTCGTCAATACCCACTTCATCGGCTCCTACCTGCTGATGAAGTTCGGCACCGACGAGCAGAAGGACTACTTCCTGCCGAAGATGGCGACCGGCGAGATCCGCGCCGCCTTCTCGCTCTCCGAGCCCGAGGTCGGCTCCGACGTCCAGGGCATCAAGTCCACCGCCAAGAAGGGCGAGGACGGCAACTGGGAGCTGAACGGCCAGAAGATGTGGGTTACCAACGGGCTCGGCTCCAGCGTCGTCTTCGTGCTGATGAAGACCGACCCGAAGGCCGACCCTCCCTATAAGGGAATGACCTGCTTCATCACCGAGAAGGAACCCTGGGTCGACGAGAACACGGGCGACTACAAGGGCCTCGTCGTTCCGCCCAAGATCAAGAAGATGGGTTACAAGGGCGTCGAGTCGACCGAGTTGGTCTACGACGGCTACCGCTGCCCGCCCGAGCGGGTGCTCGGCGGCGAGGATGCCGGTGTGGGCGAGGGCTTCGTGCAGATGATGGACGCGCTCGAGGTCGGCCGGGTCAACGTTGCCGCGCGCGGCGTCGGAATCGCCCAGCGCGCCCTCGAGCTGGCCCTTCGCTATAGCCAGGAGCGCAAGACCTTCGGCAAGCCGATCGCCCAGCACCAGGCGATCCAGTTCAAGCTCGCCGACATGGCGACCAAGATCGAGGCGGCGCGTCTCGTCACTCGCAAGGCCGCCCGGATGAAGGATGCCGGCGTGCGCTCGGACCTGGAGGCCGGGATGGCGAAGCTGCTCGCCTCCGAGACCGGCAAGGAGTGTGTCGAGGAGTGCTTCCGCATCCACGGCGGCTACGGCTACTCGAAGGAGTACGAGATCGAGCGCCTCTACCGCGACGCGCCGCTGCTGCTGATCGGCGAGGGGACCTCGGAGATCCAGCGCATGGTGATCGGCAAGAAGCTCCTGCAAAGGCACAAGATCTAGATATATGGCCTCGACCGCTGACCTGATCCGGACCGCGGTGGAGCGGTTTCAGGCCGAGGTTCCGGCCATGCAGAAATTGAAACTCGTCTTCGGCCTCGAGCTGAAAGGGCGAGGGGACATCCAGCTCTACAGGGTCGAGCTGCCGGGCCCGAAGATCTCCAAGGACCTCTCCCAGGACGAGCGGATCCTGGTCCAGATCGATCGTCCCCAGTTCAACGAGCTGGCCGAGCGCGGCACCGTGAAGAGCTATCGCAAGGCCTATGAGACCGGCCACATCAAGGCGACCGGCGACTCCAACGTGCTGAAGTTGGTCGGCCAGGTCGTCGAGCGCCAGGAACAGCGCGCCCGGCTCAAAAAAGTTCACTGAGCGGCGCCGCCCAAACCGCGCCGCGCGGGTAGCATCCCGCGCCGTCCAATCCAGAGGAGATTCCCCAAGCGATGAGTGAGAAGACGTACGAGCTGACTACCGACCAAGCCGAGCGCGAGGCTTCCGGCGCGCACAGCTACGGCCGCTACCTCGAGGAGTTCGAGGTCGGTGCCGTCTACAAGCACTGGCCGGCGAAGACCGTGACCGAGTCCGACGACCACCTCTTCTGCCTGATCACGATGAATCACCACCCGCTCCACCTCAACGACGTCTACGCGAAGGGCTCCCAGCAGGGGCGCAACGTGGTGGTCGGGCCGCTGGTCTACTCGCTCGCCCTCGGCATGTCGGTCTCCGACGTCTCCGGCAAGGCGATCGCCAACCTCGCCACCGAGGAGCTCAGCCACCCCAACCCGGTCTTCCACGGCGACACGCTGTTCTGCGAGACCGAGGTCCTCGACGTGAAGCCCTCCAAGTCGAAGCCCGACCGCGGCGTCGTCAAGGTCCACACCCGGGTGCTCAACCAGGATGGCGTCCTCGTCGCCGAGTTCAAGCGCCTCGTCCTGGTGCCTCGCAAAAACCCCGGCGAGTAGGACCCGGGGTCAGTGCGCCTCGCCGGAGGCGTGGGCGGGAGGACGTGACTCCTCCGCCAGGGAGGTGATCTCGAGTTGGCCCTGGGCGGCCTCCTCGAGCACCTCGGAGGCCTCCTGAGCGGAACGGGCGTAGAGCTCGACCAGGAGGTGGACGACGATCTGCTCTTCGTCGTGCTTGTGGAAGCGGACGTGGGTGAAGAACTCGCGCACGCCGGCGTCGCCGAAGGCGCCGTAGGTGAGGAACTCGATCGCCTCCGGGCCGGCGCAGGTTTCGACCCGGTCCTGGTCGACGGTGACGGTGCAGGAGGCGACCCAGGGGGTGCCGGCAACCATCCGCTCCCAGCGGTCCTCGATCGGGACGACACGGTCGTCTTGGAAGGTGAGGTGGGGCTGGTCGTGCATGCAGTCCATGCACTGCACGACCGCCTCCTGTACCTCGTCGACTCCCTCCGCGGGGATGCCCGTCTCGGGGTCGACACGGCGGATCGCGTCGTAGTGGATCTGGATTTCGAGGTTCCGCGACCAGCAGCGGTAGCAGCGCAGCCAGGCCGAGCGGTCGCCGTTCAGCTCGCCCATCTCCTTCAAGCGGGAGCCGCGCTGCCGGCCCGTTGCGCCACCAGCTCGACGATCTCGCTCATGATCCGGTTGATGTCGAAGTCCTTGGGCGTGTAGACGCCGTCGACGCCGGCCGCGCGAAGCCGCTCCGCGTCGGCGACCGGGATGATCCCGCCGACCACGACCGGGACGTCGAGGCCCTCCTCGCGCAGCATCCGCACCACCTCGGGGATCAGCTCCAGGTGAGAGCCGGAGAGGATCGAGAGGCCGACCACGTCGACGTCTTCCTGCAGCGCCGACTCGGCGATCTGCTCGGGGGTGAGGCGAATGCCCTGGTAGACGACCTCCATGCCGACGTCGCGGGCGCGCAGCGCCACCTGCTCGGAGCCGTTGGAGTGGCCGTCGAGGCCCGGCTTGCCGACCAGGATCTTGATCCGGTGCCCGATTCGCTCGGAGACCTCGTCAACCTGGCGGCGAATCTCGGCGAGCTGTTCGCGGTCGACGGCGGGGGCGGCGGCGCCGACCCCGGTCGGCGCGCGGTAGTCGCCGAAGGCGTCGCGGAGGGTCTGGGACCACTCGCCGGTGGTGGCGCCCGCCTTGGCGGCTGCGATCGTCGCCGGCATGATGTTCTCGTCCTCGGTTCGCGCAACCCTGGCCAGCTCCGTGAGCGCGGCGCCGACCGCCTCCTCGTCGCGCTCCGCCTTCCAACTCTCCAGCGCTTCGACCCGCTCGCGCTCGACCTCGGGATCGGGGGTGAGGATCCCGCCGTCGGCGCCGGCTGTGAGCGGTGAGTCCTCGGTCTCGGTGAAGCTGTTCTGACCGATCACCTTCTGCTCCCCACGCTCGATTCGCGCAACCCGGTCGCGGTGGGACTCGACCAGGCGCGCCTTCATATAGGGGACCGCCTCGACCGCGCCGCCGTGCTCTTCGACCACGGCCATCTCTGCCTTGGCGCCGTCGGTCAACTCCTCGACCAGCCCGTCCATCACCTTTGAGCCCTCGAAGATGTCGGGGTATTCGAGCAGGTCGGTCTCGTTGGCGAGCACCTGCTGGATGCGCAGGCTCCACTGCTGGTCCCAGGGCCGGGGCAGCCCCATCGCCTCGTTCCAGGCGGGAAGCTGGATCGCGCGGGCGCGGGCATCGCGCGAGAGGGTGACGGCGAGCGCTTCGAGGACGATGCGCTGGACGTTGTTCTCGGGCTGCGCCTCGGTCAGGCCCAGCGAGTTGACCTGGACGCCGTAGCGGAAGCGCAGCATCTTCTCGTCGGTCACCCCGTAGCGCTCACGGCCGATCTCGTTCCAAAGGGCGCCCATCGCGCGCAGCTTGGCGATCTCCTCGACCAGGCGGATTCCGGCGTTGACGAAGAAGGAGATGCGGCCGAAGACCTTGGGGAAGTCCTCGTCGGTGACCTGGCCGCGGGCTTTCACCTCGTCGAGGACGGCGATCCCGGTGCAGAGCGCGTAGGCGATCTCCTGGACCGGCGTCGCCCCGGCCTCCTGGAGGTGGTAGCTGCAGATGTTGGTCGGGTTCCAGCTCGGCACCTCGTTGACGGTGAAGGCGACCATGTCGGCGATCAGCCGCATCGAGGGCTCCGGCGGGAAGGCGTAGGTGCCGCGTGAGAGGTACTCCTTGATGATGTCGTTCTGGGTGGTGCCCTTCAGCTTGGCGCGCTCGACGCCGTTCTCCTCGGCGACCGTGACGTAGAGGCCGAGCAGCCAGGCGGCGGTCGCGTTGATCGTCATCGACGTGTTCATCTCGTCGAGCGGGATGCCGTCGAACAGCTGGTGCATGTCGCCCTTGTGGGCGATCGAGACGCCGACCTTGCCGACCTCGCCGCGGGCGAGGACGTGGTCGGGGTCATAGCCGGTCTGGGTCGGCAGGTCGAAGGCGACCGAGAGGCCGGTCTGGCCCTTCGCCAGGTTGCGCCGGTACAGCTCGTTGGAGCGGCGGGCGTCGGAATGTCCCGCGTAGGTGCGCATCACCCAGGGGCGGTCGCGCTCGGGGAGGCGGTGTTCGGGCATCGCTCTCAATGATATTTGGGAACGGGGGAAATCCGCCGTTCATCGTCGCTCGGGCGCATCTTTTCTCCGCAGCGGTGTTTAGGCTCCCGCGAGTGCGTAGCGAGAGAGCATCCATAAAATTTCGCGTGACCATCGGGATTGCGGTCTTGGCGACGGCTCTGGCCGTCACCGCGACGGCCGGCGCGTCGTTGATCGCCGTCTACCGCAACACCATGGAGACGACCCCCAAGAGGGTCCAGCTGGTCAAGCTGACGGGGGCCAACTGCACCCGCGGCGGGTCCAGCCATGCTCTGCGCGTCGTGCTCGGCAAACGCACGGCCGAGTGCTCGTACCGCACTCCCGTCGTGGGCCGCGACCTCGAGATCGTCGCCACCGAGAGGCTGCTGAGCGGCACGCCGAAAGGATTGCGGAAGAGGGTGTTCCTCGCGGTCAGCCTGCGGTCCGGGGGCGGCTCCAAGTACCAGCTCACCGTCTACCCCCTGCAGAGGAAGGTCCAGATTCGCAAGTACCTGAGCGGAGGGTCGATCAAGTATCTCGCGACCGAGAAGTCGGTGGGCAGCGTCGGGGGCATCAATGCCGCGAACGAGTTGCGCCTGCGCGCGGTCAACGTCACCAGTGGCCCCAGGCGAGGCCAGTGCGAGATCCTCGCCTACGTCGGCGGCAAGCTCGTGGCCGGCGCCACCGACACCAGCGCGGCGGATCTGAGCGGTCGCGCCTCGAGCGTTTCGGTCGGCTCCACGAACACCGTCAACGGCGCGGTCGCGAGCTTCGACAACGTGATCGTGCGCGTACCCAGTCCCTTCTGAGCAAGCGCATAATCCGTAGCGATGTCGACCACCACGGTTGAGAGGCCGCGCAGCGCCGGCCCGGGCTCGGGCCTGGGGGGAAACTGGCGGGTGATCGTTCGCAACGACAACCACAACACCTTCGATCACGTGGCTCAGACGCTTGCCCGGGTGCTGCCCGGCGTGACGCTCGCGCAGGGCCACTCGATCGCCGACCGCATCCACAACACCGGCCAGGCGATCGTCTGGACCGGACCGCGCGAGCCGGCCGAGCATTACTGGGAGCAGCTGGAAGGGGCCGGACTGACGATGGCGCCCCTGGAGCGCGGTTAAGACAGCTACGGGCCCGCTGCTACTCGACTGCCAGCAGCGTGTGCCAGGTGGGGAGCATGAGCAGGTCGTAGAAGCCGACCGACTGCGCCCGTGCCTCCTCGATTTCTTCCGAGAACCAGTAGCGCTCGAAGTCGGCGCGGCTCTCCCAGACCGAGGTCTGCTGGAAGGAGAGAGGGTCATCGAGCGAGCGGGTCAGCGACCAGCTCTTGGCGCCATAGGCGGGCATCTTGGCCGCAGCCGGCTCCCAGACGTCGAGCCAGCGATCGGCTCGGAACGGGGTGACGTGCCAGTCGAGGATGCAGACCTCGGCCATCAGGCGCCCACCTCCGCCCGGATCGCCCCGGGTCCCTCGTCGACCTTGCCCTCTTCCTCGGATTCGGCGCCGACCAGGATCGAGATCTTGCCCAGGTGCTTGTTCTCGTGGAGCAGCTGGTGCGCCTCGGGCACGCCGTCGAAGCCCATCGTCTTCCAGAGGACCGGGCGGACCTTGCCCTCGGTCATCAGTTGGTTGGCCCGCATGCACTCATAGGCGTTGGCGAAGTGGGAGCCGATGATCTGCTTCTGGCGCATCCAGAGGTAACGGACGTCGAAGTCGAGCTGGAAGCCCGATGTCGCGCCGCAGATTACGACTTTTCCGAACGGCTTGACGACGAAGACCGAGGTCGGGAAGGTTGCCTGGCCGACGTGCTCGAAGACGATGTCGGGCGCGTCGCCGAGGATCTCTTTGACCCGCTTGGCGAAGCCGCGTGAGGCCTTGAAACGCTCCTTGTCGGCGGCCGGGTCGGTGAGGTTCTCCTTGGTCCGCATCATCTCGCCGAACTCGGCCCGGTTGATGTAGTCGACCGCGCCGAGCTGCTTGACCAGCTCGCCCTTCTCGTCGGAGGAGACGACGCCGACCGCGTTGGCGCCCGCCGCCTTGCAGAGCTGCACGGCGAAGACGCCGAGCCCGCCGGCGGCGCCCCAGATCAGCACGTTGTGGCCGGGCTGCAGCTTGCACTGGTCGATCAGCATCCGGTAGGCGGTGAAGTAGGTCAGCCCGTAGGAGGAGGACTCGGCCCAGGAGAGGTTCTGGGGGCGGGGGAGGAGCTGCTGGGCCTGGACCTTGGTGAACTGGGCGAAGGAGCCCCAGGTCGTCTCGTAGCCCCAGATCCTTTGACTCGGGGCGGCGAGCGGGTCGAGCCCATGCACCTCGACGTCCTCGTAGGAGGCCTGGTTGCAGTGGACGACGACCTCGTCGCCGGGCTTCCAGCGGGTGACGCCCTCGCCGACCTTCCAGACGATTCCGGAGGCGTCGGACCCGCCGATGTGGTGTCCGTACTCGGGGTGGTCGCCGTAGCCGAAGACCGAGACCGGTTTGCCGAGCGCCGCCCAGACGTTGTTGAAGTTGACGCCGGCCGCCATCACGCGGACGATCACCTCGAAGGCGCCGGGCTCGGGGACCTCGATCTGCTCGAGCTGGAAGGCGTCGGTGGGCTCGCCCTCGCGCTCCTGGCGGATCACCCACGCCGCCATCGTCTCGGGCAACGTTCCGGGCTCGACGTCGAGCTTCGAGACTGCGCTGGTGTCTACGGCCAAGTGGTCCTCCGCGGCGGATTCGATGACGGTCGGGCGCGAATCCTAGTCGAGCACGGGACTCTCGGCCTCGCCCAGCTCCGGAGCGCTGATTACCCGCACCGGAGCGTCGATCGGGGCGGGATCCTCGATCTCCCGACGCGTCCTGATTCCAAGGTCCTCGACCTTGCGCAGCTGGGGGAGGAGGCGACCCTCGAGCGAGCCGACGGCCGAGTTGTAGGCGCCGGTCGCTGAGGAGAGGCGCTTGCCGACCGAGTTGAAGTCGTTGAGGAACTTGGCGAAGCGGGAGTGGAGCTTGCCGGCCGCGTCGGCGATCTTGGTGGCCTCGGCCACCATCGTCTCCTGGCGCCAGCCGAGCTCCATGGTGCGCAGCAGGCCGATCAAGGAGGTCGGGCTGACCACCAGCACGCTGCGCTCCAGCGCGTAGTCGAAGAGGGTCGGATCGGCGGCGAACGCCGCGTGCATCGCCGGCTCGTTGGGGATGAAGCAGATCACCAAGTCCGGCATCTCGCCCGCCTTGAACTGGCCCTGGTAGTCCTTCGAGCTGAGGCTGCGGATGTGCTCGCGAGCCTGCTTCGCGTGGCGTTGGAGCTGGGCTCCCCGCTCCGACTCGACCTCCGCTTCCTGGGCGTCGAGGAAGGCGTCGAGCGGGACCTTCGAGTCGGCGACGAAGCTGCGCCCCTCAGGCAGAAGGAATCGCGCGTCGGGACGGAGGTTGCCGTCGTCGGTGCGCAGGGTCTCCTGCAGCTCGAAGTCGACGTGCTCGGTCATCCCGGCGATCTCCACGCAGCGGCGCAGTTGCAGCTCGCCCCACTGGCCTCGGGTCTGCGGCTGGCGCAGCGCCTTCTTGAGGCCCGCGGTCTCACTGTTGAGGCTGCCGATCGTCTGCCCCATCTGTTCGAGCAGGGCGCGAGTGTGCAGGTCGGCTTCGCCGCGGCGCTGCACCTCCTTTTCGATCTTCTCCTGGCCCTTGGAGATGCGGTCGGCCAGCGCTTTGATCTCGGCCTGGCGCCTATCGAGGGTGGCCTCGGCGGTCTTGGCGTCGACTTTGCGCGACTCTTCGTTCATCTGGAGCAGGTCGCCGATCGCCTTTGAGGTCGCTTCCTGGATCGCCGGCCCGAGGTCGACCTCGGGCGGCGGCTCCGGACGACGCCGGAGGAGGGCGAAGACAAGGGCCCCGGCGAGCAGAACCACGGCGATTGAGAGAACGACGCTCACCGGGCGATGGTGACGCACCGACCAGACGGGAACCGCCGCCGGTCGCGGCCCGCACCAAGCCCCTACGGCAGCAGGACGTCGTTCTGGGAGGAGGCGCGGTAGGGGCCGACAGCGAGTCGGGCCGGTCGCGCGGTCGGAATGTCGGCGGCGCCGATCCTGTAGATGCCGGTCGGCAGGGCGAGATGGAAGGTGCCGTTGCCGTTGGCCACCATCGGGCCGGAGATGGCGTGGCGTCGAAGGCCGGTGATCACCAACCTGGAGTTGAAGTCGGTGAGGTTGGCGGCGACGATGACGACGTTGAGGGGCGCCCTGCCGTCGATGTCGGGCTGGGGGACGCCCTGGTTCTGAGGGATCCGCTGGGTGCGATCGGGGCCGATTCCGATGATCGCCGGCTTCACCGTGATCGCGTCATGGGCGATGCTGACGCTGATCCGGGTCGGGATGGGGGGACGGGGGCCGTTCGCGTGCTCTTGTGCCCCGCAGCCGGCGGCGACGATCGCCAGCGCGGCGACGGCGCCTGCGACTCCGGCAACTCTTGGCGCGCGATTCCGGCGCCTGCCTCTCCCACGACCCATCAGGAGGAGGAATCTAACCGAACGGCAACTCGACGACCTGAGCCTTAACTCCGTCTTCGCCAACGAGGAGCTCGGCGCCGGGCTCGGCCTCGCGGCGGACGATCGCGAGGGCGATCGGCCCGTGGGCGGGGGAGACGCAGGCCGTGCCGACGCTCCCGACCTCCTTGTCGCCGAGGCGCAGCGGCACTCCGGCTTCCACGGGCGCATCCAGCCGCAGGCCGCGCAGGAGGCGGTTCGGCCTGCCCTTGTAGTGGAGCCTGGCGACCGTCTCCTGGCCGATGTAGCAACCCTTGGTGAAGCTGACCGCTTGCTCGACGATGCCGGCCTCGGCGGGCATCGTCTCGGCGCCCATCTCGGCGCCGAAGCGGGGCACGCCGGCCTCGACGCGGAGGATCTCGGTGGCCGCCTCGCCGACCTCGACCGCGCCCGCTTCGAGCAGCGCCGCTCGCAGCCGGTCCGTTTCCTCGGCGGCGGCGAACAGGTCGAGCCCGTCGCGCGTCCCTGTCGTGAGGCACTCGGTCCCGGCGACCGAGGCCTCTTCGCAAGCGCCCTCGGGGAGGGGGGGCAGGGCGGCGATCTCGGCGCTGCGCGGGCCGATCAGGGAGAGGAGCGCCAGCTCCTCGGTGGCGTCGCGCACCTCGACCTCGCGGCCGATCTTGTAAGTCTCGAGATGACGTCGCACCGCCGGCAGCGCCACCGCCTCGGTGTCGAGCAGGAAGGAGGCCCGGTCGTCTGAGCTTCCGCTGTTCCTTTGCCTCCCCATACCCGGCAAAGGAACAGCGGAAGCGTTGAGCACGCGCACATCCCCCTGCATGTGGCCCTTGCGATCGAGTAGCGCCGCGTACTGGCCCTCGCCGGGGGACAGGGCTTCGACGTCGTTGGTCAGCTGTCCCTGCAGGTACTCGGCCGCGTCGGGCCCTGAAACCACGAGCTTGCCCCTGGCGGACCGGTCGAGCAGCCCGCACTCCTCGCGCAGCTGCCTGTATTGGGCGTCGAGTTCCACCGTCGCTTCCTTTGCCATGTGTCGATTTTAGGAAGCCGGCGAATCAGCCTCTTTTAGATGTGTCAAAATCAGATTTAGACGTGTCGAAACCTTCTGAGGCAATCGAGGACTACGCGAAGGCGATCTATGCGCTTTCGCTGGATCGGGAAGGCCCGGTCACCAACGGCGCGGTGGCGGCCCGGCTCGGCGTGACGCCGGCGACGGCGACCTCGATGCTGAAAAAGCTCGGCGGGTTGGGACTGGTCGAGTACGAGCCCTACCGGGGGGTGACTCTGACCGAGGCCGGCGAGAAGGTGTCGCTGGAGGTGATCCGCCACCACCGCTTGATCGAGGCCTACCTCTCCGAGGCGCTGGGCATGCCCGACGATCGCGTCCACGCGGAGGCCGAGATCCTCGAGCACTACATCTCCGAGGAGCTGGAGGAGTTGATCGCCGCCAAGCTCGGCGAGCCCAGCCACGACCCGCACGGCACCCCGATTCCCGGTCCCGACCTGCGACGGCCGGCGGGCGAGAGGACGGGGGATTGAGGCCGATGGAGTCGAGGCCCCAGTCCCCTCCGGACGAGGTCGAGCAGCCCGGCATCGAGGACGTTCTCCCCGGTGAGGCGGCGGTGGCGCAGGCGGCGCGCCACTCGCTTGAGGGGCGCGCTCGGGGCGTCTCCCGCATCTGGCCCTTCCTGGGCCCGGCCTTCATCGCCGCGGTCGCCTACATCGACCCCGGCAACTTCGCCACCAACATCGCCGGCGGCGCCAAGTTCGGCTACCTGCTGCTCTGGGTGATCCTCGCCGCCAACCTGATCGCGATGGTCGTCCAGACGCAGTCGGCGAAGCTCGGCATCGCGACCGGTCGCAACCTCGCCGAGCTCTGCAGGGAGGCCTTCTCGCGGCGGACGTCGATCGGGCTCTGGCTGCAGGCCGAGGTGGTCGCGATGGCGACCGACATCGCCGAAGTTGTCGGCGCGGCTCTCGGCCTCAACCTGCTCTTCGGAATTCCGCTCTTCCCGGCCGGGCTGATCGCCGGCGTCGGCGCCTTCGCGATCCTCGCCCTTCAGCAGAAGGGCTTTCGCCGTCTGGAGGCCGTGATCACGGCGCTGGTCGGCGTCGTCGTCGCCTCCTTCGTCTTCGAGCTGTTCCACGCCAACCCGGACGGGAGCCAGGTGGCCCGCCACCTAATCGTGCCGGGCTTCGCCGGCACCGAGAGCATCCTGCTGGCCACCGGGATCATCGGCGCCACGGTGATGCCGCACGTGGTCTACCTGCACTCGGCGCTGACCCAGAAGCGGATCGTCGGCCGCGACGACGGCGAGCGCCGGCGGATCCTGCGCTTCGAAAAGGTCGACGTGGTGATCGCGATGTCCCTGGCGGGGGCGGTCAATATCTCGATGATGGTCATCGCCGCGGCGTTGTTTCACGACAGCGGCTTGGCGAACATCGACTCGATCGACGGCGCCTATGAAGGGCTGAAGTCACTGGTCTCGGTCAACGCCGCGACGGTGTTCGGGATTGCCCTGCTCGCCTCAGGGTTCGCTTCCTCCTCGGTCGGGACGATGGCCGGGCAGGTGGTGATGCAGGGATTCATCCGCCGGCGGATCCCAATCTTCGTGCGCCGCGCCGCCACACTGGCCCCGGCGCTGCTGGTGCTCGGCCTCGGCATCGACCCCACCGACGCGCTGGTCGGCAGCCAGGTCGTCCTCTC
Source organism: uncultured Solirubrobacterales bacterium (assembly GCA_963702055.1). Lineage (GTDB taxonomy): Bacteria > Actinomycetota > Thermoleophilia > Solirubrobacterales > 70-9 > CAWINX01. Next base: position 898,814 of record OY969702.1, on the reverse strand, counting down.
CTTCGGGATTCCCTTCGCCCTGGTTCCGTTGCTGATCATCGCCTCGCGGCGCGGTGTGATGGGTGCGCTGGTCAACCCGCGCTGGCTGAGCGTCTTCGCCGGCGCTCTCGCCGCGATGATCATCGCCCTCAACCTCTTTCTGATCGAGCAGCTCTTCTTCGGGTAGATGGAGCGGCGAACGGAGATCAGCGTCGAGTCGAGGCTGGAGGCGGAGTCGGCGGCGGTCTGGGCTCGCGTGATGAGCGCCGAAGGGATCAATGACGAGCTCGGGCCCTGGTTTCGGATGACGGTTCCCCGCGGGCTCGACAGCCTCGACCTCGAGAACGTCGAGCCGGGCCGACTCGAGCGCACGATCGAGCCGATGTCGAACGGCGGCTGCTCGATCGCCGATCGCGTCGCCTGGGAACCGCGGCTGCCGCTTCCCGGTCGGTTGCTGCGCCCGCTGTTCGCCGCCGTCTTCCGGCATCGCCACCGGCGACTGCGGCGCCACTTCAGCCACAGCCACTAGGCTTGCTGTCATGGCCATGGCGGACGACTTTCAGCGGGTACTCGACTCGATGCCCCCCGATTGGACGGACCTCGAACTCGACCTGCGGATCGAGGACGAGAGCCGCTACGTCGACACCGCGGTGGCGCTCAGTCGGGTCAACGCTCAGCCCTACTCGCAGGCCGAGTGGCACTGGCGCCTGCTCGTCGCCAAGGGCTTCGGCCACGCCGCCGCCGCCGAGACGGTGATGGGGGTCCTGGCGACGCTGGATGCCGACGGCGTCGCCGGCGAGATGCAGCTGCGCGAGGTGCGCGAGGGCCGCGCCGAGGTCGTGCAGATGTGGGGCCGGCCGGAGAGCGTTCGCGAGGAGTTCCGCGAGCGCCGCTCGCTGTAGTGGCGCGCGTCCTCGCCGTCGTCCCGGATCTGATGCTCGCCAGCCGGGCTCGGGAGGGCCTCGTGACGGCGGGCTACGAGGTGGACGTGGTTTCAGCTCTGCCCGAGGCTCCGCGGGCGGACGCAATCGTCTGCGACCTCGATGCCGTCGACGCCGAGGCGATCGTCGCCACCCGGCTTCCCTCGCTCGGTTTCTATTCCCACGTCGACGTCAAGACGAAGCGGAGGGCGGAAGCGGCCGGGATCGACCTCATTGTGCCGCGCTCGCGGATGGCTCGCGAGCTGCCGGAGCTGGTCGAGCGGTTGCTCAGTCGTTGAGCTGAAAGGCGGCGTCGACGTTGAGCGGGCGGCTGAGCAGGCCGTGCGCCAGGTCCCACCTCGCCCAGGCGCGCAGTACCGCCGGGTCGAACGAGGCGGGATGGAGATCGGGGAGCAGGGCGTCGAGCTGCGCGCGCTGGTCGGCGCGATCGAGGGCCGGGTCCGCGGCCAGGAGGTCGTCGAGGGCCTGGTTGGGATGATCGACGGTGAAGCGATAGCCGGCGGTGGTACCCGCGACCATCGAGCGGACCAGCGCCGGGTCGCGGTCGATGGTGCGGCGAGAGGCGCAGAGGACCAGTTCGGGATATGGCGGCGCACCGTAGCGGTTCACCTTGAAGATGCGGACCGGCACGCCCTTGCCCTGGAGGGCGACGCCCTCGGCGTTCCAGAAGCCGGTCGCCGCGTCGACCTTGCCGGCGGCCAGCGAGGAGACGGCGTTGAAGCCGATCGTGACCTTGTGGACCAGCGCCGGGTCGCCGCCGTCAGCGCTGACCTCGGAATCGACGACGGCGTCGTCGGAGGGGAGGCCGGTCACTCCAACGGTGTGTCCCTGGAGGTCGCGCGGGCGGCGCATCGGGCCGTCGGCCTGCGTGATTACCGAGGCGAGCGGGCGCTGGACGATCGGCATCGTGCCGACCACGTCGAGCCCCCGCTCGCGGGCGACGCCCAGGTCGTGGATGTCGAGGATCGCGAAGTCGGTCCTGCCCGCCTCCAACAGCTTCGGCGCGTCGGTCGAGTCCCCCGGCTGGCGAACCGTCAGGTCGATGCCGGCGTGGCGGTAGAGGCCTTGACGCTGCGCCGCATATATCCCCGAGTGGGCGGCGTTCGGGGTGAAGTCGAGCACGAGGGTCGCGCCGGCTGGCGCGCCCGGTTCAGCGCCACTCCCACCGCAGCCGGCGAACGCGGCTACGAGGAGAGCGACCGCCAGCAGCGCGGCGACTCGTCTCATCTGGCGCGGCAGCATAGCCCCGCCGCCCCATATAGGGGTAGACTGCCGCCGCCAACCGATCCCAGGATCTAGTAGGAGGAGAGAAGTGCAGGAACGAGGACTTGCGGCATACCTTGCTGAGCTGATCGGCACCTTCTTGCTGGTCTTTTTCATCACCAGCGTCGTCGTGCTGTTCGCCGCCACGGGGAATCAGGCGCAGTTCGGCTCCGACTTTGCTGTCATCGGTCTCGTCCACGCATTCCTGCTGTTCGGCCTGATCGTCATGTTCGGCGTGGTCAGCGGCGGCCATTTCAACCCCGCGGTGACGATCGCCGCGGCGGCGATCAAGCGGATCAATCCGATCGACGCGTTGATCTACATCCTCGCCCAGCTGTCGGGTGCGGTGCTCGGGGCGCTCGTCTGCAAGGGGCTGCTGCTCGACGAGGGGCGAGCGACCCATTACGGCGCCGTCCAGGTGAGCGGCCTGCTCAGTGGCAACTTCGCCGGAGCGATCGTCGAGACGATCGGCGTCTTCTGTCTGGTGCTGGTCATCCTCGCCGCCGTCTACTCGAAGAAGAGCTTCAAGGAGTGGGCGCCGCTGGCGATCGGCACGACGCTCGGCTTCATCGTGATGGTCGGCGGGCCGCTCGACGGCGGCTCGTTCAACCCGGCCCGCTGGTTCGGCCCGGCTCTGGTTGGCAACGAGTGGGGCGGCGTCTGGCCGTACCTGGTCGGCCCGATCGTCGGCTCGCTGCTCGCCGCCGCGGTCTTCAAGTTCGTGCTGGAGCCCGGCGCCCCGGCCCCGACCGAGCCGCCGGAGCGCGTCAAGCCGGCGCCGAAGAAGCCCGAGCCGCCGAAGAAGCCCGAGCCTCCGGCGCCTGAGCCCGAGGCCGCGAGCTAGTCAAACCTGTTTGAGCCGCCGGGCCTGACCGGCCCGGCGGTTGCAGTACCTTCCCCCGCGTGCGCCGGGTCACCTTCTCGCGGAACTACACGCTCTCCCTCTCGCGCACCTGCCAGTGCTACTGCAAGTACTGCGCGTTCGCGACGCACCGGGCGCATATCTACGCGCCGGAAGAGGTGGAAGGGCGCCTCGACGAGGCAGAGCGCCGCAACGCCAAAGAGCTGCTGATCCTCACCGGCGAGCGGCCGGAGGTGAACCCGGTCGTCGCCGCCAAACTGGCCGAGTGGGGTCACGACGACTTCACCTCCTACGTCGTCTGGGCCTGCGAGCGCGCGCTCGAGCGCGGCATCCTGCCCCACACGAACATCGGCGTGTTGGACCGAGAAGACCTGGCGAGGTTGCGCGAGGTCACTACTTCTCAGGGCCTGATGCTCGAGTCGGTCTCCGAGCGCTTGATGGATACCGTCCACGCCGGCTCTCCGACCAAGCATCCGACGAGGCGCCTGGCGACTATTGAGGCAGCGGGCGAGTTGCGGATCCCGTTCACCAGCGGCATTTTGGTCGGCATCGGTGAAACGGAGGAGGAACGCATTGCGTCCCTGGAGGCGCTCGCCGAGTTGCACGAGCGCTACGGCCACTTGCAGGAGGTCATCCTTCAGAATTTCGTCCCCCACCCGCGCTACTACGGCGCTGAAGTGGCGGACATCGCTGACGCCGCTTCGAGGACTCGATGGTCGGGAGATGGGAAGGACGCCGGGGAGCCCCCCGGCGGAGCCTCCACGGCTGTTGCTCCGACGGGGGGCTCCCCGGCGTCCTATCCACCTTGGGCGAGCGAAGTCTCCGTCGATGACATCGCGCGGCTGATCCAGGAGTGCAAGCGGTTGATGCCCGACGTGGGGATTCAGGTGCCACCGAATCTGTCGGACGCCTGGGCTGAGCTGGTGGAGGCCGGGGCGACGGACCTGGGTGGCCTTTCAGCCAACGGAGACCACATTTCTCCTGAGCACGCTTTTCCCAGTCCCCATGAGGTGCGGAAGGGGCTTGCTCCTCGGGGGTACGCCCTCACCGAGCGCTTGTGCGTGTACCCGCAGTACATGGACCCCGAGTGGATGGAGCAGGGGGTCCTCGACGTGATCAAGCTGAAGTACTGGAGCTTCATTCCGCGGCGGGGGTCGGGGCGGCGGCGCGACGAGGATCTCGATGCCGGGTTGACGGCGCAGGGGGTTGCCAAGGGCCGCGAGGGGGTCGAGCTGAGCGAGGACGAGTTGACCGCGCTGTTCGCCGAGACTCGCCCCGAGGCGATCGAGGAGATGCGGGCCGCCGCGGACGAGCTGAGGGAGGAGTTGGCCGGAGACCGGGTGACCTTCGTCGTCAACCGCAACATCAACTTCACCAATATCTGCGTGGTCGGCTGCGCCTTCTGCGGGTTCGGGCAGGGACGCCGCTCGCCGGACGCCTACGAGGTCTCCGAAGATGATTTCGCCGAGCGGATCCGGGACGCGGTTGATTTCGGGGCGACCGAGATCTGCATGCAGGGGGGGATCCATCCCGACCTGACGCTGGAGGAGTACGGGAAATGGCTGCGCCTGGCCAAGGAGGTCGCGCCGCAGCTGCACCTCCATGCCTACTCGCCGATGGAGGTCCACTACATGTGCGAGCGCTCCGGCAAGGCGCCCGACGCGGTCTTCGAGTACCTCAAGGAGTGCGGTCTCGGCTCGACGCCGGGGACCGCGGCAGAGGTGCTCGACGACGGCGTCAGGCAGCGGATCTCCCCCAATAAGCTGCCGGTCGAGCGCTGGGTCGAGATCATCGAGGCCTCCCACCGCGCCGGCCTGCGCTCGACCTCGACGGTGATGTTCGGCCACATCGAGGAGCCGCGCGAGTTGGCTCGCCACATGCGGGTCATCCGGGCGCTGCAGGAGCGCACCGGTGGGATCACCGAGTTCGTCCCGCTCAGCTTCATTCCCTTCAACACGATGCTCGGCCGCACCCACGGGATCGAGGAGATCTCCGCCGAGGAGAACCTCAAGCACACAGCGGCATTCCGGCTGGCGCTGGGCAAGACGATCCCCAACCTGCAGGCGAGCTGGGTGAAGATGGGCCTCGGCGCCGCCACCGAGGCGCTGCGCTGGGGCGTCAACGACCTCGGCGGAACGCTGATGGAGGAGAACATCTCGCGGATGGCAGGCTCCCAGCACGGGGTGCGGCTGGAGCCCGAGCAGCTGATCGAGGCCGCCCGCGCGGGCGGCCGGCAGCCGGCGCAGCGCACGACCCTCTACGAGATCGTCGAGACCTACTGAAATCCCGTTCCGCTGTTCCTTTTCCTCGTTATATGGGGCAAAGGAACAGCGGAACGGGGAGAGCGCCATCATTGAGCGATGCGGGCGATGGTCCTGGAGCGGCAGCGCGAGCCCCTTCGGCTCAGTGAAGTGCCCGAACCCAGGCCTGGTGATGGCGAGGTCCTAATCGAGGTCGCCGCCTGCGGCGTCTGTCGCACCGACCTCCACATTCTCGATGGCGAACTGACCGAGCCGAAGCTTCCGCTCATTCCAGGGCATCAGGTCGTCGGCGCCGTGGTCGGCCTGGGGGAGGGGGTGGAGCGGTTCTCCGCAGGCGATCGGGTCGGGGTGCCCTGGCTCGGCTGGACCTGTGGGGAGTGCCGTTACTGCGCCAGCGGGCGCGAGAACCTCTGCGACCGAGCCCGCTTCACCGGCTATGACGTCGATGGCGGCTACGCCGAGTTGATGGTCGCCGACGAGCGCTTCTGCTTTCCGATCCCCTCCGACTATGCAGACGAGCAGGCCGCGCCGTTGCTCTGCGCCGGCTTGATCGGCTATCGGGCGTTGCGGCTGGTCGGCGACGCCGAGCGGATCGGTTTCTACGGCTTCGGCGCCTCGGCCCACATTCTCTGTCAGGTCGCCGTCCACCAGGGGCGGCGCGTCTTCGCCTTCACCCGGGAGGGCGACGAGGAGACCCAGGCCTTCGCGCGTGGGCTCGGCGCTGAGTGGGCCGGCTCCTCCGGGGACCCCGCGCCCGAGGAGCTCGACGGTGCGATCGTCTTTGCCCCGGCCGGCGCCCTGATGCCGGCGGCGCTCCGCGCCAGCGCCAAGGGGGCGCGGATCATCAGCGCCGGCATCCACATGAGCGATATCCCCGCCTTCCCCTACGAGATCCTCTGGGGCGAGCGCTCGCTCGGCTCAGTCGCCAACCTGACTCGGCGCGACGGCGAGGAGTTCATGGCGCTGGCGCCGCGGATCCCCATCCACACCGAGGTCGCGACCTACCCGCTCGAATCGGCGAACGAGGCACTCGACGACCTCCGCGCCGGCCGCCTGCGCGGCGCCGCGGTGCTGCGGATCTAGCGGAAGAGGTCGGCGTCGCGAGGGCGCCGCAGGGCAACGGCGCCCGGACCGTCCTCGGTGGTGACGTGGCGGGCGAGGCCGCGGATCACCGCGGCGGGGATGCCGCTTGCCTTGTCTCGCACCAGGTCGGCCGCCGCCGCCGCCTCGTCGGCGATCGCGATCTCGGTCGCCTCCAGCTCCCGCCCCTCCGCGTCCCGACGCCCCCGCCAATCGTCGAGCGGGACGAGGCCGGCGCAGCCGATCGCCACCTCGGTCTGGCCGAGTCGCCAGGCGCGGCCGAAACTGTCGGCGATAACCACCGCGACATTCATGGGGGGTCGGGAGTGGGGTCCGGCGGACACTCCCCTCTTTTGTCCGACGGACCCCACTCCCGACCCCCGACGGACCACCTCGGTGATTTCCGCGCGGATGCGCCGCGCGGAAGCGTCGGGATCTTCCGGCAGCAGGCTGACCGTGTCCGGCTCGGGGAGGTTGGAGCTGTCGATGCCCGCGTTGGCGCAGACGAAGCCGTGGCGCGTCTCGACGATCAGCACGCCGCGCTCGGCTCGCAGCACTTCGCGGCTCTCCGCGAGGATCAGCTCGACCAGCGCCGGCTCCTTGCCGAGTGAGGCGCCGAGGCGCCGGGCCTCGTCGCCCGGCAGCACCGACGAAAGTCGCCGGATCCGTCCCTCCGCCTTGGAGACGACCTTCTGGGAGACGACGAGGACGTCGCCGTCTGCGAGGTCGATGCGTTCGGCGACCAAGTTGCCGATCCGTATCCCCTCCGCCACTTCCGGCAGGCCGGAGACCGACAGTACCTGGATCCCGGTCATATCCCCAGTGCCTTTGCTGTTCTCTCTGCGCGTCCGGGCCGCGCCTCCAACTCGCGGGCGAGGGCGACGACGTCGGCGGGGGTGTCGAGGTCGAGGCCGAGCGAGGCCAGTGGCTCGACCGAGAAGGGAATGCCCGCCTCGCGGGCCGCGGCGACGTGGCGCTCGCAGCTCCCCTCGCCAAACGAGGGACGGATCGCCTCCGGAGGGGACAGCGCCAGCGCGTTGGTCCCGGTTCCGTGGCGGTCCGGGACGATCGTCACGTAGGAGCCGGGGATCCCGGTCAGCAGGTGGTCCAGATCACGCGGATCGAGCAACGGGCAGTCGCCGGGGATCAGCACGACGCACTCGGCTCCTCGCCCGCTCGCCAGCGCGACGCCGGCAAGCGCCGCTTCGGAGTGGCCCCCCTCGGCGACGTCGGGGATGACTTCGGCGCCGGCCGCAGCCGCGATCTCTCGCCCCCGCGGGTCGTCGGTGACAACGACAATCCGCTCGATCGAGCGTGCGGCGCTCGCGGCCTCCAGGACGTCTTCGAGCATCGCCGCGACCACCGCCTCGCGCCGCTCGTCGTCGATGTTCGCTGCGAGGCGCTGCTTCGCGGCCCCGAAGCGCTTCACGGGGAGGATCGCCGTGGCCTTCACTCCTCAGGGCCCACCCGAAGCGAGGCCGGCGGTGTAGTCGAGGACGGCGCGCGCCACTCGGGCTCGTCCGCCGGCTCCCTCCATCAGGGTCGCCGTCGTGAGGGTGGGGATCTCTTCCGGCGGGGGATCGGGATCCCCCTCGTCGACGACCATCGCGTCGATCAGCCCGGCGTAGAGGGAGGCAACTCCCGCCGCGGTCGAGGGTCGCCCGATCGCCTGCATGAAGCGGCTGGTCGGGCCCTTGACGACCTGGCCGGCGACGAAGGGGCTGACCGCGACAACGGGGACGCCGGCCTCGGCGATCGCCTCGCGCATCCCCTGGAGGGCGAGGATCGGGCCGATGCTGATTACCGGATTGGAGGGGCCGAGCACGATCGCGTCGGCCTGTCGCAGCGCCCTGAGCGCCTCCGGGGTCGGCTCGGCCGCCTCGATGCCGTCCAGCTCGACCCCATGGATCTCGGGCTCACCCCGGTCGACGATCAGGTACTCCTGCAGGTTGCGCCGCCCGGTCGCTGTCAGCACCACGGTTCGCACCGGCGCCTCGCACATCGGCAGCACCTGCGCGGCGACCCCGAGGGCACGGGCGATCTGCGCCTGGGCGTCGGTCAGCCGTCCGCCCTCGTTGAGGAACTGGCGCCGGTAGAGGCAGGCGGCGAGGTCGCGGTCGGAGAGGCGGAACCAGTCGGGGGCGCCGAGCTTGGCAAGTCGCTCGAAGGCGGCGAAGCCGTCGTCGCGCAACCCCCAGCCGCGCTCCTCGTCGATCTCGCCGCTGAGCCAGTAGGTGACCAGGTCGGGGTCGGGGGAGACGTGGACGCCGAGGGTCTCGATGTCGTCGCCGGTGTTGGCGATCACGGCGAGGTCGGCGCCGATCAGCTCCTGCAGTCCCGCTCCCAGTTTCGCGCCGCCGGTCCCGCCGGCGAGGAGCGCGACCCTCACGCCCAGTGGTCGGCGTCGGGCAGGCCGGTCAGTCGGATGCCGGCGTGCGCCTTGTAGCGGGTGTTGACGGAGATCAGCATCGGGGTCAGCTGCTCGACGATCCGCGCCATCTCCAGCGGGCCGGCGTTGACGGCGCGCAGGCCGGGGATCAGCTCGATCAGCCGCGCCACCCGGGCCTTGTCGGCCTTGCGGTCGCCGCAGACGAGGACGTCCTCGCCCAGCTCGGCGCTCGCGTCGGCGAGGGTCGGCGCCCCGACGGTGTGCAGCGCCGCGACGACGGTGACGCCCTCGGGGACCATCTCCTGCGCCTGCTGCGCCGCCGAGCCCTGCCAGACACCGAGCGAGCGGGTCGCCTTGCCGCTGACCGCCGCGGCGAGGGGGACGGTGCAGTCGACGAGGATCTGGCCGGGCCGCAGCGCCTCGCGAAGGTTGTTGAGGTTTTCCGACTGGGCGCGGAAGGGGACGGTGAGGAAGACGATCTCGGCGCGCTTGGCCGCCTCTTCGTTGAGGAGCCCCTCGACCTCGGCGCCGGGAACCGCCTCACGGATCTTGGCGGCGGCCTCCTCGGCGCGTTCGGCGGAGCGAGAGCCGATTGCGATCGGCGCCCCCGCCTTCGCCCAGCGCAGCGCCAGGCCGGCGCCGAGGGCGCCGGTTCCGCCGACGATCGGGATCGGTGCGACGTCTGCCATGGCGGCCGCCAGTCTATGCTCAGCGACCGATGAGGCTCGAGGGACGGAAGGCTCTGGTCACGGGGGGCGCCAGCGGGATCGGCGCGGCGATCGCCGCGAGGCTCGCCGCCGAGGGCGCCGAGGTCTGGGTCGGCGACATCGACGTCGCGGGCGCCGAGAAGGTTGCGGGCGAGATCGCCGGGCACGCGATCGAGCTGGACGTCACCGATCTCGAGGCGGCCCAGGCGGCGGTGGAGGCCGCCGGCACGCTGGACGTGCTGGTCAACAACGCCGGCACCGACGAGTTTGGCTTCTTCACCTACACGAGCCCCGAGCAGTGGCAGCGGGTCCTGGCGATCAACCTGACCGGCGTCCTCAACTGCACCTTCGCCGCGCTGCCCGGGATGCAGGAGGCCGGCTACGGGCGGATCGTCAGCATCTCCTCCGAGGCGGGCCGGGTCGGATCGAAGGGCTCGGCCGTTTACTCCGCCGCCAAGGGCGGCGTGATCGCGTTCATGAAGACGATCGCCCGCGAGAGCGGCCGCTACGGGATCACCGCCAACGCGATAGCGCCCGGCCCGATCGAGACGCCGTTGCTGATGGGGGCCAAGGAGTTCGGCGAGATCGGCGAGAAAGTGATCGAGACGATGAAGGGCCTGACTCAGTTGAAGCGCCTCGGTCAACCCGACGAGGTGGCCGCCGCGGTCGCCTTCCTCGCCTCCGAAGACGCCACCTACGTAACCGGCGAGACCCTGGGCGTGAGCGGCGGGCTGGGGATGGTCTGATGGCCGAGCTCGAGACGACCCTCGCGCCGGGAATCGAGCGCACCGACGAGTTCACGGTCGCCCCGCCGCTGGTCACCGACGTCGCCGGCACGATCACCGCGAGGGTGCTCTCGACGCCGGGGATGATCGCGATGATGGAGGGGAGCGCCCAGATGCTCGCCTACGAGCACCTGCCGGAGGGTCGCGCCACGGTCGGCTTCGAGGTCTGCATCAAGCACGTCGCGGCCGCCGCCGAGGGGGCGGTCTGCCGAACGCGGGCGACCCTGCGCGAGGTCGTCGAGGGGCGCAAGCTTCGTTTCGAGGTCGGGGTCACCGAGGGGGAGAGGACGATCGGGGTCGGCACCCACGAGCGCCGTGTCGTCGCCTTCGATCAGCTCGGCTCGCCGGCGTCCTAGGCTTCGAGCATGGCCGCTATGCCCAGCAGCGTCCGGATCCGCGAGGTCGGTCCTCGCGACGGCTTCCAGAACGAGCCGGAGACGATCCCGACCGCCGAGAAGGTGCGATTGATCGACATGCTCTCGGCGACCGGGCTGGCGCGGTTGGAGGTGACGTCCTTCGTGCGGCCGGAGGTGATCCCGCAGCTCGCCGACGCGGAGGAGGTGCTGGCCGCGGCGCAGAGGCGCGATGGGGTCGCCTTCTCGGTCCTGATTCCCAACGAGCGCGGGTTGGAGCGGGCGCTGGCGCAACGCGACCGCTTCGACGAGGCCAACCTCTTCCTCTCCGCCTCCGAGACCCACAACCGCCGCAACGTCAACCGCTCGATCGAGGAGTCGCTGGCGGGGCTGGAGCGGACGATCGCCGCGGCGAGGGAGGCGGGCCTGCGCTGCGAGGGGGTGATCTCCACCTCCTTCGGCTGTCCCTACGAGGGAGAGGTCCCGCGGGAGCGAGTCTTCGAAATCGCCGAGCGGCTCGCCGCCGCCGGTTGCGCCGAGGTTGGGTTCGGCGACACCACCGGGATGGCGAATCCGCGCCAGGTCCACGCGTTCTTCGCCGCCGCGCGCGAGCGGCTCGGCGGGGTCGAGCTGACCGCTCACTTCCACAACACCCGGGGCCAGGGGCTGGCGAACGTGCTCGCCGCGCTCGAAGAGGGAATCGAGTCCTTCGAGTCGAGCTTCGGCGAGCTGGGCGGCTGCCCGGTCCCGCCCGGCGCCACCGGCAACGTCGCCACCGAGGACGTCGTCTCGATGCTGGATGAGATGGGAGTGAAGACCGGAATCGACCTGCCGCGGCTGATCGACGCCTCGCGCGCCGCGCAGGAGGTGCTCGGCCGCCCGCTCGGCTCCCACGTCCTCCGCGCCGGTCCCGTCGATTGGCACCGGGACGGTTGAGTCCCGGCCGGCGGGCACGACGCGGATAGGCTGCGCCCGTGACTGAGTTCGCCGAGGCCCTTGAGGCCGCCCTCGCCGGTGGTCCGCAACGCCATCACGAGAAGACCGCCGAGCAGGGCAAGCTGCCGGTCCGCGCGCGAGTGGAGCGCCTGGTCGATCCCGGCTCCTTTGTCGAGGAGGGGCTGCTCGCCAACTGGGATCAGGATGGGCTGGGCGCCGACGGCGTCGTCACCGGGCTGGCGACGATCGACGGTCGCCGCGTCGCGCTGATGGCCAACGACCCGACCGTCAAGGCCGGCTCCTGGGGACCGAAGACTGTCGAGAAGATCCTCCGCGTCCAGGAACGGGCGCTGAAATCGCAGTTGCCGATGGTCTACCTGGTCGACTCCGCGGGGGCGCGGATAACCGAACAGGTGCAGATGTTCCCCGGCCGTCGCGGCGCCGGGCGGATCTTCCACAACGAGGTGCGCCTCTCCGGCCAGGTGCCGCAGGTCTGCCTGCTATTCGGGCCGAGCGCCGCCGGCGGCGCCTACATCCCGGCCTTCTGCGACGTCGTGATCATGCGCGAGGGCAACGCCTCGATGTACCTGGGCTCGCCGCGGATGGCGGAGATGGTGATCGGCGAGAAGGTGACGTTGGAGGAGATGGGCGGGGCGAAGATGCACACCGGCGTCTCCGGCTGCGGCCACTTCCTCGTCAAGAGCGACGAGGAGGCGATCGACCTCGCCAAGCGCTACCTGTCCTACATGCCGGGCAACTGGCGTGAGGAGCCGCCGCCCGCTGCGGCCGCCGAGCCGGCCTCCGAGGAGCCGATCGCCTCGATCCTGCCCGAGGACGAGAACCGCCCCTTCGACATGCAGAAGCTGCTCGACTCGCTGCTCGACGCCGACTCCTTCCTGCCGGTCCACAGGCGCTGGGCGAAAGAGCTGATCGTCGGCTACGGGCGCCTCGACGGGCGCGTCGTCGGCGTCGTCGCCAACCAGCCCAAGCACACCGGCGGCGTCCTCTTCGTCGACTCCGCCGACAAGGCCGCCCGCTTCATCCAGACCTGCAACGCCTTCAACGTGCCGCTGCTCTTCCTCGCCGACGTGCCCGGGTTCATGATCGGCACCGCGGTCGAGCGCCAGGGGATCATCCGCCACGGCGCGAAGATGATCAGCGCAGTGTCGGAGGCGACGGTGCCGAAGATCTCGGTGATCGTCCGCAAGGCCTACGGCGCCGGCCTCTACGCGATGGCCGGACCGGCCTTCGAGCCCGACTGCTGCATCGCCCTGCCGAGCGCCTCGATCGCGGTGATGGGTCCGCAGGCGGCGATCAACGCCGTCTTCTACAACCAGATCCAGGCGATCTCCGACGAGGCCGAGCGCGAGCGCTTCGTCGAGGAGAAGCGCGCCGAGTACGCCGAGGACATCGACCTGCTGCACCTCGCCTCCGAGCTGGTGGTCGACGCGGTGGTCGAGCCGGCGGACCTGCGCGCCGACCTGATCCGCCGCTTCGCCTACGCGGCGGGCAAGGACCGCTCCTTCGCCGAGCGGCGCAACCCCGTCACGCCCGCGTAGGGCAAATAGGCTTGCGGCGTGCAGTCCGGGCCCGCGATCGGCGTTGACGACCTCGTGGTCAGTCGCGGCGGGCGCGAGGTCCTGCATGGCCTCAGCTTCGAGGTGGCGCCGCGGCGGGTGACGGGCCTGCTCGGTCCGAGCGGCTGCGGCAAGACGACGCTGATGCGGGCGATCGTCGGGGTGCAGATCGTCGACTCGGGCGCGGTCGCGGTGATGGGCGAGGCGGCAGGGTCCGCGTCGCTGCGGCGCCGGGTCGGATACGTCACCCAGGCGCCGTCGGTGTACGGCGATCTCAGCGTGCGCGAGAACCTGCGCTACTTCGCCCGCGTGCTCGGGACGGAGGACGGGCGGATTGAGGAGACGATCGCCACGGTCGCCCTCGGCGAGCAGGCCGACCAGGTCGTCTCCAGCCTCTCCGGTGGGCAGAAGGCCAGGGTTTCGCTGGCGACGGCGCTGCTCGGCGAGCCCGACGTGCTCGTCCTCGACGAGCCAACCGTCGGCCTCGACCCGGTCCTGCGGCGCGACCTCTGGGCGACGTTTCGCTCGCTCGCCACCGCCGGCGCGACCCTGCTCGTCTCCAGTCACGTGATGGAGGAAGCCGAGCACTGCGACGAGCTGTTGCTGATGCGCGAGGGGCGCCTGCTCGCGGTCGAGTCGCCGGCGGAGTTGCGCGAGCGCACCGGTCACAACCAGCTCGACCAGGCCTTCCTGGCGCTGATCGAGGAGGAGGAGGCGCGGTGAGCGCTCGGGTTACCTGGGCGACGGCGCTGCGGGTGCTGACCCAGCTGCGCCGCGACCCCCGCACGATCGCCCTGCTGCTCGTGGTCCCCCCGTTCCTGCTGACGCTGCTCAAGGGCGCCTTCCAGCAGGACCCGAAGTCCTTCCAGCACGTCGGCGGGCCGCTGGTCGGCCTCTTCCCCTTCAGCACGATGTTCGTCGTCACCTCGATCACGATGCTGCGTGAGCGGACCACGGGAACGCTGGAGCGGCTGATGTCGCTGCCGCTGGCCAAGCTCGACCTGCTGTTCGGCTATGGGATCGCTTTCGCCGCGGTCGCGGTGGTGCAGGCGGGGATCACCGGCGCGGTCGCCTTCGGCCCGCTCGGGCTCGACGTCGTCGGCTCCAGCGTCGCGGTCGTGGCGCTGGCGGTGGGCAACGCGCTGCTCGGGATGTCACTCGGCCTCTTCGTCAGCGCCTTCGCCCGCACCGAGTTCCAGGCGGTCCAGTTCATGCCGGCGATCGTTTTCCCGCAGCTGCTGCTCTGCGGACTGTTCGTCGCCCGCGACCAGATGGCCGGCATCCTCCAGATCATTTCCGACACGATGCCCCTCACCTACGCCTTCGAGGCGCTGAACAACGTCACGACCATGGGTTCGCTCGGCTCTCGCGGGACGCTTGACGTGACCGTGATCGTCGGGTCGATCGTGCTGCTGCTGGCGCTCGGCGCCGTCACGCTGCGCCGGCGCACACCCTGAGCCCCCCGCGGTGCAACGCGTAGGTGGCCTGACAGGCCGCCTACGCGTTGCACCGCATCAGGCGTCGAGCGAGGAGGCCATCTCGACGAAGTAGTCGAGCGCCGCGGGGTTGGCGAGCGAGTCGCGGCTGGCCGCCCGCTCCGGCGCGGTGCCCATCAGGATCCGCTTGACCGGCACCTCGAGGACCTTGCCGCTGAGGGTGCGGGGCACCTCGGCGATCGCGAAGACCCGGTCGGGGACGTGGCGGGGAGAGCACTGCTCGCGCACCCGGCGGGCGATCTCCCTGGTCAGGCCCTCGTCCAACTCGGCTCCCTCGCGGAGGACGACGAAGAGCGGCATCCAGCCGTCGGTCCCGGGCCTCGGGATGTCGACGACGAGGGCGTCGACGATCTCCTCGATGCCGAGCACGGCGCGATAGATCTCGCTCGTCCCCATGCGGATGCCGGAGCGGTTGATGGTCGAGTCGGAGCGGCCGTAGATCACCGCCGTGCCCCGTGAGGTGATCTCGATCCAGTCGCCGTGGCGCCAGACGCCGGGGTAGTGCTCGAAGTAGCTGGCCCGGTAGCGCTCGCCGTCGGGATCGCCCCAGAAGAACACGGGCATCGAGGGCATCGGCTCGGTGACGACCAGCTCGCCGACCTCGTCGATCACCGCGTTGCCCTCCTCGTCCCAGGCCTCGACTGCGGCGCCCAGCGCCCGCCCCTGCAGCTCGCCGCGGTAGACGGGCAGCAGCGAGACGCCGCCGACGAAGGCGGTGCAGAGGTCGGTGCCGCCGCTGGTCGAGAAGAGCCAGGTGTCGGCGCCGAGCTGCTCGTAGATCCAGTCGAAGCCCTCGGGGGAGAGGGGGGAGCCGGTCGAGCCGACCGCTCCGAGGCGACTGAGGTCGCGGCCGGCGCCGGGCTCGACGCCGGCCTTCATGCAGGCGGCGATGTAGGAGGCGCTGGTGCCGAACATGGTGATCCCGGCGCGCTCGGCGAGGTCCCAGAGCACGCCCATGTCGGGGTGGCCGGGGTTGCCGTCGTAGAGGACGATCGCGGCGCGGGTGAGCAGCCCGGAGACGAGGAAGTTCCACATCATCCAGCCGGTCGTCGTGAACCAGAAGAGGCGATCGCCGGGGTGGGAGTCGACGTGGAGGTGGAGCTTCTTCAGGTGCTCGAGCAGGATGCCGCCCTGTCCCTGGACGATCGCCTTCGGCAGGCCGGTCGTGCCGGAGGAGTAGAGGACCCATAGCGGGTGGTCGAAGGGGACGCGCTCGAAGGCGAGCTCGGCGCCCTCGCCGGCGGCGAGCAGCTCGTCCCAGCGCATCGTGGCGCGCAGGGGGGAGAGGTCCGGGTCGGGATCGAGGTAGGGGAGGACGACGGTGCGCTCGAGGCTCGGCATCTCTTCCTGGAGCAGCGCCAGCGTCTCCCGCCGGTCGAAGTCCTTGCCACCGTAGCGGTAGCCGTCGACCGCGAAGAGGACCTTGGGCTCGATCTGGGCGAAGCGGTCGACGACGCTGGCCGGGCCGAAATCGGGCGAGCAGCTCGACCAGACCGCGCCGAGGCTGGCGGACGCGAGGAAGGCGACGATCGTCTCGGGGACGTTCGGCATGTAGGCGACGACGCGGTCGCCGCGCTCGACCCCGAGCGCGCGCAGGCCGGCGGCGACCGCGGCCACCCGGGAGCGCAGCTCGCCCCAGCTCAGCTCGGAGAGCTCGCGCAGCTCGGAGGCGTGGAGGATCGCCGTCTCGGCGTCGTCGCGTTCGCGGAAGACGTGCTCGGCGTAGTTGAGCCGCGCGCCGGGGAACCACTCGGCGCCGGGCATCTCACGCCCCGCGAGGACCGGGGTCGGCTCGCCGTCGGCCTGGACCTCGAAGAAGTCCCAGATCGCCCCCCAGAAGGCGTCAAGGTCGTCAACCGACCAACGCCACAGCTCGTCGTAGTCCGCGAACCGCAAGTCGCGCTCGGTTTCCAGCCAGCGCATGAACTCGCTCAGTTGCGCCCGCTCGACCATCCCGGCGGATGGCTCCCAGAGCAATTCGCCTCTCCCCGTGCTTGCCGACTTCATCCGCGCTGATTATCCCGGGGCGTGGCGACTATCGTTCACTCCACGCCGGAGTGGTGGAACGGCAGACACGATTGATTCAAAATCAATTGCTCGAAAGGGCGTGTGGGTTCGACTCCCACCTCCGGCACTCGCATTGCGGCTTTGCACGGATGCCCCGGCCGGGCGGGGTGGGGATGATTTGCGGCGTGGATCACCGCATTGTCATCCTCGGCGCGGGGACGGCCGGCACGCTCACCGCGAACCGCCTGCGCAAGCTTCACGGCGACGCGGCTGAGATCGTCGTGGTCGATCGCGACGACCGCCACCTCTACCAGCCCGGCCTGCTCTTCGTGCCCTTCGGCCTCACCGAGCCCGAGGCGATCGTCCGCTCCCGCCGCGAGCAGCTGCACGACGGGATCGACTTCCGGCTGGCCGGAGTCGACCGAGTCGAGATGGACGCCAGCGCCGTGCACCTGGGTGACGGGTCGACGCTCGACTACGACGTGCTGGTCGTCGCGAGCGGCGCGTCGCTGCTGTTCGACGAGACCGAGGGGTTGACAGGCCCTGGCTGGGGCGAGAAGGCGCACGCCTTCTACTCGCTGGAGGACGCTGTGGCGCTGCGTGATGCGCTGGCCTCGTTCGATCGCGGGCGGCTCGTCGTCAACCTGGTCGATATGCCGATCAAATGCCCGGTCGCGCCGCTCGAGTTCTGCTTCCTGGCGGATTGGTTCCTGCGCGAGCGCGGCGTGCGCTCAGAGGTCGAGATCACCTACGTCACGCCGCTCGACGCCGCCTTCACCAAGCCGGTTGCGGCCGAGCACCTCGCCGGCATGCTGGAGCAGCGGGGCATCACCCTGGAGGCGGAGTTCGCGACCGGTCGGGTCGACGGGGAGACGGGGAGGCTGGTGAGCTGGGACGAGCGTGAGCTCCCCTTCGACCTGCTGGTCGCGATCCCGCTGCACGGCGGCGCGGAGTTCGTCGCCCGCTCGCAGGGGCTCGGCGACGAGCTGGGGTTCGTCCCGACCGAGCCTCATACGCTGCAGAGCAAGGTCGCCCCCAACGTGTTCGCGATCGGCGACGCGGCCAATCTGCCGACCTCCAAGGCGGGCTCGGCCACCCACTTCGAGGGCGAGACGTTGGTGGCGAACATCGGACACTTCCTGGCGGGAGAGGAGCTGGTGGGAAGCTACGACGGGCACGTCAACTGCTTCATCGAGAGCGGCTTCCACAAGGCGCTGCTGATCGACTTCAACTACGAGGTGGAGCCGCTGCCGGGCCGCTACCCGGGCGCACACGTCGGGCCGCTGCCGCTGCTGCGCGAGTCCCGCCTCAACCACCTCGCCAAGCTCGCCTTCCAGCCGCTTTACTGGCATATGCTGCTTCCCGGCCGCGACGTGCCGGGGATCGATGCGCAGATGTCGATGGCCGGCAAGCAGCCGGCCGCAAGCGAAGGAGGAGACACTTGATGAGCACCCTCACCTACGCCGGCACGCCGGTCGAGGTCGACGCCGAGGGCTTCCTGGAGAAGCCCGATCAGTGGAACGAGCAGGTGGCGGAGGAGATCGCCGCCGAGAGCGGGATCGAGCAGCTCACCGAACGCCACTGGCTCGTGATCAACTTCATGCGCCACGCCTACCTGGAGGACGGTGCGGCGCCGTCGATCCGCACGCTCGGGAAAGCCTCCGGCGTGCCGATCAAAGAGCTGTACCAACTGTTCCCGAAGGGGCCCGCGAAGCTGGCGGCCAAGATCGCCGGCATCCCCAAGCCACGCGGCTGCATCTAGAAAGCGAGGATGAGATGAGCGAGACGGTCGAGCAGGTCAAGCCGGCGGCCTCCGAGTCGGAGACGATCGAGAAGGTCTCGATCATCGTCTCCAAGGGTTCCCTCGAGGGGATCTACCCGGCGTTGATCATGGCCAACGGCGCCCGCATGGAGGGCATCGAGGCCAGCGTGTTCTTCACCTTCTTCGGGCTGGACGCGATCAACAAGGCCAAACAGGAGAACGTCAAGGTCGCGACGGTCGGCAACCCGGGCCTGCACCTCGCCACCTGGGCCGGTGGGATCCCGGGCATCTCCGCGCTGGTCACGCGCAAACTCGCGCAGGAGATGGAGAAGCTGGACATTCCGCCGATCCCCGAGTTCCTCGAGATGATCGCCGACTCGGGCGCGCCCCTCTACGGGTGCAAGGCCTCCGTCGACCTGTTCGGCCTGACCAGTGATGACCTCATCCCCCAGGTGACCGACATCATCACCGTCGGCGAGTTCTACGCTCTCGCCGCGGGCGGGCAGATCATCTTCACCTAGGCGCCGGTCTCTACGCCGGCTGCGGAGGGGCCTGGTGGTCCGGTGGGGCGCCGGCGCCGTAGTCTTCGCCGGAGCCGATTGGGCGCTCCTCCTCGACGTGCCACTCCTGGTTGAAGGCGACCAAGGCGACGACGATCAGGATGATCTGGAGGGGGATGAGCAGCGCGACCAGCAGGCCGATCAGCGGGACCGGAATCAGCGCGTCGGCGAAGCCCGCCTTGTCGCGGGCGAACCAGCTGTCGGCGCCGACCGCGCAGAAGATCGCGAGGATCATCGAAAGGGCGGCGGCGACGGGAAGCACTCCCCGGTTCCAGCGCGCGGCGAAGAAGGCGAACATCGCGTAGATCAGCGCGAAGATCAGGCAGATGATTCCCATGCTCGTGCCGCCGTCGAGCAGAGAGAAGCCGGTGATCGTGACAAGCGCCAAAATCGCCGCCGTAACGGCGAGCAGGAAGACGACCACGAACTTGGTCGTGACCGACTCCGCTTTCTCCCGATTTGGGCGCCGCAGCTCATAACCGGGCCTGACCTCTCCAACCGCCACGCCGTCGATCATAGAATCTAAGAGCGACGATGCGCCATTGGCGGCGCATTAAGTGCGCAGAGCGGCCACGCGGGCGTGGCGGAATTTGGCAGACGCGCCAGGTTTAGGTCCTGGTGGGCTTCGGCCCGTGGGGGTTCAAGTCCCTCCGCCCGCACTGAGCACGACCCAGGCTCGTTACGATCCCGATTTCTCGGGGCAGTGGCCCAACTGGCTAAGGCACCGGTCTCCAAAACCGGCGATTCCAGGTTCGAGTCCTGGCTGCCCCGCTCGACGTTTCCGGCCTCAGCGACTTTCAGTGGTATCTCCGCTTCGACCGCGTCCGGTTCGCGTCCCAGGATGCGCATCCGCATCCGTTCATCGGAGTCATGCCCTGAGGCAGTTCTTCTATTGCATAATCTTAATTCTTTTTAAGATATGCTATCCATGTCACATGGCTGGACCCCCGCAGCCCATCCATCGAATCAAGGCGGACTTCTTCCGTACGCTGGGTCACCCGGCGCGGGTTCGCATCCTGGAGTTGCTGAGAGACGGGGAGCTGACGGTCGGCGAGCTGCAGGCAGAGTTGGAGATCGACTCCAGTGGGGCCTCCCAGCATCTCGGGGCCATGCGCCGGCAGGGATTGCTTGAGTCGCGGCGTGACGGGACGAACGTCTACTACCGCGTGCGCGATCCCCGCACCTTCCAGTTGCTCGAGACGGCTCGACAGCTGATCAGCTCCCATTTGGAGGAAACTCAAGCTCTGCTTGGCGAGTTGGACGGCCCACCGCCGAAAGCTCGCAAAGTCGCCGCCAAGCGAACGGCCGGAACCAGCCGCGCTTAGGCATCTGGCATTCAGTTGAGTGACCTTGAACTTCTAGCCCTGCTCGGTGCTGCGCTGCTTGTTGCCGGCACGTTGACGCCAGTGGCAAGCCGGGCTCTCGTGTCGGCACTCGCTCTCCAGGTAGCGGGTGTCGCGCTGCTGGGCATCACCGGCGCCCTCATTCTGTTTGGAGCGCCGGCGGTCGGCGCCGATTTCCGTAGCAGTCTCGACCCGGCCCTGGGCATCGACGGTCTCACTGGCTTCTTCATGGGCACGCTCGCGCTGATCGCCGTGCCGGCGTTGGTCTACACGCGCGGCTACCTGGAGGGTGTCGCTCGCAGCCGCGCCCTGGTGGCCCTGTGCGGGTTGTTCCTTGTCGCCCTTCTCGGCGTCGTGACGGCGCGGGACCCGTCCACGTTCCTCGCTTTCTGGGAGCTGATGACCCTCGCGCCGGCCGCCGCGATCCTCGTGCGCGACAGCGGCGCCTCGGTCCGCCATGCCGTCTACGTCTACCTCGCGGTCACCCACCTGGGGGGCGCCGGCGTCTGGATCTGCGTGCTCGCGCTGGCCCACTACGGAGCGCTGGGCGACCCGGCGGCGCTCGCCGCTCAGGGCGCCGGGGTCCAGGCGTTCGTCATCGCCGCCGCGATCGTCGGGTTCGGCACCAAGGCCGGCCTGATGCCCCTGCACTCGTGGCTGCCGCGCGCTCATCCCGTCGCGCCGAGCCACGTCTCCGCGCTGATGTCGGGGGTGATGATCAAGGTCGCCCTGTACGGGTTGATCCGCGTCCTCTTCGAGTGGGCCGCCCCGCCGCCGCTGTGGGCGGGGCTCGTGGTTCTTGGCTTGGGACTGCTGTCCGCGCTCGGCGGCGTGCTCTACGCGCTGGTTCAGCACGACCTGAAGCGGTTACTCGCCTTTCACTCGATCGAGAACATCGGGATCGTCGCGCTCGGCCTCGGCGCATCGATCCTCTTCGCTTCTGAGGGCGATTCGACCTGGGCGGCGATCGCCTTCGCCGCCGCTCTCCTCCACATCCTCAACCACGCGGTGTTTAAGGCGCTGCTGTTCCTGGCGGCCGGCGCCTTCGAGCGCGCGGTGGGCAGCCTCGACCTGGACCGCATCGGCGGGCTGCTGCGGCGCATGCCCTGGACGGGCGGAGCTTTCCTGGTCGGCTCGATGGCGATCGCCGGCGTGCCCCCTCTGAACGGCTTCGCCTCGGAGTGGCTCACCCTCCAGGCGCTGATTCATGTCGCCCTCGGTCCCTCCCTCGGGCTTGGCCTCGCCGGCGCCCTCGCGACCGCCGGCCTCGCCGCGACTGCCGCACTCGCCGTTTTCTGCTTCGTCAAGGTGGTCGGGCTGGTGCTGCTCGGCGCTCCCCGCCGAGCCGAGGCGGAGGCGGCGGTGGAGGCGCCACCCGGCATGAGGTTCGGCCCGGCGTTCCTCGCCGGCTGCTGCGTCGCCCTCGGCGCGGTCCCCGGCCTGTTGATTCCGTCGCTGATGGAGCTTGCCCCCCAGCCGCGGAGCCTCTCGGCCGAACCCGGTCTTTCCATCCCGGGCACCGGATCGCTTCCCTCGCCATGGCTCCTGGTCGGACTCCTCGCGCTGAGCGCGCTGCTCTGGCGCTTGCGCGGTTCCCGCCGCGCCGCGCCGGCGCCGGCCTGGGCCTGCGGCCAGCGGATCGAGCCCGCGCTGAACTGGAGTTCGGCCGGTTTCACGAAGCCGTTGCGGCTGGTCCTGGAGGCGGTGCTGCGGCCCCGGCGGGAGGTGGTGGCGACGCATGAAGGCGGCCAGTTACGGAGCATCCGCTACAGCGGGGAGATCCCTCACCTGTTCGACACACTGCTGTACGGGCCATTGCAGCGTGGCGCGCTGTCCGGCGCTCGATTCGTCCGTCGCCTGCAGTCCGGCAGCGTTCGCGCCTACGCCGCCTACCTGCTTGCCCTGCTTCTGGGGCTGCTCGTTCTGGTGCGAACGGGAGCGATCGGATGATCGCGCTGGCCGGAGTCATCCAGGTGATCGGCGGCCTCGCTCTGGCGCCGCTGCTTCCCGGGACGATTCAGACCCTCAAGGCTCGCCTACAGGGACGTCGCGGCCCCTCTCCGCTGCAGCCCTACCGGGAGCTACGCCGGCTCTGGGGAAAGACGCTTGTCGACCCGCAGCCGACGACGCTCGTCTATCGCCTCGCCCCTTGCCTCGTCGCCGCGGCGATGGTCCTCGCCCTGTTCCTGGTGCCGATCGCCGGCCTCTCGCCCGATTGGCCGCTCGGCAACGACGCGGTCGTCCTCGTCGGGCTGTTCGCCCTGGCGCGGTTCGCCCTCGCCGCGGCGAGCTGGGACACCGGGTCGGGGTTCGCGCTGATGGGGTCGAGCCGCGACCTCACCCTGTCGGTCTTCGCGGAGGCGTTGCTGGTCCTGGCGCTGATCCTTGCCGCGCTGCCCTCCGGCAGCACCGACCTCGTGGCGATGAGCGCCGCCGCCAACGGCGCGGCCGCCTGGAGTCAGCCGGCCCACTGGTGCGCGGGGCTCGCATTCGGCATCGTCGTCCTCTTCGAGACCGGGCGCCAGCCGATCGACAATCCCGACACCCACCTCGAGCTGACGATGATCCACGAGGGGCCGCTGCTCGAGTACGCCGGCCGCGACCTCGCCCTGCTGGAGTGGAGCGCCGCCGCCCGGCACTGGCTCGTGCTGGTCGTCGCCGCCGAGCTCTTCCTGCCTCACTGGGGTGGGTTTGACGCCCGCCTGGGTTGCCTCGCCGGCGGCGTCGCGTTGCTCTGCGTGGCCCTGGCCTTCACGGAGACGGCTCAGGCCAAGATGCGGATTCTGCGGGTCCCGGCGCTGCTCGCCGGAGGTTGCGTGCTTGCCCTGGTGGGATTGATCAGCTGGCTGGCGGGATGACGTGAGCGCCGCCGCGATCACAGCGCTTGTCGTTCTCGGCTTTGCCGTGATGCTCGCGCGCCGTCGCAGCCTCGCGACGTTGCTGATCGCCGCCCAGGCGATGCTGCTGGGGGTGGTGGCGCTCTCGCTCGCGGGGGGTCGAACGACCGAGTTCCTGGTCGCCGCCGTCATCCTCCTGGTTCGCGCCGTGGCCTTGCCGGCGCTGCTGGTCTTCACCCGCCGCCGCACCCCGGAGCCCTACCTGGTCGCTCCCGCCACGACGATCGTCGTCCGCTTGCTCGTCGCAGCCGCCGTTGTCTCTGTAGCGGTCGCCTCGATCCCGCCGCTCGGGCTCGGCGATCGGTCGGCCGAGCACGGCGCCGTGGCGCTGCTCTCCCTCGGCATCGCGATCGTGGTGATGCGTCGCCCGGCGCTCTTGCAGCTGCTGGGGATCCTCGTGGCGGAGAACGGCGTCTACCTGCTCGCCGTCGCGGTCCCGGGAGGGCTGCCGTTCGTGATCGAGCTTGGCGTGCTGTTCGATCTGGTCCTCGTCGTAACCGTCGCCGCCGCCTTCACCCACAAGATCCACGGTGAGATCGGCAGCGGCGACACCGACCTGCTGCGGGGGCTCCGTGACTGACGGAACCCTGGCAATCGCCATGCTCGCTCTGCCGCTGGCCTCTGCGGCCATCTTGGCCCTGGCGCCGAGGCCCCGCGTCGCGGATCGCCTCAACCTCGTGAGCTCCGCCCTGACGGCGGCGCTGGCGCTGACTCTGGCCGTGGTGGCGCTCGCCGCGGCGCCGGAGGATGCCGCGCGGGGAAGCTGGTACGTCCTCGACGCCGCCGGCGGGGTCTTCCTCGCTCTCGTCGCCGTGATCGGCTTCGCCAGCGCCGTCGTCTCGCCGTTCTACCTGCGCCACGCGGGGCGCAGCTGGTTCAGCGCGCGACGCTCGCATGCCTGGTACTACGCGGCCTTCAACCTTTTCTGGTCGGCGCTGCTCGCGCTGCCGCTCGTCGACAACCTCGCCCTGGCCTGGCTGCTGATCGAGGCAACCACGGCCGCGTCGGCGTTGCTGGTCGCCTTCAGCGGCAAGAGCAGCGCGCTCGAGGCCGGCTGGAAGTACGTCGTCCTGACGACCCTGGGGCTCGCCGTCGCCCTACTGGGGATCGTCGTCCTCTTCGTCGCCGTCGGCCGGGATGCCCCCGGCCTCTCCGGGCTGGACTGGCAGGCGCTTGCGCGGCACGCGAGCGGGCTTCCGCCGGAGACGACGCTGGTCGCGTTCGTGTTGATCATGGTCGGGCTGGCCAGCAAGATCGGCTGGGCGCCGGTGCACAACTGGTTGCCCGACGCGCACAGCGAGGCGCCGCCGCCGGTCAGCGCGATGCTCTCCGCGGCGCTGCTCCCGACTGTGCTGCTGATCGCCTGGCGCACCAAGCTCGCTCTCACCCCGGCACTCGGCGCGGGAACGGTTCAGGAGCTCTTCGTCGGCTTCGGACTGGTTTCGCTGCTGGTCGCCGTCCCGTTCCTCTGGCGGCCGCTGCCCTGGAAGCGTCTCCTTGCCTATTCGAGCCTCGAGCACATGGGGATCCTCGCCCTCGGAGTGGGCTTCGGCACGCCGCTGGCAATCGCCGGCGTGGTCATCCACGTTGCCGGCCACGGCATCGCCAAGTCGCTCGGCTTCTACACGGCGATCCCCTTGCTGCGACAGGACCCGAGCACCGCCGAGGCCCCGCCTCGGGGGGTGGCTCGCGAGAGCGCATCGACCGCAACCGCGATGACCGTGAGCTTGGTGGCGCTCGCCGGCTTGCCTCCATCTCCACTCTTCGTCTCCGAGGTGATGGTGCTGCTGGGCGGGATGGATGCCGGCCTGATGGCGGTCTCCTCGGTCGCGGCGGTGCTGCTCGCGCTCGGCTTCCTCGGACTCGCCCACGCTCTGATCGAGGGATTGCTGGGCGCCGGGAAGGGACGGAAATGGCAGTCATCTCGCTCCGCGCGGACGGTCGCGTTGTTCGCCGGCACGGCGGCCGTCGCGCTGGTCACGCTGACCATTGCCGCGTATGCCCTGCCGGACTCGGGGATCGTCGAAGCGCTGATGAGGAGCGGCGCGTGAGCGGGGGGGCGAGCCTGCGCGCCGCGCTCCCGCGCCAGGAGGTCGACCTGGTCACGGTCGAGCTAGCCGGTTGGCGCGATGCGTGCGGGCGAGCCCTCGCCGCCAGCGAGCGTTTCTGCGGGGCATACGCCTCCGGTTCGGGCTCGGGGCGGCGCTGGAGCGCACTGTTCGCCCGCGGGCCGAAGACCCGGGTCCTCGCGACCCCGCTCGACGGCGGCGAGGCGCCGACGATCGTCGACCTCATGCCCGCCGCGGAGTGGGACGAGCGTGAGGCCCACGATCTCTACGGCCTGCGGTTTCCTGGGCACGAGCCGCTGCGCCCCCTCCTCGCCCACTCGCTCGACACGCCGAGCTGGACCGTTCCCGTCGAGGGGAAGGGAGTTCACGAGGTGGCGGTAGGTCCAATCCATGCCGGGGTCATCGAGTCCGGCCATTTCCGCTTCCACGTGGTCGGCGAGAGAATCCTCCACCTCGACGTGCGCCTCTTCTACAAGCACCGCGGGCTCGAGCGCGCCGCCGAGGGGCGGGAGTTGGCCGAGGGATTGGCTTTCGCCCAGAGGGCCTGCGGTGCCTGCGCGGTTGCCAACTCGGCCGCCTACGCTTTGGCCTGCGAGGGCGTCCTGGGCCTTACGCCCTCTCGCGATCTGCGACGCGCCCGGACGCTGCTGCTCGAGCTGGAGCGTCTCTACAACCACCTCAACGACATCGCCGCGATCTGCGCGGGGGTCGGGTTCGCTACCGGGAATATGGTCTTTGCCGCGCTGAAGGAGCGTGCGATGCGCCTCAATGAGGCCATTTCGGGCCATCGTTTCCTGTTCGGGTCGATCGAGTTGGGCGGTAGCCGGCTCGATCTGCCACAGCCGGCAATCGACCGAGTGCGAGGAGAGCTTCGCGAGATGCGCGAGGACGTGGCGCTGGCCTGGCGGGAGATCCAGTTCACTCCGTCTCTCCAAGCTCGGCTCGACGGGGTGGGGGTCCTCGGGCGCGACGACGCGACCCAGCTCGGCGCCGTCGGGCCCGTCGCGCGCGCTTCCGGGGTGGGGCTGGACACTCGCGCGGCCAGTCCAGGGCTCTGGTATGGCTCGTCTTTCGCCGCCGCGGCGCCACCGGTCGCCGAGGGCGACGTCGCCACGCGGCTTGAGATGAGGGCCCTCGAGCTTGCCGAGGTCTTCTCGATGCTCGAGGAGCTTCTCTCCAGCCCCGTGCATCCCGAGACGGCAAGCCCGGGCGGTCCCTCCACGGCGGTGGGAGTGGCGCGGGTCGAGAGCCCGCGTGGGGAGACGGTCTGCGTCGTCGAGCACGAGGCATTCCGCCTCCGTCGACTTCACCTTCGCACCGGCTCCTACGCCAACTGGCCGTCCCTGGCATTGGCCACGGCGGGGAACCTCCTGCCGGACTTCCCGCTGATCAACAAGAGCTTTGAGCTCTGCTACGCCTGCGTGGACCGCTGATCGTGTTCGTCTTGTTCCGTCAGCTGCAGGGCATTCGCCGCGAAACCGCCCTGCCGAAGCGCAACGGCTCTCGCTCGCTGGCGATCCGGCACGTCGACGCGGGATCCTGCAACGCCTGCGAGCACGAGTTGGCCGCGACCGCCGGCCCGCGGTACGACCTGCAGCGCTTCGGGCTCGACATCGTCGCCTCTCCCCGTCACGCCGACGTCCTGCTCGTTACCGGCCCGGTCACAACCCGCATGGCCGGCCCCCTGCGCGCGGCCTACGAAGCGATGCCCGAGCCGCGCCTGGTCGCCGCCCTCGGCGATTGCGCCCTGGGCTGCGGCGTCCTCGGGGACGCAGCCGAGCTCGCCGGGCCCCTGGAAAAGCTGCTGCCTGTCGACATCCGCATTCCAGGCTGCCCGCCGACGCCTCAGGCGATAGCGGACGCCATCCTGGTCGCGAGTCCTCCGTTCGGGGGAGTGAGTTAACGGCCATGCGCACGGTCTCCAAAACCGGCGATTCCAGGTTCGAGTCCTGGCTGCCCCGCTCGCGGTTTGTCTCTTAGTCCCCAACCGGACCGGTCAGGACCTGTCGGCCTCGTACTCGCGCAGGAAGCCCTCGAAGGTGCGCAGGTGGTTCTGCTCGTCGGCGAGGATCGTCGTCAGCATGTCCTGGGTAACCGGATCGACGCCGTCGGTGGCTTCGATGATTCGGCTGTAGTGCTCGATCGCGCCACGCTCGGCGTCGATCACACCGCGGATCACGTGGGCGAGGTCGAGCGGGTCGCCGGTCGGCTGCAGGGAGTCCTGGGTCGGCCGGAAGTCCTGCGAGCCGGGCACGGTTCCGTAGAGCTCCTTGATGCGTCGCGCGAACTGCTGGGCGTGGCCGAGCTCCTCGGCGACGTCCGCGGCGAGCGAGTCGGTGACCTCCCGCGCGCGCACGCCGTCGGGGTTGGTCGAGTTGGCGATGTAGCTCATCACCGTCTCGATCTCCATCCAGTAAGCGGCGGTCAGCAGCTCGACGATCTCGGCGCGCTTGCCGGCCTGGTCGTCGGAGAGGATGTCCGGGTTCGTAGACGCTTGCATATGGATCCCATCTGCCGTTTGCGAATTGACCAATAGTCGCAACTGGGCGCGCATGGGGTGGCCAGGGTCGAGAGCGACTTCGATTCGAAGCCCCAGAGCTTGCGTAGCTGCGTACAATCCCGCGCTCGCATGCCAACTACGAAGAAGACCTACTCGCGGTTGTGCGTGCTTGTTGCCGCTGTCTTTGCGTTGTCACTTGCCGTCAGCACCCAGGCCGAGTCGTCTAACAACGCGCCTTCGGGAGCGAAAGCCGTCTCCGCCGGCGGCACCCACACCTGCGCGATCCGCGACGACGGCACCCTGGCCTGCTGGGGAGACGACTCCTCCGGCCAGCTCGACGGCATCCCCGACGGTACCTTCCAAGCCGTCTCCGCCGGCGGCACCCACACCTGCGCGATCCGCGACGACGGCACCCTGGCCTGCTGGGGAGACGACTCCTCCGGCCAGCTCGACGGCATCCCCGACGGTACCTTCCAAGCCGTCTCCGCCGGCGGCACCCACACCTGCGCGATCCGCGACGACGGCACCCTGGCCTGCTGGGGAGACGACTCCTCCGGCCAGCTCGACGGCATCCCCGACGGTACCTTCCAAGCCGTCTCCGCCGGCGGCACCCACACCTGCGCGATCCGCACCAGTGAGCATTTAGCTTGCTGGGGGGGAGACTCCGACGGCCAGGTGAGCGACGCTCCAACCGGCTACTACCACCACTGGTGGCACCACCACCACCATTTGCCCGAGTACCAAGCCGTCTCCGCCGGCGGCACCCACACCTGCGCGATCCGCGACGACGGCACCCTGGCCTGCTGGGGAGACGACTCCTCCGGCCAGCTCGACGGCATCCCCGACGGTACCTTCCAAGCCGTCTCCGCCGGCGGCACCCACACCTGCGCGATCCGCGACGACGGCACCCTGGCCTGCTGGGGAGACGACTCCTCCGGCCAGCTCGACGGCATCCCCGACGGTACCTTCCAAGCCGTCTCCGCCGGCGGCACCCACACCTGCGCGATCCGCGACGACGGCACCCTGGCCTGCTGGAACAGCAACGACTACGGACAGAGCCAGCCGCGGCTGATCACGAGCAACCTCTCTCCCGCGGTGACTGGCATGTCCTACCTCTATCGGTTCGAAACCACTCCTCAAAACCCAGGCCCGCAGTTCTATGTCTCGAGCGGGCAGCTGCCCAACGGGCTGACGCTGAGCGGTGACGGAACGCTTTCCGGTGTCGCCACCACCGTGGGGAGCTACACCTTCACCGTGGTCTCAGTCAACGGCGTGACCGAAGATGCGGAGTGGCAGGTGACGCTGGATGTGCAGGACGCGCCGCCGCAGCCCGACACCGGCCTGCCGCCGCCCATCGCGGGGAAAACCTTCAACATCGAGCCGGTCAAGGGTCAGGTGAAAGTCAGGTGCCGTCACCGCAGGCTCCACAAGCTCAAGGCCCCGGAGCAGGTCCCGATCTCCTGCGTGATCGACGCCAGCGACGGCACCGTCGGCCTCACCACCTCGAAAGGCGGCGGGGGCGGCACCCAGTCCGGGCACTTCTGGGGAAGCGTCTTCGGCGTCCACCAGCGAGCCCGCCACCGGAACACCGTGCTGACCCTGATCGGAAAGCTCGAGTGCGCGCGGAAGAAGAAGAAGCCCGAGGCCGGCAAGGTGGACAGCGACGGGGATCACGACGGCGATCGCGTCTTCTTGCGCAAGCGAAAGCGCCGGGGCCGCAAGCTCTGGGGAAGCGGCAAGGGGAACTTCAAGACCGTCGGCAACTATGGCTCGGCGAGCGTTCGCGGGACGATCTGGCTGGTCGAGGATCGCTGTGACGGTTCGACCTTTTTCAAGGTGCGGCGGGGGACAGTTTGGGTGCGTGACTTCGTCCGCCGGCGCCTGGTGGTTCTCCACGCGGGCCGACACTACGTCGCGAAGAAGCCCGGCAGCCGCCGCCACAGGTAACCGATGGGCGCACGGCGGCGAGGACTCGCCTTCATCGTCGTGGGGGTGCTGGCCGCGGCAATCGGCGTCGCCGCCTACGCAACCGGCGCCCTGCGCCGGTTGGAGCTGAGCAGCTTCGACACCCGGATCTCGATTCGCGGCCCCCAGATCCCCTCGCCGGAGGTGGCCGTCGTCGCGATCGACGACCAAACCTTCAGCGACCTCGGCGTTCAGTGGCCGTTCCCACGCTCCCTGCACGGCAAGTTGATCGATCGCCTAACCAGGGACGGTGCCAAGGCGATCGCCTACGACGTCCAGTTCACCGAGCCGACCACGCCCAAGCAGGACAACGTCCTGGTGGGGGCCGTAGCGCGCGCCGGCCATGTCGTCCTCGCCACCACCGAGGTGGAGGGCAACGGCCACAGCAACGTCTTTGGCGGCGACGCCGTATTGCGCAGCATCGGCGCCCGCGCCGGCAACGCCGTCGTCATTCCCGACGCCGACGGCGCGATCCGCCGCTTTCCCTATGAGGTCCAGGGGCTGAAAGGCTTCGCGGTAGCCGCCGCCGAGGAGGGGACGGGGAAGCCGGTTGGCGGCAGCGGCTTTGGCTCGCGCGGGGCGCTGATCGACTACGCCGGGCCGCCGAAGACGATTCCCACTTATTCCTTCTCCAGGGTGCTTCGCGGGAAGGTCGATCCGAAGGCGTTCAGGGGGAAGATCGTCGTCGTCGGCCCCTCCGCGCCCTCCCTGCAGGACGTTCACCAGACCTCGGTCGGCGACGGGCTGATGCCGGGGGTTGAGCTGCAGGCGAATGCGATCGCCAGCGTGCTCAACGGCTTGCCGCTGCACTCGGCGCCGGGCTGGCTCAACCTGGCTCTGATCCTCCTGCTCGCGGCGATCGGGCCGGTCGCCGGCTTCTTCCTGCGGCCGGTGCTCGCCTTCGGACTGGCGCTCGCCGCCGCCGCGCTCTACCTGGTCGCGGCCCAGCTCGCCTTCAACGCCGGCCTGGTCATTTCGGTCGTCTACCCGCTGCTCGCCCTGGCGATCGCAGCTGTCGGCACCCTCGGACTTCACTACCTGCTCGCCGCCTTCGAGCGGCAGCGGGTGCGCTTCACCTTTTCCCGCTTCGTGCCCGAAGAGGTGGTCGACGAGGTGCTGGCCCACGGTGAGGGAAGCCTTCAGCTCGGCGGGGTCCGCCGCGAGGCCACCGTCCTGTTCAGCGATCTGCGCGGCTTCACCAGCTACGCGGAGTCGCGAGCGCCCGCCGAGGTGGTCGAAACCCTCAACCGCTACCTGAGCGAGATGACCGACGCGGTCATGGACCACGGCGGCACCCTCGTCGCCTACATGGGCGACGGCATCATGGCCGTGTTCGGAGCCCCGATCGAGCAGCCCGACCATGCCGACCGGGCGATCGCGGCGGCGCGGGAGATGCTCGAAGTGCGCCTGCCGGCCTTCTGCGAGTGGATGCAGAGCATGGGCCACGGCGACGGATTTTCGATGGGGATCGGGCTGAACAGCGGCGAGGTGATGTCGGGGCAGGTCGGCTCCGAGCGCCGCATGGAGTACACGACGATCGGCGACACCACGAACACGGCGTCGCGCCTGGAGGGGATGACGAAAGGCTCCGGGTTCCGGATCTTTATCGCCGACTCGACTCGGGAGGCCCGCGTGGAGTCGGCGCCGGAGCTGATTCCGGTCGGGGAGCGGGAGGTGCGCGGTCGCGAGCATCCACTGCGCGTCTGGTCGCTGGCGTCGGAGGCGACGGCGGGCGTCGCGGAATAAGGCGATACGTTTCTCCGTCCGTGTCCTGGCCCGAGGTCTTCGCCGTGTTCGTCGTCTCCCACCTGGTCGGAGACTTCCTGCTGCAAACCAACTGGCAGGCGATCCACAAGTCCGGCGGCCTCGGCTCCAACCGGGAATCCCGGTGGGCCCTGCTCTCGCACACCTTCACCTACACGCTCGCCTTCGTTCCCGCGCTGATCTGGCTGGCGACCGACATCGGCGCCTGGGCGATCGCGATCGCGGCGCTGATCGCGATCCCGCACCTGATCCAGGATGACGGCCGGCTGCTCGACGCCTACATGCGCCGGGTCAAGGGCGTGGGCGAGGTGGCGCCGGGGGGGCTGCGGCTCGCGGTCGACCAGACCACGCACATCGTCGCCCTGTTTCTTCTTGCGCTGCTCGCGAGCAGCCTGTCCTAGCGAGGCCTCAGCGCACCTGGGGCCGGTCGGGGTCGGTCGACCAGCGGTCGCCGACGACGGTGTGGGCGAGCTGAGTGCTGCGCCGGTGCCCGGTGACCGCGGTGATGAACTGGTCCCGCTCGAGGCGCAGCAATCGCGTGTCGGCGGTCGTCCGCACGGTCGCCGTGCGCGGGACGTCGCGGAGCAGGGCGATCTCGCCGAAGGACTCGCCCGGGCCCTCGTTGCGGCGGAAGACTCCGTCCTCGAACACCTCGACCTCTCCCTCCTCGATCACATAGAAGGAGTCGCCCAACTCGCCCTGCGTGATCACCTCCTTCCCCGGCTCGACCTCGACCGGAGAGAGGTCGAGGCTGATGCGCTCCAGCGTCGCCACCGGCAGCGGGGCGAAGATCGAGTTCTCGCGCAGCAGGCGGAAATGCTCCTCGGAGACCGGCGCGCCGACCTCGAAGGCGCGCAGGCGGGTCCAGCAGAGGACGAAGAAGATCGGCAGCACCGCGGCGAGGACGAGCAGGGCACCCTGGGTGCCGGTCAGGGCGACGAGCGCCGCGGCGCCGATCGAGCCGATCGCCATCGCGGCGAGGCGAGCGGATTCGAGCGAGCCGATCACCCGGCCGAGCGTCTCGTCGGAGCCGAGGCGCTGGAGCAGGGTTTTCGCCGCGATCTCGATAAACGCGTAGCCGATGCCAATGCCGAACCAGCCGATATATGCGGACGCCGGGACCGGCCAGGCACCCGGCAGCGCCGTCGCCAGGCCGACGACGATGCTGCCGCCTGCGAGCCCGATCGCCAGTCGTCCTCGATTGAGCAGAAGTCCCATTCCAACGCCGCCTGCGAGGGCCCCGACGCCCCAGGCGGCGTTGAGGAAGCCGACGCTGCCCTCGCTGAGTCCGAGCAGCTCCAGCGCCATGATCACGACCAGGACGTCGGCGATCCCCTCGAAGAGGACCAGCACCGTTAGCGTCGCCGCGACCAGGCGGAAGGTCGGGTTGAAGATCAGGGCGCGAAACCCCAGGGTCGTCTCGTGGACGATCCCCGAGATCTCGCCCTCGCTCGTGTAGTCGGGCCGCCGATCGCGCGCTATCCCGGTGAGCAGGAGCGCGGTCAGCAGGGCGACCACCGCCGCGACTCCGAAGACGACCGCGGGCGAGGTGGTCGCCAGCAGGACGCCGGTGGCCACCGCCGCGGCCAGGGTGCCGATGTTGTCCATGGCGCTGTGGGTGACGTTGGACGCCGACAGCTCCTGCGGGGTGCGGGCCAGCGCCGGCAGCAGCGCCGACTCGGCGGGGACATAACCGCTGATCGCGATGGTGAAGACGCCGGCAAGCGCGAAGATCAGCGCCCGGGGCGCATCGAGGGTCGCGGCGGCGCAGGCGGCGCTCAGCACCGCCGCGATCGCCAGGCTGGTGCCGATCAGGACCGAGCGCCGGGGGTAGCGGTCGCCGAGCAGCCCGGCGAAGGGCGAGGCGAGAGCGCCCGGGGCGAGTCGCACCAGGGCGATCACGCCGACCGCGACGGCGCCGCCGGCCTCGAACCCGTAGACGCCGAGGGCGATCGCGAAGCTCCAGTTCGCGAACGAGTTCCCGACGCGGGCAATCCCGAGACGGCCGAGGTTGGGGTTGCGGAGATCGAGGACGAGCGAGCGCACGACCGACATCAGCTCGCTCGTCGCCCTCTTCATCGCCCTACGTTATTTGGCGGCCTTGACACCCCGCCGGGTCGTTGCCAAGTCCGCGCCGGCCGCGGAAGAGCGGCGGACGGGAATCGAACCCGCATCATCGCCTTGGAAGGGCGAGGCTCTACCGTTGAGCTACCACCGCGCGCCGGCCGCAAGAGCCGGATGCAGAAGCGACAGTTTGCCATGCCTCCGGTCGGGCGATGCGGCAGAATGGAAGCAGCCACGGGGAGTGGCGCAGTCTGGTAGCGCACTCGGCTGGGGGCCGAGCGGTCGCAGGTTCAAATCCTGTCTCCCCGATTTTTTCGCAGCCGGCTTGGAAAGCGGGCTTGCCTAGCTGGTTTCAAAGATGACTCGATCTGAGGTTCTGCCTTCATCTGGAGCGCTTGAGGAAGTCCGGCGTCTGGCGGGTTCGTCGGCCGTGGTCTTGCGTGCCGAGCGCCTCGAAGGCGGCCAGCATGCGGATACGTGGAGGGTTGACACCGAGAATCCCGCGTTCAGCGCTGTCGTCCGCCAGTTTCCGGTGGACGACTCTGGGCCCCTGCATGAGCAGCGTGTGCTGCGGGCTCTCGACGGGCTTGGCGGTTTGGCTCCGGTGTGGCTTGGCGGCGATCTGAACGGCCTGTGGTCGAAGTACCCGACCTCGTTGATCAGCCGGCTTGACGGCCAGTCGGACATCACTCCGACCGATCCAAGGGGTTGGGCGCGCGAATTGGGGCGCGCGCTCGCTGCGGTGCATGCGGTACCGATCGAGCGGCTGGCGGAATTGCCGAGCGTGTTCGATCGCACCGGAGGCTCCAAGGAGGCATTGGGCGGCCCTCTGGCGGCGGAGGTTCGGTCTCGCTGGTCACAGGTCATTCAGTCACCGGCGGTGCTCACCCACTGCGACTACTGGTCGGGCAATGTCGTCTGGCGGGACGGACGGCTTACGGGCATCGTCGACTGGACGGACGGGGCGCGCGGTCCACGCGGTTTTGACTTGGGCTGGTGCCGCCTGGATCTCGCCCTCCTGTTCGACGAGAAAATCGCCAACGATTTTCTTGTGGCCTATGAGGCAGCCGTTGGCTCGTCAGTCGGCGAGATGCGCCTTTGGGACAGTTGGGCCGTCGCTCGCTCCCATGAGGCGGTTGGGTCCTGGGCCCCGAACTACCTGCCGCTGGGGCGCGCCGACCTCGATGAGGACGAACTTCGGCGACGCCACGGGCGATGGACGGCGCGTCTCCGAGAAGGGACGTGACTTCCAGATACTCTCCCGCCGATGTCGGCGAGCGAACCTGGGGGGACCGAAGCCGAATCGGTGGAGGGAGGGGCGATCGGCCTCCTGCACCGGCACATGGAGCTGCTCGCGACGATCCTGCTCGCGATCGCCGCCGTCGCCACCGCCTGGAGCTCCTACCAGTCGGCTCGCTGGAGCGGCGTGCAGGCGATCGACTTCAGCAAATCCAACGCGGCGCGGGTCGAGTCGACCGCGGCTTCGAACGAGGCCGGTCAGGAGATCGAGGTGGACGTCCTCACCTTCAGCCAGTGGGTGGACGCGTACGCTGCGGGGGACCAGCGGCTTGCCCGGTTCTACCTCGACCGCTTCCGCGACGAGTTCAAGCCGGCCGTCCGCGCCTGGATCGCCACGCGCCCGCTGAAGAACCCGAAAGCCCCGTCGACGCCGTTCGCGATGCCCCAGTACAGGCTCGCCAAGAAAGCGCAGGCGCACCGGCTCCAGGCGCAAGCCGACCTGGCGACGGCGGCGGCGCGCCAGTCGAACCAGCGCTCCGACAACTATGTCCTGGCGGTCGTGCTGTTCGCCGCGGCCCTCTTCTTCGCGGGGATCAGCACGAAGTTGACCGAGCCAAAGCAGCGCGTCGCACTGCTGGCGCTCGGGTATTTCCTCTTCGCTGGAACCACCATCTGGATCGCGACTTTTCCCGTCACGATTTCGGTCTGAGGGACGCGCGTAGTGCCCAAACGACGAGGGCCCCGACATCGCCGGGGCCCTCGCGAGGATTGGATTGACGGCGACCTGGCTAGGCGGACGAGCCTTCCGGGCCCTCGGCCAGCTTGTAGACGATGATGATCGAGAGGGCGAAGATCGCCAGCGACCAGAACGGGTAGGCCGGGATCGAGAGCAGCGCCCCGATCGCGTTCAGCGAGCCGATGAAGATGCCGAACCAGCGGCCGAACTCGCCTCCCGAGAACAGCGAGAACGCGGCGATCAGCTCAAGCACCCCAAGGATCAGGGTCACCCAGCCCCAGGTGTGGAGGCTGCTGATGATGTAGGTCGCGTTCGCGGTGAAAAACTTCGAATCGCCGATTGCGGCGATGCCCCAGATGATGTTCAGGACACCGGCGATCAGCAACAGTGCGCCGGCGAATACCCACCAGCCGCTGAGTGTGCTCTCCTCGTTCATTCGTAACCTTTCATGCTCATCAAACAGGGGTCAGGGATGAACCACCACAGCCCTTTTTCGGGCTCTGACGACGATAACCTGGGAGGAAAGTGGGGGCAAGGCGCAGCGCCGGAGTTCTTCTCTACCGCCCTGCGGGAGATTCGCCGGAGCTGCTGCTCGTCCATCCCGGCGGCCCCTTCTGGGCGAAAAAGGACCTTGGTGCCTGGTCGATTCCGAAGGGCGAGTACGAGGAGAACGAGGACCCGCGCGACTGCGCGCTGCGCGAGCTGGGGGAGGAGCTGGGCACGCTCCCGCCGATCTCCGTCGAGGGGCTGATCGACCTCGGCCAGGTTCGCCAGCGTGGCGGCAAGGAGGTGCGGGCCTGGGCGGCCGAGGGCGACTTCGACCCGGCGACGTTGCGCAGCAACAGCTTCGCGATCGAGTGGCCGCCGCGCTCCGGGGTCGAGCGCGAGTTCCCGGAGGTCGACCGGGCCGAGTGGTTTACGCCGGCGGTCGCCGCAGAGAAGATCCTGCCGGCTCAGGCTCCTTTCGTCAGTCGCCTGCTCGAGCGCCTCAGCGCCCGCCCGCCGGCGAGCGGGCGCTGATCCTCCCCCTCCCCCCGGGGGAGGGGCGCTCAGATCTCGCCCGCTGAGGAGTCTCGACCTCCGCGGTGCTCGAGCTCGTCGGCGTCGACCACGGCCCAGCCGACCCTCTCGACCAGCTGACCCGAGTAGTGGTCCGACTCGAGATCGCTGGGGCAGATCCGCTCCCGGTAGACGATCGCGCCGTCCGCCTCGTCCTGGAGATCGGTCATTACGAGTATCTGCGGCATGATGTCTCCTCTCGCTTGTGGTCGCGAACACCAGGGTGCTCTCGGAACCTTGGCGCCAGGTGAACTCCGGGTAAAGATTCGGCTCGGCCGGGGGGCTCAGATCTCTTCCGGGACCATCTCGATTGCGCCACATGGGCACTCGGCTACGCATAACCCGCAGCCCTTGCAGAAGTCGAGGTCGATCTCATAGAGCTCGCCGGGGTTGCCGAGCTTGATTACCGCGTTGTCGGGGCAGACCCCGTAGCAGTTGTCGCAGGAGAAGCAGCTGCCGCAGGAGAGGCAGCGGCGCGCTTCGAAGAGGGCGTTCGACTCGTCGAGACCCCCGACCACCTCGTCAAAGCCGGAGGCTCGCCGCGCCCCCTCGAGTTGGGGCTGGACGGTGCGCGGCGCGTCCGAGTAGTACCAGGTGTTGAGGGTGTCGAAGCTCGCCAGGTCGTGCTTGGGGGCCGGGACGTACTCGCTGTCGCGCAGCCAGCCGTCGATGTGGCGGGCCGCCTTCTTGCCGTGGCCGACGCCGACCGTGACCGTGCGCTCGGCCGGGACCATGTCGCCGCCGGCAAAGATCCCGTCGTGGCCGGTCATCATGTTCGGCCCGACCTGCACGACGCCGTCGTCGACTCCGATCCCCGGCACGCCCTCCAGGAGCGAGAGGTCGGCCTCCTGACCGAGCGCCAGGACCAGCGAGTCGGCCTCCAGCTCCTCGGTCTCGCCGGTCGGCTGCGGGAAGCCGGTCTCATCGAGCTCCATCCGCTCCAGTAGAAGCCTGCCGTCCTCGAAGTGCTTGACGGTGGAGAGCCACTTCATCATCACGCCCTCCTCCGCGGCCTCCTCGACCTCGAAGTCGTGGGCGGGCATCCGTTCGCGGGTCCGGCGGTAGACGACGACCGCGTCGGTGGCGCCGAGGCGCTTTGCGGTCCGCGCCACGTCCATCGCGGTGTCACCGCCGCCGTAGACGACGACCCGCCGGCCGAGCCGCGGTTTCTCCTCGCCCTCCATGCTCTCCAGCAGCGCCACCGCGTCGACTATCCGCTCGGCCTCTCCCGCCGGGACGTAGGCGCGGCGGCCGATGTGGGCGCCGACCGCGAGGAAGGCGGCGTCGAAGCCGCCCTCGCGCATCGAGTCGAGCACGTTGTCGACCTTGCGATTCAGCTCCAGCGTCACGCCGAGGTCGAGGATGCGCCGCACCTCAGCCTCGAGCACGTCGCGCGGCAGCCGGTACTGGGGGATGCCGAAGCGCATCATCCCGCCCGGCATCGGGCCGGCCTCGTGGATCGTCACCTCGTGGCCGAGCCGGGTCAGGTGGTAGGCGGCGGAGAGCCCCGAGGGCCCGGCGCCGACGACCAGCACCCGCTTGCCGGAAGGCTCGACGTCCAACTCGACCTGCCAGCCGCGCTTGATCGCCTCGTCGCCGAGGAAGCGCTCGACCGAGTGGATGCCGACCGCTTCGTCGAGCTGGCCGCGGTTGCAGGCGGTCTCGCAGGGGTGGTAACAGACCCGTCCCATCACCGCGGGCAGCGGGTTGTCCTCCATCAGCTTGCGCCAGGCCCGCTCGTAGCCCTCCTCGCCCTCTTCGGCTTCGTAGAGCCAGGCCTGAATGTTCTCGCCGGCCGGGCAGGCGTGGTTGCAGGGCGGCAGGCGGTCGACGTAGACGGCCCGCTCGGTGCGCCAGCTGCCGGTCTTGTTGGCAAGGCTGGAGCCGACGTCGAGGGTGATCGCGTAGGGCTTGCCGTTCACGCCGACTCCTCCGCTCGTACGTTTTCCCTCGCTATGGC
Source organism: uncultured Solirubrobacterales bacterium (assembly GCA_963702055.1). GTDB lineage: Bacteria > Actinomycetota > Thermoleophilia > Solirubrobacterales > 70-9 > CAWINX01. The sequence goes on along the minus strand of OY969702.1, from coordinate 860,260 downwards.
AGGGGAAAAGCTACGAGCGTCCTCGGGAAGCAACCCGTAGCGGCGGATGTTGCGGTCGGCGATCGCCTGGATTTGGGCGATTACGTCGGGGCGAGGGTGCTCGCCGAAGAGGTGGGCATAGCGGCGCTGCGGCTTCAGGTACTCCTCGACCGGGACCTGGCGGCGGATCTTCGAGACGCCGGTCACCTCGCCGTCCTCGGCCTCGAAGACGGGGAAGAGGCCGGTCTCCTTGACCAGGCGGGCGATCTTCACCGTGTCGCGCGCCTGCGCTCCCCAGCCGAGCGGGCAGGGGACGAAGACGTGCAGGTAGCGGGCGCCGCGGAACGACATCGCCCGCTCGACCTTGTACTCGAGGTCGCGCAGCTCGGCGACCGTCGCCGTCGCCACGTAGGGGATGCCGTGCGCCATCGCGATCGCCGGCGCGTCCTTGCCCTGACCGAACTCGTTGCCCGGGTGGTCGCCGATCGGCTTGGTGTTGGCGGTGCGCGCCGCCGGGGGCGTTGCGCCGGAACGCTGCACCCCGGTGTTCATGTAGGCCTCGTTGTCGTAACAGATGAACAGCACGTCGTCGTTTCGCTCGAACATCCCGGAGAGGCAGGCAAAGCCGATGTCGAGGGTGCCGCCGTCGCCGCCCTGGCCGACCACGCGCACGTCCTCGCGCCCCTTCGCCTTCATCGCCGCGGCGACGCCGGTGGCGACCGCGGGGGCGTTGCCGAACAGCGAGTGGATCCAGGGGAGCTGCCACGAGGACTCGGGGAAGGGGGTCGAGAAGACCTCGAGGCAGCCGGTCGCGTTGGCGGCGATCAACTGCCCGTCGGTTGCCCGCATCGCGGCATCGAGCGCGTAGCGGGCGCCGAGCGCCTCGCCGCATCCCTGGCAGGCGCGGTGACCGGAGGTGAGCGTGTTGGAGCGCTCCATCCGCGCCTGCACCGAGCGTTGCTCGGGGTCGAGCAGGCGGTTGCCCACCACGAAGCTGCCCGCTTGGTAGAACTTCACCGGCTGGTTGCCGGGGGGCGTCTTGCCGTCTTTTTCGGGTTCGCGCGCTCGCATCGTCAGTGCGACCTTGCGGCGACGACGCCGGCTTCGCGGAGGATGTTCTCGGCGTGCGGGCCGGTTCGGCCCTTGCCCTGCATGCGCAGCAGCTCCGCTTCGACCCGGTCCCAGTCCATGTCGAGGAAGCTGAGCGGGTCGAGGCGGTCGGCGACGGCGTCGGCGAAGAGGCCGTGCAGGGACTTCTTGGTGATCGGCCGGCCGCCGAGGCCGGCGACCACGGTGTAGCCGTTCAGCTGGATGCCGGAGAGCGCCATCCGCACGTTGGCGGAGACGATCCCGCCGACGCCGACGGCCAGCGCCTTCTCGAGCACGACGACCCGCTTGGCGCGGGCGAGCGCCTCGCGGACCTCCTCCAGCGGGAAGGGACGGAACGATTTGATCGCCAGGGCGCCGATCGAGACGCCCTCCTCGCGCATCTCGTCGATCGTCTCCTCGATCGTCCCCAGGACCGAGCCGAGCGCGACGACGATCGTCTCGGCGTCTTCGGCGCGGTAGCCACGCAGCAGGCCGCCGGACTCGCGCCCGAACTCCGCTTTGAACTCCGCGGCCACCTCGGGGATCGCGTCCAGCGCCAGCATCTGCTTCGCATGGGCCAGGTACTTGACTTCGGTGAAGGCCTCCGGCCCGACCATCGCGCCGATCGTCACCGGGTCGGCCGGGTCGAGGACCTGGCGCGGCTCGAAGGCGGGCAGGAAGGCGTCGACCTGCTCCTGGGAGGGGGCGTCGATTCGCTCGTAGGCGTGGGTGAGGATGAAGCCGTCCATGCAGACCATCACCGGCAGCGAGAGCCGCTCAGCGAGCTTGAAGGCCTGGATGTGGAGGTCGACCGCCTCCTGGTTGTCCTCGGCGTAGAGCTGGATCCAGCCGGAGTCGCGCTGGGACATCGTGTCGCTGTGGTCGTTCCAGATGTTGATCGGAGAGCCGATCGCCCGGTTGGCGACGGTCATCACGATCGGCAGCCCGAGGCCGGAGGCGTTGTAGAGGGCCTCGGCCATGTAGAGGAGGCCCTGGCTGGCGGTCGCCGTGTAGGAGCGGGCGCCGGCCGCGGAGGCGCCGATGCAGACCGACATCGCGGCGAACTCCGACTCGACCATCACGTACTCGCAGGGGTCGAGCTTGCCGGCGCGGACCAGGTCGGAGAGGCCTTCGACGATGTGGGTCTGGGGGGAGATCGGGTAGGCGCAGACGACCTCGGGCCGACAGAGGGCGACGGCCTCGGCAACCGCCGCGGAGCCCTCGAGCTGCCTAAGCACGGGCGACCTCCCGCATCTCTTCCTCGACGTGGGCGAAGGCAGCGTCCGCTGCCGCGGCGTTGCCCTCGCCGGCGGGGCCGGGGAACTTCTCGCGGATCGCCGCGGTCACCGACTCCAGCTTCAGCAGGCCGGTGAGGGCGGCGAAGCCGCCGAGCAGCGCCGCGTTGGGGAGCGGCCGGCCGAGGTGGCGGCGGGCCAGCTCGGAGGCCGGCACGGTCAACATGCGCTCCGGGCGGAAACCGGCGACGAACTCCTCGAGGCCCAGCTCCTCGAAGCTGCGGCTTGTGTTGATCAGCAGGTAGCCGTCGGCGTTGAGACCGGCGAAGAGGTCCACCTGATGGAGCAGGGTCGGGTCCTGGACGATCAGCGCGTCGGGTTCGGCAATCGGCTCGCGGATGCGGATCGGCCGGTCGGATATGCGGCAGAAGGAGACGACGGGCGCGCCGCTGCGCTCCGAGCCGAAGCTGGGGAAGGCCTGCGCGTGACGCCCTTCGTCGAAGGCGGCGACCGAGAGCAGTTCGGCTGCGGTGACCACGCCCTGGCCGCCGCGGCCGTGGATGCGCACCTGGAACGTCGGTCGGGTCTCCTCCATCACGGCTCACGCTAGAGGCGCGTTTTGCCTGCGTCATCGGGGAGAAGTACTGAGCGCGGACCGGGGGCGCGAGCGCGAAGCGCGCGCCGGGCGCATAGACTCGCGCCGATGAGCGTCGAGGCGGTGCGCACGCCGGAGGAGGACCTGCGGGACCTGCCCGACTTCCCCTTCGAGTCGAGCTACCGCGAGGTCGACGGCCTGCGGCTCGCCTACCTCGACGAGGGCGAGGGCCCGCCGGTGGTCTTCTTCCACGGCGAGCCGACCTGGTCGTTCCTCTGGCGCAAGGTGATCCCGCCGGTCCGCGACGCCGGCTACCGCTGCATCGCCCCCGACTACGCCGGCTTCGGCCGCTCCGACAAGCCCACCGACGTCGATTGGTACAGCTACGACCGCCACGTCGAGCTGATCGCGAAGCTGCTCGAGGGACTCGATCTGCGCGACGCCACCGCGGTGGTCCACGACTGGGGCGGGCCGATCGGGCTGCGGCTGTTCGTCGAGCACCCAGAGTGGTTCTCGCGCCTTGTGATTACCGACACCGGCCCTTTCACCGGCCACCAGAAGATGAGCGACGTCTGGCTCAAATTCCGCGACTTCGTCCGCAACGCCGAGGATCTGCCGGTCGGCTTCCTGGTCAAGGCCGGCTGCAAGCGCGATGTGTCCGACGAGGTGATCGCCGCCTACGAGGCGCCCTACCCGAACCCCGAGGCGAAGGCCGGCGCGCGCGCCTTCCCGGCGCTGATCCCGACCGAGCCGGACGCGCCGGGGGCGGCGGAGGGACGCGCCGTCGCCGACGCGCTGCGCACCGACGAGCGGCCGACGCTGGTTCTCTGGGCGGACTCCGACCAGGCGCTGCCGCTGTCGGTCGGCGAGCAGGTTTCCGCGCGGCTCAACTACCCGCCACCGCGGGTGATCGAGAACGCCTCGCACTTCCTCCACGAGGACGCCGGCGAGGAAGTCGGCGGAATCATCGCCGAGTGGCTGCGGAGCGGCTGAGCGCGACAGCCTCCGTCATCGCCGCGTGGGTGCGATCGCGCAGGAGCTGAACGCGGCGGGGTGCGGCGTCGTCCTCGACCCAGGTGACGGTTCCCGGCCAATAGGGGCTGGGGGGTGTGCCCGGGTGATGGAAGGCGGTTGCGAAGAGCCAGCTTCCGGTGTTGTGCATCTGCCCGCCGCCGGGTAGCGGCCAGGTCCCGTCGCTCTTACGCGGGCCGCCGCGGTGGGTGTGGCCGGTGATCAGGTGGAGGCTCTCTCGGTCCAGCTCGAGCCGGGCGGCCATCTCGACCGTGGCGTCGAGGCCGCCGCTGAGGATCGCTTTCGGCGAGAAGTCGGGATCGAAGTGGGCGTGGAGCAGGCGGTTGAGGCTCCAGACCGCGCCGGGGACGGCGGCGCGCAGGGCGCCGCCGGCGAGCTTCCTGCCGAGCCCGTCCCCGTCGCCGCCGGCGGCGAGCTTCCAGGCCGTCTCGGAGGGACGATCGACGGCGCCGGTCAGCCGCGCCGCCGTGCGCGACTGAGCGCGGCCGTAGGAGAAGGAGTAGATCGGGCGCAGGACCCGCTCGTAGTCGCTCGGCGTCGCGGGCGCCGGCAGCGGGCGGGAGCGCATCGCCGCGGCGGCGGCGACGCACTCGGCGCGGGGCAGGGCGAGGTGGCAGTCGATGTAGTGGCCGTGGGTCGCGTAGACATCATCGCGCAGCCAGATTCCGGGGTAGGCGAGGCCGAGGCGCCCGCCGCCGAGCCAGCGGTCGATCTGGGCGGCGGGACCGGGGGAGGGGTCGAAGCGCTGCTCGAGGCCGAGGGGCGCCCCCGCCAGCGAGAGGTCGTCGAGCAGCGGCTCGGCGAGCCGGTGGTCGTGGTTGCCGGGGAGGAGGACGATCTCGCCGGCCACGGCGCCTCCCAGGTCTTCGAAGAAGGGGCGGGCGGCCTCCAGCGCCTCACCGACAGGGCGCTCGCGCAGCTCGACCACGTCGCCGAGCAGGACGACCCGGTCGGCGCCGGCGATCTCCTCCAGCATCGCCGCGCGAATCTCGGGGTCGCGGGCGACGTCCTCGCCGGAGACGCTGCCGAGGTGGAGGTCGGAGACGATCGCGGTGCGCACCGCCTCAACCTAGAGGCGCGGGCGGGAACCTGCCTGGCTGAGCGGCCAGCCTGATTAGAATCGGGCGATGCCCGTCTTCGGCGAGGAGCGCCTCGCACCCGTCAACGGCATCGAGATCGCCTACCAGGAGATGGGCGAACGCGACGCCCCGGCGATCGTCCTGATCATGGGCCTCGGCACCCAGATGATCGCCTGGGACGAAGGGTTGTGCTCGATGCTCGCCGAGCGAGGCTTCCGCGTCGTCCGCTTCGACAACCGCGACATCGGCCACTCGACGATCCTCGAGGGCGCGGGGGTGCCGAGCCGGGCGGACCTGATCCTCGGCCGCGAGTCCGCCGCGGCCTATCTGCTGCGCGACATGGCCGCGGACACCACCGGCCTGATGGACCACCTAGGTGTCGAGGCGGCCCACGTGGTCGGCGCCTCGATGGGCGGGATGATCGCCCAGACGATGGCGATCGAGCAGCCGCAGCGAGTGCTCTCGCTGACCTCGATCATGTCGACATCGGGGCGGCGCTGGATGGAGTTCCCGACCCTGCGCGCTTTCGCGATCCTGATGGCGCCGGCTCCGCACGGGCGCGACGCCTACATCGAGCGGGCGACGAAGACCTTCCGGGTGATCGGCTCACCCGACTATCCGCGGGACGAGCAATGGCTGCGGGAGATCGTCAGCCGCTCCTACGACCGCAGCCACCGTCCCTCGGGCGTGCTGCGCCAGATGCACGCGATCACCGCTTCGGGCGATCGCACCGACGCCCTGCATCGCGTCACCGCCCCGACCCTGGTCATCCACGGCCGCAGGGACCCGCTGGCCCGCCCGGTCGGCGGCCGCGCCACCGCCAGGGCAATCCCCGGCGCCCGCCTGCGCATGATCGACGGCATGGGCCACGACCTCCCCCGCGAGCTCTGGCCGACGTTCGTCGAGGAGATTGCGGCAAACGCTGCACGGGCGGGCGAACAGGCCGCCGCGCCTGCGGCGGCCTGAACTCAGCGCTTCGGCCCGACGAACTCGTCCAACTTCGCCACGTCGGCCTTGCGGGAGACGTAGACGGACTTGGGTGGAGCGACGGTCCAATGCAGGTCGAGCTGGTCGCATGCGTCGCAGAAGATCCGCTTGATGTCGTCGGAGAAGTTGGTGAAGACGTATCGAGGGGATCGCCAGCCGTAGCTGCCGGTGTTGATGAAGCGGCATCCGTCGGAATGGATCAGGCCGCGCACCAGAAGCTCGGGGGCCAGGTCGACAAGGCCCTGCTGCCAGTTGGTGAGGACGATCTCACGCTCGTGCTTCTTGCCTGGGCCGTGTTGGGGAAAGAGACACGGCCATGACTTCGAATAGGCATGGACCTCGACGTAGTTCTTTGGCGTCAACTGCTGATGGACCTTGTTCCAAGGCACGACAGCCTGCATCGTCGCTGCGCATTCTTCGACGATGCCTTGGTATTTCATGTCGAGCGCGATCCTCAAGCGGAACACTTTGCGCCGGTGCTCGGAGATGCAGCCGTCACCCAGGTAGAGGCCGAGGAGGTAGACGTATGCGCTCGACAGCCGATCGAAGTCGTGTTTGGCCGAGCCGCATTGGGGGCAGCATGGACCAGGCTCCGCCGGTCGCCCATAGAGCATGGGCTTGCTCTGGAACGAGTGGGGGAGCCTTCCAGCACGCCAATCTCTTACTGTCGGCCGAGAGACTCCGGTCCGCCTGGAGATCTCACAGTTGTTCAGGCCATCGTCGGCGAGACGAAGCACCTCGGCAACCATCTCCCCGCTATGCACGACGGGCCTGATCTATGCGGCTGAGAGGATTCGAACCTCCACGCTCTTTCGAGCAATACGACCTGAACGTATCGTGTCTGCCAGTTCCACCACAGCCGCGTGGAGTAGCCAATTTATCGCCTGATCGTCCTTTGCGCGGGTGAGGGTCTGACACGAACATACGTTCGTAGACTACGAGTCCCATCGGACGGAGAATGGGCCAATGCCCCATCAGGGCCGTCTCGCTAGAATCGCGCCCCCACGCCGCTATCGTCTAGGGGACTAGGACGCCGGATTCTCAGTCCGGAAACCGGGGTTCGAATCCCCGTAGCGGTGCCTCAGTCCTAGAGCCAAAAACGCCGTCCGAGAGGGCGGCGTTTTCCGTAGGGTGGCAAGGGAAGTGGCAAGGTGCTGGGGTCGGAGCGCACGCCTGAGGGGGTTGACGCCGAGCTTGCTGGCGGAGAAGGTGACCCGCCCAGACCCCTCGTTTGCCGCCGACTGGGCCGTGATCGCGGAGTTCTTTGTGGCGGCATAGACTCCCGGCGTGGCGAAGGAATGCTTCTGCGGTTGCGGGCGCAAGATCCAGAAATTCCCAGTCGGCACCCGGGCGATCAATACCCGCGGCAAGCAGGTTTCCGAGCGCCTGGCCTTCGTCGATGACGAGCATCCGCACCTCAAGGAACAAAACGAGGGGATCGCAGTCTGGGTTAAGCAGGGCTACGCGATCAGAGCGGAACTGGTCGCGGCGATGCACGGCGAGACAGACCCAGGCGCCCTACAGGAGGGCGCGATTCGGGAGTGGCAGGCCGAAGGTCGCCACATCGAGCGCTTCATCAACGAGCAGTACGCCCAAACTCGGTCGGGTGGGCGGAGGAATAGGGCTACAGCCCAGAGGAGGCCGCGGAGGCCGTCGAGCGAGGCGAGTACACCCCGCCCGGTGACTAGACCATGACCCTGCAGGAGGTAATCGAGACTGGTGTTGCGCTCGGCACCTTCTCGCTCGCGTTCGTCACCTGGCGAATGGCCAAGGCGACCAAGAAGATGGCTGGGGCCTCCGAGGACCAGCTGCAGCTGCTTCGGCGCCAGTCCGAAGAGGCGAGGCAACCCGACCTCCACGCCGAATCCACATTTATCGACGGATGGGGTGGGCGGAAGACGCTGGGAATCTCGATCAACAACGCCGGCGGTGGCCTCGCAAAGAAGGTGGGCTTCGTGCTCATGGTCGACGAGGAGTACGCTTTTGGCTGGCCCGCAGACGGTTTTCTGCGTCCGGGTGAGAGCCTCTCTTTCGGCACCGAACTGCGGGCGACCGACGAAGGCCGTGGCGTCGTCTACTGCCGCGGACAGGACGAGCGGGACTACTTCTGGAATCTCGACGGGGAGCCGCGAAGCCGCGAGCGAGGCGAGAAATTTCCCGGCGCGGAAGAGATCATCCGCACCTTTTATCCCGACACCGATTTTGCGAGCCTGAGACAGGTTGTATCGCGACGCGGCTCAAGTGGCGCATGATTATCGCTGTTGCATTCGGGAAGCACGGCCGGGTCGCCCCCAGTCGAGGTTTCTTGACTGGGTCGATGCGGCTGCAATAGGCTCGATCCAGCGGCCTCTGGCGCCACTGCAAACTCAACGGGAGGGACTGCACATTGGAAGCGAGTTGGGAGGATCAAGCCCCAGCCAGCCCTGAACCCGGCTGGTATCCGTACTACAACGGACAACGGTTCTGGGATGGCGCTGGTTGGACGTTGCACTTCGCCCCCCCACCGCCCAGCGCGGGGAGGCCCATTATCTCCCAGACGATCGCGCTGTCCACAATGGTCGGCGTGCTGCTCGCCCTCGGCATCGTCTGGCTGGGGGCGCAGGTGAGCCCGGACCATGCCTACCTACCTGTCAAGTTCGTGGTGAAGAACCTGCCCCACGTAAACGGTCTCGGCTACTAGCGCGGGCGGGGGGAACTATGAGGGCTCCAGGATCAACGATTCAATGACTGACCAGCCCCCGCCCGGTTGGTACCCCGACCCCGCCCAGGCCAGCTCGAAACGGTATTGGGACGGATCGGTCTGGACCGAGCAACGCACCAAACCCAAGGGACGATTTCCCCGCCCCCACTGGCGCAAGATGACCTGGGTGCTGATCGTCTGGTCAGCGCTGATCCTGTGGTGGGCGATTGGAGGGGCCGCGTCTAACAAGTGCGCCCATCAGCAGTATCAGAGCGCCTGTCAAGCGGGGACGGGGATCGGCGTCGCCCTCGTCTTGTTCCTCGGCTTCATCGGCTTCGTCTTCTTCTCGCTGATCTGGTTCATGTCGAGGCCGAAGGGTCGCGACTGCCCGGTGTGCGGGGAGAAGGTCAAGAAGGGGCTGACGGTCTGTCCAGGGTGCGGGCACGATTTTGCGACCGTGCCGCAGGGAACCTCCGGCGCAGTGAGCCAATCGGACGCTGCGTTGGCATCGGGTACCGAAGCAGCGCCGGTAGTCGCTCCTCCGCCACAGGTGCCGGAAGGTTGGTTTCCCGATCCAACTGGATCGGGAAACGAACGCTATTGGAACGGCGACACTTGGACGCCGGAAGTTCGGAAACCTCAGGGCTAGGGCGAATGGACGACGAATACGACCACTGGACCGAACCGCTCGACCAGCCGATGCCGCCGCCGGCTCCCCCACCTCCCCAGGCAACAGGTGGGCGGCCGCCCCGCGAACCGGACCGGACGCTGCTGGTCGTCGTAGGCATTGTTGCCGCCTTGGCGCTCGGCCTTGGCGCAGGCGCGGTGGTCGTCGTCGGGCTGGGCGGCCACGACACGACAACGATCACCACGGTGGGTCAATCGGCCCAAGGAGCCGGGGCTCGAAACGCTCCCAGTGCCGGGGCAGCGCCTCTCACCGGCCAGTCATCCGCCGGGCCAACCTTCCGAACCTATAGGCCATCGGATTCCACCTATGCATACACGGCGTCCGTGCCTTCCGGTGACGGCTGGAGCGCTCCGGCTGAAAGTTATCCGACAAGCGGCGAACTGCTGCGCACAACGCTGCGTAGGCCGAACGGCGCCCTGCTGGTGATTGACCGCACGCCCAGCGAAGTTCCCCAGCTCGGGGGTGGTTATTTGTCATCGCAGCCGGTCTATCAGCCCCATTTCGGGTCGGCTACTGAGTACGTCTTTTCGAGCAGCAATTCGATCTCGGAGTGCGACGGGTCCCCCTGCGTCGACTTCCTCATCAACGACGGCTCCGGCGGCGGGTGGGGCGTCTTGGCGGGAGGGCCGGACCTCGGGCCCTCGAAGGCCCTTGCCAGCCGGGTCGCCAGCTCAATCTCGGACGCAAGCGCACCGGGGCCGAGTGCGGCGTCCCCGAGCACCACGAGTTCCGGCAGCTCCACTGCCGGGGGCAAGCAGTTCAGCGGCTCGGGCAGTTCGAGCCTCGGGACAGTGACGGTGTCCTCTCCCTCGACCCTGAGCTGGACTGACACGGGCGGAGGGGCTGCCCACTCCTTCTCGATGCTTGCCTACGCGAGCAACGGCGAGTCGATCGACATCTTTTCTCAGCAGACCAGTGGCACCTCCCAGATTCTGCCGGGCACCTACCACGATGTGCAGGTGATCGGCGATGACAGCTGGTCGATCAGGATCTCACCCGGATGATTCCGGCTCCAAGCCCCTGGTGCGGATCACCACGGACCCGCCCGTCACCCCTAAAGCGAGGGAGAACTCAGTGGGAGTCATGAACCTGCGGGCAATCTGCCCGAACTGCGGCGGCAAGATCCACACGCAACCCAAGGGCCTCGGATACCTGACCTGGTCGCGCAGCTGGTTTTTGGTACAGACCGGAACGACGTGCCAGCACTGCGGGGTTGCGCTGAGCGGTCGGGTGAAGGCGGACAACAAGGCCGAGCTTGCTTCGGAAGCCGAACAGCGGGCGAACAAGAAGGCAGCCCGCCAGCAAGAGCGAGCGAGGAAAACGGCCATTCGGAAAGACGAACGGGAGCGAAAGAAGGCCGCCAAACGAAATGCTTGAGGGCGCTTCAAGAAAGCGGGCTGCTACCTCCGTCGCAATAGCGGCAGTCATCCTGTTGTCTGTCTGGTGGATTGCTGCGGGCGAGGCGGCGGGGTTCCGTCAGTGTGGGGATGTCCACGTGGGCAACGGAGTGGTAGACGTGCGAACGAAACACGTTGGCTGTCACGAAGCTCGCGCAGTCGCACGGGTCTGGTTCCACCAAGGTGACGGACAGATTCTGGGCTTCAACTGCCGGAGCAAGGCCCGGTACGAACGGTTCGACACCCGCTGCGCTCGGGAGGGTGGTCGGCGAGTCATCCTGTTTGAGTCGGGCGTGTAGGTGGCCCGCGCCTTCCATGAGACGAACTGCAATAGCCCTAGCCGCAAGCGCTTCTTCATTCGCTCATCAATGAGCCACTTCAGCCACAGCTACGTCGATGAGCGGCCACCGACAGCGGTCCGCGAAGAGGCTCTGCTGAATCTCATCCCCTCGATGGGACGTTGCGGTTACTCGCTCGAGGCCCAAGACGAGCGCAGCCTAACATTCGTGAGCCGCTACCGCTCTAACTGGATCTACTTCGTCTGCATCCTGTTCTTCCCGATTGGCCTGCTGGCGTTGCTGGTAGAGAAGCGAGTCGCCACGCTCATGGTGAACATCGAGGCCGACGAGGGAGGAGGCACGCGTGTCATCTTCACTGGCGAGGCGTTCAGGGGGCTGCGCAAGCAGATCGAGCAACTGCCGGGCGCTGCGGGTTGAGCTACGAGTCACAGCTCAAACCTGCGGGCGGATGAAGACGCTGACGACGTAAGGGCCACGGGCGGGCCCTCCCCGAGGCAGGCGCTACCCACAGTGGCACAGACGGTCACACCGATGCCGACCGCAAAGTCCGCCGAGCGCACCCGCTCGTCCGACGCGGCCCTGCGAGGGCCTCGCCGAGCCCGGTGCCATCGGGTCCTATAAGGGTGCCAGCGGTGCGAGTTTAGGCACGGAATCCGGGCCGAGAGAGAGAGAGAGAGGGGGGGGGGTGACGGCATCAGGTAAAACAGGTAGAGAGGATGCAAGCCGCTCCCGAAAAGTCAGGCAAGGTCATCAGCGCGAAAGTGCCAGCGCGTGTGCTCGCCGCAGTCCGCGAGATCGCCGAGGCCGAGGATCGAACGACCTGGCATCGCTGCCTGAGCTCATCCACGCCGAGTTGTTCGGCGATTTCCTGGAAATGGCCGACCACCTCCTCAGTGGCGGCTTTAAGGATGCCGCGGCCGTGATTGCCGGGAGCACCCTGGAGGGGCACCTTCGGCAGCTGGCTGAGAAGGTTGGGATCCCATCGACCGACGCGGAAGGCCACCCTATGAAGGCTGATCGCCTGAATGCCGATTTGGTCAAGGACGGGGCCTACGAAAAGACAGATCAGAAGGCGATTACCGCGTGGCTCGGCTTGCGGAATGACGCGGCCCACGGTGACTACGAGAAGTACGAGGCTGGCCAGGTTGGCCCGATGATCGCCGGGATCCGGGACTTCATCCGGCGCAAGCCGGCGTAGGCGGCATGACTCTCGGTTCGCTCAATATGTCGGAGGTCGTTCTGGACGTCTTCGCGCTCAAGCCTGCGGGGCGCTGAGATGGGCCGACGCCAACGTTCGAACGAGCAATTGCAGGAGCAGGCAAAGCACCTGCTCTACGAAATACAGATGTTCGGGGCGATCACCAACTACATCCGCACCCGGGAGGTCGACCAGGCCGTGGCTCACCTCGCGCTCGAAGGGCTGCCGGCACGCAACGCGATAGTCGAGTCATTCGAGACGCATGCTCGCAACCTGATCGAGTTCCTGACCCACCAGCGCGGTGGGCGTAAGACGACGGCTGCTGGCGACTACACCCAGGGCGCCTGGACGCTGCCCGTCAACACCGCCGATCTGAAGAAACTCCGTGAACAATTCTCGCAGCGGGTCGCCCACCTCAGCTGGCGTCGGCGCGAACTCAGCGAGGCCGAGCAGGAAGTGCGGTCAGGGGAGATCTTCACTGCAATCGAGAACGAGCTCCAGCGCTTCCTCAAGGAGGCCGACCTAGACAAACTGAGCGACGGCTTCCTTGAGGCTGCTACTGCCGCCCTTAAGGCACCGATCCAGCGTGGCGCGACAGGAACGGCAGCGTGGCAGCACCCAGATTTGAACAGCGGCGGCACCGCGACGCAGGGCATCCAGGGGCCCACGACATCGGGCGACGGCGCGATCGGCCCGACCGGGCCTGTCGGTGACCCCAGTCCAGAGGCGCCCGGGCAGCTCGGGCCGACCGGACCGTAGCGGCTACCTGAGAACGTCCGCGAAGGGGACCTGTTTTCTCTGCCGTTTGGATCGAGGGATCGAGAGGACCACAATCTCGGGGCGCAGAGCTGCAGAGCTCCGCTCGACGCCGCTGGGCGATCCGCCGGGGACGTACGTAGTCGAATCCCCGTAGCGGTGTGTTTCAGACGCTCTCGGCCTCGCTTTGTTGCCCTTCTTGCGGCTCTGCGTCCACCCGTGTCCGGGGATGCCCCTAAAGTTGGCTCGATGACCGCTGCAGAGCAAGCCCGCGAGGAAGAACACTTCCGCAAGGTGGAGGGCGCGATGCTTTTCATCGAAGATGCCGCTCGTCGCCTTGACGAGACGGCCAAGGAGCTGAAGAAGGACGGCGCAGCGTCCTATCTGGTCACCGCGCTGGAGACCGCCGCCGGCGCCGCGCGGGCCGACCACGCGCGTCTGATGAAGTCGGTCTACTGGAGGGCGCCTTTCAGCGATCAGGGCGAGTTGGTCCCCGTGAGCGACGAGCAGCAGCGCCTCGCGTCCTGACCAGCATCGGATGTCCCTCGCCGGAGTCAGCCTGACCAAGATTCGTCGCGCGCTGTGACTTGCCGGACGGTTGCGAGCGCGGCGCGGCGCAGACATCCTTCCGAAGGCAAGGTTCCGTCCGACTGGCCTATCATCGTCTGGGCCATGAATAGCGTTCTCACAACGGATGCGGGCACGGCGGTCTATGAGCCCTCCACAAAGGAGTACGCCGAGTACCTGGAGGCTCAGGCTCGGGCGCTACTGGGCACGTCCGTCGCTGAGTTCAAGCGCGCATACGAGGCTGGCGAGGTTGACGAATCCGACCCTGCCGTGAGCGAGCTGGTCGCGCTTCTTCGGATCGGTCAGAACGGTCGCCTCTAGCAGCGGCAGCGCGGCTCAGGGGTTTACGGACCACCTCAACCGAGTCCTCAACACGACGCTCACGGAATCGCGTCTCTCCTTGGTTGAGATACCGGGGGAGGATGACCTGTTCCTCATCAAGCGCGTGGAGGGCGGTGACGATCCGCCCCTTGGTCCAGTCCGGACCGAAATCCTCTCGCCAAGGCGGGCGGCACTCGTAGATCGTGATCGTGTTTCCGCGGACCTTGTACTCGATCCTCAACTTGTCGTCGTGCTCGGCGGGCACCTTCGTCGCGCAGTAGGTCGCGACGAGCGATATCGCGGGACCCAGCACTTCGGGGGGTAGCGCCATCTGTCAACCGTAACGCGGTGGAGTCGACCGGCTCAGCGCCGAACCTACTCAGTCCTCTGCGCCACCAAGTTGTACTCCGGGACGTTGGCCTGGTGGTCGCCGCCGTTGTCGGGCTGAACCGAGTAGAGCCAGGTATCAAGCGGGGCAAGACCCAAGCTGCCAGGGACCACTCCTCGCTTGACGGCCGTGATTTCTCCGGGGAGCCCCTGGTCTACCAGGACCGCCTGGCCGACTTTGAAGTGTGGGAATTCAGCGCTCATCTCAACGAGGATTTGGAGGGAGGGGTCAAGGTCGCGGCGCTTCACGCCGCAGCTACGAAGCGCAGATGCTCGCGGTCGGCTTGCGGCGCCTGTCCGGCCAGCTCCTCGTCTGGGGTCAGCACAGTGCGCAGGGCGTCGAGGACGTTCTCCTTGGCTTTTTCGCGCGTATGGCCCTGACTCACGGCTCCAGGGACTTCCAAGATGCGCGCGACGATCCAGCCATCCTCGTAGGGACTCTCGAAGGAGATCGTGAACTCGACCGATGCGGCCATGGCCAAACGGTAGCGCCTTAGCTGTCGCAGCTGAAAACCTTGTCCCGAAATTCCTCCGACCTTGCCGCCCTCGCCGGAGACCGGGGATTCGATCAAACGGTCGCCTGCCCTCGGCGACCTGCGAATGACAGGCTGAGCCTGGGACAGGCGGTACCCTTGGCTCATGGCCAAGGTGATCGAGAAGCGCCCGGACGGGACTACCGTCGTCGTCGTGCCGGCGGCCGATGCCTCCGAGTTGGAGGTTGGGGCTGCGGTTGACGTCCTGCCAAAGTCCGCCGGTAACGGCCAGGAACAGCCCTGGCCGGTTGGGGCGCTCGCCGACGAACTCCCCCCGATCGAGATCGCCGACATCAAGGCTGCTCGGCAAGAAGCGTTGCGCGGCAAGGCCGAGTAGGCCGCTTTGTGGCCGGCGTCGTTGCCGACACCCACGCTCTGCTGTGGATGCTCAGCGGCACCCTGCGCGAGCGCTCGCCTAGCGGTGCGGATGCCATCGAGCAGGCGTTGGACGCCAAGACGCTCCACGTCTCGATCGGCTCCTTCCTCGATCTGCGCTACCTGGTCGACTCTGGCCGTCTGGCGGAACAGGTGCTCGACGATGCTCGCTCTATCGTCGATGGGGACGCGTTCACTGTCGTGCCGCTCGACTTGCGGGTGCTCGACAAGATGGCGGCAATTCCCCGCGAGAAAGTGCCCGACCCCTTCGACCGGATCATCGCGGCGACTGCGCTGACGCTCGACCTGCCGCTCGTCAGCGCCGACGAAGACATCCAGGGAGCGATCGGCGAGCGGGCGGTCTGGTAGCGGAACTTTGTCCCGAAATTTGTCCCCGACTCCACCGAACTCTCGGAATCTCCGCTGAAGTCTTTGGAAAGTTCAGGCACAAATCGGCCGCAAATGGCTTTCTAGAGCCATTTCTCAGTCCGGAAACCGGGGTTCGAATCCCCGTAGCGGTGCCTCGGAGTTCCTCGAGTCTTACGGAATTCTTCAACTCGTCGTTCATCCTGTTTGGGTGGACGTCTTGATCGTCGATGATGAGTACCCGCTGCGGGCGGCGCTGCGCCGCGCCTTGGCGCTTGAGGGCTACGGGGTCGATGAGGTTGCGAGTGGGGAGGAGGCGATCTCTCACCTTCGCCAGGACGCGCCCGACGCTCTGATCCTCGATGTCCTGATGCCCGGCATCGATGGTCTCGAAGTTTGCCGGCGCCTTCGGGCCGCCGGCGACAGGACCCCGATCTTGATGCTCACCGCACGCGAGACAGTGGAGGATCGCGTAACCGGCCTGGAGGCGGGCGCCGACGACTATTTGGTCAAGCCCTTCGCCCTGGAGGAGTTGCTGGCGCGGCTCAAGGCTCTGTTGCGGCGGACCGGTCAGGGCGCCGAAGACTCCGGCGAGCTAAGGTTCGCCACGCTCACCCTCGACCCTGCCAAGCACGAGGTACGCGTGGGCGAGCGCCAGGTCGCGCTCACCCGCACCGAGTTCGCGTTGCTGCAGCTGCTGATGCGTAATCAGGGTCGGGTGCTGACCCGTGAGCTGATCAACGAAGAGGTTTGGGGCTATGACTTCGGCCCAACCTCGAATTCCCTGGGCGTCTACGTCGGTTATCTGCGTCGCAAACTCGAAGGCGGGGGCGAGCCACGCCTGATCCAGACGGTTCGCGGCGTCGGCTACGTGCTGCGGGAATCGGCCGGATGACCATTCGCCGTCGCATGTCCCTGGCGGCGGCGGTCGCGGTGGCGGCGGCGGTCGCCCTCGCATCGCTGAGCGCTTACCTGGTCGTGCGCAGCAAGCTGCGGGGCGAGGTTGACTCCTCCCTGATTCAGCGCGCCAGGGTCACCAAGGAGTTCCTGCGAGACGCCCCTCTGCCACCCGCCGCTCTGCCCCGCCTGGGACCGAACCGCACCCCCGGAGCCCGATTCGGCGGAGCGGAAGGGCTGGTGCAGTTCGTCTCCCCGTCCGGCCGAATCATCAGGCCCCCGGGCGGGGGAGGGGCAAGGCTCCCCGTCGATTCCATCGCTCGCCAGGCAGCTCTTGGCAAGCTCGGCACCACCCTGCGGGACGAAACCGTCAACGGCAACCATCTGCGCGTCCTGACCACTGCGCTGCCGGGCAAAGGCGCGATTCAAATAGCCCGCCCGCTGAACGAGGTCGACGGCGTCCTGCACGACCTTGTCTATCTGTTGCTGGCGATCACGGTTGGCGGCATCGGGCTGGCGGCCGTTCTGGGGGGTGCCGTCTCACGGGCCTCACTGGCTCCGGTGCGACGCTTCACCGCGCAGACGGAGTCGATCGCGGAAGGGCCCGATTTGACCCGGCGCCTCCCGGTGGAGAGCGACGATGAGCTGGGACGTCTGGCGCGTTCCTACAACGCGACGCTCGACGCCCTGCAGCGTTCCGCCGAGGCACAGCGACACCTCGTCTCCGATGCCTCGCACGAGTTGCGCACGCCGCTGGCCTCGATGAAGGCGAATATGGAACTTCTTCTGCGCGAGGACGGCGAGGGCCGTCTGAATCCTGCCGATCGAGCCGAGCTCTGTCGGGACCTCGTCGAGCAGATGGACGAGATCACCCTGCTTGCCGATGACGTGGTCGAATTGGCTCGGAGTGGGGAGCCGGAGCGCCACCTCAGCGAAGTTGAGCTGAGCGAGATCGTCCGTTTCGCGGTCGCCCGCGTCCGGCGCCACGCCCCGACCGTGGATTTCGAATGTGACCTTGAGCCGTGCGTCGTGCGGGGAGTGCCGGAGCGACTCGATCGGGCGATTTACAACCTGCTCGACAACGCCGCCAAGTGGAGTGTCGATGGCGGGCGGGTCGAGGTCCGCTTGCGGGACGGCGCTCTCGAAGTGCGCGACCACGGCCCCGGCATCAAGCCGGAGGACCTTCCCTTCGTCTTCGACCGCTTCTACCGCGCAAGGGAGGCGCGCGGGATGAGGGGCTCCGGCCTGGGCCTGGCTATCGTGCGCCAGACCTCGGAGGCCCACGGCGCGGAGGTTGCGGCGGACAACGCGGAGGGGGGTGGGGCGATCCTGCGGATTCGCTTCCCCGATTCTTCGCCAGTTCTTACGTCGCTCTTCGTTCGTCCTTAGCTCGCTCCTGTTTGATCGCGATCAGTCCCGGCGGAGCGGCGTATATCGCTCCGCCGGGCACGAAGCGACGACGAAAGGACGACCGGTGTTCTACATCCGCTACATCGCAGCCGAGCTTCGGCGACGCAAGGGCCGCACGGTTCTGACCACCCTTGGCCTCGCCGTCGGCGTCGGCTTGGTCGTCACCGTCGTCGCCCTTTCCAAGGGCCTCGACGATGCCCAAACCAAGGTGCTCGAACCGCTGACCGGCGTCGGCACCGACATGTCGGTCAGCCGGCCTCTGCAGGTTTCGGGCTCGGGCTCCAGCGAGAGCTTCAGTCCCGGCGGGCCCGGCGGCGCGGGGCTTTCCGCCAAGGAGCAGCAGGAGCTGCGCAAGGAGAACGGCGGCGCGCGACTGGGGCTGCAGAACCTGGGCTCCGCCGGCAGCCATTTCTCGCGCGACTCCTTCCTCACCACCGACCTCAGCTTCCCCGCCTCCGAGACTCGAAAGGTCGCGGCGATCAATGGGGTCAAGCAAACCGCACCGGCGCTGACGCTGAACCTGATTCACGTCTCTGGAAAGGTGCCGAAGGAGACCCAATCCTCCGGTTTCGGCCCCCCGGCCGGCGGCGCGGGCGGACCGCCCAACAGCATCAACTTCGCGCCCTCGACGATCTCCGGTGTGGACTATTCGACGCCCAGCCTCGCCTTGGTCACTCCCTCGCAGATCGTCAGGGGCAGCTATTTCGGCTCTGGCGGGACGGTCGCGACGCGAAATCACCAGGCGGTGATCAGCCAGAGCTATGCATCCGATCAGAGGTTGCACGTCGGCGACAAGACCACGATCGACGGCCAGGACTTCAAGATCGTCGGAATCGCACAACCGCCCTTGGGCGGACAGACATCCGACATTTACCTCCGACTCGGCGTCCTGCAGAAGCTCTCCGACCACCAGGGTCGAGTCAACGTCCTTCGGGTGCGCGCCGACAGCGCGGGTCAGGTTGGCGCGGTCTCAAAGGCAATCGAGAGTTCGTTCCCCGGATCACAGGTGATCACGGCTCAGGATCTGGCGAATCAGGTGTCGGGCTCACTGGTCGATGCCAAGAACCTCTCCAGCAAGCTCGGCACCGCGCTGGCGATCGTGGCACTGGTTGCCGCGTTTCTGATCGCCTCGCTGTTGACGCTCTCATCGGTCAACAAGCGCACCCGCGAGCTGGGAACTCTGAAGGCGCTGGGGTGGCGCCAGCGCCTTGTGATTCGCCAGGTCACCGGGGAGTCGGTGGCCCAGGGGATCCTCGGCGGCGTCGTCGGCGCGCTGCTCGGAATCGGCGGCGCGGCATTGATCGACGCCTTCGGGCCCACCCTGAAGGCCACCGTCGCGCAAGCCACTCAGGGCGGCGGCGGATTTCCCGGCCCACCCGGCGGCGGCGGCTTCGGTCAAGGCGCGGTCCAGGGAGGCACCAGCGTCGTTTCTCTTAACGCGCCCGTCGACGCTTCGATGATCGCCCTCGCTATCGCCCTCGCCGTGTTGGGCGGACTGATCGCCGGCGCGATCGGGGCGACACGTGCCGCTCGCCTGCGCCCGGCGGAGGCACTGCGGAGCGTCGAGTAGCTCAACCACCGACGAAGGAGACGAGTGATGAACTTCCAGAGCCAACCCGGAGCCCATTCCCTCTACGAACTGAAAGGGGTGACCAAGACCTACGGTCAGGGCGAGGCGCAGGTCTTGGCCCTGCGCGGAGTCGAACTGGAGATCCAAGCCGGTCAGTTCGTCGCGATCGCCGGGCCGAGCGGGTCTGGAAAGTCGACGCTTCTCCAACTCCTGGGAGGTCTCGACCGGGCCAGCTCCGGCGAGGTGTATTTCGAGGGCTCGGATTTGGGTCGCCTCGGCGATGTCGAGCTGGCGCGACTGCGACTCGAGACCTTCGGTTTCGTCTTTCAGCAGTTCAACCTGATTCCCACCCTGAGCGCAATCGAGAACGTCGAGGTTGCGTTGGCGCCGAGCAAGCTGCCGGGAGCGGAGAGGCGAGAGAGGGCGGAGCAGTTGCTCGCGCGAGTCGGCCTGAGCGCGCGACGTACGCATCTTCCGAGTCAGCTTTCGGGTGGGGAGCAGCAGCGGGTGGCGATCGCGCGGGCGCTCACCCATTCCCCTCGGGTGATCCTTGCCGACGAGCCGACCGGCAACCTCGACTCCAGCACCGGAGCGGATGTCCTCAACCTGCTGCGCGAACTCTCCAGTGAGCAGGGTCAGACCGTCGTCCTGATCACCCACGATCCCGCGATCGCCGCGGAGGCGCCAGTGCTCCTCCGCATGCAGGACGGACAGTTGGAGCAATCCGGCGCAGGCCCGGCGGGACTGCGGCTTGGATTGGAGGCGTGACCTTGCTCGCGGGATCAAGGCGCCTGGCGTTCCTGTCGGTGTTGAGCGCGCTGGCGCTGGCCGGCTGTGGCGGTGGAGGCGATGCCACCACCAGCTACCCGGGTGGAATCGCTCCCCCCGGGGCCGGGCCGGGCGGAGGCCAGTTCTCTGCCTTCACCGACTGCCTGAAGAAGCACGGATTCAATCTCCCCAGCCCTCCCAGCGGGGGACCTCCCAACGGGGGGCAGCCACCAGGTGGTTCTGCCGGTGCGGGAGCACCGCCGTTCGCGGGGCAGGATTCGGCCAAGGCGCGCAAGGCCTTCCAGGCATGCAGTCGCTACGCGCCCAGCGGTGGCGTCCCTCCGGGGCCATAGCGATTGGCGAAAGCTGACGACCTGCTTCTTCAAACGGCCCGCGTCCTGAGCTCCGTCCTCACCTAGCGAGGGTTTGGAGGGGCGGGGACTCCCAGCTGCCTGCAAATTGAGCGCGTAAGCCCAGGGCCAATCTGATTGTGTCGCGGAACGGCGGAGACTTGGTTGGCGGGACCGCGCCACTTCGTGTGCTTTGAGCCGCCGATCTCTCGGCAGCCATGGGCGCGGAGGTGGCGTTCGAGGTCGCGGCGCTTCACGCCGCGGCAGTAAACCGCAGATGCTCACGATCCGACTCGGGCGTCTCTCCGATGAGTTCCTCATCGGGCGTAAGTACCGTGCGCAGGGCGTCGAGGACGTTTTCCCGCGCCTCTTCCCGGGTGCGACCCTGGCTCATCGCACCAGGAACCTCCAGTACGCGCGCGACGACCCAGCCCTCCTCATCGGGGCTGTCGAAGGAGATCGTGAAGTCGACTGATGCGGCCATACCGGGAACGGTAGCGCCTTCGGCTGCGGCGGCTGAAAAGCGTGTCCCGAAATATGTCCCCAATTCCACCGAACTCAGCCAAACAGGATCGAACTCCTTGGGCTCAGCGGGGCAAGATCGCCCGCGAAGGGCTTGTCAGAGCCAATTCTCAGTCCGGAAACCGGGGTTCGAATCCCCGTAGCGGTGCTCCGGGTACGGGGCTGGGCCTATCCGACAGCCCGGGCGACGCTGACGACGATCAGCCCGAGCGCGACCGTCCCCAGTGCCTTGCGAAAGGCGTTGACGCCGTGCGCGGCCTCCTCGTAGGCCCACACGGTCAGCGCGACGTAGAAGATCGCGCGGGCGAGGTCACCGATCGTGCTGCCGTCGTCGGCCAGTCGCGCTGCGAGGAGCGCTGCGAGGGCGATCCAGAGCGGTGGATTCGGGAACTGCCCGACTACGTATCCGCGGATCTTGAGGTCCCTCTGGATGGGCGCGAGCATATCGCCGGCCGCGTGCCAGAATTGCCTCGTGCAACGGGGTGGCGTCGATGAGACCCGCGTTGAGACGGTGCTGCGGCGGTTGCGTACGATCCCGCCGCTGGTGCTCGGCCTGCTGCTGATTACCGCGCTCCTCCCGCCGCTGCTCGTCGCCTCCGCCGTCGTCGATGTCTTTCGCCGGCTCGCCTTCGGGGTGCCGCCGACGGCTCTGCGGCTGACTGCGTTTCTCTGGATCTATCTCGCCGCCGAGGTCGTTGGGCTCGCGGCGATGGCGGTGGCCTGGGCCCTCAGCCTGGGCGGCCGCCGGGAGGCGGCGCTGGAGCGAATGACGCTGGACCTACAGCAGCTGTGGGCCGGCGTCCTGTTCGGGGCGGTCAGGGCGCTGTTCGGCCTCCGTCTCGAGGTGACCGGCGACGAAGCGATCGCGCCGGGGCCGATCGTCGTGCTGATCCGCCACGCGAGCATCGTCGACAACCTCCTGCCGGCGATCCTGGTCACCCGTCCGCACGCAATCCGCCTGCGCTACGTGCTGAAGCGCGAACTGCTCGCCGATCCCTGCCTCGACGTCGCCGGCCGGCGCCTGCCGAACTACTTCGTCCGCCGCGGCACGGGCGAGGCGGTGGAGCTGGAGCGGATGCGCTCGCTGGCACAGGGCCTGGAAGGCGACGAGGGAGTGCTGATCTACCCCGAGGGGACCCGCTTCACACCTGAGCGCCGCAGGCGTGCGATCGCGCGGATCGCCGAGCGCGACCCCGATCTGGCCGCAAGGGCGGAGCGCCTGCGCCACCTGCTGCCGCCCCGCTTCGGAGGCGTCGGAGCGCTGCTCGACGGCGCCCCGGACGCCGACGTCCTCGTCATCGCCCACCACGGCTTCGACGGCCTGCGCCTGGTGTCCGACATTTGGCGCGGCGGCCTTGTCGGCCTCTTCGTCAGAGTGCGGGTCACACGGGTGCCTCGCTCCGCGGTGCCCTCGGGGGATGCCGCGCGCGCGGACTGGCTCTATGATCTCTGGCAGGACGTCGACGACTGGCTCGGGAAGCGCTTCGCAGCCGATCCCCGGCCGGTGGAGTCGTGAGCACCGCCGGCCTGCTCGCGGTCGAGGCGGGGCTGGTCTTGGCCCTCGTCACGGCGCTTTGGGCGGTGAGTGTCGCGCTGAAGGACACCTCGATCGTCGACATCTTCTGGGGCAGCGGCTTCGTGATCGTCGCCTGGGCCGCCTACGTTCTCGGCGACGGCAGCGACGATCGCCGGCTGCTCCTCGCGGTGCTGGTGACCGTCTGGGGCCTGCGCCTGACCACGTACCTCGCCCGTCGCAACCTGGGCAAGGGCGAGGACTACCGCTACGCGGCGATGCGCCGTCGTCACGGGAAGCGCTGGCCGCTGCGCAGCCTGGTCGTCGTGTTCTGGTTGCAGGGCGCGCTGATGTGGGTCGTCTCGCTTCCAGTGCAGGTGGCGATGAACGACCCCACCCCCGCCGGGCTCGGCGCGCTCGATTGGATCGGGACCGCGGTCTGGTTCGTCGGGCTCGCCTTCGAGGCGGTTGGCGACCAGCAGCTCGCCCGCTTCAAGGACGACCCCGCGAACCGCGGGCAGGTGATGGACCGCGGCCTCTGGCGCTACACCCGCCACCCGAACTACTTCGGCGACTTCTGCATCTGGTGGGGGATCTGGCTCGTCGCGCTCGCCGCCGGCAGCGCCTGGTGGACCGTGGTGGGGCCCCTGATCATGTCGACCCTGTTGATCCGGGTCAGCGGCGCCGCCCCGCTCGAGCGCTCGTTGACCAAGCGCCGCGAGGGCTATGCGGCCTACGTTGCGCGCACCAGCGCCTTCTTCCCCTGGCCGCCACGTGCCCACTAGCCTTCTCGCATGGCGGCGCAGGCTCTCTCGTACGAGCTTCTCGACGGTGAGCTCCACCGGCATGGGGACCACCTGGTCCATGAGCATCCTCATTCCGGCCCGCATTCCCACGAGCCTGAGCAGCGCTTGCGCGGTCGTGCGCACTCCCATACACACGGTCACGGGCATTCGCACGGACTGGTTGACGAGAGCATCAAACGCTCGCGGGATGGGCTCAAGGCGGTCGGCCTCTCGCTGGCGGTCTTGGGCATGGCGGCACTCGCTCAACTCGCGATCTTTCTGGCCAGCGGCAGCGTCGCTTTGCTGGCAGACCTGATTCACAACTTCGGCGACGCCGGCACCGCGATCCCGCTCGGCGCCGCCTTCCTATTGCGCTCGCAGCGCGCCGAGCGGATCGCGGGGCTGTTCGTGGTCGCGGCGATCTTCATCTCGGCCTGTGTGGCCGGCGTCGAGGCGATTTCGCGGCTGATCCATCCCCAAACCCCCACCCATCTCCTCGCTCTGGCCGTTGCCGGATTGATTGGTTTTGCCGGCAACCGGGTCGCCGCGAGGATCCGGACGAGAGCCGGCAATCGCCTCGAAAGCCCGGCCTTGATCGCCGACGGCAATCACGCTCGCGCCGACTCCTACGTCAGCCTCGCCGTCGTCGCCACGGCCGCGGTCGTCGCTGTCGGCCTGCCGATCGCCGACCCGTTGATCGGTCTCGGAATTACGGCGGTGATCCTCAAGATCACCTGGGATTCCTGGCGGACGGTGCGGGGGCATGGACACGCTCACTAGCGCAGGTATTTCAGTGATCGGAACGAGTTCGCTCGGTTCTTCTTTGCGCCTTGCGCTCCCCAAGAGCGATGCGCCGCAGCCATGCGAAGAAGGAGATCACCGCCATCGCTATGCCGAGGCCGATCGTGCCGATGATCAATAGGAACAACACGAAGGCGGCGATGCCCAGCGGAAGCAGCAGCAGTTTCAGGGAGGCCAGCGGCATTTCTAAGCGCTGTTCGAGATCCTCTCCGTCGTGTCTAAACAGACGATTAGCGACCTCATGACCGAGCCGGCCTACGACCGCATCGGCCGCGGCTACGCGAACATCCGGCGAGCCGACCCACGGATCGCCGCGCGGATCGAGGCGGCCCTGGGCGACGCGCGCAGCGTCCTCAACGTCGGCGCCGGCACGGGCTCCTACGAGCCAGTCGATCGCGAGGTGACCGCGGTCGAGCCCTCGGCGGAGATGATTTCCCAGCGGCCCGTCGACGCAGCGCCAGTCGTTCAAGCGAGTGCTGAGTCGTTGCCGTTCGACGACGACTCGTTCGATGCGGCGATGGCGATCCTGACCGCCCACCACTGGTCCGATCTGCATGCCGGCCTGAGCGAGATGCTGCGCGTCGCGCGTCGGCGCATAGTCATGGTGACCTTCGATTCCGAGGCGTTGGAGGACCTGTGGATCACCGCCGACTATTTCCCGGAGATGCTCAACCTTCAGCGGCCCTCCGGCGCGGGTAGCCGCGACCTGGTGACCATGTTGCCGGCGGCGACGAGCACTTCCATCCCGGTGCCGCGCGACTGTACCGACCACTTTTTCGCGGCCCTCTGGGCTCGACCGGAGATGATCTTCGACGACGAGGTGGTGCGACCGATGTGGGTCTGGCAGAGCATCTCGGAGGGAGCGAGGCGAGTCGGTAGGGAGCGTCTCGCCGCCGATCTCAAGAGTGGAGCTTGGGACGAGCGCTACGGATATCTGCGCGAGAAAGAGGGACTGGATGTCGGCCTACGGCTGGTCGTTACGGAGATGCTGAGCTGAAGTTCAGCTCTGATCCTCCATCGCCTTCAGCTGAGCCTGCGCCAGCGAGGTCGCGTCGAAGACCTCGCTCTCCGGGGGAAGATCGATCGAGGGCTTGGCGCCGAAGTCGAAGAAGTCCATCTGCATATTGGCGGTAAGCGAAACGCCCGAAGGCGATGTGGGGAACTGCATTGCCATGGTCATTCTGCGCAGAAGCCCCTTGGCGTCGACCCACACCTCCACGCCGGACGGTGGCGCCAGCTTCGCCAGCCCCTCGTATTGCTTGGCCGCGTCCGTCTCGCCCTCGTCGCGCAGGAGGCTCGCGAAGCGGTTCAGGTCGATCGTGCCGCTGTATCGGGTGGTCCGAACGCCTCGCACGACCTCCGGGCCAACTTCCGTGATGTTTCCGCTTACCGCCTTCAGCATGTCCAACTGGCTGCGCGCGTCCCCGTTTCCACCCAGCGCCGTTGCGGGATTGCCACCGGTCAGAGGGGCGATCGACATCCAGTCCTTGCCGGGCGGGAGGGAGCTCGCGAAGAGCGTGGAGCGCATGTAGACGGTGCCTTCGTCGCCGATGGTCTCGATCCCCACCGTTCCCACGGGCGCCGGCGCCTGCAGCGTCATCGTCGCGCGGCTGCGACCTGTTTGGCCGTTGTAGGCGCCATACCCGGTCATCTGCATTTGTAGGGGCGAGTTCGCCGAGTAATAGGTGGCTTGCATGCTCATGCGCACCCCGGGGTAGGACCTAGTGAGCTCCGCCGCTCGGGCGATCGGATTGAGGGCGTTGTCACCACCGCTCCGCAGCCAGGCGAACCCGACCAGCAGGATCAGGATCAGGGAGAGGACGCCGGCGACGCGCAGCAGCCGGCGGGAGTGCGGGCCAAGGTCGTCGTCGGGGTCGAGCGCGGCGGCGCGCCAGCTGCCATCGGCCTGAGGATGGTGGCCGGGCGGGGGGATCGATTTCAAGGGCGCCTCTCCCACGACATATGTCTTTCGACCGGTCGAGGATTTTCTTGAGGCGATTGGGGGCGCTACTCGATCTGGGAGGCGTTGGGCGGCAGGCGCTCGGCGACCGCGTCGCGGCGGTAGTCGAAGATTCGCTCGAGGTCGCGGCGGACGAAGAGCCGGTGCGCGATCGCGCCGAGTGGTCCCAGTGGAAGCGAGTAGCGGATGCGATCGCGAATCACCGTCGCGCCGTCGCCGTCCCGTTCGAACAGGTGGGTGTGTTCCCAGAGCGCGTAGGGGCCCTTGAGCTGGATGTCGACGAAGCGCGTCGGCGGCTCCCAGGTCTCGATCCTGGTCTGCCAGCCCACCGGCACGCCGTGCAGCCTCAGCTTGTATTCGAGCAGCGTGCCCGGCTGCATCGTCACCGGCTGCGGGGTCAGCAGTTCGAAGTGGACCCACGGCGGGGTGAGCAGCGCCAGGTTGCCGGTGTCGCCGTAGAAGGCGAAGGCCCGCTCGATCGGCATCTCGACCCGTTGGCTCCGCTCGAGGAGCTTTGTGGACACGTGGTCAGCTTTGCAGGGAGTAGCTTTGAGTGATCGCTCAAAGCACCCTCATTGCCGGAGCCACGGGTTTCATCGGCGCTCGGCTGGCCGCAACGCTGAGGGACTCGGAGTCGTCAATCCGCTGCCTGGTTCGCGACCGCTCGAAGGCGCGACCGCTCGAGGCGGCGGGCCTTGACCTCCACGTCGGCGACGTCACCGACGCAAACTCTCTCGCTGGAGCGGGGAGGGACGTCGACGTTGCCTACTACCTCGTCCACGCGATGGCGGGGGGCGGGGGGTTCGCCGAGCGCGAGCAGGCCGGTGCGCGCAACTTCGCCCGGATGGCCAAGCGAGAGGGGGTGAAGCGGGTCGTCTATCTCGGCGGCCTCGGGGACGAGAGCGAGTCCAAGCACCTGCGCAGCAGGCATGAGACCGCGCGCATCCTCGCCGCCGAGGGGCCGCCGCTCACCTACTTCCGGGCGGCGATGGTGGTCGGCGCCGGCAGCGAGTCCTACCGGACGCTTCGTTACCTGGTCGGGCGATTGCCGGTGATGATCGCCCCCAGCTGGCTGCGCATCGCCACGCAGCCGATTGGCATCGACGCGACGATCGAGTACCTGCGGCGGGCCCCCGAGGTGCCCGAGTCCGAGGGCCGCGAGGTGCAGATCGGCGGCCCCGACGTCCTCTCCTATTCGGAGATGCTGGACCGGATGGCGCTGGCGATGGGGAAGCGGCCGCGGCGAAAGCTGCCGGTCCCCTTCATCACGCCATGGCTGTCGGCCCTGTGGCTGGGCCTGGTCACACCGGTCGACACGAAGGTCGCGCGCCCACTCGTCGAGGGCCTGACCACGGCGACCGTCGTCACCGACCCTTCCGGCGCCGCGCCGTTTGGAATCTCGCCGGAGTCTTTCGACGAGGCGCTGCGGCGCGCGTTCGCGGAGGATGGCTAGCGGGGGAGAGGCTCACCCGCAACGGCCGCGGAACTACGCTGCGGGCATGGAAGGTCGTCGTTCCCGCCTGCTGATCCGGGCCGAGCCGCCTCCGGTCGGCTGGGGGGTCCTGGCGACGGTTGGCGTCGTCGCCGCGAGCACGCTGCTCGTCTACCCGCTCAAGTCGGTGGCGCCGGCGGTCTCGCTCGGGGTCGTCTACATCCCCGGCGTCCTCTTGATCTCGACCGTTTGGGGCTGGCGCCTGGGGCTGTTCTCGGCGGTGGCGAGCGCCTTCGCCTTCAACTGGTTCCACATCCCCCCGACCGGGCACGTCGCGATCGCCGCCGACCGCGACGGGGTGGCGCTGGTGGTCTTCGGGATCGTCGCCGTGGCAAGCAGCGCTCTGGCCGAGGTCGCGCGCGCCCGCGCCGCCGAGGCGGAGCGCCGGCGCGAGGAGACGGACGCTGTGCTCGCCGAGCTGACGGCGATCTCCGAGGAGCGCGACCGCATGCAGGCCGAGGCGATCGAGGCCGGGGCGCTGCGGCGCAGCGACGAGCTGAAGACGGCGCTGCTGCGCTCGGTCTCCCACGATCTGCGCACGCCGCTGACGGCGATGATCGCCGCCGGCGCCGCCCTCGACTCGCCGAGCGTCACCCCGCAGGAGCGCCACGAGTTGAGCGAGGCGGTGGTCGAGGAGGGGCAGCGCCTCTCGCGCTTGGTCGAGAATCTGCTCGATGTCTCGCGGCTCGAGTCCGGCGGCGCCGAGCCGCACCGGGTGACGGTCGACCTCGCCGCGATTCTGACGGCGGCGATCGACTCGATCGGCGCGGAGGGGAACCAGGTGAAGCTTTCCCTCGACCCGGAGCTTCCCCCGCTGCTCGTCGACGCCACCCAGCTCGAGCGCGCCTTCGCCAATCTGCTCGAGAATGGCTTCAGCCACGGCGCCGACCGCCCGGTGCTGGTCCGCTCCCGCCGGACCGGAGGCCGGCTCGTCGTCCGGGTGGTCGACCAGGGCCCGGGCATCCCCGAGCCTGAGCGCGCCCGGATCTTCGAGCCCTTCTACCGCCGCGAGGGAGGCTCCGACCGCGGCGTCGGCCTCGGCCTGGCGATCGCCAAGGGCTTCATCGAGGCCAACGGCGGCGAGATCGCGGTCGAGTCGGTTCCCGGCCAGGGCAGCACTTTCGTGGTCTCGTTCCCGGTGGGGGAGGACGGGGATGGCTGAGCGGCCGCGGGTCCTCGTCTGCGACGACGAGCCGCAGATCGTCCGGGCGCTGACCGTGATCCTGCGCGATGCCGGCTACGAAGCCGTTCCGGCCGGCACCGGCGAGGAGGCCCTCGACCGCGTCGCCGTGAAACCGCCGGAGGCGGCGATCGTCGACCTGATGCTGCCTGACATCGATGGCGTCGAGGTAACCAAGCGCCTGCGCGAGTGGAGTGAGATGCCGGTCATCGTCCTCTCCGCGGTGGGGGAGGAGGACGCGAAGGTGCGCGCCCTGGCGGCCGGCGCCGACGACTACGTCACCAAGCCGTTCGGTCCGCCGGAATTAATCGCGAGGCTGGAGGCGGTGCTGCGCCGCGCCCACCCGGAGTCGGGGGAGCCGGCGATCTCCGTCGACGGCCTGGAGGTCGACTTCGCGGCGCGCGCGGTGAGCCGCGACGGCGAGGGGATCCATCTGACCCCGACCGAGTTCGAGCTGCTGCGGGTCCTGGTCCGCAACCGGGGGCGACTGATGACCCACCGCGCCCTGCTCGTCGAGGTCTGGGGGATCGAGTACGCGGACGACCTCCAGGTCCTGCGCGCCCACATCGCCAACCTGCGCCGCAAGGTCGAGCCGCCCGGGGAGCACGTCCTGATCCGCACCGACCCGGGCGTCGGCTACCGCTTCGCCGCCTGACCCCAGCGGTCTTCACGAAATCTGTATACGGCGGGCCGCAGAATTCATGCGGCCTTGACGGGGCCGGGCGCATGATCGATCCGTGCTCTCGCTCGCCGACATCTTCCCCGGCGGAGGCGGCCCGCTCGCCGACGCCTTCGCGATCGCCCTCGCCGTAGCCCTCTTCGCCCTCCTCTACTGGGCGATCGACCTGATCGACCGGGTCTGATGGCTCAGGGCTGGGTGCAAATCGCGCTCTTCCTGGCGATTCTGGTCACGCTGGTTCGCCCTCTCGGCGCCTACATGGCCAAGGTCTTCACCGGCCGACGAGTCCTCCTGACTCCCGTGGTGGCCCCCGTCGAGCGCCTCACCTACCGACTACTGCGCGTCGAGCCCTCCGAGCAGCAGGACTGGAAGGCCTACGCCCGCAGCCTGATCCTCTTCTCCGTCTTCTCCTGGGTCGCCCTCTACCTGATCCTGCGCACCCAGGGCATCCAGCCGTTCAACCCGCAGGGCTTCCACTCGGCGCCGTGGGACGTCAGCTTCAACACCGCCTCCTCCTTCGTCTCGAACACCAACTGGCAGTACTACGGGGGAGAGACGACGCTCAGCTACTTCGCCCAGATGGCGGGGCTGACGGTGCAGAACTTCGTCACCCCCGCGGTCGGCATCTGCGCCCTCGTCGCGATGACCCGCGGGATCGTCTCGCGTGGCGGATCGGGACTGGGGAACTTCTGGCGGGACCTGACCCGCAGCCTCTACTACGTCCTGCTGCCGCTCTCGGTCGTCGTTGCGCTGGTGCTCGCCTCCCAGGGGGTCGTCCAGACGCTGGCCGGCTCGGCGACGGTGAAGACGCTTGAGGGGGCCCATCAGGTTCTCGCCCTCGGGCCCGTCGCCTCGCAGGTCGCGATCAAGCAGCTCGGCACCAACGGCGGCGGCTTCTTCAGCGTCAATTCGGCGATGCCGTTCGAAAACGGCACCCAGTTCAGCAACTTCGTCGAGCTGCTTGCGATCGTCCTGATTCCCGCCTCCCTCACCAACACCTACGGGCGCATGGTCGGGCGCCAGCGCGAGGGCTGGGCGATCTTCGTCGCGATGCTGGCGATCTACATCGCCTTGATCGCCGTGATCGTCCCCGCCGAGCAGCACGGCACTCCCGCCGAGCATGCGGCCGGCACGCCAACCACGGCTCTGGCGGGCTCGACCGGCGGCAACCTCGAGGGCAAGGAGCAGCGCAACGGGATCACCGAGTCCGCCCTCTGGGCGACCACCACCACCGTCACCTCGAGCGGCTCGGTCAACTCCGCGCACGAGTCCTACACCGGCCTCGGCGCCCTGGTCCCGATGTCGGGGCTGGCGACCAGCGAGGTCGTCTTCGGCGGGGTCGGGACCGGCCTCTACTCGATGCTCCTCTTCGTCCTCCTTGCCGTCTTCATCGGCGGCCTGATGGTCGGCCGCACCCCGGAATACCTTGGCAAGAAGATCCAGGAGCGAGAGATCAAGTTGGTCTCGCTCGGGGTGCTGTTCACACCGCTGGCGGTGCTCCTCACCTCCGGCCTCGCCACGGCGACCAGGGCGGGGACCAGGTCGATCTTCGCCGGGGTCAACCCGCAGGGATTCTCGGAGACCCTCTACGCCTACCTCTCCCAGGCCAACAACAACGGTTCCGCCTTTGCCGGCTACAGCGGCTTCGTCCAGCCCAACGCGCCCGGCAACGTCGGCGCCTACGGGATCTCCTTCGCCGACCTGCTCGGCGGGGCGACGATGACCCTGGCGCGCTTCATCCCGATCATCCTGGTCCTTGCCATCGCCGGCTCACTGGCGGGCAAGAAGGTCGCGCCGGCCGGGCCCGGCACGTTGCGCACAGACACCCCGACCTTCGTGATCCTGCTGATCGGCGTCGTGATCCTGGTCGGCGCCCTCACCTTCTTCCCCGCCCTCCTGCTCG
This sequence comes from uncultured Solirubrobacterales bacterium, assembly GCA_963702055.1. Lineage (GTDB taxonomy): Bacteria > Actinomycetota > Thermoleophilia > Solirubrobacterales > 70-9 > CAWINX01. Next base: position 828,867 of record OY969702.1, on the reverse strand, counting down.
GCCCGGTTGTGCAGAGCCTGACCACGAGGTTGTTCTGAGGTGCGTCGCACGGCTCTCAACGCGCTGCTCGCCGTGATCGCCTTCACGCTCGTCTTCGGACTCGCCTACCCGCTCGCGATCACCGGCGTCTCCCAGGTGCTCTTCCCAGGCAAGGCGAACGGCTCCAAGTTGACGGTGGACGGGAGGGCCGTCGGATCAAGCCTGATCGCCCAGGATTTCAAGGGGGACAGGCGCTATTTCCAACCGCGGCCCTCGCAGACCGGCTACGCCGCCGACGCGACCGCTTTCAGCAACCTCGGCCCCAACAGCGTGGCCGAGCGCGACGAGGTGAGGAAGAACCTCGCCGCCTACCTCGCGCTCGAGCGGCCCTACTACCGCACGTTGACCGGGGACCTGGTCCCAGTCGACGCGATCACCCAGTCGGGCTCCGGCGTCGATCCGCAGATCTCCCAGGCCAACGCCCGGATCCAGGCCCACCGCGTCGCCGCCGTTCGGCACCTGCCGCTGTCGAGGGTCGACGAGCTGATCTCCCGGCACACCGACGGCCGCTTCCTCGGCGTCTTCGGTGAGCCGGGCGTCAACGTCCTGCAGCTCAACGTCGCCCTCGACGTGGAGGCGCCGACTCGATGAGCCCGACGACCGACAACCGGCCCCGCTCCCTATTCGCCCCCGAGATCATGCGCCCGGCCCTGCTCGAGTCCCTGCGCAAGGTCGACCCGCGAGTCCAGGTGCGCAACCCGGTGATGTTCGTGGTCGAGATCGGGGCCGTGATCACCACGGTTGGCTGGCTGATCCAGGTCTTCGGCGGCAAGCCGCTGGGCGGCGGTCACGAAGCCTCCTGGTTCGCGCTTTCGATCTCGGCCTGGCTCTGGCTGACCGTGGTCTTCGCCAACCTCGCTGAAGCGCTAGCCGAAGGTCGCGGCCGCGCCCAGGCGGCGAGCCTACGGGCGATGCAGACCGAGACGACCGCGCGACTGCGCGACGGCGGCCAGCTGCCCGCCTCCGAGCTGTCTCGCGGCGATGTCGTCGTGGTCGAGGCGGGCGAGACGATCCCCGGCGACGGCACCGTGATCGAGGGGATCGCCTCGGTCGACGAGTCGGCGATCACCGGCGAGTCGGCGCCGGTGATCCGCGAGGCGGGTGGCGACCGCAGCGCCGTCACCGGCGGCACCAGGGTGCTCTCGGATCGGATCGTCGTCGAGATCACCCAGGAGCCCGGAGGGTCGTTCATCGACCGGATGATCGCCCTGGTCGAGGGCGCGGAACGGCGCAAGACGCCGAACGAGGTCGCCCTCGGCATCCTGCTCGCCGCGCTGACGCTCGTCTTCGCTTTCGTCGTCGCCTCGCTGCGTCCCTTCGCCTCCTTCTCCGGCACCCAGCTGTCGGAGACGACCCTGGTCGCTTTGCTGGTCGCGTTGATCCCGACCACGATCGGGGCGTTGCTCTCGGCGATTGGGATCGCCGGCATGGACCGCCTGGTGCGCCGCAACGTCCTCGCCCTCTCGGGGCGCGCCGTCGAGGCGTCAGGGGACTGCGACGTGCTGCTGCTCGACAAGACCGGCACGATCACCCTCGGCAACCGCGAGGCGGTCGAGTTCGTGCCGATGCCGGGCGTCGGCGTCGAGGAGCTGGCCGAGGCGGCGCAGATGTCCTCACTCGCCGACGAGACTCCGGAGGGGCGCTCGATCGTCGTCCTCGCCAAGACCTACGGGATCCGCGAGCACGACTTCGCCGGTCACGAGCCGACCTTCGTCCCGTTCACCGCCGAGACGCGGATGAGCGGCGTCGACTTCAACGGCACCCGCCTGCGCAAGGGCGCCGGCGACGCGATCGAGGTGTGGGTGGGCGGTGAGGGCGGGCGCTCCCCCGAGCAGTTGCGGACCGAGCTCGACCGGGTCGGGCGCGAGGGGGGCACTCCGCTGGCGGTCGCTCGCAACGAGCGCGTGCTCGGCGTCATCTACCTCAAGGACGTCGTCAAGGAGGGCATTCGTGCCCGCTTCGACCAGCTGCGGGCGATGGGCATCCGCACGATCATGGTCACCGGCGACAACAGACTGACCGCGGCGAAGATCGCCGAGGAGGCCGGCGTCGACGACTTCCTCGCCGAGGCGACGCCGGAGCGCAAGCTCGAACTGATCCGCGAGCAGCAGTCCGACGGTCGCCTGATCGCGATGACCGGCGACGGCACCAACGACGCGCCCGCCCTCGCGCAGGCCGACGTCGGGGTCGCGATGAACACCGGCACCCAGGCCGCCCGCGAGGCCGGCAACATGGTCGACCTCGACTCCAATCCCACCAAGCTGATCGAGATCGTCGAGGTCGGCAAGCAGTTGCTGATTACCCGCGGCGCCCTCACCACCTTCTCGATCGCCAACGACATCGCCAAGTACTTCGCGATCCTGCCGGCGATGTTCGCGGCGACCTACGCGCTCGCCGGGCAGAAGGGGCCGCTCGACGCCCTCAACCTGATGTCCCTGGGGACGCCGCAGTCGGCGATCCTCTCTGCGGTGATCTTCAACGCGCTGATCATCCCGCTGCTGATCCCGCTCTCCCTGCGCGGCGTCCGCTACCGGCCGATCGGCGCCACCGCTCTGCTGCGTCGCAACATGTTGATCTACGGCCTCGGCGGAGTGATCGCCCCGTTCATCGGGATAAAACTGATCGACCTCGTCGTCCACAACCTTCTGGGAGCCTGACCGGGGGACGCCGTGGCCGGCCGCTACAAGATCTTTCTCGGCATGGCCGCCGGCGTCGGCAAGACCTACCGCATGCTCCAGGAGGGTCAGGCGGAGCGGGCCGGGGGGCGGGACGTGGCGATCGGCTACCTCGAGCCCCACGAGCGCCAGGAGACGACCGATCAGGCGCGGGGCCTGGAGGTGGTGCCGCGGCGCTCCGTTCCCTACCGCGACGTGACGGTCGAGGAGATGGACCTGCCCGCATTGCTGCGCAGGCGTCCCGACCTGGCGCTGGTCGACGAGCTGGCCCACACCAACCCGCCCGGCCTCGAGCACGAGAAGCGCTACGAGGACATCGCCGACGTCGTCGAGGCCGGGATCGATGTCTTCTCCACCGTCAACGTCCAGCACCTCGAGTCGCTCAACGACCAGGTTGCCGAGCTGACCGGGGTGAGGGTGCGCGAGACGGTGCCGGACTCGGTTCTGGGGACCGCCGACGAGGTTGTGCTGATCGACCTCACGCCGGAGGCGCTGGTGGAGCGGCTGCGCGCCGGCAAGGTCTACCCGGGCGAGACGATCGACGCCGCGCTCAACAACTTCTTCCGGATCGAGAACCTCGCCGCGCTGCGCGAGGTCAGCCTGCGCCAGGTCGCCGAGAGCGTCGAGGCGAAGCGTCTGACCCTTGAGCAGGTCGAGCCGCTCGGCACGCGCGAGGAGCGGGTGGCGGCCGAGGTGCCGAAGGCGGTGGGGGAGAGGCTGCTGGCGCTCGTCCGCCCGCAGCCGAGCTCGCAGCGGTTGGTCCGCCGCGCCTGGCGCTCGGCGCAACGGCTGGGGACCGGCCTCGACCTGCTCTGGGTGAAGCGCCCGGGCGAGCCGATCGAGGGGGAGGTCGAGCGTCAGGTGACGGCGCTGCGCCAACTTGCCTCAGTGCTGGGGGCGAAGCTGCTGATCGAGGAGCACGATGACCTCGTCGCCGCGGTGGCGCGCGTCGTGTGCGAGCGCGGCACCACCTACATCATGGTCGGCGAGTCGAAGCCGGCGCGCGGGATGGCGCGCCTGCGCGAGCCGCTGCCGCAGCGGCTGATGCGGGCGACTCCGTCCGGAGTCGACGTGCGGATCATCGCCCACCGCGAGGCGAAGGAGGGCGAGTGATCGAGCACGTCCTGGTCGGCCTCGCGCTCGTCGTCGGCCTCGGCGGCGGCTACCTGCTGGCCCGCTCCGCCCGCCGCGGCGGGCGCTCGCGCGGAGAGGAGCGGGTGCATCGAATCCTCCTCCCCTTCACCGGGACCGAGATCTCACGGCGCGTTCTCGACGCCGCCCTGCGGCTGGCCCGGGCCGAGGGCGCGACCCTGATGCCGGCCTACCTCGCGGCGGTGCCGATGCGCCTGCCGCTCGACTGCTCGATCCCCAAGGAGGCGGAGAGGGCGATGGCGATGCTCGAGGCGATCGAGCAACGCGCCGCCACTCGGGACGTTCCCGTCGACGCGCGCATCGAGCGGGGCCGCTCCTACCGCCACGCTCTGGCCAGGTTGCTGAAGCGCGAGGACTTCGACCGTGTTGTCGTGCCGGCCGGAACCAGTGGGGCCGAGGGGCTGGACGGCGAAGACCTGGTCTGGCTGCTCGAACGCGCTCCCGCCGAGGTCCTGATCCTCCGACCCGCTCCCAGCGACGAGAAGCGGGTCGCGGCTGCCGCTTCTCCGGCCGCGTCATAGTCAGGCCATCAATTGACAAACATAAATTGAATCGATATACATAGATTGATGAGCGTCGATCTAAGTTCCAGCAACTGCTGCACGGGGGCCGACTCCGACGGCGAGGAGATCCGCAAGTCGGTGCGCGAGCGCTACGCGGCGGCCGCCCGAAGCGTCGAGTCCGAAGCCTCCTCCGGCGGATCCTGCTGCGCCTCCGGCGTCGCGCTCAGCGACGAGGAAGTCCATGTCTTTGGCTCGTCCCTCTATGACGAGGCCACCCGAAGCGAGTTGCCCGACACCGCGACGATGGCCTCGCTGGGCTGTGGCAACCCGACCGCGGTCGCCGAGCTGCGCGCCGGCGAGGTGGTGCTCGACCTCGGCTCGGGCGGTGGAATCGACGTCTTGCTCTCCGCCAGGCGGGTGGGCCCGACCGGCAAGGCGTATGGACTGGACATGACCGACGAGATGCTCGCCCTGGCGCGCCGCAACCAGCGCAAGGCAGGGGTCGAGAACGTCGAGTGGCTGCGCGGCGAAATCGAGGCCATCCCGCTCCCCGCCGAGACGGTCGACGTGGTCATCTCCAACTGCGTCATCAATCTCTCCGGGGACAAGCCGAAGGTCCTGGCCGAAGCGGCGAGGGTGCTGAAGCCCGGCGGGCGCTTTGCCGTCTCCGACGTGGTCGCCGACGCCGACATGGACGCGGCGACGCGCGCCGACATGGCTGAATGGACCGGTTGCATCGGTGGAGCGCTGACCCAGAGTGAGTTCGAGGGCGCCCTGCGCGCCGCCGGCCTGGTCGACGTGGAGATCGTCGAGACCCATCGGGTCCACGACAAGGCCACCTCCGCACTGATTCGCGCTCGCAAGCCCGCTTAGCAAGCGCCTAACGGTGCGCTCGACGGGGGCGTCATAGGGTCGCTCCATGGGACACGAAGGAGGCTCTCCTCCGGGATCGCGGGCGCCCAAGGTCTGGCAGTTCTTGCGCTTGATCGCCGATCCGATCGGGTACGCGGAGGCCTGTCAGGCCCGCTACGGGCCGGTCTTCACGGTGCGAATGCTCCTCTTCGACCGAGTCGTCCTGGCGAGCGATCCGGAGGACGTGAAAGCAATCCTCACCGACTCCGAGCGGTTTCAGGGCGGCGACGTCGCGGGGAAGCTCCTCGAGCCGATCGCCGGCGCCACCTCGGTCCTGGGGACCTCTGGCGAAGTGCACATGCGGCAGCGCAAGCTGCTGCTCCCCTCGATGCACGAAGAGTTGATCGGGCGTTGGACAGATCGGATCGAGGCGATCGCCGGGCGCGAGCTCGCCGGCCTGCCGGTGGGCAGGCCGATCTCGATTCGCCCCACCATGCAGCGGATCACGCTGGAAGTGATGTGCCGGCTCGTCTTCGGCGCCGAGAGCGAGGCGCAGACGAAGGAGTTGGGGAATGCTTTGGCGAGGTTCCTCTCGCCCCGCTTCGCGCCGCTGTTGTTCTTTCCTTCGGCCCTGCGGTCGGGCGGCCGCCTCAATCCGGCCGCGCCCTTCGTGCGCCGCCGCGCCGTGGTGCACGGCCTGGTCGCGGAGTTGATCGCGAAGCGTCGTCGCGATCCGCGTCTTGAAGATCGCGACGACGTGCTGTCCCTCCTGCTCAGGACGCCCGACGAGGACGGAAATCCAATCACTGACGCGGAGCTTCGTGACCAGGTGATGACCGTGCTGGTTGCCGGTTACGAGTCCACGGCCACCGGCCTCACGTGGGCGTGCGAGCGACTCTCGCGCAATCGGGAGGCTCAGGACCGTCTGGCGGCGGAGGTGTCGAAAGGGGAGGGCGACGAGTATCTGAACGCCGTCGTCAAGGAGGCGCTGCGGACCCGCCCCCCGCTCGTCAACGCGGGGCGCCGGACGACGCGGGAGGTCACCGTCGGAGGGCGGCGCGTCGATTCCGGCACGGCGGTGGCCGCAATGTTCTCCCTGACCCATCGCCGCCCCGACCTCTGGCCGGATCCACTTGACTTTAAGCCGGAGCGCTTCCTCGACGGCAAGCCGCTGCCCTACTCATTCGTTCCCTTCGGCGGCGGGATTCGACGCTGCGTCGGTGCGGCTCTCGCCACACTCGAAATGCGCTTGGTCTTGAAGACGGTCATTGCCAGGCACGCGATTGGGCCCGCGCCCGGGCGCGAGGAGAAGGCGCGGCTCGCCGGAGTAGTACTCATTCCGGCGAAGGGAGGCCGCCTGGTGCTGGAGCGTCGCCGGCCCTAAAAGTGCCACGGTGTAACGCGTTAGCGTCCTGTCAGGGGGACAACGCGTTGCACCGGCCTCAGCTCGCCAGCGCCAATGCGTCGGGGTGAGTCGGCCGCGGCGTCTTGCTCGGCAGCAACAGCGAGAGCAGGGCGGCGGCGAGGACGCAGGCGACCGAGGCCCAGAGGCAGGCGGTGAGGCCCTGCCACTGGTAGAGCAGGCCGGAGAGGATCGTGCCCGCGAGGCGGCCGCCGGCGTTTGCCATGTAGTAGAAGCCGACGTTCATCGCCGCCTTGTCGTTCTCGGAGTAGGCAAGGATCAGGTAGGAGTGGACCGCCGAGTTCATGGCGAAGACGACGCCGAAGGCGATCAGCCCGAGGATGAGCACCGCGGTCGGGTCGAGGTCGGAGGAGAGGCAGACAGCGATCGCCGCCGGGAACGCCGCCAGCCCGAAGGCCAGCCAGGTCGCGGTCCTGCCGTCCGGCTCGGCGCCGCCTTCGGCGCTGCGCCTGCGCACGAAGCGCGGGGCGGCCGCCTGCACCGCCCCGTAGCCGATCACCCAGATCGCCAGGAAGCCACCCGTCTGCCAGAAACTCCAGCCGAGCACGGTCTCGAGGTAGACCGGCAGGCCGACGACGAACCAGACGTCGCGCGAGGCGAAGAGGAAGATGCGCGCCGCGGCGAGGACGTTGACGGCGCGGTTGTTGGAGAACATCTGCTTGAACTTCGCCTTCGCGTCGGGGCGGCCGAGGTGCCCGCGCATCAGCCACGCCGTCGTCAGCAGCGCGACGAGGACGCCGGCCGCCAGGATCAGCATCGATGGCTGGAACCCGAACAGGGTCAACATCAGCCCGCCGAGGAAGAAGCCGACCCCCTTCAGCGCGTTCTTGGAGCCGGTCAGGATCGCCACCCAGCGGTAGAGCGAGGACTCCTCGCCCTCCGGGACGACCAGCTTCACCGCGCTCTTGGAGCTCATCTTGGTCAGGTCCTTGGCGATCCCCGAGATCGCCTGCGAGGCCATCACGTAGGGGATGACCAGCCAGGCCTGCGGCGCGAAGCCCAGCATGCAGAGGGCGAGGATCTGGGTTCCCAGGCCCATGAAGAGCGTCGTCCTCAACCCGAAGCGCGCCGCCAGCCAGCCGCCGACCAGGTTGGTGACGATGCCGAAGACCTCGTAGAAGATGAACAGCGAGGCGATCGTGAACGGCGAGTAGCCGAGCTCGTAGAAGTAGAAGAGCACCAGCATCCGGGTCGCGCCGTCGGCGAGCGTCTCGGTCCAGTAGGCGCCGGTGACCAGGGCGTAGTTGCGCAGGTCGCCGCCGCGCCCGGCCCTGGTTGGCTCAGTCGAGGCCATCGGCGACCGTTCGCGCCAGCTCGACCAGGCGGTTGGCGTAGCCCCACTCGTTGTCGTACCAGGCGAGGACCTTGACCTGGGTCCCGTCGACGACCATGGTCGAAGGCGCGTCGACGACGGCCGAGCGCGGGTCGTCGCGATAGTCGACCGAGACCAACGGGCGCTCCTCGTAGCCGAGGATTCCCTCCAGAGGGCCCTCCGCCGCGGCTTTCAGCAGACCGTTGACCTCCGCCACGTCGGTCGGCCGCGACACTTCGAAGACGCAGTCGGTCAGCGAGGCGTTGAGCAGCGGCACGCGCACCGCGAGGCCGTTGAGGCGGCCCTCCAGGTCGGGGAAGATCATCCCGATTGCGGTCGCCGAGCCGGTCGTGGTCGGGATCAGCGAGAGGCTGGCGGCGCGGGCTCGCCGCAGGTCCTTGTGGGGGGCGTCGACCGTGACCTGGGTGTTGGTCATGTCGTGGAGGGTCGTGATCGAACCGTGGCGGATGCCGATCCCCTCGTGGATCGCCTTGACGACGGGGGCGAGGCAGTTGGTCGTGCAGGAGGCGGCGGTGAGGACGTCGTGGCGGTCGGGGTCGTAGCGGTCGTCGTTGACGCCGACGACGACGTTCAGCGCGGCCGCGTCCTTGACCGGCGCCGCCACGATCACCTTGCGGACACCCGCCTCGAAGTAGGGCGCCAGCGCCTCCATCGTGCGGAACCGCCCGGTGCACTCGAGCACCACCTCGACGCCCGCCTCGCGCCAAGGGATCTCTCCCGGGTCGGCGAAGGAGCTGTAGCCGAGCGACGTCCCGTCGACCAAGAGCGCGCCGTCCCGCGCCTCGGCCTCCGTCGACCAGCGCCCGTGGACCGAGTCGAAGGCGAGCAGGTGGGCGGCCGTCGCGGCGTCGCCGTGCGGCTCGTTGACGTGGACGAACTCCAGCTGCGGCCGCTCCCACGCGGCGCGCAGGGCCAGCCGGCCCATCCGCCCGAACCCGTTGATCCCTACGCGCGTGCCCATGGCGATCTTGGCCGCAGGCTATCTATTGACATTCATCATTTCAATCGATATACGTAGATTGATGGCTGTCGATTTGGAGCTCACCCCGAAGCAGAAGCGACCGGCCGGCGAGCCGTGTTGCGAGCCGGTCGCCTACCCCGACATCGAACGGGTCGAGGCCGAGCGCATGGCGGGCGTCGCCAAGGCGCTCGGGGACCCGATCCGCATGCAGCTCGTCGACGTCCTGCGCAAGCACGCCGGCAAGGTCTGCGTCTGCGAGCTGGTGCCGCTCTTCGACCTCTCCCAATCGACCGTGTCCCACCATCTCAAGGTGCTGCGCGACGCCGGCATCGTTGGCTCCGAGCGGAAGGGGCTCTGGGCCTACTACTACGTCAATCCCGGCGCCGTCGGCGAGCTGGCCGGCTGGTTGAACTAGCCGCTCCGCTCTACTGTCGAATCCGCAGCGGCGTGCCGATCGGCATCAGTCGCCAGAGTCGGCGCACCGCTCGGTTCCGGACGCGAATGCAGCCGTGAGAGGGGCGGCCGGGGATCAGGTAGGGCTCGTTCGTTCCGTGGATGCCGATGATTCCGCCCCCGGGCCAGTCGCTTAGAACCGAGTAGTCGCTGGTGCCGAACGCCACGGGCCCGTAGAGACCGCCATGGGCCTTGAACTTCTCGCGGATCCAGAAGTGTCCCGCCGGGGTGGGGGTGCTCGGCTTGCCGATCCCGACTCGGGCGCTCCAGAGGCGTCGACCCCGTCGGTAGAGAGTCGCGCGCAGCTTTGAGCGATCGACCACCAGTTGGGTTTGCACGCGATAGAGGGGCCCGAGCGCAGAGCGTCGAACCCAGCCGATTCGTCCGTTCGGACGCATCGGGATGCGGACCTCCAGCCAGTTGTGTCCTTCCGAATCACGCCAGCCGCGCAAGACCGGGTAGACCTCGGGGAAACCGTCCTCGGTGAGGAAGTGAGTGGGAACGATTTTCCGCGCATGCCGCGCCGGCAGCCGGCGGATCGGCGCCCTCCGCACGGGGTGGGCCCAGCGCGTTGAGGTCCGTTCGTTGGAGAGTCGAACGCTGCCCTTGACGGGAGGCGGAGGGCGGTACGCGCTCGCTGACGCCGGGAGCGCCAGCGCCACCAAAAGGGTTAAGGCCGCCGTTCGGCCGGCGCCGGTCACGTCACCAAAGGGCTCAGCCGGTAAAGCTCGGGCTCGGCGCGGCCGCAGTGCAGCGGCGGAAGTTTCGACTCGACACGCCACGTCGCCCGTTGCGATCCACTGCGACCACTCGGATCGTGTTGCGTCCGATGCGCAGGCCCTCGATCCCGACCCAAACCGAGAAGCGCTTGCTGGTGCTTCGCTTGATCGACTTGCCGTCGACGAAGACTTCGACCTTTCGCATCGCCGACGAGTCATGGATTCTGATCTTTGCCCTGAAGCCGCGGTCGGTGCATCGACTGCCGCCGCCGGGCCCGCTCGTGGTGCCCGTCGGCCCGCCGGGCCTGGGAACACCGTTGATTCGCACGGTTGGAGCGCCGTTGCCACCCGCACCGCCGCCGTTTCCCCCGTTTCCGCCGTTCCCCCCGCCACCGGTCGCGCTGGTTGTCCCGCACGGGGTTCGGGTGACGGTGTCGTTGATCAGCGTGACTGCGCCGTTTCGGGCCAGCAGCCGGCCCTCGACTGTGACGCCGTTGTTGACCGAAATCGACTGCAGCGACAGTATGTTCCCGGCGAAGCTGGAGGTTGTGCCGAGTGTGGCCGATGAGCCGACCTTCCAGAAGAGCTTGCACGGCTGGGCGCCGTTGACCAACCTGACCCGCGACGCCGACGCGCTGATCAAGGTGCTGGCCGTCTTGAAGATGAAGACAGCATTCGGATTGCCTTTGGCGTTCAGTGTGAGCGTGCCTGTGATCCCGAAGGTTCCCGACTGGGAGTTGTAGACGCCGGGCGTCAGGGTTTGGCCACCGAGCTCGGTGGCCAGTGTGTTGGCCGGGCCCTGTCCGGCCGCGTTGTTGTAGGCAGTGGTCAGGTCGCCTTGGGCCTGCGCCGCCGTGGCGTCAGCCTGATGAGTCGATCCGTTCACCGTTCCGTTCGGGGCTCCCCCAAAGCCGGTCACCGCCGGGGTGGGAGAGCTGCCAAGGTCGCCGTTGATCACGCTGGGGCCGGTGTTCGTGACTCCGGAGCCGGCGAGGAGCGCGAAGCTGTCGGCCGTGCCAAGGCCCACCGCCGTTGCCGCTCGAGCATTGCCCGGAAGCATCAGGCCCAACGCGACCAGGCCGACCCCGATAGCGCCCAGTCTTGCGGCAGCCCGGGAACCAAAGCGGGGACCGTATAACTTCGTATGCATGACACTCACTATCAGAGTGTCGGCAATGGACCGCAATCCCCCGAACGTACGAAATGCCTCGAATATCCCCCAAAGGGGCTAAGTAGGCCCTCGCTGCCTGTCTATGCCTCCCAGGTGATCTGTCCAGTGACCAGCGCGATCGCCACGGCATGCGCGCGCGTGTGGGCGCCGAGCTTGCCCATCGCGTTGTGAACGTGGGACTTGACCGTCTCGGGGGACAGGAACAGGCGCTCGGCCATGTCGCTGCTCTGGAGCCCGGAGGCGACCAGCGTCATGATCTCCCGCTCGCGATCGGTGAGTTGCAACCGGTTGCTGCGTTCGGCCTCGACCGGCGTCCACGTCGCTTCGCGGATCAGGGCGTCTTCGCGCTCGGAGGTTTCGTCAGGCGGGATGAAGACCGAGAGGTGACGCGCCGGCAGCACGTTCGCGGTCGCACTGAATTCGACGGGCACCGGTCCGCGGTCTGGGACGTACAACTGGTACCACCCCTCCGCCGCTCCGCTTGCCAAAAACGCCCCCCACTGCTCCTCGAGTTTCTTGCGCTCGCTCGGAGGCGTGAATTCATCCATCGTGTGCCAGGGAACTTCCTCACGGGCGATCTTCAGGAGGTCGCAGGCGGCGGCATTCCCGGTTACCCAGCGTCGCTGGTCGTCGGCGATCAGCATTGGATGGCGCGACCGCTCGAATGCAGTTCGTAAGCCCGCCACCGCCTGCGAATCGAACTTGCTGTCGGCAAGGATCTGCGTGTTCACATCGTCGCGAGGCGGGTTAGGACAAGTCACTGCTGACTTCCTCGACTATTATCGTCTCGTCGCTAAGGGTACGAAATTCAGGAAGCAATTGAGCAGGCTATCGTCGGTTGTCGTCGCCGTGACCGTCATTGCGCTCTTCGCCGCGCACACGAGCGCCTCACCGGCCGGCCGGAAGATCTCCGACCCCCCGGACATGTCGATCTTCCGCGCCACGCCGCAGATCGTGGTCCGGGGCGCCGAGGTGAGCTCACACCTGAGGTTGACGACCGGCGGCGACAGCATCGTGGTCAACGGCGACATGGATCCGGCCCAGCCGGTCGGGTGCCGCTTCACCCATGGTCACAACGAGGCCCGCTGCCCCCTCGGCGGGGTCGGCTCGATCAAGATCGTCATGGGCCCCGGCAAGGACAAAGTCGATGTGTTGGACCCGCTGCCGATCCCGCTCAGCGTCTACCTGGGAGGTGGGTCGGACGGGTTCCACGGCAACAGCGAGCCCGACAACTGTCACGGACAGGGCGCCAAAATGAACCGTTGCGTCACCGGCGGGGGCAACGACGTCTGCATCACCGGCCAGCGAAACAGCGACTGTTTCATGGGCCCCGGCAACGACTACTGCCGGCACGGCGCCGGCAGCGACGGCTGCTGGGGTGGGCCCGGAAACGACATCTGCCACATGGGGCCGGGAATGGACGGCTGCCATGGCGGCCCCGGCAACGACCGGCTGTACGGAGGTCCCGGCGCGGATCGGCTGTTCGGGGGCCCCGGCTACGACTACTGCAACGGCGAGGCGGGGGCGGGCCGCTCCTACGACTGCGAAGCCGGCCCGGGTCACTGACCGGCCTCGGCGGGCTCCTACACTTGGCGTATGTCCGCCGAGATTGAGTCCAGCTCCACATACACGCTCTACCGCCGGGGGATCGAGTTGCTCGAGGACGGCGATTTCGAGCACGCGGCCGAGCCGCTCGCCGAAGCCGCGTGCCGCGCGCCGGAGAAGTCCTCGGTCCGTGAGGCGTTGGGCCGCGCTTACTACCGGTCGGGGCGCTTCGCCGCCGCCGCGGTCGAGTTCGAGGCCGTGGTCGCGACCCACCACGTCAACGACTACGCCCACTTCTGCCTCGGCCGGGCGCTGAGCAAGATCGGTGACGCCGACCGCGCTCGTCACCATCTGGCGCTCGCCGCCAACCTGAGGCCCGACCGCGACGACTACCGCTACTACCGCGAGCGCCTCGACGCCGCCTAGACCATCTAGCTCGGCTTCCTACAGTCCCGCGACGAGCTTGCCGACGTTGCCGGGGGCGAAGTAGGGGCCGAAGGTAAGCCGGTTGTTGCCGCGGAGGGTGTAGGTGGTCAGCCCATCGATCTCCGTGCCGCCGTCGATCAGCCAGCCGCCGCCGCTGGAGCCGGGACGCCAGAAGCAGCGGATCGCCATGGTCGGGGGCCCCGGGAGCGGGTAGGTGAGCGCGTCGTCGCCGAGATAGGGGGAGTCGCACTCCTGCATTCGCCGGGTCTTCCCGGGGTAGCCGAAGGTCTGGAACTGCTGGTGGCGATCCTGGCCGGTGACGATCGTGGCGCCGCCGCCGACCGCGTCGGCGACATTCTGTCCGCTGGCGTTCGGGGTGGTGAGGAAGGCGCCGACGTCGTAGTCGGGATTGCCGCCGCGGGCCCACTGCCTCAGGGCGAAGACCTTGCCGCGCCGAGCCACGAAGGCGCCGAAGGGCGCGACGTCGTCATTGAAGCCCGGCACGAACTCGAGGTGCCGCGACCAGACGTTGCGCCGCTTGCGATTCAGGGGGCCCGAGTTGACGCAGTGCCCCGCGGTCAGCACGAGCTGCCTGGTCGGGCTGTTGATTGCCGTCCCCGAGCAGAAGCCGTAGAACCGGCCCAGCGTGAAGAAGACGCGGCCGATGACCGTGAAGGGCGGGACGGTTGTGTCGGGGACGATCGCGTTGCTGATGGACGCGATGTTCCCGCGATCGAGGCTCGCCGACGGCGCGCCGGTTGGGCGGGCGCCAATCGTCAGGTCCAGGGGCCGGGCGCTGCGCATCCGGGCCGGCGTCCAGAAGCGTGCCACCCTCGTGGCCTCGTTTCGCGGGCTGCTCGACGTGGCGCCCGCGCTCTCGTGGACGCGAGCTCCGGCGCTCGCGATCGCGGGCACCGCGATCACGGCGCTCAGCAGGCACGACAGGGCGACGATCAGTCGCGCGGGACGGGGCAGGGGGTGTCGGGGGGCGCCGGGCATGGAGGAGCGAGGATAGAGAGGTGGTCCGCTCAGCCGCCCTCGGCGGCACGGCCGGTTGCTTCGACGCCGACGACGGTCGCCCCCTTGCCCTGGTCCCCGTGGCGATGCTGGGCGGGCAGCACGGCGGTGATCGAGGTGCCCTCTCCGGGGGTGCTCGCCACCTCCAGGGTTCCCCCGGCGAGCTCGACCCGCTCGCGCATCCCCAGCAGGCCGAAGCCGTCGGTCTTCTGGCCGGGGTTGAAGCCCTTGCCCTCGTCCTTTATGCAGACCCTGATGTTGTCGTCGGCCTCAGTCACCTCGACCACCGCTCGCTCGGTGCCCGAGTGCCGCGCCGCGTTGTTCAGCGCTTCCTGGACCAGCCGGTAGACCGAGTCCTCGATCTGACTGAGCAGGCGGGTCGGGTGGCGGCCGGCGTCATAGGCGAGGTCGATGTGCAGGTCGGCGTCGAGCACCTGGCCCCAGGTGAGGCGCTCGACCAGCGCCTCGAGCGCCGCGGCGAGCCCGAGTTCGTCGAGCGCCGCGGGCCGCAGGTCGGCGATCAGGCGCCGCATCTCGGCGATCGTGTGGTCGACCCGCTCGATCGCCTGTCCCAGCATCTCGCCGGTGCCCTCGTCCGCTCCGCGGCGGGCGGTGGAGAGGAGGACCCGCAGGCCGGCCATGCTTTGCAGCGCCTCGTCGTGCAGCTCGCGCGCCCAGCGGCCGCGTTCCCGCTCAGCCGACTCGATGCTGTTGCGCACCCTCTCCTCGGCGACCGACTGAGCGGTCGCCACGGCGATCGCGGCGCTGGTGGCGAAAGAGGTGAGCGCCTGCTCGTCCCCGTCGGTGAAGCCGGCCGCGCGGCCCAGGGAGTCGAGGGCGACGAGCACCCCGAGCGCGTGGCCGCGGAAGATCATCGGCACCAGCAGCGTCGCCACCCCGGCGCCCTGGCTGCTCGGCCGCGCCAGGAGGTCGGGGCCGATGCTCGGAAGGCGTTTCGCCGCCTGCGCTCTCAGCACCTGCCCGGGGGCCGAGCCCTCGATCGGGATGCGCAGCTCGGGGTCGCGGTCGAGCTCTCCGGCAGCCGCCGCCACGCGTAGGTCCCCACCGTCCTCGAGCAGGATCAGCAGCGAGCGAGCGTCGATCAGCGCCCGGGCCCGCTTCACGATCGTCTCCAGGATGCGGTCGAGGTTGGTCTCGCCGCCGAGCGCGCGAGCGATCTCCGTCGTCGCCTCGAGGCCGCGGACGGCGCGCTCGAAGATGTCGCGCTGCTCCTCGACGTTGCTGTAGAGGCGGGCGTTGTCGATCGCGATCGCGGTCCACTCGGCGAGGATCAGCGCCGACTGCTCGTCGGCCTCGTCGAAGTCGCCGCCCCCCTTCTCGGTCAGGTAGAGGTTTCCCCAGGCGCGGCCGCGGATCACGATCGGCACCCCGAGGAAGTTGGTCATCGGCGGGTGGCCTGGGGGGAAGCCGTAGGAGCGGGGATGGTCGCCGACGTTGGTAAGGCGCAGCGGCCGAGGTTGCTCGATCAGCAGCCCGAGGACGCCACGGCCGTGGGGCAGGCTGCCGATTCTCCGTTTCGTCTCCTCGTTGATGCCGCGGGTGATGAAGCGCTCCAGCTCCCGGCGGTCGCCATCGAGCACGCCGAGCGCCGCGTACCGCGCCCCGGTCAGCTCGCAGGCGACCTCGAGCACCCGCTCCAGGATGACCTCGGGGTCGAGCTCGGCGACGAGGCTGCGGCCGACTTCGATCAATTCCCGCAATCTGCGTTCGTCGAGGGCGCCGCTGTCCTGTACGGCTCCCTCCACTTCACCCGCCCGGTCGGAACTCATAACCAGGTAAATGCTAGACCCCTGAGGCGCCCAGTACTTGAATTTCACCGAGCGCGGGGCGGCCACCGCTAACCTCGACGCGGCATGAGCCTGCGCAGCATCAGAGTTGGGCGCCTCGCCGGCATCCCGATCGGCATCCAGCCGCTCTGGCTCGTGATCGTCGGCCTGATTACCTGGTCGCTGGGCGCGGTCTACTACCCGGACAGGGACCCGGGGATAGCTGCGGGCGCCGCCTACGGGCTGGGATTGCTCAGCGCCCTGCTGCTCTTCGCGAGCATTCTCCTGCACGAGCTCGGCCACGCGGTCGTCGCGCGTCGTCACGGAGTCGAGATCGAGGAGATCGACCTCTGGCTGTTGGGCGGCGTGGCGCGGATGAAGGGATATCCGCGCGCCGCCGGCGACGAGCTGCGCTTCGCCCTTGCCGGGCCGGCCGTCACCCTGGCGATCGCCGCCGTCTTCGGGCTCGCGGCGCTGGCCCTGCCGGCGAGCACGCCGGCGGGGTTGCGCGCGCTGGTCGACTACCAGGTGTTCATCAACCTGGCGATCCTCGCCTTCAACCTTCTCCCCGCCTTCCCCCTCGACGGCGGTCGGGTCGCCCGGGCGCTGATCTGGGGCCGGACCGACGACCTCTCGCGGGCGACGTCGATCGCCGCCTCGATCGGGCGCGGCTTCGGCTACGCGATGATCGCCCTGGGCCTGCTCGGGACGGCCGCGGGCGCGGTGGGCGGAATCTGGCTGGCGATCGTCGGCGTCTTCGTGATCGTCACGGCCAAGGCCGAGGAGGGCGGGATGAAGGTGCGCGCCGCTTTCGCCGGTCGCGAGGCGGGGAAGTTCATGTCCCATCCCGCCGTGACGATCCCCGCCGAGACGAGCGTCGAGGAGGCGGTCGCGCGTTACTTCGTCAGGCATCGCTACTCGGCCTTCCCGGTGGTCGATGGGGACAGGCTCGTCGGCTTGATCGACGTCGGGACGGTCGAGCGCGTGCCGCCCGCCCAGCGGCCGACGACCATGGTCGGCGAGATGGCGTTCCACAACCCCGACCTGGTCGTCGATCAGCATCAGGACATCGCCGAGCTGCTCGAGCGCCCGGTGTTTCAGCGGGTCGGACGGGCGATCGTCCTGACCCGCGACGGCGACGTCGGGATCCTCTCGATCACCGACGTCAACCGGGCGCTGCGGGCCTTTGACCTGAAGTCGGCGTCGGAGGCTCGCCTATGATCGACCGGTGATTGGGCTGATCGGCCTGAACCTGGTTCGCAACCGGGGGCGAACCATGTTGACGGCGGCGGGGATCGCGATCGGGGTCGCGACGATCGTCGCCCTGCTGGCACTCACCCAGGGCCTCAAGCGGAGCGTCGGCAGCCTCAGCCACCTCGGCGGGGCCAATCTCGGTCTGTTCCAGAGCGGCGTCACCGACCCGACCGCCTCGGTGTTGCCGACCTCGCTGGTCCCCCGCGTGCGCGCGCAGCCGGGGGTGGCCGACGCGGCGCCGATCCTGCTGGTCACCGACGCCCTGGCCGAGTCGCCCGAGGCGTTGGTCTTCGGAGTCAGGTCGGGCAGCTTCGTCGCCAGGCACGCCTTCGTCACGCGGGGTCGCAGGGAGCACGGCGACGAGGCGATGGTGGGGGACGGGCTGGCCGCCGATCTCGGCCTGGGACCGGGCGACAAGGTCCTGCTCAAGGGCCTGCCGTTCCAGGTGGTCGGCGTCTACCACGCCGGAGTCGGCTTCGAGGACAGCGGGATCATCGTCCCGCTGGCGGCGGCGGAGGGGCTGACGGGGCAGGCGCGCAGCACGACGACGATCGCGGTGACGCTCGAACCAGACGCCTCCTCCGAGGCGGTCGCGAGCGAGCTGACCCGCGCCTTCCCCGGCACGACGACGATCTCGAACCCGAACGAGGCCGCCCGCGCGAATCCCGGCTTCCAGATCGTCACCAAGGCGGTGCTGGTGATCGCCGTTCTCGCCCTCGTGCTTGGAGCGATCGCGGTCACCAACACGATGGCGATGGCGGTGCTCGAGCGCCAGCGCGAGCTGGCGCTGCTCGGGGCGATCGGCTGGAGCCGGCGCCAGGTCGCGGCGCTGGTCGTGGGGGAGGGGGCTGGAGTCGGCCTGATCGGGGCCGCGCTCGGCGTCCTCGGCGGGATCGTCGTCAGCCGGCTGATCGTCGGCTTGCTCTCCGCCTCCGGCTTCGTCAACCCGGTCCTCACCGGGTGGGGCGTCGGGCGGGGCCTGCTGATCGGCCTGGCGATCGGCGTCCTCGGCGGGATATATCCCGCCTGGCGCATCTCGCGCCGCCCGCCGGCGGAGCTGCTCGGGCGGTTCTGAGCCCCCCTCAGGGACCGTCGTCGCCGACCACGGCCCCGTCGACCATGTGCACGAAGCGGTCAGGGCGGTCGCCGAGCAGCGGGTCGTGGCTGGCGATCATCAGGGTCATCCCGCGCCTGGCGCGGGCGCGGTCGAGGACGGAGAGGACGAGGTTGCCGCTGGTCGAGTCGAGCGAGCCGGTCGGCTCGTCGGCGAGCAGCAGGCGCGGCTCGTTGGCGAGGGCGCGGGCGACGGCGACGCGCTGGCGCTCGCCGCCGGAGAGGGTGGCCGGGCGCTCCTCGGCTCGTTCCCGCAGGCCGACCTCGGCGAGCAGGTCCAGCGCGCGCCGGTGCCGTTCCGCCCGCGGCGCCCCGGCCGCGATCATCGGCAGCTCGACGTTGGCGCGGGCGGTCAGCATCGGCAGCAGGTGGTGTAGTTGGAAGACGAACCCGACCGTGTCACGGCGGTAGGCGGCAGGCTTCTCCAGGTCGGTGACCGAGGCGCCGTCGACCAGGACGCGACCCGAGTCCGGCCGCTCGATCGCCGCGATCACGTTCAGCAGGGTGCTCTTCCCGCACCCCGACGGCCCGGTGATCGCCACCACCTCGCCGGCGCCCACCTCGAGCGAGACCTCGCGCAGGGCTTTGATGCGGCCGGCGTAAGTCTTCGAGACCCGCTCGACCGCGACCGTCGCTCCCCGCGTGGCGTCCCCCGCGACTACGGAGCCGGAAGCCGTATTTCCTCCGGATGGCGGTGCCTGGACGCGCGCATAGGCTCGATCATATGAGGCGGCCGAGAGAGCAAGGCGGCAACAAGCCGCGGGTGGTGATTGCCGGCGGTGGCGTCGCCGGGCTGGAGGCGATGCTGGCGCTGCGCGACCTGGCCGGCGATTTGGCCGAGGTCGAGATGCACGTGCCGCGGCGTGAGTTCCTCTACCGGCCGCTCGCGGTCGGCGAGCCGTTCGGCGCCGGTCGCGTCCTCGAGTTCGACCTGCAGGACCTGGCCGAACGTGCCGGCGCCGGCTTCAGCCTCGGCAGCGTCCTCGCCGTCGACGCCGATCGCCGCCACGTCGTCACCCACGACGGCGCCGAAGCCCCCTACGACTTCCTGTTGCTCGCCCCCGGCGTGCGGATGCTCTGGGCCGTGCCCGGCGCGGTCACGTTCTGGGGCGTCGCCGACGAGGGCGGCATGGCCGACGTGATGCGGAACCTGCTGGAGGGCAAGCTGCGCCGGGTCGCCTTCACGATGCCGAGCGGCCCGAGCTGGCCGTTCCCGGCCTATGAGCTCGCCCTGCTGGCCGCCGCTCGGCTGGAGCGGGCCGGGGTGGAGGGCGCCGAGTTGATGGTGGTGACTCCCGAGGACGAGCCGTTGGGGCTGTTCGGGGTGCAGGCCGGGCATCAAGTCGGCGAGTTGCTGGCCGAGCGCGGCATCCGCGTCGTCGCGGGAGCCCATCCGGTCAAGTTCGAAAGGGGCAGGCTCGAGATCGCGCCGGGCGAGCCGATCGAGGTCGACGCGGTCGTCAGCACTCCGCGCCTCGAGGGGCGACGGGTCGCCGGCGTGCCGCACGACGCCGCCGGGTTCATCGGCACCGACGAGCACGGCGGAGTGATCGGCATGGAGCACGTCTACGCCTGCGGCGACGTCACTGCCTTCCCGGTCAAGCAGGGTGGGCTCGCCGCGCAACAGGCCGATGCCGCCGCCGAGGCGATCGCCTCGGAGCTCGGCGCCGACGTCGAGCCCAAGCCCTTTGACCCGATCCTGCGCGGCACGCTGTGGACGGGCGAGGAGCCGAAGTTCCTCTACGGCAAGCTGAGCGGCGGTCACGGCGAGACCTCGGTCCTCGCCGACCACGCGGTGTGGGAGCACGAGGGAAAGATCGTCGGTCGCTACCTGGCGCCGTTCCTCGACTCGATTCCGGGGGCGGAGAGGCCGGCGTCCCAGTCGGGGGTCGAGGGCGAGACTCCGACCGTCGAGTCTCGCAGTTAGCTCACCAGCGGGTATACGCAGCGGTATACAGCGGAATCTGACGATGGCAGAGAGTTAATTTGGCCAGTTGGAGAAACGGTTATAACGCCATATGCATCAACGCCCGAAAAAACCGGGATGTCGTCAGACCACTCGCTAGCGGTTAACGTCACACCCGATTTTTCGGCAAACGCAACAAGCTGAAGAGCCTCAGGTAAAGCTCCGCCGCTATTCGCGCAAGTAACTGCGGCAGCAGGCGCAGTCGCCGCAGAATTCGCCGATGTGTCCCAGCACGCGCCAAGAAAGAACGTCGTATCCGCGCCGCACCCCACCGTGTGACCGTTCACCGTCGTCGCGTTGTCGGCGTGCTGGGCGACCACGGCGCTGATCGCGGTCAGGGCGTCGTCGGCGTGCTGGGCGTCGATTGCCGTCTGGGCGCCGGCGGCGCTGTCCGCGCTGGTCGCGTTCAGCGCGCTCGGCACCCGCCCCAGGGTCGCGAGGTCGATCTGCGCGCCGGTCACCGAGCCCGGCGCGAGGCTGGCGCCGGAGATCGCGCCGGGCCGCAGCCGGTTGCCGGGCACCGAGCCCACCTTCAGCCGGTTGCCGGGCAGCGACTTCACCTTGATCAGCCTGCCGTTGATCTTCGTCGCCGCGTAGACGGTGCCGCTCAGCGCGACGAAGAGCGCGATCAACGAGATGACCAGCGCCGGCGAAGGCCGGCCGATCCCCTGCCTCATCTGTCCCCCATTCTCGATTCGGACGAAACCCGGCCGCGAGCGACCGATGCCGTGACCATATCCGGCCAGCCGGATTAATCAACAAATATCCAGCAACTAGCCCGTGGAGGGGTGGGTGGGGGTGGCGCCGCTGGGCGCCAGCAGGTCGAACCCGTCCGGGGTGTTGAGGTGGTTGGCCCCCCGTCCCGCGTTGTCGGTCCGGCCGTACTGCCAGACGATCCGCCTGGTGCGGGGGTCGACGATCACCACCCGGTGGCGGTAATCGTCGTTGACGGCGATGTCTCCGCCGGGAAGCCGCTCGGCGAGGCTGGGGTGGTCGAGCATCCCGTGCCCGGAGGAGGGGTGATAGGACCAGAGGATCTTGCCCTTGCGGTTGAACTCGTAGATGCCGCCCGGCGTGGTGTAGTCGGCGACCAGGTAGCGGTTCGGGCCCAGCTGCTGGGGGTCGGAGGGGTAGGCGATCGGCAGTTGAACGCTCCAGACGAGCTTGCCGGCGCGGGTGATCTCGTCGATGTAGGAGCCGTTCACCTCGGAGATCAACAGGTCGCCGTTGGCCAGCGGGGTGTCGCCGTTGGGCGAGCCGAGGTAGCGCGGGGGGTCGTGGCTGCAGCTCCCGCTGGAGCCGAATTGCCGCAGCACCTTCTTCGTCGCCTCGGAGACGATCAACACGCGACAGTTCTGGGCATCCGCGACGGAGACCGTGCCGTCCCGCCAGAGGAAGGCGTCGTCGGGCTCGTGCAGGTAACCCGGCGCCGAGCCGGTGATTCCCGGATGCCCGTAGGACCACCGCAGCTTTCTGGACGGGAAGGCGATCTGGACGATCCGCTCGTTCTGCTCTTCGTTGGAGATGATCCCGGCGCCGTGGTGGGTGAAGAAGGCGTCGTCGGGGAAGTAGAACCCGCCGGGGGGCGCCGGGTGGTTGTGGGACGGGTAGCGCCAGAGCACCCGCTTGTGGGAGTCGACCACGATCAGCCTGTTGTTGCCGCGGTCGGCGATCAGCAGCCGGCCGGCGAACGGCTCGGCGCGGCGAGAGGACGACGTCGTTCGCGCTCGGGGAGTGGTTGGAGTGGTTGTCGTCTTGGTCGCAATCACCTTGCGCTTGAGGTTGAGCGCGATGACGGTGCGCAGCGCCGCTCCGCCCGCGCCGGTGCCACCGACCAGGTAGGCGCTGGAGCCGACCGTCGCCGCGGCGCCGCCCGAGACGGCCAGCGGGAGCCTGCCGGCCGGCGAGGCTCTGCGAGTCGCGGGGTCGAAGCGCCAGGCTCGGTCGCTCGCCGTGCCGTTCAGGTCGCCGCCGAGGATGAAGATGCGACCGCCAAGGGTGACTGCGCTCGCATGTGAGAGCGCCTTCGGCAGGTGGGCGATCACGCGGGCGCTGCCCCGTTGCGGATCGACCTCCTGGATCGCGTCGCTGGGCCCGCCGCCGGCCGTTTCGCCACCGAAGGCGTAGATCTTCCCGCCGAGCGCGGTGACGGCCATGTAGCGGGCCGGAGCCGGGAGGGCGGCGATCTGGCTGAAGCTCGTTCCGTCGCCGGTTCGCAGGACGGAGTCGATCGGCACCTGGCCGTCGTAGCCGCCCAGCACGTAGGCCGCGCGCCCGACGGTCACCGCGCTGAGGTCGGAGCGAACCGTGGGGAGATGCCCGACCACCCTGGCGCCGGCGCCACCGCCGCCGGCCGGCAGCGACTGGACCGTGTCGTCGCTCGTCGCGCTGCCGCCACCGATTACGAGCACCCGGTCGGCGAGCGCGGCGGCCGCGGCGTCGTGCAGCGGCCCGCTGAGGGCGCCGGCCGGGCGCAGCCGTCCCGTCGCCGTGTCCATCCGGAATACGCCGCCGACCGACGTGTTCGAGGAATCGAGGCCGCCGAGGATCAGCAGGCCGTCGCCGGAGGCGACGACGGCTTCGCCGGAGATCGGGGCCGGCAGCCCGGGCGACATGGTGGTTGCGACCAGGGCCGTTCGGGTCGAAGACGACGGGCGCGCTTGGGTTGAGCCGCCGCTCGAGGGGTGGCCGGGGTCGTGGACGAGGAGCACGACGATGACGATCGCCGCGACCGCCGCAAGTATGGGGATGAGCCAGCGTCTCACGCCGCACACCCTAGGGCGTCGGTTAAAGCCCACCTGAGCGATAGACTCGCCCGCGTACATAGGTCGGTGGTCAAGGGAAGTCCGGTGAGAAGCCGGCGCGGTCCCGCCACTGTGACCGAGAAAGGAAGCCGCAGGCGCCACGCGCGCCGGCCACTGGGGACGACCTTGAACCCCGGGAAGGTGCGGCCGTCCACCTCGGAAGCCAGGAGACCTGTCCCCGGCCAGCCATGACAACCCTCGAGGAAAGGGTGGCTTAAATGCCCAGACTCATCCCATTCCGGTTGGCCGCCGCGTGCGCGCTGACCTTCACGTTTGCCCTCGTCGTCGCTGCTCCGGCGCTCGCCAAGGGAGTCCTCGTCCACCTGCGTGTGGTCGGCAACACCGGCAAGGTCCTCGCCGACAAGTCGTTGCGCACCGGGACCGCGTCGATCAAGTCCAGCCCGAAAGCCAACTGCTTCGGCGCCGGTACCGGCGGCAGCGGCAAAGCTGTGACGATCAAAGGCGCGACCGCGCTCGGGGCGCTGATCCAAGCGTCGAAGTTCACCTCGACCCTGCGGCCGGTCTCGATCTCCGACCATTTCGACTTCGGCTTCGCCCTCTGCGGGATCGACGGAAAGTCGGCGACCGACACGCTGTCCTGGTACCTGAAGGTCAACCACAAGAACCCCAACATCGGCGGCGAGGACGTCAAGCTGCACGCCGGCGACGAGGTGCTCTGGGCGCTCGAGCCGTTCCCGTATCCCGGCGAGCTGGCGCTGAAGGCGCCCAAGCGCGCGAAGGCGGGCAAGCCGTTCCGGGTTCGCGTCTTCTCCTACGACGACAACGGGAAGCGGACGCCGGCGGCTGGAGTCACGGTCAGGGGCGCGTCGGGCCCGACCGGGGCGGACGGCCGCGCGACCGTCGTCCTCAGCAGGCCGGCGAGGCTGATCGCCCGACACGGCAAGGCCATCCCGTCCAACCTGGCGGCGGTATGCGTGGGGGGCAAGTGCCCTCACGGCTCGGATAGGTGACCGGAAGCCGCGGCACGGCGGTCGCGATCGCGCTGCTGGTTACAGCGGCGCTCGCGGCCGCCGGCTGCGGCCTCGGCCCCGGCAAGGGGCTGGGTGACGTAACCCTGACGGTGACCCGCGACTACGGCGCTCACACGGTCGCCGGCCCGCTCACCGACGGGGCGACCGAGTCCGACACGGTGATGCGGGTGCTCGACCGCAACGCCAAGGTCGAGACGCGCTACGGCGGTGGCTTCGTGCAGTCCATCGACGGCCTGGCCGCGGTCGAGGGGGCCGGCGCCGAGCCCTCCGACTGGTTCTTCTACGTCAACGGCGTCGAGTCCGAGGCCGGGGCGGCGGATTACCCGCTGCGCGGCGGCGAGCGAATCTGGTGGGACTACCGCGACTGGAGCGCGGCGATGCGGGTTCCCGCGGTCGTCGGCTCCTGGCCGCAGCCCTTCGCCGACGGCTATGAGGGCAAACGGCGGCCGGTGGCGGTCGAGTGCATGGGCGGGGGCCCAGCGTGCGCTGTGGTCCGGGCCAGGCTTGAGGACGCCGGCGCGACGGTCGCGGCCGGGTCCCCGGCCGGCGCGATCCGTGTCCTCGTCGGCCCCTGGGCCGCCGTCCGCCGCGACCCGGCCGGCGCCCAAATCGAGGACGGACCGCAGGCAAGCGGCGTCTTCGCCGACTTCACCCAAAAACCCCGCTCCGCTGTTCCTTTGCCGGGTATAGGGGGGCAAAGGAACAGCGGAAGCTGGGAGCTGTGGGGTCTCGACCAGGGTGGCAAGCGGGTGCGCGCGTTCGGGCCGAGCGCCGGGCTGGTCGCCGCGACTCGTCGCTACGAGGCGCCGCCGACCTGGGTCGTGACCGGCCCGACCGCCGCCGGAGCGCGTGCCGCCGCCGGCCTGCTCGACGAGGCCGGCCTGCGCGACCATTACGCGGTCGCCGTCGAGGCCGGGAGGGAGGAGGCGCTGCCGCTGCGATGAGGTCGCCGTTCGCCTACACGCCCCGTCCCGGGCTGCTCCAGGCCGCGTCGCCGGGGGCCGCGGTCGCCTACCTGGGCTCGCTGGTCTTCGTCGCCTTCCTCTACTCGAGCCCGGTGGTCCTGGTCGCGGCCGGCATCGCCGCCGTCCTCGCGGGGCGGATCGCCGGCGCGCGCGACGCGGTCCGCGCCGCGCTGCGCATGGGCCTCGTTCTGGCCGCGCTGATCGTCGCCGTCAACGCTCTGGTCGTCAGCCGTGGCGACACGGTGCTGGCCCGGCTCGGCGAGTGGCCGCTGCTCGGTCGGGTGGACGTCACCGCCGAGGCGATTGCCGCCGGGGCGGTGCTGGGCCTGCGTGCCGCGGTGGCGATGGTCGCCTTCGCCGTCTACTCCTCCTGCGTCGACCCCGACCGGGTGCTCCGCGCCCTGCGCCCGATCGCCGGCCGTTCGGCGCTGACCGCGACGCTCGTCTCCCGTCTCGTCCCGGTCACCGCGGCCGACGCGACACGGCTGCGCGACGGCGGCCGGTTGCGCGGCCCCGGCGCCGCTCCGGTCGGGAGGGCGCCGCTGGCGCGTCGCCTCCTCGCCGGCTCCTTGGACCGGGCCGTCGATGTCGCGGCGACCTTGGAATTGCGCGGTTACGGCCTCGACGCGCCGCGGGTGAAGCGGCGCCGGGAGCGCTCCCGCCATGACGCCCGCTTTTACGTTGCCGGCGCCGCGGTGACCCTCGCGGCGATCGCCGGCAAGCTGCTCGGCGCCGACGGGTTCGACGCCTATCCCGCGCTCCAGGTCGGCACGAGCGCGACCACGCTCGCCCTCTCGGCCCTGATCGTCCTCAGCGGCTTGACGCCGCTGCGCCGGCGGCCCCGCCGCGCGACGAGATCGGTCCCGGTCGATCGGCCGCCAACTCCAGCCATAGCGAGCCCTGCCGGGGCGTTCCGTGCCTGAGGCGCCTCCGAAGATCCGCGCCGCGCCGGCCCTGGCGATCGACGCTCTCACCTACTCCTATCCGGAGGCCACCTCGGCGGCTCTTGGCGACGTCTCGCTGCGCCTCGACGGGGGGGAATTCGCGGTGCTCGCCGGGCGCTCTGCCTGCGGCAAGTCAACGCTCCTGCACGCGGCCTGCGGCCTCGTCCCGCACTTCCACGGCGGCGAGATTTCCGGCGCCGTCGAGGTCGCCGGCCTCGACGCGATCGAGGCGGGCCCGGGGGAGCTGGCGAGCGTGGTCGGCTACGTCGCCCAGGACCCGGAGACCCAGGTCATCTCGACCACGGTCGCGGCCGAGATCGAGCTGCCGCTGGAGATGCGCGGCGACCCGCCCGCGTCCCGCGCCCGCGCGGTCGAGGAGGTCGCCCTGGCCCTGGCGATCCCGCACCTGCTCGCCCGCACAGTCGACACCCTCTCCGGCGGAGAGCTGCAACGAGTCGCCTTGGCAGCGGCCCTGGTCACCCGCCCCAAGCTCGTCCTGCTCGACGAGCCCACATCCCAACTGGACCCGGTGGCCGGCGACGAACTGATCTGGCTATTGCGCCGCCTCAACGAGGAGTGGGGAGTAACGATCTTTCTCGCGGAACATCGACTCGAGCGCTGCCTGGCGGCCGCCGACCGAGTAATCGCCATGGACGCCGGCGCCATAGCCTTCGACGGCAATCCCCGCAACTTCCTGGCTTGGGCGCAACAGTCCGATTCAGCTTTGGAAACCCCGGCCGCGCGCCTCTTCTCCCTCGCCGGTCTGGACCCGTTACCCGTCGGGGTGCGAGATGCGCGCCGCACCCTAAGCGGTGAGACGGAGCGGCAGCTCGGGCGGGAGGCGCCGGGGGGCGGACTCCGCCGCCCGGAGGCTGCAAAGGGCAAGGCAAGAGCCCTTTTTTCGCGTCGTCCCTCCGCCCGAAGCAGCGCGCAGGGCAAGGAGGGCGCCCCCCGGCGACAGGACCCGCCCGCCGATGCCGTCACGTCCCGCGACCTATGGGTGGAACTCCCTCGTGGGGACCAATGGCATGACGTCCTACGCGGAATAGACCTGCGAGTAAGCCGCGGCGAGCGAGTGGCCCTGATGGGCCGTAACGGCGCCGGCAAGAGCACGCTGTTACGCGCCGCGGCAAGCCTGGTCGACCCGGCCAGGGGCAAGATCGAGACGCCGGGCGGCATCGCGCTGCTGACCCAGAACCCGAGCGACTACCTGGTGCGCGAGCGGGTCGGCGACGAGCTCCCCGGCGAAGAGGGCGCCGCGGCCCTGCGAACCGTCGGCCTCGAGCACGCGGTAGACGCCGACCCGCGCGACCTCTCCGGCGGCGAGCGACAGAGGCTGGCGCTGGCGATCACCCTGGCCGGCCGCCTGGAGGGCGACGAGCTGCCCGGGCTGGTCGCCCTCGACGAGCCGACCCGTGGCATGGACCGGGCGCGCAAGGACGACCTCGTCACGCTGGTCGAGGATCTGGCCGGGCGCGGGGCGGGGGTGCTGGTCGCCACCCACGACGTCGAGTTCGCCGCCGCCTTCGCCGAGCGCGTGGTCTTGCTCGGCGACGGCGTGACGATCGCCGACGGTCCCGCCGACGAGGTCCTCTCCGGCGGTTGGTACTTCGCCACCGAGGTCGCCAGGGTGCTCGATCTGCCCGGGGTGATCACTCCCGAGCAGGGAGCACTCGCCCTCGCGAGCGAGGGCGACGAGGAAGTCGAATGAGCTGGCAGCTGGCCAGCTTCCTCGTCGTCGGCGCCGTCCTGCTCGGCGGCTTCGCCTGGTACGAGCGCTCGCGCCCCCCGTCGCAGGTAGTCGCCCTGGTCGCCGCCCTCGCCGCCCTGGCGATCGCCGGGCGGATCGCCTTCGCCGCGATTCCCAACGTCAAGCCGACGACCGACATCGTCATCTTCGCCGGCTACGCGCTCGGCGCCGCGCCCGGCTTCGCGGTTGGCGCGCTCGCCGGTCTGGTCTCCAACTTCTGGTTCGGCCAGGGGCCGTGGACGCCGTGGCAGATGGCGGGCTGGGGGATGTGCGGGATCCTCGGCGCGGCGCTGGCGCTCGGTGGCCGCAACGCCGGGCGCCTCACCCTCGCGGCGGTCTGCGGCTTCGCCGGCATCGCCTACGGCGCGCTACTCAACTTCTCGCTGATGGCGACCTACGGCGGCGACCTCTCGCTGCGCCACTTCCTTGTGCTGGAGGGTCGCGCCGTTCCCTTCGACCTCGCCCACGCCGCCGGCAACATCACCCTGGCACTGATCGCGGGCCCGGCGATGGTGCGGATGCTCGGCCGCTTCCGCCGTCGGTTCGAGTGGGGGAGGGTCGAGCCGCGCCCGGCTTCGCCCCCCGGGCCGGGGAGCCTGCGCCCGGGCCTGCGTGGGGGAGGGGCGGCCGCCGCGTTGCTGATCGCGGCGGCGATCTCGGTCCCCGCTCCCGCCCACGCCGGCGCGTCCGGCGTCGGGCACGCGGTCCACTGGCTGGAGTCCGTCCAGAATCGCGACGGCGGCTTCGGCGCCTCTCCCGGCGACGGCTCCAGCGCGGCGATGACCGGGTGGGCGATGCTGGGTCTCGAGGCCGCCGGGCGCAATCCGTTCGACGTCTCCCGCCGTGGCCACACCCCGGTCGCCTTCCTGCGCCACGACGAGAAGGAGATCTCGAGCACCGGCGACCTCGCCCGCACGATCATCGCCCTGGAGGGGGCGGGCGCCGATCCCCGCTCCTTCGCGGGGAGGAACCTGGTCGCCGAGCTGGCGAAGCGGCAGCGGCGCAACGGCTCCTTCGAGGGCTGGCCGAACGACACCGCCTTCAGCGTCATCGCCCTGCGCCGGGCGGGCGCGACCGCGGGACTCGACGACGCCCTTTCCTGGTTGCGCAAGGCGCAGAACGACGACGGGGGGTGGGGGGACGTCCCCGGCTCGCCCAGCACCGCCGACGGGACCGGGTCGGTCATGCAGGCGCTCTCGGACGGCTCGAAGGCGGCCAGGCGCGGGCTCTCCTACCTGCGCAAGGCGCAGCGCCCGAGCGGCGGCTTCGGGCTCGGCGGCTCCGGCCCGGCCAACTCCCAGTCGACCGGCTGGGCGGTCCAGGGCATCGTCGCCGCCGGCGCCGACCCGGCCGCGATCAAGCGTGACGGCAAAAGCCCGCTCGACTACATGAATGCGCGCCAGGCGAGCGACGGCCACTACCGCTACTCCGCCGCCAGTGACCAGACCCCGATCTGGGTAACCGGCGAGGTTCTAGTCGCGGCGGCCAAGAAGTCCTTCCCGATCGCACCCCCGCCACGAGCCCCGCAAGCTCACAAGCAAAAGACGGCCGGCACCCAAACCTCGGCTACGAACTCCGCCCCAGCGGCCGGCGCCTCATCCGCCTCGCAACCCGTCCCTCCCGGCGGTGTCGGCGCCCCCTCCGAACGTTTTGCGCCTCAACGCCCAGCCACCTCCGGGGCGTCAGCCGTCGCCACTCCAGCGGGGAGGCGAGAGAGGAGGGGGTCCGACACCGCCCAAACAGCGACGCTTGCCTCGAACCAGGTGAATGGCGACCCTGCGAGCAGTGGTGATTCCTCCCCCTGGCTGCCCATCGGAATCGGCCTGGGCATAGCCGCCCTGGTTGCCGGCTCGACCTGGTGGCTGGCCAAACGCCACGGCTGGTAGCCGCCGCCGGGGACTATGTTCCAGGCATGGACGTCGAGACGGCGATTCGCACCCGCCGCACCCACAAGGTGTTCTCGCCCGAGCCGCTGTCGCGCGAGGAGTTGGAGCGGCTGCTCGAGCTGGCGCGCTGGGCCCCGAACCACCACCTCACCGTCCCCTGGCGCTTCCGCGTCGTCGGCCCCGCCGCCCTCGCCAGGCTGAAGGGCGCGGCGGGGCCGGAGGGCGCGGCGAAGCTCGACCGCTGCCCGACCTTGGTCGTCGTCTCCTGCGCGCTCGAGGGCGACCAGGTCCAGGACGAGGAGGACCTGCACGCCACCGCGGTCGCCTCCTACATCGTCCTGCTCGCCGCGCACGCCCGCGGCCTCGCCGGCTACTGGCGCACGCCGGCCTTCCTGCGCGAGGAGGCGGGACGCGCCGCGGTCGGCCTGCCCGCCGGCGAGCGCTTCGTCGGCCTCCTCCACCTCGGCCACCCGCGCCAGGAGCAACCGGCGCCGCAGCGCCCGCCCGTCGCCCACTCGACCGTCTTCCTCGACTGATGATCACCCGTGCGGCGGCACTGGAGGCGATCGCCGGGCAGCGCTTCGAGGTGGTCGTGATCGGTGGCGGGATCACCGGCGCCGGGGTGGCGCTCGACGCCGCCGCGCGTGGCTACTCGGTGGCGTTGCTGGAGCGCGGCGACTACGCGTCGGGCACCTCCAGCCGCTCCTCGAAGATGGTCCACGGCGGGCTGCGCTACCTGCAGAACCTCGACCTCGGCCTGGTTCGCGAGGCGCTGCTGGAGCGCCAGCTGATGGTCCAGCTGGCGCCGCACCTGGTCTACCCGACGCCCTACCTGGTCCCGGCCCTGGCCGAGTTCCGCCGCGACCGGCGGATCGGCGTCGCGCTCAACATGTACGACGTGATGGCGACCACGCGGGTCGGGCGCAGCCGTCGTGAGATGCGCTCCTCCAAAGAGGAGGACGAGGATTACTACTGGTCGCCTGACCGCCACCGCACGATCGACCGCGACGAGCTGCTGGACATGGTCCCCGACCTGGCCCCGCGCGACCCCCAGAGCGCCTACCTCTTCTACGACTGCCAGACCGACGACGTCCGCCTCGTCCTCACCGTCCTCGGCGAGGCCGAGCGCTTCGGCGCGACGATGCTGAACGGCGCCGAGGTGACCGAGGTGCTCTCCTCCGGCGGGCGCGCCTCCGGCGTCGCCTTCGTCGAGGCCGAGTCGGGCGAGCGCTTCGAGGTCGAGGCCGACAACGTCGTCAACGCGACCGGCGTCTTCGCCGACCGGATCCGCCCCGAGGAGGTGGTCGGGGAGGAGGACGTGCCGCGGATCTCGCCCAGCCGCGGGACCCACCTGCTGGTCGACCGGGACGACCTCTCGACCGGGCGCGCGGCCTGCATCGTCCCGGCCGGCGAGGGGCGGGCGATCTTCGCCCTGCCCTGGTACGGGCGCACCCTGATCGGCACCACCGACAACGACTTCGACGGCGACGTCGACCATCCCCAGCCTGGCGAGGACGACGTCGCCTACCTGCTGAATGCTGTCAACTCGTTCTTCGGCATCTCGCTCACCGACAGCGACCTGGTCGGCGCCTACGCCGGGGTCCGCCCGCTGATCGCCACCGGCGACCCGCGCAAGTCGGTCGACATCTCCCGCAAGGCGGAGCTGTACGAAACCTCCTCGGGGATGCTGACGATCACCGGCGGCAAGCTGACGACCTGGCGGCGGATGGCCAAGCAGACAGTCGACCGGCTGGTCGAGCGCGAGGGCCGCGAGGCGCCCTGCCACACGGCCGAGATCCCGCTCGGCATGGAGGCTCGCCCCGACGACCTCCAGGCTCCCGGCGGGGTGCCCGACGGCGCGGTTTCCCAGCTCGCCTTCCGCTACGGGCACGCGGCGCGCGCCGTGTTGGAGCTGGCCTGGAAGGACCCGAAGCTGGCGGCGCCGATCGTCGAGGGGCGCCCCGACCTGCTCGCCGAGGCGGTGATCGCGGCCCGGCTCGAGCAGGCGAGGTCGGTTGCCGACGTGCTTTTGCGTCGCACCCGGCTTGGCCTCCTCGCCGCTCCTCAGTTGCGCACCGCCGAGTCGGCGCGGCCGGTCGCCGAGGCCCTTGGCGCCGAGCTCGGCTGGTCGCGCCGCCGCGTCAAGCAGGAAGCCGAGGCCTGGCCGGCGGACGCCGCGCGCGAGGGCATCGACCCCGCCGCCGGCGGGAAGATTGAGTAGCCTGGCGCGCTGATGACCAAGGCCGAACTCGAGTCCAAGCACCTCGCCGAGTTGCACGCGCTTGCCGCCGACGCGGGAGTGCCGCGCTACCGGATGCTGCCCCGCGCTGAGCTGATCGACGCGCTGGCGGGGAATGGCGGCGGTTCGGCGGCGCCGGCCGCGCCAAGGCCGCCGCGCAGGGAACGGTCTCGGCCGCCGCGCGGGGAATCGACCCGGCCTCGGAGTGAATCGAGCGGGCCGCGTGAGCAGGCGCCCGCCCCGAGCGAGGATGAACCACCCGCGAAGCGTCCGCGCCGCAGGCGCCGCCGCCGCTTCGGCCGCAAGGGCAAGGGGGGCGGTATTCGCGAGCACGCCAACCGCTGGCTGGAGGCCTGGAACTCGCACGACCTCGAGGCGATCGTCGCCTGCTACGCCGAGGACATCGAGTTCGTCATCCCGGCGCTGGTCAGCGACGCTCCCGAGGAGCGCTTCAGCGGCCGCGAGGCGCTGCGCACCCACTTCCGCCACGGCCTCGAACTGGCGCCCAACCTGGCGATGACCGAGGAGTCGGTGCTGGTCGGCCCCGGCGGCTTCGCGATCCTCTACAAGCGCGAGGACGGCCACCGGGCGATCGAGGCGGTCGAGCTGGACGGCGCCGGCCTGGCGGTGCGGGCGCGCGTCTACTACGAGCGCGAGCAGTCCTAGGGCTGGCTCTTAGGGGCCTGGCCGCTTAACGGCGGTAGGCGATGCGGCGCCAACTCGGCTCCTTGGAGAGCTCGATCAGCTCGGAGCTGCGGTCGGGCTGGACGTAGCCGAAGGTCTGGGTGCGCTCGTCGAAGACGACGTCAAGCTCGCCCTCCTTTACCCGCTGGTCCAGCCAGGCGCCGCGGAAGACGAGTCGACGCAGCCAGTGGACGAGGCTGCGATTGGCGGGGCCGACCAGGTCCTCCCAGTTGCCGTTGATGTGCTCGCCGAGGGGAGAGGCCGGTTCGGCGATCTCGCCGCTGACCGCGAGGTCGAGCAGGTCGTCCAGCTCCTCTTGGCTGAGGCCCTGGTTGACGAAGCCGAGCTTCACCGCTGCCTGCTCTACGCGCTGGCCGAAGTCCTCCTCGTTGAACGAGAAGCGCAGCTCGCCGTACTCGAGCACGTAGTCGGAGCCCGACTCGTAATTCCCTCTGCGGGTCGTCTTCTTATCCACGGTTGAAGCCCATCAACTCTCCCTAGCCCAGTGGGAGGTGTCGGATCATGCCGATCATCGTAGTCCCGTGCCCGTGCGTGGCTGTGCCTGAACGATGGTTTGCACCTGAGGAGATGCTGATCTAGGCTAGCCATCGATGGGTTCGCTGACGGCAAGGCTCGCCGCAATCGTCATCGGCGTGCTGGTCGTGGCGGCGCTGATTGGTTTCTACGTCGCCGGCTTGACCAGCTCTCCGACGCCGGTTTCTGCTCGCCAGGCCGGTCCCCACCAGGTGAATCTGACCCTGAAGACTGAGGCGGCGGTGGGGCCCCAGGGCGCCAACCCCGACTGGGTCTCCTATTTGATCCGCAATGACCAGGGCCAGTGGGTGCACAGCACCAACTTCGACCTGCCCGCCCACTCGTTGGTCCACGTCACCATCTACCAGTTCGACGGCGACAGCGGCCTGCGCAACCCGTTCCTGGCCCAGGTGCACGGCACCGTCGGCAACGTGATGAAGGTAAACGGGAAGACGCTGGACACGATCAACCCGGACGAGGCGTCGCACACCTTCGCGGTCCCGCAGCTGGGCTTGATCGTCCCCCTGCGCGGCGTTCCCGACAGCGCCAAGAACCCCTGTGACGAAGGGCCCTGCAGTCTCAGCCAGGACCACCAGACGATCACCTTCGCATTTCGGACCGGCAAGCCTGGGCGCTACCGGTGGCAGTGTTTCGTCCCCTGCGCCGCGGGCTTCCTGGCCGGGTTCGGCGGGCCGATGCAGACGATCGGCTACATGGACGGATTCCTACACGTGACATGAGCGGTCCGCAATGAGAGAGCCGAACCACATGCGCCGGATCGTGATCGGCGGGCTCATCCTCAGCGTGATCGCGACTCCGATCGTCGTCGCCGTGATCGCTCCAACGCTGCCGCCCTTCGACGGCACCAATGCCTCCAAGGGCCAGGTCTTCGACAACACGGTCCTGCTCGGGATCGTCACCCCGATCGCGGCGATGATGATCGTCTTCTTCGCCTACACGCTGGTCGTCTTCCGCCATCGCGGCCCCCAGCCTCAGGAGGGCGTCGCGATCGACCACGACAGCCGCGTCGGAACCTGGTGGCTGGCGGTGACGACGGTGATCGTGCTCTTCCTCGCCGCCTTCGGCACGGCTCAGCTGGCCGACGCCGGGGCGGGCGGTGGCCAGGGGCCGAGCCCCGCCTGGAAGCCCTCCGGCAAGTCGCTGCCGATCCAGGTGATCGCCCAGCAGTGGCAGTTCACCTATCGCTATCCGACCTTCGGTGGGGTCGAGACCGCTCACCTGGAGCTCCCGGTTGACCGCCAGGTCGAGTTCCACGTCACCTCCCTCGACGTGATCCACTCCTTCTGGGCGCCGAAACTCGGGATCAAGGCGGACGCCAACCCCGGCGTCGACAACGTCGCCTACGTGAAGCCGTCGAAGCTGCAGGACTTCGACATTCGCTGCAACGAGCTCTGCGGCCTTTGGCACGGCTACATGTTCGACACCGGCCAGGTCGTCGGCGACGCGGACTTCCGGGCCTGGATTCGCGGCCAGCGCCACCTGTACGCGCCGATCTCGAAGCACCTGCCGCCCTACTCGACGCACTACTTCCCCGATCCCCAGAGGAGGGGTGGATGACCGCCACAGCCCAGCGCCCGCTCTGGCGGCGCCTCGTCGGCTTCAACCTGCTTACCGGGATCGTGCTCGGCATCGTCGGCTTCTACGTCGGCTGGTGGCTGGGGCACCAGATCCACGCGACCAGCCTCGCCTTCTTCAACGACACCGACCAAAACGACGTCGCGCTGATGCTCGGCTACCTCTGCGCGGTGATCGGATTCCTGATCGGCCTCGGCTTCGGCGGCTACCCGTTGGCGAGGATGCTCGGTCGCGAGCGCACTCATCACCAGAACGAAGAAGGTGGAGTCGGCCGATACTTCGGCCTCTGCACGGACCACAAGGTGGTCGGCGTCCAGTACCTGCTTGGGATCGGCCTCTTCTTCTTCATCGCCGGCCTCAACGCGATGCTGATCCGGGTCGAGTTGCTGCGTCCCGCGCCCCAGGTATTCAACGCCGGCAACTACCTGACGCTGGTCGGCCTGCACGGCACGATGATGATGGGGATCATGACCTCGGGCGTGCTGGGCCCGTTCGCCAACTACTTCGTGCCGTTGATGATCGGGGCGCGGCGGATGGCCTTCCCGAGGATCGAGGCGCTGACCTTCTGGATCCTGATGGCGGCCGGAGGGATCCTCTTCACGACGATCTTCTTCGGCGGCTTCCCGACCGGCTGGACCGGCTACGCGCCGCTCAACGACCAGGCCAACTTCGGCATGGACTCCTACATCTTCTTCTTCGCCCTGGTCGGGATCTCGATGATCCTGCTGGGGATCAACATGATCGCGACGATCGTCACCATGCGGGCGCCGGGGCTGACCTGGGGCCGGCTGCCGATCTTCTGCTGGGGAGCGCTCAGCACTTCGATCCTGATGGTGTTGGCCGCGCCGGTGCTGATCGCGGCGCTGCTGATGGTCGCTTTCGATCGCGGCGTCCAGACCTCGTTCTTCCTATCCAGCGCCGGGGGCAGTCCCTACCTGTTCCAAAACCTCTTCTGGTTCTTCGGCCATCCGGAGGTCTACGTCCTCGCTCTGCCCGGGATGGGGATCATCTTGGAGATCCTGCCCGTCTTCTCCCGTAAGCCGCTGTGGGGGTACAGGCTTGCCGTGGCGGGGCTGCTGGGGGTGATGCTGCTCAGCTTCTTCGTCTGGCAGCACCATCTCTTCGTCAGCGGCCTCAACTCGACCCTGCGGCCCTTCTACATGTTCTCCACCGAGTCGATCTCGGTGCCGACCGGGCTGATCTTCCTTTGCGGGATGGCGACTCTGTGGCGGGCGCGGATCCGCTACACGCTGCCGATGCTGTTTTGCCTGGCCTGGTTCTTCAACTTCTTCATCGGCGGGGCTTCCGGCGTCTTCCTCTCCGACGTGCCAAGCGACGTCGCCACCCACGGCAGTTTCTTCGTGATGGCGCATTTCCACTACACGATCATGGGTGGGCTGGTCTTCGCCTTCTTCGCCGCGATCTACTACTGGGTGCCGAAGATGTTCGGGATGGAGCTCAACGAGCGGTTGGGCAAGATCCACTTCTGGACGATGTTCGTCGCCTTCAACTCGACCTTCGCGCCGCTCTTCGCGCTCGGGTTGATGGGGATGCCGAGGCGGGCGGTCACCTACTCGCAGCACCTGCAGCCGCTCAACGTCTGGGTCTCGATCTCGGCCTTCGTGCTGGGCGCCTCGATGCTGGTCTTCCTCGCCAACGTCGTCTACTCGCTGGTCATCGTCCGAAAGCCGGCGGCGGCCAACCCCTGGAACTCCAAGTCGCTGGAGTGGCAGACGCCGACGCCGGTGCCGCGGGAGAACTTCGAGCGCCAGCCTGTGATCGAGGGCGATCCATACGACTATGGCGTTCCGCCGGCACCCGCACGGCCGGCAGAGGCGCCGGCGGGGGCGGGGTAGCGATGAGCGAGTCGACCCAGACACCGATCGACGTCTACGCCGAGCCGCCGGAGCTGACCGAGCGGATCGACCGGATCGGCTTCGGGCTGATCGCGGGCGCCACGGTGATGTTCTTCCTCGGTTTCGTCTTCGCCTACTTCTACCTGCGCTCGCTGAACAACGCCGACCTCTGGCGGCCTTCTGGGGTCGATCCGCCGACCGGCTATGGGATCGCGATCGTCGCTTCGTTCGTGCTCAGCGCCGCGCTGTTCGTCTTCGCCGCTCGGTCGGCTCGGGCGGGCCGCGGTTGGATCGCGGCCGCGGGCCTCTCGCTGCTCTTCGGGCTGGCCGGCTGCGTGTTGCAGGGCTTCGAATACGCGCACCTCTCCTTCGGTCCGCAGAGCGGCGGCTACGCCAGCGTCTTCTTCGGCTGGACCGCCCTGTACGCGGTGGTCGTGCTGTTGACCATGTACCGGGTGGAGACCGTCTTCGCCGCCGGGTTGCGCAACCGCGGCAATCCGGACGCCCCGCCGCCGCTCGGCTTCACCCCCGGCGCCCTCTACTGGGCGCTGCTGGCCGGGATCGGCGTGCTGGCCTGGATCGTCCTCTACCTGGTCTGAGCGATGGTCGCTGCGGCAGCCACGACGCCCCTCGACTGGACCGGCGGGCCGGCGCTGCTCTGGGTTCTCTGCGCGGCGCTGCTCTACTGGCTGGGGGGGCGGGGGACGCGCCCGGCGCGAGGCGCCGATCGCCGGCGCACGGCGGCGTTCGTGGGCGGGTTGGCGGCGATCGTCGCCGCACTGGGATCACCGCTCGACGACCTCGCCGACCGGCTCTTCTGGGCACACATGGTGCAGCACGTCCTGTTGATCGCGGTGGCGCCGCCGCTATTGGCGTTGGCGCGCCCGTGGATGCGGATGTGGCGCGGCTTTCCGATCGCCTACCGACGTTCGGTCGCCGGGGCCCTGATGACGGAGCGCTGGGCCCCGCTTCGCCGCGCGGCTCGCATCGCCGCCGGCCCGCTTGCCGCTTGGCTGATCTTCAACCTGACCTTTTGCGCCTGGCATCTGCCGGTCCTCTATGACACCGCCCTTCGCTCTCCGCCGGTTCACGCGGTGGAGCACCTGACGTTCTTCGCGACCGCGCTGTTGTTCTGGACCCGGGTCATCGACTCGCCGCCATGGCGATCGCCGCTGACCGAGCCCGCCAAGCTCGCCTACCTTGCGTCGACGCTCGTCGTCGGCTGGGTTCTCGCGATCGTCCTGGCGAGCGCCGGCTCGCCGCTGTACTCGGCCTACGGAGCGGAGGCGACGCGGCCCGGCGGCATCTCCGCCCTCACCGACCAGCAATTGGCAGCCGGTGTGATGTGGGTCCCCGGCTCGCTCGCGTACATGATTGCGATCGTCTTGGTTGCCTATCGTTGGTTGGAGCCCCGCGCCACGGGAGAGAGTCGGTCACAGGGCAAGCCGATGCCGAGAGGAGTTGGATGAGATGGATGCAGCACAGTTGATCGCGACCGCCGGCTGGACAAACTTCGCCGCGGTCTTCTCGACCGTCTTCCCCTTGGCGGTCTTGATCGCGTTGCTGACCTGGTACCTGCTGGTCGTCCGACGGCATCCGTGACCCCCGGCAAGGGGGGGCCGGTGAAGCGCGATGGGGTGAGCCTTCGCCGGGGGGCGCTGATCGTGGTCGCTGCCGCGGCCCTCGGGATCGTGCTTGGGGTCGGGGCTCACCTGCTGACCGGCTCCGACTCGAGCCACTCCGACCCGCTGGGGTCTCCGCTGCGCGGTCAGGCGATCTGGCCGGCCGGCCTGCGCCGGGCGCCCGCCTTTTCCCTGCCCGACGAGAGCGGCCGCCGGCTGACGCTGGCCTCGCTACGCGGCCATCCGCTGATACTTGCCTTCTTCGACTCCCAGTGCCATCAGGAATGCCCGCTGGAGGGCCGGGCCCTCGCCGCCGCCTTCCAATCCGTGCCGCGCGCGGAACGGCCCGTCGTGGTCGCGGTGAGCGTCAATCCCTGGGCCGATACCCCCGCCTCCGTCCGCCGCGCGATGCGGCGCTTCGGCTTGGCGGGTGCAGATTGGCACTGGCTACTCGGGTCCAGGGCGCAGCTCGCGCCGGTTTGGAGCGCCTACCGGATCGAGGTGCGCCGGACCAGCGGTGACATCGTTCACACCGATGCGATCTACCTGATCGACTCCCACGGTTACGAACGCGCCGGGATCGTCTACCCGTTCCTGCCGAACTGGATCAGCGCCGACCTCGGCGCCTTGGCGCGAGAGAACGGCGCCTGATCTTCCGGTGATCGACCTCCATTGCCACATCCTCCCCGGGGTCGACGACGGGTCGCTCGACCTCCGCGACAGCGTTGGGATGGCGAGGCAGGCGGCGGCCGACGGGATCGAGGCGATCTGCGCGACGCCCCACATCCGCCATGACCACGACGTCCGCATCGAGGAGATCGCCGGACGGGTCGACGCCCTCAACGCGCGGCTGCGCGAGGAGAACGTCCCGGTCGCCGTCCTCCAGGGCGGCGAGGTCGCCGAGACCGCGGTCGAGGGCCTCGACGAGGAGGAGCTCAGCCGTGTGTCCCTGGGCGGTGGTGACTGGATCCTGCTGGAGCCGGCGCCCGGGCCGCTCGGCGACAGCCTCGCCCGTCGGGTCGAGCACCTGGCCGAGCGCGGCCGGCGGGCGCTGATCGCCCATCCGGAGCGCCACCTCTCCGAGGACATGTTCGAGCGACTGGGGGGACTGATCGGGCGCGGCGCGATGGTCCAGGCGACCGCCGACTTCTTCCTGCGGGAGGAGATGGCGAGCGGGATGCGGGGGCTCGCAGCGGCGGGACTGATCCACGTGTTGAGCAGCGATGCCCACTCCTCCCACGGCGGCAGGCCGGTCCACCTCTCCGAGGCGCTTGGACTGCTGCGCGAGGTGGAGGAGATGGCTCCACACCTCGAGTGGATCGCGGAGACGGCGCCGCGGGCGATCGTCGAAGGCACCCCGCTCGAATCTCCCTTCTCGCCCCAATCCCCCCCGCGGTGAAACGCAAACAACGTGTTATGCACGTCCTATGCGTTTCACCGACCTGTTTGGTTCAGTTGAGTGGGCGAAGCTCGACCCGGCGGGCCAGGTCTTCGACCACCGCGTGGTCGCCCGTCCCCAGCCCATGACGGAGGAAGTTGGCGGCACCGGCGGCGGCGGCGCGGCGCAGCGCCTCCTCCCAGTCGCGCCCCTGGGCGAGCGAGGCGCAGAGGCCGCCCATCATCGAGTCGCCGCAGCCCTCGCGCGAGCCGCGCTCGAAGCGCGGCGGCACCAGCTCCCAGGCCTCGTCGCCGCGCAGCACCAGCGCCGGCTCCTCGGCGCGGGTGACGATCGCCGCGCCGGCGCCGGTCTGCAGAAGTCGTTCGGCGGCGGCGCGCATCCTCGCCTCGGTGTCGACCGGGCCGGAGATGAAGGCGGCCAGCTCCCAGTCGTTGATCTTGACGAGGTCGGGCTTGCCCTCCAGGGCGCTGTCGAGGTGAGGAGAGGAGAGGTCGACGACGACCGGCGTCCCGTTGCTGCGCACGTCGCTGACCAGGTTCCCGTAGATCTCCAGCGGCAACGCCTCCGACGGGTAGGGCCCGCAGAGGGCGAGCACGTCGGACTCCAGCGCGACGGCGCAGGTGGTCGAGAAGAGGTCGTCGATCTCATGCCGGGAGGGAGGCATCGCGGCGCTCTGGGCGATCGGCACTCGCTCGCCGCTGCGGCGGTCGTGGATGTAGGCGCCGGTTGCTGCGGCGGTCTCGACCAGGCGCCACTCGACCGCCAGCTCGTCCAGCAGCGGCCGCAGCACCGTCCCGGTCTCGCCGCCGATGAATCCGCAGAGAGTGGGGGAGGCGCCCAGCTCGGCGGCCATCCGCGCCACCCAGACCCCCTGCCCGGCGGCGTGGACGTGGATGTCGTCGCCGCCGTCGGAGGTCAGCGGCTCGACCGTGATCGAGAGCAGCGGGTGGGGGCCGAAGATCGCGACCCTGCCGTCGGGAGCCATTGCGGCAGAGCGTAGACCCTGAATTTGTCCCTGCCCAGGGGGGAGAGTACGGATCGCTGGGAGATTGGATACCCATGTCCGACTCCTTTGCCCCCAGATTCGAGCACCTCTCGCGTATCGAGGTTCTGGGTGTTGAGGTGCCGGTTGCCGCCGGGTACCGCAACCGCCTGAGCGGCTTGTCGGGGCTGACTCGGGCCGACGCCGGTCCGGGCCTGCTCATCCCGCGATGCTCGAGCGTGCACACCTTCGGGATGCGCTTTCGCCTGGATCTGGTCTTCCTCGACGAGGAGCACCGCCCGCTTTCGGCGCGCTTCCTGGTGCCGCCACGGCGATTTGCGTTTCACCCCGGAGCGCATGCGGTGCTCGAGATTCCATCGCTCATGGGAGGGAATTCGATCTGGGTTCTCGACCTGGGAGATCTCAATGCTGCCCCGTAGGGAAGAGATCGCGAGGGTGGTCGTCTGCGAGGACGACATGCCGACGCTGGAGCTGCTCTGCGACCACCTCGTCGCCGATCGCTACGGGGCGCTGCCGGCGCCCAGCGCCTCCGACGCGTTGCGCATCTGCCACTACAACCAGCCGGACCTGATGCTGCTGGACCTGAGCCTGCCCGACGCGTCCGGGCTGGACGTGCTGCGCGAGATTCGCGCCGCCCGAGGGGTCGACGCCCGCTTCGACCCGCGGTTGCCGGTCATCGTCCTCACCGGTTGCGGGGATGACCACGAGCGGGTGCGCGGCTTCGACCTCGGCGCCGACGACTACGTGGTGAAGCCCTTTCACTACCCCGAGCTGCGGGCGCGGATCGGCGCGGTCCTGCGGCGGCGGATGGACGGGCGTGAGGGGCCCTGCCGGGTGGGTCAGATCGTCATCGACCCGGTGCGGCGCGAGGTGAAGGTGGGCGAGCGACAGGTGCAGCTGGCCAACAAGGAGTTCGCGCTGCTGCGGGTCCTGGCGAGCGACCCGATCCGGGTCTTCTCGAAGGAGGAGTTGTTGCGCGACGTCTGGGGCTACCGGAGCCTCGGCCGCACCCGCACCCTCGACTCCCACGCCAGCCGGCTGCGCCGCAAACTCGACCCCGAGCAGGCTCGCTACGTCGTCAACTGTTGGGGTGTCGGCTACAGGCTCGTCGATCGATGACGGACCTGGCGCAACTGCTCGCCGGCTGGCCGCTGGCAGCCACGCTGGCGATGACCGTCACGGCGCAGGCGCTGCGGGCGGGGCGGCGGCGCAGCACCCTGAACGAGGCGATGCACGAGCTACGCAGGCCGTTGCAGGCGGTGTCGCTGGCCGTTTCCGGTCCGCGATCCGTGGCGCCCGCCGCGGTCGAGAGTTCGATCGAGATGGCCGCGGTGGCGCTCGAGCGGTTGGATCGAGAGATCAACGGAGGCGCCTCCTCGGCGGCCCGGCGACGGATCGGGACACAGGCGCTGGTACGCGACGCGGTCGGTCGCTGGAGGGCGAGGGCGGTGATGTCGGGCGGCTCGCTGGAGTTGCGCTGGCGCGCGGGACAGACCTTCGTGGTCGGCGAGCCGGCCGGCCTTTCCCAGGCCCTCGACAACCTGATCGTCAACGCGATCGAGCACGGCGGGCCCGCGATCGTCGTCGAGGCGCGCCGCCGGGGGGACAGGCTGCGCGTGTCCGTCGCCGACTCCGGACGGGCGGCGCGCCCGGAATCGCGGCGCGACAATCCCGCCGAGGTGATCGCCCGGCTGACCGGGAGGCAACGCCACGGCCACGGCCTGGCGGTGGTGCGGAGCGTGGCGGCTTCGCACGGCGGGCGCTTCGTGTTGAGGCGCTCCGAGCGGGGCTCGCTCGCGGTGCTCGAGCTGCCGCTGGCGACCGACGGGGCCGAGCGGGCCGCATGAGCCGCAGGGGACGGGCCGTCGCGTTCCTGTTGCTCGCGATGGTCGCGGCCGCGGTTGCCGCGGGGATCGCCGACGGCTACGGCTCGAGCCTGGCTCGGGGATATGGGGCGCTGAGGCCGGTGGTGGTCGCGAAGGTGGACCTTCCGGCCGACAGGCCGATCGACCCCGAGCAGGTCGACTCCGCGCTCGAAGTTCGCCGGGTGCCGGCCAGGTTCGTGCCGGCCGGGGCCTTGACGGCGCCGGGCGATGCGCTCGGAATGGCGCCTCAGGCCGCTCTGCCCGCGGGCTCGTATCTGCTCGCCGCGCAGCTGCATCCGCCGGGCAGGAGGGCCCCGGCGGCGCCGGGGCTCGGCGGCGCCCGGCGTCCGGTCGAGATCTCGGTCAGCGGCGCCGACGCGCTGCTCGCCGCCGGTCCCGTGCCGTCCGGAGCCAAGGTCGACGTCGTCGTGACCACCGAGCCGAGCGGCCCCGGCGCCGGTCGCACCTACGTCGCGGCGTCGGCCGTGCCGCTGCTCGGGCTCGCTCCCGGCGCGGACGGTCCCGGGCCGGGCGGGACCTCGGCGGCGACGCTCGGCCTGACCCGCCGCCAGGCGCTGCGACTGATCGCCGCCGAGAACTTCGCCCGCCAGGTCTCCCTGCTTCCGGGTGGTTAGATGCTCGATCCCACAACCCCGCACGCCTGGATGACGCGCGTGGCACTGCGCATCTCTGCGTCCTCGGGCTTGCCTTTGGCACCACCAAAGGCTGCGCCCTGCGTCCTCGACCTGCTCGGCCACGCGCGCCCCCAGTCGCACGCGGCCATGGAATCGAGCATCTAGTGTCGGGAGCGCGCGAAATGTACGTCGAGGAGCTGGCCGCGGCGCTGCGCGCCCGTTTG
Source organism: uncultured Solirubrobacterales bacterium (assembly GCA_963702055.1). Classification (GTDB taxonomy): domain Bacteria; phylum Actinomycetota; class Thermoleophilia; order Solirubrobacterales; family 70-9; genus CAWINX01. The sequence continues at coordinate 785,480 of OY969702.1, read as the reverse complement.
GTCGAGCATCGCCGTGCTGCCGCCGCGGCCGGTCGCTCCACGACGGGCGAGCTGGAGGAGGCGGTGCGCGACCTGGTCGACGAGGACGCGGCGCTGCTGTCGCGCGCCGACCGGGACGAGATCGCCGCGCGGATCGTCCGCGACACGGTCGGCCTCGGCCCCTTGGAGGAGCTGCTCGCGGACCCCGAGGTCGAGGAGGTGATGGTCAACGGCTCCGACCGCGTCTACGTCGAGCGCCGGGGGAGGATCGAGCCGACCGAGGTCGCCTTCTCCGGGGAGGAGGAGCTGCGTAACGCGATCGAGCGGATCCTCGCCCCGCTCGGCCGTCGCGTCGACGAGCTCAGCCCGATGGTCGACGCGCGCCTCGCCGACGGCTCCCGCGTCAACGTGGTGATCCCGCCGCTGGCGATCGACGGGCCGACCCTGGCGATCCGTCGTTTCGGCGCGAGCCGGCCGGGACCCGCCGAGCTGGTTGCGCTGGGGACGCTGACCCCGGAGCAGCGCGACCTGCTGGAGGCCGCCGTCGGCGGGCGTCGTAGTGTCCTGGTCAGCGGCGGCACCGGCTCCGGCAAGACGACGCTGCTGAACGCGCTCTCCAGCTTCGTCTCTCCCGAGGAGCGGGTGATAACGATCGAGGACGCCGCGGAGTTGCGCCTCCAGCAGCCCCACGTCGTGCGCATGGAGAGCCGGCCGCCGAGCGTCGAGGGCAAGGGGGAGGTGACGATTCGCGACCTGCTTCGCAATGCCCTGCGAATGCGCCCCGACCGGATCGTGATCGGCGAGGTGCGCGGGGTCGAGGCGCTCGATCTGCTCACCGCGCTCAACACCGGCCACGACGGCGCGCTCTCCACGGTGCACGCCAACTCGCCCGCCGATGCGCTTGGGCGACTGGAGACCCTCGCCCTGATGGCGGGGGTGGGCCTGCCCCACGACGCGATCGCCGAGCAGGTTCAACGTGGCATCGACCTCGTCGTCCACCTGGAGCGACGCCGCGACGGCGCCCGCCGCGTCACCGAGATCGCCGAGGTGGTCAGGGCCGCCGGAGGGACCGCGGTGCGGTCGGTCCTCGAACGGTGACGGGTGGGCCGGGGCCGCTGCCGGTCCTGGTCGCCGCTGTCGCGGGCGGCCTGCTCGCGCTGGCGGCGCGGGAGGCTGTCCTGGCGAGCCCGGCCGCGGCGGGCTGGGTGCGGATGGCGCTGGAGCCGTTGCGCCGCGCCGGTCGCGAGGGCTACGCGCCATCGACCCTCGAGCGCCGCCGGCTCGCCGCGCTCGGCGCCGCCGGCGCGGTCCTCGGCGGCTGGTTCTTCGCCGGCGCCACGGCGGCCCTGCCGCTCGCCGTCGCCGGGCCCGGGCTCGCCGCCTGGGCGATCTCCCGACGCCGGGGTCGCTACCGCGCCGCCGTGGAACGGGCCCTGCCTGACATCGCGACCGCGGTCGCCGACTCGCTGACGGCGGGGCGCTCGCTGCGCGCCTCGCTGCCGGCCGCCGCCGCCTCGCTCGACGGTCCGCCGGCGGTGGAGCTGGTGCGGCTCGGCGCCGAACTAGACCTCGGCGCGCCGACCGCCGAGACGGTGGAGGGCTGGCGGCGGCGGATGCGCTCGCCGCGGGTCGACGCCTTCGCGGCGGCGCTGCTCAGCCAGCGCCTCGCCGGCGGCGATCTCGCCGGCCTCCTGCGTCGCTTCGCCGAGGGGGCGGCCGAGCGGGATCGGGTCGCCGAGGACGCCAAGGCAGCGACCTCGCAGGCGCGCTTCACCGGCCTGCTGGTCGTCGCGATGCCGACCGGCGGCTCCCTCTTCGCCGAGCTGATCCAGCCGGGCTTCATCGCCAAGGTGCTCGGCTCCCCGGCCTCGGCGGTCCTGCTGGCCCTCGCCGCCGCACTCCAGCTCGCCGGCTTCGTGGCGATCCGCCGGCTCTCGCGGGTGGTCGAGTGAGCGGCGCGGGGCTGCCGGCCGCGATCGCCGTGCTGCTCGCGTTCGCCGGCGCCAGGGAGCTGCTCGCCGCGCGGGAGGGCCGGGACGCTCCCCTTGCCCGCGCCCTCAGCGCTCGGAGTCGCCCGGCCGCCGCCATGCTGAGGCTCGGGCTTCGCGAGCGCCTCTCCCGCGCCGGCCTTGAATCTCGCTACCCGCTGCCGGCCGTGCTGGTGGCCAAGCTCGCCACCACTACCGCCGGGGGTATCGCGGCGATGGGTGCCGCCCCGGCGGCGCCGGGGCGGATTTCCCTGCTGGTCGCGCTCGGCCTGCCGGCGGCGGGCTTCGTCGTCCCCGACGCGCTCTTGGAGCGAGAGGCAAGGCGCCGCCGGCGCCGCCTGGTGGGAGCGCTTCCCGACGCCCTCGATCTCTTGGCCGTGAGCGCCACCTCCGGCCGCAGCGCCGCGGCGGGATTCGAGGAGCTGGCGACCGCGAGCGAGGGGCCGCTGGCCGACGAACTGCGCATTACGGTCGCCGAGCTCTCCTGCGGCCAGCCTCTGACCGACGCCCTGAACTCCCTGCGCGCCCGGATCCCGGGCAGCGAGCTGGCGACCCTGATCGCCTCGATCGAGCGATCCCGTCGCTTCGGCTCGCCGCTTGCCGACCAGCTCCGTCGCCAGTCCAACGCCCTACGCCGAGACCAGCGCCGCGCCGTCGAGGAACGAGCGGCCCGCGCCGCCCCGAAGATCCAGCTCGTCGTCGCCCTGGTCCTCGTCCCCTCGGTCCTGCTGATGATCGCCGCCGGCCTGATCGCCAACGCCGACTCGTTGCTCAGCGGGTTCTAGCAGGGCCCCATTGCCCAAAGCCTGTGGCGGTAGATGCGCATCGAGTGGTGCTTCCAGTCGCCGTGGGTCTGGAAGCGCAGGCTTGGAACCAGTTCATGGTGATAGGGCGAGCTGAGGCTCTCGGCATGGCCGATGACGTTGGAAATCTTGATGTGGAAGTGGCAGCGCAGGGACTGCGTGAGCAGCAGTGAAGCGTGTAGCTCCCGCGGATTGGAGAGCACATCGGAATCGCGAAAGCCGACGTGCTCGATGCCAATCGCCGTCCAGTTGAGTCCCACGGTGTGGCGACAACGGATCGCCAAGCGCACGAGTCTGAATATGCGGCCGGTGGGGGAGATGACGAAGTGGGAGCAGACATTGGGTAGCTCATGTAATTCAGGGTCCGGCACATCAGGGGCGAAGGTGTTGTAGACAGCGCCGGCGCTGCTTGTCACGGAGACGTGCTCGACGATGACCTGCGGATTTCTGAGATGCCACGTGGACCGGCCATAGTGCCGTTGGGAATAGGCGGCCATCTCGCGCTTTCGCTTCGGTGGGAAGGGGATGAGCCAGGAAGTGACCTGAGGATGGTGCGTCCTGAACTTGGGCGTCTGGGCTCCCGACGTTGGCTGGACAGGCAACCCCGCCCACGCGGCCGCCAAGAATCCCGCTGCGATAACGCCGATCGCAATGCCAGCGCGTCGAAACATGGCGCTCATCACATGGATGCTAGCCAGGCGCTCCGGCGTCGGCGCTAACAGCCACTCGGCGAAGCGACAAACCGCGGTGCCTGACGGGCAAGCCATCGAGCCAGCGCAGTGGCCATGTTTTCGGCGCTGGGGAACTGACCATCTGTTGGAATAGCGGCCAGTGCGACGACCGCTTCCCGGCCTCCTACATCGAAGACACCCATCTGGCGAACCAGGTAGCGGCCGTCAAGCCCGGGCCCCCAACCGCCCTTCCATTTCGCTGGGAGGCCGGCGGAGCCCAGGCCCCAGGTGTCTGAGGTCACTTCACCCATCAGATGGAGGATGTAGGCCCGGGAGGCCTGCGACCCAATGCAGCCTGCTGCCAGTTGACTCATGAATTGCTGTTGACGCACGAGTGACCAATCCGTTTGGCCGTAGGGCGAGAAGCCGTCCCGTCCTTGTGTCGAAATCTGCGTTACGCCGTCGCCCGCTTGTCGCAGGATCTCGTCGACCGCTGCGGCGGCGCCCCTAATCCCGCCGTGCATTCGCTCCAGGTCTCCGAAAAGCGCCGCAGCGGCGTCATTGTCAGACAACGTTATGGCCCGCTGAATTTCATTTACCTGTGTCGAGTTGAGGCCTGAGGGGCCACCAACGTCTTGAAGGACTCGCATCGCGATTGGGACCTTGCTGGTTGACCAGGCCGACCCGGATTGCAAGTTGCCGGCGCTGTAGACATTGCTTGATCCAGGCGCCCCGATGACTACTCCGACTTGGCCTCCCAGCTGTTGCTCGAGACTCGCGAACCCGTGAGGCGCCGAAGGTGAACCGGTCGATTGAGGCTGGACTCGTTGTCGGTGAGCGCGCTGTTGAGTTCGTAACTGTGCTCGCTTGCGCATGATCACGCGCTGCAGGCGATGGAGCTTTCTATTGAGCTTTGCCTCCTTGAGCGCCGCCGTTCGAGCGGAGGAATTCTGCGTTGCCGAAGAACCGCATCCCGCGTTCGCAATTGCCAGCAGTACAACGAGCAGAGTGGCTGAGCCGACAGCCCGATGCTTCAGGCTGCCCACAATTCCTCCTGGTCGGTGCTAGGGGAAATACACCGAGGCGTTGTTACCGCCAGTGCAGCTGTGTGGCGTGCCGGCGGTGCAGTACATCGTGTAGACGCGGTTGGTAGTCGGGCTGTACGACCGCACCGTTCCAGATCCGCTCCCGATTTGGCTGTGGTAGTCGCTCTGGACGTTCCGGGCAAAGGCGCAGGTGGTTGCCGTTCCGACTGAGAGATTCCCGCCGCACGAGGTTGAGCCTCCGCTGTTCGAATCGGCACCTGTGGAAGTTGTTGTGCTCCCGCTGCCGCCATGCTTCAAATCCTTCAGCTGGTTTTGGATCTCGCGGATCTTGTCCTGCGTGTGCGCTTGGGCTGCTCCCTCTTTTCGAGCCTGGTCGAGCTGATCCTGGCTTGGGCTGGAACTGCCACAAGCCGTGAGAGTCAGCGCCAAGGCGCCGGTAGCGACGCCGATGATCAAACTACGTTGAGTCATGAAGCCGAAGCCTACTCAGGACGTGAATCGCACGTCAACCGCCACGGAGCTACTCCAGCGCCTCTTCGCGCAGCCGCGTCGCCACCGCCGCTGAGGCCTGGCAGACGACGTCGAGCTCCGCGGCGCTCTCCTTGTGGCCGTGGACGTAGCAGCAGAGGGTGCCGTCGACCAGTTCGAAGGCGAACTTCTTTGGGGCCGAGTCGGTCAGCCAGACGATGAAGGTGGGGGAGAAGAGCTGGCGCAGCCAGACCGCGTCCTGCTCCTTGCCGGCGAAGATCTCGTACTTCTTGTCCAGCGCCTCGCTCTCCAGCTTGACCCGCTCTTTCGAGCGGCGGAAGACATCCTCGAACTTCTCCAGGGAGCGCAGGCCGAACTTCTGCTGGCAGAACAGCTCCGGGACGTGGGGGGTGGACTCGGGCACCTCGATCAGGCCGAGCGTGTAGCGGTAGTAGTTGGTCTGCCGGTTGCCCTCGCTGTCGGTCGTCTCCTCCTCATACGTATAGAGAGCGAGGGTGCCGTCGACGCCGTCGGCCAGCGTCCCGGAGAGGGTTCGGTTGGCGTAGCGGTCGTCGCCCTTGCGCAGCAGCGGCGTCGCCGGCGGCAGGGGGCCCTTGCCGGCCAGCGTCAGGCCGCGCTGCTGGGCATAGGTCGCGAAGAAGGCGTCCTCGGCCTTCGAGTCGGCGATCGCGAAGACGACGATCAGGGCGACCAGCAGCACCCCGACCGCGGCGGCAAGGCCGATCACCGGGCCGACCAGCGCCGCGCCGCCGCCCGCGGCGAGGACCATCGCAATGCCGGTGACGATCCAGGTCACCGGCTTGCGCATCAGCCGCTTGAAGTGAAAGCCGCGGAGGTCGTTGGCGTCGTCGGGCGGGGCCGTCTCGTTCATCCAGCGCAACCTACCCCACGGGATGCAAATGGGCTTGCAGGACGGGTCGGTGTTGCAAAGTGGGGGGAAGTGGGGTACTGTGGCGCTCGAGTTGAAGCCCATGGACCGGGGTGGTGAGGCTCCTCCCACCTCATCACCTCGGTCCAAACTCTTTTTCCGGTCCTCGGCACAGAAAGGAACCGACGGTGGCTTTTCGGGGCCTCTACGAGCACAGTCTCGACTCCAAGGACCGCCTCACCGTTCCGTCCCGGTTCCGTGCGGCCCTCTCCGACGGAGTTGTTCTGTCCAAGGGCTTCGACCCCTGCGTCTGGTTGCACACGCCCGAGGGCTACGACGACCTCTCGACCCGCTTCCTCAGTCCGCACAGCCCCTTCGGCAGCGAGGCTCGCCGCATGCGCCGCCGCTTCCACGGCGGCTCCTTCGACGAGAAGCTCGACGCCGCGGGGCGGATCCGCGTCCCCAAACTGCTGCTCGAGCACGCCGGCATCGACGGCGCCTGCGTCGTCGTCGGCAACGGCGAGTACCTGGAGATCTGGGACGCCGAGGCCTGGGCGAAGCAGGAAGAGGAGCTGGACGCCGAGGCGCCGGCGATCGCCGAGGGCCTGGCCGGGGCCGAGGCGGCCGGGTGAGATGGCCGCCCATGCTCACGCCTATGCCGGCCCGCCCTTGAGGACCGCCAACCTTCTCTATATGCCCACCGAGCACGAACCCGTCCTCGCCACCGAGCTGGTCGAGCTGCTCGCCCCCCAGGCGGGGCAGACGGCCGTCGATTGCACCTTCGGCGGGGGAGGCCACGCGCGGCTCGTCGCCGAGCGGCTGGGGCCGGACGGGACGCTCGTCTGCATCGACCGCGATCCCTCGGCCGAGGCCCGCTTCGACGAGTTTGCCGCCGGCGCCCCCTGCCGGACCCGCTTCATCGGCGCCGACTACGCGGAAGGGCTTCGCGCCCTGCATGGCGAAGGCCTCCGCCCAGACATGGCCTATCTCGACCTCGGAATGTCCTCGATGCAGGTCGACGCCTGGGAGCGCGGCTTCTCCTATTCCTACGACGCGCCGCTCGACATGCGGATGGACACCCGTCAGCAGTTCACCGCCGCCGACCTCGTCAACGAGTGGCCGGAGTCGCGGATCGCCCAGGCGCTGCGCCGCTTCGGCGAGGAGCGCTACGCCGGTGGGATAGCTCGCGAGATCGTCAGCCGTCGCCCGCTGCAGACGACCTCCGAACTGGTCGATGCGGTCAAGGCCGGCGTCCCGACTTCGGCCCGCTTCGGCAGGGGGCATCCGGCAAAGCGCACCTTCCAAGCGATCCGGATTGCCGTCAACGGCGAGCTGGACTCGCTCGACGACGCCCTGCCGACCGCCTGGGCGATGCTGCCGAACGGCGGCCGCCTCGCCGCGATCTCCTTCCACTCACTTGAGGATCGCCGCGTCAAGCGCTTCCTCGCCGAGCGCGCCCGGGGCTGCGTCTGCCCGCCCGAGCTTCCCGTCTGCGTCTGTGGGCGCGAGCCGGAGGCAGAGCTGCTGACCCGTCGCGCCGTCGCTCCCGGGCCCGACGAGGTCGCTGCGAACCCGCGCTCCAAGTCCGCCCACCTTCGCGCCGCCGTCAAGGTCGGGGAGGCCCCGGTCTGATGGCCGCCGCCGCAACAGCCCGCACCGCGGCGCCCGCCCGCTCCGTGCCCCGCCGCGCTCCCGCCCGCAAACTTGCCCCAGCCCGCAAGCCCCAGCCCGCCCGCCGGGTCGCGCCACAGCGCCGGCCCGGCGGGCAGCTGATTCCGCTTGCCGTCGGCACCGCGACCGCGGTCCGCCACCTGCCGGACTCCGGGCTGATGGTCCGGATGACCCGCGGTCGCGCCTGGATCGGCGTGCTCGGCGTGCTGCTGGTCGGCATCGTCGCCCTCAACGTGGTGACCCTCAGCCTCGCTGCCTCCACGGGGAAGATCGACCGCCAGATCCAGGCGCTCGACCAGGACAACTCGATCACCAAGAACCGCGCCGCCAAGGTGCTCTCCACCGCGCGGGTCCACCGCGCGGGGGCCGCCCTCGGCCTGGCGGAGGCGAGCGATCAGGTCAGCTCCATCGAGGCCGGACCCGACAGCGTCGCCACCGCCGTCCGACGACTCGCCGCCGCCGGCACAGGCTAGGAGCAGGCGAGTCGATGCGTTTGATCGAGCGAAGGATCGGACTCCTCTTCGCCGCCTTCCTGCTCTGCTTCCTCGTCATCCTCGGCCGGGCCTTCTGGGTCCAGGGGGTCAAGGGGCCGGCCTTCGCCTCCGAGGCGGCGGCCCAGCAGACCGACGTCGTCACCGTGCCGGGGTTGCGCGGCAGCCTGCTCGACCGCCACGGCACCGAGCTCGCCGCCTCCGAGGACGCGGCGACGATCTACGCGACCCCCTACCAGGTGAAGGACCCGCCGCGGACCGCCGACAAACTGGCGCCCGTCCTGGGATTGAACGCCGGCGCCGTGCTGCGCAGCCTCACCGCCAACTCCGGCTTCTCCTACGTCGCGCACAAGGTCGACACGGTCACCGCTGCGAAGGTCGCCGCCCTGAAGCTGCCGGGGATCGGCCAGCTGCCCGACAGCCAGCGCACCTATCCACAGGGACAGCTCGCCGCGCAGGTGCTCGGCGCCGTCGGCACCGAAAGCCAGGGGCTGACCGGCCTCGAAGCCGAGGAAAACTCCGTCCTGCACGGCACCGACGGCGAGCGGCGGATCGTCAACGACGCGTTGGGCGAGCCGATCCGCCTCGACACCGTGCGCGAGGCAAGCGACGGGCAGAACGTCCAGCTGACCCTCGACCCCGCGATCCAGGCGAAGACGGAGCGCGTCCTCGACGAGGTCGGCGCCGCCTACCAGCCGAAGGGCGCCACGGCGGTCGTCATGGACCCGCGCAACTCGCAGATCCTCGCAATGGCGAACTGGCCGCCGGTCAGCCTCGAGGACCTCTCCTCCGCCAGCCCCGAGGACCTCGAGAACCGGGCCACCGGCTTCACCTACGAGCCGGGCTCGACCTTCAAGGCTTTCACCGTCTCCGCCGCGCTCGAGGACAAGCTGGTCACTCCGGAGACCTCGTTCACCCTGCCGCCGAGCATCCAGGTCGCCGACCGCACGATCTCCGACGCCGAGGCCCGCCCGACCGTCACCCTCAGCACCGCTCAGATCCTCGCCCAGTCCTCCAACGTCGGCGCGGTCACGATCGGGCTGCGGGTCGGCAGCGAGCGGTTCAGCCGCTGGATCAACCGCTTCGGCTTCGGCCGACCGACCGGCGTTCAGTTCCCCGGCGAGGAGCGGGGGATCGTGCCGGCGCTGCAGGACTACTCGGGGTCGACGATGGGCAACCTGCCGATCGGCCAGGGGTTGTCGGTGACGCCGATGCAGATGGTCGCCGGCTACGCGGCGATCGCCAACGGCGGCATTCTGCGTCGCCCGCAGCTGATCGAGAAGGTCAACGGGACACCGGTGCACGAGTCCCGCGGGCACCGCGTCGTCGATCCGACCGTCGCCTCCCAGGTGCGGACGATGCTGGAGGGCGTGCTGGCCCCGGGCGGAACCGCCTCGGAGGTCAGCGTCCCCGGCTACACGCTGGCGGGTAAGACCGGAACGGCCCAGGTCGCCGAGAACGGGACCTACTCGGATACCAAGTTCGTCGCCTCTTTCATCGGCTTCGCGCCGGCGCAAGACCCGCGCCTTCTGGTTGCGGTGATCGTCGACCAGCCGCAGGGGGGCAACTACTACGGCGGCTCGGTCGCCGCGCCGGCGTTCGGCAAAATCGCGCGGTTCGCGTTGCCGTATCTCGGCGTCCCTCCGCAGTAGTTGGCGCGGCGGGTCCGGAGGAACGGCCCGGCGACACGCCTAGAATCGGCCGGGTGAAGCTGTCGGAGCTGATCGCGGGCGCGGAGGTGCGGGCCGTCGTAGGTGACCTCGATCTTGAGATTTCAGGCCTCGCATACGACAGCCGAAAAGTCGGGCCCGGGACCTTGTTCTTCTGCGTTCCCGGGGAGAAGGTCGACGGGCATGAGTTCGCCGGCGCCGCGGTCGAGGCGGGCGCGGCGGGATTGGTGGTCGAGCGGGAGCTGGAGTTGCCGGTCGCGCAGGTGGTGGTCGAGGACGCGCGGGCGGCGATGGCTCCGATCGCGGCGCGCTTCCACGGCGACCCGACGGCGGAGCTGTGGGTGGTGGGGATCACCGGAACCAACGGGAAGACGACGTCGGCCTTCCTGGTCAGGGAGATCCTCGAGGCCGCCGGGACGCAATGCGGGCTGCTGGGGACGGTCAAGCAGGTGGTCGGCGGCGTCGAGGAGGAGGTCGAGCGGACGACCCCGGAGGCGATCGACCTGCAGGCGACCTTCCGGCGGATGGTCGACGCGGGGGACCGGGCCTGCGTGATGGAGGTCTCCTCGCACGCGCTGGCGCTACACCGCTGCGACTCGGTGCGCTTCGCCGCGGCGCTGTTCACCAACCTCACCCAGGACCATCTCGACTTCCACGCCGGCATGGAGGAGTACTTTCGCTCGAAGCGGCTGCTCTTCGAGATGGGCCCCGGAGCGTCGATCGTCAACGTCGACGACCCCTACGGCCGGCGCCTCGCCGAGGAGTTCGAGTGCGTGACCTTCTCGGCGCAGGGGGCGGAGGCGGACTTCTCCGCTCGCGACGTCAGCTTCGACGCTTCCGGCGCCGAGTTCACGGTCGGCGACATCGCGATTCGTACCGCTCTCCCGGGCGACTTCAACGTCGCTAACGCACTCGGCGCCTTCGCCACGGCGGTGGCGCTCGGCGTCGGCCCCGGGGTCGTGGCCGACGGCCTGGCCCGCGCCGGCCGGGTGCCGGGGCGCTTCGAGCCGGTCGACGAGGGGCAGTCGTTCGCGGTCCTGGTCGACTACGCGCACACCCCCGACTCCCTGGAGAACGCCCTGCGCGCGGCGCGGCGGTTCACCGCGGGAAGGGTGATCGCAGTTTTCGGCGCCGGCGGCGACCGCGACCGCGACAAGCGGCCGAAGATGGGGCGGGCAGCGGCGGAGAACTCCGACCTGGCGATCGTCACCTCCGACAACCCGCGCTCCGAGGACCCCGTTGCGATCGTCGCCGAGATCCTCGCCGGAATCGAGGAAGGCGCCGAGACCGAGCCCGACCGGCGGGCGGCGATCGCGCTCGCCTTCGAGCGCGCCCGTCCCGGCGACACCGTGGTGATCGCCGGCAAGGGCCACGAGCAGGGCCAGGAGTTCGAGGATGGCCGCAGGGTGCCGTTCGACGACCGCGAGGTGGCGCGCGAGGAGCTGCGCGCGCTCGGCGTCTCCCCATGAACCTGACCGCCGAGCAGATTGCCGCGGCGATGGGAGCCGAGATCGTCGCGACGGGCGAGCCCGGGTCTCCCGAGCGCGCCGTGATCGACTCCCGGGAGGCTGGGCAGGGCGCGCTCTTCTTCGGCCTGCGCGGCGAGTATGCCGATGGTGGCGACTTCGCCTCCGCGGCAATCGAGGCCGGGGCGTGGGGCGTCGTCGTCGGCTCGGCTACGAGTTTGAGTTTTGTCCCGGATAGCGAGAACAAACTCAAACTCGGCGGGGGGGAGGCCTGGGTTTACGCCGTCGATGACCCATTGACGGCGCTTCAAGCGCTCGCCGGCGCCTATCGTCGCGCGCTGGGCGCGCCGGTCCTCGGCGTTACCGGCTCGGTCGGCAAGACCTCGGTCAAGGACATCGCCCGGACGCTGCTGCCGGGCCGGGTGCATGCCAACCGCGAAAACCTCAACACCGAGATCGGCCTGCCCCTGACCGTGCTGGAGGCGCCACCCGACACCGACCTGCTGGTCCTGGAGATGGCGATGCGCGGCCCGGGTCAGATCGCCGAGCTGGCCGCGATCGCCGAGCCGGGGGTGGCGGTGATCACCAACGTCGGCCCGGTCCACGTCGAGCTGCTGGGCTCAGTCGAGGCGATCGCGGCGGCGAAGGCAGAGATCCTCGCGGCGTTGCCGGAGGACGGCGTCGCGGTGGTCCCGGTCGAGGCGGCGGAGCTGGAGCCACACCTCGAAGCGGCGCCGCGGCTGCTGCGCTTTGGCCTCGGCGGCGACGTCAGCGTCGCCGAGCGGCGGGTCGCCGACGGCGTCACCGAGGCGCTGATCGAGACGCCGGCCGGCGCTCAGATGTTCCACTTCCCCTTCACCGAGCGCCACAACCTCACCAACGCGCTTGCGGCCGTCGCCGCCGGCGTGGCTCTGGGGGCGCCGCTCGCCGAGATGGCCGACCGCGCTGCGAATATAGGCTTCTCCCGCTTCCGGGGCGAGCGCCTCGAGCTGGGCGACGGAATCGTCCTCGTGAACGACTGCTACAACGCCAACCCGGTGTCGATGCGAGCGGCGCTCGACCACCTCGCCTCGCTCGGCGCCGATCGCGGCATCGCGGTGCTGGGGGAGATGGCCGAGCTGGGGACGGGCGCCGCCGGCTACCACCGCGAGATCGGCGGCCACGCCCGCGCCGAGGGCGTCGACTTCCTCGTCGGGGTCGGTGAGGCGGCGCGCGACTACGACCCCGACGAGCTGGTCGCGACCCCCGAGGACGCCGCCGAGCTACTGGCGTCGCGGCTGGCCCCGGGCGACGCGATCCTGGTCAAGGGGTCCCGCTCGGCGGGCTTGGAGGCTGTTGCCGAGACCCTGACCGAGCTGCTCGCCGCCGGGTTCGAGGAGGACTGATGGGCGAGGTTCTGATCGCGGGCATGGCGGCGATGCTGATCTGCATCTTCCTCGGGCCGAAGTTCATCGAGTACCTGCGGGTCAAAGAGTTCGGCCAGCACATCCGCGAGGACGGTCCCGAGGAGCATCACGCCAAGGCCGGCACGCCGACGATGGGCGGGTTGATCATCTTCGCCTCGATCTGCGTCCCCTTCCTCGTCCTCTCCGACCGCGACGCGCAGAGCCTCGCCGTCTTCGGGGTCGCGCTCGGCTGCGCGGCGCTCGGCTTCGCCGACGACTTCATCAAGATCGTCAAACGCCGCTCGCTCGGCCTCTCGGCGCGCTGGAAGCTGCTCTTCCAGCTGATCCTCGCCCTCGGCCTCTGGTGGGTGGCGCGGCACTCGGTCGGCCTCGAGCCCACCCTTTACTTCCGGATCGGCGACGGCAGCGTCGACCTCGGCCCGGTCCTCTACTTCGTCCTCGTCTTCCTGGTCATCGCCGGGACCTCCAACGGCGTCAACCTCACCGACGGCCTCGACGGCCTCGCCGCCGGCTCCTGCGCGATCGTCCTGCTCGCCTACACGGCGATCACCTTCGTCACCAACCAGCAGCAGAACCTGGCGCTGCTTTCGGCCTGCCTGGTCGGCGCCTGCATCGGCTTCCTCTGGTTCAACGCCTTCCCGGCCTCGATCTTCATGGGGGACACCGGCTCGCTAGGCCTCGGCGGCGCGATCGGGGCAATGGCCGTGATGACTCAGACCGAAGTGCTGCTGATCATCATCGGCGGCATCTTCGTAATCGAGGCCCTCTCCGTGGCGATCCAGGTCTTCTCCTTCAAGGCCTTCCGCCGCCGCGTCCTCCTCATGGCCCCCCTGCACCATCACTTCGAAATGATGGCCTGGTCGGAGACCAAGATCATGCTCCGCTTCTGGATCATCGCCGCCGTCTGCTCAGGGATTGGATTTACGCTGTACCAGCAGAGCATCGGCCGCTGAGCCTGCGCACCGAGTGGCGCACTTCTTCTTTTCGCGCATAGCAGAAGCGGCAACGCAGCCTCAGCTGCTCGCGGCCCCCTCGGAGACACCCGTCGCAGCCAGCGCGTCCTCGACGCAGGCATCGCGGAGCCGCTGCGCTTCGAGCTCGGAGTCCGCGGCCACCTCCCGCACGCCGACGCCCGCGCGCGCCAGCTGGATCGAGCCGAGGATCTGGGCACTCAGTAGGTTGGCTCTGAAGGCAGGGTCGGCGACCGCGAAGGCCTTCTGCTCGGCGCCGGTGGCAAGAATCCGCTCCAGCCGCCCCAGGCAGGATGCCAGCGCCCCGCCGAGGCGAAGCCATGCCGCATCGGAGATCTGCTCGCGCAGCTCCTCGGTCGGACGCCCCAGCAGCGAGAGCGCGTGCTCGACGAAGGCCGGGTACTCGAGGCAGAAGTCCACGTAGCGCAGGCAGGCCTCGCGAAGCGCCGCGACAGGGTCCTCGGGCTCCGCCGCCTCGGCGCTGCGTTCCTCGAGCTCAGCGAGGTAGTCGACGATCGTCAGGGTGAAGATGTCCTCCTTGGATTCGACGGCGCGATAGACGTCGGGCTTGCTGAGGCCGGCGGTGTGGGCGATCCTCTCGATCGAGGGGTCACGCCGGCCGTGCTCGTCGAGCAGCGAGCGCGTCGCCGTCACGATCGCCAGCTCGCGCTGGCGTCGCCGCTCGCGCCGGGTTCTCTTGCTCTGTCTCGGCATGTCTGTTACCAGATCGTACCAATGGTGTAAACATTGGTAGAACTACTGGTACGGATGGAAAGGAGCGAGGAGATGGCACAGGCAGATAGACCGGTTCAGCTCTCAGAGGAAGTGCTGGAGGAGATCAAGGAGGGCCAGGAGTCGGCGATCGACGCAGTCCGCGGCTTCGTCAGCAGCGTCGACAAGACCCTGGCTGGATCGGCGAGCCCCTCGCAGGTCGAGAAGATCGTCGACTCGGCGCTGAAGATGGCCGACAAGCTGGTCGAGACCCAGTACGACTTCCTGAAGAAGGTCGTGCACAGCGCCGGGGAGTCGGTTGGGGCCGGCGAGGAGAGTGAGGAGGCGTAGGCCGGGCTACGCTTCCTCACTACCCAGGAAGAGTTTCGATGCCACGCATCAGCGGCAGCGCCAGCGCCGAGATCGTCGCGCCCGTAGAGGAGGTTTGGGTGGTGGTGGAAGACGTCCTCACCGCACCCGACTGGCAGGGCGGCCTGGTGGCGATGTCGGCGTTGGAGCGTGACGCGGAGGGGCGCCCGGCCCTGGTCGAGGCGAAGAACGACCTCAGGGTCAGGCATATCACCACGCGAGTGCGGTTCCGCTACGAGGGTCCCACGCACCTCTCCTGGACGCAGGAGAAGGGTGACCTCAAGTCGCTCACCGGCTCCTGGAGCCTGGAGGACCTCGGCGACGGGCGGACGCGAGCGACCTACTCCCTCGACGCCGATCCCGGACGAGTGCTCGGGATGCTGGTTCGCGGCCCCGCCGAGGCGGCCATTCTGGCGGGGCTTGTGAACGCCCGCCCCGGTGAGCTCAGGCTGCGCATTGAGAATGCCTGACCCAGCTGCCTGGGCCGGCGCCCATGGAGTGCGTCTGTGATCTCGCTGGAGGCAATCCCGACCCCGCCGATCCCGCGCCTTCCTCTGGTGCCCGACCCGCTGCGGCGCATTCGGGTGACCCGCGACCTCGAGGCGGTCAGCACGCGCGCCGACGAGGTGGCCGACGTCGAGGCGCTGGGCATGACGACCGCCGGCATCGAGCGGATCTGGGGCGGCGTGGAGCGCCTGTACCGCAGTGGCTTCTATCCGGCGATCGCTCTCTGCGTGCGTCGCCACGGCCAGGTCGTGCTCGACCGCGCGATCGGCCATGCGTGTGGCAACGGGCCGTCCGACCGCCAGGACGTGGCGCGCACGCCGGCCACGCCCGAGACGCCGTTCGTCATCTTCTCCGCATCAAAGGCGATGACCGCCGTCGTCGCCCACCTGCTCGACGAGCGCGGGCTGTTGCATGTAGATGACCGAGTGTGCGAGTACATCCCCGAGTACGCCGCCCACGGCAAGGAGGCGATCACCATCGGACAGGTGCTCTCCCACCGCGCGGGAGTGCCGAACCTGCCGGCCGAAGCGTTCGATCTGGACCGCTTCGGCGACCGTGAGTTCCGGCTGGAGACGTTGTGCGCCGCCAAACCCCGCTCGCGCCCTGGCAAGCTGCTCTCCTACCACGCGGTGTCGGGCGGCTTCATCATCGCTGAGATCGTCCAGCGGGTGACCGGCAGGGACATTCGCGCCGTGCTCGGGCAGGAGGTCCTCGACCCGCTCGGCTTTCGCTGGGGAAACTACGGCGTCAGCCCGCAGGACGTCGAGCGTGTCGCCGTCAGCTACCCCACCGGCCCGCCGGCACTGCCGCCGCTGTCCACCATGCTCGAACGTGCGCTGGGCCTGCCGCCGGATGAGATCACCGTCCGCTCCAACGACCCGCGCCTCCTCACCGGCATCGTTCCGTCCGGCAATGTCGTCACGACCGCCAACGAGCTCTCGCGCTTCTTTGAGTTGTTGGGCGCCGGTGGCGAGCTCGACGGCGTGCGCATACTCGAGCCGCGCACGATCCGCCGCGCCTTATCCGAGCGGGCGTTTCGCGAGATCGACTTCTCCCTGGTGGCTCCCCTGCGCCACGCCAGTGGGTTCATGCTGGGCGCAAGGGCGGTCAGCCTGTTCGGCCCCGACACCGAGGAGGCATTCGGCCACCTCGGTTTCACCAATGTGCTCGGCTGGGCCGACCCCGAGCGCGCGCTGTCGGTTGGCCTGATGACCAGCGGGAAGCCGATGCTTCACCCGGCTCTGGGGGATCTGTGGCTGCTCACGCGAGCGATCGGCCAGGAGGCGCCAAAGGTCGGACGCACGGGAATCTGGTTCACGGAAACCTGAGACTAGGCTTCGGTTCCGCTTGGCGGTACGCGCAGCAGCCCACCCGCACATGCACCCCCCGGCCTCTCTCGCTCCTCGCGCGAAGCAGCAGTGTTTCTACGGCCGGCCTAGGACACGTAGGCCTTGCGAACCATCGCGGCCGTCCATCGGTTTGTGCCGTGGGCCGGCGGGACACCCTTCCCGTTCAGGACCTCAGCGATCTCGACGAGGGACTTGCCTTTCGCGAGCAGCGTCCGGATCTGCTTCCGCCATTCATAGTCCCGCTTGTTGCAATAGATGTGGGCAAGCCGAACGTTTTCGGGGCGGAGGTGGCCGCCGGCCGACTTGAGGATCGGGTAGTGGTCGGGCGAGGGTGCCCACTTGGTCCGTGGCGTAGTGACCTGATCGAACTTGCCGCGCCCCTTGTGGTGGTAACACTGCGGCATCTCGCACCTCAGGGCGAGGAGCTGGCCGCGCTCGGCCATCCGCACGAGGACATTTGCATTTTTCACGCCGAGCTCGCGGAGTTGGTCCGCGACCGATTTATCTGCCATGCGGCGATCTTGACACAACTGCTTCCGCGTGGAAGCAAGAGAGATGATGGCCTGGTTGAAGGCCAGGCTTTTGCTTCGCCTTACCCCGGAGTGCGAACGTCCACGAGGTCGTCGATGATCTTGAAGTCTTTGACGTTGTAGGTGAGCAGTGGCACACCGTGCGTGTTGGCGGTTGCGGCGATGGCGAGGTCGAATGCCCGCCGCCGTGGCTTGCCGCCGCGCTGGGTGACGGCGGCGTGCAACTTGCCGCACTCGCGCGCGGCCTCGGCGTCGAATGCCAGGGCGTCGAAGTGCTGCTCGATGATTCCGAGGCGGCGCACTCGATGGGCGCGGGTCTCGTCATCGGGGGCCACCAGTACTCCGAAGTGCAGCTCGGTCAGGGAGACGACGCTGATCGCAACATCCCTGCCTGGGTCTTCGTCGAGCGCGATCAGGGCTGAGGTATCGAGGAGGGCGGCGGCCACTGACTACCTGGGCCAGGGATCGACCACATCTCCGCCCATCCCTTCGAGGTCCTTGTCAAGGGTTGGGTCGGCCGGCGCACGCCACAGGTCGGCCAGTTGAGCGCTGGGAACCCACTGGCGGGTGCGGGCCGGGCCAAGCTCTGCCACCGGCCGCCCGGACACGGTAATCGTGAACTCCTCGCCGGCTTCCGCCCGACGAAGCACTTCACCGACATTGTTACGCAGCTCTTTCTGGGGAATGGTGGCCATCTACTCAGACGGTAGCAATTCTGCTACCAGGGTCACTTCTTGAGCTAAAAGTGCCCGCTCAGTCGCGATTGCCGCGGCGGCGGCGGAACGGATCTTCGAGGTCGGCGGTGGCGAATCCCCCCGCCTCGGGTGCTCCGTTGGCGTAGCGGTAGAGGGCGACAGAGAAGACCTGCCGGGTGGCGAGCGAGAGGGCGGAGACCAGCAGGATCGCCCCGATCGCGATCGCGATCAGCGCCGCCCCAAGAGTCGCGTCCCGGTTCCTGATGCTGAGGCCGACGCCGAGAAGGATCCCCACCGGGACCATGACGAAAACAGTCCAGATGCTGATGCCGACCAGGCCGGTGATCCCCTCTCCCCATTTGTTCTTGATCAGATGGACTGACTCCTTGGCGGTCTCGAGCGGTCCGGCGCCCTCGAGCGCCAGTAGCGGCACGGCGAAGATCGTCGCCAGGCTCCAGGCGGCGCCGAGCAGCCAGGACGCGAAACGCCCGGCGCCGGGGACCCGCGAGGCGATCTGCTCCAGGATTAGTCCCACTCCCGCCGCCAGCAGCGACCACTGGGCAATCCGTCCCACCCGCTTCCAGGAGATGGCGAGCGCATCGCGGACGCCGATTGGCCGGCCGTCGAAACTGGCCGTGGCGGCACCGGCGAGGGCGACGTTGAAGAAGACGCTGAGGAATGTCATCGGGTACAGGCCGATAATCGCCGCCAACGCCAGGTCGCCTCTCGAATAATGGGTCGGCGAGCTGAGGTACCCGGAGAGGTAGAGGATCGCAGCGCCCCCCGCCAACCCGCAACCCGCTCCCATCAGCGCGATCGAAACCATCGTCGGGTCCCGCCGGATCAGCGCCCATGCGGCCTTCGTCAGACGCCAGCCCCGCGCCATCTTCCTCTCGCGGGAGGTGTCGCTGCCTTGAGCCTGTTCAGTCTCCATCCCCACGGCAATCGGCAGGTTAGCGCGGTTGGTTGGGGAAATTCAGTGATCGAATGTCCGCTGCACCCGAACTTCTCACCCCTCGATTGAAGCTCCGTCGCTGGCGCGCGGAGGATCGAGGGCCGTTCGCCGCGTTGAACGCCGACCCAGCAGTGATGGAGTACTTCTCCGAGATCCTCACCCGTGAACAGAGCGACCGCCTCGTCGAGTCAATCGAGGCGGGCTTCGAGGAGAACGGCTACGGACTGTGGGCGGTGGAGATACGGGCAACCGGTGAGTTCATCGGCTTCACCGGTTTGGCGACCCCCGAATTCGAGGCTCACTTCACCCCGGCGGTGGAGGTCAGTTGGCGATTGGCCCGTTCGGCGTGGGGGAATGGCTACGCGACCGAGGCGGCCCAAGCGTCATTGGACTTTGGTTTCGAGCGCCTGGGGCTCGATCAGGTCGTGTCCTTCACTACCGAGGGGAATGCTCGCTCGCGGGCGGTGATGGAGCGGATCGGGATGACTCACGATCCGAGCGACGACTTCGATCACCCTGGTCTCCCCGAGGGAGATCCGCTGCGGCGACATGTCCTCTATCGCGCTGCCGCGACTACCTGAAAAGAAATCGACCGCCGAGCAGCTCGGTCACGGTGACGAGGCGGTAGCCGCGGGAGCGCAGGCTGCGGACGATGCCCGGCAGCGCCCTCACGGTCTGGGGGTGGTGGCCGCCGTCGTGCATGAGGACGATCGAGCCGGGCTGGACGAGGGCCATGGTCCTGGCCCGGATTGCGCCGACTCCCGGATGGCGGTCGTCGTAGGAGTCGACGTCCCAGAGCACCGTCTCCAGCCGGGCGCGGCGCGCCGCCGAGTCGACGGTCGCGTCGGTGAGGCCGTAGGGCGAGCGGAAGAGACAGGGGGTGAAGCCGGTCGCGGCGGCGATGCTCCGTTGCGTCGACGCCAGCTCGGCGTAGCCGGGGTAGGTCGGGTGGTGGAAGGAGTGGTTGCCGATCTCGTCGCCGCCGGCGAGGATCTCCCGCATCAGCGCCTCGTGCCCGGCGACGTGACGGCCCTCCTCGAAGAAGGTGGCCTTGGCGCCGAGCCGATCGAGGATGGCGAGGACCGCCGGCGTCTGCGTCGCGCTCGGGCCGTCGTCGAAGGTGAGCGCGACCTCGCGGCTCGCTCGCGAGCCGTGCTCGGCCGTCGCTCCCCGGGCCGCGACGCAGCCGATCGGCTGGCGTGCGCCCACCGGCGTCCCCCCGTCGCCGACCGACGAGCGTGCGCTCTCGACCGCGACGCAGCCGCAGCCGACCGCAACCACCGTCAGCGCCAAAGAGGTCAGCCTCTTCAGTGCCGTATCTTGCCCGCTCATCTCTCCTTTAGATACCAAGTGAAGGGTTCGGCCGTGCTGCCGAGCAAGGAAAAGGCAGGCCGGAACTGAGCGCTAACGACACCGTTGCCCCCGACCTCGGCGTGCCCGTTGCCGAAGCGGCGGATCAGATCACGGCCGGCGCGGTCGGCGAGGTCGCGGAGCTGCGGCTCAGCGACGAGCGACGGGAGGCGCTGCGCGTCGTGCTGGCCGCGTTCCTCTCCTCTCGGGCGGTGGTCTGGGCGGCCGGCATCGCGACGGTTCTGCTTTTCGGCTGGAAGCCGGGAACGGTTGCCCGGTTGGACCCCGATCATCTGACCTCGCCGTTCTCCCAGACGATCGGCAACCTCCTGGTCGCGCCTGCGACGCGCTGGGACTCCGTCTGGTACCTGAGCATCGCCAGGACCGGTTATGCCCACGCCGCCCGGACGGTTTTCTTTCCGCTCTATCCCGGGTTGGTCTCCTTCGGCGGCTCCTTCGTCGGAAACAGCTTTTACGCAGTCGTCGGGATCGCCGTCTCCTGTGGCTGTTCGATCGGGGCTCTCTATCTGCTCTACCGGTTGGTCTCGCTCGAGTTCGATGCGCGGCTTGCCCGCAACACGGTCTGGATCTTTTCCTGGCTGCCGATCGCGATGACGCTCTCGGCGGTGTACTCCGAGTCGCTGTTCCTGCTGCTCGCGGTCGGTTGCTTCTACGCCGCGCGGCAGGGACGGTGGGCGCTGGCCGGCCTCGCGGGCGGCCTCGCCGCGGCAACCCGCAACGGCGGCATTCTGCTGCTGGTCCCGCTGCTGGTCCTCTATTTCTACGGCCCGCGTCAGGACCGGGAGCCCGATCGAGGGGCGGTGGGCTTCGAGCCCCGCTTCCGGCCTCGAAGCGATCTCGCCTGGGTCGCTCTGGTGCCCTTGGGCCTGCTCGCCTACATGGTCTTCCTGCAGGTTGAGGTCGGCAACCCCTTTGACCCGTTCACCCACCAGCTCCACTGGGGCAGGCACTTCATCCCACTGGCCGGCATCCCACTCGGGATCTGGAGCGCCGGCCGGGCGCTGGTCGCGGGGATTCCAGGGCTCGACCCGTCCCTCGCCGCTCACGTCAACGCGAACATGCAGCTACGACACCTGTTGGAGTTCGGATTCCTCGTCCTCTCCCTGGTGCTGTTGCGGCTGTGCTGGAAGCGACTGCCACTCGCCTACACCGCCTTCACGGCGATCAGCCTGGCGATGGCAGTTTCGGTGCCGGCGAACTCCGCCCCGCTGAAGTCGCTGCCCCGCTTCACCCTGGTGATGTTTCCGCTGTGGATTGCTTTGGCGCTGTGGGCTACCGAGCGCCGACGGGTGGGGGCGGTGATCGCGATCTGCGCGCCCCTGCTGGCCATCGCCACCTTCACGTTCGTCAGCTGGAGCCTGCCTCCGTAAGGCAGGCTGGCGGCAGCCGACGTCGAAGTCCTCCTGGATGCGGAGATCTCTAGCAGCGGGGCGAGCGCTTTCGCCGGATCGTCGAGGGCCGCGATGAAGGCGCGCTCGACCGAGTACAACATGCTGCTCACTGCGACCCTCTGCCTGCTCGCGCTCGGCGCGGTGATGGTCTTCTCCGCCAGCTCGACCACCCAGGTGCTGAGCAACGGCGGCCTCTCCAACAGCGCCTTCTACCTGAAGCGCACGCTGATGTTCGGCGCCGTCGGGCTGGTGGTCATGCACTTGGTGGCACGCCACGGACTGGGCCTGGTCCGCCGCCTCACCCCGGCGCTGCTGGCGCTGACCTTCTTCCTCCTGGTCGCGGTGCTCGGCATCGGCACGACCGTCAACGGCGCGACGCGCTGGATCGGCTCGGGCTTCCTCCAGATCCAACCCTCCGAGCTCGCCAAGGTCGCCCTCGTCCTCTACGGCGCCGACCTGCTGGCGCGCAGGCCGAAGCGGGCCCGCACGCTCGACGGGATGATGCCCTTCCTCCTGGTCACCGGCGCCGCCTGCCTGCTGGTCCTGGTCGAGCCGGACATGGGGACGGCGATGGTCGCCGTCTTCGCGGTCGGCGCCACCCTGGTCGCCGCGGGCGCCCGCCCCGTCGACCTGGGGAAGATCGCCTTGGTGATCGGCGGCCTGGTCCTGCTGATGACGGTCGTCGAGCCCTACCGGATGGCCCGCCTCACCGGCTTCCTGCACCCCGGCGCCGACGCCGCCGGGAGCGGCTTCCAGGCGCTGCAGGCGAAGATCGCGCTCGGCTCCGGCGGCATCTTCGGGGTTGGGATCGGCAACGGGGTGCAGAAGGCCTACTACCTGCCCGAGGCGCACACCGACATGATCTCCGCGGTGATCGGCGAGGAGTTGGGGTTGGTCGGGATCGCCGGCGTCGTCGGCCTCTTCGCGATGTTCGGCTACGCCGGCCTGCGGGTCGCCCAGAAGGCCAAGGACAACTACGGCAAGCTGCTGGTCGCGGGACTGACCTCGCTGATCCTCGTGCAGGCGACGATCAACCTCTTCGCGGTGATGGGGCTGGCGCCGCTCACCGGCGTGCCCCTTCCCTTCGTCTCCTATGGCAACAGCAGCCTGCTGGCGACGCTGTTCGCCGTCGGGTTGATCCTCAACGTGGCGCGCGGCGGGACCGCCGCCGCGGCGGGCGCGGGACGAACGACCGCGACCCGAAGCAAGCGAACCCCCAAGCGCGCCCCGGCGCGATCCACCCGGTCCTCCCGCGATGCCAAACTGCGCGTCGTCGAGGGCGGGCGCGCGCCCGCACGCGGAAGGAGTCGATCGAGCGGTGCAAAGAGCGGTAAGAGTCGTAGTGGCGGCGGGGGGAACCGCCGGCCACGTCGTGCCGGCCATGGCGGTCGCCGAAGAGCTTCGGGCTAGCGGCGCCGAGGTCTCCTTTCTCGGCACCCGTGAGCGGATCGAGGCCGACCTCGTCCCCGACGCGGGCTATGACATCGACTTCCTGAAGGTGCGCGGAATCGACCGTCGCAACCCGCTGCGCGCGGCCGTGGCGGCGATCGAGGCCGTGGCGGCGGTCGGCGCCGCGCGACGGGCGATCCAGCGCCGCGGCGCCGACGTCGTGATGGGCGGCGGCGGCTTCGTAGCCGGCCCGGCGGGACTGGCGGCGCTGCTGAACCGCACGCCGCTCGTCCTCACCGAGGCCGACAGCCACCTCGGGCTCGCCAACCGCCTGCTGGCGGCGCGAGCGACCCGAGTCTGCCTCGCCTTCCCGATTGCCGGCAGGGAAGGGGAGAGGTATCTGGTGACGGGGCGCCCCGTGCCGAGCGCCGTTCTTGTTGGGGACCGCGCGACGGCGCGCGAGCGTTTCGGCGTCGCCGCGGGCGCCCGCTGCCTGCTGGTGATGGGGGGCAGCCAGGGCGCTCGCTCGATCAACCGCTGCGCGATCGAGGCCTTCGCCGAGCGCCCCGGGCGCGACTTCCACGTCCTGCACCTGACCGGGACCCGCGACTTCGAGGAGCTGGAGCGGCGCCTTCACGCCTCTTCCAACCCCGACGCCTACACGCTGCTCGCCTACGAACCCGACCTCGGCGACGTCCTCGCCGCCTGCGACCTGACGCTGGCCCGCTCGGGAGGGTCGATCTTCGAGGTCGCGGCGGCCGGGCGGCCGGCGATCCTCGTCCCCTATCCCCACGCCACCGCCGACCACCAGAGCGCCAACGCGGCCTGGATGACCGAGGCGGGCGCCGCGGTTGCGATCGCCGACGCAGAGCTGAGCGCCGAGCGGCTCGCGGCCGAGGTGGGGGGGCTGCTTGAGGACGGGGAGCGACTCGCCGTGATGGCCGCCGCCGCGGCCTCGCTCGCCAAACCGGACGCGGCGCGTCTCGTCGCCGACGAAGTACTTAAGGCGACCGAAAAATGAGCTTCCGCTGTTCCTTTACCCCTCTATGCCCGGCAAAAGAACAGCGGAGCATGTGGTGAGTCGCGACTGGGCAGCGCGGCGGTTGCACTTCGTCGGGATCGGTGGAGCGGGAATGAGCGGGCTGGCGCTGGTCTGCGCGCGGCTCGGCGCCGCCGTCACCGGCAGCGACCGGGCCGACTCCTCTTATATGGAGCGCCTGCGCGACGCCGGCCTCGGTCCCGTCGTCGGCCACGACGCCGCCAACCTGCCCGAGGGCGTCGAGTTGGTCGTCTCGACCGCGATCGGCGCCGACAATCCCGAGCTGGCGCTCGCCCGGGAGCGGGGCGTCGAGCCGATCCATCGCGGCGCGCTGCTGGCCGAGCTCTGCGCGGAGAAGCGGCTGATCGCGGTCGCCGGGACCCACGGCAAGACGACGACTACGGCAATGATCGTCTGGGCGCTGCGGGCGATCGGCGCCGACCCCGCCTTCTTCGTCGGTGGAGAGGTGCCGGGGCTCGGCCCGGGGGGCGCCGCCGCGAACGCCGGCTGGGGCGAGGGGGAGTGGGTTGTCGCCGAGGCCGACGAGAGCGACGCCAGCTTCCTCGAGCTGAGGCCCGAGGTCGGCGTCGTCACCAACGTCGAGATGGACCACCACACGCGTTGGGGGTCCCTCGCCGAGCTGTACACGGCGTTCCGCGAGTTCCTGGCGCCGGCGCGTCGTGCCGTTCTGCCGGCCGACGGCAGCCTCGATCGCCTCCTCGAAGGTGAGGCGGAGGTCGCCGGTTTCGGGGCCGAGGGGCCGGGTCCGGCCGAGCTGCCGCTCGCCGTTCCGGGTCGCCACAACCTGCTCAATGCCCGCGCCGCCCTCGCCGCGATCGAGGCGGCCGGACTGGACGTCGGCGCGGCGGCGGCCGCGCTCGCCGACTTCCCCGGGGTGCGGCGGCGGCTCGAGTTGAAGGGCGAGCGCGACGGCGCCCGCGTCTATGACGATTACGCCCACCACCCGACCGAGGTCCGCGCCGCCCTCTCGGCCCTGCGCGAGGTCGGCGCCGGTCGCCTCGTCGCCGTCTTCCAGCCGCACCTCTACTCCCGCACCAAGGCGCTCGCCGAGGAGTTCGGCGCCGCGCTGGCGCTGGCCGACGAGGTCGCCGTCCTCGATGTCTACCCGGCCCGCGAGGAGCCGGTCGGCGAGCTGGCCGGAGTGAGCGGCCTGCGGGTCGCCCAGGCCGCGGCGGAGCGGATGGGGGGGAGGCCGGTCTGGTGGCTGCCGACCGCGGCGCAGGCCCGCGAGGCGCTCGCCCCCCGCCTCGGGGGCGATCAGATCCTGGTCACGATCGGCGCGGGCGACATCTTCAAGCTGGCCGAGGAGCTCGTCGCGGATGGAGCGGCCGGATGAGCGCGCCTCCCGCCGGAACACAGCGCGACTACCCGATGGCGCGCCTCACCACGGTGCGGACCGGGGGGGCGGCCGACTGGTTCGCCCGCCCGGGCGCCGAGGGGGAGCTCCTGGAGCTGCTCGCCTGGGCCGAGGGGGAGGGTCTGGCGATAGGGGTGATCGGCTCGGGGTCGAACCTGCTGGTGGCCGACGATGGATTCCACGGCCTCGTCCTCAAGCTGGACGGCGACCTCGCGACGATCGAGCGCGACGGTGAGCGCCTGCTCTGCGGAGGGGGGGCTCGGCTGCCGTCGGCATCGGCGAAGGCGGCGGGCTGGGGACTCGCCGGGCTCGAGTTCGGGATCAACATCCCCGGCACGGCCGGCGGCGCGGTGAAGATGAACGCCAACGCCTACGGCGGCCGGCTCGCCGAGGTGCTCGAGTGGGTCGACGTCTGCGCCGCGGCCGGGAAGGAGCGGCGTTCCCCCGATCGACTCGGCTTCGAGTACCGCAGCTCCAACCTCGGCCCCGGCGAGGTCGTCTCACGCGCCTCGTTCCAGTTGCGGGCAGGTGACCCGGCGGCGGTCAAGGAGACGCTTGCCGGGATGCGGGAGCGCCGCCGCGAGGCGCAGCCCTCCGGGATCAAGACCTTCGGCTCGACTTTCAAGAACCCCGAGGACGAGCGCGCCGAGGGGCGAACCGCCGGACAGCTTCTGGAGGCGGCAGGTTGTCGCGGCCTCCAGCACGGCGGCGCCCGCTTCTCGGAGAAGCACGCGAACTTCGTCGAGAACACCGGGTCGGCGACCACCGCCGACGTGCTCGGGCTGATGGCTGAGGGCCGCCGCCACGTCCACGAGAGCTTCGGGGTGACGCTGGAGCCCGAGGTCCAGGTGCTGGGCGAAGTCTCCTGGCCGGCCGGTTGGAAGTTGTGAAGCGGCGACTGGCGACAGTCCTCCTTCTCGTCGCGGCGGGGGCGGCGATCTACTGGTTCGCGATTCGCGACAGGACGGTGACGCCCCGGGTGAGCGTGCCGCGGCCGACCTCGACGATCGGCTCCGGGTCGAGCGCGATCGGGGTCTCCGCCGACGGCACCGTCCTCGACTGGCTGCCCCTCTCGGCCGACGCTTCCCTGCCCCGGCTGTCGCTCTCGACGCCGCCGCAGCGCTCCCGGCTCGCCGGGTCGGTGCTGCAGCAGGCCCTGGTCCTTGGCGCCGCGCCGGCCGTCCTTCGCCCCTATATAAAGAGCAGCTTCTACGGCGCCAGCGGGGTCGACGTCGAGTTGAAGGCGGGAGTCCAGTTGCGCTTCGGCAGCGCCGCCGGGGCGGCTCGGAAATGGAAAGCCGCCGCGACCGTTCTCGCCGACCCGTCGGTGACCTCGCTCGATTATGTAGACCTGCACGCGCCGGGGCGACCGGCGATAGGTGGCTCTGGGCATACGCTTCCGACCGTTCCCTAAACCCTCGACTGCAGCCTGAGAGTGACTAAACCCTCAAGTTGGCATCGAGAGATCCCGGTTGCAGGATGCCTCCCGAGCGTTTGACAGAGAGCTCAGAATGCCCTACGTTGAGCGCAATTTCCGAGATCGAAGCGATCCTCTGAACCCTTGAGCATCGCTAAAGCCTCGGACGGAACAAAGGCTCAACTCAAATCCAGTCCTCGCGGACTGGGCAGATTCCAGCCCAACCAGGGCTGGGTTCGGAGAAATCGGGAGATGGAATCCACTTACCTCGCGGTGATCAAGGTCGTCGGAGCGGGCGGCGGCGGCACCAATGCCGTCAGCCGGATGGTCGACGCGGGCATTCGCGGTGTCGAGTTCGTTGCCGTCAACACGGATGCGCAGGCGCTTCAGGCCTGTGACGCCGACATCAAGCTTTCGATCGGGACCGAACTGACCCGCGGTCTCGGCGCCGGCGGCAACCCCGAGGTCGGAGCGGGCGCCGCGGCCGAGAGTCGCGACGAGATCAAGGAGGCGCTGAAGGGCGCCGACATGGTCTTCGTCACCGCCGGCGAGGGCGGCGGCACCGGCACAGGCTCGGCGCCGATCATCGCCGAGATCGCCAAGGAGGAGATCGGCGCGCTGACCGTCGGCGCTGTCACCAAGCCCTTCGAGTTCGAGGGCAAGCGGCGAATGCAGCAGGCGCTCGAAGGGATCGAGAAGCTACGCAACAACGTCGACACCCTGATCATCGTCCCCAACGAGAAGCTGCTGCAGGCGGTCGAGCGGCGGACCAGCGTGCTCGAGGCGTTCCGCCAGGCCGACGACATTCTGCGCCAGGGCGTTCAGGGCATCACCGACCTGATCACCATCCCCGGCTTGATCAACCTCGACTTCGCCGACGTGCGGACGATCATGCGCGACGCCGGCTCCGCCCTGATGGGCGTCGGCGCGGCCTCCGGCGAGGCTCGCGCTCTCGATGCCGCCAAGGCCGCGATCACCTCGCCGCTGATCGAGGAGTCGATCAAGGGCGCCACCGGGATGCTGCTGAACATCACCGGCCCCGAAGACCTCGGCCTCTTCGAGGTCAACGAGGCGGCCAAGCTCGTCCAGGCCGAGGCTGACGACAACGCCAACATCATCTTCGGCTCGGTCGTCGACCAGTCGATGCGCGACGAGGTCCGCGTCACGGTGATCGCCACCGGCTTCGAGGGCTTCGAGTTGCTGGCCCGCTCGCCGCAGCGGGTGCGGCGTCGCTACGAGAGCCGCCCGCGGATCTCGGCCGAGGACACCGACATCCGCAAACTTCGGGTCAGCGACGACGACATCGACGTCCCCGGCTTCCTCAAGGACTAGGTCCTAAATACGCTGCGTCGGTGAGACGCACCCCCCTCTACGAACGCCACGTCGAGCTCGGCGCCAGGCTGGTCGACTTCGCCGGCTGGGAGATGCCGGTCTCCTACGAGGGGATCCGCGAGGAGCACCTGGCGGTGCGCACTCACGCGGGGATGTTCGACGTCTCCCACATGGGCGAGGTCGAAGTCGAGGGGCCGGGCGCGCTCGCCTTCCTGCAGCGGACCCTCTCCAACGACATCGCCAGGATCGAGATTGGCGGCGCCCAGTACTCCTGCCTCTGCGCCGAGGACGGTGGCGTGCTCGACGACCTCTTCGCCTACCGTCTCGGCGGAGATCGCTACCTCGTCGTCACCAACTCGGCCAACCATGCCGCCGACCTCGCCTGGCTCGGCCGCTGGAGCCGCGCTTTCGAGGTCTCGGTGCGTGACGTCGCCGACCGTTACGCGATGCTCGCCGTCCAGGGCCCGAACGCCCGCCGGATCGCCGCCGGCGCGCTGGGCGTCGACCTGCCGCCGCGGATGCGCGTCGCGGCCGAGAAGGTCGGCGGGCGCCCGGCGCTGATCTGCGGGACCGGCTACACCGGCGAGGACGGGGTCGAGCTGCTGGTCGATCCCGAGGTGGCTCCGGCGATCTGGGCGGAGTTGCTCGACGCCGGCGTCGTCGCCTGCGGGCTCGGCGCTCGCGACACCCTGCGCCTCGAGGCCTGTTTCCACCTACACGGCAACGATCTGACGCCGGAGCGCAACCCGATCGAGGCGGGCCTCGGCTGGTGCTGCGCGGCCAAGCAAGCGGGGTTCGTCGGCTCCGAGGCGATCGCCCGTGTACGGGCCGAAGGCCCCGCCGAGAAGCTGGCCCCCTTCAAGATCGAGGGCGCCGGCATACCGCGTCCCGGCAACCCGGTGCTGGCCGAGGGCGCCGAGGTTGGTCTCGTCACCTCCGGCACCTTCTCGCCCTCGCTGGAGATCGGGATCGGGATGGCCTACGTTCGCGCCGACCTGGCCGAGCCGGGGACCGAGGTCGAGATCGACGTGCGCGGCAAGAGACGGCCGGCCCGGATAGCTTCCAAGCCCCTGTACGCGAAGAAGGAGAAGTGACTTGGCCGAGGCGAACTACCCCGACGAGCTGATCTACCACGACCAGCACGACTGGGCCCGCTTGGAGGGGGACGAGCACGCCGTCTTCGGGGTCACCTGGTACGCCCAGGACAGCCTCGGCGAGGTCGTCTTCTACGACCCGCCCGAAGTCGGCGCGGCGATTCACAAAGACGCCGCCTACGCGGAGGTCGAGTCGGTCAAGGCCGTCTCCGACGTGATCGCGCCGCTCTCCGGGGAGATCGTCGAGGTCAACGAGTCCCTCGCCGACGCGCCGGAGAAGATCAACGAGGACCCCTACGGCGAGGGCTGGCTGGTCAAGGTCAGGCTGACCGCTCCCGGCGAGGCGGAGGGCCTGCTCAGCGCGGACGAATACCGCAAGATGGTCGAAAAAGGATGAGGGGCGCCGCCCTCCCGTTTCCGTAGCCTTAGGCGCGGTGACGCGCTACACCTCAGCGACCCCTGCCGACCGGGCCGAGATGCTCGCGACGATCGGCGTCGACTCCTCGGCCGAGCTGTTCGAGCAGATCCCCGAGCCGCTGCGGCTGGGTCAGCCGCTGGAGCTGCCCGACGGGCTGAGCGAGGCCGAGGTCTTCGAGCGCCTGGCGGCGCTGGCCGAGCGCAACGCCGACGCCGAGCGCCAGGTCTGCTTCGTCGGCGCCGGGATGTACGACCACTACGTGCCGGCGATCGTCGACGCGATCACCCAGCGCTCCGAGTTCCTCACCCCCTACACGCCCTACCAGCCGGAGATATCCCAGGGTGGGCTGCAGGCGATGTTCGAATTCCAGACCGCGATGTCGGAGCTGACCGGGCTGCCGGTCTCAAACGCCGGCCTCTACGAGGGGCCCTCCTCGGTCGCCTCGGCCGGCTACCTGGCGATCGGCGCGACCCAGCGCCGCCGCTTCGTCGTCTCGCGCGGCCTGCACCCGCACAGCCGCGAGACGCTGGCCACTTACGCGGCCGGGTTCGACGCCGAAGTCGTCGAGGTGGGCTTGGAGGACGGTCTTACCGATGCGGCGGCGCTGGCCGAGGCGGTTGACGAGGAGACTGCGGCGGTCTTCCTGCAGAGCCCGAACTTCCTCGGCGCGGTCGAGGACGTCGAGGCGCTCGGCGCCGCCGCCAAGCAGCATGGCGCCCTGCTCGTCGTCGCGGTCGATCCGATGACTCTCGGCATCCTCAAGCCCCCCGGCGAGTGCGGCGCCGACATCGCCCTCGGCGAGGGACAGCCGCTCGGCAACCGGCTCGACTACGGCGGGCCGTCCTTCGGCTTCTTCTGCGCGACCGAGGAGCAGATCCGCCGCATGCCGGGGCGAATCGCCGGCGAGACCGACGACGTCGACGGGCGGCGCGGCTTCGTTCTCGCCCTACAGACGCGTGAGCAGCACATCCGCCGCGAAAAAGCGACCAACAACATCTGCACGGCGCAGGCGCTGAACGCCCTCGGGGCGATGATCCACCTCGCCTGGCTGGGACGGCAGGGCTTCCGCGAGCTGGGCGAGCTGCTGGCGCAGCGCACCGACTACGCGCGTCGCCGCCTTGCCGAGGTCGACGGGGTCGAGCTCCTGCACGAGGCGCCGGTCGTGCGCGAATTCGCGGTGCGGCTGGCCGCCCCGGTCGAGGCGGTGTTGGAGCGCTGTGCCGAGCGCGGGATCGCCGCCGGATACCCACTCGGGCGCGACTACCCCGAATATGAGGACGGCCTGCTGGTCGCGATCACCGAGCGGCGCACCAAGGAGCAGATCGACGACCTCGCTGATGCGATCGAGGCCGGGATTGGCGCTTTTCGTCCGGACAGCGGGCAGAAAGCGCCAATCGGGGGGGCGGTCCGATGACTCCCGTCGTCGAGACGCCGATGCAGCGCGATCGCGCCGTGACGATCTTCGAGAAGTCGAAGGCCGGGCGTCGTGCCGCCGTCCTGCCCGACGCCGGCGTCCCGGAGCGCCCGCTCGAGGAGCTGATCCCGTCGAACCTCCTGCGCGAGGAGCCGCCGCGCCTTCCCGAGATCGCCGAGCCGGAGATCGTCCGCCACTACAACCGCCTCTCGCGCCGCAACTTCGACCTCGACACCGGCTTCTACCCGCTCGGCTCCTGCACGATGAAGCACAACCCCCGCCTCAACGAGCGGGTCGCGGCGCTGCCCGGTCACGCCCGTCTGCACCCGGCTCAGGACCCGCGCCGCGCTCAAGGGGCGCTGGAGCTGATGTGGCTGCTGCAGGAGTCGCTGAGTGAGATCTGCGGCCTGCCGCACGT
Organism: uncultured Solirubrobacterales bacterium; assembly: GCA_963702055.1. GTDB lineage: Bacteria > Actinomycetota > Thermoleophilia > Solirubrobacterales > 70-9 > CAWINX01. The sequence goes on along the minus strand of OY969702.1, from coordinate 754,184 downwards.
CAGCCTCCAGCCCTCGGCCGGCTCGCACGGTGAGCTTGCCGGCCTACTGCTGACCCGCGCCTACCACGCCGACCGCGGTGAGCGCCGCACCAAGGTCCTCGCCCCCGACACCTCCCATGGCACCAACCCGGCCTCGGTGACGATGGCCGGCTACGAGGCGGTCAAGGTGGCGACCAATGAGCGCGGCGGGGTCGACATCGACGACCTGCGCGCCAAGGTCGACGACGAGGTCGCCTGCCTGATGCTGACCAACCCCAACACGCTCGGGCTCTTCGACGAGAACATCGCCGAGATCGCCGCGCTGATCCACGAGGTCGGCGGCACGCTCTACTACGACGGCGCCAACCTCAATGCGGTGATGGGCCACTCGCGCCCCGGCGACATGGGCTTCGACATCGTCCACGTCAACCTGCACAAGTCGTTCAGCCAGCCGCACGGCGGCGGCGGTCCCGGGGCCGGCCCGATCGCCGTCTCGGAGCGGATCGAGCCCTTCCTGCCGCGCCCGCAGGTGGTCAGGCGCGAGGGCGCCAACGGCTCGGGGCCGACCTTCGACCTCGACCTCGAGCGGCCGAAGTCGATCGGCAGGCTGCGTGGCTTCCAGGGCAACTTCGGCGTCTTCGTCCGCTCCTACGCCTACATCCTCAGCCTCGGCGCCGACGGCCTCGCCGAGGCCTCGGAGACCGCTGTGCTGAACGCCAACTACCTGAAGGCGCGCCTCGCGCAGGGCCGCGCCGGCGAACGCCTCCCGGTCGCCTTCGACCGCCATTGCATGCACGAGTTCGTCCTCTCCGGCAAACCGATGAAGGCGGAGCTGGGGCTCGCCACGCTCGACCTGGCGAAGCGCCTGCTCGACTTCGGCTTTCACCCCCCGACCGTCTACTTCCCGCTGCTGGTCGAGGAGGCGCTGATGGTCGAGCCGACCGAGACCGAGACCAAGGAGAGCCTCGACGCCTTCGCCGACGCCATAGAGGAGATCCTCGCCGAGGCCGAATCCGATCCCGAGGTCGCCAAACAGGCCCCCTACACGACCCCGGTCCGCCGCCTCGACGAGGTCAAGGCCACGCGCCGCCCGGTCGTCCGCCAGCCCCTCTAAAAAAGCTTCCGCTGTTCCTTTGCCCCTCCATACCCGGCAAAGGAACAGCGGAACGGGTTTAGGGGTCGGGGAGGGTCTGCTTGAGGGTGAGAACCGGGGCGAAGAGGTCGCCGTCGCGCTCGAGGCGCTTGAGGACGTCGCCGGCCTCGAAGACTAGGCACTCGGCGTCGTTGCTCTCAGCGCAGAGCTCGACCTCCTCCCAGGTGATCGGCGTTGAAACGGTGGGGCGCTCGCGGGCGCGCAGGGAGTAGACGGCGATCGTCGTTTTGCGCTCGTTGTTCTGGTACCAGTCGATGAAGACCTTGCCGCTGCGCAGGGTCTTTTTGCCCATCTTCGCGATCACCTCGTCGGGCGTCTGTTTGGCGAGCACTTGCGCGATCGCCTGCGCGAACGGCCGCGTCTCCTCGTAGCTCGTCGGCGTGTTCAGCGGCACGTAGATCTGCATCCCCTTCGATCCCGAGGTCTTCGCGAAGCACTCGACCCCGAAGTGGTCGAGCATCCCCTTCAGCCGCAGTGCCACCCGGCAGCAGTCGACGATGTCCGCAGGCGGGCCGGGGTCGAGGTCGAAGGCGAGCACGGTCGGGCGCTCGGGCCGCTCGCCGAGCGAGAGCGAGGGGTGCAGCTCGATCGCCGCCAGCTGCGCCATCCAGACCAGGGTCGGCGTGTCGTCGCAGACGCAGAAGTCGATGTGGCCCGAGCGCGGCCCGGCGAGGACCCGCGTCGTCTTCACCCACTCGGGCCGGTGCTTGGGGCAGCGCTTCTCGAAGAAGGCGGCGTCGGTGTCGTCGACCCCCTCGGGGAAGCGGCGCAGGGTCAGCGCCCGTCCGGCCAGGTGGGGGATGAGCACCGGCGCCACCCTGGCGTAGTAGTCGACCATCTCGCCCTTGGTGAAGCCCGCCTTCGGGTAGAGGACCTTGTCGAGGTTGGTGAGCTTCAGCTCACGCCCGTCGACTTCGACCAGACTGCCTTCGGCCACTCAGAGCCGATCCCGGTAGGGGTTCCACTTAACTTTTTCGAGCTGCGTTTCAGGCTGCCGACGATGGCTGGCCGCGAAAAAGTACAAGACGTTCCACCCCTACCGGGATCGACTCTTGGCGGAGGATTTTGCGGTCGAGGCCGGGCGTTTTTTCTTGGCTTGCGACTTGCGCTTCTTGGCCGCCTTGCCCTTGGCCTGGACCGCGGCGATGCTCTCTTCCAGCGCCGCCATCAGGTCGGGAGCCTTGGTCGGCTCGCGCTCGGCGCCGACGGGAGCGGTGACCAGCTCCTTTCCCTCGGCCTTGCGCTCGATCATCGCCAGCAGCTCCTCGCGGTACTCGTCGCGGTAGGCGCCTGGGTCGAAGCTGCGGGTCAGCGAGTCGATCAGCTGCTCGGCCATCTCGACCTCGCGCTTGGCCACCTTCGGCGCCCCGGCGGGGAGCACGTCCTCCAGCTCCGCGGGCGGCACGACCTCGTCGGCGAAGCGCATCGTGGTCAGGGTGAGGACGCCGTCGGCGGGGCGGATCGCCGCCAGGTGCTCCTTGTTGCGGAAGACGAAGCGGGCGATCGCGACCTTGCCCGACTCCTTCATCGCCCGCGCCAGCAGCGAGTAAGCGCGCTCGGCGCCGTCGGCGGGTCCCAGGTAATAGGGACTGTCGAAGTAGATCGGGTCGATCTCACCGAGCTCGACGAAGTCCTGTACCTCGATCGCCCGGGTCTTCTCCGGCGCCAGCGTGGCCATCTCGTCCTTGCTCAGCGGCACGTAGCGGTCGGGGGCGATCTCGAAGGCCTTGACGATCTTCTCGTAGGGGACCTCCTCGTCGGTTCCCTCGGCGACCCGGCGGTGGCGGATGCGGGCACCGTCGGACTCGCGGATCTCACGCAGGGAGATGCCGCGGCGCGCCACCGCGCTGTACAGCTTCACGGGCACGTTGAGGAGCCCGAAGCTGATCGAGCCGCTCCAGATCGCTCTCGCCATCAGCAATTCACCTGCCCGGATTCTTCCAGCCGGGCCCAGGCCGCGGGGAAATTGCCGCGAGGCCGGGACGCTTCTTGCGCGCGGTGGGGGATCATGCGGGCGTGCTCTTCGAGCTGCGCGACGTCGGCCTCACCCGCGGCGGCCTCCGGGTCCTCGACTCGGTCAGCGCCGCGCTGCCGCCGGGGGCGACCGCGATCGTCGGGCCCTCGGGGAGCGGCAAGTCGACGCTGTTGCGGCTGCTCAACCGGCTCGCCGACCCCGACTCCGGGACGATCGTCTACCGCGACCGCCCGCTCACCGAGTACGACCCGCTGGCGCTGCGCCGCGAGGTCTCGCTGGTCCCGCAGCTGCCGGCTCTACTCGAGGGGACCGTCGAGGCGAACCTGCGCTTCGCGGCTGACCTCGCCGGCGAGGCCCTGGACGCGGAGAGGTTTCTGCGGCTGGCGGGCCTTGACCCCGAGTTCGCCGAGCGCGACGTCGCCAAGCTCTCGGTCGGCGAGCAGCAACGGGCGATGCTGGCTCGCGCGCTGTCCCAAAGGCCCGACGTGCTGTTGCTCGACGAGCCGACCTCGGCACTCGACAATGTCGCTCGCGACGCGGTCGAGGCGACGCTGGCGCAGCTGCGCCGCGAGCTCGACATCTCCTTCGTCCTGGTCAGCCACGATCCCGAGCAGGCGCGACGGCTGGGCGACTGGGTGGTGCGGCTGGAGGCGGGGCACGTGATCGACGCCGGCCCGCTGGAGAGCGTGCTGACGTGATCGCCGCGATCCACGTCACCTTCGGCCAGGTCGCCGCCACCCTGGTCCTGGTCGCGATTGCCGCGGCAATCTCCTTCTGGCAGAAGGCGGGCCTGGAGGAGGACATCGCGATCGCCGCGGCCCGATCCTTCGTCCAGCTGACCGCGATCGGCTACGTGATCAAACTGATCTTCGAGGCCGACACGATCTGGTTGGTTCTGGCGCTGCTCGCGGTGATGGTCCTGTTCGGGGCGCTGACCGCGCGCAGCCGCGCCAAGAAGGTCCCGGGCGCCTTCTGGCCGTTGTTGATCGCGCTAGCCGTTGCCGGCGCGAGTACGCTGGGACTGGTCGTCGCGCTCGGTGTCTTCAGCCCGACCGCCCGCTACCTGGTCCCGGTCGGGGGCATGGTGATCGGCAACGCGATGACCGCATCGGCGGTGGCGCTGAACCGGCTCGGCGACGAAGTCGCCGATTCCCGGGCACGGATCGAGGCGACCCTGGCGCTCGGCGCCACCGCCCACGAGGCGGCGATCCCCTTCGTGCGGCGCGCCCTGCGCTCGGGAATGATCACCCTGGTCGACTCGACCAAGACCACCGGCTTGATCTTCTTCCCGGGGACGATGGTCGGGATGCTGCTGGCCGGAGCCAACCCGACCGACGCCGTTCGCCTCCAGCTGATCCTGCTCTACGCGCTGCTCGGCAGCGTCTCGATCGCCGCCCTGGTCGCCACCGGCCTCGCCTACCGCAACTTCTTCACCCCGGCGCAGCAGCTGCGTGAGCTGGACGCCGAAACCGCCGCTTAGACTCGGCGTGTGACCCGCCAACAGCGCCTGACGCTGGTCGCGACGATCCTCGGCTCGACTGTCGTCTTCCTCGACACGACCGTCGTCAACGTGGCGCTGCCGGCGATCGCCAAGGGGCTCGACGCGGGTCTGGCGGGACAGCAGTGGGTGGTCGAGGCCTACATGCTCACCCTGGTTTCGCTGCTCCTCGTCGGCGGCTCGCTGGGGGATCAGTTCGGCCGTCGCGAAGTCTTCGTCATCGGGCTGGTCGGGTTCGGCGCCTGTTCGGCGCTCTGCGCAGTGGCCCCCTCGGTCGAGTTCCTGATCGGGGCGCGCGCCCTGCAGGGGATCGCCGGCGCGCTGCTGGTGCCCGGCTCGCTGGCGATCGTCGCCGCCACCTTCGAAGGGGCCGAGCGGGGCAAGGCGGTGGGCACCTGGACGGCGTGGACCGGGATCGCAACCGTGATCGGCCCGGCAGGGGGAGGGGCGCTGATCGGGCTGACCTCCTGGCGGGCGATCTTCTGGGTCAACATCCCGCTGATCGCGGCGACCGTGGCGCTGGCCCTGCACTCGGTGCGCGAGAGCCGCGATCCCGACGCCTTCCGGGGCATCGACTGGACCGGCATCGGCCTCTCCGCCGTCGGCCTGGGCGGCCCGGTCTTCGCCCTGATCGAGCAGCCGACCCGCGGTTGGGGGGCCCCGACGGTCTGGGCCCCGTTCGTCGCCGGCATCGCCTGCTTTTTCCTCTTCGTCGCGCACGAGGCGCGCGCCCGCCGGCCGATGCTCGACCTCGGCCTCTTCCGCATCCGCAACTTCGCCGTCGCCAACCTGACGACCCTCTCCACCTATGCCGGGCTAATCGGGGGCCTCTTCTTCGTCGGCCTCTTCCTCCAGCAGGTCGCCGGTTACTCGCCCCTGGAGGCGGGTTTGGCGACGACGCCGATCTCGTTGATCCTCTTCGTCCTCTCGCCGCGCTGGGGCAAGCTTGCCTCCGGCACCGGTCCGCGGCTGCCGATGACCATCGGCCCGATCGTCGGCGGCCTCGGCCTGCTCCTCCTCCTGCGAGTCGGCAGCAGCGCCGACTACGTGATCGACGTGTTGCCGGCGATCCTAGTCTTCGGCCTCGGCCTCTCGGCGACGGTGGCGCCGCTTACGGCGACCGTGCTCGACTCGGTCGACGACCGCCACGTCGGCATCGCCTCCGGCGTCAACAACGGCGTCTCGCGGGTCGCCGGCCTGCTCGCGATCGCCGTGCTCGGGGCGGTGATCTCGGCCTACTTCGGCTCGGCCCTCGACTCCAATCTCGGCGACCGTCCGCTCGGCCCGGCGGCGGAGCGGACCGTGTCCGACGCCAAGGCGCAGCCGCTGGCGGTGCCGGGAACGAGCAAGTTGCCGCCGCCGCAGGCGGCGCGGGTGAGCAGCGCCTCCGCGGACGCCTCGACCTCGGCCTTCCACCTCGGCATCGGCATCGCCGGCCTGCTGATGATCGTCGGCGGCGCCGTCGCCGGGATAGGGATCGAGAACCCCCGCCGCCGCGTCGAGGCGATCCCCGCCGGGGGAGCAGCCACCGCCGGCGAGTGCGGCCACAGCGCCGACTGCGACAGCGCCGAGCCGTCCCTACCCGCCGCCGAGCCAATCTAGGGGGGGAGAAACCATGCCGAGTGTCGCCTTTATAACCCTATGGGGTCACCAATGCGACACTCGCCGGAGAGGAGTTGGTCGGCGCGGGCGGTATGGCGGTTGGCCGCGGCGCAGCATGGCGTTGTTGCCTGGTACCAGCTGCGGGCGCTGGGGCTGAGCGCACAGGCGATTCAACATCGAATCGATACAGGGCGTCTCCATCAGCTAATGCGGGGCGTGTATGCGGTGGGTCGGCCGAAGGTCTCCATACGCGGCCGCTGGATGTCGGCGGTGCTCGCCTACGGCCACGGCGCTGTCCTCAGCCATGCGAGTGCGGCGGCCCTCTGGGGAATAACGCCGGTGCACCAAGGGCCAATCGAGATTTCCGTGCCGACATCGGGAGGCAAACGCCACCGCAATCGAGTGTCGACGCCGATGACCGGTGTGCGTGTCCACCGGCGCCCTCGCTTGCGGTCGGCCGATGTCACTCGCCATGACGGGATTCCGGTGACGAGCCCGGTCCTGACCTTGGTCGATATGGCAAATCGCGCACGGGGAGGGCGTCTTGAGCGGATGATCAACGAGGCGGACAGGCTTGACCTCGTCGATCCCGATGAGCTGCGTGCCGGTCTCGAGAACTACCGTGGTCGGCGCGGCGTGGCGCGGCTGCGACTCTGTCTCGATCGCCGCACGTTCCGCTTGACCAGGTCGAGACTGGAGCAACTGTTCCTGCCGCTCGCCGCGAGCGCGGGCCTGCCGGCGCCGTTAACCCGCCAATGGGTCAACGGATTCGAGGTCGACTTCCACTGGCCCGACATTGGGTTGGTGGTGGAAACCGACGGGATTCGCTATCACCGCACCCCGGCACAACAGGTCCGGGACCGGTTGCGTGACCAAACCCACCAAGCCGCCGGCCTGGTCCCGTTGCGTTTCGCCCACTACCAGGTGCGATACGAGCCCGACCATGTCCGCGCGACGCTGCGGGAGGTGGCGCGACGACTGAGTGAGGCCAGAGGGAAATAGGCTTCCGGCCGTGACTCCTCCGATCATCTTCTCCGGCATTCAGCCGACCGGGCGCAAGCACCTCGGCAACTACATCGGGGCGATCCGCCAGTACGTGGAGGGGCAGGACCGCGGCGACCCGGCGATCTTCTGCATCGTCGACCTGCACGCGATCTCGGTCGCATACGACCCGACCGAGCTGCGCGAGCGCGTCCACGACACGACCGCGATCCTGCTCGCCGCGGGCCTCGACCCGCAGCGCTGCATCCTCTTCCGCCAGTCCGACGTGCTTGAGCACGCCGAGTTGACCTGGCTGCTCTCGGCGGTCACCTCGCACGGCGACCTCAACCGGATGCACCAGTTCAAGGACAAGTCGGCGCGCCAGCGCGAGCTTGTCTCGGCGGCACTCTTCTTCTACCCGGTGCTGATGGCCTCCGACGTGCTCGCCTACCGCGCCACCGAGGTCCCGGTTGGCGACGACCAGCGCCAGCACGTCGAGTTGATGCGGGAGATCGCCCGCCGCTTCAACGAGCGCTTCGGCGAGACCCTGGTCGTCCCCGAGCTGGTGATCCCCGAGGTCGGCGCCCGGATCATGGACCTGCAGGAACCGGAGCGGAAGATGTCGACCACCGGGAGCTCCGAGGCGGGCACCGTCTATGTGCTCGATGAGCCCGAGGCGATTCGCAAGAAGCTCGGCAGCGCCGTCACCGACTCGGGGCGGGAGGTCGTGCGCTCGCCCGACAAGCCGGGCGTCACGAACCTGATCGACATCCTCGCCGTCGCCAGGGGAGTTGACCCGGCCGAGGTCGAGCGCGAGTTCGCGGGCGCCGGTTACGGGGACTTCAAGAAGGCGGTCGCCGAGGGAGTGGTCGAGTTGCTGACTCCGGTCCGCGAGCGCTACGCCGAGCTGCGTCCCGACGAGGCGGCGCTGGAGGCGATCCTCGCCGGCGGCGCCGAGAAGGCGCGGGCGATCGCCGCGAAGACGCTCGCCGAAGTGCGTGAGCGCATGGGTGTCGGCGCACCGCGTTAACTTGGACCGGTGCCGGTAGCCGAACTGGACCTCGACCTCGACGTATTCGCCGGGCCGTTCGACCTGTTGATGGCGGTCGTCCTGCGCGAGGAGGTCAGCCTGCTCGAGGTCGAGTTGGGCGAGGTCGTCGTCGCCTACGTCGAACACCTCGAGCGGGAGGGCGAGCTGGAGCTGGAGGTGGCGACCGAGTTCCTCGTCCTGATCGCCGCGCTGCTGGAGCTGAAGTCGCGACTGCTGTTGCCCGGCGCCGAGGAGGACCTCGACGAGCTGGCGCCCGAGGAGGCGGTCGAGGAGCTGCTGGCGCGGCTGCTTGAGTACCGGCGCTACCGCGACGCCTCGGCGACCCTGGTCGAGCGCTTCGAGGTGGCGCGCGGATATCTGTACCGCTCGGCGCCGTTGCCCGCGGAGTTGCGCCGCGTCGCGCTCGACGCCGCGGCCGCCGCCTACGACCCGGAGCTGTTGGGCGTCGCCCTCGGCGACCTGCTGGAGACGCCGCCGGAGGTTGACCTCAGCCACATTCGCCCGACCGTTTCGCTGGAACGGCGCCTGCGAGCCTTGCGTGACGCGCTGGCACACCGTTCCAGCTTCGACTTCGACGAGCAGTTTGGCGGCGAGGATCGTCTGACCCAGGCGGTGACCCTGTTCGCGCTGCTCGAGCTGTACCGCAAGGGAGAGGTGACCTGGGAGCAGAGCGAGCCGTTCGGCCCGATTGAGATCCGCAAGCGCAAGGAGGCCGAGGCGGGATGAGCGACCTGGCGCGGACGATCGAGGCGCTGCTCTTCCTCTCGCCCCAGCCGGTCGGCGTCGCCGACCTCGCCGAGGCGACCGAGTCGACCGAGGGCCAGGTGGCCGAGGCGATCGACGTGCTGCGCGAAGACCTCGGCGAGGGTCGCCGGGGGGTCATCCTGCGCGAGGTCGCCGGCGGCTTCGCGCTCGCCAGCGCGCCCGACGCCGAGGAGGCGGCCCGGCGGCTGCTCGCCAAGCCGCGCACCCCACCGCTGACCCAGGCCCAGGCCGAAACCCTGGCGATCGTCGCCTACCTGCAGCCTGTCTCGCGGCCGGAGGTCGCCCGCATCCGCGGCGTCTCCTCGGAGTCGGCGGTCCAGACCCTGGCCGAGCGGGGGCTTATCGAGGAGTCGGGACGCTCGCGCTTCGGCGCCGCGATCTTCAAGACGACCGAGCTCTTCGAGCGCCTCTTCGGCCTCGCCGGGCTCGACCAGTTGCCCGACCCCTCCAGGTTCGACCCGACCCCGGAAGACGAGCGCGAGCTGCGCGAACGGCTGCTCAAGGCCGGGGAACAGCGCTCCGAGTAGTGAGGCTCGCCAAGTACCTCGCCCATGGGGGCGTCGCCTCGCGGCGGATGGCGGAGAAGATCGTCGCCAACGGCCGCGTCACGGTCGGCGGTGAGGTGGTCACCGATCCGGCTCGCGACGTGGGGGAGGGCGATGACGTGCGCGTCGACGGCAGCCCCGTCGCGGCTGAGGCGCGGGAGGTCTGGGCGGTCAACAAGCCGGCCGGCGTCGTCTCGACGGCGAAGGAGCCCGGCGATCGGCCGGCGGTGGTCAGCCTGGTCAGATCCAAGGCCCGCCTCTATCCGGTCGGCCGACTCGACGCCGACTCGACCGGGCTTTTGCTGCTCACCAACGAGGGTGAGCTGGCGAACCGGCTCACCCACCCTCGTTACGAGGTGTCAAAGGCGTATCGGGTGCAGCTGCGACGGCCGCCGTCGGAGGCCGACCTGCGCAAGCTGGCGCGCGGGGTCGAGCTGGAGGACGGGATGACCGCCCCGGCCAAGGTCGCCCGGCTCGGCGAGTGCGAGGTCGAGATCGTCCTGCGCGAGGGACGCAACCGCCAGGTTCGCCGTATGGCCGAGGCGGTCGGCAACGGCGTCGTCGCCCTGCGCCGGGTCCGCTTCGGCCCGATCGAGCTCGGCGACCTCCCCGCGGGCGAGGCGCGCCGGCTCACCGAGGAAGAGGTCGCGCGGCTTTGGGAAGATGGCCGCGATGGCTGAGGAGCGACTCTTCGCGGTGCGGGGCGCGGCGCAGGCCGAGGCGAACGAGGGCGGGGCGATCCTCGCCGCGACCGAGGAGTTGATGCGGGCGCTGATCGAGCGCAACGAGCTGGAGCCCGAGGCGATGGTCAGCTGCCTGTTCACGACGACAGAGGACCTCGACGCCGAGTTCCCGGCCGCCGCGGCGCGCAACATGGGCCTCGACGCGGTGCCGCTGCTCTGTGCCCGCGAGATCAACGTCCCCGGCGCGATGCCGCGGGTGATCCGCGCGATGGTCCACTACTACGCGCCGCTCGGGCATACCCCCGCTCACGCCTACCTGGGCGCGACCCAGGCGTTGCGCTCCGACCTCCACGCCGCCCAGTAGGGCGCCATCGGGCACAATCCATGAGCGCGGTAGCGACCGAACGTCCATATCTGATTCTTCGTGAGGGAGCGAAGCGCGAATCCCATATTCCATGGCCGTGACCTTTGCCGAAAAGCTCGCCCGGATGCCCGGGTACCAGGCCGGCGTGCCGACCGGGCAGGCGCCCGAGGCGATTGCCGCCGGTGGCATCGCCCAACTGGCCTCGAACGAGTCGCCATCTCCGCCTCACCCGAAGGTGATTGAGGCGATTCAGAGCACCGCCGCCGCGATGAACCGCTACCCGGACCCGGACGCGACGCTGCTGCGCCGCCGCATCGCCGAGCGCTTCGACACCGAGCCCGGCCGGATCGCGGTCGGCAACGGTTCCTGCGAGATCCTGCTCGCCGCCGCCGAGGCCCTCTGCGAGCCCGGCGCCGAGATCCTCTACGCCTGGCCCGCCTTCTCGATGTACCCGCACCTGGCGGCGCTGACCGGCGCGCGGGAGATCCGCGTGCCGCTGGCCGAGGGCGACGTCCACGATCTCGACGCGATGGCCGCCGAGGTGACCGCGGCGACCCAGCTGGTCCTAGTCTGCAATCCCAACAACCCGACCGGCACCCACCTGCCGGCCGCCGAGGTCGCCGCCTTCTGCGAGCGCCTTCCCGCCCACGTCACCGTCGCCCTCGACGAGGCCTACGTCGAGTTCCAGACCGATGACGACCCCGACGCGACAGTCGACCTGCTCGCCGAGTTCCCCAACCTGGTCGTCCTGCGCACCTTCAGCAAGGTCTATGGCCTCGCCGGCCTGCGGGTCGGCTACGCGATCGGCTCGGCCAAGTTCCGCGCCGCGGTCGACGCCGTTCGTCAACCGTTCAGCGTCAACGCGATCGCCCAGGCGGCTGCGGCGGAGGCGATCCTCCACCAGGACGATGTCGAGCGCCGGGTCGAGCAGACGCTTGTCGAGCGGGTCCGAGTCGAGGAGGGCCTGCGCGAGCTGGGCCTCGCCACCGCCGAGACGCAGGCCAACTTCTCCTGGATCGACCTCGGCGACGCCGACGAGGCGGAGGTCGTCGCCGGCCTCGCCGAGCGCCGGATTGCGGTCCGTCCCGGCACGCCGCTCGGCGATTCCGGTCACCTCCGGGTCAGCTACGGCACCGCGGCGGAGAACGACCGCTTCCTCGCCGCGCTCGGCGAACTCCTCGACTGAGCGCGCCTCACCTGCTACAAAGTCCTGAGGATGAGGCGACCGAGCCACACCGCGAGCGGCAACCGCGCCCCCGGCGTCGCGCTCGACCCTGCTCACCTCTCCTATTTCTGGCGATTTAGTTAGGCGTCCGGCCTGGCGGCGTCACGCCGCACCAAAAAGCACTTGGCCCGGGCGCCGACCCCCCAGCGTGTGCGCCGCGCGGCGTGCTCGCGTGGCGAAACGGACCCAGAAGTAGGATTTTCCGAGTTTTGGAGAAAGGCGGCGACAAGATGATGATCGGGATGAAAGAGGGGGAGACCAGAGACCGCGTCCGCGACCTGCGGATCGAGCGGATCGTCGAGCTCGTCTCTCCCGCGAAGCTGTTGGAGGAGCTGCCGCTCGGCGAAGCGCGCTCGCGGGCGGTGGTGAGTGGCCGAGAGGAGGTCGTCTCGGTCCTCGACGGCAGCGACGATCGCCTGCTCGTCGTCGTCGGTCCCTGCAGCGTCCACGACGTCGACGCGGCGCTCGAGTACGCGGGCCGGCTCGCCGCAAAAGCGGGGGAGCTGCGCGACGACCTGCTGATCACGATGCGCGTCTACTTCGAGAAGCCGCGCACGACGACGGGTTGGAAGGGGCTGATCAACGACCCTCACCTGGATGGCTCCGGCGACGTCAACGCCGGCCTGCGGATCGCCCGCGCGTTGCTGCTCGAGGTGCTCGACCTCGGCCTGCCGGTTGGCTGCGAGTTCCTCGACCCGATCACTCCGCAGTACATCTCCGACGCGGTCTCCTGGGGTGCGATCGGCGCGCGGACGACCGAGAGCCAGATCCACCGCCAGCTCGGTTCCGGCCTCTCAATGCCGATCGGCTTCAAGAACCGCACCGACGGCAACGTCCAGGTCGCGGTCGACGCGGTGCGCGCCGCCGCCGCTCCCCACGCCTTCGCGGGGATCGACGACAGCGGCCTGCCGGCGATCCACCACACCACCGGCAATCCCGATGGCCACGTGATCCTGCGCGGCGGCAAGGGCGCGCCGAACTACGACGCCGCCGGGATCGAGAGTGCGCTGGAGAAGCTGCGCGCCGCCGGCCTGCCGGAGCGGGTCGTGGTCGACGCCTCCCACGACAACAGCGGCAAGGACACCGATCGCCAGATCGAGGCCGCGGCCTCGGTGGCCGAACAAATCGCCGCCGGCAACGCGGCGATCGTCGGCGTGATGCTCGAGTCCTTCCTGGTCGAGGGACGACAGGACCTCAACGGGGGCGAGGAGCTCACCTACGGCCAGTCGATCACCGACGCCTGCATCGACTGGGAGCGGACGGTCGTCGTGCTCGATCGGCTCGCGGCGGCGGTCAAGGCGCGGCGCGGCGGATGAGGGTCGCGGTCCTCGGGGTCGGCCTGATCGGCGGCTCGATCGGGCTCGCCGCGCGGGATCGGCTGGAGGATGTGGAGGTGGTCGGCTGGGGGAGGACCCGCGCGACGTTGGACCGCGCGGTCGAGTTGGGGGCGATCGACAGCGCCGCGGGCTCGCTCGCGGAGGCCTGCGAGGGCGTCGATGCAGTCTTCTGCGCCGCGCCGGTGGCCGCGCTTCCGGAGCAGGTCGCGGCCGCGCTCGACGCCGCCGGCCCGCAGACCGTCGTCACCGACGCCGGCTCGACCAAGCGCGAGCTGCTCGCGACGTTCGGCGACGACGAGCGCTTCATCGGCGGCCACCCGCTGGCCGGCGCCGAGACCGCCGGCGTGGAGAACGCCCGCGCCGACCTCTTCGAGGGCGCCCGCTGGTACCTGACTCCCACCGAGCGCTCCAGCGGCATTCTCTACGACCGCCTGCAGCGGATCGTCGCCGACCTGGGCGCTCGGCCACAGGCGATCGACGCCGAGGCCCATGACCGCCTGATGGCGACGGTGAGCCACCTTCCCCACGTGCTCGCCAACGTCCTCGTCGAAGAGGCCGCCGCCGAGCTGACCCGCGACTCCGAGCGGATGCCCGAGGTGGGGCCTAGCTTCCGCGACACGACCCGGGTCGCCGGCTCCAACCCGGCGATCTGGGGCGACATCTTCGCCGCCAACCGCGAGGCCGTCGTCGAGGCGATCGAGGCGCTGCGCGAGCGCCTGCGCGAGGCCGCCGAGCTGATCCGCTCCGGCGACCGGGAGGCCGTCGTCGCCTGGCACGCCGGCGCCGCCGCCGATCGGCGCAGTCTCCTCGAGGCCGACATCGCCGCCGGCCCGCTGCACGAGCTGCGCGTCGTCGTCGCCAATCGCCCGGGCATCGTCGCCGAGCTGGCGCTGGCGCTCGGCGAGGCCGGCGTCAACATCGAGGACATGGCTCTCTACCCGGCGCCGGACATGACCTCCGGCGCCGTCTCGCTCTGGGTCGCCGGTGCCGAGCAGGCCGAGCGCGCCGCGGCGCTGGTCCGCGAGCTGGGCCACTCGGTCACCGTGCTCGGCGCGGGGGACTGAGGTGGCGCGGTTCGACCCGGCCGGCCCGCTGCGCGGCGCCCTGCGCCCGCCGGCCGACAAGTCGATTTCCCACCGGGCGGCGCTGATCGCCGCGATGGGGGAGGGGGAGACGACGATCGAGGGCTACCTTGATTCCGCCGACACCCGCTCGACCCTGGCCGCTGTCGATGCGCTTGGCGCCGAGGTCGAAGGGGTCAGCGCGCTGAAGGTCGCCCCTTCTATCCGGGTTCTCGGCGTCGGCCTGCGTGGAGCGGCGTCGGCGGGGATCAACGTCGGCAACGCGGGCACCCTGTTGCGGTTGCTGCCGGGCTGGCTCGCCGGGCAGGAGGGAGGAGCCTGGACGCTCGATGGCGACGACTCGATCCGCCGCCGGCCGGTCGACCGCATCGTCGAGCCGCTGCGGCAGATGGGCGCTTGCCTACGCTGCCGCGAGGACCGGCTGCCGCCGCTCGAGATCGAGGGCTCCGCGCTGCGAGGGATCTCCTACGAGCTGTCGGTCGCCAGCGCCCAGGTCAAGTCCTGCCTGCTGTTCGCCGGCCTGCTCGCCGCCGGTGAGACCCGCGTGATCGAGCCCCTGCCGACCCGCGACCACAGTGAGCGGATGCTCGCCGCGGCAGGCGCCGACCTCGATCGCGAGCCCGGCGCCGTCACCGTACGGCCCGCTGAGCGGCTCGAGCCCGGCGAGATCGTCGTCCCGGGCGACTTCTCCTCAGCCGCCTTCTTCGTCCTCGCCACCCTGCTGGTCCCGGGCAGCGAGGTGAAGATCTCCGGCGTCGGCCTCAACCCGACCCGCACCGGCCTGCTCGCGATCCTCGAGCGGATGGGCGCCGGGATCGAGGTCGAGGAGACGGGCGAGCGGGGGGGAGAGCCGATCGGCGAGCTGCGCGTGCGGCATGCGGAGCTGCGCGCCACCGAGGTCTCCGGCGTCGAGATCCCGCTGGCGATCGACGAGCTGCCCCTGGTCGCCCTCGCCGGCTGCTTCGCGGAGGGGACGACGACGATCCGCGACGCCGCTGAGCTGAGGCGCAAGGAGTCGGACCGAATCGCCACTGTGGCGGAGGCGCTGACCGCGCTTGGCGCCACGGTCGAGACGACCGAGGACGGGATGACGATCAATGGCGTCGGCGGGTTGCGCGGCGGCGTCGTCCACTCCCATGGCGATCACCGGATCGCGATGCTCGGGGCGATCGCCGGCCTTGCCTCCCGCGATGGCGTCGAGGTCGAGGGTATGGACGCAGCGGCGGTCAGCTATCCGGGCTTCGAGGCCGATCTCGCTGCGTTGCTGCGGGACGGCGCTTGAGGCGCCTCGCCCGTACGCTGCCGCGATGGTCATCGCGATCGACGGGCCCGCCGGGGCCGGCAAGTCCACCGTTGCCCGCGCCGTCGCGGCGGCGCTCGGTTTCACCTACCTCGATTCCGGGGCGATGTATCGCTGCGTTGCGTTGGCGGGGGTCGAGGGCGGCGCCAACCTGGACGACGGCGAGGCGATGGGGGAGATCGCTCGCGCGGTTGAGGTCGGCTTCGATGGGGACCGGGTGTCGCTCGATGGCCGCGACGTCAGCACCGCGATCCGCGAGCCCGAGGTGACCGCGGCCTCCTCCCGTGTCTCGGTCCACCCCGGGGTCCGCGAGGCGATGGTCGCCCGCCAGCGTGATCTGATCGCGGCGGGGCGCTACGTCGCCGAGGGTCGCGACATCGGCACGGTGGTCAGCCCGGACTCGCCGCTGAAGGTCTTCCTCACCGCGTCCGCCGAGGAGCGCGCCCGTCGCCGCGCCGCGCAGGCCGGTGAGGACTACGCGGCGGTCCTTGACGCCCAGCGCGAGCGCGACCGCCGCGACGAGAGTCGCGAGCACAGCGCCCTGCGCGCCGCCGCGGACGCGGTCGAGATCGACACCACCGAGCTCTCCCTCGATGAGGTCGTGGCCCGGATCGTCGCCCTCGCCCAGAACAGGGGTCTGAAATGAGCTTCCGCTGTTCCTTTGCCCCCCCATACCCGGCTAAAGAACAGCGGAAGGGGGGATTGTGAGCCGCCTGCCGTCCGTGGCCGTCGTCGGCTTTCCGAACGTCGGCAAGAGCACCCTGGTCAACCGGTTGGTCGGTGGGCGGGAGGCGGTCACCGACTCTGAGCCCGGCGTCACTCGCGATCGAAAGCGCTTGGCCTGCAACTGGAACGGGGTCGACTTCGAGCTGGTCGACACCGGTGGGATCGACCTCGAGGACGAGGCCGAGCTGGCCCAGGACGTCCAGCGCCAGGCGCGGCTCGGGATCGCCGAGGCTGACGCCGTGATGCTGGTCGTCGACGCCCGCGCCGGGCTGAGGGCGGGGGACGCCGAGCTGGCGAAGACGCTGCGCGGCGGCGGGACGCCGGTCGTCGTCGTCGCCAACAAAGTCGATCGCCCCGAGGACGATCACCTCATCGCCGAGTTTCACCAGCTCGGGCTGGGCGACCCGGTGGCCGTATCCGCCACCCACGGAATCGGCAGCGGCGACCTGCTCGACCGGGTTGCCGAGATGCTCGGCGACCGTCCGCTCCCGGAGAGCGATGACGACGCCGTCCGGGTTGCGGTGATCGGTCGTCCCAACGCGGGCAAGTCCTCGCTGGTCAACGCCTTCCTCGGCTCGGACCGGGTGATCGTCTCCGAGGCCGCCGGGACGACCCGCGACGCGATCGACACCGAGCTGGAGGTCGACGGCCGCCGAGTCATCCTGGTCGACACCGCCGGCCTGCGCCGCCGCTCCAAGGTCGCCGGCAGCGTCGACTACTACGCGCAGCTGCGCTCCGAGCGCGCGGTCGAGCGCGCCGACGTCGCCCTGGTCGTCTGCGACGCCTCCGAGGGAGTCACCTCCGAGGACCTGCGGGTCGCCGAGCTGGCGATGCGGGCGGGCTGCGCGACCCTGCTGGCGCTCAACAAGTGGGACGTCACCGAGACCGACATCGACGACGCCCGCGCCCGGGTGCAGCGCAAGCTGCGCCTGCGCCCCGCGGTCGTCACCTGTTCGGCGACCCGTGGGCGCAACGTCACCGCCCTGCTGCCGAAGGCGCTCGAGCTGGCCGACCGCGCCGCGGAGCGGATCCCGACCCCTGAGTTGAACCGCTTCGTCGGCGACGTCGTCGCCAAGACCCCGCCCCCGTCGAAACGGGGCCGCCGCCTTCGCCTCTACTACGCCGCCCAGGTGGGCGAGCGGCCGCCGCGCATCGCGATCCAGGTAAACGACCGCCGCCTGATCTCCCGTGACTGGGCCTACCACCTCGAGAACCGGATGCGCGAGGCCTACGGCCTCGAGGGCGTGCCGCTGGTAATCGACTTCGTGCCGCACAGCGGTCGCCGCCGCTAGGCTTCTGCCATGTCTGATCTCAAGCCGCTCGCCGAGGGCGAGTACCTCTTCACTTCCGAGTCCGTCACCGAGGGCCACCCGGACAAGGTCTGCGACCAGATCTCCGACGGCGTCCTCGACGCGGTGATGGCCGAGGACCCCGAGGGCCGGGTCGCCTGCGAGACGCTCGTCAACACCGGGATGGCGGTGGTCTCCGGGGAGATCTCGACCGAGGTCCACCTCGACGTCCCCGAGATCGTCCGCGAGACGATTCGCGAGATCGGCTACGACCACGGCGACTACGGCTACAACTGCGACCACATCTCGGTCCTCGTCTCCCTCGACAAGCAGTCCCCCGACATCGCCCAGGGGGTCGACACTTCGCACGAGACCCGCTCCGGGAGTCACGGCGAGGACGAGCTGCTGATCGCCGGCGCCGGCGACCAGGGAATGATGTTCGGCTACGCGACCAACGAGACCGAGGCGCTGATGCCGATGCCGATCCACATCGCCCACCGGCTCGCGGAGCGCCTCGCCGCGGTTCGCAAGGACGGCACGCTCGACTACCTCGGGCCCGACGGCAAGACCCAGGTGACGGTGCGCTACGCCGACGGCCGCCCGACCCAGGTCGAGAAGCTGCTGATCTCGACTCAGCACGCGGAGGGCGTCGACTCCCAGGAGACGATCAAACCCGACCTCTGGGAGAAGGTCGTGATGCCCGTCCTGGGGGCCGAGGTCCCCGGCCTCTTCGACGAGGGGGCGCTGCGCGAGGGCTTCCTCGTCAACCCGACCGGCAAGTTCGTGATCGGCGGCCCGGTCGGCGACGCCGGCCTCACCGGTCGCAAGATCATCGTCGACACTTACGGCGGGATGGCCCGCCACGGCGGCGGCGCCTTCTCCGGCAAGGACCCCTCCAAGGTCGACCGCTCCGCCGCCTACGCGGCCCGCTACGTCGCCAAGAACGTCGTCGCGGCCGAGCTGGCCGACCGCTGCGAGGTCCAGGTCGCCTACGCGATTGGCGTCGCCCGTCCCGTCTCGCTGATGGTCGAGACCTTCGGCACCGGCAAGCTCTCCGACGCGGAGATCTCCCAGCTCGTCCAGCGCGAGTTCGACCTCCGTCCCGGCGCCTTCCGCCGCTACCTCGACCTGCACCGCCCGATCTTCCAAAAGACCGCGGCCTACGGCCACTTCGGCCGTAGCGACGAGGCCTTCACCTGGGAGCGGACCGACCGGGTTGGCTCTCTAAAGGCTGCTGCAGGGCTTGCGGCCTCGCCTGCCTGAGCGGGTGCGCGTGTGACACGGCGCATATCGGCGTCCTCGGTCGCTCGCGTGCGGAGCACGCCACGCTCCCTGCGTCCTTGATCTGCTTGGCCACAAGCACCCTTTCGGTGCTCGGTTACTGGCTCGGAGGCTGAGCTTCTCCCAAGCCGTGGCTGCCGGCGGTCCCGGCGCCGGTCGCCTGGTCGACTCGGTGGACAACGTCGCCGGGGTTCGCCACGCCGGCGAAGACGAAGTTGTAGTCGTCGCTGGCCGCGGTGTCGAAGTCGACGTCGCCGATCTGCATCAGGCGCTGGTAGACGCTCTGGCGGTAGTTGACGTTTTGGACCCGCTCCAGCCGCGTCTCCTGGATCTCGCGGGAGACGATGCCGCGTTTGATGTTGAGGCGGCGGTCGGTGATCGTGTAGGTGGTCGCGACGCGCCTGACGAAGCCGACCAGCACAGTCAGCGCGATCACGACGAGGACGATCAGGAAGACGGTGGTGCTGCTCGCTCCGACCAGCTTGGCGACCGCCCCGAGGATCGCCGCGATCACGACCCCTTTCAGGTAGAAGCCGAGGATCGCCCGCCAGGAGGGGTGGCCCTCGAAGATCACCTGCTCCCCCGGGCTGAGGTTAAGCGCCATCGGGGCGCAGCATACCCGCGGCGTCCGCTTCTCTCCATACCGTGATTCGGATGTCGATAGCCAAGGTCGAGCCGCTCACCACGGCCCGCGCGTTGCGCGGGCCGTTCGATTACCGACTTCCCGAAGAGATGGCCGAGGTCGGGGTGGGAAGCGTCGTGCGGGTGCCGTTCGGCCGGCGCCGGCCCGTACTCGGCGTGGTCGTTGAGATGGCCGAGAGCTCGGAGCTGCCGCCGGAGCGCCTGGTCGAGCCGCTCGAGGCGCTGGAAACCGGGGTGCCGGTCGAACTGGTCCGGCTCGGCCTCTGGGTCGCTCGCGAGTACTGCTCGACCCCCGCCCGCGGCCTGCGGCTCGTCCTGCCCCCCGGCGCCGGCGTCCGCAAACGCCGCGCCAGGCCCCGGCCCGAGCAGCCCGAGGTCGGCGTCTCGGCAGCGGTCGCGCCCTCGCTCCTGCCCGAGCAGGTCGGCGCGGTCGAGCGGATCGTCGCGGCCCTCGACGGCGAGGCGGGGGCGGATCGCGAGCTGCTCGTGCATGGGGTCACCGGCTCGGGCAAGACCGAGGTCTACCTCGCCGCCGTCGAGGCAGCGCTCGCCCAGGGAAGGGGGGCGATCGTCCTCGTCCCCGAGATCGGCCTCGCCCCACAGGCGGTGGCGCGCTTTCGCGCTCGGCTCGGCGACCGCTTCGCCGTCCTGCACTCGGCACTGACCGACGGCGAGCGCTACGACGAGTGGAAGCGGCTGCGCGACGGTGAGGCGAGCGTCTGCGTAGGGCCGCGCTCGGCGATCTTTGCTCCGGTCGAGAACCTCGGCCTGGTCGTGATCGACGAGGAGCACGACCCCTCCTACAAGCAGGAGGGCGATCCCTCCTATGACGCCCGCACCGTCGCCCGCCGCCGGGCCGAGCAGTGCGGGGCCGTGCTGGTCGCCGGTACCGCGACGCCGCGTCCGGAGTCGTGGCTGGAGCTGCCGCGGGTGGAGCTGCCGCGCCGGGTCGACGGCCTGCGGATGCCGCCGGTGGAGGTGGTCGACATGCGCGAGGCCGATCCGCGCTCGGGCCCCCTGCATCCCGCCACCTGGGAGGTGCTGGAGGGGGTCAGGCGCGCCGGCGCAAAGGCGATCGTGATGGTCAGCCGGCGCGGCTTCGCGCCGTGGCTGACCTGCCGCTCCTGCGGGCGGCACTGGAGCTGCCCCAACTGCGACGTCTCGCTGATCACCCACCGCGGCAGCGGGCGCCTGGTCTGCCACCACTGCGCGCACTCCGAGCCGCTGCCCCGGTCCTGCCCGGACTGCGACTCGACGACCCTGGCGCGGGCCGGCGTCGGCACCGAGCAGGTGGAGGAGCTGCTGGCCCGCCGCCTCGACCCGATGCCGGTCATCCGGCTCGACTCCGACACCGCGGCGGGACGCGGCGCCCACGCCCGCATCCTCGGGCGCTTCGAGGAGGAGCGCAGCGCGGTGCTGGTCGGCACCCAGATGGTCGCCAAGGGCCACGACTTCCCCGAGGTGACGTTGAGCGCGATCCTCGACGCGGACGCGACGCTGCGCTTCCCCGACTTCCGCGCCGAGGAGCGGACCTTCGCGATGGTCGCCCAACTGGCCGGGCGCAGCGGCCGCGGCGAGGCCGGGGGAGAGGTGATCGTCCAGACCCTGGCGCCCACCGCCCCGAGTATCGCCCGGGCCGCCGGCCACGACTCAGCCGGCTTCCTGGCCGGCGAGCTGGAGCGCCGGCGCCTGCTCCGCTACCCGCCCTTCTCGAGCCTGGCGCGGATCAATCTCTCCTCCGAGGACGAGGGGAGGATCGAGACGGTCGCCGCGCGGCTCGCCGCCGACCTCGACGAGGTGGTGCCCGACGGCACCGACCTGCTCGGCCCGGCCCCGATGTTCCGCGTCCGCAACCGCCATCGCCGCCGCCTCCTGCTCAAGGCCGACGACCGCGAGGGCACGGTCGACGCGGTCCGGGGAGTGGTCGAGTCCCTCGCCGCCGATCGCTCGCTGAAGGACGTCTCGATTGGCGTCGACGTCGACCCTCAGTAGTCATTGGGCGCAGTCCTTAGACTCGGTACTCCATGAGCGATCCGGCTGAGACGACCGACACCGGCGAGCACCAACTCGAGGCCGAGCTGCTGGAGCGCCGCGAAGCGGCGCTCGCCCTCGTAGTCAAGTTCGGTGACCCGGTGCTGAAGAGCAAGGCTTCGCCGGTCGCCGAGTTCGGCCCCGAGCTGAGGGCCGAGGTCGAGCGGATGATCGCGATCATGCGCGACGCGATGGGGGTCGGCCTCGCCGCCACCCAGCTCGGGATGTTGCGCCGGGTGCTGGTCTTCCAGGCGGGCCCCGACTCCGAGCCGACCGCGCTGGTCAACCCGCGGGTCGAGTGGCTGTCCGATGAGGCGGTGGTCGCCGAGGAGGGATGTCTGAGCCTGCCGCGTGTCTCGATGGAAGTCGAACGGCCCCTGCACGCCCGCTTCAGCGGTCGGGACACGGCCGGGGAGGCGATCGAGATCGAGGCGTCGGGGCTGGAGGCGCGGGTTCTCCAGCACGAGATCGACCATCTCGACGGGGTCCTCATCCTCGACCGGACCGAGCGCGAACAGCGCAAGGGAGCGCTGCGAGCGCTGCGCGAGGGCGGCAGCTACAGCCCGCCCGGCGAGGACGAGGGCGAGGGCGAAGGGCCCGCGGAGCATCGCGAACCCAAGCACACAGCGTGAGCGTGTCAATCGCCACGGATTCGAATACCCGGCTGTCACCGTGTCGATTGACACGCTCACATTGCGACGCGTGAGGACCGTCTACTTAGGCACGTCGGCGTTTGCCGCGACCGTCCTGCGCCGGCTGGCGGACTCCCCGCACCGGCCGCAGTTGGTCGTCACCCCACCGGACCGGCGACAGGGGCGCGGTCGCCGCACCCAGGCGCCCCCGGTGGCCGACGAAGCGCGGGCGCTGGAAATCGAGCTGCTCCAGGTCGAGAGCGTCAACGACGAGGACGCCCTCGCTCGCATTCGCGAGGCGCGGCCCGACGCGGCCGCCGTCTGCGCCTTCGGCCAGCTGATTCGCGAGCCCCTCCTCTCCGAGCTGGAGATGCTCAACGTCCACCCGTCGCTGCTGCCGCGCTGGCGGGGAGCGGCGCCGATCGAGCGGGCGATCATGGCCGGCGACGAGCGCACCGGGGTCAGCATCATGAAGGTCACCGAGGGGCTCGACTCGGGCCCGGTGGCTCTGCGAGAGGAGGTGAATCTGGGCCCCGACGAGGACTTCGACGGCCTCTCGCAGACGCTCGCCGCGCTTGGCGGCGAGCTGCTCGCCCAGGCCTTCGATCGGCTCGCCGACGGCGATCTCTCCTTCAAGGAGCAGGACGAGGCCGAGGCCACCTACGCCGAGAAGATCGAACCGGGGGAGCGACGCCTCGACCCCTCGCGCCCGGCTGGGGAGTTGGCGCGGACCGTTCGGGCCCTGACCCCGCACATCGGCGCCTATCTCGAGATCGCAGGCGGCGAGCGGCTTGGGGTACGGCGGGCCCGGGCTGTCGACGTAGGCGTCAAGTCCGGCGAGATCCGCGCCGAGTGGGGCGCCCTGCTGCTGGGGTGTAGCCGTCGTGCGTTGCGGCTCGAGGTGGTCCAGCCACAGGGGGGCAAGCCGATGCCGGCCGACGCCTATCTGCGCGGCCACCCGCTGCCGAAGCTGTGAGCGACGTCTCGCCGGCCAGGGCGCTCGCCTTCGAGGTGATCCGCGCCACCTTCGAGGAAGGCGCCTTCACCGAATTGGCCTTTCGCACCGCCGTCGAGCGCGACGGCCTGAGCGGCCGCGAGCGCGCCCAGGCCCAGCGCCTCGCCTACGGGGCGGTTCAGCGCCGTGGCACCGCCGACGCGGCGATCGAGCGACTGGCGGATCGGTCGACGCGATTGCTCGACCCACCCGTCCTGGCGGCGCTGCGCCTCGGCCTCTATGAGCTGCTCTTCGCCGATGCGACGCCCGACCACGCCGCAGTCGACCAGGCGGTCGAGCTGGTCAAGGCGGCCGGCGCCGCCCACGCCTCCGGCCTCGTCAACGCCGTGCTGAGGCGCGCGACGCGGGAGCGGTCCGAGCTGGTCGGCTCGCTGCTCGGGGACGACGCGACTCCCGAGTCGGCCGCCATTGCCCACTCGGTCCCGGTCTGGCTGGCGCGGATGTGGTGGGAGGAGCTGGGGGCCGAGTCGGCCCGCTCGCTGTTGGCCGCCTGCAATGAGCCGGTCCCGGTTGCGTTCCGGGCCAGCGGCGATCGCGACGCGCTGCTGGTGGCGCTGCGCGAGGCCGGGGTCGACGCTCGGGCGCCCACCGGCGAGTGGCCGCTCGCCGCGCCGGAGGCGATCGTGGTCGGGGGGCAGACCGGCGACTCCGTGCCGGCGCTGGTCGCGAGTGGCGGGCTGACGCCGCAGAGCCTTGGCTCCGCCGCGGTCGTCGAGGCGCTCGACCCTCGGGAGGGCGAACACGTCCTCGACGTCTGCGCCGGGCCCGGAATCAAGACGGGGCAGATCGCGGCGCGGATGGGCGATCGCGGCGAGCTGATCTCGGTCGAGCTCGAGCCCGACCGGGCCGCCGAGGTCGCCGGGCAGGCGCGCCGTCTCGACCTGCGCTCGATCACCGTGATCGAGGCCGACGCGACGAAGATGGAGATGGCCTCCGGATTCGACCGAGTGCTGATCGACGCGCCCTGCTCGGACCTCGGCGCCCTCGGCTCCCGGCCCGACGCCCGCTGGCGCAAGTCGCCGAAGTCGATCGAGCGCCTGGTCGAGATCCAGCACGCCGCGCTGCTGCGCGCCGCGGGGACGTTGCGCCCCGGCGGCGTGCTGGTCTACGCGACCTGCACGATCTCGCGGCGTGAAAACGAGGACCGGATCGCCGCCCTGCTCACGTCCGCCCAGGCGGGCGAGGCGCCGCCGCTGAGCGTCGAAGACCTCGGCGCCCGCGCTCCGGCCCTTGCCTCCACCGCCGACCCACGCTGCCTGCAGTTGCGCCCCGACCGCGATCGCACGACCGGATTCTTCATCTGCCGAATGCGACGCGACGGGGCCTGAGTCGCCAAGATGAGCGGATGAGCGAAGCGGGCAAGGGAGAGACGACGCTGAAGCGGGCCGCCTGTCCCAGCTGCGGCGAGCCCTGGCTGCGACCGACGCAGCTGCCCGGCCGCCTGCGCTGCGTCTACTGCCTCTGCCGCTTCGAGCTGGTCTCCCAGTGCCCCAACTGCGGCGAGCACCAGACGATCGCGCGGATGAGCCACACCGAGGACATGCAGTGCCGCTCCTGCGGCAGTTCGATGCTCCGCGCCATATAGGCCGCCGCGTCGGCTAGGTTCCCCAGCGTGAAGCAGCTGCTGAGCGAGCCGCGGGTCGCGCCGTCGATCCTCTCCGCCGACTTCGCGCGGCTGGGAAGCCAGGTGGCTGAGGTGATGGACGCCGGCGCCCGGGTGATCCACGTCGACGTGATGGACGGCCACTTCGTCCCGCCGATCACGATCGGCCCGCTCGTCGCCGGGGCGATCGCCGACCAGGTCCACGATGCCGGCGGCGTCCTCGACGTCCACCTGATGATCGAGGCACCGGAGCGCCAGATCGCCGAGTTCGCCAAGGCGGGCGCCGACTCGATCACCTTCCACGAGGAGGCGACCCCGCACGCCAACCGCACCCTCGCCGCGATTCGCGAGCTGGGCTGCCTGGCGGGGATCGCGATCAACCCCGGCACCCCGGTCGAGGCGGTCACCGAGCTGCGCGGCTACGCCGACATCGTCCTTTGCATGACCGTCAACCCAGGTTGGGGAGGACAGTCCTTCATTCCCGGCTCCCCCGACAAGGTCGAGCGCCTGCGCCCCCTGGTCGGCGATGCCAAGATCGAGGTCGACGGTGGCATCGACGCCGTCACCGCCGGCCCGATCGCCGCCGCGGGCGCCTCCCTGTTCGTCGCCGGTTCGGCCGTCTTCGGCGCCGCCGATCCGGCTGCCGCGTACGCCGAGATCGCCGCCGCAGCCGGTGCTGCCTGACGGCCGCCAGCTCTTCCCGTTCCTCGGCCGTCTGGCGATGCTGGGGTTGGCGATCTGCATCCTGCTCGCCGCCGGCACGATCGGCTACATGGTCACCGAGGGGGCGTCGGTCGGCTTCGGCCTGGTCTGGTCTCTGGACACGGTCGCCACGGTTGGCTCGATCCCGGAGCCGGCGGGGACCGGCGGCCAGATCGTCAAGGTCGCGCTGATCGTCTTCGGCGTGGGTACGCTCTTCTACGCTCTGGTCACCATCACCGAGTTCTTCGTCTCAGGCCACCTCAGCGGCTTGCTCGACGAGAGAAGGGCACTGAAGAAGATAGAGGCGCTCAGCGACCACATCCTGATCTGCGGCTTCGGCCGGGTCGGCCGCCAGGCTGCCCGGGACCTGCGGGCGGCGCAGTGCCGCTTCGTCGTCATCGACAACAACGCCGCCGAGACCCGCGAGCACGCGGAGGCGATCGGCGCGCCGTTCATCGAGGGCTCGCCCTCCGACGACGACGTGCTGCGCGCCGCCGGGATCATGCGCGCCGCCGGGGTGATGGCCTGCGTCGACTCCGACGCCGAGAACATCTTCACCACGCTGACCGCGCGGGAGCTGCGCTCCGACATCACGATCGTCGCCCGCGCCAGCGTCGAGGACTCCGAGAGCAAGCTGCGCCGCGCCGGCGCCGACCGCATCGTCTCCCCCTACAAGGCGAGCGGCTCGGAAATGGTCCGCTACACGCTGCACCCGCAGGTGACCGGCGTCGTCGACGTCGCTCCGGAATACCGGATGGAGGAGATCGAGGTGACGGCGGGCTGCGAGGCGGCGGGCCAGACCCTCGAAGAGGTCCGGGGCTCCTCGGTCATCGTCGCCCTGCGCAGCCCCGACGGGACGGTTCAGCCGCAACCGCCGGCCGAGACGGTGCTCAGCACCGGCGACGTGCTGATCGCGATGGGGGAGACGGGCGCGCTGGAGCGCCTCGAGTCCCTGATGGCGCCCGCCGCCGCCTCTTAGCCACGTTTCCTAACGAGGGTTGAGGATCACGATCGGGATCTTTCGACCCTTCGCGTTGCTCTGGAAGAACTCGTATCCGGGGTAGAACGCCACGAACTTCGACCAGAGGCGATCACGCTCCTCATCAGTCGCGATGCGGGCGCGGATCTCGCGAACCACGGAGCCGATCTGAATCGTGGTCTCGGGGTTCGCTATGAGGTTATGGAGCCACGCTGGATGCGTTGGCTGGCCCGCTTTCGAGGCTGCCACGGCGATGGCGTTGTCGTCCTCGTGATACATCACCGGAGAAGTCCGCTTCGCACCACTCTTGGCGCCAATGTGGTCGAGTAGAAGTATCCGGGCCTCAGGCCAGCCGGGGACGTGGTTGCCGACCCTCCCGCCGCTGCGTCGGTAGAGCGCCACGTGAAGCTTCGTTGAGCGTCGCCCCATGTAAATGCCGCGTTTGTTGGCGAACTCCGAGCTTGAGGCGGTGAGCTGTCCGAGCACTGAAGGCATGGCGCTCCTTTGGGGGTCAGGCAACGCGGTCACCTTTTCGCCGGGATCTCGCGCAGGCCGGCATCGTACCCACCAATTGGCTATCGGTACGTCGCACAAACACGCTGCCAACGATCGAGTTAAGCCCCCTCGTCGACCGCCGCCAGCCGGGTCTCCAACTCCTCGGCCGAGCCGACCGCCGGCACGTCCTCGGCGCGCTCGTGGGGGCGGCGGAAGATCAGGTAGAGCAGCCCCAGCAGCAGTCCGGCGGTGAGGGCGAAGCCGATCTCGACCCGGCGGTACTCGTCGGAGACGAGCGGGATGAAGTTCCAAGCGATGAAGAAGGCGGCGCAGGCGATCCAGCGGGCGGAGGCGCGGCGCACCTGGCCCTGCGCGAGGCAGGCCTGGTTGATCGTCACCGCCGCCAGGTAGAGGCCCATCCCGGCGGTGACCAGCAGCAGCCCGACCGTGTCGTAGGTGAACTTCTTGCTGAAGGCGATCTGCATCAGCTGTGGCCCGGCGATCGCCATCGCGACGGCGACGAGCGCGGTGAAGGCGGCGATCGCCAGCAAGACCATCCGGATCGAGCGGTGGAACTCCTCCTCGCTGCCCTCCTCGGCGCTGGTGTGGAGGCTGGTCAGGTGGGGGAGGATGCTGGTCGAGACCGCCTGGAAGAGCTGCAAGGGCGCCCGAGCGATCATCAGCACGTTGAAGATGAAGCCGGCGGCGGCGGCGCCCTCGAGGCCGCGGATGATCAGCGGCCCGGCGTTGAGGAAAACCTGTTCGCTGAACATGATCAGCAACACCGCCGCGGCGAACCCACCGCCGTGGGCCAGTGAGAACTCGGCGGCCTCCTCGTCGGCCGGGGTGGGCGGCGGAGCGCCCTGGGCGCGTCGCGCGAAGGCCAGCGGAACCACCATCAGTGAGAGGGCGGGGGCGGCGACGATGCCGATCGCGACCGCCGACTGGCCGCTGAGGACGCTGACCGCGACCAGCACGGCGAAGATCGTGCGGAAGACCGACTCGGAGAGGATCAGCGCGGTGAAGAGGCCGAACTGGCGATGCCCTGCCAGGTAGCCACGAGCGAAGTAGCTGGCCGCGTAGAAGAGGACCGCGGAGAAGAAGACCCAGTAGAGGGTCGAGTTGCCCCCCAGCAGGTCGTTCTCGATCGGGCCGCGCAGGGCAAGCGTGACGACGGCGAAGCTCGCCGCCAGGCCGAGCTGGATTTTCGCCGCGACCCGCATCGGCTCGCCGATCGGCTCGCCTTTGACGAGGCGTTCGGAGATGTGGCGCGAGAGCAGTTGGTCGATCGGCCGGTAGAGGGTCGAGACAGTGATGAAGACGGCCGACCAGAGCACGGTGATCTGCCCGTAGTCGGGCTTGGAGAGGACGTGGGAGGCGATGAAGAAGTAGGCGTAGGTGATGACCCCGGTGAGGCCGACGCCGACCGCGAGGAAGCCGGCGGTCTTGCCGTAGTCGGCGACCGCGGAACTGGTCTCCTGCTCCTTCATCGTCGGCCGGGCTCGCCGCGCTCGTAGTGAGAGGGCTCGACCCCGAGCTTCAGCTCGACTCGGCGGACCCGCTCGAAGACCCTCTGGGTCATCACCCGCTGCCCGGCAAGCAGGTCGCCGATCACACCGAGGGCGAAGAGCTGGATGGCGGCGATGAAGAGGACCGCGCCGAGGATCAGCGATTGCACGTGCCCGGTGCTGTCGCCGTTGAAGATCCAGTCGATCAGGAAGGGCATCCAGGCGGCGAGCGCCAGGACCGCCACGACCAGGCCGGCGGTGGCGAAGACGCGCAGCGGCTCATAGCGCGCGTAGATCCGCAGGATCGCCAGGGCGTTGCGGCGCACGTAGGAGCCGGTCGAAGTGAAGAGCCGCGACTCGCGGGTCTGAGGATTTGTCTCGATCTCGACCTGGTCGACGGCGACGAGCATCTTGCCGGCCTGGATCAGGCTCTCCAGCGTGTAGGTGAAGTTGTCGACGACGAGCAGGCCGATTGCGGCCTCGCGGTTGTAGGCGCGGAAGCCGGAGGTGGTGTCGGAGATCGCCGTGCCCGAGAGCCGCCGTACCACCCAGCTGCCGAGTCGTTGCAGGGTCTTCTTTGGCCCGGAGAAGTGCTCGATCTGGGTGACCTGACGGTCGCCGACCACCATGTCCGCCTCGCCGGCGAGGATCGGCGCGACCAGTTTCGGGATGTCGGCGCCGCGGTACTGGTTGTCCGCGTCGGTGTTGACGACGACGTCGGCGCCGAGCTTCAGGCAGGCGTCGAGCCCCGCCTGGAAACCCGCCGCGAGGCCCTTGTTGTTGGTCAGCCGGACGACGTGGTCGACGCCGTTCTCGCGGGCGACCTCGACGGTGCGGTCGGTCGAGCCGTCGTCGATGACCAGCAGCTCGATCTCCTCGACGCCGTCGATCCGGCGCGGCAGGTCGGCGATCGTCGCCGGCAGGGTCGCCTCCTCGTTGAGGCAGGGGATCTGGATTATCAGCTTCATTTGGAGCGGATCAGGGTATCCCTGTGCGCGGCGCGCCCACCGGTACCATTGGTTGACTGACTAGTCAATCAGTCGATGAACGGACAGCTGACAGAAACGGACCAGAAGCATTTGCGGCGAGCGCTGGAGCTGGCCGAGGGCGGTCGGGGGCGCGTGAGTCCAAACCCTCTGGTCGGAGCGGTGCTTGTTCGGGACGCTGACGTGATCGGCGAGGGATGGCACGCCGAGCTGGGTGGGCTGCATGCTGAGCGAGCGGCCCTCGAAGACTGCCGCGGACGTGGGGAGGACCCGGCTGGGGCGACGATGTACGTGACGCTGGAGCCGTGCGCGCACCAGGGGCGCCAGCCGCCATGCACGGAGGCGCTCCTCGAGGCCGGGGTCGCACGCGTCGTCATCGCCTCAGACGATCCCTCGGAGAAGGCCTCCGGGCGAGGCCCGGGGATGCTCCGTGACGGCGGAGTCGAGGTCGAGTTCGCCGCCGGCGAGGAGGCCGCCGCGGCGCGGCTGCTCAACCAATCCTTCCGCAAGCACGCTCGCACCGGCCTGCCGTTGGTGACGCTGAAGATGGCGATGTCGCTCGACGGTCGCACCACGACCGCCCCCGGCGATTCCCCCTGGATCTCGGGCGAGCAGAGTCGCGCCCTCGTCCACCAATGGCGGGCCGAGTCGGACGCGATCGCGGTAGGCATCGGCACGGTCCTAGCCGACGACCCGCTCCTCACGGCACGCCCAAGCCCAAGCTCCGCTGTTCTTTTGCCGGGCATAGAGGGGCAAAGGAACAGCGGAAGCTCGATTCAGCAGCCGATCCGCGTCGTCTTCGACCGCGATGCCCGCTTGCCGCTCGACTCTCAGCTGCTGCGAACGCTGGACGAGTCGCCGGTCCTTGTTGTCACTGCTCCCGAAGCGGACTCTGAGCGCGTCGCTGCACTGCGCGAAGCCGGGGCCGAGATCTTCGTCGCGGACGGAATCGATGCCGCCCTTGCCGACCTGGGGCGTCGCGGCATCACCAGTCTCTTCTTGGAGGGGGGCGCAACCCTCGCAGGAGCTTTCACTGCGGCCGACCAACTGGACGAGGCTCGGACTTTCATTGCGCCCGTCTTGCTGGACGGGCAAAGCGTTTCCCGCGCGGGTCCTGTCGCCGCAGGGGACCCCCCACCCCCTCCGGTAGCTAAAGCTTCCTCGGGGGTGGGCCCCCCTACGGCGCCACCCGCGCGTCGAATCGCCTTGACTCACACAGTTGACACGGTTGGAGATGACGTTCTGGTCACTGTCCGGTTGAAGGAGTGGTGAAACGTGTTCACGGGCCTCGTACAGGACATCGGGAAAGTCGAAGCGATCGATGCGGGCGCGGATGGCGTCCGAATGCGAATCAGGACGAAGCTGGGTAGCGAAATCAAGTCGGGGGACTCGGTAGCCGTGAATGGGATCTGTTTGACGGCGACACAAGTCGGTGCGCAGAGCTTCGAGGTGGAAGCGATGAACCAGACGCTCCAGGTCACGTCACTGGGGGATCTTGAGCTCGAGGACCGGATGAACCTCGAACTGGCGATGCGGGCGTCTGACCGGTTCGGCGGGCACATCCTGCAGGGGCATGTCGACGGGGTCGGCGAAGTCGCCTCGATCACCGAGGACGGGTTCGCGCGGCGCCTGCGGGTGGATCTGGCGCCTGAGCTGATGAGGTACGTCGTCGAGAAGGGATCGATCGCGCTCGACGGAGTCAGCCTCACGGTCGCGGATTTGGGCAACTCTTGGGCTGAGGTTTCCCTTATCCCTGAGACGCTGGAGCGGACGACGCTCGGTGAGGCCGAGGTCGGACGCAGGCTGAACGTCGAGTGCGACGTCGTCGCCAAGTACGTGGAGCGGTTGGTGTCACCATTCGGAAAGGAGCAGGCGTGAGCCAGATGACGGAGGCACAGCGGACAGAGAGCGCGGCGGGCACGGGCGATAGCCCGTTCTCGACGATCGAGGAGGCGATCGAGGAGATCCGGCGCGGCCGGATGGTCGTCGTCTGCGACGGCGAGGACCGTGAGAACGAGGGCGACCTGGTGATGGCGGCGCAGTTCGCGACGCCGGAGGCGGTCAACTTCATGGCCAAGGAGGCGCGCGGCCTGATCTGCCTGGCGCTGACCGCGGAGCGCTGCGAGAAGCTCGGCCTCAAACTGATGGCGGCCAAGAACGAGGCGCCGCTGCAGACCGCCTTCACGGTGACGATCGAGGCGGCCGGCGGGGTCAGCACCGGCATCTCCGCCCACGACCGCGCCCACACGATCCAGGTTGCGATCGACCCCGGCTCGGGGCCGCGCGACATCGTCGTCCCCGGCCACATGTTCCCGCTGCGCGCCAAAGACGGCGGCGTGCTGGAGCGCACCGGCCACACCGAGGCAAGCGTCGACCTCGCTCGCCTCGCCGGCCTGACCCCCGCCGGGGTGATCTGCGAGGTGATGAACGACGACGGGACGATGGCTCGCGTCCCCGACCTGATCCCCTACTGCGAGCGCCACAACCTGAAGATGGTCACCGTCGCCGACCTGATCGCCTACCGGCGCCGCACCGAGAAGCTGGTCGAGCGGGTCGTCTCCACCGCGCTGCCGACCACCTTCGGCGACTTCACCGCGGTTGGCTACCGCTCCCTGGTCGACGACAAACACCACGTCGCGATGGTCAAGGGCGAGGTCGACGGGGTCGAGGACGTCCTCGTCCGCGTCCACAGCGAGTGCCTCACCGGCGACGTCTTCCACAGCCTGCGCTGCGACTGCGGCGACCAGCTCGCCGCAGCGCTCTCGATGATCGAGCGCGAGGGGCGGGGGGTCCTCCTCTACCTCTCCCAGGAGGGACGCGGGATCGGCCTGCTCAACAAGCTGCGCGCCTACAAACTCCAGGAGGAGGGCGCCGACACGGTCGAGGCCAACCTCAAACTGGGCCTGCCGGCCGACCTGCGCGACTACGGGATCGGCGCACAGATCCTCGGCGACCTCGGCCTGACCAGCATCCGCATCCTCACCAACAACCCGAAAAAGATCGTCGGCCTGGAGGGCTACGGGCTCTCGGTCAGCGAGCAGGTCCCGATCGAGGCCGACCCCAACGCCCACAACGAGGACTACCTGCGGGCCAAGCGCGACAAGCTCGGCCACATCCTCCACCACCAGGGCCTCGCCTTCGACGAGGAGATGATCCACGAGGAGGAGGAGCGCGACGGCGGCGCCGAGAGCGAGCCGGCGGATGGCTGAGTCGGGCGCCTTCCTCGAGGCGTTCAGCGGGGAGGAGCGGGCGGTCCTCGGCGGCCTTGAGTTCGCGGTCTGCGTCGGCCGCTTCTACGAGGACCTCGCCGAGCGCCTGCTGAGCGGCGCCGACGAGGGGTTCGAGATCGCCGGCGTCCCCGCCTCCTCGGTCCGCCGCGTCTCGGTCCCGGGCGCCTACGAGCTGCCCTTCGCGGCGAAGCTGCACGCCGACACCGGCCGCTTCGCCGGAGTTGCCTGCCTCGGCGTGGTGATCCGCGGCGAGACCGACCACTACGACTTCGTCTGCGCCGAGGCCGCCCGCGGCATCCAGGACGTGCAGCTGGCGACGGGGGTGCCCTGCGCCTTCGGGGTGATCACCTGCGACTCGATGGAGCAGGCGCTGGCGCGGGCCGGAGGCGGCAAGCGCGACCAGGGCCGCAACGCGGCGCTGACCGTCGCCCGGATGGCGTTGCTCAAACGCGAACTCGCCTGACTGGGTACCATCCACGACCCGATGGCCAAGGTATGCCACAGCTGCGGCAAGGGGCCGGCGTTCGGCCAGTCCCGAAGCCACTCGATGGTCGCGACCAAGCGGCGCTTCGATCCGAACCTCCAGAAGGTCCGAATCGAGGAGAACGGGCGCAAGCTCCGAGCCTACGTCTGCACTCGCTGCCTGAAGTCCAACAAGGTCGCCAAGGCGGCCTGACCCGGGCAGCGGTGGGGGAGGGGTCTGCTCACCCTCCAGTCGAATTTGTCGCGCGCGCTGCGCGCGCAGGCTCCGCAAGACGCTGCGCGCCTATGGCGCGCAAGAACCAGATTGCATATCGCGGCCTTCGGCCACATTCGCCTGGAGGGTGATCAGACCCCTCCTACGACAGGCGCTCCCACGGAGACTTCGTCAGTCTGGCCTGACTCAGAACGTTCGGGAAACGTGCGAAAAGGGTGGCGATACCCCTCCCCGGGAATGTCGCGAAGCGGGCGATATGCAATCCGATTTCTGCGCGCCATAGGCGCGCAGCAACATCCGGAGCATGCGCGCGAAGCGCGCGCGACAAATTCACGGGGAGGGGTATCGCCACCCTCTCCTCGGACCCCTCCGAACTCAGTCGGGTTGAGGGATTACGGGATGCTCGCCTGTCGGTGCGGGGTCGCCTGGCGCCGGCTCGACGTTCAGATGCGGTAGGAGGCGGTCCAACCAGGCTGGGATCCACCAGGCTCGGGCGCCGAACAGCTGCATCAGGGCGGGGACCAGGACCGAGCGGATCACGACCGCGTCGATGAGGACGGCGGCCGAGAGGCCGAGGCCGAAGAGTTTGATCACGCGATCGTCGCCGAGCATGAACGAGGCGAAGACGGTGACCATGATCGCCGCCGCCGCGGTGATCACCCGTCCGGTCAGCGCCAGGCCGCGGGTGACGGCGGCGGTGGCGTCGTGGCTGATCTCCCACTCCTCGTGGATCCGCGACATCAGGAAGACCTCGTAGTCCATCGAAAGGCCGAAGACGATCGCGAAGAGGAAGACGGGCAGGAACGACTCGATCGGGCCGGTGCTGTCGAGGCCGATCAG
This sequence comes from uncultured Solirubrobacterales bacterium, assembly GCA_963702055.1. Lineage (GTDB taxonomy): Bacteria > Actinomycetota > Thermoleophilia > Solirubrobacterales > 70-9 > CAWINX01. The sequence continues at coordinate 719,988 of OY969702.1, read as the reverse complement.
GCTCGCACCCCAGCCCCACTGGAAGACGGCGACGACCAGGCCGAAGGCGGCGCCGATCGAGAAGAGGTTCATCAGCATCGCCTTCAACGGCACGAGGACCGAGCGGAAGACCGCCATCAACAGCAGCGCCGAGAGCAGCACGACGACGCCGATGAACAGGGGCAGCTTCTCCGCCAGCGCGTTGCCGAAGTCCTCGAAGATCGCCGTGGTGCCGCCGACGTGGATGGCGGCGCCGCCGGCCCGCTCGACCGGGGGGATCAGGTCGTTGCGCAGGCGGTGGAGCAGTTCCGTCGTCGCCTCGCTCTGCGGCGAGGTCGCCGGGTAGACCCGGAAGGTGCCGACGTTGCGAGCGGGGTTGAGGACGATCGGCGTGACCGCGACGACCCCGGGCTCGTGCTTTGACTCCCGGCTCAGCCTGACGAGCGCCCCGTCGTCGCCCTTTGCCGGCAGCTTCGCGACGATCAGGAAGGGCCCGTTGAAGCCGGGCCCGAAGCCGTCGGCGAGCAGGTCGTAGGCCTGGCGCGTCGTGCTCCCCGCGGGGTCCGAGCCGGCGTCGCTGGAGCCGAGGCGGAGCGAGAGGGTCGGAATGCAGAGTGCCAGGAGGAGTCCGCCCGATGCGAGCATCGCAAGAACCGGGCGTCGCTGGATCCAGTGGCTCCAGCGATACCAGCGGTGCTGCTCGAGCGGGGCCGTGGAGCGACGGCCGAGGCCGGGAATGCGCAGCCGGTCGACCCGCCGGCCGGCGATCGCGAGAAACGCCGGGAGCAGGGTCAATGAGGCGATCATCGTCATCAGCACCGCGATAGCGGCGGCGATCGCGACCCCGTAGAGGAAGGTGACGCCGAGCAGCAACATGCCCAGCAGGGCGATGATCACTGTCGTGCCGGCGAAGAAGACCGCCCGCCCCGCGGTGTCCACCGCGGCTACAGCCGCCGGTTGAGGCTCCAACCCGTCGTCGAGCCCGTTGCGAAAGCGGGTGAGGATGAAGAGCGCGTAGTCGATCCCGACGCCGAGCCCGATCATCGCCGCCAGCTGCGTGGCGAAGTCGGCGGTGTCGAAGACGTGGGTGCCGAGGGTGACGAGGCTGAGCCCGACGCCGAGCGCGAAGAGGGCGGTCAGCAGGGGCAGCCCCATCGCCACCACCGAGCCGAAGGTCAGCAGGAGGATGAAGACCGCCGCGAGCAGCCCGATCGCGAAGGAGGAGTCGCCCTGGCTCTGGCGCACCTGCTCGATCGGCTGGCCGCCGAGCGCGACCTGCAGACCGGGGCCGGCGGCGTCTTCGGCGATCGCGATCACCTTTTCGGTGTCTTCCTTCGGCAGCTTCTCGGTGGTCAGGTCGAACTGGACCGTCGCGTAGGCGATCTCGCCGTTGCGGCTGACCGCGCTCGCTCCCGACTTCGAGTAGGGGTCGGTGACGCCGGTTACGTGCGGCACCCTCTCCACCTCGGCGAAGGCCTTCCGCATCGTGCGCTCGACTCTCGGAGAGGAGACTCCGCCGGGCGTGCGGAAGACGATCGTCGCGGTGTCGCCGGCCAGCGCCGGGAAGCGCTTTTGAAGCAGGTCGACGGCGCGCTGAGAGTCCGAAGAGGGCAGCTCGAAGTTGTTCGAGAAGGCCGATCCGGCCGATCCGGCCGCGAAGCCGGCCGCGATCAGCGCGGCGAGCCAGGCGAGGATCGTCGCCTTGCGATGGGTGGTGCAGATGTGGCCGAGGCGGCGCATCGGGCGCGTGACGCTAGCAACGGGCGAGGTCCCATTCGCCGGGCATCACGGTCGACGGCTAGATTCCCCGCAGATGTCCGACCCGAGCATTGAACGCTTCCGGCGCGTGGTCGGCTCCGCCTACGCATCCCTGGAGGCGCGGCGCCAGGAGGTAAACGACCTCAACGTCTTCCCGGTCGCCGACGGCGACACCGGCGACAACATGGCGATGACGCTGCGGGCGGTGATGGAGGAGCTCGACCGGCTCGACGGGATGGCGGTCGACGAGGTGGGCCGCACCCAGCTCGTCCAGGCGGTCGCCCGGGCCGCGCTGATGGGCGCTCGCGGCAACTCCGGCGTCATCCTCAGCCAGATCGTTCGCGGCGCGTCGGAGGAGCTGGCCAGCCGCCCCGGCGAGCTGGTCGACCCGGTGCTGGTCGCCTCCGCTTTCGCCCGCGCCGCCGACGCCGCCTACGAGTCGGTGCGCGAGCCGGCCGAGGGCACGATGCTGACCGTCTTTCGCGAGATGGCCCACTCGGTGGCGCGCCAGCTCGCTCACCTCGACGCCGAGAAGCAGCGCCTCGGAGGGGGGGTCACCGACGCGGAGCAGGACGCGATTCTGGCCGAGGTACTGGAGCGGGCGATCGCCGACGGCGAGCGGGCGGTCGAGCGGACGCCCGAGCAGCTCGAGGTGCTGCGCGAGTCCGGAGTGGTCGACGCCGGCGGACACGGCCTGGTCCTGATCCTCGCCGGAGTCGTCGCCGGCCTGCGCGGGGGCGACGCCGAGCCGCCCGCGATTCCCCGTCAGGAGGCGCCGCGCCTCAGCCGTCCCCATCACGCCGACAGCCGCTTCCGCTACTGCACCAACTTCATCGTCTCCGGCAGCGGCCTGGTCGGGCGCGAGTTCGTGCCCCGCCTCGAGGGGTTGGGCGACTCGGTCCTGGTCGTCGGCGACGAGGTGACGCTCAAGGTCCACGTCCACACCGACGAGCCGGAGGCGGCGGTGGCGCTGTTCGACGGCGTCGGCGAGGTCACCAACCTCGACGTCGCCGACATGCGCGAGCAGATCGCCGAGCGAAGCGCCCGACTGAAGGGCGGACTTACCGGTGTGCTTGCGGTCGCGGCGGGCGAGGGCCTCGAGCGGCTCTTTGCCGATATGGGCGCTCTTGTCGTGCCGGGAGGGGAGACGCTCAACCCGTCCACATACGAGTTGCTGGCCGGCATCCACGAGGTGCAAGCCGACGAGGTGCTGGTCCTACCCAGCTCCTCGAACGTGATCATGGCCGCCGAACGGGCCTGCGAGCTCTCGGAGAAGCCGGCGAGGGTGGTTGCGGCGAATTCCCAGCAGGAGAGCCTGCTCGCCCTGGTCGAGCTGGACCCGGACGGTTCGGTCGACGAGAACGCCGAGCGCCTCGCCGGAGCCCTTGCCGGCGTCTCGACCGGAGGCGTCGCGCCCGCCGCCCGCGACGACGCGCAGGGACGCTTCCGCCAGGGCGACGCGGTCGGCTTTGCCGACGGCGAGATCGTTGCCTGGGGTGGGGCGGGGTCAACCCTCGCCGAGACGATCTCCGGACTCTCGGAGGGGGCGGAGATCGTCACGGTGATCGCCGGCGCTGATGCGCCTATCCCGCTCTCGGAGATCGATACCCACGTCCCGGATGGAGTCGAGGTCGAGACCCACGAGGGCGGCCAGCCAAACTGGTGGTGGCTGCTGGCAGCCCAGTAGTGCGCACTTTCGCCGGGAGCTCTGAACTAACCAGCGCCCAGCTACGCGACGCCCCGGTCCACTGGCCGCGGCCCAGCGCGCTGGATGTTTCGATCACCGCTCTCGACGGGGTCGGGCCAAGGCTGGCGGAGGCTGCCGGCGAGGCCGGGATCCAAACCGTCGGCGACCTGCTGATGCGCCTCCCCCACAGCCATCGCGATCGCCCGATCGTTTCGATCAACAGCTTGGAGCCGGGCCGGCGAGCGACGATCGCAGTCGATGTCCTCGGCGACCGCCCGAACACATTTAGGCGTCGGGGTCTCTCGATCACCTCGGTCAAAGTCGGCGACGATTCGGGCTCGATCCGCGCCACTTGGTTCAACCAGCCGTGGATCGCTAAGAGGCTCATTCCCGACACGCAGCTTCTACTCACCGGCGCCCGGGATAACCGTGGCTTTCGGGTTAGCGAGTACGAGATCCTGTCCTCCGCGGGTGGCGGCGTAGGGGGTACCACCCCTGAGGAAGCTTTAGCTACCGGAAGGGGTGGTGGGTCCCCTGCGCCGACAGGACCCGCGGCCGAGAACCTCGTTCCTGTTCACCCGGCAACCGAGCAGTTGAAGTCCCAGCGCATTAGACAGTGGGTCGAACAGGCAGTCGAGTGGGCCGACAACGTGATCGAAGGTCTGCCCGCGGAGTTGCGTGCCCGCAGGCATCTGGCCGGTGCGGCCGACGCGATTAGAGCGATCCACTTCCCGGAGAGCGAGGACGACGTTGAGGGCGCGCGGACGCGATTGGCGTTCGAGGAACTGTTTCTCTACCAGGCGCTGCTGGCCACTCGCAAACGCGCGCACCGGGTGGCTAAGCCGGCGCCGCGGATCGGGACGGCGGGGAGGACCGTGGGGCGATGGCTGGAGTCCTTGCCCTTCGAGCCAACCGGAGATCAGCTCAGAGCGTTCGATGAGATCGATGCGGATCTGGACTCGGGAGAGCCGATGCAGCGGCTACTGATGGGCGAGGTGGGATCGGGGAAGACCGTTGTGGCTCTCTACGCGATGCTGCGAGCGCTTGAAAAGGGGTTTCAGGCGGCGCTGATGGCGCCGACCGAGACCTTGGCGGAACAGCACGCGGTGACGCTCAATCGATTGCTGGCGCACGACCTGATCCCGTTTGCACTGCTCACCGGCAGTACGTCCGCCCAACAGCGCAAAGAGGCGCTGGAGCGGTTGGCCACTGGGGAGTTGGGCCTGATCGTCGGTACCCACGCGTTGATCGAGCCTTCGGTCGAGTTCGCTCGCTTGGGGGTTTGCGTCGTCGACGAGCAGCACCGGTTCGGGGTCGAGCAGCGCAAGGCGCTCGATTCGAAGGGGGTGGAGGGAATGGCTCCGCACGTGTTGCACATGACCGCGACGCCGATCCCCCGGACGCTGTCGCTGACCGCCTACGGCGACCTTGACACGACGGCTCTTCACGAGCTGCCCGCCGGGCGCAAGCCGGTCGAGACGAGGCTGGTCGAGGAGGACGAGCGGCCCGCCGCCTACGAGTTCATCCGCGAGCGCCTGCGCGAGGGACGGCAGGCCTACGTCGTCTGCCCGCTGGTCTCGGAGTCCGAGAAATTGCAGGGCAAGGCGGCGGAGGCGGAAGCCGAGCGCCTCGCGGCGGAGGAGCTGAGCGAGTTCAGGGTCGGCGTCCTGCACGGCCAGATGCCCTCCGCCCAAAAGGCCGCGGCGATGGAGGCGTTCGTCGCCGGCGAGGTCGACGTCCTGGTCGCGACCACGGTGATCGAGGTCGGGATCGACGTTCCCAACGCGACCGTGATGCTGATCGAGGGGGCGGAGCGCTACGGCGTCTCCCAACTTCACCAGCTGCGCGGCCGGGTCGGCCGCAGCGAGCACGCGTCCCTCTGCCTGCTCTTCGCCGAGGAGGCAGGGGAGATGGCTCGGCGGAGGCTGAAGGCGGTCGAGCGCGAGCGCGACGGCTTCAAGCTCGCCGAGGTCGACCTCAGCCTGCGCGGAGAAGGGGAGATCCTCGGGACCCGCCAGCACGGCCTGCCCCGCTTCGCCGTGGCCGAGCTGCCGGAGGACACGCCGACCCTGATCGCCGCCCGCGACGAGGTGCTGTCGCTGTCGCGGCGGCATGGCTCCCTCGACGCTCCTGAGCTTGGTCCGCTGTTGGAAGCCGCCCGTCGGCGGTTCGGCATCCAGATGAGCGATTCCATTCCCCTGTGAGCGAGGCGCGACTTTTATGCGAGTGATCGCCGGAGAGCTGAAGGGACGCAAGCTCGTCGCGCCGCGCGGTTGGAAGGTGCGCCCGACCTCCGACCGGGTCCGCGAGGCGATTTTTTCCGCGCTCGGCGACATCGAGGGCGCGGCCGTCCTCGATCTCTACTGCGGCACCGGCGCGCTCGCGATCGAGGCGCTCTCGCGGGGCGCCGCCGAGGCGACCCTGGTCGATCGCGACACCCGCGCGGCGCTCGGCAACGTCCAGCAGCTCGGGCTCGGGGACCGGGTCGAGTTGGTGCGCACCGACGTCCCGCGCTGGCTGGCTGCCCATTCCGGGCTCGCCGACGCGGCCCGTTTCGACCTCGTCTTCGTCGATGCCCCCTATAGACTCGCCGACCGCGTGGGGCAGGAACTCGACACCCGTCTGCCCTCCCTCCTGGCCGAGGGCGGTCGCGCGGTAGTCGAGAGTGGCGCCGGACGGCCGCTACGGCTCGAGTCGCTGGAGCGGCTTCGCCGCCGTCGCTACGGTGGAACCGACGTTTCCTTCTACGGAAAGGCGGGCTGATGGAGCAGCGCAACGGCACCGTCGTCTGCCCGGGGAGCTACGACCCGGTCACCAACGGCCACGTCGACATCATCACCAGGACCGCGCAGGTCTTCGAGCGGGTGGTGGTCGGAGTCGTCAACAACCCGGTCCGCAAGCAGAAGACCCTCTTCACCTCCGAGGAACGCCGCGACTTCATCGCCGAGGCGACCTCGAGCCTGCCCAACGTCGAGGTCGAGGTCTTCTCCAACCTGCTGGTTGAGTTCGCCCGCGAGCAGGGGGCCAAGGCGATCGTCAAGGGACTGCGGGCGATTTCGGATTTCGAGTACGAATTCGAGATGGCCCAGCTGAACCGCAAGCTGGACCCGGGGATCGAGAGCATCTACGTGATCGCCTCGCCCCACTACAGCTTCCTCTCCTCCACGGGTGTGAAGGAGATGGCGACCTTCGGGGGAGACGTCGGCGACCTCGTCCCGACGCCGGTGGCGGCCGCCCTGGCGCGGCGCCTGGGCGACAGGTAGGCTTGCCGCCAAGGAGGGGCCGTGGGCGAGAGCTTGCAAAAAGCCGAGGAAATAACGGCTTCTTCACCAAAGATGCCGCCGACACGTAGGCTTACGATCTGCTGATGGATGTTCTGGTCCTAATAGACAAGCTGGACGACGTAGTCCACAACGCCCGCCCGGTCCCGTTGACGGATCAGGTTCGTGTGGATCGCGAGGAGATCTACGATCTCCTCGACCAGATGCGCGCGACGATCCCCGAGGAGATCAAGCAGGCGCGCTGGATCGTCAAGGAACGCCAGGAGATGCTGGCGGAGGCCAAGCGCGAGGCGGAGCGGATCGTCCGCGAGGCTCGCGAGCAGCAGGCCAGGCTGATCTCCGACGAGGAGGTCACCAAGCAGGCCGAGCGCGCCGCCGACGAAATCGTCGAGGACGCTCGCACCCGTGAGCGTGAGATCCGTCTCGGCGCCGAGGACTACGCCGACGAGATCCTCAACACGCTCGAGGTCAACCTCCAGAAGTTCCTCGCGGCCGTTCAGCGCGGCCGCGACCGCCTCGCCGGCCGAGACGAAGAGCCGGCCGCCGAGATCGAGCAGTAGTCAGTCGACCTTCAGGTCGCGGAGCTTTTCCCAGCGGGGGTCCGGGGCCGAATCGTGCTCGTGGGGCTGCGAGTCGTTGAGGGACTCGCCACAGACCGGGCAGAGGCCGGCGCAGTCGGGGCGGCAGAGGAACCGAGTCGGGACGGCGAGGGCGGCGGCGTCGTGGGCCCAGCGACCGATGTCGAGCTCGTCGTCGACCACGTAGGGGCTGCGCAGCTCTTCGTCTTCGGTGTCGTGCTGGTCGACCTCGCGCGCCTCGATCTCGAGGTCGGTGGCCGCCGGGTCCAGGCAGCGCATGCAGGGCCCCTTGAGATGAAGCGGGAAGCGCAGGTGGAAGGCGTAGCCTCCGCTGGGGCGGGAGATCTCGAGTCGAATCTTGGGCGACGCCGGGTTGGCCTGGTAGGTCTGCCCGCCCAGTTCCAGCGGCTCCAGCCGGACCGGGAGGTCAAGGCGCTTGCCTTCTCCGTGGGAGAGGGAAAGGCTGGGCAGGTCTATGGTCGTAGTGGCCGGCGGCTTGGCCATGATCACTCCTCCGCTGGGGCTAGTGTCTGTCCCTACGACGAGATTACGAAATGAGCCAATTCGACTGGACACCCGAGACCTACCTGGAGCGAATTCACGCCAGGGTGCCGCGCTACGACGAGTTGCAGGAGCAGGCGATCGCGGCGATCCCCTTTCCCCCCGAGCGCGTCCTCGAGCTGGGGATGGGCACCGGAGAGACGACGCGGCGCCTGATCGAGGCCTATCCCGACGTCTGGGTGGTCGGCCTCGACTCCAGCCCGGACATGGTCTTCCGCGCCCGTCAGACCTACGACGACGTCCAACTGGCCCGCATGGAGGACCCGCTGCCCGACGGTCCCTGGGACCTGGTCATCTCTGTCCTCTCCACGGCCGATTTGACCGACGAGCAGTTGCACGCGCTGATTCGCCGGGTCAAAGAGCAATCGCGCGCGCTGGTGCTCGCCGACGCTTTCGAGGGTGCGCGCTTGAAGAACGTCATCGATTGGTGTGAAGGCGAGCTTGCTTGGCAGGGCGACGGCCTGGCGGTTATTAGGGCGGCTTACTAGGCACACCCGCTACCATCCCGCGACCATGGCAGTCCCCAAGAAGAGAACTTCGAGCACTCGGCGCGACAAGCGTCGTGCGACGCATAAGGCGCCGAAGGCGCGGTTGAACCAGTGTCCTCGCTGCCATAGCCCGCGTCTGCCGCATCGCGTTTGCCCGACCTGTGGCACCTACGCGGGGCGTGAAGTGATCTCTCACCGCGTTGCCGAGACTCCGGCAACGCCCCCCGACACCGAGTAGTCATGCCCGAGGGGCGCGGGGTGACCGTTGCCCTCGACGGGTACGGGGCGGAGCAAGGCTTCGACGTGCTCGCTGCGGGCGCGCGGATGGCCGCAGCGGATGGGATCCGGGTTCGGGTCTTCGGTCCGGCTGATGAGCTGGACTTGGATCGGGTCGACGGCGTCGAGGTGATTTCCACCTCCGAGTGGATCGCCAACGAAGAGGATCCGGTGCCGGCCGTTCGCGCCAAGAAAGAAGCCTCGATCGTGCGGGTGGCGCGCGACGTTGCCGAGGGGCGCTCCGACGCGATGGCCAGTCCCGGCTCGACCGGGGCGACGATGGCCGCCGCCACCTTCGGACTGCGACGGCTGAAGGGCGTCCAGCGCCCGGCGCTGGCGGTGCAGCTGCCGGTTCCCGGCAAGCCCGTGCTCTTCCTCGACGTCGGCGCCAACGTCGAGGTTCGTCCCCAGCACCTCGTCCAGTTCGCTTTCCTCGGCGCCGCCTTCAGCGAGGCCGTGCTCGGGGTCGAGCGGCCCAAGGTCGGGCTGCTCTCGGTCGGCGAGGAGGCAGGCAAGGGGAGGGAGGAGGTGGTCGCCGCGAACGAGCTGCTGGCCGAGGCGCCGGGAATCGACTTCGCCGGCAACGTCGAAGGGCGCGACCTGCCGGGCGGGGTCGCCGACGTCGTCGTCACCGACGGCTTCACCGGCAACGTCGCGCTGAAGTTGATGGAGGGCACCGCGAAGACGGTCACCGGGGCGATCCGCGACGCCGCCCGCTCCAACCCGCTCGCCGCGCTCGGCGGATTGCTGATGCGTCCCGCCCTGGGGTCGCTGCGCCGCGAGCTGCACCCCGACACCACCGGCGGGGCGATCCTGCTCGGTCTGCGGGGCATCGCCGTCGTCGGGCACGGCAGCTCGAGCGCGGAGGGGATCGCCAACGCCGTCCGCCTCGCAGCGCGCGCCGCCGAGGTTGACGCGGTCGGTCGCACCGCCGCCCTGCTGAACGAAGGCGGTGCGACCCGCGGCTCGCTCGCCGTCGCTGACGACGCGTGATAGGAACCCCGACGTGAACCGCGACGAAGTCCTCGATCTGGTCCGCGCTCATCTCGCCGAGGAGCTCCAGGTGGACGCCGCGAAGATCTCCGACGGCACCCGCTTCAAGGAGGACCTCGACGCCGACTCCCTCGACCTCTACGAGCTGGTCATGGAGTTGGAGGATCGCTACGGGATCTCGGTCTCCGAGGAGCAGGCGGCGAAGATCAAGACGGTCGGCGACGCGGTCGAGTTCGTCGTCGGGCACGCCCCGGCGTGATCGATTCCCTGGCGGAGCTGATCCGGGAGCTCCCCGACGAACTGCGCCGCGAGGCGCTGACCCACTCCTCGTGGGCCGAGGACCGGGTCGCCTCCTACGAGCGGCTCGCCTTCCTCGGCGACAGCGTGCTCGGGCTCGCCGTCGCCTCCCATCTCTTCGCCTCCTTCGAGGGCGTCGACTCCGGCCGCCTCACGAAGATCCACAACCAGGCGGTCAGCGGGGTCTCCTGCGCCGAGGTCGGTAGGCGGCTGGGCGTGCCGGAGATGCTCCGCGAAGCCGAGCCCTCCGGCGTCGCCGGGGCGATTCCGGCCGCGGTCCTGCTGGCCGGAGAGCGACCGTTGCCGGAGGCGACCGAGGCGCTGATCGGCGCCTGTTTTCTCGCCTTCGGGTTCGAGCGGGTAGCCCCGGCGGTCGCCGCCGCCTTCGGGCCGAGGATCGAACACGCCACCGAGACGCGGATCGATTTCAAGTCGGCTTTGCAGGAGCTTTTGGCGAGGCGTGGGGCGCGCGTAAGCTATGAGGTGATCGCCGAATCCGGCCCCCCGCACGCGCGGACCTTCGAGGTGGCGGCGGTCGTCGACTCAGAACGAGTCGGGGAGGGGGCGGGCCGGAGCAAGAAGGCGGCCGAGCAAGCCGCCGCCGAACGGGCCCTGGATCGCCTCGGGGACTGAGCGGCGGCCACGCTTCGCGTCCGACTCAACCGCGAGCCTTAGCGATCCTGGACGGAGAATGAGCTACGCATGTATCTGAGATCGATCACGATGAAGGGGTTCAAGTCTTTCCCCGAGCGGGCGAGGCTGGAGTTCTCGCCCGGCGTCAGCGTGATCGTCGGCCCCAACGGCTCCGGCAAGTCCAACATCACCGACGCGGTGCTGTGGGCGCTCGGGGAGCAGAGCCCGGGCGCTATCCGCGGCGCCTCGATGCAGGACGTGATCTCGGCCGGAGGCAAGGGGGTGGGTCAGCGCCGCCAGGCCGAGGTCGAGGTGGTGATCGACAACTCCGAGGGGCGCGCCGCGTCCGAGTTCTCCGAGATCGCCGTGCAGCGCCGGCTCGACCGCTCGGGCGAGGGCGAGTACCGCCTCAACGGCGCCCGCTGTCGCCTGGTCGACGTGGTCGACGTCCTCTCCGACACCAATCTCGGGCGAGAGATGCACTCGGTGATCAGCCAGGGACGGGTCGAGTCGATCGTCCATTCCAGGCCGCGCGAGCGCCGGCTCCTGGTCGAGGAGGCGGCCGGGCTCGGCAAGCACCGCAAGCGCCGTCGCCGTGCCGAGCTGAAGTTGAGGGCCGCTCGCGACAACCTCGACCGGGCCCTCGACCTGGAACGCGAGGCGCGTGCCCGCCTGCGCCCGCTGAAGCGCCAGGCGCAGGCCGCTGAGCTGGGGGCGCGGATCGAGCGCGAGGAGCTGGGACTGCGCGCCCAGCTCGTCTCCGAGGAGCTGCGCTTCGGCTCCGACCGCGCCGCGGCTGCGGAGAAAGCGGCGGAGACGGCGCGGGCGGAGCGGGCGAGTCTTGAGGAGCGCCTCGCCGAGGTCAGCGGCCGTCGTCGCGCCGCCGAGGAGCGCTTTGCCGACCGTGATCGCGAGCGCACCCTCGCCTGGGGTTTGTTGACCAAGCTGCGGGCCGGACAGGAGCGGATCGCGGTGCGCGCCGCGAGCCTCGCCGACCGCGCCGCTGAGCTGGAGGGACGGCTTGAGGCGCAACGCGCCGAGCTGGGCCCGCTGACGCTCGACATCGGAGGCGCCGAGGGGGCCCCGGCCGAGCGGGCGCGCAAGCTCGAGGAGGAGCTTGGCGAGATTGAGACCGGCCTCGCCGCGGCGTCGGATGGCCTGGCTCGGGCACGCGACGCAGGCGCTGCCGAGGCGTCGCGCGAGACGGCCCTGGGGGCGGTGCGGGCCGGCGCCGAGCGGGTCTCCCGCCACGCCCGCCGGGCCGAGGGACTGCTCGGCGAGCGCCACCGCGAGGCGATGCGCGCCCGGGTGGCAGCGGGTCAGCAGTTGCTCGAGGAGGTCGGCGCCGCGAGGGCGGCGGTTGAGGTCGCCGAGGCGGCGATCCGGGCGAGAGTGGAGCGGACCGAGGGCAAGGTCGTCGGCGGCGAGGGCGATGGCGACGAGATCGCCGAGGAGATGCGGACCTGCTCTCAGCAGGAGGCCGAGCTGCAGGCAGCCATCGCATCGGCCTCCGACGCGCTGACCAAGGTCGAGGTCGAGGCCGCTCACCTCGGCGACCGGCGTGCCGAGGCGGCCAAGGAGCTGGCCTCGATCGCCGAGCGGCTCGGCGAGGAGATCGGACCGGCCGAGCGGGCGCTGAGCGAGGACGAGCGCGCCGAGATCGACCGTCGCCTGCAGCGACTGGAGCGCCGCAGGGCGCAGATCGGCCCGGTGAATCCGCTGGCCGAGCGCGAGTACGAGGAGGCCCGCGAGCACGTCGAGGGGCTCCAGGTCCAGCGGGAGGACACCGAGCGGGGGATGCGCGAGCTGGAGACGCTGATCCGCGACATCGACCGCGAGATCGAGCGCGCCTTCGAGCAGACGTTCGAGGCGACCGCGAAGAACTTCGAAGAAATGGTCGAGCACCTTTTCCCGGGCGGCCGCGGCAAATTGCGCCGGGTCAGCCTGCGCCCGGTACGCGACGACGCGGAGCAGGCTGGACAGGAGGGGACCGAGGGCGAGGACAGCGAAGACGCCGAGGGGGCCGAGGAAGAGCGGGAGGTGCTCGGAGTCGAGATCGAGGTGACCCCGGCGGGCAAGTCGACACGCAAGCTCTCGCTGCTCTCCGGTGGCGAGAAGTCGCTGGTCGCGCTGGCCTTCGTCTTCGCGGTCTTTCTCGCCCGACCCTGCCCCTTCTACATCCTCGATGAGGTCGAGGCGGCGCTCGACGACGCCAACATCGACCGCTTCCTGCAGCTGATTCGTCGCTTTTCCGACCGCGCCCAGTTCGTCATCGTCACCCACCAGAAACGGACGATGGACGCCGCCGATGTGCTCTACGGGGTCAGCATGGGCGGCGACGGCGTGACCAAGGTGGTCTCCCGCCGCCTGCCTCGCGAAGAGGCGCAGGCGGTCGGCACCCTCTCGGTCGCCGCCTGAGCTCCAGTACGCTGCCTAGGGAGGCAGAAATGGCACAGCGTCACATGGACAGGTTGACGTCGTTCGACACGTCGTTCCTGACCAACGAGAGGTCGAACGGGCACATGGCGATCGGGGCGATCCTCGTCTGCGAGGGATCTCCACCCGACTACGACGACTTCGTCACCCACATCCGCAGTCGCCTCCACCTACTGCCGCGGCTGCGCCAGAAGCTCACCTTCCCGCCGCTGCGCCTGGGCACGCCTCTTTGGGTGGACCATCCGGACTTCGACGTCCACGAGCACGTCGGGCGCGCGACCCTTCCCGCGCCGGGGACCGACGCCCAGTTCCACGAGCTGATCGGGATCCACCTCTCGCCTCCGCTGGACCGCTCCAAGCCGCTCTGGGAGCTGTGGTTGGTCGACGGCTTCGAGGACGATCGCTTCGGAATCATCTACAAGACGCACCACTCGATGGCCGATGGCATCTCCGCGACCGATGTCGGAATGCTCCTTTTCGACACCGAGCCAAAGACCGAGATCGTCCGCGACGAGGCTCCCTGGGAGCCCAACCGGCCGCCCTCGAAGGCCCGCCTGGCCGGCGGCGCGGCGCGCGGCTTCTTCGCGATGTTCGGTCGCGCCCTGCGCTGGCTCGGCGCCGCCTTCCGCAACCCTCGCCGCGCTTCCCGGCGCGCGGCGGACGGCGTCACCGGTCTCTGTGAGGTGGGGTGGAATCTGGCCAAGCCGGCGCCGAAGGTCCCCTTCAACACCGAGATCGGGCCCAATCGCGCCTTCGCATGGACCAGCGGCTCACTCGAGGACTTCAAGCAGATCAAGAACGCCCTCGGCGGCACCGTCAACGATGTCACCCTGGCCGTCGCCGGCGGCGCCCTGCGGCGCTGGCTCAAGGATCACGGCGCCGACCCCGACGGCCTGCCGCTGTGGGCGCTGGTGCCGGTCTCGGTGCGCACCGAGAACGAGCACGGCGAGTTGGGCAACCGGTTGACCGCGATGCGCGGGCCGCTGCCCGTCCACATCGCCGACCCGGTCGAGCGACTGCGGACCGTGAGCCGGGAGATGGACAAACTGAAGGCGTCCAAACAGGCGCTCGGCGCCGAGGCGATCTGGGGGCTGAACGACTGGTTCCGCGAGTTCGCCCCGCCGCTGTTGCTCAACCGCACCGCCGCGATCAACTTCTCGACCCGGCTCTTCAACATGTTGGTCACCAACTTTCCAGGGCCGCAGGTGCCCTTCTACGTGCTCGGCCGCGAGCTGACCGGGGCCTACCCGATCGGTTTCCTGGCCCGTCGGCACGCGCTCGCGGTGGCGATCTTCAGCTACAACGGCTCGATCCACTTCGGGCTGTTGGCGGACCGCGACACGATTGACGACCTCGACTCGATCGCGGCCCACGTCGACGATGCTGTGCGAGAGCTGCGCGAAGCGGCCGGCGTGGGGGCGCCGGACGCGAGCGGCCACGCCCTCTGAACGCGCCGCCCGGGTAGTTTGCGCGCATGACGACGGGCTGGCGAGACGCATTCGACCTCGGGGAGCGCGAAGTCGCACCGTCGCCCGCGGGGGCCGATGCCGAGGTGCGGGGCGGCGGCGTCTTCCGTCGCCTGCGCGACAGCCTCGCGAAAAGCCGCCGCGCCCTCACCGAGGAGATCTCGGCCAGCCTTTTCGACCGGATCGACGAGGAGACCTGGGAACGCCTCGAGGAGGCGCTGATCCTCGCCGACGTCGGCGCGCCGACCACCGCCGAGGTGGTCGAGCGGCTCGAGCGTGAGGTCGACTCCGGCGCCGTCTCGGCCGACGGCGAGGCGGTGCGCGACCGGCTGATCGAGGTCCTCGCCGAGGTCGCCTCGGCGCAGCGCCGCCCGATCGACCTCAGTGCCGACCCGGCAGTGCTGCTGATGGTCGGCGTCAACGGCACCGGCAAGACAACGACGATCGGCAAGATCGCCTGGCACCTCTCCCGTGAGCTTGGCCTCTCTGTTGTGATGGGCGCCGGCGACACCTACCGCGCCGCCGCCGCCGAGCAGCTCGCCGAGTGGGCGGAGCGGGCCGGCGCCGACCTGGTGCGCTCCGAGCCCGGCGCCGACCCTGGCTCGGTCGCCTTCGACGCGGTCGCAGCGGCGCGGGCCAGAGGCGCGGACGTCGTCATCATCGACACCGCCGGTCGCCTGCACACGCAGGGCAACCTGATGGACGAGCTGGCCAAGGTTCGCCGCGTGATCGCCAAGCAGATCC
This sequence comes from uncultured Solirubrobacterales bacterium, assembly GCA_963702055.1. Lineage (GTDB taxonomy): Bacteria > Actinomycetota > Thermoleophilia > Solirubrobacterales > 70-9 > CAWINX01. Next base: position 704,811 of record OY969702.1, on the reverse strand, counting down.
CCGCGGCGCCGCACGAGACGCTGATCACGATCGACGCGACCACCGGCCAGAACGGCCTGCGCCAAGCGAAGGTGTTCTCGGAGGCGGTCGAGGTCGACGGCGTCGTCCTCACCAAGCTCGACGGCACCGCAAAGGGCGGCATCACCCTGGCGATCGCCAACGAGTTGGGCATACCGGTGAAGCTGATCGGCACCGGCGAGCAGCTCGAGGACCTGCGGCCCTTCGACCCCGAAGACTTCGCCCAAGCCCTGCTCGCGGAGTAGCCGCGTCTAAGCTGAAACCGTGTTCGATCAGCTCTCAGACCGCCTGCAGGCGACGCTCTCCGAGGTTCGCTCCCGCGGAAAGCTGACCGAGGACGATGTCGATGCGGCGATGCGCGAGATTCGCCTCGCCCTGCTCGAGGCCGACGTCAACTTCAAAGTCGTCAAAGCCTTCACGGCGACGCTGAAGGAGCGCTGCCTCGGCTCCGAGGTGCTGGAGAGCCTCGATCCCGGCCAGCACGTGGTGAAGATCGTCAACGAGGAGCTCACCTCGCTGATGGGCGGGTCCGGGCGCGACCTCGCTTACGCCTCGAACGGGCCGACCGTGATCCTGATGGCGGGCCTGCAGGGCTCGGGCAAGACGACCGCCTGCGCGAAGCTGGCCCGGCACCTCGGCAAGGCGGGCAAGGACGTGGCGATCGCCGCGTGCGACGTCTACCGCCCGGCTGCGGTCGACCAGCTCCTCACCGTCGGCAAGCAGGCCGGGGCGCACGTCTATGAGCAGGGGACCGAACGGGACCCGGTCGATATCGCGGCATGGGCGCTTGAGCAGGCCCGCGCGGAGGATCGCGACGTGCTGATTGTCGACACGGCGGGGCGCCTTCACGTCGACGAGGAGTTGATGGCGGAGCTGGCGCGAATCCGCAAGAAGACGACGCCCCACGACGTCCTTCTCGTCGTCGACGCGATGACCGGGCAGGACGCCGTCGGCGTCGCCGAGTCCTTCGCCGAGGCAGCCGAGTTCGACGGCGTGCTGATGACCAAGCTCGACGGCGACGCCCGCGGCGGCGCCGCTCTCTCGGTGAAGGCGGTGACCGGCAAGCCGATCCTCTTCGCCTCGACCGGCGAGAAGCTCGAGGACTTCGACCGCTTCCACCCCGACCGGATGGCCTCGCGCATCCTCGGCATGGGCGACGTGCTCAGCCTGATTGAGAAAGCCGAGCAGCAGGTCGACGAGAAGCAGGCCCTCGACCTCCAGGAGAAACTGAAGCGCGACCAGTTCACCCTCGAGGACTTCCTCCAGCAAATGCGCCAGGTTCGCAAGATGGGACCGCTCAGCGGCCTGGTCGGGATGCTGCCGGGGATGGGGGCGATGAAGGGCCTGAAGAACGCCGACGTCGACGAGGGGGAGCTGGACCGAGTGGAGGCGATAATCCTCTCGATGACTCCGGGCGAGCGAGCCGATCCGGGGTTGATCAACGGCTCGCGCCGCAAACGGATCGCAACCGGCTCCGGCACCAAAGTCCAGCACGTCAACCAGCTGGTCAAGCAGTTCGACCAGATGCGTAAGCTGATGCGGCAGATGGCCACGGGCAAGATGCCGACCGCTCAGGATCTCGCCCAGATGAGCGGAGGCGCGCCACGGGCATCTCGCCCGCGGAGAATCAGATAGCGACGCGAACGAGATGCCCGTGGAACAAATCCGGCATCCCCGCGGGGATGCCGGGGGATGCATGACTCTGTAACCTGCCGCAGTCCAATGGCAGTCCGAATAAGACTCAGAAGGGTGGGTTCGAAGAAGAACCCGATTTGGCGGATCGTCGTCGCCGACAAACGTTCCCCGCGTGACGGGCGGACGATCGAGACAATCGGCCAGTACAACCCGCAGACCGAGCCCTCGATCATCGAGATCGACGAGGCGCGCGCCAAGCACTGGCTCGAGCACGGCGCCCAGCCGTCGGAGACGGTCGCGACCCTGCTGCGCACCAAGGGCATCGCGGCCTCGGGCAGCTAGGGCTCTCGTGACGGAGCTCCTCGAGTTCCTCGTCAGGGCACTCGTAGAGGAGCCCGAGGCAGTCGTCGTCGAGGAGCTGGAGGAGGACGGCGATCTGATCTATGAGATCACCGTCGCCGAGGGCGATCTCGGCCGGGTGATCGGCAAAGGCGGTCGCGTCGCCAACGCGATCCGCACGATCGCCAAGGCCGCCGCGGTGCGCCTCGACCGCCGGGTCATCGTCGACATCCTCGACTGAGTCCCCGAGCCCGGCGCGAGGGGCCGCACGGTCGCCACGTAATATTGGGCGAACAGTGAGCGAGCGAGCGACCTTCCGCCTCAAGACCGGCCTGGCCGAGATGCTCAAGGGCGGAGTGATCATGGACGTGGTCACCCCCGAGCAAGCCCGGATCGCCGAGGAGGCCGGCGCCTGTGCGGTGATGGCGCTGGAGCGGGTCCCGGCCGACATCCGCAAGGACGGCGGCGTCGCCCGGATGTCGGACCCGGCGATGATCAAGGGGATCCAGGACGCGGTCTCGATCCCGGTGATGGCGAAGGCGCGGATCGGCCATTTCGCCGAGGCCCAGGTGCTGCAGTCGCTGGAGGTCGACTACGTCGACGAGTCCGAGGTGCTTACCCCGGCCGACGAGCGCAACCACATCGACAAGTTCGCCTTCGAGGTCCCCTTCGTCTGCGGTGCGACCAATCTGGGCGAGGCGCTGCGGCGCCTCGGTGAGGGGGCGGCGATGATCCGCTCCAAGGGCGAGGCCGGCACCGGCAACATCGTCGAGGCTGTGCGCCACATGCGCGAGATCACCGCCGGGATCAAGCGGCTCTCCCAGCTCGGGCCCGAAGAGCTGGCCGCCGCCGCGAAGGAGAACCAGGCGCCGCTGGAGGTTGTCCGCGAGGTCGCCGAGCGAGCCGCCCTGCCGGTGCCGCTGTTCTGCGCGGGGGGCATCGCGACGCCGGCCGACGCGGCGCTGATGATGCAGCTCGGCGCCGAGGGGAATTTCGTCGGCTCGGGAATCTTCAAGAGCGCGGACCCGGAGCGACGCGCCCGGGCGATCGTCGAGGCGACCACGCACTTCGAGGACCCCGAGCGGGTCGCCGCCGCTTCGATCGGCCTTGGCGAGGCGATGCCGGGGCTGGAGATCGCGGAGTTGGCTGCCGCCGATGCTTTGCTGCAGGACCGCGGTGCGTAGGCGCTCGACCGCGGGTCCTGTCGCGGGTGGAGGGGGGCCCTGCGGGCCAAGCTGTCCTCGACCCCCCTCCACCCGCGCCACCCGCGGAAGAGACGCATGCTGATCGGCGTTCTTGCCATCCAAGGCGATTTCGAGGCGCACCTCCGCATGCTCGGCGAGCTGGGAGCTGACGTCAGGGAAGTTCGAGTCCCAGCGGATTTAGATGGACTCGACGGGCTGGTGATCCCGGGTGGGGAGAGCACGGCGATCTCGATGGGGATCGAGTCGGCGGGGCTGGAACCGGCGATTCGCGCCCATCACGACGCGGGGCGGCCGATACTGGGCACCTGCGCGGGGATGATCGTCTGCGACGACGCCCACCTGGGCCTTGTCGACGCGACGGCTGAGCGCAACGCCTTCGGTCGCCAGCTGCAGAGCTTCGAGGCGGACCTTGAGGTCGAAGGAATCGGCGACGAGCCGCTGCGCGCCGTCTTCATCCGGGCGCCGTGGGTGCGGCGCTGCGGCCCGGAGGTCGAGGTGCTCGCCTCCTGGGAGGGCCATCCGGTCGCGATCCGGGACGGGTCCGTCCTCGCCTGCGCTTTTCATCCCGAATTGGCCGACGACCCGCGCATCCACGCGCTGTTCATGGCGATGGCGACGACGGCGCGCGAGCGCACCGCACTGGAGGCGAGCAGATGAGGGACCCGCGGGTGGAGAACCTGGCGAAGATCCTGGTCGGCTACTCGACCGCGGTGAAGGCCGGCGAGGTGGTCTCGATCGACGGTGAGAACGCCGCCGAGCCGCTGCTGCTCGCGGTCTATGAGGCAGTGCTGAAGGCGGGCGCGCACCCGATCCTCAACGTCTCCCTCGACGGCCAGTCGGCCGCCTACTTCAAGCACGCGAGCGACGAGCAGCTCGACTGGATCTCACCGGTGTCCGCATGGATGGTCGAGAACGTCGATGTGCGGATCGCCGTCGGCGCCAGCACCAATACGCGCGAGCTATCCGCGGTGGCCCCGGAGCGCCAGACCCGCCGCCAGATGGCCACCGGCGAGTTGATGGCGCGGGCGATGGACCGCAGCGCCGACGGCTCCTTCCGCTGGTGCTACACGCTGTATCCGACCGGCGCCTACGCCTCGGAGGCGGAGATGAGCCTCGTCGACTACGAGGACTTCTACTTCGGCGCCTGTCTGGCGGCCGGCGATGGCGATCCTCTGACCGCCTGGGAGCGGGCCTCCGCCGAGACGGTGCGCCTCGCCGAGTGGATCGAAGGCCACGAGGAGGTCAGGGTGATCGCCCCGGGGACCGACATCACGCTCGGCATCGCCGGACGCAAGTTCATCCCCTGCGACGGCCGCCACAACATGCCCGACGGCGAGTTCTTCACCGGCCCGATCGAGGACTCGGTGCAGGGCGAGGTCACCTTCCACCTCCCGGCCGTGATCGGCGGGCGCGAGGTCGCCGGTGTGCGACTGCGCTTCGAGGCGGGCAAGGTGGTCGACGCAAGCGCCGAGCGCGGTGAGGAGTTCCTGATTCAGCTGCTCGACACCGACGGGGGCGCCCGCCGGCTCGGCGAGCTGGGGATCGGCACCAACTACGGGATCGATCGCGGCACCCGCGAGGTCCTGCTCGACGAGAAGATCGGCGGCACCGTCCACATGGCGGTCGGCCGCAGCTACCCCGAGTCCGGCGGCGAGAACGAGTCGGCGGTCCACACCGACCTCGTCTGCGACCTCCGCCTCGGCGGCAAGATCGTCGTCGACGGCGAGGACTTCCAGGTTGACGGCAAGTTCGTCGTCTAGATCAAATTCCGCCCATCTGCTCTGCTCTCGTGGGGCGCCAAAGAATCGGATAGGGATTGCATCCCACTCCCGCGACGCGATGGGGGATTTCTCTCGTCTCGCTCTCGGCCCGGCGGGATCGGCAACGCTCCGCTCGGCCGGTGTAACGCGTTGGCGTGCCATTTCCCCGCCTACGCGTTGCACCACGGGAAACGACAGCGTCCCGATGCGCCGCGAGTTTGGCCTCGTGATCCCCTGCTTACTGGCTCGGCAAGGGGGAGCCGGCGAGCAGGAAGAACCAGACGGCGAAGACGCAGCCGGCCAGCATCACCGAGCCCATCAGCACCGCCTCGACCACGGTCGTCTGTCCCGAGGCACCGCCGGTGTCGCGCATGCTTTTCAACCAGGTCGGGCGCATCGAGGAGACCCGGTTGGTGCCGGTGATTCGCATGTAGAGGCCGTTGAGCTGGGCGATCAGCCAGCCGATCGCCGCAACCGTGACGACGATTCCCACCGCGACCACGAGGTAGGGCCCGCCTGAGGGAAATTGCGTGTGGGAGACCTTCGAGCCGATGTAGAGCCAGGCCACTGGCACCACGGTCCAAAGCGAGAGGGCCGCGACCAGCATCGCGACGAAGACAACGCTCGCGGCGAGGCCCCTTGTGGTGTTTTGGGTATGCGTTTCGGCCGTCATCCCTCGATTCATAGAATGACAGGCATGTCCGGTCACTCTAAGTGGTCATCGATCAAGCACAAGAAGGCAGCCGCCGACGCAAAGCGGGGCCAGCAGTTCACCAAGCTGGCGCGGGCGATCACCGTGGCGGCGCGCGAGGGCGGCGGGGACCCCGACGCCAACCCGACGCTCGCCACCGCGATCCAGAAGGCGCGCGACGCCTCGATGCCGAAGGACAACATCCAACGGGCGGTCGACCGGGGGACGGGCGCCGGCGCCGAGGCGGAGGCGATCGAGCGGGTGGTCTTTGAGGGCTACGGGCCCGCCGGCGTCGCCGTCCTCGTGGAGGCGCTGACCGACAACCGCAACCGGACCAGCGCCGACGTCCGCCACGCCTTCACCAAGCACAACGGCAGCCTCGGCGAGCCGGGCTCGGTCGCCTGGATCTTCGAGAAGCGCGGCGCCGTCCTCGTCGACGGCGAGCGCTACGGCGAAGACGACCTGATCGTCGCGATCGACGCCGGCGCCGAGGACGTGGTCGAGGACGGCAGCCTGCTCAAGGTGCTCTGCGAGCCGAGTGACCTGACCGCGGTTCGCGAGGCCTTGGAGGAGGCGGGGGTGGAGATTCAGTCCGCCGACCTGGCGATGGAGCCGAAGAGCACGGTCGAGGTCGGGGAGTCCGACGCGGGCACGCTGCTGCGCCTCCTCGACGCGCTCGAGGAGCACGACGACGTCAGCGAGGTCCACGCCAACTTCGACATGCCTGAAGACTTATTAGCGAGCATCGCAATCTGATTCTCTGCGAGCGGCGTTGATATGGCGCTTTGCCGCCGCCCCCGGACGCGAAGCGGAGGAGGCGGCGGAATATGTAAAGGCATCCGGGAGCCCGTCCAGAATCACTTCTCATGCAGGTCGTGATGGGAATCGACCCCGGTGCCGCCAACCTCGGCTTCGGCATCGTCAGGATCGAGGGCAACCACATGGTCGCCCTCGACGGAGGCGTGGTCGAAACGACCCCCGATCTGCCGATCGAGCGTCGCATCGAGCGGATCCACCGCGCCCTCTCGGAGCTGCTCGAGTGGCACGAGCCGAAGGCGATGGCGATCGAGGATCTCTACTTCGGCAAGAACGCCCACTCGGCGATGGCGGTCGGCCGGGCCAGCGGCGTGGCGATGCTGGCCGCGGCGCAGCGCGGCGTCCCCTGTTTCGTCTACACGCCACAGGCGATCAAGAAGGCCGTCTGCGGCTCCGGCGGCGCCGGCAAGGAGCAGGTGCAGCGGATGGTCGGGACGCTGCTCGGCCTGCCCGAGCCGCCGACCCCCGACCATGCCGCCGACGCCCTCGCGGTGGCGATCTGCCACGGCGGCGGCGCCGGGCGGCGAGACGCGATCGAGGCGGTCGGGGGGATCGCCACGCCGCAGCCGGAGCGGTTGGCCGGATGATCGCCGCTGTGCGCGGCGAGGTGATGGTCCGCCGCTCTGACCATGTGGTGATCGACGCCGGCGGAGTCGGCTACCGGCTGGCCGTCTCGGCGGAGACGCTGAAGGCGGTGCCGGCCACCGGTCGCGAGACCTTTCTGCACGCCGAGCTGATCTCCCGCGACGACTCCCTGGCGCTGTTCGGATTCGCCTCCGAGGAGGAGCGCGACCTCTTCGGCGAGCTGATCTCGGTCAGCGGGGTGGGGCCGAAAGTGGCGCTCGCGGCGCTCTCCGGCGGCCCGGCCCGAGAGCTGTTGCGGGCGATCGCCGCGGGCGACGCGAAACGCTTCCAGGCGGTGCCGGGAATCGGCAAGCGCACCTCGGAGAGGATCATCGTCGAGTTGCGCGAGAAGGTTGCGGGGGCGCTCGAGGAGGAGGTCGCGACGGCGATCGTCGAGGGTGGTGACGCCCGCGCCCTCGCCCGCGACGGCCTCGTCAACCTCGGCTACGCGCCGCTGGAGGCCGAGCAGCTGCTCGACGGGATCGAGAGCGACGACGCCAAGGGCCTGATCGCAACCGCGTTGCGCAAGGCCGGGACCGGCAAGGCCGCATGACCGACTCACCCGACATCGGCGCCAACCGGATCCGCACGCCCGGGATTGACGAGGAGCCCGTCCCCGTCGACGCGGAGGTCCGGGTGCACGACGCCCGCGCCGACGTCCCGGACGAGGACCTCGATCGTTCGCTGCGCCCGCCCACCCTGGCCGACTTCGTCAACCAGGAGCAGGTCACCGAGCAGTTGGCGATCTTCATCGAGGCGGCGCGGGGCCGCGGCGAGCCGCTCGACCACGTCCTGCTCGCCGGCCCGCCCGGCCTCGGCAAGACCTCGCTCGCCCACATCGTCGCCGCCGAGCTCGAGGTGCCGATGGTTCAGACCGCCGGGCCCGCCCTGGAGCGCAAGGCCGACGTCGCCTCCTTCCTCACCGCGCTGGAGCCGGGCAGCGTCTTCTTCATCGACGAGATCCACCGGCTCGGCCGCGCGGTCGAGGAGACGCTCTACCCGGCGATGGAGGACGGCGAACTCCCCGTCGTGCTCGGTCAGGGGGCCGGCGCTCGCACCGTCACCCTGCCGCTTCCCCCGTTCACGCTGATCGGTGCCACCACCAGGGCCGGCCTGTTGACCACGCCGCTTCGCGACCGCTTCGGCGTCTGCCACCGCCTCGAGCACTACAGTCCCGATCACCTGGCGCAGATCATCGAGCGCTCGGCGGGAATCCTCGGCGTCAAGATCGACGCCGAGGGAGCGCGGACGATCGCTTCGCGCTCTCGCGGCACCCCGCGCGTCGCCAACCGGCTGCTGAAGCGTGTCCGCGACTTCGCCCAGGTGAAGGGTAAGGGCACGATCGACGCCGGCTCCGCCGCATCCGCTCTGGAGATGCTCGAGGTCGACGCGGGCGGGCTCGATCGCAGCGACCGTTCCCTACTCCAGACGATCGCGAGCAAGTTTGGCGGCGGGCCGGTGGGCCTTTCCACTCTGGCTGTCGCGATCGGCGAGGAACAGGACACGATCGAGGACGTGCTCGAGCCCTACCTGCTCCAGCAGGGCATGCTCAAACGAACTCCGCGCGGCCGCGTCCTCACCGAGCGGGCCTTCGAGCACCTCGGGTTGCCGACGCCCGAGGGGGCGGCGAGCCTCTTCTAGCTCGCGCGCACTTGTAGCCTGTCGAGGATGCCGTTCTTCATCTGCCCCAACTGCGGCCACAGGGAGGTCAGTGGCGACCGGACGGCCGGGTTCAGCACCCGTCCCAAGGGCTGCTCCAAATGTGGCTTCGGCTTCGTCTTCGAGCTGCTCGACGACTACTACCCGGCGCCCAACGCCGCCTTCTTCGTCTGCGACCGCCAAGAGCGGGTGATCGACGCCGGCAAGGGAAGCTTCGAGTTGACCGGACTCACCGACGAGGACGTGATCGGTCGCCCGGTGCGCGACGTGCTCGGCCTGAACTGGATCGACGAGGGCAACGGCGGCGAGACCGCCGACACCAACGGCGACGGCATCACCGATCCGATCGAGACCTCACTCGAGTGGGGGGTGCGCTCGCTCGGCAAACGGGTCTCGGTCAATGCCGAGGGCGATCTCCCCGCCGAAGCGGTCGCCGACGTCTTTCCCGCCTACGACGACGACGGCGGCCTGCTGATCGTCCTCACACCCGAATCTTGAGCGTGCGCGGAGGGTTGGACTAACCATGGGCGGCAGGCGACGGCACCTCTTCGTGCTCCTCTTCGTGCTGGGCCTGGTTGCGGTTTCGGCGCTGGTCATCGTCAACACGCCGACCAAGCTGGGGCTCGACCTGAAGGGCGGAGTCGAGCTGGTCTACCAGGGCGAGCCGACCGGACAGGTGAAGACGGTCAGCGGCGGCGACATCAACCGCTCGATCGAGATCATCCGAGAGCGGATCGACAAGCTCGGCGTCTCCGAGCCCGAGGTGTCGCGACTCGGAACCACCGAGATCTCGGTCAGCCTCCCCGACGTCACCAATGCGCAGCGGGCGATCAACCAGGTCGGCACGACGGCCCAGCTCTACTTCTACGACTGGGAGCCCAACCTGATCGGCCCCGAGAAGACGATCGGCGGGCACCCGGGCCAGCAGCCTCCGCCGGGGGCGATCAAGACCGCGAAAGCGCAGTGGAAGGCCGCGGGGCGCAAGGTCAAGAGCGCCGAGAACCAGCAGCTGATCTTCGCCGGAGCCTTCCCGACCGCCTACGATGCGGCGCAGCTCGCCGCGCAGCAGAAGCCAGTTGAGAACTGCACCACCTGCTCGGCGGGCAAGCCCCGCTTCTACCTCTTCTCGCGCAAGGCTCCGCACAGACTGATCGCCGGCCCCGAGGTCTCCGAGAAGGATCTCTACGTCAGTCCGACCGGCAAGAAGCGCCCCCACAACGGCATCGTCGTCGAGATTCCGGTGGGCACGGTGCTGGTCTCCGAGCAGCCGAGCGACAACTCGGGCAAGACGGACCAGACCGCAGAGCCGGGCTGGTACGCGATCAAGGACAACCCGGCGCTTTCGGGCACCGACATCACCGACCCGAAACAGAACTTCGACCAGTTCAACCAGCCCAACGTCACCTTCGGCTTCACCGACAAGGGGCGGACGGCGTTCCAGGACGTCACTCGGGCGATCGCCCAGCGCGGCCAGTCGCAGGCGATCGGCGCCGTCAGCTCACAGCAGGCGGCGGCCCTGTCCGGCCACTTCGCGGTGGTCCTCGACAACGTCGTCCAGACCCGCCCGATCATCAACTTCCAGGAGAACCCGGACGGGATCGACGGCCGCACCGGGGCCGAGATATCCGGCGGCTTCAACAGCATTGGGGAGGCCCAGGACCTGGCGACGATCCTCCAGATCGGCGCGCTGCCGATCGACCTCAAGCTGATCAGCCAGACCCAGGTCTCGGCGACGCTCGGCAGCCAGGCCCTCCACGAGGGGATCAAGGCCGGGATCATCGGCCTCTCGCTCGTCATCCTCTTCCTGCTCGTCTTCTACCGTTTCCTCGGCCTGATCGCCTCGGTCGCCCTCGGCGCCTACGGGATCATCTTCTTCGCGCTGATCAAGCTGATCCCGATCACCCTGACCCTGCCGGGGATCGCGGGGTTGATCCTGACGATTGGAGTCGCGGCGGACTCCAACATCGTCATCTTCGAGCGAATAAAGGAAGAGGTGCGGGCAGGGCGCTCGATGTCGAGCGCGATCGCGGCCGGCTACAAACGCGGTATCGCGACGATCATCGACGCGAACGTCGTCACCCTGCTGACCGCCTTCGTCCTCTTCGTCCTGGCGACGGCCGGGGTTAAGGGCTTCGCCTTCACGCTCGGCGTCGGAACGATCGTCTCCCTGCTCACCGCCGTCGTCTTCACTCAGGCGCTGCTCGGGACGATGAGCAACTCACGCTTCCTGCGCTCGCCGAAGGTGCTCGGCGCCAGTCGTGAGGGAATGCGCTGGCACTTCGACTTCATGGGCGCCAGCCGCTGGTTCTTCACGATGTCCGGCGTGATCCTGCTGGTCGGCGCGCTCTCGCTGGCGACCAAGCAGCTCAACTTCGGCATCGACTTCAAGGCGGGGACGCGGATCAAGGTGGCGCTGGTCCAGCCGACGAATGAGAACGGGGTCCGGGGCGCGCTCGACACGATCGGCCTCAGTGGCGAGCAGATCCAGCAGGTCTCCGACCCGGTCTTCGGCAAGAATGTCTTCCAGATCCAGGCGCGGGAGCTGGGGCCGAGCCGGGTCAAAGACGCCCAGTCCGCCCTCGCCTCGAAGTTCGGGATCGTCAGCAACGGCTTCGACAGCACCAGCGTCGGGCCGACCTTCGGGCAACAGGTCGCTAGCAGCGCGCTGAAGGCGCTGATCTTCTCGCTGCTGATCATCGCCGCCTATGTGGCGTTCCGCTTCGACCCGAAGTTCGCCGTGCCGGTGCTGATCGCCCTCTTCCACGACATCCTGATCACCGCGGGCATCTACTCGCTGACCGGCCGGGAGGTGACGAGCGGAACGGTCGCCGCCTTCCTCACCATCCTCGGCTACTCGCTCTACGACACGATTATCGTCTTCGATCGAATACGCGAGAACATGCCGCGGATGCCGCGAGCGGCGTTCTCTCAGATCGTCAACCGCTCGATGAGCGAGGTGCTGACCAGGTCGTTGGCGACCAGTTTCACCACCCTGCTCGCGGTCACCTCGTTGTTCGTCTTCGGCGGCGCGACGCTCCAGGACTTCGCCTTCGCGATGTTCGTCGGGATCGCCTCGGGCACCTATTCCTCGATCTTCATCGCCTCGCCGGTGCTGACCGCCTGGAAGGAGCGTGAGCCGGGCTTCGCGCGACGCCGGGCGCGGATCGCCGAGTTCGAGGGGCGGGTTCCCGCCTTCGCCGACGAGATCGAGCTGGCGAAGCTCAGCGACGACACCGAGAGCGACGAGGAGATCGCCGAAGCGGTGGCGGCGCAGCAGGACGCCAAGCCGAAGGTCGGGGCGGTGGCGACGATCGAGCCTCCGGGGGGGGGCGACGGAGCGAGCCCGTCCTCCAACGGCGAGCCGCCTGACCCGGCGGACGCCGAGCGCCGCGAGCGCGATGAGCGCCGCAAGGAGCGCCGTCGACAACGCCGCAAGCACGGGAGGAATCGCTGATGGCTCTGCTGGTCTGGTTCACGATGGGAATCGCGCTCTGGCACTTCACCGTCTTCATGCCCGACCACTTCTGGCAGGGGATCGTCGGCGCCTTTCTCGGCTCGGTGCTGGGGGCGATGATCTTCGGCGCGATCGTCGAGGCGATCACGGGTCGCGGCCTCGGCAACACCGATCTCCTCACCGCCCTCGTCGCCGTCCCGGGGGTCGCGATCGGCCTGGGGGTCGTCTACGCGGTGGGACTCCGCTCCGAGCGGGAAATCTGACGCCGGATTCCGTCTAGGCCGCTTCCTAGCCTGGCTGGGTGGCGGATTCCCTTAAGGCCTACAGGGCCGACCCATACTCCTACCGCGAGGCGCGGGTGCTCGCCGACGAGCTGAGCCTGAGCGAGCCGGTCGCGATCACCCTGGTGCGCCGCGGCTACCGCACGCCCGAGGAGGCGCGAGCCTTTCTCGAGGCCGACGAGTCGCATCCGCCCTCGGCGTTCGAGTCGATGGGCGAGGTGGTCAAGTTGGTCCTCGATGCTGTCAGGGCAAAGAAGCGGATCACCGTCCACGGCGACTTCGACGTCGATGGGGTCTGCGCCACCACGATCCTGGTCGGCACGCTGCGCGGGCTGGGCGCCGACTGCGACTGGCTGATCCCCGATCGGCTCTCGGACGGCTACGGGCTCAGCGCGGCGAATGTCGAGCGGCTGGCGGAGCGCGGAACGTCCCTCCTGATCACCGTCGACTGCGGGATCACGGCGGTTGAGGAGGTGGCGCTCGCCCGGCAGTTGGGGATGGAGGTCGTCGTCACCGATCACCATCAGCCGGGGTCTGAGCTGCCCGACTGCCTGATTCTGCACCCGGCGCTCAGCGGCTATCCGTTCGCGGAGTTGTGCGGGACGGCGGTGGCGTGGAAGCTTGCCGGCGCTTTGGGGGAAGCCGATGATCTCGACCTCGTTGCCCTTGCCACGGTTGCCGACGTCGTTCCCCTCGTCGGGGAGAACCGATCGCTGGTCAAGCGGGGCCTGGAGGAGGTCAGGCGTGCGCGCAGGCCCGGGATGCGCGCGCTGCTTGAAGCGTCGAGCTGCGAGCCGACCCAGCTCGACGAGGGAGACCTTGCCTTCCGACTGGCGCCGAGAATCAACGCTGCGGGCCGCCTCTACCGGGCAGATGCCGGGGTTGAGCTGTTCCTGACCGAAGACGAGGAGCGCGCCAAGGAGATCGCTGTCGAGCTGAGTCGCGCCAATAGCGAGCGGCGGGCCACTGAGCGGGAGGTCGATGGGGCCGCTGAGGCTGCGCGGCGTGAGCTCTCCGAGGAGCTGCGCGCGGCTCCGGCGCTGGTGGTGGCCGGCGACGGTTGGCACACCGGGGTGATCGGGATTGTTGCTTCGCGGCTGGTCGAGCGCCACCACCGTCCGGTGATCGTGATCTCGCTTGATGGAGAGGGAGGGGGTCGAGGTTCCGGGCGCAGCATTCCGGGATTCGACCTGTTGGCCGGGCTCGAGGCCTGCTCTGAGCATCTGGTGCGCTTCGGTGGGCATCGGGCGGCGGCGGGGTTGGAACTGCGGGCCGAGGAGCTCGACGCGTTTCGCGAGGCGTTCGCCGTCCACGCCCGCTCCGTTCTGGACCCCGAGGACCTGACTCGGACCGAGCGGATCGACGCGATGGTCGGCGGGGCGAGTCTCGGCCTCGACCTGGCCGAAGAGCTGGGTCGCCTCGCGCCGTTCGGGATGGGCAACCCGGGGGTGAGGCTGCTCGTCCCGTCCGCCCGGGTGCGCGACGTGCGGACGATGGGCGAGGGAAAGCACGCGCGCTTCAGCCTCCACAGCGGCGCTCACCGGGCGTTGGGGGTGGCGTTCGGCCGCTCCAGCCTCGGCGTCTCCGAGGAGGATCGCGTCGACGCCGCGGTGCGACTGGAGGTCAACCACTGGAACGGCGCGATCGAGCCGCGGGTCGTGCTGCGCGAGCTCTACAGGCGCGAGGCGGAGGAGGATCGCGACTCGGCCGAGGCCGAGGAGTGGTGGCGACGCTTCGAGGCCGAACTCGCCGCCGACCCGAAGAACTGGTCGCCGATGCGCCGGAAAATCGACTCGGAGTCAACTTTTCGGCCCATCGGCGGCGGGGAGGAGGAGCGGCAGGTGGTGAGGGGCTCAAACTCGCCGGCCGCGGTGATCGGAGAATTGCTCTCCAGCGGCGAGGGTGTTCTGGCTCTGGTCGCCGACGCGAACCGCCGCGCGGCGCTGGAGAGCGACGGGCTCCTGCTCGCCGACTATGCGCGCCTGGAGCGCGAGCCGGGCCTGGCCCGTGACTTCGACCACGTGGTCCTGGTCGACCCGCCCGCTTTCGAACACCTCGAGCGCCTCGCCTCCATGCCCGGGGAGGGCGGCGGCTTCCTGCACGCCGCCTGGGGGGAGCCCGAGCGGCGCTTCGCGGCGCTGATGCTCGAAGCCCAATTGGCCGGGCGCGGCGAGCTGGCCGCGGCGTTCAGGGAGCTTCGCGACGCCGGAGAGGTCGGGGGAGAGGAGCTGAGAAAGGCGCTCGAGGGCGGGGGATCGCATCCGCGCGCCCCGGAGGCAGCGGCCCGCTGCCTACGCGTCCTCGCCGAGCTGGACCTCGTGCAGGGGGAGCCGCACGGTGGTGCGGGAACGGTCAGGGTCGTATCCTCGGAGAAGACAGAACTGGAGCGCTCAGCCGCGTTCCGCGCCTACCGCGCCCGTTACGAGGAGGGCATGCGATACCTCGAAAGCCACAGACATCCGTAGAGAACGGCGAACTCCTCGCCGACCTGTTTGCGGTGATCGAGGAGTTCGACTCCTCGCCAAGTCAGAACGGCGCCGGTAACGGCGACGGCGACACCGCGGTCGCCGTGTCGACCATCGACCGCGCCGCGATCGAGCGCGCCTTCGAATTCGCCTGCGACCACCACGCCGATCAGATGCGGCGCTCCGGCGACGAGTTCATCACCCACCCGGTCGGCGTTGCCCAGGTCTGCGCCGGCATGCGACTCGACACCGAGACCCTCTGCGCCGCCCTCCTGCACGACACGGTCGAGGACACCAGCGCCAGCCTCGAGGAGATCCGCGAGGAGTTCGGCGAGCAGATCGCCCAGCTGGTCGACGGCGTCACCAAGCTGACCGGGATCACCTTCGAGAGCCGCGACGAGCGGCAGGCCGAGAACTACCGCAAGATGATGGTGGCGATGGCCACCGACGTCAGGGTGATCCTGATCAAGCTGGCCGACCGCCTCCACAACATGCGCACGCTGGGCGCCCTGCCCAAGCAGAAGCAGACGGCGAAGGCGCGGGAGACGCTGGAGATCTACGCCCCGCTCGCCCACCGGCTGGGGATCCACGCGATCAAGTGGGAGCTGGAGGACCTCGCCTTTTCCACCCTGCACCCGCGCAAGTACGCGGAGATCAAACAGCTGGTCGCCCAGCAGCGCAACGAGCGCGAGGTCTTCGTCGAGGAGGCCGGTCGCTTCCTCTCCGAGGAGCTGAAGCAGGTCGGGATCGAGGCCGAGATCTCCGGCCGCGCCAAGCACTTCTACTCGATCTACACGAAGATGACCAAGAAGGGGCGCGAGTTCAACGAGATCTTCGACCTCACCGCGATGCGGGTGATCGTCGGCTCGGTGAAGGACTGCTACGGGGCGATCGGGGTCATCCACTCGCTCTGGAAGCCGCTGCCCGGCCGCTTCAAGGACTGGGTCGCGATGCCCAAGGCCAACATGTACCAGGCGCTGCACACGACGGTGATCGGGCCGGAGGGCAAGCCGCTGGAGATCCAGATCCGCACCGAGGAGATGCACAAGCTCGCCGAGTACGGGATCGCCGCCCACGTCGCCTACAAGGAGGGCGGCGGTGGCGATCCGCAGCGCGAGAAGATGACCTGGCTGCGGCAGCTGGTCGAGGCCGAGGGCGAGCAGGACCCGGCTGAGTTCCTCGAGTCCCTGCGAGTCGACCTCTTCGAGGACGAGGTCTTCGTCTTCACCCCGAAGGGCGAGGTGAAGAGCCTCTCCGCCGGCTCGACCCCGCTCGACTTCGCCTACGCCGTCCACACCGACGTCGGCCACCGCTGCGTCGGGGCCAAGGTCAACGGCGCGATCGTGCCCCTGCACTACCAGCTGAAGTCGGGCGACATCGTCGAGGTGCTGACCGCCAACCAGAAGCGCGGGCCCTCGCGGGACTGGCTGAAGCTGGTGCGGACCAGCCGTGCCCGCAACAAGATCCGCGCCTTCTTCAAAGAGGAGCGGCGCGAAGACGCCGAGCGCCACGGCCGCGAGGGGCTGGAGGAGGCGCTGCGCAAGCGCGGCCTGCCGATGCAGAAGGTGGCGATGTCGCCGCTGCTCGCCGACGTGATCCGCGAGATGGGCTTCCGCAAAGCGACCGAGTTCTACATCGCCCTCGGCCAGGGCAAGGTCTCGACCAAGACGGTCGCCAACAAGCTGATGCAGCGGCTGAAGGCCGGCGAGGCGGTCGAGGAGGCCGCGCCGCTCGGCTTCGCCGAGGGCGCCCGCGAGGACAAGGCGCGGAGCACCAAGGACGCCTCCAACTTCGGGATCAGCGTCAAGGGCGTCGACAACGTCGCGGTGCGGCTTGCCAAGTGCTGCCGGCCGGTTCCCGGCGACGAGATCGCCGGCTACGTGTCGCTCGGCCGCGGCATCACGATCCACCGCGAGGACTGCAAGAACGTGCGGGCGCTAAGAAAGGACCCGGAGCGCTTCGTCGAGGTCTCGTGGGCCGGGGACAACGAAGCCTCATACCGAGTCGAGCTCCAGGTCGACGCCTACGATCGCACCCGCCTGCTCGAGGACCTCTCCCGCACCTTCTCCGAGGCGGGGATCAACATCCTCGAGGCGAGCTGCTCGACCAAGCACCCGATGGTGAAGAACCGCTTCGTGGTCGAGGTGGGGGACACCGAGCAGCTCAAAGGGTGCATCTCGAAACTCCGCAACGTCGAGTCGGTCTTCGACGCCTACCGGATTACGCCGAGCGGCTGAGTCAGGCGACGACGGTGAGCGAGGCCGGGGCTGCCTTCAGCTCGACCCGCTCGCGCTCGCCGATGTAGTCGCCGTCGACCTGGACGGGGAAGGGCCGCAGCCCGCCCTCGTCGTGCTCGGAGATCGAGGTGACGGTGGCGTCGAGGACGTCGTCGAAGTGGTGGATCTGGCGGTGGTCGACCGCGCTCGATCCGGCGGCGCCGAGCAGGCGGGCGACGAGGGTGGGGGCGTCGCGCTGGGTGGCGCGCTTCAGCACGCCCATCGAGAGGGTGCCGTCGTCGATCTCGATCCCCTCGCAGACCCGGATCGGGCGCTTCGCGAAATAGGTGAAGGGGTCGGAGTTCTGGGTCAGGGCGGTGACGCCCTCGACCGCGTCGCCCGCCGTCTCGACTCGCACCCGCACGGGGTTGCGCAGGTAGTGGCGGTAAAAGCCGGTGAGCCCCGCCCAGCTGTAGTAGTAGGGCCCTGCCTTGGCCTTCAGCTTCGGGTGCGCGTCGACCCGCTTGACGACGGTGGCGTCGATCCCCGCCCCGCAGGAGAAGACGAAGTGGCGATCGTCGACCTTGCCGAGGTCGATCCGCCGCGGCTCCCAGCGGTCCGCCAGCGAGAGCAGGTGCTCGGTGGCGTCGACCACGTCGTTGGGGATGCCGAGCGTGCGGCAGACCACGTTGGTCGAGCCGCCCGGCAGCATCGAGACCGGCACGTCGGTGCCGGCGAGCCCGTTGACCACCTCGTTCAGCGTCCCGTCGCCGCCGAAGGCGACGACCACGTCGTAGCCGCCGTCGCGGGCCTCACGGCCCAGCTCGGTGGCGTGGTTCTGCGCCTCGGTCGAGACCGCCTCGACGTCATAGCGCCCCTGCAGGGCGTAGACGACCAGGTTCTTGAGCCGATCGGAGACCGTCGTCGCGTAGGGGTTGACGATGATCAGCATCCGCTTCTTCGCCGCGCGGGGCGGCAGGGCGCTGCCGCGGCGGCCCTTCGCGAGGTCCGGCGCCTTCGGAGCGGTTGCGACTGGAGGGGCGGCCACTACGATCTCCTAAACTTAGCTGGCGCCTGCGTTACTGGTGTTCTCGGCACACCGGATCGACCTTCCACTCAAACCGGGTGGGGTGTCGCACTGGTGCTACGCTTTCGCCATGCCTCGTGATTTGACCCAGCGAGAGTTGCGCAACCGGAGCGGCGAGATCATGCGGGCGCTCGATCGCGGCGAGGAGTTCGTCGTCACCCGCAACGGAGCGGCGGTCGGCGAGTTGCGCCCGGTCCAGCGTCGCCGGTTCGTAGGAGTCGAGACGGCGCTTGCTGCCTTCGCCGGCGCCCCGCGCATCGATCTCGAGCGATTCCGAGACGAGATCGACGCTGTTCTCGATCAGGACCCCTCGCCGCGTGCCTGATTCGCGCCACGAGCGTGGGGTTATCGACACCTCGGTCCTGATTGACCTCGAAGCGCTCGACCCGGCCAAGCTTCCCGCCCAGATGGCGATCTCCGCTGTCACGCTCGGCGAGCTCGCTTGCGGGCCCCATGCCACTACGGACGAGGCTGAGCGGGCGCGTCGCCAGGACCGTTTGCAGCGCGCCGAGGCAACCTTCGATCCACTGCCCTTCGATGTGGTATGCGCTCGCGCCTACGGGCGCGTCTACTCGGCTATTGCTGCCGCGGGCCGTAAGGCCCGTGGCGCCCGTGCGCTCGACTTGCTGATCGCCGCCACCGCAATCGCCCACGAGCTGCCGCTCTACACGCGGAACGTAAAGGACTTCGCCGGCCTCGACGGCATCCTCGAAGTCGTCGGCACGTAGATGCGCCCGTCGGGTTGATAGGAGGCGAGGCGCTATCCGTTCGTCTCGTAGCGGACCACCTCGCCGTCGTCGACTTCGCGAATGCGGCCCTCGTTGACGAGCAGGTCGGCGTGGCCGATCACCTCCGAGAGGGTGAGGAAGGCCTGGGTGACGGCGACGTTGCCCCAGATCGCCTGGGCCAGCTCGTAGCCGGTCCTGGGTTGCTCGGCGATCAGCTTGTAGATCTTCTCCTTGCGGCGGTCGTGCTTGGCGATGCGTTCGTCGATCAGGGCGACGTGGTCGACGATCGGCTCGCCGTGGCCGGAGAGGACGATCTCGGCCGGCATCTCCCGCGTCTTGCGCATCGACTCGATGTAGGTGACGAGCGCCTGGGTGCGGCGGTCGGAGCCATCCAGCGGGCGGCTGATCAGCGGGTTGGAGGAGATGTGGGCGATCAGGTGGTCTGCGGCGAGCAGGATGCGCCGCTCGGCGTCCCAGAAGATCGTGTCGGAGGGGCTGTGGCCGGGACGGTGCAGCGCCTCGAGCAGGCGGTCGCGGAAGGGCATCGTCTGGCCGTCCTCAAGCGGGCGGGTCACCTCGGCCCGCGAGCCCCAGCCGCGGAAGCTGCGCGAGACGCTCTGCAGGGCAAAGGCGACGTTCTCCGGGATGCCGTTGCGCAGCATCAGCTGGACCGCGAACTCGTCCTCGGCCTCAGAATCCTCGCTGAAGTTGGCGAGTCGCTCGGCGGCGACGCCGATCGCCGCGACCTCGGCGCCGGAGTGCTCGACGACGATCTCGACCAGGCCGAGGTGGTCGATGTGCTGGTGGGTGAGGATGACCAACTCGATGTCGTCGATCGAGTGGCCGCGCTCGCCGAGCTGGGACTGCAGCTCGTCGAGGGCCTTGCCTGAGTTGGGGCCGGTGTCGACGAGGGTCAGCGGCTCGTCCTCGATCAGGTAGCAGTTGACGCGGCCAACCGCGAAGGGGGTGGGGATTCGCAGGCAGTGGATCCCGGCCAGCGCCGCCTGCTCGAGGGCCTGTTCGGGGGTGAGGGTCACGCCCGGATCAGGCCGAGGACCTCGTCGCGCTTTCGCTCCATGTCCTCGGGTGAGACGAGCGACTCGAGGTTGAGGCGAAGCAGCGGCTCGGTGTTGGAGGGGCGGACGTTGAAGTGCCAGTCGGGGTAGTCGACCGAGATCCCGTCGAGCCGGGTCAGCTCGCCGTCGGCGTAGCGCTCGGCGATCTCGGCCATCTTCGCCGCGGGGTCGTCTACCTCGGAGTTGATCTCGCCGGAGATGAAGTAGCGGGAGCGGAACTCGGCCATCGCCTCGGCCAGGGTGCGTCCCTCCACCGAGAGCAGCTCCAGCATCAGCAGCGCCGGGATCGTCCCCGAGTCGGCGCACCAGAAGTCGCGGAAGTAGTAGTGGCCGGAGACCTCGCCGCCGAAGGCGGCGCCCTCCTCGCGCATCCGCGTCTTGAAGAAGGCGTGGCCGACTCGCGAGAGGGCGGAGCGACCGCCCTCGGCGGCGACCAGGTCGGGAACGGCGCGGCTGGAGCGGGGGTCGTAGAGGATCGTCGCCCCAGGCTCCTTGGCGAGCGCGGCGCGGGCGAGCATCGCGCAAACGAAGTCGCCGTCGCAGAACTCGCCGTCGCCGTCGATGAAGAAGCAGCGGTCGGCGTCGCCGTCCCAGGCGATCCCGAGGTCGGCGCCGCTGGCCCGGACCCGCTCGATGATCATCCGGCGGTTCTCCTCGAGCAGCGGGTTGGGCTCGTGGTCGGGGAACTCGCCGTCGGGCTCGAAATACATCTCCTCGAGGTCGAGGCCGAGCTTGCGCAGGATCGGGCCGACCATCGGCCCCGACATCCCGTTGCCGCCGTCGACGACGACCTTCATCGGCCTGACCTTCGCCGGGTCGATGAAGGAGAGCGCGTGGGCCCGGTATTCCTCCCAGACGTCGACCTCCTCGAAGGAGCCGCCGCCGGGCGCGGGGCCGAGGCCGGCCTCGATTTCACGCCGCACGTCGCCGATCCCGGCGTCGCCGGAGAGCGCCAGTGCGCCCTCGCGGACCAGCTTGACGCCGGTGTAGGCCTTCGGGTTGTGGGAGGCGGTGACCATCGCGCCGCCGTCCAGATCGTGCGAGCCGACCAGGTGGTAGAGCATCTCGGTTGCGACCATCCCAGCGTCGAGTACGGTCGCCCCCTCGAAGATCAACCCGTCGCGCAGCTCCTCGGCCATCCGCGGCGCGGTCAGCCGCATGTCGCGGCCGAGCCCGATCCGCAACTCGCTCGGCTCCTTGCCGCGCAGCCGGCCCAGCACCCGGGCGAAGGCGCGGCCGATCGCGTGGGCGGTGGTCTCGTCCATCTCCGAGCCGTAGAGGCCGCGGATGTCGTAGGCCTTGAAGATCCCGGGCGGGGCCAGGGTCGGTTGCTCGCTCAAAACGCTCCCCTCAGTGCTTCGTAGCTCTGCTCCAGCGTCTGCGGCATCACTTTGGTGTCGGCGATCACCGGCATGAAGTTGGTGTCGCCGCCCCAGCGCGGCACGACGTGGAGGTGGATGTGGTGCTCGACGCCGGCGCCGGCAACGCGGCCCTGGTTGAAGCCGACGTTGTAGCCGTGCGGCTCGTAGACGTCCTCGAGCCGGCTCATCGCCGTCTGGGCGAGGGACATCATCTCGGCGAGAGTCTCGGCCGGCAGCTCCTGGATGCGCCCGACGTGGTCGTATGGCGCCACCATCAGGTGGCCGTTGGTGTAGGGGAAGAGGTTGAGGATCACGAAGCAGCGCTCGCCGCGGTGGACGATCAGGTTGGCGGCGTCGTCATCCTCGGCCGGCTTGGCGCAGAAGATGCAGGCCTCCTCGATGTCCTTGGATGCGTCCTTCACGTAGGCGAGGCGCCAGGGCGCCCAGATGCGGAAATTTGCCACTGCCCCATCCTATGAGGGGCGGCCATGCTCAGAGCCAGCCGCGTTTGCGGAAGTAGGCGACCATGCCGAGGAGGATCGCCATCATCGCCCCGAGCACGATCCAGAAGGCGGTCATGTTCTGCTCCCCGGGCACCTTCACGTTCATTCCCCAGACGCTGGCGATCAGGGTCAGCGGCAGGACGATGACGCTGATCGAGGTCAGCACCCGGAGGATGTCGTTGACCCGGTGGGAGATCACCGACTCGCTGGTCTCCTGGAGCGCCTCGCCGACCTCCTTGTAGTTCTCGAGCATGTCCCAGATCCGCTCGTGGGCGTCGACGACGTCGTCGAAGTAGATCTCGAGGTCGAGGTCGGGGGCGAGGTAGCGCTGCTTGATTTTCTCCAGGTCGCGGAGGACCGGGCGCTGCGGGCGGATCACCTTGCGGAAGTTGATGATCTCCTGCTTGACGTTGGAGATGTCACGGACGACCTCCTCGGAGCGCCCCTCGAAGATCTGGTCCTCGAGCGCGTCGAGCTTGTTGCCGATCTTGCGCAGCATCGGGAAGCAGTAGTCGAAGCTGTCGTCGACGATCCGGTAGAGCAGGTAGCCGGAGCCGCGCGAGAAGTGCTGCTCGCGGATCTCCTCCTTGGCGCGGCAGCGCTCGAACAGGTACTCGACCGGCTGCAGCGGCTGATTGGGGAGGGTGACCACGTAGCCGGGCCCGACGAAGAGGTCGAGCTCACCGGTGCCCAGCCGCCCGGCGGCCGGATCGAAGACGGGGAAGTGCAGGACGATGAACAGGTACTCGTCGTAGATGTCGATCTTCGGCCGCTGGTTGCGGGAGAGGACGTCCTCGAGGTCGAGGGCGTGGAAGTCGAAGTGCTCCTCCAGCCAAGTGCGCTCGAGGGCGCCGGGGCGCTCGATGTTGACCCAGCGCAGCCCGGCCGAGTCGATCTGCTCGACCTTGGGGGCCTGGGGCTCAGCCTGCGCCGCGGAGGCGATGAGCTCGCCGCGCCGGGTAGCCCGCCGCAGCCTTGGCTTTGGAAGGTTCGGCATCGCTGGGGCTCATCTTCTCGTCGGGTGTGCTCATGGCCGTGAACTGCAGGTTAAACGCACCGGGCCCGTGGGACTGAACGAAACCGCCCTGGTATCGTCTGCGGGCACATAAGCGCCACATCTAGAGGGGTGGAGGGACTGGCCCAGTGAAGCCCCGGCAACCACCTCGGACCATCGGTCCGGGGAGAGGTGCCAAGTCCAGCAGGTCGTGTGAAAGGCCTGGAAGATGTGGGGAATGTCCGATCGGACCTCTGCCCCACAGAAGGCGGAGGTTTTTTTGTTGGCGACGACAAAAGGAAGATCGGATGTCACTTGAAGGACTGAGGTGCAAGGAGTGCGGGACCGGCTACGAGCTGGACGCCAGCTACTTCTGCGAGAGTTGCTTTGGGCCGCTGGAGGCGGTCTACGACCATTCCGCGCTCGACGCCGATGAGGCGAAGCGACGGATCCAGGCGGGCTCGCGGGGGATCTGGCGTTACGCCGACTTCCTCCCGTTCGAGGGTCGTCCCAACGATCCGCTCGAGCCTGGGTTGACGCCGCTGTTGCGCGCCGACCGGCTTGCCGAGCGGCTCGGGCTCGACGGCGTCGAGCTCTACGTCAAGAACGACGCCGCCAACCCGACCCACTCCTTCAAGGACCGGGTTGTCGCGGTCGCCGTCGCCAAGGCACTGGAGCTTGGTTTCGACACCGTCGCCTGCGCCTCGACCGGCAACCTGGCCAACGCGGTCGCCGCCCACGCCGCCGCGGCCGGTCTCGAGTCCTACGTCTTCGTCCCCGCCAACCTGGAGGAGCAGAAGCTGCTCGCGACCGGCGTCTACGGGACCAACCTGGTCGGCGTGCGCGGCAACTACGACGACGTCAACCGGCTCTGCACCCAGCTCGCCGAGACGCGCCCCTGGGCCTTCGTCAACGTCAACCTGCGCCCCTACTACGCGGAGGGGTCGAAGACCCTCGCCTATGAGACGGTCGAGCAGCTCGGTTGGGAGCTTCCCGACCGGGTCGTTTGCCCGATCGCCTCGGGGTCGCTGTTCACCAAGGTCGGCCGCGGCTTCCAGGAGTGGCTCGACCTCGGGTTGGTCGCCGGCGAGCAGCCGGTCTTCAACGGCGCCCAGGCGCGCGGCTGCAGCCCCGTCGCCACCGCCTTCGCCGAGGGCTGGGAGGTCTGCAAACCGCAGAAGCCCGAGACGATCGCCAAGAGCCTCGCGATCGGCGACCCCGCCGACGGCCCCTACGCGCTGGAACAGGCCCGCAAGACCGGCGGCGCGGTCGACTCGGTCACCGACGAGGAAATCAAGGACGCGATCCGGCTGCTGGCCGAGACGACCGGGGTCTTCACCGAGACCGCCGGCGGCGTCACGGTCGGCGTGCTGGCGAAGCTCGCCGAGCGCGGCGACATCGCGCCGGGCGAGCGGGTCGTCGTCTTCATCACCGGCGAGGGCCTGAAGACGCTCGACGCGACTCGCGATAGGTTCCAGATGCACGAGATCGACCCCGATCTCGAGAGCTTCGAGTCCGAGTTTCGCCAGGAGGTTTCCGTCTGATGTCAGTGACAGTGAAGATCCCGACCCAGCTACGCGCCGCGACCGGGGGGGAGGCCGAGGTCGAGGTCTCCGGCTCGACGGTGGGCGAGGCGCTCGACGCCGTCTTCGACGCCCACGACGGCCTTCGCGACCGGATCACCCAGGACGGCGACCTGCGCCGCTTCGTCAACGTCTACGTCTCCGGCGAGGACATCCGCTTCCAACAGGGGCTGGACACGGCGATTGACGATGGCGCTGAAGTAACCATCCTTCCGGCAGTCGCCGGCGGCTGCTGAAACCTCCTGTAGTCATCCTCTGCGGCGGCCGCGGCACGCGGCTGCGCGAGCGAACCGAGACCGTTCCCAAGGCGCTGGTCGAGATCGGCGGCCGGCCGATCCTTTGGCACGTGATCCGGATCTACGCGGCGCAGGGTTTCGAGCGCTTCCTGCTCGCCACCGGGTATCTGGGGGAGATGGTTCGTGACTTCGCCGCGGCCGAGGAATGGCCGGAGGGCGTCTCGGTCGAGTGCGTCGATACCGGCGAGGACACGCCGACCGGGGGAAGGATCGCCCTGCTCGGCGAGCGGTTGGGCGGCGAGCGGTTCTGCGCGACCTACGCCGACGGCGTCGCCGACGTCGACCTCGGGGTGCTGCTCGACTTTCACGCCGGGCACGACGGCCTGGCGACGGTGACCGTGGTGCGGCCACGCCTGCAGTGGGGCGTCGCCCGGCTCGACGACGAGGGACGGGTCGAGGGCTTCGTCGAGAAGCCCCGCTCCGAGCACTGGATCAACGGCGGCTTCTTCTGCTTCGAGCCCGGCGCCCTCTCCTACATCGGCGACGACAGCGTGCTGGAGCGCGAGCCGCTGGAGCGCCTGGCCGCCGAGGGCCGGCTCCGCGCCTACCGCCACGAGGGCTTCTGGGACTGCATGGACACCTACAAGGACGCGGTCGAGTTGAACGACCTCTGGGCCGCCGGCGAGGCGCCGTGGGCCGCGTTCGCGACCGCGGGGAAGAGTCGGCCGTGAAGCGCGCCCTGGTCACCGGCGCTCACGGCTTCGTCGCCTCGCATTTGGCGCGGGCTTTACTGGAGCGCGGCGACGCGGTGACGGTCTTCGACCTGCCGGCGCCGCCGCTGTCCGGGCTGGCCCTGCAGGAGATCGAGTCCGGGGTGGAACTGGTCGAGGGCGACCTGCGCGACGCCCGGCTGGTCGGGGCGACGCTGGAGGCGGGTGAGTTCGATGTCGTCTTCCACCTCGCCGCCCAGACCCTGGTCGGGCCGGCGATGGCCGATCCGGTCGCGACCTTCGAGGCAAACGTGCGCGGCACCTGGACACTGCTGGAGGCCTGCCGCCGCGCCGACGTTCCGGCACTCGTCGTCGCCTCCTCGGACAAGGCCTACGGTCCCCACCCGCAGCTGCCCTACGGCGAGGACTTCCAGTTGCGGCCGGCTTCGCCGTATGAGGCGAGCAAGGCGGCCGCCGACGCGATCGCGCTCAGCTACCGACCCGCCTACGGGTTGCCGGTGGCGGTCACCCGCTTCGCCAACGTCTACGGCGGCGGCGACCTCAACTTCTCCCGCCTCATTCCGGAGGCGGTCGTCGCCGTCCTCGAAGGCCGCCGCCCGGTGATCCGCTCCGACGGCAGTCCCCAGCGCGACTTTCTCCACGTCGCCGACGCGGTCGCCGCTTACCTGGCGATCGAGCATGAGGTCGGTGCCGGCGGGCCGGCGGCCGGCGAGGCGTTCAATGCGGGGGGCGAGCAACCGCACTCGGTCGCCGAGGTCCTGGAGCTGATCGCCGAGGTTTCCGGTCGCGAGGTCGAGCCCGAGTACCACGGCACCGGCAACCCGGCAGGGGAGATCGACCGCCAGTTCGTCGACTCGACCAAGCTGCGCGAGCTGACCGGCTGGCGGCCGAGGGTCGAGCTGCGCGAGGGCCTTCGCGCCACGCTGGAGTGGTACCGCGACAACCCGGAGGCTTGGGCTTCAAAGTAAGAGTCTTACTGGTGCTACTCTTACTTTATGGGCAAAGTGACCAGCAAAGGACAAGTGACGATTCCCAAAGGCATTCGTGAGAAGTTCGGTCTCCTCCCGGGGACGGAGGTCGAGTTCATCGCCGAGGGAGACAAGATCCGAGTTCGCAAGGCGTCAGGAGGGCGTAGGCGAGGCGAGGAGTTCATCGAGCATCTGCATGAAGCGGGCAAGAACTTCACGATGACTACGGACGAGATCATGAGGCTCACCCGGGGAGAAGATTGGGACCAGGGGGCTTAGGTAGGTGTGCCCGCGACTCTCGTCGATTCAAACGTCCTGATTGATGTTCTCGACCGGGACCCCCGATGGGAAGCCTGGTCTCGCGAGAAGATGGTCGAGGCGCTGGAGAGAGGCGCGCTCTTTATCAACCCGATCGCCTACGCCGAGGTTTCGATCGGATTTCCTACGGCTGAGGAATGCGATTGGGCCCTCTCGGAGCGATGGGTAGAACGA
This sequence comes from uncultured Solirubrobacterales bacterium, assembly GCA_963702055.1. Lineage (GTDB taxonomy): Bacteria > Actinomycetota > Thermoleophilia > Solirubrobacterales > 70-9 > CAWINX01. Next base: position 677,889 of record OY969702.1, on the reverse strand, counting down.
ATTCCGATGCCGTGGCCCGCTGCTTTTCTGGCTGGGAGGGTCTTCGTCGATTACCGCAGGAGTGGAGGAGAAAAGCGGTCTCCATTGCCGGACTTCTTTATCGGCGCTCACGCCGCCGTTGCCGGTTTGAGCCTCTTGACGCGCGACCCCGGTCGCTACCGAACCTACTTCCCGACAGTGGAGTTGATCGCACCCGAATAGCGGCTATCGCATGGATACGCTGGAGCCATGTGCGGGCGCTTCACGGTCACAGCCAAAGACACGAAAAAGGTCGCCGACCGCTTCCAGGTCGAGCTGGAGAAGGCGCTGGAGCGCAACGCTTCCGGCGAGGCGCCACCGCCGACCCGCGAGCGCGCCGAGCGGGCGGCGAGCGGGCTGGGTCGCTTCAACGTCGCCCCGACCCAGGAGGTGCTGACCGTGCGCTCTTCGCCCGACCCCGAGGAGGCGGCGCTGGGCGAGCGCGAGGCGCGATTGATGCGCTGGGGGCTGGTGCCGCGCTGGGCCAAGGACCTCAAGGTCGGCTACCGGATGATCAACGCGAAAGCGGAGAACCTCGGCTCGAGCCGCGCCTACGCGCCGCTGGTCGGCAAGTTTCGCCACCGCTGCCTGATCGTCGCCGACGGCTTCTACGAGTGGATGCGAGCCGAGGACCCCAAGCAGCCACGCCAGCCCTGGCGCTTCGTCGTCGACGGCGGCGAGCCCTTCGCCTTCGCCGGCATCTGCACCCGCAAGGAGTGGGAGGACCCCGAGGATCGCGGCTTCGACGACGGCTGGCTCTACAGCTGCACGATCGTCACCACGACCCCGAACGAAGTCGTCGCCAAGGTCCATGACCGGATGCCGGCGATCCTGCCGGGCCCCGAGGCCGAGGCCGCCTGGCTGCGTCCCGACCTGGAGTTGGAGGACGCGGTGGCGATGTGCGCGCCGCTGCCGGCCGACCGGATGTCGAGCGCCCCGGCAAACCCGAAGCTGAACAAGGTCGGCAAGGGAATAGTCGAGGGGCCGGAGTTGCTGGTCGCGCCTTAGAGCCTTAAGGGGATGTGGCGGTTCGCGTGGTTGCCGCGCCGGCGCTCGTCCTCGCCGTGCAGGCGATGTGTGCGGTCGGCTTGCCGGCGCTCCGCCAGACCGAGGCGAAGGTCAGCGTCTGCGGCTTTCCCGAGCGGTCGGCGGGCAGGGCCCAGTCCCATCCCTGCTGAGCCTTCGCGTATGGCACCCACTCGACCTTGACGCCTGGCCCGGTGGTGAAGCGCCGGAAGGCGTCGGCGAGGTTGACGATCATGAGATCCGTTCCCTGGGCGTTGAACCCGACCCGCAACACGCGCGGGACCGGCTGGAGGGAGAGCTCGTTGCTCGGCTGCGGCAGCGCGGCGCGCCCGTTGGGGGTCTGGGCGGCGAGGGCGACGGAGGGGACGTGGACCAGGCAGCGAGCTTTCCCGGGCGCGGTCACGTCGCGAAGGTCGAGCGCCGCGGCGATCCGGAAGAGCCGGTAGCCGCTGACGTTGGGAGCGGTAACCCGTAGGCCGGCGCCGTCAATTCGCATCGTCCCTCCACCGGGCACCGTGACCGCCGCCGAGTCGGGAATCGCCCTCGGCTCGCCCCAGGCGAGCGGTGCCGCGCCGCTCGACCTGTCGGTCCGCAGCAATGCCGCCGCGACGCAAGCGATCAACCCGACGGCGATCACGATAAGCGCCCCCCGCGGCGGGCGAGTCTCTTTGCCCGCTTCCATGACGCGCCCGGCAGGATTCGAACCTGCGGCCTCCGCCTCCGGAGGGCGGCGCTCTATCCAGCTGAGCTACGGGCGCTCGGGCGCCAGTCTAGCTTCGCGTAGGCTCGGACTCCATGGACCTCTCGGTCGTCTTCCTCGGCACCGGCGGATCGGTGCCCTCGGCGCGGCGCGCCACCGCCAGCGTGCTGGTTGCGCGTGGGGGGGAGCGGCTGATGTTCGACTGCGGGGAAGGGACGCAGCGCCAGCTGCAGCGCTCTCTGGGGCTGGTCCAGGTCGATGGGATCTACCTCACCCACTTCCACGCCGACCACATCCTCGGCCTGCCGGGATTGCTGAAGACCTACGACCTGACCGACCGTCAAGAGCCCTTGCGGGTCTACGGGCCGCGTGGCCTCAACGACCTCTTCAAGACCCTCGCCCGGATCGTCGGCAGGACGCGCTACCCGCTGGAGCTGGTCGAACTCGCCCCGGGGGATGCCGTCGATCTCGAGGACGCTCGAGTGGAAGCCTTCAAGGTAGAGCACGGTAGCACTGGCGCCAACGGCTACGTCCTGGTCGAGGAGGAGCGCCCAGGCCGCTTCGACCTCGAAGCGGCGCAGCGACTCGGCGTTCCGGAAGGCCCCGCCTTCGCTGCCCTGCAGCGAGGGGAGACCGTCGAGGGCGCTTCGGGCCCGGTCAGGCCCGACGACGTGGTCGGCGAGTCTCGCCAGGGGCGCACGGTGGCGATCACCGGAGACACGGCCCCCAGCCACGCAACCGTCGCCGCGGCCGCCGACGCCGACCTGCTGATTCACGACGCCAGCTTCTCCGAGGAAGAGGCGCAGCGGGCAGCCGACACCGGCCACTCCACCGTCGGCCAGGCCGCCGCCGTCGCCAGGGAGGCCCACGTCAAGCTGCTCGCCCTGGTCCACATCTCCTCCCGCTACCACGTCGGCAAGGTCCTTGAGGAGGCTCGAGAGGTCTACGAGCCGACCGTCGCCCCCAAGGACTTCGACGTGATCGAGATCCCCTTCCCCGAGCGCGGCGAGCCGAAGCTGGTTCCACAGGGCGCTCGCGATCGCCCCGCGCCGCCCCCTGCGGAGTGACTCGGCCCCCTCGTCGTCAGCGGGCCAGGGTGGCGATCGCCTCAGCGACAGCGGCGGGCCGATCTTCCTGGAGGAAGTGCCTGGCCGAGAGCAGCGTCGGTGTTTCCACACCCAGCGCCTCCTGCACCGCCACTCGCCGCCGCTCTCGCAGCGCCGGGTCGTCGCGGCCCCAGACGACCTGGGCCGGATAGCTCCGCCCCGCCAGCCCCTCGAAGAAGAATCGCTCCTTCTCGGCGGTCAGCTCGAAGCCGCGCATGATCTTCAGGAAGGCCCTGCCGTTGTCGCCGCGCCGCAGCAGCGCGTGATGGGCGTAGACCTCGGCCCGCGGCACGACGGAACGGTCCTCGATGCCCTGCAGGTAGAAGATCTCACCGAAGAGGAACCGTGGCGTGCCGCGCAGCCAGAGCTCGCCGACGCCGCGGATCGAGAAGGGGTGCATCGACCACGGCCGGTGAAAGGAAGCGGCGTCGACGAGGGTGTTGAGCGCGGTCAGCGAGCTCACTCGGTCGGGATTCCGAATCGCCCACTCGAAACCGATCGGCCCGCCGATGTCGTGGACTACGAGGTGGCAGCGCTCGATCCCCAGTGCGTCGATCGCCTCTCCGGTCCATCGCGCCAATCCGCTCCACGAGTAGTCGAACTCCTCGGGCCGGTCGGCGAGACCGAGGCCCGGGAGGTCGAAGGCGATGCCCCGCAACCCCCGCGCGGCCAGCTCCGGCACCACCTTGCGGTAGAGGAAGCAGCTGGTCGGGACGCCGTGGACCAGCACCACCGGCTCCCCGTCGCCCTGCTCCAGCGCGAAGCTCTCGACGCCGCCGGCGGCAAATCGCCTACCGGCGGCCTGATGTTCGCGGAGTATGCGGCGAACGTCCTCCCTCACGCGGCAAGCATCGCATGAAGCGTCGCGGTTCATTGCTACGCTCAGGCCGTCCTTTAACCCGGTCCCGAGAGGCCAGGAAGGAAGCAAAGAGTGGCTGAGAAGATCGTGCTGGAGCACGATGACCTGCGGCGGACGCTGAAGCGGATCGCCCACGAGATCGCCGAGAAGAACCCGGCCCCCGAGTCTTTGGCGATCGTCGGAATTCACACTCGCGGCGCGCTGCTCGCCCGCCGCCTCCATGTTCTGGTCGGCGAGTTGACCGGCGCCGAGGTGCCGATCGGCGACCTCGACATCTCCTTCTACCGCGACGACGTCGGCGCCAAGGCGCCGGGAGACCAGCCGGTCGTCCACGCCTCCCATCTCGACTTCGACCTCTCCGGGCGCACCGTTTGCCTGGTCGACGACGTCCTCTTCACGGGGCGCACGGTGCGGGCGGCGATCGAGGCGCTCTTCGACTACGGCCGCCCCGAGCGCGTCCAGCTCGCCGTGCTCTGCGACCGCGGCCACCGCGAGCTGCCGATTCGCCCCGACTACGTCGGCAAGAACCTGCCGACGGCGCGTGAGGAGCGGGTCAACGTGCGGCTCGAGGAGGTCGACGAGGTCGACGAGGTGACGATCTCCGAGCCGCAACCGGCGGAGGTGGGCGCATGAAGCACCTGCTGGGAATCGAACAGCTCTCCCGACCGGAGATCGAGGCGATCCTCGACCGCGCCGAGAGCTTTGCCGAGGTCGGCCGCCGCGACATCAAAAAGGTGCCGACCCTGCGCGGGCGCACCGTCGTCACCCTCTTCTACGAGGCGAGCACGCGGACCAGCAGCTCCTTCGAGCTGGCGGCGAAGCGCCTCTCCGCCGACCTCGTCTCAGTCAAGGCGGCCGGCTCCTCGGTCGACAAGGGCGAGTCGCTGAAGGACACGGTCGCGACCCTCTCCGCCTACGACCCCGCTGCGATCGTCATCCGCCACCCTCACGCGGGAGCGGCGCAGCTGGTCGCCGGCTGGACCGATGCGGCGGTGATCAACGCCGGCGACGGCAAGCACGAGCACCCGAGCCAGGCGCTGCTCGACGTCTTCACCCTGCGCCGCCGGCTCGGCGCCCTCGACGGGCAGCGGATCTGGATTGTCGGCGACGTCCTCCACAGCCGCGTCGCCCGCTCCAACCTGATCGCCTTCCGCGAGATGGGCGCCGAGGTGACCCTCTGCGGGCCGCCGACGCTGATTCCGCGCGGCATCGAGGAGTTGGGCTGCGAGGTCACCCATTCGCTCGACCGGCTCGAAGAGGCCGACGTCGTCTACGCGCTGCGGATGCAGCACGAGCGGATGAGTGAGAACTTCGTGCCCTCGATCCGCGAGTACGCGACGCACTTCCAGATCGACACGCGGCGACTCGGCCCGCGCCAGCTGCTGATGCACCCCGGCCCGGTCAACCGCGGAGTCGAGCTCTCCGGGGAGGCGATCGACTCGCCGCAGTCGCTGATCGCCGAGCAGGTCGCCTCCGGCCTCGTGGTGCGGATGGCGATCCTCTACGAGATGCTGGCCGGCGGCGACCGCCCGGCCGCTGTCGAGGGCGACGGCTCCGAGCGACCGACTCCGATCGGACAGCCCGCGTGAGTGCCCCGATCGTCACGGTGATCGCCGGTCGTTCGAGTCCGTGGCGATCGGGGCGCGAACAAAAGGTTGTTCTATGAGCCTCGCCGAGCGGCTCGACATGCGCTCCGGTGAGAGCGCCGACCTCGTTCTGCGCGGGGCAACGGTGCTCGACCCCGTCGCCGGCATCGACGCGGCCCACGACGTCGTCGTCCGCGACGGCCGGATCGCCGAGCTCGCCGCGCCCGGCTCGGCGCCGACCGACGGAGACGGCGTCGAGGTTGTCGAAGCCGAGGGCCTGTACGCATTCCCCGCCTTCTTCGACCCTCACGTCCACCTGCGCACCCCTGGGCAGGAGCACAAGGAGGACATCGAGACCGGAACCCGCGCTGCCGCGGCCGGCGGCTATTGCGGCGTGATCGCGATGGCAAACACTTCGCCACCGGTTTCCACCGCCGCCGATATCGAGGCGCTGCGGGAGCGCGCCCGCGCCGAGGCCTCGGTCCCGGTCGGCTTCCTCGCCACCGTCACCCGCGGCATGCGAGGAGAGGAGCTCACCGAGATGGCGGAGCTGCGCGATGTCGGGGCGCTCGGCTTCAGCGACGACGGGTTGCCGATCCGCAGCGCTCGGATCCTGCGGCGAGCCCTCCAGTACCAGCGCCTCTGCGGGGGGGTGATCGCGCTGCACGAGGAGGACCCGGACCTCTCCGGCGACGGCGTCATGCACGAGGGCCCGGTCTCCGCGGCGCTCGGCCTGGCCGGGATCCCCTCCGTCTCGGAGTCGACGATGATCGCCCGCGACGCGGCGCTTGCCGGCTACGAGGAGGGGCGGATCCACGTTCAGCACCTCTCGGCGGTCGAGTCGGTCGAGGCGGTACGGACCGCGAAGGCGGCGGGTGTACAAATCAGCTGCGAGGCGACCCCGCATCACCTCTGCGTCACCGACGAGGAGGTCCGCGAGCTCGACGCGCGCCGCGCCAAGATGAACCCGCCGCTGCGCTCCGAAGCCGATCGCCAGGCTCTGATCGAGGGCCTGCGCGACGGCACAATCGACTGCATCGCCACCGACCACGCTCCCCATGCGACGGAGGAGAAGGAGGTGCCCTTCGAGCAGGCGATGATGGGCGTGACCGGCTTGGAGACGGCGTTCGCCGCCGTCCACACCGACCTCGTCCTGCCGGGGGTGCTCGAACTCGGCTTGGTCGTCGAGCGGATGGCCGGCGGGGCCGAGCCGTTCGGCCTCGAGCGGCCGACTCTGGCGCCGGGCAGCGAGGCGAACGTCGTCCTCTGCGACCTCGACGCCGAGTGGACGGTGGGGGAGGACGGCTACGAGAGTCGCTCGCTCAACTCCTGGTGCGCCGGGCGAAAGCTGAGGGGCCGAGTGCTGATGACCGTCGCCGGAGGCCAGGTCGCCTATCGGCTGCGCTCTTTCTCACTGGGGGTGGCGGGCTGATGGCCGGCGCCTACGTCCTACTTGAGGACGGGACTCGCTTCGACGGCGACGGCCTCTGCGGACACCCCGAGGCGGTCACCGGCGAGGTCGTCTTCAACACCGCGATGACCGGCTACCAGGAGTCGGTCACCGACCCCTCCTACGCGGGCCAGATCATCGTCTTCACCTACCCGCTGGTCGGCAACTACGGGGTCTCGGCGGCGGCGATGGAGTCCGACCGCGTCCACGCCCGCGGGGCGATCATGCGCGATGCCCACAACGGCGAGGACGTCGCCACCGCGGAGGGCGGCTGGCTCGACTGGCTCGGCGACTGCGGCGTCCCCGGGATCAGCGGCGTCGACACCCGCGCCCTCGTCCGCCACATCCGCGACCGCGGCGCGATGCGCGGCGGCATCTTCGGAGGCGAGACGTCCGAGGACGAGGCGGCCGCGGCGGTCGCCGCCGAGCCCTCGATGGACGGCGCCGACCTCGCCCGTACCGTCACCCCGGCGGAGCCGGTTCGCTTCGAGGGCGACGGCCCCCATGTGGTCGGCATCGACACCGGGATCAAGATGAGCATCGTCCGCCAGCTGCGCGAGCGCGGCTGCCGACTCACCCTGCTGCCCTGCACGACCTCCCCCGAGGACGTCCTCGGTGAGGACCCGGACCTCATCTTCCTCGCCAACGGCCCGGGCGACCCGGCGGCGCTCGACTACGTCGTCGAGACGGTCCGTGAGCTGGTCGGCAAACGGCCGCTCTTCGGCATCTGCCTCGGCCACCAGCTGCTCTGCCGCGCCGTCGGTCTCGACACCTACAAGCTGCCCTTCGGCCACCGCGGCGCCAACCACCCGGTCAAGGACCTGGCCACAGGGCGGATCGACATCACCTCCCAAAACCACGGCTTCGCGGTCAGCGGCCCGGGCGGCGAGCCGCGAATCGAGTCCGACGAACCGGTCCGCTGGGAGACCGACTTCGGCGCCGCCGAGCTCTCCCACCTCAACCTCTACGACCGCACGGTCGAGGGCCTGGTCCTGAAGGAGGTGCCCGGTGCCACCGTCCAGTACCACCCCGAGGCGGGCCCGGGCCCGCACGACGCGCGCCACCTCTTCGACCGCTTCCTCGAGCTGGCGACTGTCTGATGCCGCGCCGCGACGACATCCAGAAGATCCTGCTGATCGGCTCCGGCCCGATCGTGATCGGCCAGGCGGCCGAGTTCGACTACTCGGGCGTGCAGGCCTGCAAGGTCCTGCTCGAAGAGGGCTATGAGGTCGTCCTCGTCAACTCGAACCCGGCGACGATCATGACCGACCCCGAATTCGCCACCGCCACCTACGTCGAGCCATTGCTCCCCGGCCCGGTCACCAAGATCATCGAGAAGGAGCGCCCCGACGCGCTGCTGCCGACCCTGGGCGGCCAGACCGCCCTCAACGTGGCGATGGCCCTGCACGAGGACGGCACCCTGGAGCGCTTCGGGGTCGAGTTGATCGGGGCCGATCACGCGGCGATCCGCCGCGCCGAGGACCGCGAGGAGTTCCGCCGCACGATGACCGAGGCGGGACTTCGCATCCCCTGGTCGATGACCGTCGAGAGCCTGGCCGAGGTCGAGGCGGCGCTGGGCGAAGGACGGATCACCCTGCCGGCGATCATTCGCCCGGCCTTCACGATGGGCGGCCAAGGCGGCGGCGTGGGGGGGACCGAGACCGAGCTGCGCCAGGTCGTCTCCGAGGGCCTCGCGGCAAGTCCGATCAACCAGGTCCTGGTCGAGGAGTCGGTGATCGGCTGGGGCGAGTTCGAGCTGGAGGTGATGCGCGACCGAAACGACAACGTCGTGATCATCTGCTCGATCGAGAACGTCGACCCGATGGGCGTCCACACCGGCGACTCGGTCACGGTCGCCCCGGCGCAGACGCTCACCGACCCGCTCTACCAGGAGCTGCGCGACCAGGCGATCGCGGTGATCCGCGCGGTCGGAGTCGAGACCGGTGGCTCCAACGTCCAGTTCGCGGTCAATCCCGAGAACGGCGAGATCGTCGTGATCGAGATGAACCCGCGCGTCTCACGCTCCTCGGCGCTCGCCTCCAAGGCGACCGGCTTCCCGATCGCCAAGATGGCGGCCAAGCTCGCGGTCGGCTACGCGCTGGAGGAGATCCCAAACGACATCACCCGCGCCACCCCTGCCTCCTTCGAGCCGACTATCGACTACGTGGTGACGAAGATCCCGCGCTTCGCCTTCGAGAAGTTCCCCGGCGCCGAGGGTCGGCTCTCCACCTATATGCAGAGCGTCGGCGAGGTGATGTCGATCGGTCGGACCTTCCGCGAGTCCTTCGCCAAGGCGCTACGTTCGCGAGAGCTCGACTCCGCACCCGAGGCGCCCGAGTCCGACGAGGAGCTGCTCGAGCGCCTCGCGATCCCCTGCGCGGAGCGCTTCGATCTCGTGCTCGAGGCTTTCCGTCGCGGCCTCGGCGTCGAAGCGGTCCACGAGCGCTGTCTGGTCGACCGCTGGTTCCTGCGTGAGCTGGAGGCGCTGGCCACCGAGGGCGACGGCAGCGAGGGCCTCGCCCGCGCCTACAAGTCGGTCGACACCTGCGCCGCGGAGTTCGAGGCGGCGACGCCCTACTACTACTCCGCCCACGAGCGGCCCCGGGCGGGCGGCCCGCCCGCCTCTGAGGTTCGCCGCGGCGAGCGCGACTCCGTGGTCATCCTCGGCGCCGGCCCGAACCGGATCGGCCAGGGGATCGAGTTCGACTACTGCTGCGTGCACGCGGCGATGACGGCGCGTGAGTTGGGCCGTGACGCGGTGATGATCAACTGCAACCCGGAAACCGTCTCCACCGACTACGACACCTCCGATCGCCTCTACTTCGAGCCGCTGACCGCCGAGGATGTGCTCGCCGTCTGTGAGCAGGAGAACCCCGAGGGAGTGATCGTCCAGTTCGGCGGCCAGACCCCGTTGAAGCTGGCTCGCGCCCTCGAAGAGGCGGGCGTGCCGCTGCTTGGGACCCCGGTCGATGCGATCGACCTCGCCGAGGACCGCGGCCGTTTCGGCGCCCTGCTGCGCCGTCTGGGCATCGCCCACCCGCCCTATGGGACCGCCCTCTCGGCCGACGAGGCGGCGGTGATTGCCGAGGAGGTCGGCTTCCCACTGCTCGTCAGGCCCTCCTACGTGCTCGGCGGCCGGGCGATGGAAATCTGTTATTCGACCGAGGACCTCAACGCCTACCTCGAGGCGCACGTCAAGGCCGACCAGGAACACCCGCTGCTGCTCGACCGCTTCCTCGAGAACGCGATCGAGGTCGACGTCGACGCGCTGGCCGACGGCGAGGACGTCCACGTCGCCGGGATCATGCAGCACGTCGAGGAGGCCGGCGTCCACTCCGGCGACTCCGCCTGCGTGATCCCGCCGATGAGCCTCGGCGAGGAGATGCTGGAGGAGATCCGCGCGACGACGAAACGGATTGCGCTCGAGCTCGGCGTGATCGGGCTGATCAACATCCAGTACGGCGTCGCCGGCGGCGAGCTGCACGTGATCGAGGCCAACCCGCGCGCCTCGCGGACCGTCCCCTTCGTCTCCAAGGCGATCGGCGCGCCCCTGGCAAAGATCGCCGCGCGGCTGATGCTGGGCGAGAAGGTCGCCGACCAGGACCTGCCCGAGATGTCGACCGGCCACGTCAGCGTCAAGGAGGCGGTGTTGCCCTTTGCCCGCTTCGCCGGCGCCGACTCGGTGCTCGGCCCGGAGATGAAGAGCACCGGCGAGGTGATGGGCATCGCCGCCGATTTCCCGACCGCCTTCGGCAAGGCGCAGGCGGCGGCGGGGGTTTCGCTGCCGTCGGAGGGCTCGGTCTTCATCACGGTGACCGACACCGACAAGCCGGCGGCGACTCAGATCGCCGCTCGCTTCCACGACCTCGGCTTCGAGGTGATCGCGACCGGAGGCACCGCGCAGGCGATTTCTGGGATGGGCGTGCCGGTGACCCGAATCAACAAACTGGGGGAGGGTTCCCCGCACGTCGTCGACCTGATTCGCGAGCGTCGCTGCGACCTGGTGATCAACACCCCGACCGGCTCGGGCGCTCGCGCCGACGGTTACGAGATCCGCACCGCCGCGGTTCGCCACGGGATCCCCTGCGTGACGACGATGACCGGCGCCTCGGCGGCGGCGCGGGCGATCGCCGCGCAGGCGGAGCGCGAGGCCGAGGTCCGCAGCCTCCAGGAGATACATAATTCCGCCACCTCCTCTGCTCTCGCGGGGCCGAAAAGGAACCAATGATGGATTCGGCCCCGCTTCCGCGTCCGGGGGTGGCGGGTGGGGTTCCACTCCCCCCGTTCGGTCGGCGTCTCTGCGAGGTGACGGAGAACCGCGCCTCGGGCGGCTACAGGCTCTTCTCCCTGCTCGACGCCGAGGGGCCCGAGCCGGCGCCGGGGCAGTTCTACATGCTCGCCACGGAGTCCCACTGGGAGGAGTCGGGTCAGCGTCCCTACCTGCCCCGCGCCCTCTCGGTTGCCGAGACGGCGAAGGCTGACGGAGGCGTTCGCCTCGACTTCTTGATCGAGGGAATCGGCCCGGGCACCGATCGGCTCTGCGAGCTGGAGGTGGGGGAGGGGGTCTGGGTGAACGGTCCCCTGGGCAACGCCTTCTCCGCTCCCCGCGAAGTCTCGGCCGACGCGGCCGGAGCGATCCTCGTCGGCGGCGGCATCGGCATAGCCCCGCTTGCCCTGCTGCGCCGTAGCTTCGCCGAGCGCAACGTCCCCAGCCGAGTTCTGCTCGGCTTCCGCGACGAGGCCCACTCGGGTGGACTGGACGACCTCTTCGGCTGCTGCGAAGTCCGCCTCGCCAGCGAGGACGGCCACCTCGGCCACAAGGGCTACGTGACCGACCTGCTCGCGGTGATGCTCGAAGGCGACGACGCCGACAGCGCCGCCGTTTATTCCTGCGGCCCCCCTGCGATGTTGGAAGCGGTGGGAAAGCTTTGCCTCGACCGTGAAGTCCCCCACGAACTGGCGATTGAATCCCCGATGGCGTGCGGCTACGGCGCCTGCTTCGGCTGCGCGGTGCCCAAACCGGGCGGCGGCTACCTTCGCCTCTGCGTCGATGGTCCCGTCATTCGCTCTGGGCCGGCGGGTCCTGTCGCCGCAGGGGACCCCCCACCCCCTGCGGTAGCTAAAGCTTCCTCGGGGGTGGGCCCCCCTACGGCGCCACCCCCCGGCAGAGATCGGGATGCCGGACGGGAAAGCACGGCGGGCGTAGAAGTCAGCTTCTGTGGCATTCAGCTGAAGCATCCCGTGATCAATGCATCCGGAACCTTCGACGCCATCGCAGCGCGGCGCGTCTATGGCGATGAGCCGCTGAGGGACTTTCCGTTTGCGGCGTTCGTCTCCAAGACGATCACCCCGGAGCCGCGGGTCGGCAACGAGCCACAGCGGATCTGGGAGACGCCGGCCGGGATGATCAACTCGATCGGCCTGCCCAACAAGGGCCTCGACGGGTTTCTCGCCGAGGACCTGCCGCAACTGGCGGAGTTACGGGTTCCGTTGATCGTCTCCGTGATGGGGACGAGCCGCGAGGAGTTCTCCCGCCTCGTCTCTGCGGTGGCGGCGCGGGAGGAGGTCGCCGCCATCGAACTGAACGTCTCCTGCCCCAACGTGCACTCCGGCCTGATCGTCGGCGAGCAGCCGACTGAGACCGCTGCGTTGCTCGAGGCACTGCGGCCGCTGACGCCGAAGCCGCTGATCGTCAAGCTGACACCCAACGTCGCCGATCCGGCGGCTGTCGCAGTGGCTGCCGAGGAGGGCGGCGCCGACTCGGTCTCCCTGATCAACACGCTGAAGGCGAGCGCGATCGACCCGGCCACCCTTCAACCTGGGATCGCTGCCGGCCACGGCGGCCTCTCCGGTCCCGCGGTGCGGCCCGTCGCGGTGGCGCAGGTGAGGGCGGTTGCCGCGGCCGTCGACCTGCCGATCGTCGGCATGGGGGGGGTCTCGAGCGGCGCCGATGCGCTCGAATTCCTCGCTGCGGGCGCCACGCTGGTTGCCGTCGGGACTGAGAGCTTTCGCGATCCACGGGCGGGCAGCCGGGTGGCTGAGGAGCTGTCCGCGGAGCTCGCAGCTCTTGGGATCGAGGGGTCGATCCTCGACCTCGAGTCGAGGTCGAGGTGAATTTTCCCTGAAATGGGTCGAATCGCCTTGCGCGGGCTCGACCCGCGGCTATACTCGCCGCCCAGATGCCTGCCCCGGTCAAGACTTCCACAGCGGCCCCCGAGAGGTCGCTCGACCAGAGGATGGAAGCGCTGCGGCGGGCCAACGACATTCGCACCGCCCGCGCCAAGCTCAAGAAGGACCTCAAAGCGGGCAAGGCCAACATCCACGCGTTGCTTCTCGACCCCCCGGAGTACGTGATGACCGCGAAGGTCTTCGACATGCTGTTGGCGGTCCCGAAGTACGGCCGGGTGAAGGCCAACCGGATTCTCAACCAGTGCCGCATCTCGCCGTCGAAGACGATCGGCGGCCTCTCCGAGCGCCAGCGCGCGGAACTCGTTTCCCAGCTCCGCAGGTAGCCGCCGCGCCGCCGGTCAGTATCCGGGGCCACATGGCGAAGGTCTTCGTGATCACGGGTCCCAGCGGGGTCGGCAAGGGAACGCTGATCGCCGAGCTGCTCGATCGGGTTCCCGATCTCGAGCTGTCGATTTCGGCGACGACCAGGCCGCCGCGAGCGGGCGAGGTCGACGGTCGCGACTACCACTTCCTGACGCACGAGGAGTTCGACCGCCGGATAGAGGCGAAGGACTTCCTCGAGTTCGCCACATACAGCGGCAACCGCTACGGGACGCTGCGCTCCGAGGTGCGGCGGCGCCTCGACGCGGGCCGCTCGGTCGTCCTCGAGATCGAGGTGCAGGGCGCGCAGCAGGTTCGCGCCGCGCAGCCCGACTCGGTGCAGATCTTCATCGCTCCGCTCGATCCCGCCGTCCTGCGCGAGCGACTGCTCTCGCGCGGAACCGACAGCGCCGAGGCGATCGACTCCCGCCTCGAGGTGGCCAGACAGGAGCTCGCGGCGCAGGGGGATTTCGACCACCGGGTCGTCAACGACGATCTCGCCAGGGCCGCGGCCGAGCTGGAGGGGATCGTGCGCGCCGAGCTCGACCTGCCGCCGGAGGAGTCCGACCGTCTACACTCCGACGCCGGATGATCAAGCCACGCGTCGACAAGCTCCTCGAACACACCGACTCCCACTATGCGGCCGTTGTCGTAGCCGCGAAGCGGGCCCGTCAGATCAACAGCTACTTCCACAATCTCGGCGAGGGCGGCTTCGGGGAGTACTCGCCGCCGATGGTCGAGACGCATGGCGGCAAGAACTACCTTTCGATGGCGCTCGAGGAGCTTGCCGAGGGCAAGCTCAAATACGAGTACCGCGCCTAACCTTCGTCCCGGCGCGGCCGGACCCGTAGGAGGACATCGATGGCCAGGATCCTGCTCGGCGTAAGCGGTGGGATAGCCGCCTACAAGTCGCTGGAGTTGGCTCGGCTCGCCACCGTGGCCGGCCACGGGGTGAGGGTGCTGATGACCGAGAGCGCCACCCGCTTCGTCGGGCCGGCCTCCTTCGAGGGGATCACCGGCGCGCCGGTCCTGATCGCCGAGTTCGAGCGCGACCCGATGCGGGGCGCCTTTCCGGGCGATTCCCAGCCCGAGCACGACCCGATCGGCCACCTTGAGCTGGTCGCCAACTGCGACGCGTTCGTCGTCGCCCCCGCCTCGGCGAACACGATCGCCAAGCTCGCCGCCGGCATGGCGGACTCGATGCTGACGACGTCCTTCCTCGCCTGCGTCGCCCCCCGCCTGGTGGCGCCGGCGATGAACGACAGGATGTACGCGGACGCGGCGACGCAGGCCAATCTGCGGACCCTGCGCGAGCGCGGCGTCGAGGTGATCGAGCCCGGTGAGGGCCGGCTCGCCTCGCGCGGCGAGTTCGGCAAGGGCCGCCTCCCGGACCCCGCCGAGCTGTTGGCCCGCGTCCAGGCCGTGCTCCCGGCCGGCCACCGGCCCTGGGACGGCCTGCGCGTGCTCGTCACCGCGGGGGGGACCCGCGAGCCGATCGACCCGGTCCGCTTCGTGGGCAACCGCTCCAGCGGTCGCATGGGCTTCGCGCTCGCCGCCGCCGCGGCGGCCCGCGGAGCCGAGGTGACCCTGATTGCCGCCAACGTCTCGCTTCCCGAGCCCGCCGGCGTTCGGCGCATCGACGTCGAGACCGCCGCCGAGCTCGCCGAGACCGCCGGGGCGGAGTTCCCGTCCTGCCACGTCCTGCTGATGGCCGCGGCCCCAGCCGACTTCCGGGCGGCCGAGCCGGCGGCCGGCAAGCTGAGGCGCCAGGGCGCCCTCGACGTCCACCTGGAGCCGACCGAGGACATCCTCGCCGGGCTCGCGGCCGCTCGCGGCGAGGGTCAGACGATCGTCGGCTTTGCCGCCGAGCACGGCGCCGAGGGCGTCGGGCGAGCCAGGGAGAAGCTGACGCGCAAGGGCGCCGACCTGATCGTCCTCAACGACGTCTCCGACCCGAGCATCGGCTTCGAGAGCCCCGACAACGCGGTGACTCTGATCGACCGCGAGGCGGAAACCTCCGTCCCTAAGGCTCTCAAGGAATCGATAGCCGACTCGATTCTTGACAAGGTGGACCAGCTCCGAGAGGGGAAGGGGGTGTCCGCCTCGACGGGCGGATACTCAGAGCAGCCCAACTGATTAGTTGGGCTGCGAGTCCGGCGAGGAGGGCAGCCCCTTCCCCGCGTGCGCTGTCCCGCCTGCTCAGAGCATCGAGCGGGCTATACTGATTTCAAGCTTTTACGTCCCTATCCGGTGTCGAGAAAGTGGGCCTGGCCCACTTTTTTTTCGCCCCGAACCAGGCATGAACGACCTCAAAGACGACATCCAGCAGCAGCTTGACGAGCTCGACTCGTCCCTCGACCTGGTCGCCCTGGAGCGACCCGGCACCGAGTCGTTGCGCATCTTCATCGACCATCCGGATGGCGTCGACCTGGCGCTCTGCGAGCGCGTCACCAAGCATCTGGGCCACCTGTTGGCCGACTACTCGTTGGAGGTCTCTTCACCTGGACCCAAGTACCGCCGCCCCAGTCCCGAGATCAAGGAGCAACTTCAGTGACCAAGGAGATCGTCGACGCAGTCAAGGCGCTCGAGCAGGAGAAGGGGATCTCCGCCGACAAGTTGATGGACGCCCTCGAGGACGCCCTGCTCTCCGCGTACAAGAAAACCCCCGGGGCCGCCAAATACGCGCGTGTCGACCTCGATCACGAAACCGGTGACTTTCGCGTCTTCGAGCTGATCCTTCCCGCCGAGCTCGAGGAGAAGCTGCTCGCCGAGGCCGCGGAGCAGCAGGAGGAGCCCGAGATCGACCCGGAGACGGGTGAGATGCGCGAGCCCGAGGAGCCCGAGCTCGACCCGGAGATGATCGCCCCCTACGAGGACCAGATCACCACTCGTGACGTCACCCCCGACGACTTCGGCAGGATCGCCGCCCAGACCGCCAAGCAGGTGATCCTCCAGCGGATCCGCGAAGCCGAACGACAGATGATGTACGACGAGTACCAGGATCGAGTCGGCGAGCTGATCACCGGGATCATCCAGCAGTCCGACAAGCGCTACACGCTGGTCCAGCTACGCGAGCGGGTCGAGGCGTTGCTGCCCAAGTCCGAGCAGGTCTACAACGAGCGCTACGACCACGGGATGCGCGTCAAGGCGGTGATCACCGACGTCTCGGACGCGACCAAAGGGCCGAGCATCGTCGTCTCTCGCCGCAATCCCGAGCTGATCAAAAAGCTCTTCGAGCTGGAGGTGCCGGAGATCGCCGACAAGTTGGTCGAGATCGTCGGCGTCGCCCGCGAGCCCGGCTACCGCTCGAAGATCGCCGTCATCTCCCACGCCGACGGCGTCGACCCGGTCGGCGCCTGCGTCGGCCCGCGTGGCTCGCGGGTGCGGATGGTCGTCTCCGAGCTGCGCGGCGAGAAGATCGACATCATCCCCCACAACGACGAGCCCGCCCGCTTCGTCGCCAAGGCTCTCTCTCCGGCCCGGGTCCGCGAGGTGATCGTCGACGACGAAGAGCGCCAGGCGACGGTGATCGTCCCCGACGACCAGCTCTCGCTGGCGATTGGCCGCGACGGGCAGAACGCCAGGCTGGCGGCCCGGCTGACCGGCTGGCGGGTCGACATCAAGTCCGAGACCGAGTTCTCCCAGGAGGACCAGGACGTCGAGTACGAGGGCGAGGAGCAGTCCGACGGCCGTTGCATGGCGGTCCTCTCGAACGGGCGCCGCTGCCCGAACGCGGCGATCTCCGGCTCAACCTACTGCGGCCTGCCCCAGCACCAGGCCCTGAGCCGCTTCGAGACCAGCCAGGCCGCGGTGCTGGCGACGGTCGGCGAGGCCGAGGTCGCGATCCTCGCCGATCCGGATGCCGACGAGGGCCAGGTCAGCGAGATCGTCGAGCGGGCTACTGCTGAGTTCGACGAGGCCGCGGCGGCCGTTGAGGAGATTGCTGAAGAAGAAGTTGCTGAGGAGTCCGAAGGTGAAGGAACAGAGGAATCGACCGCGGGGTCCGACGAGGAGTCGGAGGGGCCTGCGGGCGGGGGCGAAGCCTCCGTTCTCGACCCCTCCGACTCCTCGCCACCCGCGGAAGATGACGCTGAAGCCTCCGACGCCGACGTCACCGGAGAAGCTACGGAAGTCGCCGAGGAGGCAGAGCAGGCGTAGTGGCTAAGAAGCGGGTTCATGAGATTGCGAAAGCGCAGGGGCTGAGCAGCAAAGAGCTGCTCGCTGCGCTTAAAAGCGCGGGGGTGGAGGCGAAAGCCGCTGCTTCCAGCGTCGAGGAAGCCGATGCGCTGAAGGCGATTTCGGCCGCCAAGGGCGACGGCGGAGCCGCAAAAGCCCCGACGAAAAAGGCCAAACCCGCCGAGCAGGGGAAGCCGGCCGCCAAAGCCAAACCGGCCGCGCAATCGGAATCGTCCTCGAAAAAGCCGGTGCGTCCCGCTGGGAAACCCTCCTCCAAAGCTCCGGCCGGAGGTGGGGGGGCCTCCGGGAAAAAACGCCGTGTGGTGATCGACTCTCAGGCCGCTCGCCGCGACCAGATGGGGGGGCCGCCGCCGCAGCGGCCGCCGCGGCGTCGTGGCGGCCGCCGCCGCCGGCCGTTGCTGGAGGAGCCGCCGCCCAAAGTCGAGGCTGCCGAGCCCGAGGCCACCAAGGTTCCCTCTGGAGCGACCGTGCGCGAGGTCGCCGAGCTGCTCGGCCTGGGCAGCGCCGAGGTGATTAAGAAGCTGATGACGATGGGGGAGATGGCGACCCTCACCCAGACGCTCACCGACGACTCGATCCGGGCGATCGCCGACGAATACGACCGCAAGCTCGAGATCGTCACCGCCGCCGACGAGGAGCCGGAGGCGCCCGAGTTCTCCGACGCCGACGAGGACCTCGCCGACCGCCCACCGGTCGTGACGATCATGGGCCACGTCGACCACGGCAAGACCTCGCTGCTGGACGCGATCCGCGAGACCGAGGTGGCCGCCGGAGAGGCCGGCGGCATCACCCAGCACATCGGCGCCTACCAGGTCCACCACGGCGAGAAGACGATCACCTTCCTCGACACGCCGGGCCACGCCGCCTTCACGGCGATGCGCGCCCGTGGCGCCAAGGTCACCGACGTCGCCGTCGTCGTCGTCGCCGCCGACGACGGGGTGATGCCGCAGACCAAGGAGGCGATCGACCACGCCCGCGCCGCCGACGTGCCGATGCTGATCGCGGTCAACAAGATCGACAAGGAGGGCGCCCAGCCCGACCGAATCCGCACCGAACTGGCCTCCGACGGTCTCAATCCGGAGGAGTGGGGAGGAGACACCGTCTACTGCAATGTCTCCGCCAAGACCCACGAGGGGCTCGACAACCTGCTCGACATGATTCTGCTCGTCACCGAGCTTGAGGAGCTTGGGGCCAACCCCGATGCACCCGCCTCGGGGACGGTGATCGAGTCCCAGCTCGACCCCGGTCGCGGCCCCGTGGTCACTGTTCTCGTCCAACGCGGGACCCTGAAGGTGGGCGATGCGCTGGTCGCCGGGCCTCAGTGGGGCAGGGTGCGGGCGATGCAGGACTTCACCGGCGAGCGGGTCGAGGCAGCCGGGCCCGGGATGCCTGTCGAGGTGCTCGGCTTCGACGGCGTCTGCGAGGCCGGCGAGTTCGTCCAGGCCGTCGAGAACGACCGCCGCGCCCGCCAGCTGGCTCAGGAGCGCGCCAACCGCCTCAAGACCGAGGCCCTCGCCCGCCGCCAGGCTCGCAAGGTCAGCCTTGAAGAGGTCTTCGCCCGCGCTCAGGAGGGCGAGATCAAGGAGCTCAACATCGTTCTCAAGGCCGACGTCGCCGGCTCGCTGGAGGCCCTCCAGGACGAGATCGCCAAGGTGCCGCAGGAGCAGGTCTCGATCAACATCATCCACTCGCAGACCGGTGGCATCAACGAGTCCGACGTGATGCTGGCCTCGGCCTCCGACGCGATCATCATCGGCTTCAACGTGCGACCGCTGGCCGACGCTCGCCGCGCGGCGGAGCGCGAGGGCGTCGACGTTCGCACCTACTCGGTCATCTACAAAATCACCGAGGATCTCCGCAACGCGATGGAGGGCATGCTGGAGGCCGTCGAGGTCGAGGAGGCGGTCGGCGAGGCGGAGGTCAAACAGACCTTCAAGGCCTCCAAAGTCGGCCGGATCGCCGGTTGCGTGGTCACCGACGGCAAGGTCACGCGGGTCGCCAGTGTGCGCCTGATCCGCGAGGGAACGGTTATCTGGACCGGCAAACTCGGCTCCCTGCGTCGCTTCAAAGACAACGTGCAGGAGGTCGAGGAGGGCCAGGAGTGCGGCATCGTGCTCGACGGCTACCCGGACATCAAGGAGGGCGACATCCTCGAGTTCTTCCAGACCAAGCAGGTCGAGCAAACGCTGGAGTAGGATGGCCTCCCCTCGCATGCGGCGCATCAATGAGGTGCTTCGCGAAGTGGTCGGTGCGGCGATCGTCAGTGAATTGAGTGACCCACGCATCGGCTTCGTGACCGTGACATCGGTTGAAACCAGCCCAGATCTTCGCGCCGCCAAGGTGTTCATCAGCGTGCTCGGAAGCAAGGAGGAGCGCGAAGCGACGATGACCGGCCTGGGGTCCTCGCGCGGGCTGATTCAGGCGAAGATCGCGGCGGAGACGCGAATGAAGCGCACGCCGACGCTCAGCTTCCACTATGACGCGACGATCGAGCAGGGGGTGCGGATTTCCCGCCTGCTCGAAGAGGAGCCTGAAGGGGAATGAGCGAAGGGATCGGCATGGCGACGACCGAGGTCGAGCGGGTCACCGAGGCGCTGCGCTCCGGCGACCGCTTTCTGCTCACGGCCCACGAGGGCCCCGACGGGGACGCGCTCGGCTCGCTGCTCGGCATGCACCACGTCCTCACCCAGCTCGGCAAGGACTCGGTGATGTTCATGGCGGCGAAGGAGTTCCCGCTGCCGATCGAGTACCGCTTCCTGCCGCTGGAGGAGGTCTTCCACGAGCCGCCGGCCGACATGGCCGACCGCACGGTGATCTTCCTCGACTGCGGCAACATCGACCGGATGCCGGTCGACTTCCTCAGCAACGGCGACCACCGCGTCATCAACATCGATCACCACCATGACAACACCCGCTTCGGCGACCTCAACCTGGTCGACACCGACGCCTCCTGCACCGCGGAGATCGTCTTTGAGCTGGCCGGGCTGCTGGGGGCGAGGATCACCAAGGAGATCGCCTCCGCCCTCTACGTCGGGCTGGTCACCGACACCGGCAAGTTCATGTACGAAAACGTCAACGCCCGCACCCACAGGATCGCCGCCGAGATGATCGATGCAGGGGTCGATGTGGACGACACCTACCGGCGGCTCTACGAGCACGTGCCGCTGGAGAAGCTGCGGCTCGTCGCGCGCGCCCTCGACGGGATCCAGCGCCATTGCGACGAGCGGCTCGTCGTCGCCTACATCACCGACGCCGACTACGAGGCGACGGGAGCGGGGGAGGAGATGACCGAGGGGATCATCGACCACCTGCGCTCGATCGAGGGGTCGAAGGTCGCCGCGCTGGTTCGGGACCTCGGCGACCGGGGTCGCGCCGCCCGCAAGGTGAGCCTGCGCTCCAGCGACGGAGAGGTCGATGTCTCGGCGATCGCCCGCGGGAACGGGGGTGGCGGCCACAAGCGCGCCGCCGGCTTCTCCACCGACCTCGAGCTCGACGAGCTGATCGCCTTCATCTGCGGCGAAGTCGCCGCTCAGCTCGGCCCCTGAGCCGTGGCCGCGGGCGACGACGACGGCCTCGTCCTGCTCTGTGACAAGCCGGCCGGGATAACCTCGCACGACATGGTTGTGGGAGTGCGACGGGAACGCGGCTGCAAAGCGGGGCACGCGGGGACGCTCGACCCCTTCGCGACCGGGCTCCTGCTCGTCCTCCTGGGCCGGGCGACGCGGCTACAGCGGTACCTGACGGGGTTGCCGAAGACCTACCGGGGGACGGCTCGCCTCGGCTGGCGCTCCAGCACCGGCGATCCTGATGGCGCGCTGATCGAGACCGGCGCCATGCCGGATTCCCTGGAGCTCCCCACCGGCCGGGTACGCCAGCGAGTGCCGATGACCTCGGCCGTACGGGTCGGGGGGGAGCGGCTCTACCGCAAGGCCCACCGCGGCGAGGTGGTCGAAACCCCCGAGCGAGATGTCGACGTCTACCGGGCCGATCTTCTGGAGCACGACGCCGAGAGCGCGACCTATGAGATCGAGTGCTCGGCGGGGACATATGTGAGAACCCTGATCGAGGCCCTGCCGGGCGACGCCTACTGCTCGGTGCTGCGGCGCACGGCAATCGGCCCCTTCGAGGTTGAGAACGCGGGGGCGGAGCTGAGCATCGACCGGGTCGCCGAGATGGTCCCCACGGTCGCGGAGGCGCTGAAATGAGCTTCCGCTGTTCCTTTGCCTCCCTATATGCGGATAAAGAACAGCGGAAGGGTGGATTGTGAGCATTCAGGTCACCTCACTCCCCGATGCCGAACCGCGCCCGCGCAGCGTCGCGATCGGCACCTTCGACGGCGTCCACCTCGGCCACCAGGCGGTGATCGAGGGTGCCGACACGGTCCTCACCTTCGATCCCCATCCCCTGGAGATCCTCCACCCGGCGGCGCTGCCGAAGCTGATCATGCCCTTCGCCGTAAAGCGCGATGTGATCGAGGGGCTCGGAGTGCGTGAGCTGGTGATTATTCCCTTCGATCGCGACTTCGCCTCGGTCACGGCTGAGCAGTTCATCGAGGACGTCCTGATCGCGCGACTCGGCGCGCAGCAGGTGTCGGTCGGAGAGAACTTCCGCTTCGGCGCCAAGGCCCAGGGCGACCCGGAGATGCTCGCCGCCCGCCCCGAATTCGAGACCCGAGTGGTGCCCCTGGTCGAGGTCGACGGGGAGACCGTCTCCTCGACCCGTGTCCGGGCGCTGATCGCGGCCGGCGACATGGAAGCCGCGCAGCGCTGTCTCGGCGCTCCGTTCATGGTCGAGGGAACGGTGGTGGAGGGTGACCAGCGCGGTCGCGAGCTCGGCTTCCCGACCGCGAATCTCGTCCCCGACGACCGCCTTGCGATCCCCGGCCACGGAGTCTTCGCCGCCTTTGCCAACGGGGTCCCGGCGGCGGTCAACGTCGGGGTGCGCCCGACCTTCGAGACGGGTCGCGGCGTGCTGATCGAGACCTACCTGATCGACCACGAAGAGGACCTCTACGGCAAGACGCTGCGAGTCGCCTTCGTCTCCCGCCTGCGAGGCGAGAAGCGCTTCGCGAGCGTCGAAGAGCTGATCGCCCAGATGAAAGTCGATGTGGAAGACGCCCGCCGCGTCTGCGCGACATTCCAACGGCTCAGTTGAGAGCGGGGGAGCCGGAATCCTCCTCACTCGCAACTCGTCGTCGGTGCGGGGACAGCTGTCGCCTCTTGCGCAACGCTCCTCCCGCGCAAAACGTTCGGAGGAAACCGGCTCCCCCGCTCGCTCACGGCAAGCGGCGACCCTGTGCTAATTTGCAGCGGTCGTCGCGCCCGGGTGCGCGGCGTTTTTTTGAGATGAGCCTGACTAAGGAACAGAAGACCGAGCTGATCGGCAAGTATGGCCGCGCCGAGGGCGACACCGGCTCTGCCGAGGTGCAGGTCGCGCTGCTCACCGAGCGGATCAACGAGCTGACCGGCCATCTCAAACAGCACGGTAAAGACCATCATTCGCGGCGTGGACTGCTGATGCTGGTCGGCAAGCGCCGTCGCATGCTCCGGTACCTGGAGCGCAACGACCTCGAGCGCTACCGCGCGCTGGTCGCCGAGCTCGGCCTGCGTCGATGATCTCCACGGGCGAGACTGCGCCCGAGTTCACCCTTCGCGACCAGGACGGCGAGGAGGTCTCGCTCTCCGACTTCCGCGGCCGCAAGGTTCTGCTCGTCTTCTACCCGCTCGACTTCAGCCCGATCTGCTCCGACCAGCTCTCGATCTACCAGGAGGTTAAGCCGGAGATCGAGGCCAAGGGCGTGGAGATCGTGGGAATCAGCGTCGACTCCGGTTTTGCCCACAAGGCTTTCCAGGAGAAGCTCGGGATCGACACCCGGCTGCTCTCCGATTTCGAGCCCAAGGGCGAGGTCGCCCGTGCCTACGGCGCCTTCATCGAGATGCGGGGACACGCCAACCGCTCGCTCGTGCTGATCGACGAGGAGGGGACGGTCGAGTGGGTGCACGAGTCGTCGACTCCGCTTGAGATTCCCGGCGCCAACCTGATCTTCGACGCGCTCGCAGGCGTCTCCGCCTGAGCGGGGGCTTGACCGCCGAGCTGACCAGCGCCTCGGTGCCGCCCCGCGGCGCCGACGACCACGTTCGCGGCGAGGGGGAGACGCTGATCGTCTATGCCGATCTCGCCTGCACCCATTGCGCGGCGGACTGGCAGGGGCTCATCTCTCGGCCGGCAACGATCGTCTTCCGTCACTTCCCGGTCGCCAGCAAGCACCCGCGCTCACCCGCCCTGCACGCGGCGGCGGAGGCGGCGGGGATACAGGGGCGCTTCTTCGAGATGGTCGATTCGCTCTACGCGGACCGCGGCCGCGTGGACGACCCTCACCTGTGGGATAGGGCCGAGCGGCTCGGGCTCGACCTGGCGCGCTTTGACGAGGATCGCCGCTCCGAGGCGGTCGCCGCCCGGGTTCGCCGCGACT
Organism: uncultured Solirubrobacterales bacterium; assembly: GCA_963702055.1. Lineage (GTDB taxonomy): Bacteria > Actinomycetota > Thermoleophilia > Solirubrobacterales > 70-9 > CAWINX01. The sequence continues at coordinate 653,926 of OY969702.1, read as the reverse complement.
TCGAATCCGGCATTCGCGCCGGGGTCACCGGCACACCGGCGACTTTCCCGATCGACGAATAATGAATCGACCACACCCCCTGGGAAAATTCATCATTCGTCGCCGCTGGCGGCAGGCCTGTACTCTCTCCGGTGAAAGAGAACGAGAGTTCTGAAAGCAAAGGGCCGTCATCCGGATGGCCGGAGGTACAAAACTAAATGAGCATGTTTGACGTTACCCGCGTCTCGGCGGATATCGGCGACAGCCAGATCTCCTTCGAGACCGGAAAACTCGCAAAGCAGGCGGGTGGCGCGGTCGTGGTTCAGGCCGGCGACACGATGGTGCTGTGCACCGCAACCGTCGGAAGCCTGCGCGACGTGGACTTCCTTCCCCTTACCGTCGACATCGAGGAGCGGATGTACGCCGCGGGCAAAATCCCCGGCTCGTTCTTCCGACGTGAGGGCAAATCGAGCGAGAAGGCGACCCTGACCGCTCGCATGATCGACCGGCCGATCCGGCCGCTGTTCCCGAAGGGCTGGCATTACGAGACCCAGCTCGTTGCGATCCCGATGTCGGTGGACCAGGTCCACCCCTACGACATCCTCGCGATGAACGGCGCCTCCGCGGCGCTGGCGATCTCCCCGGTCCCCGTCGCCGCCCACGTCGGCGCGGTGCGGATCGGCAAGCTCGACGGCGACTTCGTCGTCAATCCCTCCGAGGAGGACCTCTCCGAGCTCGATCTCGACCTGATCGTCGCCGGCACCGACGAGGCGATCCTGATGGTCGAGGCAGGCGCCGACGGCGTCACCGAGCAGGAGATCCTCGACGCGCTCGACATCGCCCACGGCGAGATCAAGAAGCTCGTCGCGGCGATGGAGGAGTTGCAGAGCAAGGCCGGCAAGGAGAAGATCGAGGTCGAGGCCCCCAAGATCGACGAGGGCCTGATCAGCGATATTCACTCCTCCCACGGCCAGGCCCTGGTCGATGCGATCGCCACCGAGGGCAAGCTCGAGCGCTACGAGGCGATCGACAACGTCAAGGGCGAGGTGGTCGCCAAGTACGCGCCCGACTCCGAAGACGGCGAGACCGACGAGAAGCGCGTGGCCGAGGTCAAGGCCGCTTTCGGCTCGATCGAAAAGGACACCATCCGCAAGGCGATCGCTGTCGACAAGAAGCGCCCCGACGGCCGCGCCCAGGACGAGATCCGCCCGATCGAGTGCGAGGTCGACATCTCCCCGCGCGTGCACGGCTCAGCGCTCTTCACTCGCGGTGAGACGCAGATCCTCTCCAACGTCGCCCTCGGCACGACCCGCATGGACATGCGGATCGACACCCTGGGGCTGGAGACCTCGAAGAAGTTCTGGCACCACTACAACTTCCCGCCCTTCTCGGTCGGGGAGGCCGGCTTCATGCGCGGTCCGAAGCGCCGCGACATCGGTCACGGCGCGCTCGCCGAGCGCGCCCTCGTGGCGACGATCCCGAACGAGGAGGACTTCCCCTACGTGGTCAGGGTCGTCTCCGAGACGCTGGAGTCGAACGGCTCCTCGTCGATGGGCTCGGTCTGCGCCTCCTCGATGGCCCTGCAGGCCGCCGGGGTGCCCGTCTCCGCGCCGGTTGCCGGCGTGGCGATGGGCCTGATCAAGGAGGGCGACGACTACATCGTCCTCACCGACATCGCCGGCGTCGAGGACCACCTCGGCGACATGGACTTCAAGGTCGCCGGAACGTCCGAGGGCATCACCGCCCTGCAGATGGACATCAAGATCACCGGCGTCACCTTCGAGATCCTCACCGACGCTCTCGAACAGGCCCTAAAGGGTCGCCAGTTCATCCTCGGCAAGATGGCCGAGGCCATCGACGGCCCGCGCGAGCAGCTCTCCCAGCACGCGCCGCGGATCGAGGCGATCAAGATCGACCAGGAGAAGATCGGCGCCGTGATCGGCAAAGGCGGCGAGACTATCCGTGGACTCTGCGAGGAGTTCGAGGCCGACATCGACGTCGAGGACGACGGCACGATCCGGATCTACGCCCCCACGGGTGATCTGGTCGACGCCTGCGTCGCGCGCATCCAGTCGATGACCAAGGAGGCCGAGGTCGGCGACACCTACACCGGCGCCAAGGTCGTCAAGACGACCACCTTCGGCGCCTTCGTGGAGCTGGTCAAGGGCACCGACGGCCTGCTGCACATCTCCAACGTGAAGCCGGGTGAGCGGGTCGACTCGGTCGACGACGTGCTGACAGCCGGCGAGGAGATCGACGTCACGGTGGTCGAGGTCGACCGCGAGCGCGGCCGCATCGGCCTGCGTCTCTCCGACGACCCTTCGGTCGCGGGGAAATCGCCAGAGGAGCTGGCGGCGATCGGCTCCGGCGACGGCGGCCCGCGCCGCAACGGCGGGGACCGCGGCGGCCGCGAAGGCCGTCGCCCCCGGCGCGAAGGCGGCAGTCGCGAGCGTCGCGGCTAACCAGAAGTTGAGCGCGCCCAAGCTAACCACGCTGGGCTCGGGCGTCCGGGTCGTCACCGAGGAGGTTCCCTCGGTGAGATCCGTGGCGCTCGGGCTCTGGGTGCGCACCGGCTCCCGTAACGAGACCCCGGCACAGGCGGGTGTCTCGCATTTCCTCGAGCACCTGCTGTTCAAGGGAACCGCCCGCTTCTCGGCGATCGAGATTTCCGAGCGCTTCGACGGGCTGGGCGCCTCGGTCAACGCCGCGACCGGCAAGGAGACGACCCACCTGCACGCCCGCTTCCTCGACGAGCACACCGAGGAGGTCTTCGACCTCTTGGCGGAGATGCTGCTCGCCCCGACCTACCCGGAGGTCGACTCGGAGCGCGACGTCGTCCTGGAGGAGATCGCGATGTATGAGGACGAGCCGCAGGACCGGGTCCACGACTTCCTTGCCGACGCGATCTTCGGCGCGCATCCGCTGGGTCGGCGGGTGCTCGGCGCCGCGGAGGTGATCTCCTCGATTCCTGTGCCGGAAATCGACGCCTACCACCAGGCTCGCTATACCGCTTCCAACATCGTCGTCGGCGTCGCCGGGCACCTCGAGCACGACCGGATCGTCGAGCTGGCGGAGCGTCTGGTCTCGCCGCATGCCGCGCCGGACGGCGCCGACCCGGCCGCCGAGACCGACGGCTCGCCGCGCTTGCGCTTCTTCCAAAAGGACACCGAGCAGTACCACATCTGCTTTGGAGCGCCGGGCATTGTGCGCGATGACGATCGGCGCTACGCGCTCGCAGTCCTCGACTCGATCTTCGGCGGCTCGAGTTCCTCGCGCCTCTTCCGCGAAGTGCGCGAAAAGCGCGGCCTCGCCTACTCGGTCGGCTCATACAACGAGCAGTACACGGACTCGGGCCTGGTCGCGACCTACGTCGGCACCCGCGAGGACAACGTCGAGGAGGCCTGCTCGATCATCGGCGCCGAGCTCGCCCGCCTGCGCACCGAGCCGGTCTCCGGCGAGGAGCTGAGTCGGGCCAAGGAGAGCGTCAAGGGGCGCCTCGTCCTCACCTCGGAGTCGACCGCGGCGCGGATGACCCGCAACTCCCGCGCCACCCTCTTCGGGTTGCCGATCGACACCCTGGACGAGATGCTCGCCAAGGTGGATGCGGTGAGCGTCGAGGAGCTGACCGAGCTGGCCGGCGAGCTGTACGGAGCGGAACGGCTCTCGGCCGCCTGCGTGGGCCGTGACGAGAACCGCTTCCGAAGCGCCCTGGAGCCGGTCAGCGAAAACCTATATTCCGCCACCTCCTCTGCTTCCGCGAATGCCTAAAGAATCAGATATGGATAGGCATTCGCTCCCGCGTCCGGGGGTGGCGGCCATATGACGAACGTAGCGGTATCAGGAGCGGCCGGGAAGATGGGGGAGGCCGTCTGCGAGGCGGTCGAGGGCGCCGAGGGCATGGAGCTGGTCGCGAAGGCGGATCCTTCCCTGGGAGTGGAGCTCGCCGACGTGCTCGGCGATGCCGACGTCGTCGTTGACTTCACCACCCCGGACACGGCGCTCGAGAATGTCCGCGCCTGCCTCGCGGCGGGCGTCCACGTGGTGGTCGGGACCACGGGCTTCGATCTTGAGGCGGCCCGAGAGGCCGCCGAGGCCGCCGAGGCGAACTGTTTCGTCGCGCCCAACTTCGCGATCGGCGCGGTCCTGCTGATGGAGGCGGCGCAGCTCGCCGCCCGCCACATGCCCGAGTGCGAGATCGTCGAGCTGCACCACGATCGCAAGCTCGACGCGCCGTCGGGGACCGCGAAGCGCACCGCGGAGCTGATCGAAGCGGCCGGCGGCAACGTCCACGAGCCGATCCACTCGGTGCGATTGCCCGGCTTGGTGGCCCACCAGGAGGTGATCTTCGGCGGCGAGGGACAGACGCTGACCCTGCGCCATGACTCGATCGACCGCCGCTCCTTCATGCCCGGCGTCCTGCTCGCCGTGCGCAAGGTCGGCGACCTGCCCGACCGCTTCACGGTTGGCCTGGAAAAGCTCCTTTAGATGGGTACGCTGCCCCGATGACCGAGATCCGCGGACTTTTGACGGCAATGGCGACGCCCTTCGACGAGTCGGGGGCGGTCGACGAAGCCGCAGCTCGGCGTCTCGCCCGGGACGTGATCGAAAAGGGCTCTCACGGAATCGTCGTCGCCGGCTCCACCGGAGAGGCGGCGACCCTCAACGACGAAGAGCACATCTCCCTGCTGCGAGCGGTCGTCGACGAGATCGGCAGCGAAGCGTTGGTCGTCTGCGGCACCGGCACCAACGACACCCGCCACTCGATCGAGCTGACCAGGGCGGCCGCCGAGGCCGGCGCCGAGGCCGCGCTCATTGTCACGCCCTACTACAACAAGCCGAACAAGGCCGGCATTCGCGCTCACTTCGAAGCGGTCGCCGCTGCGGTCCCCGGCCTGCCGCTGATCGCCTACAACATCCCCTCCCGGGTGATCGTCAACGTCCCGCCCGAGGACCTGGCCGAGTTGGCGCGGATCGACGGCGTCGTCGCCGTCAAGCAGGCAAACAACGACGAGCTGGCGCCGATCGAGGGCCTCGACGTTCTCGCCGGCAACGACGACATCTTCCTCGCGACTCTGGAGATGGGCCTCGCCGGGGGCATCCAGGTCGCTTCTCAGCTGGTCGGACCGCAGATGCGTGAGATATGGGATGCGGTCGAGGCGGGCGACCTCGAGCGGGCGCGGCGGATCGACGCGAGCCTGCGGCCGCTCTACGACGCCCTCGGCGTCACCACAAACCCGATGCCGGTCAAGGCGGCCCTGGAGATGACCGGGGCGATCCCCTGCGGCGCCCTGAGGTTGCCGATGGTCGAGCTCGACGACGCGCAAAGAGCGGTCGTCAGGGATGCGCTCGAGGCCGTCGGCCTGACAGTGACGGCGGGCTAGGGAAACGTGGCTGAAAAGAAGCTTCGTGTCCTCCCGCTCGGCGGGCTGGGGGAGATCGGCAAGAACATGACGGTGATCGAGTACGGCGGCAAGATCGTCGTCGTCGACACCGGGCTGATGTTCCCGACGCCCGAAATGCTGGGCGTAGACCTCGTCCTGCCCGACTTCTCCTACCTGCGCGACCGCGCCGACGACATCGAGGCGATCGTCCTCACCCACGGGCACGAGGACCACGTCGGGGCGCTGCCCTACGTGCTGCGTGAGATCGGCATGCCGCCGGTGATCTACGGCGGCCTGCTGACGGTCGGGATGGTGCGCTCCAAGCTCGACGAGCACAAGCTCGGCGACGCGCCGCTGGAGGAGCTGCCGGCGGGCAAGAAGGTGAGCGCGGGCCCGTTCGAGCTGGAGCTGATTCACCTCTCACACTCGATCCCCGACATGCGCGCCGTGCTGCTGACCACCGAGCTCGGATCGGTGCTGATGACCGGGGACTACAAGTTCGACCAGACCCCCGTCGACGGCCGCCCGGCCGACATCTCGCGCCTCGCCGAGGTCGGCCGCGACGGCCTGCTGCTGCTCTGTGGCGACTCGACCAACGCCGACCGGCCCGGGGTCGCCCCCTCGGAGTCGAGCGTCGGCCCCGCCCTCCTGGAGACCTTCTCAGGCTGCAAGGGACGCATCGTCGTCACCTCCTTCGCCTCCAACATCCACCGGGTGCAGCAGGTGATCGACGCCGCGGTCAAGCTCGACCGCAAGGTGGCGCTGGTCGGCCGCTCGATGCGCAAGAACTTCAACATCGCCTCCAACCTCGGCATCGCCAATGCGCCGTCCGGCCTCTTCATCCAGCCGCGCGAGATCGAGGACTTCCCGGACGAGAAGGTGATCGTGATCTCCACCGGCAGCCAGGGCGAGCCGCTCTCGGCGCTGCGCCGGATGGCCAACAACGATCACCGTGACGTCGAGCTGCATTCCGGCGACACGGTCGTCTTCTCGGCGACGCCGGTGCCGGGCAACGAGCGCGCCGTCAACGAGACGATCGACCGGATCTATGAGATCGGCGCCTCGGTGGTGACCGCAAAGGACGCGCCGATCCACGCCTCCGGCCACGGCTGGCAGGAGGAGATCAAGCTGATGCTCAACCTGACCAAGCCCAAGTTCGTCTTCCCGGTGCACGGCGACTACAAGCGGCTGCGCCTGCACGCCGAGCTGGCGTACTCGGTCGGCGTCGATCCCGAGCGCGTCTTCCAGGGGCGCAACGGACTGGCGCTGGAGATCGACTCCGACGGCGCCCGCTTTGGCGAGGACATCAAAAACGGGGTGATGTTCGTCGACGGGGTCAACATCGGCGAGCCCGACGACGCGGCGTTGCGCGACCGCCGCACGATCTCCGCAGACGGCATCTTCATCGTCGTCGCGACGATCGCCGGCGACGACGGCAGCGTCGTCGCCGACCCCGAGGTGATCTTCCGCGGCGTCGCCTTCCTCGAAGAGGCCGACGGCCTGGTCGAGGAGCTGAAGGACGTGATCGAGGACTCTCTCGAAGACGCCGCCGAGGCCGGCACCCGCGAGCTGCACCTGATCCAGGAAGACCTCCACGACGCCGTCGGCAAGCTTGTCTACGAGAAACTGCGCCGCCGGCCGATGATCCTCCCGGTCGTCGTCGAGGTCTGAGGGCTCTGAACAAAAAACCGCCGGGCCCAAGGGAGGGGAGGGCCCGGCGGTTACAAAGGTGGGTCCGCCGGGGCGGTGTTGGGGGAGACCCCGACGGACCCGTGTGTCTCGTCCGCCGGAGAACCTAGGCCGGGGCCCTAAAGCCGGTCTAAAGCCGGCGTAAGTCCTCGCTCAGTAGGGCTGAGGGGGATGCGCGCCCGGAAGAGAGCGCCCCCCCAGAGGGACTCGCTCGCCTCGACCGCGCCGCCGTGCGAGGTCGCCACCGCCTTGACTATCGCCAGCCCGAGCCCTGTCCCCGGCCCGGCCGCGACGTCGGCTGGGCCGCTGCCGCGGACGAAGCGGTCGAAGACCTGCGTGCGCATCTCGGGGGGGATTCCCGGGCCGTCGTCGGAGACCTCGACCAGGGCGTCGTCGCCTTCAACGCGAAGCTTCAGCTCGACGTGCGCTCCCGCCGGCGTGTGGTGGGCGGCGTTGTCGAGCAGGTTGACGACCAGCCGGTGCAGCTCGTCGGCGTTGCCCTCGACGAAGATCGGGCGCGCGTTGTCTACGCTCAGCTCGCGCTCTCCCATCAGGGGAGCGAGCTCGGCGGCGGCGGCGCCGGCGATCTCGGCGAGGTCGCAGCGGCGTCGCTCCCCGACCCGTCCCGCGTCGGCACGGGCCAGCAGCAGCAGGTCGGCGACCAGGCGGCTCATCCGCCGTGAGGAGCGCAGCGCCGAGTCGACCATCTCGCGGTCGTCGCCATGCTTGGGCCCGAGCAGCGAGGCCTGAAGCAGCTCGAGGTTGGCGAGAACGCTGGTCAGCGGGGTGCGCAGCTCGTGCGAGGCGTCGGCGACGAACTCGCGCTGCTTCTGCATCGCTCCCTCGCGCTCGGCCCGCGCCGAGTCGAGGGAGCGGAGCATCTGCTCGAGGGTGTGGGCCAGCTCTCCGACCTCGTCGTCGGCCGCGGGCTGGGGCATCCTGCGCGAGGGGTCGCGGGTCTCGGCGATCTCCCGCGCGGCGGTGGTCAGCAAGGAGACCGGCCGCATCGCGCGGCTGGCGATCGCCAGCCCGGCCAGGGTGGCGAGGAGGGCGCCACCCAGGACGCCGGCGGCGATGAACAGCCAGAGGCGGTCGATTGTCGACTCGGCGTGCTCGGTGCTGCGGCCGTACTGGACGTATCCGGCGAGCTGCCCGGAGGCGCCGCTGAAGATCCTTACGGTAAGCACCCGCATTGAGCCGACATCGTGAAGGCCGGGAATCGCGGGACCCAGATCAGCGGCTCCGTGGTTTTGATCTATTACCGTTCCAGCCGGATCGATCACCCGAGCTGACGCGCCGTTCGGCTGGGCAAAGTCGTCCAGCCTCAGGCCGGTGACGAGGGGTCCCTGGTCGGTCTCGACGACAGCCTCGCGACTGGCCAGCGTGGTGGCTGCGCTCTTCAGCTCGCTATTGAAGTCGCTGCGTATCCGCTGTGCCGCCAGGTTGCCGATCACGGCGCCGAAGACGAGCAGGATGACCAGGGTGAGCGCGGCCGAGGCGGCGGCGAGGCGCCAGCGCACCGGCCAACTGCCCGGCCGGAGCAGGCTCGGGCGCCGCGCGGCGTGGTTGCGGATCGCCGCCACGCCTATCCCTTCAGCACGTAGCCGGCGCCGCGCTTGGTGTGCAGGAGCCGGGACTCGCCTCCCGCCTCCAGCTTGCGACGCAGGTTGGAGATGAAGACGTCGATCGTGTTGGTCGCGGCCATCGGGTCATAGCCCCAGACCTCGTCGAGCAGGCGCTCGCGCGAGACCACCAAGCGCTGGTTGCGCATCAGGTACTCGAGCAGCTCGAACTCACGATTGGTCAGCTCGATCTCACGGTCGCCCCGTGTGACCTCGCGCGTGTCCGGGTTGAGATTGAGGTCGGCGACGCTCAGGGACGCCGCGCCGCGCGGCGGACGGCGACGCAGCAGGGCGCGGATCCGGGCCAGCAGCTCCTGGCGCTCGAACGGCTTGACCAGGTAGTCGTCGGCGCCGCTGTCGAGCCCGCTGACCCGATCCTCGGTCTCGGCGCGCGCGGTCAGCATCAGGATTGGTACGTCGCCGTCGGCGCGCAGCTGCTTACAGACCTCGACGCCGTCGAGGCGCGGTAGTCCCAGGTCGAGGACGACGAGGTCGGGGATGAAGCCGGCAGCGACGTCCAGGGCGTCGATCCCGTCGGTTGAGGTTCGCACCTCGTAGCCCTCGTTGCGCAGCGAGCGGCGCAGGACGTCGGCGATGTCCGCGTCGTCCTCGACGACCAGAACACGCCCACCCCCGAAATCGCCTTCCGCGGCCATTTGCCGATAGTAGCCCGATGTCCTCTCCGGCCCAGCCGGTTTTAGCGCGAATTTAGGCGCAGGGGAGGAGCGTCGGGCGTCGAACCGATGCCTATGTTCGTGCGTAAGAAGCGCGGGAAGCCCGCGCGCCGGTCCAAAGCTAAAGCCAAAGCACGGGTGCCGAGGCCTCATCTGCCCGCCGGGATCCAGCAGCGCCACCTCGATTTGATCGGGCTGTTCCTGATCGCCGCCGGCGTCTATCTCACCTTCGTCCTCTTCTTCGGCTGGGACGGGGGCAAGGTCGGCTATGGACTGCGGACCGGGCTCACCTACCTGTTCGGCGCAGTCGGGGCGAGGATCGCGACCGTCCTGATGCTGGTTGTTGGCGGAGTGCTGGTCACCGGCGCCTCGATCTCCTCGATCTCCCGTGGCTTCGGCCGGGGCCTGCGCGGCGCTTTCAAGGGCGGGCGCGGGATGGCCCAGACCGTCGCCCAGAGTCGCGACGCTCGGCGCGAGGAGAAGACTCGTGCCTTCGAGACCCAGGCCGGCCCGACCGACGTGATGAGCACCTATCCCGAGACCGACGAGTTCGAGCCGACCGTCGCTTTGGTCGAGGACGATTTCGACGCCGAGCTATACGAGGCTGAGCAAGGCGAAGACAGACCGCATATGCCCGCAGCCGAAGGCGAGGACATGGGCGGAATTGATTCGCCCTCATCCGGCCCCGATCACGATCTGACTCTCTCGGGGCCGGATGAGGGCCCGGCGCTAACGCCGATGGGGCAGAAGCGCGGCGTCACCACTTCCGAGGAGATCGACTACCGGCCGCCTCCAGGCAAAGTCCTCGAGAAGGGCCGTGGCGCCGACAAGGCCCCCGACCCCCGCGACCACGAGGTGATCGGGCGCAAGCTGGTTGAGACGCTCGGGCACTTCGGGGTCGAGGCGAAGATCGTCGGCATCGTCAGCGGTCCCCACGTCTCCCGCTTCGAGCTTCGCCTCGCACCCGGCACGAAGGTCAAGAAAGTCACCGAGCTGGCCAACGACCTTGCCTACGCGCTCGCCTCGACCGACATCCGCATCCTCGCTCCGATCCCCGGCAAGCAGGCGGTCGGGGTCGAGGTTCCGAACACGCGTCGCCGCATCGTGCGGCTCGGCGACATCTACCAGGGCCGCCCGGAGAAGACCTCCCCACTGGTCGCCTGGCTCGGCAAGGGGATCGACGGCAACCCGGTCTGGACCGACCTGGCGAAGATGCCCCACGTCTTCGTCGCCGGCACCACCGGCTCGGGCAAGTCCGGCTGCGTCAACGCGATCCTCTCCTCGATCCTGATGCAGGCCTCGCCGAACGACGTCCGCCTCGTCCTGGTCGATCCCAAGCAGGTCGAGCTGAACCACTACGAGCACGTCCCGCACCTGCTGACGCCGGTGGTGACCTCGCCGCGCCTCGCCGCCAACGTCCTCAACAACCTGATCGGCGAGATGGAGAGCCGCTACGGGATCATGGGGGAGGCGCGCTGCCGCAACCTGGGGGAGCTGAACCGCGCCCGCGCCAAGGCCGGCGAGGCTCCGCTGCCACACATCCTCTGCGTAATCGACGAGTTGGCCGACCTGATGATGGTCGCTCCCGCCGAAGTCGAGGACTCGATCATCCGCCTCGCGCAGAAGTCGCGCGCCACCGGCATCCACCTGGTGCTGGCGACGCAGCGGCCGTCCACCGACATCATCACCGGCACGATCAAGGTCAACATCCCGGCCCGGATCGCCTTCGCCGTTTCCTCCCAGACAGACTCCCGCGTGATCCTCGACCAGGGCGGCGCCGAGGCGCTGCTTGGCCAGGGCGACATGCTCTTCCGGGGAGCGGGAACCTCGAAGCTGCAGCGCGTGCAGGGCGCCTTCATCACCGAGGAGGAGATCGCCCGCATCACCACGCACTGGGCCAAGCAGGGCGAGCCGGAGTTCGAGGCCGAGCTGCTCGAAGCCCAGGAAGAGGCTCTCGACGAGGGGGGAGAGGGAGACTTCGACCCTGACAGCGACGACCTCCTGGATGAGGCGATTCGGCTCGTGGTCCAGACGGACACCGCCTCGGTCTCGATGATCCAGCGGCGCCTGCGGGTCGGCTACACACGGGCCGGCCGCCTGATCGACATGCTGGAGCGGCGCGGGGTGATCTCCGGCTACGAGGGCTCCAAACCGCGCCAGGTCCTGATCACCGAGGCCGATCTGGCCCGGGTCATCGGCCCGGAGACACCGCCCGCGAAGAGCGAGCCGGTCGGCGTCGACGCGGACCTCGACTGACGTTCCGCTGTTCTTTTGCCGGGCATAGAGGGGAAAAGGAACAGCGGAACGGTGGCGGCCTAGACTTCGCCGCGTGAGCGAGGTCAGGGCCGGGATAGTCGTAACCGGGACTGAGGTCCTGACCGGGCGGATCGTCGACCGCAACGGGCCGTGGATATCGGAGCGGTTCGCCGAGCTTGGGGTCGACGTCGCCCACATCCTCGTCGTCGGCGACCGTCCCGCCGACCTCGAGGCGGCGCTGCGCTTCATGGCGGCCGAGGGGATGGACCTGATCGTCACCTCCGGGGGGTTGGGGCCGACCGCCGACGACCTCACCGCGGAGATTGTCGCCCGCTTCGCGGGCCGCGAGCTGGTGCTCGACGAGGAGGTCGAGGAGAAGATCGCAGCGATCCTGCGCGGCTTCGCGCGGCGCTTCAGCTTCGATGAGGAGGCGGTCATGGAGGCCAACCGCAAGCAGGCGATGATTCCTGAAGGAGCGATCGCGCTGGACCCGGTCGGCACGGCGCCCGGCCTGGTCGTCCCCGTCGACGGCCGCGCGGTCGTCGTCCTGCCCGGCCCGCCGCGTGAGCTGCAACCGATGTGGCCCGCGGCGCTGGAAACCGCTCCGGTGCGGGAGCTGCTCGAGCGGGCGACCCCGCTGCGCGGCTACACGCTGCGCATGTTCGGCGTCCCCGAGTCCGAGATCGCCAAGAGCCTGCGCGAGATCGAGGAGGGCGGAGTTGAGCTTCCAGCGGTGGAGATCACCACCTGCCTGCGACGCGGTGAGATCGAGATCGACGTCCGCTACCGCGATGAGGCGACGGCGACGGCGGAGGCGGTGCGGGCGGGCCTGGCGGAGCGCCACGAGCGCCACCTGTTCAGCCACGACGGCGAGACGATCGACTCCCAGGTCGCCCGTCTGCTCGCGGGACACCGGCTCGGGCTCGCCGAGTCTTGTAGCGGCGGCCTGCTGGCGGCGCGGATCACCAACCTGCCGGGGGCCTCGGCCTACATGGCGGGCAGCGTCGTCGCCTACTCCAACGAGGCGAAGGTTGAGCTACTGGGGATCGACCCGGGGCTGATCGAGGCGCACGGGGCGGTCTCGCCACAGGTCGCCGAGGCGATGGCGATCGGCGCGCTGGAGCGGTTCGGGGCCGACGTCGCGGTTTCGATCACCGGGATCGCCGGGCCTGGTGGAGGCAGCGAGGAGAAGCCGGTCGGCTACGTCTGCTTCAACGCCCGCCTCGCCGACGGCACGAGCCTCGCCCGCGAGCCGGTGATCCCGGGTGGCCGCGACGACATCCGCGAGCGCTCGGCGCTGGTCGGGATGCACCTGCTGCGGATCCTGCTCAGCGGCGCCGAAGCGCCTCTTTAGCGCCAGAGAAGTCACGGTTTCGGCGCGTTTGGGCGTTGTGTCGCGCGCAATCCCGCCGTAGCGTGGTCGGGGATGCCGAAGCAGAGACTCAAGAGCCCGCGCGCCAGGCTGTTCGTCGCTCTCGACCTGCCGGAGCGGATGCGGGAGGGGATCGTCGCCTGGGGGCGGGAGGCGCTCGCCGACCCGACGCTGCGCCCGGTCGCGGCCGAGTCCCTGCACGTCACGCTCGCCTTCCTCGGATACCTGCCGGAGCGCGCGATCGAAGAGGTGGCGGCGATCGTCACGGGAGTCGAAGCGTCGGCGCCCACGATCGAGCTGTGCGACCCGGCGCCTCGTCCCGAGCGCGGGCGGCCGCGTCTCTTCGCGCTTCCGGTCGAGTCCGCGGGGATCGTCAAGCTTGAGGCGGAGCTGCGGGAGAAGCTGATCGCCGCGCGCCTCTATAAGCCGGAGAAGCGGCCGTTCTGGCCGCATCTGACCGTGGCCCGGGTGCAGCGCGAGGAGCGTGGCTCGCGACGCCCGGCGCTTGTTTCACGGCCTCCGGGCGAACTTTCGCAAGAGCTGCTGCAGCCGGCGGTTTGCCGCCGGACCACGCTCTACCGTTCGAAACTCCAGCCGCAGGGTGCGCAGTACACCCCGCTGGCGCAAGTCGAGCTGTCCGAAGACGGGCGGCAGTGAGGTGGAAGAGATGGCTGAAAAGAAAGTGGCTTTGAAAGACGCTTCGGCGAAAGAGGCCAAGGCGAAAGACGCGGCTCTCGAGGCCGCCGTGACCCAGATCGAGCGCGACTTCGGGGCGGGCGCGCTGATGCGCCTCGGCGCCGACGCCACGGTCAAGGTGGCGGCGATCCCGACCGGGGCGTTGGCGCTGGATTTGGCGCTCGGCATCGGCGGCGTCCCGCGCGGGCGGATCGTCGAGATCTTCGGTCCGGAGTCCTCGGGTAAGACGACACTCGTCAACCACATCATCGCCGAGGCCCAGGCCCGCGGCGGAGTCTGCGCCTTCATCGACACCGAGCACGCCCTCGACCCGGTCTACGCCCGGGCGATCGGGGTCGACACCGACGAGCTGCTGGTTTCCCAGCCCGACTACGGCGAGCAGGCTCTGCAGATCGCCGATCGGCTGATCGCCTCCGGCGCGATTGACGTGGTCGCGATCGATTCGGTCGCCGCGCTGACGCCGAAAGCCGAGCTGGACGGCCAGATCGGTGACCAGACGGTGGGGCTGCAGGCGCGGCTGATGTCGCAGGCGCTGCGCAAACTGGCCGGCAACCTCAATCGCACCAACACGGTTTGCGTCTTCACCAACCAGATCCGCGAGAAGATCGGCGTCCAGTTCGGCTCCCCGGAGACGCAGCCGGGCGGGCGAGCGCTGAAATTCTACGCCTCGCAGCGACTCGACATTCGCCGTATCGAGACCCTCAAGGAGGGGACCGAGGCGGTCGGCAACCGAGTCCGGGTCAAGGTGGTCAAGAACAAGGTCGCCTCGCCGTTCCGCCAGGCCGAGTTCGACATCGAGTACGGCGTCGGCATCTCGCGCGAGGGCGGCCTGCTCGACTTCGGCATAGAGCACGAGCTGGTCCAGAAGTCGGGGTCCTTCTTCTCCTACGGGGAGACGCGACTGGGCCAGGGCCGCAACAACGCCAAACAGTTCCTGACCGAGAACCCCGAGATCGCCGCCGAGATCGAGTCGAAGGTGCGGACGAAACTGGGGATCGACGGTAGTGGCGAGCCGGCGGTCGAGACGGCTCCGGAGGCCGAGGCTGAGGTCAAGCAGGCCGCGTAGCGCCGACAGCGGTCAATAAATAAGATCGCGCCCGCATGAGCAACGCCGACCTGTTCTACATCTGCGGGATCGCCCTGGCCGTCTCGGCCGTGCTGGTCAGCTTGATCGGGCTGCGCTCCGCGAAGTTCCCGGGGCGGGCTTTCCCGGTGGTGATCCTCTGGTTCGCGATCCTGATCGGCGCCTCGACGACCTTCGCCGTTCTCCATGCCAAGGACGAGGACAAGGCGAAGGCCGCCGAGTTCAACAAGGAGAACCAGAAGATCCAGACCGAGCAGTCCCAGTAGGGCGCTCCTCGGTCGAAGGACTCGCGGCGCCTCGCTAGGCTGGGTCGATGCGCAGCTACCACGTCACCACGTTCGGCTGCCAGATGAACGTGCATGACTCCGAGCGGATGCAGGGGATGCTCGAGTCGCTCGGGTACGAGGAGGCGCCGAGCCGGGCCGACGCCGACCTGATCCTCTTCAACACCTGCTCGATCCGCGAGTCGGCCGACAGCCGCTTCATCGCCCATCTCGGCGAGGCGAAGCGACTCAAGTCGGAGGACCCGGAGCGGGTGGTCGGGGTCGGGGGCTGCTGGGCGCAGTCGGTCAAGGAGGAGGTCTTCGAACGCTTCCCGTTCGTCGACGTCGCCTTCGGTCCCGGGCAGATCCACAAGCTGGCGGAGTTCCTCAACTCCGACTCGCTTACCGCCCAGGGCTATTTCGAGTTCGAGGATTTCTCAGGCCACCTGCCGACCCGTCGCGAGCGTGAGTTCCAGGGCTGGCTGCAGATCTCCCAGGGTTGCAACTGCGTCTGCTCCTACTGCATCGTGCCCTCGACGCGGGGCCGCGAGGTCAGCCGCGACCCCGACGAGCTGATCGCCGAGGCGGAGGCGCTGGCGGCCGACGGGGTCCGCGAGGTGACCCTGCTCGGCCAGAACGTCAACAGCTACGGGCGGGAGTTGCCGAAGGAGGCGCGGATCGGCTTTGCCGAGCTGCTGGCGCGGGTCGACGCGGTCGAGGGGATCGACCGGATCCGCTACACCAGCCCGCACCCCAAGGACATGAAGGAGGACGTGATCCGCGCCCACGCGGAGCTGCCGGCACTCTGCGAGCACATCCACCTACCCCTTCAGTCGGGCTCAAGCGCCGTGCTGAAGCGGATGCGTCGCACCTACGACCGGCAGCGCTACATGGACCGCGTCGCGATGATCCGCGAGCACGTCCCCGACTGCGCGATCACCACCGACATCATCGTCGGCTTTCCGGGCGAGACCGAGGCCGACTTCGAACAGACGATGGAGGTCGTCGAGGAGGTCGGCTACGACGGCGCCTTCACCTTCGTCTTCTCGCCGCGGCGCGAGACCGAGGCGGCGACGATGGACGGGCAGGTAACGCACCCGGTCAAGCGGGAGCGGATGGAGCGCCTGGTCGAGGCGGTCCAGCGACGGGCGACGGAGCGGTCCCAGCGGTTCGTCGGGCGGGAGATGGAGGTCCTGGTCGAGGGGCCCAGTCGCACCGACCCGACCCGCCTGCGCGGACGGACGCGCCACAACAAGGCGGTCAACTTCGATGGCGTTGCCGATCCTGGGGACCTCGTTGACGTCGAGATAACCTCGGCTACCTCGATGACGTTGGGAGGGGTGGGGGTGCAACCCCTCTCTCAACTTTTTCGGTGAATCGCTTGCAGTCGTCCGAGGTTGGCTTGCCGAAAAAGTACAAGCCGTTCGGGGCAGCACCCCCACCCCTCTGCAAGCGGTGAAGGTGCTCGCGATATTCGGGCCAACCGGGGTTGGGAAGACCGGGGTCGCCATTTCCGTTGCTGAGCTGTTGCGGGAAGGGGCCGTGGCGATTTCCTGCGATGCGTTGCAGGTGTACGAGGGCCTCGAAGTGCTCACCGGGGCCGCCACCCCCGAGGAGCGGGAGCGGTTGGAGCATCGATTGGTCGGGTTCGTGCCGGTTACCCAGCCCTTTTCCGTCGGCGACTACATGCGCCTTGCCCACGCTGAGGTGGACGCCGCCTTGGAAGCCGGTCGTCGGCCGATCGTGGTGGGGGGGACCGGGTTGTATCTGCGCGCGGCGTTGGCGGAGCTGTCGCTGGTCAAGGCGCCCCCGGGGGACGAGGACTCGGAGCTGTGGTCTCCTGAGACGCGGCACCCGACGCTCGTCGTCGGCCTCGACATGGAGCGCGACCTCCTCTACGAGCGGATCGACGCTCGGACCGAGGCGATCGTCGCGGCCGGGGCGGAGGAGGAGGTGCGACGCGCCGAGGCGGTCGGGCCCTCGCGCACGGCGCGCAAGGCGCTCGGCTTCGACGAGCTGCTGGGCGGGGACCTGGAGCTGATGCGGCGCCGCTCGCGCAACTACGCCCGCCGCCAGCTGAGCTGGATGCGCAAGATCCCCAACCTGCTGCGGATTGACCGCACGGGGCGCACCGACGCCGACGTCGCCGCCGAGATCGTCGCCGCCCTCGCCGAATAGGGTTCGACGCGATGCGATTCGAGAAGTGGCAGGCGTTGGGCAACGACTACCTGATCGTCGAGGCGGAGGCGCTCCCGTGGGAGTTGACCCCGGCTCGCGCGCAGCGGATCTGCGATCCGCACTTCGGGATCGGAGCCGACGGCGTCCTGCTGCTCTCGCGCAGCGACGACCCGGATTTCGTCGCCGAGCTGCGGATCTTCAACCCCGACGGCTCCGAAGCCGAGCTCTCCGGAAACGGAGCGCGCGAGGCGATCCTCTACCTGCGCAAGCACGGTTGGACCGACGCCGACACCTTCGCTATCCGCACCGCCGCCGGCCCGATCACGCCGACTATCACTTCCGAGCGGACCTGCTCCGTGGAGATGGGGCAGGCGGCCACGGAATCCAAGGACTTTCCCTCGGGCCCGGCCGACGGCCGGGGGACGTTGCGCGCGGGGGGGCGCGAGTGGGACTTCCAGCACGTCTCGATCGGCAATCCCCAGTGCGCGATCGAGGTCGGCGAGGAGCTGAAGCAGCTCGACCTCGGCGCGATCGGCCCCGATGTGGAGAGCAACGAGCTTTTTCCGAACCGGACCAACGTCTCCTTTTTCCGGGTCGACGGCAACCGAGTGCAAGCGCGGATCTTCGAGCGCGGAGTGGGGGAGACGCTCTCCTCCGGGACCGGCGCCAGCGGCGCCGCGGTGGCTGCCTTCCTGCGCGGTGCGCCGAGCCCGATCACGGTTGAGTTGGACGGCGGCGAGCTCGAAGTGGAGATATCGGAGAGCCTCGACGTGAAGCTGAGCGGCTGGGCCGAGCCGATCTGCTCCGGAGAGCTCTCGGCCGAGCTGCTGGCAGCCCTCGGCGACCTTTAGGGTTCTCAGCCATGGCCGAGACCGAGACCAAGCGAGTGCTGACCGCGCCCTCTTCGCGCCTGGAGGCGATGCCCCCGTACATGTTCGCCGAGCTGGAGCGACGGGTCGCCGAGAAGCGGGAGGCGGGGATCGACGTGATCAGCCTCGGGATCGGCGACCCCGACGAGCCGACCTATCCCCACATCGTCGCGGCGATGCAGGAGGCAGTCGCCGACCCGGCCAACCAGAACTACCCCAGCAATCGCGGCCGGGCCGAGTTCAGGTCTGCCTTCGCGGACTTCTATGGCGAGCGCTTCGGCGTGGAGATCGACCCCGAGACCGAGGTGATCCCGGCGATCGGGGCCAAGGAGTGCATCTACAACCTCTGCTTCGCCTTCCTCGACCCCGGCGACGTCGCGCTCGCCTCCGACCCCGGCTACCCGGTCTACACCGGCGGGCCGATCCTCGCCGGGGCGAGCGCGGAGCTGCTGCCGCTGGTCCCCGAGCTTGGCTTCGCACCCGACCTCAGCGCCGTTCCGGCCGAGGTAGCCGCCAAGGCGCGGCTGATGTTCCTCAACTACCCGAACAACCCCAGCGGCGCGGTCGTCCCCGACGGCCTCTTCGAGCTGGCTGTCTCCTTCGCCCGCGAGCACGAGATCCTCGTCGTCCACGACAACGCCTACTCAGAGACGACCTACGACGGCTACGTCGCGCCGAGCTTCCTGGCGACGCCGGGCGCCAAGGAGGTCGGGGTCGAGGTCTTCTCGCTCTCCAAGGGCTTCAACATGACCGGCTGGCGCTGCGCGGCGATCCTCGGCAACGCCGAGGCGATTAA
The DNA here is from genome assembly GCA_963702055.1 of uncultured Solirubrobacterales bacterium. Lineage (GTDB taxonomy): Bacteria > Actinomycetota > Thermoleophilia > Solirubrobacterales > 70-9 > CAWINX01. The sequence goes on along the minus strand of OY969702.1, from coordinate 635,067 downwards.
GACCTACTGGCGGCTGAAGACCAACGTCGACTCCGGCCTCTTCGAGGCCGTCCAGGTCGCCGGTGCCGCGGCGCTGAGTGGTCCGCGCGGCCCGCTGGAGCGGATGAACGAGACCTACGCCCGCCGCCGCGACCTCGTGGTCGGCGCGCTGCGCGAGATCGGCGTCGAGGTGACGGCGCCGAAGGGGACGATTTACGTCTGGGCGCCGGTTCCCGCCGGTCACACCTCGACCTCGTTCGCCGAGCTCGTCCTCGAGGAGGCTGCGGTGATCGTCTCGCCCGGCTCGATGTACGGGCCGAGCGGCGAGGGCTTCTTCCGCATCTCCCTCACCACCCCCGACGACCGCATCTCCGAAGCGGTCGAGCGGATGAAAAAGCACCTGGCTTGAGGGATCGCCCTTATGCCGCCTCGCGCTTGTTCCAGTAGCGATTAAGCCCTCGCCACTGGTACTGGGGCGGGAGGGCTTGCAGCAACTGTTCCGCCACCTCGGCGTTGGCATTCGCTGTCACTCGCTCGCGGTGGCGTTGCTCATAGTCGGACTCGGGTAAGTCGCGGGCCAGGGCAGCTTCTTCCCGTAGTCGCTCTCGCACCTGGGCCAGGTGGGGGAGGGGGTCATCGACGGCGCCGAAGTGGGTGAGAGCGAGGCGCTCGGGTTGCCATGTTTCGACAATTCCGATCGAGTCCTCCCAGGCCTCGATGTCAATGTCGGGGGGAGGCGTGGGCGGCAGGATGAGGTTGGAGGGGAGAATCCGAACCGCGGCGACGTCTCCGGTGAAGGCCGTCCCTGACTCTTCGTGGAAATAGCAGACGTGGTGGGAGGCGTGGCCCGGCGTGTAGGCCACGCGCATTCCCAGCACCGTCTCGCCACCGGCGAGGGCCGTCACGTTTGCCTCCGGCACCGGGACGATCTCGCCCCAGAGCGTTCCCATCGCGTCGCCGTAGAGGCGCTCGGCGCTGGCGAGCAGCCGCGAGGGGTCGATCAGGTGGGGCGCCCCACGCTCGTGGACATAGACCTCGAGGTCGGGCCAGCGGCGCACAAGCGCGCCGGTCGCTGCCGCGTGGTCGAGGTGGATGTGGGTGAGGACGATCGCCCGCGGCTGCTCGTCGCCGAGCGCCGCCAGCAGCGTCGGCATCGAGGACTCCGGGCCGGGGTCGATCAGCGCCCCGTCGACCTCCCAGCAGCCGATCACGTGCTTGCGCCCGAGGTGCTCGACGTCGATTACGCGCACGGCGATTCGTTCAGGCGGCGGTCGGGGAGGGGAAGCGGTCGTCGGCTTCCAGCGTCTGCCGCAGACCCTCCTTCAACCCCCGCGGGGAGTAGCCCAGCTCGCGGGTCGCCTTCTCGTGGGTTGCCCAGAAGGTGACGCCGTCGGCCGATGAGATCAGCTCGCGCAGGTTGGGCGGCTGCCCCATCAGCTTGCCGACCAGCGGCCCGATCGGGGTCATCGCCTTCAGCACGACCGTCGGCATCGCGTGTTTGGGCGCCTTGCGCCCGGAGGCATTCGCGACGGTCTCGATCGCCTCGCGCATCGTCGTGACGGGGCCGCTGATCACGTAGGTTTCGCCGGTCGCAGCCTTGTCCAGTGCCAGCAGGATGCCGGCGGCGATGTCCTCGACGTGGGTCATGCAGACGCCCAGCTCGGGGAAGGGGATGAGCGGCAGTTTCCCGGCGAAGAACTGCTCGAGCAGGTCGGCGACCTGGGAGGTGTCTCCCGGGCCGTAGACGCCGCCGGGCTGGACGATCACCCCGGGCAGGCCCTCCTCGGCCATCATCCGCTTGACGACCCTGTGCGCCTCCAGCTTGGTCTCCTCGTAGTAGGAGGTGTAGCTGTCCCCGGGGTGCTCGTAGGTCTCGTCGACCACCTTGCCGTGAGTGTTGCCGAAGATGCCGCAGGTCGAGACGTAGACGACCTTGGGGACCTTCGCCTCCAGCGCTGCGCGCATCACGTTCTCGGTCCCGCGCACGTTCGCCTCATACATCGCCGCGTGCTGGGACTTGGGGATGCCGACCTCATACATCGCCGCCGCGTGGATGACGCCGTCGCAGCCCCCCATGCCCTGGCGCAGCGCCTCGGTGTTACCGAGGTCTCCGGCGACCAGCGAGGCGCCGAGGTCGGCCAGCGGCTTGCCCTTCTCGGGGCTGCGGACCAGGCAGACGACCTCGTCGCCGCGGTCGCGCAACTGCCGGACGACCGTGCCGCCGATGAAGCCCGTCCCCCCGGTAACGAAGACCTTCATGGCGGCAAAGCCTATAGAGCGGTCGAAGGGCGCGACCCGGCGCCCGCCTACAATCGTTGGGAGTGCAACGTTCGCGAAACGGCCGCAACACGCAGACCCGCTACAGCGGGGATGGCGCCGGAGTATCGAACTCGCGAGCCAGGCAGCGAGCCCTGGCGATTGGCATCGCCGAGGGAGGTGCGGAGGCCGACGGTGATCCGCTTGCCGAGCTGAAGGAGCTGCTGAGGACCGCCGGCGTGGCGACCGCCGGCGAAGCGGTCCAGCAGCGCCCGGCGCCCGACCCCGACCGCTACCTCGGTCGCGGCAAGCTCGAGGAGGTGAAGGAGCAGATAGCCGCCTGCGACGCCAACCTGGTGGCCTGCGACGACGAGCTGGCGCCGCGACAGGAGCGCAACCTGGAGGCCGCCCTGGGCGTCCCGGTGATCGACCGCACGGCGGTGATCCTCGACATCTTCGCCGACCACGCCCATTCGGCTGAGGGCAAGCTCCAGGTCGAGCTCGCCCAGCTCGAGTACAACCTGGCGCGCATGCGCGGGTTGTGGACCCACCTCGAACGGCTCGGGGGCGGGATCGGCACCCGCGGCCCCGGCGAGTCCCAGATCGAGACCGATCGCCGCCTCGCCCGCGACCGGATCGCGGCGCTGCGGCGCCGGCTGGCGCGGCTCGAACAAAACCGCGGAGTGATGCGAGCGCGCCGCGAGCGCTCGGCGATCCCCCGCGTCGCGCTCGCCGGCTACACCAACGCCGGCAAGTCGACCCTGCTGAACGCGCTCACCGGCGCCGAGGTCGGGGTGGGGGACAGGCTCTTCCACACCCTCGACCCGACCACCCGCAGCCTCGAGCTCTCCGGCCGCGCCTACCTGCTGACCGACACGGTCGGCTTCATCGAGAAGCTGCCCCACCAGCTGGTCGAGGCATTCAAGGCGACGCTCGAGGAGACGGTCCTCGCCGACCTGGTCCTGCACGTGGTCGACGCGTCGGCGCCGGAGGAGAGGCGCCTGGCCGAGATGCGCGCGGTCGACGAGGTCCTCGAGGAGATCGGCGCCGGGGAGAAGCCGCGGCTGCTCGTCCTCAACAAGGCCGACCTGCTCGACGAGGACGCCCGCCGCGAGGCGTCCCTGCGCCATCCCGGCGCGGTGATGGTCTCGGCGCTCGACGGCGATGGCCTCGACGAGCTGCGGGAGGGGATCGAGGTCGCCTTCGAGGACACGCTCGCCGAGGTCGAGCTGCTCGTCCCCTACGCCGAGGGCGCGCGGCTGCACGAGCTGCACGAGGTCGCGGGGGCGCTGGAGCGGACCGAGCGCGAGGATGGCGTCCTGGTTCATGCGCGGGTCCCGGTCACCGAGCTGCACCGGTTCAGCGATCTCGCCGTCGTCTAGGCTGGCGCAGTGGAGCTGAAGGTGTCACTGATCGAGGACGGGGCGCGGCTGCCGACCCGGGCGCACGACGGGGATGCCGGCCTCGACCTCTACGCCTGCGAGGCCGCTCATCTCGGCCCCGGGGAGCGCTGGAGTGTCGGCACCGGGATCGCCGTGGAGATCCCCGAGGGTCACGCCGGGCTCGTCCTGCCGAGGTCAGGGTTGGCGCGCAAGCACGGGATCGCGCTGGTCAACAGCCCCGGGCTGATCGACGCCGGCTACCGGGGCGAGGTGCGCGTCCTGCTGCTCAACACCGACCCGGCGGAGACCTTTCGCATCGATCCCGGCGATCGGATCGCCCAGCTGGTCATCACGCCGATCGCGCTCGTCGAACCGGTCGGGGTCGATGCGCTTGTCGAATCCGCCCGCGGCGACGGCGGCTTCGGCTCCAGCGGGCGCTGAGTCCTACTGGCCCAAGGCCACGGCGCGAGCGGACTCGTGGGCGGCGAGCTCGAGGGCATCGTCCAGCGGCTCCAGCGTCGGTCGCTCGCCGTAGCGGCGCTCCAGCGCGAGGCCGATCAGGTGATCGGCCAGCCAGGCGTTCTTGGGCAGTAGCGGCCCGTGTAGGTAGGTGCCGATCAAGTTGGCACGGCGGACGCCCTCGAGGCCGTCCACGCCGTTGTTGCCGAATCCCTTGACGACCCGACCGAGCGGCGCGGCGCCGGCGCCGAGGTAGGTGCGACCGCCGTGGTTCTCGAACCCGGCGATCAGTCGCGGGCCTTCGCCGAGGTCGGCCTCGATCGCGACGTTGCCGATCAGGCGGGGGCCCGGCTCGCGGATCGTCTCCAGATCGGCGAGGCCGAGGCCCGGCAGTTTCTCCTCGCCGAGCTGGTAGCTGTGCCCGAGCAGCTGGTAGCCGCCGCAGACGGCGAGCAGCACCGCGCCGTCCTCGACCGCGGCGCCCAGGGCTTCCCGCTTCGTCTCGACCATGTCGGCGGCGACCGCCCGCTGGTCGCGATCCTGGCCGCCGCCGATGTAGATGAGGTCGTGGGCGCCGGGGTCGACCCGTTCGCCCTCTCCGGCCGCCGCGTAGGCGAACTCGATTCCGCGCCATTCGCAGCGTTTGCGCAGGAAGACGATGTTGCCCCGGTCGGCGTAGATGTTCATCTGCTCGGGATAGAGGGCGAGGAGGCGCAGTTCCATCAGCGGGCCTCCATGAGGACGACGACCGAGCCGACGTGAGAATCGGTCGGGGGGATCTCGCGGCGGCTTGTGGGCTCGAGGCCGGCCTCGCGGGACTCGGCCTCGACGGTCTCCGCGGCGAGCAGCCGCAGCGGGATCTCGTCGAGCTCGTCGGACAGCTCGCCGGCCGGCGAGACCGTCTGTCGCAGGCGGCGGACGACGATCGTGCCGTCGTCGAGTCCCGCGTCGAGCGGCAGGCTGGAGTAGACCCAGCCTTCGACCTCGCGGGTGTCCGGAAGGGGAGGGGGAGCCTCTTCGGTCAACTCGGCGGGCATGCCGTCGACGATCGCGACCGCCACGGTGCCACCCGGTCGCAGGTGCCGCCTCGCGCAGCGCAGGCAGGCGATCCGCTCGGTGGGGCCGGCGAATATCTGCAGCAGCTGCATCGGGGCCAGGATCAAGGCGAACCTGGCGTCGAGATCGAAGTTGCGAGCGTCGCCGAGGGCGGCCGCCACGGAAAGGCCGGCGGAATCGGCGCGGGCCCCGAAGGCGGCGACCAGTTCAGGATCGAGGTCGAACCCATGGACCCGGTGGCCTTTCGCAGCGAGATCGAGAGCGACTCGACCGGTGCCGCAGCCGAGGTCGAGGATCGGGCCCGCGGCGGAGTTCGCCAGCTCACGCCAGAGGTCCAGGTCGCCGGCGTAGCCACCGCATTCGGCGTCGTGCCAGATCACCGCCGGGCTCGTGCGGGCGCTCATTCCCAGAACTCCTTCGCCAGGCCGCGGGAGGAAAGCAGCTTGCGCAGCTCGATCAGGGCCGTGTAGGTGGGCAGGGCGAAGAGTCGGCTGGGGGCTTCGGCGACCGCCCGGTCGATCGACGCCTCGATCTCGGGCTCGACCGCGAGGCGCTCCTCGGGCCACCCCGCGTACTTCAACCGCAACGCCATCTCGGGGGCTCTCGTCCCGGCGCAGGTGACGCGCCGGACGGCAGGGGCGAGCAGCTCGAAGTCGGCGTCCCAGATCCAGGAGACGTCGCGCCCGTCGGCGATGCCGTCGTTGAGCGCGATCCAGAGGTCGAGGCCGTCGCCGCTCGCCTCAAGGGCAAGAGTGCGCAGCACCTCGTTCGCGCCCGCCGGGTTCTTGATCAGCAGGATCGAGGCCCGCACACCGGCGATCTCGATCGTCTCGACCCGGCCGAAGGCGGCTCGCATCTCGCCGAGCGCGGCGGCGATCCGGCGCGGCTCGACCCCGAGTTCGATCCCCGCGGCGAAGGCGGCGAGCGCGTTGTAGACGTTGTAGAGGCCGGGGAGGGGGAGGGCCAGCCGGATCTCCCCGTCGGGAAGGCGGACGTCGACCGTAGAGCCCTCCATCCCGTGCAGCTCGATCCGCGTCGCCGCCACGTCGGGGCGAGGGCGGGTCGCGCCGCAGCTCGGACAGGAGTAATGGCCGAGGTGGCCGACGAAGGCCCGCTCGTACTCGTAGGGATGGCCGCAGCGCCGGCAGTGCTTGGCGTCGAAAGCGTGCTGGAGCTCGGGCAGCGCCTGCGAGGGGTCTTCGACGCCGAAGTAGACGACGCCCTCTCGGGCCAGACCCTCGCGATCGCGGCCGAGGTCGGCGATCAGCGGGTCGTCGGCGTTGAGGACGAAGCGGGTGCGGCCGGTCCGCGCCTCGACCGTCTTCGCCCACTCCTCGGCGAGCGTCTCGATCTCACCGTAGCGGTCGAGCTGGTCGCGGAAGAGGTTGCCGAGCACGATCAGCGCGGGGTCGAGCTGGGCGCTGACCTGAGGCAGCCAGGCCTCGTCGACCTCGAACAGTCCCTCGTGGCCCTTCTGCTCCAGCAGCGCCGTCGCGACGCCCCAGGTCATGTTCGACCCGGCTCGGTTGTGGACCGGACGGCGTCCCTCGGCGGCGAGCACCGTGGCGATCATCCCGGTGGTGGTCGTCTTGCCGTTGGTGGCGCTGACGATCGTCACGCCGCGGCCGAGCCGGGCGCCGAGCCGGGCGATCGCGTCGGGGGCGAGGCGCAGCAACGCCCGCCCCGGCAGAGTCGTCCCACCGCCGCGGCCGCTGGCCCTGCTGGCGACGCCGATCGCCCGCGCCGCGGCGACCTTGGCGCCGAACAGCGCGCCGCTACTCACCCGGCGGCACCAGCACGCCCAGCGCCCGGGGCAGGATGCGCAGCGAGACGGGCAACTCGGTCAGGTGCTCGCCGTCGGCGTAGACCGGGAAGGGGCGGCTGGCGCTCAACTCCAGGCGCGGAGCGCGAAGAACGTGCACTTCGTCCTCCTCGACATGGGTGCCCTTGAACACCTTGGGCAGGTTACCCACGAACTTCAGCCTGCTGATGTCGCCGATCGTGATGATCTCGAAGAGGCCGTCGTCGAGCTCGGCCCCCGGCGCGATGCGCATTCCACCGCCGAAGGTGCTGTTGTTGGCGACCGAGACCGAGTAGCCGCTGAGTCGCGTTCGCTCCTCGCCGATCCGGATCGTGAAGCGCGCCGGCTTCCAGCCGACCAGGGTGCGCAGGACCGAATAGACGTAGACGAGGTTGCTGCGGATGAAGCGGACCTGGTTCGCGCGCTGGTTGCACACGGAGTCGAAGCCGACGCTGACGATCCCCAGGAAGCGCTTGCCGTTTCCCTCGCCGACGTCGATCCAGCGGGAGTGACCGGTGGCGAGCACCTCGACCGCTTCCTCCGGGTCGTCCGGGATGCCGAGCACTCTCGCCAGGTCGTTGCCGCGCCCGCCGGGGATGATTCCCATCGGCGTCTCTGCCCCGGCCAGGGCGCCGCCGATTGCGCCGATCAGGCCGTCGCCGCTCATCACCACAGGCACCTCGCCGGCCTCGACCGCGAGCTGCGCCTGCTCGACTCCGTCCTCGAGGCTGCGGGTCCGCTGCACGCGGAAGACGATGCGGTGCGCGTCCAGTGCCTGCTCGACCCGCGGCAGCAGCTTCAGCGTCTTGCCCCCGGCGGAGGAGGGGTTGACGAGCAGGGCCAGCGGCATTCCCTCGATTTCCATGGATTGTGCAGCCTATTTGGGCGCGGCGGGGTCAGTCGCCGCCGCGCAGGCGCCCGACGAAAAACACTCCGTCGCCCGCCGCGTCGGCTTCGACGAGTTCGACGCCGCGGCGCTCGAGCCCACTCCACCGTCGCCGTGATCTCACGCGGTCCAAGCCCCGGGGGTGCCGCTCGAAGGCGAGGACGACGTGGCCGCCCGGGCGCAACACGCGCACGACCTCGTCGGGACGGGGGAGCGAATCGATCTGGGCGACGAGGTCGAAGTGGTCGTCGGGGTAGGGGAGATCTGCGGCATCCCCCGTCTTGAAGGCGATCCGTCCTTCGGGATCGAGGCCGACCCGGTCGACCGCAACGCGGATCGCCTCGATCGAACGGTCGACGCCACGCACCCGGGCCCGCGGGAACTCGCGGGCGAGGAAGAGCGCCCCTTCGCCGCCTCCGCAGGCGATCTGGAGGACCCGCTCCGGCTCGCGGTCGACGTGCAGCACGGCAACGGCAAGTGGTGTGAGCGGCGGTGAGGACACGAGACGATGATCGCAATCCCGTCGGCCCCGACCCATTAGGCTGCCGCTGGATGGGCGCCGGGGAGAACAAGCAGAGGGACAGCCGCCTGATCGCGCTGGCCGTTTTCGGGGCGATCGCGGTCGCAGTGGTCGCGGCGATCCTGGTCAGCCGCAGCGGAGGTGGGAGCAGCTCGACGACGACGGCAAGCGCCGCGGGGTGCAAGCAGGTGGCGGCGCCGAAGCCGAAGCAGGTCAGCCTCAAGGCGCCGAAGCAGACGATCACCAAGGGCGAGCAGCTGACCGCCGTGGTCGAGACGAGCTGCGGGACGTTTGAGATCGCTCTCGACACCGCGCGAGCGCCGAAGACCGTCAACTCCTTCGTCTACCTCGCCGACAAGGGCTTCTACGACGGGCTCGACTTCCAACGGATCGCCACCGGGTTCGTGATCCAGGGCGGCGATCCGCTCGGCGACGGCACCGGCGGCCCCGGCTACAGCGTCGACGAGAAGCCTCCGGCGAACCTCTCCTACACCCAGGGGATCGTCGCGATGGCCAAAACCGGAGCCGAGCCCCCCGGGCGCTCCGGCAGCCAGTTCTTCGTCGTCACCGCCCCGGACGCCGGCCTGCCGCCCCAGTACGCGCTGGTCGGCAAGGTCAGCAAGGGCTACGACGTAGTCGCCAGGATCGGCAAGCTCGGAACCCCGGCGCAGAAACCGAAGCAAACGGTGCTGATCGACAAGATCACGATTACGAAGGGCTAGGCTGCGCCGGTGGCCAAGGTCGACGTAGGGGACGCGGCGCCGGACTTCGAGTTGCCCGGCACGGAAGGCAGGAACTACAAGCTTTCCGATTACCGTGGCCGCAAGGTCGTACTTGCCTTCTACCCCGGCGACGCGACCACGGTCTGCACCAAGCAGTTCTGCTCCTACCGCGACGAGGGCGAGCGGATCGACCAGCTCGACGCCGAGGTGCTGGGGATCTCGCCGCAGTCGGTCGGCTCCCATGAGCACTGGGTCGAGGAGCAGCGACTCAACGTGCCGCTGTTGGCCGACGAGGACCTCGCGGTCGCAAAGAGCTACGGCGTGACCGGCTGGCTCGGGCCGCTCGCCAAGCTCACAGAGCTGAACGAGACCCCCGGGGGCCGCTACGTGCACCGGGCGATCTTCGTCGTCGACGGAGAGGGGATCGTCCGCTACCGCCACGTTTCGCGGACCGGCAGCACCTTCCAGACAGTCGACGACCTCGAGCAAGCGGTCGCCTTCCTGGCCTGATGCCGCGGGACCTCACGTCGCCACGCCCGTTCGCCGCGGGGGTGAGACCGACGATCCGCGGCGAGGTCGCGGGGGAGGGGCCGCCGATCGTCCTCTGTCACGGGATCACCGCGACGCGGCGCTCGGTCGTCCATGGCTCGCGGGCGCTGGAGCGGGCGGGGCATGCGGTCATCTCCTATGACGCGCGAGGGCATGGGGAGTCCGACCCCGCTCCCGCCGGGCAGAGTTATGGATACCCGGAGCTGGTCGGCGACCTGGGGGCGGTGCTGGAGCAGACGGTCGGTGACGGGCCCTTCGTCCTGGCCGGTCACTCGATGGGCGCCCACACCGCGGTCTCCTACGGCCTTAGCCACCCCGAGCGGCTCGCCGGCCTTGTAGTGATCGGACCGACCTACACGGCCCAAAAACCAGCTTCCGCTGTTCCTTTGCCGCGTATAGAGGGGCAAAGGAACAGCGGAACGGTTTTTTGGGACGGCCTCGCGGCGGCGCTGGAGGCAGAGGGCGTCGACGGCTTCGTCGACTACATCGATCGCAACCAGGACATCGACCCGGCCTGGCGCGACTCGGTGCTGCGCTTCACCCGCGAGAGGATGCTCCAGCACCACCACCTGGAGGCGATCGTCGAGGCGCTGCGCCAGGTGCCGCGCTCACGGCCGTTTGAGGCGATGGAGGAGCTGGAAGGCCTGGACGTCCCGGTGCTGGTCGTCGCCAGCCACGACGACGCCGATCCGGGCCACCCGTATGACGTCGCACGCGCTTACGCCGAGTATCTGCCGCAAGCCCGGCTGATCGAGGAACAACCGGATCAATCGCCGCTCGCCTGGCAGGGAGGCCGGCTCTCACGCGAAATCGCCGCTTTCGCAACCGAGGAGGCGGTCTCCTCACGGTTTTCCTCATGAGTTGACATAACCACCATTATCGTGCGTTGAATCTACGAATCCGTCGGCCGGCCACCTACCTGACGAAGGCTTCGAGCGCGAGCGAGACCTCCCCGGCCGTCAAGGGACCGAATCTGAGAGTCCAGCCGCCGCCGAGCTCTTGGCGCAGCGACCATGCGATCTCCGTCTTGCGCAGGGCCGATTCGTGGCGTTCGGCGCGCTCGAAGCCTGTGGCTCCTTGAAAGGTCGCGTCCAAGCCATAGCGACCGTCCTCCATCGGCCAAATCGACAGCCGGTCGGCGATCGGGCCAGCGGGAAACGCGAGCTCGCTCACGTTATCCCGGGAGGACAGCGCTGCCCCTCGCCAGGGGCCGGACTATCGGCGGGGCCTTTGGGAGCGAGCCGCGCTCCAGGTGCTCGAGGGCAAGCGGCGAGGCCTCGATCGTGGCGACGGTGTCGCGGTTGCAGTGGCAGCCGTCGCCGAGGAAGCGCCAGGGGCGCTCAAGGCGATCCTGCCAGCGCGCCATCCCCGTGTCCTGGTCGCGGACGTGCTCGATGAACAGCATCCTCCCCCCCGGGCGCAGCACCCGGCTCACCTCGGCAAGCGCCGCCGCGGGGTCGGGGACCGTGCAGAGGACGAGGGTGAAGACGGCGGTGTCGAAGCTGGAGTCCTCGAAGGGCAGGCGCTCGGCCGGGGCCTGGACCAGCGCGGCGTCTTGGCTGGATTCGGCCAGTTTGACCCGCAGCTGCTTGAGCATGTGCGGGTCGGGCTCGACTAGGACGAGCTCGCTGACGGCCTCCGGGTAGAGGCCGAGGTTGGCCCCGGTCCCGGCGCCCAGCTCGATCGTCCGGCCGCTCGCCTCCGCGAGCACTTCGCCGCGCATCCGGCGCAAGCCGGCCTCCTCGGTCCCCCGCAGTCCACGGTCGTAGAGGGCCGAGAATCCGCGCCCCCAGGTCGCGTCATAGAGGCGCCCCACGGCGTGCCTCAGGCGGCGCGTTCGGCTTCGGAGCGCTCCTCGGCCCGGCCGGCGGCGGCGCGTTCCTCGTAGTCGCGGCGGGCGCCGTGGTCGACCTGGGTCATCAGCTTGTCGACTTTCATCGCTCGACCGATCGCCTCGCGGGCGCCGCGGGGCAGCAGCCCGAGAATCCGGAACAGGGCGCCGTTGGCGCGCGGGATCCAGACGTCGAAGCGCGGGACCTCCAACGCGTCGACGATCGCCTCGGCGACGTCGGTCGCCTCGACCGGCCGGATCAGCCGTTGCCCGACCCCGCTGGTCAGCTCGGTGTTGACCAGGGTCGGCATTACGCAGGCGACCTCGATGCCGCTGCCGCGCAGTTCCCAGCGCACCGCCTCGCTCAGCCCGACGACGGCGTGCTTGGTCGCCGAATAGGTGGCGATCCCGGGAATGCCGCCTTTGCCCGCCTGCGAGGCGATGTTGACGATGTGGCCGCTGCCGCGAGGCCGCATCCGCTCGATCGCCAGCTGGGTGCCGGTGATGACGCCGTGCAGGTTGATGTCGACCTGGCGGTGGACCGACTCCTCACTCTCTTCGACGAACGGGGTGACCGGCATGATCCCGGCGTTGTTGACGACTACGTCGATCGGGCCGAGCTGGCGCTCGGCCTCATCGAGGAAGGCGATGAAGGAAGTGCGATCGGTGACGTCGAGCGCCAGCGCGACGGTGCCGCCGCCAAGCGAGGTGGCGGTCTGCTCGGCAAGCGGCAGGTCGAGATCGCCGATCGCGACCCGGCAGCCCCTGCGGACCAGTGCCTGGGCGGTCGCCTTGCCGATCCCCCGGGCGCCCCCGGTGATCGCCACGACTTTGCCGTTCAGCGGACGTCGCTCCTTCGCCATCTTGCTCCTCCTCCCCGCCCGGCTCAGGCCGGCGGCTTGTAGACGGTGACCACGGCGGCGCCGCCGAGGCCGATGTTGTGCTGGAGTGCCACCTTGGCGCCCTCGACCTGACGCTTGTCGGCCGTCCCGCGCAGCTGCCAGGTCAACTCCGAGCACTGGGCCAGCCCGGTGGCGCCGAGCGGGTGTCCCTTGGAGATCAGCCCGCCCGAGGGGTTGACGACAACCTTGCCGCCATAGGTGGTGGCCTCCGCCTCGACCAGCCTGTGGCCCTCGCCCTCGGCGGCGAAGCCGAGTGCCTCGTAGGTGATCAGCTCGTTGGCGCTGAAGCAGTCGTGCAACTCGCAGACGTCGACTTCGTCGGCGCTGATCTGCGCCTCCTCGTAGGCCTCGGCGGCCGCCTGCTTCGACATGTCGGAGCCGACGATCTTCATGCAGTCGGTGTCGTCGGCGAAGGTCGAGCTGAGGTCGGTGACCATCGACTGTCCGGCGATCTCGATCGCCCCGTCCCAGAGGCCGTGCTCCTCGACGTAGCGCTCCGAGGCGACGATCGCGCAGGCCGAGCCGTCGGAAGTCGGCGAGCACTGCAGCTTGGTCAGCGGGTCGTGGATCATCTTCGCCGCCTTGATGTCCTCCAGCGTGTACTCGTCCTGGAACTGGGCGTAGGGGTTGTTGACCGAGTGCTTGTGGTTCTTCCAGCCGATCCAGGCGTAGTGGTCGGGGGTCGAGCCGTACTTCTCCATGTGGTCGCGGCCGGCGTTGCCGAACATCTGCGGCGCCGGCGGCGAGGCCTCGGGGTCGCGGATCTCGAACATCCGCGTCGCGTGCTTGTCGAGCGCGTTGGTGCGGTCGGTGTACTTGACGCCGAGGCTGCCGGGCTCCATCTTCTCGAAGCCGAGCGCGAGGGCGCAGTCGACGAGGCCGCCCTTGACCGCCTGACGGGCCAGGAACAGCGCCGAGGAGCCGGTCGAACAGTTGTTGTTGACGTTGACAACGGGGATCCCGGTGAGGCCGAGCTGGTAGAGCGCCCGCTGCCCGTAGGTCGAGTCGCCGTAGCAGTAGCCGGCGTAGGCCTGCTCGACGTCCTCGTATGGGATGCCGGCGTCGGCGAGCGCCTTCTCTCCTGCCTCCTTGGCCCAATCCGGGTAGTCGCCCTCCTTGGTGCCGGGCTTCTCGAACTTGGTCATCCCGACCCCGATAACGAACGTGCGGTTGCTCAAAAGTCTGCTCCTGTGGTCTCCCCGCCCGCGTGGCGGCTTTGGCTGCGTAGCCAGGAATCTACCGGGCGACGGGCTCCGGTGAGGCGAGGCGCCTCCTCCTCTCCCCCGGGTTGGGCCAGAGCAGGAAGGCGAGGGCGGCGATGATGATGCCGAGGAGGGTGGCGCCGGCGCGTTGGCCGGCGGCGTGCAGGGCCGGCTCGCCCAGGGTGTCGGCGAGCAGGACGGCGTAGGTGGTGATCGCTGCCGTGAACAGCGCGTACTGAACCGTGAGCATTCCGAAGGAGAAGGCCGTGGCGATAGTCAGGGCCGCGGCGAGGGCGTAGCCGTAGTCATGCAGCCAGAAGGAGAGGGCCGTGGCGATCACCAGGCCGAGCGCGGTGCCGATCGCCCGCAGGATCAGTCGGTGAAAGGTCTCGTTCTCCTCCGGGCGCAGGACGAAAAGGATCGTGAGTGGAATCCAGAAGCCGTGCTCCTGCATTCCCAGCAGCCAGTAGGCGGCGACACCGCCGGCGAGCGCGGCGCCGAAGCGCAGGGCGTGGCGAAAGCTTGCCGAGCGCAGGGTCAGGTTTTCGGAGAGGTCGCGCAGCGCCTCGCGGGTGTTCCAGTCCGACCCTCCCCCCTCCTCTTCGCGGTCGCCGGCGGCGTAGACGCAGAGCGACCAGGCGACCTGGAGCAGCCCGCCTACCGTGGCGAGGAGCAGGGCGCGCGGGGCGTCAGAGGGGGCGACGTTGAGGCCCTGGGAGACCAGTAGGGCCAGCGCAACCGAGAGGCCGGCGATCGAGAGGCGCAGCGAGACGGCGAAGCAGTAGCCCGCCGCCGCGCCGACCAGCGCCATCGCCACCACGGCCGGCACCGCAGAGGAGCCGGTCAGGGCGCCCAGCGCCGCGGCGAGCCCGACGAGGGGGGTGACGGCAGCCTGCCAAGCCGCTCGGGTGCGGGCCGGCGCGTCGAGCCCCGTGAAGCCGACGAAGAGGGCGCCGGTGGCGATCGCTCCCTTGCTCGCCGTCCTCACCCCAAGCTCAATCGCCAGGGCGAGGCCGACCGGGACCGCGACCAGCGCGCCGCGGCGAATCGCCGGTCCCGCCGCGCTCGGGCCGAAGGCGAACAGCGGCGACGCGAGCAGGCGCCGCGCCGCGCCGCCGGCGTTGAACAGCGGGGCTTGTGCTCGACCGGGTGCCACCCGGCGGAGGGTAACCTGAGGTCCCGTGGTCAACGCCGTCATCAACTCCGACCCGGCGGCGGGCGTCGGCGTTCTCGCCGCGCTTGCGGCGGGCGTCGTCTCCTTCCTCTCCCCCTGCGTCCTGCCTCTGGTGCCGGGCTATCTCTCCGCGGTCAGCGGCGTCTCGGCGGCGGAGCTGGAGAATGCCGACTGGCGCCGCATCCTCGGCCCCAGCCTCCTGTTCGTGGCGAGCTTCTCAGCGATCTTCATCCTTCTCGGCCTCACCGCGACCGGGCTCGGCTCCGCCCTCCAAGACCACAAGGAGACGCTGACCAAGATCTCCGGCGCGCTGATCGTCGCGATGGGCGTCCTCTTCGTCGGCTCCCTCTTCATCACCCGGCTGAACCGCGAGTGGCACGTCGAGGCGTTGCTGGCCCGCGCCGGCAAAGGTGGGCCGATCGTCGCCGGCGCCGCCTTCGCAATCGCCTGGACCCCGTGCATCGGGCCGACCCTGGGAGCGATCCTCTCCGCCGCCTCTCTCTCGGGATCGGCCGCGCGCGGCGCCCTCCTACTGGCGGTCTACTCGGCCGGCCTGGCGATTCCCTTCCTACTCACCGCGATCGCCTTCTCCCGGATGACGACCGCCTTCGCCGTCGTCAAGCGCCACTACCAGGCGATAGTCGCCACCGGCGGCGCGATCCTGATCGTGATGGGCATCCTGATCTGGACCGGCCAGCTCTTCCAGCTCAACATCGACGCGCAGAACTGGCTCACGGGCCTAGGGCTGGACTTCTGGAATCAGGTCTGACCCGCAGTCGGGCGGGCGGTGCAACGCGTAGGCCCCCAGATAGGGGGTTAAGGCGTTGCACCGAGAGCAAGCGCTCAGTTGTTGAACGGAATGGCGGTCTCCAGCTCCTGCCCGACCGCCTCGACCTCTTCCAGTTCCTCGCCGTCGACGTCGCGAGAGCAGACGATCCGGAAGCGGCCGGTGCCGATTTCGGGATCGGGGACGACCGGCAACCCGCGGATGTGGTCCCAGCCCAGCCGCTCGACCTCGAACGGGTTCATCCGCACCTCGGCCGCCGGAAACGGGCAGCTCAAGTTGTGCTGGTCGATCGCCTTGGAGATCGCCTCGAGATTCTTCGCTTCCGGGGAAGCCATCGACCCTCAGTCTAGGAGCGCCCGGCGCTACAGCGCGCCGCCGGTTTTGTAAGGCTCGCCTGGCGTGGCGCCGATCACGAGCAGGCGAATGCCGTCGGGGCCGGGAGTGACCTTGCGCGTGACCTTGGGGCCGACGCGGGCAATGTGCTCAGCGTCGAGCGGGTATCGCTCGCCGTCAGCTTCCATGGTGCCCGAGCCCCTGAGGGCGATGTAGACCTCCTCCTGGCCGAGCTGCTGGGGCCGCTTGGCGAACATCTGTCCGCCGATCCCCTCAGGTGAGTGGTCATGCTCGGGGTAGTCCTCCGCTTCGGGCGCCAGGTCGATGATCGCCATGCCGAAGGAGGAGATGTCGAGACCGGCGGCGGCCTTGTGGAACTTGATCCCCTCGAAAAACCCGTCGATCGCTTCCATCTCGTCGATCTTCGTGTGAGTCACGTCAGCCATGTGGGGCGATGCTACCCAAGGCGGTTCCGCGGAGCCGCTTGTTGCCGATGCTGTCCCGATCCGGGCTTACCATCGCCCCTGATGGCAGCCAAGCGCACGATCGCCCACCTCGACATGGACGTGTTTGACAATACGTAGCTGTCGGGTATAGCCTCTCCCGACATGCTTCCGCTTTCAGGCTACGTCCGAGTCTCCCGAGTGGGCAGCCGCTCGGGAGAGGGCTTCATCTCCCCCGACGTTCAAGAGCAAGCGATTAAGGACTGGGCGCAGCGTGCTGGCGTCCAGGTCGTCATCGAGGCCCACGAGCTGAACGTCAGCGGCGGCACGATGGACCGCCCGGTCTTCAACTCGATCATGGACAAGGTCCGCGCCGGAAAGTCGGGCGGGATCGTCGTCTTCAAACTAGACCGCTTCGCCCGCAGTCTGCTCGGAGCGGTAGTGACGATGGTCGAGCTGGGCCAACACGGTGCCGTACTGGCATCGACAACCGAGCCCGAGCTTGACTACGCAACCCCTGCCGGGAAAGTCTTCTTGCACACCTTGTTCAGCTTCGCGCAGTTCACCCGCGACGCCCTCAAGGAATCGTGGGCCACGGCGCAGCGGAGCGCCGTCGAACGGGGCATTCACATCAGCCCTAACGGCTTCCTTGGCTATGACCGGGGCACAGACGGGCGCTTGGTCCCGAACGGCCAAGCACCGGTCGTTGGCGAAGTATTCCGCCGACGCGGCGAGGGCGAGTCGTGGGGCTCACTGGCCGACCACTTGAATCAGGTCGCGCCGAAATCAGAAGGAACAGATTGGACGGGGCAGTCGGTTCAGCGGCTCTGTGTGAAGCGCGTATACGTTGGCGAAGCGTCGCGGTACGTTGACCAGGACATCGACGGTCGAGGCCCGATCGTCAACCGGGAGGCGCATCCTGCCCTCGTGACAGAAGCTGAGTGGAAGTCGGCCCAGATGGACCCGCGTATTGCGCGAGGCGGCAAGACTGGCAAGCCCCCTCCCCTCCTATCGGGGCTGATCCGCTGTGCCGGGTGCCGCTATGCCCTTTCCCTTGGTCGAGGCCCGCAGCGGGAGCGGCTCTACCGGTGCCGCTCCAAACACGCCAGCGGCCGATGCCCTTCCCCGGCGATGATCCTGACCGACACGATCGAGGACTACGTCGAATCGCGGGTGCTCGCTGAGATCGACGGGATGATGAAGGTGGTTCCCGACTCGCAGGAACGCGATCGGGTGGTCGAGCAGTTAGCGCAGGCGCGCGAAGACCTTGAAGGCTTTCGCCGGGACCGTGAGGCGCGCCGGAAGCTCGGTGACGCGTGGCATGACTGGCTCGATGACTACCTCGCCTCAGTACGCGATCTGGAGCAGGAACTCGACCAGCTTGACCAGCGCGTCGGTGTGGTCCGCGAAGGGCTGACGCGCGAGGCGTACCTTGCTCTACTCACCGATGAGCGCCGGGAGGTTCTTGGCGGTTTCATCGACTGCGTCTTCGTCCGGCGCTCCCGTGGGCGCGGGCGCAACGTCGATCCGATCGAAAGCCGCGCGCGCATCCTGTGGCGCGGTCAAGCGCCGGCCGACCTCCCCCGTCGCCGCGTCGTCAACGAGATCCGCTCCTTCGACTTCGAAGACGATGTCGAAGCCGGGGTTACGACGCCGTAGGACGGCGCGTAGGGTGTCTAGGCCGGAGCGACGGGCACTCTCTGGCATTGGGCGCTGGCCGCTCATGCCGCCATCTCCAACTCGATGTAGGGCATCGTCGCCGCATGGTCGATGGCGCGGCAAACAGCCCTCTCGATGGCGCGGATGACCGCCGAATCGTCTTTCCCTTGAGAAGGCGTTCGGGTCGCCGCCATGTGGAAACCTCGGTTGTCTTCGAGTAGTGCTTCACATTGCTGCTGGTCGGTCGTGAAGCCCCCGTCGTCGCGCAGATCCACCTTGCGGAATGGGCCTTCAGGTAGAGGCGCAGGGGCTGAGCGCAGGACTGGATATCGAGCCCTGCCCTCCGCGTCTTTGGGCGCTTGCTCCGGCTGCCAGGGCTCGTCATCCGGAAGACTCGCCAGCTCCGCCTCGTGCGCCTCCTGCGCCTTAAGCGCCGCCGGGTGCATCCGTTTCACCGTGTACGGCGAGCGAACCGTCCCCGTCCTCGTCTCGGGCGGCTTCGCCTCGAAACGCCAGAACGTGCCGCTGTTCCCATATCCAGTCGGAAGGGCATCGCAGCGCGCCAGTTCGCGGGTCCGGGCGGCTTCGGCCTTTTCCAGGGCCTCGTCCTCCCGGCCCTGAATCCACAGGTCGCCCGATGTCGAAGGCCCATCGATCTGGATGATCGAGCGGCCTCTGCCCGGCTTCCAGCCGGGGGCGCGACGCGGTGCTCGCAATGATCCGCAAGGCGTACTGGCCGAGCGGTGGATCACCGATCTGACGCGTCGCTCTATCTCCTGCATGAGCCGGTCGGTTTCATGCCACCCGCCCTGCCAGCCCAATTCTTTGCTCTCTCGCTTAAATTGTTCTCTTTCCTCGTCCGTCAGATCCTTCTCTTCCCGCATGTCGAAGGCACATCTGGCGAGGATCTCTGGGCCATGGGAGGCCGCGTGGAAGACAAACCCCCGTCCTTCGCCGCTTGGCCGCCAGGCCGACGCGACAGCGTCCCAGCAGGTGCCGCCGCCGCGAGCGTCCCAGCGGAAGTCCTCATCATCGACCTTCTCGCTGGTCCGTCGCTTGCTCGGGCCGACCAGTTCCAGCTCGATGCGCGTGAAGGCGTTGTATGCGCGTGCGCGTTCGGTCGCCTTGCGGTCGGCGGGGCGGTGCTGTTCGCAATCCGGGCTCCCGCAGTATTCGGGCGGGCGGCCACGGGAACCCGCGTTGCGGGTGACTTCGTTCTCGCAGCCGGGGGCCTTGCACGTGAGGATGACGCGCAGCGGGGTCATCGCCCGGCCCTCGCGGGTGTGAGACCTATTCCTACATCGGGGTGACCAGCCCCGTCACCGGGGCCGGGTAAGTCGGGGTCGTCGCCTCCGCCGGCAGAGCGGCTATTTGTGACCCGGCGAGAGCCGCGAGTACGGCACCCGGTGGAACGGGGAGCGCGTGTTCGCCCACGTTGCCTTGTGTTACCCGGACGCTTGCCCAACCTCGCCGCGAAGCTGGGCGCATGGGGGGCGAGGGAAAAGGTGTGTGCCTCAATGAAGTCTCTTCTGGCCGCTTCGTCACGCTCACGGCGGCGCAGGTCCCTCAAAGCGGCGCTCTGTGCCAATGCCGTCGAGGGCGTGGCACTTCCCTCCGCCACGCTCATGAGCATCGGCAGCGCCTCAATGCCGGATCGCAAAACAAAGCCACCCAGCAAGCGACGCCAGCCCCTTGTGTCCGGGATCTCGAAAGCGCGGAAGATCATCAAACTGGAAGACGCGCCATCGGCATCCAAGCCAGAGGCGAAGTAGAAGGCCCGCCGATCCCGAGAGGCGACCTTCAGGGCGACCGTCAGAAGCAGCATGAGAGGGACGAGCGGCAACAGACATACCCCGGCGAGGATGCGTCCTGAGAACTTCGTAAGGCTGGAGAAGATCGAGGCTGGCGGCACTGGCGGAATCCTTTGTGTGGAGTGGTCGAAACCATAGGCGGCGGCTAGGACACGTTTTCCCGAGCGCAGGCCGGCTCCGCGTTGGGGAGCCAGCCTGCCGCTTTCGGGAACGCCGAATCGGCGGCCGCCAGGTACGCCGATCAGCGGGCAGGGACACAAGTACCCCGGCCATCTAGGAGGGAGAGAGGGGGTCTCCCTTTATAGGGTCACAGAAATTATTCCCCTGCAAATCACAGCTTTTTGCCCTTGAAGGAAATGAGGTGAATCACGTCGCCCTGCACGGCGACGACGCGCCCCCGGCGGACCCGAATCTGGGCGCTCGGATACATGTCGCGAGCGGCCTTAACGCGGCGCGCGAGTGTCGCCGGTCCCGGCGTCGAGGTCTTGGTCAGCGTTGCCATCGGGCTCCCTCATCTGCGTGAATGATTCGCTGGACGCCGCTTTGAGAACGTCCGGCTGCCATCGCGATCTGCTCCTGGGTGTAGCCACTCTCCGCTGCCCTGCGAATCAGCCTGTCTCGCTCGGGCATCTTTCACCTTGACCCTGCGCTCCTCATCGCGGATGGCGCGGAGTTCTGGCAATGGACTTCCGGTGGATTCAGTCATGGTCTTCCGCCTTGATTTGGTGCACTCGCCCTTGCGATAACCCCGCAGCGGGGGCAATCTTTCGCTCTGAGTAACCCCGCTCGATGGCCTGGAGGATCAATCGGTTCCGCTCCAAAATCAGCGGCTCGACTCGCGTGAGCATGTCCCTGATCTGTCGGAGTCGCATGAGTGGGCTTTCCCCGGCGAAGAGCTGGCCCTGCTCGGCAAGGTCGGTCATTCGCCCTTCCCCTCCTTGTGGAGCGGGTCGACCAATCTCAGTCGCCATCGGCCAAGCGAGCCAGAAATCTCAGTCGAAATCTCCTGCATTGCAGTGCCCCAAGGGGAAGAAGCGTCGAGCTTCCTAGCGGCTTGGCTCGTAGCCGCCAGTACGTCATGCAGTATTTCTGCTTCCGCTTCGCCCATCGCTGCGTCCTCCTCGTGTCGAGGAACCGAACGGGCGAATAACCTTCCCCGCGCATCCGGTCTAGGACAACTGAACCGGATGCCACGGGGCCGGCTGTTCCACCAGCGCGGCCCCACTTCTATGGTCGACGCGACTCTATAGGCCGTTGCGGTCATTGGTCAAGAGGGCTTGATACGGTCACCGTGATGCCCCTCTTCAAGGTTCTAGTCGTCAGCGAAACCCCGGAGGAGACGAGCAGGGCGCTCGATGCCGCAGGCATCCCGAAGATTGGCCCTGCATTCGCTGGATTCGTTTCGAGCCCCGAGAGCTGGTCGGTCAGCCCCAAGATGACACCGATCTTCGACGCCGAAAGCGCCAACGCCGCTGAGACGCGGATACGCGAGATAGTCGGCAGCGAGTGCGATGTGGGCATTGCCGAACCGTTTGGCACAAGCGGCTGATTGCTCGGCCTGCCCGTTCTCGAATCGAGCCGAGCAGTACAGGGAGGTTTGCGTTCCCCTTTTGGCTCTGTGAGTCACACTGAGCGATGCCAACTTAGATGCCCCCTGGTGGTCTTGGCCTCCTGCGCGCGCGACCGCTGACCTCCCCGGTCCCGCGTGAGGGCTTGGAGGGTACCCGGGTGGTAGTCACAGTTCCGCCTCGCGCAGAGTCCCCTCGTAACAGGCGAGCCGTTCGGCAGGATCATCGCCCGCCTTGGCGAGCCGGGCTAGGTGGCGCTCATACAGCGGACTGTCGAGTGACACGCTTTCGAGCAGGGTGCGCTGTGCGAGTCGGTGGCGACGGGTCAGGTCGGCCTCGGCAGTCAGACCCGGATCGGGTGTTGAGATGCGGCGCGGCATCAGCGCCGATCCCCCGCGATCCGCACGTCGAATCGCGCCGACTTCTCCGAGGGCGGGATCGAGAGCATGTCCAACTGCCTCCACTCGTCCCAGAGACACGAATCGTTGCCGTGTCGCAGACGGCGAAGACTGAGCAACATGTCCTCCAACCATTGCGTCTCAGCGGCCTCATTCGTAAGGCTGGGGGAAGGGGTTGGGATTCGCCTAGGCATTGCTACCCCGTTTCCACCTGGCCGCCGCTGCTTTCTGGCCGCGCTGAGAGGCGCTGGTTACTGGCTTGCCGTCTTCCTCATCAGGGATGGGGATTTCACCCAGCAGCCGAGCGAACGCGATCCGCGACTGGCGCAGCTCGGTCGCAACCTGGCTCAACCGGCGCTGCCCTGCTGCGCCTACGGCTACTACCCCCTCGTCATCGAGTGCCTTCTGGAGGTCGGCCACAAGGTCGCCCTGCTTTGCGGCATTGCGGAGCATCGCCAGCTCGCGCGATGTCAGCTCCCAGTCCGCTGGAACGTCCTCCATCACGGCGGTCCAAACGCGCCCGCCTTCGGGGCCGAGATCCTTCGGCGCTTTGGGCCGTTTGGCCTTACTCATCCGCTTGTCCTTTCCGTGGTTTTCCACTCGCCGCATCGCACACATAGCGACTCGCAGACCTCCCCGGTCGGCAGAAAATACCGACTTCGAGGGGGGTGCGTGGGGGAGGCGGTCAGCTCCGCTTGCGCTGACGCGCTCGCTCCAGCGCAGCGGCTTTGCGACGGTGAAACGATCGCTTGCTCGCCAGGTACCAACGGTGCAGCTCTCCCGGCATCCATGTAGGGCCAGGATCGGTTGGGTGTTCTCCAGGTCGAGCCGGGCCGATCGCGTCGAGGTCCGGGTTCTCTTCGTGATTCTTCTCAGTGAACATGCTCCTACTGTACGGGTGGGTGAGGCGGAAGCCTGAAAGGAGGATCGGGCCGAGCGCCATGCGGCTGCCCGACCCGACCAACACATTCATCACCCTGGACTCCGAACGGCTGTATGCCCGGAGCCCAAGTCATTTACGAGCCGGCCTCGATGACGCAGAGGCCGTCACTGTCATTGACTCCGGCGTCAAGCCGGGCAATGACCCTCGCAATCGTGCCGTCTGCGGTGAAGGCCGCGTCGGTCGAGAAAGCAACCGATGCGTCCTTGCGAACCGCGACGACGATCTGGTCAGCCTGGGCGACTACCGCTTCACCCTCGCTGAGTGCGGGAGTCGGGTAGAGGCGCAAACCGGCAACGGTCGGTGCCATCCCTTGCGCGGCGTCCGGCTGAATCAGCGGCCTGTTCATCCCGTCCTCCTGGAGCTGAAGCTCCGTGAGGTCGATCGGGTTGAGGTAGGCAACGTCGGGCCTTCCGCCGGCAGCGCGGACTTTCCCGGATGCGCGGACCAGCGATTCGTAGTCCACGTCTCCGGTCTGCGTCGGCAGCGGATCGCCTTCCAGAATCCCCGTTGGCTGTTTGCCGCCGGAGCCGTGCCAGATAGCGCGGTCGGCCTCAAGCGCGACGACCCGGAGCATTGCTCCGCCCGTGGCGTCGAGGACGGCGGGTGAGGAGTCGCCGACACTCTCATTCGAGAGCCTGACCAGCGCAGCGACCTTCCTGGGCGTCAACACCAAGTCGTCGCCGTCTGGCGCATCGTTGGTGATTTCCTCCAGCTCGGAGTACCAATCGACTCCGCCGTCATCGGTGAGTCGGGGGACGTGGATCTGTTTTGAGTCCGTGTCGATCCGGGTCGCGCCGGAGACGAGCGTTACGGACTCGGCGCTCAGGTGGTCAAGGACGAACTGCGCCCACTGTTCGGGCGTCACCGCCTCGCCAAGACCTGCTTGTAGGGTGATATCGGCCATCAGTATTTCCTCTCAATGAAATGAGTGTGCTTTGGGCACCGGATGGCTCCTGGCCGATTCCCGGCGGGCGTACCTGACGCCTTGGGTGTCGATCCGCGCCTGGCGGTTTCGACTAAGTACGGGGGTGAAAACGGGTGACGATGGTTCAGGCCATCTTGAGCGCCGAGCCAAATGACGGGGGGTCATCCTTCGGCCCTACCCCGCGCCCTTGGTCTGCGCTGCCCTGAGCCCATTTTGTCTTTGCCCAGTGCGGCTGGCGGTCAACGACATCAGCGGCAGCGGCGCTCACCTTCTGTGGGTCCACATCGCCTTCGTCGGTGAGCAAGGTGTCCAACTCGACCTCGGCGCGGAAGAGGTCAGCGCCATCGGTCAGGTGCTCAGCGGCGAGGCGGGTTACCTCGGCGCGCTGGGCTACTTGCAGGCGCTCTGCGAGCTTGTCGCGTTTGGCATCGGCCTCTTTCGCGCGTGTCCGGTACTTCGCGGCTTCGCGGCGAAGCGCAGCGGGATCATCGCCGCTCCGCTCGGCAGCCGGTGTCTCTTCCGGTTTCTCTTGCGGTTTCTCTTCGGTTGCCTCGACCACGGGTAATTCCTCCAGTGTTGGTTTGAGGGGTACCTCTGCGGGGTGACTCACAGAAGCCGCTCTTTCTCCTCGCCGCGCGCCGCGAACATCTGCGCGACGGCGGCGTTGTTCAAGGTGATGTAGGCGACCATCGCAGTCACCGTCAGCCTCAGTTCCTCTTCGCTGAGCTGTTCGGTGTGGCGAAAGACGGCAGCAGGACCGTGCTCGCCATAGGCGCGGTAGACCTTGATGAGGTCGGAAACAATGTCGCCGGCATGGTCAAGTTTCGCGCTCAGTTCATCGACCTTCTCTTGGCGCTCGGTGTCCTCGGGGTTCTGGTCAGCCATCTTCTTTCTCTCCTTGCGTGTCATCGCCGCCGCCCTGTCCGCCGGGCGGCGCGCGCGGCTTTCACCGCTTCGGTGTTGGCCGTCTCAATCAGACCCTCAATCTGGCTTTTCCTGGAGCGCGGCGGCGCGGGCTTCGGCGTCGGCTTGGACTCCGCTCCGCCCTTTTGACACTCGTTGCACGCGCGGCCGGTCCGTACGAGGGCATCGTCGGGGCAGCCGGTAGCGTTGATGCCCCTACACCTGACAAGCCCGTTCATTTGGCCCTCGCAAGCAGGGCGAACCGTTTGCACCAGTGCGATCTCCAGCACTCGATCGCCCTGAGAGCGCGGTCTTCATCGCCGCTGAGGCAGGCGCGGTCAATTTCCGCGTCGAGGTCGTTCCATTCGAGATCGCCCGGTCGGAGACTCTCGGGTAGGCGGTGATAGCAAGCGTTGACCTCGCGTACGGCAGCGGCAAGCTTGGTGTTGACGCCCGGAAGACGAGCCATTTTTTCCCTTCAGTCGTCGGCATTCCTTTCTCAAGAAACAGAACGGCAAACTGCAAGTGCGGCTAGGCCGTCCCGGTCTTCCGTGGGGCCGCTGTAGCTACCGCGCCGCCCGTGGCGTGGTGGTTACTCTCCACCGCTCTGCCCCTCCCTGGAGGGTTGGCGGGTTCAGGGCGTACTACCCCCCTACGTCGGTAGAGGGGTAGACGCTTGCCCTTCCCCGGATGGGAGGCTGGGACATACAGCGCTGGAGACGATCGTCGGAGCCTGCGACTTCAACGCGGGGCACTACTCCCGCAACTTGCCCTCCTACGTCTCCCTACCCGGCGCGTGAGCGCCAAGAAGACTTCAAGCCGGCTCGGGGTGGCCCGGCACAGGGTGCGCTTCCCCGTTCCCTGCCGGACAGCGCCCGGCTTGGGCCTCGACAGCCCATGTCGGCGGTGGGAGCCGCCGCTGTATGTGCAAGAATGCTGCTTACACAAAGTAAGCGGGACTCGCCAACGTCAGGGAAGACGTATTTCGGGCGGGTCCCGTTTTTTTCGGGGTGGGGCGCTGAATGCGCCCTGAAGGTCTTGCGGTCCTGCTCGCCGCGTAGGCTGAGATCGTGTCCCTGTTCTCGGGCTGGCCCCACATCTACGCATTGGTGGACATGGACGCCTTCTACGCGTCGGTCGAGCTGCGGCGGCGGCCTGAGCTGAGGGGGAAGCCGGTTGTTGTCTGCGGGTCGGGGCCGCGGGCTGTGGTGACCACGGCGAGCTATGAGGCGCGCAGGCTGGCCGGGATCCACTCGGCGATGCCGGCGGCGGTGGCTCGGCGGAAACTGCCCGAC
Source organism: uncultured Solirubrobacterales bacterium (assembly GCA_963702055.1). Lineage (GTDB taxonomy): Bacteria > Actinomycetota > Thermoleophilia > Solirubrobacterales > 70-9 > CAWINX01. Next base: position 609,283 of record OY969702.1, on the reverse strand, counting down.
GCCGTCTACTTGCAGCCGGACTTCACCGCCTACCGGGAGGCCTCCGGCGAGGTGATGGCGATTCTGCGACGCAATGCCGACACGGTCGAGGTGGTCGGGCTCGACGAGGCCTACATCGACCTGACCGGGATCTTCTCGCCGAAGGCGACGGTGCGGCGGATCGCCACCGAGATTCGCGAGGAGACGAGCCTGACCTGCTCGATCGGCATATCGGAGAACCGGCTGCTGGCGAAGATCACCAGCGAGCTGGGCAAGCCCGCCGGGCTCGTCGTGCTCACCCGGGAGGAGGCGCTGACGCGCTTCGCCGAAGACCCTCCCGGCCTCGTCCCCGGGATCGGGCCAAAGACAGTGGTGAAGCTGCAGGCGATGGGGATCCGCACTCTTGCCGCGCTGCGCGCCCAGGACCCCGCCGCGATGGCCGATGCCTTCGGCCCCCGCCTCGGCCGTTGGCTGATCGCCCGCGCCCGCTTCGAGGACGAGACGCCGCTGACCGTCGTTCGCGAGGCGAAATCGCAGTCGGCCGAGACGACCTTCGACGAGGACGTCCGCGATCGCTCGCGACTGGTCGACTCGCTCGCCTCGCTGACCGAGCAACTATGCAAGCGGCTGCGGGCCCGCGAGCTGGAGGGACGGACGATCGGGATCAAGGTCCGTCTCGACGACTGGACCACGGTCACCCGCGCCCACACGGTCGAGCAGCCGACCAACGACCCCGCGGTCGTCGGCCCGATCGCCCTCGACCTGCTTCGCGCCTACGATCCTCCGCGGCCGGTGCGGTTGCTGGGCGTCAGGCTGGCCGCCTTCGAACGCGAGGTGACCGCTGAGGGAGAGCGCGCCCCGGAGGCGCAGCTCCAACTTGGCCTGCTCGGCTGAGCCGGTTTCTCGCGAGCTAACGCACACGTGCAAAGATTGGGCCGTGAGTGAGGATCGGCTCAGCGGACTCGATACCTCGTTCCTTCATATGGAACGGGCCGGCGCCCACATGCACGTCGCCTCGACGATCATCTTCGAGGGGCCGGCGCCCACTCATGAGGAGTTCCGCGATCACATCGCCTCGCGGTTGCACCTGGTGCCGCGCTTTCGCCAGAAGCTGCGCTTCGTCCCCTTCGACCAGGGCCGCCCGGTCTGGGTGGACGACCCCCACCTCAACCTCGACTACCACGTGCGCCAGAGCGCTCTGCCCGCGCCTGGCTCCGAGGAGCAGCTGCGAAACCTCGCGGCGCGGATCTTCTCCCAGCAACTGGACCGCAGCAAGCCGCTCTGGGAGCTATGGCTCGTCGAGGGCCTTGAGGGCGAGCGCTTCTCGGTCGTCGGCAAGAGCCATCACGCCCTGGTCGACGGCATCTCCGGCGTCGACATCACCACGGTCCTCTTCGATGTCGACAAGGAGCCCGCCGCGTCCTCCTCCCCCCGCTCCGCTGGCAGCCGCGGCCGGAGCCAACCGATCTGAAGCTGCTCGGAGACGCCTGGCGCGAGCGGGTCACCAGCCCGACGGAGATCGTGCGCGGCTTTCGCGCCGCGCTGCGCGGCCCGCGCCAGATTGCCAGGGGCCTGGGCGCGACCGGCAAAATCGTCGGCGCCGGCCTGGCGGCTCCCTCGACGCCCTTCAATGTCGAGATCGGGCCACACCGCCGGCTCGCCTTCGTCCGCGCCGACCTGGGCGAGTTGAAGCGGGTCAAGGACGAGCACGGCGGCACCGTCAACGACGTCATCCTCTCGATCGTCGCCGGGGCGCTCGGCAACTACCTGCGGGCGCGGGGCCACGACACCGAGGGGCTCGAGCTGCGCGCCATGGTCCCCGTCAGCGTGCGCGCCGACGAGGAACGCGGGGCGCTCGGCAACAGAATCGCGGCAATGATGGCGCCGCTCCCCGTCTGGTGCGAGGACCCGATTGAGCGGCTGCGGCTGGTCAGCGAGTCGATGGGCGACCTCAAGGACTCCGATCAGGCAGTCGGCGCCGAGATCCTCACCCGGATCACCGACTTCGCACCGCCGACGATCGCCTCACAGGCGGCGCGACTACAGCCGGCGCAGCGCTTCTTCAACCTCGTCGTCACCAACGTGCCGGGACCGCAGTTCCCGCTCTACGTGCTCGGCCGTCGCATGGAGGCGATCTTCCCGTTGGTCCCGCTGGCGCGCCGCCAGGCGCTCTGCGTCGGGATCATGTCCTACGACGGCCAGGTCGACTTCGGCTTGGTCGGCGACTACGACGCGATGTCGGACCTCGACAGCTTCGGCCTCGATCTCGAGGGCGCGATCGCCGAACTCTCAGCCCCGTCGGCGCCAGCGGCGAAGAGAGGGACTCGGCGCAAGTCGCAGGAGGACGTCGAGGTCGTCCTCGCGCCCGGCGTCGAAGGATGAGCCGGCGCTCGGGTCGACAAGCCCCGGGTGCGTCATCCACTCGGTGAGGCCGTCGGGCGGTTCGCCACCCGCCTCGACCGAGGCTACCTCCACCGGAATCGGCGACTCGGCCTCCTCGTAGCGCCCGATCAACCGGTCGGGAGTCGTCACGCCCAGCGCCCGCAGCCGATCGCGGTGCTCGGCCCCCACGCAGCGAACCCGAATGCCCAATTCGAGGGCGATCTCGGCGACGGCGCCCGCCGGCGGCTCCGCGGCGTGACAGTGGTGGTGGCCGTCGAGGTAGGCCGGCGGGCGCCCGAAGCGCCGCTCGAAGGTCGCAAGCTGGCGACGTGGCTCGGCGCTCGCGTCCTCGGCGCCGGCGCTCGAAGGGAGTTCCAGGTGGAGACCCACCTCCACCCCGGTCTCCAGTAGAGCCGCCGCCTCGCCGGCGCCGCGGAGCACCATCGCGCTCGCCGCGTCTATCGCCCCGGCACGGGCGCCTCGAAGGATCCCCTCGTCGTAGCGCCTTGAGTAGCCGTAATCGTCGGCGGTGACGATCAGTCGCGGCGGCACCGGCTCAACCGCCGAGCCGTGCCCAGATCCGGAAAGGCATGCCGTCATCGAGGTAGTTCCAGTCGAGCCGCCGGGCGCTGAACCCGTTCGCGGTCGGGTCGGCGTTGACGAGTACGGCGGTGATCCGGTCGAACCGCCCCGGCCGCGCCAGCCGCACCGACATCGAGCCGCCGCGGCGCGCGAATCGCAGGCGCGAGACGACGCGCCCATCCCGCGCGTTTCCGATCCGACCGACCAGAGCCAGGCCGGCCGCTACCCGGCGCGGGGCAACGGCGCTGACGACCACGCTGCGGCCGTGCGAGGCGTTGACTCGCAACAGCCGGAACGTCGTGTGGTTTAGGCGCGGCAGCAGCGAGCGCCCCCCGACCCGCAGGCTCCCCTGACGGGGGACGTCCGGGTAGAGGGGACCTTCCCTGAACACGGCGCCGGTTCGCCACTCGGCGACGTCGCGGGCGAACCCCGCGAAGTCGCGGCCGAAGTAGGAGTGTCCGGCGCGACGGATCCCCGCGCGGTAGGCGGCGACGGAAAATCCAGCCGGCTTGACGTGGATGGCCCCGGCCCAGATCTGGCGGATGATCCGGTTCCCGTAGCGGTGGGACAGCCAGTGATTCCAGACCGCGGAGCCGTACTCCTTGATCGAGTTGGCGGTCAGCGGAGTGTCGAAGCTGTGTGCCCAGCGCGGCATATAGCGCAGGTAGTCGTCGATGCCGTCGTAGACCTGGTCCTCCATCCAGACGGCGGTCGACTCGGCGAACCAGGCGTCCTGGTAGGCGTCGTAGCCGAACTGGAGGATGTGGTTGTACTCGTGGGCGAGCGTCACCTCGAGGTCGCCCAGCTGGGTCGTGCCCGGGAACTCGAAGGGGTCGTAGTCGTTGTCGATCACCAGGTAGCCGTACAGGCGCCGCGGAAAGCGGTGCGCGCTGTCAGCCTGGCCCCGGTCGGGAGTCGCGTAGCCGAAGAGCGATCCGCCGATCTCCGAGAGGTAGATGTCGGTCTTGCCGTGCTCGCCGCCAAGCGTGCCGTCCGACTTGGGCTTCCGCCAGCCAAGCTTGCCGTTCTCGATCGAGTAGACGTACTCGGCCACCGACTGCACTCGTTCCACGTAGTCGGGAAGGCCGTTCGCGTTTGCGTCGTCGAGGCTGGGCGCGTCGATGCCCTCCGCCACCCAGTGGACGCAGAAGTGAGCGGTGCAGGCGGGCGACTGCGGCGCCTCGGGCACGGTGTAGGCGTTGCGGTTGGGATCGGGGTGATCCGTGGGCCGGCGATCGGTCGGACGGGAAGCCGGAGCCCTGAACGGATGGTCGGCCGCCATCGCGCTTGGCGCCAAGGCGAGAAACGCGAGCAAAGCGACGATCCAGTGGCCGCGTGCTCGCATTGAACTGAGCCTACAGGGCGCCCCGGCCCGTCCCCGACGGCCGCTCGGCCGCGCCTGCGGCGATACTGCAACGGTGAATCGCGAAGGTCCCGGATGCGCGTAGCGCTCGCCCAGATCAACCCCACCGTGGGCGACATCGACGGCAACGCCGCGAAGGTCGCCGAGTGGATCGGCCGCGCTCGCGCCGCGGGGGTCGACCTGGCGATCTTCCCCGAGCTCTGCATTCCCGGCTATCCGGCCGAGGACCTCTACCTGAAGCGGCACTTCGTCGAGGCCAATCGCCGCGCGGTCGAGGAGCTTGCCGCCGGGGTCGGCGACCTGGTCGCGCTGGTCGGCTTCGCCGAGCCGGTCGCGGGCGGCGGCGATTTCCGCCGCGCGCACAATTCCCTCGCCGTGCTCGCCGGCGGAGCGGTCCGCTCCGTCTACCGCAAGAACCGCCTCCCCAACTACGCGGTCTTCGACGAACAGCGCTACTTCATTCCCGGCTGTGAGCCCGCGACGATCGAGGTCGCCGGAACCCGCGTCGGCCTGACCGTCTGCGAGGACTGCTGGGTCGAGGGCCCGCCGGCGTCTGCCGAGGCCGCGGCGGGCGCCGAGCTGATCGCCAACCCCTCCGGCTCTCCTTACCATCGCGGCAAGGGCCGCGAGCGTGAAGCGATGTTCGCGGAGCGCTCGCGCGCCTACGGCGCCTCCTTCGCCTTCTGCAACCTGGTCGGCGGCCAGGACGAGCTCGTCTTCGACGGCCACAGCTTTGTCACTGACCGCGACGGCGAAGTGATCGCCCGCGCCGCCCAGTTCGAGGAGGAGCTGCTGGTCTGCGAGATTCCCTCCGCGGGCGGCGGCTCCCTCGCCACCCCCCTTCCCGACCTCGCGGAGGTCTACATGGCGTTGGTCCTCGGGCTGCGCGACTACGTGAGCAAGAACGGCTTCCGGCACGTCGGAGTCGCCCTCTCGGGAGGGATCGACTCCGCTCTCGTGGCGATGCTCGCGGCGGATGCCGTCGGCCCCGAGCACGTCAGCTGCGTGGTGATGCCCTCGCCTCATTCGAGTTCTGAAACACAGGCAGACGCGCGGACTATCGCCGCCAACCTCGGCGTCGAGGCCCTGGACATCCCGATCGCGGCGGCGATGGCGAGTTACGACGAGGCGCTGGCCGAGTCGTTTGCCTCGCCCACCGACGGGACCGACGCCGAGCCGCTTCCCCGCGACCCGACCCGACCCTCCGAACCCGACCTGGCAGCCGAGAACATCCAGGCGCGGATCAGGGGCAACCTGATGATGGCTCTCTCCAACAAGCACGGCTGGCTGGTCCTGACGACCGGCAACAAGAGCGAGATGTCGGTCGGCTACGCGACGCTCTACGGCGACATGGCGGGCGGCTTCGCGGTGATCAAGGACGTGCCGAAGACGCTCGTCTACGAGCTGGTCAGGCACCGCAACGCGGAGGCGGGCAGGGAGCTGGTCCCGGCCTCGGTGCTGGAGCGCGCCCCCTCGGCGGAGCTGCGCCCCGACCAGCTCGACGCCGACTCGCTCCCCCCCTATGACCTGCTCGACCGCATCCTCGAGGCCTACGTCGAGCGCGACGAGGGCCGTGAGGAGATGATCGCCGCGGGCATGCCGGCGGACGTCGTCGACGAGGTGGCGCGGATGGTCGATCACTCCGAGTACAAGCGCCGCCAGGCGGCGCCCGGCATCCGCATCACGCCGAAGGCCTTCGGCCGCGACCGCCGCCTTCCGATTACGAATCGCTTCGGGGGATAGGCCGCACGGCGATCGTCATCTGCGCCAGGGCGCAGAGGCGGCCCTGGTCGTCGGTGACCTCGGCGTCCCAGACCCAGGTGGTGCGGCCGCGGTGGCGGGCCTTCGCCTCGACCTCGGCCGCGCCCTCGGTGATCGGGCGAATGAAGCTGACGCTGATCGACTGCCCCATCGCCGCCATCCCGTCGCCGAGCACGGCCAGCGCCGTCGCGCGCGAGCAGACGCTCTCGACCAGGGTCGACAGCACGCCGCCGTGCAGGAGGCCGACCGGCTGGCGCAGCTCGTCGCGCATCTGGACACGCACCCGGGCGTGCTCGGGGTCGTCGTCGAGCCACTCGGTCCCGATGAGGGCGTCGAAGTGGGAAAGCAGTCCGCGCGGATCCTCGGCCATCGCGGCCAGACCCTACCCGGGGCCCCGCTCCCGTAGGCTTCCCGACTCGTGGCACTGACCGACGACCAGAGGGCGATGCTCCGGCTGCTCGCGCAGCGCGACGAGGGCTACGAGGACATCGCCGCCCTGATGGGGTTGAGCGTCGAGGAGGTGCGGGCCAAGGTGAAGGAGGCGCTCGACCAGTTGGCGGCCGACGACGCGGCCGCGGTGGGCGAATCGCCCGCCGAAGCGCCGCCGGCGCCCGCGGAGCCGCAGCCGAAACCGGAGCCGCCCCCTCCCCCGGTCGAACCGGCCGCCCCGGTCGCGGCGGAGCCACCCAAGCCGCCCCCTCCCCCACCACCCGCGCCAAAGCCACACTCGGCACCGCCGTCGCGGGTCTCGCTTCCGACCGATCCTCGCCTGCGCGCGGTGATCGCCGGCGGGGCCGCGCTGGTGGTCGTGCTGATCGTCCTGCTCGCCACCGACGCCTTTGGTGGCGGCGGCTCGTCGTCCCCGACGACGTCGAGCTCGACCACAACGACGACCACCACAGCGTCCAACACCGCAGGCTCCAACCGCCTCACCCAGGCGATCCTCGCGCCGGTCGACGGCGGTAACGCCGCCGGCCGCGCCCTGTTCGGGCGCGTCAAGAAGACCGCCGTGCTCGAGGTGATCGCAAAGGGCCTGGGCCCCTCACCGCCGGGTCACTCCTACACCGTCTGGCTCTACCGCTCGCCCAAGGTCTCCCTGCGAATCGGCGGGGTGCGGGTCAACAAGACCGGGGGGATCGCCGCCCAGTTCCCGATCCCCGCGCAGCTGCTCGCCTACGTCGCCAACGGCGCCTTCGACCAGATCGACGTCTCGCTCACCGACGACGCCGCCTACAAGGCCGAGGTCGCCCAGGCGAAAAAGCAGAACCGCCTGCCCCGCTACGCCGGCACCGACGTCCTCCGCGGCAAGATCACCGGCCCTGGAGTAAAACCGGCCTCCGGAGGCTAGGGGAGCAGCTTCCCCGGGTTCATGATCCCGGCCGGGTCGAGCCGCTCCTTGACGGCCCGCAGGGCTTCCAGGCCCGTCTCCCCCACCTCGGCCTCCATGTAGGGGGCGTGGTCGCGTCCAACCGCGTGGTGGTGGGTGATCGTGCCGCCGGTGGCGACGATCGCCTCGGAGGCGGCGCGCTTCACGGCGCGCCACTGCTCGACCTCCTCGCCGCGGCGGGCGCGGGCGATGAAGGTGAAGTACAGGGAGGCGCCGTCGGCGTAGGCGTGGGAGAGGTGGCACATGACGATTCCCGGGGTGCCCTGGACGACGAGGGCGTCGCGGATCGCCGTCCCGACCGCGGAGTGGAGCTCGCCGAGCCTGGCCCAGGTGTGGGACGTCTCCAGCGTCTCGACCATCGCCCCGGCGTCCATCAGCGCGTCGCGGAGATATGGGCCCTCGAAACGGCCGTGCTCCCAGGAGCGACCCGCTCCCTGGCCGAGGTACGCGGCGCCCCCTTCGCGCAGGGCGCGGACCGCCAGGGCGCGGCGCCGCGCGACCGACTCCTCGTCTCCCTCGAGGCCGACCACGATCAGGCAGCCGTCGCGCTTGCCGCGCAGTCCCAGGTAGCCGCCGAAGAGAGTGCCGGCGAGCCCCTTCGGTCCCGAGAGGGCGAGGGAGACCCTCGTCTCCTCCTCGTCGGAGATCCGGACCACGTCCGGCAGGCCCGGCCCCTGCGCCATCGCGCGGACGATCTCGGCGCCCGCCTCGAAGCTCTCGGCGATCCAGGCCTCGTAGCGGCGCACCCGCGGCTTCGGGCGGATTCGCACCGTCGCCTCCGGGATTACGCCGAGCACCCCCTCCGAGCCGACGATCACCTCGCGCAGCGCCGGGCCCGCTGCGGTGTGCGGCGTCTCCAGCGTGCGCATCTCCCCGGCGGGGGCGACCAGGCGGATCGAGCTGACCAGGGCGTCGAAGCGGCCGTAGCCGCTCGAGGCCTGCCCGGCGGAACGCGTCGCCGCGAAGCCGCCGATCGTCGCGTACTCGAAGGACTGGGGGAAGTGGCCGAGGGTGAAGCCGCGCTCTCCCAGGGCGGCCTCGGCCTCGGGGCCGCGCAGGCCGGCGCCGAGGCGGGCGGTCAGCGAGCGCTCGTCGACCGCGACCTCGCGGAGACGGGCCAGGTCGAGGCTGATCAGCCGTTCGTGGGAGCCACGCAGCGGCGCGACTCCGCCGACCACGCTGGTCCCGCCACCGTAGGGGACGACGGCGATGCCCTCGGCGGCGCAGACGTCGAGCACGCGGCGCACCGCCTCGGCGTCGGACGGCAGGACCACCGCGTCGGGCGCCGCCTCGAGGCCGTCGCCGCGCAGCAGCGCCAGGTCCACGTAGCCGCCCCCGGTCGCGTGGCGGACCCGGTCATCGAGCGAGGCGAAGACGTTCTCCGGGCCGGCGGCGTCGAGCAGCGCGGCGGGAAGCTCTGCTGCCTCGGGCAATGCGAAGCCGTCCAGCGACTCCGCGTGGGGCCACGGCTCGAGGTCGCCGATCCGCTCGCGCAGCGTGGCCTTCGCGGCGTCGTCGAGGCCCGGGACGACCGCCGGGTCCCCCCACCCCCACCACCTGGTGTCGCGGCGCGGCGTGGCGCTCACGTCAGCGCCCGCTCGATCCCGTTCAGCGCCTCGTCGAGGATCGTCCCCTGCCCGTTGCGCATCCACAGTGAGCCGAGTCGCGACATGCCGCGCAGGACCTGCTTGGAGGCGAGCGTCACCTCGGTCGCCCCTCCCTCCGACCGCAGCCCGATCTCGACCACCGAGCTGCGCAGGTGTTTGGCGAAGGGCGTGCCGGGCAGCTGCTGCTCCCAGACGTAGCGCTCTCGCTCGGCGGAGCTGATGCAGCGGAAGTCGGCGCGCACCCCGCGCCCCTCGGCGGTCTCCAGGACCTTGGTCCACTGGCTGCGCCGGCTCGCCTTCGTCTTCTCGACGCTCTCCACCCGGGTGGTGCGCGGCCACCAGCGCGGCAGGCTGTAGGGGTCGGAGACGAGCGACCAGACCTCGCCGACGGGGGCCGCGATCGTGCGTCGGCGAGTCACCTTGGGCACGTTGGGAGGTCCGTCAGTCGCCGGCGAGACGGCGGAGGTCCCGGACCAGCAGCAGGTGCTTGAGGTGACTGACGGTCGCCGCCAGGCTCTCGAGGCTCTGCAACGCCTCCTTGCGGCGCTCCGGGTTGCGCGAGCGCAGCGAGGGGCCGAGCAGCGCTTCAAGCAGGTTCGCCTCGCGATCGGCCGAGGAGCGGAAGATGCGCAGGTTGCGGGCCCCCACCCCGACCCGGGAGAGCTCGTTCGCCGCCCGCACGATCTCGCGGTCGGTTTCGTCGTAGACCGTCTTGCCGTCGCGTTTCTCCGGCTGGACAATGCCGAAGTTCTCGAGCTCGGAGATCAGCTCCTCGCGGGCACCGGTCTCCTCGACGACCTCGTCGAGGGTGAGGTAGGCGCTGGAGGTCGTGACCAGGATCGCTCGCCGCACCGCCGAGCCGGAGGGGCGTCGGTCGCCGCCTCCACCGCCGAGGTCGATGTCACCGCCCGCCGCGAGCTCCTGGCGGATCACCCGCAACGGCAGGAACTCGTCGCGCTGGAGCCGCAGGATCGTCCGCAGCCGCTCGACGTCGGACTGGCTGTAGAGGCGGTAGCCACCCGAGGTGCGGCGTGGGGTGAGGAGCTTTTGGTCCTCGAGGTAGCGGATCTTCGAGATCGAGACGTCGTCGAACTCGCTCTGCAGGATCTTGCAGACGGCGCCGATCGTCAGCGCCTTGCGCGGCCGGCTGGCCGATTCGGGCGGGCGGATCCCTTTTTCGGAGACGGCCATCCCTATTTCTCCAAGTAGCTGAGCTTGTACTTGCCGACCTGGATTTCGTCGCCGTCGGCGAGGCGATGCGACTCGATCCGACGCCGGTTGACGTAGGTGCCGTTGAGCGAGCCGAGGTCGTCGATGTAGAGACCGTCGCGGCGACGGACCAGCAGCGCGTGGTTGCGCGAGACGGTGACGTCGTCGAGGAAGACGCCGGCGTCGGGGCTGCGGCCGATACTGATCCGGTCCTCGGTGACCGTGAAGCTCTCCCCCGCGCGGCCGCCGCCGGAGCGGATGACCAGCGCCGCCCCCGCCTCGTCGACGACGTCGTCGATGTCGACCGGCTGCATGTCGCCGGTCTCGTCGACCGTGTAGGTCATCGTCGTCGGGTCCTCGCCTCCCTCGGTCCGGCCCAGGTAGGCGCCGCACTTCTGGCAGTAGTTGGCGCCTTCGGGGTTGACGAAGCCGCATTCGGGGCAGTGAACCGCCATCTGAATCGTCCAGGGGGCGCTCAGGCCCCCGGCTCGTCCTCCATCGGGCGAGCCTTGCCGGCGAGGATCTCGGTCAGCTGACGAACGTCGTCACCGGAGATCAGCGAGTCGCCGCGCTCGCGCTTCTGACGCAGCCGGTTGACCAGCTCGGCGCGAAGGATGTCGATCTTGCCGTGCAGGACACGCCTCTTGTAGGAGATCTCGTGCTCCTCTTCGGTGAGCTTTTCGATCAGGTCCTTCAGCTCTTTATCGCTGAGGGCGCCCAGATCGGGGAATGTGTCCTCCATCTCGCTCCTTGCCTCGGGGTTGCGCCTCTGAGTCGATTATAGGTCGACGCGGCTCAAAGGTTCAACTGCAGGTTGAAGGTTTATGAAGAGTGAGGGTTCGCTTGCAGCGCCTTCGCCTCCCGAACGCCCCGCAGGCCGGCGCGCGCGTAGAGGACCGTGGCGACGATCGCCAGGGCGACTCCGACGATCAGCAGGGCCGCGGGGACCCAGCCGGCGAAGACCATTGCGAAGAAGATCCCCCCCATGATCGGGAAGACGGAGATCCGCCCCGGCCAGTTGACCTCGATGTCGACGCCGTGGCGCAGCCCGTACTGGGCGAGGAAGAGCATCACCACCTCACGGGCGACGAGCAGGGCGAGCGCCCAGCGGGGCAGCAGCTCGAAATGCCAGCAGACGACGGCGCCGGAGAGAATCGTCAGGCGGTCGACGAGAGGGTCGAGCAGGGCGCCCATGCGACTGTACTGGCCGGTGACGCGGGCGAGGAAGCCGTCCAGGTAGTCGCCCGCCGCGATCAGCCAGAAGAGGATTGCCGCCGGCGCCGAGCGACCGTCGCCGGAGTCGAGGGCGAGCCAAAGGAAGACCGGGATCGCCGCGAGGCGGGCGTAGCCGACCATGTTGGGGATCGTCCAGGGCCGCAGCGGTTCGCCCCGGCGGGTCCGCGAGGGCGGTGGCGCGCTGCGGTCGAGCCCGAAGAGGCGGCGCAGGCGCCCGCGTCCGAACGGAGCGGCGTCAGCCATCGATGCCTTGGAGGATCGCCGGCACGCGGCCGGCGGCGTCCTCCACGGGCAGGCGGTGCTCGGCGCCACTCGCGCGTTCGGCGGCCTCGACGACGCCGTCGGCGAGACCCTTGCGGCCGACCACGATGCGCAGCGGGCAGCCGAGCAGCTCGGCGTCGGTGAGCTTCTCCCCCGCCCCGGCGTCGCGGTCGTCGTAGAGGACCTCGACTCCGGCGGCGCACAGCTCGTCGTAGAGGCGATCGGCGACCTCGCGTTCGGGCTCGCCCGCCTTCGCCAGGGAGACGAGGTGAACCTGCCATGGCGCCAGCGCCTTCGGCCAGACGATGCCGCGCTCGTCGGCCCCCTGCTCGATCGCCGCGGCGATCACCCGGGCGGGGCCGATCCCGTAGCTGCCCATCACGATTGGGCGCTCAGTCCCCTCCTCGTCGAGGAAGGTGGCGCCGAGCGGCTCCGAGTAGCGGGTGCCGAGCTTGAAGATGTTGCCGATCTCGATCGCCGGGACGACCTCGACTGTGCCGCCGTTGGGGCCGGGGTCGCCGTCGCGAAGCTCGGTCACCTCGACGTTGGCGGCGAAGTCGGGCGCCAGCGCGATCTCGTCCTCGCCGGCCGCGCAGGGCGCCATGTACTCGTCGGCGCCGGAGCCGCCCATCATCCCGACGTCGGAGGCGACGCGGTGCCAGTCGAGGCCGCAGCGGTCGAAGATCCGCGCGTAGGCGCCGACCTGGAGCTCGTAGGAGCGCGCCAGCCCCTCCTCGTCGCGGTCAAACGAGTAGGCGTCCTTCATCGTGAACTCGCGGGTGCGCAGCACCCCGGCCCGCGGTCGCGGCTCGTCGCGCTCCTTTGTCTGGATGTGGAACAGCATCAGCGGCAGGTCACGGTAGGAACGGACCTCGCGGGCGATGTGGTGGGTGATGCACTCCTCGTGGGTCATCGCCAGGACAAGCGGCGAGCCCTTGCGGTCCTCGAGCTTGAACATCTCCTCGATCTCAATTCGCCCCGTCTTCTGCCAGGGCTCCGCCGGTTGCAGGACGGGCATCAGCATCTCCTGGCAGCCGATCGCCTCCATCTCCTCGCGGATGATCGCCTCGACCTTGCGGTGCGCCCGCCAGCCGGCGGGTAGATACGTCCATAGCCCGGCTCCGAGTTGCCGGACCAATCCCGCCCGCACCATCAGCTTGTGCGAGAGAGCCTCCGCATCGGCGGGTGGGTCCTTCAGCGTCGGCAGCAGTGTTTCGCTGAATCGGGTCACGCGGGAAACCTATCCGCGCTCAGGCTCTGGTGAATCGGCGTCCCGCGGTGGGCGAGGCCTCTTCGTCCAACAGCACCCGGTCCGACTCGCCCTGCTGCGCGGCCTCGTGCTCCATCTTGGCGATCTTCTCGGGGGTGAGGTCACCGGCGCTCTCCGCCTCGATCCTGGCCACCCACTCGGCCCCCTCGCGCGACTCCGTCTCGTCGAACTCGACTGCGCCGCGATCCAGCGACTTGTCGATCTCGTCGAAGAGGGTGTCGACCAACTTGGCCTGCGGGACCTTTCGCAACGGCTTGCCGCCGGCGAAGATCAAGCCCTCGTTCTTCGCTCCGGCGATTCCGAAATCGGCGTGGCTCGCCTCGCCGATCCCGTTCACCGCGCAGCCGAGGACCGCGACCTCGACCGGCTCGGCGTAGGCCTCCAGCCGCTGCTCGATCTCGGCGACCACCGAGTCCATGTCGAACTGGAGGCGGCCGCAGGTCGGGCAGGCGATCAGCACCGGCCCGCGCTCGCGCAGTTGCAGGGCCTTGAGGATCTCCCAGGCGACCTTGACCTCCTCCTCGGCGTGGAAGGTGGAGAGGCTGATCCGGATCGTGTCGCCGATTCCGTCGGCGAGCAGGGTGCCGAGGCCGACCGAGGACTTCAGCGACCCCGACCATTTGGTGCCGGCCTCGGTGATCCCGAGGTGGAGCGGGTAGGGGATCTTCTCGGCGAGCAGGCGGTTGGCGGCGATCGTGTTCGGCACGTTGGTCGACTTGATCGAGACCTTGAAGTCCTCGAAGTCGAGCCCTTCCATCAACTCGACGAACTCGACCGCGGCGGCGACCAGCGCCTCGACCGGAGCATCCCGCTCCAGCCCGTGAAGGTGTTTGGGCAGCGAGCCCGAGTTGACACCGATCCGCATCGGCACCCCCGCCTCAGTGGCCCGCACCGCGACCTCGGCGACTTTCTCGCGGCCGCCGATGTTGCCGGGGTTGAGCCGGATGCAGTGGGCGCCGGCGTCGATCGCCTTCAACGCCAGCGTGTGGTTGAAGTGGATGTCGGCGATCACCGGGATCGGCGACTCCTTGACGATCGTCTTCAGCGCCTCGACATCCTCGTCACGAGGAACCGCGACCCGGACGATGTCCGCCCCGGCGTCGGCGACCTTGCGGATCTGCTCCATCGTCGCCGCCAGGTTGGCGGTCTCGGTCTTGGTCATCGTCTGCACGGCGACCGGGGCGCCGCCGCCGATCGGCACGCCCCCGACGAATATCTGGCGCTTGGAAGCCATAGGAAGAGCGTACCGAGGGGTCGGGGACGGGGCGTAAACGCCTAGCGGACGTGGAAGCCGCCGTTGTTGAGGCGGCCGATGTCGTTGCTGAGGCCGATGAACATCAGCATCCCGACGAGGATGAACCCGAGCACGCTGGCGCTCTCCATCACCTTGAACGGCACCGGCCTGCCGCGGAGTTTCTCGACCAGGCTCCAGAAGATGTGGCCGCCGTCGAGGGGCAGGAACGGGAGCAGGTTGATCAGGCCGAGCGAGAGGCTGACCAGAGCAAGCAGCAGTAGAGATTTGGTCACCCCAACCTCGATCGTCTGATGGGCCACGTCGCTGACGCCGACGATGCCGGACACCTGCTTGCGCTCCTGGGGATTGAAGATGTTGGTGAAGACGGAGGCCGTTTTGTGCGTCACGTACCAGATCGAATCGAGGGCTCCCGAGGCAGCGCTACCCGGGTCCGAGGGGGTCGCGACCGTCTTGTAGGAGACGCCGATCAGCATTCGCCCGTTCGCCTGGTCGTAGGTTGGCCGAAGTGTGAAGGCGAGCAGGCGCCCGTCGCGCCTAACCGTGGCGCGCACGGGGGTCGCCGCTGGACAACCCGGCTTCAGTTTGCCGGTGCACTTGTGAGAGCCGATGTCCTTCGAGAAGCGCTGCAGGCGGCCCGTGGCGTCGAGATTCGGATAAGAGCGGCCGTCCACCGCGACCAGCTTGTCCCCGGGTTTGAGCACCCTGCTCGCCGGTGAGCCGGTGCGCAAGCTCCCGACCGTCTGCGTCGTCGTCTGCGCGTTGACCAGGTAGAGGACGAAGAGGATGACGAAGGCCAGCGCGATGTTGACCGCCGGCCCGGCCCCGATCACGACGATCCGCTTCCAGACCGGTTGCTCGTAGTAGCCGCGGTGCTCCTCCCCGGGCGGAAGGGCCTCGTCGGGATTCATCCCGCTGATTTTCACGTAGCCGCCGATCGGGAAAGCGGCGATTCCGTACTCGGTCTCGCCGCGTTTGAACGAGGCCAGCTTCGGCCCGATGAAGAGGAAGAACTTCTCGACCCGCATCCCCGTCGCCTTGGCCGCGAAGAAGTGACCGGCCTCGTGGAGGACGATCAGCAGGCAGAAGCCGAAGATCACCAGCAGCCAGCTCATACCTTCGCCAACCCGCCGATCTGCTCCTCGGTGCGGCGTCGGGCCTCGGCGTCGGCGGCGAAGAGGTCGTCGAAGTGGCCGACCGGCGCCGCCGGCATCTCCTCGAGGACGCGCTCGATCACCTCGGGGATCGTGGCGAACCCGATCCGCCCGGCGAGGAACGCGGCGACCGCGACCTCGTCGGCGGCGTTCAGCACACAGGGCGCGGTGCCACCCTCTCCGCCCGCCTCCAGCGCCAGTCGCAGGCAGGCGAACGTCTCCAGGTCGGGCTCCTCGAAGGCGAGCTCCCCAACCGCGGCCAGGTCGAGCCGCGGCACGTCGACGTCGGCGCGCTCGGGGTGGTGCAGGGCGTAGGAGATCGGCACCTTCATGTCGGGATAGCCGAGGTGGGCGAGGGCGGCGCCGTCGTTGAGGTCGACCAGCGAGTGGACGATCGACTGCGGGTGGACGACGACGTCGATCCGCTCATAGGGGACGCCGAAGAGGTGGTGGGCCTCGATCGCCTCGAACCCCTTGTTCATCAGCGTCGCGGAGTCGATCGTGATCCGCCCCCCCATCGCCCAGGTGGGGTGCGCGAGGGCGTCCTCGACGGTGACGCCGGCGAGGTCGGTGCGACCGCGGAACGGCCCTCCCGAGGCGGTGAGCACGAGCCGCTCGACCGCGCCCGGCGGCTCGGAGCCGATCAGCTGGAAGAGGGCCGAGTGCTCGGAGTCGACCGGGAGCAGGCGGGTGCCCGTCGCCTCCGCCAGCGCCATCGTCAACTCCCCCCCGATCACCAGGCTCTCCTTGTTGGCGAGCGCCACGTCGATGCCCTCGGTCAGGGCGACGATCGTCGGTCCCAGCCCGGCGGCCCCGACCATCCCGTTGAGGACCAGGTCGGCCCCGGAGGAGACGATCAGCTCGCGGACGCCCTCCTCGCCGCCCAGCACACGGCCGTTCCACTCTCCACGCGCGCTCTCCACGGCCGCGGGGTCGGCAAGGGCGACGACGGGAACGCCATGCTGCTTGGCCTGCTCCAGGACAAGCTCCCAGCTGGAGCCGGCCGCCAGGCCGACGACCTGGAGCTGCTCGGAGGCGGCGACGATCTCCAACGCCTGCGTGCCGATCGACCCGGTGCTGCCGAGGATCACGAGCTTCTTCATCTAGAGCAGTGTAGGTAGCTCAGTAAACGAGCTGGACCGCCAGGTAGTAGCCGACGACCACGGTGAAGAAGACGGCGTCGAGGCGGTCGAGCAGGCCGCCGTGGGCGCCGAACAGCGTGCCGGTGTCCTTTTTGCCGAGGTCCCGCTTCAGCATCGACTCGAAGAGGTCGCCGACCGGCCCGACCGCGGCGACGGCGGCCCCGATCACCAGCGCGTCGACCCCCGAGAGCCAGTCCTGGTAGAGCCCGGCGAACCAGAACGCCATCGTGCCGATCAGGAAGCCGCCGATCAGGCCCTCCAGGGTCTTGTTCGGAGAGAGGTTGGGGGCGATTTTGTGGGTTCCGAACATGCGGCCGGTCGCGTAGGCGGCGGTGTCGGTGGCGAAGGTGCCGACCAGCACGTCGATCAGCAGGGCGGCGCCGTGGTGTGGGAGGTCGCGCAGCAGGACCGCGTGGACGAGTGGGATGCCGATCCAGATAACGCCGAGCAGCGTGATGCCCATCGAAACCGTGATCCCCTCACGGTGCTTTTGCCGGAGGGCGAAGCCGAACAGGAGCGGGAACGAGGCCGCCAGGACCAGCAGGACGTTGAAGGAGGTGCCGAAGTGGGCGGCGGCGATCAGCGCGGCGATCGCAATGTAGGCGGCGATCTCGATCGGGCGGAACTCGTCGGTCATCGCGAAGTACTCGCGCAGGCCGACGATCCCGATCGCCACCATCGCGATCGCGAAGGGCAGCCCCCCCGCCACGGTGATCGCGATCGCGAAGGCGATCCAGGGGATCGCGACGAGGACCCGCTTCGCCGTCTCCCCCCGCAGGCGTCGCCGCGGCGACGGATTCGCCGGGGGACGTGTGCGCTCCTCGGCGACGGGATCGTCGAGGCCCTCGAAGAGGTTCTCCTCGTCGCGCAGGCTGAAGTGCTCCGGCAGGGGGCGGCCTTTGTCCGATTCGCGATCCGCGGGCACGGCTAGGCCCTCGCCCCGAAGCGCCGCTGCCGCCGCTCGAACTCGCGCAGCGATTCTTCGAATGCCTCGCGGCCGAAGTCGGGCCAGAGCTCGTCGCGGAAGACCAGCTCCGAGTAGGCGCACTGCCAGAGCAGGTAGTTGGAGATGCGCTGTTCTCCGCTGGTTCGTATGAGGAGGTCTGGGTCGTGCATCTCCGGTGCGTACAGGTTGCGTCTGAACTCCTCTTCGGAGCCCCCCTCGAAGTTTCGCGCCGCGTCGACGATCTCCGCCCTGCCGCCGTAGTTGAAGGCGACGAAGAGGGTGATTCGGTCGTTGCCGGCGGTCGTCTCCTCGGCCCACTCCATCCGCTCGACCAGGGCGGGGTCGACGCCCTCGCGGCGGCCGATGAAGCGCATCCGCACGCCTTCCTCGTTCAGCTCCGGGGTCTCGGCGTCGATCCGCTCGCCGAACATCTTCATCAGGCCGGCGACCTCATCGGCCGGGCGAGCCCAGTTCTCGGTCGAGAAGGAGAAGACGGTCAGCTCCTCGACCCCCAGGTCGACGGCGTCGCGCAGTCGCGCCTTGACGACGTCGGCGCCGACCCGATGGCCCTCGACGGCCGGCACTCCCCGCCGCTGGGCCCAGCGGCCGTTGCCGTCGGTGATGATCGCTACGTACCGCGCAGGGCTCAAACCTCGAGGATCTCTTCTTCCTTGCCCTTCAGCAGGGCGTCGATCTCGGCGATCGCCTCGTCCGTCTGCTTCTGGAGGGCGGCTTCGGCGCGGCGCTCGTCGTCCTCGCCCGCTTCTCCCTCTTTTTTCAACTCTCGAAGGTCCTGCATGACGTCGCGGCGGATGTTTCGGATCGCGACGCGGCCCTCCTCGGCGACCCCGTGCACCACCTTGACCATCTCGCGGCGGCGCTCCTCGGTCAGCTCGGGGATCTGGAGGCGGATAACGTTGCCGTCGTTGCTCGGGGTGAGCCCGATGTCGGAGTCGAGGATCGACTTCTCGATCGACGCGATCGAGGACTTGTCGTAGGGCGTCACGGTCAGCAGCCGGGCGTCGGTCGTGGCGACGTTGGCTAGTTGTTTGAGCGGGGTCGGGGTGCCGTAGTAGTCGACCGTTATCCGGTCCAGCAGGTGCGGTGAGGCGCGCCCGGTCCGGACCGTCGCCAACTCGCCACGGCTCGACTCGACCGACTTCTGCATCCGGTCCTTCGCGTCGTCGAGCAGTTCGTCGATCAACTCCACCTGGGCCCCGTTCTCACTGGTCCGTGGGCACGCTGGATACCAACGTGCCCACCCTCTCGCCGCCGACGATCCTATCTATGTTGCGCTCGTCCCCCATGTTGAAGACGTAGATCGGCAGATCGTTGTCCATACAGAGCGAGAGGGCGGTCGAGTCCATCACCTTGAGACCTCGCTCGATCGCCTCGCGATGGGTTATCGCCGGAATGAACTCGGCCTCCGGGTGGGTCGCCGGATCGGCGTCGTAGACGCCCTCCACCCCGTTCTTCGCCATCAGGATCGTCTCGGCGTGGATTTCCAGAGCGCGCAGCGCGGCCGCGGTGTCGGTGGTGAAGAACGGGTTGCCCGTCCCGGCGGCGAAGATCACCACCCGGCCCTTCTCGAGGTGGCGCATCGCGCGGCGGCGGATGTAGGGCTCGGCCACCTCCTTGACGTCGATCGCCGACATCACCCGGGTGTGCGCGCCGAACTTCTCGAGGGCGTCTTGGAGGGTGAGCGCGTTGAGGACCGTGGCCAGCATCCCCATGTAGTCGCCCGTGGCGCGGTCCATCCCCTTGGCAGCCGCCTCGAGGCCGCGGTGGATGTTGCCGGCGCCGACCACGATCGCCACCTCCACCCCGCGCTCGCGAGTCGCCGCGACCTGCCGGGCGATCCGGTCGACCTCGCCGGCGTCGGTGCCGTAGGAGAGCTCTCCCATCAACGCTTCGCCGGAGAGCTTCAGGAGGATGCGGCTGAATCGAGGCGTTTCGGGCATGTTCGGGCGCGAGCCTACAGCCCGCCGGAAAGGGGTGTGGCCTTTCAGTCCTCGCCGACGCGGAAGTAGGCGAAGCGCGCGATCCGGACGTTCTCGCCGGTCTTGGCCGCCAGCTCCTGGCGCAGCTGCTCGATCGACTTCGAGTCGTGCTTATCGGCGTTGACGTGGCCCTGGTTGAGCAGGGCGACCTCCTTCGCCCACTTGGCGAGCTGTCCGTCGACGATTTTCGAGACCACCTCGTCGGGCTTGCCCTCCCCGCGCGCCTTCTCCTCGAAGACGCGACGCTCCGCCTCGCGCTCCGCCTCGGGGATCTCATCGGAGGAGACGTACTTCGGAGCCGTTGCGGCGACGTGCAGCGCGACCTCGTAGGCGAACGCCCTGAAGTCCTCGTTGCGGGCGACGAAGTCGGTTTCGCATTGCACCTCGACCATCGCGCCGACCTTGTCGTTGGCGTGGATGTAGGAGGCGACGACCCCTTCGCTGGTGCCGCGACCCTCGCGCTTGGCGGCTGAGGCCTGTCCCTTGACGCGCAGGATCTCGATCGCGCGGTCAACGTCCCCGTCGGCCTCGCCCAGCGCGGCCTTGCAATCCATCATCGCGGCCCCGGTCCGATCCCTCAAGGCCTTTACATCGGCAGCAGTAACGCTCACGACCCACTCTCCTCTTTTGCGCCCCCGGCAGGAGTTTCCGCCTGGGCTTTCTCGGCAGCCTTGGTCCCCGAAGCTGTTGCCTCAGCCGTCTCGACCGCGGGTGGCGCCGTAGGGGGTACCGCCCCTGAGGAAGCTTTAGCTACCGGAGGGGGCGGTGGGTCCCCTGCAGCGACAGGACCCGCGGATGAGCCGCTTGAACCCTCAGCCTGTCCCTGAGCAGCCGCCTGTTTCGCCGCCTCTTCGGCCGCGACCCGCTCTTTCTCCTCTTCCTCCCGCTTCTTGCGTTCCTCTTCTTCCTTGCGCCGCCGCTCCATCTCCTCGGCGAGCCGCTTCTCCTCCTGGACCCTCCAGGCGCTCGCGCCGGTCTCGATCGCCGCGCCGATCGTCCCGACGATCAGCTGGCAGGAGCGAATCGCGTCGTCGTTGCCGGGGATCACGTAGTCGATCGGAGTCGGGTCGCAGTTGGTGTCGACCAAGCCGATGATCGGAATCCGCAGGCGGGCGGCCTCACGGACGGCGATCTCCTCTGTTTTCAGGTCGGTGACGAAGACGGCGTCGGGCAGCCGTTCCATGTCGCGGACCCCACCGAGGTTGAACTCGAGCTTGGCGAGCTCAGCCTGCATCCCCATCCGCTCCTTGGTCGGCAGCAGCTCGAGTTTGCCCTCTTCCTGCCACTGGGTCAGCTCGTGGAGGCGGCCGATCCGCGCCGACATCGTGTTGAAGTTGGTCAACAGACCGCCGAGCCAGCGCTTGTTTACGTACGGCATCTGGCAGCGGTCGGCCCATTCCTTGACGGCGTCGCTGGCCTGCTTCTTGGTGCCGACGAAGAGCACGGTGCCGCCGCCGCTGGACAGCTCGCCCGCGAAACGGCGCGCGTTCTCCAGCAGCGCCTCGGTTTGCAGAAGGTCGATGACGTGGATCCCGTCCAGCTCGCCGTGGATGTAGCGGCGCATGTTCGGGTTCCAGCGGCGCGTCTGGTGGCCGAAGTGGACTCCGGCTTCCAGCAGCTCTTTGAGGCCTGCCTCTGGCATTGCGATTCTCCTTGGTGGTTTTGGCGACGCTCACCCGTCGGCTTCGGCGGACCCGGCTAATGGGCCGGGCAGGACCCGATTCGGCTTCGACGGGGGTTAGTTGGAAGGACCGGGGATTGTAGAGAGGGCCGCCTTCAGGCGCTGCGGGCCGCCTCGAGGGCGGCGAGGAGGTCGGGAGGAAGCCCGGAAGAGAAGTCGAGCGGCTCGTCGGTGACCGGGTGGGCGAACGCGAGCCGGTGCGCGTGCAGGAATTGACGCGTAAGGCCGTATTTCTCCTCCCCTCCATAGATTGCGTCGCCAACCAGCGGGTGGCCGATCGCCGCGAAATGAGCGCGGATTTGGTGGGTACGCCCCGTCTCAAGGCGCGCTTCGAGGAAGGTGTCCGAGGCGAGTCGCTCCCGCACCGTGAAATGGGTGCGCGCCTGGCGCGAGGCCGCTCCGGAGACCGCCATTCGGTGACGCTGCCGGGCGGCGCGACCGATCGGGGCGTCGATCGTCCCGGTGCGGGAGGCGAGGTGCCCACCGGCCAGGGCCAGGTAGAGCCGCTCGACCTCGCGCCTCTGGACCCGGGCTTGGAGCTCCGCGTGGACCTCGTCGGTGCGGGCGACGACGAGCAGGCCGCTGGTCTCCTTGTCGAGGCGATGGACGATCCCCGGGCGCTCCGGATCCGCGCCACCGCCGAGGATCTCCCCGAGCTCGTCGACCAGGGTCGTCCCGGAATGGGATGGGGCGGGATGGACGACCAGGCCGGCGGGCTTGTCGACCACCGCAAGCCACTCGTCGAGGTGCACAACGCGGAGCTCCGCGTCGCTCATTTTTCGCCCTCCCTGAGATAGATGGCGGCGAGCAGGATGACGCCGGCCGTGATCGCCATGTCGGCGATGTTGAAGGGGGGCCAGTGCGGCAATTCGATGAAGTCGGTTACCGAGTCGATCCGCACCCTGTCGAGGAGGTTGCCGAGCGCCCCGCCGGCGATCAGCCCGACGGCGACCCACATTCCGGGTCTGCTCGGATCGCGCGCGAACAGGTACCCGACAAAGGCCAGCGCGGCGACCGTGAGCAGGACGAGCGCGGCGCCTCCGCCCCCCGCGAGTCCGAAGGCGACGCCGCTGTTGTGCGCGAGGGTGAGCTTCAACGGCCCCAGTAGCTCCGCGTGCTCCCCTGGGGCGATTCGGTTCTCGACGAGAGCCTTGGCACCCTGATCGAAGGCAAGGACGAAAGCGGCGAGGGCGGCCGCCAGGCCCCAGGCGCGGGCCCTTGAACCGCTCACCCTGCGATCAGGCCGACGAGGAGCGCCTGGAGGAGGAGCAACACGAACACCCCGATGATCGGACTGAGGTCGAGGGCGAAGCCGCCGCCTCCGACCGGCGGCAGGAAGCGGCGAAAGAGGTTGAGGTAGGGGTTGGTCGTCTCGGTGACGAAGTCGAGGACGATCCTCAACGGGCGGCTGTAGGGGACGCGTGGCAGGTAGGAGATCAGGACGTTCGCGAAGACCAGGATGATGTAGACGATGAAGAGGGCGTTGACGTAGTCGGCGACGTCGCCTCGCGCCAGGGCCAGGGGGATCACCCGCGCATCCTCGCCAGCGAGGCCTCCACGGCGGCTTCGAAAGCCTTTCGGACGCCCTCTCGCTCCAGCGCCTCCATGCCGGCCTCGGTGCTCCCTCCCGGCGAGGCGACGGCCTGCTGCACGGCGGTCGGGTGGTGATGGCGTAAAAGCTCCGCCGTTCCGGCGGCAGTGTCGACCACCAGCTCCCGCGCCAGTTTGGGATCGAGGCCCGCCTTCCCCCCCGCGTCCGCGATCGCTTCGATGGCAAGCGCCAGGTACGCGGGGGCGCAGCCCATCACGGCCGTTGCGGCGTCGAAATCCTCGTCGGGAAGCTCGACGACGCGCCCCAAGACCTCCAGGGCCCCCTGGACCCAGGCCGACCCGTCGCCTGCGGCGGCAAAGCAGAGGACTCCCCGACGCACCTCGACACCCACGTTCGGCATCACCCGGAAGACGTCAGCGTCGGGAAAGGCGGCTGCGACGGCGCCCAGCGAGGTCGCCCCGAGCAGTGAGACGACCGCTTTCTCGGTGGCGCCGATCTCGGCGGCAACGTCGCCCAAGCGGGCCGGCTTGACGGCGATGACGATCAGGTCGGCGGACTCGGCGAGCGCCGCATTCGACTCGACCGCCTCCCCGTCGACCTCGCCCGCCAACTCCGCGGCGCGACCGGACCCCGAGTCGGTGAACAGCATCCGCTCAAACGAACCTGCCCACCCCCGTGCCATCGCGGCGGCCATGCTTCCCGATCCGACGAACCCGACGATCATCGCCGGGAGACTACGTCAGGACTGGTTGAAGAACCCCTTGTCGATGAGTCGCGCCTTCTCTTCGGCGGAAACCTCGACGTTACGGGGAGTGAGGAGGAAGACCTTCTCGGCGATTCGCTGCATCCCACCGTCCATCGCGTAGGTGAGGCCGGAGGCGAAGTCGATCAGCCGCTTCGAGAGCTCATGATCGGTGGTCTGAAGGTTGAGGATGACCGGCTTGGAGCGCTTGAACTGGTCCGCCACCTGTTGGGCGTCGTTGAAGTTGCGTGGGATGACGAGGTGCACCTGCACGTCGCCGCCACCGTTGCCGACCGGTCGCAGGACGCTCGTCCGCGTCGCCGAGATCGGCTCGTCGTCGGCGAAGATGTCGTCGATCTCGTCGCGCCTGGCGCGCCGCGCGGTGGGCAGCCTCCGCACGGGAGCCGAATCGTGCCGGGAGTCGAAGATCTCCTCGGAGCCCGTCTCGGGCTCGAATCCCTCGTCGTACTCGGGGCCGTAGTCGTGATCCTCGGCCAGTCCGAAGTACACCAGCGCTCTATGCCACGTATCGCGAATAGCCATGGTTAACCGCGTGTTTCGGCCTTGCCAGGCCGAGTCCTCCACGCATTATGCCCAAGGTAGCGCGGATTCATACATATAGGGCGACGCCGAGGCGGACGATCGTCGCGCCTTCCTCGACCGCCACCCGCCAGTCCTGCGAGGTGCCCATCGAGAGCCGGCTGAGGCCGTGGGCGGCCGCCAATTCGGCGAGGCGGGCGAAATGGGGCCTCGAGTCTTCCGGGTCCTGGCTGAACGGTGGCATCGTCATCAGGCCGGACACCCGTGTCGGGCAGCGCTCGATGAACTCGCCGAGCTGCTCTGGGGCGACGCCGCCCTTCCCCTCCTCCCCGGCGACGTTGACCTCGATCAGCACCTCGGTGTCGGGGCCGCCGTGGCGCCCCAGCTGCTCCAGTGCCGACTCGGTGGCCACCGAGTGAATGAGGCGGCAGATCGGCAGGAGCTGTTTGACCTTACGGCTCTGCAGGTTGCCGATGAAGTCCCACTCGAAGGCCTCGCCCCATCGGGCGTGCTTGGCGGCCAGGTCCTGCTGCCGGTTCTCGCCGACCAGGGAGACGCCGGCCTCGGCGAGCGCCCCCAACTCCTCCAGCGGCACGTACTTGGTCGCCGCGAGGATCTCGACCTCGGCGCCGGCGGCCTCGCGGACGCGCTCGAGGTTGGCGGCGACCTTCGCCGGCTCGATGCCGTGGATCAGTCCCGCCATGCTCAGGCCGCCTCGCCGTGCGTCCAGACGAGGCCCGCCTGGCGCCCGGCCCACTCGGCGTCGCGCCTGTAGGAGAAGAAGAGCTCCTCTTCGCAACTCGTGCACATCCCGGCCGCCTCGATCCTCTCGACCCCCGCCGCGGCCAGCAGATGCCGGGCGACCTCGACGAGGTCGAGCATCCGCCCCGAGGCGATCCCGTCGCCGAGTTCGGCGAACACGGCGAGCACCTCGTCGCCGACCTCGTAGCAACAGGGCCCGATTCCGGGGCCGATGACGGCGTCGGTCGCATCGACCGCCTCCACTCCCCTGGCAACGATCCCGGCGGCGAGGCCGCGCCGGCCGCAATGCAGGATCGCCGCCCCGCCGGGGCCCGAAAGCGCGACCGGCAGGCAATCGGCGACGAAGACGAGCGCCGCGAGGTCCGGCCCGGTCAGGACGTGACCGTCCGCCTCAACGAGCTTCCGCTGTTCCTTTGCCCGGCTATACCCGGCAAAGGAACAGCGGAGCGGGGTTTGGGGGCTTACATGGCGCTCAAGGTCGGAGCCGTGGACTTGGCTGGCGACCGCCACTCGCCCCGGGTCGATGCCGAGGGCGGACGCCAACGGTTCGGGACTCTCTAGTACCGAGCCGGCCGATCGGGTCGAGAAGATCGCCCGCGCTCCGGGAAGATCGGCTTCGAGCCAGCGGACGCCGTCGCGCTCACGCCAGCGCATCGGTGTCCCCCACCGCCTTCAGCGCCGTCGCCAGCTCTTCCTCGCGGCCGGAGATCTCTCCGTCGAGCTTGCGCCGCAGCGCCTCGGCCAAACCGCGGCCGACCGCGGGCCCCTGCGGGACCCCCGCGGCGATCAGGTCCTCGCCGTCGATCTCGAGCGAGACCGCTCGCCATTCGCCCAGGTAGCGATCCAACCACTCGGCGCCCATCGCCCGAGCAAGCGCCAGTTCGACGCCGCTCTTCCCCCCTGCCAGCTCGACCGCCTCCGAGGGCTTCTCGGGCCGCGCCGCGGCGAGCGAGGCCTCGGCGCCGGCGGGACCGAGCGCCGCGGCGAGCGCCGCGCGGTCGCGCCGCGCGACCTCCTTCCATGGCGAAGCCGAGAGCAGCTCGCCGACTTTTGCGGCCAGCTCGACACCCCCCTTGCGCGGCTGAACCAATCCCCAGGCGGCGAGAAGCTCCAGCGCTCGCGGCGCCCTCGACTCCGCGGCGAGGCGAAGCAGCTCGGCCTCGCGCCGATCGGCGGAGACCGTGTCGAGATCGGCGGCGCGCAGCAGCGCAGCGGTCTCCGGCTCCGGCTCGAAGCCGAATCTGGCCGCGTAGCGGGCGGCGCGCAGCGCCCGGGTGGGGTCGTCGATGAAGGAGCCCGGGTGAAGGATTCGCAGCGCTCCGGCCTCGAGGTCTGCTTCGCCGCTGTGCGGGTCGATCAGCTCCACGTCGCCCTGGAGGGGAATCGCCATCGCATTGATCGTGAAGTCGCGGCGCGCCAGGTCGTCGACCAGTCGGGCCGGCGCGACCTCGGGCAGGGAGCCCGGATGGGGATAGGTCTCGGCCCGCGCCGCGGCGATGTCGACGTCGTGGCCGTCGAGCTTCGCCTTGGCGGTCGCGAAGCGCTCGTGAAAAACCACCTCGGCGCCGAGTCGCGCCGCCAGCTCGGCGGCGTCGCCCTCGACGACCAGATCGATGTCGGCGCGCCCGCGGCCCAGCAGCAGGTCGCGAACCGCGCCGCCGACCAGGTAGACAGGCGCGGCGGAGGCTTCGCGCACCATGGCGAGCTCCGGGTAGGCGGCCTCGAGCGCCGCGGCGAGGTCTTCGATCGACTTCACTTGCAAGAGTCTCTCCGATGGACAGACGCGAGGAGCGAGAGAGGCGCCGGCGAACGGTCCGCCGGCAGCGCGCCGGCGCCGTCGGGGCGCTGCTTGTGCTCGCTGTCGCGGCGATCGTCGTCCTGGTCGGCGGTGGGGGCGGTGGCGACCGGCGCGGAACGACCGGCGCGGTGGCGCGGATGCCATCGACCACAGCGGCGAGTGCCTCTCCCCTGGTCCGCAACGCGACCCCGCAGCCCGATTGGAAGCCGCACACGGGCCCCGTCCCGATCCTCGAGTACCACGTGCTCGGGACGGCGCCCGCCGGCGCTCCGTATCCCGATCTCTATGTGACGCGCTCCGACTTCAGGCGCCAGATGGACTGGCTCGACTCCCACGGCTATGAGGCGGTGACCCTCGACCGGGTCGAGAAGGCCTGGTACCACGGCGGAACGCTGCCGTCGAAACCGGTCGTCCTCTCCTTCGACGACGGCTACCGTCCCCAGTTCACCTTCGCCCTGCCGGAGCTGCGCAAGCACGGCTGGCCCGGCCTGCTGAACCTCAAGGCCGAGGGCTCGGACCTCTACGCCAGCAACGTCAAGGCGATGCTGCGAGCGGGCTGGGAGCTGGCCGCGCACACGATCCACCACCTCGATCTGACCACCCTGGACGCGGCGCGGTTGAAGCAGGAGGTGGCCGGCTCCAGGGCGATCCTGCGCGCTAAGTACCACGTCCCGGTCGACAACTTCTGCTACCCGGCGGGCCGCTACGACGACACCGTGATCGCCGCGGTGAAGGCGGCCGGCTTCGTGGGGGCGACGACCGAGATCCACGGCTACGCGACCCGCGCCAAGCCCTACGAGCTGGCCCGCTTCGAGATCCTCGGCAGCAACGGGGTGAGCGGCCTGGCGCAAGACCTCAACGGCTGAGCGCGGCCTGCCCTTCGGCGACGGTGAAGCGCCGCTCGTAGAGCGCGCGGCCGACGATCGCGCCCTCCACGTTGGGAGGCACTTCACGGGCCAGTGCCTCCAGGTCGGAGAGTTCGCCCACCCCACCCGATGCGATCACCTCTGCCTCGGTCGCGGCGGCGATCCGAGCGAGCTCGGCCAGCGCCGGGCCCTCCATCGTCCCGTCGACCTCGATCGCGGTACAGAGGAAACGATCGACGCCGCGCCCGGTGAGCTCGGCGACGGCGACGGCGACGTCCAGGTCGCTGCTCTCCGTCCAGCCGGAGAGCGAGACCTTGCCGTCGCGGGCGTCGACCGAGACGACCACTCTGTCGCCGTGCGCGGCGAGAGCCGCGTCGAGGAACTCGGGATCGCGCAGCGCCGCGGTGCCGATCACCACCCGTTCGGCGCCCGCTTCGAGCGCCGCGCTCAGCGAGGCGGCGTCGCGCAGCCCCCCGCCCACCTGGATCGGGCAATCGACCGCGGCGGCGATCCGCCGCACCGTGTCGAGGTTCTCCGGCCGTCCGGCCTTGGCGCCGTCGAGATCGACCACGTGCAGGAAGCGAGCGCCGTCAGCGGCCCAGCGGGTCGCGGCGTCGACCGGGTCGGCGTCGTAGGCGGTCTCCCGCTCGTAGTCGCCCTGAAGCAGTCGCACCGCCTTCCCGCCACGGATGTCGATGGCCGGGTAGAGGATCACTCCGTGACTACTCGCTCAGAGTCCCCTTGGTGGACGGCACGCCGCTCTCCTCGGGATCGATCGAGACGGCTACCCGCAGCGCCCGGGCGAAGGCCTTGAACGCGGCTTCGATCATGTGGTGGGCGTTGGTGCCGTAGCGGACCGAGACGTGCAGGGTCAGCTTGGCGCTGTTGGCGACGGCGCGGAAGAACTCCTCGGTCAGCTCGGTGTCGAAGCCGGCGATCGAGGTCGCCGGAAGGTCGGCGTCGAAGACGCAGAGCGGCCGGCCGGAGATGTCGATCGCGCACTCGGCAAGCGACTCGTCCATCGGCACGACGGCGGAGCCGTAGCGCCGGATTCCCGCCCGGTCGCCCAGCGCTTCGTCGATTGCCTGGCCGAGCACGATGCCGACGTCCTCCACGGTGTGGTGCGCGCCGGTCTCGAGATCACCGTCCGCCTCGACCTTCAGCCCGAGCCGGCCGTGGCGAGCCAGGAGGTCGAGCATGTGGTCGAGGAAGCCGACCCCGGTCGCGGCGCTGGACTTGGCCCGCCCGTCGAGGTCGAGCGAGAGCCGAATCTTGGTCTCGGCGGTGCTGCGTTCTCTGTCGGCGGTGCGGCTCATCGGTCTCCGACCCTAATCATCGCGGACTCTCCGTGGACTGGGAAGCCTTCGGCGCGGGCGATGGTGTCGACCGTGGGCGCCAACTGCACCGCCGCCTCGGCCGAGATGCCGACCTCCGAAACCTTTCGGCGGAAGACGCCGGGGCCGAGCGGGCCGCTGAAGCGCCCCGCCCCTCCGGTCGGCAGGACGTGGTTGGAGCCGGCGGCGTAATCGCCAAACGCGGTCGCCCCGAAGCGGCCGGTGAAAACGCAGCCGGCGGTTGTCACCTGATCTGAGAGCGACGCGGCCGCGTCGTCGAGCAGTTCCAGGTGCTCCGGGGCAAAGGCGTTGGCGAGCTCGACCGCGACGTCGAGGTCGGGGGCCTGAACGAGGCCCAGCGGCGCATCGTTGACACCCGAGCGTCCCGCCGCGGCTTGCTCCGTGGCGCCCGCGACTGAGTCGAGGACCGCCTCCTCGACCGCCACGGCGACCAGCGCGCCATCGCCACCGTGCTCAGCTTGAGCGCAGAGATCGAGCGCCGCCCATTCCGGATTTGTGTCGGCGCCGGCGATCAGCATCAACTCCGAGGGGCCGGCGAGGGAGTCGATCCCAACCCGGCCGAAGACCGCGCGCTTGGCCTCCTGGACCCATGCGTTGCCGGGGCCGACGATCACGTCCACCGGTGCGACCGTCTCGGTACCGTAGGCGAGCGCGAAGATCGCCTGGGCGCCGCCCATCGCGTAGACCTCCTCGACTTCGCAGAGCGCCGCGGCGGCGAGCACCGGTGAGCTCAGACGTCCATCGGGCCCGGGGGGCGAGGCGAGGGCAATCCGTTTGACACCGGCGACCCTCGCCGGGATGCAGCACATCAGGACGCTTGAGGGGTATGCGGCTTTCCCTCCCGGCGCGTAGACGCCGGCGGCACCAACCGGCACTTCGCGCACCGCAACGCTTTGTCCCTGTAATAGGGGGACAACGCGTTGCACCGAGTCGACTTGGGCCTCGGCGACAGCGCGAATGTTCGCGGCGGCGATTTCCATCGCCTCGCGCAACGCCGGGTCGAGGGCAGCAAGTGCTCTCTCGGCATCCCCCGCCTCGACCCGCAACGACTCGGGCGGCCGCTCGGTCGCGTCGAAGCGGGCGGTGAGTCGCAGCACGGCTTTGTCGCCGCCCTCGCGGACCTCTCGTTTGATCTCGGAGACGTCGACCGGCGGTGAGGACTCGGCCGCCCACGACCGGATGGCGGCGGCCGTCTCGTCCGCCCCCTCCCACTGGAAGCGCCGCACCCTCACCGGGGGATCCCCTCGCGCAGTTTCGCGGTCAGCTCGTCCACCTCGGCCGCCCGCAGCTTGTGGGCGACCCGGTTGGCGACGAAGCGCGCCGTGCAGGTGACTATCTCCTCGCGAACCTCAAGGTCGTTCTCGTCGAGCGTGCGGCCGCTGGCGACAAGGTCAACGATTCCGTCGGCCAGCCCGACCAGGGGAGCCAGCTCCACCGAGCCCTTCACCTCGATCACCTCGACCTGGCGGCCGGTGCGCTCGAAGTGGCGCTCGGCGATCCGCGGGTACTTGGTCGCGATCCGCATCATCCCGAGGCGACGCTCCGCCTCCCCGAGTCGCTCGTCGCCCTTGCGGCCGGCGAGCACCATCCGACAACGCCCGAAGCCGAGGTCGAGCAGCTCGTAGACCATCCGGTCGGACTGCTCGAGCAGGACGTCCTTGCCGGTGATCCCGACGTCCGCGGCGCCGGCTTCGACGTAGGTCGGCACGTCGGAAGGCCGCATCGTGACCAAGACGATGCGGCCCGCCTCGAAGATCAGTGAGCGCGACTCGCCGCGCGCCTCCGAGGTGTCGATCCCGGCGGCGTCCAGCGCGTCAAGGGCCTCCTCGAACAGCGCGCCGCGCGGCACCGCCAACTTCAGCGGCCCGTCGGCCTTGGCTCGACCCATGCCCGCGACCTCGAGGCTCACGATCCTCCCTCCTTGCGGTCCTCTTCCTCCATCTGGGCGACGTGGACCCGCTCCATATAGAGGGCGAAGCCGGCCGCCGGCAGGTCGACGCCGAAGCGCTTCAGCAGCCCGTCGTAACGACCCCCGCCCCCGAGCACGTGGCCCAGCGCCGGGTCGTAGACCTCGAGAATGGCACCGCTGTAGTAGCCGAGGTCTCGTAACAGCCCGAGGTCGATCTGCACGCGGTCGGCGGCGCCGCGAGCCTCGAGCGCCTCGAAGGTCTCTTGGATCCGGGCCGTGGCCCGCTCCACCGCCGCGCCGCCGATCGCGCGAGCCTGCTCCAGGACTTCGCTGCCGCCGCGCAGCTGAGAGAGGGCGACGCAGGTCTCGGCTTGCTCCTCGTCGATCCCCTCCACTTCGGAGAGCTCCGCCTCCAGCCCGACCAGGTCGTGCGTCGCCAGCCTGTTGAGGATCGAGTCGCGCGCCGCTCCCTCGACCCCGAACTCGGCGAGGAGCTGGCGGTAGAGGTCGGCGTCGCCCAAGCCGATCACGGCACGGCCCAGGCCCGCGGCGTCTAGCGCCGCCTCCAGCACCTCGACGACCTCGGCCGTGCCCTCCGGAGCCGGCATCCCAATCAACTCCACTCCGGCCTGCGCGAACTCGCGCATCTGGCCGCGCTGCGGGCGCACCGCTCGGTAGGCGTTCGCCAGATAGCAGAGGCGGAGCGGCGGCTGGGCGTTCGCGTAGCGGCCGGCGACCAGCCGGGCGATCGGGATCGTCATGTCGGAGCGCAGGGCGAGCAGGTCGCCGCTCTCGTCGAAAAAGCGATAGGTGGAGTCGGCGGTGCGCCCGTCGCCCCGCGCCAGGACCTCGTCGTACTCGATCGCGGGGGTGGCGACCTCGCCGTAGCCCCGCGCCTCGAACACCTCGATCAGGGCGAGGTGGAGGCGCCGCAATTCGCGCATCTCGTCGGGCAGAACGTCCCGGGTGCCTGGAGGAATCGGGTGGATCATCCGCCGGACCTTACGAGAGTGGGTGCGAAAGCCCTGCTAGGCAGGGACTTCCGCAGAGACCCGTTCAATGTTGGCGCCGAGCCCCCGCAGTCGCTCGTCGATCTGTTCGTAGCCGCGGTCGATCTGGCTGATGTTGCCGATCTCCGAGGTGCCCTCCGCCGCCAGGGCGGCGATGAGCATCGCCATCCCGGCCCGGATGTCGGGACTTTCGACGCGCTCGCCGTGAAGCCGGCTCGGACCGCTGACGATCGCCCTGTGGGGATCGCACAGCGTGATCCGAGCGCCCATCGCGACCAGCTTGTCGACGAAGAAGAGGCGGTTCTCGAACATCTTCTCGAAGATCAGGATCGCCCCCTCGGCCTGAGTGGCAAGGGCGAGGACGATCGAGGTCAGGTCGGCGGGGAAGGCAGGCCAGGGGCCGTCCTCGATCTTCGGGATCGCGTCGCCGAGGTCGGTTTGCACCCTCAGGCTCTGCTCTGGCGGGACGATGACGTCGTTGCCCTCGATCGTCGACTCGAGGCCGAGTCGGCGGAACTGACGGCGGACCATCTCGAGGTCGGCGGGCTCCGCGTCGCGGATCCGCAGCTCGCCGCCGGTCGCGGCGGCGAGCGCCATGAAGCTGGCTACCTCGATGTGGTCGGGGGAGATCGTGTGCTCGGCGCCGCCGAGCCGGTCGCGTCCGTGGACGGTCATCACGTTGGAGCCGATGCCGTCGACCGTCGCGCCCATCTTCGTCAGCAGCCGCGCTAGATCCTGGACATGAGGCTCGGATGCGGCGTTGCTGATCGTCGTCGGTCCCGGCGTCAACGCGGCCGCCATCAGGGCGTTCTCGGTTCCCATCACCGAGGGCTCGTCCATGAAGATTCCGCAGGCGCGCAGGCCGCCCGACGGCGCGCTCAGCTCGATCCACCGGTCGCCGTCGACCCGCGCCCCCAGCTCCTTGAAGGCGTCGAGGTGAGCGTCGAGGCGCCGGCGCCCGATGAAGTCCCCTCCCGGCGGCGGCATGTGCGCCTCGCCGAAGCGGGCCAGCAGCGGCCCCGCGAGCAGGAACGACGCCCGGATCTTCTTGGAGAGTTCTTCGTCGACGGCGGGGTCGGCGACCGAAGCGGCGCAGAGGCGCAGACTGTTGTCGGCGATCCAGGTCGCCTCGACGCCGAGCCGCTCCAGCAGGGCGATCTGGGCCTCGGTGTCGCGAATTCGAGGCACCCGGTGCAGGACCAGCTCCTCCTCGGTGAGCAGGCAGGCGGCGAGGATCGGCAGCGCCGCGTTCTTGTTTCCTGCCGCGGTCAGCTCGCCCGAGAGCGGCGACCCGCCTTGGATGACGAATTTCTCCATCGGTGTCGGCTAGGGTAGCGACCGCCATGCGGAGAGGCTGGAAGATCGCGATCGGGGTCGTGGTCGCCCTGGCGGCATTACTTGCCGTGAACGCCGTGGTGGTCGATCACGAGACGAAGGGGGCCGAGGTGACCGTGCCCGGCGGCCGCATCCTCCACCTCTCCGGCGGCGACCTGCAGGCGGTCGACAAAGGGCCGAGGGACGCCAGCCCGATCGTCCTCATCCACTGCTTCACCTGCGGCATCAACTGGTGGAACGGGGTGATGCCGAGGCTCGATCGCACCCACAGGGTCGTCGCCGTCGATCTGCTCGGACACGATGGCTCCGAGAAGCCGTCCTCCGGCTACTCGATTCCGAACCAAGCGAACCTCGTCGCGCAGGCGCTCGACCGGCTCGGCGTGCGGAAGGCGGAGGTCGTCGGCCACTCGCTGGGCGGCCCGGTCGCGATTGCCCTGGCCGAGCAGTCTCCGCAGCTTGTCGACCGCCTGGTCACGATCGACAGCATTCCCGACGACAGCTACGGCAACGTCGGCTTGATCGGCGAGCTGCCCTTCAAGCCCGTGATCGGCGAGGCCCTTTGGCGCATCAAGCCGGATTTTTCGATCCGCGACGGCCTCGGAGTCGCCTTCGCCCCCGGTTACTCGGTCCCCGACGCCTTTGTAGAGGACGTCAAGCGAATGACCTACAGCTCCTACACCGGCTCTCACGACGCCTTTGACTCCTACACCGGAGAAAAGCCGCTCCCGCAGAGAGTCGCGGCGACCGGCAAGCCCCTGCTGGCGATCATGGGCGCCGAGGAACAGATCGCGAAGGACCCGCGTGCCGCCCTCACCGCCTACCGAGTCGCCGTCCCGGGGGCTCGAACCGTGCTGGTCCAAGGCGCCGGCCATTCGCCCAACGTCGAGAAGCCGGCAGAGACCTCAGCACTGATTCTCGGCTTCGCCAGGCACGAATTGCAAGCCCCGTTGCAGAAATCCAATGCCGTCCGAAGCCGTCCGTAAATTCGAACCTATGTTCGATACGAGAAAGACCTTCAGCAGCCGCATCGCAAATGCCGTCGACCTGGCAATCGACTTCGCAACGCTCGGCGAGTACGGGCTTGAGCCCGTTGGGAGAACCGCCGAGCCCTGCGAGTCCCGCCGGCGGCGAGAGATGATGAACCACAGAAGCCCGGCCCGCGAGTTCGTGCGGACCGGGCTTCTGTAAAGAACCGGCGGCGACCTACTCTCCCAGGGGGTTGCCCCCCAAGTACCATCGGCGCTGAGTGGCTTAACTGCTCTGTTCGGAATGGGAAGAGGTGTTTCCCACTCGCCATGCGCCACCGGAAATTTTGCGAGACAGCCCCGGTGGAGCTTGAAAACCGCACAAGGCGCAGGGTTAAAATATCCGTCAAGCCCTCGACCCATTAGTACCGGTCGGCTGAGCGCATCACTGCGCTTGCACCGCCGGCCTATCAACCTGGTGGTCTACCAGGGGTCTTACTCCCTCAAGGGGATGGGAGAGCTCATCTCGAGGACGGCTTCCCGCTTAGATGCCTTCAGCGGTTATCCGTTCCGTGCGTAGCTAACCTGCGATGCCCTTGGCAGGACAACAGATACACCAGCGGCACGTTCATCCCGGTCCTCTCGTACTAGGGATGACTCCTCTCAACTCTCCAACGCCCACGGAAGATAGGGACCGAACTGTCTCACGACGTTCTGAACCCAGCTCGCGTACCGCTTTAATGGGCGAACAGCCCAACCCTTGGGACCTACTCCAGCCCCAGGATGCGACGAGCCGACATCGAGGTGCCAAACCGGTTCGTCGATGTGGACTCTTGGAACCGATAAGCCTGTTATCCCCGGAGTACCTTTTATCCGTTGAGCGACGGCGCTTCCACTTGCAACCGCCGGATCACTAAGCCCAACTTTCGTTCCTGCTCGACCCGTCGGTCTCGCAGTCAAGCTCCCTTGTTGCCTTTACACTCTACGCACGATTTCCAACCGTGCTGAGGGAACCTTTGGGCGCCTCCGTTACATTTTAGGAGGCGACCGCCCCAGTCAAACTGCCCACCTGACACTGTTCACCACCCGGATCACGGCGTGGTGTTAGAAGCCCGGACTACCAAGGGTGGTATCTCAAGGGTGACTCCCCGGCAGCCAAAGCCGCCGGTTCAAAGTCTCCCACCTATCCTGAGCGAGATACCCCAGACTCCAATATCAAGTTGCAGTAAAGGTTCACGGGGTCTTTCCGTCTTTCCGCGGGTACTCGGCATCTTCACCGAGACTTTAATTTCACCGAGCCTCTCGTTGAGACAGCGTCCAACTCGTTACGCCATTCGTGCAGGTCGGAACTTACCCGACAAGGAATTTCGCTACCTTAGGACCGTTATAGTTACGGCCGCCGTTTACCGGGGCTTAGCTTCGCTGCTTCGCGCCGAAGCGCTAACAAGTCCGCGTAACCTTCCGGCACCGGGCAGGCGTCAGCCCCTATACGTCGTCTTGCGACTTAGCAGAGGCCTGTGTTTTTGGTAAACAGTCGGTTGGACCAATTCACTGCGGCCCCCTCGGGCTTCCTCCGTATGGAGTTCACCCTACCGGGGCGTCCCTTCTCCCGAAGTTACGGGACGATTTTGCCGAGTTCCTTAACGAGAGTTAGCTCGCTCACCTCAGTATTTTCTACTTGTCCACCTGTGTCGGTTATGGGTACGGGCACGCGAGTCCTGCCTAGAGGATTTTCTTGGAGGCATGGGATCGGGGACTTGCCGGCGGTCAAGCCAGCTGGCATCGCACCTCGCGTCAAAACGCCGCTGCGGATTTCCCTACAGCGACTGGCTACGTGCTTGCCCCAGGACAACCATCGCCTGGGTTCCCTTACCCTTCCCCGTCCCCCCATCGGTCATAACGGAATCGACGTGGTACAGGAATATCAACCTGTTGGCCATCGGCTACGCCTTTCGGCCTCGCCTTAGGTCCCGACTAACCCTGAGCAGACGAACTTTACTCAGGAAACCTTGGACAATCGGTGGAGGGGAGTCTCACCCCTCTTTCGTTACTCATGCCGGCATTCTCACTTCCAATCGCTCCACGGAGCCTTACGACGCCGCTTCACGCAATTGGAACGCTCTCCTACCGCGTGCAGAGCCCGCAGGCCTGCACACCCATAGCTTCGGAGACTAGCTTGAGCCCCGTTGAATTATCCGCGCCCGAACACTTGACCAGTGAGCTGTTACGCACTCTTTCAAGGGTGGCTGCTTCTAAGCCAACCTCTTGGTTGTCTCGGCATTCGGACATCGTTTACCACTTAGCTAGTACTTAGGGTCCTTAGCTGATGGTCTGGGTTGTTCCCCTTTTGCGTACGAAGTTTATCCCCCGCACACTGACTCCCGAGTTAACCGTAACGGTCTTCGGAGTTTGCCTGAAGTCGGTAACCTGGTAGGGCCCCTAGTCCAAGCAGTGCTCTACGGCCGAAACGCACTTACTCGAGGCTATACCTAAATATATTTCGGAGAGAACCAGATATCTCTGAGCTTGATTAGCCTTTCACTCCGATCCACAGGTCATCCGCCCAGTTTTCAACCTAGGTCGGTTCGGCCCTCCACGAGGTCTTACCCCCGCTTCAGCCTGCCCATGGATAGCTCGCTCAGTTTCGGGTCTACCGCCAATGACTGTGTCGCCCTATTCAGACTCGCTTTCGCTACGGCTCCGCTCATCGCTTAACCTTGCCACTGACGAGTAACTCGCCGGCTCGTGATGCAAAAAGCACGCCGTCACACCCGAAGGTGCTCCGACCACTTGTAGGCTTGCGGTTTCAGGTACTATTTCACTCCCCTTCAGGGGTGCTTTTCACCTTTCCCTCACGGTACTAGTTCACTATCGGTCACCAGGTAGTACTTAGCCTTGGAGGGTGGTCCCCCCAGGTTCAGACCGCGTTTCACGGGTGCGGTCCTACTCAGGAACGTCAATCGGCAGATCAGTGCGTTTTCACCTACGGGACGATTGCCCTCTGTGGTGCGAGGTTCCACTCGCTTCGGTTAACACCTGATTTTGTAACTGCCGCCGAGTCAGGCACGACTCGGACATAACGCCCTACAACCCCCGGCAGGCAACGCGTGCCCGCTTGCACCTGCCAGGTTTGGGCTGATCCCTTTTCGCTCGCCACTACTAAGGGAGTCTCGGTTGATTTCTATTCCTCGGGGTACTTAGATGTTTCAGTTCCCCCGGTTCCCTTCCAGTGGCTATGTATTCACCACTGGATGACGCCGCATTACCGGCGCCGGGTTTTCCCATTCGGAGATCCGCGGGTCAAAGGCTGTTCAGCGCCTCACCGCGGCTTATCGCAGCCGTCCACGTCCTTCTTCGACTCCTGGTGCCAAGGCATCCACCGTAAGCCCTTACTATCTTGACGGTGAGCAACCCGCACGTCGAAACGTACGGGTCGTTAATTAAATTTACCCATATAGCCTTGTGCAGTTTTCAAGGTCCACCGAGGCACGCGCGATGGAGTTCTTCCACCGGCGGTCTCTCAAAACTGAGCAGCGTACTCGCCAACACACAGTTGGCGAGGAGCCCGGTCGACGTTCTAGGTCTCCCTAGAAAGGAGGTGATCCAGCCGCAGCTTCCGCTACGGCTACCTTGTTACGACTTCACCCCAATCACAAGCCCCACCTTCGACGGCTCCCTCCTTGCGGTTAGGCCACCGGCTTCGGGTGTTGCCTGCTTTCGTGGTGTGACGGGCGGTGTGTACAAGGCCCGGGAACGTATTCACCGCGGCATTGCTGATCCGCGATTACTAGCAACTCCACCTTCATGGAGGCGAGTTTCAGCCTCCAATCCGAACCGAGACGCACTTTTTGGGATTCGCTCCACCTCACGGTATTGCAACCCTCTGTATGCGCCAATGTAGCACGTGTGTAGCCCTGGACATAAGGGGCATGATGACTTGACGTCATCCCCACCTTCCTCCGGTTTGTCACCGGCAGTCTCCCATGAGTCCCCAACTGAATGCTGGCAACATGGAACGGGGGTTGCGCTCGTTGCGGGACTTAACCCAACATCTCACGACACGAGCTGACGACAGCCATGCACCACCTGTGAAGGTGTCCCGAAGGAAAACCGTGTTTCCACGGCGGTCACCTACATGTCAAGCCCAGGTAAGGTTCTTCGCGTTGCGTCGAATTAAACCACATGCTCCGCTGCTTGTGCGGGCCCCCGTCAATTCCTTTGAGTTTTAGCCTTGCGGCCGTACTCCCCAGGCGGGGCACTTAGTGCGTTAGCGACGGCACGGGAGGAGTCGACACCTCCCACACCTAGTGCCCATCGTTTACGGCGTGGACTACCAGGGTATCTAATCCTGTTCGCTCCCCACGCTTTCGCGCCTCAGCGTCAGTACCGTCCCAGCGAGCTGCCTTCGCTATTGGTGTTCCTCCTGATATCTGCGCATTCCACCGCTACACCAGGAATTCCACTCGCCTCTTCCGGACTCTAGCCCTGCAGTATCCATCGGCTTTCAAAGGTTGAGCCTTTGACTTTCACAACGGACTTACAGGGCCGCCTACGCGCGCTTTACGCCCAATGATTCCGGACAACGCTTGCTCCCTACGTATTACCGCGGCTGCTGGCACGTAGTTAGCCGGAGCTTCTTCTGGAGGTACCGTCAATCCACACGGCTATTCACCGGTGAACCTTCGTCCCTCCTGAAAGGGGTTTACAACCCGAAGGCCGTCTTCCCCCACGCGGCGTTGCTGCGTCACGCTTTCGCGCATTGCGCAAGATTCCCCACTGCTGCCTCCCGTAGGAGTCTGGGCCGTGTCTCAGTCCCAGTGTGGCTGATCGTCCTCTCAGACCAGCTACCCATCGTTGCCTTGGTAGGCCGTTACCCCACCAACAAGCTAATGGGCCGCGAGCCCCTCCCAATGCGGAGGCCGAAGCTTCCTTTAGTACACAAACTTAAGAATGTGCACCACATCCGGTATTAGCCCGAGTTTCCTCGGGTTGTCCCGGTCATCGGGGCAGGTTACTCACGTGTTACTCACCCGTTCGCGGCTTGGCCCCAGGGCAAGCCCTGGTTCGTCGCACCACTTGCATGTGTTAAGCACGCCGCCAGCGTTCGTCCTGAGCCAGGATCAAACTCTCCGTGAAAGGTACTTCTTAACGGAGTTGTCACGCCTCATGGCCGCCGTGTACACAAACTCGACGACCGGCGCGACGGTAAATCAGACCGCTCGGCACGCTGACGTGGCCGAGCGGATCGGGCTCAAACAATCCACAGGCCCGAAGGCCCGCGGAGTGCACGCTGCTCAGTTTTCAAAGACCGCTGCGCCTCAGCGACGGGACTCGCCGCCCTTCACGCATGGGAACAGGCACGTGCCTGCCCCCGAGGGACGCGGGAGTATAGCGCCACAGGCGTCGTTTGCCTAGGCGACCGAGCGAAGCCTGCGGAAGCGGCGCTTGCCGACCTGTAGGACCCGGCCGTCCAGGGCGTCGGGCGCGAGGTCGAGGGCGTCGGAGGCAAGCGCTTCTCCATCCAGCTTCACGCCTCCCTGCTGGATCAATCGCCGCGCCTCGCTGGAGCTGATCTTGAACGCTCCCGCCATCAACTGGGGAAGGTGGACGAGGCCGCCGTCGTCGCCGACGTAGGGCCCGAGCTCCAACTCCTCGATTTCCTCCGGCGCCTCGCGCCGCACGAAGAGGCGGTTGAAGTGGGCCTCCGCCGCCTCGGCCGCGCCGGCGTCGTGGAACCGCTCGACCAGGCGTCGCGCCAACTCCCGCTTTGCCTCGTTTGGCGGCTGCTCCGCTCGCGGCTCTTCCCTTAGCAACAGCCGGTAGTACTCCGGCATCGCCGCGTCGGGGATCCGCATCAGCTTCCCGAACATCTCCTCCGGTGGATCAGTGACGCCGACGTAGTTGCCGAGCGACTTGCTCATCTTCTGGGCTCCGTCGGTCCCGACCAGAATCGGCATCGTCATGATCGACTGGGGCGCCTGTCCGTAGGCGCTCTGGATGTCGCGCCCGAACAGCAGGTTGAACTTCTGATCGGTCCCCCCCAGCTCGACGTCGGCCTCGATCGCCACCGAGTCATAGCCCTGTAGCAGCGGATAGAGCAGCTCGAGGGCCGCGATCGGCGCTCTCGCCGCCAATCGCTTCTGGAAGTCGTCGCGCTCCAGCAGCCGCGCGACGGTCGTATGCGAGAGCAGCCCGAGCAGGGCCTCCGGCTCCATCCGCAGCCACTCGCTGTTGAAGCGCACCTCGGTGCGCTCGCGGTCGAGCACCTTGAACGCCTGCTCCTGGTAGGTGCGGGCGTTGACGGCGATCTCCTCCGCGGACGGAACCGGCCGCTGGGCGGAGCGGCCGCTGGGATCGCCCACCTGGGCGGTGAAGTCGCCGACGATCAGGACGACCGTGTGCCCCGCCTCCTGGAACTCGCGCAGCTTCCCCAGGACGACCGTGTGGCCGAGGTGGATGTCGGCCGTCGTCGGGTCGATTCCGAGCTTCACCCGCAGCGGCCGCCCCGCCGTCAGTTGTTCCTCCAGCCTGCCCTCGGGGAGCACGTCGACGGCGTTGCGGGTCAAATCGGTCAAGGCGGCAATGCTAGACTGCCGCCTCCGCTCGGCGGGCCGAGCCCAGGCCGAGTGCGATCTAGATGGCGGCCTTAGGAACAAAGCCCCGCCGGCAGGGTGGCGCTACGCCGCCGCCTGCGCCGCCGACCAAACCTGTCAAGCGCGCGAGGCCGCGGCTGAAGAAGCTGCGCATTCTCTTCGTCGTGCTGGGGCTGGGCGTCCTGGGCCTGGTTTCGATGATCTTCGGGATGATGATGGCGGTCTCCCAGGACCTGCCGGCGATCTACAACTTCGCCCAGTACAAGGCGTCCAAGAACAGCGTGGTCTTCGACGCCACCGGCGAGCCGCTGGGCACGCTGACCAGCAATCAGAACAAGATCCTGCTGACCAGCAGCCAGATCTCCCCCAACGTCAAGAACGCCGTGGTCTCGATCGAGGACTCGCGCTTCTACGAGCACAACGGGGTCGACTTCCAGGGCATCGGGCGAGCGCTCGTCCGCGACGTCCTCAGTCAAAGCGCCCAGCAGGGCGCCTCGACGATCACCGAGCAGTTCGTCAAGAACGCGCTCGCCGCGCAGGGGAGCCGCACGGTCTTCGAGAAGTTCCGGGAGGCGGCGCTGGCCTACCGGCTGGAGCGCCACTGGAGCAAGGACAAGATCCTCACCCAGTACCTCAACACGATCTACTTCGGCGAGGGCGCCTACGGGATCGAGGCGGCCGCCCGAACCTATTTCGGCAGGGCCCACGCGGGTTGCGGGACAAACGCGGAGCCATGCGCCTCGGTTCTGGAGCCATGGGAGGCGGCGACCCTCGCGGCGATCATCGCCTCGCCGTCGGCCTATGACCCAAAGGTCTATCCGACCAACACGCTGGGGCGGCGCAACCTCGTGCTGGAGAAGATGTACGAGCAGAACTACATAACCCATGCGCAGTACGAGCAGGGCATCAAGCAGGCGCTGCCCTCGCCCCACGACATCGAGCCGCCGAAGCTCGACTCCAAGGCTCCCTACTTCACCGAGTGGATGCGGCAGCAGCTCGTCGACCGATACGGCGCCGCCAAGGCGTTCTTCGGCGGCTTGAAGATCAAGACGACGATCGACCTGCGACTGCAGTCGGCGGCCGAGCAGGCCGTAAGCTCATACCTGAGCGGGCTCCCTCCGACCGCCTCGGTCGTGGTGATCGACAACCACAACGCCGAGGTCAAGGCGATGGTCGGCGGGCCGGACTTCGAGACCAAGCCGTTCAACCTCGCCACCCAGGGGCACCGCCAGCCCGGCTCCTCGATCAAGCCCTTCACGCTGATCACGGCGCTGAAGGAGGGGATCTCCCCATACACCACCTATCCGTCCGCCCCTCAGGTCTTCCATTTCGGCAAGCACGGCAGAAACGTCTTCGTCGTCCACAACGACGAAGACTCCTACCTCGGCTCCTGCGACATCGTCTGCGCGACCACCTACTCGGACAACTCGATCTACGCCCAGCTCGCCCTGAAGGGGCTGAAGGGGAAGACGATCAGCGCCAGGACCACCTCGATCGCCAAGACCATCCACGAGATGGGCTACCGCGATCCGATATCGATAAACCCGGCGATGGTCCTGGGCGGCCTCAAAGAGGGAGTCACGCCGCTGGGCTGGACCTATGCCTACTCGACGATCGCCAACGACGGCGACCGCGTGAGCGGCACGCTGGCGCCGGTGCCCGGCGACACCCCGGTCGCCTACACGAAGGTCGCCGACCAGAGTGGGCACACGATCAGGGGCGGCGCCAACAACCCGACTCACGCGCAGGTGATCCCCAAGAGCGTCGTCTCGCAGGCGAAGAGCATCCTCGAGACGGTGGTGAGCAGCGGCACCGGCACCCATGCCAACATCGGCGCCTCCGGGCAGTGGGGCAAGACCGGCACGACCGAGAACAACGCCGACGCCTGGTTCTGCGGCGCCGTCACCGACGTCACCGCCTGTGTCTGGGTCGGCTATGAGGACTCGACCACCGCGATGAAGACGCTCTACGCGGGCGGGCCGGTGATGGGCGGAACCTTCCCGGCGCTGATCTGGGCCAGTGTGATCTCGGCTTGGGAGCAGATCAGGGCGGACCGCGCCGCTGCCCACGCCGCCGGTCGACGTTCCTCGGGCTCGACCTACGTTCCGACGACCCCGTCCTATTCGGCGCCCGCGCCATCCACCTCAGCGCCCTCCACCGGCTCGAACAGCGCCCCGGCTCCGACGCCGAGCGCGCCGTCGAAGTCGGCTCCCGCCGCCCCCGCGGCTCCGGCCAAACCGGCTCCGGCGCCCGCTCCAAGCGGCGGTGGAACCAGTGGCGGAACGGGTGGCGCCGCCCCGGGCTGAGCCCTAGATTCGCGGGCGCGACACGTGAGGGTTGCCGGCCGCGCAAAAGCGCCAGGGGCGATCGGTCGCTTTGGTGATTCCGATTCGCGGCCCGGTGACGACCTCGACCCCGTTCCACTCCCCCACCGGGGGGAGAAGGCGAAAGGGGTTCGCGCCTATATCGGCGCCGTTGGCCTCGAGGCCGACCCCGAGCGCCTCGGTCAGCTTGCCCGGTCCGGAGCAGAGATCGGCGTCGGCGCGCCCTCCGCGCCGCGCGCGCATCTCGGCCAGGCCCGCGGTCGGCTCGAGTGCCCGGATCAGCACCGCCGCGGCGCTGCCGTCGGGCTCGGCGACCACGTTGAGCAGGCTGTGGATGCCGTACGAGAGGTAGACGTAGGCGCGGCCGGGCGGCCCGAACAGCACCTCGGTGCGCGGAGTCAGGCCGGCGTAGGCGTGGCAGGCGGGGTCGTCTCGTTCGTAGCTCTCGGTCTCGACGATCACTCCGCCGTACCCCTCGTGGAAGAGCCGGCAGCCGACGAGCTCGCGGGCCACGTCGTGGACGGAGCGATCGAAGAACTCGACCGGCAGCCGTTC
The DNA here is from genome assembly GCA_963702055.1 of uncultured Solirubrobacterales bacterium. Lineage (GTDB taxonomy): Bacteria > Actinomycetota > Thermoleophilia > Solirubrobacterales > 70-9 > CAWINX01. The sequence goes on along the minus strand of OY969702.1, from coordinate 565,765 downwards.
CTCGGCGATGGCGACGGGGGCGCTCAAGCCCTCTCTTCGCGGACCCGGGCCTTGACGGCGCCGAGGGTCTCGCGCGCCAGGTCGATCTGCTCGGCGAGCGCGGTGGAGGACGTGCCCCCTTCGATTCGCTTCGACTCCAGCCAGCTGGAGCGAGTCAGGACCTCGTAGTAGGAGCCGTCGAGGTGCTCGGAGCGCTCGCGCAGCTCCTCCTCGGTGAAGTCGCTGAGCGCCTTGCCCTCGGCGACGGCGTCGCGCACCAGCCCGCCGACGATCCCGTGCGCCTCGCGAAACGGCACGCCCTTGCGGACCAGTAGGTCGGCGATCTCCGTGGCCGCCAGCATCTCGTCGCCGGAGGCGGCCTCCAGTCGCTCGCGGTCGAATTCGATTCCGTCCAGCATCCCCGCGGTCGCGTCGAGGCAGAGCTCCAGCGTGTCGATCGCGTCGAACAGCGGCTCCTTGTCCTCCTGCATGTCCTTGCCGTAGGTGAGCGGCAGCGCGTGCATCATCCCGACGACCGAGGCGTAGTCCGCGGCGACCCGGGGGCTCTTGGCGCGCAGCAGCTCGGCGGAGTCGGGATTGACCTTCTGGGGCATGATGCTCGAGCCCGAGGAGAACGACTCGTCGAGCTTGCAGAAACCGAACTCGCTGCTCGACCAGATGACGATCTCGGAGCCGAGCCGTGAGAGGTGCATTGCACAGGCCGACGCGGCGGCCAGGTAGTCGAGGACGAAGTCACGGTTGGACGCCCCGTCGATCGAGTTCGGGCTGACGTGCTCGAAGCCAAGGTCGTCGGCGACGCCGCGACGGTCGATCTCCCAGTTGACGCCGGCCAGGGCGCCGGAGCCCAGCGGCATCACGCCGGCGCTGTCGAGCGCGAACTGGAACCGTAGGACATCGCGACCGAGCATCCAGAAGTAGGCGAGCAGGTGGTGCCCGAGGTAGACGGGCTGGGCGCGCTGGAGGTGGGTGTAGCCGGGCATCGCCCAATCGCGATGGCGCTCGGCGAGGCCGAGCAGCCGCTCCATCGCCGCTCCGGCCAGCTCGATTGCCCGCAGGGAGTGGGACTGGACCACCATCGCCACGTCGGTGGCGACCTGGTCGTTGCGGGAGCGGCCGGTGTGCAGCTTGCCGGCGAGCGGGCCGATCTCTTCGCCGAGCAGCCGCTCGATCGCCATGTGGATGTCCTCGTCGGCCTCGTCGAACTCGAAGCCGTGCTCGCCCATCCGGGAGCGGACCCGCTCCAATCCGGCATCGATCTTCTCCAGCTCCGCGTCGTCGAGGACGCCGATCTCGCGCAGGCCGCGCGCATGGGCCTGTGACTGGTCGATGTCGTAGGGCGCCAGGCGCCAGTCGAACTCGATCGAGCGGTTGAGCCGCCAGAAGCGCGGGTCGGGGTCTTTGCGAAAGCGAGACATGGAGTGAGCGATTATTCCTGTCGAGCCGGTTGCCCGAGCGCCGCCGCCAGCTCGTCGCAGACGTGAGCGACCTGTGCCTCGGTGATCGAAGTGAAGAAGGGCAGGGCGAGGGAGCGGGCGGAGGCCTCCTCGGCGACGGGGAACTGACCCGGGCGGTAGCCCAACTCGCGTAGGTGCGGGAAGAGGTGGATGCAGGGCAGGTATGCCTTGCCGGCGACGCCGCGTTCGGCGAGCCTGGCGATCACCGCGTCACGGTCCACCTCCGGGGCGAGGCGGACGACGTAGACGAACCAGCTGCGGCGCTCCTCGCCGTGCCCGGCGATCGGCGCCTCCACCGCCTCGATCCCGGCGAGCCGCTCCGCGTAGAGGTCGGCGACCCACGAGCGGCGCTCAAGCATCGCGTCGAGCTTCTCCAGCTGGGCGACCCCGAGCGCGCAGGCGAGGTCGGTGAGCCGGTAGTTGAAGCCGAGCCCGCCGTGGTCGAGCCAGCCCATGTCGACCGCGCGGCCCTGGTTTCTCTCCGAGCGCAGCCGCTCGGCGACCTCGGGGCTCGAGGGGACGATCACTCCCCCCTCCCCCGTGGTCATCTGCTTGTTGGCATAGAAGGCGAAGGTGGCGAGGTTGCCTCGGGTTCCGACTCGGCGGCCCTCGGAGTCGACCGCGCCGATCGCCTCGCAGGCGTCCTCGAGGATGCCGAGGCCGTGGGCGGACGCGAGCGACTCCAGCTCCGGCATCGCCGCCGGATAGCCGAAGATGTGGACCGGCAGGATCCCCGCCGTCCTCCCCCCCACCGCCGCTTCGGCCGCCGCGGGGTCGAGGTTGAGGGTCCGCGGGTCGACGTCGCAGAAGACCGGCCGGGCGCCCTCGTAGAGCAGGCAGTTGGCGGAGGCGACGAAGCTGAGTGGGCTGGTCAGGACCTCGTCGCCGGCGCCCCAGCCGAGCGCTCGCGCCCCGAGGTGAAGCGCCGCGGTGCCGCTGGAGACGGCGACCGCGTCATCGGTCCCCAGCCAGGAGGCGAAGTCGGACTCGAAGCGCTCCTGCATCGGTCCCAGGGAGAGGAGCCCGGAGCGCAGCACCTCGAGCGCCAGCTCCTCTTCGCGCTCGCCGATCTCAGGCCTGGCGAGCGGGATCGTGTCGACGGTCTCGCTCATCGTGGCTGGAATGCATACTCGAGCGAGTCGACCAGCGCCTCCCAGGAGGCCTCGATGATGTTCTCGGAGACGCCGATCGTCCCCCACTCCCGCTCGCCGTCGGAGGAGTCGAGCAGGACGCGGGTGACCGCCTCGGTGCCGTGGGTCTCGTCGAGGATCCTCACCTTGTAGTTGGTCAGCTCGATGTCGGCGAGGTGCGGGTGGCGGTCGACGATCGCCGCGCGCAGGGCGCGGTCGAGCGCGTTGACCGGCCCGTTGCCCTCGGCGACCTTGACGTAGCGCTCGCCATCGACCAGGACCTTGATCGTCGCCTCGGTTCCGACGCGGCCGTCCTCACGCTTCTCGGTGGTGACGCGAAAGCTCTCCAGATCGAAGAGGGGCTCGTAGGCCCCCGCCTCGCGACGCAGCAGCAACTCGAAGGACGCCGGCGCGGCCTCGTAGTGGTAGCCGCGGTGCTCGCGCTCCTTGAGGCGCTCGACCGCGCGCTCCGCGGCCGCGTCGTCGAGATCGAGACCGGCCCTCTCCGCCTGCGAGCGGATCGTCGCCTTGCCCGAGAGCTCGGAGGCGAGGATCTCGCGGTCGTTGCCGACCCACGCCGGGTCGAGGTGCTCGAAGGTACTGGCGTCGGTGGCGACGCCGGCGGCGTGCATCCCGGCCTTGTGGGCGAAGGCGTTGCGCCCGACGTACGGCTGGTCGGGGTCGACCGTCATGTTGCAGAGCTCGTCGAGGTAATGGGCGGCCGAGGTGAGACCGGCGAGCTGCTCGGCGGAGACCACGTCGAACCCCATCTTCAGCTGCAGCGCGGGCAGAATCGAGGCGAGATTGGCATTGCCGCAGCGCTCGCCGTAGCCGTTGACGCAGCCCTGCACCAAGCGCGCGCCCGCTTCAACCGCGGCGAGGCTGTTGGCGACCGCGCACTCGGCGTCGTTGTGGGTGTGGATTCCGACCTCGACGCCGTCGCCGAGCGCCTCGACCACAACCGCAGTTGCCTCGCCGACGAAGCCGGGCAGGCTGCCGCCGTTGGTGTCACAGAGGGTGACGTTTTCGACCCCCGCGTCGGCTGCCGCCCGCACGCATTCGAGCGCGTAGCCCGCGTCTTCGCGATAGCCGTCGAAGAAGTGCTCGGCGTCGAAGAACGCCCGCTTGCCCTCGGCGACGCAGAAGGCGAAGGAGTCGGCGATCATCGCCAGGTTCTCCTCGCGGGTGACGCGGATCACCTTCTCGGCCTGGAAGCCGGAGGCCTTGCCGACGAGGCAGATCAGCGGCGCGAAGGAGCCGACGAGGACTGCGAGCGACTCGTCCTCGGACGCGGCCCGGTCCCGGCGCCTGGTCATCCCGAAGGCGGCGACCGTCGAGCTCTCGAGTGCGACCGGGGCGAGGCGCTCGAAGAACTCGGCCTCCTTGGGGTTCGAGCTCGGGAAGCCCGCCTCGATGAAGTGGACCCCGAGGTGATCGAGGGCCTCGACGACCTTCAGTTTCTCGCCGACGGAGAGCGACATGCCGTGCCCCCCCATGCCGTCCCGCAAGGTGGTGTCGTAGAGCTTTACCTGGTCCATCTGATGCCTTTCGATTCGAGAGATCGGGGAGAGGGCCTGCCAAAGGCCCGTCCGCACGGCGGCGCCGCGCCAGCCGCTAGGCGGCTGAGGTAATTCGCCCGATTGCCTCGAAAAGCAGCTGCATCAGGAACCGACCTTACTCGGTTCGTCCGCTCCGGCCGGGATCTCGACGAAGTCGAGCCACTCGAGGTACTCCTCGGCCCGCCCGTGCAGAGCGTCCTCGAACTTGGCCTGGATCACGCGGGTGATCTCGCCCGGCTCGCCGAGCGGGTGGTCGTCGACCTCGCGCACCGGGACGAGCTCGGCGGCGGTGCCGGTGAGGAACATCTCGTCGGCGAGGTAGAGCTCGGCGCGGGCGATGTCGCGCTCCTCCACCTTGTAGCCGAGGTCGAGGGCGATCTGGACCACCGAGTTGCGGGTGATCCCGTCGAGGATCGCCGCGGTGTGCGGGGGCGTGCAGAGGACGCCGTCGCGAACCAGGAAGACGTTCTCACCCGAGCCCTCCGAGACGAAGCCATGCTGGTCGAGGAGGATCGCCTCGTCGTAGCCGGAGTTCGCCGACTCGGTCTTGGCGAGGATCGAGTTGAGGTACTGGCCGGAGGCCTTGGCGTGCGGGATCAGGCTGTCGCCGGAGATCGTCCGCCACGATGAGACCTTGGTGCGGATGCCGTGCTTCTTGCCCTCCTCGCCGAGGTAGGCGCCCCAGGGCCAGGTGGCGATGATCACGTCGATCGGGGCGCTCTGCGCGAACAGCCCCATCTCGCCGTAGCCGCGGAAGGCGAGTGGCCTGATGTAGCAGGACCGAAGCCCGTTGCGGCGGATCAGCTCGTGGGTGGCGGCGCGCAGCTCCTCGGCCGAGTAGGGAAGGTCGAAGTAGTAGAGCTCGGCCGACTTCTCGAGCCGCAGGAGGTGTTCGGGATGACGGAAGACCGCCGGGCCGCGCTCCGTCTCGTAGCAGCGAATTCCCTCAAAGACGCCGGTCCCGTAGTGCAGCCCGTGGCTGAGCACGTGGATCTTGGCGTCGGCCCAGGGGACGAACTCCCCGTTCTGCCAGATGAATTCAGCCGTCTCCATGGAGGCGAAGTATGCCTTACGAGGCGAGCTCAGCCAACACCGCGTCGGTCATCTCGGCGGTGCCTACCTCGACCTCGGGTGGGACGTCAGCCATCGGCGGCGTTGCCAGCGTCCCGCTCGCCAGGTCGGGGGTGCGCAGCCCGCGCTCGAGCACCGCGTCGACGGCGGCCTCTATGCCCGCCGCCTCGTCGGGACGGTCGAGGCCGTGGCGCAACAGCATCGCGACCGAGAGGAAGGTGGCGAGCGGGTTGGCGATCCCCCTGCCGGCGATATCGGGGGCGGAGCCGTGGACGGGCTCGAAGAGGCCAGGCTCGCCCTCGGCGCCGAGACTGGCCGAGGGCAGCATCCCCAGCGAGCCGGTGAGCATCGCCGCCTCGTCGCTGAGGATGTCGCCGAAGAGGTTCTCGGTGACGATCACGTCGAAGTCGGCGGGGCGGGAGACGAGCTGCATCGCGGCGTTGTCGACCAACAGGTGGTCGAGCGCGACATCGGGGTAGTCCGGCGCGATCCGGCCCACCACCTCGCGCCAGAGCCGCGAGGTCTCGAGCACGTTGGCCTTGTCGACGGAGGTGACGCGAGGAGAGCGGCCGGAGCCCTCGGCGCGACGTCGCGCCGCCTCGAATCCGGCGCGGGCAATCCGCTCGATCTCGGCGGCCGAGTACTCGCAGGTGTCGTGGGCAGTGTCGCCGTCGCGGCCGCTGTCGCCGAAATAGATGCCGCCGGTCAGCTCGCGGACGACGAGCAGGTCGGTCCCGGCGATCCGCTCCTGTCGCAGCGGACTGGAGGCGACCAGCGCCGGGCTGGGGCGCACCGGCCGCAGGTTCGCGTAAAGCCCCATTCCCTTGCGCAGGCCGAGCAGGCCCTGTTCGGGCCGCGGCGCATCGGGGTCGGTGGTGTCCCATTTCGGCCCGCCGACCGCGCCGAGCAGGACGGCGTCGGAGGCGCGACAGGCCTCGAGGACCTCGTCGGTGAGGGCGGTGCCGTGGGCGTCGATCGAGGCGCCGCCGAGCAACCGCTCGTCGAACTCAAACTCTCCCAGCGCCTCCAGCAGCCGCTTCGCGGCAGCGACGATCTCCGGCCCAATCCCGTCACCGGGCAAGACGACTATGCGAGGGGGGCTCGTCATCGGATCGGCACTCTACGCGGCGCGCGCCTCGATGTTCAGCCGCACGTAGCGCAGGCAGAGGGGCTCGTCCTCTTCGGCGAGCACGTCGGCGACGAATGGGGAGCGCAGCTCTTCGGGCAGCCGGTCGAGCTGGGGGCCGAGGCAGACGGTCCGCACGAACTCGGCCGGCTCCGGAGGGAAGACGTCCCATGGCTGCAACCAACAGCGGACGTCGCCGAAGCCTGCCCGCTCGAGCCTCTCCGTCGTCTCCTCCCTCCCCGCGTAGTTCCAGGGTTGTTCGAAGTCCTCCAGATGACGGCAATAGGGCTCGCGGGACGCGACCTCCGCACCGGCACCCCGCAGGCTCTCGATGTTGCCGGCGCCACCGCACTGGGCGGCCAGCACACCACCCGGCTTCAACGCCCGGCGCAGGCTGCGGAAGAGCGCTTCGTGGTCGAGGACCCAGTGGAAGACGGCGCTGGAGAAGACGACGTCCACCGGCTCCTCGAGCTCAAGCTCGACCAGGTCGGCGATCTGCGCCTCGTCCGCCGGGCGCAGGACCGAGCGGACCGCCTCGACCATCGAGGGCGAGCCGTCGACGGCGACGACGCGCCCGCGCGGCAACCGCTCGATCAGCATCCCGGTCACCCGGCCGCTGCCGCAGCCGGCGTCGAGCACGACCTCGTCTCCGCTCAAGTCGAGCCGGTCGAGGATCGACTGCGCCCACTCCTGGTGCGGGACGGAAACCCGCTGGTAGGTCTTTGCGTCCCAGTCCCGCGTCGACATCAGAGCGCGGTCGTCACCGGTCCGCGCTCGGCGCCACCGGCAGCCTCGAAGGCGTCGATCGCCGCGGCGTTCTCAAGGGTGATGCCGATGTCGTCGAGTCCGCCCAACAGCCGGTGTTTGACGTCCGGCTCGACCTCGAATTCAAAGACGCCGGCCGAGCAGGTGACGGTCTCGTCGTCGACGTCGATCCGCGCCTCGCCGGCCTCGGCCACGGCGCGGCAGTGGGCCTCGTCGAGGATCACCGGCAGCAGGCCGATCTTCGTGCAGTTGACGTAGAAGATGTCGGCAAAGGACGGTGCGACGATCGCCTCGAAGCCGAAGTCCTGCAGCGCCCAGGGGGCGTGCTCGCGCGAGGAGCCGCAGCCGAAGTTGCGCCCCGCGGCCAGGATCGGGTTCGGCTCCAGCTTGATCTCCCCGGAGCGGATCCAGTCGTAGAAGAGGAACTCGCCGAAGCCGGTCCGCTCGACCCGCTTGAGGAACTGCTTGGGGATGATCTGGTCGGTGTCCACGTCGGCGCGATCGAGCACCGACACCTTGCCTTCGATTACGTCGATCGGCCTCATCTTCAGCTCCATTCCCTGATGTCGACGAAACGTCCCTCGATCGCGGCGGCGGCCGCCATCTTCGGGCTGACCAGGTGGGTCCTCCCACCCTTGCCCTGCCGTCCCTCGAAGTTGCGGTTCGAGGTCGAGGCGCAGCGCTCACCCTCGGCGAGGGTGTCGGGATTCATCCCCAGGCACATCGAGCAGCCCGCCTCGCGCCATTCGAAGCCGGCGGCGCGAAAGACCTCGTCGAGCCCCTCCGCCTCGGCGGTCGCCTTCACCTCCTGGGAGCCGGGGACGACCATCGCCCGCACCGAGCCGGCGACGGTGCGGCCGTCGACCACGGCGGCGGCCTCGCGCAGATCCTCGACCCGGGAGTTAGTGCAGGAGCCGATGAAGACGCGGTCGAGCGCCACCTCGGTCATCGGCGTCCCCGGCTCCAGCGCCATGTAGGCAAGCGCCCGCTCCGCCGACTCGCGGTCAGGGCCGAGCGAAGCGGGATCGGGAACCGAGTCGGTCACCTCGACGACCATCCCCGGGTTGGTCCCCCAGGTGACCATCGGCGAGAGGCTCGCCGCGTCGATCTCCACCTCGGAGTCGAAGGTCGCGCCCTCCTCGGTCGGCAATGCGCGCCAGCGCTCGACTGCCGCGTCGAAGTCCTCGGGCACCGCGTCCCGCCCCCGAACCCACTCGAAGGTCTTCTCGTCGGGGGCGATCATGCCGGCGCGCCCGCCGCCCTCGATCGTCATGTTGCAGACGGTCATCCGGCCGGGCATCGAGAGCGCCTCGATCGCCGGGCCCGCGTACTCGACCGCGTGGCCGACCATGCCGCCGGTGCCAAGCCTGCCGATCGTCGCCAGGATCAGGTCCTTCGGGGTGACCCCGGCTCCCAGCTCGCCGCCGTATGAGATCCGCATCGTCTTCGGCCGCTTCTGGACCAGGCACTGGGTGGCGAGGACGTGCTCGACCTCGGAGGTGCCGATCCCGAAGGCCAACGCCCCGAAGGCGCCGTGGGTCGAGGTGTGGCTGTCGCCGCAGACGATCGTCATCCCCGGTTGGGTGACCCCCAGCTCCGGGCCGATCACGTGGACGATGCCCTGGCGCTCGGAGCCCAGCGAGTAGACCGGGATGCCGAACTCCTCGCAGTTGCGCTCCAGTGTTTCGACCTGGATCCGCGAGAGTTCGTCGGCGATCAGCCGCGCCGCCTTGGTGCCGTCGGTCGGCACGTTGTGGTCGGCGGTCGCGACGGTCTTGTCGGGTCGCCGCACCCCCCGTCCGGCCAGCCGTAGCCCGTCGAAGGCCTGCGGCGAGGTGACCTCGTGGACCAGGTGCAGGTCGATGTAGATGAGGCCGTCGGAGACCTCATGGGCCTTCCAGATCTTGTCGAACATCGTCTTGGGCATCGCTAGCTCCTCCTCAGGCCGGCGGCGATCACGGCGAGGAACCGGGTCTGGTCCTCGCCGTCGTTTTCGAAGTGGTGGGGAAGGTCGGCGTCGAAGGTGACGCTGTCTCCGGCGCGCAGCTCATAGCGGGTTCCGTCGACGACGAGCGCCAGGGCCCCGATCAGGACGACCGCGGTCTCGCGGCTGCCCGGCTCGTGCATCGGCGGGTCCTCAGGGCCGCCGGTGGCGGCGCCAGGTCGTAGCGAGTGCAGGGACACGTCCGCCCGCTGGCCCGGCAACGGCGGTGTCAGCTCCTCGAAGCGGTGGCCGCCCCGCTCGAAGCGGCGCCTCTCCCCCGCCCGGCTGACGGCGACGTGCTCACCCTCATCGAGCCGCAGTAGCTGGGAGAGCGTCAGCTCGAGCCCGGCGGCGATTTTCGCCGCGACCGCCAGGGTCGGGCTGGTCTCGCCGCGCTCCACCTGGGAGAGCATCGGCGCACTGACACCGCTGCGCTCAGCCAGCTCGCGCAGCGACCACCCCATTGCCTCGCGCAGGGCATGAACGCGCTCACCGATTGCCGGAACCGCGGCGGGCTCGGGGCGCACCTTGGCGGCGGGTGCTTGTCGGGTGGCGGCGCTCATCAGTGCCGTACGTTATCACGTACAAACGTAAAGCCAGCTTTGGCGGATGGGAGCTGATCTCGGGCGTCTTCCGTCGCGGCCGCGGCGTATGGTGCCGCGCCTTCTTTCATGTGTAGGGACACGGGGAAAGCAGGCGTTCAGCTCATCGGTGTCGCGATCGCGATGACCGTGCTTGCCCTCGCAGCCTTCACCCCCTCCCCCGCCTCGGCGATGTCTCCGCGTTCCCACCACGAGCCCTCCCCTCGAACTCGCTGCCCCCATGCAGGCAGGGCGCCGTCGAAGGCAGACCTCCGCTCCCTCGCCGCGACGATGCTCTGTCTGGTCAATCGAGCCCGCGAGCGTTTCGGGCTGCCACGACTGCGCTCGAACCGCGACCTGCGGCGCTCCGCGATCGGGCATTCCAACGACATGGTCCGGCATCACCACTTCTCCCATAGCGGGTCGCGCGGCAGCACCCTCCTCGGTCGAGTCGGCCGAACCGGCTACCTCACCGGCGCCGGCTTCTACTTCGTCGGCGAGAACATCGGCGGTGGGCCGGGTAGAAGATATGGCTCGGCGATCCAGGTGTTCCGCTCCTGGATGCACAGCCCGCCCCACCGCGCCAACATCCTCGATCGCCGCTTCCGAGACGCCGGCGTCGGAGTCTCTCGTGGCTTTCCCTACGGCGGCGGTCCGCGAGCCGCAACCTACACGCTGGATTTCGGAACGCGCCACTAGCCGCTTCGCCCACCAGCGCGGCCGATCGCAGCTCACGGCCGCATAAAAACCGACCAGTCGGTTTAATAGATGACCCATGCCCAGACTGGGTCCTGAAGAGCGAACCGAGCGGCGACAGCAGCTGGTCGACGCAGCCTGGCGCTGTGCCGCCCGCAAACGATTCGACGACACCACGGTCGACGACGTCTGCGCCGAGGCGGGACTCAGCAAGGGAGCGTTCTACGGCTACTTCGAGAGCAAGGACGCGCTGCTGCTCAGCCTGCTGGACGAAGACGAAGCTTCGCTGGACCTGATGCTCGATCAGATCGGCGAGGCCGAAGCGTTGGGCATCGATCGCCTGCGCCGTTTTGCGCAGGCGATGCTGAAACACGTGGACGACCCGGGCCGTGCGCAGGTTCGCGCTGATCTCTGGGCCGCTGTGCTCGGAGACAAGGGGCCGCGCGAGCGCTTCGCCGCGACCGCCGCACGGCGTCGCGGTCGCCTACGCGATTGGATCGAGGAGAGCATCGAGCGAGGCGAGCTGCAGGGGCTTCCCGCCAACGCCCTGGCGGCGATCCTGCTGGCGATGGCCGACGGCTTGATGCTCCACGCGACGCTGGATCCCGGCGGCTTTCGCTGGGGCAACATCCGCCGCGCGGTCGACGAACTCCTGGCCGGCATCGCGGCGGTCGGATCGTGACCGACCCTCCCTCGAAAAGGGCGCGACTGGGCGCGCTGCTGCCCTCCGGGGTCAACGCCGCGCTTCCGTCGGCGTGGCTCGCCGGCCCTGGCGGACTGCTCGCCCTGGCGCTCTGCGTCGGAGTCGGCGCGGGCCTGGGCGCGATCGTCTTCCGCGAGCTGATCGCCGCCTTCACCTACGTCTTCACCGGCCACGCCGAGTACGGAGTGAACGGGCGTGTGATCAACCCCCTGGCACCCGGCCTCGGGATCTGGTTCGTCGCGCTGGTCCCGATCGTCGGGGGGCTGCTCTACGGGCCGTTGGTCGATCGCTTCGCCCGCGAAGCTCGAGGCCACGGGGTGCCGGAGGTGATGCTGGCCGTGTCCAACCGCGGTGGGCGGATCCGACCTGCGGTCGCGCTGGTCAAGTCGGCAGCTTCGGCGCTCTGCATCGGCTCGGGCGGCTCGGTCGGCCGCGAGGGACCGATCGTGCAGATCGGCTCGGCGCTCGGGTCGACGCTCGGCCAGTTCGCCAGGGTGCCCGAGGCCCGCATGCGCCTGCTGGTCGCGTGCGGAGCAGCGGGCGGGATATCGGCGACCTTCAACGCCCCGATCGCCGGTGTCTTCTTCGCGCTCGAGGTGATTCTGCGCGATTTCGAGACGCGCTCCTTCGGGGCCGTGGTCGTGGCGTCGGTGACCGCCGACGTGATCGGGCGGGCCGCATTCGGCCCCCAGGCATTCCTCGACCTCCCCCAGTTGGGCGTGGGACCGGTGGCCGGATATCCCCTCTACGTGGTCCTGGGCCTGCTCGCCGCGGTGGTCGGAGTCGGCTTCATCCGCGTCCTCTACGGCATGGAGGACCGAGCCGACCGGCTCTGGCGCTTCTCCGAAGCGTGGCGCCCGGCCGCCGGGGGATTGTTGCTCGGCCTGCTGCTGCTGGCGCTGCCGCAGATGTACGGGGTGGGCTACCCGGTCCTCGAAGGGGCGATCGCCGGCAGGTACGCGCTGCTCTTCCTCCTCGTCCTGCTCGCCGGCAAGGTGATCGCGACCAGCCTCACCCTCTCGATCGGCGGCTCCGGCGGCGTCTTCGCGCCCTCTCTCTTCATGGGGGCGATGCTCGGCTCCGCGTACGGCCTCGCCGCCCACGATCTGGTTCCTGGCATAGCCGGCCCCGCCGGGGCGTACGGATTGATCGGGATGGGGGCCGTCTTCGCCGCCGCCGGACGCGCGCCGATGACCGCGATCCTGATCATCTTCGAGCTGACCGGGGACTACCGGATCATGCTGCCGCTGATGCTGGCCGTGGTGCTCGCCACGGCGCTGGCCAACCGCCTCTCTCCCGACTCGATCTACACGCTGAAGCTGCGCCGCCGGGGGATCGACCTTCGCCGCGGCCTGGCCGGGAGCCCGATGGAGACGCTTACCGTCGCCCAGGCGATGAGGCCGATCCCGGAGGCCGTGGCCGAGGACACGCCGCTCGTCGACGTCGTCGAGCGGGTCAGCGACGGGGATGACATCGCGCTGCCCGTCGTCGATGCGGAGGGAACACTGATCGGAGTCCTGATGGCGCAGGAACTCGAGCAGGCGATGCGCGAGGACGAGCTCGATGCGAACGCGGGGTCGCTGGTCCGTCGGCTGCCGACCCTGCGGGCCGACGAATCCCTGGCCGAGGCGACCGGGACGTTGGTTCAGACGGACAGCTCCGGGCTCGCCGTCCTCGACCCCGACAGCGCGCGAATCGTCGGCTGGCTCTCGCATCGCGACATCCTCCGCGTCTACGATCAGCGCCTGAAGCAGCAGCGCGCCGGGTCGGCGGCCGGAACGGAGCCACGCAAGGGGAGCGGACGGCCGCCCTCCCCATCCGGTGCCGGCGTACCAGCTTGAGCCCGCCAGACCCGACACCAGGACCGGCACAGGAGCCCCTCGAAGCTCTCACCACGGTCCTGCGCGGCAGCGCCGTTCCCTACGGCTACACGCTGACCGTCCTCGCCAGCCACAGCATCCTCTCCCACAGCCACGGAGCGCCCACCGTGCTCGACATCCTGCTCTTCGTTGTCGGTGCGATCGTCGCCTTCACCGCGCTCGGGCTGGTCGCCCGGCGCCTCGCGCCGCGCCCACTGCCAATCGGCCGCGGCGACCTGATCAGAGCCGGCACCATCCACGTCTTCGCAATCGGGGCCGCCTTCGCCGCCACGGTGCTGATCGGCCTGATCCCGGGGAGCGTGGCCTGGTTGCTGGGCTCCTTCACTGCGACGACGCTGTACCTGTCCATCGCCAGCCTCGAAATAGACCTCGCCCATCGCCTCGACGACGGAGGGGGCTGAGCGAGCCGCTCAGGGGCCCGGGGTGCGCTCGATCGCTGCCTCGGCCGTCGCCGCCTCCGCCTCGCGGATCGCGGCGCCTTCGAGGGCGTTGGAGAGCGCCCGCACGTAGGCTCGCGCCGAGGCCTCGAGGATGTCGGTGGCCACGCCCTGACCGGTCGCCAGGCGGCCGGCGGCTCGCAGCATCACCGTCACCTGACCGAGGGCATCCTCGCCGCCGGTCACCGCCTCGACCGTGTACTGGCGCAGATCGCAATCGGTTCCGGTCGCCTTCTGGATCGCGTGGAAGATCGCGTCGACCGGCCCGTCGCCACTCGACTCGCCGACCAGCTCCTCGCCCGAGGGCATGACGACCGCGACCTTGGCCAGCGGCTCGCGGCGCGAGCCCGCTTCGACCTCGAACCAGGCCAGTTCGTGGGCATCGGCGCGCTCGCGCATCTCGTCGGAGACGATCGCCTCCAGGTCGAGCGCGGTGACCTGCTTCTTGCGGTCGGCGACCTCCTTGAAGCGTTTGAAGGCGGCGTTCAGGGCGTTGCCCTCGACCTTGAAGCCGAGCTGCTCCAGGGCGTCGCGCAGGGCGTGGCGCCCGGAGTGCTTGCCGAGGACTATCGAGTTGGATTCGAGACCGACCTCGGTCGCGTCCATGATCTCGTAGGTGGTGCGCTCCTTCAGCACGCCGTCCTGGTGGATGCCGGACTCGTGGGCGAAGGCGTTGCGCCCGACCACGGCCTTGTTGGGCTGGATCGCGTAGCCGGTGAGGCGAGAGACCATGCGACTGGTCCGCGCCAGCTCCCTGGTGTTGACGCCGGTCGAGAGACCGTGAACGTCCTCACGGGTCCGGATCAGCATCACGATCTCCTCCAGGGAGCAGTTGCCGGCGCGCTCGCCGATCCCGTTGACGGCGCACTCGACCTGGCGGGCGCCGGCCAGCAGGCCCGCGTAGGAGTTGGCGACCGCCATCCCCAGGTCGTCATGGCAGTGGACGGAGGTCTCTACCTCTCGCAACCCCGGCACCAGCTCGTAGAGGCGACGGAAGTACTCCGCGTACTCCTCCGGAGTCGTGTAGCCGACGGTGTCGGGGATATTGACGACGGTCGCCCCTTCCTCGACGGCGATCGCGCACACCTCAGCGGTGAACTCGATGTCGGCACGGGTTGCGTCCATCGGCGAGAACTCGATGTCGTCGCAGTAGGACTTGGCGAGGGCGACGGCGGCTCGCGCCTGACCCTTGACGTCCTCGCGGTCGGTCTGCAACTGGTGCTCGATGTGGATGTCGGAGGTGGAGATGAAGGTGTGGATTCGCGGCCTCGCGGCGTCCTTCACCGCCCCCCAGGCGGCGTCGATGTCGGCCTTGTGGGTGCGGGCGAGGCCGCATACCACCGGGCCCTCGACCTTGCGGGAGATCTCCTCTACGGCTTCGAAATCCCCCGGCGAGGTGATCGGGAAGCCGGCCTCGATCACGTCGACTCCGAGCCGAGCCAGCTGCTGGGCGATCTCCACCTTCTCCGCCGTGTTCAGCGAGATGCCGGGCGACTGCTCGCCGTCCCTCAGGGTGGTGTCGAAAATGTGGACGCGGTTGGCGTCAGATGTGGGTCCCACTGGACCTCCTCCTTCTCTGCTTCGTTCGAATGACCTTGTCTCTCGCGGCTATCGCGCCGCCCAGCGCTATTCCCCCCGAAGGGGGAGGAGAAGGAGAAGCGCGAGGCTGTCACGACGATGCGTCATTCGCTCGTCCCAGCTTAGCGTAGGCTGCGGACATCGCCAAGGTGGAGCAACGCGTCAACTGGCTCGCCCTCTTCGCGATGGGCATTGCCGTGGTCGTAATCGCCAACGACTTCTCGGCGGTCAACGTCGCCCTCCCCACCATGGAGGGCGACTTCCACACCAACGTCAACACCATCCAGTGGGTGGTCAACGCCTACGCGCTGACCTTCGGGGTGATGATCATCACCGGCGGCCGGCTTGCCGATATGTTCGGGCGGCGCAACGCCTTCTTCCTCGGCACGGCGATCTTCGCCTCGATGTCGGCGCTGGGCGGCGCCGCGCAGACGGAAACCTGGTTGATCGCGACCCGCACCCTGATGGGGATCGGCGGAGCGCTGATGTGGCCGGCGATCCTCGGCATGACCTACGCGATGCTGCCCGAGGAGCGGGCCGGCCTGGCGGGAGGACTGATCATCGGCGCCGCCGGGCTCGGCAACGCGATGGGGCCCCTGATCGGCGGGGCGCTGACCGACGCGCTGAGCTGGCGCTGGATCTTCTTCGTCAACGTGCCGATCTCGATCTTCGCCGTCGTCATCACCTGGTTCCTGGTCCACGTCGAGGAGCCCAAGTCCGGCGAGCGCAGGATCGACTACGCGGGGATCTCGGCCCTCTCGGTCGGCCTGGTGTCCCTGCTGATCGCGCTCGACCAGATCGACGACTGGGGATGGGGCGACCCCAAAGTGCTCGGCCTGCTGGCTCTGGCAGCGGCGCTGCTCGTCGCCTTCATCCCGATCGAGCGGCGCGCCGGCGCGAGCGCGCTGATTCCGCGTCAGGTGATGCGCAACGAGAGCTTCCGGGCCTCCTGCGTGGCGATCCTCTTCATGTCGGCAACGTTCTTCGCAGCGCTGCTCTACCTGCCCCAGTTCATGGAGAAACAGCTCGGCTACTCACCACTGGGCGCCGGCGTCGGGATGTTGCCCTTCCTGGCCACCTTTGCCCTCGTCTCCTTCGTCGCCGGCCCCCTCTATAACCGCGTCGGCGCGAAGGCTCTGGCCGCGTTCGGCGCCGCCTGCATCACCGTGGCGCCCTTCCTCTTCTCCCAGATCGATGCCGGCTCGGGATACAGCTCGCTTGTCGTCGGGATGATCGTCCTCGGCATTGGGATCGGCTGCTTCTACCCGACCGCCACCACGGCCGGGGTTACCTCGGTCGACGAGTCCCAGACGAGCCTCGCCGGCGGCATCATCTACATGTTCCAGATCGCCGGCGGCTCGATCGGCCTCGGCCTCACGACCACCGTCTTCTCCTCGCGGATTCCACCCTTCGCCGACGGCGTCCAGGCCGCCTTTCGGCTGGACGCGAGCCTCTCGCTGGTCGGCTTCGTCGTCGCCCTGCTCTTCGTCGGCGGGCGACTGCTGCGACGACCAGCCTCGGCCTCGACCTGACGAAGCGCCGCGGTTACGGGACGATGGTGTTGTGCCCCGGCCCGCCGGAGATGACGTCCCTGCCCGGGCCGCCGACCAACTTGTCGTTGCCGCGGCCCCCGATCAGGACGTCGGCTCCGGGCCCGCCGTAGAGGAGGTCGTTTCCGCCGCGACCGATCAGCCGGTCGGTGCCGCCACCCCCGACCAGCTTGTCGTTCCCCTTGCCCCCAATCAGGATGTCGGTGCCGGGGCCGCCGAGCAAGGTGACCGGAACCGGAACCGTCGCGCCAACCACAACCGAGTCGTCTCCGCCCCAGCCGTTGACCTGGAAGCCGCTGACAGAGGACGCCTGGCAGATCAGGTAATCAGGGAAACCGTCGGGGTTGACACAGAAGGAGGAGGATTCGGGCGGAGCCGTGAGGGTTCCATTCGAGCTGATCTGGTACGTGGCGCCGCCGGCGCTGAGCGAAATCGTGATCTCATTCGGCCCCGCCTCGCCGGCGAACAGCAGGGTGTGCGCCGAGCCGCGCGACGACTTCATTTTCATCAACACCCAAGGCCTGGCTGCCCGCGCAGCCACGGGGGCCTGCGCGATCACAGGGACCAGCGCCGCGAGGACCAGCGCCGCGGTGAGGGCTGCCTTCTTCATCTATGAGGGAAACAGCACTACCTTGCCGACGTTGCGGCGCTCGGCGATGAACTTGTGCGCGTCGCCGGCCCGCTCGAAGGGAAAAGCCTCCGCGACGACGGGCTCGAGCCGGCCGGTTTCGAGGTCCGCCAGCAGCGGCTCGGTGACCCGGTCGAGGTTGCCCTCGCGGTCCCACCACTTGAGCATGTTGAGGCCGAACACGCCTTTGTTCTCGTTCATCACCGCGAGGCTCTTCCACCAGGGCAGCGTCGCAAGCGGCATCTTGGCAAGACTCTTGATCGCGGCGGGAATGCTACGCCCGCCCTCGGTCGAGGCCTCCGACAGCCCGTACATGACCAACCGCCCACCGGGGCGCAGGAGGCGGTAGTCCTTGCGAAACGAGGTGGGACCGATCGCGTCGATCACCAGGTCGATGCCCTCGCCGTTCGTGATCCGCATCACCTCGGCTTCGAAGTCCTGGTTCCGATAGTCGATCGGGTGCGTGACGCCCTGGGCGCGGATCGCATCGTGCTTGCCCGGAGATGCTGTGCCGAATATCTCAGCGCCTGCGTTGCGAGCGATCTGAGTCGCCGAGATGCCCACGCCGCCGCCGGCCGCGTGGATCAACACCCGCTCGCCTTGCTTCAGGCCCCCCATCACGACGAGGGCCGCATAGGCGGTTCCGTAGTTGACGGGGAAAGCCGCGCCCTGCTCAAAGCTCAGCCGGTCCGGCAGCGGCAGGGCCTGGGCTTCGGGGACGACGACCAGCTCGGCCTGACCACCGAAGCGAGTGCCGGCGACGACGCGGTCACCCGGCTTGTGAGACTCGACGCCCTCCCCCACCGACTCGACCTCGCCCGCGACCTCGTAGCCGAGCACACATGGCGGCTTCGGCGCGTCGGGGTAGAGACCGACTCGCGCCATCGTGTCGGCGAAGTTGATCCCGGCCGCCTTCACGGCGATCCGGACCTGGCCGGGGCCCACGGGAGGATCGGGACGCTCCTGGACCTGAAGCACCTCAGGCCCACCCGTCCCGGTCAACACCACCGCCTTCATCGGGGAGACCCTACCTAGAGGTCGACCGAGCGGCCGACCGAGAATCCGTCCAGCTCGAGGATCTTCTCGATCGTCTCGCGGCGAACCGGCGCGTCGGTGGTCAGCGCCATCACGGCGCGCTTGCCGTCGGTCTCGGCCCCGACCGCTGCGGAGATGATGTTGACCCCCTGCTCGCCGAACATCGTCCCGACCCGGCCGATCATCCCCGGCTGGTCGGCGTAGCGGAAGACGGCGAGGTGCTCGGCGAAGGGAAGGTAGAAGCTCTCGCCCCAGACCGAGACCAAGTAGGGCTCGTTGCGCGGGCCGACTCCGGTGCCGGAGACCTCAACCTCCTCGCCACCGGACTCGAGACGGACGGTAACCAGCTCGGTGAAGTCCTCCGCGTTCGAGTCGCTGGTCTCGATCAGTTCGATCCCCCGCTCCTCGGCCATCTGCGGCGCGTTGACGAGGTTGACCGGCTCCTCGGTGTGGCCCGAGAGGATGCCGACCAGGACGGCGATGCCGAGCAGACGGTTGTCGTGGGCGGCGATCCGGCCGCGGAACTCGGCCGTGACTTTGTCGACAGCACCGTCGCCGAGCCCCTGGGCGAGGCGGCCGAGCTTCTCGCAGAGCGGCACGAACGGGGCCAGCGCCTCCATCTCCTCGGGGCGAACGGCGGCGATGTTGACCGCGTTGGTGACGACGCCGCCGGTCAGCGCCGCGGTCACCTGCTCGGCGGTGACGACGCCGGCGCGATCCTGCGCCTCAGCGGTCGAGGCTCCCAGGTGAGGCGTGACGACGACATCGTCGCGGGCGAAGATCGGATGCTCGGTGAACGGCTCGGAGGGGAAGACGTCAAGCGCGGCGCCACCGACCTTGCCCGACTCCAGCCCCGCGACCAGGGCGTCAAGGTCAACCAACTCGCCGCGGGCGCAGTTGACGATCCGCACCCCGTCCTTCATCGCCGCGATCGCCTTGGCGTCGATCAGTCCGATCGTGTCGGGCGTCTTCGGCACATGCAGGGTGATCAGATCGGCGCGGGCGTAGAGGTCCTCGAGCGAGGCGGCGCCCTCGACCCCGAGTTCGCGGAAGCGCTCGGCGGAGACAAACTTGTCGAAGGCGACGACCTCCATCTCGAAGCCCTGAGCGCGCTTGGCGACGAGCTGGCCGATCCGGCCGAAGCCGACCACGCCGAGCGTCTTGCCATACAGCTCGGCTCCCTTGAAACGGGAGCGCTCCCAACGCCCATCGACGAGCGTGCCGTGGGCTTGGGGGACGTTGCGACAGAGCGCCAGCGCGAGGGCGAGGGTGTGCTCGGCGGCGGCGACCGAGTTCGACTCGGGGGCGTTGGCGACGATGATTCCCCGACGCGTGGCAGCCGGGATGTCGACGTTGTCGACCCCGGTGCCGGCCCGGCCGATCACCTTCAGCTGGTCGGCCCGCTCGATCAACTCGGCGGTCAGCTTGGTCGCGGAGCGGATCAGGATCGCGTCATAGCCGGCGATCGAGTCGCGCAGCTGCTCGTCGGACATCTCGAGGCCGAGGTCGACCTCGAAGTTCTCCCGCAGCAACTCGACACCGCTGTCGGCGATCTTCTCCTTGACGAGGACCTTCACCGAGACACCCCCTCGACGTTCTCGACCACCCAGTCGACGCAGGCGGTCAACGCCTCGACGTCGACGGGCTCGACCGCCGGGAACATCCCGACCCGCAGCTGGTTGCGACCCAGCTTGCGGTAGGGCTCAACGTCGACGATGCCGTTGGCGCGCAGCGCGGCGGCGAGTGCGGCGGCGTCGACCGAGTCGTCGAAGTCGATCGTGCCGACGACCAGCGAGCGCTTCGCCGGATCGGCGACGAACGGGGTGGCGAAGCCAACCCGCTCGGCCCAGCCGTAGAGGGCGCCTGAGGAGGCCGTGGTCCGCTCCACGCACCAATCGAGGCCGCCCCCGGTGAGCATCCACTCGATTTGGTCTGCGAGCAAAATCAGGGTCGCGAGCGCCGGCGTGTTGTACGTCTGGTCCTTGCGCGAGTTGTCGAGCGCCGTCTTCAGGCTGAGGAAGGCGGGTTGCCAGCGATCATGGGCCTGGTCAAGCTCCTCGATCCGCGCGATCGCGGCGGGGCTGAGCAGGGCCAGCCAGAGGCCGCCGTCGGCGCCGAAGGCCTTCTGCGGGGCGAAGTAATAGGCGTCTGCTTGGGAGGGGTCGAGCGGCAGGCCGCCCGCTCCGGAGGTGCCGTCGACCAGGACCAGCGCATCCCCGGCCTCCGCTGGGCGGCGGACCTCGACCATCACCCCGGTCGAGGTCTCATTGTGCGCCCAGGCGAGCGCGTCAGCCTCGGGGTCGGCGACCGGCTCGGGCGCGTCGCCCGGCTCGGCCTCGACGAGGATCGGGTCGGCGAGGAAGGGCGCCCCAGCGGTCACCTTCGCAAACTTCTGCGAGAACTCGCCGTAGGTGAGGTGAAGCGAGCGCTCGCGGACCAGCCAGGCGGCCGCGGCGTCCCAGAAGGCGGTGGTGCCGCCGTTGCCGAGCGCCACCTCGTAGCCGTCGGGCAGTGCGAACAGCTCGCCGAGGCCGGCTCGGACCCTGCCGACCAAATCGCGGACCGGCGCCTGCCTATGTGAGGTGCCCATCAGCGCAGCCTGGTCGGCGAGCCCGGCGAGCGCCTCGGGACGGACCTTCGACGGCCCACAGCCAAAGCGGCCGTCGGCGGGCCTGAGGTCGGCCGGAATTTCCTGGGCGGTGGTCGCGGTCATCGGAGGCGACAGGTTATTAGGCACCTCTGACGGCCGCGGGTGGACTCGCGCCGAGGGCAGGGGTAGGCTGGCCGCGACTGCCGATTGGCAGGGTCAACGGAGGAGAGGAACCGATGTATCCAGTCGAGTACGAGGTCGAATTCAATCCGCGGCCAAACCGGGGGACGACGTTCTTCCGACTCATCCTGGCCATCCCCTGGCTGATCGTTGCCACGATCTACGCGATCGCGTTTGCCTTCACCCACCTCTTCGCCTGGGTGGCGATCATCGTCATGGGCCGCTACCCGGCCTGGCTTTTCAACTTCAACTCCGGCGTCATTCGCTTCTTCGTCCGCACCAACGCCTGGGTCTACCTCCAGAGCGACGAGTGGCCCCCGTTTGGGATCGCCGACGATCCCAACTACCCGATCCGGATAAGGATCGCACCGGCCGCCGAGCGCCAAAGCCGACTGAAGGCGCTGTTCCGCCTGGTCCTGGCCCTGCCGATGCTCCTCGTCCTCTACGCGGTCAACTACATGCACATGTGGCTTGGAGTCATCGCCTGGCTGACGATCGTCTTCCGCGGCTACCTGCCGGAGGGGGTCAACAACGCACTGACCTTCGCCAACAGCTTCTACGCGCGCCTCTACGGATACGTGGCATTCCTGACCGACGACTACCCGCCGATCGGGATCGAGGCTGCAAAGCCCTCAATCGCCGCAGCCCCGCCCGCACCCCCAGAGCCCCCGGCCGCTCCTCCAGCGCCGGCGGCCTAGGCGCGATCGATGGCTGAAGCGACCGAAGCGGGTGTTGAGAAGGGCGACGGTTACGCCGTCGCCCAACTCGACGCCCTCGGCGACGGCCCCGGCTTTCGCAAGATCCGCAAGGAGCTGGGGGTCACCGCCTTCGGCGTCAACGCGATCGTCCTCCCCCCCACCTACGAGACGGGTAGCCACTACCACGACGAGCAGGAGGAGCTCTACTTCCTGCACAGCGGCCGGATCGAGATGAAGTTCGGCGACGGCTCGACCCACGAACTCGAGCCCGGCGGCCTCGCCTGGGTAGACGCCTCGACAGTCAGAAGCGTTCGCAACCTCAGCGACTCAGAGGAGGCCGTCTACGTCGTCGTCGGCGGCAAGGACGGTTACGTGGGACGCGACGGCCGCCAACCGGAGGGCGAAACGCACCGATAACGCCCCCCGGAAGTTGCGCCAACGCGCCCGGGGCGTAATGGGTGGGAGACCCGAGCACCCTCCAGTCGAATTGAGGTCGCACGCGCTTCGCGCTTAGCTCCGAAGTCTGAGCGCGGCTACGCCGCGCGATAGACAGATTGCATATCGCCGCTTCGCGACATTCGCCTGGAGGGCGCTCGGGTCTCCCCCTCAATCCGCATAAAGCGACGACGCTGGAACCCGAGCGAACTCCTCGAGTCGCACAAGCTGAACAGCGAGCTGGAGTTTGCAGCGGCTTAAGGTGGGTGGCAGTTCCCCTCCCCGGGAATGTCGCGAAGCGGCCTATGCAATCCGATTTTTGCGCGGCGTAAGCCGCGCTCCAACATTGTCGCTAAGCGCGAAGCGCGTGCGACATCAATTTCCGGGGAGGGGAACTGCCACCCACCCCTTGACCGGCCCTCAGAACTCCTGGTCGATCCAGGGCATCATGTCCCGGAGGTCTTTGCCGACCTCCTCGACCTGATGGCCGGCACCCTCTTCGCGCATGCGGTTGAAGTTCTCGCCGCCGGCGCGGTTCTCGGCGATCCATTCCTTGGCGAACTCGCCCGACTGGATCTCGGAGAGGATCTGCTTCATCGCCGCGCGCGACTCCGGGCCGATCACCCGTTTGCCGCGGGTCATGTCGCCGTACTCGGCGGTGTTGGAGATCGAGTAGCGCATCCCCTGGATGCCCTTCTCGAACATCAGGTCGACGATCAGCTTCAACTCGTGCAGGCATTCGAAGTAGGCGAGGCGCGGGTCGTAGCCGGCTTCGACCAGCGTCTCGAAGCCGGCGCGGACCAGCTCCGTGGCGCCGCCGCAGAGGACGGCCTGCTCGCCGAAGAGGTCGGTCTCGCACTCGTCCTTGAAGGTGGTCTCGATGATCCCGGCGCGGCCGCCGCCGATCCCGCTGGCGTAGGCGAGGACGAGGTCATGGGCGTTGCCGGTGGCGTCCTGGTGGACGGCCATCAGGCAGGGGACGCCACGGCCCTCCTCGTACTGGCGACGAACCAGGTGGCCCGGTCCCTTCGGGGCGACCATGCCGATGTCTACGCCGGCCGGCGGCTCGATCTGGCCGAAGTGGATGGCGAAGCCGTGGGCGAACATCAGCAGGTTGCCGGGCGCGATCCCGTCGGCGATCTCGGCCTCCCAGATCTCGGCCTGCTTCTCGTCGGGGAGGAGGATCATCACGACGTCGCCGCGACTGGCGGCGTCGGCGACGTCGAGGACCTCGAGGCCGGCGGCCTCGGCCTTGGCGCGGCTGGAGGAGTCGGCGCGCAGGCCGACGACGACGTCGACGCCGGAGTCCTTGAGGTTGAGGGCGTGGGCGTGGCCCTGGGAGCCGTAGCCGAGGATGGCGACGGTCTTGCCCTCGAGCTTGGAGAGGTCGGCGTCCTTGTCGTAGAAGATGTCGTCTGTAGGCATGCGCGGCAGGCTATCGGAGGGCTCTGCGCATCAGCTTGCCCGAGGGGGTGCGCGGCAGCGCCGCCGCCAGCTCCACCCGCTTCGGCACCTTGAAGTCCGCCAGCGAGGAGGCGCAGTGGCGGCGCAGCTCGTCCGGCGTGGCCTCCGAGCCGTCCTCGAGCACGACCACTGCGGTCACGGCCTGCTGCCACTCCGGGTCCTCGCGGCCGATCACCGCGGCGTCGGAGACCTCGGGGTGGCGCAGCAGCACCTGCTCCACCTCGGCGGGGACGACGTTCTCGCCGCCACTGACGATCAGGTCGTCGATCCGGTCCTCGACGTAGAGGAAGCCCTCCTCGTCGATTCGCCCGAGGTCGCCGGTGTGCAGCCAGCCGTCGGCGTCCGCTCTCCCCGGCGCGACGGTCGGGCCCTGGACGAGGATCTCGCCGTCGAGGATGCGCAGGTGGGTGGTGAGCAGCGGGCGACCGGCCGAGCCGAGCTTGCGCCGCGCGTCGGCGGGCGCCAGGGTCGTCACCTGCGAGGCGGTCTCGGTGAGGCCGTAGGTCTGCACCACCGTCGCGCCGCGCCCGATCGCCTCCTCCAGCGGCTCCTCGGGGACCGGCCCGCCTCCGACCAGGATCGCCCGCGGGGCAGAGAGATCAGCGCCCGCCTCCAGCAGCCGCGTCAGCATCGTCGTCACCAGCGAGACGACGGTGATCCCGTCCTCGGCGAGGGCAGCGGCGACGCGGTCGACGTCGAAGCCGTCGTGGAGGACGGCGGTGGTACCGTAGATCACCGAGCGCATCGCGATCCCCAGGCCGGAGACGTGGCTGAGCGGCAGGCAGCAGAGCCAGCGATCGTCGGGCTGGACGCCGATGTTGAAGCCCGAGCCGACCGCGCTCCAGAGGTGGTTGCCGTAGGTGAGTCCGACCGCGTGGGGGGCGCCGGTGCTGCCGCTGGTCAGGACGCGGCAGTGGACGTCGTCCATGTCGTGCTCGCCGAGCAGCGGCAGGTCGGCCTCGGTCTGGGTCAACTCCCCGGCGTCGTTGAGGTCGACCGCCGGCTCCTCGGCCGCGAGCACCGCGGCGCGCTCCTCGACGGAGAGGCGCGGACTGAGCGGAAGCAGGATCGCCCCCACCTTCATCAGGGCGTGCAGCAAGACCACCTGCTCGCGGCGCGGGTGCATGGTCAGCGCCGCGACCGAGCCGCGGCGCACGCCGTGGGCGGCGAGGCGCCGGGCGACCCAGGTCGACTCCGCCTCCAGCTCGGCGTAGGTGACCTCCGCGCCGTCGGCGACCAGCGCCGTGCGGTCGGGGCAGCTCTGGGATCTCTGCGCGAGCCAGTTGTCGAGTTTCATCGGGTGTGGGCGCTCACCGGGTGTCGCTGGTTATCGTGCGCATCATGCCGCAACGCCACAGGGACGCTCCGCCCGAGGGGGAGCTCTACGCGCCGATCGCGTGGGAGAGCGCCGGCGCCTACGAGGACATTCGCTACGAGAAGGCGGAGGGAATCGCCAGGATCACCATCGACCGGCCCGAGGTCCTCAACGCCTTCCGGCCGCAGACGCTGGTGGAGGTCTCCGCGGCGATGGAGCTGGCGCGCGAGGACCCCGAGGTGGGCGTCATCGTCCTCACCGGCGAGGGCGAGAAGGCCTTCTGCGCCGGCGGCGACCAGACCGTCCGGGGCGACACGGGATACGTCGCCGAGGGGGCGTCGATCGGTCGCTTCCACGTGACCGACCTGCAGGTGCAGATGCGCAGGCTGCCGAAGCCGGTGATCGCGATGGTCGCCGGCTACGCCGTCGGCGGCGGGCACGTGCTCCACGTCTGCTGCGACATGACGATCGCCGCCGACAACGCCGTGTTCGGGCAGACCGGGCCCCGGGTGGGGTCGTGGGACGGTGGCTTCGGGAGTTCCCTCCTGCGCGACCTCGTCGGCACCAAGAAGGCGAAGGAGATCTGGCTGCTCTGCCGCCAGTACGACGCGGCCGAGGCATTGGAGATGGGACTCGTCAACGCGGTGGTGCCGCTGGCCGACCTCGAGCGGGAGACCGTGGCTTGGTGCCGCGAGATGCTCGCCCTCTCGCCCTTTGCCCTGCGCCTCGTCAAGTCGGGCTTCAACGCGCATGAGGACGGCTACGCGGGCATCCAGCAGCTCGCCCACGACACCAACCTCCTCTTCTACGGCAACGAGGAGGCGCGCGAGGGCCGCGAGGCGTTCAAGGAAAAGCGCACGCCCGACTTCTCCCGGTTCCCAAGGCGACCATGAGGATCTGGCTGATGGCGGCGCGGCCGCGGACGCTGCCCGCCGCGATCGCGCCGGTGCTGGTCGGGACCGCGGCCGCGGTGCAGTGGGTCGGCGAGCTCCCCAGGGTCGGCGCCTTCCTCGCCGCCCTCATCGGCAGCATCTTCATCCAGATCGGGACCAACCTGGCGAACGACTACTCGGACGCGCGCCGCGGCGCCGACACAGCCGACCGGCTCGGCCCGGTGCGGGTCACCTCGGCGGGCCTGGTCACCCCCCGGCGGGTGCTGACGGCGACCTGGATCGCGTTCGGCGTGGCGATCGCCTGCGGGATCTACCTGGCCGCGGTGGCGGGAATCGTGATCCTCCTGGTCGGCGCGGTCTCGATCGCCGCCGGCGTCCTCTACACCGGCGGGCCGCGTCCCTACGGCTACGCCGGACTGGGTGAGGTCTTCGTCTTCCTCTTCTTCGGCCTGGTCGCCGTCAACGGCTCTTACTACGTCCAGGTCGAGCATCTCGACGCGCTGCCGCTTGGCCTCTCGATCTCGATCGGGTTCCTGGCGACGGCGATCCTCGTCGTCAACAACGTCCGCGACCTCGAGACCGACCGGCGGGCAGGAAAGATGACCCTGGCCGTGCGGATGGGGCGCTCCAACGCGGTCTCGCTCTTCCGGATGCTGGTGCTCGGCGCCTTCGTCGTCCTGCCGATCGCTCTGATCGCCGGCGACTCCAGTCTGCTGCCGCTGATCGGCCTGCTGGCGCTGCCGATGGCGATCAGGCCGATGCGGGCGATGTCGAACCGCACCGACGGCCCGGCGCTGAACGCGGCGCTGGCCGGGACGGGCGCCCTGCTCGCCGTCTTCAGTCTGCTGGTCACGGGCGGGCTGCTGGTCTCCGCCTGACGCCGCGTGGGATGCTGTCGGCGTGCGCATCGCGTCGGTAGAGGTCTTCCCCTATGCGCTCCCCTTTCGTGAGCCGTACGTGACCGCGGCCGGGCGGCTGGACCGTCGAGAGATGGCGCTCTTGCGGCTGCGCTCCGACGACGGCTTGACCGGGCTCGGCGAGGCGGTGCCGCTCTCGCTGCGCGGTGGGGCGACGCTTGCCCAGGTGGTCGCGCAGCTGGAGGGACTCGGCGATCGTGACTCCCTCGACGAGGAGACGCTGCTGGGCGGAGCTGCGGCGCTTTCACCGCCGGCCCGCTGCGCCGCCCTGACCGCGCTGATGGATCTGCGGGGGAGACGCGCGGCGGCCGAACACCCTTCCCCCGCTCCGAGGTCGCTCCCGGTCCCATGCAACGCGACCCTGGTCGCCGGCGAACCCGCCCGGGTGGCGGCCGATGCCGTGGGCTGGGCCGCCGAGGGCTTCTCGACCTTCAAGTTGAAGCTCGGCGCCGGGGACGACGTCGGACAGGTGCGAGCCGTTCGGGAGGCGGTCGGGCCGGAGGCGCGCATCCGGGTGGACGCGAACGGCGCCTGGGACGTCGCCGCGGCAAAGCGCACACTGGCCGCCTTGGAGGAATTCGACATCGAGCTCGCCGAGCAGCCGGTGCCGACCCTCGAGGAGGCGACCGAGGTCGCCGCCGCGACGTCGATTCCTATCGCCGGAGACGAGAGCATCGAGACCCGGGCCGACGCCGAGCGCGCTATCGCGACCAGGGCCTGCCGCCTCACCGGTGTGAAGCTCTCGAAGGTGGGCGGCCCAGAGGCGGCGATCGAGATCGCCGAGGTCCTCCCTTCCTACCTGTCCAGCGCGCTCGACGGGCCGATTGGGATCGCGGCGGCCGCGCAGGTGGCGCAGACCCTGCGCGAGACGGCCGGGCCGGAGGATCCCGACCTCGCCCACGGACTCGCCACCCAACGGCTCTTCGCCTCGACGGTCGCCTCGACCGAGTGCCGGCTGGAAGGCGGCATGCTCCACCTCCCCGAGGGCCCGGGCCTCGGGGTCGAGATTGACGAGGCGGCGCTGGAAGCCCACCGGCTCTAACGTCCCGGTCGTCGTGGACCCGACCAACGCCAACACCGCTCTCGCCTCGGCCTTCGTCGAGGAGCTGGCGCGCTGCGGGGTGCGTCACGCCGTCCTCTCCCCCGGCTCGCGCTCGACCCCGCTGGCGGTGGCGCTGTGGCGGCAGCCGGAGATCGACGTCGCCGTGATCGTCGACGAGCGCTCGGCGGCCTTCTTCGCCCTCGGCGCCGCCCAGACGACTCAGACGCCAGTCGCGATGCTCTGCACCTCGGGGACCGCGGCCGCCAACTTCCACCCGGCGATCTGCGAGGCGGACGAGTCGGGTGTCCCGCTGATCGCGCTGACCGCCGACCGCCCGCCGGAGCTGCGCGGAATCGGCGCCGGCCAGACGATCGACCAGCTGAAGCTCTACGGATCCTCGGTGCGCTGGTTCTGCGAGGTCGACACCCACGAGGCGGACGACACGGGATTGCTGCACTACCGCTCGGTCGCCTGCCGCGCCTTCGCCGCCGCGCGGGGGGAACCGCGCCCTGGGCCAGTTCACCTCAACCTCCCCTGGCGCGAGCCCCTGGCGCCGATCCCGCAGGAGAGCGCCGTCGCCGCGACCGATCCCCTGGCCCTCGAAGGACGTGGCACGAGGCCGCTGACCGCGGTCACGCCGATCGACCTCGAGCCTTCCGAGTTCCTGCTCGACGAAGTCGCCAAGCACATCGCCGAAGCGAAGACGGGAGTGATTGTCGCCGGCCGCCAGCTCGATCCCGAGTTGCGCGAGCCCCTCGCCCGCCTCGCCGCAATCGCCGGTATGCCGATCCTCGCCGAGCCCACCTCCCAGCTGCGCTGCGGCCCACATGACCGCTCCCACGTCGTCTCCGCCTACGACCGCCTGCTGCGCGACGAGCGTTTCCGCGCATCGGTCACACCTGACCTGGTGCTGCGCTTCGGGGAGATGCCGACCAGTAAGCCCCTGCGCGCCTGGCTGTCGGCGTCGGGTGCGGATCAGATCGTCGTCGATCCGTGGGGCGGTTGGAACGAGCCCACGCAACGGGCGGTGGCCCTGCTGCGCGCCGATCCGACCGAGCTGGCGGCGGGATGGGCGGCGCGGCTGGAGGGATCGGAGCGCGACGCCCCCGTGGCCTGGTTGGACGCGGAGAGGGAAGCGCAGGAGTCGATCGACTCCGAGCTGGCAAGCAGCGACGCGCTGACCGAGCCCGGCCTTCAGCGCGCCCTCGGCGCCGCCTACCGCGACGGCGACCTCGTCTACACCGCTTCGAGCATGCCGATCCGCGACCAGGAGGCGTTCCTGCCGGCTGGAGAGTTGGACGTCCACTTTCTTTGCAACCGCGGCGCCAATGGCATCGACGGCCTCGTCTCCTCCGGAATCGGCGCCGCCCACGCCAGCGGCCGACCGACGATGATCGTCACCGGAGACCTCGGCTTGCTGCACGACCTGGGAGGGCTCGCCGCTCTACGAGATGTCTCGGCCCCCGTCCGAATCGTCGTCATCGATAACGACGGCGGCGGGATCTTCCACCGCTTGCCGCAGGCCGAGGCGCTGCCGAAGGATGAATTCGAGGCCCTGCTCGGCACACCCCGCGGCGTCGATGTCACCAAGGCAGCCGCCCTGTTCGGCATTCCGCACACCAGGATCGAGAACTTCGACCAACTCCAGGGCGCCCTGGAGTCAGGCACCAGGCTGATCGAAGTCCCGGTCAGTCGCGGCTAGCCTCACTCGGCCAGCAGCGGCAAGAGGGCGCCGAGCTTGACCTCGGTCTCGGCCAGCTCGGCCGCCGGGTCGGAGCCGGCGACGACCCCCACGCCCGCGTAGAGGTGTGCCTCACGGTCTCGGAGCAGGGCGCTGCGCAGGGCGACGCAGAACTCGCCGTCCTCGGTCGCGTCCATCCAGCCGACCGGGCCGGCGTACCAGCCGCGATCCATCTGCTCCAGCTCGGCGATCGCCGCCGCGGCGGTGGGCCAGGGCTCGCCACCCACCGCCGGGGTCGGGTGCAGCAGGCCGGCCAGCTCGACCGCCGAGTGGGGCTCGGCGAGCTGGGCGATCACCGGCGTCGCCAGGTGCTGGATGTTCGCCACCTTGACGATCTCCGGCTCGGCCGCCCCCTCGACCCAAACGGCATGGGGGCGCAGAGTGCGGACTATCCGGTCGGCGACTATCCGCTGCTCACGGCGGTTCTTGTCGCTGCGCAGCAACTGCTCGCCGAGGTGGTCGTCGACCGCGGGGTCGGAGCTGCGACGGGTCGAGCCGGCGAGGGCGACGGTCGAGGCGCTTGCGCCCGAGCGCCGTACCAGCAATTCCGGGCTGGCACCGAGGAACGCCGCCTCCGGCGTCCCGCAGCAAAAGCAAAAGCAGGAGGGGAACTGCTCGCGCAGGGCGCCGAAGATCGCCGCCGGGTCATGCGCGGCGGGGGCGCTCGCCACCACCTCGCGGGCGAGCACCACCTTGCTCATCCCCCCCGCCCCGATCCGCTCCGTCGCCGCGGCCACCGCCCGCTCGAACTCTCCAGGCGGGCGGGCGCCGCGAATCTCGGTCCGGCCGGTCGGGTGCGGGTCCAGCATCGGCATTCCGCTGTTCTTTAGCCCCGCTATACGCGGCAAAGGAACAGCGGAAGCTGAGTGGCCGGGCTCAACGAGCACGTTGACGGTGAGGAAAGCGCGGTCGCCGCTGCGGCAGAGCGAGAGCTCCGGCAGGACCATCGAGGCCGGCGCGAGCGAGGACCAGATCGAGGAGGAGCCGCCCTCGGGGTCGAAGGCGAAGCCACCCACCCAAACCGGGCCGGCCCCGGCGGGCAGGCCTGGCGGCGACTCGACGATCGCGTCCCCCATCGTCCGCAGGCACTCGCCGGCGACGTCGGAGAAGCGGTCGGGGCCGCGCGAGGTCGCCTCGTGCGCAACGCCCAGGGCCGCCAGCGCGAACCCCCGGTCGGGCTGCTCCCAGCAGAACCAGCGGTCGGAGGCGAGCCGCGAGGCGAAGACCGCGGCGCACGGGTCGGCCTCGTCGACCTCGACGGTGACGCTGACCAGCGCTCGCTTCCCTCGCGACGCGGCCCGCTCCACCGCGTCGTGGACTTCGCTCAGGAGGCGCTCAGTCGCTTCCACGGGCGATCGCAATTTCACCCGTTCTGACCATTTCGATCAGCCCATGTGGACGGACCATCCGCTCGAAGGCCTCGATCTTGTCGGCGGAGCCGGTCACCTCGATCGTCATCGTGCGCCGGGCGACGTCGACGATCTTGGCGCGGAATATCTCGGCGAACTGGATGATCTCGGCCCGGTTCTCGACCGCGGCGGAGACTTTGAACATCGCCATCTCGCGAGCTACCGTCTCCTCCGGCTCCATGTCGCGAATCTTCAGCACGTTGACCAGCTTGTGCAGCTGCTTGGTGACCTGGTCGATCGGGTGGACGGCGCCGTCGAGGGTCAGGGTGATCCGCGAGATGCTGGGGTCGTCGGTCGGCCCCACCGCGAGCGTGTCGATGTTGAAGCCGCGCCGCGAGAAGAGCCCGGCGATTCGCGCCAGGACACCCGGTTTGTTCTCGACCTGGATCGAAAGGATGTGCTTGCGCCCGGTCAGCTGCCCGGGCACGTGCAGATCCTCGAGTTTGACCAGCTGTGGGGTTCCGGCCTCCATCAGCGCACCGCCTTCGGCGCCTCGACCATGTCGCGAGCGGCCTGGCCGGGCGGAATCATCGGGTAGCAGTTCTCCTCCTGGGCGACGCGCACGTCGAGCAGGACCGGGCCCTCGGTCTCCAGCGCCTTGACCATCGTCTCCTCGAGGTCGGCGGCGTTGTCGCAGCGCATCCCGGTGGCGCCGAACGCCTCGGCCAGCTTCACCCAGTCCGGGCTCGGCCCCATCTCGACCGAGCTGTAGCGGCGGTCCCAGAACAGCTCCTGCCACTGGCGGACCATGCCCATGTAGCCGTTGTTCATCAGGAAGACCTTGACCGCAATCCCCTCGCTGACGCAGGTCGCCAGCTCCTGGATGTTCATGATCAGGCTGCCATCCCCGGCCAGGCAGACGACGGTTTGGTCGGGACAGGCGACCTTGGCGCCGACCGCGGCGGGAAGGCCGAAGCCCATCGTGCCGAGGCCGCCGGAGTTGATCCAGCGGCGCGGCTGCTCGAAGCCGTAGTACTGCGCCGCCCACATCTGGTGCTGGCCGACGTCGGAGGTGATGATCGCGTCGCCCTTCGTCGCCCGGTGCATCGCCTCGACCATGAACTGCGGCTTGATCACACCGTCGGCGCCGGGCTCGTAGCGCAGCTTGTGCTCCTCCTGCCAGGTGTGGAGTTGCTTCCACCAGGCGTCCAGCCGCGCGGGGTCGCTCTGCAGCGCCCGGTACTCGCGGGTCAGCTCCGGCAGCACCAGTTTCGCGTCGCCGACGATCGGGATGTGGGCGCCGACGTTCTTGGAGATCTCCGCCGGGTCGACGTCGAGGTGGATGACTTTCGCGTGCGGCGCGAACTCGCTGAGTTTGCCGGTGATGCGGTCGTCGAAGCGAGCGCCGATCGCGACGATCAGGTCGGCGTTGTCCATCGCCCAGTTTGCGGTGACGGTGCCGTGCATGCCGAGCATCCCCAGCCACTGCTCGTGGGAGGCGGGGAAGGCGCCGAGGCCCATCAGGGTCGAGGTGACCGGGAAGCGGTCCGCGCTCGCCAGCTCGCGCAGCTCCTCCGCCGCGTTCGCGTTGACGACGCCGCCGCCCGTGTAGAGGATCGGGCGCTTCGCGTTGGCCAGGGCTTTCGCGGCAATTCGGATCTGTTTGACGTTGCCCTCCGAGGAGGGTTTGTAGCCGCCCAGCTCGACCGGCTCGGTGCGCGGCGCGTACTCGATCTCCGCCCGCGAGAGGTCCTGCGGGATGTCGAGCAGGACCGGCCCGGGACGCCCGGTCGAGGCGATGTGGAAGGCCTCGTGGACGTACTCGGGGATCTGACGCGGGTCGGTGACCTGGAAGGAGTGCTTGACGAAGGGCAGTGTCGCGCCGAGGATGTCGGCCTCCTGGAAGCCGTCGGTGCCGATCAGCTCGGTGCGGACCTGGCCGGTGACGAAGACCGTCGGCACCGAGTCCATCATCGCGTCGGCGATCGCCGTGACCAGGTTGGTCGCGCCAGGCCCGGAGGTGGCGAAGGCGACGCCGACCCGGCCGGAGGCCTTCGCGTACCCCTCGGCGGCGTGGCCGCCGCCCTGCTCGTGGCGCACCTGGATGTGGCGGAAGCCGGCGTCGACCAGGGCGTCGTAGGTCGGCAGGTTCGCCCCGCCGGGGATCCCGAAGATGTGCTCGACACCCTCGGCCTTCAACGACTCCATCAACGCGTCCGCGGCTCTCATCGGACCAGCGATGCTACCAGCGGCCTACGCCTGGCCAGCAGGGGATTTAGTCGGGTCCCAGCGGGTGTGCGGGTCGATTGAGGACTCGATCACGTGTTCCTTGTGGCGCTCGATCGCGTGGAGCATCGACTCGACCAGTTCCTCGCCGAGCAGGGTCGGCTCAAGGCCGAGGCTCAGCAGCTTGGTGTGGACCGCGTTGTAGTAGTGCGTCTCCAGCTCGACCCGGGGATTATCGTAGTGCTGGATCTCGATCGAGTAGCCGAGGTGCTCGCCCGCCTGCTTGACCAGCGTGGCAAGCTCGCCGACCGAGAACTGCTCGGTGAACTGGTTGAAGACGCGAAACTCGCCGCGGTCGGCCGGGTTCTCAACCGCCAGCTCAACGCACTGGAGCGTGTCGCGGATGTTGAGGAAGCCGCGGGTCTGCCCGCCGCTGCCATAGACGGTGAGCGGATGACCGATCACGGCCTGTACGCAGAAGCGGTTGAGCACTGTGCCGAAGATCTCGTCGTAATCGAAGCGGGTGATGAGGCGCTCGTCGCGAGCCGTCTCCTCGGTCTCGACTCCGTAGACGACCCCCTGGTTGAGGTCGGTGGCGCGCAGGCCCCAGATCCGGCAGGCGAAATGGAGGTTGGTCGAGTCGTGGACCTTGGAGCAGTGGTAGAGCGAGCCCGGCAGTTTCGGGAAGGGCAGCGTGTCGGTCCGCCCCTTGTGCTCGATCTCGATGAAGCCCTCTTCGATGTCGATGTTCGGGGTGCCGTACTCCCCCATCGTCCCCAGCTTGACCAGGTGGCAGTCGGGGACGTGGTCGCGGAGGCTGAAGAGCAGGTTGAGCGTGCCGATCACGTTTGTGTGCTGGGTCTCGACAGCGCGCTCGCGCGACATCATCGAGTAGGGCGCCGAGGGTTGCTCGCCGTAATGGATGACGGCCTCGGGGTGGGTCTCCGCAACCACCTCGTCGAGGAAATCGCCGTCCTCGACCGCACCGACGTAGCGGCGAATCCGCTCGCCGGAGACCTCGCGCCAAGCTTCGATTCGCTCGTCGAGGTCCCGGATCTGGGTCAGTGAGGCGGTGCCGTGCTCCTGGTGCCAGCGCCGGCGAGAGAAGTTGTCGACAACCGCAACCTCGTGGCCGCGAGCCGAAAACCTCAGAGCCGTCGGCCAGCCCAGGTAGCCGTCACCCCCAAGAATAAGAACGCGCATAAGTCGCGGCAGGGTACCGGACGGAGGCGACATAGCATCCGTCCGATGGGCGGACTGGCGGCACGCAACGGCGGGCGGGCGGGACTCGCGGCGCTGGCGGCGATCCTACTGCTGGGCGTGGGACTTCGGATCGACTACTCCTGGGAGGGCCGCGCCCCCGTTTTCGACGCCGTCGCCTACGGCGAGATCGCCCGCAACCTCGACGCCAACCGTGGCTTCACCGCGGGCGCATCCGCTACACAACCCTCCAGCGACTACTCCCCGGGCCTGCCCTTGCTGGTCGCAGGCGCCTACAAGCTGAGCGGCGGCCCTCATGAGCGCTTCGCCCGCATCGTCCTCGCGCTGATCGGCAGCCTCTCGGTGCTGTTCACCTATCTGATCGCGCGACGCCTTTCAGGGCCACTCGCCGGTTTGATCGGCGCCGGGGCGATCGCGATCTACCCCGCTTTCCTCGAATACCAGGGCATGCTGATGGGTGAACCGCTGGCGGCCACGCTGCTCTCCGGGGCGGTCCTGGCGATGCTCTGGGCAACAGACGTGAACAAGGCCATCTCTCTCGCGGGTGGCGTGGGGGGAGGGGGGTCGAGGACAGCTTGGCCCGCAGCGCCCCCCTCCCCCCACGACAGGACCCGCGGGCTGAGATGGCTTGTCCCGGGCATGTTGTTCGGAGCCCTGGCGTTGGTCCGGCCGGAGTACCTGGGGGTAGCGGTCTTGGTCAGCTTGGTCGTGCTCGCCAAGGGCTCGAAGGGCAACTGGCGACGGTCGGCCGTGCATGCGCTTCTTCTCCTGACAGGCGTTGCGGTCGTCGTCGCCCCCTGGACGATCCGCAACGCGGTCGCGCTCGACCGCTTCGTGCCGATCTCGACCGGGGGCGGACAGGTGCTGTTCGCCGGCACCTACCTGCCCTCGGACGGAGACCCGGAGCGGGTCGGCGCGGAGGTCGTCGCCCGCCACCCGGATCTATTCGGGCCGCGGGCGGTCCAGCGACTGCGCTTGGAGCAGATCCTCGCCCGGCTGGCGGCGCAGCGCTACCCCGGCGTCGACACCGACAAGGCCCTCTCGCGGATGGGTCGCGATCAGCTCTGGAACGACATCAGCGAGCAGCCACTTGACTACGCCGGCTTCGTCGCGACCAAGGTCGGGCGGATCTGGGCACACGGGCCGCGTGACGTGATGCGCGAGCCGCTCTGGGAGGCCCTGCACTGGGCCCTCGTCGCCTTCGGCCTGCTCGGCCTGATCGTCCTCGCCCGGCAACGCCGTTGGGAGGCCTTCCTCCTGGCGACGATCTTCATAGCGATCACCGCGATCAGCGCCCTTCTAGTCGCCTCCCCCCGCCGCGTCCTGGTGATGATGCCGCTCGTCGCCGCCCTGGCGGGCGTCGGCGTCACCTGGGCGCGCAATAGCCTGACGCGATGACACGGCTCCAGGAGCGGTTTGGGCGCACGACGCTGATTCTGTTGGCGTTGATCGTCACGCTGGGCCTCGGGCTGCGCGCCTACAGCGCGGTCTCGCCGGTCGCCAACCCCGCCGACGACTCCCACGCCTATTACGCGCTCGCCAAGGGGCTGTATGAGGACGGCAGCTACGGCGGGCCCGACTTTCGCGACTCCAGCGACTGGTCGCCCGGCGCCCCACTTCTCTATGCGGCGAGCTTCTACGCGACGGGGGGAGCGCGCGAGGGGACGGCGCGGCTCGTCGAGGCGCTGCTCGGAGCCGCGGCGATCGTCGTCGTCTTCCTGCTTGGCAAACGGATCGCCTGCCGTCCCGCCGGGCTGATCGCCGCCTTCGGGGTCGCCGTCTACCCACCCTTCATCCACACGACCGGCGAGCTGATGAGCGAGCCGCCGGCAATCCTCACCCTGCCCGCGGCCGTCCTTGCCTTCCTCTGGGCGAGTGAGCCGGAGCGGCGCCCGCGCGCCTGGCTCCTCCCCGGCCTCCTCTTCGGCCTGACGGCGCTGATCCGGCCGGAGTACCTGACCGTCGGCATCGCCTTCGCCGTCCTCGCCGCGATCCGGATCGGCCGGGCGCGCGGATGGCGCCCCGCCGCCTCCGGGACCGCCCTCCTCCTCGTCGCCTTCCTCCTCCCGATCGTCCCCTGGACGATCCGCAACACCATCGTGCTGGGTCGCGTCGTGCCGCTCTCGACCGGTGGCGGCAAGGCGCTCTACGTCGGCACATACCTACCTGCCGACGGCGACTACCAGCGGGTCAAGGCGCTGCTGGTCGAGCGCTACCTGCACCGCGACCTTGCGCCCGGCTCGGCTGCGCTGGACCGGGTCGACCCCACGCCGCTCTTCGACCGCGTCGCGGCGCGCTACCCCGACCTGCCGCGCGACTCGGCACTCGGCAAGGTCGGCAAGCAGGACTTCTCCAAGTACTTCGGCAAGGACCCGCTCGGCTACGTCGGGATGACCTTCCGCAAGGTGGGACGGATGTGGAGCGGCGGCGTCGGAGCGGCGATGAGCAGCACCGCCGGGCGTGTCGTCCAGGTCGCGATCGTCCTGCTGGCGCTGGCCGGTCTCGGCGTGCTCGCCTGGCGGCGATGGTGGTGGGAACTGGTCGCGATGGCGACGCCGATCGTCATCGTCACCGCGGTCGGCGCCGCCTCGCTGGCGACCAGTCGCCGCAACGAAATCCTGATGACACTTGTCTTTCCGCTTGCCGCCGCAGCCCTGGCGAGGGCCGGTGGAGCCCTATCCTCCAGCGGCTCATGGTCCCCCAGGCAGGCGTCTTCCCCCCAGAGCTGACCGCGCTTCGCGCCGCCGGCCTCCTCGCCGCGGTTGCGATCGTCGCCTACGCGATCGCCCGCCGCCGCTCGCTGCGCAACGTCGACGTGCTGATCCTGCTCGCCGCGGGCGCCGGCCTGGCGATCGTCTCCGGCACCGAGCTGACCGACAAGCTGCTCTCCACCTTCTCCTTCCAGAAGGGCAACGGCGGGAGGATCCTCGGCCTCGCGGTCTTCGCGATCTTCGTCCTCTTCCTACTCGTCCTGCGCTCGCTCTCGCAGGCGAGCCGCAACTCCCGTCAGCTCTCCGCGGTGCTCGAGGGGCTGGCCTGGGAGGAATTCCGCCAGGCCGACCTCCCGACCCGCTTCCGCGGCAAGATCGCGATCGTCATCCCCGCCTACAACGAGGCCGAGAACATCGGCCACGTGCTCGACCGGATGCCCGCGGAGGTCTGTGGGGTGCAGACCTCGGTGCTGGTCGTCGACGACGGCTCGCGCGACGGCACCGGCGACGAGGCAGCGAGACATGGCGCGGTGGTCGCCCGTCACGTGATCAACCGCGGCGGTGGGGCCGCCCTGCGCACCGGCTACCGGCTGATGGTCGACTCCGGCGCCGAGATCGTCGTCACCCTCGACGCCGACGGCCAGCACCTGCCCTCGGAGATGGAGCGCCTGGTCAAGCCGGTCCTCGACGGCGAGGTCGACGTCGCCCACGGCTCGCGGGTACTCGGCCAGGCCGACCGCAACCACTTCGCCCGTGAGCTCGGCATCGTCTTCTTCAACCGGCTCGTCTCCCTGATCACCCGCACCCACGTCACCGACTGCTCGAACGGCTACCGGGCCGTCCGCACCACCGTCCTCCCCCAGCTCGTCCTGCGCCAGGAGCAGTTCCACACCTCCGAGTTCATGATCGAGGCGATCAAGCGCGGCATCCCCGCGAAGGAGGTGCCGATCACGGTCGAGCGCCGCCTCCACGGCAGCTCGAAGAAGCCGGCGGTGGTCCGCTACGGCCTTGGCTTCGCCAACGCGATCGTGCGGACCTGGCTGCGCTGAGTGCTCAGCCGGACTCGGCCGAGTCCGGCAGGTAGAGGTCGGTCCCGCAGCGCGGGCAGACCTGGACGTAGAGCTTCAGGTTCTTGCCACAGGTCGGGCAGCGACGCTCGGGCTCGACCTTCTCGGAGCGGAAGAGGATCACCGCGACCAGGCCGAGGACCGGCACCACGGTGCCGATGATCAGCCACAGCCAGAAGGAGCTGCCCTTGCCCTTGCCGATGATCGCGGTGGCGAGGCCGAATGCAAACGCGATGAAGAGGTACTCGAAGCCCACGTCCCTATTCTCGCCCCAACGGCGTCGGATGGCCGATCGAGCCGACCTCCGAGGTGTCGCGGCGGAAGGGCAGGCCGGCGGTCCAGTCGAGCACCGCGCGGACCTTGCGAGCCGTGCCCGGGATCTGGCTCATGTGGTAAGTCCGCGCCATCCACCAGGCCGGGAAGCCGCGGAAGGTGCGCGTGCCGATCCGCCCGACCGCCTTGTAGCGGCCCAGGTTGACGAAGGCGGCGCTGCCCTCGTAGTCGAACGGCTGCGCCGTCCCGACACCCAACTCGGCGGCGATGTTGCGCGCCGCGACCGGGCCCTGGCGAACGGCGTGTTGGGCGGTCGGCGGGCAGACGCCGCCGCGCGGATCGGGAGCAGCGGCGCAGTCGCCGATCGCCCAGACCGATTCCATCCCCTCGACCCGCAGGTGATCGTCGACCGGCACACGACCACGTTCGTCGAGCGGCACGCCGAGGCGCGCCAGGCTCGGGTTGGGTGTGACGCCGGCGGTCCAGACGACCGTCCGGGTCGGCAGCGTCTCGCCGCCGGCAAGCCGGGCGCTCTCGGCGGTGACCTCCTCCAGCGTCGTGCCGAGGCGGATGTCGATGCCGCGACCGCGCAGCTCGCGCAGCGCGTAATCGGCGAGCTGCGCGTCGATCTCCGGCAGGACCCGGTCGGCGGCCTCGACGAGGACCCAGCGCATCCCGTGCAGACGGGCGCGCGGGTAGCTCTCGATCGCGTCGGCGGCGAAGTCCTGCAGCTCGGCGAGCGCCTCCAGGCCGGCGTAGCCGCCACCGACGAAAACGTAGGTGAGCAGCTCGTCGCGGCGCGCCGGGTCCTCGGTCGCGTTGGCCGCCTCCAGCGTCTCGACCACGTGGTTGCGGAGCCAGATCGCGTCGGCGAGGGTTTTGAAGCCGACCGCGTGCTCGGCGAGGCCGGGAATCGGCAGCACCCGCGAGATCGAGCCGAGCGCCAGCAGCAGCTGGTCGTAGTGGAGGGTCTCGGTGTCCCCGTAGCGATCGCGCAGCTCGACCGTGCGGGCGGCGGGATCGTGGGCGTCGATCTCGCCCAACCGCAGGTAGGTCCGTTTGAGGATCTCGCGCAACGGCGTGACCACGTGCCGCGGCTCCAGGGTCCCGGCCGCAGCCTCCGGCAGGAACGGCGTGTAGAGCATGAAGTTGACGTCGTTGACGAGGACGAGTCGGGCCGACTGCCGCGGGATGATCCGCTCGAACTCCCGCGCCGCCATCGCGCCGCCGAATCCCCCACCGGCGATGACGACGTTCCAGGCCATACGGTCAACCTAGCACTTTGTAACAAGTTGTTACAAAGTGCGGGAACGCACTACCTTTTGCCGTTCCGCTGTTCCTTTGCCTCAAATATGGAGGCAAAGGAACAGCGGAAGCTGGGTGTCAGAGTTCCAGCTGCTCCTTGATCAGGCGGTTGACCTCGCCGCCGTCGGCGCGACCCTTGGTCTCCTTCATCACCGCGCCGACGATCGCACCGATCGCCTTCCCGTTACCCGAGCGAATCTGTTCGGCCGCCTCGGGGTTGGCCTCGACAGCGGCGGCGACTATCGCCTCCAACTCCCCGCTGTCGGAGATCTGGGCGAGGCCCTCGCGCTCGACGATCGCCGCCGGGTCGCCTCCTTCGGCGACGAGCGTCGCCAGGACCGTCTTGCCGCTGCCATGGGAGATCTCCTTCTCCTGGACCAACGCCACCAGCACGGCGAGCGACTCGGGCTCGACCTTGGACTCGGTGGCGTTCGCCTCGCTGCCGTGTTGGCGCAAAGCCGCAGCCAGTTCGCCGGTAACCCAGTTGGCGACGACACGGGCCTCGACTCCCGCGGCTTCATTCGCAGTGCGCTCGAAGTAGGCGGCGGTTTCCGGGTCGGCCACGAGCAGCGCCGCTGCGTCCGGCGATAGGCCCATCTCCTCCTCGTATCGCGCCATCCGCGCTGCCGGCAGCTCCGGCAACGCCTCGCGCGCCTCGCGCAGCATCTCCTCGGTCGGCGCCAGCGGCACCAGGTCGGGCTCGGGGAAGTAGCGGTAGTCGTGCGCCTCCTCCTTGGAGCGCAGCGAAGTCAGGGTGCCCGAGTCGGGATCAAAGTGCAGGGTCTCCTGGACGACCCTCTCCCCCGCCTCGACCAGCGCCCGCTGTCGCGCCAGCTCGGCCTCGACGCCGCGCTCGAGAAAGCGGAAGCTGTTCATGTTCTTCAGCTCGGTCTTGACGCCGAGTTCCTCGCTGCCGACCGGCCGCACCGAGACGTTGGCGTCGCAGCGCAGGCTGCCCTCCTCCATGTTGACGTCGGAGACGCCCAGCTGACGGACCGTCTCCCGCAGCAGTCGCGCCCACTCGGCGGCCTCGGAGGCGCTGCGCAGGTCGGGCTCGGTGACGATCTCCACCAGCGGCGTGCCGCCGCGGTTGAAGTCGACCAGCGAGGCGCCGGAGCCGTGGATTCGACCCGACTCGCCGAGGTGAATCATCTTCGCCGCGTCCTCTTCGAGGTGGGCGCGATGGATGCGAACGTCGCCGAGCCGCCCCGCCGTAGCAAGCGGAATGTCGTACTGGCTTATCTGGTACGCCTTCGAGTTGTCGGGGTAGAAGTAGTTCTTGCGGTGAAAGATCGAACGCGGCGCGACCTCGCACTCCAGCGCCGCGGCGATCTGCAGCGCGTAGCGAATCGCCTGCTCGTTGACCACCGGCAGGACGCCGGGGTGGGCGAGGCAGACCGGACAGGTATGGACGTTGGCCTCGTCGCCGAAGGAGAGCTCGCAGCCGCAGAACATCTTCGTCCTGGTGGCCAGCTGGACGTGGATCTCCAGCCCGATCACGGCCTCCAGCTCGGTCGCCGGCGCCATCAGGAGTCGGCCTGCGTGGTCGGGACCCGGAACGCTCCGTCGGCGGGGTCCGGAGCCGACTCCAGCGCCTTCTCCTTGGGGAGGCTGGGCCGCGGCTCGTCGGCCCGCAACACGTTCTCCAAGGCAACCACGTGCGAGGTCGGCTCGACTCCCTCGAGATCAAGCTCGCCGATCCGGTCCACCTGCTCCAGGATCCCCGAAAGCTCCCCAGCCATCCGCTCCACCTCGGCGTCATCCAGGCGTAGCTGGGCCAATTTGGCGATGTGAAGCACCTGCTCGCGATCGATCACGCGGCGGATTCTAGGCGGCACACGCCAGTCGAGCGCCTGGCTGCCCAGCCAGTTAGAGTGCCGCCGGATGCGGGGACCGACGGCCGAGAGATTCGTAGTCGCCAGCCTGCGCCTGCTGGCACTCAGTTTCGCCGTCGTCGGCATCCTCTTCATCGCCGTCCCCAACGGGGTCCTCGACACGATCTCCGACCTCGGCGACTCGCTCGGCGGCTTCACCCGCGCGCCCCACGGCACCGAGCAGCTCTGGCTGGCGCTCGGCTTCGCCTACATGGTGGTGATCACGGCGATCTGCCTCGTCGTCCAGGCCGACGTCGTCCGCTATCGCCCCTTCCTGCTCGTCCTCGCCGCCGGCAAGACTGCCTCCTCACTGGCCGCGCTCGGCTTCTATCTCTTCGACCAGCACGTCTTCATCTACCTGCTGAACTTCCTCGTCGACGGCTTTCTTGCGCTGCTGGCGCTGTGGCTCTGGTCGCTGGTCGGTCGGATCGGCCGGCAGCCCTCTCCCGGCTGAAGGCGCTCGCCAGGGCTCTCCGCCGCTGAGCAACGCACCCTGAGCGCGATCTGCGCCGCGATGGCGCCCGGAATCGACGGCCTGCCCGCGGCGGAACGAGACATTGAGGTCTCCGGCCCGGTGGCCGAGTTCCTGACCTCTCTCTCGCCACGAGTTCTCTCCCGCCTCAAGCTGGGACTGCGCGTCTTCGAGCTGCTCCCCTTCCCCTGGCGCTTCAGTCGGCTGGACCTCAAGGCGCGCGAGGACTTCCTGCGCCGCATGGAGGGCTCCCGGATCGGGATCTACCACGAGCTGCTGTTGATGGCCAAGGTCCTCTCCACGCTCGGATACGCGGTCAACCCCGAGGTCGAAGAGCGTCTCGACCTCACCGTCAGCTGCGCCCTCGCCGACGGCACGGTGCCCGAGCCGGCCGGCTCGCTGGGCGAGACGACGCCGCAGGGCGAAGGCGAAGAGTGCGACGTGGTAATCGTCGGCTCCGGCGCCGGCGGCGCGGTGGCAGCCGCCACGCTCGCCGAGGCCGGCCTTGACGTGGTCGTGCTCGAAGCAGGTCGCCACTTCAACCGCGATACCTACCCGAGTGATCAGCTCGAGGCGATCGCCTCCCTCTACCGAGACGGAGGCCTGACGATCGCCGAGGGCCGCCCCCAGATTCCGGTGCCGGTGGCGAGGACCGTGGGCGGCACGACGGTGATCAACTCCGGCACCTGCTTCCGGGCGCCGGACCCGGTGCTCGAAAACTGGCGGTCCCGCTACGGAGTCGACTGGGCGCGGGATCTCGACGCCGAGTTCAGCGAGGCCGAGGAGTTCCTGCGGGTGACCCCGCTCGACCCCGAGCGGATGGGTCGCAACGGCCAGCTGGCGATGGAGGGAGCGCGGGCCCTCGGCGCCGGCGGCGCGCCGATCTCCCGCAACGCCGGCAACTGCGTCCAGTGCAGCTCCTGCCCCTTCGGCTGCGAGATAGACGCCAAGCGCGGCATGCACGTCAGCTACCTGCCCCGCGCCGTTGCCGCCGGGGCGCGGCTGCGCACCGAGGTCGAGGCACGCCGCGTCCTGGTCGAGGGAGGGCGCGCGGTCGGGGTGAGCTGCACCGC
Source organism: uncultured Solirubrobacterales bacterium (assembly GCA_963702055.1). GTDB lineage: Bacteria > Actinomycetota > Thermoleophilia > Solirubrobacterales > 70-9 > CAWINX01. Next base: position 522,742 of record OY969702.1, on the reverse strand, counting down.
CGGCGGCAGCGCAAAGGGCAACGGACACCGCCGCCCCTACGCCGTGCGCGCTCGCCGTGCGGTGATCGTCGCCGGCGGCGCGCTGGGCACGCCCGAGCTGCTGCTGCGCTCGGGGGTGGGCGGCCGTCACGTCGGCCGCAACCTCCACATCCATCCCGCCTGCTGGGTCGGCGCCCGCTACGCGGAGGACGTGCGCGGCTGGGAGGGCGTGATGCAGAGCTATTACATCGACGAGTGGGAGTCGCAACGCATCCTCCTCGAGGCGACCTTCACGCCGCTCGCCTTCGGCGGCGCCTGGCTGCTCGGGTCCGGTCGCGAACACCAGGAGGCGTTGCTGGGCTTCGGCCGGATCGGCTCGATCGGGGTCCACCTCTCCGATGAGTCCTCCGGGCGCATCGGCCTCGCCGGCGACGGCACGCTCCGCGCGACCTACGCGCTCACCGACGAGGACGCCCGCCGGCTCAGCTTCGGCATCGCCCGCGCCGCCGAGGTCCACTTCGCCGCCGGCGCGGTCGAGGTCTACCCCAACATCGGCCGTGTCGGCGTGCTGAAGCCGGGACAGCTGGCCGAGTTCGAAGCGAGGGCGATCAAGCCCTCGGAGCTGCGACTCGAAGCCTTCCACCCGATGGGGACCGCGCGGATCGCGGCGGGCCCGAGCGAAGGCGCCTGCGGAAGCGACGGCTCCGTCAACGGCACGACCGGCCTCTACGTCGCCGACGCCTCCCTCTTCCCCACCTCGGTCGGCGTCAACCCGATGATGACGATCATCGCGTTTGCCAAGAAGGTCGCCGCCGGGATCGCTGGGACCCCGGCGGCGTAAACCCGACCCCTAGACCCCCGAAGTCGGAGGCGGCGGGGGAGGAGGCGGAGGCGAAGTCGGCGGGGGTGGTGGAGGTGGAGGCGGGGGCCCACCGCTCGGGCCGGCTCCCGGGCCGCCGCCGGAGAGGCGATCGGCGGCGTCACCGAAGCTCGTCCCCTCTTCCTGCATCGCCCGCCAGCCACCGAAGGCCATCCCGGCCGCGGCGATCAGGGAGATGAAGATCCCAAACTCCACCGAGCCTTCGGCAGAGACGCCGGCATAGGAGGCGAAGGTCGGCGTGTCAATGATCCGGAAAAGGATCAGCAGGAACGAGATGACGCCGACGACGGTGATGATCGTCGCGCCGTGCACCGGCATGTCGACGTCCGACTCGCTGGCCTCGACCGCGACGATGCCGATCGTCGCGACGATCGCGATCAGCAACAGGATCGGGATGAAGTCGAGGGAGTCCCACGCGTTGCCCCCACCGCCTACCGCGAGCGTCTGGCCGCCGCCGGAAATCGTGACGCCATACCAATTGAAGAACATAAAGACGAAGAGAAGGATCGCGGAGACGCCGGCGATCTTCTCTCCCTGAGTCAGCCTGTTCAAATCCATCTACATATCCCTCCGTGGGACTAGGGGTCCTGCCGACCATACACCCGCCGCGGGGCGGAATTGTGAAGCGGATGGCCGGATTTCAGAGGGCGCGGGCGCGGGCCGCGGCGAGCGTGTTGACCAGCAGCATCGCGATCGTCATCGGCCCGACGCCGCCGGGGACCGGAGTGATCGCGGCCGCCTTCGCCGCGGCGGCGTCGAAATCGACGTCGCCGACGAGGCCGTCGTCGGTGCGGTTGACGCCGACGTCGATGACGACGGCGCCGGGCTTCACCGCGTCGTCGCCGAGCAGCCGTGGGACGCCGACCGCGGCGATCAGCACGTCGGCGCGGGCACAGGTTCCCGGCAGGTCGCGGGTGCGCGAGTGGCAGACGGTGACGGTCGCGTTGGCGGCGAGCAGCAGGCGGGCAACCGGGACGCCGACCAGCTTCGAGCGCCCGACGACCACCGCCTCGGCTCCCTCCAGCTCGACCCCCTCGTGGCGGAGAAGCTCCATCACCCCGGCGGGGGTACAGGGAACCAGGCCCGGCATCCCGTGCGCGAGCAGCCCGGCGTTGGTCGGGGTGAGCCCGTCGACGTCCTTGGCCGGGTCGAGCGCCGCGACCACGGCGTCGGGGTCGATCTGGTCGGGGACCGGCAACTGCACGAGGATGCCGTCGACGTCCTCCTGGAGGCCGAGCCGCCCGACCAGCTCCAGCAGCTCGTTCTCGCTGGTCTCGGCCGGCAGGCCGCGGTGGACCGAGCGGATCCCCGCCTCCTCGCAGGCCCTGTGCTTGTTGCGGACGTAGACCTCCGAGGCGGGGTCGTCGCCGACGATCACCGTGGCGAGGGCGGGCACCCTGCCCCGCTCGCGCTCGAACTCGGCCACCTCGCCCCGCACCCGCTCGCGCACCTCGGCGGCGACCGCCTTGCCGTCGATGATCCGCGCCGCCACCGGGCTACCTCTTCCGCACCGGCGCGTAGTCGGCCATCAGCTTGCGCTCGGAGCCGTCGTCGGCGAAGCGCACCACGACCACGCCCCCCGGCTCAACCGCGGTGACGACGCCGTCGCCGAAGCTGGCGTGGACGACGTCGTCGCCGGTCTGCAGCTTCAGCGCGGGCCCGGGGTCGATCGGCGCCGAGGCGCCCGGCGGCGGCGCGCTCGACCAGCCGCTCCCCACTCCGGGCGCGCTCGAGTGGCGCTCGGTCAGCTCCGCCGGCAGCTCGTCGATGAAGCGGGACGGCAGGCCTCGCTCCGGTCGGCCCCCGAAGAGGCGCCGCTCCCGCGCCCAGGTCATGTAGAGGCGCCGCCGGGCCCGGGTGATGCCGACGTAACAGAGGCGCCGCTCCTCCTCTTCGCCCCCCTCCTCCAGCGCCCGCATGTGCGGGAAGGTGCCATCCTCGCAGCCGACGATGAACACCGTGTCGTACTCGAGGCCCTTGGCGTTGTGGAGGGTCATCAGGGTGATCAGCGACTCGTCGTCGGGGCGCAGGCCGTCCTGTTCGGTGTAGAGGGAGACCTGCTGGAGGAACTCCTCGAGCGGCGCCAAGTTGGCGCTCTCACCCTCCAGCTCGCGGTTGGCGTCGAACTCGCCGGCGACGCCAATCAGCTCCTCGAGGTTCTCGACCCTCCCCTCCGCTTCGATCGTTCGCTCGGCCTCCAGGGCCTCCAGGTAGCCCGTCTCGCGCAGGGTCGCCTCCAGCACCTCGGCGACCGGGGCGCCATCCGCCACCTTCTCCATCAGCCCCTCGATCGTCTCGTGGAAGCGGGAGACCGCCTTGATCGCCGCGGCTCCGAGCCCCGGCACCTCCTCGACCCGCCCGGCGACCTCCCAGATCGGCAGCCCGGTGGTGTTCGCGTGGGCGGCGATCCGTCCCTGGCTGGTGTTGCCGATCCCACGCCGCGGCGAGTTGACGACTCGCGCGAAGGAGACCTGGTCGGCGGGGTTGATCAGCAGGCTGAGGTAGGCGACCGCGTCCTTGACCTCGGCCCGCTCGTAGAACTTGGTGCCGCCGATCACCTGGTAGGGAAGCTCGAAGCGGACCAGCGTGTCCTCCAGGACCCGGCTCATCGCGTTGGTCCGGTAGAAGACCGCGACGTCGGAGTGGCGCACGTCGTCTTCGGCCCCGAGCCGCTGGATCTCCCCGGCCACCCAGCGCGCCTCCTCGTGCTCGTCGGCCAGCTCGGAGAGCTGTACCGGCTCGCCGCCGGCGATCTCGGTCCAGAGCGCCTTCGGCCGCCGCTGGTGGTTCCGTTCGACCACCGCGTTGGCGGCGGAGAGGATCGTCTGCGTGGAGCGGTAGTTCTGCTCCAGCTTCACCACCTCGGCCTCGGGGAAGTCGCGCTCGAAGTCGAGGATGTTGCGAATGTCGGCGTGGCGGAAGCCGTAGATCGAATTGTGGGTCACCAGGCCCTCGGCCACGAAGTTATGCGTCCCCTCCACATTGATGTCATAGACGGGCCGATCAAGGGTGACCTTCTCAACCGACTTGACAGCGTCGTAGGACCCATCGCCGAGGAACATCGTCATACCCGGACGAACCGAAGCCGCCGGGATACATGCAAGTGAGTTGCCGACGATTCGGCCGCTTTGCTTCTCGCCGAAACGACCCTGGAAACGAACGTCGACGTCAAGCGCGGAATCAATATCGCCCGCGACGCGGATTGCCTCTCCTAGATCCTTGAGAACAGTTTCGAACCTCCATGACTCCGACCCCGCGCGAGCTGGACGAGTCTTGAGCCCAAGCGCCTCAATTGCTCGCCGACCCTCCTGGTCGTGCCCGGCAATCGCGATCCGATGCATTGGCGTCTTCCCGCGCTTCTCGGCACAGAGTGTGATCGTGATGACTCGGCGCCTCCCCCCGCTGGTGGCAGCAAGATGATGCGGGTGCTGGAGACTGAGGCCTTCGTCTTCGAGCAATCTCAGCCCGCCCGCCTCTGTGTCGATCGTGGTGAAGACCTGGTTGATCAGGCCTTGATTGCCGATCAGGCTCTTTCCTGAGGCTGATTTACGTTGATAGAACGGCAACATTGGAAGGCTGTAGCGAAGGGACAAGGTCACCTCGGCCGCTCGGGCCTCTGCGTCGCTGTCATGAGCAGACACAACCCAGACCGCATCCGCATGCTCTTGCAAGCGGCGCTGGCGGATCCCGACCGCAGACTGCCCGCGCTGCGAATAGACACCCGAAACCCCAACTCGAAACCCCATGCCCCGCTTCCACATCAGGTAGGTCAAGTGCATCTGCGGAGTCGTGCCGAGGCGGTAGCCGGCGAAATGCATGTGCTCCGGCGTGCTGACGAGACGGCGTCCACCGAACGTTTCGATCGCAATGCCGTTTGACTCGCGTGCCTTGAAGACACCACTAACCCGAGCGGGACGGAATTCGGCACTGCCAAAGCAAGACATCACCATGTCCCCCTCCGATAGGTCTTCGATGGGTCTTTGCGAGCCATCTCCCATCGTCACGAAGGTCCCTTCAACCAGACACTGATCTTCGTCGCCGACGACCATCAGGTTGCCGTGGTCGGAGACGAGCAGCTGGAGCAGCCGGTACTGGGCGTGGTTGGTGTCCTGGTACTCGTCGACGAGGACGTGGCGGAAGGCGCGGCGCCAGCGGTCGCGGACCTCCTCGTAGAGCTCCATCACGTTGACGGTGCGGACCAGCAGGTCGTCGAAGTCCATCGCGTTGGCGGCCAACATCCGCTTCTCGTAGAGGGTGTAGACCCCGGAAGCGACCTCCTCGAAGACGCTGCCCTGCGTCTCGGCGAAGGCGGCGGCGTCGACCAGTTTGTTCTTGGCGCCGGAGATCTGCGAGCGGATCGCCCGCGGGGGGTAGCGCTTCAGGTCGATCTCCAGCTCCGCCATGCAGCGTTTCAGCATCCGCAGCGAGTCCGACTCGTCATAGATCGTGAAGGCGCGCGAGTAGCCGAGCCGCTCGGCGTCGGCGCGCAGCATCCGGGCGCAGGCGGAGTGGAAGGTGGTCACCCACATCGCCCGCGCCGAGCGGCCGACCAGCTGCTCGACCCGCTCCTTCATCTCGTTCGCCGCCTTGTTGGTGAAGGTGATCGCGAGGATCTCGCCCGGCCGCGCCGCGCCGGTCGCCAGCAGGTAGGCGATCCGGTGGGTGAGGACCCGGGTCTTGCCCGAGCCGGCGCCGGCGAGGACGAGCAGCGGCCCCTCGCCGTGGCGAACGGCGGCGCGCTGCGGATCGTTGAGGTCGGCCAGCAGCCGCTCGGCGCGATCGGCGCCAGGCTCGGTCGGCGCCCCCTCGGGGATCTCGGAAGCGTCCGGCGGAAGGTTCGCCTCGGTCTGGAGCATCGCTCCGAGAATAGTGAGGGAGTCGGCCGTGCCGGCCGGCTCAGTTTTCGGTCGCGCCTGGCTCTCCGACCCGCTTGCCGTTGACCCGGACCTCCTGCCCGGGGTTGCCGACCACTGTCGCCCCCGGCGAGACGTCCTGGACGACGACCGTGTTGGCGCCGACCTTCGCCCCGTCGCCGATCGAGATCGGGCCGAGCAGCTTGGCGCCGGCGCCGATCGTGACGTCGTCGCCGACCGTCGGGTGTCGCTTGCCGCGCTGCAGGCCGGTCCCGCCCAGCGTCACTCCCTGGTAGAGGGTGACCCGATCGCCGATCTCGGTGGTCTCGCCGATCACCACCCCGGAGCCGTGGTCGACGAAGAAGGAGGCGCCGATCTTTGCGCCGGGGTGGATCTCCACCCCGGTCACCGCGCGCGCCAGGTAGGCGATCGTCCGCGGCGCCACCGGCACCCCCGCCTCGAACATCGCGTGGGCCACCCGGTGGGCGAGCAGCGCCTGGACGCCGGCCCAGCCGATCAGGATCTCGGCGCTGGAGACGCCCTGCGCGGCGGGGTCGCGATCTCGCGCCGCGGCGACGTCGGCCTTGATCTCCTTGAGGACTCTGCTCAGGGCGCTCACGGTGCAAAGAAGGGTAGGGACATGTAGCGCTCGCCCGAGTCGCAGACGATCGTCACCACCCTCTTGCCGGCCATCTCCGGCCGCGCCGCCACCTCCAGCGCCGCCCTGATGTTGGCGCCGGCGGAGATCCCCGAAAGCACGCCCTCGCGGCTTCCCGTCAGCCGCGCGGTCTCCAGCGCCTCCTCGTCGGTGACCGAGATCACCTCGTCGATCACCGAGCGATCAAGCACCGAAGGGACGAAGCCGGCGCCGATCCCCTGGATCTTGTGCGGGCCGGGGGCGCCGCCGGAGAGCACCGGCGAGGTCGCCGGCTCGACCGCGACGATCAGCGAGTCCGGGCTGCGCTCCCTCAGCATCCGCCCCACTCCGGTGATCGTCCCGCCGGTCCCGACCCCGGCGACGAAGGCGCCCACCTCGCCGTCGGTGTCGCGCCAGATCTCCTCCGCCGTGGTGCGCCGATGGATCTCGGGGTTCGCCGGGTTGTCGAACTGCTGCGGCATGAAGCCTTTGCGCTGCTCACAGATCTCCCCGGCCATCTCAACCGCCTCGGTCATGCCGCCGAGCGAAGGCGTCTCGCGCACCTCGGCCCCATAGGCGCGCAGCAGCTTCGCCCGCTCCCGGCTCATCCCCTCCGGCAGAGTGAGGATCAGCTCGTAGCCGCGCGCCGCGCAGACCATCGCCAGCGCGATCCCGGTGTTGCCGCTGGTCGGCTCGACGATCACCGAGCGCCCGGGCTTGACCAGTCCCTCCTCCTCGGCGGCGTCGATCATCGCCACCCCGATCCGGTCCTTCACCGACCCGCCCGGATTGAAGTACTCGAGCTTGACGCAGACCTCCGCCCCCAGCCCCTCGGCCATCCGCCCAAGCGACACCATCGGCGTATTGCCGACCACCGCCGAAGCCTCCGCCCCGATCCTCATCAGATGAAGTACATCCCCGAGCCCGCCTCCTCTGCCTCGCGGCGGGCGACCTCGGCGATCGTCGTCTGGCCGAAGACTTTGCGCAGGGCGGTGACGCCCTCCGCCCAGATGCCGCCGGCCTCGTCGGCCTCTTGGCCGACCTTGCCGTCAAGCGCCTGGACCACCTCGAGCACGGTGATCTCGTCGGCGGGGCGGGCGAGCGTGTAGCCGCCTTTGACGCCACGGTGGCTGGTCAGCAGGCCAGAGCGACGCAGGGTCGAGAAGAGCTGCTCGAGGAACTGCTCGGGGATCTCGCGGCGCTCGGCCAGCTCCTTGATCGGAACCGGTCGCTCCCCGGAGCGGGCAAGCTCGGCCATCGCGACGACGGCGTAGCGAGACTTCGAGGTGACGGATATCACCGGACCTTTCTACCGCACCACCCGGACTCGGCTGAGCTAGGATCGGGTCGCGACGCTCCGGTACAGGGCTGGGGCACGCGGCAACCCCGAGCGGATCGGAAGCAGACCTGAGCGAGCGCCTCCACTGCCTTGTAATCGACGACCGCCCGCTCGTCCGGCTCGGCGTGCGCAGAGCGCTCGGCAGCGGCTTCGTGCTCCACGAGAGCGCGAGCAGGGACGAGGGCCTGGAGCTGATTCGCGACGTGGGCAGCTTCGACGTGACCGTGGTCGACGTGCGCTCTCACAGCGACGGCGAGGGGCCCACGCTGGGCGGGACGGAGGCGATCCGCGCGATGCGCCGAGCCGAGCCGAGCCTCGGCATCGTCGCCCACGGCGAGCGGCCCGAGCGCCATCTGGCAACCGCCGCCCTGCAGGCCGGCGCCGCCGCCTACGTCTCCCGAGCCGCCGGCGCCGAGGAGCTGAAGCAGGCGGTCCAGGCCGCGATCGCGCAGGAGAGCTTCGTCGACCCGGCGGTCCCGCCCAAAGGCAGCCGGGGGAAGCTGACCCGGCGCCAGCGCCAGATCCTCCAGCTCCTCGCCAACGGCGAATCGACCACGGTGGCGGCTCGCGAGTTGGACCTCAGCGAAGAGACGATCAAGACCCACATGAAGCACCTGCTGACCCGTCTCGGCGCCCGCAACCGGACGCACGCCGTGGCGATCGCGCTCCGCGAGTCGCTGATCGACTAGAGGGGACTTAAATCCAGCCGCGGTCGCGCGCGGTGAGCACCGCCTGCGCCCGGTCGACGGCGCCGATCTTGCCGTAGACATTGTGCAGATGGGTGCGAATCGTCGAGACGGAAAGCTGCATCTCGCCGGCGATCTGCTTGTAGACCATGCCCTCTGAGAGGTGGCGCAGGACATCGAGCTCGCGGGCCGACAGCGGACACGGCTCGCTGATCCGCGGGGCGTCCTGGCGGGCGCAGGGGAGGTCGTAGAGGAGGTTGCGAAGGCCGTCGACGCCGAGGCCGCAGCGCTCGGCCGCGGCGCGGAGGCGCTCCGGAGAGACCGCCTCGCCCTGCCCGTAGTGGGCGACCATGTCGGCGGCGGCGACCATCCCCGCGAGCCCTTCTGCGTCGTCGGCGTGGTGGCGCTCGATCGCGATGGCGATCCGCTGCGGCACGTTCCAGCGACGCGCCAGCACTCCGCCGACCAGGGCGTGGTCGATGCCGAGCTGCTCGCGCTCGTCGCGGACTCGCTGCTCGGGGGTGTTGGCCCCGGCATCGAGGTAGCTCTTGTGCCCGGGGTGAAGGCGGGAGATGACGAGGCGCCCAACGTCGTGGAGGAGAGCGGCGACGGCGAGCTCGTCGCGGTCGGCCCAGCCGACGGCCCGCCCAATCTGGTCGGCGGCGCGCTGAGTCGCGAGGGCGTGGATGCGGAAGTGCTCGGGCTTCAGCTCCCAGCCTCCGTTGGACTCGAAGAAGTCGTAGAAGGGCGCGGTGCCGGCGATCGCGAGGACGCCGGAGGGCTTGAGGACGTCAATTGCGTCGGGAACGGTGGCGACACCGCCGACGCCGACGCCGCTGCGGTTGGCGAAGCGAAGGACGGCGATCGTCAGGGCGACGTCGGACTCAACCGTCTCGATCAGCTCGCCGATGCGAGAGGTCTCGGCAGTGGCGGCGCGCATGACGCGCTCACGAGACTCGACCAGGACCGGGAAGCGCTCGACGGCCTCAAAGGCGTCGGCGAGGCGGCTGCCGGGCGCGGGACCCTGGCGAGCGCCTTTTTGGCCCGGGAGCTCGTGGAGCTTGCCCTTGCCATTTCCGTTGCCGTTGCTGTGTGACGTGGTCGATGCCATGACGACTCGCCCTGCCCATCGGCAGATGAGGACGTTTGGTTTAGCCCGTTCGTCCCCGAAATTGCGGCAATCCGCCGCAGGGAGCCCTCCTGACCCCAGTAATCCCCTTTGTAGAGGGAAAAACGCCTATCGAAGGCGGCTGATCGCGGCGTCGATGCGCACCAGGGATTCCTCGCGCCCGAGCGCGGAGAGCGACTCGAAGATGCCGGGCGAGACGGTGCTGCCGGTGATCGCGACGCGGATCGGTTGGTAGAGCTTGCCGGGCTTGACGTCGAACTCTTCGACGAGGGGAGTTAGGGCGGCCTCCAGGGAGGCCGGATCGAAGCCGTTTGCGGCGTCGAGGGCCCCCCGCGCCGCCTCCAGCAACGGCAGGGCCCCCTCCTTCATCACCTTGTTCCAGGCCTTCTCGTCGTCGACGGGGGGCTCGAAGAGGAAGCGGATCAGCGACCAAACTTCGTCAAGCGTCTGGGCCTTCTCCTGGGCGATCTCGCAGGCGGCGCGCAGGCGCTCGTCGGCCTCGCGCCCCAGGTGGAGAGCGACCGCCTCGGTGTAGTCGGAGAGCGGCAGCTCGCGCATGTAGCGACCGTTGATCCAGCGCAGCTTCCTCTCGTCGAAGATCGCCGCGGAGCGGCCGACGTCCTCGACCCGGAAGCGCTCGACCAGCTCCGCGGTCGGCATCAGCGTCGCGTCGTCGGTCGTCCCCCAGCCGAGCAGCGCCAGGTAGTTGCGCACCGCGGCCGGCAGGTAGCCGGCGTCGCGCAGTTCCTGCACCGAGGCGGCGCCATGGCGCTTGGAGAGCTTCTTGCCGTCGGGGCCATGCAGGAGCGGCAGGTGCGCGTAGCGGGGCGGCTCGTGCCCGAGTGCCTCCAACACGAGCAGCTGCTTGGGCGTGTTGGAGAGATGGTCGTCGCCGCGCACCACCTCGCTGATCCCCATCTCGGCGTCGTCGACCGCGACCGCGAAGTTGTAGAGGACCGAGCCATCGCCGCGGGCGATCACGAAGTCGTCGTAGCTGCGATTGGGGAAGCGAACCTCGCCGCGAATCAGGTCCTCGACCACTGTCTCCCCTTCGTCGGGAACGCGGAGTCGCACCGCGGCGCCGGGCTCCTCGGTCGGCTCGCCCCGGTAGCCCCGGTCGGCGCCGTGCTCTGCCTTCCAGGCCTCGACGTCCTTGGCCGTCGCCGAGTCGCGGTAAGCGGCGCCGGACTCCAACAGGCGCTCCAGCGCGGCCTCGTGGGCGGCGGTCCGGCTTGCCTGGGAGATCGGCCCCTCGTCCCAGTCCAACTCGAGCCACTTCAACGCGTCGAGGATCTGGTCGACGTTCTCGGCCGTCGAGCGCTCGCGGTCGGTGTCCTCGATCCGCAGGACCAGCGAGCCGTCCCCGTGGCGCGCGGCGAGCCAGTTGTAGAGTGCCGTCCTCGCCCCGCCGATGTGCAGCGCACCGGTCGGCGAGGGGGCGAAGCGAAATCGGATTGGAGAGTCTTCAGGCACGATGTTGATCGGCGCGCATGTTTCCACAGCCGGCGGGCTGGACAAGGCGATTGAGCGCGGAACCGAGATTGGCTGCGAGTCGATCCAGATCTTCCACCAGAGCCCGCGGATGTGGCGGCCGACCCGCTACACCGAGGATGACTTCGCCGCTTTTCGCGAGGCGATGGAGGACTCGCCGATCGATGCGGTGGTGATTCACGCCGTCTACCTGATCAACTGCGCGACCAAAGAAGCCGACCTGCGCAAAAAGTCCCTGGCCTCGCTGACCCACGCGCTGAGGATCGGCGACGAGATCGGCGCGGCGGGGGTCGTGCTGCACCCGGGGGCACAGAAAGGCGAGGCGCTCGGCCCCTCGATGAAGCGGGCGGCGAAGGTGATCGCGGCGGCGCTGAAGGACAGCGACAGTTGCCCGCTGCTGCTCGAGCAGACCGCCGGCCACAAAGGGCTGTTGGGGCGCGACTTCGATCAGACCGCCGAGCTGATCGACCTGGCCGGCGGCGGCAAGCGCCTCGGCCTCTGCCTCGACTCCTGCCACCTCTTCGTGCAGGGGTACGACGTTACCGACCCGGACAAGCTCACCGAGATCCTCGACGAAGCCGACGCCAAGGTCGGCCTGGAGCGCCTCCGGTGCGTCCACGTAAACGACGCCGCGGCCCCCCTCGGTTCCTGCCGGGACCGCCACGCCAACGTCGGCCAGGGCGAGATGGGCAAGAAAGGCCTCGCCGCCTTTCTCTCGGAGCCCCGCTTCGAAGGCCTCCCGGCGACCCTGGAGACGCCGGGCCCCAACAAGAAAGGCCCGGACAAGAAAGAGGTCCAGGCCGCCAAGCGTTTGCGCCGCGAAGGACTCAAGCGGCGCGGACGCTAGGAGAGTTCACGCCGTCGTTCGGGCTTTTTACCTTGCTATGGCAGGGGAAAACGCCCGAGCGGCGCAGAGACGGCTCCTATTTGACGTGAACGCCGGAGATCGCGCGGGAGATGACCAGGCGCTGGATCTCTGAGGTGCCCTCGAAGATCGTGTAGATCTTCGCGTCGCGGTGCATCCGCTCGACCGGGAACTCGCGTGTGTAGCCGTTGCCACCAAGGATCTGAATCGCCCGCTCGGTGGCCCAGACGGCGACCTCACCGGCCTTCAGCTTCGACATCGAGCCCTCGGCGTTCTCGAACTTCTGGCCGGTCCGCCCCATCCAGGCGGCGCGCCAGACGAGCAGCCGGGCCGCGTCGATCTCCAGCTTCATGTCGGCCAGGGCGAAGGCGATCGCCTGGTTCTCGATGATCGCCTTGCCGAACTGACGGCGCTCTTTGGCGTACTCGAGCGAGTACTCATAGGCGGCGCGGGCGATGCCAAGCGCCTGAGCGCCGACCGTCGGGCGGCTCGCCTCGAAGGTCTGCATCGCGGCCTGCGACTTGGATTTCTTGCCCTCGCGGACGCGGGCGAGACGCTCGTCGAGCTTCTCTTTGCCGCCCAGCAGGCAGGAGCCGGGGACGCGGCAGTCGTCGAGGTGGACGTCGCTGGTGTGGGAGGCGCGGAGGCCGTGCTTCTTCACCTTGGCGCCCTGCTCACAGCCTTTGGTGTCCGGTGGGATGACGAAGGCTGCGTGGCCGCGGGAGCCGAGCTCGCGATCGACCGAGGCGATCACCACGTGGACGTTGGCGATGCCGCCGTTGGTCGCCCAGGCCTTCTGGCCGTTGATCACCCACTCGTCGGTCGCCTCGTCGTACTTGGCGCTGGTGCGGATCGCCGAGACGTCGGAGCCGGCGTCGGGCTCTGAGGCACAGAAGGCGCCGACCTTGACGTCGTCGGGCGTGCCGAAGCATTGGGGAATCCACTCGCCCATCTGCTCGGGGGTTCCCTGCCCGAAGATCGCGGCGACCGCGAGCGAGGTGCCCATGATCGCCATGCCGATGCCGGCGTCGCCCCAGAAGAGCTCCTCGTTGGCGATCGGCAGCGTCAGGCCGGTGTCGTCGGCCCAGAACTGGGCCAGCGCCTCGAAACCGTAGAGGCCGATCTTGGCGGCCTCCTGGATCACCGGCCAGGGCGTCTCCTCGCGCTCGTCCCACTCCGCCGCGGCGGGACGGACGACGTTCTCGGCAAAGCCGTGGACCCAGTCCCGGATGTCCTCCTGGTCCTGGTTCAGCTCGAGGGTGAACTTGGGGCCCCCTTCGGGGGCGGCACCTTCGGCATTCGCCTCGGCCAAAACCTTCTCCGCTTCTTCTGCAACCGTGGAAGTTTCAGTCATGGTTTGATGTTACACCAATCGGTGTAAATGTAAACCTGTGAGTTTCCCGATTGTAGCTTGAAAACTCTGATCGCTCAGAGAATTTCGCGCAGGTCGAAGGCCCTGAGGCCTTCGGGGCCGTCGTCGCTGCAGTCGAAGAAGCGCGAATTGACGCAGTCGTAGGAAGGGCCGTTCCCCTCGTAGGCGCGCTCGACCGTGAATTGGCAGTGGGGAAGCGGGGCCCCGGTCATCTTGACGCCGCCGAAGCCGCCGGGCTCGAGCACCGCCTCCAACTCGATCTCAGCCGCGTAAACCTCCTGCATGCAGCCGACGTACTGCTCGCCGTTCAGCATGTCGACGTAGCTGTAGAGAAAGCGACAGCGCATCTCGACGCAGCCGCGTGGCTCGATCAGCTTGTCGCAGAACGAGCGGCACTGTCGGCACTCACCGGCCTGCGTGCGCGTCGCTGGCATAGGGAAAGTCTAGGCCGCCATGGCCTCGGCGCCGAGCAAATGGTCCAACTCGGCGCGCAGGCCGCTGGACGGGCGAACCCGATAGTCGTCGCCCAGCTTGATCAGCTTCGGCGCGCCGCTGCCGTTATCGATCTCCAGGTGGACGTCCGCCTCGCCCTTGTGGTGCTCGAAGACCTCCTTGAGCTGATCGACCAGCCCGGGCCTGCTCAGCTGTGTGGCATCGAGCAGGAGCCTCAGCGGCTGCGACGGCGCGCTCGCCGCCTTGCTCGCGCGGGCGATCTCCTCGCGATCGGGCTCGAAGCGCTCGGCTTCCTGGACGACGAGCTTGGTCTCGCCGCGGTCTTTGTGGTCGATCCGGCCGCGGACCACGACGATCGCGTCGGGGGCGATCGTCGTGGCGCTCTCGGCCTGGTCGGCCTTGAAGACGAGCATCTCGACCTGCCCTTCGACGTCGTCGAGGGTCGCGAACATCATCTGGTTGCCGCTCTTGGTGCGGATCTTTTTGCAGGCGGCGACGATCCCGCCCACCGTCACCCAGGAGCCGTCGGCCTTCTCGGACAGCTCCGCCAGCGTGCAGTCGACTCGGGCGCGGAGCGCGTCGCGAACCTCGGAAAGCGGGTGCGAGGAGAGGTAGGTGCCAAGCGTCTCCTTCTCCAGCGCCAACAGCTCGGCCCGGTCGAACTCGGCGGCGGAGATCGGCGGGCGGTGCTGGGCCCCGGAAGCGCCTCCCCCCTCCTCGCTCCCCCCGTCGCCGAAGTCGAAAATCGAGCCCTGGCCGAGCTGGGCGTCCTCCTGGGCCTTCTGGCCGGCGGACTGAGCGGCCGGCAGGGCCTCCAGCATGCCTTTGCGCGTCGCCCCGGTGGAGTCGAGGGCACCGCACTTGATCAAGCACTCGATTGCCCGTTTGTTGACCGCCCGAGAGTCGACCCGTTCGCAGAAGTCCCAGATCGAGGCGATCGGCGCGTCGGCGTGGGCGCGGAGGATCGCCTCGACCGCGGCGTGGCCGACGTTCTTGACCGCGTCGAGACCGAAGCGAATCGCGTTCTCGGAGACGACGAAGCTGTGGTCGGAGGAGTTGACGTCGGGCGGCAGCACGTCGATCCCCATCTCCGCGCAGCGATTGACGAAGAAGGGCACCTTGTCTTTGGTGTTCATCACCGAGGAGATCACCGCCGCCATGTACTCGGCCGGGTAGTTGGCCTTGAGGTAGGCGGTCCGGTAGGAGATCAACCCGTAGCAGGCGGCGTGGGACTTGTTGAAGGAGTAATCGGCGGCCGCCTCGTTCAGCTTCCAGAGGTCCTTGGCGACGTTTGCGGCGGTGTCCGATTCGGCCAAGCCCTGCATGAACTTGTCCTTCATCGTCGCCATCAGGTCTCGCTTCTTCTTGCCGATCGCCTTGCGCAGGTCGTCCGCCTCGGCGCCCGAGAAGCCGGCCATCGAGCGGGCGATCTCCATCAGCTGCTCCTGGTAGATGACGCAGCCGTGGGTCTCCTCGGTGATCGCCCGCAACCGCGGGTCGGGGTAGCGCACGGTCGAGGGGTCCTTCTTGCCCTTCGCGTAGGCGGGGATGTAGGCCATCGCGCCGGGCCGATAGAGGGCGCCGAGGGCAACGATGTCGGAGAACTCGGTCGGCCCCACCTTGCGCAGCGCGTCGCGCATCCCCTCGGACTCGAACTGGAAGACGCCGGTCGAATCGCCCTTGGCCAGCATCGCGTAGGTCTTCGCGTCCTCGATCGGGATTTTCTCCATGTCGATCCGCTCTCCGCGCGAGCGCTCGATGATGTCGATCGCGTCCTCGATCACGTCGAGGTTGCGCAGACCGAGGAAGTCCATCTTCAACAGGCCCATCTCCTCGATCGGCCCCATCGAGTACTGGGTGACGATCTTGTACTGGCGCTCGGCCTTGCCCGAGCCGTTGCCGGTGCCGGCGACGGCCGGAGCGTTGCGATCCTCGGCCAGCTGCAGGGGCACCACCTCGTGCAGCGGCCGATCGGCGATTACTACCGCGGCGGCGTGGATCGAGGCGTTGCGAACGATCCCTTCAAGTCCCTGAGCGACATCGATGATCCGTTTCGCGTCGGGCTCGTCGTCGTAGGTCCGTTTCAGCTCCTGGCCCGACTTAAGGCATTCCGCGAAGGAGGGGCTGCGTCCCATGATCGGCTCCGGGATCTGCTTGGCCAGCCGATCGCCGGTGCCGTAGTCATAGCCGAGCACGCGAGCGGCGTCACGGGTGGCGGCGCGCGGCGCCATCTTGCCGAAGGTGATGATTTGAGCGACCGACTCGCGGCCGTACTTGTCGGCGACGTAGCGGATCATCCGCTCGCGGCCGCGGACCGAGAAGTCGATGTCGATGTCGGGCATCGATTTGCGGCCGGGGTTGAGGAAGCGCTCGAAGATCAGCCCCTCGGCGAGCGGGTCGAGGTCGGTGATCCGCAGGGCGTAAGAGACGATCGAGCCGGCGGCCGAGCCACGGCCGGGGCCGACCGCCACGCCGTTCTCCTTGGCGTAGCGGACGAAGTCCCAGACGATCAGGAAGTAGGAGGAGAAGCCCATCTCCTCGATCACCCCGAGCTCGAACTCGAGTCGCTCCACCGCCTCGGCGGGCGGCGGGTCGCCGTAGCGGGCGCGCAGGCCCTCGCCGGCTATCCGCCGCAGCATCGCCTCCGGCTCCTCGTCATCGGGAGTCGGGTAGCGCGGCAGCAGCAGCTTGCCGAGCTCGATCTCGACCTCGCAGCGCTCGGCGATCTCCAGCGTGGTCGGGACGGCCTCGGGCCACTCGGCGAAGGACTCCTCCATCTCGACGGAGCTCTTCAGGAAGAACTCGTTGGTGTCGAAGCTGAGCTTCGGCGCCTCCAGGGTCGATTTGGTCTGCACGCAGAGCAGCGCCGCGTGGTTGTCGAAGTCCTCGCGGCGCAGGTAGTGGACGTCGGCGGTGCCGACCAGCGGCCGGTTCAGCTCGCGGGCGAAGCGAACGATCCCCTCGTTGGCCTTGTCCTGCTCGGCGATCCCGTTCTTCTGCACCTCGAAGTAGACCTGCTCAGGGCCGAAGGCCTGGATCAGGTCGTCGAGGTGGGCGCGGGCGTCGTCGTGGCGCTCCTCGACCAGACGGCGGCAGAAGCGCGACTGCAGGCAGCCGGTGAGGACGATGACGCCCTCGGCGTGGGTGGCGAGCAGGTCCATGTCGACGTTGGCCTTGCCGCGCGAGAAGCCCTCCAGAAAGCCGGCCGAGGTGAGCTTGACCAGGTTGGAGAAGCCGACGTCGCTCTCGGCGAGCAGGGTGAGGTGGTTGCGCTCGTAGCGCGGCTGCTCCTTGATCGCGTGGCGGTCCTCGACCAGGTAGGCCTCGAGCCCGATGATCGGCTTGATCCCGTGCTTGCGGCAGGCCTTGTAGAGGTCGATGGCGCCGTTCATCACGCCGTGGTCGGTGAGCCCCAGCGCCGGCTGCCCCAGCTCGGCCGCCCGCGCCGCCATCGCGTCGATCTTGCAGGCCCCGTCGAGCAGCGAGTACTCACTGTGGGCGTGAAGATGGACAGAGGAGGAGGCGCTCATGGCTGCGGCCGATCATGCCAACCGGGCCAGATGGCAACGATCCTCCGACGTGCGTCTTTCGCGCTACTTCCGTGGGTATTCGAAGCGCAGGGCGGCGACTCAGCCGCAGACCCAGGCGCTGGGGCCGGAGTCGGCCCAGATCTGGGCGGCGATCCGGTCCTGCTCGGCCTTCGGCGCATCCTGGGGCGCCCCAGTTCCTCCGTAGAGCTTCCAGGTGGAGGGAAGGATCTGGTAGGCGCCGCCGGCGCCGCTGGAGGGGTTGACGGCGCCGTAGTCGCCGCCGGACTCGCACATCACGATGTAGGTGGGGATCGAGTAGGGGCCACCGAGCCAGCGCCCGACGGTGTTCTGGGCGGCCGCCTGACTTGCCTGTTGTGCCGCCTGGATGTCGGCGACCCAACTGCCGATGTTCGATTTGAGCTTCGACAGCGAAGCGGCGCGGGAGGCTGAGATCGACTGGAGTTGCGCGGCTTTGGCGCTCGCTTGGGTGCGGACGGCGGAGATCTGGGACCTGGCTGAGGCGAGCCGCGCGTCATGGGCGTCGACCCGGGCTTTCAGTGCCGCGATCTGAGCCAGTCCATGACGCACCTCGTCGCGAACCTGGGCGACTCGCTGGGCGAGCGCGGTGTCGGAGTCCTCGATCTCGCGCATGTAGTCGGCGCGGGTCGCAAGGTCGTCGAAGCTGCTCGATCCGAGCACGACGCCGGCGGTGCTCGGGCTGCCGCTCTCATAGATCGCTATGAGGCGCTGGGCCAGGGCCCTTCTGGCTCGGGCCAGCCTGCCCCTCTGCACAGCAAGATGACGCTCGGCGCCCTTCACCCTTCCCGCGAGTGCGGCCGACCGAGCCTCGCCGGTCGCCAGCAGCCCGCTCAACTGTCGCTCGCGAGTTGCGGCGGCAGCGGCCTGTGCCTCGGCGGCGGTGAGCCGGCCCTGGGTCGCCTGTAGCCGCGAAGCGATCGAGGCGGCTTCGCCGCGAGCCGTTTCGACCTTGGCCTGCAGAGAGTTGACGTCGGCCGCGCCCGCCGAAGCGAGCGGGACAAGCGCGCAGGCGCAGGCAACGCAGGCGGCCGCGGCCAGCCGGCGCCAGACACCTGCCTCTGTCGCGGCGGGTCGCGGCATGAAGCGCGCGAGACTAGCGGACTTTGTTAGTGAAAGCTCACAAGTTGTCCATAATCCGCAAGGAAAGTTGCGGACTGCCGCTCAGCCCTCGCGGACGTTGCGGACCGCCAGGTAGGCGGCGGCGCCGACCGAGATGACCGCGATTCCGACGCCGATGCGAATCTCGCGGCGGTAGCGCTGGCGCAGGTACTTGAAGGCGACGCGGACGGCGGCCTTCCCGAGCGTCTCCGACATCAGCCCTCCCCCCCGTTTCGCTCCCGAATCCGGTGGGCCATCCGCGATTGCAGCGACCAGAGTTCGATGAAGCCGGGCGAGGCGGTCTGGGAGAAGAGCCCGCCGGAATCGGCGAAGGAGGCGAGGTCGGCGTCGTAGACCGCGTTCGGCGAGGAGCGGGTGACGACGCGAACGCTCCCTTTGAAGAGCTTCAGGCCGATCTCCCCGGTCACCTGGGCGTTGACGACGTCCATGTAGGCGTCGAGGTCGGCGCGCAGCGGCTCCCACCAGAGGCCCGCGTAGACCAGATAGCTCCACTTCTGGTCGAGCGCCGGCTTGAACTGGTTCTGGTGGATCGTCCCGACCAGCTTCTCCAACTCCTGGTGCGCGGTGAGGACGATCGCCGCGGCGGGCACCTCGTAGATGTCGCGCACCTTCAGGCCGACGATGCGGTCCTCGATGTGGTCGACGATGCCGACGCCGTGGCGACAGCCGACCTCGGCGACTCGCTCCAGCAACTCGACCAGCCCCAGCCGCTCACCGTTCAGCGAGACCGGCACACCGCGCTCGAAGCCGAGGCTGACGACCTCGGCCTCGTCGGGTGCCTCCTCGGGACGGGTCACCAGGTCGAAGACGTCGTCCTCGGGGGCGTGCGAGAGGTCCTCGATCCAGCGGCCCTCCGAAGAGCGGCCCCAGAGGTTGTCGTCGATCGAGTAGGGCGCCACCTCGGTGCCGCCCTTGACGGGGATGCCGTGCTCGCGCGCGTAGGCGATCTCCTCCTCGCGGCCCATCTGCCAGGAACGCACCGGCGCGATCACTTTCAGCTCCGGCGCCAGGGTCGCGACCGTCGCCTCGATCCGAACCTGGTCGTTGCCCTTGCCGGTGCAGCCGTGGGCGATCGTGTCGCAGCCGCTGGCGCGGGCCTGCTCGACCGCGAGCCGGGCGATCAGCGGCCGGCCGAGCGCCGTGAAGAGCGGGTAGCCGCCCCCGTAGAGGGCGTTGGCCTTGATCGCCGGCAGGACGAACTGCTCGGCGAACTGCTCACGCGCGTCGACGACGTGGCACTCGACCGCGCCGAGCCGCTTGGCCTTGTCCTCGATCACCTCGTAGTCCTCGCCCGGCTGGCCGAGGTTGACCGTGAGGCAGACGACCTCGGCGTCGTAGGCGTCCTGGATCCACTTGAGCATGACGCTCGTGTCGAGGCCGCCCGAGTAGAGGAGCAGAACGCGGCTGACCTCGGCGGGGTCCGCCTCGTAGCCGGCGGTTCGAGCTTGCTCGGGGGGTCGTTCGGTGCTCATCGCGAGGCGCGAAGTCTCGCACGCCAACCCCCCAAACGACATCCGGCGCTGCCAGACTCTCTTCCATGGCGCGCCTCGCCCACGTCCTCTCGATCGCGCTGATCACCGCCGGGGTGGTCGTGCTCGTCGACGTCGGTGTCACGCTCGCCTACCAGGAGCCCGTCTCCTCGCTCTACGGCTCGATCAAGCAAAGCCAGGCCGCCGACCAGCTGAACAACCTCGAGGCCCAGTACCCGACCGCGGCCGACCGCCAGGCGATCGCCAGGGTGCGGACCATCCGGCAGCGGATCGCGATCCTGGCGCGGCGATCCGCCCGCCAGGCCGGCAGCGGCGACGCGATTGGGCGGATCGTCGCCCCGGCGATGGACGGGCTGAACATGGTCATGGTGCAGGGGACAGACACTGCGAGCCTCGAGAAGGGGCCGGGCCATTACCCGCAGACCCCCTTCCCCGGCCAGGGTGGCACGGTCGGCGTCGCCGGGCACCGGACCACCTACCTGGCGCCCTTCCGCCACATCGACTCGATGCATCGCGGCGACCGGATAACCATCGAGATGCCCTACGGGACCTTCTACTACCGGGTGCAGAAGACCGCAATCGTCGACCCCAGCGACGTCGGGATCGTCAGGAACGTCGGCTACGACCGCCTCGTCCTCAGCGCCTGCCACCCGCTCTACAGCGCCGCCCAGCGCTACATCGTCTTCGCGAGGCTGATGTGGGAGAAGCCGGCGTAGGCACCTGAGCGGCGCTTAAGGCGCCGGTACGCCACCGCTGCCGTTCCCGCCCCCGCCCGTCGTCGTAGTCGGGGTGGTGGTCGGCGTCGTTGTGCCGGTGGTCGTCGGAGACGTTGTCGTCGAGCCCGTCGTCGTTCCGGTCGTAGACCCTGTGGTCGTCGATCCGGTCGTCGGGATCGAGGTGGTGATCGAAGCCGGCGTCGAGGCGCTCGAGCTGCTGCTGCCGTTGTCGTTGTTGGCGATCACGACGATCGCGATGACGAGGCCGACGATGACCGCGATCAGCCCTGCGATCAGCAGGTGAATGTTGCCGCGGGGCCGGGGGTGCTCGGGCTCCCTCATCATCCGTGTCGGGTCCTCGTTCATCTATCCCTCCCGTCCCAGGATCGCGTCGAGCATCGGGCCCGTGTCCCAGATGCCGAACTCGTTTTGCAGGCGACTCTCGATTTCGGCGCGGCTGCTGCCGGCGACCGCCATCTGGGTCGCGAGCAGGCGCGCACCGTCAGACGGCGGGGTTCCGGCCGGCCGGCTCGCCACGGGAGGCGGCGGCGGGTCTGACTCGGGGGCCGGCGTATCGGGCGGCGGGCTTGGCTCCACAGGGACCGGGGACTCTTCCACCGGGGATACAGACTCAGGAGTGGGCGGCGGCACAGAAACCGGTGGCGGCGACGGTGGCTCGGGACTGAATGGCGGCGGCACCGCCTGCTCCAGTGGTGAGCCTTCCTCCAGCGGCGGCAGCGCCTCAACCGGGATATCTGCTTGCGGCTCAACCGGCTTGAGGTGGTGAACCGGAGCCGGCTCGGCCGGGGCCTCCTGGATCGGCGGGGCCAGGAAGGTCTCTTCGGGTTTCGCGACGGGCGCCGGCTCTTCTTCAAAGCGCTCGTGAACCTGCTGCTTCGCCTGATCCAAGGCCCGAATCAGCTCGTCGGACTGGCGCTTCACCGTCTCGGCCTGCTGGATCAGAGAGTCGGTGAGCGCCGACATCTCCTGGGTACGCTGGTCGGCGATCGAGTCGGCCCGTGTGCGGGACTCCTCCAGATAGCGCCGCGCTTGCGCCTCGGCGTCGTCGATGATGCCGGCCGCCGCTTTCTCGGCCGCCTCGATGATCACCTGGATCCGCGCGGTCGCGGTCGCCACTGGGCCCTGCAGGGGAGAACCCGATGGGGGCGGCTGGCTTTGGCCGCCGCCGGCTCCCGGATATGTCGGCTGATCGTTCACTTGCTCGCGATAGCGGTTAGTCGGCCCGACTGCCATCACTCTTCGCCGCCGGACACGGCCGATCCTGCCAACGCGATTCTACGCTGCTTCCCGCGACCACAGCTGCCACCAGCGACGGGGGGGCTCCGGCATCGGTAACGGAGAAATCGACGCGGGCGCCTGATCGATGACGCCCATGGGCGAAACCGGCTCCTCGTAGGCGACGCTGATTCGCTGCCGCTCCCGCAAAGTCATCTTGATCGCCGTGGACGAAGGGTCGACGGGTCTTTGGTGGACGCGGCCGGCGCGCGGCGCCAGCGCGGCTTCGACGGCGTCGAGCTGAGCGAGGATCGCGTCGAAGTGGACGGCCAGCACCGATGCCCGCTCCGTCAGCTCGTGGCGCAGCCGCGTGAGGCGTTCCGTCCGTTCGATCGCCTCGCGCGCGAGGCGATCATCGACCTCGGCGGCCATCCCCTGCACCTCGTACTCGGTGCGCCGCACGATCGAGGAGACCGCGGACTCGGTGGACGCCAAGATGCGGTCGACCGCGGCCGTGGCCGCATCGACCGTGACGGCCTCTGCGTACGGTGGCGCGACGATCCTCTGTCCCTCGGGGAGCATCGGTCGCCATTGTTCCGGCGGCGTCGGTCGTAACGGCGTGCCCGTGCTCTACGGTAAGGCGAATGGAGGCCGTTCGCCGCCAGCCAGCGATGCTCAAAGGGCTGAGTTATTTCCTGGTCGAGCATGAGCGCTGCGGCGCCGGCTTCGACGTTGCCCACCCCTCCGGACTCGGAAGCGGCCACATCTCGATCGTCTGTCGCGGTTGCGGCGCGCGCCATGACTACGCAACGGCGACGATCGAATTCGAGCGGGAGATCGAGTTTGCTCCCGTCCCGATCGCATCTGCTCAAGCCGCGGCGGCGCCCCCTCCCCCACGTCGCGTGGAGCGACTCGAGCCGCTTGAGGCCCTCGGTCCGTTGCCGGCGCTCGAGGAGGCGGCGCCGGCGAAATGGGAGCCCCTTTCACCCAGGCCAGAGAAGTCGCCCTCCGGCGCTCCTCCCCGCAAAGGGAAATGGACGCGCGACCGGATCATCACCGGCGGCCTGCTCGTCTTCGCCGCCGCGGCGCTGACGTTCGCGGTGATCCGGATCTCCAACAGCGTCAATCAGTCATCCGGGACGAGCGCGCCGGCGCCGATCCAGACCGCCCCCACGCCGAAGGCTCCCAAGGCAGCCGCGGCGCCAGGGGTGCGCCCCGGGCCGGTCGCGCCGGCACCGACGCACACGAAGAAAGCGCCCAAGGCCTCCGTCGCCTCCCCGTCTCCTCCGCTGCGAACGATCCGGACGGCACGCTTTGCGATCACCGTGCCGGTCACATGGACCCAACACGCCTCAGGAGGCGGCCTGAAGCTGGCGCCGGCCGGCGCGGCCCCGATGTCTATTCAGGTCTTCTATGAGAACGACCCCAGCCTGAGTATGCGGCGAATGGCCACCGAGACAGCTTCCTTCCTGCGCTCGCGAGATCCGGGAGCAACGGTTTCAAACCCCGTTGCCGTGCGCGTCGCGGGCAATCCAGGCATCAAGCTGCGGGCAAACGGCCCGGCCGGTTCTCAGACCGCGCTCGCCGTGCTCTCCGGCCCGTACCGCTACCTGGCCGTCGAGAGCGTCGACCCCGGCACCCCGGCCCCACGGAAAGCCCAGGCAGACCGAGCGCTGAACAGCTTCAGGCCCCGCTGAGGACGGAAGCCGTCAGTGCGAATGGGAATCGGTCATCCGCCGCAGCGCAAAACCGATCGAAGTAAGGGCAAGGGCGACGGCGCAGAGCGCGATCACGTCGAGGCCCGTGAACGGCAGGCCGTTGACGACGTTCTCCTGCAGGCCAGAAGTTTGCTGCGTCGAGGGGGTGGATCCACCGCCGCCGCCGCCAACACTGCCGCTCACCTGATTCACCGGGTTCGCGTATTGCGCCGCGGTCGGGTCCTGAGCGAACGCCAGGCCAGCCGCTGCCAGCGAAACCAGCGAAACCAGCCCCAGGATCGCCAGGAGCCGTGAGAACGAGCCGGTCTTTCTCTGTCGCTGAGTTCGATTCATGTGCCCCCGCACGTGCGTAACCAGGCAGGCTGCCGGGGGCGCGCGGTTAACCGAGTGTGCCAAATGAAACGTCAAACGACAAGGGAGGGCGGGGATTGCAATCCTCAGCCCGACCGGGCAAAGGGGAGCCCTCCACCGGTGCGTGTCCCGACCTTTTCCAGCCGAGCTTGGAGAGCCTTGAGGGTCGGATCACGGGGATTTAATTCGAGGGCTCGTCGCAAATAGGACTCGGCGATCAAGGGATCAACGCGTGCCAGCTCCCGCGCTATGAAGTAGAAGGCGGCGTAGTTGTCCGGTTCGCGGCCAGCAGCTTGGCGCCATGCCCGCAGGGCCTCGCGTCGTTCACCAAGCCTCGACTCGATCTCCCCCTTGGTCAAAAGGGGTCCAGCATCGAGCGGGTTTAGGCGAGCGGCTCGATCGAGGTCGGCGATTGCCCCGGAGGGATCTCTCACACCCTCGTCGGAGGCATTCTGGGCATAGCGGCCCGACAGATAGAGGGGAATCACGAGCAGGGCCACCGCTGTGGTCATCGCCATCGCTATTCCCGAGCGAAGCCGTGACGGATGTCCACTCGTGGGATGGAACAGCGCTGGGGCAGTCGCGGCTCCGAGGGCGAATATCGTCGGGGCCGTAACCCCCGGGTAGTTCCAGAACCAATCGAAAGAACTGTGAACGATCCATTGCGTTCCGACCGCAAAAGAGGCGGCCGTGAGACTCGCCGCCGCCGGACCAAGCCTCCTTGACCGCATCCCTGCCAATACCGCACCAACGACAAAGGCCCCCAGAAGCAACAGGCCGGGAAAGCCCAGCTCGGAGAACACCAACATCTCGGCGCTGTGCGGGTCCTGCGGGCTCTCGTCGCTGAGGCGGTGTTTGAGATAGACGACCTGGAACGAGCCCGCGCCGCCGCCGAGGAGGGGATGGTCCAACCCCTCGCGAGCGGCGACCCGCCAGAAGTCGTGACGATTGGATCCAACGTTGGCGCCAAAACGAATTCCCTGACCATGGAGGTCTGGGTAACCGACCCGGTCGAACTGCTTGACTCGCTGATCGACGAAACCCACCGGGCCCCCGTGGCGAGCGACAAAAATCGCGCCGCCGCCGAGAACAGCTACGAGGGCCGTAATGGCGACGATGCGCGAACTCCACACAACGGTCTTCCGTTCCAGCCTGAGGCGCGGCGCAATACCCCTGAAGACGACGGCGGCGAGCAGCA
The DNA here is from genome assembly GCA_963702055.1 of uncultured Solirubrobacterales bacterium. Lineage (GTDB taxonomy): Bacteria > Actinomycetota > Thermoleophilia > Solirubrobacterales > 70-9 > CAWINX01. Next base: position 497,661 of record OY969702.1, on the reverse strand, counting down.
CCGACAGCGCAGTCGTGACCCCAATGGCTCGCGCGGCGTCGCGCAGCAGGGGCACGACGCCGGGGCCGTAGTGGCCGAACCCATAAACGTTGAGGAGCACGTGAATTGCGGGCAGCATGGGAACGGCGGCAAGCGCCAGCACCGCAGCGGCCCGCTGCCGGTTGGGCGCGAGGACCAGATATACGAGCAGGGCCGCGATCAACGCCGGAATCGAGCCGCGGCTCTGAGAGATGAACGCGAGCTCGAGCAACATCGTCCCGGCGCCGACCATCAGCGCACGAAGCTCCCAGCGCAAGTCGAACTCGGCGGCAAGCGCCACCAGGGGCCAAAAACAGATCAAGAAGAAGGCAGCATTTGCATTGCGGTACCCGATTGGAAACCGCAAGGTGGCGTCGTCGTGGAGATACCACGTGGTATCCGTGCCCGTCGCCAAGACGACCACCACTCCGATGCCGATCGCCGCCCCGGCAATGGCCAGTGGGGCGAGGGCGAAGCGCATCTTGCCCCGCAGCATGTTCGTGACCCACAGGCCGATGGCAAACATGGCTGCGTAGAGGAAGATGTGCATCCCGTAGGCGATCGCCGTCGCCGGCGTCGGCGACCAAACCGTGGAGAGCGTCGACCAGACCCCCAGGCCGAGCAGCGAGAGCGCGGCAATTCGGGCCGGCCCCCCAACCCGCCCAGAAAAGGAGGCGAATGCCGCAAGCATGCCGAGTAGAGCGAAGACGACGAAGGCGCCCGGGTAAAAGACCGGGCCGAAGAACGCCCCCTGCTTCCATGCCCACCACGCAAAGAGACAGCTGAGCCCGGCGATAATCCCGGCGGCCGCCCGACCGAGCATGGGTTCGCGCTCGCGGAGAGACAACGGCGGCGGCGAGATCGAGCCTTGCGCCAGAGAAGTCACGGTCGAAGCGTAGATGCGATGGACGGCGGCACGGCGACCGCGGATCTGACTATCGTCGCCAATCGTGCGGATCGCCGTATACACGGACTACACCTATCGTCGCCTAGACGGAGAGATCTATGCGGATCGAGCCTTTGCGCTCTTCCTCGCACGCCTTGCGGATCAACTTGGCTCCATGGTGATCGTCGGTCGTCTTGAGCCGTCTGCAAAGGAGGGCCGCTACCGACTAGGCAACAGCGCCGAGTTTGCCGCCCTTCCCTTCTACGCGAGCCTCAATCATCCATGGACAGCGGCTGTCGCGATGGGAAGGTCTATAAATCGCTTCTGGAAGGTACTTTCCGGCGTTGATCGAGTTTGGCTGCTCGGACCGCACCCCCTCTCCCTGGTCTTTGCGGTGCTGGCGATCGTCCGCAGACGCAAAGTGATCCTCGGCGTCCGCCAGGATCTTCCCCAATACATTGGCTATCGATACCCGGGCAGCCGTCTACGCGCATTCGTCGCAAGCACGTTGGAGGTCGCCTATAGAACCTTGGCGAGGCTATGCAACGGCGTCATCGTGGTCGGCCCTGCGTTGTCGTCGGGCTATCGCCACAGCAAGCGCCTATTGGAGATTGCGGTGTCGCTCGTGGATGAAGGGGATCTGGTCGATCCGACGGAAATCGATCGCCGTGACTACGAAGGCGACCTCATCGCGCTCAGCGTCGGCCGGCTAGACTCCGAAAAGAATCCGCTCCTCCTCGCGGATGTGCTGGCCGAACTCAAGAACCGAGACCCGCGATGGCAACTTGTGGTCTGCGGAGAAGGACCGATGGAGTCTGAGCTGCGTACCAGGCTTCGATCGCTCGATGTGGCCGACTCAGCAGAACTTCGTGGCTACGTCGCGAACGCAACCGGGTTGCGAGAACTCTATAGGCGGTCCAGCGCTCTACTGCATGTCTCTTGGACCGAAGGCGTGCCTCAGGTTCTTTTCGAAGCTTTTGCTGCATGCACCCCGGTCGTTGCCACCGATGTTGGTGGGATCTCAGAAATCGTCAATGGAGCGGCGCTTCTCGTCCCCCCCGGAGACCCAGAGGCAGCCGCAGATGCGTTGGCGCGGATTGGCCGCGACCCCGCCCTACGGCAACAGCTGGCTATAGCCGGAGCACAGATCGTCGAGCAACGAACCCTTCAGACCGAAACACGCCGAGTGGCTACCTTCCTAGCCGCGCAATGAACGCGCGGCGTCCGCACAAACGGCGTCGTCGCGATCACTTGCGACAATGTCGCGGTCAGTTTCGGCAGGACGCCGCTTTCATGCCGCGAACCTCGCAGTGACCAGCCCTTCTCCGAATGCCAAAGAACAATCACACCGCCATCGACTGGCTTAAGCCCCCTCCCGAGCAAGAGGGGCTTCAACGCTACGTGGAAGTGGTGCGCGAGCGATTCGGCTTGATTGCTTTGACCGTGAGCCTGACTCTCTTGATCGCCGTCGTCTATGTCGTCGTGGCGCCCAAGGCCTACCAAGCTCAGTCGAGCCTGCTTGTCACCCCCGTCAACAGCAGTGATCCGACCCTGGCAAGCCTGGGCCTGATGAGCCAGTCCGTCGACCCGACTCGCAACGTCGAAACCGTCGCCGCCTTATCTACGAATCTCGATACCGCAGCGACCGCCCAGCAGCTATTAAAGACAGGCGAAAGCCCCAATTCGCTTCTCGCGAAGGTTTCTGCAGCACCCCTGGCTCAGGCTGACATCGTCTCAATCACCGCCACCGCGGCCTCGCCGATTGCTGCGCGCAATCTCGCCAATGCCTTCGCACGCGCAACCGTGCAGACCCGCACGGTGCGCTTGCATCAACGCATCGATGCCCAGATCCCTCAGCTCGAGGCTCAGCTGAGTCGCACCCCCGCAGGTTCGCCAGCCGCTGACTCTCTCGGTTCCACCATTGCCGCAAGCCAGACTCTTCGCAAAGCACCGGACCCCGAGTTGAGCGTGCTCACGCTCGCCGACACGCCGACATCACCGTCGTCTCCTCGCGTCGCGCTTAGCATTGCCGCCGGAATCCTCGGCGGCCTCGTACTGGGGATCGGCGCCGCCTTTGCGGCACAGGCTCTTGACCCCAGGCTTCGTCGTGAGGCCCAGCTGCGCCGCTCGTACAGCCTGCCGATTCTCGCCAGGATCCCAAGAGAGAAAGGCCGATCCAGCGATCGGCCCATTCGGCCCAGCGAACTCTCGCCTGTCTCCAGCGAGGCCTATCGAACGCTCCGAGCCAGCCTGGGGAGAGTCGAGCCGCGGGTGATTTTGGTGACCGGTGCTTCTGTGTCGGAGGGCAAGACCACCACGGCCGCGAGCTTGGCCAGCTCACTGGCTGCCGCAGGCAAACGGGTGATCTTGATCGAAGCCGACCTACGCCGTCCAGTTTTAGGCAATCTGTTCGGCGTCCAGATCGACAACTTCGGCGTCGTCGGCGTGCTAATTGAAAACGTAACCCTTGACCAAGCCCTGGTGCCTACGCCGCTCTACGGCAACAATCTGCGCGTTCTTGCCGCGGATTACGAAGGCGGCTGGATCGCAGAGCTGTTTTCGATCCCAGCCGCAGACAGGATGATCGAGCAGGCACGCAGTCTCGCCGACTACGTCATCATCGACTCTCCACCCCTCCCAGAGGTAGTGGACGCGTTGCCAATGGCCCGTCATGCTGATGACGTATTACTCGTCGTGCGTTTGGGCCACACCCGCCTTGACAGAATCCGACTCTTGGGTGAGTTGCTTGCCGAAAATAACGTCCGACCCACCGGCTTCGTCGTGGTCGGTACTTCCCGGCCAACCCGAGGCGCATATCACTACCATGCGGCAAGTGTCACTCCTGGGGGCGGAGGCGACCTTGAAGATCAAGGCGGTCGGAGTCGTCTCGGTCTAGGTCGTAGCCGTTCCTAACCCAAGCGCCCTCTCCATGTCGATCAGTTGCCGACGACGTGGCTATGGATCAAAGTCTTGACCTGAAAGGTGCCAACGTTTCTACTGCGTGCCAGCCGATGGCGTACGCCACCCCCGATCGGCGCCCGCACCCAGCGCGTGCGATACGCAGCAATCTCAGCTGACCCTCGACCGATCTTTGAAGTGTGCAATCCGAGGCGATGCACCGCCCGTCGGCTGACCGTTGGAGTCAGCTCCACTCGACATCTAGCCGTGCAACGAACCAGGGCGCGTACACCAGTTCGGCTAAGTCCCTTGACGGTATGCGGAACCTTGACCCGGATGATCCGTGCGCTGCGACCAGAAGATGCCCGTGTCGAGGCCGTGCCCTGACCGTCCCCTCTGGCAACCGAAACAAACGCGGCCGCCGTTCCCGTGTTCGCCGACCCTTGGTCTCCCGGCGCCGCAGGGGTAGTAAAAGAGTCAGGCGGATCGGAGACGACAGGAGTCGTACCTGTGATCAAGCCGGCGAGTTGCGCTCTAGCCGTGTCGACTCGTCCCTGGCTGACGGTTGTGCTGTGGGTAGCGGAGTCCAATGAGCCGAACAGTCCCTGGACAATTGACATCGCCGCGGCATGATCGCCGCGCTGATCGACCAGATGAAGGTACTCATAGGCCTCACGCCCGTCGCGGATCCGCTTCAGGCGGAGGGATTCAATTGGGATCTCATGGGTACCGCCAATCGGGAGGCTCGATCCGACACCGTTGGGTGTGCCCGGGTAGAAGAGCGTGCCGTCACCGTTGCCACCGGCGTAATACTGATCGGACCACGCCGTGGTGAGCTTGTTCCCGCTGTCGTAGTAGAACTCTCCGGAAGCGTCGTAGGCGAACGCCAGCCAGCCCATCGCTTCGGCTTGACTGGCGGGCTCGTCAATCGCATAGCCGGCCCATCCGTCCCACTGTGATGTGGAGGCATCGCCCGTGCAGCCGAAGCTGAGGCACGATGTGTACATCCACATCTGATTGGCCGGCGTGCCGGGAGTGTTGCTGCTCGGATCGAGGAAGCTGTTGTACGTTGGGCGCTGGTTGCCGGTAAGCGGGCCAGAGCGACCGGCGACGTCATTGATGACCGGCGCGACGGTGTCGACTGCCCCGGTCGCGGAGTGCGAGTTCACGTCACCGATGTTCGTCGTCACGAGACGGTGGACCCCGGGCCACGTCTGGTCGACCCGGCTCGCGTTGGGCTTGCACTCGCTGTTCCAGAGACTGGCGTTGGCATAGGGCTCGTCGCAGAGCAGGATGTAGAAACGGTCGCTGAATCCATATTGCTCGGCGAGCTGCTTCCAATCGCTCAGACAAGTCGACCCGGATCGAGCGCATGTTCCGAAGGCGAGCAGCGAGGTGAGTTTGGCACCCGGCAGCTGCGTGCCCGTGTCCGTGCCGTCGATCAGCGGCAGGATGTATTGCTGGAAGCGGGCCTTTGCGCTTGCGGAGATCGGAGCATCGGGGGCGCCGCTGTCGCCATAGACACCGGGGAAAGGATTGGAAACCGTCACGCGGTTGTTGAGTCCGGCCTCCGCGTACAAGCGCTCCAGCTGCCAACTCTGGTCGGCATTGCCGTTGCACCCGTAGTCCCCGGTCTCGGCGGTGCAGGGCTTGTATGAGCTAAGCGGGAAAGAGCTCGTGAGGGTCGAGGTGGAAGGAATCTGAAAGTCCTGAACGTCAACGCTGACCGGGACCGTGGAGACGACGCCTCCCTGGTCCTTAACTTCAAAGGTTCCGCTGTACTCGCCCGCGGTGGCATCCTGGGGCACGAGAACGTCAACCCAGGCAACGACCTGGGTGCCGGGCTGAAGATTCACCGGAAAAGCGTTGCGATCTTCGTGGTAGTAGACGTCACGCTCCGGGATTAGGACGTCCGGCCACTGCCCGACGCCACCCTCGTTGTCAGATGGGGTCGAGACGTTGTAGTACGCCTCTCGGTAGACCGTGATGTTGTTGGCGGGAATCGTCGCGCCCCCGGGGCCGACGAGGGCTGCCCCTGGATCGACTCGAACGCCCGACGCGAGATCGCTGCCCGCCGTCACCACAACCTGGAATGACTGGTACTCGTTCTTCGCCGCTATCAACGAGGCGCTCGTGCTTGCGCCAGCCGGCAGAGCCCGGTCGGGACGGATGGTCGCGAGCGAGCCGTAGACACTCACCGACTCGCCCGAAGCGGCCGCGCAGGCCGGCAGGATCGCGAGGCAAGCGGCCGCAGCGGCGACAACAGCGAGGGCGCGGCGAAGGCGCCGGCTGGAGAAGGATTCGTTTTTGCGAGATTTGCGGGCCATTTGGACCCCTCGTTTCGACTTGGTTTCCGTCGTTCGAGGTAGTCCGCGTATCGGTGGCCGGCGGAGGCGCCGTGAAATCTCGGCTCCCGGCTACGACATCCGTCCAGAGCCTGGTTTGAGTGGACGTCGGAGCCAGCGAGTAGCTTGTCGCTGCTGGCCCGCTTCATCGCGCCGACGGTCCAGCCTTGACAGTCAGCGCAAGATCGAGACACGGTCCTTCACACGTGAGATCAGCCCGTCCATCGCCAGTTGCCAGGCTGGTTTTCATGTCCGACTACTGGCCGCCGCATGCCGGTTCGTTCGTTCCATTCGTGAAGAAGACCCTGGCGCTGGCCATTGCGCGAGGATGGGAAACGACCGCTGTGTTCCCCGACGGGGCGCAGGGGAGATCTTGGTTCCCCGAATTCGCCGAACTCGGGGTCGACGCGCGTATCTCGCCCCCCGACGCAAACCGGCGCGAGCTTGCCCACTGGACCGGTCACTTGCTCGACGAGCGGCCAGTGCCAACCGTGGTTCACACTCACTTCACTCGCTACGACGTTCCAGCAGTCCTCGCTGCCCGCAAGCGACCTGGCGTTATCGTCTTCTGGCACGTCCACACCGTGCTCAGTGAGGACCGGCGGGCGGTGGTCGCAAACGCCTTGAAGATGCTCACCTTCGGGCGTGAAGTTCATGAGATCCTCTGCCCGGCGCAAAACATCGCCGACGGCCTCGGGCGACGCTTGGGACCAAGGAGCAAGATCCGCGTGTTCCCCAGCCCGATTGACGCAGAAGACTTCCCCCTTCTCGATGCCGACCAACGCCTCGAAGCCCGCAGGGCAGTCGGTATTCCCCCCGACGAGACGGTCTTGCTCAGCTTCAGCAGGGACTGGAAGATCAAGGGCGGCGACACATTCCTCGCCGCCGCCCAGATGATCACGGCCAAACGGGACGAAGACGTCCTTGCCGTAGCTCACCACGGCGGCGAGCCCGCTCGCGCTGAAGCGCTCACGCTCGGGTTCACCGATTCCCTGCTCGACATCGGCCACGTCGAGCGGATCCAGCTGCTCTTCGGAGCGGCGGATGTCTTTCTCGCCCCCAGTAGGGGCGAGGGCATGCCCTTTTCGGTCCTCGAGTCTCTTTGCACCGGAACCCCGGTGGTTGCGAGCGACCTTCCTGGGCATCGGTTTCTGCCGGAGGACATAGGCGCCCTCTACGTGGTGCCGCGCGACCCGGGACGGGTTGCCGATGCGGCACTTGGAATTCTCGAACGCGGCCGAGAGCAAGCGCTTGCCGAGTGTCGAGAGGCCCGCAAGTGGATCAAAGACAACCTGGGGCTCGAGCCGGCTGCCGAGGGGATCATGGAGGACTACGAAAGCGCCCTTGCCGGCAGCCGCCCGCTGTTCTCAAGCGCCTGATGGACACCGACAAAAGCGAGGAGGCCGGCCCCGACAGCCCAACTCGCAACACGGCCTATGCCCTTGCGATGAGGCTGCTGAGCGCGACCTTTGCGGGTGCGCTCGCGATTTTCCTCGTTCGACGCCTGGGGCCTGACGACTACGGCATCTTCGCGGTCGCGGTCGGGATCGGGGCGCTTGCCCTATTCCCCGCCGACCTTGGCGTCTCCCTTTCGGCGGCGCGTTTCGTAGCTGAGCGCAAAGACGACCATCGAGCCGTCCAGGCAATCCTCGCGGACTCGCTTTGGATCAAGTCGATCGCCGGGATCGTCGTTTGCGGGGCGTTGTTCGCAGCCGCCGTGCCGATCGCCAACGCCTATAGCTCGCCGGGGCTGGCGGCACCGATTCGCTACACGGCGATCGCCGTCTTCGCCCAAAACATCGGAGCGCTCACCCTCGGCTGGACCGAAGCCCTCGGCAGGGTCTCCGTCTCGCTTCAGTACACGTTCGTCGAAAACGTGGTCGAGACCGGCTCGAGCGTGGTCGTTGTCCTCCTTGGCGCCGGGGCGACCGGTGCGGCCTTCGGTCGCGCAGCCGGCTTTGGCGTCGCCGCCGTATTCGCCATCCTGATCACCGCGCGCCGTTTCGGCCCCCCGCTGAAGAGGCAACCCGGTCTGGGCCCCGGCCTTCGCGCCATCGCCCGGTACGGGACGGCCTTGCTCGTCATCGACGGAGTGATGACCTTGTTCAACCGGCTCGACGTGCTCATCATCAGCGCCTACCTGGGTACCAGCGCCGCCGGGCTCTTCGACGCGCCGAGCCGACTTGTCTCCTTCCTCAGCTTCGGGGTGCTCGCGCTGGCAACCGGGTTCGCCCCCCTGCTGGCGGGGGGCGTCGACACTAAACCCAATGCGGATTCCTTCTGGGGGGCTACCCGCGTCGCGATCATCCTGCAACTCTTGCTCGCCACGCCGATCTTGGTCTGGGCTGAGCCGATAACGCAACTGGCCCTCGGCAGCAGCTATGACGGCTCCATCCCCGTGCTGCGCGCATTCGCGCCCTACGTCGTCCTGGCGGGAATCGCCCCCCTGTTCGCGATCGGCGTGAACTACCTAGGTCACGCCAGGCAGAGGATCTTCATCGCGATCGGCGCGGTGCTCATCAACTTTGCGGTCGACATATGGCTGATTCCGCGCATCGGGATCGTCGGTGGCGTTGTCGGCTCGCTTGCAGCGTTTCTCCTCTATCTGCCGGCGCACGTCCTTATCCTGCGGCGCGAACTCGGGCTTCCGGCGAAGCGGCTTGGCCTGACCTGCGGGCGAGCGCTGTTGGCCGCAAGTGCCGCAGGCGCCGTGCTCTTCGCATTCGGAACGTCAAATCTCTCGGCCTTCGACTGGGTCGCGGGCACCTTAGGCGCTGTGTCCGCCTACGGAGTCGTTCTGATAGCAACGCGAGAAGTCACCACCGAGGAACTGCGACATGGTCGAGTCATGGTCGCGCGTCTCCGCAAGGTCATTTCACCAGGGACGAACGCCGCCTAAGACGATCGTACGCCCGGCCTCTAGCTCTCAGTCCACCTCGGGCAGAAGCCTTCGAATCAGGCGTTCCCAGAGATTCGCGACGATACCGAGGTCGTGGGCTCGCAGGACGTAGCGACGCGCGGCCTCACCGTACTCGGCGCGAAGGCCCGGATCGCGCCACAACGACTTAGCCCCTTCGACGAAGCGGGAGAAGTCGTTGCCCGCAGCGGTGCCGAGGCCGTCGCCGACCAGCCCGTCGGGGTCGAAGTCGAGAGTCAGCGCCGGAACGCCCCTTGCCCACGCTTCGAGGAAGACGTTCGGCATTCCCTCGTAGGTCGAGGTCGAAACGATCGCGGCGCTTCGCTCGACAAGTCCCAAGATCTCACTGCGGGGCACGGCACCCAGAAGCTCGACGTTCGGCAGCGCGTTTGCTTCGGCATGAACTGCACTCAGGAGCTCTTGTGAGGTTTCGCTCGTTGGCACTCCCACCATCACAAACGTCGCCTCGGGCACCGCTCGAGCGAGCTCAAGGTAACGGAGGGGCTGCTTGTAGTCGACCAATCGCCCCGCCCAGAGGAACTTGTCAGGCGAATCGGTGACCGGATCCGCCGCCTCGGCAAAGCTTGGAATCAGCTCGACCTCGGTTGACGGCCTCACGTTGGCGCGGGCCATCTCGATCTGGGCTTGGCTTTGAACCACGACGGCGTCGACATGGCGCAATGCCCGCCGGTACATCGCCAGGACTTTGTGCGACCGGTCGGGACGATCGAAGACGAAGTCGAGGTCGTTGGACGCCGAGAGCACGAACTTGCGCCGGTGGAGCCGACAAAAGGCGACAGCAGGAATGACGTGCCCACCCCCCTTGCGAATCACGTACACCTCGGCGTCGGCCTCCGCCAATGAGGCCCAGACTGCTCGAAACTCACGCCTCGGGCCGGCGATCCCTCCCTCGCCGTGGTGAGGCTGTCGTTCGATCACCTCGAGCCCGGCAACGCCGCCCGGGCGTAAGTCTTCAACCGGGTGGACGACGTGAGCCACACGCAACCCGCGAATCGCAAGCTCAGCCGAGAGCATCGCGACCTGAACCTCCGCCCCGCCCCAGCCGGCGCCGGGATCGGTTCCCCCTCGTTCGTAAAAGCCCGCTGCGGCCGGCGCATAGACAGCGACGTCGCGCCTCCCGGCGCCCACCTAGTCCTCCCCGCGCTGGGCCTGAACCCATTCAAGCTGCATCGCGAGCCCGTCTTCCAGGTCCACGGCCGGGACGAACCCAAGGTCACGGCGGGCCTTGTCCGTGTTCGCTCCGGTCATGCGAGCATCCCCCTTCATCGCCGATTGGTACTCAACCCGAGGGGGGATTCCGGACAGCCGCCCAATCATCTCGATTGCGTCGAGCACGGTCGCGTGAGTGCCGCCGGCCACGTTATAGACCTGCCCGGGCACCCCTCGTTCGGCTGCCGCGACGGTGGCGGACACGGCGTCCGCCACGTAGGTGAAATCGCGCTTTTGGAGTCCGTCGCCGAAGACGGGGATCTCCGCCCCCGAGAGCGTCGCCTCGATAAAACGGGAAAACGCCATATCGGGACGCTGGCGCGGACCGAAGATCGTGAAATAGCGCAGCGAAACCGCCGGCACGCCAAACCCGGACCAGTAGAGGCGGCAGAGGTTCTCGGCCGCAAGCTTGGTCACGCCGTAGGGTGAGATCGGTAGCGGCGCGTCGGTCTCTTCAGTCGGAAACCTCTCGGCGTCGCCGTAGATCGACGAGGAGGAGGCGAACACGAAACGGACGAGGTCGCGTCCCTTTGCAGCCTCGAGCAGCCGCTGGGTGGCCATCACGTTCTGGTCGAGGTAAACGCCAAATTCAGATCCCCAGCTGGCGCGTACTCCTGGCTGCCCCGCGAGGTGGAAGACGACCTCCACTCCCTCAAGGAGGGCGTCGAGATCAAGCGAGTTCAGATCTCCATCGACGAATGAGAATCCGTCCGCATCGAGCAGGCCGGCGAGGTTGTCTCGCTTTCGGCCGGGATCGTAGTAGTCGGAGAAGCAGTCAACGCCGACCACCGAATGGCCCTCGTCCAAGAGGCGAGCGCTGAGGTGCGAGCCGATGAATCCGGCGGCTCCTGTGACGACGATGCGCATGGCGCTATCCCCCCCGCTGGACGCCGCCGGCAACCGTCTCGTTGAGGAACAAGTCCGGCTCGGATTCGAATGCGGTGTTTGCCAACTCGTGCTGGTCGGGTGTGCCGATGTCGTACCAAGGTCCATTGAAGTGGTAGGTGCAAACGCGTTTCTCCAGCCCCAAGAGCGCATGCACGACGTCGGGGAAATCGAAATGGCCCTCCGGGATGCAGTCGACGGTCGACGGCTCATAGACGTAGATCCCCATGCTCACCTCGTACTTCAGAAGGGGCTTTTCGACGTAGCCGGTGACGGCGCCGTTGCTTCCCTCGATCACCCCCAGCTCGAGTTTCACGTCCTGGTGATGGGTCGCGATCGTCAGCGAAGCTTCCTGCTCTCGATGGTGGGCCATCAGCGCCCCGTAGTCGAGAGTCGTGAGGATGTCTCCGTTCATCACCAGGAACGGGCCTCCCGATGGCTCCACCAAGCGCAGCGCGCCGGCGGTGCCCAGCGGCTCCTTCTCGCGGTGGTAGCGCAACTCCATACCGTCTGGGATGCCGCTGCTCTGCTCGAGGTATGCCTCGATCAACTCGCCCAGGTGCCCGAGGCAGAGATCGATGGTGGCGAAGCCGCAGTCGGCGAGCTGGCGGACGATCAACTCGAGGATGGGATAGCTGCCGATCGGCACCAACGGCTTCGGCACGACGGTCGTATAGGGCCTCAGCCTGGTGCCACGGCCGCCGGCGAGGATAACCGCCTGCATCAGCCCCCCTCCAATCCCGGAATCGTGTGATCGGCGTAGTAGTACGGACGCTCCTCGACGTCGTCGAACACCCCCGCCTGGACGGCGCGAACAAGGTTTGCGATCGAGGCGGGCACGGTGAACCTCGCTTCGAAGCCGAGTCGATCGGCGATCTTTTCGAAGGAGACCCGATAGTTACGCGGATCCCTTCCACCCTCCTCGAAGCGCACCGCCGGGGTGCCGTCCAGATTCTCCAAAACGGCCTCCACGATCATTCGCTTCGTGTAGTTCTCATCGCTGTGCCCAACGTTGAACACTTCCCCGCGAACGTCGGCAGCGTCACTCCCAAGGACTCGAATGATCGCCGAGGAGATATCCCTTACGTGGCAGTAGGGGCGCCAGGTATCGGCGTCGTAGACGAGCAATTCCTGGCCCGTCGCGAGCGTTCGCGTGAACTCCGAGATGGTCAAGTCGAAGCGCATCCGAGGCGAGAGGCCGTAGGCCGTGGCGATGCGCAGGATCGTCGGACAGAAGTCGGCGTCCGCACCCGTTCCCAGGACAAACTTCTCGAACTCAACCTTGTGCTCCGCGTAGAGGGAAACCGGAGCCAACTCGGAGTTCTCGGTGGCGAGCTCATCTGAAGAGCGTAGCCCGTAGTTGCTACACGTCGAGGTAAAGACGAAACGGTCGATCCCGCGACCTCGCAGAGCCTCGAAGACCGCCTTCGCGCCGTCCACGTTGACCTTCTGTGCGAGCTCCGGGTACTTGCTTGCCGCTGGATCGCCGACGATCGCGGCAAGCAAGACGACGTCCGTAACGCCCTCCAGAGCCATCTCCAGCGCCGCGCCGTCGCGCAGGTCGCCACGGGTGAACCCAAATCTCTCGTTCTCCCAGAGCCCCGCGAGCGCGCAGCCCTGCTCGAACTGAAGCGAGTCCAAGACCGCAACCCCTGATCCGGCGTCGAGCAACTGCCTCACCAGCACGTTTCCGATATAGCCGCCTCCACCGATGACGAGAACGCGGCGACCTTCAAGCCTGTCTTGCATTTCTGTGTTTCTCCTCTGGTCGAACTCCCTGCGTCTCGGCACGTGGCTTCGCCTCCTTGAGGAAGGGGTCGCCATATTCAGATACGAGAGGGGTGCGCAAAGTCCCTCCTTTCACCCGGTGGGTTTCCTATGGTGGGCGCCCATGGCACGCGAAGGCTCCATCTATACCGCCGAGAACTCACCGGTCCGGCAAATAGCGCAGGCGATTTCATGGCTATGGCGGCTCGGTCCTGTGCTGGAAGAGCCGTCGCCGAGCGCGGTCGGCCTTGGCTGGCCCAACGAAGCCCCCGCCCTACGGAGGATGATCCGCTCCGGCGAGCTGGCTGGGGCTATCGTCTTCGCCCCCGGACCCGGACCGGATGTCGAAGCCATCCCCGGACGCGGCCGAAGGGTAGGCGTCGCCGACTTCGGCGACGGGAATCGAGTCAAAGGGCAGTTCACCTGCTTCACTGAGGGTAACCCGGCGGCCCGCTCCTCGCTCGGCGTGCACGCCGTCAGAGACGACAACTGGCTCGTGCTCGGCTGCGAGCCCTCCATCTCCTGGGGGGCACTCGACGGCGCCTGGGCCTTCTCGACCATTGCTGAGTTCCTCGCCGCGACTCTCGACAGGCCGCTCATCCTGCTGCCGGCGATTGGCTGGGTCCGCTATGACGACATGCCCGGCAACGGATTCGATCAACTGCGGGGAAAGGCTCGGTCGGACCGGGATTGGCAAAGGCGGATCGAGCGCATGGCAGGCGCATTCGAAGAGGCGAACGCCGTCCTCAACGTCGCGGTCAGCGCACGAGCCTTCGCCGACGAGAAACCGGTTCCACTTGAAGCCGTCTGGCCGGACGCGATAGCGAAGCTTCGCGAGGGGATCGAGCGTGGCGTGCTCGAGCCCCTCTGCCACGGCTACCTGCATCTCGACACGGCCAAGCTCAAGAAGGGGGAGTTGGAACCACGCGAATTCGCCGACATGGGCGCCGAAGAGGCCGAAGAGAAGCTCGACGCCGCCCTCTCGTGGATGCAGGTAACTCTCGGTAAAGACCCGAGCAGCTTCATCGCCCCCAACTGGGCCTACGGCCCCGGCATCCGAGAGGCGCTGGCAAACCGCGGCCTTACCGCGTGGCTCCCTCCCCAGCCCGGGCCGCTGCTGGAGCCCGGAGCCGCCCGCGAATCGCTGATCAGCACGCTGGCCGGAATGGCAGGGCTCAGCTATGCACCGCTGGGTGACCTCGCCGGCGCCGGCTATCCGCCCACAGTGGTCGTCCATGGGCGCCTCTTTGACGGCCGCTCCGCGCTTTCCAAGCGACACGATCTGCCGACCCTTGCGCGACTCTTCTTCAAGCGCGACCTCTTTCGCGTTCCCTGGGCTCGGGATGTCCGCTGGGTGGGCGCGAGCGAACTTCTCGAGCGGATGCGCCAACACGATCGGATCGAGGTTGTCAACGAAGAGATACGCGGGCCCGCCGGAGCCACGGGGCGCATCTGGGACCGCAACGGGGTCCGCCCGTGGCGATCTAGTTAGAGATTGCCGCCTCAAGAACCCCTTCCAGGGTCCCTACGCCGTTTTCTCGCAGGTTGCGAGCCGCGAAGCGGCGCCCCCCCTGCGCGAGTCGATTTCTCAACTCGGCATCGTTGCGCAGTCGCCTGACCGCGTCCGCAAGCGCCCTGGCGTCTCCCGTCTGCACCGCAAGCCCGGCGCCCTCCTCCAGGGCCAGGCGCCTTGACTCTCCCGGCGCCGCCACCACAACCGGCCGACCGACTGCACACGAGTCGTAAAGCTTCACCGGAATTGTCTTGCCGAGCACCGGGGAATCTGAAAGCGAGACGAGCAGGGCGTCCGAGGCCCTCATATAGCGAGCGGCAAGCGCAGGAGGGACGGGTGGGCGCATCATCACTTCCCCGTCTGGGAGCCGCTTCGCCGCTTCCTCGAGGTGAGCTCTCCCCGTTCCATCGCCGAGAATCAGCAACCGGAAGCCGTCGCCCAGAAGCCGGGCGGCCTCAATTGCAACCTCGAGGTCCTGAGAAAGGCCGATATTGCCGGCGTAGGTCCAGAGGAATCGGTCGGATGGCAGGTCGAGATCTTCTCGGGCAACTTCCGTTTCTCCCACTTCAAGCCAGTCTGCTGTGGTTCCGTTGGGAAGGAGATGCGCCTTCTGGCGCGTCGTCATCCCGTCGATGTGCTCGATGAACGGCTCGGTGGCCGCCGTGATCGCGGCTGCGCTCTCGTAGAGCCGTCGCTCGAGGTTGCGAGCAAACGCTAGGAGCCTGCGGTTGGGCACCTCACCGAGCGCGGCAGCTACCGCCGGCCACAGATCCCGTACGTCGAACACCCACGGAGCCCGAAACCGACGCGCCAAGAGAGCCCCCACCACGCCCACCGAGAGCGGGGGCGAGGACGCGAAGACGACGTCCGGCCGTCGCGCGGCCGCGCCGGCCATGGTCGCGGAGGAGGCGAAGGTGGCATAGGAGAGAAGGCGGTGCACGGGCCGCTTCGATGGGCTGGCGTGGGTCCAGAGGTGCCTCGTCCGAAACCCGTCCTGCTCAACCTGCTTCGTCAGTCGTCGGCGAAACCCCTCGTGGACAACTCCCCCGGGGTGGCTGGGCATTTCGCAGATCACCTCGACGTCATGGCCGCGGACGGCGAGCCCGGCGGCCAACGGATGCAAACGCAACGAAGCGGCTGTCACTTCCGGCGTGAAGTACTGGGTGACGATAAGAACCCTCATCGGCGGCGAGCATAGTCTGTAAGTTGGTGGCGCTTTGAACGCGCTCGCGCTCTGCTACCACGCGGTCAGCCCGTCGTGGCCCGCAAGCCTCTCGGTCACCCCGGAGCAATTTCAGCGCCAGGTCGAATTCCTTGAGGCGAAGGGCTACCGCGGAATCACCTTCACGGATCTGGTCCAAGCCCCTTCCCCCGGCAAGGTTGTGGCGATCACCTTCGACGACGGTTACCGATCGGTGCTGTCGCACGCCCTTCCGATCCTGAAGGACGTGGGATTCCCCGCGACCATCTTCCTGCCCACTGACATGATCGGCGGGGGACCGATGTCATGGCCCGGAATCGACCAGTGGCTCGGAGGTGAGCATGAGCACGAGCTGATGCCGCTTTCCTGGGAAGAGACCCACGAGCTAGTCGAGGCCGAGTGGGAGATTGGCTCTCACACCCGTACACACCCGCACCTGACTTCGCTTTCGGATTCGTCGCTCGCCGAGGAACTGGGCGGCTCCAAGGCCGAATGCGAGCGTCGACTTGGGATTCCCTGTCCATCGATCGCCTACCCATACGGAGATCACGACGATCGCGTCGTGGCGGCCACCGGGAAGGCCGGATATCTCACCGCAGCCACCCTCCCGTCGCGGAGCCCGTCTCCCAGTCCGTTGAGATGGCCCCGGATCGGCGTCTACCACGAAGACAGCTATGGCAGGTTTCGAATCAAGGTCGCCCCCACGGTCCAGCGCCTACGCCGTTCGTCGACACTGGCCAAGTTGATGCGACTCGCGCCGCGCGCCTGAGCGGCGGCACTCGTGGTCTGCGCTCACGCCGCACTCAAAGCGCGTTCGAGCAAGTCGATTGCCACGTCGATCTGATCCTTGCCGACGATCAGCGGCGGCAGCAGGCGCAGGGTCCCGGGCTCGGGGACGTTGACGATCAGGCCTCGGTCGAGCAGGTCGGCGCCCAGGGCGGCGGCGTCGATCCCGTCCTCGAGGCCGACGCCCAGCATCAGCCCGCGGCCGCGGACCTCGCGGACGCCGTCGAGCGCGAGGAGGTCTTCGCTCAGCTTCGCGCCGAGTTCGCGAACCCGCCGCAGCAGGGCCGGGTCGTCGACGAAGTCGAGCACGGCGAGGGCGGCGGTCGCGACCAGCGGCCCGCCGGCGAAGGTCGAGCCGTGGTCGCCGGGCTCCAAGACCTCGCCCGCCTCGGGCGTCGTGACGCAGGCCCCGATCGGCAGACCGCCGCCCAGCGCCTTGGCCGTGGTCAACAGGTCGGGCCGGACCGGCGTCTGCTCGTAGGCCCACAGCGACCCCGTCCTCCCCATCCCGGTCTGGATCTCGTCGAGGATCAGCAGCGCGCCGGCCTCGTCGCACGCCTCCCGGGCCGCCAGCAACGCCTCGTCGCTGACCGGGTAGATGCCGCTCTCACCCTGGATCGGCTCGATCAGGACCGCGGCGGTGTTCGCGCCGACGGCGCCGCGCAGGGCCTCGGCGTCATTGAACGGCACCGAGCAGAAGCCGGCCAGCATCGGGCCGAAGTCGGGGTTCTCGGCCAGTTTTGGCGTCGCCGCGAGGGCGCCGTAGGTGCGGCCGTGGAAATCGCTTTCGAAGCTGATGATCTCCGGCGCCTCGATGCCCATGCGGTGGGCGTGCTTGCGGGCGATCTTGATCGCGCACTCGTTCGCCTCGGTGCCGGAGTTGGCGAAGAAGACGCGCCCGCCAAGGCTCGACTCGGAGAGTCGCTCGGCGAGCCACACCATCGGCTCGGTGTAGAAGAGATTGGAGGTGTGCATCAGGCGCCCCGCCTGCTCGCGCACCGCCTCGACCACGGCCGGGTGGCAATGGCCGACCGAGCAGACCGAGATCCCCGCCAGGAAGTCGAGGTACTCCCTGCCCTCGGAGTCCCAGAGGCGCGCCCCCTCGCCGCGCACGAACTCGACCGGCGCGCGGCGGTAGGTGCGCATCAGGTAGCGCTCCTCGAGCGCCTGGACTTCGGTCAGGTTCATGAGGTCACCATCGTGCCGATGCCGGCGTCGGTGAAGAGCTCCAGCAGCAGGCTGTGCGGCTTGCGCCCGTCGATGATGTGAGCCGACTGGGCGCCGCCCTGAATCGCGTCGACGCAGGCCTGGAGCTTCGGCCTCATGCCGCCGTCGATCTCGGCCAACTTCGCCTCGACCTCGGCGACCGTGGCACGGCTGACCAGCGAGCCCTCGTCGCCCGGGTCGGCAAGCCAACCCTCGACGTCGGTGAGGAATACCGCCTTGTAGGCGCCTAGGGCTGCGGCAACCTTGCCGGCCGCCTCGTCGGCGTTGACGTTGTAAGGATGCCCGTCGCGGTCGGAGGCCGAAGAGGCGATCACCGGGATGTAGTCGGCGGCGATGTGGTTGATGACGTCAACGTCGACCCGCTCGATCGAGCCGACGAAGCCGACCTGCTCCGCGTTGGGAACCGGGGCGACCTCGAACAGGGAGCCGTCCTGCCCGGAGAGGCCGACCGCCGGCTGGCCGTGGCGGTTGAGCCGCTGCACGATGTCGGAGTTGAGCTTGCCGAGCAGGACCATCCGCGCCACCTCGACCGTCTCCTCGTCGGAGACGCGCAGGCCCTCGTGGAACTTCACCTCGAGCCCCATCCGCTCCATATACCGGGTGATCTCGGGCCCGCCGCCGTGGACGACGACTGGGTTCAGGCCGACGTACTTGAGCAGGACGACATCGGTGGCGAAGGCCTCGCGTAGCTCCTCCTCGCGCATCGCCGCGCCGCCGTACTTGATCACGACGGTGCGCCCGTGGAACTCCCTGATGTAGGGAAGGGCTTCGAGCAGGGTGTCGACGTTGCTGTTCATGGGCTCCTAGGTGGTGTACTCGGCGTTGATCCGAACGTACTCGTAACCGAGGTCCGAGAACCAGACGTGGGTGCCGTGGTCGCCGCGTCCCAGCCGGATCCCGATCTCGGCCTCGGCGGTGTCCTGACCCAGCTCGGTCGCGTCGATCGAGCCGGCGCCGATCTCCGCCAGGTCCTCGCCGGCCAGCGCCATCCCGGCCGCCTGAGCGATCCGGCCCCAGTTGGGATCGCGGCCGAAGAGTGCCGTCTTGACCAGGGGCGAGTTAGCGATCGCCCGCGCCACCCGCTCGGCCTCTTCCGGGCTGGCGGCGCCATTGACCCGCACCCGCGCGACCCTCGTGGCCCCTTCGCCGTCGGCGACCATCTCGATCGCGAGCTGCTGGAGGACCGCTTCCAGCAGACCTTCGGGCAGGGGCTTCCCGGACGCGCCGGTCGCCTGTAGGAGGACCGTGTCGTTGGTGCTCATCTGCCCGTCGACGGTGATCCGCTCGAAGGAGACGTCGCTCGCCGCCCGCAGCGCCGCATCGGGATCTTTGACCACGGCGTCGGTCTGCACGAAGCAGAGCATCGTCGCCATGTTCGGCTGGATCATCCCGCCGCCCTTCGCCTGCGCGGAGAGGGTGACTCCATCCATCCGCAGCGTGCAGCGCTTCGGCCAGCGGTCGGTGGTCATGATCGCCTCGGAGAAGACGGCGGCACCGGTCGGCAAGGGGCTCTTGGCCGCCTCGCCGATCCCGTAGAGGACCGCGTCGATCGGCAGCGGCACCCCGATCGTCCCGGTCTCGGCAACCGCGACCGCCTCGGGGGGCACGCCGAGGAACCGCGAGGCCGTTTTGCACATCGCCAGGGCGTCGGCGAAGCCGTTCTCGCCGGTCTCCGCGTTGGCGTTGCCGGAGTTGACCACGGCGGCGCGAATCCCACCGCGGTCGCAGCGCTCCCGACAGACCCGCACCGGAGCCGCCGCGGAGGCGTTGCGGGTCAGCAAGATCGAGGAGCTGACCCAGTCGGCGTCGCAGACGAGGATCCCGACGTCTGTCTTGCCGCCCCCCTTGAGGCCGCAATGCGCGGCGCCGGCCCGGAAGCCGGGGGCGAGCTGCGCCGAGTCGAGCTCCTCGACCCCGGCGGGAGCATCGACCCAGCGCGACCTGAAGAACCCGCCGCTCACCTCAGCCCCATGGTCTCGTCGAGGCCGAGCATCAGGTTGAGGTTTTGGACCCCCTGCCCGGAGGCGCCCTTCCAGAGGTTGTCGATCGCCGAGAAGGCCATCACCCGCCCACGCTCCTCCACCGTCACGTAGACGTGACACTCATTGGTGTCGCGGACATCGCGCAGCCCAGGCGGGCCGTCGACCACGTGGACGAATGGCTCCTCTGCGTAGCGCTCCACGTAGAGGGCCTGGACCTCCTCCTTGGTGAGCGCCTCGGTCGTCTGCGCGTAGCAGCTGGTCAGCTCGCCCTGGTCGAGCGGCAGCAGATGCGGGACAAAGGTGACCGGAACGGGGCTGCCGAGCGCCGCCAGCTCCTGCTCGATTTCGGGCCTGTGCCGGTGGCCCTCGGTCTTATAGGCGAAGGCGTTCTCGTCCATCGCGACGTAGTGCATCGCGTCCCCCCCGCCCCGCCCGGCGCCGGAGACGCCCTGCTTGGCGTCGATCACGACATCGGCCAGCAGCCCCTTTTCGGCCAGCGGAGCGAGCGCCAGCACGCTCGCCGTCGGATAACAGCCCGGGGTCGCGACCAGCTCGGCCTCGCGCAGCTCGTCGCGATACAGCTCGGTCAGCCCGTAGACGGCGCCCTCCAGCAGCTCGGGCGCGCCGTGCTCGCCGTACCAGCGCTCGTAGGTGGGCAGGTCGCGCAGGCGGAAGTCGGCGGAGAGGTCGACGACCAGCGCCCCGAGGCCGCGCAGCGCGGCGACAGCCGGCGCCGAAGCACCGTGCGGATAGGCGACGATCGCCGCATCCACCCCCTCGATCTCGTCGAGGTCAAGCTCGGTCAGCTCCAGCGGCACCCGGTAGCGCGGGTAGAGGCGGTCGAGCCGCGTGCCGGCATCGCTGCGGGAGGTAATCCCCACCAGCTCGAACCTTGGATGGCGCCAGACGATCTGGGCGGCGAGCGCCCCCGTGAACCCCGAGGCGCCGGCAATCAGCACCCGCGCCGCGGGGTCGCCGTCGAGTGGTTGTTTCGCCCGCTCAGCCACGCAGCGATCCTCCGATCTTCTTCAGCTCGACCTCGATCGACTCGCGCCGGCCGACCACCTCCTCGTCGGTGAGAGTGCGGTCGGCAGCGCGGAACTCGAGCCTCAAGGCGAGGCTCTTTTGACCCTCGCCGAGTTGCTCGCCGGCGTAGAGGTCGAAGACATCGGCGGCGCGCAGCAACTCGCCGCCGCCGGCCAGAACGGTCGCGCGCACCGTCGCGGCATCGACGTCGTCGGGCACGACCACGGCGAGGTCCTGGTAGGCGGCGGGGAAGGTCGTCACGTCCTCGTAGGCCTCCTCGCCGGCCGCGGCGGCAGCGACCAGCGTCGCCAGCTCGACCTCGAAGGCGACCGCGGCGAGCACGTCCCACTGCCGGCAGACGAGCGGGTGGACCTCGCCGAGCCAGCCGGCAACGTTTTCGCCCGCCAAGACGCGAGCGGAGCGGCCGGGATGCAGGAACGGCTCTGGAGCCGCCTCGAAGGCGAGCTCGACTCCGAGCTGTCCGGCCAGCGCCTCGAGCACCGCCTTCACGGCGAAGAAGTCGACGGGCTCTCCCCCGCCCCGCCACGAGGCGGCGGCGAGCGGCCCGACCGCGAGGCAACCGAGCTGGTGGGGCTCCTCGCCCGGCTTGCGGTAGACCCGGCCGGACTCGAAGAGGGCGACCCGGTCGGCGTCGCGCGCCAGGTTGCGGGCGGCGACGTCGAGCAGCGAGCCGAGCAGCGTCGTCCGCATCACCGACTGCTCCTCGGAAAGGGGGTTGGAGATGACGATCGCCTCGGCCCGCGGGTCCTCCGCGGGGACCCGCAGCCTCCCCACCTGATCGGGGTCGGTGAAGCTCCAGCCGACGATCTCATCGAAGCCGAGGTCGCGCAACGTGTCCTCGGCGCGGCGGCGCAGGCGCTGCTCCCGGGTCAGGCCGCCGACCTGGCCGGCGCCGGAGGGCAGCGTCGTCGGCAGGTGCTCGTCGAGGCCGTGGACCCGGGCGACCTCCTCGATCAGGTCGACCTCGCGGGTGACGTCGAAGTGACGGTCGGGCGGCACCGTGACCTGAAGGTCGGCGCCGTCGACCTCGACGCCAAAGCCGAGCCGTTGCAGGTAAGCGACCTGGTCGGCCTGGTCGATCGGCATGCCGAGCAGGCCCTCGACCCGCTCGCCCCGGAGGACGAGTTGCGTCGGCGCGGCCGCGTCGGCGGCAACGTCGATCGTGCCGGGCACCAGCTTCGCCCCGCACAGCTCGACCATCAGCCTCGAGGCGATCCGCTGCGCCCGCAGGCAGAGCTCCGGGTGCAACTGCTTCTCGAACCGCGAAGAGGCCTCCGAGCGCAGGCCGAGCAGGCGCGAGGTGCGGAGGATGTTGGTGCCGTTCCAGTTGGCGACCTCGAGCAGGACGCGCGTCGTCCCCTCGGAGACCTCGGAGACCTGGCCGCCCATGATCCCGGCGATCCCCGAGGGACCGTCGTTGTCGCAGACCAGGACCGTCTCCGCGTCAAGGATGCGCTCGACGCCGTCGAGGGTGGTCATCTTCTCCCCCTCGGCCGCGGCGCGGACGCTCAGCGCCCCGTCGGGAACCTTGTCGAGGTCGAAGGCGTGCAGCGGCTGCGTGGTCAGCAGCATCGTGTAGTTGGTGATGTCGACGACGTTGTTGATCGGCCGCTGCCCGGCCGCGGTCAGCCGCGCCTGCAGCCAGGCCGGCGAGGGGGCGATCGTGACGTCGGTGAAGACCCTGGCGGTGAAGCGCGGACAGAGCTCGGGCACCTCGACCGCGACCGAGACGTGGTCGGCGACCTCGCCCTCCCCCTCCGCGGGCGCGTCCTCGACCCATGGCTCGGGGCCAAGCGGAGCCGCCGAGATTGCGTGCACCTCGCGCGCCACGCCGTAGACGCCAAAGCAGTCGACCCGGTTCGGCGTCACCTCAAGCTCGAGGACCGGCTCGGCCAGCGGCAGCACCTCCGAAAGCGGCGTGCCAGGTTGACTTCCATCGTCGAGGACGAGGATGCCGGCGGCGTCTTCGCCAACCTCCAGCTCGGTGGCGGAGAGGATCATCCCGTCGGACTCGACCCCGCGCAGCTTCGCCTTGCCCAGCACCTGGCCACCGGGCATCGTCGCCCCCGGCAGCGCCACCGGCACCGTCTGGCCGGCGGCGACGTTCGGCGCCCCGCAGACGATCGTCCGCTCGCCGTCACCGGTGTCGACGGTGCAGACACTGAGCCGGTCGGCGTCGGGGTGCGGCTCGGCCGCCAGCACCTTGCCGACGACGAAGCCCTCCGCCGAGGGCGGGCCGACCGTGCCGACCCGCTCGACCTCGGTGCCGGTCATCGCCAACCGCTCCGCCAGCTCTTCCGGCCCGACGCCGGGATCGCAGTACTCGCGCAGCCATGAGTAGGGGACCCTCATGAGAACTGCCCCAGGACCCGCACGTCGTTGTCGAAGAAGCGGCGCAGGTCCGGCACGCCGTGGCGCAGCATCGCGATCCGCTCGACCCCCATCCCGAAGGCGAAGCCCTGGACCTTCTCGGCGTCATAGCCGGAGGACTCGACGAAGCCGAGCACGTTGGGGTCGACCATCCCGGCGCCGCCGACCTCGATCCAGCCGATCCCCTTGCAGAGGTTGCAGCGGGCGCCGTCGGCCAGCGCGCCCGTCCCCTCGCACTGAAAGCAGGAGACGTCGAACTCGACGCTCGGCTCGGTGAAGGGGAAGAAATGGGGCCGCATCCGCGTCTCGCGTCCCTCGCCGAAGATCGCCCGCAGCATCTCCCGCAGCGTCCCCTGCAGATCGGCGAGGGTGATCCCCTCCCCCACGGCAAGACCCTCGACCTGGTGGAACATCGGGCTGTGGGTGGCGTCGGAGTCGCGGCGGTAGACCTTGCCCGGCGCGATCATGAAGATCGGCGGCGACTGAGCCTCCATCGAGCGGATCTGCACCGGCGAGGTGTGGGTGCGCAGCAGCAGGTCGGGGTGCGACTGTACGTAGAAGGTGTCCTGGAGCATCCGCGCCGGGTGGCCGGGCGGGTGGTTCAGCGCCGTGAAGTTGTAGTAGTCGTCCTCGACCTCGGGTCCCTCCATCACCCGGTAGCCGAGGCCGACCATGACGTCCTCGATCTGCCGCGTCGTGCGGGTGATCAGGTGGGTGTGGCCGACCGGCCGCGGCGGCGCGCCCGGCAGGGTGACATCGATCCGGTCCTCTGCCAGCTTGGCCTCGAGCTCGGTGGCGTCGAGCTCGGTGGCGCGGGCCTCGAGCCGCTCCCCAAGCGCCTTCCTCGCCTTGTTGGCGCCGCCGCCGACGGGTCCCCGCTGATCCTCGGGCAGCTCCGCGATGCCGCGCAGGATCGTGGTCAGCTCAGATTTACGACCGAGGTAGCGGACCCGCAGCTCCTCGAGCTCGGCAGTGTCGGTCGCGGCGTCGATGGCTGAGGCCGCCTCGTTCCGTATTTCCTCGATCCGCTCAAGCATTTGACTCGGCCTCCAACCTGGCGCGCGACGATATCCGCTCACCGGCGATTGCAGCAGCCGCCGCCACGTTGAGCGACTCGGCGCCGCCGGCCCGCAGCGGGATCGTCACCTCGACAGCGCACTCGGCGAGGACGTCGGCCGGAAGCCCCTCCCGCTCGGCGCCGAGACAGAGGGTCGCGACCGAGTCAAGCGCGTCGAGGCCCTCGCCGCCGTGGGCGACCAGCGCGGCACGGGGCGCCGGCGTCGCCGCCAAATCGGACCGCGCGATGGCCTGGCCGAAGATCGATCCCATGCTGGCCCGCACCGCCTTCGGCGAGAAGGGGTCGGCGCATTCGGGTCCGAGCACGACCATCCCCCCGAGCAGCGCGTGCGCGGTGCGGACGATCGCGCCGACGTTGCCGGGGTCGCCGACGCCGCGCAGGTAGACACAGGGGGAGGCGCCCGGCTCGGCCCAGCGCCGCGGCCAGACGGCGATCGCCCGGGTGCCCGAGCCCAGCGAGGAGAACTCGCCGAGCAGGTCGGGGTCAACCTCCTCGCCCTCCAGCCCGCTGCCGGCTGTGACCAGCACGAAGCGCGGCTCGGCGCCCGCGGCGAGCCCGGCCGCGACCAGGTCCTCGCCCTCGGTCACGAACAAACCCTCGCGCTCGCGGTGCTTGCGATCCCACAGCTTGCGGACAAGTTTGAGCTTCTCGTTTTGGGGACTGGCGATCATCCGTGTTGTCTTCTTGTCGGGGGTTTCTTCTCCTGGAACGAAAAAGCGGGCCGTATAAACGGCCCGCCCGGGAAAGTGAGGTGTCGCGATGCGGCTTAGGCGGCCGCACCCTCCCGGGCTAGCTCCACAAATCGGCGGAACGCATCGCGGTCGTTGACCGCGATGTCGGCGAGCATCTTGCGGTTGACCTCGACGCCGGCGGCGCCCAAGCCGTGGATCAACTCCGAGTAGCTCATGCCCTCGAGCCGCGCGGCGGCGTTGATCCGGGTGATCCAGAGCCGGCGGAACTCGCGCTTGCGGTTGCGCCGGTCCCGGTAGGCGTACATCCCGGACCGCTGCACCTGCTCTTTGGCGAAGCGATAGGAGGAGTTCTTGCGGCCGAAATAGCCTTTCGCCTCCTTCAGCACCTTGCGGCGCTTCTTGCGCGCGTGCACAGACCGCTTGACCCGACTCACTTCCCACCTCCGAGCAGCGTCCGCACCGTCTTCGCGTCAGACGGAGCGATCTCAACCGGCCGTGCCATCCGCCGCTTCCGCTTCGGCGACTTTTTCTCGAGGATGTGGCTCGAGTAGGCGCGCCGCCCACGCAGCTTGCCCGTGGCGGTCTTACGAAAGCGCTTCTTGGCGCCGGAGTGAGTCTTCATCTTGGGCATCGGGTGCGTTATTGAAGCAGACTCATGCGACCGCCATCCACGAGCTTCGAAGCGCGCGCAACTAGTCTCTCGCCTGGATGCCGACGACAACGCCGCAAAACCGAGCCACTAGGGCAGCTGCCACTGCGCGGGAATACGCGCACAACCTTCGTCTCCAGCTGAGCGTCTCCGCGGGTGCACGGGGTGCCCTGCGAGTTCTCCGGGTGCTCGCAGCCGGCCGCCTTCCAGGTAAACGCTCTGAGGCAATCGGGGTGCCGATGAGAGCGCTGAACGGTCAGGAATTGCAGGTCAGACCCGGCACAAGCGATTTGCGCAATGCGAGCTACTACTACGCGGCCGCCCTCTACCTCCCCCCTCCGGAACTCGACCGCGGGGAAATCAAGCAGATCTGCGAGCTTGGATCGAACATGGGAGCCGCCCTGACAGCACTGGCGGTTCAGTTTCCCTCGGCAACCCTGCTGGGCGTTGAGCCCGACCCGGGCAATGCCGAAATCGCCCGTCGCAACGTCGCTCGATTCGGCGACCGCTGCAAGCTGATCGAAACGGGCATTTGGGACCAGGACGCAGAACTGGTCGTCGACCGAGCCACAGTCTTCGGCGAGCACGGGTTCAAAGTGAGGGTCCGCGAAGAGGGCGACCCCGCCGACAGGCAATCGATCTCCGCCCTCTCGATCGACTCTCTACTTGCCCGGCACATGCCGGAGGGCCCGATCGACTACATGCACATGACGATCGAGGGCACCGAGCCGCGCGTGCTCAGGGCTGGAGGCGCTTGGAAGGATCGCGTTCGCTCTCTCTGCATCGAGGCCCACCCCGACTTCGGATATCCCGTGCCACAGGTGATCGCCGACCTGGAGAAGCTCGGCTACAAAGCCTGGAGTCGTCCCGACACTCCGGCCAAGTGGGTCTACGCGCTCAAGCGCTCGACCGACTCTACGTAGGCTGCCCAAGCGCTTCGTCGAGCTGCTCGACCACGAAAGCGACCTGCTCATCCCCGAGGAGTGAGTGGATTGGGAGGGTCAGGTGGCAGGCCGCGACTTCTGTGGCGACCGGCAACTCCGCATTGGTCGCGGCCCCCGCGTACTCGGTAAGGGAGTGCACCGCCGGGTACCAAGTGGTTTGCACGCCGCGAGCCTGAAGGGCTGCGCGAAGCTCGTCGCGCTTCTCGCTATCCGCCACCAAGACCGGGAAGGCGAAATGGCTCCCCCGGCTCGCCTCGTCGAATGTGAATGGAACCTCGACGCCGTCAACGTCCGCCAATCGTTCGCGATAGCTCCGCGCCACCCGTCGCCTCGACTCGATGTCCGCATCGAGGCGGCCGATGCGACTCAGGGCGAGAGCCGCTCGCGGCTCGTCCATTCGGTAGTTGAAGCCGACGTCAGTGACGTCGTAGCCGAGGCCATGGCCGCGATGTCGCTCCCACGTCACCGACGTCATCGCGTGCGATCGCAGCGAACGCACAGTGGCGGCCAGATCGTCGTCGTCGGTCGTCACTATCCCCCCCTCGCCAACCGCGAGCTGCTTTTTCGAGAAAAAGCTGAAGCAGCCAAGGGACCCGACGGACCCAGCCTGCCGGCCCTCCGGCGTCACCGCTCCGATTGCCTCGGCGCAGTCTTCGATCAGCGCCACGCCCTGCTGTTTGCAGATCGCCCGCAGTCGCTCGACAGGCGCCGGGTATCCCCACATGTGCACAGCGATCACGGCTTTTGTCCGAGGTCCGATCAGCCGCTCCACCGCCTCGATGTCAAGGCTTGGAGCCTCCCGGCTGCCGATGTCGGCAAAGACTACGTCCGCGCCGCAATATCGCGGCGCGTGCGCGGTTGCGACAAAGGTGGTCGACGGCACGATCACCTCGTCTCCCGGCCCTATCCCAGCGGCCTTGCATGCCAGGTGGAGGGCCGCCGTCCCGCTGGAGCAGGCGACGGCGTGTTTCGTGCCCACGCGCTCGGCCATCGCCGTCTCGAATGCCGCTGTACGCGGGCCCATGGTCAGCCACCCCGACCGCAGGCAATCGCGCACAGCGGCGACGTCTTCGTCGGTTACCTCGATCTCGACCAGGGGAACCTGCCAGTTCATTCGATCACATCCTTGAGGGTCTCCACAACGCGATCGAGCTCCAACTCCGTCAGGTGTGGGAAGAGCGGAAGGTTGAACTGGGTCCGTGAGGCCAGCTCGGTTCGCGGCAGCGATACGTCCGGGAATCGCTCGCGATACGCGCTGAACTCATGCACGCCCGTGTACATGGTCGTGGTCTGCACCCCGCGCTGGTGCAGGTCGGTGCGCACTCGATCGCGATGCTCGGGTCTATCGAGAACAACGCTCATCGAGTAGGCCGACGAGGTGTCGATCTGGCCATCTCCAAACGGCACTGAAACGCCGTCGACATCGACTAGGCGCGTCCGATACATCCGGGTCAGCTCGCGCCGTCGTGCGATCTGCTCCGGCAACCTGGCAAAACGCGATGCGAGGAGGGCGCCGCGCATCTCATCCATCCGGTAGTTGAAGCCGAGCGCAATCACGTCGTAGCCGGTCGCCTTCCCCGTGTGCCGATCCATTGTGCCGGCGGTCATCCCCTGCGAACGAAGCAGGCGGGCCGTGCGGGCGACCTCGTCGTCGTCGGTACTGAGGGCGCCTCCTTCTCCAATCCCCAGAACCTTGTTGGGAAAGAAGCTGAAGGCGCCGGCCAACCCGATCGTTCCCAGGCTGCGGCCGTCGGAGGTGGAGAACGGCGCGTGAGCGCAATCTTCGATCAGAGCCAGGCCGTGTTGATCGCACAGGGAACGGAAGAACTGCGGCGATGCGGCATAGCCGCCGTAGTGGACCGGGATGATCGCCTTCGTGCGAGGGCCCACCAGGGACTCCACGTGCTCGGGGTCGATGCAGAGATCGTGCTGGCCCCCGATGTCGGCGAAGATCGGCGTCGCCCCCGCTTGCATGACCACAGCAACGGTCGCGACGAAGGTGAAGGACGGAACGATCACCTCGTCGCCCGGGCCGATATCGGCGCCCAGTAATGCCAGATGGAGCGCCGTCGTGCAGCTCGAAGTCGCGATCACGTGCTTGCAACCCAGGTGTTCGGCGAATCTCTGCTCAAAGGCCTCGACGCGCGGGCCCATCGTCCACCAGCCCGACCTCAGCGCATCCTCGACGGCGTCGAGATCCTCTTCTTCCATCCTCAGGTCGAAGACGGGGATCGACGGCGCCGCGTTACGGATCTGACCGTCGGCGCTCCTCAATTCGCTCGGCTTGTTCACCCGGTCGGACACTCGCGGCGGGATTCAATCAACTCGGCGTCAGAGGCCGGTGGGATAATCCTCCGGATGGCGACTCGGCTCCGCCCGTTCGATCTGATGTTCGCGAGTGCCGTCGCGATGATTGCCCTGCCGTTGGGGGTTCTCGCGGGGATGAAACCGGCACTGGCGATCGGTGCTGCGTTCGGTGTCGGCTTCGTCTTCCTGGCCCTGGCAGACCTCGCCGCCGGCCTCGCGGTCTTCGTCTTCCTGACCTTCTTCGCCCAGATTCCAAACCTGGCCGGTCCCGCGGTCAGCATGGTGAAGCTGGCCGGCCTCTGGTTGGTCATCTCGTGGATTGCCAGGCTCGCAGCCAAGCGAGATTCGGACGAGGCCTTCTTCACGGCCCATCCGACGATGACCTACATCCTGATCCTCCTCGTCGCCTGGACCACCACGAGCATCCTCTGGGCCGAGAGCGGCAACAAGGCGCTCATTGCCGTGGTCCAGGTCGCTTTGAACGCAATCCTCCTCTTGATCATCTTCACCGCGGTGCGTGAACGGCGCCAACTCGAGTGGGTAATGGCTGCGTTCGTGATCGGCGCGACGGTCTCGGCCCTCTACGGATTGCTCAACCCACCCAGCGACCCCGAGCTGGCCGCACGCCTCAGCGGGACGATCGGGAACCCGAACACCCTCGCGGTGGCGCTGGTCGCCGGCCTGGCTCTCTGCGGCGGCTTAATCGCCGCAGTCAAGACCCCCTCCCTTCGGATGTTGGCTGTCGGCGCGGCGGGGATCTGTCTGCTTTCGCTCTTCCTCACCGTCTCACGCGCAGGGCTGATCTCGCTGGCATTCATGATGCTTGGGGCAATCGTCTTCGGCCTCAAATATCGCCGCCGCCTTGCCGTTGCGGGCGGCGTGGTGGCGATCATCGTCGCCTTCTATTTCCTCGCCGTGGCTCCGCCATCCGCTCGAGATCGAATTTCCCACGCCGGCGACGGGTCGGGCCGAGTCGATCTTTGGGCCGTCGGACTTCGCATGGTCAAGGCCCACCCGATAAACGGCGTCGGCGCAGGCAACTTCGAAATCTCCTCGGTCCACTACCTGCTACAGCCGGGCGCGCTGCCCAGATCGGACCTGATCGCCAACACCCCGCAGCCGGCGCACAACACCTATCTCTCCGTCTTCTCGCAGCTCGGCTTGATTGGCTTCGTGCTCTTCGCCAGCGTCAACTTCTTCTCCCTCGCCTGCGGCGCCCGGGCGATACGCAAATTCTCAGCCCTGGGAGACGCGCGCATGGAGCTCTTGTCGACCGCACTGGTGGCCGCCCTGGTCGGCACTCTTGCGGCAAACGTGTTTGGCTCCGATGAAAACAGCAAGCAACTGTGGCTATTACTCGGGCTCTGTCCCGCAGTCTTAGCCATGGCGAAGGCGAGCGTCCAACGCGCAGGCGCCGATCGACCGGCCCTTCAAGGCTGACGGCGATGCCCCCACTCACCTTGCAGGCAGCCTTGTCGCGGCTGCGCCAGGACATCTACTTCGGATACTTCCGCCTCAGGGGTCGAGCCCTGGGCAGTACCTACCGAAACTTCGAGGTCTCCGACCGATCGCGAACGGCGACTGACGGCATTCCGGGCGCATTGCGCCGGCTGCTTCTCCATGCCGGCTCGAAGGTTCCGTACTACGCCGAGCAGCTTGCCGATCGGCGCGAGCTGGTCGAGCGCGACCCCTTTGCCGCGCTCCAAACTCTGCCGTTGCTGACCAAGGACACAATCAGGAGTCGCTTCGACGACCTTCATTCAAGCGATCTGGCCAGCAGGCGCACGCACGATCAGACCTCCGGCGGGTCCACCGGGGAGCCGGTCCGACTGACTCAGGACGCCGACTACCAGGACCGGGTCAATGCCGCCCAACTGCTCTACTCGACCTGGACCGGGAGGAAGTTCGGCGAGCCTGAGCTATTCGTCTGGGGGTCCGAACGCGACATCGAACAGGGCAGCGTCGGACTTCGTTCGAGCCTCGCCAATCGCCTTATGGGTCGGCGCTTCTTCAACGCTTACCGGATGGAGCGCGAGGCGATGAAGAATCTGATTGAGGACTTGAACCGCCAACCACCGAAGCTGATCGTCGCCTACGTACAGTCGATCGACGAGCTTGCGTCGTTCGCGGAGCGCGAGGAAATCGCGATCGCCAGCCCCGGCGCAATCATCTCGTCGGCCGGAACACTCCATCCTCCGATGCGAGAGCGCATCGAGCGCGTCTTCGGCTGCCGCGCCTTCGATCGGTACGGCTCCCGAGAGGTGGGGGACATCGCCGGCGAGTGCGCATGTCACCGAGGACTCCATGTACTGCCCTGGAACAACTGGGTCGAGATCGTCGACGACGCCGGGGAGCCGGTGCCTCCTGGCACCGATGGGCGGGTAGTCGTCACCTCCCTGGCGAACTTCGCGATGCCGTTGATTCGCTACGAGATCGGTGACCGCGCCCGGATGATGCCCGCCGACGAGCCACCTTGCGAGTGCGGACGCACGGGACAGCGCATCGAGCGTGTACTGGGCCGAAGCGTCGACGTCTTCAGGGCCGTCGACGGCGCCGCGGTCGACGGGGGTTGGTTCACGCAGCTGATGTTCTTCAAAGACTTCGTCGAACGGTTCCAGGTGGTGCAACGCGAGCCCGGAGCCGTCGTCTTTCGGCTCGTAACCCTCAGGGACCCCAGCCGGGCCGAGCTCGACGAAATCGTTGCGGGAGCGCGCGCGGCGATGGGCCAGGGATGCAAGGTGACCTTCGAGGTGGTCGACGAGATTCCACCGAGCCCCTCCGGAAAGTACCGCTACACCATCTCCGAGCTCTAACGGCAACGGCCTCCCCCATCGGTATCCGCGGATACGCTGGCGCGATGCGGATCGTCTACGTGGTCGGGACCCGGCCGAATTTCGTCAAGACGGCGCCGGTGATCTCGGCGCTGCGGCGACGGCTGCCCGATGCCTCCCACACGATCGTCCACACCGGCCAGCACTACGACAAGCTGATGTCGGAGGTCTTCTTCGAGGAGCTGGGGGTGCCGGCGCCCGACCACATGCTCGAGGTCGGTTCCGGAACGCACGTGCAGCAGACCGCGCGGGCGATGGAGCGACTGGAGCCGGTACTGGTCGACGAGGCGCCCGACCTGGTGATGGTCCCCGGCGACGTCAACTCGACTCTGGCGGCGGCGCTGACCGCGGTGAAGATGGGGATCCCGGTCGCCCACATCGAGTCGGGCCTGCGCAGCTTCGACCGGACGATGCCGGAGGAGGTCAACCGAATCGTCGCCGACGAGGTCTCCGAGCACCTCTTCCTGCACTCCGACGAAGCGGTCGAGAACCTCCGCGCCGAGGGCATCGCCGAGGAGCGCATGCACTTCGTCGGCAACACGATGATCGACACCCTCGTCGCCCTCGAGGACCGCTTCCGCGCCGCCGGGAGCGCGACGCGGCTTGGGCTCGAGCCGGGCGCCTTCGCACTGGTCACCCTGCACCGCCCCGCTCTTGTCGACGGGCCGCTGCTGCCGGAGACCGTCCGCCGCCTCGCCGAGCTGGCCCGCGAGATGCCGGTCGTCTTTCCGGTCCACCCCCGCACCCGCAAGATGATGGAGGCGGTCGACTCCGACCACCCCGGCCTGCTGCTCAGCGAGCCGCTCGGCTACCTCGACTTCCTTTCCCTCCTCGCCGACGCCGGCGCGGTCCTCACCGACTCCGGCGGCATCCAGGAGGAGACGACCTACCTTGGCGTTCCCTGCTTCACCCTGCGCGACAACACCGAGCGGCCGGTGACGATCCGCGCCGGGACCAACACGCTGCTCGGCCTCGACCCGGCGACGATCGCCGGCATCCCCGCAGCGCTGGCCGAGCGCTGGCCGGAGCGACCGCCCCCTCCCCCGCTCTGGGACGGCAAGGCGTCGGAGCGAATTGCCGACGTGGTGG
The DNA here is from genome assembly GCA_963702055.1 of uncultured Solirubrobacterales bacterium. GTDB lineage: Bacteria > Actinomycetota > Thermoleophilia > Solirubrobacterales > 70-9 > CAWINX01. The sequence continues at coordinate 464,999 of OY969702.1, read as the reverse complement.
AGAAGCTCTAGGCCTCGGCGGCCGCGTCGTCGGCCGGCGATTCCTCAGCCGGCGTAGCGTCTTCCGCCGATTTCGCCGCCTCTTTGCCGGGGGCCAGCAACATGCTCATGTTGCGACCCTCCTGGAGCGGCTCGGACTCGATCACGGCCAGCCCGTCGAGATCCTCGAAGAGCTTCTGCAACAGCGCGCGGCCCCGCTCCGGGTGCGCCTGCTCCCGCCCGCGGAACATGATCGTCACCTTGACCTTGTCCTGGTGGCGGAGGAAGCGCTCGACGTGGCCCTTCTTGGTCTCGTAGTCGTGCGAGGCGATCTTCGGCCGCAGCTTGATCTCGCGGATATTGACCTGCTGCTGGTGCTTGCGCGCCTGCTTTTGCTTCTGCTCCTGCTCGTACTTGTACTTCGAGTAGTCGAGCAGGCGGGTGACCGGCGGCTTCGAGTTGGGGGCGACCTCGACCAGGTCGAGGTCGGCGTCCTGGGCGCGTTTCATCGCATCCGCGGTGTCGAGAATGCCGAGCTGCTCCCCCTCGGCGCCGATCAGGCGCACTTGGGGCACTCGGATCCGCTCGTTGATCCGAGTCGTGTCGCGCTCTGGTGGGCGCCGATCGAACCTACGCGGGACCGGCACTAGATAAGGGAGAGGTGGAGCTTCAAGCGGGCGAGAGTTCGGAAGATGGGCACGGGGCGCTCAGCGGAAGCGCGGGGTGTTTGGCGTGCCTGCGATCAAGTGGGCGGGAGTATAGAGGTCAAAGTGGACTGCGCTCGCTCTCGCGTGCCACCCGGGCGGCGAAGTCGCCGATCGGCATCGCCCCCAGCTCGCCCTCCTCGTGCGAGCGAGCGGCGACGGCGCCGTCGGATTCCTCGCGATCGCCGACCACGAGCATGTAGGGATAGCGGCCCAGCTCGGCGGCGCGGATCTTCTTGCCGACCGACTCCGAGCGGGTGTCGACCGTGACCCGCACCCCGGCCGCCGCCAGCTCCTCGGCGACCCGGGCAGCGTAGTCGTTGTGACGGTCGGCGACCGGCAGGACGATCGCCTGGACCGGCGCCAGCCAGACCGGGAAGCGGCCGGCGTAGTGCTCGATCAGGATCCCGGCGAAGCGCTCCATCGAGCCGAGCAGGGCGCGGTGGATCATCACCGGCCGGTGGGGGGCGTCATCGGCGCCGGTGTAGGAGAGGTCGAAGCGCTCCGGCATGAAGAAGTCGAGCTGGCAGGTCCCGCACTGCCAGGAGCGGCCGAGCGCGTCGGTGACGTGGAAGTCGATCTTCGGCCCGTAGAAGGCGCCGTCGCCGGGGTTGAGCTGGTACTCGCGCCCCTGGCGCTCCAGCGCCTCGGTCAGCGCCGCTTCGGCCTTCGCCCACTGCTCGTCGGTGCCGATCGACTTCTCCGGGCGGGTCGAGAGCTCGACCCGCACGTTTTCGAAGCCGAAGCGCGCGTAGAGCTCGTCGATCGCCTCGCAGATGTCGGCGACCTCGTCGGTGATCTGCTCCTCGGCGCAGTAGACGTGGGCGTCATCTTGGGTGAAGGCGCGCACCCGCAGCAGCCCGTGCAGGACGCCCTCGCGCTCGTTGCGGGTGACGCGGCCGAATTCGGCGAGGCGCAGCGGCAGCTCGCGGTAGGAGTGGCGCTCGGCGCCGAAGACGAGGCAGGCGCCAGGGCAGTTCATCGGCCGCAGGGCGAAGCGGCGCTCGCCGTCCTGCATGAAGAACATGTCGTCGCGGTAGTTGTCCCAGTGCCCGGAGCGGTGCCAGAGCTCCTCGTCGAGCACCTGCGGGGTGGCGATCTCCTCGTAACCGCGCTTGCGCAGCTGGGCCTGGACCTCGTCCTCGATCAGGTGCAGGAGGGTCGTCCCGTTGGGCAGCCAGAAGGGCATCCCGGGCGCCTCCTCGCGCAGCATGAAGAGGCCGAGCTGGGGGCCGAGGCGGCGATGATCGCGCGCCTTCGCCTGTTCGATCCGCTCCAGGTGCGCCTCCAGGTCCTTCTTCGAGAAGAAGGCGGTGCCGTAGATCCGGGTCAGCATCTGGCGGCTCTCGTCGCCGCGCCAGTAGGCGCCGGCGAGCGAGCTGAGTTTGATCGCCTTGATCCGCCCGGTCGAGGGGCCGTGAGGGCCGCGGCAGAGGTCCTCGAAGGGGCCGTTGCGGTAGAGCGAGACGGTCTCGACGCCCTCGTCGCGAACCAGGTCCTCGATCAGCTCGACCTTGTAGTCCTCGCCCTGCGCCTTGAAGATCTCGACAGCCTCGGCGGTGGGGACGTCGCGGCGGGAGAACTCCTCGTCGGCGGCGATGTGCTGGCGCATCGCCGCCTCGATTCGCTCCAGGTCCTCATCGGTGACCTTCACCTCGTCGGGGAAGTCGAAGTCGTAGTAGAAGCCGGAGTCGATCGCCGGGCCGATCGTCACTTTGGTCCCGGGGTAGAGCTCCTGCACCGCCTCCGCCATCACGTGGGCGGCGTCGTGGCGGATCAGCTCCAGCCCCTCGGGGTCGCGGTCGGTGACGATCGCGATCTCCTCGTCCCCGACGAGCGGCGCCGAGAGATCGCGCAGCTCGCTGTCGACGCGAATCGCCAGCGCCGCCTTGGCCAGGCCGGGCCCGATCGCCGCGGCGGCGGCGGCTCCGGTGGCGCCCGCCGGCAGCTCCAGCGGCTTGCCGTCGGGCAGCGTCACGGTGATCTTCTCGGTCGCGGCTTCGATGCGGTCCATGCTACCCACGGCGCCCCGTCACGCCCGACTCAGCGGGCCGAGCCCTGACGCGCCTGGCGCACGGCGATCAGCGGGCAGGGACTGTGGGAGGCGACCGGGCCGGAGCGCTCCCAGAGGACGTAGGGGCCGGCGACACTACGCACGCCCAAGCCGCTGAACGGCGGGCGGCCGCGCGGCCCCGTCGAGATGACGAAGCGCACTCCGGGCGGCGGCGAGCCGCCCGCCGCGTCCTCGGATGCGACGCAGACCCGTCCGCCGCGCAGCTCCCAGGTGAGGTAGGGCGCGCCGTGCTCATCGTCCAGCAGCTCGCGGGAGGCGAGGATGACGGTGGGGCCCGCGCCGACGGTCGAGCGCAGCTCGGTCAGGGCGGGCGAGTAGGAGGTCGGCCCGACCGGCGCATTGGCGAGCGCCAGCAGCGAGCAACCCCCGGCCGCCAGCAGATAGAGGGCCGCGACGGGACGGCTGAGCAGCGGCAGGAGGATGACCAGCGCCACCACCGGCGCGGCGATCACGATCGACTTTGCGGCGGTGTAGGGGGTACCGGCGATACGGGCGAGCCCGTACATGACGATCACCGCCAGCAGCCCCGAGACGATCACCGTCTCACGGCGGCGCCAGCAGAGGACCAGCCCGTAGACGAGCAGGATCGCGGCGAAGGCGGCGCCCGCGAAGTAGGCGAAGGCCGGAACCGCTCCGTCGCCCGGCGCCAGCCGGAAGTCGCCGGAGGGCCAGATCCCCAGCGCCTCGAACGGCGACACCTGGCCGAAGAGGTTGCCGAGGCCGGGACCGTTGGGGTCGAAGGTCTCGAAGTGACGGAAGTCGATCATCCGGCCGAGCTCAGGCAGAGCGCCGACCAGGAAGACGAGCAGCGCCAGGAGCATGGGACGAAGCGGCGCCTCCCGCTCCAGCGCCATCCAGATCGCCAGCGCCGCGGCGAGCCAGAGCAGGCCCGGGTAGCTGTAGACGTAGACACTGCCGACCGCGATCAGGGCCGCGGGGACGAAGCGCAGCGGTAGATTCCTCCAGGCGGGGTTTCGTGAGGCCTCTCGCAGAGCCAGGACGAAAGCGAGAACGAAGAGGGCCTGCATCGTCTCCTTGAAGGCGCCCTGGGCGAAGTAGGAGGCGACCGTGTAGGCGAGGCCGACGACCAGGGCCGCCGCGGTACGGGGGATCGGCTTGCGATCGGCAAAGGCGGCGAGCGCGGTTAGCGGGGCGAGGATCGCCACCGCGACGACGAGGCCGCCGAAGCCCTGGACGAGACCGATTCTCAGGCCCTTATTGAGGGCGACGACGATTGCGTGGGAGCCGAGCGGGTAGCCCTGGTGGAGGAGCTGAGAGCCCTCGCCGTGGGCGAGCCGATCGGCCGCCAGCAGGTGCTGAGACATGTCCGGGTTGAAGCTGGTGCCGAGGATGCCGAAGTGGCCCTCGACGACGAACGGCAGCGAGGCGGCGGCGAGAGCCAGCAGCCCAACCGAAAGCCCGACCCGCAACGCCTCCCCCCCTCCCTCGAGCCGTCCCCGGAGGAAGAGCACGGCCGCGGCGGTCAGAACCGCGACGGCGACCGCCGAGACCGTCCCGCCCCCAGGCAACCGCACGGTCGCCCAGCAGACGGCGCCGAGCAGCGCCAGGCCGACCGCCGGCGCCAGCCAGGACCAGCGGCGAACCCCGCAGAGCGCGATCGCCGCTTGGCCGATCGCCAGCGATGCGCCGCACACCGCCGGCACGGCTACGTAGGTGCCGATCACTTGATGGGCGTTACTGGGCTCGAACCAGTGACCTCCAGCTTGTCGAGCTGGCGCTCTCCCAACTGAGCTAAACGCCCGGGACACCTGAATCTACCAGCGAGACGGCGAGCCCGGTGACGCCTGGCGGCGCCGGCTCAAGTCCCTCTCTGCAAGAGCCGATGCAACGGGTGCAACTTTCCAGCACACGGAGTGTTTATTTATCTACAACTTCACAGCTTGAGGACCGACGAGCCAGCGACCTCACCTTCTCTGGTGGCACGTCCTTCGGAAACCAAAGGGCCCCGTATGGGGCCCTTTTCCGTTGGTCGACTCCCTCCCTACCCGCCAAGGCCTCCAAAGATGGCGAACGGATTGGGCGGGCGCTCAGCGTACGCCTGCTTCCAGGTGCCCTCCACGTTGACCTGGCTTCCGCTCGGAGCCTCGCTTCGAATCCTCTCGGCGAGCAGCTTGGCGCTGTCCTCGTCCGTCGCGCCGACAAGCAGGAACTTCCAGCGCTGAACGGCGGGTAGCCCCTCACCATGGAGTTGCTTGGCGAAGCGAACCGCGTCGCCGCGCGACGGCAAGTCGACCCGGACCTCTAATTCGGGATCGCCGGTCTCCGCGACCTCCTTGCGCTCGGCCGCGATCAGGGCTTCGTGCTCGGCGACCTGGGCGGCATCGCTTTCCGGCAGCGGCTTGTCGGGATTCTCCCACTCTTCCGCGGTCGGATGCCAGCGCTTGAGCTCGTCGTCGATCCCCCAACCATGCTGCTCGGCGAGGGTCTGGATGAGGTCGCGGGCCTGCTCGGCCTGCTCCCTTGAACCGGCATATAGAAAGACCGTCTTGTCGTCGCGACTGACGATGACCCGATCGTGAAACGCATCACTGAGATCATGCTCCAACTCGCGGGCATCCAGCCGCTCGACCAGCGGCCGGGCGTGCTTCTCGTCATGAAGGTCGATCTGCAGGCGCCAGTCGTCGTTCATCTACGTAGAAGTTCTACAGGTCGCGAACCTCCTGTCGTCGGAATAGGCACGACCTTCAGCTGTCGCGGCCGCATAGAGGTGCGCCTCGGCACGCCCTAGACCGGTAGCCGATTAGCTCTCTTCCTACACTTCCTCTTGGCCTTGCGGGAGTGCTTCTTCTTGCACTTCTTGAGGGCGGCGGCGCGCCGTCCGGTCCGGCTGGCGCGCGGCGGAGGCGGAGGCGGCGTCGAGGCTCCGGTCACGAACGTTGAAAAGACCACGTCGTGATGGGTGTCCGCCGCACTCCAAGGGCTTGAATCGTCCCCGCTGTGGTAGAAGGCGCCATCGGGGCATGGATCTCCGCCGGGGGAGTTGTTGGTCTTGATCCCCAGGCCGAGGACGCCGGTATTTCCAGGCCGCTTGACGACGATCGCGTACTCACTGCTCGCCAGCACGGCGGGAGGAGTGGAAAAGTCGGCGGCCACTTCGCTCAGGTACGGATAGGTCGGGTTGACCGGCACCGAGCTGGCGGGGATCGTTGCCTGAGCCAGCACCACCACCGGGTCCACCGGCGCGAGGTTTGATGGATTGACCGGGGTAATCTGAACCAGGTAGTCGGCGCCGCCGCCACTCTCCTTCTGTATGAAGAACCGAACCTCGGTGAGGTAGCCCCCGTTGATCGGCGAGAACGTCTCGGCGAATCGCACGCCCGAGCCACCCGAGCCGACCACGTTGTCCGTGGGGCCGCCACAGTAAGCGTCCGGGACCGAGGCGCTCGCAGCGCCCGGCGTGCTCAAGGACGCAATCGCGATCGCTGCGAGTGCTGCAGCAACGATCGCCCGAAACAGGGTGATCGGACAACGCCGGTTAGCTACGGAATCGGCTCTCGGCATTACCACGAGGCTATCAGCGGATAAAAGACCGCCAGCGCAGGCGCAGATCTAAAGCACCGGTTTTCCATATTCGGGAGACGCTTTGAGTTTCGGCAAGGCGCCTACCGGAATCGAACCGGTGTAAACGGCTTTGCAGGCCTGTGGGAAGGGTACTGAGTTGGCTTGTTAGAGCGGTTTTTGCGCCTCATGGGCCAGTCAATGGGCCAGTCATGCCGCGGCGGTGCCACTAACGAACTCAGCGTAGCCCTCCCACGAACCCGTCAGGTTGTCAGGGCGACGGGCTTGCCGGTTTGACTAAGTAAACCGGAGTACCCTGGCGGGCCTGCGCCTTCGCCACACCGGCCTTCAGGCCGATTCGGCCAGAGTCGGGACTGGCGTCGACCGATTCACCGTCGACATGGATGCTGGTGACCGGCCCCTCAACGAAGTCGAGCGAACCAACCAAGCCGACACGCTCGCCGACGCGGATCGCCTTTCCCTCGGTGAGCTCGACGATCACCGCTTCGGGCTCCTCGAAATAGTTAACGACCTCGCCGATTCGGGCGTAGTGAACGGGCAGCGCTTCAACGCGGCCGGCAGTTGCCGTAAAGAGGCCGGCAACATCCTCATGGTGCCAGCTGTTTCGCGCAAAGCCGCGCGCGAGGCGGTATAGGTCGAAGGTCGTGAGTAGACCGACGCCCTGTCCTTCGGCATTCTCAATTTGGTCGCCCTGGAAGACGTTGGCGTCCCGAGCGAGGGGTGGCAGTCCGCGCTGGTGGTTGACCACCGTGAGCCCGCGGACATCGGGACGGTCCCACTCCCTGACACGCGGAAGGATGTACTTGACGACTTCTAGCGCGTCCTCGTCACGGGGCAGACCATTGATGCCCTTGACCTCGCAGAGAATGATCGGCGGGTCAGCATGTATCTGTAGGTCCTCTCTCAGGCGCCCCTCCTGCACTCCGTCGGTGACGTCGACATCGCGAACGTCGGCGAAGCCCAACGACTCAAACGCTGCTTTGACCGCAGCGACGAGTTCATCGCTCGTGGCGGTGAGAAGGGCGCGCAGATTGGCGCTCTTGGCTCGCTGGATCTCGATTTGACTCTCTAGCTGAGCGACTTTGGCGTTGGCCTCATCTCGAACGGTCGCGATCTCGACGCGCAGCTCAGCGACGTCCGACGGTGCGTAAAGATCGTCGTCGGCCCAGGACTGCCGCTCGTCTTCAGGAAAGAGCTGCGGGGCCATGTGGGGCAGAAGATTCTCGAGCAGATCTTTCACCAGCTCGCCTTTGCGCTCGACGCGCGGGAGGACGATGACCAACCCCAGCCCTGAGTCTTTCGGGGGTCCGAGAATCCCCGCGACGGAATCGCCGTACTTGCTGCGAGCCAGCGTGGCCCAGCGTTCTTTGACCGATTCGTAGGGGGTGATCACGCAATTGAAACGGCCTTCCTCAAGGGCCTTGGCGATCGGGGTGAAGGCGGAGGCGGTGCTGTTAACCGGGACTATTTCGCTGCCGAAATCGGGCTCGACGCGGAGATCGGAAAGAGCCGTGAGAAGGCTCCAGTTGTCGGCACCCACGTTTTCGCTGTAGCTAATTTCGCGGGCCTCTGCCCAGCGATAGTCGGGCACCCTCCTAGCGTCGGCGAAGAGGATAAAGATGCCGCCGTGGGCGTAGATTCGGTCGAAGTGCTTGCGCGCTACGTACATGAAGTAGGGACGAGGGTCGATCATCCCCGTGTCCATCTGCTGCCACATTCCCTTGCCGATCGGCTCGTCTCCTAGCTCCAGATCTCCGCTGGCCTCTGGCCCGGCGAGGTCGGCAACAACGATCTCCTGCTCGGTAGCGCTGGGAAGGTGCCCATTGATGTTCACCGGGACGTAGTTCTCTGACCTCGTCACCTTGATCGGAGTGCCAAAGGAGCCGACGACCAGATTGAAGCCGCCGGCACGAATCGCCTCGGCATCCTCGTCGGACAGGTCGATCCCGAGAACCTTCGGATGCTGATATCTCGGCTCAATCAGAGAACTCGACTGTTCCGACCCGTGCCCTGTCAATGCACTGCCTCCTGCCCATTATCGATCCTGGCCTTGAGAGGTCCACCTGCCCCTGTCTGACGGTGACCGGAGCGTATTGGCCTTGACTTCTAGCAACCGAAGCTACGCCGAAGAAAACGCAGGACCCATCACCTTTGCGGGTTTCAGACCCATCTGCCGCTTCGGGAACAGCCTCGTTCATGGCCGGGCTGAAGATCGGTCAGCACGTTTGTGCTCGTCCGTGAAATCCGTCTCGTAGTACCGCTGCTCCAGAAGATCGAGAAAGGGTCCAATGTCGGCTGGATCAGAAATTTTTAGATCTTTACCCGAGCCAAAACGGTCTTCCGGAAGCCCGTGTCGTTTTAGGGCTTTTTTGAATGCCTCTGAGGAGATTTTTGGAAGATGTTTCGATTGCGCGATCTTCCGTAGCCGCTTTGCATAGCGAGGGCGAACTCCACAAGCTGCCTTCAAATACAGGATGGACTCCTGAGAAATCCCCACGCCAACCGCATCAGCGATCTGGTCAGTGTGCTCTGGGACCTTCGTAGCGGCGACGTTGAGGTCCGAAAAGACCCTCTCAAAGCCCGTCGTCCGAAAAACTGCCAACTCCCCGGACCCGATAACCACGTCAAACGAAAAGTCGAAATTGAGGACAGGGTCAGTGACCGGTTTGAGCTTATCCGCATACGTCGTTAGGAATTTCCCGGGTGAATAACCTCGGTTGGGGTTGAATTGCCGAACGAATCCGACAGGCTGAGACGCGCCACTCTGCTCGGTTACTACTACGAAGAACAGCCAGGTCCCGTTGAGTTCGTCTCGCGTTAATGCGTCGTCTCTCTCGAAGGCCTCCCGTACGAGGGTGACCAGCGTTGAAGCGGCGACGGTCTCTTCCGGGAACAGCAACCCACCCTGTGCATCGCCGTCATTGGTGTCCTCCCCATCCGCCTCATCCTCCTCTTCTTCGTGAGCAAGGGGGACGGCGAAATACTCTTCATCGTCAAGTGCCGCCTCCCCGTCGTATTGGCGCCGCTCATAGCTCCCAATGCCTTTCAGGAAAGCGATGCACGTCCTTCTGAATTCCTCTGCAGCATCGCTTGAGAGTTGGACGGGGGTCGCGTCAAGATCTCCCTCGTCGTCGCGCCAGCCCAGAAGAAGCCGGACGCCTTTACCGAGTTTGACATCGCCCCATTTAGTTGGACTTGATGGCATCGCTATTGACCTCGTACAGCATGCCCCGTTGACGAGCTACGTAAGCGGGAATACCAGGCTGTGGCGGCGTTCGGCAAATGAGGTATTGCTGCCTCCCGTCCTGCCGGGTAACCGTTACAAGCCTCCGTCTAAAAACATACAGGGTCGGGTTGACCTGAAGCAAGCTGGAGTTGACGCTTATCAAGACGATGACGACTCCGTAAATCCCATACGCCACAAGGTCTCCGCAGCTGGGGTTCGGCGCCGCAATCAACGGCAAGAGATAGGTCGCAACGTAGGCCGCAACCTCCGCGCCAGCGTCTCTGACGTTGCTGAAGGTGACCGGTTGAATGTCAGCGTCTTCCGCACTGCGAGCCATCCGCAACCCGTCGAAGATCCCGAAGACGCCAAGGACGAGGCAAGCGAATTTCGGTCCCGAGGGGTGAACCCGAGCAAATAGGATCAGGTTCAGCGCAGCGTACGAGCTAAGCAGTAATCGCGCTTGCGATACACGCGCGACCACGTAGTCGCGGCGTCCGGGGTTGCCGGGGCCTTGTCCAGCGGCGTGTGTGTCCGACCTGTGTGAATCACTCATTTGATCCGAGCCTGCTGTCGTCTGACCTATCTCGATCTAACCACCAAATGACGTGCCGGCAAGGCACTACGGGCGCGAATCCGCCCTAGACAGCCCCCATGGCGCTCACGCCGCGGGCGATCCCTCTACCAGTTTCAACCTGAGCCCCGAGATAGGCATCGAGCAGCGCCGCGGCCTCAGCCTCGGTCCCAGGCATCAGGTGCCCGTATAAGTCAAAAGTCACCTTGATCGACGAGTGGCCCATGAAGGCCGAGAGCGCTTTAGCATTGACCCCGGCGGCGATCATGAATGACGCGTACGTGTGGCGGGCTTGGTGGAGACGTAGGCGACCAAGTCTCTCCGCCTCCCACGCCCGATCGGCCCTGCGATAGATGACGGCAGCCTGGAAGGGCTTGCCGCGAGCCCCGAAGACAAGTGCATCAGCATCCGGCTCCGCCCTCGACAGCTTCCAATCGATCAGGTAGTCGCGCAACACGGCCGGTATTGGAGTCGTCCGCTGGGAGGTGCGCGTCTTCGGCGCGATGGAACCCTCCTTCGCGTCCCAGGACTCACGGACGCGAATCGCGCCGTCGGCAAGGTCGACTGCGCCCCAGCGAAGGGCTCGCAGCTCGCCGTAACGAAGACCCGCGTAGAGGGCAGTCGCCCAGATCGCCCGATCATCCGCGGGCAGCGTGGCAAGCATTTTCGCTGCGATCTCCGGGGCAACGATCTCAACTTCCTTCGGTCGCGGCGCTGGCAGTTCGAGGTCGTGGGTTGGATTGACCGGCAGGCCTTCGCGTGAACGTGCCCGGCGATAGATCGCCTGGACTGGCTTGATCGAGTTGCGGATCGTCGAGGCCGCCTGACCTTCGGCCTGCCAACGGTCGACCAGATCCTGCAGGTCGGAGGTCGTCACCGTGTTCAGCTTGCGCCCGCCCAGGACGGGAAGGACGTAATCGCAGAGCGCCTGCCGGTAACCGCGCAGCGTCGCCGGCTTGTAGGGCTGACCGGAGCGGTTGCGAATGTCTCCGCGCTCGGCACCTGCCAGCCAGCTCGCCGCGGCCTCATCGAGGGTCCTCCGCGTTGGGGCTCGCAACACCCCGTGATCGAGCGCCCGTTTCGCATCCGCCTGCCAAGACCGAGCTTCCGCTTCGGTCGCAAAGGTCCTACGGATCTTCTTGCCGTCCCGTGGCGAGTACACCGACGCCCGGTAGCCGGCATCGCAACGACATCTCCGGCCGGCCCTGCTTGCACAGTTCTTGGCGTGTCGCTTTTCGATTCCCTCGGCCATGGCCCCTCCTTAAGTCAGCGTCGCTTCAAGGTAGTCCTGGTCACGGACAGGGCGACCGGCCTTCGCGCCGCGTCCCGAACTTCGTCGACGGCTGGCGCCGCAGCGGTCTGGGCTACCCACCGTTCGAGTTCGCTCACGGGGACCAGGCGCTTGCGGCCGCGGCGGATCAAGCTGAGCTCCGGCGCGACGTTGGAGTCGAAGAAGTCGGGGCCGACGCCGATCGCGGCCGCTGCCTCGGCGGGAGTTAGCGCGATGCGCGGGATGGACGTCGCGAGCTTTCTAGCCATCGTTGAAACCCTCAACCTGAATGTCCATCTCGTTATCGATCTGCCTCACAGGATGCTCCCCAGGCACGAATCCGGAGGATGCATAGTGTGTCGGAGGTCGGGGTTGGTCCTGCGGGGAGGTCTGAGCAGGCGACGAATCGGCTCGAAGGAGAGCGGTCCTACGGGGAGCTTCAAGCTGAGGCGGAGCGATCTCGTGCTTGGTGCTGATCTCGAAGGAGAGGTCCGGGTAGCGGGCGTGAAGGACCGCCGCTAGGCCGCGACCGGCACCGCGCCGTAGGGCCGTGATCGCCTCGCGCTGAGAAGCGCTTGCCTTGCGCGCTATCACCGCGGCACCACCTCGGTGATAGCGATCCACTCCCTGGCCTTGACCTCGGCGGCCGCGCGCTCGACCGCCCGGCGGGTCTGGCCCGGCGCGCAGTGGTAGTGGACCTCGGCGATGACGCGTCGAGCAATCGTTCGGCGCCAGGCCCGGATCAGGCCTTGCAGGCGACGTGGGGACTTCGGGGTCAGCTCGACCTCGATCGCGATCGTTCCGCTCTCGGCGAGAACGGCGATGTCGGGTCGATGCAGGCGCGGCGGCCCGTAGTGGCTTTCTCCGACCTCGGCGCTGGCGATCGGGTGTCCCTCGATCTTCTCGGCCAGGACCAGCTCGCGTTCGGTGAGGACGCGGTCGTGGCCGTAGTGGTCGCCGACCAGTTGCGCAGTGGTCGCGCAGCGCAGCAGATGGTCGACCGCTCCGGGGGAGACGGCGGCGACGGGTAGGCCGAGGCCGGCGTAGCGCAGGCCGTCGCGGGTCGCGCGCAGCACGCCCGGCTCGGAGCGCACCAGGTCGAGGCGCTCCAGCAGTCCCGCTTCGACACAGGTCGCGACTCGTCGGTAGGCCGCGGTGCGACCGACTCCGAGCGCCGCCATCACGTGCCTCATCGCGACTACGCCGTTCCGACCGACGTAGCGCACCAGCTCCCAGTCGCGATTTCGCCCGGCACCGACGCTCTGCGACTCCACCGCTCTGTTCTCGATCAACGTCTCCATGCACCTCTAAGACGAGACCTCTTCCTTTTTCGTCCCTCCCCCTCTCTCTTCTTTTTCTTTCCGGCTCCTCTGTCCCCGTCGTCACCGCATCTCTATCCGTCCCCCGTCCCCGGTCCTCTGCACCGCTCCACCGCAATCCGCCCCCGTGCCCCTTGCCACTGCCCTACCAGCATCCCGGCAGCCGACCACGACCGCACACCACCCGATTCTTCTCTCATGGTGTGTGGGCGTGGTCGGCTGCCGGGATGCGCTCCCAACCGCTCTGACAAGGGGAATGGGGGTGGATTGCCGATCTACGGTTGCGTCTACGGTGGCGTCCGCCCGGCACCGGCTGATTCAAGGTGTTGTTGCCGACCCGATCTACTCGCACCCGCCCAGCAACTACGCGGCCGCTGTCGGTGGGAGCCGCCCCGAGCCGAGGGCTAGATGTTGATCTCACCGAGGTTCAAGAGTAGCTTTCGTGCGATGCGGCGAGCCGTTGGAGTGATAGCCCTTTTATCAATCGCTGGAACGCAGAGCATTGGCTGCGGCGGAGCTGGCAATTCGACCACGACCGCGACGGTCACGCGGCCGTCTGCTGCGGGCGCGCTCTCGAAGCCCAAGTTCATTGCGCAGGCTGACGCCATCTGCAGGCTGAACAACCCTCGGCTCAAACGAATTCAGGACAAGCTCAACGAGCTTCGACGGAGCGGGTTATCAGGACCAAGGATTCTCGAAGCCGCTGATTTGTTTCGTCAATCCGTATCGCTGGCCGAGAAAGAGGACGCCAAACTTCGCGCGCTTCGACCGCCGCCCGCAGATGCAAGCATCGTGAACAACTGGCTCAGCACGGTCGAGGGGGAAATTCGCATCGCAGCACAGCTTGCTGATGCTCTTGACGCGTACTCGGGTAGCACAAGCGAAATTCAAGTTCTCGCCGAACAACTCAGCACCTCAGTCAACAAGGCAGAAGGCATCGCTCAAGGCTACGGCCTAAAGGTCTGCGGACACGCGAGCTGAACATTCTCTCGCGAGGCTGCACCACTTTGACTCGCTGATGTACCTCGACATGACCTGCCGCGACCGCTGGTCGGCTTCTACAAAAGGCCCCCCAGCCGACCCGCCGACCTACCCCGACAAATAGCGCGGCGCCGGGCGACAGTCAAGGGCGCTTCGCGCCCGACCCCCGGAGGGGGTTGACTGTCGCCCGGCGCCGCGCTTCGATGCAGGTAGGTCGAGGGCTCACATCTTCACTACGGTGAAGGGGATGAAGATGTCGAACGATCATCAGGCTCACAGCCTCGCCAGAGGTCATACCTCGCCGCGGTTTTGGACGACGGCGGTGCGACTGCAACTGGAACGACTTGGGAGGACGAGGCAGGAGTTATTTGAGATCGGGATCTCGCGGAACGGCTACGACGCATTGGAGATCGATGTCCACTTCATGCTTGTCGCGATCCGCCAGATCCTCCGCTACGGAGAGAAGTACGCGAAGCTGATCGATGACGAGCGGCTGCAACGCGGCTTGGCAGCCTTCGCCGCGGCGGCGCCCAACCTCGCTCATCTACGTGACATGCTCGAACACTTGGACGAGTACGTGACCGGTGAGGGGCGATTCCAGGAGAAGATATCGATGGAGCCCCGGCGCCTTTTACCCATCTTCGTTGAGACAAGCCGAGATCCAGAAGAAGACTTCGAGCTTCTCCTCGGCGATTACTCGATCCCAGTGAAGGGCGCAGCCGAGGCGGCGATCATGCTAGGTGAACTGTTGGAGGAGGTTTGGAAAGACCACTTCAGTCATTTGAGGCCAGGCACAAGCTAGCCCGCCTGCGCGCCGAAATCGCGGCTCTGCCGGCGAACGGGTGTGTCTCTGCAACTACGGGTAGCGACCGTGAATTCGCTTATGGGCGCGTTCGTAGACGCTGCGGGTCTGCTGGTTGCCGGGGTGGCGCTCGCCGAAGGCGATGAAGTTCCAGACGAGGCTGCCGTCGCGGTTCTGCGCCAGCTGGAACACAAAGCCGAAGGGCGCCTCAGAGGCTCCTTGCTGCCGAAGCGGCACGTACAACTTGACGCAACCCAGAAGTCGCGTCCGGTCGTCGCTTTCGGCTTCGCACTTCTGCCAATCGAGGGTCGCCGCCCCGGCCTCGATTTCTCGGCGGGCACGCTCTGCCTGGATGCGCGCCGGCGAGCGCCTGTCTAGACGCTCAACCTCATCTAACCACTCCTCGTGGTCAAACCTGACCGGAACGGGCGGGCGAGCCGGCGAGGCTAGCCCTCGCCGTCGGTTGGAAGATCGCCAGCAATCCGCTCGAAGTCCTCGGCCGACGCGGGCTTCATCCCGCGCTTGGCATACAACTCTGCGATCGGCGTGATCGCCGGCTCAAGGATCAGGTTGCCCTCGCGATCCGGCACGACCTCGTAGCGGCGCCCGGCAACTTCGATCAACTCGCCGATCTGCAAGTCGAGCTTCTTCACCGCGGTCGCCATTCGGAAAGTCTAAACGCACGTCGCGACTTCTCCATCGGTCCGCATCCCGATGCCCGCCAATGGGCCACAGATGGGCCAGTCATGCCACGAAATAACCGGCTAGAACCGGAATCAGCCGGATTTGAGAATCCTCCCGAAGGGTCCCTCAAACCGCTCTAACAAGCCATATATCGCTTGCCAGAGCCGAAGGCGCCTACCGGAATCGAACCGGTGTAAACGGCTTTGCAGGCCGCTGCGTAGCCACTCCGCCAAGGCGCCGGGACGAGGCGAAGCCTAGCGGGAGGACAAAGCGGCTGAAGGGACTCGAACCCTCGACCTTCTGCATGGCAAGCAGACGCTCTAGCCAACTGAGCTACAGCCGCGCGGGGGCGGATTCTAGTTGACGCGTTTACTTCTTCAGCGTGACCTTGACCGAGGGAACGGTGGCGGCGCCCTTGACCTTGACGTTGAGCCAGACCTTCGCCTTGTGCCGGTGGGCGAGGAGTCGCCTGCCGGCGGCGTTGAGGGACGTCCTGATCTTGCCCTTCTTGCCGGCGCGGACCTTGAAGGAGGCGCGGCCGTAGGTGACCGTTCTCGCCTTGGGGCGACCGAAGGCGAGTAATCGAGGCGCGACCTGGCGGCTTTGGAGCTGGAGCTGTCCCCTGCACGCCGCGGACAGGTTGCAGAGCAGGTTGAGCAGTGCGTTGCCGCGGCGCACCGTGGCCGTCCGCCCGGCCAGGGTCAGCGGCGCCTTGCCACCTTTCCCCGTTGCCTGCCAGTCGCCGTTGATGAGGATCATCGCTCCAGAGGTGCCGTAGCTGCCGGCTCTCTCGTCCCCCACTTTCCAGGCCGGGAACCAGAGGCCGACGCCGGCATTGGGATCGAGGCTGGCGGGGATAGGCACGTTGGGGTCGAGCACCGAGAGGGCGAGGTGCTGGTCGACGTAGTAGCCGCTCGCCTCCGGGGCGAGGTCCTGCTTGACATGGAAGTTGACCGGCACCGCGGTGATCGCGTTGGCTCTCGGCGTGAAGACGGCGCTCGTGGCGATCGCCTGGCAGCAGGCGTAGGTCGGATGGCCGGGGTCGCCGGGGTTGTCCTGGCGCAGTGCCTGCTCCTCGACGATCTGCATCGGGCCGGTGGTCGGGCCGACCCGGACCCGGACCTGCGTGACGACGCCGTCGCCAGCCGGCGGGAAGCCCGACTCACCGGTGGTGGGATCGATCGACTCCGCCGAGCAGGTGGTGGTGATCGGGAAGAGCGGGGCGGTGAGACAGGTCGCCGTGCTGTTCGGCACGCGGTTCAGATTTGCGCCGAAGGTCACCGCGCTTGCCGGCGCCGGCACGACGGCCAGCGCCGCGAGCGCTCCAATCAGGACGGTGACACGCCGACGCACGGCATTGATTCCAGCAGCCCACCTCTGTGCCGTCAAGGTGGCGGGGGTCGGCAACGGGGCTATGGCCGGCCCAACTCGGAGGCCAGGTCGGCCAGGTTCAAGGGCCGCGTGTACATCTCGAGACCCTCACCGCCATCGGCGGATTGCGGCCACTGCGCGCGGGGGCGATCCCAGTAGAGCTCGACGCCGTTGCCGTCGGAATCACTCAGGTAGAGGGCCTCGCTGACGCCGTGGTCTGAGGCGCCGCTGAGCGCCAACCCGGCCTCAGAGACACGGCGCATCGCGTCGGCGAGCGCGGCTCGGGTCGGATAGCGAATCGCCAGGTGGAAAAGGCCGGTGCTGCTCGCGGGCGGCGGTGGGCTGCCCTTCGAGTGCCAGGTGTTGAGGCCGATGTGGTGGTGGTAGCCGCCGGCCGAGACAAAAGCGGCTTCGTCGCCCATGCGCTGCTGCAGCTCGAAGCCGAGCACGCCGCAGTAGAAGTCCAGCGCGCGATCGAGGTCGGCCACTTTGAGGTGGACGTGGCCGATGTCAACGCCGGGGTCGATGGGCCGCGGCTCAGCCACCGTCCAGGGCCTCGTTGACGAGGCGGTCGGCCTCGGCGTTGTGCTCGCGGCGGACGTGGCGAATCGACCAGCTGTCGAAGTCGGAGAGGGCGCGCTTTACCTCAGCGTGCAGCTCGCGCAGGGTCGCGTCCTTGACCTTGTACTTGCCCTCCACCTGGCGGACGACCAGCTCGGAGTCGCCGACCAGCTCCAGCTCGCTCGCCCCCAGCGCCGCGGCGCGCTCGATTCCCAGCAGCAGCGCCCTGTACTCGGCGACGTTGTTGGTCGCCGTGCCGATCCTCTCGCCGCGCTCCTCGAGCATCTCGCCGTCGGCACCCTGGACGACCACGCCGATCGCCGCCGGTCCCGGATTGCCCCGGGCTCCACCGTCGACGTTGACCACCAGCCGCTCCACGCGGCCAACCTAGCAACGCGCCACGGACGGGCGCTCAGGCGCCGACCTCCGCGCCGTATCCGGCTGCCGCCACGACCTTGGCCGCCAGGTGGGGCGGCACCTCCTCGTAGCGGTCGAACTCGATCGCGAAGTCGGCGCGGCCGCCGCTGATCGAGCGCAGGTCGGGCGCGTAGTCGAGCACCTCGGCCATCGGCACCTCCGCCTTGACCTCGGTCATCTCACCCTTCGGCTCCATCCCCAGCGGGTGGCCGCGGCGCGAGTTGAGGTCGCCGATCACGTCGCCGACAACGTCCTCGGGACAGCTCACCGCGAGATGGACGATCGGCTCCAGGAGGACCGGGCCGGCCTCCTCCATCGCCTGCTTGAAAGCCATCGAGCCGGCGATCTTGAAGGCCATCTCCGAGGAGTCGACGTCGTGGTGTTTGCCGTCGAGAAGGCGAACCCGTACGTCTTTGACCGGGTAGCCGGCGACGGTGCCGTGCTCCATCGCCTCGATTACGCCTTTCTCAACCGCCGGAATGAAGCCGCCGGGGATCGCCCCGCCCTTGATCGCGTTGACGAACTCCAGCCCGGCCCCCTCCTCCCCAGGCTCGATCTCGATCTGGCAGTCGGCGAACTGGCCGCGGCCGCCGGTCTGCTTCTTGTAGCGGGCGTGCGCCTTGGCGGGCCGGCGGATCGACTCGTGGTAGGGAACGCGGGGCGGGTGCAGCTCGACCTCGGCGCCGAAGCGGCGGCGCATTCGGTCGACCACGACCTCGACGTGGGCCTGGGTGAGCCCGGCGATGATCTGCTCGCCGGTCTGGGGATCGCGGTGGACGTCGAGGGTCGGGTCCTCCTCGCTGAGGCGGCGCACCGCGGCGGCCGCCTTCTCCTCGTCCCCCTTCGACTTCGCCTCGTAGGCGAAGGCCATCACCGGGGCGGGCAGGTCGAGTGGCCGGAAGGCGACCTCCTCCTGGCGTTCGCAGAGCACGTCGCCGGCCCGCGTCTCCTTCAGCTTCGCGACGGCGCCGATGTCCCCCGCCCCAAGCTCGGCAGCCGGGCGCAGGCTCTTGCCGAGCGGCCGGCTGAGCTGGCCGACCCGCTCCTTGTGCCGGCGGGTGACGTTGACGGCGTGGGAGTCGGAGCGCAGCGCGCCGCGGTAGACGCGGAAGAGGTTGACCCGGCCGGTGTAGGGGTCGGCGTGGGTCTTGAAGACGTAGGCGAGCAGCGGACCGACCTCGTCGGGCTCGACCTCGATCGCCTCGCCGCCGGGCCCCAGCGCCTGCACCGCCCCGCGCATCGCCGGCGAGGGCAGGTCCTCGACCAGCGCGTCCAACAGCCGGTTGGTGCCGAGGTTCTTGGTCGCGACGCCACAGGTGACCGGGAAGAGACGCCCCTCCGTCACCCCCCGCTTCAACGCGGTGACGATCTCGGCGTGGTCGATCTCCTCGCCGTCGAGGTAGCGCTCCATCAGCTCGTCGGAGTTCTCGGCAACCTCGTCCATCAGCTTCTCGCGGTACCTCCCGGCCTGCTCGCGCAGCTCCTCGGGGATCTCGACCCGCTCGGCGCTGCCCCGCCCCGCCCCGTCGTAGAGGAAGGCCGCCATGTCGATCAGGTCGACGACGCCGCGGGCCTCGTGCTCGTCGCCGATCGGGATCTCGGTGGCGACGACGTGCGGACCGAATGCCGCCTTCAGCGAGTCGAGCGCGCGGAAGAAGTCGGCGCGTTCGCGGTCGAGCATGTTGACGAAGACCAGTCGCGCCAGCCCCTCGGCGTCGGCGCGGCGCCAGAGCCGCTCGGTGTGGACCTCGACTCCCATCACCGCGTTGACGACGACCACGGCGGCGTCGACGACCCGCAGCGCCGCCGCCGCGTCGGCAACGAAGCTCGGGTCGCCTGGGGTGTCGAGCAGGTTGATCTCGCGATCGCCGTGCTCGAAGCAGGCCAGCGAGGCGCCGATCGACATCGCCCGCTGCTGCTCGTCGGGCTCATAGTCAGAGACGGTCGTGCCGTCGGCCGTCGAGCCGAGCCGGTTGACCGCGCCGGCCTCGAACAGCATCGCCTCGTGCAGGCTCGTCTTGCCGCTGCCCCGGTGCCCAATCAGGGCGACATTGCGAATCCGGTCAGCGGCCTTATGGGGCACACAAGCAAGCTACTCCGCTTGCAAGTGGGACTTCAACCGCATAACCGCCTTGGTGTGCAGCTGGGAGACGCGCGACTCGGTGACCCCGAGGACCTCGCCGATCTCCCGCAGAGTGAGGTTCTCGTAGTAGTAGAGGGCGACGACCAGCTGCTCGCGCTCCGGCAGCGAGGCGATCGCCTCGGTGAGGCGGTCCTTGACCTCGCTGCTGTCGAGCGCCTCCTGGGGATCGGCGGCGCGCGGGTCGGAGATCGTGTCGAGCAGGGAGATTTTGTCTCCTGAGGAGTCCGAGACTGTCCACAGCTCATCGAGCGCGTAGACCGAGGAGTTGGCGATCTCCAGCAGCGAGGACTGCAACTCCTCCTCGGAGATGCCGAGCTTGTCCGCCAGCTCCTCCTCGGTCGGGGCCCGCTGCAGCTCGTGGACCATTTTCGACTGGGCCGTCTCGATCTCACGGGCGCGCGAGCGCACCGAGCGCGGCACCCAGTCCAGCGAGCGCAGCTCGTCGATGATCGAGCCGCGAATGCGGGTCATCGCGAAGGTCTCGAACTTGATCCCGCGCTCGGGCTCAAACCGCTCGATCGCCCCGATCAGACCCATCAGGCCGTAGGAGATGAGATCGGAGTCCTCGACGTGGGAAGGCAGGCCCGCCCCGAGCCGGCCGGCGACGAATTTGACCATCGGCGAGTAGGCGACGACGAGCCGCTCGCGCGCGGCCAGGTCGCCATCCTCCTTGTAGCGGCGCCACAGGTCGCGGAGCTCCACCTCTTTAACGCCTGTTTCCATGGCCTTCCCCGATTCTACGGTTGCAGGGTGTTTCTCGCATCATGCACGGGGGTGCGTGGCCGCGTAGGTGTCGCGCAGCCGCGCGGCGTCGACCCGGGTGTAGACCTGGGTGGTCGAGATCGAGGCATGGCCGAGAAGCTCCTGGATTGTGCGCAAATCGGCGCCGCCCTCGAGCAGGTGGGTGGCGAAGGAGTGGCGCAGGGAGTGCGGCGAGACGCCCGCCGAGAGCGCCGCCTCGCGCACCCAGAGGCCGAGGCGACGGGTGACGTCGGAGTTGGAGAGGCGACGGCCGCTCTTGGAGAGGAACAGGGCCTGCTCGCGGGGGTCCGAGGAGAGCGCGTGACGGGCCCGCTCGGTGTAGCGGCGCAGCGCTTTCTGAGCCGGCTCTCCCACCGGGACCAGCCGCTCCTTGGAGCCCTTGCCGAGCACCCGCAACTGCTCGGTCTCGGGGTCGAAGGCGCTGGTCCCCAGGTTGACGATCTCCTCGCAGCGCAGCCCGCACGAGTAGGCCAACTCCAGCATCGCCCGGTCGCGCAGCTCCAGCGGCGTGCGGGCGGGGATCCGCTCGAGCAGCTCCTGCATCTGGGACGTGGAGAGCACCTGCGGCAGCTTCTGCTCCCGTTTGGGGCTGGAGACGAGGTCGGCCGGGTTCTGGCCGACCCGCTCGGTGCGGACCAGGAAGTCGAAGAGGCCGCGGATTGCCGCCAGCTTGCGCGCCACCGTGGCGGGGGAGGCGCCGGCCGAGGAGAGCCCGGCCGCGTAGCGGCGCACGTCGCGATGGCGAAGCCCGCCGGGCTCCGAGTCGGCGGCCCACTCCACGAACTGCCCGAGGTCGACCGCGTAGGCGCGACGAGTTCTCTCCGCCAGCCCGCGGGCTCGCAGGTCGCGGTCGTAGTCGGAGATCGCCGCTTCCCAGCTCATTCAGATGAATTCGCCACCGGCGCGACGGCGCCTCTAGCCGATGTAAATGGGAGTGCCCACGTCGACGCGGTCGTAGAGGTCGATCACGTCGGGGATCGCCATCCGCACGCAGCCGTGCGAGGCGGCGTGACCGAGCGAGTAAGTCTCGTCGGTGCCGTGGATGCCCGCCCCGTCGAAGATCCCCATCCAGCGGGCCTTGATCGGATCGCCGGGCCCCGGTGGGATCGTCTGGCCGGCCAGTGACCCGGCCCAGGCCGAGTTCGGCACGTGCCAGGAGGGGTCCACCTGCTTGTCCTGGATGTGGTAGATGCCCGCCGGGGTCTCGAGGCCCGCCTGGCCGACCGCGACGGTGTAGGTCTTGATCAGCTTCAGGTTCTTCCAGAAGCGCAGTTTGAAGGCGCCGCGGTCGAGGGTCAGGTAGGTGGGATAGCGCGAGGCCACCTGGCCCTTCGTCACCTCCGGCTTGGTCCGGTGGACCTGGGCGACGATCGCATGCGGGGCGCCGGCGCTGAGGACCGCAGCGTCGAGCTGGTGGGTGAGCTTGCGGTCGCGCAGCTTGCGGCCGTTGCGGCCGGCGACGACCTGGAGTGAATCCGGGCTGGGGCTGACCGAGGCGTCTTGCGCCTCGCGATCGACCGCCCTTGCGACCTTGCGGACGAAGTGGTTGACGGCTGGTTGGGAGTAGGTGACGCCGGCCGGGACCTGCTTGTCGACGCTGTCGCCGGTGACGTAGCGGACGACCCGCCCCGGGAGGCCGCCCTCACGACTGTCGGAGAGGGCCTCATCGACCGCGGCGCCGAGGTTGGCGTGGACGCCGAGGCTCTCCCCCGGCAGCTCCCAGGTGCGGTGGGCGAAGCTGACCGTGATCGAGTGCCGCAGCGGGACGAGCAGCCGGCGGCGCACCTCCTGCTTGGCCTGAGTCGCGTCGAGGCCGCCGACGTCGACCCCGCCGATCGCCACGCCGTCGGCGATCTTGTCCTTCTGAGAGCTGTCGTAGGCGTAGGCCCCGATCGCTCCGAGCAGGACAAACACGACACCCGCCAAGATCGCAACCTGTGCCTTGCGGCCCATCGAGAGCAGTTTAGGCAGACGAATCGGTCGTTTCCGGTGGATATGTTTCGTCGGTGCGTTCCAAGGACGAAGTTCGCAAAGAGATGTGGAAGGCGATGGATCGCGAGGGCGTGTCCCGCTTTCCCGGCGCCGAAGGGCGGATCCCGAACTTCGCCGGCGCCAAGCTCGCCGCCGAAAAGCTGACCGGGCACCGCCTCTGGAAGCGCGCCCGTGTGATCAAGGCCAACCCCGACTCGCCCCAGACCTACGCGCGCCGCGCCGCCCTGGAGGACGGCAAGACGGTGATCATGGCGGTGCCGCGGCTGCGCGACCCGCACCCCTTCCGGGTGCTGGACCCGAAGAAACTCTCCAAGCAGGCGGTGAAAGAGGCGGCGACGATCAAGGGGGCGCTGCGCCACGGGCGGGTGACCGCCCTCGACGACCTGCCGGAGATCGACTTCGTGCTCTGCGGCTCGGTGGCGGTGAACCTGAGCGGAGCGCGGATCGGCAAGGGCGGCGGCTACTCCGACCTCGAGTACGGCGTGCTTATCGACGCCGGCAAGATCGACGTACACACCACGGTGGCGACCACCGTCCACCCCACCCAGATCCTCCGCCGCCACCTGATGATGACCTCCCACGACCTGCCGGTCGACCTGATCGCGACGCCGCGAGCGGTGATCGAAGTCGAGCGCCAGTACGAGCGGCCGCGTGGGATCCTTTGGGACCATCTCCAGCCTCCGCAGATCCGTGAAATCCCGATCCTCGAGCGCATGGGCTACGCCTGACGACTACGGCAACCCCGACCCCGAGTGGCTGTCGGTCGACTGGTGCCCGCATCTGCGACGGATCGAGCTGCCTGGCGCGAGCGTCAACTACGTAGAGATCGGCGCCGGACCGGCGGTCGTCTTCATCCACGGCCTCTCGGGCTCCTGGCAGAACTGGCTCGAGAACCTTCCCTGGTTCGGGAGCCGCTTCCGGGCGATCGCGCTCGACCTGCCGGGCTTCGGCGCCAGCCCGGCGCCGCAGTGGGAAACCGACGTCCCCGCCTACGGGCGGTTGATTCGCGACTTCTGCGAAAAGCTCGACCTGGGCGGCGGCACGACTCTGGTCGGCAACTCGCTGGGCGGGCTGGTCGCGCTGGAGGCGCTGACGACGGCGCCGGGGGCCTTTGAGCGACTGGTCCTCGTCTCCAGCGCCGGGCTGCTCAACACCTGGAGCCCCGAAGAGCGGGCGGCAGTCGTCTCGCTGACCTGGCGAACTTTCGGCCCGCGGGTGGCCGATGAGGCAAAGTGGATAGTCAGCCGTCCCCACGCCAGGCATTTTTTCTGGCGGCCCTTCGTCCGCTACCCGGCGCGGTTGCGACCGGAGCTGCTCTGGGAGCAGATGACGACCGGCCTCAAGGGCGCGGCGTTCACCGGCGCCCTGCTGGCCGCGATCCGTTGCGACATCCGCGAGCGCCTGGCCGAGATCAAGGCGCCGACCCTGATCGTCTGGGGCTCCGGCGACCGGATCATCCCGGTGCGGGCGGGCCACAGCCTGCACCGCCGCATCCCCGGCTCGCGGCTGGAGATCTTCGAGAGCACCGGCCACGTGCCGCAGTTGGAGCGCCCGCGACGCTTCAACCCGCTGGTCGAGGAGTTCCTCGCGACTTAACCGGTGACCGCGCCCTGCGACGCCGAGGACACCGTCGCCGCGTACTTCGCCATCACGCCGGTGCGGTAAAGGGGCTCGGGCGCTTGGTACTCGGCGACGCGGCGGGCGATCTCCTCATCGGAGAGGGCGATGTCGAGGCGGCGGGCCTTGACGTCGAAGCTGATCTCGTCGCCCTCGCGCACCGCGGCGATCGGGCCGCCCTTGTCCGCCTCCGGCGCGACGTGGCCGGCCATCAGGCCGCGGGTGGCGCCGGAGAAGCGGCCGTCTGTGAGCAGCGCGACCTCCTCGCCGAGTCCCTCGCCGACGATCGCCGCGGTCACCTGGAGCATCTCCCGCATCCCCGGGCCGCCGGCGGGGCCCTCGTTGCGGATCACGACGATGTCGCCGGGGCGGATCTGCTGGTCCTTGACCGCGCGGAAACACTCCTCCTCGGACTCGAAGACGCGGGCCGGGCCGACCTGCTTGGTGCGTTCCGTGCCGGCGAGCTTGACCACGGCGCCCTCGGGGGCGAGGTTGCCACGCAGGATCGCCAGGCCGCCCTCGACCTTCAGCGGGTCGTCCAGCGGCCGCACCACCTCCTGGCCTTCGGCCTCGTGCGCTGCCGCGGCCTCCTCGCCGATCGTGCGGCCGCTCACCGTGATCGCGTCCTCGTGCAGCGTCCCGGCGTCGGCGAGGCGCTTGAGAATCAGCGGCACGCCCCCGGCGCGGTAGAGGTCGGTGGCGACGAAGCGTCCGCCCGGCTTGAGGTCAGCGAGCAGCGGGGTGGCGCGGGAGATCCGCTCGAAGTCGTCGATGCTCAGCTCGACCCCGGCCTCGCGGGCGACCGCGAGCAGGTGCAGGACGACATTGGTCGAGCCGCCCGAGGCGCAGGCGCAGGCGATCGCGTTCTCCAGCGAGTCGCGGGTGATCACCTTGCTCGGGCGCAGGTCCTCGGCCAAAACCCGCATCACCAGCTCGCCGATCTTCTCGGCGACCGTGCCCTTCTCATCGTCCTCGGCGGGGACCATCGCCGAGCCGCCGGGGCTGATCCCCATCGCCTCGAAGGCGCAGGCCATCGTGTTGGCGGTGAACTGGCCACCACAGGCGCCGGCGCCGGGGCTGGCGACGCCCTCCAGCTCGTGCAGGTCCTCGTCGCTCATCTCACCCGCGGCGTTGGCGCCGATCGCCTCGAAGACGTCGAGGATCGTCACGTCGCGGTCGTGCCAGCGGCCGGGGGCGATCGAGCCGCCGTAGAGCATCACCGAGGGGACGTCGAGGCGGGCCAGCGCCATCACCGCGCCGGGAATCGTCTTGTCGCAGGCGGAGAGGGCGACGATCGCATCGAACTGGTAGCCGCGCGCCATCAGCTCAATCGAGTCGGCGATCACCTCGCGGCTGACCAGCGAGGTCTTCATCCCCTGCGTGCCCATCGTGATCCCGTCGGAGATAGCCACGGTGTTGAACTCCATCGGGGTGCCGCCGGCGGCACGCACGCCCGCCTTGACGTGCTCGGCGAGGCCGCGCAGGTGGAAGTTGCAGGGCATCGCCTCGGTCCAGGTGTTGGCGATGCCGATCGTCGGGCGGCTGAGCGCGTCGTCGTCGAAGCCGATGCCCTTCATGTAGGCGCGGGCCGCGGCGCGGTCGGGGCCGTCGAAGACGACACTGGAGCGGGGGCGCGGGAGGGCTGTGGTGGTGTTGCCGTTGGAGCTCATGCAGTGAATTTATTCAGGGAGAGGCGTCGGCGTCATCCTCAATCTGGGAAGCGCGCTCCCCAAGATCGACGCCGGAGAGGTTGAAGACGTCGACGGGACCTGGGCCGTGGCCGAGGTTTCGCAGGCCGGCGCCGACGGCGGCCGAAGCGACGGCACGGGCCTTGCGGGCTGCTTCCAGCGGCGAGTCACCGTGGGCGAGGAAGGCGGCCAGGGCCGAGGAGTGGGTGCAGCCCGAGCCGTGGGCGGCCCCGTCCGGGTGACGCTCTCCCGGGATCTCGACCGCTTCGCGCCCGTCGAAAAAGAGGTCGACCATCGCCTCGCTGTGGCCGCCGGTGACGACGACCGCGGCGGGGCCGAGGGCGAGCACTACGCGCGCCAACTCGGCCTGTGAGACCTCGACCCCCAGGCTGGTGAGGGCACGCGCCTCGGGGATGTTGGGGGTGACGACAGCCGCCAGCGGCAGGACGCGCTCGATCAGGGCCTTCCGCGCCTCATCGTCGAGCAGGATGGCGCCGCTCTCGGCGACCATCACCGGGTCGACGACGACCGGCGCGTCGCCCACCAGCCCCAGCGCCTCGACCACCGCGTCGACCGTCTCCGCGGTTCCCAGCATGCCAACCTTGACCGCGTCGACGCCGACGTCCTCGGCGACGGCCCGCACCTGGGCGACGATCGTCGCGGGTGATATCGACTCAACTGCGCTCACCCCAACCGTGTTCTGCGCCGTGATCGCGGTGATCGCGGTCATCCCGTGGACTCCACAGCGCGCAAACGTCTTCAGGTCCGCCTGGATGCCGGCGCCACCGCCGGAGTCCGAACCGGCGATCGAGAGGACGGTGGGAACGCAAGCCTCGTTCACGCCCGCAGCGTAGTGGTGTAACGCGTTTGGGCCCTGTGAGCACGCCAACGCGTTACACCCCAGGGGGCGGTCGGAGGAGCGTCCGCGAGTAGACGCCGATCAGAGAGCAGGAGACGTAGCCGAGCATCTCCAAGCGGGCGAGCAGCGCGGCCGCCTCGGCGCCGGAGAGATCCAGGTCCGCCGCCACTGCGTCGCAGGTGTCCTCGCCGCGCTCGATCGATCCGAGCGCGGCCAACAACTCGGGCTCCAGCGAGGGACCACTCCTCCCCACTCTCTGCACCCCGGGGCCGAGCATCGCGTCGAGGACGTCCTGAGCGTCGCGGACCAAGCAGGCGCCCCCGGCCAGAAGGTTGTTCGGGCCCGCCGAGGAGCGCGAGTTGACCGGGCCGGGGACCGCACCGAGGTCGCGCCCCAGGTCGGCGGCGAGGTCGGCGGTGATCAGCGAGCCCGACCGCGCGGCCGCCTCGACGACCACCGTCATCCCGGCCAGCGCCGCCATAATCCGGTTGCGGGCCGGGAAGGCCCAGCGCCAGGCACCAGTTCCCGGCGGCAACTCCGAGAGGACCAGGCCCCGGTCGCAGATGCGCCGCCAGAGCGAGCGGTGCGCGGCCGGATAGGCGGTGTCGGCTCCGCACCCCAGCACGGCGATGGTCAAGCCGGCGTCGAGCGCGCCGCGGTGAGCGCAGGCGTCAATGCCGAAGGCGAGCCCGCTGACCACGACGAGGCCGGCGGCGGCCAGCTCCCGGCCCAGCTCCCTGGCGATCTCGCGCCCGTAGGCGCTGGCCCGGCGGGCGCCGACAACCGTCACCGCGCCATCCGGCTCCAGCCCGTCCAGCAACCCCGGGTCACCCCTGCCGATCAGCGCCCAGGGGGCGTCGGCGGCATCGCGCAGCCCGATCGGGAAGAGCGAATCGTGGCGGCAGCAGGCCCAGCACTGCGCGGCGAGCAGGTCGGTCTCGAGGCGGCGCTCCGGAATCGCCTCGATGCGGGCGAGGATCTGGCCGGCGACCTTAGGCGCGGCGACCTCGGCCAAATCCTCGCTGGAGAGGCGCAGCAGCTCCGGGGAGCGCGAGCCCGGCTCCCCCGTCGCGATCTTCTCGATGTAGGGGGCCAGGTGGGCGAGCAGCCAGGAGCGGCGCAGGCAATCCGGGCAGGCTCGCGGCTCGCGGCTCATTCGTAGTCCCTCCTGCGCAGTTGCAGCGCCTGGGCCATCTGCTCGGAACCGATCGCCTCGGCGCCGTCGAGGTCAGCGACCGTCCGGGCCAGTCGCAGCACCCGGTCGTGGGCGCGACCGCTGAGCCGGCGCCGCGAGTAGGCCTCGGCGAGCAGCGCCGCGGCGGCATCGTCGAGGACGCATTCACGCGCCTCGGCGGGCGACATCTCGGCGTTACAGCGGCCCGTCCCCAGCCGCTGCCGCTGCCGCTCGCGGGCCGCCGTCACCCGCGCTCGCACCTCGGCCGACGCCTCTCCGGGCTCGCCGCCGATCTCGCCGGCGCTCGGCTGGCGGATCGCCGCGAGGATGTCGATCCGGTCGGCCAGCGCGCCGCTCAGCTTCCCCTGGTAGCGCTGCACCGCCAGCGGCGAGCAGTTGCACTCGGCGTCGGTGTCGCCACGCCCACAGGGACACGGGTTCGCCGCGGCGATCAGCATGAACCGGCAGGGCAGCTGCCGCCAGGCGCCCGCCCTGGCGATCGCGACGGTCCCCGTCTCCAGCGGCGCCCGCAGCGCCTCCAGCGTGTCGCGGCGGAACTCGCAGAGCTCGTCGAGGAAGAGGACGCCGCGGTGAGCGAGGGTCGCCTCACCGGGGTTGGGCGGGTTGCCGCCGCCGACCAGGCCGGCCGGGCTGATCGTGTGATGAGGAGAGCGAAACGGGCGCCCGCCGACCGGTGGGCCCTTCAACCGCCCACAGGCGCTGGCGATCCGCGCCACCTCGAGCGCCTCCCGCGGCGCCAGTGCCGGCATGATCGACGGCAGGCGGCGCGCCGCGAGCGACTTGCCGGCGCCCGGCGGCCCGATCATCAAGAGGCTGTGTCCGCCCGCCGCGGCGACCTCGAGCGCGTAGCGCAGGTGGCGCTGGCCCCGCAGGTCGGCGAGGTCGGGAGAATCCTCCTTGGGGTCGAGGACCAGCGGCAGCGGCTCGGGGCGCTCCGGGATCCACTCGCCGGCGGCCAGCGGCGGCAACTGGTCGAGCCTTTCCACCCCGATCACCTCGATCCCCTCGGCCAGCGCGGCCTCGGCGCCGTTCGCGGCCGGCACCACCAGCGCCTCGGCGCCGCCCTCGCGGGCCGCCTCGGCGATCGCCAGTGCCCCCGAGATCGGCCGGACCGATCCGTCGAGCGCCAGCTCGCCGACCAGCGCCAACCGCGACAACCCCTCCCACTCGAGCTGGCCGGAGGCGGTCAGCAGCGCCGCGGCGATCGCCAGGTCCATGCCCGGCCCCGCCTTGCGCAGGCTGGCCGGCGCCAGATTGGCGACGATCCGTTGTAGCGGGAAGTCGAAGCCGCAATTGGCGAGCGCCGCGCGGACCCGCTCCCGCGCCTCCCGCACGGCCGTGTCGGGCAGGCCGACGATCGAGAAGTTGGGCAGCCCGCGGTGGACATCGACCTCGACCCGAACCGAGCGGGCCGCGATGCCGTCCAAGGTGAATGTCTGGGCCGTTGCGAGCACGACCGCCACGCTAGGGCGATGAATTTGCCCTGTTGCGCGCTGGATGTCGAAAAATCGTCACATCTTGCGCGCGACCGGCGTGCGTCCTCTCCCTAGCCTGACGTCGATGACCGACCCCCGTCGCCGAATCGGCCAACTGGCCGAGGACCTCGTCGCCACTCGCCTCGCACAAAGCGGCTGGGCCCTGGTCGAGCGCAACGCCCGCACCCGCTACGGCGAACTCGACATCGTCGCGCTCGACGGCCGCGCGCTCGTCTTCGTCGAGGTCAAGGCCGGTCGGGCCGGCTCGGCCTTCGGCCCGGAGCGCCCGGTGCTCGGCGTCGGGCCGAGGAAGCAACAGCGAATCCGCCGCCTCGCCGTCGCCTGGATCAGAGAGCGCCGCGACATCCCCCGCTACGCCGAGATCCGCTTCGACGCGGTCGGCGTCACCCTGGATCACTCAGGGCGGGTCACCGACTACGAGCACATCAAGAGCGCCTTCTAGCCGCTCCGCTGTTCTTTTCCCGGGTATAGAGGGGAAAAGGAACAGCGGAAGCTGCTTGCTCCCGACTAGGCCAGCTCCAGTTGCGAGTACGCGACCGACTGGAACGAGCGCCGGTGCAGCGCCGAGATGCCGATCTCGGCGATCGCCTCGCGGTGCTCGGGGGTCGAGTAGCCGACGTGCTCCTCGAAGCCCCAGCCCGGATGCTCGCGCCCGGCGCCGTGCATGTAGCGGTCGCGGGTGACCTTGGCGATGATCGAGGCGGCGGCGATCGCGGCGCTCGTCCCGTCACCCTCGATCACCGCCCGGTGCGCCACCGCGCAGTCGCGCAGCGAGAAGCCGTCGACCAGGCAGGTCGCCTCGCCCGGCTTGAGCCGCTCCAGCGCGCTGGCCAGCGCCTCGATGTTGGTGACGTGGAGGCCGCGGTCGTCGATCCCGCGCACGCAGCGCACCACGACGCTGACCCGCGCCGCCGCCCGCAGCACGTGCGGGTATAGCTCCTCGCGGCGCTCGGCGCTCATCTGCTTGGAGTCGTGGAGGCCGGCCAACCCGCGGCGATCGGCGTGGGAGAGCGTCTCGTAGTCGATCAGCACCGCGGCGGCGACCAGCGGCCCCGCCAGGCATCCCCGCCCCGCCTCGTCGGCGCCGGCGACGAAGCGACTGCCGAGCCCGCGGTCGAAGGCGAAGAGCCGGCGCGTCCGCGCCAACCGGCGGGCGTGCGCCTTGGACTTAGAGGAGGCCGATGCGGTCCGGCGGCCAGTAGGTGGCGAAGGCCTTGCCGATGATCCAGCTACGGGGGACGGGACCCCAGAAGCGGCTGTCGTCGCTTGCCCCACGGTTGTCGCCCATCATGAAGTAATCCCCGGGCGGAACGACGATCGGCTTCGGCAGGTTGCAGGCGCCGCCGCCTCCGCAGGGGTTGGCGTAGGGCTCGTCGGTCTTCTCGACCCCGTTGACGACGGGGTGGCCGTCGCGGACGCTCAGCGTGTCGCCCGGCCCGGCGACGATCCGCTTGATGAAGTTCTGGCTGGACTCCGACTTGGTCGGCTGCGGGCAGGCCTGGGTCGGCGGATGCGGCGCGCCGCAGATGGTGCCGCTGTCGGCGCCGGCCGGCGGGTGGAAGACGATGATGTCGCCGATCGAGGGATCGGTGAAGTGGTAGAGGAAGCGGTTGACGAGGACCCGCTGGCCGACGTCGAGCGTCGGCTCCATCGACTCCGAGGGGATCTGGTAGGGCTTGACGATCCAGGCCTGGATCCCCAGGGCCAACCCGAGCGCCAGGGCGACGATGACGAGCAACTCGACCAGCCCGCCCCCACGCGACTTCGGCTTCGGGATGCCGAGTTTCAGGCCGGTTCCTCGGCGTCTTCGGCCTCGGTCTCCCCGCCTACAGCCTCTACTTCGTCTTCAGTCGCTTCCTCGTCGGCCGACTCCGTGACGTCCTCAGGCTGATCCTCAGCGGCGTCTGCCGCGGGTGGCGTGGAGGTGGGCTCCTCGCCCGCAGCTTGCGAGGACGAGGTTCCCTCCTCCTCCTCGACAGGACCCGCGGCCGCATCCTCCTCAAGATCAGCCTGGCTCACACCCTCGGCGTCGACCGCCTCGGGCTCGGCGGTAGCGGTCGGCGTGGAGACCAGCTCCTCGTCGATCCCCCAGCGTCGCTCGGCGACCCGGGCCGCCTTGCCGATCCGGCCGCGAAGGTAGTAGAGCTTGGCCCGGCGCACCGCGCCCCGCGCCGCCACCTCGAGCTTCTCGATCTTCGGCGAGTGCAGCGGGAACGTCCGCTCGACTCCGACGCCGAAGGACTGCTTGCGAACGGTGAAGGTCTCGCGAGAGCCGGAGCCCTGACGCCGCAGGACGATCCCCTCGAAGACCTGGGTGCGGCGGCGCTGGCCCTCGACCACCTGGAAGTGGACGCGCACGCGGTCGCCGGGGCTGAAGGAGGGAAGGCCCTGCCTCAGCTGGCTGCGCTCGATGCTGTCGATGATTGCGCTCATAGGTTGGCGAGAAAAAACCGCCGGGCCCAAACGGTGGACGCCGCGCGGTGGCGGAATGGTAGCTACTCGGAGCCGGACTCGAACTGCTCGGCCCTGGCGCGGCTCTGCTCCGCCCTCCACTGGCGCACCCGCTCGTGATCGCCGGAGAGCAGAACGTCGGGAACTCCCCAGCCCCTGTACTGCGGCGGGCGGGTGTAGTGGGGGTACTCGGGAGCGCCCTCGAGGACCCGGCTGAAGGACTCCTCGACCGCGCTGTCCTCGTGCCCCAGCGCTCCCGGCAACTTGCGCATCACCACGTCGGCGAGCACCATCGCCGGCAGCTCGCCCCCGGCCAGGACGTAGCGGCCGATCGAGACCTCGTCGTCGGCGAAGTGCTCGTGCACGCGCTCGTCAAAGCCCTCGTAGCGGCCGCAGAGCAGCGCCACGTGGGGCTCGGCGGTCAACTCGTCGGCCAGCTCATCGTCGAGCAGCCGGCCGGTCGGAGAGAGCAGCACCACCCGTGGCTTCTCGCCACTCGGGTAGGCGGCCTGCAGCGCGGCGTCGACCACGTCGACCCGCAGGACCATCCCCGCCCCGCCCCCGTACGGAGCGTCGTCGACCTGCCCGGCCCCCAGCGGCGTCGTCTCGCGGTAGTTGAAGAAGCGCAGCTCGTTGCCCTGATCCAGCGCGTTGCGAACCGAGCGCTGCGACCGGAACCAGTCGAACGCCTCCGGGAAGAGGGTGAATACGTCGAACCTCACGCGACCATTCTGGCGCGGGGGCGCCCCCGCGCGTCGCTACTTCAGTTTGTAGGCGCGGATGCGGTCTTTGTGCGCCGCTTCGTCCTGCGCGTAGAGGCCGTGGGCGAGGGCCTGCACCAGGGCCATCAAGGCGGTGTTTGAACGGGCGAACGAAGGGCTGTTGGACGAGTAATAGAGGGTCGACTCGGCCTGCTCGCCGACCTCCGACATCGAGGCGTCGGAGATCGCCAGCGTGTTGGCGTTGCGGTGCACGGCAAGCTTCATCGCCCGCAACAGCAGCGGGTGCGCGCGGCCCGAGGAGAGCACGATGACCAGCGTCTCCTCGTCGATTCGGCCCAACCGCTGCAGCGACTCGCCGCCGGTGCTGGCGACGATCTCGGCGCGGATGTCGAGCAGGCTGAGCGTGTGGCGCAGGTAGCTGGCGAAGAAGGCCATCTGGTCGACCCCGACGATGACGACGCGCTGCGCGTGGGCAAGGGCGGTGACGGCGCCGTCGACCTGCTCGCGAGTGAGGTTGCGCGCGGTCTCCTCGAGGTTCGCGTAGTCGGCGCCCAGGGATCCCTCCAACTCGGAGTGGTCGAAGGAGAAGAGCGCCCCGGCGCTGGCCGTGGCCCCATTGGTGCCGGCGATCGAGTTGCGGTACTCCTCGATCGCGGCCTGCTGGAGCTCGGGATAGCCCTCGAAGCCGAGGGCCTGGGAGAAGCGCACCACCGTCGATGACGAGGTGCTCGCTCTCCGGGCCAGCTCCTCGGCGGTGAGGAAGGCTGCTTCGTCGAGGTGGTCGACGATGTAGCGGGCTACGTCTTTCTGGGAGCGCGAGAACTCGTCGAAACGCTCCTGGATGTACTCGGAAAGGCTCTTGAGCTGGGGCTGGGTCTTCGTCGCAGTCTTGGTCACGGCGGTCGAATTCGCCGGGCCGCGCACATTCCCTTCTGGAAACGCCTGGAATCGCGAGGAGCGGCGCGCCGGCCCCGATCTGGTTGGATGGGGCGCGCGATGACGCTCGAGCAGGCCCTGCGCCTCACCAACCGCAACATGATCGCCTTCGACCTGGCGCTGGGAACCTCGGCAATCGTCGCCCCCGAGGCGACGCTGAAGGTGCTGGGACACGACGAGCCCTCGCCCGACGCCAAGCACCTCTTTCGCCGCTGCGGCCCGATCTGGCTGACCTTTGCCGCCGCCCACGCGGTGGCGGCGAAGCGCGACGCCCCGCAGGACTGGTGGGCGCTCGCCTGGCTGCGCGGCACCGAGATCGCCACCGACGCGCTCTGGGCCGAGTCGCCGGCGGTGAGCCGCCCCGGCGCCAAGCTCGGCCTGCGCCTCGCCGGCGTCGCCAACGTGGCGATGGCGGCGGGCTTCGCCTGGCTCGCCAAGCGCTGAGGGTCGCGCGCTTGAGACGGGTCGCCTCCACCTACGTCCGGGTCTTCCGGACCTACGTCGGGTGGGCGCCATCGCTGTTGCTGCTCGCGGTGATCGTCTTCGTGCCGCTCGGACTCGTCCACGCGATCGCCGTCCACGCCGAGATCGGCTCGCTTGACTTCTCCAGCGGGTTGAAGCTCTTCGCCGCGGCGGCGGCGATCCTGGCGCTGACCGGGACCGGCCTGGTCGGCGAGGTCTTCTACACCGGCGCGGTGGCGATTTCCCTCACCCGCCCCCACGACGGACATCCGCCCCCGCTGCGCGAGATCGCCGGGATGGTCAACTACCGCCGGCTGGTCGCGGTCGACCTGCTCTATGGGGCGATCGTCGCGATCGGCATGGTGCTGCTGGTCGTGCCGGGGGTGCTGGCCTTCGTCTGGCTGGGCCTCGCCGCCCCGGTTGTGGAGATCGAGAAGCGCGGCATCCGCGCCGCCTTCGCCCGCAGCGTGCGGCTCGTCCGCGGCCACTTCTGGCTGGTCCTGGCGGTGCTCGTCCCACTCGAGGTGGTCGGGGACTCGCTGACCGACCTGGCCACGGCGTTGGCCCACGGCCTGCTCGGCAACTCGCTGCCGGCCGAGTGGCTCGCCGACACCGCCTCCAACGTCGTGCTCACCCCCTTCTACGCGGTTGCCGCGGTGCTGCTCACCGTCGATCTGATCGCCGAACAGGACGGCGCGGCGCCGCAACTACACTCGAAGCCGCCCCGCCGATGACCACCGCTTCGATCTTCTCCGACTTCTGGAACAAGCTGGTCGAGCACGACGAGCAGGGGCTCTTCCTCGTCTTCGCCGGCTTCATCCTCTCCTTCGCCTTCATTCGCACCAGCACCCGGCTGATGCGCAGCCCCAAGGTGCCGTGGTGGCCGGGCAGCGTGGTCAGCGACGGCGGCCTCCACATCCACCACCTCGTCTTCGGGATTGTCACGATGATGACGGCGGGGACGCTCGGCTTCGTCGCGCTCGGCCGCAGCCCCTACGTGGAGATCTGCGCCTTCGCCTTCGGAGTCGGCGCCGGGCTGACGATCGACGAGTTCGCGCTCTGGGTCCACCTCGAAGACGTCTACTGGGCCGACGAGGGACGCAGCTCGATCGACGCGACCGTGATCGCCGCCGCGGCGATGATGCTCGTCCTGCTCGGGTTCAGTCCCTTCAGCTTCGACACCGGCTCTCCGGCGCAGGTCGTCGTCAGCATCCTCGGCGCCCTCTTCGTCTTTGCCCTGGTCGCGATTTGCTTCGCCAAGCAGCGGCTGATGCACGGGGCGATCGGCTTCTTCGTCTTCCCGATTGCGATCTACGGCGCGATCCGGATCGGCAAGCCGAACTCGCCCTGGGCGCGGCACCGCTACGGCGAGCGGCGGCCGAAGAAGCAGGCGAAGGCGGAGGAGCGCTTCCCGCCCGACCGCCGCACCGAACGGTTCAAGAACGCCTTCCGCGACATGGTCGGCGGCAAGCCGAGCGAGGGAGTTGCCGCGGCGCGCGACGAGGCGCTCGCCGCCGGCCGCGAAGCGATCGAGCCGATGCGGCAGGCAGCCGAGCAGATCGCCCACATCGGCGATCGCTCCGACCGCGACGACTGAGCGCTACTCCGCCCCCGCCTCCGCAGGGTGGGTACGGGTCCGGTCCAGAATCCGCTCGACCCGCTTCGGCAGATACCAGTTCCAGTCGCCCAGCAGCTTCATCAGGGCCGGGACGAGGATCGCCCGCACGATCGTCGCGTCGAGCAGGATCGCCGCCGAGAGGCCGAGGCCGAACATCTGCAGGCCGACGAACGAGCCGGCGGTGAAGCCGGAGAAGGCGGCGATCATGATCAGCGCCGCGGCGGTGATGATCCGCCCCGTGTGCTCGAGGCCGTAGGCGACCGCCTCCTCGTTGTTGTGGCGCTTGTCCCACTCCTCACGGATGCGGGAGAGCAGGAAGACCTCGTAGTCCATCGAGAGGCCGAACAGCATCGCGAAGAGGAAAATCGGGATCCAGGCCTCGATCTGCGGCGAGCCTTTGAGGCCGAGCGCCGAGTGCAGTCCCTCCTGGAAGACGAGCACGAGCACGCCGTAGGTGGCGCTGACCGAGAGCAGATTGAGGATCACCGCCTTCAGCGGCAGGACGACCGAGCGAAAGGCGCGCAGCAGCAACAGGTAGGAGAGGACGAGGACGGCGAGGATCAACCACGGGAAGGCGCCATAGGCGACGTCGATGAAGTCGACGCCGAAGGCCGGCGCGCCGCTGAGGATCACGTCGACGCTGCCGAAGTGGGCGTTGGGGATGTAGGTGTCGCGGATCCGGTGCACCAGGTCCTGGGATGAAGCCTCGCCGGAGTCACCCTTGCCGGCGGCCCGTACCTGGAAGACCTGGCCGTTGCGGTTGACCAGGCTGTTTTGCTCGGCCAGCGCACGACCGCGCGGCCCGGGCGGAAACATCACGGGAGCGAGGATCGTCGAGGGCACGACGTCCGGGTCCTTCCTCAGCTCGGCGACCAATCGCCGCTGGGCGGCGAGCACGGCGGGTGCGTAGGCGCCGCCCGGCCGGCCGGTGTCGGCGACCATCTGGTTCGGCGCCAGGGCGCCCGGGCCGAGGGTCGTGCGCAGCAGGGCGAGGCCGCGGGTCGCTTCGGTGTTGGTCGGGGTGCCGCGGTTGTCGCCCCCCGTCAGGTGGAGGTTCAGCGCCGGCAGCGCCAGGCCGATCATCAGGCCGCCGGCAACGACGAGGTAGGGAATCGGCCGGCGCATGATCGAGTGCGCGAGCCGGCTCCATGCGCCCGTCTTGCCCTGGGCCCGGTGCTCGAGGATTCGCTTCGGAATCACCCGCAGCCGGTTGACCTTCGTCCCCATCACCGCCAGCAGGGCGGGCAGGAAGGTCGCCGAGGCGGCGATCGAGAAGAGCGGAACCAGCAACCCGCCGACGCCCATCGAGCGCATGAAGGGAAGCGGCATGAAGACGAGCAACGCCAGCCCGACCGCGACGACGCCGCCGGAGAAGAGCGTCGCCCGGCCGGCCGTCTTCATCGCGTCGACCAGCGCCTCCTGGGCGGAGTCGTGTTTCTCCAGCTCCTCGCGGTAGCGGAAGACGACCAGCATCGAGTAGTCGATCGCGATCGCCAGGCCGATCAGCGTGACGATGTTCTGCACGTAGATCGCCATGTCCATGAAGTGGGCGAAGATCCAAACGGCGCCCAGGGTCGAGGGGATGGTCACCGCGGCGAAGGCGAACGGGACGGCGATCCCGGCCAGCGTCCCGAACATGAACGCCATCACTATCAGCGCGATCGGGATCGCTATCAACTCGCCCTTGGCCAGGTCCTGGCTGTAGATCTTCTGGGTGTCGTGGTTGATCGCCGGGAAGCCGGAGAGGTAGGTCTTGACGCCAGGCAGGGTCGGAGTCGCCTTGCGGACCGCGACGACCTTGTTGGAGGCGTCCTGGTTCTCCAGTGGCGTGTTGATCTGAACGTAGGCGACGTGCGGAGAGGCGTAGAGGACGGTGCCGGGACGAGCGCCGTCGATCGGCGTCGCAGCCTGGCGCGCTGCCCTCTCCGCCTCGGCCCGGAAGGCGGGTGAGATGACCGGCTTCCGATTCGCCGCGCCGGCGACCGGGGTCAGCACGATCGGCTTCTCGCTCTGGAAGACCAGCGTGAAGGCGCCGTCGCCGCGCTCGTGGAAGCGGTCCTTGAGCAGGTTGAGGCCGCGCTCCGCATCGGAGCCCGGCACGCTGAAGCGGTTGGTCAGCAGGTCGCCAAGGTGCGACGTCGCGTACCCCCCAAGCACGAAGAGGACGAGCCAGGCGACCAGGACCTTCTTACGATTGGCGATGACGGCTCGCGTCCAGCGCTCCATCGTTTCCTTCCGTCGGACGAGGCCCCGTTTCTAGCAAAACGCCGCCGTCGGCTCGCTCGTAGGTTTTTCCCGGCCAGGACCGGGGAAATCTTACGAGCGGCTCAAGTTCGCGCGGCCGCTGAGAATCTCGAGGACGCCCAGGCCGGTGCGGAGGCGCTCGTGGCGCTCGACATCCGTGAAGCCGGCCGCCTCGATGAAGGCCGGGAGCCGCCCAGCCGCGTGATCGCGAGTCGGGGCGAAGCCGTCGAAGAGCTGGAGGACCAGGAACGCCGCGCGCATGGCGGGATCGCCCGGCCGGCCCCAATCGGCGACGCAGAGTCGGCCGCCGGGACGCAGGACGCGATGCGCCTCGGCCAGCGCGGCCCGCTTCGCTTCGGGCTCGAGGTGGTGCAGGAGCAGCGACATCGTCACCCGGTCACAGCTCGCGTCCTCGACCGGGAGCGCGTCGGCGAAGCCGACCCGCCAATCAACCGCCTCGGCACCCGACTTGCTCTGGGCGATGCCTCGCGTTTCGGCGTCGGGCTCGACGCCGATCACCTCCGCCTCGGGAAGGCGCGCCGCCAGGGCGATCGCGAAGGTTCCGGTCCCGGAACCGACGTCGAGCACGCGGGCCTCGGTACCCAACCCCGCCAGGACCTGGGCCTCGAGTGCTCCCCGAAAGGCGTCCTCGCGCATCGTCAGGGCGATGATCGAGTCGTAGAAGCCGGTCATCCAGCGCCGCCCGGCGGCCGGCACGAACCTGGCGTCTTGTCGATCGGCGTCAGCGATCGGGCAATTCGATCACAGACGAGCTTTACGCTCTCGGCATGGTCGACGACCCCCTCGCCGAACTCGGCGCCTGGATCGAGGAGGCGCGCAAGGCCGGCCTCCCCCACCCCGGCGCGCCTGTCTTCGTCACGGTCGGCGACGGCGACAAGCCTTCGGCGCGCACGGTGACGCTAAAGCGGCTTGAGGAGGACGGGCTGGTCTTCACCACGGCGCTGTGGACGCGCAAGGCGCGGGAGATCGAGGCCAATCCACACGTCGCCCTGCTCTTCCACTGGCCCTCGCTCGGAAGACAGGTTCACCTGAGCGGACGTGCCGCCCAGGCGGAGCGCGCGCTCAGCGAGGAGCTGTTCGCCGAGCGTGACCTCGCCCACCAGCTGCAAACCGTCGTCTCGCGCCAGGGCGAGACGATCGAGAGCGTCGACCCCCTGCGCGACCGGCTGCGGCACCTGGCTGAGGTGCAAGAGACCGCGCCGTCCTGCCCCGACGACTGGGGCGCGGTCAGGGTGACTCCCGACCTGGTCGAGTTCTGGTCGGAGGCGCCGGACCGCCTCCACGAGCGCCGGCTCTTCGAGCGCGACGGGGACGGCTGGCGCATGTCGCTGCTGGCTCCGTAGAGAATCCCTCTCGGTGATTCGCGAGATACACCCGCCCGACACCGCCACCGCCTTCGAGGCGATGCGCGCGCTCCGGGCCCACTTCACCGACGTGGAGGCATTCGTGCGACGAGTCGACGAGGTCCAGCGGCCGGAGGGGTACCGGCTGGTCGGAGCCTTTGAGGAGAGCGAGGCGGCCGCCGCCGCGGTTGCCGGATTCCGCTGCGGCCACAACCTCGCCTGGGGCGACTACCTATACGTCGACGACCTCTCGACTCATCCCGATGCGAGGCATCGCGGCCACGGGCGCGCCCTGCTCGACTGGCTGGTCGAGGAGGCCAAGCGCCTGGGGTGCGAGCAGTTGCACCTCGACTCGGGCGTCGGCCTCGAACGGGCCGACGCCCACCGGCTCTATATGAACGCCAACCTGGTGATCAGCGCACATCACTTCACGCGCCTGGTGCCGGTCGACTGAGCCCAGGCGACGAGCCAGGTCCGGCTCTCAGCCAGTCTGCGTCATCAGGCCGATCGTGTTTCCCTCGGGGTCGGTGAAGAGGGCGATCTGACCGCTGGGGATGTCCATCGGGCCCATCGTCTTGGTCCCGCCCAGCGACTCGGCCTTTGCCAACGCCGCCTCGATGTCCTCGACCTGGGCGTAGAAGGTCACGTGGCCCTCGTATCCCTCGGGGGCCGAGCCGATCCCGCCCGGGATCCCCTCGCCGCCGGTGTCGATGGCCGTGTAGGGCATCGCATCCATGTCGTTCATCTGCCAGCCGAGCAAGTCGGAGTAGAAGCCCTTCAAGGCCTCGCGATCCCTGGCCGCCACTTCAAACCACATAACCGGGTTACCCATCTCTGTCTCTCTCCGTTCGTTGTTTGGTCTATCGATGAATCAGTGATCTGCGTCGGCGCCCTCGGGCGTGACCCAAGGGTCGGGACCCGGATCTGCTTCGCTCGCCTTTACGTAAGCAACCTACGCGGTGGGAGCGAGCAACTCGACCGGGGTGCCGTGGTAGCCGACCCGGGCGAGGTGGCGCTCCTCGCCTCCCGGCCAGGTCATCAGGCGCACGTCGGCGTGATCGCCCGCCGCCTCCATCCGCAGCCAGGCGAGCGGCGCCTCCGCCGTGGCGCGGCGTCCCGCCCCTTCGACCGTCGCCACGAAGGCGGCGCGCTCCTCGTCGGAGAGGTACTGCATGACGATCGAGTGGAAGACGACGGTCGCGACGCCGTCGCCCGGCTCGGCGAGTCGCTCGGCGATCCAGGTAGCCGCGGAACCGCGGTCGACCGGCGCCGACACCTCGCCGGCCGCGTCGAGGGCGGCGAGCAACCTGCGGCGGCGCTCGACCTGATCTGGCCAGAGGTAGGAGAGCAGCGTCAGCCGCCCCTCCTCGGTCAGCGGGTCGACGGGCGCGGCATCGCAGCCGCGTCGCTCGGCGATCGCCACCGGGGGATCCGGGATCAGCTCATCGCCGCTCAACTCGAAGGAGATCCTCAGCGGCGAGGGTGGGCCCCAGGAGAACTCTTCAGCCTTGTAGCAATAGCGGTCCCAGCGCAGGTTGAGGCCGGCGCTGGCCCCGACCTCGAGCAGGCGCAGCGGCATGGCGACCTCCGACGCGATCGCGAGAAAGCCGGGCAGGAGGCCGGCGCAACGACCCACCTCGTTGGTCTGCACCCCCCGCTCGATGCCTCGGCGCAGCGCCTCCCGGTTCACTGCGACGGTGGCGCGGAAGGCCGCCCAGGCCGCGTCCGGATCGGCTTCGGGGTCGCCGTACGCGACCGCGAGGTCCGGGGCGCTCCCCTCCAGAACCAGCCGGTGAACCGCGCCCATCAATCGCAGAGCCAGGACGGAGCCCGGCGGGTCGAGCTCGTGTCCCCGCAGGACCTCCCAGGTCGGGCCCGAGGCCTCGACGTCCGCGGCCGCCCGCTCCAGCAGGCCCGCATAGAGGGAGGACCCGAGGCGCTCGCAGTGCCCGGCCTGCACCCGCAGGACCTCGGCAAGGCTCATCGGCCCCCTCCCTCGGGAACAAAACCCCGGCCGGGCCAGAACGGCCACTCTTCGAAGGCGTCACAGCACCCATCCTCGGCAAAGCGAAGCACCCAGAGGTCGCGATACTCGTTGCGCTCCGGATCGCCGTAGCGCACCTCGAGCCGGACGACCGCCGTATCCCCTTCCTCGGCGATCACCTCGTATTCCATCTCGAAGGCCTCGTCGGGCCCCTTCCGTTCCCGCTCCCACAGCTCCGCGATCGCCGCCAAGCCGCGCGCCGGCTCCTCATAGGGCGACATCCGGTAGGTCGCGTCCTCGCTGAAGAGCCCCTTCAGCCGCTCGGTCCCGGCCGTCCTCCACGCCTCCTCGTAGGCGTCGACCCAGGACGCAGCTCGACCTTTGACCGGGTTGGCTTCCACCTCCGCCAGTCTGACGCCTCGCCGGCGCCCGGCGCCCTCCCGCTCAGGGAGTGAGGCCGATCTTGACCACGCCCTCGCGCTGGTTGCCGAAGAGGTCGTAGGCCTCCTCGATCTGGTCGAGGGAGAAGTGGTGGGTGATCAGCGGCGAGAGGTCGAGCCGGCCGTGGCGCACCATCTCCATCAGCTTTCGCATCCGCTCCTTGCCGCCCGGGCAAAGCGTGGTGAGGATCTTCTTGTCGCCGATCCCGTAGACGAAGGGCTCCAGCGGGACCTCAAGCTTGCCACCGTAGACGCCGAGGCTGGAGACGATCCCGCCGGGGCGGGTCGCGGCGAGGCAGGCCTCGAAGGTCTGCTGGGTGCCGAGCGCCTCGATCGCGACGTCGACGCCGCGCCCTCCGGTCAGCCGCTTGATCGCGGCGATCGGGTCCTCCTGGGAGAAGTCGATCACCTCGTCGGCGCCCATCCGCTTCGAAAGGTTCAGCCGGCCCTCGATCCGGTCGACCCCGATCACCAGCGAGGCGCCCATCAGCCGCGCGCCGGCGGTCGCGCAGAGGCCGATCGGGCCCTGGGCGAAGACGGCGACCGTCTGGCCGATCCGCACGTTCGCGGTCTCCGCTGCCGAGATTCCGGTCGAGGCGATGTCGGCCAACAGCACGCACTGCTCGTCGGAGAGGTCGTCGGGAATCTTCGCCAGGTTGGCCTGCGCGTAGGGGACGCGGAAGTACTCGGCCTGGACGCCGTCGATCGCGTTGCCGAGGCGCCAGGCGCCGATCATCTGCCAGTCGTCGTCGTGCCCGGAGCACTGCGCCTCACTGTGGGACTGACAGTAGAAGCAGGTGCCGCAGGGGGTGATCGCGCCGACCAAGACGCGGTCGCCGAGCTCATAGCCGGACACGGCGTCGCCGAGTTGGTGGATCGTCCCGACCGGCTCGTGGCCGACGATCCGACCCTGTTCGACCGGGTACTCCTCGCGCCAGATGTGGACGTCGGTGCCGCAGATCGTCGTCAGGGAGATCTTCACGATCGCGTCGTTGGGCCCGCAAACGGGCATCGGCTTCTCCTCGAGCACGATCCGCTCGTGCCCTTCGAAGACCGCCGCCTTCATCGTCTCAGCCATCGTCGTCTCCTTGGCCTCGGGGGGTGACCAGCACGGGACAGGGCGCGGTGCGGGCCAGCTCGGTCGAGACCGAGCCGAGCAGGACGCGGAGGGTCGGCCCGTAGCCGCGCGAGCCGACGACGAGCAGGTCGACGTCGTCCTCGCAGGCGGCAGCGAGGGTCGCAGCGGGCGGGCCATCGAGCCGGCGGCCTTCGACCTGCACCCCTTCGCCGATCGACTTGATCCCCTCGAGCAGGACCCGATCGGGCTCGGGCGGGACGGCCGGGACGTAGCCGGCCGGGCCGGGGATCGCCGTCACCTGAGCCGGGTGCACGACCGTGAGCAGACGCAGGACCGCGCGGATCTCAAGCGCGAGCGCCTCGGCGTGGCGCAGCGCCACCTTCGACTCGGGGGTCCCGTCGTAGGCGACCGCGATCAAGCGGGGAGGCAGGTCGCGACGCTGCTGCCCGTAGCCGCGCGGAGCGACCGCGACGGGGCAGGCGGCGCCGTGCAGCAACGAGTTGGCGACGCTGCCGACGAAGACCCGGCCGAGGGCGCCGCGATGCGGCGAGCCGACCACGATCAGGTCGACCTCGCCGCGCTCGGCGTAGTCGCTCATCACCCAGGCGGCCGAGCCGCCGCCGTAGGCCTGAGTCTTGAAGTCCAGCCCGGCCAGCGCCGCGCGGGCCTCCTCCATCAACGGCTCCGCGTCGCGCGCCGCTTCGTCGCTGAGCGGCACAAAGCCGACCGGGAACGGGCCGTAGGGAATGACCGAGATGACCAGCACCTCGGCACCGACGGTCATCGCCAGAGTCCGGGCGAGGGCGAGGGCGTCGCGGCCCCCCTCGCTGCCGTCAAAGCCGACGAGAATGCGCTTGAACCCGTCGACGCGCGCATCGACGGAGGGCGCGGAAGCG
This sequence comes from uncultured Solirubrobacterales bacterium, assembly GCA_963702055.1. Taxonomy (GTDB): domain Bacteria; phylum Actinomycetota; class Thermoleophilia; order Solirubrobacterales; family 70-9; genus CAWINX01. The sequence continues at coordinate 421,554 of OY969702.1, read as the reverse complement.
GGATCCTGCATTGAGGCTTCACTCACCCGTCCGACGCTACGACGAGGTCCCCCAGCCTGCATCGGGGAGAACTACGGAAGCTCAACATTGCTGTGCCACCATGGATTCGATGCGGCGCGCCCTGGCCATTCCGTTCGCGATCTTCGCCTTGGCGTTGCTGTGCGCGGCCGTCGCCCAGGGCGAGCGATCCCAGAACGGTGAGCTGGTCGTCTCGCTGAACGGGCAGATCTCGCCACAGGCGCTGCCGCGGGTGTCGCTCGCCCCGGTCGCGGTCAAGGTCGACGGGAGCGTGCGGACCGCCGACGGGTCAGCCCCGCCGCCGCTGCGCCAGATCACGATCTCGATCAACCGCCACGGCCGGATGTCGAACGCGGGCCTGCCGATCTGCCCCATCGGGGCGATCGAGTCGAGGACCAGCGATCAGGCCTTGAAGCGCTGCAGGTCGGCGCTGGTCGGTCGCGGCAGCCTCTCCGCGAACGTCATCCTGCCGGCGATCGCGCCGTTCCCGGCACACGGCAGGCTGCTCGCCTTCAACGGGCGCAAACGCGGCAAGCCGGTCATCCTCGCCCACGTCTACGGCGCCACGCCGGTGCCCACCACCCTGGTCCTGCCCTTCTCCATCGCCCACCCGCGCAGGGGCACGTTCGGGACGACCCTCTCCACCAAGCTTCCCCCGCTCGCCGGGGACTGGGGCTACGTCACCGACATCCATATGACCCTCCACCGCCGCTACCGCTTCAAGGGCAAGACGCGCAGCTTCCTCAGCGCCAATTGCCCGCTCCCGCAGGGCTTCCCGATCTCGGTCTTCACCTTCGCCCGCGGCACCTACCGCTTCGCCAACGGCCAGACCGTGAGCACGACGCTGACTCGAGTCTGTAGGGCGCGGTAGCGACGCGCGCCGGCTACGTCCGGCTCTTGCTGCACTCCTGTAGGCCGATCGTGCGCGCCGTGTCGTACAGCTCCGTCTTCAGGCCGACTCGATTCCGTCGCGCGTCGCGGTAGGCGGCCGAGTCCCCCCGCTGAGCGGCCCGCAGCGCCTCGACGTCGTGGGCGTGGACCTCCCGATGGGCGCTCACGTAGCGCTCGAAGGTGGCGCGCATCGAGGGAGGCGGGACCAGGGCCTCGAATCGCTTCACCGCCCGGCCGGAGATCCCGACCAGCTTCCGCGAGTAGGGGACGTTCGGGGTCGTCGCGCCATCGGGGAACTCGGACTGCGCCGCCAGGAGGAACTGCTTGCTGGCGTGACAGACCGTGTCTGTCTTTGTGACCAACTCCTGCCTGGTCAGCGGCGACTCGGCCTTGGTGTTCTTCGCGGTCTTCGAGCCGCCGGTTGCGTCTCCCCCGCCGCCGGCATCGCTGAGGGCGACGGCGATCGCCGCCAGCGCCGCGACCGCGGCCAGACCGCCGAACAGCGCCAGGCGCCGGCGGCGCCCGGGCGGCGAGGGCGGCTTCGGATCGGGGTCGAGGCGGCGGGTCGGGGCGGTCGGCGGGGCACTCTCCTTCGTCGGCTCCAGTGGCGGGATCGTCTCCGCGGTGCGGGTGGCCGCCGCCCCGGTGGCGACGGTCCGCTCCGGCAGGGAGACCTGGCCGCCGGCGACCGCGGCCAGCGCGGCGCGCCCCAGGTCGCCGGCCGAGGGGTAGCGATCGCCGGGCGGCTTCGACATCGCGCGGATGACGACGTCGTCGAGCGCCATCGGCACCGCCGGGACGAAGAGCGAGGGAGCGGGCGGCGGATCGTTGAGGTGCGCGTAGAGGCGCGCCGCGTCGCCGTCCTTCGGGAACGGCACCTCGCCGGTCAGCAGTTTGAAGAGCAGGCAGCCGAGCGCGTAGACGTCGACCCGGGCGTCGATCTCCCCTCCCGAGATCTGCTCCGGGGCGACGTAGTCGAGCGTCCCCACGAAGCGACCGGTCTGGGTGAGGCCGGAGTTGGTGGCGACGTTGCGGGCGACGCCGAAGTCGGTGATGTAGGTGTGCGGCTCGGCCCCCTCGCCGCCGCTCAGCAGCACGTTGGCCGGCTTCACGTCGCGGTGCACCAACCCGGCGGCGTGGATCGCGTCGAGGCCGTTGCCGACCTGGGCGATCAGCGCCGCGGCCTCCGCCGGGTCGAGCTTGCCCTCGCGGGCGATCCGCCGCCCCAGGTCCGAGCCGGAGACGTAGCGCATCGCGATGTACGGGATCCCGCCCTCGTCGCCCGCCGCGTATATGGGGACGACGTTGGGATGCTCGATCGAGGCGGCGATCTTCGACTCCTCGGCGAAGCGCTTGCGGAAGACGTCGTCGGCCGCCGCCTCGGGAGCGATCAGCTTCAGCGCGACCCGCCGCTCCAGCCCCGGCTCGATCGCCAGGTAGAGGACGCCCATGCCGCCGCGCCCGAGCCGCTGCTCGATCCGGTAGCCGGCGAACTCGTCGCCCTCCGACAGCTCGATCCAGCGTTCCCCCTCGACCATGCCTGAACCCTAATCGGCTCGAGCCGACCGGCCGGAAGGCTCCAACGAGGAATTGGCGAATAGAGGAGTGGCGGGGCCTTCGCCGATTGGAAGAATTTCTTCGATCGATCGTCCCACCCCTTCAGAGACTCGCCGCATCTACCGATGAGAAAGCAATGGACGAGCAGAACCAAGCCGGCGCGGACGCCGCGCACTGGACGCCGCGCGCCTGGTTGAACGCCCTCGGGCTGGAGGGTTGGGGGTCGGTCGCCGGGCCTGCCCTCTTCGCCTCGCTCGCGATGGCGCTGCTGGTCTACAACCACGTCCAGCAGCGAGTCACCGACCTGATCTTCTGGCTCAGCCTCGGGCTGATCGCCAGCGTCGTCGTCTGGATGATCCAGACCAGCCGCGAGCAGTCGGGGGAGATCGCGCAAGCCCAGCAGTACGCCTTCAGCGACGACACCACCGGGCTGCAGAACCACCGCAAGCTCGCGGCCGACCTCACCGCCGTGCTGAGCGCCGCGCAGTACCGCTACTCCCTGGTCCTACTCGAGCTGGACGGGCTGCAGAGCTACGCGGACCGCTTCGGCCACGCCGTCGGCGACCAGCTGCTTCACCGCATCGCCCAACGCCTCGTGCACACCGTCTCCCCGATGCAGGGAACCGCCTACCGAGTCGACGCCAACCGCTTCGCGGTGCTGGTCCCGGTGGTCGGCGGCGGACAGCTCGGCGAGGTGCTGATCGCCGCCACCGCCTCGCTCGGCGAGGGCGAGGAGGAACCGCTTCTCAGTCGCTCCTACAGCGAGGTGGCGGTGCCCGACGAAGCGGCGGATGCCGAGTCCGCGCTCCAGGTCGCCAGCCAGCGGCTCGCCGCCCACCGCCAGAGCCAGCACCGCTCGGCGCGCCGTCAGGCCCACGCCGTGCTGATGGCGGCGCTCAGCGCCCGCCGCCCCGAGCTTCGCGACCGGGTTCGCCTCGTCGCTTACCGATCGATCTCCCTGGGACGGCGCCTCGGAGTCGACCGTGAGCAGCTCGACGACATCATGCTCGGCGCCGAGCTCCAGGACATCGGCATGCTCACCGTGCCCGACGCCGTCCTGGTCAAACGCAGCCCGCTCGACGAGCGCGAGACCGAGCTGATTCGAGCACACCCGCTGGCCGGGGAGAAGATCGTCGCGGCCGCGCCGGGCCTGGCCCCGGTCGCCCGCCTGGTTCGCTCCAGCTACGAGCGCTTCGACGGCAGCGGCTACCCCGACGGCCTCGTCGGAGAGGCGATCCCGCTCGGCGCCCGCGTCATCGCCGTCTCGGTCGCCTTCGCCGCGATGACCTCGCCGCGCGCCTACCGCGAGGCGACCACGCAGGAGGTCGCCCTCGCCGAGTTGCGCCGCTGCGCCGGCTCGCAGTTCGACCCCAACGTCGTCGAGGCCCTCGCCGCGGACCTCGACGCCGAAAAGCAGAGCGTCCCGCCGCCGGCGCCCAACCCCGTCGTCGCCGCCTAGCTTTCCCCGGCTCAGAGGCCGAGCCCGCCGACCCCGCGCTCGTTCCAGCCGAGGTGGTGCGCCAGCTCGTGGCGCAGGGTGCGTTCGACCTGCCGCGCCAGCAGCTCCCGGTCGTGGCCGAAGTCGCGCTCCAGGGTGTCGCGGTAGATGACGATCCGGTCCTCGTAGCGGTCGCGCGCCACACCGTCGCCGTAGTACTGGCCGTAGGCGTTGACCTCGCTCCCCAGGTCGGAGACGACCACCGCGACGCTCTCCAGGACCTTCTGGAACTGCTCCGGCAGGCGGTCGATCGCGTCGGCGACGAGGGCCTCGAAGGCGTCGAGGTCGGGTTGGGACATCCCTGAATAATGCCCGGCGCCGAAAACTGGCCAGCCGGCCAGTACCATCCGCCGTCACCTGCCGGGGAATCCGCCATCCACCTACCGGGGAGATTGACTTGGCCACAACCGACACCGACCTCAAAGACGTCCTCGTCACCGAGCGCGAGCACTGGCCCGACGGCCCGCCCCACGCCCTCTTCAAGGAGCTGCGCCACGGGTGTCCCGTCCACTGGACCTCCCAGATCAGCGAGTTCCCCCAGTCCCCCGGCTACTGGTCGGTGACCACGGCCGACGACGTCCACGAGGTCAGCCGCGACTGGCAGACCTACTCCTCCGAGCGCGGCGGCGTCACCCTGATCACCGAGGTCTTCCCGCTGGAGCTGGCGCGAGCGATGTTCATCGGCATGGACCCGCCCAAGCACGACCGGATCAAGGCGCTCTTCCAGGCCGGGTTCACGCCGAAGCGGATCGCCGCCCACGAGGACGCGATCCGCGAGATCGTCGTCGGCGTGCTCGACCGGCTCGAGGGCCGCGAGGAGTGCGACCTGGTCACCGACGTCGCCCAGCCCGCGGTCGCCCGGGTGATCGGCAGCTTCATGGGCATTCCCGAGGAGGACGACGCGATCTGGGCCGAGCTGATGAACTCGACCCTCGGCGCCAGCGACCCCGACCTCAACCCACGCGGGATCGAGCCGGCGGACATCGAGGAGACGATCCAAAAGAACGTGACGGAGATCTTCAGCCGCTGCAGCCAGATGATCGCGGCGCGACGCGAGGACCCGACCGACGACCTGACCAGCGTCCTCGTCAACGCCGAGATCGACGGCGAGAGGCTCGAGGAGCACGAGATCGTGATGGGCTTCTTCCTGCTCGTCGCGGCCGGCAACGACAGCACCAAAGCGACCTACTGCAGCGGCATGCGGGCGCTGATGGATGACCCCGAGCAGCGCCGACTGCTGCTCGAGGACCCCGCGCTGATCCCCGGCGCGGTCGAGGAGTCGCTGCGGATGTTCCCCGCCTTCGCCCACTTCCGCCGCACCGCGACCCGCGACGCCGAGCTGGGCGGGCAGCAGATCCGCGAGGGCGACAAGGTGGTGATGTGGTACGCGTCCTCCAACCGCGACGAGTCCCGCTACGAGGACCCCGACCGCTTCGACGTGCTGCGTAATCCCGAGCACCAGGCCTTCGGCGCCGGCGGCCGTCACTTCTGCCTCGGCACGGCGCTGGCGCGGCTGGAGCTGAAGATCCTCTTCGAGGAGACGCTGGCTCGCTATCCGGAGATGGAGATCGCCGGGCCGCCCAGGTTCACCGAGTCGGCCTTCCTCAACCAGCTGAAGACGCTGCCGGTCCGGCTTCGCCCGTCTGCGACCATTTAGGGGATGCGGTTTGCGCTGCGGGGAGCCATTGTCGTTGCCGTCGCCGCGATCCTCGGCACCGGGATCGCGAATGCGACGCTCTTCGCCGGCGCCAACGTCCGCGTCTCCTTCAACGCCTGGCTGACTCCCAAAGCGCTGCCGCGCACCGATGCGGCGCCGGTCACCCTGCACCTGCGGGGACGACTGCGGACCACCGACGGCGAGGAGCCGCCCCAGCTGCGGCGGGTGACGGTCGAGCTTAACCGCCACGGCAAGGTCTCGACGCGGGGGCTGCCGACCTGCCCGCGGCGAGGCCTCCTCTCCACCACCACCTCGCAGGCCCTGCGATTCTGTCGCAAGGCGCTGGTCGGCCACGGCAGGTTCACCGCGCACATCTCGATCCCGACGCAGGCGCCGTTCCCGGCGCGAGGAAAGGTGCTCGCCTTCAGCTCCAAGCGCCACGGCCGGAGGGTGATCCTCACCCACATCTACGGGACGGTCCCGGTGCCGACGACCCGGGTGCTGTCGCTGGGCGCGAGCCGCGCCGGCGGCGGCGCCTTCGGCCCGACCTTCTCGGTGCCGATGCCGCAGGTGGCCCAGAACTGGGGCTACGTGACCGGCTTCGACCTCACCCTGCACCGGCTCTACCGCTACAGGGGCAGGACGCACAGCCTGATCAGCGCCGCCTGCCCGGCGCCGGCGGGATTCAAGGCGGCGGTGTTCACCGTCGCCAAGGGCACCTACTACCTCGCCGACGGCCGACGGCTGACCCGCGTTCTGAACGGCAGCTGCCGAGTCAGCCGCTGAGCCCGTCGAACGGCTCGTCGCGCTCCCGCACCGCCTCGCGGAAGCCGGCCTCGGCGGCGCGCTGCTGGAAGGCGAAGCCCTCCGCGGTGTGGCGGGCGATGCCGTCGAAGACGGTGCCCAGCACCTGGGTCGTGTGGAGGCCGCCGGAGTAGGTCTCCTGGTTGACCAACAGCTTCATCATCTGTAGCTGGTTGATCGGCATCCGGGCGATGCGCCGGGCGAGGGCCTCGGTGCGCTCGTCAAGCTCCGCGGCGGGTGGCGCCTCGATCGCCAGCCCCCACTCCAGCGCCTCGGCGCCGGAGATCGTGTCGCCGGTGAAGAGCAGCCGCTTGGCGCGCTGGGGGCCGAGCCGGTGCGCCCACATCGAGGTGGTCGGCGAGCCCCAGACGCGGGCCGGCGGGTAGCCGATCTTCGCGTCGGCGGCGATCACCAGCAGGTCGGAGCAGAGGGCGAGGTCGGTGCCTCCGGCGACGCAGAAGCCGTGCACCTTGCAGACGACCGGCTTGGAGCAATGGAACAGCGTCATGAAGGCGCGGACGTTGCGGCTCATCATCGCGTAGTCGACCATCGGGTCCCAGGTGCCGGCGGGGTCATGGTTGGCCGCCATCACCGCCGGGTCGAGCGGCGAGCCGGCCGGCGCCTCGCCGGCCTCCCCCATCGCCCCCTGACCCTCGGCGCTCTCGACCAGGTCGTAGCCGCCGCAAAACCCCTTGCCGTTGCCGGCGAGGAGCAGGACGTGGACGGCGGGATCGAGGTCGGCGCGCTCGACGCAGCCGGCCAGTTCGGCAATCAGCCGCGGGGTGAGGCCGTTGCCGCGCTCGGGCCGGTCGAGCGTGATCCGGGCGACGCGGTCGTCGACCTCGTAGCGGATGGCTGAGTCGACGTCGGACACGAGGTGGGGCGAGCATATCCGCGAGGCCGCGGCGGCATCCGTTCATGCGGGTTTTCCCCCTTGCGCTCCCCGGGGACGGGAGTAACGTAAACGTGACTAAGAGCACAAGGAGGTTGCACATGCCCCAGGGCTATGACCTGATTGCCGGACTGCTCGTCGCCGCTGTGGTCATCGTGATGCTCAGCGCCGCGATCGGCGGCAAGCCCCACCCGTAGGGGCCTCGCCCCCGCGCCACCGTCGACCGGTACATTCGTCGCCCGTGGCCACTGCTTCGTTCACCACCGCTTCGAGTTCTGACGCTGTCTCAAGCGAGGCTCACTGGCGGAAGTCGATGGCGTCCCACGAGCAGTCTTCGACGGTCCACAGTCTCTTTGACCTCGCTACCTCCGTGGTGCCGTATCTGGCCCTGACGGTTGCGATGTACCTCAGCCTCGATGTCTCGTACTGGATCACGTTGGCCCTCGCCATTCCGGCGGCGGGCTTCCTGCTGCGGACCTTCATCGTCTTTCACGACTGCGCTCACGGCTCGTTTCTCTCCACCAAGCGGGGAAATCTTTGGCTCGGCCGATTCACCGGCTTTCTTGTCTTCCAGCCGTTCGCGAACTGGCGTCACAACCACGCCGTACACCACGGCACCTCGGGCGACCTCGACCGACGAGGCACCGGAGACGTGCCGACGCTCACCGTCGAGGAGTACGCCTCACGAACTCCAAGGCAGCGGTTGGCCTACCGCCTCTTCCGGAACCCCCTGGTGATGTTCGGGATCGGCCCGATTTGGTCGCTGATGATCGGCCCGCGCATCTGGTCGAGCAAGATGCGTCCTCGCATGAGGCACAGCGTTATCGCGACGAACCTCGTCCTCGCCGTTGTCATCGGCGCAATCTTTTGGTTGATCTCCCCCGGGGCCTGGCTTCTCGTGCAGCTGCCCACGGCCATCCTCGCCGGCACCGCGGGGGTTTGGATGTTCTACGTCCAACACCAGTTCGAGGACGCCTACTGGGAGAACTCCGAACACTGGAGCTATGACGACGCCGCGTTGCGCGGCAGCTCCTATCTGAAGCTGCCGAAGCTGTTCCAGTTCTTCACCGGCAACATCGGCCTGCACCACGTCCACCACCTCAGCGCCAAGGTCCCCAACTACAACCTCCAGCGCGCCCATGACCAGACCGCGGTGTTCCGCGACGTCCCTGTGCTGACCGTTCGCGATGGCCTGCGCGCGATCCGACTCAAGGTGATCGACCCGCAGAGCGGCCGCCTATTGACTTGGGCTGAGGTAAGGGCTCGGGCTTAAACCCCGCGCCCTGCCCGCACGCCCCGCCTGAGCTACTGAGCCGGCCCAACCTGCGGGTCCATCGGGTGCAGCTCGCCCTTGGCCAGAGCCTCGGTGCGCAGGTGCCCGATCGCCTGGTACTCCTCCGACCCGATCATGTCGAGGAACGCCTGCCGGCTCGGGTACTCGACCAGGGCGACCATGTCCCAGGAATCGTCGCCCAACAGCGGCGCAGCGGGCTCGCCCATGAAGACGATCCTGCCGCCCACCTTCTCCAGGCAGGGAGCGACGGCGACCCCGTACTCCGCGTAGCGCTCCCGCCCGCCGTTCGGCTTGAAGGCGAGCAGGTTGAGCATCACCACCGGCCCGTCCTCACCGGCTCGCCCGGCGAACGCGGCGAACCCTTCCTGGTTGAGGCGCTCCGGCTCCGGGGTGCTCATCGAGATGAGAACCTATTGGAATGACCCTTCCCGACAGCGCCAAGGACCTGATTCGTAGCGGCACCCTCGGCCACCTGGTCACGATCGGCGACGGCGGCGCCCCGCAGGTGACCTGCGTCTGGGTCGGCGTCGACGGCGACGAGCTCCTCACCGCCCACCTCAACCCGGGGCAGCGCAAGCTGGAGAACGTCCAACGCGACCCGCGCGTCGTCCTCTCCTTCGAGGGCACGGAGATCCAGCCGCCGGGGCTCAAGCAGTACCTGGTCGTCCACGGGCGCGCGCAGGTCGAGGAGGGCGGCGCCCCCGAGCTACTCCAGGAGCTGGCCCACGCCTACCTGGGCCCGGACGTGAAGTTCCCACCGATGGACGACCCGCCGCCCGGCGTCCGCATGCGCATCGCCGTCGAGCGTGTCGGCGGCATCGGCCCCTGGGCCGAGTAGCGGCGCGGTCGGTCGGCTCCGGGGCGCTCAGGCCGCGCCGTAGTGCTTGGCGGTGTCGGTGAAGAGTGTCTTCAGCAGCAGGCGGTTGCCGGGGTCGGCGACCTTCAGCGCCGACCAACGTGGCTCATTGGCGATCGTCCAGGTGAAGCGACAGGAGTCCTCGCTGAGCGGCTCGACCGCGTAGTCCTCGGCGAAGCGCCGGAAGAACGGCACCGACGCCTCGAGGACGTAGAACGACATCCGCCGCCCCTCCTCCCAGATGAAGAAACGCTCATGGAGGCCATAGAGGCCGCGGAGCGCGCGAGCGGTCCGCGTCGTGCCGATTCCAAAGGGCCGCGGCGAGGTCCACTCGACGGAGTCGAGGATGCGGCACCAGGAGAGCGGGCCGTCGGCGGCCAGCTCCTCCCAGACCTGCGCAGCCGGCCGCGCCACCTCGAAGCGCCCCTGCGACCGAAACGGCGCCGAGTCGAAGAACTCCTCGCTCTCAACCGGGTCGCACTGGAACCATGGCCGTTGCACGGTGGAGATCCTAGAGCCATCGATTCGCGCTAGCCTCGCCTGCGTGAAGGGCTCGCCCGACACTCCGAAGTCCGAGAAGGCCGCGGCGGAGAGCCTGTTCGGCAACAGGTTCCTCACCGAAGAGGTGCCGTCGACGAACTTCCCCGAGGACGGGATGACCGCCCAGGACGCGATGCGGCTGGTTGGCGAGGAGCTCTTCCTCGAGGGGCGCCCGGCGCACAACCTCGCCAGCTTCGTCACCACCTGGATGGAGCCCGAGGCGCAGAAGATCATCGCCGAGAACCTGCATCGCAACTTCATCGACCACGCCGAGTACCCCCGCACCGCCGAGATCGAGCAGCGCTGCATCCGCATGCTGGCGGATCTCTTCCACGCGCCCGGCAAGACGACCGGGGCGCGCACCCAGGGCTCCTCGGAGGCGATCATGCTCGGCGCCCTCTCGCTGAAGTGGAAGTGGCGCGAGCGGATGAAGGCGGCGGGCCGGCCGGTCGACTCGCCCAACCTGGTCTTCGGCGGCGACGTCCACGTCGTCTGGGAGAAGTTCTGCCGCTACTTCGACGTCGAGCCGCGGATCGTCCCCCTCCAGGAGGGCAAATACACGATCGGGCCCGAGGACATCGAGCCTCATCTCGACGAGAACACGATCGGCGTCGCCGCCGTGCTCGGCACCACCTTCACCGGCCACCGCGACGACATCGTCGGGATCAACAAGCTGTTGGTCGACCTCAAGAACGAGAAGGGACACGACATCCCCCTGCATGTCGACGCCGCCAGCGGCGGCTTCGTCTGGCCCTTCCTCTACCCGGACTCGGAGTGGGACTTCCGCCTCGAGCAGGTGCGCTCGATCAACGTCTCGGGGCACAAGTTCGGGCTCGTCTACCCAGGGGTCGGCTGGCTGGTTTTCCGCGAGACCGACGACCTCGCCAAGGACCTCGTCTTCGAGGAGAACTACCTCGGCAAGGTCGACGCCACCTTCACCCTCAACTTCTCCACCGGCTCGGCGATGGTCCTGGCCCAGTACTACAACCTGATTCGCTACGGCCGGACCGGCTACAGGTACGTAATCGGGATGATGCAGAACAACGCGGAGAAGCTCGCCGACCTGCTCAGCGCCTCCGGCGACTTCGAGCTGATCGGCCCCGACGAGGAGCAGCTGCCCCTGGTCGCCTTCCGCCTGGCCGGCGAGAAGCCCTACGACGAATTCGACATCGCCTGGCAGCTCTCCGCCGAGCGAGGCTGGATGGTCCCCGCCTACACCCTGCCCCCCAACGCGGAGAAGGTCAAAGTCCTCCGAGCCCTGGTCAAGGAGACCTTCAGCCGAGGCCAGATCGAAGCCCTGGCCGACGACATCGGCCAGGCCTGCGCAACGCTGGAGAAAAAGGGCGGCGCCCACGAGTCCGAGCGGCGGCAGGTCAAGACGGGGACTGGTTACTAGGTCCAGCACCGAGCAGCGCCATCTCGAGCCCCCCAATAGAAGGCGACATCGCCGAAGCCAATCTCATTGGCTTTAGACCGAGAAACGCCCGTCGCGTAAATGCCCCAGAATCTGGAGCATGCGGTAGGCAGGCTCGCTGGTGGGACTTCTGTTTTGCTTCGCATGGACCACTAGCTCCCGCATCCTCTCGGTGTACTCCTCGTTTATGACAAACGAGAGATCCATGTCCATTTCGCTGGCCTCCTCTCCAAGCGATTCAAAAGCCATAGTCAATTTTCCTTTCGCCACACGTGGGCTCCAAACCTCGAAATGCAAGGTGTCCTTCGGAAAGGTGACGGCAGCGAACTCCCGGGCCCTTACCAGCTTGTCATGGAGCTTTTTCACGGTGCCGTCAGTTCCGCCGGTGCCCGGATAGAGCATGCCGCCAATGTGTGTCGTAACCTCGCAAAGCCAGACTCGTCTCGGCTCCCCAGTCTTTAACGCAACAACATCCAGCTCGCCCTGTTGGTCGCGCAAGAAGGTGTTGTAGACGACGATCTCACATTCACGTATGTAGCGCATATAGGCACCGACGGCGCTCTCGCCGATATCCATTACTCTCGCGCTCCAGCCGCAGACACGAGGTATTGGGCAGCCGCTTCGAACTGCTCGCTATTCAATTCCTTGTATCCGGCCTGAAGGCCATTTGCGGTCACGTTAAACGCATCAAGAGGCACACCGCGTTCGATCGGAACCTCGAAAACGCACTCAATCTCGGTGACGAACGGCCAGCGGTCCTGTGCTTCTGGATCACCGTTCTCGGCAACAAAATCAGGGTCGTGTCGCGGCTCTGCGGTGACACGGACGATCGCCGGACAACAGCGGGGGCCGTCAAATGCAGCGCCAAGGTAGAGCAAAATTAGATCGCCCTCCCGGTAGGAAGCCTTGCGCCAGTCGCTGATCCAGCCACGATGCCACCACCCACGACCGTCGGCATTCCGGCGGTAATAGTTTGCCTTGACCCAGAAGCGCCGATCGACATCGGCGCCGAGGATCGACTCTAGGTCGGCAGAGTTCCCGATTTCCAGAACCGGCCCGACTCCAGGTTCTGCGGTCATGTCTCGTTGTTGCTGGGGCAAGGCAACGAAGCGCGCGATGTCCACGTTGGTGATGTCCTCGGCTTCTCGCCACCAGCTTTCATAAATCGAGGAGGCACTATCGATCTGCGTCCGGTCGAGGATGACCCCAAGTTCAACGTTGCCCCTCTCCGTGCTGCCCAAGCCTGCGTTTGTCAAGTTCCCGGAGCCAACGAGGCCCCAAGCATCGTCGACAATGCTGACCTTAGCGTGGAGATTACGAATGCTTCGAACCGCCCAGTCATCGTCAATCAGCAGTGCCAATGCCTCCGGATCCAAGGCACCCACCTGGACGCTGGAAGCAACGAGTGCCGTGATGAGACGCCTGTCGGTTGCGGGCAATGACGCATCGACCAACTCCTCGGCAATTGTCAGAGTCAAGAACGGACTCGCAAGCCAGACGCGCGTGCGTGCCCCGCTGACTGCGCCTAGTAGTTCAATTCGCGCAAAAGTTCGCAGCTGCCCAACCGTTCCATCGATCGCCTCCATCCTGCAAGCCTATTCCGGATATGCCCGCGGAGAGGCTCGGATGGGCAGCGCATCCAACGGTCGCCCAAGCGATTAGTTTCGCCGCTTACGCCGGTCTCAATATGCACAACCCACCACCAGCAGGAGGATTGAGATGGCAGAGACCAAGACAGAGGCCGGGACCCGCATCGCCCAGGTGGCGAACGTGATGGTCCCCGTCAGCGACCAGGACCGAGCGATCGAGTTCTACGTCGACAACCTCGGCTTCGAGAAGCGGGTCGACATTCCGTTCGGGGACGGCAATCGCTGGGTGGAGGTCGCCCCGTCCGGCGCGGCGACGTCGATTGCGCTGGTTCAGCCGCGCGAGGGGGAGTCGGCCGGGGTCGAGGCCCGCGTGGCCCTCGACTGCGGCGACATCGACGCCATCCACGCGAGCCTGCGTGAGCGGGGAGTCGACGTCGATCCGGAGGTGATGCGCATGGGTGGCCCGGTGCCGCCGATGTTCTTCTTCCGCGATCAGGACGGCAACCGGCTGCTGATCGTCGAGCAGGGCTGATCGACCCACGTGAGCACAGCGGAGGGAGCCACCCCGTCTACCCTGGCGGGGTGAGCTCACCCTCCACAGGCCTCGGCGACGAGCGGGCGCTGCTGGAGGCGGCGCGCGGGGGCGGCGAGGCCGCCTACCGTCGCCTGGTCGAGCCCCACCAGCGCGAGCTGCACGCGCACTGCTACCGCATGCTCGGCTCAGTCCACGATGCCGAGGACGCGCTCCAGGAGGCGCTGCTGCGGGCCTGGCGCGGGCTGGGCGGGTTCGAGGGCCGCAGCTCGCTGCGCTCCTGGCTCTACAGGATCGCCACCAACGCCAGCCTCGACGCGATCGAGCGGCGTCCCAAGCGCGTCCTCCCGATCGACTTCCCGCCGGCCGACCCCGCCGCCGGCCCCGGCGAGCCGCTGGTCGAGTCGGTCTGGATCGAGCCCTACCCCGACGAGGCGATGGGGATCGAGGACGGCTACGCCGCGCCCGAGGCCCGCTACGAACAGCGCGAGAGCGTCGAGCTGGCCTTCATCGCCGCCCTGCAGCACCTCCCCGCGACCCAGCGCGCGGTGCTGATCCTGCGCGACGTGCTCGGCTACTCGGCGCGGGAGACGGCGGAGACGCTGGAGACGACCGTCGCCTCGGCCAACAGCGCCCTGCAGCGAGCGCGCGCGACGGTGGAAGAGCGCCTCCCCGCCCAGAGCCAGCAGGCGACCCTGCGCGCGCTCGGCGACGAGGAGGTGCGCGAGCTGGTCGAGAGCTACCTCGACGCCTGGGAGCGCCAGGACGTCGAGGCGGTCGTCTCGATGCTGAACGAGGACGCCGCCTTCGCGATGCCGCCGCTGCGCAGCTGGTTCCACGGTCACGAGGCGATCCGGGCCTTCCTCGCCGGCGCGCCGCTCTCGGGCCAGTGGCGCTGGCGCGCCCTGCGCGCCCGGGCCAACGGCCAGGAGGCGCTCGCCTTCTACAGCTGGGACCCCGGCAGCGAGACCTACCAGCGCTTCGCCCTCAACGTCCTCACCCTCCGCGACGGCAAGATCGCCGCGGTCGACGCCTTCCTCACCCGCACCACCGAGAACCCCGACCGCCAGGTCCTCGCCCGCCTCCCCGAGCAGCGCTTCGACCCCCGCCGCGTCGATCTTGCCTTCGAGCGCCTCGGCCTGCCGGAGGAGCTTGCGGCGGGCAAGCGGACTTAGAGCAGGTCCCGCATCTCCTCGAATCGAGCCAACACTTCATCGAAGCTCGGATAGTTGGCGTCTGGAAAGAGCAGCATGCACTGCTCGTCATGCTCCGCGGCCAGCGCCGCGCGCAGGTCGGGATCTGGGAAGAACGCCGGACTATCCCTGAAAGACAGGTCGCGTGCTCTCCGAGGGTCTCAGCGACGATGCGGAGGATCTCGGTGACGTAGTAGTCCTTCTCGATGAACTGCTCATTGAGATCGTGGTGGGCGGCAGCCTGGACCAACGCCTGCTCGAAGTCGGGGTGCTCGAACAGCCTCACTTCGCCTGCCACTGCTTAGCGCTGCGCAGCGTGCGCAGAGGCCCGAAGTCGAAACGACTCAGGGGATTGAGACTTTCTCGCAACCTGTCGCGCGCGCGGGCGGGCATTCCCAATTCCTCTCCGATCGCCCCCAACATCGCGCGCACCCGCGGCGGCTCTTCCTCTGCGGCCTTGGCCAGCACCAGATAGCGCGACTCGTCGTCGAGCAGACTCAGTAGGCGGCCAACCGTTCGCTCGGGGGAGAGATCGCTGGAGCGGGCGCGCTCCCGCAGGGTCTCGAGGATCGCTCCGTCCTCGGCGGAGAGTTCGGCGCGCCCAGCAGGGCGTCGGGTATGCACGACGGCACCGTGAAGTGCAACGGGTGGCCGGGGCGCCGGCGTCGCGTATTCCGGGCGGCGCGGGTTTTGGGTGCTCAGGCCGAGCGCGTTTGCGGCACTGAGGCCGGCGGCATGCAGGGGCGCCGTGAGCATTTGAGAGGCGACGCCGCTGGCGGCCGGCATGCTGGGTCCGAGAGAGGTTTGCTCGGGCCGGTAATAGACGCCCTTCCCTACGCGGTGCAGAACGCCTTCTCGAGAAAGTCGAGAAAGCGTCGTGGCGACGGCGGAGGGAGGGAGGCCGGGGAAGTCAGAGTGCTTCCAGTACCGCGCTCCTCCACGGGCGACGCGGTCGCGAACGGTCGCAGCTGCGCTGCGCGGCGACTTTCTCGGTCGCTTCTTGGATCGTGGCTGGCTCGACACGTTGGAGACAGTAGCCGGCCATCAACAATCTGTCAAGTTTTATTGCAATAAAACTTAGCAGTTAGCGCTAGTGGGAAGGTCTTAATGCTGAAGTTGCCATGTATTCCATATTCCAGAATTTGGAATACCGGGCACGTTATGCACAAGCCAAGTCTGCCTTTGACCGACTGCACCGGAGATTCGTAGGCGTCCGACACCTTGCGCTGACTCATGCTCGGTCATAGGGTCATTCTCGGCACAGCAATAGCTCAGGACGGTGTCCATGAGAAGGCTGTCAAATTTGACCCAAGCTATGGCGACATCGACGGCACGCATCCAGCGGCCGAGCCGAAAGCCGGTTATTGGCCCGTGAGCCCACTCGGCCTCCCTTCAATTGATCGTCTCTCGATACTGCCTACGGGTTTGCACAAGGCCCTGGAGCTGATTCCTGAGATCGCGAGGAACACGGCCATACTGCGCGATATCTCGCGCGCGCTGGAGCAGGTCGCCGGTGACACCGGTGCCCTGCTCGGAATCCGCAAGGACATGTCGCGCGTAGCAAAGGCGACGAGCGTTTTGGAGGCAATGGACAGCAGGATGGCGGCCATCGAGGAGGCCATGCCGGTGCTTGTCGAGGTCCAGCGCCATCTCGACCAGCTGCCGGAAACCATGGGACAGCTCCTTACGGCACTCGACAAGCTCAACCTGAGCGTTGACACGCTTCAGGGAGCGGTGGAGCCAATGGGCCGACTCGCCAACCGAGTGCCCGGCGGGAAGAAAAGCGGACCGACGGGCGCGTAGCTCACGATCCACGTCCCGGGATGGGGCGGGCTGGACTCGAACCAGCGACCAAGGGATTATGAGTCCCGTGCTCTGACCAACTGAGCTACCGCCCCGAGGGGGCGATTATCGCTCAGGGAGGCCGGCGGAGATACTCAAGTGACGACAACCACGAAGAAGGGGAGGAGCGGCTCGATGGAAGGAAATGGCGGAGACTCTCCCTCTCAGCTGATCGACGCGAGGATCGAGGAGCTGGGGGATTGGCGGGGCGAGACGCTTGCCCGGGTCCGCGCTCTCGTCAAGCAGGCCGACCCCGAGGTGGTCGAGGAGTGGAAATGGCGAGGGGTGCCGACCTGGTACCACGGCGGAATCATCTGCACCGGGGAGACCTACAAGAAGGTCATGAAGATGACCTTCGCCAAGGGCGCCTCGCTGGAGGACCCTTCGGGCCTCTTCAACTCCAGCCTCGAGGGCAAGGTCAGGCGGGCGATCGACATCCATGAAGGTGAGGAGATCGACGAAGAGGCGCTGGTGGCTCTGATTCGCGCCGCCGTGGCGCTGAACACGTCCTCGGCCTGACGCGGCGCTAGGTCGCCGCGACGAAGAGGCGAATCAGCGCCGCGAGGCGCTGCGGCTCCTGGGCCATGAAGGCGTGGCCGCCGCCGGGGAAGCGGTGTATCTGGGCGCCGCCGAGGGCGGCGGCGAGGATCGGGGTGTTCGCGGGCGGGATCACCTGGTCTTCGTCGCCCGCCACGACCAGGGCCCTGGCGGCGATCGCTGCGAGCCGGCCGTCGGCCGGCTCCTTGTGCCAGCGCTCCATCAGCTCTTGCTGGGCGTCGAGGGCCTTCGGGTCCAACGCGGCTCGGGCCGCGGCGACCACCTCGCCGAACTCGGCGTCGATCGGCGTCGCCACCTCGGGCGGGAAGAGCAGGGCGATCAGGCGGCTCGCCTGCTCACGCGCCGTCCCGCTGCGGTCGTAGAGCCTCGCGGTCACTTCCGGGGCGGCGAGCACCGCCTTC
The DNA here is from genome assembly GCA_963702055.1 of uncultured Solirubrobacterales bacterium. Lineage (GTDB taxonomy): Bacteria > Actinomycetota > Thermoleophilia > Solirubrobacterales > 70-9 > CAWINX01. The sequence goes on along the minus strand of OY969702.1, from coordinate 404,018 downwards.
TCTCCCCCGCAGTCGGTCGAGAGCAAGACCAGGGCGCTGACCCGATCCGGCGCCCGCGCCGCCAGCTCCTGGGCGACCATCCCGCCCATCGACCAGCCGACCACGGCGGCGCTCTCGACCCCCAGGGAGTCGAGCAGCTCGACGCAGTCGCCGGCCAGGCTCGCCGCCGTCATCCCCTCCCGGTTGCCCAGCTCCGACTCCCCCACTCCGCGGTTGTCGGGGCAGATCAGCTGGAAATCGCTCGCCAGCTCGCTCAGGAAGGTCGGGTCCCAGTCGTCCTTGGTCGCCGCGTAGCCGTTGATCAGCAGCAGCGGCGGGCCCTCGCCGCGCTCCGACCAGGCGAGCATCGGGCTAAACGCTGAAGAGCTGGGCGAGGGAGCGGCCGACGTCGGGCGGCTCGTCTTTGCCCTCGGACGCCGCGGCGGCGCCCTCCGCCAGGGCCTTGGCGGCGTCGGCTATCTGGTGGGCGCGGGCGGAGCGCAGGACGCCGGACTTCTTCGCCTCGGCCAGGTCGGACTCCATCAGGCCGGCCAGCTCGGCGAGGCGCTGGAGGCCGACGACGGCCGCCGTCCCCTTCAGCGCGTGGGACTCGGCGCGCAGAGTCTCGAAGTCGCTGGTCTCCGTCGCCAGGCCGGCCGAGATCACGTCGCAGCGGCGGCGCGCCTCGCCCGCGAAGGAGGCGAGCAGCTCGGGATCGGGCGCTGCCTTTTTGTCGCTCATCCTCCGGTCACTCCCTTCACCGCCTGGGTCAGCTGGTCGATGCCGAAGGCCCCCTCGAGCACCGAGTGGACGCGGCCCTGGCGATCGATGACGAACAGCCACGGCTCGCTCGGCAGGTGGAACGCGCGCACCTGGGGGCGCACGCCCTTGCTCGGATCGTTGTCGTTGTAGATCTCCATGTGGATGAACGCCGCCTTGTCGCCGTAGAGCTGTTTGACCTGTTCGGCCACGTCGACGACCGGGCCGCAGACACGACTCTGGCAGAACTGGGGGGTCGCAAACAAGAGCACAATCGGCTCTTTGCCCAGCACATCGGCGTAATCGACCCTGTTCTGGGTGTCCGGCGGGATGCGCGTGGTGATCTTCGAGAGGTCACCGCCGACGCTCGCCGGGGTCGGCGTGTGGATCAGCGGCGCCTTCTGGCCGGGCCGCGGGATCTTGGTGAACTCGCCGACGACGGCGCTGGGCAGCAGTGACGCGGTCAGCTTGTCGCCCTGCTTGACGAGGGCGACGATCCGCCACTCGCCGTCGCTGGGGAAGTCGATGTTGGTGGCGTAGACGACGCTGGCGGCGTCGGGGTCCTCGGCGGTCGTCTTGGCGCGGAAGGCGGGCTTGGTGGCGAGGGTCTCGATCGACGCCGGGAAGGGACCGACCGCGGGCTGGTCGAGCGGGTTGGGCGCTTTCGGCTGCTTCTCCCCCGGCTTGGGGGGAGTCGACGGGCCCTTCGGCTTCGGCGGCACCTTGGCGAAGTAGAGGGCGACCTGGGCGTCGGGGACCTGGGTGCGATCAGTCTGGAAGACGCCAAACGGGTAGCGATTCTCGCCCTTGTAGAAGACCATCGCGGCGGGTGAGACGACCAGGCCTGAGGAGCCGTCGGCGGAGGAGAGCACCTCGCCGAGGGTCTTGCCCTGGGCGCTGGGAAAATCGCTCTTCGGCGGGGCGGGGCGGCTCTCGGCGGTCCCGCTGTGCGAGGAGCCCGTCGAGGAGGACGAGGTGGAGCCGGACCCGCCGCCGCAGCCGGCCACGAGGGCGCCCCCCGCGAGCAGGCAGGCGACGGTGGTGAGGGCACGGCTGAGAAGCATCGGCGCATGTTATTGACGGGCCGGGGAGCGGCATCTCCCGCCTCGGCCAGGCGACAGATAGGGTGGCGCGGTTGCAGGCGAGCGGAAGGAGACGGAGTTGGCGGAGCGAGCGGCGCTGATCACGGGAGCTTCGAGCGGCATCGGGCTGGCGATCGCCCGGGCGCTGGGCGAGGACGGCTACGCGCTGACCGTCTCGGCGCGCCGCGCCGAGAAGCTGGAGGCCGCGGCCGAGGGGCTGCGCGCCGACGGCATCGAGGTGCGCAGCGTCGCCGCCAACATGACCGACGAGGAGGACCTGGTCGGCGTCTTCGCCAAGCACCGCGAGGCCTACGGGCGGCTCGACGTGCTGGTCAACAACGCCGGGGTCGGGATCGGCGCGCCGATGGCCGAGATCCAGACCAAGCACCTCGACATGCAACTCGGAGTCAACCTGCGGGCGCTGATCATCGGCACCCGCGAGGGGCTGCCGATGTTGCGCGAGGCCGGCGCCGAGCACGGCAAGGCGCTGATCGTCAACACCGCCTCGATCGCCGGCAAAGGCGGGCAGGCGTGGCTCTCGATCTACGCCGCGACCAAGGCGGCGGTGATCAACTTCACCCAGTCGACCCATCGCGAGGTGGGGTCGGAGGGGATCCAGTGCACTGCGCTGGCGCCGGCCTTCGTCGACACGCCGATGACCGAGTTCGCCAAGGGACAGGTGCCGGCCGAGGAGATGATCCAGCCCTCCGATATCGGTGAGGCGGTGCGCTTCCTGCTGAAGACCTCGCGCAACTGCCACGTGCCCGAGATTGTGTTTACTCGACCGAGTGAAGGCGCCGAGGGCCCCTAGCCCGAGCTTGCGGGTTCTGGTCGCCGCGTTTGGCGACGCGGGACACGCGTTCCCGGCGATCGCGCTGGGCAGGGCGCTGGCGGCGCGCGGCCACGAGGTGGTGGTCGAGACCTGGGAGGAGCGACGGGCGGCGGTCGAGGGGGCCGGGCTCGGCTTCACCGCGGCCGAGGAGTACCGGATGTTCCCGCCGCCGGACCCCGACTCCGCCGACGGCGACCACGCGGCCGAGGCGGCGCGGGCGCTGCTGCCGCTGCTGGAGGAGATGCGCCCCCACGTCGCGGTCAGCGACATCCTCACCCTGGCGCCGTCGCTGGCGGCCGAGGCGGCGGGGGTGCCGCTGGCGACCCTGATCCCCCACATCTACCCGGTGGTCGAGGCGGGACAGCCCTTCTTCGCGATCGGCCTACGGACGCCGCGGACGCCGGTGGGGCGAGGGATCTGGCGGGCGGGACAGCGGGCGCTGAACGTGGGGCTGGAGCATGGGCGGCGCGACCTCAACCAGCAGCGGGCGCGACTGGGGCTGGCGCCGGTGCAGCGCTTCCACGGCGGGATCAGCCCCGACCTGGCGCTGGTCGCGACCTTTCCCCAGCTCGAGTACCCGCGGCGCTGGCCGGCGGGGGTCGAGATCACCGGGCCGATGACCTTCGAGCAGCCGCATCCGGAGATCGAGCTGCCGCCGGGCGAGGCGCCGCTGGTCCTGGTCGCCCCCAGCACCGCGCACGACTCGACCAACCGGCTGGTGCGCACGGCGCTGGCGGCGCTGGCCGAGGAGCCGGTGCGGGTGGTGGCGACTACAAACCGAGTGCGGCCGCAGGAGCCGATCGAGGTCCCGGCCAACGCGGTCCTGGTCGACTGGCTCAGCTACAGCCAGTTGATGCCGGCGGCCTCGCTGGTCGTCTCCCACGGCGGGCACGGGACGGTGGCGCGAGCGCTGGGTGCCGGGGCGCCGCTGCTGGTCTGTCCCTTCACCGGCGACATGAGCGAGACGGCGATGCGGGTCGACTGGGCCGGGGTCGGCCTCTCGCTGCCCTGGCGGCTCTGCCGTCCCGGGCCGCTGCGCTGGGCGGCGCGGCGGCTACTGGACGAGCCCTCCTTCACGGCGCGCGCCGGGGAGCTGGCGGCCTGGGCGCGGGAGAACGACGGCGCGGAGCGGGGAGCGGAGCTGATCGAGGGGCTTGCGCGGCGCAAGGCGGGAGCGGGAGCGGGATCCGGCGCGTAACTTGACATGTGACTAAATAGTCACCTATTATCTCGGCCATGGACGAGGTGTTCAAGGCGCTGGCCGATCCGACTCGCCGCGGGCTGCTCGACGAGCTGTTCGAGCGCGACGGGCAGTCGCTCAGCGAACTGGAGGGGCGGCTGCCGATGACGCGCTTCGGCGTGATGAAGCACCTCAAGGTGCTCGAGGAGGCCGGCCTGGTGACCACGAAGCGACGCGGCCGCGAGAAGTTGCACTTCCTCAACCCCGTCCCGATCCGGCTCGTCCACGACCGCTGGGTGAGCAAATACGCCGAGCCCTGGGCCGCCGGCCTGAGCGCTCTCAAGCACGACATCGAGGAGTGAGGACCATGGAGAAAGTGTTCGAGATCTACATCAAGACGACGCCGCAGCGCCTCTGGGAGGCGATCACCGACGAGGAGATGCGACGCAAGTACAACTTCGGCGTCGGGGTCGTCTCCGACTGGACCCCCGGCTCACGCTATGAGGGCGGCAGCCCGGCGGCGCCGGGGCCGCTGCTGGAGGGCGAGAACCTCGAGGTCGACCCGCCCCACCGGTTGGTGCAGAGCTTCACCGCCCTGTGGAGCGAGGAGGTCCAGGCGCAGGGGCCGTCGCGGGTCAGCTGGGAGATCGAGCAGGTCGAGGACTCATGCCGGCTGACGATCACCCACGACCAGCTCCAAGACAGCGCCAACCCGGAGCTATACGGCGGCTGGCCGATGATCCTCTCCGGCCTCAAGACCTTGCTGGAAACCGGCGAGACACTGACCACGCCGGGCTCGCTGCGCTACTCGACCTCCTGAGAGGGTCAGCCGACCTGGTCGTGCATCCCTCGCGCCTACTCGTAGAATGCCCGAGGAGCACCAGACCAGAGCTCTGCGGTCCCCCGTGATGTAGCGGCAGCATGACTGACTGTTAATCAGTTCGCGGTGGTTCGAATCCACCCGGGGGAGCTTCTCGCACGCACTCTTGAGATGTCTCAGCGCAACCATGCTCCACCTCGGCATGGCAGTTTGCGCAGAGCAGCTGACACTTTGCTGCCTCTGCACGCAGCTCGCCGATCGACCGGGTACATCCCCTCATGGACAGTGAGAACGACTTAGTTGATGGGTCGAGGTGATGAAACTGCAGTGCCCCTATATATCGGTCGTAGCCACAGATCTGGCACCTACCCCCAGCTTCTTCAACAAGCAACCGCTTCGCTCGCCGGCGCCATGCGGAGACATCTTCGCCACGGCACTTCATGCACCGGTAGGAGCCGCGAGCCTCGAGAACGAACTTCGTCCGACCGTGCCGCCCACATCGCCTTTCGATGTGGCGTAGGCCAAGCCGTTTGGCTTCGCGCGCTTCGCGCCGGCGGGCGCCGCCGGTCGGCTTCAGGCCGTACTGCTTCAGCCAGTATCGAACTGTCGAGATGTCTCGATCCACCGCCTCAGACATTTCATTGAGGGTCCAACCATCCTCGACTGCGTCTTCCAAGGTCTGTCGGTCGATGCCACCTCGGGGTGAAAATCTGTCGCTGCCCGCGGCGGCTAAACCGTGCTTCTTGAGCCAGTAGCCGACCGTCGACGGGTGCTTTCCAAGCTGCTCGCCGATCCGCTCCAGCGACATCCCCTTCACCAGGCAGTCCTCCAGAAACGCCTTCTCCATGCAGACAATATGTCGCTTGGGCAGGACGGAAAGACAAACGTATGTTCGGTGCAACGCGTAGATCCCCTGTTAGGAGGCTAGCGCGTTACACCGTGGGCAATCAGCCGCCGACGACGCGCTCTTTGTGGGCGATTCGCTCGACCAGGGCGGCGCGTTCGCGGCTCAGGGCGGCGCGGCGCTGGGGGTCGTCGGCCTCGCCGGCGGCGGCGATCTCGGCTTCGAGGCGGCGCTGCTCGAGGAGGAGGAAGTTGAGCTCCATCGCCTGGGCGGAGGCCGGCTCGTCGTGGGCGAGGATGACCAGCTCGGCGATCAGGCCGGCCAGCTCGTCGTCGTCGTGGGGGAGGTTGGAGGCCGGGTCCTCGGGGTGCTTGCGCAGCCAGGCGAGGGCGCGGGCGCCGCTGGCCGAGAGGTGCGCGTCGGTGAGGCGCTCGAGGTACTCGCCGCCCTCCTCCGGCAGCGCGATGCACATCGCCAGCAGGGCGCGCTCGCGGCGCTCGCGCGAGGTCAGCTCCGCCGCCGGGCGTCGCTGCGCAGCCGGCGCGCCGTTGCCGCCCCGAGGCGGTTCCGCGGAACCGCCGCCGCTCGCCGGGCGCGCCGCGACCAGCCGCCCCATCACCATCGCCGGCTCCAGGTCGAGCCGCTCCGCCACCCGCCGCACCAGGTCGTCGCGGCTCGCCGTCTCCCCCATCCCGCCGAGGATCGGCGCGACCTCGGCGAGGGCCCGGTCGCGCTCCGCCGGCGATCCCACGTCGGTGCGGTCGAGCACCAGACCGACCTGGAAGGCCGCCAGCTCGACCGCGCCGTCGACCAGCGCCCGGAAGCGCTCCGCCCCACCCTCGGCGGCCATCATCTCCGCCGGGTCCTCGCCCGCCGGCATCGCCGCGACGAGGATTCGCATCTTCCGCCCCGCCGCGACCCGCTGGGCGCGCAGCATCGCCTCCTGCCCGGCCGAGTCGGCGTCGAGCGCCAGGACGACCTCGTCGACCATGCCCGAGAGCGCCGCCACCTGCTCCTCGGTGATCGCCGTCCCCATCACCCCGACCGCCTCCTCGACCCCGGCCTGGTGCAGCGCCAGCACGTCGGTGTAGCCCTCGACCACGACCGCCCGACCCGCCTTGGCGATCGCCGCTTTCGCCCGGTCGATCCCATAGAGCATGTGGCTCTTGTGGAAGAAGTCGGTCTCGGCGGTGTTGACGTACTTGGCGCCCTGGTCGGAGCGCATCGCCCGGCCGCCGAACCCCAGCGCCCGGCCGCGGCGGTCGCGGATCGGGAACATGATCCGCGAGCGGAAGCGGTCGTACTCGCCTCCCCCCCGCCCCTTCTGGACCAGGCCGACGCCGCGCAGCTCCTCGACGCTGAACCCGGCCCGTTGGCCGCGCAGCAGCACCTTGTCCCAGGCGCTCGGCGCGTAGCCGACCCCGAAGGCGCGCAGCACCTCCTCGCCGAGGCCGCGCTCCGCCATGTACTCGCGCGCCTTGGCGGCCTCGTCGGAGTCCCAGAGGTAGCTCGCGTAAAAGGACGCGGTGCGCTCCAGCAGCTCCTCCAGCCGGCGGCGCTGCTTGCGGCGCGCCTCCGCCCGCGGGTCCTCCTTGTCGCGCTCCAGCTCGACCCCGTAGCGCTCGGCGAGCAGCTCGACCGCGTCGGCGAAGCCCAGCCCCTCCTTCTCCTCGACGAACTTGATCACGTCGCCGCCGACCCCGCAGCCGAAGCAGTGGTAGAGCTTCTCCCCCGCGTCGACCGAGAACGAGGGCGTGCGCTCCTCGTGGAAGGGACAGAGGCCGACCCAGCGGGCGCCCTGGCGGCGCAGGTCGGTGTGGGCGGAGATGACCTCGACGATGTCGGCGGTCTGCTTGACCCGCTCGAGGCTCTCGGTGGAGATCAGCGCCATCGGCCCACCGTAGCGCCCCGCGCCGCGCTCAGAACTTCGCCTGCTCGGGGATCGTCAGCTCGGTGAACTTGGCGATGCAGTAGCGATCGGTCATCCCGGCCAGGTAGTCGGTGACCCGCTGGCACTCGCTCGCCCCCGCGTCGAGGGCCGGCACCTCGTCGGGGTGCTCGATGTAGTGGTCGAAGAGGCCGCGGACGGCGAGGTTGACCCGCTCATGCTCGCTGCGCGCCGTCTCCCCCAGGTAGACGCGGTCGAACATGAACTTGCGCAGCCGCAGCATCGCGCCGCCGACCTCATCGCTCTGCACGATGTCCCCGGCCGCGGCGGAGCGCTCGACGATGTCGCGAACCAGCGTGTCGATTCGCTTCGACCCGGTCGGCCCGAGCAGCTCGATCTCGGCGGTGGGCAGGTCGTCGGGGCGCAGGATGCCCGCCCGCAGCGCATCGTCGATGTCGTGGTTGATGTAGGCGACCCGGTCGACGAGCTTGACGATCCGCCCCTCCAGGGTCGCCGGCTTGTTCGAGCCGGTGTGGTTGAGAATGCCGTCGCGCACCTGCTCGGTGAGGTTGAGCCCGTGGCCGTCGCGCTCCAGCACGTCGACCACCCGCAGCGAGTGAACGTTGTGCTTGAAGCCGCCATCACAGCGCTCGCGCAGCGCGGTGTCGAGCGCCTGCTCCCCAGTATGGCCGAAGGGCGGGTGGCCGAGGTCGTGGCCGAGCCCGATCGCCTCGGTGAGGTCCTCGTTGAGGCCGAGCGCGCGGGCGACGGTGCGGGCGATCCCACAGGCCTCCAGCGTGTGGGTGAGACGGGTCCGGTAGTGGTCGCCCTCGGGGGCGACGAAGACCTGCGTCTTGTGCTTGAGGCGGCGGAACGCCTTCGAGTGGACGATCCGGTCACGGTCGCGCTGGAATGGGGTGCGCAGCGGGCTGTCGGGCTCAGGGACGCATCGGCTCGCCGGGTAGGACCGCGTCGCGCTCTCGGAGAGGTACTGCTCCTCCCAGGCAGAGATGCGGTCCCGGAACTCGGTGGTTGAGGGCACCCGCCGATCATAAGGAGAGGGGAGGGGTTCGGCGGAGCCTCCCCGCTGTTGCTCCGCCGAGCCCCTCCCCTCTCCTCCTACGCAGCCGCCCGCAGCCGCACGTGCGCATGGTGCTCCAGCGTCTCGCCCACTGCCCGCTCGACCTGGCGCAGCGCTCGCTCGTCGGCCTGCGGCGCCTCGGCCAGGGGCTTCGCCATCGCCTCGACCATGAAGCGGTGCGCCTCCTCGGAGAACTCGAATGAGCCCGCCTCGCAGCTGGCGCAAACGACCCCGCCGGCGGCGCCGGAGAAGCCGGTCAGGTGGTCGACCTCCCCGCAGCGCGCGCAGGAGGCCAGCTCCGGGGAGAAGCCGGCGGCGAGCGCCAGCTTGAGGCGGAAGGAGAGCATCGACTCGAGGCTCGCGGCCCGCTCGGCGGTGGGGTCGTCGAGCATCGCCAGGTAGCGACACAGCAGGTTGTAGGCAGGTGGGTTGGGCTCGGCCGAGTCGAGCAGGCGCAGGACCGCGTCGCAGGCGCGGGCGCCGGCGGTCAGCGACGGGCCCGAGGAGCGCAGCCGCGGGTAGCCCTCGACCGTCGCGACGTTGGTGACGGTGAGCAGCTCGCCGCGTCCCTCGTGGAGGATCAGGTTGAGCCGGAAGAAGGGCTCGAGTCGGCCGCCGAAGCGCGATTTCGGCCGCCGCGCGCCCTTGGCGATCGCCCCGACCCGCCCGCGCGCCGCCGTGTAGAGGTGGAGGATGCGGTCGGCCTCCCCGTAGCGAATGCTGCGCAGGACGACCGCCTCGGTCTTCAGGGTGGTGCCGGGCACTCACGCGCTCCGTGGGGGGCGGTCAGTCACGAGCCCAACGTTGCCGCAACGCCCGGACGACGCGGCGGTTCAGCGAACGAGTGGATTCGCCGCGACCAGTCCCTGGAAGCCGAGCCGGGTCAGCAGTCCGATTCGGGATTCGGGACGAATTCGAGCCTGAGCCCGGGTCAGCTCGCTCAATTCCGTTGCCATCCCTTCGCGAGGATGCCTATCGACAACCGCGGACACGGCGGCCGGGTCGAGCAGCTCGCTACCGCGGCCGATCGCGTCCAGGCCGACGCCGGCGTGGAGCAAGCGTGTCTCCGCGCCGCACTCGGGCGGGACGCGCACGTTGAGGTGACAGGCGATCGCCTCGGCGACGCGATCCGCGCGCGGCTGCGACTCGCCACGCTCGCAGCAGAAGCTCTCGGCGGCGAAGGCCCCCTCGACGGCGAAGCAATGCGCCCTGTCGTCGCGCGCCCAGTACGGCGGCGTCAGGCCGAGGTCGTGCAGCAGGCAGGCGACGTAGAGGAGCTCTGCGTCATATGCCTCGCCGTCACGGACCGCGAACAGAGTCGCGAACAGCCAGGTCCGCCGGCAGTGGGCAAGGAGCGCCTCCGAGGAGGCCTCCCGACAGCACTCCAGGGCATCGCGGCAAAGCGCACCGTCGGGCTCGCGTTCCGGCAGCTCGAAGCCGCCGGTCAAATCGAGGCCGGCCGCGGCGCGCCCGCGGCTTCCGAGCGCCGCCAACCGGGCCAGCACCGCCTGGCGGAGCTGCTCGAACCGCGCCCGCCGGTCAAGCGCGCCGCCGGTCAAGCGCGCCCATTCCAGAGTGCCGGTCGAGGGGCGGCTCACCGCGTCTCTCCCTGCGTGAGGACACGATCGAATGCCGCGCGGGCCCTGCTCGTTGCTTCGGCGTTGCGCCGAAGGCGAAGCTCCCAGTTGACGCCGATCCCGATCGCGTTCAGCTCGAAGGCGATCTGGCCGGGGTCACCCGTCAACTCCCCAGCCTTCCGCGCTTCGGAGGCGAGCTGCTCAAGGAAGCCGACCCAAGCCGCCATCGATGCATCGACCGCGTCGCGCACCGGTCCGCCGCGGTCGTCGAACTCGCTGGAGGCGGCGACGAAGAAACAACCGCCGGCGAAGACGCCGCGCTCGAAATAGGAGAGCCAGGCGTCGAGCACGGTCCGCAGGCGCGACAGCCCTGGGGGAGCCTCCGCGGCGGGGGCAACGACCTCGGCCGTGAAGATCTCCCGCGCCCGGTCGACCGCCGCAAGCTGTAGCTCCTGCTTGGAGCCGAAGTGGGCGAACAGCCCGCTCTTGCTCATCTCGACCTCGCCGGCCAAGCGGCTTATGGTCAGGCCCTCCAGTCCCTCCACCGAGGCCAGGTCGACGGCGCTCGCGAGGATCGCCTCGCGAGAGCGACGGCCGGCGGCCCGCCTGCCGTCTTCAGGCGGTGTCGCGGCTGTGGCGTGGATCAGGCTCGCTTCCATTCGCGACAGCTTATAGCACGATCGTTCGTTTTGTTATTTAGAGCGCCTCGCCTTGGCCCGGCGCCGCAACCGCACCTGGCAGCTCGGGCAGTAGTAGGTGGAGCGGCCGGAGACGACGATGCGGGAGATCGGCCCGCCGCAGGAGGGGCAGGGCTCGCCCTCGCGGGTGTGGACGAGGAACTCTTCCTGCATCGTCCCCTTCTCGCCGCGGCCGTCGCGGTAGTCGTCGATCGAGGCGCCGCCGCCGTCGATCCCCGCCTCCAGGGCGGCAACGACCGCGTCGCGCAGCGCCTCCAGGTGCTCGGCGCGCATCGAGCCGGCGGGCGAGAGTGGGTGCAGGCGGGCGCGGAAGAGCGCCTCGTCGGCGTAGATGTTGCCGACGCCGGCGACCCCGGACTGGTCGAGCAGAAAGGACTTGAGCGGCACGACCCGTCCCGCCGCCATCATTCCCAAGGCCTGGGGTGTGAACTCCTCCGAGAACGGCTCGACCCCGAGCCGTTCGAAGCGCTTCGGCAGGGCCGCGTCGTCGATCAGGAAAGCCTCGCCGAAGCGGCGCGGGTCGGTGAACCAGAGCTCGCGGCCGTCGTCAAGGAGGAAGCGGGCGCGCAGGTGGCGCTCCGAGGTCGAGCGCTCGCCCTCGTAGAGTCGCCGCCCCTCGGAGGGGTCGAGCCTGGCCTCGCCCTCGACCAGGACGAGGTTGCCGGTCATCCGCAGGTGCATGACCAGGGTCTGCTCCCCGTCGAGCTCCAGCAGCAAGTACTTGCCGCGCCGTCCCAGTCCCCGGATTGTGCGACCGCTCACCGCGGCACCCAGCTCCTCGGGCGGGACGGGGCGGGACCAGCGCGCGTCGAGCACCACCAGTCGCTCGATCCTCCGTCCCTCCAGCTCTGGGTCGAGCTGCCGACAAACGGTCTCCACCTCGGGCAGCTCGGGCATCGCCCGGTTCTATCAGCCGGTCGCGCGCGGGTGGGACCGGAAGTAGACCTCCTTGAGCTGGTCGCCCGAGAGGTGCGTGTACATCTGGGTGGTCGAGATGTCGGCGTGGCCGAGCATCTCCTGGACGGCGCGGAGGTCGCAGCCGCCCGCCAGCAGGTGGGTGGCGAAGCTGTGGCGCAGGGTGTGCGGGCTCATCCGGCCGGAGAGGCCGGCGTCGCGGGCGTGGCGCTGGACGATCTTGTAGAGGCCCTGACGGGTCAGCGGGCCGCCGCGGAAGTTGACGAACAGCTTCGGCTCGTGGCGCTCGCCGACCAGCTTCGGCCGGCCGCCGGGACGCAGGTAGGCGTTGATCGCGGCGATCGCCTGGCGGCCGAGCGGGACGATCCGCTCCTTGGACCCCTTGCCGCGGGCGCGCAGGAACCCTTCGTGGAGGTCGATGTCGGCGAGCTCGAGGCCGATCGTCTCCGACGCCCGCAGCCCGCACGCGTACATCACCTCCAGCAGCGCCCGGTCGCGGATCGTGGTCGGCTCGTCGCCACGGGGGGAGGCGAGCAGCAGTTGCACCTCGGAGTAGTTGAGGACCTGCGGCAGCTTCTTGGCCCGCCGCGGCGCCGAGAGGGCGGCGGTCGGATCGTCGCCGATCAGCTCCTCGCGGCGCAGGTGCTTGTAGAAGGAGCGCAGGCAGGCGGCCTTGCGGTGGATGGTCGAGGCGGAGCAGGGCGGGCGCCCGTTGCCGGTCGCCAGCTCGGCGAGGAACTCGGCGATGTCGGCCGGGCGAGCGGCGAGGGCGTCGGCGTGGTGGTCGGAGAGGTACTCCCCGTACTGGAACAGGTCGGTGCGGTAGGCGTTCAGCGTGTTGCGGGACAGCCCGCGCTCCAGCTCAAGGTAGGAGAGGAAGTCGAGGACGAGGCCCTCGAAGCGCGCGTCGGCGCCGGGACTCGAGGCCACCGGGGACAGCGACTGCGGTGGCTTGACTGCGATCGCCATGGCGGGGAGGTTCGCCCCGCCGGGTGTCAACCCTTGCCGCGCAAGGCAGCGCCCGCGGCGAGGGGCGCGGCGAAGAAGAGTGGGTCCTCCTCGATGTCCCTGCCCATCGTGCGGGCCGGCAGGTCGGCGGCGGCGTAGGCCTCGAGATCCGCCGCCTCCGCTCTCAGCTGGTGTCTTCCGCCGACCGCCTTGGCGAGCTGCTCCGTAACCGCCGCCTCTCCCTCGGGGACGGCGACTTCCACGGGGGCCAGGAGCAGTTCCAGGACCGTGAGCGTGTGGTGGCTGACGCCGCGGTGGCGTTGGCGGGGGTCGGCTGCGGAGAGGCGCGGAGAGATCAGGGTCGGCATTCCCAACGCGAGCGCCGCGTGGGAGGAGTCGAGGGCCGCCATGCCGCCGTGGCCGAGCCGCGTCTCGGAGCCGATGATGCCCGGGCCGGGACCGACGAGCGCCGCGTCCCAGTCGAGCCGGTGCGCGGCGGCGTCGAGCGCCCCCGTGACGCTGAGCGCCTCGTGCTCGCCGCCGTAGGCAGGCGCCGCCGTGACGTGGCCGCAGAGCAGGCCGCGCTCGCGCAGCGTTGCCACGTCGCGGGAGAACGACCCCGGCAGGGCGCCGCCGCCAGTCTGGATGTAGCCAAGCCTAAGAGCGCCGCGCTGTTCTGCCCCAGTCCCTCCGCCCACGGAAGCACCGCCGCGACCGGCGGCCTGTGCCGCCCAGGCCGCCGGGGCCAGGTGCCCGTGCAGGGGCAAGACCAGCACCGGCATCGCGCGGTGTAACGCGTTGGTGCTCTGTGGGGCCACCAACGCGTTGCACCGCAGCTCGACGGGCTCAATCGGGTGCTGGAGCGAGGTGTAGTTGAGCTTCATCACGTGGGGCTCGTCGCCCGCATCGCCACGGGCCAAGTCGTCGGCGCCGCCATCACGTTCAGCTCCGTCGACGAACCCACCCCCGGCGAGGCCGCGGGTCAGGTTGACGTGGACGACGTCGAAGCCGCCGGAGCCGAGCTCGAGGTCGAGCGCCGCGACGTTGACGACGACCTCGTCGCCCTCGCGCATCTCGCCGAGCAGCGCGGTGTCCGCCCAGGCCGGCCGCCGCTCGCCGTCGACCTCGACCGTCAGCGGTTCCTCCGCGACGACGACACCGCGGCGCAGCTTCAGCCTGCCGCTCACGCCTCGTCCGCGGCGGCCGCGGCGACGATCCGCTCGCAGACCTCGAGCATCGCGTCGAGGTTGCGCGCCGAGACGCTCTCGTCGGCGGTGTGGTTCGCCTCGGTGCCGTTGGCGAGCAGGACGCAGTCGAAGCCGGCGAGCCGCAGCGCGTTGGCGTCGCTGCCGCCGCCCGTCGCCTTGCGTACCGGCTCGAACCCGGCGCCGCTCAGCCCCGCCTCGGCCAGCGCCAGCGCCCGCGAGGAGGGCGGCACCTCGTAGCCGCGGAACAGCTCCTCGACCCTGACATCGGCGTCGCAGCCGTGCTCTGTCGCCCCCCAGGCGCAGGCGTCGGAAATCGACCCGGCCACCTCGGCGGCGCGCGAGGCGTCGAGGCTGCGCGACTCGGCGGTGATGCGGCAGTGCCCGGGGACGACGTTCCCAGAGGTGCCGCCCTCGATCACGCCGACGTTCGCGGTCGTCTCCTCGTCGAGTCGCCCCAGCTCCATCCGCGAGATCGCCCCCGCGGCGGCGGCGATCGCGCTGCTGCCGTCCTCGGGACGGATCCCGGCATGGGCCTCGACCCCGGCGAAGTCGGCGACGATCCGCTGCTGGGTCGGCGAGCGCACAATCACCTCGCCGACCGCGCTCGCATGGTCCAGCACAAAGCCGCACTCCGAGCGCAGCGTCGAGGGGTCGAACGCCTTCGCGCCGCGCAGCCCCTGCTCCTCGGCGACGGTCAGCAACAGCTCGATCCCAACCGGCGGGGGTTCCTCGGCGTGACGGGCGACCAGCTCCATGAAGACCGCCACCGCGGCCTTGTTGTCGGCGCCGAGGATCGTCTCGCCGCGGCTGCGGAAGACGCCGTCGCGCTGCTCGACCTCAATCTGGCCCGCGTGCGGAACCGTGTCGAGGTGGGCGCAGAACATCACCCACTTCTCGGCCTTTCCCGGCAGCCGCGCCAGCAGGTTCCCGGCGCCGGCCTGCGCCGGGCCCGCCGCGTCGTCCTCGCTGACCTCCAGCCCGAGCGCCCGCAGCTCGGCCGCCACCGAGTCGGCGACCTCGCGCTCCTCGCCCGTCGGGCTACGAATCTCGCAGAGCCGAACGAACGTCTCGTGCAGTCTCTCCATCGTCCTCCAACTCTCCCCCATCCGCCGGCCGCTCGCCCGCGTGTCGCGCGGCGGCGCCAATGAACTCGCGGAAGAGCGGCTCGGGCCGGTTGGGCCGGGAGTTGAACTCGGGGTGGAACTGGGAGGCGACGAAGAAGGGGTGATCGGGCAGCTCGATCATCTCGACCAGGCGCTCGTCGGGCGAGGTGCCGCCGCAGACCAGGCCCTCGTCCTCGAGCCGGCGCCGCAGCTGGTTGTTGACCTCATAGCGGTGGCGATGGCGCTTGTAGATGACCGACTCGCCATAGATCTCCCGCGCCCGCGTGTCGTCGTGTAGCTTCACCGGGTCGGCGCCGAGCCGCATCGTCCCGCCCATCTCGGAGACCTCCTTCTGCTCGGGCAGCAGGTCGACCACCGGGAACGGCGTCTCGGGGTCGAACTCGGCCGAGTTGGCCCCGTCCATCCCCGCCACCGTGCGAGCGAACTCGACCACGGCGATCTGCATGCCGAGGCAGATCCCCAGGTAGGGAATCGAGCGCTCGCGGGCGATCTTCGCCGCCTGCACCTTGCCCTCGATGCCGCGCTCGCCGAAGCCGCCGGGGATGAGAATCCCGTCGGCGCCCTCGAGCTTCTCCGGGTCGAGGTTCTCGGAGTCGACCAGCTCGACCTCGACGTTCACCCCGTGGTGGAAGCCGCCGTGCTCGAGCGCCTCGATTACCGACTTGTAGGCATCGGCGAGCTGCACGTACTTGCCGACCAGGGCGATCCGCACCTTGCCCTCGGCGGCGTCGGCGCGGCGCACCATCGCCTCCCACTCGGCGAGGTCGGGTGCCGGCGCGTCCATCCCGAAGTGGTCGAGCACCAGGTCGTCGACGCCCTCGGCCCGGAAGACCAGCGGCACCTTGTAGATGTTGTCGACGTCGTTGGCCGAGATCACCCCGTCGACCGGGAGGCTGGCGAAGAGGGCGATCTTCTCGCGAATCTCGCGGTCCAGCCGCCCCTCGGAGCGGCAGACCAGCGCGTGGGGCTGGATCCCGATCCGGCGCAGCTCGTTGACCGAGTGCTGGGTCGGCTTCGTCTTCAGCTCCCCCGCGTGACCGACGTAGGGGACCAGGGTCAGGTGGATGAACATCGAGCGTTTCGGCCCGAGGTCGGTGTAGAGCTGGCGGATCGACTCCAGAAACGGGAGCGACTCGATGTCGCCAACCGTGCCGCCGATCTCGGTGATCACGAAGTCGACGGCCTGGGACTCGGCGACGATCAGGATCCGGTTCTTGATCTCGTCGGTGATGTGGGGAATCACCTGCACGGTCGCGCCGAGGTAATCGCCGCGCCGCTCGCGCTTGATCACCGAGTTGTAGACGGCGCCGGCGGTGACGTTGGAGGCGCGCGAGGTGTTCTCGTCGGTGAAGCGCTCGTAGTGGCCGAGGTCGAGGTCGGTCTCGGCGCCGTCCTCGGTGACGAAGACCTCGCCGTGCTGGAACGGGCTCATCGTCCCCGGGTCGACGTTGATGTAGGGGTCGAACTTCTGCAGCTGGACCCGGAAACCGCGGGAGACGAGGAGGCGGCCGATCGAGGCCGCGGCGATCCCCTTTCCGAGAGCCGAGACCACTCCGCCGGTGACGAAGATGAAGCGAGTGTCTCCTGGATTGGCTCTGTTCATTCCCTGCCGAGCGAGTCTAGCCATCGCAGTGGCGGAACCGAGTCGACCGCCGCGGAGATCGAACGAACTTCTCCGTAAATGGTCAGTGCGAGGACGGCCGCGAGGGCGATCAGCCGCCCGTCGCCCCCCAGGACCGTCAGCAGCCAGACGCCGCCGATCGCCCCGACCAGGTTGGAGCCGGTGTCCCCCAGCATCGCTCGCTCGCGCAGCGTGAACCAGGCGCCGACCAGGACCGGCCCGGCGAAGATCCCCAGCAGCTCGATCGGCGCCAGCGTCCAGGCGCCGAGGCAGAGCCCCGCCCCGAGCGCGACGAGGCCCTTCTCGGCCCGTCCCGGCCGCAGGTCGAGCAGGTTGAAGAGGTTGGTGGCGAGGATCAGCAGCGCGACGTCGGCCAGGTAGCGCCAGGACTCCAGGCCCCGCCCGGAGACCACGTAGGCGGCCAGCGCCAGCGCGCCGATCGCCTTGATCGCCCCGGTCGAGAGCGTCCCACCGCGCAACGCCCGCCAGTGGCCACGCCAGCCACGCGGCGCGTCCGCCGCCTCGCCGCGGCCGAGCGAGTCGTCGAGGAAGCCGAGGAAGGCGACGCCGAGGACGTAGGGGATCCAGCGGCGCAGCTCGGGGTCTAGCAGGTCGAGGTCGGCGCGATCGTTGAGGAAGGCGAGCGGGGCGAGGGCGACGAGCCCCGCCGTCGCCAGCACCGCGCCCAGCGGGAAGGCCAGCGCCGCCCCGCGGTAGTTCTCCCGCACCAGCCCGGCGTCGAGCAGCCCCCGCACCCCGGCGGGCACGACGAGCAGCGCCACCGCGATCGCGACCGGGAAGCCGATCCAGTACACGGCTAGACCACCTCAGCGCGCCGGAGCCAGCAGCTCCGGCAGCAGGCGGTCGGCGGTCCCCTTGACGCCGAAGCTGCCCTCGGCGCCGAGCATCGCGAAGACCATCGCGACCCGGCCGGTGACCTGGTCGACATCGTCGACGCTGGAGAGGTTGTTGCCCTTGAAGAACGAGATTGAGGATGGATCGTCGGTCGAGGTCTCCACCCCGACGACGGGGGTGCGGGTCGCGCTGATTCCCTTGACCAGCGCCGACTCCAGGCGCGCGGCGGCGGCCCGCTGCACCGGCCCCATGTTCTGGGGTTGCCGGCGAACGACGATCACCCCGTCGAGCGCGCCGAAGTTGCCGCTGGCGCGCGAGAGCAGCTGGCTGCGCACGCGGTCCAGCAGGGCGCCGCCGCCGGCCAGCTGGCGCCCGATGCCCGTGCCGAACGCGGTGAGCACGTCGGGGTTGGTCCTCATCGCGGCGAAGCGCGTCCCGGAGAACTCGGCGGCGAGCGAGCGGAAGTCGACCGGCTCGCGCACCACCCCGACCCCGACGAGCCGCGCCCTGGTCGGCGCCAGCGCGTCCTCGATCGCCCCCGAGACGTTGTTCGGCAACCCGCCGAAGGCGAGGATCGCAATTCGCCGGCCGGCCAGCCGATTGCCGACCAGGATCGGGTAGACGCGCTGGGCGAACTCGTTGGAGCGGCCCAGCTCGCCGCTCAGCTGGTCGGCGCGAGAGCGCGCGTCCTGGAGGTTGCCGGTGAGGCTGTGCTCGAGGTCCTTGCGGGTGCCGCTGACCAGGTCGCCGCCGAACTGGGCGCCGATCAGGATCCCAATTGCCAGGGCGATGAACACCGCGATCAGCGATGTCGTGTGGTAGCGCGCGCTGTAACCCATGGGCCGAAGAGGCTATCTCCACGGGTCGAAAGTCATTTTTTCCTCCTATAGGGAGAAGAAAACGCCTTTCGACCTAGAGGCCGAGCCAGATTCGCACCTTCAGCCAGAAGAGCTGGACGACGTCGTTGAGGCCCGGCGAGGTGATTGCGACGATCGTCAGCAGGATCGCGAAGACCACGGCGAAGAGGGCGACCGGGGCAAAGCCGACCCCGGGGTTGTAGAGCCGACTGACGCCCTTCGCGTCGACCAGCCTCTCGCCGATTCGCAGCCTGGTCAGGAAGGTCGAGGACATGCCGCCGCGGTTGCGGTCGAGGAACTCGATCAGGTTGAAGTGGGCGCCGACGCTGACGATCAAGTCCGCCCCCTTCTCAAACGCCATCAGCATCGCCACGTCCTCGCTGGTCCCGGCGGCGGGGACGAGGGTGTGCGTCAGGCCCATGCTCACCAGCCGGTCTCGCCCGGGCGCGCGCCCGTCCGGGTAGGCGTGGACGATCAGCTCGGCGCCGCAGCACAGCGCCTCGTCGCCGGCCGAGTCCATGTCGCCGAGGATCACGTCCGGCTTCAGGCCGGCTTCGATCACCCCGTCGGCGGCGCCGTCGACCGCGACGATCACCGGGCGGACGTCGCGGATGTAGCCGCGCAGCGCCTTCAGGTCGCGGCGGTGGCGGTCGCCGCGGACGACGATCAGGACGTGGCGGTCGCGGAAGGAGGCCCGGGTGGCCGGGAACTCGACGCTGCCGGTGAGCAGGTCCGTTTCCTGGCGGATGTGGGCGAGGGTGTTCTCGACGAAGCCGACCAGCGCCTCGTCGACTCGCTCGCGCTGCTCGTCGAGCCGGCGCTCCAGCCGCTCGACGTCCTGGACCTCGCCGGTCACCATCTCGCGGCCGCCGACGCTGATTCGGCCGCCCTCGATCGTCACCAGGTCGCCGTCGCGCAGCCGCTCGAGGAGGTCGCAGCCCGGGGCGTCGACCAGCAGGATCCCGGCGCGGGCGAGCAGCAACGGGCCGGCGTTGGGATAGCTGCCGTCGGAAGACTTCGAGGCGTTGACGACCGCCCCCACCCCGGTCCCGATCAGCTCCTCGGCGGCGATCCGGTCGATGTTGAGGTGGTCGATGACCGCGACGTCGCCGGGGCCGAGCCGCTTGACCAGGTGCTTGGTGCGACGCCCAAGCCGGGCGGCGCCGTGGATAGCCGCATCGGCGGGCGCTCCGTTGCGACGCGTGAACAGAGCGGGTATCCGACGGCGACTGGCGGTTGCCATCAGAGCAGATTAGGCCACGCATTGGGGGGGAGACAAGCCTGAAGGCCGACTGAGCAAGCAGATCAAGACCGTATGGAGTGTCGACCGACCTCAGCGGTAGGCAAGTCGGCACCCCGCGCATGACAGAGCGGGGACTGGGTCGCAGGGTGGTCCTGCGGCCGACACCCCAATCATGGGAGGTGCCGACATGCCCCAGCCTAAAAGCGTGGTCGGTCTCGATGTCCACGCCACTCAAACTCACGCCTGTGCTCTCTCGCCTGAGACGGGCGAGCTGCGTGCCAAGCGCCTGAACGGTCCGCCCCGGCGAGTGCTCGACTACCTGGAGGGACTCCAGGCTCCCCTTCTCGCGGTCTATGAGGCCGGGCCCACCGGCTATGGCCTCGCGCGCGGTGGCGCCGAGCGCGGCCTGGACGTGCGTGTCTGTGCGCCGGGATCGATCCCCAAAGCGCCGAGCGACCGGGTTAAGACCGACCGCCGCGACGCCGAGCGCCTGGCGCGCCTGTGTCTTGCCGGAGAGCTCTCCTTCGTTCGGGTGCCGAGCCCCGAGGAGGAGCGCTTTCGCGACCTCGCTCGCTGCCGAGAGGCAATCCGCGCCGACCTGATGAGAGCCCGTCATCGGCTGGGCAAGTTCCTGTTGCGCCGCGAGCTGCGTTGGGAGGGCCCGGGCTCGGCCTGGACGCAGGCTCACTGGCGCTGGCTGAGGGGAATCGAGTTCGCCGATGTCGCCTCCAACGCAGTGCTCGGTGACTACCTGAGCGCGGTGGTGGCGCTCGAACAGCGCCGCAGCGCTTCTGAGCGAGCGATCGAGGAGTTGTGGCCCTCCTCCCCTTGGGCAGAGACGATCACGCGGCTGCGCTGCCTGCGGGGCATCAGCACGCTGACGGCGCTCGGCCTGTGTTCGGAGGCGGGGGACCTGCGACGTTTTGAGCGCCCGGGGGCTCTGGCGGCCTATTTCGGCATCGTGCCCTCCGAGCACTCCTCCGGCGAGCAGCGCCGGCGCGGGCCGATCACCAAGGCCGGCTCTCCCCATGCCCGTCGGTTGCTCGTCGAGGCTGCTCATCACTACCGCCACCACCCGCGGGTGGGAGGCGCTTTGGAGCAACGCCAACGTGGCGCCGATCCGCGTGCCTGCGCAATCGGCTGGCGTGCCCAATGCCGTCTGCACCACCAGTGGCAGCGGCTGCGCGTGGGGCGGGGCAAGCCCGCCAACGTGGTCAGGATCGCGCTGGCGCGCGAGCTGAGCTGCTTTGTGTGGGAGGTGGGTCAGCTGAGCTAAGACCGAAAAGGCCAGCCCGCTTCTGGCGCTGTCGGGGCGGCACGAGATCAAGTGAGACCAGCACGTCGCCGCTTTGCGGCCTGCGTTGCGTCCTCGGGCAATTGACGGGTGACCCGTCGACCGCGCCCGCTTCAAGACTGCAGGCCACGCGACGAATCGACGGTCATGAGGTAGCCAGCCCTCGCATATGAGGCTGACGATGCAGTCGGCGTACCTGGAATCCGCTCGTGTCGCCCCGAGAGTGCCGCGCGGTCCCTGCCCCTCAGGGGCAGGATCAGCCGTGGCCGCTTGACGGGAACCTCTCCATATGAGGACGCAGGGAGCGTGGCGTGCTTCAGCACGCGAGCGACCGAGGACGCCGAGATACGCCGGTCAGGCGGCCTTCAGCAACTCGCGCGCGTGACGGGTCGCCGCCTCGTCGGAGCGCTCGCCGCCGAGCATGCGGCGGATCTCCTCGACGACCCCCTCGCCCTCGAGCCGGCGCACGGTCGCGACTGCGCGCTCGCCGGCGATGTCCTTCTCCAGGTGAAAGTGCGTCGCGGCCAGCGAGGCGACCTGGGGCAGGTGGGTGATGCAGACGACCTGGCGGCCCTCGCCGAGCGCCCGCAGCCGCTCGCCGACGACCCGCGCGGTGTTGCCGCCGATCCCGGCATCGATCTCGTCGAAGACGAGTGTCCCCGCGCCGGCGCCCTCGCCGAGCCCGGTCAGGGCCAGCATCACGCGCGAGAGCTCGCCGCCCGAGGCGGCGTCGCGCAACGGAGCGGGCTCGATGCCCGGGTTCGGGGCGACGCGCAGCTCGACCGTCTCGCGCCCGCAGGCACCGAACCCGTCCGGGTGGGGATCCAGCACGACCTCAAGCGTCGCGCCCGGCATCGCCAGGCGCTCCAGCTCCTCGGCGACGCGGGTTGCGAGCGGCCCGGCTGCCTTGGCGCGCCCCTTGGAGAGGCGCTCGCCCAGCTCCTCGCGGCGGCGCCCGGCCTCGGCCAGCGCCGCCTCGGCCTCCGCCCCACGCTCCTCGGCGCCCTCGAGCCGGACGATCTCGGCCCGGCAGCGGTCCGCGTGGGCGAGGACCGACTCGACGCTGCCGCCGTGCTTACGGCGCAGCCGGTCGATCTCGTCGAGGCGCTCCTCGACCGCGGCGAGGCGCTCGGGGTCGGCCTCGATTCCCTCCAGGTAGCCGCGCAGCTCGGCGGCGACGTCGCCCAGCTCGACCGCGAGGGCGCTGAGCCGCGCGGCGATTCCGTCGAGTCCCGAATCCACCCCGGCGACGCCCTGGAGCAGGGACTCGGCCTGCGCCAGCGCCGCGGCGGCGCCGCCGCCGTCCTCCTCTTCGCCGATCGCGCCGGCATGCGCGCCGGCCGCCGCCTCGCGCAGGCCCTCGGCGTGGCGAAGGCGCTCGCGCTCGACGGACAGCTCGCCTTCCTCGGTCGGCTCGGGGGCGACGGCCTCGATCTCGGAGAGCTCGTAGCGGTAGAGGTCGAGGTCGCGCTCACGGGAGCCGTCGCGCTCGCGCAGATCCTCCAGCTCGGCGGCGAGGCGCACGCACTCGCGGTGGGCCTCGCGATAGCGGTCCCGCGCCTCTAAATGCTTGGCGCCGGCGAAGCCGTCGAGCACCTCGGTCTGCGCCGAGGAGATCGTCAGCTTGCGGTGCTCGTGCTGTCCGTAGAAGGCGAGCAGCTTGCCGCCAAGCAGCTTCAGGTCGGAGGCTGAGGCGGAGCGGCCGGCGAGGAAGGCGCTGGTCCGCCCGCTCGCCGAGACCCGCCGCCCGAGGACGACCTCCCCGGCGCCGGCCGGCACTCGCTCGGCGATCTCCGCCATCTCCGCCTCGGCGAACAGCCCGTCCGGCAGGTCGAAGACCCCTTCCACCCAGGCCTCCTCGGCGCCGGGGCGGACGATCTGAGGGCGCGCCTTGCCGCCCATCAAGAGGTCGAGCGAGTGGGCCAGGACGGTCTTGCCGGCGCCGGTCTCACCGGTGATCGCGTTGAGCCCTTCGCCGAGGCGCAGCTCCGCTCTTTCGATCAGGAGGAGGTTCTCGATGCGCAGCTCGCGAAGCATGCGCTTCTTCTAGCAACGAAGGCGGACTGACTCTTCCCCTATTGCGCCTGGCGCGGCGGGTCCTGTCGCCGTTTTGGTGCCACCACCCCTGCGGTAGCTAAAGCTTCCTCGGGGTGGTCCCCCAAAACTGCGCCACCCCCCGCGAGACGCCGCTATGCCGGGACAGACTCGGGCTCAGCCGTCTCTGGCTGCGGGGCCGCGAAGAAGTCCTTGGAGCGGACCAGGGCGAAGCCTAGGATCGCTCCGGCGAAGGAGAGGATTGCTCCGATCATCAGGATCTCGTTCAGGCCGCTTACGAAGGCCACGGTTGCCGCGTGGGAGACCTCGGCGCGCCGGCCGGGGGGCGTTACGGCAACGGCCGCCTTGGCGCCGCCGGAGGAGATCAGCTCGGCCAGGCCGCTGGGGGCGTTCGGCATCGTCTCGGCCAGCTTCGAGGCGACCTGGGACTGGAAGATCGCCCCCAGCCCGGCGACGCCGGTGGCGATGCCGACCTGGCGGAAGGTCGTGTTGATCCCCGAGCCCATCCCGGCTTTCTGCGGCGGGACGACCGAGATCGCCGCCGAGCCGATCCCCGGGTTGGCGGTGCCGATTCCCGCCCCGGCGATCAGCAGTCCCGCCAGCAGCGTCGTCCACTCCGAGTTCGCGCCGATCCCGTGCATCAACAGCAGGCCGACCCCGACCGCCGCCAGTCCCGCGCCGAGCAGGACGCGGACGGGGATCCGCTGGGAGAGGTTGCCGGCGATCAGGGCGACGACGAATGAAGTCAGGCTGAGCGGCAGGAAGCGCACCCCCGCCTGCAACGGCGAGTAGCCGAGCACCCCCTGCAGGTAGATGGTCAGGTAGAGGAAGAGCGCGAACATCCCGGCCGAGAGGCCGAAGGCGACGGCGCTGACCCCGTTGAAGGCGGGCTTGCGAAAGAGGCCGAGGTCGAGCATCGGGTGGGTGCTTCGCAGCTCGATCACCAGGAAGGACGCCATCAGCACCGCGGAGCCGATCAGCGAGGCGAGGATCGTCGCGCTGCTCCAGCCGTCGGGGTTGCCTCGGATCAAGCCGAAGATCAGCAGGAAGAGCGAGGTGGAGAAGGTGAGCAGGCCCGGGAGGTCGATGCGAGCGGGGTCCTGGGCGGCGACGTTGACGAGCCGGCGCTCGGTGAGGACGATCGCCACCAGCCCGATCGGGACGTTGACGAAGAAGATCCACTCCCAGCCGAGGTGCTCTGTAATCAGGCCGCCGACCAGCGGGCCGATCGCCACCGCACCGCCGATCGTCGCTCCCCAGACGCCGAAGGCGGTCGCCCGGTCGCTGCCGTGGAACTCCTGCCCGATCAGCGCCAGCGAGGTCGCGAACATCGCCGCGCCGCCCACTCCCTGCAGGCCGCGGGAGAGGTTGAGCAGGGTCGGGTCGCCGGAGATCCCGCAGAGGAAGGAGGCGAAGGTGAAGATCCCGAAGCCGATCGAGAAGACACGCCGCCGTCCCAGCCGGTCGCCGAGCGAGCCGGCGGTGAGCAGGAAGGCGGCCAGCATCAGAGAGTAGGCGTCGACGACCCACTGCAGGCTGGAGAGGCTGGCGTGCAGCTGGCGCTGGATCACCGGCAGCGCGACGTTGACGACGGTGATGTCGAGCAGCAACATGAACGTCGCCAGCGAGATCAGGATCAGCGTCCACCACTTGCGCTCCATGGGTCTCACCCTACGGAACCGACAGGCGCGGCCCCGGTGTAACGCGTTGGCCTCCTATCAGGGGACCTACGCGTTACACCGGGCTTAAACCGCGAGGTGGCCGAACTTCTCGCGTATCCGGTGGTAGAAGCTCGACCCCGGCAGTTGGGCGAGCCTGCCGACTCCGCTCGCGAAGCGCACCTCGGCGGCGGCGCCCGGCTCCAACTCGCCGATGTGCTCGCCGTCGACGGCGATCTCGACCGCCGCCCGCCCCGCCGCGTTGCCGACGTGGAGGACGTCGTCGGGGGCGACGACCAGCGCCCGCGCGGTCAGCGAGTGCGGGGCGATGTAGCTGACCGCGTAGCCCTCGACTCCCCAGGCGAGGATCGGCCCGCTGTTGGCGAGGTTGTAGCCGGTCGAGCCGGCGGGGGTCGCGGCGACGAGGCCGTCGCAGCGCACGTGGCCGACCTCCTCGCCGGCGATCTTGTAGCTCAGCTCGGCGACCCGGTCGTGCGGGCGGCGGCTGAAGGTGACGTCGTTGAGGGCAACGCGAGCGGCGCCGCCGACCTCGACCTCCAGCCCCGGCAGCTCGATCGTCTCGATCTCCCCGGCGAGGGCACGGCGGATCCCCTCCTCGGCCCGGTCGCGCTCGACCGCGGCGAGGAAGCCGACGGTGCCGAAGTTGACGCCGAAGACGGGGACACCGGTGCGGGCCAGGGTGCGCAGCGCGAAGAGGATCGAGCCGTCGCCGCCGAGGACGAGACAGAGGTCGGGCTGATGGGGCAACGGGTCGACCGCCTCGACGCCCGCCGCCGCCTCGCCGTGCTTGGCCAGCTCCTGCGGCGTCGCGACCAGCCGCCAGCCCGCCTCGCGGGCAATCGCGGCCGCCGTGGCGACGGCCTCGGTCGCGGCGGGCGGGTGCGAGTGGGTGATCAGCACCGCGGTGCGCATCGCGTCCTCGCTCATAGGACAACCTTTTGTTCGCGTCCCGATCGCCACGGACTCGAACGACCGGCGATCACCGTGACGATCGGGACGCTCACGGCTCGACCTCCAGGATCGCGGCCTCCAGGTCGGCGACGCCCTCCCCCGCCCCGCCGCACCAGACAAAGGTCTCGCGATTGCCCTTCGGTCCCGGCAGCTCGGAGGAGGCGAAGCCGCGGATCGTCATGCCAAGGTCGCCGGCGGCCGCAGCGACCGAGAGGATCGCCTCGCGGCGGTCCCCGGCGTCGCGGACGACGCCCCTGCCGACCCGCTCGCGGCCCAGCTCGAACTGGGGCTTGACCATGGCGAGGATCTCCCCCCCGGGGGCGAGGCAGGCGAGCACGGCGGGCAGGACCTTGGCCAGCGAGATGAAGGAGACGTCGACGGTCGCCAGTTGCGGCGCGAAGGGCAGGTCGGAGGGCTCGACCGCACGCGCGTTGAGCCGCTCGATCACGGTGATCCGCGGGTCCTCGCGCAGCCGCTGGTCAATCTGCCCGTAGGCGACGTCGAGGGCGACGACCCGGGCGGCGCCGTGCTGAAGCAGGCAGTCGGTGAAGCCGCCGGTCGAGGCGCCGACGTCGAGGCAATCGAGGCCGGCGACGTCGATACCGAGGGCCTCGAGCGCGTTGTCGAGCTTGAGCCCGCCGCGCGAGGCGAAGCGCGGCCCCTCATCGACGATCAGGGCGGCCTCCGGCTCGACCAGCTGGCTCGGCCGCAGGGCAACCGGGCCGTCCTCGCCGACCCGCACCTCGCCGGCCCGCACGGCGCCGGCCGCCGCCGAGCGCGACGGAAAGAGCCCCCGCTCTGCCAAAACCGCGTCTATCCGGGCCTTCTTCACCGCCAGAACGGTACAGCGGCGCCCCGCAATGGCCGTTTCGTCCAGACCACCGGCAGCCATTTATCCAGCCCTTAGACCCCGCTGCAACAGTCTTTTAACCGCATTTGACGATTTCTCCGATCTTATGTTCCCCGTCTGTGACCCCAGTCACACACAAATCGCACATACGTTCGTACGCTGTCTAAAGGATGCACGGGAGAATGACGATGAACGGTCAAGCAAAAGACTTCTTGGTCGGGTTCCGCGCCGCCACTATGGCGCTCATTGTTTCCCAACGATGCGTTGCCCGCGGCACATAAGGACCCACCTACCTCCCACGGATCCACATATATAGAGATACATATCTCTCCTCCCTGTAGTAACCCCAGATAGCGCCCCTCCTCCCCGGAGGGGCGTTTTCTGTTGTATTGGCTCTAGCAAGCCAAATCTGGCGGACTCTGCGGATCGCCGCGGCTCCGCCAAAGGGCCGAAAAAGGCCCTCGTGCGCCAGTTGGTGCGCCAGTCAGACACGAGTCGTGCACGCGAAGCCGCGCAAACGACGGGCAAATCGAGGCGCCGCTACGCGCTCTCGTCGGGCAGGGCGTCGCGCCGGGCGGCCTTGATCTCGGCGCTCGTAAAGGGCGGGTACTTGCCCGCCAGCGCTCCGAACGGCCACGGCAAATCGCTGGCCCCAGCGAGAGGCTGTACGTCAACCAGATCGCCGACTTCCAGCTCAGAGGCATCTACCGCCGGCACGACAACCACGGCGGTTCCATCGGGGTCCTTTTCGACGACTCTGGCCACGAGTCGAGGGTACTCGGCGCCCCTACGCTTTGCTGGTGTTCCCCCGAAGGTCGGTCATACGAACCGCAGCGACAATGGCGCGCTTGCGCGCATCAATCTCAGCGGCGGCGCCGGGACGCGCCCGGACCTTCTTGCTCAGTTCGCCGAATGGCCTTTTCATGCTCTGCGTCATCGTTCATCGGTCAGGCAGAGGGAGGCGCCCTCTTGCAGCGACTCGAACAGCTCGTCCAAGGTATCGCCTGAGGCGAAGCAGCCAGGCAGGCTCGGGATGTCGGCCCAGTAGGTGCCGTCCTCTAGATGGATTCGCGCAGTGAAGTCCACGTGGCCTCTTCGCTCCGGCTCATTTTAGCCCCGCCCAAACAAGCGCACGCCCCCGGCCGAGCGATTGCTGTTGTGGGACGTCTGGGAAGCCCAATGTAGAATCCAATGCGTGGCCGCCTCACCGACAAAAGCCGTCGAAGTAGATGCCGAGTTGCTGGAGCGCGCCCGTCGGGTTGCTGATGAGCGCGGCGTAGCTGTCCCGCAACTTGTCCGCGAGGCGCTTGAGCACGAGCTTGGCGCGGCGGACGGCGAGCAGCCTCCCGTCACCTGCATCGGCATGTTCGAATCGGGGCGTGGCGACCTGAGTGAGTTGGCCAGTCGCGACGTGTACGAGCCGTCGCCATTTCGCTGATCTTCGACACCGGCGTCCTTGTCGGGGTGTTCGACCGCAGCGACAAAGCCCACGCCGCCTGCGCAAAATTGATTGAGGGCACGCAGGAGCGACGCATCGTCCCCTCACCGGTCCTCGTTGAAGTTGACTACTTCCTCTCTCGCATTGCCGGTGAGCGGGCGTTCGTCGCGATGCTGGATCAAGTGCGCAGCGGTGCCTTCCTGGTCGAGGATTTGACAACCGCTGACTACGAACGCGCGGTTGAGCTGCTGCGCAACTACAGCGACCTGAAAGTCGGCTTCGTCGACTGCGCCGTGCTGGCGGTGACGGAGCGCTTTGGTGAGCCGAAGTTAGCCACGCTCGACAAACGTCACTTCGGCACGATGCGACCCCGCCACGTCGAGGCGCTCGAACTGCTGCCCGCAGTCACCTGACGACCTTCGAGGGTGGCTGGACAATCTCGACCCCTCAGAGAGAGGGGCAGCTCAGTGCATGCTTGGCTGCAGCTCTTCATCGCTGACCAGCTGAGATCTTTGACCGGCCAGGTAAGCGTCCATCCGCTCCCGCACCTCGTCGTGACTGCCGGGCAGCAGGTGGCCATAGGTGTCGAAGGTCGTCTGGATTTTCGAGTGGCCCATGAAGGTCTGGATGGCCTTCGGGTTGGCGCCGGCGTCGATCAGCAGCGAGGCGAAGGTGTGGCGGCACTCGTGCAGCGTGATTGGCGCCAGCAACTCGGGCTCGCGTCCCGCCTCCTCCGCCGCCTCGCGTTCGCTCGCGTTGGCTGCTTCCCAGGCCCGCTTCGCGCGGGTGTCGATCGTCGAAGCGACGAACGCCTGCGAGGCCGTACGGCCGAACACGAGGTCTTCTCCGCCCCGCTTGGTCCGCAGCAGGTGCTCGTCCAAGTAGTCGCGCAGAACAGCCAGCAGCGGCACGCTGCGGCGGCTGGAGTGCGACTTGGGGTCGATCGCACCCTCCTCCTGGTCCCAACCGCGCTCGACGCGAATCAGGCTGGCGCCCAGGTCTACGTCGCAGCAGCGAAGCCCTTGCAGCTCGCCGCGTCGCAGACCGCCGTAAAACGCGGTTGCCCATACGGGCCGATCCTGCGGGTCCAATGCCGCGAGCAGCGTCGCGGCCTCCTCGGCCGACGCAATCCGCGTAGGCCGCTTGGAGTCCTCACTGGGGAGGTCGATCCGCTCCGAGGGGTTGAAGGCCAGCTCGTCGCGGTCGATCGCCCAGCGGTAGAACGCCTGGACCGGATTGAGCACGTTGCTCACCGTTCCCGGCGAGAGTCCGGCGGCGAGTAAGTCGTCGACGAGGGCCTGCAGGTCGCGGCGGCGAACCTCGCCGACCCTGAGCGCCGCCAGCGCCGAAGGCTCGATGTGGACCCGTAGGGCGCGCTCGTAGGAGCGGACCGTGTTCGGCTTGTAGCGCTCCCGCCCCTTGGGTCGCACCGTGCCCGCCTTCATGCCCTCGACGAACTCGCGCAATGCCGCGGCAAGCGTGCGGCCGTCGCGCTTGACGGGTTGGAGGCCGCCTCGCTCGGCGGCGACCAGCGCGTCGGCGCGCCACGACTTCGCCTCGGCCTCTCGGGCGAAGGTCTTGCGGACCTTCTTGCCCTCCCGCGGCAGGTAGACCCATGCCTCAAAGCCGGCGTTGCAAGTACAGCGTCGGCCCTCCCGACCAGGACAAGCTCTCGAATGCCGCCTGACGATTCCCGCTGCCATTACCGACCACCTCCTGCATCCACGTCGTCTGTCATCGGTCCATGATGGCCCGAGCAACGGCGGCGATTCATCGCGTCCTCGTCAGCTGCTCGCCCATTGGACGCTCCGCGTTCTCGACGAGCCAGCGTTCCAGCTCGCCGATCGGCACAAGGCGAATCCGGCCACGCCGGATCAATCTGACTTCGGCCTGGACGTAGCGCTCGAAGCTGTCGACGCTCATCCCAAGCGCCTCCGCCGCCTCGGCGCGAGTCAAGGCAAGGCGGGGACGTGAGGCCATCTCAACTTGAATGTCCATCCCGCTGCCGATCTGCCTCGCGGGGGTATCCATCAGGCACGAATCCGGAGGATGCATAGTGTGTCGGCGGGTCGGGGTTGGTCCTGCGGAGAGGTCTGAGCGGGCAACGAATCGGCTCGAAGGAGAACGGCCGCACGGGAAGCTTCAAGCTGAGGCGGAGCGACTTCGTGCTTGGCACTGATCTGGATCTCTTGAATTGAGAGAGACCTTCGTTTCGACCGTGCTCGCCGACCTCGACCACCGCGCCGATCCCGCTACCGAGTGTCTTGTCCACCTGCTCCATACCGCCAAGACGTATCTGCCGCGATTTCGACCCGCTTCGCCGGCTCGCTTAGCTGCCGCGTCGATTCCAGCACAAGGCGTCCATCTCGCCGCTCCAACGGCGCGATCTCGACGCAGGCAGCGGTTCTCGTCCGCCGGACTGCTCGTTCGACGCAGCGCAGCGCCTCCGGCGAACAGAGATAGCGGACGCGGCCGAACTGCTTGCGAGCGACCGCGCGTCGCCAGAGGCGCAGCAGCTCATCGAGGCGGCGGGGCGACTTACAGCTCAACTCCACCTCAATCGCTTCTTTGGGATCGCCGAGCAAGATCAGGTCGGGGCGATGGAAGCTGCCGTAGAGACGCCTGACGGAGAAAACGCGCTCTCCCTCGATCCGCTCCTGGGCGAGGATCTCGCGCTCGGAGAGGACGCGATGCCCGGTGAGTTCGAGTTGGGCGCCGACTCGCGCCGCGACCGAGGAGTGGCGAAGCGTCGCCGGCGAGAAGGCCGCGATCCTCAGGTCTGCACGGCAGACGGTGCGCAGGCCCCGACGGCTGCAGACGACGATCCTCCCGCTCTCACCAAAGCCAGGCAGAACATCGATCAATCCCGCCTCCCGCAACCGCCGCTCCCTTGCCGCCGTCACCGCCCTTCCTGTCCCCGCCCACAACGCCACCACTTCCCTTGGCACCACCCCAAATCTCGCAACAAACTCCAAGACCTCCAGATCCCTTTGGCTTATCCGCTCTGTCCTTCTTCCTCCAGGCATCTCCGAGCACAAGACGCAGCTAGGTCCCGCTTCGATACCCGCAGCCACTTCGCCCCCGTTCCCTCCTTGCCCGACGACGCAGCCGACCACACGCATTCACATCGTGCGTGTGTGTGGTCGGCTACATCCAAAGGGCTCAAACCGCTTCCTGGGGCGAAGTGGCTGTGAACGCTCTGTCTGGGCCTTTGTCTGTAGCCAAGACACCCCAATGGACTGGTTCCGCCGACCGCTCCAACACGAGGAGCGCAGTTCAGGCAGCGGATTTACCTTGCGAACCTTTCGGGCTAAGCGGCCTGGAACGTCCGGCCGCCATTGAGTCAGCTCGCGTAAAGAGATCGCCCAGAGAAACATCGAGAGCGTCGGCGAGCATTTCCGGGCGCGTGCCGTCCGCGACGGCGACTCGTAGCGGCCCCGCGGACGCCCACAGCGGCCCCGACCCGGCGGACCCGTGTGTCTTGTCCACCTGCCCCTCTGCGGCCCCGTCCTGCGGAGAGGCATCGCTCTGTCGCCATTGCGGGCGCCGCATCCCTCCCCCACTCCGGCGCTGTCGCATCGCCAACCTGACGCCTACGTAGCACCTCGCCACTCCACGGCACCAATCTCATCGTGAATCACCGGTGTGCGCCTGGATTGTCAGCCGCGGGACGTTTCCATCGGTATCCGGGGCGGTCTTGATTCTTGTTATGCACACCTGGATAGTGGATCTTGCAATACGCCTCATCCCATATGGCAAGAAATAGTCGTACGGGCCAGATATCCGTTAGGAAATCAACAATTTCCCCTTTATCCCGCTGGTCTTGAGCGATGTCTGCAAACGGCTCGCTTGTTTGACCGACTACATCATGGAGCGAATCGATATCGACGTACCCAATCGCCTTCAGATCGACTGCGAGGCTTTCGCAACCAGCTTGCCCGCCGTGTCGCACGGTCGGATACATAAGGCGCAAGTATTCCCTCAAGGATTCGGCTGAAATCGGGCTAGCCCCTAGCTTCGGCGGGAGGTGACAAGGATCCCCGGATGCACCAGAGAGAGCAGCACGAAACTCGTTGAGAACATGCTCGATGTCCTTCTTGGTTGCAACCTGCTCTATGGCCGTGTGAATCTCCTCGATGCGGCCACCGTCGGATGCGTACCGTTCGGCGCAGACCTCATACCAAAAATCGCGGGCTTCGCGAATGAACTTCCTCTTGACCGGATTCGCCCCATACCGCTCGTGACAGGTCGGGCATAGAGGCGCAGCGTTCTCGACATCATCTGGGCCGCCTTCGGCCCTCGGCACAATGTGATGAATTTCGACGCCTATCTCGTGACAAAGACAGCAAGTGAAATGCGCTCTGCGGCGAACATCAGCCTTGAGGGCTTCATCAAACGACATCGGCCACCAAGCATATGCCGCAGATCATTGCGAGGCCGCCTCGGCGATCTTGATGGCGACTTGACCTTGTAAACCACGCCGTTATCAGCGGTGCCATGCATAGAAGTGTGATTGGCGCGCCAGGATGACCCAAAGCCTTACTGGGCGGCAAGGTCGCCGAGGCCCGGCCGCCAGCTTTCCCAGCGCACGCGAAGCGCCCGCGCGCCAGCCTCTTTGCACGCCGCCACCACCGCGGGTTGCTCCCACTCGGGAAGCCGCTCACCGGCGATTACAGCCTCAAGGGAATCGCCGTAGTTGATGCTTATGGGCGAGTCGCCCTCACCGATAACGACGAAGCGGTACTCATGTTCCGTCGCCCAGTCGCGCGTCTTCGTAAAGAACAGGGACCTGTTGTTGTCGTCGATGTATTCGGCGGCATACCTCGCATACCCCCTCTCTTTGAGCACGTTGCGGTCCACCGTGGGCTTCATCAACCCGCGGCCGTCATAGGCGACCGCCCCCCGATAGACAACCAGACCGGGAACAGACCGAGACATGGCTGTGACCAGGCTTCCTCGGTCAAAAATGAGGCAGACGCCCTTGTGATTTTCGGCGTATTGCTCCCACATCCGCGCACGCGCCCAACCACGACAGAACGGCTCTTGTTCACCGGCATCGCTGGGCTCGGCATCGATTGTGAGCGAAAGCAAGTGCGAGTGGTCGCGAACGCCCTCGTTGACTTTTCGTTCAAAGTCCTGGTACTCGGCTACTTCGGTGGCCAAAGCCTCGTCGTCCTCGGGCCGGGGGCCATACCCGCCAAACGTGAAGCGCCAGGGCTGAGCCTCAAGCGGGTCCCGCATCTTGCCGTAGGTGGATAGCCGCAGCTCGCCTTCGGCCAGGATGCCCCCGAATGCGTTGTCGCGGGTCGTGTAGTGAAAGAAGTACTTACCGGGGTCGAGTTGAACCACGGGGAGACTGTAGACCCGCCTATTGCGGCAAAAGAAGTCGGGGTCATTGCAAGACGCGCGGTGGGACGGGTCGGCGTCGCTCTGCTCTCGGAGCACGGGTAGTTCGTGCCGCTAAGCCGCTGGCGCTCTAGGTCGGTCGCAGGTAGGGTCGCGGTGTGGACCTCGACTTCGTTGACCCACCGCTTGAGCCGACGATGCAGCCGTATGAGCTTTCCGTCGGCCCCGATGAATGCCGTGCCGAGCTTGGGCAGATCGGCAATGAGCTGCGGGAGAACCCCGACATTGAAGATGGGCAGGCCAAGGACGCCGCGGTCGCAGCGCTCAGCGACCCTATGGCCGCACAGGTTTTCGAGGCCAACGCGCCGCTCATCGCCCGCTTCTTGACCATCGAGCTTGACGTAGAACACCCGATTGCCAAGGGCATCGCTCGGGTTCACCCCAAGGAGCCACCGCCGCGATTTGGCGAGAAGTTCAACCGCTCCTTAAAGCAACCGGGGATGCTAGATCGTGTCCAGCCCCTGGTGGACCAGCTCGTGTTTCGCGGATTTGCCACGGCTGTAGTCGCCAACGCGCAATGGGCCGAGCCGTTCTCGCTGTCCCTCGACCTCACGCCCGAGGAACGGTGGGGGCCGTTCATGACGCATATCGCGGCCACCTACGGTGCTTTTGTGGACCGCCCCGACAAGAGCATCGTCTCGGCCATCAAGGTGGTCGTCTGTGCACCCGCGGAGGCAGCTTACGACGAGGTGGCAAAAGAACTGGCAGGTGCGTTGAGACCTGGCCGGCGCGCCCGGGCCGCGACCTACAAGAACTACTTCCCGGCAGTTGGGTGGGCGGGCTTCTACGCCAGTTCACCGGAGGCGGCGGGGGTGCCAGTCCCTGGTGCGACTGGCGAACGAGCTGACGACACCGCTTGAATAAGCTGGCTCTCCGCTCCCAGTAGGACCCGCAATGAGCCAGGCCAAGTTTGACAGAGTCTCCGTGAAACCTGGCCCGACTCACAGCGTTCTCGTGCGCCAGTGGTGCGCCAGTCAGACACGAAATCAGCGGTTTCAGGCGGTTCTCAGCGGTTCAAAAATCGCTTGAACAAGCCAAATCCGCTCTGGCATGCGGCGAGGTCCGCTTCTCTCCTCCCTGTAGTAACCCCAGATAGCGCCCCTCCTCCCCGGAGGGGCGTTTTCTGTTGTGGGGCCGATCGCGCCGCTTCGTGCGCAAGACTCCCGCGCATGACGCGGCGGCGGGGACTGATTGCAGCGGGAATCGCGACGGTGGTCCTGCTGCTGGCGATGTCACCTTCGGACGGGCGGATGAAGGACGCCGGTGGCCCGGGGATCGTTCCCTTTGAGTTGAGCGGCGGCCAGGGCCGGGCCGACGAGATCATGGCCCAGTGGGGTAAGAAGGGCCAGGACGCGGCCCGCGAGTCGTTGTGGATCGACTTCGGCTTCATGGCCGCCTACGGGACCTTCCTCACCCTCGCCCTGGCCGCCGTGCGCGACATGGCCGGGAAGCGAGACTGGCGCCGGCTGGCGGCGATCGGGGGCGTCGTCGTCTACTTCGGCGCGCTCGGAGCCGGGTTCGACGCGCTTGAGAACGTCTGCCTACTGCTCACCCTCGGCGGCGCCGGCGCCGCCTTCCCCCTCCTCGCGACGATCTTCGCCAGCTTCAAGTTCGCCCTCGTCGCGGCGGCGATCGCCTACATCGCCGCCGGCCTGACGATGCGAGCGCTGGGTGGCCGCCAGGCCGCGCAAACCTCGTAAGGGACTCGCCCCACCGCAGCATTCGACCTCTCGGCGGGTTATAGAAACACAATGCCGAACCGAGTCCGAAGCCTTCCGACTTTCCGCCCGAACTCACAGAGTTCGCTCGAGAACTTCGGGCTCGCAGTGCTTGCCTCATCCTGCGTCGCTCTCCTTTGGATTTCAGGCCGCTGAGCAGCTCTCAGACGGCTGCGCCAGCGCCCTGCTCGCGCCCGCCGAAACGCACGACCAGGTCGAAATAGAGCAACGCCGTCGTCAGGGCGGCGAAAGAGCTTGTGAAGACCTGGACGATCACTCCGACCACGTAGGACGCGACGGTCGTGGTGTGGTGTCCGAACCCGGCGCCGACCACCAACGTCGGCACGAACACGATCAGGGTCAGGGCGATGAAGAAGACGAAGATGTGCTCGTAGTTGCCACGGGTCAACGCACGGCTGCGGCGCAGCGCCGGCAACCAGCCCTCGTGCTCAATCGCCGCTGTCTGCGCGACGACCACCCAACGGAAGGCCAGGATGATCCCGGGGACGATCAAGGCTACGAACCCCAGCGCTATGCCGAGCCCGGAGATGATCGTCGCCGCCGCGACTACGGGCAAGACGCCGAGACCTCGCAGAGCAACCGGAGCAATTTGAGGATCACGGCCCTCCCGAACGTCGGCGACAGCATGGACGTGCAACGCCGAAATCAACGGTCCGATCAAGACGAAGTCGACGACCGTAAGCAGAAGCTGGGCTCCGACGCTGGCCGCGCTCCGCGAAAAGGGGCCCGTGCCGGTCGTTGCTAGGACGATCAGCTCGTAAGGCACAATCACCCCGGCCGCGAGAACGAAGAAGAGCAACGGATAGCGCCGGTACAGCTCAAACGCTTCGACGACGAGCTGAGGGACCGAGCGAGGCGCATTCATGACCAAGTCCCCCGCAAACGCGTCATTGCGCGAAGGCTATGGAGCAAGGCGGGCGGAACTGCGCGGAGACGCGCCGCGCCCCGTGCCAGAGGCACGAGAGCGGCGACTGATTATGCGAGCCGCGCGGTTCCCTGGCCGTGCGGATCCACATAGGAGTCTCTCCTCCCTCAAGTAACCCCAGAAGAGACGGCGGAAGGCTATCCGATTGCGCGCATTGGCGCAAGCGCTCAGGGGAGCGCCGGCTCCTCCGAGCGCAGCGCCGCCAGGACTCGCTCCGCCACCGACTCCCCGGTCAGCCCCGCCTCCTCGCGCAGCAGCGCGGGCTTGCCGTGGGTGACGTAGCTGTCCGGCAGGCCGATCCGCAGCAGGCGGGCGCGGTCGGCGGGTCGGTCGGCGAAGGCGTCCTCGAGGTGCTCAAGGGCTGCCGAGCCGAAGCCGCCGGGCAGGACGTTCTCCTCGATCGTGACGACGAGGTCGTGGCCGAGCGCGAGGCGCTCCAGCAGCTCGGCGTCGATCGGCTTGGCGAAGCGGGCGTCGGCGACGGTCGGCTTGAGATCGTGGCCGGCGAGGATCTCGGCGGCCTCAAGCGCCACCGTGACCCCGTAGCCGTAGCCGAGCAGGGCCACCCGCTCGCCGCTCGCCAGCAGCTCGCCGCTGCCGATCGGGATCTCTCGCGGCTCGGGGGGGATCTCGACCCCCTCGGCGGCGCCGCGCGGGTAGCGGAGCGCCGCCGGGCCGTCGTGGGCGATCGCGGTGCGCAGCATGTGGACGAGCATCGCCTCGTCGCGGGGCGCCATCAGGACGATGTTGGGAATCGGGCGGAGGTAGGAGACGTCGAAGGCGCCGTGGTGGGTCGGGCCGTCGTCGCCGACCAGGCCGGCGCGGTCCATCGCGAAGGTGACGTCGAGCTCCTGGAGACAGACGTCGTGGATGATCTGGTCGTAGGCGCGCTGCAGGAAGGTCGAGTAGATCGCGCAGACCGGCTTCGCCCCCTGGATCGCCAGCCCCGAGGCCAGCAGCACCGCGTTCTGCTCGGCGATGCCGACGTCGTAGTAGCGCTCGGGGACCTCGTCGGCGAGCTTCTGCAGGCCCGTCCCCCCCGCCATCGCCGCGGTGATCCCGATCACCCGCCTGTCGCGTCGTGCCTCGTCGACCATCGCGTCGGCAAAGACCTGCGTGTACTGGGGCGGGGCGCTCGCGGGCGGCGGCTTCTCGAGCCGCTCCGGGGCAATCGAGTCGGGCGAGTCGGACTCCTTGACCGGGACCGGCTTCGGCGCCGGCTCGCCGTTGACTATCGACTTCGGCTTCGCCGCGTGCCAGCGCTCCATCCCCTCCAGGCCGCCCTCCTCGGCAGGAGCGAATCCCTTGCCCTTGACGGTGTGGACGTGGACGACAACGGGGCGGTCGGCCTCGAACGCCTCGCGGAAGGCCTCGCGGAGGGCGCCGACGTCGTGGCCGTCGATCACCCCCAGGTAGGCGAGGTCGAGCTCTTCGAAGAACAGCCCCGGCGCCCAGTAGGCCTTGATAGCCGACTTGATCTCCGGGCCGAGCCGCTCGATCCGCTTGCCGAGGCCGAGCGGCAACTTGGTCAGCCGGTCCTCGACCCCCTCGCGGGCGTGGTAGAGGCGCGGGTTGAGGCGGACCCGGTTGAAGTAGCGCGAGAGGGCGCCGACGTTGGGGGAGATCGACATCCCGTTGTCGTTGAGGACGATCACGACCGGGGTCTGGAGACCGCCGGCGGCGTGCAGCGCCTCGTAGGCGACGCCGCCGGTCAGTGCGCCGTCGCCGATCACGGCGGCCACTTTCCCGTCCTCGCCGATCCCCTTGCGCATCGCTTCCTTGAGGCCGACCGCGTAGCCGATCGAGGTCGAAGCGTGGCCGGCGCCCATGATGTCGTGCTCGGACTCGAAGACCGAGCAGAAGGGGGCGAGGCCGCCGTACTGGCGGATCGTCGGCAGCTCCTCGCGGCGCCCGGTGAGGACCTTGTGAGGGTAGGCCTGGTGGCCGACGTCCCAGAGAACCTTGTCCCGGGGCGAGTCGAGCATGCTGTGCAGGGCGACGGCCAGCTCGCAGGTGCCGAGGTTGGCGCCGAAGTGGCCGCCGATCTCACCGATCGTGTCGATGATGTAGGTGCGCATCTCCGCCGCGACCTGCTGGAGCTGCTCGTCGTCGAGGTCGTGGAGGTCGGCGGGGCCGTCGATGCCCTCCAGCAGCGGACGGGGCTCGTCTCTGGGGTCTTCGTGCTTTTCGCTCATTCGTTCCTGGTGAAGATGTAGTCGGCGATTCGCTTCAGGTCGCCTGTGTCGCCACTCGCCCCGGCCAGCGACTCCGTGGCCTTCGCGTGGGACTCGGCGGCCAGCTCGCGCGCCCGCTCGAGGCCAAAGAGACTGACGTAGGTGAGTTTGCCATGTCGCTCGTCGCTTCCACGCGGCTTGCCGAGCTGCTCGTCGCTCTCGGTTACGTCGAGGATGTCGTCGACGATCTGGAAGAGGACGCCCAGCTCGTTCGCGAACCTGCGCAGGGGGATTGTCTCAGGTTCCTCGACTCCCTCCAGGGCGAGGACGACGCCGACCGCGGCGGCGATCAGCCGTCCCGTCTTCAGCTCGTGCAGCGCCCGCAGGCCCTCCGCGTCATCCGCGCTCTCGACGACGTCGACGTACTGGCCGCCGACCATCCCGTCGACCCCGGTCGCTCCCGCCAGTTCGCGCAGCGCGGCGAGGACGCGAGCGGGATCGCCCGGCTGCTCGCAGAAGAGCCGGACCGCCTCGGCGAAGAGCCCGTCGCCGGCGAGGATCGCCACGTCCTCGCCGAACTTGACGTGGGCGGTCGGCAGGCCACGGCGCAGCCCGTCGTCGTCCATCGCCGGCAGGTCGTCGTGGATCAGCGAGTAGGTGTGGATCAACTCGATAGCCGCGGCGACCGGCAGGTAGCGCTCGGGGTCGGCGTCGACCGCGCGGGCGGTCGCCAGCGCCAAGACGGGCCGCACCCGCTTGCCCCCGGCCAGCAGCGAGTAGCGCATCGCCTCCTCGAGTCCGGCCGTGGAGGCGACTTCGGAGAAGCTCAGCCGGCCGAGCTCCTCTTCGACCAGGGCGCGCAGGTCCTCAGGGTAACTCACCGCTTGCGCTGTTCCTTTACCCGTCCATACCCGGCAAAGGAACAGCGGAAGTTGGCGGTCACTCGGAGGCCTCCGACTCGCGCATGCGGCGGTTCGCCTCCTCGACCGCCTCGGCGGAGAGCTCGGCGGCTTCGCCCGCCAGCGCGCCGGCGCGCTCGTCGTCGGCCTCGCCCCCCTCCAGCTCGGCGGCAATCGCCTGAAGGCGGTCGGCGATCTCCTGCAGGCGGCTCACCACAAATCCTCGCGCTTCGCTCGCGGCGCGAAGAACCAGATATGCACGCTTGCTCGCTCCGCGCTCATTGGACGCCCTCCTTTACCGCGGCGCCCAGCACCCCGTTGACGAAACCGGGCGCGTCGGCGCCGCAGTACTCCTTGGCGATCTCGATCGCCTCGTCGATCGCCACCTCGGTCGGCACGTCCTCGCTGTGCTCGATCTCATACAGCGCGACCCGCATCAGGTTGCGCTCCAGGGGCGCGATCCGGTCCAACTCCCAGCCCTTCGAGTGACGGGCGATGATCGCGTCGAGCTCGTCGCGATGCGCCTCGACCCCGGCGGCCAACTCCCGCGTGAAGGGACGCGAGTCGGCGACCAGCTCATCAAGCGGGCGCCCGGTCACATCCCGCTGGTAGCAGGCGAAGACGGCGTCGCGGCGCTGGTCGGAACGGCGCATGGAGGCAATTGTCGCGCTTAGGCGCGGGAGACGTACTCGCCGCTACGCGTGTCGACCCGGACGCTCTGGCCCTCTTCGATGAAGAGGGGCACCTGGACGACCACCCCGGACTCCAGCGTCGCCGGCTTGGTGCCGCCGCCGGAGGCGGTGTCGCCCTTCACGCCAGGCTCGGTCGTGGTCACCTTCATGTCGATCGCGCTGGCCACCTGGACGTCGCTGGGCCGCTCGTCGACGAAGAGCACGTCGACCTCATCGTTGGGGAGCACCCACTGCATCGCCTCGCCGGTGAGCTCGCGGGGGATCTCGATCTGCTCGTAGTCGCGGCTGTCCATGAAGACCGCCGCGTCGCCGGAGTCGTAGAGGAACTGCATCTTGCGCGACTCGGTGCGCACCGGGCGGAACTTCTCTCCGGCCCTGAAGGTCTTGTCCTGGACCGTGCCGTCCTCGATCTTGCGCAGCTTGGTCCGCACGAACGCCCCGCCCTTGCCGGGCTTGACGTGCTGAAAGTCGATGATCCGAAAGATCGTCCCGTCGACTTCGATGTGGGAGCCGTTCTTGAATTGAGCGGTCGAGATCACGGCGGCGAATCCTAGCTTCGACCGGGCTCTCGGTCCGCCGCGGTGGCGGTCGTCAGGCTCTCGGCGGCTCCGCCGCTGAGCACGCGGCGGGTGAGGCGCGGGGCGAGGATCCTCGCCACCGCCGCCAGCGCGTAGGGGCGGGGGACGTAGCGCTCGGGCTTGCCGCCGAGGCCGGTCTCGACGATCGCCTCGGCGACCGTCTCCGGCTTGGAGACGATCCAGCGAGTCAGCGCTTTGGCGCGCAGCTCGCTCGCCGGGAAGCCCTCGGTGGCGATGAAGCCGGGTAGGACAATGCCGACGTGGACGCCGTGGGGCTTCTCCTCCGCGTAGAGGGAGTCCGACCAGCCGATCAGCGCGAACTTGCTCGCCGAGTAGGCGCCGGTGCGGGCGCGGGAGACGCGGCCGGCGGTGCTGGCGATGTTGACGATCGCGCTCGGCGCCGCCTCGCGCAGCGCCGGCAGCAGCGCCTCGGTGAGGCGGAGGACGGCGTCGAAGTTGAGGTCCATGTGGCGGCGGACGTTGGCGTAGCCGCTCTCGGCGAAGGTCCCGCGCCAGGCGGCGCCGGCGTTGTTGACCAGCAGCGCCAGGGCCTCGTGGTGCTCGGCGACGTGGGCGCGCACCCGCTCGGGCGCTTCGGGCGCGGTCAGGTCGACGGCGACATAGGTGGCCCGGCAGGGAAGCGACTCGGCGAGAGCGCGGAGGCGCTCCTCGCGGCGGGCGACCAGAACCAGCTCCATGCCCGGCTCGCGAGCGAGCCGCCTCGCGGCCGCTTCGCCGATCCCGCTCGAGGCCCCTGTGATCACGGCGGTGTGCACGTCGCCAACGCTATTCGACCGGCCCATCGTTAGTCGAAAGGCGTTTTTTCCTCCCTGACGACGAAAAAAACGCCTTTCGATCGTCGAGGACGCACGCCCCACTTGCAAGGATGGCGCGCATGGCCACCGCCGGCACACGCGCTCCTCGACTTACCGCGGTGATGCGCGACGGCGAGCAGGTGAAGCCGCTGGAGCTGTTCTTCGACCTGGTCTTCGTCCTCGCCTTCACCCAGTGCACGGCGTTGATGTCGCACCACCCGACCTGGGCGGGGATGGCCCAGGGCCTGCTGATCCTCGGGGTGCTCTGGTGGTCGTGGGTCGGCTACGCCTGGCTGACCAGCGTGATCGACCCCGAGGAGGGCGCCGTGCGGCTGGTCATGTTCGGAGCGATGGCGGCGCTGCTGATCGTCTCCCTCTGCGTGCCGGACGCCTTCGGCCACCTCGCTCTCGCCTTCGCGCTCACCTACGGCGTCGTGCGGATCGCCCACATCGCCCTCTTCATGCTCGCCAGCCCCGAGGACGACGCCCTGCGCCACTCGGTGCTCGGCCTGGCGATCAGCACCGCGGTCGCGGTCGGGCTGCTGGCGACGGCGTCGCTGTTCGACGGTTGGGCGCAGGGCTCGCTCTGGGCGCTGGCCCTCTTCCTCGACATGGCCGGCCCCTACTTCTTCGGCTCGGAGGGCTGGAAACTCGTCCCCCGCCACTTCGCCGAGCGCCACGGACTGATCGTGATCATCGCCCTGGGCGAGTCGATCGTCGCGATCGGGGCGGGCGCCTCCGGGGTGCTGACCGCGGGAATCGCCGCCGCCGCGGTGCTCGGCGTCGCCCTGACCGCGGCGATGTGGTGGACCTACTTCGACGTCGTCGCGCTGGTCGCGGGCCGGCGGCTGGAGCGCGCCGAGAAAGGGCGGCAGCTGAACGAGATGGCGCGCGACTCCTACTCCTACCTCCACCTCCCCATGGTCGCCGGCATCATCCTCGTCGCCTTCGGCCTCAAGGTGACGATCGCCCACCACGCCGACCATCTCCACGCCGTCCCGGCCTTCGCGCTGCTCGGCGGGCTCGCTGCCTATCTGCTCGGCCACGTCGCCTTCCGCTTCCGTCACGTCCACACGATCAACCGCCAGCGCCTGGGGCTGGCGGCGGTGCTGGCGATCCTCGTCCCGGTCGCGACCGAGCTGCCCGCGCTGGCGACCCTGGCGATCGCCAACGCGCTGATCTGGGCGATGATCGTCTACGAGACTCGCCTTTACGGCGAGGGGCGTCGTCGGGTCCGCCGGCCGGCCGCGGAGGCTCCATCTTCCTGAAGGCTTCACATTGGACGGCTGTTCGAGTAGACATACTGCCCAACCGTGACTGAGACCCCAGAGCTACTCGACAAACTGCTCCGCGCCGCCGCCCCCTCCGGATACGAGGCGCCGGCGGCGTCGATCTGGCGTGAGGCCGCTTCCTTCGCCTCCCTTTCCACCGACGGCCTCGGCTCCTCGATCGCCCGCGTCGGCGAGGAGGCGCCGCTGCTCGCGGTGGTGGGCCACATCGACGAGATCGGCCTGATCGTCACCCACATCGACGAGAAGGGCTTCCTCTACTTCACCTCGATCGGCGGCTGGGACCCCCAGATCCTGGTCGGCCAGCGGGTCGAGGTGCAGGGCAAATCCGGACCGGTGCCCGGCGTGGTCGGGCGCAAGCCGATCCACCTGCTCGATCCAGACCAGCGCAAGAAGGTCGTGGAGATCAAAGGCCTCCACATCGACATCGGCGCCGCCGACCGCGATGAGGCGGCCGAGCTGGTCCGGGTCGGCGACCCGGCTGTGATCGCCGCCGAGCCGGTCAGTGTCGCCGGCAGCCGCCTGATCTCGCGGGCGATGGACAACCGGCTCGGCGCCTACATCGCCCTGGAGGCGCTGCGCCGCTGCCACGAGCGCGGCTCGGTCACCGGCAGCTTCGCCGCCGTCGCGGCGGTCCAGGAGGAGGTCGGCCTGTTCGGCGCCCGGACCGCGGCCTTCGAGGTTCGCCCCGACATCGCGATCGCGGTCGACGTCACCCACGCCACCGACGCACCCGGCATCGACGAGAAAGAGGTGGGCAGCCACCCGTTCGGCTCCGGCCCGGTCATAGGCCGCGGCTCGACCCTCTCCCCCAAGGTCTTCGAACTGATGGTCGAGGCGGCCGAAGAGGCGGGCATCGACCACTCGATCAGCGCCAGCGGACGCGGCACGAGCACCGACGCCGACGCGATCCAAATCTCCCGCTCCGGCATCCCCACCGGCCTCGTCTCGATCCCGCTCCGCTACATGCACTCGCCGGTCGAGATGGTCGACCTCGACGATGTCGAGGCGACGGTGGAGCTGATCGCCGCCTTCGCCTCTCGGCTGA
Source organism: uncultured Solirubrobacterales bacterium (assembly GCA_963702055.1). Lineage (GTDB taxonomy): Bacteria > Actinomycetota > Thermoleophilia > Solirubrobacterales > 70-9 > CAWINX01. The sequence goes on along the minus strand of OY969702.1, from coordinate 360,675 downwards.
CGGCGGACGTCGACCTCAGTCGCTGACGCCGGGACGCGTCAGTCGACTTTGACCATGTCGCGGCCGCCCGCCTTGGCCGCGTAGAGCGCCGCGTCAGCGCGAGCAACGAGGTCGTCGGTGTTGACCGTGTTCGCCTGGGAAACGGCAACGCCGATGCTGACCGTGACGGCGACGCCGACCGGCCGGCGACCCCGCACCTCGACCCGCAGGCGCTCGGCGATCTCGACCGCATCCTCGCGGTCGGCCCCGGGAAGGACGACGAGGATCTCCTCACCACCGACTCGGTAGATCGAATCGCCGGCGCGCAGCGCGGCGCGCATCGTGTAGGCGACGTCCTGCAGCACCGCGTCGCCGGCGGCGTGCCCGAGCTGGTCGTTGACCCGCTTGAAGTGGTCGAGGTCGCAGAGCAGCAGCGCGTGGGAGAGGCCCTCCTCTTCGTTGGAGGGCTGGCCGTCGAGCTCGGCGAGTCGCTGCTCCAGCGCGTTGCGGTTGTAGAGGCCGGTCAGCGGGTCCAGGGTGGAGCGACGCCGGTGGGCGCGGTCGGACTCGACCAGCGCGCCGGAGAGGATCACGGTGCTGAGAATCAGCGCCACGGTGGCGATCAACGTCTGACTGTGATGGGCGGCGGCCGCAGGGTCGACGGCGACGGTGCTGGCTAGGAAGAGGAGCAGGATGTAGACCGTCCCGACCGCCATGCCCCACGGCTCGAATCGCACGCCCAGCGTCACCGCGGGCAGCGCGAACCACATCAGGGCCGGGCTGGTCGGACCGCCGGTGGAAATTACCGCGACGCCAAGCAGCAGGGGAAGGGCGCCCCAGGCCCCCGCCACCCAGAGCCACGGGCGAGCGCTCTCCTGCATGTAGTGGTCGGCGACGGCGAAGCCGCAGAACCCGACCGCGAGCGGCGCCATCCACCACCAACCGACCTGCGGCCCGACCGAGACGAGGGCGGCGGCGAGGATCGCAAAGCAGGCGGCGCGGTAGCGCCGGACGCGGCGCTCCATGTCGACCAGCCGCTCCCGACGGGCGTCCTCGCGGATCGCCGCGAGCGACTCCACCGAGTGCTCCGACGGCCCCCGCGCACCGGCGGGGACGGCACGCAGTGTGCTCGGCATCACAGACATAGACGGCCCATCGACCGCCGCGAGGGGAGAACTTAAATCTGAAGCGCAGTCGCCAATCGCTATTCGACCAGCTGCAGATCCCTGGGCAGACCGCTCAGGTTCCGCAGACCACCTTCGGTGACCACGACGAGGTCCTCGATCCGCACCCCAAGCTCACCCGGCAGGTAGACACCGGGCTCGATCGTCACCACCTCCCCCGCCTCAAGCACGTCCTCGGAGCGCTGCGAGACGCGCGGCGCCTCATGGACTTCGAGGCCGACGCCGTGCCCCAGCCCGTGGCCGAAGCGATCGCCGTGGCCGGCGTCCTCGATCACCTTGCGCGCAACCCCGTCGACCGCCTCGGCCGAGGCGCCGGCGACTACCGCCTCCAGGGCCGCTGCCTGGGCCGCGCGGACCACCTCGTAGACCTCGCGGGCACGCTCGCCCGGCTCACCGACGGCGAAGGTACGGGTGCCGTCGGAGCAATAGCCGTCGAGCTGGGCGCCCATGTCGAAGACGACGAGTTCGGCGCCGTCGATCACGCGCTCGCCGGGCTCGGCGTGTGGGAGGGCGCCATTGGGGCCGGCGGCGACGATCGCCGGGAAGGACGGGTCGGCGCCGAGTTCGCGGATCCGCGCCTCGGCGGCCCGGGCCACCTCGCGCTCAGTGCGCCCGCGAAGGCCGCGCTCGAGGCTCCAGCGCCAGACATCGTCGGCAAGCTCGGCGGCGGCTGCGATCGAGGCCAGCTCGTCGGCGTCCTTGACGCGGCGAAGCCCTTCGACCGTCCCCCCCGCGCCGACCAGCTCGACCCCGTCGGCCAGTTTCCCGCCGAGGCGCTCGCGGGCGCGAACCGACATCTGGTCGTCCTCGAAACCGACCCGCCCTTCGAGCCGCTCCGCGATGCCCCCGAGCCAGTCGTCGGTGACGGTCATCGCCTCCCAGCCCTCGACCTCGGCGGCGGCCCGCTCCGTATAGCGAAAGTCGGTGAGGAAGAGGCGGAGGTCGGGGCCGCAGACGCAGGCGCCGTTGGTGCCGGTGAACCCGGTCAGGTAGCGGACGTTGACCAGGTTGGTGACGAGCATCAGGTCCAGCGCGCGCTCGGCCAGGGCGGCCGCGAGCCGATCGCCGCGCCCGCGCATCAGCTTCCCGTCGCGCCGAGCTCGCGGGCGAGCGCCTCGAGCGCCTCACGGTAGCCGTCGGGCCCCTTGCCGAAGACCTTGGCGAGGACCAGTCCGTCGAAGACCGACTCCTTGCGCCAGACCTCGCGGGACTCGACATCGGAGAGGTGGACCTCGACCGCCGGCAATCCGGTGAGGTCGAGCGCGTCGGCGATCGCGCGGCTGTAGTGGGTCCAGGCGCCGGCGTTGACCAGCGCCGCGTCGGCGAGGTCGGGCAGCCTGTGCAGGTACTCGACGAACTCGCCCTCGGAGTTGGTCTGGAAGAACATCGTCTCCAGGCCGAGGCCCCGCGCCCAGCCCTTGATCTTCATCTCCAGCTCGTTGAGCGAGAGGCCGCCGTAGACCTCGGGGTCGCGGCGGTCGAGGACATCGAAGTTGACGCCGTGCAGGACGGCGACGCGGGTGTGGGCGGTGGTCATCGAAAAACCTTCCGCTGTGCTTTATCCGCACATAGCGAGGCAAAGGAACAGCGGAAGCTCATTGCAGTTCCTCCACGGACTCGCGGACCCTATCCGGATCGAGGATCTGCCCCGTGCGGGGCTCGCCCGGCTCGGCGAGGAGGACGAAGGCGACCCCTTCGGCGGTGCGCTTCTTGTCACGCTGCAGGGCCACCAAGGTCTCCTCGATGTCGACCGCGGGATCGAGGGTGACCGGCAGGTCGTGGCGACGCAGGATCTCCTCGACCTCGACGCGCAGCGCGTCGGCATCGGAGAGTCGCAACGCCGCCAGCAAGCCGAGGCCGATCGCTTCCCCATGGCGGTAGCGCTTATAGCCGCTTGCCGCCTCGATCGCGTGGCCAACGGTGTGGCCGAGGTTGAGCGCCTGGCGAAGGCCCGCGTCGCGTTCGTCGGCGGCGACGACCTCGCACTTGTAGCGGGCGCAGGCAAAGACGATGTCGTCGAGCTCGGCCGGGTCGAGCGACTCGATCGACCGCACTCGCTCCCAGAGCTCCCCGCCGGCCAGCAGTCCCGTCTTCAGCGCCTCGACGAACCCGGCCGCCAGCTCCTCGGGCGGAAGCGTCGCCAGGGTCGAGGTGTCAACGAGCACCGCCCCCGGCAGGTGGTAGGCGCCGACGTAGTTCTTGCCCTCGGGCAGGTCGACACCCGTCTTGCCGCCGTAGGCGGAGTCGACCTGGGCGACGAGCGTGGTTGGGACCTGGACGACGGGGACGCCGCGCTGGTAGACGTGCGCACAGAACCCCGCCAGGTCGCCGACGACGCCGCCCCCGAGCGCCACGACGTGGTCCTCGCGCGTCACCCCGACACGGGCCATCTCGCGCAGCACCCGCTCGGCCTCGGCCATCGTCTTCGTCGACTCCCCCGTAGGCACCTCGACCATCGCCGCCAGCGGGGCGAGGCGGTCGACGTAGAGCGGGCCGACGGTGCCGTCGGTGACGCAGCAGCGCTCGCCCGGCAGCGGCCAGGGACCGGCGCCGAGTAGGCCGGGGCCGACGAAGACCGGGTACTCGCCGGAGCCGCTCGCCGCCCAAAGCATCCGGGTCTCCTTCGGCAGATCGGCCAGAGCTTGAATCGACGGCAGGGCGCGGGCGATCGTTCCCCGGTCACCTTGCGGCACGATCGCGTCGGCGAGCTGCTCGTAGAGGGGCAGACGCTCGGCGAGCAGTCGGGCGACGTCCTCGGCGCTGCGCGCCAGCGGCCGACCGGACCCGGCGATCCGCCGCCAGGCTACCTCGGCGTCGATCTGCAACCAAACGACGACTTGGCGGCCGAGGGCCTCACGGACGCGATCGGAGAGGACGCTGCCGCCGCCGAGCGCGATTGCGCCGCCGTCGGCCCCCTCGAGCAGGGCGCCAACCACCTCGGACTCGCGGGCGCGGAAGGCCTCCTCGCCGTCGCGCTCGAACGCCTCGGCGATCGGCATCCCCAGCTCGCGCTCCATCAACTCGTCGACCTCAGTGGTCGCGAGCCCTACCTCGCGGGCGGCGGCGAGCGCGGCGGTCTTGCCGGCCCCCATGAAGCCGATGAAGACGATCGCGGGCTTCATCAAGGCCATCTCCTCCGCTCCCGCGCGGACGCGCTAATCACACCCGGAAGCCTCGCGTCCGCGCTCCCGCGTCCGGGGATGGCCCGCTCTCCTTCAACCTCGCCAATCAATGCGTGCCTTGTATGCGTCCACGGCCGCCAGCACGTCGTCGATGTGGTCGCCGCCGAACTTCTCGCGGTAGCAGCGGGCCAGGGTCAGGCAGACCATCGCCTCGGCGACGACTGCGGCGGCGGGGACGACGGTGGAGTCGGTGCGCTCGCGCAGCGCCTGGGCCGGCTCCTTGGTCTCGGTGTCGACCGAGCGCAGCGGCTTGGTCAGGGTGGAGATCGGCTTGATCGCGGCCCGCACCGAGAGCGGCTGCCCGTTGGTCATCCCGCCCTCGACCCCGCCGGCGTGGTTGGTCTCGCGGAAGTAGCCGCGCTCCGGCGACCAGAAGATCTCGTCGTGGGCCTCCGAGCCCGGGCGGCCGGCGACGTCCCAGGCCTCGCCGATCGCCACCCCCTTGACCGACTGGATCGAGGCGACCGCACCGGCGAGGCGGCCGTCGAGGCGGTCCTCCCAGGAGATGTGGGAGCCGAGCCCGGGGACGAGGCCGAAGGCGCGCACCTCGAAGCTGCCGCCGAGGCTCTCGTTGGCCTTGCGCAGGCGATTGATCTCATCGACCATCGCGGCGCTCGCCTCGGAATCGAGGCAGCGCACCGGGTCCTCGTCGACGGCGGCGAAGTCGTCTGGCCCGAGGTCGGGGCGCTCCGGCGCGGTCACCGAGGCGATCTGGATGACGTGGCTGTGAACGCTGACCCCGAGGGCGGCGAGGAAGCCGCGAGCGAGCGAGCCGGCGGCGACGCGGGCGGCCGTCTCGCGGGCGCTGGCCCGCTCGAGCACGTTGCGGATGTCGGTGTGGCCGTACTTCTGGGCGCCGACCAAGTCGGCGTGTCCGGGACGCGGCAGGTGGACCTCGTCGGGCTCGAAGCCCTCGACCGGCCACGGGTTCATCCGCTCCTCCCAGTTGGCGTAGTCGCGGTTGGCGACGAGGACGGCGATCGGGCTGCCGAGGGTGCGGCCGTGGCGCAGGCCGGAGCGGATTTCCACCGCGTCGGCCTCGATCTTCATCCGACCGCCGCGGCCGTGGCCGAGCTGGCGCCGCGCCATGTCGCGGTCGAGCGCCTCGCGTTCGAGTTCAAGGCCCGCCGGCATGCCCTCGACGATCGCGACCAGCCCGGGGCCGTGCGATTCGCCTGCGGTCGTGAAGCGGAGCGTGCTCATCGTCGCGCCAAGGCTATAGGCGCGCCGCCGCGTCGCGCATCGCCTCGACCGGCGCCTCGCGTCCCGTCCAGATGCGAAAGGAGAGGGCACCCTGCTGGACGAGGACCTCGATCCCGTCGACCGTGGTCGCCCCGGCCTCATCGGCGGCGCTCAGTAGGCGAGTCGGTCCCCCCCCGTAGACCATGTCGACGACGATCTGACCTGGAGAGAAGGCCGCGGGAGCGAGCGGGAGCTCCGCAAAGGGGTCCTCGCCGCGCAGGCCGACCACGGTGGTGTTGACGATCAAGCCGTAGGACGCCTGGTCGGGGACTTCCACCGTCCGCCCGCCCAGCTCCTCGCAGAGGTTGCGGGAGCGCAGTGAGGTGCGGTTCCAAACTTCGACCGCGGCGCCCTCGCGGACCAGCGCCCAGACGACCGCCCGCGCCGCGCCGCCGGCGCCGAGCACCAGGGCGCGGATCCCGGCGGGCGAGCTGGGGAGTGCGTTGAGCAGACCGGACGCGTCGGTGTTGTCGGCGCGGATCTCGCCGTCGGCGAAGCTCAGGGTGTTGGCCGCGCCGATCTCTCGCGCCGTCTCACTCGACTCCTCGGCGAGGGCCATCGCGGCGCCCTTGTGGGGGACGGTGACGTTGGCGCCGGCGAACCCCTCCGCCGGCATCGCCCGCACCCGCTCCTCGAAGGCGTCGGGAGAGACCTCGATCGCCTCATAGCTCCACTCGCCGTCGATGCCGAGCGCCGCGAAGGCCGCGTTGTGCATCGCCGGTGAGCGCGAGTGGGAGATCGGGTGACCAAGGACAGCGAGACGGGGCATCGAGTTGGATCTTCCCGCTTCGCGCCCCTCGCGCTACTGGCCGCAGCTGGTCGGAGAGTTGCCGCCGGCCGCGGCGCGAGCTGCGTTGTAGCGGGCGACGTCGTTTTGGAACTGCGCGTCGGTCGATGAGAAGGCGAGCTTGCCGCAGGTGCCGGGCTTGACCACGTAGTAGAGATAGCCGGCCTTGGCCGGGCGGGCGGCGGCCTCGAGCGAGGCGAGGCCGGGACTGTCGATCGGCCCGGGCGGCAGGCCCCGGTTGAGCCGCGTGTTGTACGGGGAGGACGTCGCCAGCTCGGACGCAGTCAGCGGCCGGGTGTAATTGCCGGTGGCGAAGCGGATCGTCGCGTCGATCCCCAGCGGGATCCCGGCGTGGAGGCGGTTGTAGATGACCGCCGCGACCAGCGCCCGGTCGGCGGGGACCTGCGCCTCGCGCTCGATCATCGAGGCGATCGTCACCACGTCGCGAACGGTGAGGTTCTTGGAGCGCGCGTAGGACATGTCGACGCCCTTGATCCGACGCTTGAAGTCCTCCAACTGGAGCCGGACGAGGTCGGAGACGGGCGCGTGGCGCTCCAGCTCGAAGGTGTCGGGGAAGAGGAAGCCCTCGTGCCCCACGCTCGCCTTCATGTAGTCGCCGCGGAGGCCGTCCTGCTTGGCGAGCGGCGCCACCTGGGCACGGCTGTAGCCCTCGGGGATCGTCACCGTCGTCGTCGGCACGACCGGGGCGGGCGGCGGCGCCGAGCGATGGAAGTGACGGTAGGCGAGCGCGGCGGCTGCGATGACCCCCAGCGCCGCAATCGCGACCGCGGCGCCGGCGAGACGGCGGCGCCTCAGCGTGCGGCGGCGCTCGACCCCCCTGCGCTCGGCGCGGCTCGCCTCATCCATCCCCGCCGCCCTCCGTGCTGGCCAGGTAGCTCTCCAGGAGGTGGGCCGCGGCAAGCGAGTCCTCGGGCGCCGTGGCGCCGCCACGGCGGCTCGCCTCCGCCATCTTCGTCGTCAGCCGCTCGTCGTAGGTGGCCACCGGCACGTCGAGGATCGCCTCCAGCTCCGCGCAGAAGGTTCGGGCAAGGGCCGCCTGGGAGCCCTCCTTCCCGTCGAGGCCGACCGGGAGGCCGACGACGACCCGTTCGACCCCGTGCTCGGCGACTATCTCGGCGACGACGCGCGGCTCCGGCGGCTCGATCGTCGGCAGCGGTCGGACCAAGGTTCCGGTCGGGTCGGAGATCGCACAGCCAATCCGCGCGGTGCCGTGGTCGAGGGCGAGGATCCGGGCCACCTCAGGCTCCGAGCGTCCGCTCGATCGCAGCGCGTGCCACTTCCAGCGCCTCGTCGAGCTTCGATGGGTCCTTGCCTCCGGCCTGCGCCATGTCGTCGCGGCCGCCCCCTCCCCCGCCGACGACCGCCGCCGCCTCGCGGACGACCGACGCCGCGGAGAGCCCTTTCGCCACCGCAGCACCGGAGAAGAGGACGACGAGGCCGACCTTGTCGCCCTCGGCGCCGCCGAGGGCGATCGCCGCCTCGCCGCCGAGCATCGACTGGATGCGGTTGGCGAGTTCGAGCAACTGCCTTTGATCAGCGATCGGGGCCTGTGCGACCGCGACCTTGAGGCCGTCGACCTCCCCGGCCTCGGCGACGATCCGCTTCGCCTCGTCCCCGAGCAGTTGCTTCTCGGCCTGCGCGGCGCCCTCGCCGGCCTCGCGCAGGCGCTCGGCGGCGCGGCGCGCCCCGGCCAGGGGGTCCTGCGGAGTGCCGAGCAGCTCGCCGGCCTCGCGCAGCTGCGCCTCGCGCTCGCGGAACCAGTCGATCGCGGCCGGCCCGGTCAGCGCCTCGATGCGACGCACGTTGGCGGCGCTGGATCCCTCGGAGACGATCTTGAAGATCCCCACCTCGGCGGTGTTGGCGACGTGGGTGCCGCCGCAGAGCTCGCGCGAGACCCCGTCGACCTCGACGACGCGGACCCACTCGCCGTATTTCTCGCCGAACAGGGCCATCGCGCCAAGCCGCTCCGCCTCGGCGCGATCCATGTTGAGCCAGCGCACCGGACGGCTGGCCTTCACCCACTCGTTGACGCGGTCCTCCACCTCGGTCATCTCCGCGGGGGAGAGCGCCTGGCCGCGGGTGAAGTCGAAGCGCAGCTTGTCCGGGCGAACCGCCGAGCCGGCCTGGCGGACGTGGGTGCCGAGCGCTTCTCGCAACGCCGCGTGCAGCAGGTGGGTGGCGGTGTGGTTGCGCATCGTCGCGTGGCGAACTTCGCGGTCTACGACCGCATCAACCGCCGCCTCCTCCGCTCCCAGGCGGGCGCGCTCATCATCACCGGAGATCTCGCGCCCGCCTTCCCGCGTCCGGGGGCGGCGGGGGGTGACTTCAAGGACCTGGTCCTCACCGACCCGATAGACGTCGAGCACGTCAGCCTCTTCCCCACTTTCCCAGCGCAGCACGCCGGAGTCGGCGACCTGGCCGCCGCCCTCCGCGTAGAAGGGGCTCTGCTCGAGCTTGACCAGGGTGCAGCCGTCATCGGGCTGCACCGCGGCGAGGCCGGTGGTCGCGGTCAACATCTCGTAACCGACGAAGCGGGTCGGCGGCGCCTCCGCGGCGAAGGCGATCACCTTGGCGTGGCGGTCCTCGGAGCCGTGCGCGGTGGCGGTGCCGACCCGGGCCCGCTGGCGCTGCTCCTCCATCAGCTCCTCGAAGCCACCGTCGTCGACGGAGAGGCCGCGCTCGGCGAGCAGCTCCTTGGTCAGGTCATAGGGGAAGCCGTAGGTGTCATGGAGCTGGAAGGCGTCCGCGGCGTCGATCCACGACGTCTCCGACTCCTCCGCCTCGGCGACCAGCCGCTCGAGCAGGTCGCTGCCGCGCTCCAGGGTGCGGCCGAAGCTCTCCTCCTCGTCGCCGACCCAGCGGGCGATGATTTCGCGCTGGTTCTCCAGTTCGGGGTAGGCCTCGCCCATCGTCTCGATCGCGCGTTCGGCGAAGCGGCCGAGCCAGGGGGACTCGAGGCCGAGGGTGCGGCCCTGCTGGATCGCCCGCCGCATGATCCGCCGCAGGATGTAGCCACGGTCCTCGTTGGAGGGGACGACGCCGTCGGCGATCAGGAAGGCGGCGCCGCGGGAGTGGTCGGCGACGATCCGCATCGCGCGGGTGACCGCCCCGCCCTCGGCGTAGGAGCGCCCGGAGAGCTCCTCGGCGAGGTCGACCAGCGGTCGCAGCAGGTCGGTCTCGAAGACCGAGGGGACGTCCTGGAGGATCGCCGCCATCCGGTCCAGTCCCATGCCGGTGTCGATGTTGCGCATCGGCAGCTCGGTGAGGCCGCCGTCCGCGGCCAGGTCGTAGGTCATGAAGACGTGGTTCCAGAACTCGAGGAAGCGGTCGGTGTCGTCGCCGGGTCGCTCGCCGGCGGCGCCGAATTCCTCGCCGCGGTCGAGATAGAGCTCCGAGCAGGGCCCGCAGGGGCCAGTCGGGCCTGCCTGCCAGAAGTTGTCCTCGCGTCCGAGCCGGACGATCCGCTCCTCGGGGAGTCCCTGGCTGCGCCAAATCTCGATCGCCTCCTCGTCGGGGCCGAGGCCGAGCTCCTCGTCGCCGCCGAAGACGGTCACCCAGACCAGCTCGGGGTCGAAGCCGAAGCCCTGCGTCGCCAGCTCCCAGCCCCAGGGGATCGACTCCTCCTTGAAGTAGTCGCCGAAACTCCAGTTGCCGAGCATCTCGAAGAAGGTGAGGTGGCGGGCGGTCTTGCCGACCTCCTCGATGTCGGTGGTGCGGAAGCATTTCTGCACATCGGCGACGCGAGGCGCCGGCGGCTGCTCGCGTCCCAGGAAGTAGGGCTTGAAGGGCTGCATCCCGGCGGTGGTCAGTAGGACCGAGGGGTCGTGGACCGAGGGCACCAGCGAGGCTGAGGGCACGATCTTGTGCCCCCGCTCCGCGAAGAACGAGAGGTAGGTGTCGCGAATCTCCTGCGCCTTCATGGGCCAGAGCCTAAGGACTATCGAGGTCGCCCGGGCGCGGCGTCAGGCGGCCGAGGCGATCGTGCCGTGGCCGACGATCGCGTGACCGGCGAGCAGCGTGGCGGTCTGGCCCGGCGCGGCGCCGGCGAAGGGCTCGCGCAGCTCGATGTCGAGGGCGTCGTGGTCGCCGGGATGGGCGGCGCCGACGCTGGCCGGCAGGACGCACGAGTGGTAGCGGAGCCTGACCGCGTCGACCTGGGCGCCGTCGCGGTGTAGGACGGCGTCGCGAATGCGGACCCGGGTCGTCTCCAGCTCGGCCCGGGTCCCCACCGTGACGGTGTTCGAAGCGGCGTCGGTCTCGAGGACGTAGAGCGGTTCGGGGGCGCCGACGCCGATGCCGCGGCGCTGGCCGACCGTGTAGTGGTGGTGGCCGCGATGGCGGCCGAGGACGCGGCCGGCGCGGTCGACGAGGGCGCCGTCGCGATCGCGCAGATCGCCGTGGCGGCGCAGGAACTCGCGCTTGCCCTGGCCGGCGAGGAAGCAGAGGTCCTGACTCTCGGCCTTGCCGGCGACGGGGAGGTCGTGGCGGCCGGCGATCTCGCGCACCTCGGGCTTGGTCAGATCGGCGAGCGGGAAGCCGAGGCGGTCGAGCAGCTCGGGTGGGAGCGCCGCGAGCATGTAGCTCTGGTCCTTGGCCTCGTCGGAGGCGGCGGCGAGCAGCAGGCCATCGCCATCGTCGACGATGCGGGCGTAGTGGCCGGTGACCAGGCGCGAGGCGCCGAGGCGGTCGGCGAGATCGACCATCGCGGCGATCCGCACCTCGCCGTTGCAGAGAACACAGGGGTTGGGGGTGCGGCCGGCCGCGTAGCCGTCGACGAACGAGCCGACGACGCGGCGACGGAAGTCCTCTTCGAGGTCGAGGGTGAAGTGTGGGATGCCAAGCGAATGGGCAAGGGCGCGGGCGCCGAGCACAGCCTCGGGCGAGCAGCAGGCCTTGGCGCCGTCGGTCGCGGGGTCGGCCCAGAGCTTCACCGTCACCCCGACGACCTCCGCCCCACGCTCACGCTCCAGCAGCGCGGCGACGGCGCTGTCGACGCCGCCGGACATCGCGACCAGGACGCGGTCGGTGGGAGCGCACCCCTCGGGACCGCTCGGCTTCCCACCGAGCGACGACGCAAGACGCAGCGAGGAAGCCGCGGCCCCCGCCAGCGCGCGGTGCAGGGCGTCGGCGGCGAGCTGTGCGGCGTGGCGCTTGGCGGGAGTGAGGCCGCCGAGCGCTGCATCGAGGTCTTCGACCCCGATCGCGGCCACCTCCAGCACGGACGCGTCGCAGGCCATCTCGACCGCCGCGGCGGTCGCCGCCCGGGTCGCTCCGCACCCCTCCGCGTCGAAGGTCGCCTCGACGATCCGCCCCCCGTCGAGGACGAGGGAGATCCGCGAGAGATCGCCGCAAGCCGCCCCGCCGGCGGCGCCCGTAGAGGCGTCGTCCGGGACGGGACCGCATCGCGTCGTGTCGTTCAGAAAGTGCTCGAAGGCCTCGCGATTCACCGTCTACAGGGTAGGAGGCGGCAGCAAGGAGCGTTGCGGCGCCGCAAAATCACAGCGGACCCGCTTTACGTCTGCCCGCGGGCGCTCAGCAGATCCCTGAGGTCGCGCACGACGCCCGCCTCGTCTTCGCTGAGCTGCTTCCAGGTGATTCGCACACACCCCCAGCCGGCGACCAGGAGCAAACGGTCTCGTTCGCGATCCGAGTGAAAGCGAGGATCGGTGCCGTGAAAGGTGCGGCTGTCGAGCTCGACCACGACACGGGCTTCTGCCCAAAGGCAATCGACATTGAAGAAACGACCGTCGACCGCGATATCGGCGTTGAGTCGCGGCCGGGGCAGGCGATGCCGGTCGATCAACCGGAGGAAACGTTCCTCGAAAACATTTCGCGTCACGCCGCCCGGCGCTTTCGCCGCCAGCAGGGCGCGAACGTTTGCGGCACCCCTCCTCCCGGAATGGCGATCGAGCAGTTGCGGCAACGAGACGGTGTCGGTAAGGCCGCGCACCTCGGCCTCGTTGAATGCCTGCTCCAGCCCGCGCATACTGAGTCCCGCTGCGAGGTCGAACACCGTCCGGAACACCGAGGTGGTCGGGATGCCGTCAATCACATCGACCTCGTCTGCCGGAAGCGGAGACCGGTGGATGGTCAGTCCCGACCGCATGATCGAAGTACCCGGCGGTCTTGTCACCTCCAGTTGGATGGACGCACGCGGCAGCAATCCCCAAAGTTGTCCGGCAGAGCGGTGACTGAGAACGGCGTCGGGGCTCGCCGCGAGCACGGCGGCCATCCACCGAGCCTCGACCGTGAGCACCTGATGGCCAACGGCATAGACGCCTCGCTGGACCCGATGAAGAGTGCCGCGAGCAATTCGCTTGTCGATCTCGTTTCTGCTCGCCCTTCCCAATAGCTGCCATCGAGCCACGACACCGTGCTGTCGATCAGCCAGCTCCGCTATCCACGCATCGAGATGTCTCGACGCTGGCCGAAAGGCGTTTTCTTCTCCACTACGGAGGAAAAGACGCCTTTCGACCCTCACCGGGGGATGGCTATCAACCGACATGCCGCCGATGGTGGAGGACGGCCACGCGCGCAGGGCGCGCCGAAGGTGACGTTTGCGCAACAAAAGAGGCTCCAACCCGCCGTTGCCGCCTCTGGCTTTGATCCCTTCAAGTGAAGGTGGGTGCCTACTCCCGACCCCAAGGGGCCTGAAGAAACCGGCTCCCGCGCCGTTTGTGTTGGGTCAAACGGTGAGACGGCTCGCGAACGGGCTCGAGCCTCGGTTAAACCGTAGCACCGGGCGACAGCCTGCGAGCACGGTTTTCAGCCGAGCGCGGAGTCCTCAGTCCAGGTTGGAGAGGAGCAACTCGGCCTCGCTCCAGTCCTCCGGCTGCACCCGCAGGGCGATGTCGCCGCGGCCGAAGCGGTCGAGCGGCCAGTCGGCGGTGAGGGCCGCCTCGATCCCCGCCTCGCCGAGCGCCTGGTGCCAGGCCCGCGCGGTCTTGACGTCGCCGAAGTCGCGCACCACCTCCCAGGAGTCGAAGCTCGGGTCGTCGACGTGGACCGGGGTCTGTCCAGGGCCGGGAGCCGGACGCCACGAGCGTGGCAACCAGTCCCGGAGCCCCACGCTAGCGCTGCCCCGTTGGGCGCTTTGCGCGCGGCTGCAACCCGACCTCCCGAAGCTGAGCCTCGTCGACCGGGGCTGGAGCGCCGGTCAAGGCGTCGGCCCCGGAGGCGGTCTTCGGGAAGGCGATCACGTCGCGAATCGACTCGGTGCCGGCCAGCCGCTGGACGATCCGATCCAGCCCGTAGGCGATGCCGCCGTGCGGGGGGGCGCCGTAGCGAAGCGCTTCGAGGAGGAAGCCAAAACGGGCCTCCGCCTCGGCGGCGTCGATTCCCAGCGCGGCGAAGACCTTGCCCTGTAGGGCGGCGTCGCTGATACGAATCGAGCCACCGCCCATCTCCTGGCCGTTCCAGACGACGTCGTAGGCGAGCGCTCGAACGCCGCTCGGGTCCTTGGGGTCGAAATCTCCGGCGGGTGCGGTGAAGGGGTGATGCAGCGGGTCCCAGCCACCGTCGTCTCTTTCCTCCATCAGCGGCCAGTCGACGATCCAGAGCAACGAATCGGTGTCGGCTGGAACCAGGTCGAACTCGGCCGCCAGGTCGAGCCGCAGCTGAGCCAGCACCGCGTTGGCGACCTTGGGCCGATCGGCGACGACGAGGAGCAGGTCGCCCTCCTCGGCGCCCAGCTTTTCGTTCAGGGCGCTCAATTCCTCGGCCGAGAGGAACTTGGCGGTCGGCGACCGCCAGCCATCGCCCTCCCGGAAAGCCCAGACAAGCCCCTTCGCGCCCAGCTCCTGGGCACGGGAGATCAGCCCGTCGAGGGCGGAGCGCGGCATCTCACGGCGTCCGGCGTTGAGGCCGCGAACCGCGCCTCCCGAATCGATCACCGAGCGAAAGACCTTGAACTCGGTCTCGGCAAGAGCATCGGCGAGGTCGACCAACTCCAGGCCGAAGCGGGTATCGGGCCGGTCGGTGCCGAAGCGCGAGATCGCCTCGTCATAGGGCAGACGCTCCATCGGAATCTGGAGCGAAGGCCCCCCAACGCGATCGAAGACGTGGGCGAGCAATCGCTCGTTCACCTCGATCACGTCGTCGAGGTCGACGAAGGACATTTCGATGTCGAGCTGGGTGAAGTCGGGCTGGCGATCGGCCCTCAGGTCCTCGTCGCGGAAGCAGCGCGCCACCTGGTAGTAGCGCTCCAGCCCGGAGACCATCAGCAGCTGCTTGAAGAGCTGCGGGGACTGCGGCAGCGCGTAGAAGGAGCCGTGCTGGAGGCGGCTGGGGACGAGGAAGTCGCGGGCGCCCTCCGGGGTCGAGCGGGTCAGCACCGGCGTCTCGACGTCGAGGAAGCCCTCCCCGTCGAGGAACTCGCGCATCGCCGCGGTGACGCGGTGGCGCAACGCCAGGGCACTATGCATCTGCTCGCGGCGCAGGTCGAGATAGCGGTAGCGCAGGCGCGTGTCCTCTCCCACCTCGCCGGAGAACCCCTCGATCTGAAAGGGAGGCGTCTCGGCGTCGGCGAGCAGCTCGGCGTCGGCTACCCGCAGCTCGACCTCCCCCGTCGGCAGCTCGCGGTTGACAGTCTCCTCGGAGCGCCGCACCACCGTGCCGGACGCGGTCAGCACGTCTTCGGCGCGGAGCTTATGGGCGAGCTCGAATGAGCCTCCGGCAGCGTCGGGGTTGAAGACGAGCTGGACCAGCCCGGTGCGATCGCGAAGGTCGATAAAGATCAGCCCGCCGTGGTCGCGGCGGCGGTGGACCCAGCCGGCAACCCGGACCTCGGAGTCGACCCGGTCGCCGAGCACCTGCCCGCACCAGGCGTCGCGGAAATCGTTCGGCCGCAGGGCGGGGAACTCGCCCCCGGGAGAAGCGCCCCCCGCCGTCACGCGGTCACCTCCTCGATCAAATTCGCCGTCTCGACCGGGCGCTGCTCGCCGGATTCCATGTCGCGCAGCTGGGCCGAGCCGTCCTCCTCCAGGATGACCAGCCGACGGGCGCCGATCCGGTCGGCGTGCTTGAGCTGGCTCTTGAGGCCGCGCCCCGCCATGTCGAGCTCGGCCGAGAGGCCGGCGGTGCGCAGCTCGACGACAAGCGCCATCGCCCGGCCGCGCTGGCTCTCGCCGGCGGCGGCGACGAAGGCGTCGCGTCCCGGCGCCTCCTCGTCCTCGCCCAGCGCCAGCAGGATCCGCTCGATGCCCGCCGCCCAGCCGACCGCGGGGGTCGACGGCCCGCCGAGCTGTTCGATCAGTCCGTCGTAGCGACCGCCGCCGCCGATCTCCGACTGGGCGCCGAGGGCGTCGCAGACGAAGGAGAAGATCGTCCGCGTGTAGTAGTCGAGGCCGCGCACCAGGGACGGGTCGATCGTGTACTCGACCCCAGCGGCGTCGAGCAGGGTGCGGACCTCGGCGAAGTGCTCGGCGTCGGAGCCCTCCAGCCGCTCGACGATCGTCGGCGCCGAGGCCATCACGCTGCGCGTCCCCTCGTCGTCGGCGTCGAAGGCACGCAGCGGGTTGGCGTCGATCCGCTCGCGGACCTCCCTGGAGAGCTCGCCCTCGTGGGCGTGCAGATGGGCCTTCAGCTCCTCCAGGTAGGCGCGTCGCGAGTCGAGGCTGCCGAGGCTGCCGAGGCGCAGCTGCACCCCGGGGACGCCGAGCTCGGCCAGCAGCTCGCCGAGCAGCATGATCGCCTCGGCGTCGGCGAGCGGCGAGTCGGAGCCGATGCACTCCAACCCGACTTGGTGGAACTGGCGGTAGCGGCCGGCCTGGGGGCGCTCGTGACGGAAGAAAGGCCCGAGGTAGGAGAGCTTGACCGGCTGCGCCAGCTTGTGCATGCCGTGCTCGAGGTAGGCGCGGCAGATCGGCGCCGTCCCCTCCGGCCGCAGGGTGATGCTGCGCCCGCCCTTGTCCTCGAAGCTGAACATCTCCTTGTTGACGATGTCGGTGGAGCGGCCGACGCCGCGCACGAACAGCTCGGTGTCCTCGAAGGCGGGCGTGGCGATCGGCTCGTAGCCGGCGCGGGCGAAGATCGCCGCGGCGGCGCGCTCGACCCGCGCCCGGACGCGGGCCTGCTCGGGCAGGACGTCGAAGGTCCCGCGGGGTGCCTGGTACTTGCTCGCCATGCCGCTTGCGACCTTATTGGACGCGCCCGGGGGCTACCGCGCCAGCGGCGCGAGGAACACGTTCGTCGCCCGCTCGGCGCCGAGCGTGGTCGGCCCCATGTGGCCGGGGTAGACGGTCGTCTCGTCGGAATGGGACTCGAGTAGACGGCGAATCGACTCGATCAGGGTCGGCCCGTCGGCGCCAGGAAGGTCGGTCCGCCCGACCGATCCCTGGAAGAGCACGTCGCCGGAGAAGATCGCCTCCTCGCCGCGCACCGAGTAGGTGACGTGGCCGGGGCTATGACCCGGGGTGAAGATGACGTCGAGCTGGAGCCCGGCCAGCTCCAGGGTCTCGCCGCCGCTCACCGTCTCGTCGGCGTCGTAGCTCTCAAACGGGCCGAACCCCTCCCAGGGGACGAAGGTCATGATGTCGGCGAGGATCGGCACCTCGATCTGCGGGCAGTAGACGGGGGCGCCGGTGGCCTTGGCGACCGGGGCGACGGCGCCGATGTGGTCGAAGTGACAGTGGGTGAGGAGGATCGCGTCGACGCCGATCCCCATCTCCTCGACCGCAGCGAGGATGCGCTCGGGCTCCTCGCCCGGGTCGACGATCAGGCCGCGGTCGGAGCCGGCGCGGCCGAGCAGGAAGCAGTTCTCGGCGATCGGACCGACCGTGAGCATCTCGACATGGAGGCTCACTTGTCGTTGGAGCGCAGCCGTGCCCGCTCGCGGCGCCGCCACATCGTCGTGTCGATGAAGTAGCCGCCCGGGATGTAGAAGACGAGCATGAAGGCGCCGAGGGAGAGCGCCACGCCGATCGGCCTGCGGAAGACCACCAGCAGCAGGACGGTGAAGATCGCCGCCGCCGCGACGCCGCGGATGATCGAGCTGCGCCAGGTCGGCGGGCGGTCGGCACGGGCAGTCGGCTTGCGTTTGGCGCGAGCGCGGGCCTTCGCCTCCTCGCGACTGCGGGGACGCGCGGCGCGGCGCCGGGTGTCGATCGAGCCGCCCTGGGTGCCGCGGTGCTTGCGGCGCCGCTTCTTCTTCGTCTGGGCCATGGCCCAGAATTTAGTCGGTCGGCCCCGGCAGCCGTCGCTCGATCACGTGAAGCGCGGGGTCGAAGCCGCGGATCGGCACGTCGTCGGGGTAGGCGTCCAGGGCGCCCTGGGGGATCAGGCCGATCAGCTCGGCCTCGACCGGGCGGGCGCCGAGCGGCGCCGCCAGCGCGCGCACCCGCTCGACGACGACGCCGAGCGGGACCTGGAGCGGGTCGTGGACGTTGGTCGAGACCTGGGCGCGACCACTGGAGAGCGGCAGCCCGATCGCCCGCACGCCGGGCAGGCCGCCGCCTGCCTCGCGCAACTCGGCGGCGACGATCCGGGCCGCGTCGCGGTCGGCCCCCTCCAGCTCGACGTTGAAGGCGGCGAGCGGCGGGCGTGCGGTGACCAGGGTCGCGCCGGCGGTCGGGTGCGGGAGAGCGGGACCGTGGTCGGGTCGCAGCTCGCCCCTCTCCATGCGCACCGTCAGTTCGGCGAGCCCGCCGTTGCGGAAGTAGGCGCGCTCGGCGTGCGCCGGGCGGGTCGCCAACTCGCCGTATAAAAAGACGGGCACCCCGAAACCGCCGATCTGCTCGGCGACGGCGAGCGCCTCGACGCGCGCGGCGGCGCGGTCGGCGGGGTCGAGCCAGACGATCGGGCAGACGTCGAGGGCGCCGATCGCCGGGTGGGCGCCGGCATACGCAGTCATGTCGATCGACTCGATTGCCTCCTCGGCGCCGCGGATGAGCGCGTCGCGCAGCGGCCCGGGCCAGCCGCCGAGAGTGAAGACGGAGCGGTCGTGGTCGGCGTCGGTGTGGCGGTCGAGGGGGGTCACGCCGCGGGCGAAGGCGGCCTCGAGGCGATCGATCGCCGCCGCGTCGCGGCCCTCGGAGACGTTGGGGACGGCGAGCAGGGGCACCGCTCAGACGAGCAGCTCGCCGGCGCGGACGATCGCTTCGCCGTCGATCTCGACGGTCGGCTCGAGGATCACGCAGTCGAGGTGGACCGGCACCTGGACGGTGCCGCCGATCGCCGCCGAGGCGCCGAAGGCGACGTGGGCGGTGCCGAGGATCTTCTCGTCCTCGAGGATGTTGCCGGTGAGGATCGCCTTCTCGTTGGTGCCGATCCCGAGTTCGGCGACGTTGGTGCCGTCGCGGCCATGCGCGGTAAGCAGCTCCATCAGCGTCGCCCCCTCGGTGCCGGTGACGTCGGCGAGGTGGCCGCCGCGCACGGTCAGGGTGACGGGGGCGTCGACCTTGCCGACACCGGCGATCGAGCCGTCGATGACCAGCGTCCCCTCCCCGGTCCCCTCCAGCGGGGCGATGAATCCTTCGCCGCAGGGCAGGTTGCCGAAGGCGCCGGAGGCGGTCAGCTCGCCGGCGTCGGGGATCGCGGTGCGCCCCTCGAGGCCGAGCCGCAGGTCGCTGCCGTGGGCGCAGGTGATCCGCGCCTCGGAGCCGGCGTCGAGCGCAGCGGCGACGGCGGCGCCCCGGCGGCGCAGCTCGGCCATGTCGGCACTCATCACCCGGGCGAGCATCTCCTCGGTGACGCCGGGCAGGGTGGCGATTCGCACGCCGGCCTCACTGGCGACCTTGCGGGCGGCGGTGTGGGAGAGCGACTGGACGGTGGGCGCGAGCACCACATCGGCTGCGGCCATCGCGGCGGCAACGGGGCGCGGCGGCTCGGCCGCGTGAGAGGCACGCTCGGCGATCGTCGCCAGAGTGGCGTCGGCGCCGGCCTCCTGCGCCTCGGCGCGCATCTGCTCGCCGAGGTCACGAGTGGCGGGGTTGCAGACGACGAGCACCTCCTCGCCCGAGGAGACGCCGAGGCAGTCCCGGACCACCGCGCTCACCGCCTGTTCAAGATCTGCGGTCATGAGCCTGGAGGCTAACCGCCCGACCCACTCCGCTGTTCCTTTGCCGGGTATGGGCGGGTAAAGGAACAGCGCAAGGCCGTCGGCGACCCACCGTCAGTCGTCGTCGTGTCGGTGGCGCACCGCCCAGGCCTCGAACCAGACCAGCCCGAGCAGAACCGAGCCGAAGGCGAGGAAGGGCGGGAACCACCCGCCGGGCCGAGCCAGGGCAAGCGCAGCCACCACGAAGGCATCGGCGGCAAACAGGAAGGCGACCAGCACCGGCCGCATCGCGGCCCATCCGGATCCCGGAGTTCGACCGGACGAAGGCTCCACCGACCAAGGATCGCAGGCCCCAACGATCCACCGGCAGCCGCCGCCCCGCCGCTACCATGCCGATCCCCGCCGGAGTAGCTCAGCTGGTTAGAGCAGCGGAATCATAATCCGCGTGTCGGGGGTTCGAGTCCCTCCTCCGGCACTCAAAGAAAGCCCCGCTCAGGCGGGGTTTTCGGCTCTCTAGAGCCGCTTTCCTCAAGCCGTGATTTGGCGATGTGAGTCCAAAGTGAGTCCATCTCCACAGGGACCGCAGGCGCTTCGCGCCTGTTCCGCAGCCGCCAGCGCCAAGCACATCCGCGTTGCGGAGGAATCTGGGACCAGGACAAAACGACCTAGACCAACGAGGTAGACCTTTGAGCGATCGAGTTACAACCCTCGGGAGGCGAGCAGGCTCCGACGCCATCCCCGCCACCCTCTTGCAGTACGTGAGGAACCAGACCGACCAGGCGCGTTCCGCTCTGGGCGATCCTGGCTCTCCCCACGTAGCCGCTCTCGCGGCCCTTGGTGACTACCTCGCCGGGTGCGACCAAACGGATGAGCGGCTTTGGGCGCTCGCGATGATCGTCGCAGGAAGGGGAGGCAACACCGACACCTGGGAGCCCGGCTCCCTGCAAAGCGACCTACTCGGCAGACTCGGCACTCAGGGTCCGGCCCCCCAGGCGGACACGACCCTGAATGAGCTTGTAGCGGCCGGGGTCAGCGACCTTGCCGAACACGCCGCTGGCGTCCAGGCCAAGGCGTTCTCGCAGCGCGACACGGCGCTTGCCGAGTCCGATCAGCTTCGAGAGCAGGCAGAGCGCGTGCCACAGCTTGTCGAGCAGCTCGAAGAGGCCCAGGCCCAGGTCAACAGCCTGACCAGCGACAACCAAGAGCTTGAGGGCAAAGTCGCCTACCTGCGCGAGCACTTCCAGGCGAAAGTCGAAGCGACCCCGTCAAAGAAGGCCCGGCGAACGAAGGTCGAGGGTGAGAAGGGCGTCTACTTCAACGACACCTCCGAGGGTCGGGTCTATGAGATCGGCTACCCCGACGACGAGGGGAAGCAGCGCTGGAAGACCGTGGGGCCTGACCTGGAAGAGGCCATCGCCCTACGAAGAGAGCTTGCTGGAAAACCCTTCGAGGCTAAGGAGCCGGTGCCCGCATGACCAACGACTACGCCTATCTCGGTTACGAGCCGGAAATCGACCTCGACAACCTGGAGTACGAAGACCCGGAAACAGTCATGGAGGCCATCCGAGGCGAGTACGGCCCCGAAGCCCAGGGCCAGGTGCTCCAGGTTCTGGGTATCGAGCTAGAGGACGCACCCGCCCCGGTCGAAACTGGAGGCTGGGAGCACGACTTCAACCACGAGGTCGGGCGACTGGCGCAGCGGATCGGGCGAGAGCCCTCCAGCGCCGAAGTGGCCGCGCTCCTCAATGACGTTGGCCCGAACGGCGAGATTCCCGATCTTGCCGAAAGGCACGGAGCCCAACTGGCGGATCGCACTCGTGAGGATCTCAGCCGGAAAGACCTGATGGCGGAGGTCATGGACGAAGCCGACTTCTTCAACCAGCAAGAGGCCGACGCGGGCGGCGAGGGCGACCTAGCCCCGCAGGAGGCCGGCGAGTGACCGACACCTTCCCCATCTTCCCCAGACAGCCGGTCCGCATCCCTGCCGACGCCAGCAACAAGAAGCTAGTTGCCGTCAACGGCACCGCTGCGATTGAGGACTACCCGGCCCAAACAGAGTCCGGCTTCAACCCCGACGAATCCAACGCCACACCCTTCGAGCGCATCGTCATTGAGCGCGACAGCACCGTGTGGGGCGAGGGGACCGTGCTCGTAATCCCGACCGATGAGGAGGTGGGCTAGACCATGCCCCATAGAACCCCCCGTCTCCAGGTCCGCAACATCGCGCGCGAGACAACGCAGATCAGAGCTTCGCGGAAGGCCGCACTTGCGGCGGTCCGTAGAGCCCTCGCCAAGGGCGCAAGCCAGAACTTCAAGAGCCGCACCGACAACCTGACACCGCTCCAGCTCGGAGGGATGCCCAAACCCCCCAAACCGATGCCCTTCAGCAAGCCCAAGAAGCCGGGTATCCACTACCTCGGCGGAAGCGGGCTGTGAGCAAGGTCGTACGCACCCGCGACTACAGCACCGCCCAGGTGCAGCGCGGCCTACTCGCTGTGGCCGTAGCCAACGGGAACGCCCGCAAAGCAGCGGCAGACCTGGCCGAGGACCCAGAAGGCTTCAAGGTCCCCCACCGAACCCTGTACGGCTGGAAGAAGCGCGAGGCGACCTCCTACGAGGAGATCAGGGCCAAGCTCCTACCAAGGATCAGAGCCGAAGCGGCAGAGCAGCACATGCGCCTCGCAGAGCACCAGGCATCCGTAGCGGGCAAGATGACCGAGCGCTTGGAGCAAGAGATAGACGACATCCCCGCTCGCGACCTCCCTGGCGGCATCCGTAATGTCACTACGGCCGCAGCCGTCCACACAGACAAGGCCGCAGTACTGAGAGGCGAGGCATCCGTAGTGGTCGAGCACCGCGATGCCTCAGAAGTCATCCGCGCCCTCAAGGCAAAGGGAGTCATCATCGAGGGCGAAGCCGAGGAGATCCCAGAGGCGCAGCTCGTAGAGGGCGAAGCAGCGTGAGCTAGAGGCTTAGGCCCTGGCTTTCCGGGAATGGCTTCCTGGGCTGGATTGGCCGCACAGCGCAGGCAGAGGCGCTCCTAAACGCGCGCACAGGCGCTGTCCCGACCTGAGCCAGCACGAGGAGTGGACTCACTCCGGCCACACCCCCCGCGCACTTGGCTTAGACAGTGCCTTTGCTGCGTGACGTGCGGACAATGAATCCGCTTGTCCGGCCCAGCCGAAAGTGAAACCCCAAGCGCGAGGGGCCGGGGGGCAGGCTTGAACGCGTGAGGGCGCTAGTACCTCTATACGCCCGTCTCTCAGCTCCAGCCTCCTAACGCGCCCGCCTGCCTTAGTTACCGCCGCTAGGGAAACGCTTACCTCAGAGTCGCTACCCAGGACCCACACAGCCTTTCCAATGGAAAGGAAACGCTTTGCCCATGCGGGTTTCGGGGGCGTCGTCACCATCGTCTACTCTGCCCTTATCGCCCTTGGTCTGGGGCTATTTCCTGGCGGCTGCGGCGTCCTGATGGGCGCCGTTTTCGCGTCTTGGCCGCAAAAGGGCATCCTGAGCGGGCCGTACTCTGGCGGTAAGGAAATGGCTTTCGGAGCAACAAGCGGCGATGGACGCTCAGGGTAAGCGCGGCGAGCAAGACGGCTCTCCCGCCGAAGGGTCCTGCGAGCACTCCCGGCAAACGCCGGAGCAGCGCGCGGCAAGGGCAGCGTGTCGTCAGCGGCACCTCGGCCGACAGATGGCCGCCAGTCTCTCGGCCCAAATCGCCTTCGAGGCAGAGGTCGGAGACGTAGCTGCCTTGCAGCGGCTCAAGGGAATGGAGCGCCGACTGGAAGAGGGATGTTCGGTTGAACGGGTGGCAGCCGCCGCCAACCGCTCCAGGGGCAATCCCTTCAAGAAGGCCCACCGGGCGATTGTGCGCCGACGCCGCGCGGGAGCCGGAATGGCTGCTGCGATTGCCGCACGTCGCGCAGGGCACAGTCGCGCACCCCGGCGGTCGCGGTCAAGGCAGAGCGCCAAGCGAGGCGCGACCCGCGCAGGCCCCGGCGGATCGGACCCAGACCCACCAGAATCTTCCTCCGATGACGAGTCCGGCCATGCGCTAACGCCCAGGGGGGCTCGTGCTTCGGCCCCTCTGGGCTTCGGCGTTCTCCACGGCCTGACGCCGTTCCTCACTGGCCCTCAGCGGCTCGCCTGCTTTGACCGCCTGCCACGGGCCGCACAACAGGCCATGTACGTGGGCCTGCGCGCCTCCCTGCGAAGGGAGCGAGCGCTGTGACCGTCGATCAAGTCCTGGAGCGCTTCGAGAGCGTCAAGGGCGCTGGCGACGCAGCCTGGGTTGCTCGTTGCCCGGCCCACGACGACCGCGACCCTTCGCTGTCGATCGGACTCGGCACCGACGACCGCGTTCTCTTGACCTGCCACGCCGGCTGTACGCCCGAAGAGATCGTCGGTGCTGTCGGCCTCACGATGGCCGACCTCTTCGCGGAGCGGCAGAACGGCAACGGCAAGCGCGAGATCGTCGCCACCTACGACTACGTAGGCGAATCCGGTGAGCTTCTCTTCCAGGTCGTCCGATTCCACCCCAAGGACTTCCGCCAGCGCAAGCCTGACGGCGACGGGGGCTGGGAGTGGAAGCTGGGCAAGACCCAGCGGGTTCTCTACAGGCTCCCCGAAGTCATCGAGACGGCGAAGGCCGGGGGCAAGGTCTGTGTAGTCGAGGGTGAGAAGGACGCTGACGCACTCGCGCAACGCGGCGTCACCGCCACCACCTCCCCCGGCGGGGCCGGGAAGTGGAAACCCCAATTCAGTGAGTCCCTACGTGGCGCGCGGGTCGCGGTCATCGCGGACGCTGACGAACCGGGCCGCAAACACGCAGCCGAGCTTTCGCGGTCCCTTGAAGGCATCGCCGCCGAGGTCCGGGTCTTCGAGTGCGCCGAGGGTTGCAAGGACGTAAGCGATCACCTGGCCGCCGGACACCCTCTCAGCGAGCTGCGGCCGGTCGAGACTTCTGGCTCCCCGGACCCAGAAGTTCCTCCCGCCGACCAGGGGCCGCCACCCAACACGGGGAAGCTGCTCGCCTCAATCGCTTCCACGTTGCGGCGATTCGTCGTCCTCACTGAGGCGCAGCGCGATGCCGTAGCGCTCTGGGCGGTTCACGCACACGCCATTGAGGCGGCAGATACCACCCCCTACCTCGACATCAGCAGCGCGGAGAAGCAGAGCGGCAAGTCCCGGATGCTGGAGGTGCTGGCCCAGCTTGTGCCGCGTGCGATGGAGGCTGCGAACGTCAGCGACGCGGCACTCTTTCGGGCGCTTGCCGGTGACGGTGGACCGGCGACCCTCCTCTACGACGAGGTGGACGCCCTGTGGGGCCGGGGGGCAACCGCCACGAAAGAAGAACAGCGCGGCTTGCTCAATGCTGGCTACCGGCGCGGCGCTGTGGCTTGGCGCTGTGAGGGTGACGGCTCCAAACAGACCGTTACCGCGTATCCCGTATTCGGGGCAAAGGCGCTGGCCGGGATCGGGGACCTTCCCGACACCCTGGCCGACCGCTCTATCCCGATCCGACTTCGGCGGCGTCGACCCGACGAGCACGTAGAACGGGGGCGCTACAAGACGATCACGGCGGCCTGTGAGCCGTTGAAGCGGGAGGCCGCCCGCTGGGCCACCTTCTACATGGACAAGCTCGGGCGCGCCGAGCCAGAGCTGCCAGAGGAGCTGAGCGACCGCGCCCAGGATGGCGCAGAGCCACTACTAGCGATTGCCGACTTGGCGGGCGGTGAATGGCCGGTCCGAGCGCGCGCCGCCCTGGTCGAGTTGCACGGCGAAAAGGCCGAGGCGAGCGAGAGTTGGGGAGTTCGGCTGCTGGCCGATGTACGGGCTGCGCTCGGCGCGCAGGACGTGATTTCGACGGTGGACCTGATCGAGGAACTAAAGGCCGACGATGAGGCTCCCTGGGGCACCTGGGGCAAGGCCGACACGGGACTGACGCCGAGGGCACTGGCGAACCTTCTAAAGCCCTACGGCATCCGCCGCAAGGATGTTCGGGACGGCGGTTGGCACGGGAAGGGCTACGAACGGGAGCAGTTCGTTGACGCCTGGGACCGCTACCTGTCCCCGGAAGGCGCGCTCAGCGGTGACAACGGTGACAACGGCTCTGTAGAGCCAAAAACCGGGGGGGTTCTATCGGTGACAGACGAGGGATTGTCACCGATAGAAAACAGCCGCAAACCGCATGGGAAAGCCAATGTCACCGATGTCACCGATGGGAAGCACAACGGGGGGGCCGAGGCGGCCACTGAGGCCGAAGAGGCCGAAATCGAGCGTCTCGCCGCCAGGTTCGGAGTTGCGGAATGACCGGCCGGCGCTGCGAGAACTGCGGAGCCTCCCTGGAGGGTCGTCGGCCACAAGCGAAGTGCTGCTCGCCGCGTTGTCGCCTTGCGAAGCACCGTGGCAAGAAGGACCCGACCCCTCGCCCCTGCGCGCACTGTGGAACTGCCTTCACCCCCAAGCGCTCCGATGCCATGTACTGCCCGGACTGTCAGCGCACGGAGCGCTACAGGAAGCCCCCGGCCCCTCAGCCTGATCCAACCTGCTGCGACCACCCTTGCCCGACCGAAACACCGGGCGGCGGGCCGTGGGCCTGCGCGCATTGCGAAGCGCCGATGCCGACGCCGGAGTGGGTGCCCAAGTGAGCGACCACTTCCCGATCCCGGTCCCTCGCGAGTTGCTCGACTACCACGCAGCGAAGGTGGCGGAGGAGCTTGCGACGCGGATGACCCCGCCCCCGCAGCCCTACATGAACGTCGATGACGCGGCTGAGTACCTCGCGTGCGGCAAGCGCCGGATCTATGACCTCGTGGAGCGCGGAACGGTTGCGTGCTACCGCGACGGCAAGCGCCTGCTGTTCCGACGCGAGGACTTGGACAGCTACGTCTCCAGCCCCCAGGATGAGTTCGCTCGTGCCTGAATGCCCGGCGGTGCCTTGACATGCGGCCAAGAGGGCATAAAGTCTCACCATCAAACAAGTGGGGCCGCGTCGCGCGAACGACCGGCCCCGTGGCACCGGGCTTAGCCTTCACCAGGCCCGATGCGCGGGTCAGGCTATCGCCCCCGTTGGCCCCTCGGCATGAGGAGGCGTAGCGATGGCTGCACCGATGGTCAAGACCCGACACCCCGGTATCTACAAGCGCGGGAGCCGCTACGTGGTCCGCTTCCGGGCGAACGGCAAGCGCCATGCCGAGAGCGCCCGGACCCTGGACGAAGCGCTCCAGATCAAGCGAGCCCGTGAGGCCGCGCGCGATCGAGGGGAGCTGGATCTGGTCACTCAAGCCCGAACGCCACTGCGCGAGTACGCGGCCGAGTGGATCGAGCGCTACCAGGGCAACGGTCGACGGGGATTCACCGACGACACCCGCATCGACTACAAGCGCGACCTGGATCGCTACATCAACCCGTTCCTGGGGGACCGTCGACTCGGGGCGATCACCCCCCGCGACATCGCGAACTGGATCGGCTGGCTCTGCGACGAGAAGGAACA
Source organism: uncultured Solirubrobacterales bacterium (assembly GCA_963702055.1). GTDB lineage: Bacteria > Actinomycetota > Thermoleophilia > Solirubrobacterales > 70-9 > CAWINX01. The sequence goes on along the minus strand of OY969702.1, from coordinate 333,788 downwards.
GGGGCGCCGCCAGAGCGACGAGCGACGCCAGAAGGCCGAGCTACAGGGGAAGGCCGCCCCGAAGGCCGACAGCGGCCCTGTGCGCCTCTCAGACGCCACGGTACGCCGGATCGTCAGCCCGCTGCGAGCCTGTCTCTCCACCGCTCGCCGCGAGGGGCTGATTCGCTCCAACCCCTGCGATGGCGTCCCCCTCCCCCACCGTCCGCAGATCGAGGAAACCGAACACGAGAAGGCGAAGGCCCTGACCCGCGAACAGTTGGGGATGTTCCTGCGGATCGTGCCGCCGGACTGGCGGGTGATGTTTCGGACTCTCGCCGCGACAGGAGTGCGCTGGTCGGAGCTGGCGGCTCTGCGCTGGCGCGACCTAAAGCTCGACGGCTCAGAGCCGCACCTGCGGGTACGGCGAGCCCTGGCGAAGCGTCAGCCGAAAGGCGAGGAGCCGCGCTACAAGCCCCCGAAGTCGAAGCATGGGCAGCGGGCGATCCCGCTCGACGCGGCGCTCTGCCGAGAGCTACGCCAACGCCGACAGGCGGCTGAGTTCGACGGCGACGAAGACCTCGTGTTCCCCGCTCGCAACGGCGCTCCGCTCCGACAGGAGAACGTCCGCCGTCGCGTCATGCAGATCGCGGCGGAAGAGGCGGGTGTGCCGTGGATCGGCTTCCACACGTTCCGCCACACCTGCGCCTCGATGCTGTTCGCGGCCGGTCGCAACGTCAAGCAAGTTCAGCGCTGGCTCGGCCACCACTCGCCCGGCTTCACGCTGGACACCTACGTCCACCTGCTCGATGACGGCGTGGGCGAGGGCCTCGACCTGGCAGCGGAGCTGCCTGCGGAGGGTGAGTCCAAAGTGAGTCCGGACCCCCTCGTAAGCGACGGGACCAACGGGGAAGCCGTTCTGGCGGAAAGCGTTTCCTAGCGCCGATTCCCGGATCACCGGGGCGCGGGCTGTACGGCTGATTCGCGATCATAATCCGCGTGTCGGGGGTTCGAGTCCCTCCTCCGGCACTGCTGTTTCTCCTGGAAATCAGCGAGTTTTAAAAGTGACTAAGCACACGATCAGCAATTTGTGTCCCAAATATGTCCCGAACTTCTAGGCACGAAGTGCATCTTGGGACCCCGCCGCCTTCTTATCCGTGATCGTCTGCGTGGAGGCGAGCGCTACCGAGGCGACCACGAGCAAGGTAAGCACGGCGGAAGGATCCGATTCGGCAACCCGACGATTCAACTTATCGCGGAGCGACCCACGGTCAACGTGCAAGCTCCGGGATCGCGAGAGCGGGAGCGACGGGACATGGTCTCACCCTGCGCACCCTCGGATCGCGATCGCCAAGCCTACGAAGGCGGGAAGCTTTCGCGTAGCCCCTCACCCGGGCGCAGCGGAGTGTCTGCGATGACCGTGACGATGGAGGCGCCGTCTTCGCCGGGACGCAAGCTGGTCCGCAGTGACCCGCCGAGCAGCTCCAACCGCGCTCGCGCCGTCGCAACCTTCTCCTCCACCCCGTGCTCGTCTCTGTCGCTCAAAGCTGCGGTTACTGCGATCCGCAGGCTGGCCCTCCCTTCGTCGACGCTCACACCAACTTTCGTCGCGCCGCTCAGGGCTTCGAGCACCTCCTTGACGGTGCGATAGGCGGAGATCTCGACCCCGGCAGGCAGACCACCCAGAGACCCGTCGAAGTGCATGGCGATCGGCTGGCAGGCGCGCTCACCCTCCTCGCTGCAGATGCGCTCCAGCGCGGAAACCAGCCCCAGCTCGTCCAGTACGGTCGGCCGCAAGCTGGCGGCGAGGCCGCGAAGATCCTCAAGGCACTCGCGCATGTGACTGCGAACGGACTCGATCTGGGAGCGATGGAGGGTCCCGCCCTCGACATCGTCCTCTACCAGGCTGAGCGCCATCAGCGCGGCCGCCACGGTCTGCGCCACCTGCTCGTGAAGCTGGTTGGCGATCTCGCGGCGCTCGGCCTCGTGGTAGCCGAGAAGGCGACTGGCGCTGCGAAGCTGTTCGGAGACGCGCTGGCGGCTCAGCTCAAGCTCAGAGCGCAGGGCGGCCTGCGCGCGCGTACGGTCACCGAAGCGCCCGGCGAAGCCGCCGACGCTCACCAGTGCCACGGCGCTGGTAGCGAATCCGACTCCCTCAAAGTCCGGGGGACCCGTCGCCGCCCAGACTGTCGAGAGAGCGAGGGCGGCAATCGCCGCGCCGAAACCCGCGCCAAGCCCGAACTCCAGGCCCACCAGCGCAACGGGCACCGCGTAGAGCAGCCCGATCGTCTCGTCGGCCTCGGCGGTTTGCTCCACCAGGAAGAAGACAAATACGAAGAGGAGTGCCGCGCCGGCGAGCGTGAGGGGGCGCCGCTTGGCTCGGACCCGAACAAGCATCGCGACGACACCCTCTCGGCGAGGCTTGCCGCGGGGCACCCCTGCTTCCCGGCCGGTGGTTTCAGTGCTCAAACAACAATCGTGGCCCCCGGCAACTTCGCCGTCATCGGGGGAAAACACCTGCCTTGCAGCGGATGGATTACGGTTTCTTTGGAGTCCGCAAGATCGATTCCGCCGTCAGCTGAGATCCAAGTGTCTCGGCGCCCCGAGGGCCGGTGGCGCACCCGTCCCGCTCTTGCTCTTGCCTGGTAGTCCTACCCGGTAGCGGCCAGAACGCGTTCCCGCGCCGCCAGCACCCGTGTCGCCACCTCCTCGGGCTGGGACTCGACTGCCTCGCAGGCGGCGTCGCAAGCCTTCACCGAGGCGCGAGCCGCGCGTGCGAGCCGGCGAGCCTCCGTGGCCTCAGACTCGTCGATTCGGCCGGGCAGGGCGAGTGCTTCGATCTTCCGCAGCGCCGCGACGACATCGTCCTGCTCGGCGTAGAGGCGTTCGATGTACTCGGGGCCGAGGACGCCGGCGAGGCGGGGGAAGAGCGCCATCTGCTCATAGTGGAAATGAGGCTCGGCGATCGCCCGCAGCTCGCGGACCAGGCGCAAGACCCGATCGGCATCTCGAGTCGCGCTGGCCTCTTCGAGCTCGGCGAGGAGATCGAGCATGCAGCTGTGCTCGGCGTGGGAGATGACTTCGAACTCCCGGATCGCCGATTCCTCCCCCGGCTCGGCAGGCGCGGGCGCCGGCCCAGCGCCGTGGTCGAGCAGGGGCAGCCGCCGATCCAGCCAGCCGGGAATCCACCAGGCCCGGGGCCCCAAGGCCCGCATGATCGCCGGGAGAAGCACCAGCCGGATCACGGTCGCGTCTAGCACCACCGCGACGGTGAGCCCGACACCGAACTGCTGCAGCGAGGCAATGTCGGCGGTGGCGAAGGCGAGGAAGACCGAGCTCATGATCGTCGCCGCGCCGGCGATCACGCCGGCAGTGTTGCGCAGGCCGTAATCGATCGCGTAGGCGTGGTCGCCGCTCGCCAGCCAGGCCTCCCGCATACGGGTCAGCAGGAACACCTCGTAGTCGATCGAGAGGACGAACATGATCGTGAGCACCCCGGCAGCCGATATCGCGTCGATGTAGCGGGGGCCGACCAGCAGGTCGAGCCCGAAGAAGAGCTTCAGAGCGCCGAAGGCGGCGGCGATCGTCAGCAGGTTGAGGGCGACGGCGACAAGCGGCAGCAGCAGCGAGCGCACCACCAGGGTGAGCATCGCGACTGCGACCAGCGAGAGCGAGATGACGAGCCAAGGGATGCGGGCCATGGTGGCGTCGGTGTAGTCGGCGAGGCTCTGCGCGCCTTCGCCGATCGCCACCTCGGTGCCGCTGGCGCTGGCGAGCGCCGGTAGCTGGTCCTGGAGCCGGTGGCTGAGGCGGGCGGTGGAGGGGGCGCTCGGTCCGGCCGTCGGGACGATCAGCATCCGCACCGTCTGTCCGCCGCCGTCCAGGTTGATGACCTGCGCGATCTGTCCTCGGGTCGCCGGCAAGGTGCCGTCGAGCGCGGTGAGCATCAGGTAGCCGGAGTCGATCGCCCCGGGTGAGCGGGCCCGCAGCGTGTCATACCCGCGCCGGTAGCCGTGTAGGACTACCGCGTAGTGGCTCAGCGGCCCCTGCGGCCGGGCGAGCCCGTCGGCCAACTGCCCGCTGCGCGCCTCTCCGCCGCGCAGGCCGCCGGCGAGGCGATCGGCCCCGGAGGCGATCACGCCGAGGCCGCCGGCGAGTTGCCCGCCGCCGCCTTTGGCACTTTCAAGGCCGCGGTCGAGGCGATCAGCGCCGCGGGCCAGCCGCCCCAGCGCCGCGCGCAGCTGACGGCCGCCTCGTTCCGCTGCCCCCGCCCCGGCCGCGACCCGGTTGGCGCCCGCCCGCAGCCGGCCGACGCCGTCGGCGAGCTGCTGGAGCCGGCCGGGCAGGGACGCCAGCGATCCCACCGAGTTAGACAGCTGTTCCTGGATTCCGACGATCGCCGCCGCCAGCGACCGGGCGACTCCGGCCGGCAGTGCGGCTTTGCCTTCCACGGGAGCGGCCGCGGTCGGGGCACCGACGAGTGCCGACGCTTCCCGGACCGTTTCGACCAGCCTGGCGTAGCGCGGATCGCTCTTTCCCACGGTCATGCCGTTCAGCTCCCCCACGGCACGTTCGAGGCGTTGCGCCGCCATTTCGGTGGGGACCCCCAGCGACCTGATCCAGGCGGCCCAGACGCCCAGCCGGGCGGAGATAGCTTGCAGCTGGGCCAGCGGGCCGCGCAACGTGTCGTCGAGTCTGCGAACGCCGTGCGCCAGTCGCGCTGCTCCGGCGCTGAGGCGGTGCTGGCCGACCACGAGGGCATCGGCGCCGCGCAAGGCGCGGTCGAGCCCTGTCGAGAGCCGTTGGGCGCCCGAACTCGCTCGTCCCAGCCCTGTCTGCAGGCGCGTTGCCCCGGCCTGCGCCTCGCTCGTCCTGGCGGCGATAGTCGTTGCGCCGTTTGCCGACGAGCCCAGCCCCGCGCGGAGCTCGGCGACGCCCTGGCTTGCGCGGTGCAGGCCAGAGCGCAGCGAGGCGATTCCATGCTGCGCGTTCGCGAGCTTCGCCGGCGCGGACTCGTAGGCCCGACGAGCCGTATGGATCGGGCCTTCGGCTTCCTGCAGCGATGCCGGCCCGATCACCGCGGCCACTCCCGGCTCGCGAGCGACGCGATCCTGCCAGCGTGAGATCGCCCGCAGGCGCCCGGGGTCGGAGATCACCCCGTCGCGCGCTGTGGCGACGACCGCGATCGGCGCCGCCCAGCCGGGACCGATCGCGCGGCGCAGCGCTTCGAATCCCTGCCGGGTGGGATCGGATGGTGGCAGCTGGCCCGGGTCGGGAGGCCCCATCCTGAGTGCGCTCGCCGGTGCCGCAATGGCGAGCATGGGCGCCACGATCAACGGGATCGCGATCCAGGGCCGGGCGATCAAGCCCGCGGCGAGGCCGAGCAGGCGCTCGCCGCGCCCCGCGCTGGGCATTCGCCAGCGCTCAAGGTAGGGCGACAGCGCGCGGAGCAGCGTCGGCAGCAGGGAGACCGCCAGCAAAACGCTGAGCAAGGCGGAGACGACTACGCCCGCGGCCACAGAGCCGAGCAGATCGCCCGGAGCGACCAGCGCCGCCGTGAGCATGGCCAGCGCCAGGGTTCCGCCGGCGAAGAGGACCGTCCGGCCCGCAGCGTGCGCTGCCGCGGCGATCGCGGCGTCTGCATCGGCTCCCGCGTCACGCTCCTGGCGGAAGCGCGAGACCATCAGCAGTGCGTAGTCCACCCCCAGCGCAAGCCCCATCATCGAGGCGATCGCAACGGCCAGGGAGTTGATCGGCATGACGTATGTGCTGAGCAGGAGCACGCCGCGCCCCGCGAGCACGGTGGCCGCACCCATAAGCAGCGGGATAGCGGCCGCCACCGGGCTGCGGAAGACGAGCAGCAGGACGATCACCAGGATCGGCATTACCAGCAGCTCGGCGTCTTGGGTGGCGGCGAGCGCATCCCTCTGGATCGCGGCGGCGATCGCGGCGACACCGCCCACGTGGGCCCGCAGCGGCGGCCGCACGTTCTCGCGGACCACTCGTTGGGCGGTCGGCACGACTTCGCCCATCGCTTCGGACTCGGGCCGCTCAAAGCCGGCAAGGATCAGCGCCGCGGTCGGACGCGGCCGCAGGCTGCGCTGCGCCCCGCCAGGGTCCCACGGCGAGATCACCTGAACCCTGCCCTCGCGACGCAGCGCCGCCGCGAGGCGCGGCCCTTGGCGGTCGATCGCCGGGGCGGGTCCCTGCAGCAGCACCGTCACCGGAACCGAGTTGCCGAACTGGCGGTCGAGCGTCGCGTGGGCGCGGGCCGACGGAGTGCCGGAAACGAGCAGTGAGGCCGGTGAAAGCCGAGCGGCGATCCCGGTGCCGAGGAGCCCCAGCGCCCCCACGACCAGCGCCCACCCTCCCAGCACGAGCCAGGGGCGCGTGGCTGTGCTGGGACGACGGTTCACTCGAGTCGCTCCTTTGTTATACATACGTCCGTATGAATCTATCCGGGCATAAGGTAGACGCGGCGGTGTCCGCGCAGGGTGAGCAAGGTCACAGAGAGCGCCTCTTGGAGGCGGCGATCGCCTGCCTGCAGGAGAAGGGCTTTGCCCGCACGACCGCTCGCGACCTCGTCGCCGCCTCCGGCACTAATCTCGCTTCGATCGGCTACCACTTCGGCTCCAAGGAGCACTTGCTCAACGTGGCCGTCGCCGAGGCGTTCCAGCGCTGGTTGAAGCCGCTCGTTGCCTTGGCCGACGAGCCTGGGCCGGCGACGCCGCTGGAGCGCCTGCAGCGCAGCTTGGCCGGGGTGATCGACACGCTCGAGGAGAACCGCTCGCTGGTCGCCGCCTGCCTGGAGGCCTGGGCGCAGATGTCTCGCTCGGAGGATCTGCGTGCCGAGATGGCGGCGAGCTATGACGACTTCCACCGGGTGATCGCGGCGACCACCCTCGACGCTTTTGCCGAGATCGGCTCTGCCAACGTGGACGCCGACGCCCTGGCGGCACTGATCATCGCCCTCTTTGACGGATTGCTGGTCCAGTGGCAGCTCGATCCCGAGCGAGCGCCGAGTGCCGAGCGCCTGACCAGCGCCGCGCAGGGCGCCCTGGCGGCGCTGACGGCGGTGAAGTGAGACAAGCGGGCGGTCCTCCGTTACCCCTGATCCCATGCGTCGTGGCGCGACCGGCGTTCGCGCCCGCGCCTTACAGTCAACGACCGGCGCCAGCGCCGCCCCGGTGAAGGGCAGCGCCGGTGGGCAGAGATCACCATCGAACTCGCACTGACCGGGCCGCTTCCCGCTTGAGCGCTTGGCGCCTACGGCAGGTCTCGAAGCCGTCGCTGCCAGGCAGCATCACGTCGAGCATGATCGCGTCATAGGCCGTCGACCCGGCCATAACCAATGCATCCTCGCCGGTTGTCGCAATGTCAACCGCGAGTCCCTCCTCGGCGAGGCCGCGCCGGATCAGCGCCGCCATCTTCACCTCGTCTTCGACAACCAAGGCGTGCATGCCACAGAGGGTGGCAGGCGAGATTAACCTTAGATGAGAACCAGATGAGTTCTGGTCAACCGCCGCGTAGGCGAGGTCAGTCGGCCTTCACTCACGGCTTCCAGTTCGAGTTGAGAACTCGGGCCGGCGCATACCTGGTCATGAGAGCCGCCTCCGGCGAAGCTTGGCACGGCGATCATCCAGGTCGAGGACGAGAACTTCTACGCCAACGTCGCACTGCGGCTGTACCCGTACTCAGTCAGTGAACTCCTCCGCCACCTGAGCCCGAACGCCAGGAGAGTTCCGGCGAGCGCGGATTCGGCGCAGCGCGAGGAAGGCGACAAGAACCACCGCGGCGCCGGCGACCACGTAGTCGGCATAGCCAAAGCCTTCGTGGAGGGACTTCCAACTGCCGCCCAGCGCCCAACCGACGACGGCAAACGCAAAGCACCACAGCGCGGAGCCGAGCAGCGTAAGCGGGACGTAGGAGTGGAACGACGAGCGAAAGACGTGCAACCATCGCCCGTGGCGCTCGATCAACGTCCGACCGCCGAAGCGGCCGATCACCCAGCCGATCACGGAGCCAAGGAGATCGAGATCGCGCCAGCGCAGGCTGCGCAGCTCGCCGAGGCGCAGGCCGGCAAAAGCCGCGGTGAGGAAGATCGCGGCGTCCTGGCGGTCCTGCGCTTTCAGGGTTGCCTGCCACTCCGGCCCGGTTGGGTGTTTGGGCGACTTGCGATGTCGCCCCTCGCGGGCGGCGCGGGCCAGCGCCTCGACCTCGGCCGCCGAGAGCACATCGAAGTCACCGGTACGGCGAACCGGCTGGCGCTCGGCGCCGGCCGCCGCGTTCGCCCCCAGCCCGTAGGTGCGCTGCGCTCGTTTGAGGATGCTGTGCATCACCCCGAGGTACTTGTTGATCGTCCTCGCCGAGAGCTCCTGACCTTTCGCCCCGCCGCCGGACACGAGGCCGACGCGCCAGGCATCGATTCGAGGCGTGGTGATCTCCTCGAGCTTCGCTTCACCGAACTCCGGCAACAGCCTCCTCTCGACGATCCGGCTTGTTCTGGCATCGGCGAGGATCGCGTCGAGCTCGCGCTGCGCGCCCTACCTGGTCAAGTAACCCTCGGTCGGCCGGCCCCGTCTGCCCCAGACTCGGCCCAACACGCGCTGGTGCTGGCCCTCTGCGTCGCGCCACTTCGCCATCCAGCGATCGCCGGACTTGCGCGGCATCCGGAAGACGTGACCGCTGATCGGCGTCTCCCGGAAGTGGATCGACGAGGGACTCATCGTCTTCGAGATTATGACCGCCCGCAGACGAAATGTGTCCCGAAAAATGTCCCCAAATAGGCACAAATGACCCGGACGTGACAAAACTAACTAGACAAGAATCCCTGCAAATCGACTAGTTCACTGTCAAAAGAATCCGATCATAATCCGCGTGTCGGGGGTTCGAGTCCCTCCTCCGGCATGAAAGACCTGCAAAGCCGCTGGCTCGACTTCGCGTATGGCCGACCGTGATTCAGAGCCGTAGCGCGACGAGTCCGGCGGCGAGCGCCGCCACCGCCCACGACATCGCCCGCAGCGCTCCGTCGAGGGGCGATGCCAGCGCCTCGGCGGAGAGCGGAACGCTGGTGCCGTCGACAAGCCGCTGCTCGCCACTTACCGAGGCGGTCTTACGGCGCAGGTTGCGAACCGGCATCGAGAGGCGGCGCTGGGCGACGCTGAGGCCGAAGCACCCCGCGGCGACGAGCAACCCCGCGGCCACCTGGTTGGCGTGCTCGAGCGACAACGTGTTCGCCCACCACGAAGTAAGCGCCGGGAAGGCACCCCATGCGGCGGCGAACCAAAAGTCCGTGTGGAACCGGCCGCTGAATAGTTCGAGGTTGTAGGCCGGCACCAGGAAACCGCCGACGACGACGAATATCGCCAGCGTCGCGGAGACGTAAAAGAGACTGGCGATGCCGATCCCGATTGCCCCGGCGAGCGCGATCGCAGCGAGGGAGATCAGCGCCCGATCGGAGAGCTGGGTCCTCAGCGGGCGGCCGTTGAGCTCATCCAGAGCATGGGCGGCCACACCGACGGCAAGGAAGAACGCGCCGAGCGTGGGCAACAGCCGATCGAGGTGGATCTGCGGTGCGGCCGCGGCGCCGAGCGCGACATAAGAGAGGTGCCAGGCCGTGTACGGCGGATGGAGCAGCGTGACCAGGTCCCGCCAGCCACCCGACCCCAGGGCGTAGAAGGCGGGGCGATTGAGGTGCCGGCTGTCACCAGCCACGGGTGCGCCACTCATGCAGCGCGCCTCCCCCAGATCACCACGCCCCCTCCGAGGCTCATCACCCTCGCCTGCACCGACTCGATTCCCGCGGCTCGCCAGAGCTCCAGCTGACGCTCGAGCGGCAGGCCCCGGTAGAAATCGCTGATGCTCGGCTCGAGGAACCGCCCGACCTCGTACCAGTCGTGCGAGATCAGTCGACCGAGCGTGGGCAGGCCAAACCTCGCGTAGAGATGCCAGAGGGCTCGCGCCACGGCGTTTGGTGGCAGCATGAATTCGAGCGAGGCGACGCATCCGCCGGGCTTGACGACGCGAGCGAGCTCGGCGAGCGTAGCCGCCGGGTCATCGACGTAGCGCAGCAGGTAGGTGAAGGTCAGGTGGTCGAACTCGCCGTCCGAGAAGGGCAGCGACTCGGCCTCGCCGCGAACGAGCTCGATCTTGTCCGCGAGCTCGAGGTCGGCCCGGAGCTTTGCCTCCGCCCCACCGAGCATCTCGGGGCTCTGGTCAAGCCCCACGACCCGGCAGCCATAGCGACGGACGAGAGCCGCGGCGACCATTCCCGTTCCGGTCGCGACGTCGAGTACGCGATCCTCCGCCCCGGCGCCGACCTTGCCCACCATCGCTTTCCGCCAGCGCGGATCCTGACCGAAGCTGAGGACCGCCCCGGCGGCGTCGTAGCGCCGCGGCAAGCCGGCGAAAAGGTCGATCGCATGCTCCTTGCGAGCCCCGGCCGCCGCGCCCGGTCCGCCGGTCACGGGCGAGCCACCGCGAACCTGGTGAAGCCCTCGACCTGCTCGGCGTACTGACCGGGGTGGGTGACCTGAGGATCGTGGGCGGCGCCGGGTATCGCCTCGTTTCTCGCCCCGGGCATGACCGCCGAGACCAACTCGACGATCCGCCTAAACAGTGGCGGCCGGCGGTCGCCATACGTAACCAGCGCCGGGCTCGAGACCGCCGCCAAGTCCTCGGTCTCGATCCGAAACGCGTCGGGGTCGCGGCAATGGTCGAGATAGGTAGGAGCGTTGGAGAGGAGCACATCGCGGCGCCCCTGGTCGAACCCGTTCCAGCCGCCGGGCGTCTCCGCCACCTCGTCGAAGTAGAGCCGGGCGCCTCCCTCAATGTCGCCCGACTCGAGGCGTTCGGCGACGGTGGCGAGGCGGAGCCGCAACTCTGCCAGCTCGGGAATGTCCGGCTCGTCGTCGCGCAGCAGATCGAAAAACGGTGGCTCGTGAACGGTGACGCTGCGAATCAGCTCGGGCCTGGCGGAGGTAAGCCGCAGGGCGATCGAGCCGCCGAACGACGTTCCCGCGACGTGAGCCGGGCCGAGATCGAGAGAGTGGATCAACGCCGCGAGGTCATCGACGTCATTGCGAACTCCTCCCTTGCCCTCCGGGGAGGGACTTCGACCGTGGCCCCGCCGGTCATAGATGACGACCTCGAACGAACGCGAGAGCAGCGGCACGACTCCACCCCATACTCCGCCGTCCACCCACGACCCGTGTACGAGGACGAGCGGCTCCCCTGCACCGACACACCGGTAATGAAGCTCAGCTGCATTGGATCCGGCGATTGGCATCGTCCTTCTGGCGCGGCATCGACTGAGGCGCTAAGTGTTGCAGGCGTATGCGACTTCGATCAGGTCCGCATTCGGCACTTGAGGCACCTCAGGGCCGAACGTGAGCCCCGGCGGCGATCAGCTCTCGCTTGACGTCGCCGACCGTGTACTTGCCGTAATGGAAGATCGAGGCGCAGAGGACTGCGTCGGCGCCGGCTTCGAAGGCTTCGACCATGTGGTGGATCTCGCCGGCACCGCCTGAGGCGATTACGGGGATGCCCACCGCGTCGCTTACGGCGCGGGTCAGCTCCAGGTCGTAGCCGTCCTTGGTGCCGTCGCGGTCCATGCTGGTGAGGAGAATCTCCCCTGCCCCACGCTCGGCCGCCTCGACCGCCCACTCGACCGCGTCGCGCCCAGAGTCGTTCCGTCCGCCGGCGGTGTAGGCGGTCCAGCCCTCGCCATCCGACCGCCGTTTGGCGTCGATCGCGACGACCAGGACCTCACGGGCCAGCACCTCTTTGATCTCGTCAATCAGCTCGGGGCGCTCGATCGCCGCCGAGTTGACCCCCACCTTGTCCGCCCCGGCGTCGAGCACGGCCTGGGCGTCGGCGAGGGAGCGAACGCCGCCCCCCACGGTGAAGGGGATAAAGACGTCATCGGCGACGCGTTTGGCCAGCTCAACCGCCGAGGCGCGCTTGTCGCTGGTCGCGGTGATGTCGAGGAAAACGAGCTCGTCGGCGCCCTCGGCGTCGTAGCGCATCGCCAACTCGACCGGGTCGCCGGCGTCGTTTAAGTCGACGAACCGCGAGCCCTTGACAACGCGGCCGGCGTCGACGTCAAGGCAGGGGATGACGCGCCTGTAGACCTCCATCACGGCTCAGGCGGCGGCGCGCTCGCCGCAGACCTCGACGAAGTTCTCAAGCAGGCGCAGTCCCTGGTGGGAGGACTTCTCCGGGTGGAACTGGACGCCGTAGAGGGGCGGCTCCTCGATCGCCGTCGCGAACTCGCAGCCGTAGGCGGCCTTGCCGGCCACCCGGGGCCGCTCCAGGCTCGCGGGATCGGCGGGATCGAACGCGGCGAAGGAGTGCAGGTGGTAGAAGCTCGACTCCTCCGGGGCGATCCCCGCTCCCAGTCGCGAGTCGGGACGCCACTCGACCCGGTTCCAGCCGATGTGGGGGACCTTCAGGCCGTTGGAGGGAAGCGCGCGGATGCGCCCCTCCAGCAGCCCCAGCCCCTCGCAGCCGCCGTGCTCGTCGGAACCCTCGAAGAAGACCTGGAGGCCGAGGCAGATGCCGAGGGTCGGGCGACCGAGCTCGTGGCGCTCCTTCAGCACCTCGACCATGCCGCGCTCGCGCAGCCGCTCCATCGCCGACGGGAAGGCGCCGACCCCGATCACCACGGCGCCGTCGGCGGCCAGCACCTCCTCGCGGTCCTCGGTGATCGAGGGCTCCGCCCCGACGTGGGCAAAGGCCTTCTCCACCGAGCGGCGGTTGCCCATTCCGTAGTCGATGATCGCGATCGAAGTGCTCATGGCGGCGCCGTTCCCCGGCGAGGCAAGCCTACCGAGCGGCATTCGCCCGCCCCGGCAAGCGCCGCCCGGATAGCCTTCCGCCATGCCGACCTACCTCCACACCTGCTACCGGATTGGAAACATCGACCGCTCGGTCGCCTTCTACGAAAAGCTTGGCTTCGAGGAGGCGGCTCGAATGCCGATCGGCGATGAGGCGATCAACGTCTTCATGGCCCTCCCCGGCGAGGCGCCGCGGCTGGAGCTGACCTACAACCACGGAGTCGACTCCTACGAGTTGGGGACCGGCTACAACCACATCGCGATCATGGTCGACGACCTCGAGGGCACGCTGGAGGGTCTCGCCGCCGAGGGAATCGAACCCGAGAAGCCCCCCTACCGCCCCGGCGGCCGCACCGAGGGCTCGCGCATCTGCTTCGTCCGCGACCCGGACGGCTACCGGATCGAGTTGATCGAAGCAAATCCGTCCTAGCTCCGACATGGAGCCGCCGGCGGGATAGGTTTCGCCGATGCGCCAACTGACCGACGACGTCTGGCAGCTCTCGGGCTTCCCGCGCGACAACGTCAACGTGTACGTGGTCGAGGACGTGCTGATCGACGCCGGCGCACCATGGGACCGGCACAGGATCGCCAAGCAGATACAGGGCCTCTCGCTCTCCTCGCACGCGCTGACCCACGCCCACCCGGACCACCTGGGAGCGAGCCACGCCATCTGCAACCAGTTCGCCCTGCCGCTGTGGTGCGGCGCCGACGACGCCGAGGCCGTGGAGCGCGGCCAAACGGCGACCCGCTTCGGCAACGGTTGGTTCCCCGGACCGGCGGCTCACCCGGTCGCCAAGGAGCTGCGCGAAGGCGACAGCGTCGGCGGGTTCACCGTGCTGGAAACGCCCGGGCACTCCCCCGGCCACGTCAGCTACTGGCGGGAATCCGACCGGACCCTGATCTGCGGAGACGTCGTCTTCGGCTACAACCCGTTCCTGCTGCGCGGCGGCCTCCGGGAGCCCCCGCAGCTCTTCAGCTTCGACCCCGCCCTCAACCGCCGCTCCGCCAAGCGCCTCGCCGAGCTCGAGCCGGCGCTCACCTGCTTCGGGCACGGGCCGCCGCTGCGCGATCCGGCGGCTCTCACGGCCTTCGCGGAAAAGCTCCCTTAGTCTCAGCCTTCAGATGGAGCCGGACGCCGTAGAGATCCGCGTGCTGGGCTGCTTGATCGAGAAGCAGCGGACGACCCCCGACGTCTACCCGCTCTCGCTGAACGCGCTGCGGACCGCCTGCAACCAGTCGACGAACCGCGACCCGGTCGTCTCCTACGACGAGGAGACGGTCATCGAGGCGCTGCGCCGGCTGGCGCTGCGCGGCTGGACGCGGCTGGCGAGCGGCGCGAACAGTCGGGCGCGCAAGTACCGCCACCTGCTCGACGACTCCTACGGACCGGACGAGACCTCGCTGCTCGCGGTACTGATGCTGCGCAGCGCCCAAACGCCGGGAGAGCTGAAGCAGCGCACCGAGCGCCTCCACCCCTTCGCCGACCTCGCCGCAGTACAGGAGACACTGGGGCGACTGATCGAGCGTGGCGTCGTCGCGCGGCTCGAGCGACGGCCGGGACAGAAGGAGGAGCGCTACCGACAGCTGCTCGGTGGCGAGGAGGCCTCGGATGCGGCTGAGGGCCTTTCGCCCGAAGAGGAGTCGGGGGAGGCGCCGGCCGCGCCTCCCCCCTCCTCCCGCAGCCCCGTCGGCCCGGTCGAGGAGCGCTTCGCCGCGATCGAACGCGAGGTCGCGGAACTCCGCGAACAGGTCAGCTCGCTGCGCGAGGCGCTCGGCGAATAGCCCCTACTGCGCGTTCTGGCCGCCGCTGCCGGAGTGCACCTGACCGCTGAGCTTGTTGACCCGCTTGTTGAGCGACTTGATCTGGGCGCTGTTCGAATTCACCTCTTGACCGAGCTTCGCGGTCTGCTTCGAGTTCGTCGCCGTCGAGGCCTCCAGTTTGTCGAGGCGATTGGAGAGGTTGACCACCGCGTTCTCGGAGTGCCTCAGCGCCTTGTCGGCGGTGCCCTGAGCGCTGCGCTGCTGCCCCTGCAGGGTCGCCTCGGCGATCCCGAGGCGGTCGATCAGCCTCGACAACTCGGTTGAGATCTGGTCGACGGAGCTCTGGGTCGCGGCGTTGTCGCTGGTGCTCTTCGCGTTGAAGGCGACGATCAGCGCGATCACCCCCAGCACCAGTCCGATCCCGGCTATCGCGGTGAGCAGCCAGGGCTGCCGGTTGTTGTCCTCCATGTGGCTTCCTCCCTCGTAGACGAGTCGCGGAACCCACCCTCTCACGCGCGACGGACCGCGCGGCGGGGAATTACAGCCCGCCGACGCCGCGAACGATCAGCCAGGCGCCGAGCCCAAAACCGAGGACGATCTGGTTGCGGCGCGAGTGGCCACTCAGCCAGGCGCCGATCGCGTCCAGCACGCGGCCGGAGCTGCGCGGGGCGATCGTCGTCAGGAGGAGCGGAAAGAGGACGGCGAAGAGCGTAATCAGCAGGACCAGCAGGGCGGCGAGGACCTGGTCGGCGTGGCTGACGTCGGCGAGCGCGACGAACCGCATCGCCGGGATGTAGAAGGCGAAGGTCGTCACGTTCGAGCTCATCGCCGCCAGGCCGAGCAGGAACGAGCCCTTGAGGCCGGCGGCGTGGCGGTGCTCCTTGGAGTCCCCGTCCCCCAGCACGCGGCGCAGCGCCCTCAGCCCGACGGCGAAGAAGAGCACCAGCCCGAGGATCAGGTCAAAGACGGCCTTGGTCTTCTCCGAGGGGGAGAACGAGTCGGACTGGCCGAGCAGGACCGCGAACGCACCGACCGCCAGCAGCGGCAGCGCCGCTCCGACCGCGACCGCGGTTCCCCGCGCCAGCCGCCTGTCCCCCGTCAGCGTCGCGAGCTGGATCAGGAAGACGACGGGACTGACCGCCGCCGCAAGCGCCAGCGGGATCGTCTCCGCCAGGAGCTTGCTCACTCCTCAGCCCCTAGGCGAAGGTCCAGAGCTTGTTGCCCAAGAAGTTGAAGGGCATCGCCACGGCGACGGCGATCGCCTGGGCGGAGAGGTCGCCCATCTCGGTGCCGGCGACCAACGCCTCGAGGACGACGAGGTTGATCAGCAGCGAGGCGACGCTGACCGCGAAGAAGCGGATGGCCTGGAAGGACGCCCGTTTCTCCCCGGGGCCGAAGGTCCAGTAACGGTTCCAAACGAAGTTGTTGGTGACGGCGACGCAGAAGGCCCCGACGGCGGCGATCGCGTGGTGGACGCCGAGCTTGTCGGCCAACAGCGCGAAGACGACGAGGTTGATCAGGTAGCCGGAGCCGCCGACGATGCCGAACTTGAGCAGCTGCCACCAGTTGGCGGGCTGCTTGGCCGCCGCGCTCAACCGGTACGCGAACTCCGAGGCGGTCATCGCGACGATCCCCCGTCTCCGGCGGGCAGACGGTAGGGCGTAAACCCGGGCGTCAGGGAAGCGCGACCGGCGGAGGCCTGGCCGGGCTCGCCGTCGACCAGCACCGTGTTATGGGGGAAACCGGTGGGGCTTTTGCGCAGCACGCGGTACGGAATCAACTGGGGTCGCCTTGCCATGTAGCGCGTAAGGGTAAGCCGCGGGAGCTTCACCTGCTCAGTCGGCCGGAAGGCGGGCGGCAGTTTCCCACGTTGTCCCGCCGCCTCGGGCTTGCTGATCACATCGACCTCTCGCACCGGCACGCTCAGGTGCTGGGCGCCGTCGTCGAGGTAGAAGATCAGCGGCGCCCCGGCCAGCGTCCAGGAGACGATCGCCCGCGGCCCGGCCGGTGGGCCGAGCTTGTCCGTGAGTTCGTGGAAGTCGACCCGCTGAAAGCTCGGCGTCGTGTCGACGTGGATGTCGAAGACGATCCAGTAGGCGCAGAGGGCCGCCACCAGGATCAGGCCCACCCGTTTCGCCCGCTCCGACGCGAGGCCGATCGCCACCGCGACCACGAGGGGGGGCAGGGCGGGAAGCACGTTGCGGGCGATCAGGTAGTCCTTGCCGACGAGAGCGGCGAGCGTCGCCAGGGCGATCGTCCCCACTCCGAGGCTCAGCCCGATCGCCATCCCTCCCTTCTCCCGCGCGCTCCCACGCCAGGCGCCGAGACCCAGCGCGGCGATCGCCAGGAGGGCGGGTATTACGGCAAACAACCATCGCGTCGGCTCCGAGATCACGTGGCCGGTCTCGCCGATCAGGAAGACGGCGCCGGTTTCCCAGAGGCGCTCGAGAAGCGGCGTGTGATTGATCCAGCCGATGTGGCCGGGGTTGGTCTGGGCCACGATCAGCGGCGACAGCGCCAGCACGACCGCGCCGATCCCGCCGATCGCCAGGGCGACGGCCCGCCGGCGCGAGCGCAGCTCGACCAGCAGCCATGCCGCTTCGATCGCGATCAGAAAGGCCGCGAAGTAGTGGCTGGAGAAGGCCAGGGCCGAGGACGCCGACCAGAGCGCGAGGTCGCGCCCGTCGCGGGTGCGAAGCGATCGCGCGAAGAAGGCGAGGGAGAGGGCGCAAAAGAAGATCAGCACCGCGTATGAGCGGGCTTCCTGGGAGTACCAGATCAGCACCGGGTTGACGGCGACGATCGCCGCGGCGATCAGGCCGGCGCGGCGGCTCGCCAGCTCACGTGCGGCGAGGTAGGCGGCCGGGATGGTGGCGGCGCCGAACAGGGCGGTGAGGGAGCGCAGGCCGAACTCCGCGTCGCCGAAGAGCTTCGCCCACCCCCAGGCGAGCGCGTAGTAGAGGGGAGGGTTGGACTCGCTGGCCTTCACTTCGTGCAGCATGTGGGCGAAGCTGCCGGAGATGACCCGCCCGGCGGTGATCACCTCGTCGTGGTGGTAGCTCTGCAGGCCGAGGGTGGAGAAGCGCAGCGCGACGCCGAGCGCGGTCAGCCCGGCGAGAGTCCAGAGGACGGTCGCCTGAGCAGGCGCTGTGCGCTTGGTGTCCGAGCCGATATCGGCAGCCGGGACGGTGGCTGCGGAGGTTTCCACGGGGCGCAAGGATACTTGCTGGCGCAGCGGCCCACGCCGGACTAGCCACCCGGGTGGAAGTGCTCAAACCCGGGCGTCAGGGCAGCGCGACCGGCGGAGGCCTGGCCGGGCTCACCGTCGACCAGCGCCACGTTTGCGCTGAAGCCGGCGGGGATGTCGCGCAGCACGCGGTACGGAATCAACTGGGGTCGCTTTGCCACATAGCGCGTGAGGGTAAGCCGCGGGAGCTTCACCTGCTCAGTCGGCCGGAAGGCGGGCGGCAGTTTCCCACGTTGCCCCGCCGCCTCGGGCTTGCTGATCACATCGACCTCTCGCACCGGCACGCTCAGGTGCTGGGCGCCGTCGTCGAGGTAGAAGATCAGCGGCGCCCCGGCCAGCGTCCAGGAGACGATCGCCCGCGGCCCGGCCGGTGGGCCGAGCTTGTCCGTGAGTTCGTGGAAGTCGACCCGCTGAAAGCTCGGCGTCGTGTCGACGTGGATGTCGAAGACGATCCAGTAGGCGCAGAGGGCCGCCACCAGGATCAGGCCCACCCGTTTCGCCGAGTCGGCTGAAAGGCCGATCGCCACCGCGACCAGGAGGGGAACCAGGGCGGGGAGCATGTTGCGGGCGAACAGGTAGTCCTTGCCGGCGAGAGCGGCGAGCGTCGCCAGGGCGATCGTCCCCGCTCCGAGGCTCAGCCCGATCGCCATCCCCCGCTGCTGCCGCGAGCTGCAGGCCCACGCGCCGAGTCCCAGCGCGGCGAGCGCGAGCGCGGCCGGCACGATCGCGAACAATCCGCGGGTCGGCTCCGAGATCACGTGGCCGGTCTCGCCGATCAGGAAGACGGCGCTCATGTCCCCGATCCGCCAAAGCAACGAGCTGTTCTCGATCCAACCGATGTGATCGGGACTGGTCTGGGCCACGATCAGCGGCGACAGCGCCAGCACGACCGCGCCGATCCCGCCGATCGCCAGGGCGACGGCCCGCCGGCGCGAGCGCAGCTCGACCAGCAGCCATGCCGCTTCGATCGCGATCAGAAAGGCCGCGAAGTAGTGGCTGGAGAAGGCCAGGGCCGAGGACGCCGACCAGAGCGCGAGGTCGCGCCCGTCGCGGGTGCGAAGCGATCGCGCGAAGAAGGCGAGGGAGAGGGCGCAAAAGAAGATCAGCACCGCGTATGAGCGGGCTTCCTGGGAGTACCAGATCAGCACCGGGTTGACGGCGACGATCGCCGCGGCGATCAGGCCGGCGCGGCGGCTCGCCAGCTCACGTGCGGCGAGGTAGGCGGCCGGGATGGTGGCGGCGCCGAACAGGGCGGTGAGGGAGCGCAGGCCGAACTCCGCGTCGCCGAAGAGCTTCGCCCACCCCCAGGCGAGCGCGTAGTAGAGGGGAGGGTTGGACTCGCTGGCCTTCACTTCGTGCAGCATGTGGGCGAAGCTGCCGGAGATGACCCGCCCGGCGGTGATCACCTCGTCGTGGTGGTAGCTCTGCAGGCCGAGGGTGGAGAAGCGCAGCGCGACGCCGAGCGCGGTCAGCCCGGCGAGAGTCCAGAGGACGGTCGCCCCCTCCGGCCTATGGCGCGCAGGGGTCCTTCGGGATCGCCCGGCGCGGGCCGAAGGAGGGCGGAAGAGCCCTCTTGGAGCTTCCCCACTTGCGGATCGGGTGGGGCCCGAGCTGGTAGGAGATCGTCCCGCCACGAGCCAGCGCACAATACGTGGTCCAGGGCCGCTCGTAGACGCGGCCGTTGACCTGCATGGCACGGATGTAAGGGGCGTCGGCCGGGGAGAGGAAGACCTTGTGGGGCTTCGGCGGCGGCGGCGCCTTGACGTGCTTGCCCTTCCTCAGGAGCCGGGGCTTGACGAATTTGAAGGCGCTCGTCTTCAACACAACCCGTTTGTGGCGGGGCAGGCTGATCACGACGCGGGGGAAGAGTGGGCTGCTGACCGCCAGCAGGCCGACGCCGGGCACTTCCGGGTAGAGGCCCAGCGCGCCGAACACGTACCAGGATGAGAGCGTGCCCAGGTCGTCGTTGCCCGGGTAGCCGACGGGCGAGGTGTTGTAAAGCGTGAGGATGGCGCGGCGAACGACTTCCTGCGTCATGTAGGGCTTCTGGGTCCAGTCGAACAGCCAGGGGGTGTTGAGGTTGGGCTCGTTGCCCAGCAGCGCGTGGTCGGTATGGATGCCGTCGGCGTTCCCGTTCAGATCGCGCAAGAACTTGCGCAGGCGAGCCGCTGCCCTGCCTCGGCCTCCCATCGCCTTGAAGAGGCCGGCCGGGTCGTGCGGCACCATCCAGGTGTACTGGAACGAGTTGCCTTCGACGAACCCACCGCCCTGGAGACTGTCGTAGGCAGACGGGAACGCGCCGTTGGCATAGCGCGGCTCGATCAAACCGCTGCCGGGGTTGTAGAGGCGACGCCATGCCGCGGAGCGCTGCATGAAGCGGCGGTAGATCCAGCGGCCCCCCCCGACACGGGCCGCGAACCGGGCGATCGAGAAATCGTCGGTGGCGTACTCGAGCGTCGTCGCCGCCGACGCCCAGACGTTGTTCGGATCGCCGTAGATCGAGTTCGCGTTGCGGGTGTTCGTGTCGGCGTCGAAGGGGACGAAGCCCAGCGCCTGGTAATCGCCAAGCCCCTGACGCTCCAGGTAGTCGCCGTTCTCGCTGTGACAGGGCTGGGTGGCTCCCTTCACCATCGCGGCCAGCGCCTGGCGGGCGTTGAACCCGCCGACGCCGAAGGCCGAGGCCGAGGCGATGATCGGATCCGCCGGGTCCCCGACCAAGACCATGCCCTGGCCGTTCGCGTAGGACCAGCGCGGCAGACAGCCGCTCTGGGCGGTGTCGGCCAGCATCGAGCGGATCATGTCGGTGACCCGGTTCGGCGTCAGTATCGAGAGCAACTGGATCTCGCTGCGATAGATGTCCCAGCCCGAGAAGTCGGCGTAGTGCGTGCGGCCCCGCGTGTTGTGGACCTGCCCGTCCATCCCGATGTAATTGCCGTTGACGTCGTTGAAGGTGCGAGGCGCGATGAACGCGTGGTAGAGCGCCGTGTAGAAGGTCTTGATGTAGCGGCTCGGGCCGCGGCTGACCCGGATCAGCCCGAGCACGTCGTTCCAGCGGCGCTTGGCCCGCGTCGCGACAGTGTCGAAGGCGGCGCCGGGATTCTCGGCGGCGAGGTTGGCGCGCGCGTCGGCGACGCTGACGAAGGAGATGCCGACCCGCGCGGTCACGACCTCGTCCTGGGTCGTGTCGAAGGTCGCGTAGGCCCCGGCCTGGGCGGTGGAGCTGGGGTTGATCGCGGGGGCCTGGCTGTCGCTCGCCGAGGTTGAGCCCTGGTCGAGCTGTTGGCGAGTCCAGGTTCCGTAGGCCCCGAAGGGACGGTCGAAGACCGCCGAGAAGTAGACCTTGTAGCGGGGGCGCTGGCTGCAGAAAAGGCCGCTCGAGGCCGAGCCGCTTATCTCGTTCGCCCCCGGGTCGATCTGCACCTCGGAGAAATCGTCGGCATGGGCGCTGCCACCGGCATTGATCAGGACGCTGGACTGCGAGCCGGCCGGGAAAGTGAAGCGGGCCATGCCCGTGCGGGTGGTGGCGGTCAACTCGGTGCGGATCCAGGAACCGTCCAGCTGTGAGAGGTACAGGGAGTAATAACCGGGGCGGGCCCGCTCGGCGGAGTGGATGAAGCCGGGCTGGAACTCGCTGTCCAGCAACGAAGAGTTGGGCACCGCGGGGGACGAGACGATCGGCGCCGTGGTCGGCAGGAACGGGAAGTCGCCGTAGAGGGCGCAGCCGGCTCCGTTGAGGTGGGTGAGGCTGAACCCCTTGAGCTGGGAGTCCCGGTAGTCGTAGCCCCCCGACCTGGTGTCGGAGGGGATTGTGTCGGGGCTCCACTGGACCATTCCGAAGGGAACGGTCGCGCCCGGGAAGTTGTGGCCCGAGCCGAAGGTGTCGGTGTTCGGCCGGGTGCCGGCGAACGGGTTGACCTGATCGGCAGGGCTGGCGGACGCCGACGGCGCCGCGATGGCGAGGACGAGCGCGAGACACGCCCCCAGACTGAGAATTTTCCCCTTGACGATCGTCGGCCTGCTCTTCCCCGGACGAAGTCCGCTGGGTTGGACGAACTCAACACGTTAGACGGCGTCCCTGAGGTCAACACGGCGGCTCGCGTAAGGGAGCGGCCGGGGCGCGTAATGTTCGCGGCTCCTATGCGGGGCAAAATCGCCATCCTCGCGGCCGCCCTGACGGCGGTCGCGCTCGTCGTCGTCCTCACCTCCGGCGGAGGGGGCGGCGGCAACAACGAGCTGCAGCAGCTCCAGCAGCGGCGCACCCGGCACGCGCTCCCTCCGATCCCCGGCGTGCCCGGCATCGACGTGATCTCACCGCGTAACGGCGCCCGTCAGATCGGCGGCGCGGTCGTGGTCAGGGTGACCGTCCACAACTTCCACCTCGCGCCCAAGCAGTTCGGCCGGGAGCCCGAGCTGCGGGAGGGCCACATCCGCTTTCAGCTCCACAAGGTGCCCAGCTGCATTGCGCCGAAAAGGCTGCGACAGGTCCTGAAGAGCCCACTCGGCAGCGGCAACCTGCTCGGCGCCTCCTTCGACTACCCGCAGTACTCGGGACCGAACGGCATCCTCGCCGAGCGGATCGGCGTCGCCGGCGGCTACTCGCCCGCGACGCGGCCGGTGATCTACTACCACAGCCTGCCGGTGGGCTTCTACCACCTCGTCATCAACCTGGCCGGCAACGACGGAACCCTGACCCCCTTCCACGGCGTCACCAACTTCCAAGTCGTGACCGCATCGGGGCGTGGCGAGTCCACTCGGTGCAAGATGGGAAAGATCCCGATCGCCAGGGCCCCCAGGGCCTTCCAGTAGCGCGACCGCCCCCCGGGGGCCTTTACTTCACTTTGTATAGTCAGGTGCGATGCGCACCTATCGTCGCCTGATGGGCTTTCTGCGGCCCTATCGCCGCCAGCTCTGGGGCTCGCTGGCGTTCGCCTGGCTGGCGATGGGGATGACGGTGCTGATCCCCTGGTTGATCGGGCGAGCGGTCAACGCGATCGAAAGCGGCAAGCAGCCCGACCTGCTGCCGCTGGCGCTGGCGATCGTCGGCGCCGGGATCCTGCGGCTGGGACTAACCGTGGTGCGGCGGCTGGTCGCGGGCAAGGTCTCCCTGGCCGTCGAGTTCGACCTGCGGCAGCTCTTCTACGCCCACCTCCAGCGCCTCGAGCTGGGCTTCTTCGACTCCCAGCAGACCGGCCAGCTTATGTCGCGGGCGACGGTGGACCTGCAGTCGATCCGCTTCTTCCTCGGCTACGGGCTGGTCTTCATCACCCAGAACCTGCTGACGATCGCCCTGGCCAGCGCGGTGATGATCGCGATCAAGCCCTGGCTGGCGCTGATCGCGCTGGCGCCGGCGCCGCTCGTCGTCTTCACCGCCTCCCGCTACAGCCGGGTCTCTCGCCCCGCCCTCCAGGAGGTCCAGCAGCGGCTCGCCGAGCTGACCGCGGAGGCCGAGGAGAACGTCTCCGGCATCCGCATCGTCAAGGCCTTCGCCCGCGAGGAGCACCAGCTGCACCGCTTCCGCCGCGCCGTCTCCCGCGTCTTCGACCAGAGCATCTACTCGACCCGCCTGCAGGCGTTCTTCTCGCCGCTGATCGGGCTGCTGCCCCAGCTCGGGATCGCCCTGGTGCTGTTGATCGGCGGCCGCCAGGTGATCGCCAAGAACCTCAGCCTCGGCGACTTCACCGCCTTCTACACCTACCTGGTGATGCTGGCGGCGCCGATGCGCATGCTCGGGGTCGCGATGGGGATGGCACAGCGGGCGGTCGCCTCGGGCAACCGGCTGTTCGAGATCCTCGACCGCGAGCCGACGATCGAGAGCCCGCCCGGGGCGCCGGCCCTGCCGGACGGCCGCGGGCGGGTGCAGCTGCGCGGCGTGACCCTGCGCTACGACGGCTCAGCGAGGGCCGCCGACGAGCGCGAGGCTCCCATGGCCTTGACTGACGTCGACCTTGAAGTCGAGGCGGGCCGAACCGTCGCACTGGTCGGCCCTTCCGGCTCGGGAAAGACCAGCCTGGTGGCGCTGATCGCCCGTCTCTACGACCCCAGCGCCGGCGCGGTCCTGGTCGACGGCGCCGACGTGCGCGAGGTCGATCTCGGCTCGCTGCGCTCGGAGGTCGCCTTCGTCGCCGACGACAGCTTCCTGTTCACCGCCAGCGTCGCCGAGAACATTGCCTACTCGCGACCGGACGCGAGTCGCGAGGAGATCGAGGCGGCGGCGCGGCGCGGCCAGGCCGACGAGTTCATCAGCGACCTGCCCGGCGGCTACGACACGATGGTCGGCGAGCGCGGGCTGACCGTCTCCGGCGGCCAGCGCCAGCGGATCGCGATCGCCCGGGCGCTACTCGCCGACCCGCGAATCCTGATCCTCGACGACGCCACCTCCTCGGTCGATGCCCGCACCGAAGCGGCGATCAAAGCCGGACTGCGGGAGGCGATGGAGGGCCGGACGACGTTCATCATCGCCCACCGCCTCTCGACCGTCTCGCTGGCCGACGAGGTGGTGGTGATGGACGGCGGCCGCGTCGTCGACCGCGGCACCCACGAGGAGCTCCTCGAGGGCTGCGGCTTTTACCGCGAGATCGCCGAGCACGGCCTCGCCGACAGCGTCTTCCTGCAGCGCGACCTCGAAGAGCGCGAGGAGATGGCGCGACTGTGACCGAGAAATCCCCTTCCGCTGTTCCTTTGCCCCTCTATACCCGGATAAAGAACAGCGCTGCGGGGTTTTGGCGGCTGATCCGCGGCCAGGACCAGCGCGGCCGCAAGGTGCGCTGGATGGTCGGGTTGCTGCGCCCCTATCGCGGCCGGGTCGCGCTGATGTTCGCCGGACTGCTCGTCGCCACCGCCGCCGGACTCGCCCCTCCCTACCTTGCCGGCAGGGCGGTCGACTCGGGGATCGTCGCCGGCGACGTCGGCGCCCTCGACCTGATCGTCGCCGCCTTCGTCGTCGTCGCGGTCCTCTACGCCGCCGCCACCTACCTGCAGACCTACATGGTCGGCTGGGTCGGGACGCGGGCACTCCAGGACCTGCGGGAGCGCGTCTTCGCCCACCTGCAGTCGATGTCGATCGGCTTCTTCACGCGGCGCAGCCCGGGCGTGCTGATCTCGCGGATGACCAACGACATCGAGGCGCTCAACCAGCTCGTCACCGACGGCGTGGTGACGATGTTCTCCAGCACCCTGACCCTGGTCGGGGTGGTGGTGATCCTGCTCTTCCTCGACGTCAAGCTGGCGCTGATCACCTTCCTCACCTTCCCGCTGCTCGCCGTCGCCAGCATCGTCTTCCGGATCGTCTCCGCCGGCACCTACCGGGCGACCCGCGAGCGGATCGCGGCGATCACCGCCTACCTACAGGAGACCCTGAGCGGGGTGCGGGTGGTGCGCAGCTTCGGCCAGGAGCCGCGGCACGAGGAGGTGATGACCGACCTCAACGAGCAAAACCGCGCGATCAACATGAAGACGATCTACCTCAATGCCTCCTACTTCCCGGCGGTCGAGCTGCTCTCTGCGGTCGGGATCGCGGCGATCCTGCTCTACGGCGGCACCCAGGCGATCGACCACAAGATCCAGATCGGCACGATCGTCGCCTTCATCGGCTACCTCCAGGTCTTCTTCGACCCGATCCAGCAGCTCTCCCAGCTCTACACCACCTACCAGCAGGGAATGGCGGCTCTGGACAAGATCTTCGACCTGCTCGACACCAAGCCCGACATGGTCGACGCGCCGGGCGCAATCGACCCGGGAGAGCTGCGCGGCGAGATCCTCATGGAGGGCGTGTCGTTCGCCTATGCGGACGATGCGCTGGAACAGGACAGGGCCGGGGGGCAGGTCGAGTGGGCCCTCAAAGACGTCGACCTGCACGTCCCGCCCGGCCAGACGCTGGCTCTGGTCGGCGCGACCGGAGCGGGCAAGTCGACCTTCGCGAAGCTGGTCGCCCGCTTCTACGACCCGCAGGCCGGCCGCGTCTCGATCGACGGCCACGACCTGCGCGGGGTCCGGCAGCGGGCGCTACGCGGGCAGCTGGGGATCGTGCCCCAGGAGGGGTTCCTCTTCTCCGGCAGCGTGCGGGAGAACATCGCCTTCGGCCGGCCCGCGGCGACGCTGGAGGAGATCGAGGACGCCGCCGCCGCGGTCGGAGCGACCGAGTTCATCGCGGCGCTGCCGGAGGGGATCGAGACCCAGGTGGGAGAGCGCGGCGTACAGCTCTCGGCGGGCCAGCGGCAGCTCGTCGCCTTCGCGCGGGCGCTGCTGGCC
Organism: uncultured Solirubrobacterales bacterium; assembly: GCA_963702055.1. GTDB lineage: Bacteria > Actinomycetota > Thermoleophilia > Solirubrobacterales > 70-9 > CAWINX01. The sequence continues at coordinate 307,721 of OY969702.1, read as the reverse complement.
GAGCCGCGGATCCTGATCCTCGACGAGGCGACCTCGAACGTCGACGTGCGCACCGAGAAGACGATCGAGCGCGGGCTGGAGCGCCTGCTGCGGGGCCGCACCGCGATTGTCATCGCCCACCGCCTCTCGACGATCCGCCGCGCCGGCAAGATCGTCGTGCTGGAGGGGGGACGAATCGCCGAGGCGGGCACCCACGAAGAGCTGATCGCAGCAAAGGGGGCCTACGCTCGCCTTTATGGCGCCTGGGCCGAGAGCTCAGCCGCCTGAGGACTCCGAGATGCGCCGGTTATCGACCCGCTCAGCCGGGGCCGATGCCGCCGGAGCCACCGCCGGTCGAGCCGCCCCCGCCGGTCGAAGTGCCGCCGCCGGTCGAGCCGCCCCCGGTCCCGGTCGTCCCGCCCGCTCCGCCGGTCGTCGGAGCGGGAGTGGGCGCCGGGGTAACCGGCGCTGCGGGCGTGGTCGTTGTCGGAGTCGCCGCGGCGCCGCCGGACGTGGTCGTCGTCGACGTCGTGGGGGCGCTCGGTCCCTGACCGCAGTCCTTGAACCCGTAGGCCTGTGCCGCCGACTGGAGCGAGGAGAGCGCCGAGGAGGCGGCCGACTGGGCCGAGGCAAGGGCGGCACTGTCGTTGCGCTCCGCCGCGAGCTTCGCGTCGCTTTCGGCTTGGGAGAGGTCGTCGGCGGCGGAGATGAAGGCGGGGTAGCCGGCGGCGTCGTCCGGCGTGCCCAGCCCCTTGAGACTGTCAACCATGCCGGTGTAGAGGTCGGACACCTGACCGACCTGGCTGGAGGAATCGCTGCTGGCCGAGCCCACGGTCCCGACCGCCGCGTTCACCTCGGCGCAGATCGCATCGCCGCGTGAGATCAACTCGTCCTTGGTCAGCGTCGTAGTAGTCGCGGTGGTCGCGACGGATGCCGCCGTCGAGCCGCTCCCTCCACTCCCGCCGCAGCCGGCAATAAAGACGGCGAATGGCAACACGACAAGGAAAAAGTGTCGGGGTCTCATGGGGGCGAAACTAGCAGAGCGTTTAGACGCCTCAGCGGAAAACGCCAGCCATGATCTTTCCTGCCTTGTGGCCGTTGCGGATCAGATTTCGGCCCGCAAAGTTTTCTGTTTGGGCATGGCAATTGGGACACAACAGCTCAAGGTTCGACAGGCGATTGTCCTTCCCATCGCCATTGACGTGATGCAACGCCATATTGAGGGGCTTCCCGCGCCATTCAGTCAGTTCACATTGCTCACAACGATTGATCTTCAGTCCTTCGTCGAGCAGCCTCTGCTTCAGATGGGATCGGTTCGTCTGCGGTCGCCCGACCACGAACAGCGCTTCGATCGGCATCTTGCGAGGGCGGGGGCGAATCGCACCGCGCTTAACGGCTTGGTGCCAGGTACAAGCTGCGAAACCGAAACGTCGCGAGCACTCGCGCATAGACAGACCCGTGTCGTACGCCCGCTGGATCTCATCCCAGTCGTAGCGACGTGCACACTTGTCTTGTGCGGGCACTCCAAGTCGACGAACGTGGTAGGAGACCGTTGGCTTCGCGAGATCGAGGCGCCTTGCAACTTCTGCCTGACTCATCCCCTCCGCCAGCATCCGCGCTATCAGCGCGCGCTTTTTGGAAGCGGGAAGCCGATGTTTAATTTCTTCCTCCACTACGAACGTATGTTCGCATTCCATTCGGACGGAGAAAGGAACTGCGCCCCAGGGACTCGAACCCCAAATTCCAGCTCCAGAGGCTGGCGTGTTACCAATTACACCAGGGCGCAACGAACCACTTGAGGATATCCAGCCACGCGCATGAAGCGCATATCGCGGATGCGACCTACGAAATCTTGCTCAGGTCGCTACTGGGATCGGCTACCGCGTCTTTTGCCCCTGAGACGTCGACGCCGTCGGCAAGCAGGCGGCGCGCTTCGGCCAGGTCCTCGGGGTGGCCGACGCTGAGGCAACCGGCCACCCTGCCGTCCTTCAGGTACCAAACCGAGAACTCGCCGCCGTCGCGATCGCCGCGCCAGAGCTCCTCGTCCCAGTCCCGCGCCGGGCCGACGTACTCGAGGCTCGCCCAATCGGCGAGATCGCTGAAGAAGTAGGGGACGACGTCGTAGTCGCGGTCGTCTCCGAGCATGTTGGCGGCGACGTGGCGGCCTTGCTGCATCGCCACATCCCAGTGCTCGACCCGCAGGCGGCGGCCATGGATGACGCTGTCGTAGGAGCAGCAGTCGCCCGCCGCGTAGATCCCCTCGGTCGAGGTTTGCAGCTTCGAGTCACAGAGGACGCCGTCATCGACCTCCAGCCCGGCCCTCTGGGCGAGCATTGCGTCGGCCCGCACCCCGGCGCCGACCACCACCGCGTCGCACTCGATCGCCAGGCCGCTCTTCGTCAGCACCGCCTTGACCCGCCCGTCGCCCTCGAAGGCCTCCAACTCCTCGCCGCCGTGGACGGTCACGCCCCTCGACTCGAGCTGCTTCTGGAACCAGCGGCCGGCGTCATCGCCGAAGGTCCGCGACAGCGCCACGTCCTCCATCATCACGATCGTGCACCTGGTCCCCTTCGCGGTCAGCGAGGCGGCGACCTCGGTGCCGATGTAGCTGCCTCCCACCAGCACCACATGCTCGGCCGCCTCGGCGTCGGCGCGAATCGCGTCGGAGTTGCCGAAGGCGCGCAGGTAGTGGATGCCCTCGTTCTCGGCGCCTTCGACCCGCAGGACGTTGACCATTGCGCCGGTGCCGAGCAGCGCCTGTCCGAACGACACCTCCTCCCCGCCCTGAAGTTTCGCGGTGCGCGCCTCCGGGTCGAGCGACATCACGTTGGCGGCGCTGCGCAGCTCGACCCCGCTCTCCTCATACCATGAGGGCGGGTTGACGTAAGCGTCCTCGCGCGTCGCCTCGCCGCGCAGGTACTCCTTGGAGAGCGGTGGCCGCTCGTACGGCGGCTCGGGCTCGCGTCCGACCAGCAGGATCGACCCCTCGGCCCCGCGTCTTCGCAACTCCGCCGCGCAATGGGCGGAGGCCATGCCCCCGCCGATCAGCAGGAAGTCGACTTCGCGGTCAGCCATCAACCGCTCGTGCCGTTGCCGTCGCCTCCCGGCCCGAAGAGGGACTTCAGGTCGTCCTCCTTGCCCGGGTCGAGCACCGCCAGCACCTCGTCACCCGCCTCCAGCACCGTATCGGAGCCAGGGACGAAGCCCTTGCCGGCGCGCAGCACCGAGATCAGCAGGCTGCCTTCGGGCATCTCCAGGTCGCCGACCCGCCGGCCGGTCACCCCGGAGTCCTTGCCGAGCAGCATCTCGATGATCTCCAGCTGCTCCTCCTGCAGGTTGAGCAGGTGGACCAGCCCGTACTCGGGCACCTCGTGCTCGAGTAGGCGGAGGATCAGATCGGTCGCCGAGACCGTCGGTTTGATCCCGAGCAGGTCAAAGTGCTCGCGGTTGCGCGGGTTGTTGACTCGGGCGATCACCCGCTCGACCATGTACTTCTCCCTGGCCACCTGGCAGATCAACATGTTGTCCTCGTCGTCACCGGTCACCGCGATCACCATGTCGGCGCGCTGGATCCCCGCCCGCTCCAGCACCCAGAGTTCGGAGGCGTCCCCGTAGGAGACGTTGTGCTCGAGTTCCTGCTCAACCGTCAGGTAGCGGCGGCGGTTGCTCTCGATCACCGTCACCTCGTGGTTCTTCTCGATCAGCTCACGGGCCAGGTTCCACCCAACCTTGCCAGCGCCAACGACGATGATGTACACGACTAGGCCCCCTCGCCCCGGCCGACGGTCGCCCGCACTTCGCCCTCCAGCATGTCGATCGCGACCCGGGTCGGGCAAATGGTGTGCAGGCCCTGGCGCTCGTACCACTCGGCCCGCAGCGGGTCGAGGACACGGGCGATCACGGTCGGCACCTCGTAGCGGCGCTGGGCGATCTGGGCGATCACGATGTTGGTGTTGTCGCCGTCGGTCGAGGCGATGAAGGCGTCGGCTTTCTCGATACCCGCGGCGACCAGGGCGTCGGTCTCCAGGCCGGCCCCGACCGTGAACTGGCCGCCGAGGTCCTCCCAGCTCTTATCGAGACCGACCTCGAGCCTGGCGTGGGACTCGGGGTCCTCGTCGAGGCAGGAAACCTCATGCCCCTCATGCAGCATCGCCCGAGCGACGGAGGAGCCGACCCGCCCGCAGCCGACGATCAGGATGAACATTGGCCGGATACTAGACCTCCGGCGGGGCCGTGAGCAGCACCCGGCACGGAGCTTTCTTCAACACGTATTCGGTTGCCGTGCCGACCTCGGCCGGCCTGGCGGCGCCGACTCCACCAAGCACCGCGCCGCCCTTGATCCGGCTCGGCGGCTCGGCGCCCATCACGATCGCCTCGACGCCATGGCGGCGGGCGGCCTCGACGATCCCCGCGCCCACCTGGCGCGCGCGGATCGCCTCGGTGCTCACCTCGACGTCCTCATACTCCTCGGCGACCTCGCGGGCACGGCCCAGCGCCCGCTTTGCCCCCTCCTCCATCTCCTCGGGCAGCTCGGCGTCAAGCGGCAGCGTCAACGGCACTTCGATCGCGTAGACGAGGGCGACCGAGGAGTCATCGACCTCGCCATCGGCCTCCTCCTGCTCCGCCGCGGCGAGGCGCCCCGCGGTGGCGACGATGTCGTCGTCGAGCTTGGTGCCGAAGACCGGGACGAGGATCTTGCTGTAGGCGACCTCGGGGACCTGCTTGGTGAGCGCCTTCTCGGTGACCGAGACGCGTCTGGTCAGCGTCGTCCCCTCGAAGACCTTGCGGTAGACGACGTAGAAGAGGAGCCCGAAGGCCATCCAGCCACCGCCAACCCAGCGGGCGGTGTCGTGGTAGGCGAGGACGCTGAGGAAGGCGAGCCCGCTGAGCAGCGCGGCGATCAGCGCCGGCACCGGCAGCCTGGCCTGGCCCCACATCACCGACCAGGGGACGCGGAACGGCCGAGGACGATCCGGCTGGCTGACCCGCAGCCGCACGATCGAGAGGTGGGCGATGGTGATCGCCAGAGTCGCCCCGAAGGCGTAGATCCCGGCCAGCAGCTTCACGTTGGTCGGCGCGACCAGGCCGATCGCGATCACCCCCGAGAGGGCGATCGCCACGTAGGGCGTCGCGTGGCGTTTGCTCAACTTGCCCAGCCAACTGGGGATCTGGCGGTTGATCGCCAGCGTGTAGATGTGGCGGGAGACGCCGAGCATCGAGGTGTTGGCGGCCCAGAAGAGGACCGGCGCGGCGACCAGCGCGACCATCCAGCGCATCGAGTCCGCGACCCAGGCCGGATGGAAGGCGGAGACGACGCCGAGCACCGGCTCCTCGACGAACTCCTGCCCGAGCGCCGTCTGCGGCCCGTCCGGGCCCGCGATCACCGGCAGCGCCATCAGCGCGATCGCCGCCATCAGCGCGTAGACGAGCGGCACCGCGATCGCCCCCAGCGAGACGACCCGCTTGAGGTCACGCGGCTCGACCTCGATGTCCGGCGCCAGGTCGGAGGCCGCCTCGATCCCGGCGTAGGCGAGCATTGCGACGACCAGCGCGTAGACGATGTCGGTGAAGTTCGGGTCGGTGAAGAGATTGAGCTGAGCGGTGAGGCGGTCCGGGTGCCAGACGACGAGCACGCCGACCACGATCACCGTGACCTGGAGAGCGAAGTCGGCGAGGGCGAGCAGGGCGAGGGTGCGTCCTTGGCCCCGCCCGGTGACGTTGAAGATGTTGAGGCCGCAGGCGGCGACGATGACCAGAGCCGCAATGCCGATCTCCCAGCCGGGTTGGGAGAAGCTGCCGGAGATCGGCTCGAGGTAATGCGGCACCGAGATCGCCGCCAGGGCGATCACGATCAGGTAGTCGATCAGGATCGCCCAGCCGGCGATGAACGCGATCAGCTCGTTGAAGGCGTGGCGGGCGAAGGTCGAGGAGCCGCCGCGCTCGCGGAACATCGCCCCGCCCTCGACGTAGCTCAGCGTGGTCAGCACGAAGAGCAACCCGGAGGCGAGGAAGATCAGCGGCGTCAAGCCCAGGCCCCGGTCGGCGACGACGCCGAGCGCGAAGTAGATCGAGAAGCCGACCGCCGAATAGGCGGCGGCAAACAGCCAAGGGACGCCAAGGCCGCGCTGGATCAGCGGCTCCTGCTTCGGGCTCTCGGGCTCTTTCAACGTCCCATCCGAGACGACGCCCACAGCCGCCCCACGCCAACTCCGACGAAGGCGAGGCCCATCACCACGCCGACCGAGAGCGGGCCGCCGCCGCCGGCCAGTGTGACCGCAAGGATGACCAACCCGAGTGCGAGGAAGACGAAGGAGAAAGCCCGCACGGAGCCGCGGTAGATCCGTTCGGGCGAGGCCATCGCGCCGATTCTAGGCGGGGACCGGCTCGGCGACGCGTTGGGCCGAGGGGTTGGACACGACGATCACCCGGCAGGGGCGCTCGCCGAGAACTGTCTGCAGCGTCTTGTCGTAGAGCGGAGCGCCGTTGCGATAGCGCAGCCCGACCACGACCGCGGCGGCCTTGATCAGCTTCGCCTCATCGGCAATCGAGTAACCGGCCTGGCCGGGGCGGACCCGCTCGACGTGGCCGGTGACGCGCTGGCCGCCGATCAGCTTCGCCTCCTCGATCTTGCTCTGCGCCTCCGCCTCCTGCTCGCGCATGTCGGCATCGAGCGGCAGGTGGGTCGGCACGGTCAGCATCGAGTGGACGTGGATGCCGCGGCGTCGCTTCGAGGCGAGCTTGACCGCGGTCGCGACCATCTCCTCCGAGAACGGCTCCTCGTCCTCGAAGCCGACCAGCACGCTTCGGTACTCGATCTCCTCGACGCCGAGCGGCTCTGGCAGCAGCACCTTGACCGTCTCGGTCAGCGGCAGGCGCTGGTTGCGTCGATAGAGCACGTAGACGACGATCCCGAGCGCCATCCAACCGATGCCGACGACGAGGGTGCGAGGGTTGAGCGCCATCACGACGACCCAGGCGGCAAAGGTGCCAAACCCTCCCAGCACCGCCGTCATCGGCACCTCGACGCCGAACGCACGGACGTTGAGGGGGGGTTTCCAGGTCCGCTCGACTCCACCGTTGTTGCGACGCAGCTGGATCACCGCGGCGTGGGCGATCGTGAAGGAGAGCATCGCGCCAAACGAGTACATCGTCGCCAGGAAGGCGGTCTGGCCGGGGACCAGGGTGATGATCGCGACCACCGAGAAGATCAGGATCGCGATGTAGGGGGTGCGGTAACGGGGATGGACCTGGCGCAGCCCCTCCGGCAGCTGACGGTGCTGTCCCATCGAGTAGGTGAGTCGGGAGACGCCGATCAGGCCGGCGTTGGTCGCGATCAGCAGAATCACCGCCGCCAGCACGCCGACGTAGTAGCGCAGTATCTCGGTCGGGCCGCTGCTCAGCCCGAGGTTCTCGACGATGCCGAGGATCGGGTCGTCGGCGAACTTCGTGCCTAGGGCGGTGGTGAAGTGTCCGGCCGCGTCCTTGACCACCGGCATCGCGGAGAGCGCCACCACTGGGATCAGCAGGTAGAGGCCGAGCACCGCGAGCACGACCAGCCCGACGCTGCGGGGGATCGTTCGCGAGGCGTCCTTCGCCTCCTCGGCCATGTTCGAGATCGTCTCGATCCCGGTGTAGGCGATCATCCCGACCGCGATGCCCAGGGCGAAGTCGCTCCAGGTGGGGGCGACGCCGAGGTGGACGTTGTCGACCAGGACCTGCGGGCTGAGCACGAGGACGACGCCGATCCCGACCAGGACGACCTGGGTGGCGAGGTCGGCGATCGCAAGGACCAGGTTGAGTTTCGCCGACTCCTGCGAGCCGCGGATGTTGAGCACGGCGAGGCCGGCGATCACCGCGGCGCCGGCGATCACGTCGCCGGGACCGTGCCCGAGTGGCGCCCAGAAGACCGCCAGATAGTGGGGCACGAAGAAGGCCGAGATCGCGACCGTGATCGTGTAGTTGAGCATCTGCCCCCAGGCGGCGATGAAGCTGACCATCTCGTTGAACGCGTGGCGGGCGAAGCTGGAGGAGCCGCCCGCCTCCGGGAACATCACGGTCGCCTCCGCATAGGTCGCGGCGGTACAGGCGAAGATCAGCCCGGAGATGACGAAGGCCACCGGGGTGAGTCCGAGCGCGAAGGCCGCGGTGACGCCGAGGGCGTAATAGATCGAGGAGCCGACGTTGCCGTAGGCGGCCGCGAACAGGGCGCCGACGCCGTGGACGCGGCTCAGCGACTCGTCTCTGGGGATGCGCTGGGCCATCTAGAGGTGGGAGGAAACGACCATCTAGCCCGAATATACGGACGCTGCCGGTGCCCGCCGCACGTGCGCAGCCGTCAGCTCGGCGGGCGAGGCACAGCCACAGAGGGCGAGGGTCAGCTCCAGCTCATCGCGCAGCAGCGAGAGGACGCGGTGCGCCCCCTCCTCGCCACCGACCGCCAGCCCCCAGAGGGCTGGACGGCCGACCAGCACGGCGTCGGCTCCGAGCGCGAGGGCGATCGCGACGTCAACTCCCCTGCGGATTCCGCCGTCGACGAACACCGAGGCGCGCCCAGCGACCGCGTCGACCACCTCCGGCAACGCCTCGGCGGTGGTCAGGCAGCGATCGAGCTGGCGGCCGCCGTGGTTGGAGACGACGACGGCAGCGGCCCCATGCTCGACGGCGAGGCCGGCGTCCTCGGCGGTGACCAAGCCCTTGACCACCACCGGCAGGCCGCACTCGGAGGCGAGCTCCTCAAGGTCGCCCCAGGTGAGGGCCGGGTTCATCAGGTTGAACGTCTCCTCGATCGTCACCGCGCGCCCCGAGCCCAGCGCCGCCTCGACACTCGGCACGCCGATCTCCTCCGGGATCTCGAAGCCCGTCCGCAGATCCCGCTCGCGGTTGCCCCCGCGCGGGGCGTCGACCGTCACCACGATCGCCTCGAAGCCCGAGTCGACCGCCTCTGCGACGAGGGCGTCGGTGACGGCGGCGTCCTTGAAGCAGTAGAGCTGGAACCAGCGGCGGCAGTCGGGGGCGGCGGCGGCCACCTCGCTCGGCAGTTTCGTCGCCAGGGTGGAGAGGCACATCACCGTGCCCGCCCGGGCGGCGGCCCGCGCCATCGCCGCCTCGCCGTCCGGCTCGACCAGGCCCTGGTAGGCAACCGGCGCGACCAGGATCGGCATCGAGACCTCGCCGCCCAGCACCTCCGCCCCGGTTCGCCACTCGGCGAGCCCGGCCAGGGCGCGGGGCCGCAGGCGCCATCCGCTCCAGGCGACGACGTTCTCGGCCAGCGTCAGCTCGTCGCCGGCGCCGCCGAAGAAGTAGCCCGCCGTGCCGGCGTCCAGCTTTTCGGAGGCGAGCCGCTCGAAGTCGGCGACGTTGATCAGCTGCTCGATCATGCGCGCGCGACCCTAGCCGAGCTAGCCTGATCGCGTCCCCCGAAACTCCGTCGCGCGAGGCAAGTGGCCGCGCTAGCCTTCGCCCATGGACGAGCAAGCGGCGAAAGAGGAATGCGCCCGCCTCGCGGCCGAGCACCCGGACCGCGCGACCAACCGCTGGGTCCCGGTTGAAGGCGAGGACGGCAAGTGGTCGATAGCCCGGATCGGCCTCGCCCCGCCGCTGGACGACAGCTCGACCGAAACCCGAGCCGAAGAGCGCCCCCCAACCCCGGACGACCCGCGCGAAAACTTTCCCTGGCTGAACCCCCCCTCAGGCGGAATCGCTTAACAGCTCGGCCGGTTGAATACGTCGGAGCCGTACGGGCGCACGCCGCGCTTGGCGGCGTTCGCCAAATGCGGCAGACGGAAATCGTCCTCGACCCAGCGCAGCATCGAGTAGTGGTCGTAGGAGCGCCGCGAGACCGTATGCGGCCGGATGCAGGGCGAGAGCATTACGGCGCCGACCCGGCCGCCCCCATCGCCGACCGTGCCGCCGCCGTTGTTCGGCGTGTTCGGCCCACTCGTCTCGCCACAACAGGACTCCGCGCCGGATGAACTCTCGTCGAAGGTGATCAGGATCATCCCGTGGTCCTTGTAGGCGACCGAATGGCGGATCCGCGGCACCCAGTGGCGCAGGAAGGCCTGGATTCCCGCGTAGCCGCCGGGGGACGCCGGGTCGGCGCAGTTGGCATCGTGGCCGTCGGCACAGAGATCGGGAGTGATGAACAGGTAGGCGGGCGTCCTCGCCTCTCGCTTCAGGTCTCCGCTCAACCGCCGCAGGTCCACGACGTTGCGCCCGCAGGTCGGGTGGTCGATGATCGAGTGGAAGTAGACGAAGGGATCGTGACGGGTCGCGTACTGATCGTCGGATCGCGCCGCCTGGGTGGTGTCCACCGCGCCGATCGTCGGATGCCTGCAGGTCGCTGGCGCACCGGAGGAGACCGCATTGGCCATGTCCTCCATGTAGCCGCGCCACGTGTAGCGTTTCGCCTCCAACTGATTGGCGACCGTCTTCACTCGCGACGGGAAGACGCACCCCTGGCCTACCGCGATGCCGTCCGAGCGGAGCGTCCCCGGCGCCACCTCGGAGAAGGTCTGGCAGTCCGACTGGGTGACGAGATTGGGCGGCTGGCCGCTCACCATCGCGATGTAGTTGTCGAGGCTGGCGTGCCCGATCCCGTAGTAGTTGGGCACGTACGCCCCCGCCCGGGCCAGCGTGTGCGCGAGGTAGGGAGCGGGCGGGCTCGGACCGAAAGTCGTCTCGCCGTTCTCGTTCTCGAGCACGATCACGAAGACGTGCTTGATGCGAGGAGTCGCAGTCCGCTTCGCGTGATACCCGGCGGCTCCAGCCGACGCCGCAACAGAGACGACGCCCAACACAACAGCCGCAATCAACACACGCATCACGTCCATCCTACGCTGCGGCCACAACAGCCCGCGACGAGTGTCATCCGGACATCGCGAATCCACGTCTACGCCCACGAGGAGGGGCCGGGTGCCCCTCCCGCAAGCGGCGTCCTGTTTTTCGCCCCAGCCACCCTCGCGGACAGCCTCAAAGTCAGAGGCGAAAAACCCAGCGCAGCGGGAGGGGCACCCGGCCCCTCCCCAACCGCGCTTAGAAGTGGACTATGGGGATGATCAGGATCGCGACGATGTTCGCGACCTTGATCATCGGGTTGATCGCCGGCCCGGCCGTGTCCTTGTAGGGATCGCCGACCGTGTCGCCGGTCACCGAGGCGGCATGGGCCTCTGAGCCCTTGCCGCCGTGGGCGCCGTCCTCGATCAACTTCTTCGCATTGTCCCAGGCGCCGCCGCCGGCGGTCATCGAGATCGCAGCGAAGAGGCCGACGACGATGACGCCGATCAGCAGGCCGCCGAGCGCGTCGACGCTGAGCAGGCCGACGATGACGGGGACGACGATCGGGATCAGCGAGGGCAGAATCATCTCTTTCTGCGCCGCCAGGGTGACGATGCTGACCGTCTCCCCGTACTCGGGTTTCTCGGTGCCCTCCATGATCCCGGGGTGCTCGCGGAACTGTTTGCGAACCTCCTCGACGACCTGGCCGCCGGCACGCCCAACCGCCTCGATCGCCAGGGCGGCGAAGAGGTAGACCATCATGCCGCCGATGATCAGCCCGATCAACACGTCCGGGCTGGTCAGGTTGAAGAGGCCGTTGAGGTCATAGCCCGACGGCGCCGCGTTACCCAACTCGCTCTTGAAGGCGGCGAACAGCACCAGCGCGGCCAACGCGGCGGAGCCGATCGCGTATCCCTTGGTCACCGCCTTGGTCGTGTTGCCGACCGCATCGAGCGGGTCGGTGACGTTGCGGACGTCCTCGGGCAGGTCGGCCATCTCGGCGATCCCGCCCGCGTTGTCGGTGATCGGCCCGAAGGCGTCGAGAGCGACGATCAGGCCGCAGAGCGAGAGCTGCGCCATCACGGCGACGCCGATGCCGTAGATGCCGGCCAGCTCGTTGGCGCCGAGGATCGCGAGAGCCAGAACCAGCGCCGGGGCCGCGGTGGACTGAAAGCCCTGGGCGAGACCCTGGATGATGTTGGTCGCGTGGCCGGTCTCCGACGCGTCGGCGATCGTCCGCACCGGGCGGAAGCGAGTCGACGTGTAGTAGTCCGTGATCACGAACAGCAATCCGGTGACGGCGACGCCGATCACCGCGCACAGCCAGAGGTCGGAAACGGTCACCGTGTTGGCGGCGGCGCTGAGGCCGAGCCGAACCGGGTCGCTCATCAGCCAATCGGTGATCGGGTAGAAGGCCGCAATCGAGAGGACCCCCGAGACGATCAGGCCCTGGTAGAGCGCCCCCTCGACCCGGTCGGACTTGGTCCGAACCGAAAGCGCCCCGATGATCGAGGCGAGGATCGCGACGCCGCCGATCACCAGCGGGTAGATCGCCACCTCACGGGAGAATTCGCCGCCCGCGCCGGTGAAGGTGAGGACGCCGAGCAGCATCACCGCGACGGAGGTGACCGCGTAGGTCTCGAAGAGGTCCGCGGCCATGCCGGCGCAGTCGCCGACGTTGTCGCCGACGTTGTCGGCGATCACGGCCGGGTTGCGCGGATCGTCCTCGGGGATGCCCGCCTCGACCTTGCCGACCAAGTCGGCGCCGACGTCGGCGGCCTTGGTGAAAATGCCGCCGCCGAGCCTGGCGAAGACGGAGATCAGCGAGCCGCCGAAGCCGAGGCCGATCAGCGCATCGACGGCCTGCTTGTCGGTGCTGCCGGTGAGGATCAGGATCCCGTAGTAACCGGCGACGCCGAGTAGCGCCAGGCCGACGACGAGCATGCCGGTGACCGAGCCGCCCTTGAAGGCGACGTCGAGCGCCGGCGGCACACCCCCGCGGGCCGCCTCGGCGACGCGCGAGTTGGCGCGCACAGAGAGGTTCATCCCGATGAACCCGGCCGAGCCGGAGAGAATGCCGCCGATCACGAAGCCGATCGCGGTTTGGTAGTCCTGGAGGATCCAGAGCACGATCGCCAGTGGCACGGCCACCGCGGCGATGATCGTGTACTGGCGGGTCAGGTAGGCCTTCGCGCCCTCCTGCACCGCGCCTGAGATCTCCTGCATGCGCTCGTTGCCCGGCGACTTCTTGAGAAGGCGCTGGGTGATGATCAATCCGTACACCACCGCCGCCCCGGCGCAGACGAGCGCGACGACGACTCCGTAATCGGTCAAGAAACTGGTCAAGTTAGGTTCCTCCGGCTGGTTTTGCGGCGCGGGAGTCTATCTACGAGCGCCGACATTGGCGGTGTAGGTGCGTTTCGTCTCCCGCACAGCGTCCCGATAGACGTCCTCGATCGCGACTCCTGAGTCGAGCGCCTGGCGGGCGCGCTGGGCGCCGTTGCGGTCCGGCAGGTCAACCTCGATCCCGAGGCTCGACCGAGCCGGCTCGGTCCAGGCGAGCACCCCCTCGAGCGCCGCCCGCGCCTCGACCTCGACGCCTTTCCTGAAGTCGATCAGGCGCCCGCTCATCCCGTGGCGAATCGCCCGCCAGAGGTTCTCCTCGACTTCGCGGTCGAGCAGCGGCCGCCCAGCGCCCTCGTAGCCGTGCTCGTCGTAGTCGAGCGCGGTCTGGGCGATGCAGGCTGCGATCAGGCCGGCGAGGGCGAAGGACTCCTCTCCCCTGGTTTGCGCGTCGCAGATCCGCACCTCGACCGTCCCGAAGTGGTGATGGGGACGGACGCTCCACCAGAGCTGAGTTGACTCGACGATCGTGTTCGTCCCTTCCAGCAACCCGACGAACTCAGCGTAGCGGCGCCAGTCGAAGAAGGGGCTGGGGACGCCGCAACGCGGGAAGGTGCGGGTGAAGATCTCCGTGCGCACCGTCTCCAGGCCGGTGTCGCGGCCGTCGAGGAAGGGCGAGTTGGCGGAAACGGCGAGTAGCAACGGCAGCAGCTCGCGCATCCAGTCGCAGACGGCAATCGCGCGGTCGGCGCCGCGCACCCCCATGTGGACGTGCATGCTCCAGGTGTTGTTGCGCTGGGCGACCCAGCCGAGATCGTGGCTGAGCCGGCGGTAGTGCGGGGTGTCGATGATCCGCTGGTCCAGGTAGGAGGCCCAGGGATGCGTCCCCATCGCGCCCAGCGCCAGTCCCATCCCATCGACCAGCTCGAAGAGCCGCCCGCGCCGCTCCCGCTGTTTCGCGACCGCCTCGGCAAACGACTCCGAACGGCCCGAGCGGATCTCGATCTCGGCGGCGATCAACTCGCCCGCGGCCGACTCGGCCAACACGCCATCGGCCTTGCACGCCGCGTATACGTCCTCGAAGCGATGCTCGAGCTCCAGGGTGGCCGGGTCGAGGATCGCGAACTCCTCCTCCAGCCCGATCGTGAAGTCGGTGGAGGACTCGAACCGCTCCCGAACGAGGTCGAGGTCGAGGGACAAGAGCCGCGCCCTAAGTGAGGTAGAAGTAGAGCGCGTAGAGCAGGTCGACCGCGGGGCTGGAGGTGTGGACGGTCACCTCGGGCGGGACCTGGAGCAGCTGCTCGGAGTAGTTGAAGATGATCTTCACGCCGGCCTCGACGAGGCGGTCGGCGACCGCCTGGGCGGCGGCGGCCGGGACGGCGAGCACCCCGACCACGATCTCCTCCTGGGAGACGATCGCCTCCAGCTCGCCAAAGTCGCGCACCCGCAGGTCGCCGACCTCGGTCCCGACGACACCGGGGTCGACGTCGAACATCGCGACGATCTGGAAGCCGTGGTCGGCGAAGATGTCGGAGCTGGCGATCGCCAGGCCGAGGTTGCCGGCGCCGAACAGGGCGATGTTGTGCTGGCCGGAGGTGCGGAGGATCTTGCGGATCTCGGCGACCAGCGAGTCGACGTTGTAGCCGACCCCGCGCTTGCCGAACTTGCCGAAGCCGGAGAGGTCGCGGCGGATCTGGGTCGGGTTGATGTGGGTGTACTCGGAGAGCTCCTGAGAGGAGATCGTCTCCCGCCCCATCTTGCGCGCCTGGGTGAGGACCTGGAGGTAGCGCGAGAGCCGCGCCGCGACTCCGAGCGAGAGCCGCTCGCCATCGACGATCAGCCCGCCCGCCACGTCACGATCCTCGAGTGCCTGCTCCATGGATGCCCACAGTATCGAGCCTCGCCCGAAGAGCGGCCTCGTCGAGAACCAGCTCGGAGACGACCGCTCCCTCAACCTCGACGACCGGGATGCGCTCGAGGTGGCGGCGCAGCAGCAGCTCGTCGCTCTCGATGTCGATCTCGCGCAGCTCGAAGCGATACCCCTCCCCGTGCAGGGCGACGATCGCCTCGATCGCCTCCTCGCAGAGGTGACAGCCGAGGCGCGAGTAGACCACCACTCTGGTCATGCCGCCACCGGGGCCTCGCCGGTCGCGAAGGCGTCGTAGTCGAGGTAGTCGGGATACGGCAGGGCCGTGGCGAAACGGGCCGCCGAGCCGATCATCGCGGCATTGTCGGTGCAGAGTTCGGGCGCCACCAGCTTCAGCCGCAGCCCGCGCTCCTCGCAGAGCGTCGCCACCGCCTCGCGCAGCGGCCCGTTCGCGGCGACGCCGCCGCCCAGCGCGACGGCGTCCCATGCTCCGCTCCGCAGCGCCCGCTCGAGCTTCGCGACCAGCTGGCCGACCGCCGCCGCTTGAAAGCTCGCCGCGAGATCGGCGCGTCGCTCCCGCACCCCCTCGGGCCCCAGGTCCCGGCAGAGGTAGACGAGCGCCGTCTTCAGGCCGCTGAAGCTGAAGTTCAGCCCCGGGTCGCGGCTCATCGCCACCGGCAGCTCGAAGGCGCCGGCGTCGCCCTCGGCGGCGAGGCGTTGCAGGGCGGGGCCGCCCGGATAGCCGAGCCCGAGCATCCGAGCCACCTTGTCGAAGGCCTCTCCGGCGGCGTCGTCGAGGGTTTGGCCGAGCACCTCGTGCCCGTCGTGGTCGCGCACCGCGGCGAGCAGGGTGTGGCCGCCGCTGGCGATCAGGCAGAGGAACGGGGGCTCGAGCGGGTCGGGCTCGAGGAAGTTGGCGGCGACGTGCCCCTGTAGGTGGTCGACCGGGATCAGCGGCAGCCTGAGGGCGGCGGAGATCGCCTTCGCGGTGCTGACCCCGACCAGGAGCGCCCCGATCAGGCCGGGGCCGGCGGTGACCGCGACGGCATCGAGCCGCTCGAGAGAGACGCCTGACTCGTCGAGGACGGCCTCGACCGCGGGCACCGCCAGCTCGAGGTGGTGACGGGAGGCGACCTCGGGCACGACGCCGCCGAAGCGGGCGTGCGCCTCGGCCTGGGAGGAGATCACGTTGGCGAGGATGCGGGGACCGTCGAGGACGGCCGCGCAGGTGTCGTCGCACGACGTTTCGATCGCGAGGATCAAGGAATCAGTCCAGCCACATGATCAGCGCGTCTTCGCCGTTGTCGTGGTAGTAGCGGGGACGGACCCCGGCGGAGCGGAAGCCGAAGCGCTCGTACATGGCGATCGCCTGGTGGTTGGAGACGCGCACCTCAAGGGTAAACGGGAGTTCGCCCGCGCCCTCCTCGAAGAGCTTGTTCAGCAGGCGGCTGGCAATGCCGGCGCGGCGGTGCTCGGGGGCTACCGCCACGTTCATCAGGTGCCAGACCTGGTCGTAACGCGAGCAGACCAGGTATCCGATCAGCTCGTCGCCGGAGGTCGCGGCGAGGCAGATTCCCGAGGGCTTCGAGAGCTCGAGGACGAACATCGCCAGCGACCAAGGCGTCGGGAAGGAGCGGCGCTCGACCGAGATCACGGCCGGCAGGTCACTGTAGGCGAGGCTCCTCACCGTCACCTGCGGGGCCGCCTCAGTCGGTTGTCTGGAAAGTGTCTCGCTCACGCCACCGCTCCGCGTCGGGAAGTCTCAGGTAAATCGGGGCGAGCGGGCCGGTGTCCCCGGCCGCCGCGGTCGCCGCGAGAGCGCAAACGTGCCGCGCGGAGACTCGGTGCGCGGGATCGGCGTCATCGGGGATCTCGACGCCGCTCCCGACCAGCTCTTGACGAAATCGTACCGCCCCCGATCCGGCCGCCAGGATGGGATCGGAGATCGCGGCGATCCGCCCGGCGAGGTCGGTGGGGGCGACGACGAACGGCCCCCAGACGGGTTCCCCGGCCGCGTCGTAGAGAGCCGCGAAGACCTCGCCGCGACGAGCGTCGAGGACGGCAAGGCAGCTCGCCTCGGGCGGGGCAGCCTCTCGCAGCGCCAGGCCGAGCGCGTCGAGGGTGCAAACCCCCACCGTCCGCAGGCCGAGCACGGCGCCCAGGGCGCGCGCCGTGGCGATCCCGATCCGCAAGCCGGTGAAGGAGCCGGGACCGAGCCCGACGCCGATCAGGTCCACCGCGCCCCAGCCCCCCGCGGCCGCGGCCGCGGCCTCCACCTCGGCAAGCAACAGCGCCGTGTGGCGCGGCCTCCCCCCCGTGGAGGGCCCGAGCAGCGACTCGTGGAGGACCTCTCCGCCGCGCCTCGCGCAAACGGCGGTGTCCTCGGTCGCAGTGTCGAAACCGACGACCACCGGCTCGGGAGCGCCGCTAGCGGGGGATGGTGAAGAAGAAGAGGCCGACGCGCTTTCCCCCGACGAACCAGGACACTTTGTGTTTGCCCGGGATGTTGGACTTGATCGTGTTCACGTACAACGTGCCCTGGATCGCCTGCTGCTCACCTTTGCAGACAGGCTTCTTTGTGGTCGGGAACTTCACGCACACCATGTAGTAGACGTCGCCGACGTTGCTTTTGAAGAAAGCGCCCTTCTTGCGCCGCTTCGAGCATTTGTGCGCCGGCTTCGCCTTCTGGGAGAGGCCGCAGGCCACGTAGTGCACATAGGCGGGCGGTTTCTTCGCCGAGGCCGGGACCGCAGCCACCAGCAGCGCCGTCCCCAACAACGTCGCCATCAGCGTCTTCAGGCCCTTCATCTGGGGCGTCTCCTTCCGATCCGGGTCGAGTTGGCCCAGCGATGCTACATCGCAGGGCCGCGTCCTCCCGGAACACGCGCAAGGCGAATTGGATGCGGCCAGGGGCACGGGTATGGTGACCCCCGACCCCTCGTAAAGGAGAGACCAGTGAGAGGACTCGAGCATCGCGCGGCTCCCGCCCTGACCGTGCTGGCGATCGTCGCAGGCGGTGCCGTCTGGGCCGGCTGCGGCAGTAGCGGCAGCAGTGACAGCATCACCAACCAGGCCAACAGCGTCATCAAGCAGGCCCAGACGCAGGCCAACAAGGCGATCGACAAGGCGCAGAAGCAGCTCAACCAGGCCGACATCCCGGCCAAGGCCCAGCAGAAGGTCAACCAGGCCAACCAGAAACTGAACCAGGCTCAGAACAAGGTCAACCAGGCCGCCAAGCAGGCCCAGGACCAGGTCAACAACTCGGGCTACTAGGAGCGTCCGCCCACTCGATCTCGATTGCCCGGCGATCGCCGCCCGCGTGGCGAAGTCGCACCTCCAGCGCCTTGCGAGGGAGGCGCGATTCCGCCGCCGCGGGCCACTCGACGAAGGTGACGCCGGCGGGATCGAGGTAGTCGTCGAGCAGCGCCGGGTCCTCGCCCTCGAGGCTCTCAAGCCGGTAGAGGTCGATGTGGGACACGGGTAGGCGCCCCCGTGTGTAGCGCCTGCCGATCGTGAAGGTGGGCGAGGTCACGGGCTCCTCGATCCCCAGCGCCCGGCAGGCGCCGCGCACGAAGGTCGTCTTTCCGGCCCCGACCTCGCCGCGGGCGACGACGACGTCCCCGGGTCGCAGCCGCGCGGCGATCCGCGCTCCCAAGCCCTCGGTGTCCGCCGCGGAGCGGCTCTCGAAGCTCTCCACCCGATCAGCCGAAGAAGTCGAGCTGATCGGCGGGAGGCGGCGGGGCCGCGGTCGGAGCCGGCTCTTCGAGCTCCTCGACCGGCTCGACCTGACCGGGAAGCGGGGCGGCGAGCAGCTCGGGCAGGCGCTCGAAGTCTCCCCGCAGCGTCTCCTTCACCGCGGGGGTGCGCAGGGCGGCGGCCGGATGAAACAGCGGGAACAGGAAGACGGTCCTCCCTCCCAGGTCATGCACCTGCGGCGCCCCCCTCACCTTGGTGATCCCGGCCGGGCTGCCGCTGAGCAGCTTGGTGGCGAAGTTGCCGAGGGTGCAGACGACCCGCGGCTCGATCAGCCGCACCTGCTCGAAGAGGTAGGGACGGCAGGCCTCGATCTCCAGCGGCTGGGGGTCGCGGTTGCCGGGCGGGCGCGACTTCAACACGTTGGCGATGAACACCTCCTCGCGCGACATTCCGATCCCCCCCAACAGCTCGTTGAGGAGTTGGCCGGCGCGGCCGACGAAGGGCAGGCCCTGGCGGTCCTCCTCCGCCCCGGGCGCCTCGCCGACGAACATCAGGTCGGCGTCGGCGTCGCCGGCCCCGAAGACGGCCTTGTTGCGGGTCTCGTGCAGGGGGCACCTGGTGCAGGCGGAGACCTGCTTGAACAGCTCGACCAGCTCGGCGCGGCGCTCCTCGGGCGTTTCGCTCATTTGGCCTTCCCACCCTTCCGAGGGGGCGGAATCTCCCCCGCCGCCCGCTTGCGCTTCGTCTCCGCCAGCCGCTCCCCCCGGGCCGCCTCACGCTCGCGGCGCATCGAGAGATCCGACTGGACGGCCGCCCCGCGCGGCTGGCGGGCGGGCGGGGAGATCGCCGAGATCCGGCGCCGGGTCCGAGCCGATCCGCATGCTGGACACGGAGGGCCCGGCGCGTCCTCGGCGACCAGCTCCTCGAACCGGCTCCCGCAGTCTTCGCAATCGAACTCGTATATCGGCATCGACTGGCTTTATAATCGCTGGTGGCCGTGACCCCAAGGGCATGGACCTCACACCCGGAAGCGCCAGGCGCGCTCGCAGTCGTCGGAAATGGACGACTTGGCGCGTCAATTTCGCGTGCCGCAAAGGACGCCGGCCTCAATGTCGTTCTCGCCGGGCGCGACGACGCGCTGGAGGCCTGCCGAGGCTCGGAGGTCGCGCTGCTGTGCGTCCCCGACGCCGCCATCCCCGAAGCCTGCGAGTCGATCGCGGAGGCCGTTCCGCCGCTTCGCTTCGTCGGCCACACCAGCGGCGCCACGGGGCTCGACGCCCTTAAGGCGGCGACGGCGCGCGGCGCCGAGGCCTTCTCCCTGCACCCACTGCAAACCGTCCCCGACGGCGAGGCCTCCCTGGCCGGCGCGCCATGCGCGATCGCCGGCGCCTCGCCGCGCGCGACCGAGGCGGCGAGGACGCTCGCGCTCGGCCTCGGCATGAAGCCCTTCGAGGTCCCCGAGGAGAGCCGCGCCGCCTACCACGCGGCGGCCTCGATCGCCTCCAACTTCCTGGTCGCCCTGGAGGAGTCCGCGGCCGAGCTGCTGGAGCGCGCCGGGATCGAGGACGGTCGCGAGCTGCTCGCCCCGCTGGTCCTGCGGACCGCCGCCAACTGGGCCGAGAGCGGCAGCGAGGCGCTGACCGGGCCGATCGCGCGCGGCGACGAGGAAACGGTGCGCCGCCATCTCGAGGCCCTGCGCGAGACGAGCCCCGAGCTGGTCGAGCTGTATGAGGCGCTCGCCGAGCGGACGCGGGAGCTGGCGCGCCAGGGGGCTTCGGCGTGAGGGTCATCCGCTCCAAGGCCGAGCTGCGCGCGGCGCTCGAGGCGCCGCGAGGCGACCACGCCACGATCGGGCTCGTCCCGACGATGGGCTTCCTGCACGACGGGCACGTCTCGCTGTTGCGGGCCGCGCGGGCCGAGTGCGACTTCGTCGTAATGAGCCTCTTCGTCAACCCGACTCAGTTCGGCCCCGGCGAGGATCTCGACCGCTATCCGCGCGACGAGGCGCGCGACGCCGGGCTTGCCGAGGAGGTGGGCGTCGACCTCCTCTATGTTCCCCCGATCGAAGAGGTCTACCCGGACGGTTTCTCCACCCACGTCGAGGTCGCGGGCCTGACCGAGGTCCTCTGCGGCGACCCGGCGCGGCGCGGGCCGGAGCACTTCCGCGGCGTCACCACGGTTGTCGCCAAGCTCTTTAACTCCGTCCAGCCCGACGTCGCCTACTTCGGCCAGAAGGACGCGCAGCAGGTCGCGGTGATCAAGCGCATGGCCCGCGACCTCGACTTCCCCGTGCGCGTCCGGGCGATGCCGACCGTGCGCGAGCCCGACGGCCTGGCGATGAGCTCGCGCAACGCCTACCTCGGCGACGAGGACCGCGCGCGGGCCGTCGCGCTCTCACGGGCGCTGCGGGCGGCCGAGACCGGGGCTCGAGAGGAATCGCTGGCCGCCGGGATCGAAGCGGCCCGCGCCGAGCTCGCCGAGGCCGGAATAGAGCCCGAATACCTGGAGGCGCGCGACGCCGAAGGGCTGGAGCCGGTGGCGGCGCTGAACGGCCGTCCCGTGATCGTCGCCGTCGCCGCCCGGGTGGGCGATGCGCGCCTGATCGACAACGTCCTGATCGAACCTTGAAAACCGAACCCATCCACACGGAGGCCCAATGCAGCGGCAGATGTTGAAGTCCAAGATCCACCGAGCGACGGTGACCGACTGCGATGTCGACTACATCGGCAGCATCACCATCGACACCGAGCTGATGGCCGACGCCGACCTGATCACCAACGAGCAGGTCCACGTCTGGGACATCGACAACGGGGCGCGCTTCGTCACCTACGTGATCGACGGCGAGGCGGGCTCCGGGACGATGCAGGTCAACGGCGCCGCCGCCCACCTGACCCGGCCCGGCCACAAGATCATCGTCGCCTCCTTCGGCGCCTACGACGAGAGCGACCTCGAGGCCTACTCGCCGGTCGTCGTCCACGTCGACGACGACAACGCGACCGTCGCCGTCGACAGCCGCCCTGAGGTGCTGCTCTCATGAGAGCCGAGCGCGCGCCGGTGACGCTGCCGCGTCTCGCCGAGATGAAGGAGGCGGGCGAGCCGATCGTGATGGTCACCGCCTACGACTACCCCTCGGCCCGGGTCGCCGAGGAGGCCGGCGTCGACGTCGTCCTGGTCGGCGACACCGCGGCGATGGTCGTGCTCGGCTACCCGGGCACCGAGCCGGTCTCGATGGAGGAGATGATCATGCTCGGCAAAGCGGTGCGTCGCGGCCTGCGCACCCCGCTGATGGTCGGCGACATGCCGATGGGCAGCTACGAGGCGAGCAACGAGCTGGCCGTCCACAATGCCCAGCGCCTGGTCAAGGAGACCGGCTGCCAGGTGGTCAAGCTCGAGGCCGGCGGCACCTCGGTCGAGCGGGCGCGGGCAATCGTGCGCTCCGGCATCCCGGTGATGGGACACGTTGGCCTGACCCCACAGACCGCGACCGCGCTCGGGGGCTACAAGACCCAGGGCAAGACGGTCCAGGGCGCGATCCAGCTCTGCGAGGACGCTCTCGCCCTGCAATCGGTCGGCTGCTTCGCGATCGTCTTCGAGGCGATCCCGGCGGCGATCGCCGAGGCCGTCGCCGAGAAGCTCGAGGTCCCGACGATCGGGATCGGCGCGGGACGCGACACGGCGGGCCAGGTGCTCGTCTTCCACGACCTGCTCGGCATCACCACGGGGAAAGCGCCGAAATTCGTCAAGCGCTACGCCAACGTCCACGAGACCATGGTCAACGCGGTGCGCGAGTACGCCGGGGAGGTCCGCTCCCGTCACTTCCCCGAAGCCGACCACGTCTACGGAATCGAGCCCGCCGAGCTGGCGGAGTTCAGGCGCTACCTCGACCAGGAGAGCCTCGCCTCGCAGAAGGCCTGGGACTGGGAACCGCTGCCCTGAGGGTGTCCTCTACCGGGTAACCACCCCTCCTGCTCAGGGTAGTAAAGGTTGTAACTATCCGCATTATCTCTGCAGGAGGCGAGAGATGGAGACCCTTAAACGACTCGAGCCGGTAGCCCTTCTGGCCCTCGTACTTGGAGGCCTGAACTGGGGCATGGTCGGCCTCTTCGACACCAACGTGATCTCCGACGTTTTCGGCAACGGCACGCTCACCGACGCCATCTACACGGTGGTCGGCGTCTGCGGCCTGATCTACGTCCCGCGGGTGCTGGAGAACATGCACCTACGCGACCACATGCCGCACCCTCGCGGCACCTGAGCATCCACTGATCAACCGGGAAGATCGGGTTCCACGGAGCGGAACTCGATCTTCCTGATCACCTTCGCCGGGGCTCCCGCGGCGATAACTCCGGGCGGCAGGTCGTGCGTGACCACCGAGTTGGCGCCGATTACGCAGCGCTCGCCGATCATGACGCCGCTGGTGACGACGCAGTTGACCCCGAACCAGCAGTTGGCGCCGATTCGGACCGGGCCCTTGCTGGTGAAGCCCTGCCAGGTGACCGGGGTGTCGGGGTCGTCGAAGCGGTGCTCGGCGTCGCCGACGAAGCAGCCGTTGGCGAACATCGTGTGGTCGCCGATCTCGAGCGACTCGTAGGCGGCGAGCATCGTGTTGCGGTTGAGGAAGCACCCTTCGCCGATCGCGATCCGGGCGCGGGGCGAGAGGGTCAGCCAGCAGCCCGGCTCCAGCAGCGTGCCCTCGCCAATCGTCAACCTGCCCTCGTCGAGCGCCTCGAGCAGCTCGCCCTCGACCGGATGGCGGACGAAGAAGCGCCCGCCGGCCGCGTGCCGATCGATCCGCAGGCGCCGCAGGCGTCGTCCATTGCGCTCGTACCAGCGCCGCTTCACCCACCACAGCCTCCAACTCGCCAGAGTGGCCACGGCCCTAGCTTTCCAGAGCGCCCACGGGTAGGGTCGGCTCGCAACCGGGCCAAGGAGGGAACGCGCAATGGGAATGTTTGAGATGAGCCCCGAGCAGGTGGTCGAGTGGCGCCAGAAGTACAAGGACCTGGTCGCCCCCCACGTGAACGGCGAGGAGGTCGTGTCAGCGGCCGGTTTCCGCCGCGGCGGCGCCTCGGCCGGCATGGTCGCCTCGAAGGCCCAGCTCGGCGGCATCGTCTATGCCGGTATCAAGATGTTCAATAAGAAGAAAGCCGGTGGCCTGCCGGAACGGGTGATGCTCGCCGTCACACCCACCAAGCTCTACGCCTTCAACTTCGGCTTCAAGGGACGCGACTACAAGATCAAGGAAGAGGTCGCCGTCTGGGACCGCGCCGGGCTGAAGATCAGCACAGAGCGCAAGTCGGGGATGACCGCGCTGACGATCGAGTCCCCCGCTGAAGGCGAGAAGGCAACGCTGGTCGGGGTGGGAGTAAAGGACGATCCCCTCAGCCAGGAGCTGATCGGCGTCCTCCAGGGGGCGGCGCCGGCGAGCGCCTAGCGCGATGGCGATCCACAAGCGGCGCGGCGGCGGCTACTGGTATTACTGGGTCGTGATCGTTGGTGGAATCGTCTTCGTGGTGGCCTACTACGCAAGCGACGGCTTCGGGCTGAAGCCGTGACCCCACGGAAGGCGAAGCCGCGCGGGGGGATCGACCTCGGCGGGACGAAGATCCAGACCGCGATCGTCGACGCGAGGGGCAAGGTGCTCGGCGAGTCGCGGCGACCAACCCCGACCTCCGGCGGGCCGCAGGACGTCGCCGACGAGATGGCCGCTGCGCTGCGCGAGGCGGCCGGCGAGGCCGGGGTCGAGTCGAAGGATCTCGAGGGCGTCGGCGTCGGCTCGCCCGGCGACGTCAACGAGAAGACCGGCGTTGTCTCCGGCGCCCGCAACTTGCCTGGCTGGAACGGCGGCTTCGCGCTCGCCGAGACGCTGAAGAAGGAGCTGGGCGCGCCGATCCGAGTCGGCAACGACGTCCAGGTGGCGACCGAGGCCGAGTTCCACCTCGGCGCCGGCCGCGAGTTCTCCAGCCTGATCGGCGTCTTTTGGGGAACTGGCGTCGGCGGCGGCCTGGTGCTCGACGGCAAGCCCTGGCTGGGACGCGGCGCCGCCGGGGAGATCGGCCACACGGTCGTCAAGCGGGGCGGCGCCAAGTGCCCCTGCGGGCGCAAGGGTTGCCTGGAGGCCTACGCGGGACGCGCCGCAATGGAGGCGGAGGCGCGCCGCCTGCACGAAGAGGGTCACAAGACCGACCTCTTCAAGCTGATGCGCAAACACGACCGCGACCGGCTGACCAGCGGCATTTGGGCGCGCGCTCTCGACCACGGCGACCACCTCGCCGAGAAGCTGATCGACCGCGCGATCGAGATGCTGGGCACCGGGATCGCCTCGGCGGTCAACCTGCTCGACCCGGAGGCGGTGGTGATCGGCGGCGGCCTCGGCGTCCGCTTCGGCGACCGCTACATGGAGGCGCTGACCAAGGAGATGGGCAAGCACCTCTTCCTCGACGAGCGCCCGCCGGCGGTCCGCGTCGCCTCGCTGGGCGACCTAGGCGGCGCGGTTGGCGCGTCGCTGCTGTTTGCGAGGTAGCTCGACCAGGCCGGCGAGGAAGCCGCCGGTGTAAGAGGCCTTGACCGTCGCCACCTCCTCGGGGGTGCCGGTGGCGACCACCTCTCCCCCCTCCTCGCCGCCCTCCGGGCCGAGGTCGATCAGCCGGTCCGCGGTCTTGATCACGTCGAGGTTGTGCTCGATCACGACGACGGTGTTGCCGGCGTCGACGAGGCGGCCGAGCACGTCGAGCAGGCGCTGGACGTCGGCGAAGTGCAGGCCGGTGGTCGGCTCGTCGAGGATGTAGAGGGTGTCGCCGGTGGCGACCTTGGAGAGCTCGGTCGCCAGCTTCACCCGCTGCGCCTCGCCGCCGGAGAGGGTCGTCGCCGGCTGGCCGAGGCGGATGTAGTCGAGCCCGACGTCATGCAGGGTGCGCAGGCGGCGGGCGATCTTCGGCACGTTCTCGAAGAACTCGACCGCCTCCTCGACCGACATCTCCAGCACGTCGGCGATGTTCTTGCCCTTGAAGCGGACCTCCAGCGTCTCGCGGTTGTAACGCTTGCCGTGGCACTGCTCGCACGGCACGTAGACATCGGGGAGGAAGTGCATCTCGATCTTGATCTGGCCGTCGCCGCGGCAGACCTCGCAGCGCCCGCCCTTGACGTTGAAGCTGAACCGCCCCGGCTTGTAGCCGCGGGCCCGCGCCTCCTGGGTCTGGGCGAAGAGCTGGCGGATGTGGTCGAAGATGCCGGTGTAGGTGGCGGGATTGGAGCGCGGCGTCCGCCCGATCGGCGACTGGTCGATGTTGATGATCTTGTCGATCGCCTCGAGGCCGTCGATGCCGTCGTGGGCGCCGGGGCGCAGCTTCGCCTGGTGCAGCCGGTTGGCGACCGCGTGGTGCAGGGTCTCATTGACCAGGGTCGACTTGCCGGAGCCGGAAACCCCGGTGACGCAGCAGAAGACGCCGAGCGGCACCGCGACGTCGATCCCCTTCAGGTTGTGCTGGCGCGCCCCGCGCACCACCAGTTCGCCACGCGGCTCGCGGCGGCTCTCCGGAACCTCGATCTTGCGCTTGCCGGAGAGGTACTGCCCGGTCAGCGAAGCCGGGTCCTTGGCGACCTTGGCCGGCGTCCCCTCGGCGATCACGTGACCACCGTGCTCGCCGGCGCCGGGGCCGAGGTCGACGAGGTGATCGGCGGCGAGCATCGTCCCCTCGTCGTGCTCGACCACGATCACCGTGTTGCCGAGGTCGCGGAGGCGATCGAGCGTCCCGATCAGCTTCTCGTTGTCGCGCTGGTGCAAGCCGATCGAGGGCTCGTCGAGCACGTACATGACACCGACCAGGCTGGAGCCGATCTGCGTCGCGAGGCGGATTCGCTGCGCCTCGCCGCCGGAGAGCGAGCGGGCCGAGCGGCCCAGTGAGAGGTAGCCGATGCCGACGTTCTCGAGGAAGGCGAGGCGCTCGGAGATCTCGCGCACGATCAGCCGCGCGATAGCCCGCTCGGTCTCGGTCATCTCCAGCGCCGCAATCCACTCGGCCGCACCGCGCGCCGACATCGCGCTGTACTCGGCGATGCTGATCCCGCCGACCTTGACCGCGAGGCTCTCCGGCCGCAGCCGGGCGCCGTCGCAGTCGGGGCAGGGCTGCTCGGCCATGTAGCCCTCGATCCGCTCTCGGTTGGTCTCGGAGTCGGTCTCCTCGTAGCGGCGCTGGAGGTTGTTGACGATCCCCTCGAAGCGCACGTTGTAGGAGCGCCGCCGGCCGAAGCGGTTGGTGTAGGTGACCTTGTGGCGCTCGCCACCGGTGCCGTCGAGGAAGATCTCCCGCTCCGACTTCTTCAGCTTCGACCAGGGCTTATCGATGTCGACGCCGTTCTCCTCGGCAACCGCCGCGACCAGCCGCCGCCAGTAGGCGGTGACGCCGCGGTTCCAGGGCTGCAGGGCGCCCTCTGCCAGCGACAGGGTCGGGTCGGGGACGACCAGCTCCGGGTCGATCACCCGCTGGAAGCCGAGCCCGTGACAGCGCTCGCAGGCGCCGTGGGGGGAGTTGAAGGAGAAGATCCGCGGCTCCAGCTCGGGGATCGAGGTGCCGCAGTTGAGGCAGGCGAACTGCTCGGAGAACAACATAATTCCGCCCGCCTCCTCTGCTCCCGCTCCTTCCGAAGAATCAGATTTCGACGTTCGGTCGCTCCCGCGTCCGGGGGCGGGCGGCCTGGATATCGTCTCCACCTCGACCAGGCCCGCCGCGAGCCCGGCCGCAGCCTCGACCGACTCGGAGAGGCGGCGCCTCAGGTCGGTCTTCATCGCCAGGCGGTCGACGACCACCGAGATGTCGTGTTTGAACTTCTTGTCGAGAACGATCTCCTCGTCGAGCCGACGCACGACGCCGTCGACCTTGGCCCGCGAGTAGCCCTCGAGCCGCATCTGGTCGAGCAACTTCCCGTACTCGCCTTTGCGCCCCCGCACCACCGGGGCCATGACCATGAATTTGACCCCCTCCTCCATCGTCATCAGACGATCGACGATCTGCTCCTGGGTCTGGCCGGTGATCTCCTCGCCGCACTCGGGGCAATGCGGCACGCCGATCCGCGCCCAGAGCAGGCGCAGATAGTCGTAGATCTCGGTCACCGTGCCGACCGTCGAGCGCGGGTTGCGCGAGGTCGTCTTCTGGTCGATCGAGATCGCCGGCGAGAGCCCCTCGATCGAGTCGACGTCGGGCTTCTCCATCAGGCCGAGGAACTGGCGCGCGTAGGCGGAGAGCGACTCGACGTAGCGGCGCTGCCCCTCGGCGTAGATCGTGTCGAAGGCGAGGCTCGACTTGCCGGAGCCGGAGAGACCGGTGATCACGATCAGCGCGTCGCGCGGCAGCTCGACATCGACGCCCTTGAGGTTGTGCTCACGGGCGCCGGAGATGACGATTTTCTCCGAAGCCGCCATCAGGCCCCCGCCCGCAGTCCGTCGAGGTCGCGGCGCAGCTCCTTCAGCTCGTCGCGAATCCGCCCCGCCTCCTCGAAGCGGAGGTCGTCGGCGGCGGCGAGCATCTCCTCCTCGAGGGCGACGATCGTGCGCTCCAGCTCCTCCGGGTCACTGACCTCGGTGGCGCGGCCGCGGCGCTTTTTGCGGGGCGCCCGGTCCTCCATCGCGAGGAACTCGGCCATCTCGGAGATGCCCTTGCGGACCGTCTCCGGGGTGATCCCGTGCTCGGCGTTGTAGGCGATCTGGATCGCGCGGCGGCGGTCGGTCTCGCGGATCGCGGCGCGCATCGAGTCGGTCTCGCGGTCGGCGTACATCAGCACCCGCCCGTCGACGTTGCGCGCCGCCCGCCCGATCGTCTGCACAAGGCTCGTCTCGCCGCGCAGGAAGCCCTCCTTGTCGGCGTCGAGGATCGCGACCAGGGAAACCTCGGGCAGGTCGAGGCCCTCGCGCAGCAGGTTGACCCCGACCAGGACGTCGTACTCGCCCAGTCGCAGGTCGCGGATGATCTGGATCCGCTCCAGGGTGTCGACCTCGGAGTGCAGGTAGCGGACCTTGATCCCGTACTCGAGCAGGTAATTGGTCAGGTCCTCGGCCATCTTCTTGGTCAGGGTCGTGACCAGGACGCGGTCGCCGGACTCGGCGCGGCGGCGGATCTCGTTCATCAGGTCGTCGATCTGGTTCTTCGTCTCGCGCACCTCGATCTCGGGGTCGACGATCCCGGTCGGACGGACGATCTGCTCGACGATCCGGGTCGACTCGGCCCGCTCGAACGGCCCCGGCGTCGCCGAGACCATCACCAACCGCGGCACCCGCGCGAGGAACTCGTCGAACTTGAGCGGCCGGTTGTCGATCGCCGAGGGCAGCCGGAAGCCGTAGTCGACCAGCGTCTGCTTCCGCGAGCGGTCCCCTTCGTACATGCCGCCGATCTGGGGGATCGTCTGGTGGGACTCGTCGACGAAGACGACGAAGTCGTCGGGGAAGTAGTCGATCAGCGTGTGCGGCGGGCTGCCCTGCGGACGCCCGTCGAGGATCCGTGAGTAGTTCTCGATCCCCGAGGTGAAGCCGATCTCCTTGAGCATCTCGAGGTCGTAGGCGGTGCGCTGGCGCAGCCGGTGGGCCTCGAGCTGCTTGCCCTCCGCCTCCAGCTCGGCGGTGCGCGTGTTCAACTCCTCGCGGATCTCATCTACCGAGCGCTCCAGCGTCTCGTCTCGGGTCACGTAGTGGGAGGCGGGCCAGACCGAGACGTGGTCGATCGTGTCGAGCACCTCGCCGGTCAGCGGGTCGAAGTGCTGGATCCCCTCGATCTCGTCGCCGAAGAGGGAGATCCGGTAGGCCGACTCGGCGTAGGCGGGCATGATCTCCAGCACCTCGCCCCGCGCCCGGAAGCTGCCGCGCGCCAGGTTGGCGTCGTTGCGCTGGTACTGCATCTTCACCAGCTTGCGCAGCACCTCGTCGCGGTCGATCGACTCACCGACCTTGAACAGCTGCATTTTCTCGTTGTAGACCTGGGGCGAGCCGATCCCGTAGATACAGGAGACCGAAGCGACGATGATCACGTCGCGGCGGGCGAACAGCGCCGCGGTCGCCGCATGACGGAGCCGGTCGATCTCGTCGTTGATCGAGGAGTCCTTCTCGATATAGAGGTCCTGCGCCGGAACGTAGGCCTCGGGCTGGTAGTAGTCGTAGTAGGAGACGAAGTACTCGACCGCGTTGTCGGGGAAGAACTCGCGGAACTCGTTGCAGAGCTGGGCGGCGAGCGTCTTGTTGTGGGCGATCACCAGAGAGGGACGCTGCACGGCCGCGATCGTCGCCGCCATCGTGAAGGTCTTGCCGGTCCCGGTCGCCCCGAGCAGGGTCTGGAACCGCTCCTCCTGCTCCAGTCCCTCGGCCAGGCCGGCGATCGCCTTCGGCTGGTCTGCCGTCGGCGTGTAGGCGGGATTGAGCTGGAACTCGGTCACCGAATTCACCTTAGACTGCGCGGCCGATGAGCCGCTCACAGAAAGCCCTCGCCGGCACCTTCGCCTTCGCCGGGGCGATGCACTTCGTCAAGCCGCGCGCCTACGAGGCGATGATGCCGCCCTCGCTCCCCCGCCATCGCGAGGCCGTCGTCGTCAGCGGCGTGGCCGAGATCGCCGGCGGCGTCGCCGTGCTCAGTCCCGGCGCCCGCCGCTTCGCCCGCTGGTGGCTGCTCGCTCTGCTCGCCGCGGTCTTCCCCGCCAACGTCCACATGGCGGTAAACCCCGAGCAGGTGCGCGGCCTCGACCTCAACCGCATCCCCCACTGGACACTCTGGGCCCGCCTGCCGCTGCAGCCCCTGGCGATGGTCTGGGTCTGGCGGGCAACGCGGGACTAGCGCGCCCTAGAGTCCCCCGTCGGCCCGCTTCGATGCCTGCAGGGCGACGAGCGCCCACTCCGCCTCAACCATTGACCGGTAGAAGTGCTCGACGGCGCCGCGGGCCGGCTTGGTCCGGACCAGCTTCAGGGCACGGTAGCCGGCGAGAATCCTGACGTGGTAGCTGACCGTGGTCAGCGCTACGTCCAGGCGTTCGGCCAGCTCGACCGGGCTGATCGCCTCCTTGCCGTCGAAGGCGCGGAGGATGCGCCGCCTCACGGGGTGGTTGATGGCTGCGATCAGATCGTCGGCTTTCACGCGAAAAATATAGAACAGATGAAATGTTTTGTCTGTAGAGCTTCTGTCTTCGCACGCAGAAGATCACGGATGTGGAGCCCCGGGACCGCTTTGCCGTCAACCTGCGCAAGGCGCGCAAGCGGCGGGGAATCTCCCAGGAGGAGTTGGGGTTCCACTGCGAGCTGCACCGGACCGAGATCTCGCTGCTCGAGCGGGGCGGCCGCGAGCCGCGGCTCGGCACGATCGTGAAGCTGGCTGGAGCGCTCGACACTCCGGTCGCCGAACTCTGTGAGGGGATCAGCTGGCTCCCCTCCGCCGGCCGCTTCGAGTTCCGCGACTGAGGGCGGCTAGGGAAGGAACTGCTGGAGCAAGCCCTGTGCGGGGCCGAGGAAGGTCTGGACGTTGTCGAGCAGCGAGCGCGCGTCCTGGATCAGCCGGATCGCCTGGTCCAGCGGGATCTGGCGAACCGCCTGACGGAGCGGCTCGGCGATAATCGGGCTGAGTGCCCCGGCCCGTTCGGCGTCGTTCACCGCCCGCACCAGGCCCGCCCGGATCGCCTCCGCCAACCTCGCGTCGCTGATCCCGTGGCGGCGGGTGAAGCGCTCGCGCGCGGCCGGCGTCGCCAGCGCTTGGGCCAGCGCCTCGCGCGAGACGCCCAGCCTGCAGGCGGCGCCGTCGAGCGCCGAGAGGGAGAACTGCTCGGCGATCGCCTGGATGCCCTGTGGGTTGCGCCACGGCCGCGGCTTGCACGGGTCCTGGACCTTGGCCGGCGTGTAGGAGGAGCCTCCCGCCGCGAGGTAGGCGGCCGCCAGACCGACGGATGCGGCGATCGAGAGGCCGATCAGCAACCGCGAGCGGATCAAAGCTCCACCCTTCTCGCCAGGCCGATCGGGACCAGCGCCAGCAGCGCGGCGAGGGCGCCGATCAGGAAGGAGGCGCTGAAGGCGTGAGTGGCGCCGCGGTCGAGCTGGTCCTGGAGGTCGTTGCGAAGCCGCAGCACGGCCGCGCGGTCGGTCGGATCGCTGGGCAGCGGGTCGAAGGCAGGGCCGATCGTCGGCACCCGTCCGCGCTCATCGTCCATCCGCGCGACGATCCGTTGCGCCAGATCGACCTTCAGCAGCGGGCTGACCTGGGAGTCGAGGACGACCGCGGTGCCGGCGTCGATCGCGTCGCGACGCTGCTGGGCGATGTCGGCGGTGAAGATCGGGGTCAGAGCCAACAGGCCGACGACCACCCCGGCGTGGCGCGCCGAGATCGTCCAGCCGCCGTGGATCGCCTGGGGCGAGCGGCCGTGGAGCGCGGTCTCGGTCAGCGCCGAGAGCACCAGCGAGAGGCCGATCCCGACAAGGATCTGGGGCGGCACGGTGAGGATCACCTCCGCCCTCGGCAGCAACGCCAGCCCGCCGAGACCGCCCGCGACGAGGATCGCCCCGGACGCCGCCCGCGCCTTGGCGTCGGGGACGAGCCGGCCGAGGCGACTGCCGAGGATCGCCAGCAGCGGCATCACGCTGACGACGATCGCCGCCCCGATCGGGCTGAGCCGCCAGCCCTCGATCAGGAGCAGGACAAGGAGGAAGAGCGCCGCGGCGATCGCCGCCGAGACCAGCGCCATGGCCAGGTTGGCGAGGAGGTGCGGGCGACCCGTCCTGCGCAACTCGCTCTCGACGATCCCGGTCGCCGCCTCGTGCCGCGCCACCGCGAGGATCGGGACCGCCGCGACAATCGCCACCGGGACCTGAAGCAGGAAGATCGACTGCCAGGAGACCAGCTGGGTGAGGATGCCGCCGACCGCCGGCCCCAGCGCGGCCCCCGTCGCCCCGGCGCCCGCCCAGATCGCCGTCGCGCGGCGCTCCGAGCCGACCGTGGCGGGCAGCAGCTCGAGCGCCGCCGTCACCGCGGCGGCGCCGCCCAGCGCCTGCACGCAGCGGGCGACGACCAGGGTCGAGAGGTGCGACGAGACCCCGCAGGCAAGCCCGGCCCCGGCGAAGACGGCCAGCCCGACGGCGGCGGCGCGCCCCGGGCCAACCCGCCGCGCCACGTGGGCCGCCGGGACCGCGGCCAGCGCCATCACCAGGTTGAAGGAGACGAGGACCCAGGTGACCCCGGCGACGCTGGTGTCCAGCTCGCGGTAGATCTGCGGCAGCGCCAAGACGACGATCGAGGAGTCGGCCAGCACCAGGCCGACCGCGAGCGCCAGCGCCCCGACGCGCGGCCTGGGGGCGGCGGCGCTCAATACCCCAGCTCCTTGGCGTACTCGTCGCGGTAGGCGCGTCGCTTGTTGAGAACCTCGGCGATGTAGGCGCGCGTCTCGGCAAAGGGAACGTCCTCGAGAGTCAGGTTCGCGCCGCCCCAGCGATCGACGTTGGTGGAGCCGGCGTTGTAGGCGGCAAGCGTCGCGACCTCGTTGCCGTCGTAGCGGGCGAGCAGCTCGCGCAGCCGGAATGTTCCGTAGCGAATGTTGATCTCGGGGTCCGAGAGGTCGCTTACCTTGAAAGTGGTGCCGCCGCTGTGGCGCTCGACATCCCTGGCCGTCTCCGGAGTGATTTGCATCAGCCCCCGCGCCCCGGCGCTCGAGGTCTGATCTCGGAAGCGCGACTCGGCATAGATCACCGCGGCGATCAGCGCCGCGTCGACCTTCTTGTCCCGGGCCTGTTGGCGGATGACGTCCTCGTGGTGCAGGGGAAGGGTCAGCTCCTGGATCACGTGATCGACTCTCCCGACCACCCCGAGCAGCACTCCGGCGGCGACGCCGACAGCGACGACCGCGCCGCCCACCGCCACCCGTCGCCGTCGCCTCTGCTTCATTCCGTCAGCTTCTCGACCAGCGCGGACAACGCCCGCTCAAGATCCTCGATCGAGCCGTCGTTCTCGACGACGTGCTCGGCGCGGGCCGCCTTCTCCTCCTGGGCCAGCTGGCGCGCCTCGCGCTCACCGACCAGGGCGTGGCCGCGCGCCTCGGCGCGGGCGCGACGCACCCCGTCGGCGGTGACCACGGCGAGCGTCGTGTCGAAGACATCCTGCATCTCGGACTCGAACAGCAGCGGCACCTCTACCACGGCGATCCTCGTCTCCGGCGAGAGAGATCCCAGCCAGGAGCCGATCCGCTCCCCGACCAACGGATGGATCTGCCGCTCCAGCCAGGCCAGCTCATCCGGGTCGGCGAAGACGACCTCGCCGATCTTGGTCCGGTCGACCCGTCCATCGGGTGCGACCTTGGGACCCCAACGCTCGGTGAGGCGGCCCAGAAGCGGCTCGGAGTCGAGCAGCTCGTGGACCACCGCGTCGCTGGAGATGATCGCCGCGCCGAGTCGCTCGAACGCCGCCAGAGCCTCAGACTTCCCCGCCGCGATGCCGCCGGTAAGGCCGATCGTCAGCGGCACGGGGCCCTAAGAGTCGGCGTCTTCGTCCTGCTCGGCGACTTCGGGCACCGACTCCGCTTCCGCCACAACGGTGGGCTCTTCGACGGATTCCTCAGGCGAATCTTCCGCGGGTGGCGTGGAGTCGGAGGGGTCGAGAACGGAGGCATCGCCCCCGCCCGCAGGCCCCTCCGACTCCTCGTCGGGACCCGCGGTCGATTCCTCTGAAGCATCCCCTTGATCTCCACCGCCGGCCGCGGCCAGCTGCGCGCCGAGGTCGCTCATCGGCATGTTCTGATCCTCGACCTGCTTGATGCTGAGCGAGAGGCGGCGGCGCTCCTCGTCGATCTCGAGGATCTTCACGTTGAGCTTCGTGCCCGGCTCGACCACCTCGCTGGGGTTCTCGACGTGGTGGTCGGCAAGCTCGGAGATGTGGACCAGGCCCTCGACTCCGGGGAGGATCTCGACGAAGGCGCCGAAAGCGACGACCTTGGTCACCGCGCCCTCCAGCACGTCGCCGGGCCGGTGGGTGCTGACCACGCGCTGCCACGGGTCCTCCTGGGTCTGCTTGAGGCCGAGGGAGATCCGCTGGCGGTCGCGATCGATGTCGAGCACTTTGATCCGCACCGTGTCGCCGATCGCGACGACCTCGGAGGGATGGTTTACGTGGCTCCAGGAAAGCTCTGAGATGTGGATCAGACCGTCGATCCCGTCGAGGTCGACGAAGGCGCCGAAGTCGACGATGTTGGAGATCTTGCCCTCGACGACCTGGCCCGGCGCGAGGTTCCCGAGGATCTGCTCGCGGACCTCCTTGCGCTCCTCCTCGAGGACGGCGCGGCGCGAGAGCACGACGTTGTTGCGACTGCGGTTCAGCTCGATCACTTTGCACTCGAGCGTCTGGCTCATGAACTCGTCGAGGTTGTGGACGCGGCGGATGTCGACCAGCGAGGCGGGAAGGAAGCCGCGCACCCCGAGGTCGAGAATGAGGCCGCCCTTGACGACCTCGATCACGGTGCCCTCGACCGGCTCGCCCGACTCGGCGGCGGCCTCGATGCGGCGCCACGCCTTCTCGAAGCGGGCCCGCTTCTTGGAGAGGATCAGTCGCCCCTCCTGGTCCTCCTTGGTGAGGACCAGCGCGTCGATCTCCTCGCCCAGCGAGACCTCCTCGGCCGGGTCGACCGACTTGCGGATCGAGAGCTCGTTGGAGGGAATGACCCCCTCCGACTTGTAGCCGATGTCGACCAGGACCTCGTCCTTGTCGATCCGCACGACCTTGCCGTTGACCACGTCGCCCTCGTCGAAGGAGACGATCGTGGCGGCATAGTTGGGAACGACGTGCCCGTTTACCTGGAGCAGCAGGCCATTCGAGCCCTCCACGGGGGTGCCGACAGCGGGGGCGTCGGCAGGGGCGTCGGCGGCGGGAGCCGCAGGGGCGATCGTTGCGTCGGTCGGGGACACGGCGGCGAATAATGGCAGAATCGCTGCCGATGCCGATCCGGGCCACCAAGCGCGGGAAAGAGCGCACTCCCCTGGACGGGACCAGCGACGTGCTGATCTGCGGAGCGAGCTTCGCGGGACTGGCCGTGGCGCGGGAGCTGGCCGGGTCGGGGGCCGAGGTGCTGGTCATCGACCGTTACGAGATCGGCGAGCGCCAGACCTCCGCCTGCGGCATCCCGACCGAGTGGCTGCGGACGACGGGACTGATCGGCGCCGAGCGCCAGCGCTTCGACTCGCTGCTGATGCACACCCCTCACGGCGACGCCCGCTATCGCCTGCCGTGGACCTTTTCGACCTTCGACTACCGCGAGCTGTGCGAGCTGCTCTGGGCGCAGTGCGACGCAGCGTTCGAGACCGCAAAGGTGAACGGCCGCGTGGCCGCCGCCAACGGAGACGGCTCGATCCACGTCGAGACCGACCGCGGTGTGCTTTCGGCGCCGCTCGTCGTCGACGCGCTCGGCTGGCGGCGCGTCCTCGGCGCCGGCGACGGCTACCAGCCGCCTGACGCACCGCTCTCGCGCGGCCTTGAGGTCCACCCGGAGGGGTCCGGCGA
This sequence comes from uncultured Solirubrobacterales bacterium, assembly GCA_963702055.1. Classification (GTDB taxonomy): domain Bacteria; phylum Actinomycetota; class Thermoleophilia; order Solirubrobacterales; family 70-9; genus CAWINX01. Next base: position 271,571 of record OY969702.1, on the reverse strand, counting down.
CGACCTCGAGATCTGGATCGACCGGCACTACGTGCCGGCCGGCTATGGCTGGTCGTTCCCCGCCCGCGACGAGCTGCGGATCGGCGTCGGCTCCTTCGACCCGCGCTTTCACGTGCGTAAGACGACCGAGCTGCTGGCCGAGGACCTGGGTAGCGACCGGGTCCGCTACCAGGGCAACTGGATCCCCCACAAGCTGCGCCGCGCCACCGAGGGCGGCGTCTTCTTCGCCGGTGATTCGGCCGGCCACTGCCTGCCGCTCAGCGCCGAGGGGATCCGGACGGCGCTCTACTTCGGGATCGCCCTGGGACGCGAGCTGCGCGGGGTCGTCGAGGGAAGCCAGGACCGCGAGGCGGCAATGTCCCGCTACGCCGAGTTCAACGACTCCCACGAGTTGAAGTTTCGCTGGATGCTGCGGGCACAGAAGCTTGTCCCCCGCATCCCACCGCGCCTGCTGGGGCCGATGATCCGCCTGCTGGGGTGGAAGCGCTTCATCGACTGGTCCTTCGGCCACTACCTGCAGATCGCGCCACCGGACTTCGCCGGCTCAGCGGACGACCAGCACCGTGCCGACCAGCAGCAGGGCGACGCCGATGAGGCGCTCGGGGCTGAGCGAGACCTGGTCGAGGCCGAACAGGCCTAGGCGATCGATCGCGACCGATGCGGTCAGCTGACCGGTGATCGTCGCCGCCGCGACGCCGCCGGCGCCGATCACCGAGACGGCGATCAACGCGTTGGTGACGTAGACCGCGCCGAGCAGCCCGCCGAGCAGGTAGTACCAGCTGACATCGAAAGTCGAGCTGAGCCCGCCGGCCTTGCCGCTGAGCAGGACGATCGCGGCCAGGGCGACGGAGCCGACCGCAAAGGAGACCAGCGCAGCCGGCAGGCTGCCCGTCTGCTTGCCCAGCCCGGCGTTGATCGGCGCCTGCAGGGCGATCAGCCCGCCCGCGGCTGCGGTGAGCAGGACCGCGACGCCCCTATCCATGGGATTTGAGTCCAACCGTGATCTTTGCCACCGTCATGTGTTCTATTAAAGAGACCAGCCGGCCATGCCACCGCCACCCGCACAGGGAATCGCTTCAAGCTTCCTCCTCGCTCCGGCGCTGAAGGTGCAGCCGGACCGACGCCTGGTCGACCTCGTCCGCGACGGCTACGAGACCGCGTTCGAGGAGATCGTCCGACGTTACGGCTCCCCGCTGCGCCGCTACGCGGCGGCGATCGTCGGCGGGCGCGCCGAAGACGTGACCCAGGACGCCTTCTCAAAGGCCTTCCAGGCGTTGCGGCGCGACGAGTCGGAGATCGAGTTGCGTCCCTGGCTCTACCGGATCGTGCGCAACACGGCGCTCAACGACCTCCGCGACAGGCCGCCGACTTCCGACGAGCTGGACGAGGCGATCGCGGGCGGGCGTTCGGCCGCGGAGGAGGCGGAGCGGCGCGAGGAGGTGACCGACCTGATGACGCGACTGCGAGCTTTGCCCGAGCCGCAGCGTGCCGCGATCGTGATGCGTGAGCTTGAAGGGCTGAGCCATGAAGAGATCGCCGCGACGCTGGGGGTGACCGGGGGCGCGGCGCGTCAATTCATCTACCGGGCGCGGGTGGCGCTGCGCGACGGCGTCGGTTTGATGATCCCGATCCCGCTGCTGAAGGCGCTGATCGACCACGGAGGAGCGACCGCTGCCACGGCGACCGCCGGAAGCGGCGCGGTCGCGGCGGGCGCCTCGCTGGGGGGCGCCGGGGCGTTCAAGGTCGGCGTCCTCACCGCCGTCGTGGCCGGTTCGATCGGCGCCGGCGTCGCGGCCCAGCATCACGCCTCGGCGAATCGGGCGGCGCAGGCGGCGACTCCAGCGCCCGCGGCGGGAGCGAACGGAGCCGGGGGCGGCGGCGCTACCGCGAGCAGCGAACATGCCGCAACTCCGATCCCCCGTGGCGCCGGCGCGCTCTCCGGGGGACGCAGGGTCGACTCGACGGCGACGACCGGTCGCAGCGGGCGCGACGTCCCACCGCTCGAAGGCGGCCACGCCCACGGCCTGGGCCGCAATGGCCGGGGCGCTCGGGGAGGCCCACCGGCGCCTCCGGATACGCATTCGGGACCAAGGGGCAACGGTCGCGGACCGCGCAGCCCCGAACCGAACGGGGGGCCGGGGTCCGGCGATCAAAATCTCGGTGGATCTCAGGGCGGGCCCGCGGGAGGCAGGCACGGCCCCGGGGGCGGCGCCGACGGGTCGGGCGGCGGCGGAGGCGACACCGAGAACTCCGGCGATGGCTCGGAATCCGGATCGGACTCCGGACAGGGCCCACGCTCCGGGCCCGGCCCCCGCTCCAACCGCTTCGACGAACAGCCGCCCCCTGCGTTGTGATCTTTGCCCGCCGCTCGGGTTGTAGGGGCAATCGATCGGCACGGCTGGGTCGTTGCCAAAGGAGGAGCAGATGAACTCGACTCACGGGAAGAGCAGACGAACCGCGGGGGTCGTCTTGGCGGCGGTGTTGAGCGCCCTGATGGTGCTGGCGCTGCCAAGCATCGCGTCGGCGCATCACGGGCGCGATCACCAACGGGCTTCTGGCCACCATGGGAAACGCCACCATCATCGTCGTCACCATCGGCGTCACCGGCGCAACCGTCATCTGTCAAGCGCCGACGGGTCGGTCGGGACGATCGTCTCCTTCGACGCCGACACCGGCAAACTCGTGATCGGCCTCGACGGCGGCGACACGGTCAGCGGGCTGGTCACCGAGCGGACCCACATCCGCTGCGGCGGCGGCTGCGACAACAGCGCCGACGACTCGTCCGGCGACCAGGGCGCCAGCGCCAGCAATGCGGGCCCGCGCCCGGATTCCCCCGGCCACGACGGCACGCCTCCGGGCTCCAGCGAGGACCCCGGCCAGGGCGCCGATCACGCGGCCAACCTATGCACCACTGACGACCTCGTCGAGGGCGCCGTGGTCAAGGGGGCCGAGCTGGTGATCGTCGGCGGCAAGGCCTACTTCACCCTGGTGGCGCTCGGTAAATAGGCAGAGGTCACTTGGCATCGAGCCAGTCCGTGCCGATGCCGATGTCGACCTCGAGCGGCGGGTCGAGCTGGAACGCGGCGCACATTTCGCGCCGCACCAGCTCGACCGCATCGTCCATCTCCCCCGGCGGTCCCTCGAAGAGCAACTCGTCGTGGATCTGCAGGACGAGCCGGGTCTTCATCCCCGCCTCGGCCAGCGCCCGGTAGGCGCGAATCATCGCGACCTTGATGATGTCGGCCGCGGTCCCCTGGATCACCGTGTTGACCGCGAGCCGCTCGCCGAGTTTGCGCGTGTTGGGGTTGCCGGAGCGCAGCTCGGGGATCGCCCGACGGCGCCCCATCAGGGTCGCCACGTAGCCCTCGGCCTGAGCCTGCTCGACGATCTGCTCGCGGAAGGCGCGCACCGCGGGGAAGCGCTCCAGGTAGCGGGCGACGAACTCCTCGCCCTCCTTGCGGGGGATGTTGAGGCGGTCGGCGAGACCGAACCCGGTCAGCCCGTAGACGATCCCGAAGTTGACCATCTTCGCCTTCGAGCGCTGACCGATGTCGACCTCCTCGCGGGAGATGTTGAAGACCTCGGCCGCGGTCGCGGCGTGGACGTCGTCGCCGGCCCGAAAGATCTCTTTCAGCACCTCCTCGTCGGCGACGTGGGCGAGTACCCGCAGCTCGACCTGGCTGTAGTCGGCGGAGAGCAGGCGGGCGCCGCGTTCGGCGACGAAGCAGGCCCGCACCGGGCGGCCGACCTCGGTGCGGATCGGGATGTTCTGGAGGTTGGGGTTGGTGCTGGAGAGGCGACCGGTCGCCGCCGTGGTCTGGTTGAAGGTGGTGTGGACGCGGCCGGTCTCGGGGTCGATCAGGTCGGGCAGCGAGTCGAGGTAGGTGTTCTTCAGCTTGGTCAGCTCGCGCCAGGACTCGATCTTCTCGACGATCGGGTGCTCGTCGCGGATCTGAGTGAGCACGCGCGCATCGGTCGAGTAGCCGGTTTTGCCGCGGCGCTTGCGGGTCAGGCCGAGCTTCTCGAAGAGGATGTGGCCAACCTGCTGGGGCGAGCCGATCGTGAACTCCTCCTCGGCCAGCTCGTAGATCTCCTTTTCGAGCGTCGCGATCCGCTCCCCGAAGCCGGCGCCGACCTCGGCGAGCCGCTCGGCGTCGAGCTTCAGTCCCTCGCGCTCCATCGCCGCCAGCACGTGGACGAGCGGCAGCTCGATGTCGCGGAGCAGGGGCTCGAGCTCAAACTCCTGGATTCGCGGGCGCTGGACGTCGGCCAACCCGGCCACCAGCCGGGCCTCTTCCGCCGGGTCGAGGCCGGCCTCGCCCTCCTCGCCGAGTGAGAGCTGGCCGTCGTCGGGTTGCTCGCTCTGCGCGGGGGACGAAGCGATCCCGATCCCGGCGTCGGCGGCGAGCTCGGTCAACTCGTAGGTGCGGCGCTGAGGCTCGAGCAGGTAGGCGGCGAGCATCGTGTCGTGATCGAGGCTCAACTCGACGCCCTCGCGCGCCGCCGCGGCGAGCAGCCCGTGGCGGCCGCCGCCCAGCGACTTGGCGTCGTGGGCGACGAGCGGGCGTCCCGCCAACGCGACGGAAAGCTCGTCCAGCGTCGACTCTCCGGTGACGACACGCCCGCCGTCGGCGGCCGCCCAGCGGTCGCCGACGATCGCCAGCGCGGCGGGCCCCTCGGCGAGATCGGCCGGCGTCCCCTCTACCACCTCGACCTCGAGCTCGGTCTCGACTGCGCGGCCGGGCACCTCCTCCTCTCCGCCCAGCGCCTCCTCCAGCCGTTCGAGCACGGCCCGCAGCTCGAACTCGCGCATGAACTCGCGCAGGGCGCCGCGGTCGGGGGTCGCCCCCATTACAGCCTCGAGGTCGACACCCGTTTCGATGTCGCACTGGAGGGTGGCCAGCTGCTTGGAGATGCGGGCGTCATCGGCGTGCTCGACCAGGTTCTGCTTGCGTTTGGCGCCGGAAACCTCGTCGACGTTGGCGAGCACGTCCTCCAGCGAGCCGAATTTCTGCAGCAGCTGGGTCGCCGTTTTCTCGCCGATCCCCGGTACGCCGGGGATGTTGTCGGAGGTGTCGCCGCGCAGGCCCATCAGGTCGGTGATCAGCTCCGGCGGAACGCCATAGCGTTCGACCACCGTGTCGCGGTCGTAGACCTTGGTTTCGGTGATGCCCCGCGAGGTGCTCATCACCCGGATCCCGTCGCCGACCATCTGGTAGACGTCGCGGTCGCCGGAGACGACCATCGTCGGGATCCCCGCTTCCTGCGCCCGCCGCGCCAGCGAGGCGATCACGTCGTCGGCCTCGTAGCCCTCGACCTTGACGTTCGTGTAGCCGAAGGCCTCGACCAGCGGCATCAGATTTGGCCACTGCTCACGCAGCAGGTCGGGCCGCGGCGGCCGCCCCGCCTTGTAGTCCTTGTAGGCGACCTCTCGCCCCGACATCCCCGCGTCCCAGGCGACCACCACGCCGGCCGGCCGGTGCTCGTCGATGATTTTCACCAGCATCGAGGCGAGCCCATAGATCGCATTCGTCGGCCGCCCGTCGCTGGTCGCAATCGACTCCGGCAGCGCAAAATAGGCCCGGTAGGCAAGCGAGTTGCCGTCGAGCAGAAAGAGTTCGGGGGGCCCGTCCTCCTGCTTGGCTTCCGCGGCGGCCATCGGCCGCGATCATAGGCCGGGCGGCGGAGCGTCGATCACAGAGGCCGTCTACCTCTAGCGAGAACAGCGGGCCCGAGAGCGTTGGCCGCTACTGTCTGGCCATGTCCGTTCCGCGTCGATCTCCCCGCACGTTCGTGTCACCGGGCGAGGTCATCCGCGACGTTGTCGGTGTCGCGCGGCGGGCTCGTCCCCTCGCCACCGCCTATTCTCGCGACGGCCTCGATCCAGCCCTGCGGGAGCGGATCATGGTTGCCGTCAGCCGCGTCAACTCCTGTCGCGGCTGCACCTTCGTGCACGAGCGCTGGGCGGGCCGCGCGGGTGTCACCGCTGACGACCTGCAGGCAATCGACTTGGGTGATCTGGAGGTCCTCGACAAACGCAGCCGCGCGGCCGTGGCCTATGCGGCGGCGCTCGCCGAAGCACGCTTTCGTGAGCCGATTGCCGCCGACCTAGCTGCCTGCGCAGGCGATCAGCTGTCGCCGGACGAACTGGCCGCCATCGATGCCGTGGCGCGCGCGATGGCCTTCGCCAACCTTTCCGCGAACACCCTTGAGGAGCTACTTGGCCGCCTGGGTTTCCCAGCGTCGGCCAAGGCAGCACGCGCCCACGTTTCTCGCTGAGCGGGAGCGCCGCGAACGCACTCGACCCGCCAGCCTCCTGGCGAATTCCTAGTCTTCGGTGTCTGAAGCGGTAATGACACGATAGCTGAGCCCAAGGGCGGCGAGCAAGACGACAACCAGCACGATTAGTCCGAACCAACCGATGAAGATGAACGCCGCCAAAATGGCGAGAACTGCCAGGGCCACGCCCACAACCAGGGGGATGCCGGTCAGGTCCGAATCGGACGGAGGCTGCCACCGGGACTTGCGCTGACCTTGTTCGGGAGGGGGGCTCCCCATGGCGGACCAGGTTACAGGCCGCCGGCACGCCCGTCGTAGCGCGCCTCCTTTCGGCTGGTTGCGAGCGCATCGACAGACCCCGCCCGCGCTCCTGCAAAGGACGAAAAGCACGAGCGCCCAACGTCGTCTCACCAGAACGCCTCCTTGAGTTTCGTTGCCGGCACAAGGAGAGGTCCGACCGACACTAATCTCCAAGGGGCGGTCGCAAAGGTCCAACCGAGGATTGGCGAAGAGCCGGGAGCGTTGTCGACCGAGAGGATCGAGCAGGAGATCGGGGAGTTGGCGGCTCACATCGCGACGGCTACCTGTCACTGGTTGGAGCTGGTCGCGGAGTTCGATCGACGCGATGGGCATGAGGCTTGGGGGTTTCACTCCTGCGGGCATGGGTGGCCTGGCGGTGCTCGATGGATCGGCGCTCCGCGCGTGAGCATGTGCGGGTTGCGCGGTCGCTTCGCGACCTCCCCCTGATTAGGGAGAAGTTCGGTAGGGGCGAGCTGAGCTATTCCAAGGTGCGCGCGATCACGCGGATCGCCACTCCCGAGCAGGAGGTGGAGCTGGTCGAAATGGCTCGGTTTGTCACCGCCGCGCAGTTGGAGCGGCTGGTGCGCGGTTATCGACGAGCGGTGTCGCGGGAGAGCGCGGAGGCGTTGCATCGCGAACGGTTCCTCTCTCACTGCTGGGATGAGGATGGCTGCCTCTGCATGCGCGGGCGACTTTCGCCTGAAGACGGGGCCACGTTCCTCAAGGCGCTGGAGGCCGGGGGGGCAGCCATCCGCAAACACTCCGAACACGTAAGCCAGCCAGTCAACAACGCCGACGTGCTGATGCTGCTCGCCGACAGCGCTTTGGCCAACGATCCAGACGTGCGGCCTGCCGGAGAGCGCTACCAAGTGGTCGTACACGTTGACGCCGCGGCACTGTCCGGGGATGGCGCCAACGCTTGCTGCGGACTCGACGATGGCCCGGCGATCAGCGCCGAGACCGCGCGGCGGCTGTCCTGCGACGCCTCGCTGGTGCCCATGCTCAACGGCCCGAAGGGCACGCTTGACGTCGGGCGCAAGACGCGTGCGATCCCGCCGTCGCTCAGACGCGCCCTGGATGCCCGCGATCAGGGCTGTCAGGCGCGCTTGCCTTCCACCGACGGGGCGAGCGGATGGATCGGGATCTGGCCATGGCGGGGTTGCTGGCGCTGGCCGGGCCGTCGCCCTAGGCTCCTACTGGCAAGCGAGCGAGTGGAGGGCACGATGATCGATTTGATTCCGGATCTTCCGGACAACGTGCTTGGCATCGAGGCCAGGGGCGAGGTGACCGGCGAGGATTACGAGCAGGTGCTGATCCCGGCGGTCGAGCGGCATCTGGAGAGCAACGACAAGGTGCGCCTGCTCTACCTCCTGGGCTCGGAGTTCGACGGCTACGCCATGGCGGCCATCTGGGACGACACGAAAATCGGGATGGAACACCTCTTCTCGTGGGAGCGCATCGCGGTGGTGACCGACCACGACGCCTACCGGCGGCTGGTGAAGGGATTCGGGTTCCTGATCCCCGCCAAGGTCAAGGTGTTCGAGCTCGCCGAGCTGGACGCGGCAAAGGTCTGGATCAGCACGCAGGAGTGACGCGCGCCCCGAATCTGATTCGATAGCCGTCCATGGCGGTCAGCGCTCAATACAGCGTCACGATCCGGGTCGAGCTCGACGCGCGGCAGGAGCCCCTGGGCAAATTGACCGCGGCGATCGCCGAAGCCGGCGGGCAACTACAGGGCGTCGACCTGGTGCCCGGCGCCGGCGGCGAGGGCAAGCGGGTGCGCGAGTTCACGATCGACGCCCAGGATCGCGAGCACTGGGAGCGGATTCTGCGGGGGATCGGCTCGACCCGGGGCGCCAAGGTCCTCGACTACGTCGACCGCACGATGCAGATGCACCGCGGCGGCAAGATCGAGATCCACAACAAGTACCCGCTGAAGACCCGCGACGACCTCTCGATGGCCTACACCCCCGGCGTCGCCCGGGTCTGCCAGGACATCCACGACGACCGGGCCAAGGCCTTCGAGTACACGATCAAGAAGAACATGGTCGCGGTGGTCTCCGACGGCAGCGCCGTGCTGGGCCTGGGCAACATCGGCCCCGAGGCGGCGATGCCGGTGATGGAGGGCAAGGCGATGCTGTTCAAGGAGTTCGCCGACGTCGACGCCTTCCCGATCTGCCTCGACACCCAGGATGCCGACGAGATCGTCAAGGCGGTGGAGCTGATCGCCCCCACCTTCGGCGGTATCAACCTCGAGGACATCTCCGCCCCGCGCTGCTTCGAGATCGAGGAGCGGCTGAAGGAGTCGATCGACATCCCGGTCTTCCACGACGACCAGCACGGCACCGCCGTGGTCACGATGGCGGCGCTCTTCAACGCGCTGAAGATCACCGGCAAGCCGATCGAGGACCTGCGCGTGATGGTGGTCGGGCTCGGCGCGGCCGGGGTTGCCGTGAGCAAGATGATGCTCGCCTCCGGCGTCACCCACATCGTCGGCTGTGACCGCCAGGGCGCCCTCTCCACCGAGCGCGAGGACTACCAGTCCGGCGAGATGAGCGGGATCAAGCGCTGGTACGCGGAGAACTCCAACCCCGACCACGTCGCGGGACAACCCGCCGACGCGATCGAGGGCATGGACCTCTTCATCGGCCTCTCCGGGCCGGGAATCATCCCCCCGGAGGCGCTGGGGAAGATGAACGACGACGCGATCGTCTTCGCGATGGCCAACCCAAATCCCGAGGTGATGCCCGAGGACGCCGCCCCCCACGTGCGGATCATGGCCACCGGCCGCTCCGACTACCCGAACCAGATCAACAACGTGCTCTGCTTCCCGGGGATCTTCCGCGGCGCCCTCGACGCCGGCGCCCCGCGGATCACCGAGGAGATGAAGCTCGCCGCGGCTCAGGGAATCGCCGAGACCGTCACCGAGGAGGACCTCTCCGAGGACTACATCATCCCCAGCGTCTTTAACCGCGACGTCGCCCCGGCGGTCGCCGCGGCGGTGGTCGAGGAAGCCAAGCGCGCCGGGATCGCCCGCTTCAACACCGAGACGGGTACCTTCTCCACGGTGGAAGTCGCAACCTAGCTGTGCGAGTCCTCGTCACCGGAGCCAGCGGGTTCATCGGGTCGGCGCTCTGCGACTCGCTGCTGGTGAGGGGCGACCAGGTGATCGGCCTCACCCGCGACCCGCAAGCGGCCCGCCGCACCAACCCCGGCGTCACCTGGTATCCCTGGGAGCCGACCTTGGAGCGCCCGCCCGCCGAGGCCTTCGAGAACGTCGACGGGGTTGTCAACCTGCTCGGCGAGAAGATCGACCAGCGCTGGACCGAGGAGTCGAAGCGGCGGATCATGGAGAGCCGGCGGATCGGCACCCGCAACCTCGTACAGGCGATCGCGACACTGAAGCGCAAGCCCCGGGTGCTGGTCAGCGGGTCCGCGATCGGCTTCTACGGAGATCGCGGCGAGGCGATCGTCGACGAGTCGGCGGAATCCGGCGGCGGATTCGACGCCGAGGTGGTCCGCGAGTGGGAGAAGGCCACCCACGAGGCCGGGCGCGCCGGCGTGCGGGTGGTGATCGTCCGCACCGGCCACGTCCTCGACCCGCGCGGCGGGCTGCTGAAGGAGATGCTACCCCCGTTCAAGCTCGGCGTCGGCGGCCCGATCGCCGGCGGCCGCCAGTACATGTCCTGGATCCACGTCGATGACGAGGTCGGGATCCTGCTCTGGGCGCTTGATGAGGAGAAGGTGAGCGGCACGATCAACGCCACCGCGCCAAACCCGGTCACCAACGCCGCGCTGTCCAAGGCGCTGGGTCGCGCTCTCGGGCGCCCCGCCGTCCTCCCCATCCCCGGCTTCGCGCTCGACTTGAAATTCGGCCGCGAGTTCGGCCAGGTTCTGCGCGGCGGACAGCGGGTCGTGCCGCGGCGGGCACTCGACCTTGGGTACGAGTTCAGGCATCCCGACCTGGACGAGGCCCTGGACGACCTGCTCTAAGTTCCGCGCAGGACGTCGTAGACCGATGCCCGTAGGCTGCCGGAGGCGCCGGCCCGCCGGATCGCCTTGCGCAAACGCTCCATTGCGGCCGCGCCGGAGCTGTTGTAGAGCGAAGCGACATCGGCGGCGTCGAGAATCGGGGTGGCGAAACGGGCAGCTCGATCGGGAGGGGCGAGATAGGCGACCGAGGTCGAGTCCTCGGTGGCGCGGCGGGCGTTGGAGCCGACTTCCGCCAGGTCCAGCCTGGCGCCGTTCAACGGGCTCGGCAGGCAGACGACGCGGACGTGGATAGAGCCGGCGCGGCCTCCGGCTCGGGCCAGCTCCCGCTTGGCGCCGGGGCAGAGCGGAGATACGACGTAGGCCGAAACGATCGCCCCGTTCGACACCCCCTCCCCGCCGCATCCGGCTGCCGCGGCGAGCAGCACGACGGCGAGCGAGAGGGCGAGGGCGCGGCGCACGAGCCGCGATCATAGACTCGGCCCGGATGAAGATCGGCGTGCTGACAGCTGGCGGTGACTGCCCCGGGCTCAACGCGGCGATCCGAGCCGTCGCCCGCTCGGCGATGGAGCTGGGCGACGAGGCGGTGGGCATCCGCCGCGGCTACCTCGGCCTGGCGGAGCGGGACTTCGTGCCGCTCGACATGCGCACGGTCTCCGGGATCCTCCACCTCGGCGGAACGATCCTCAGCACCTCGAGCTTCGAGCCTATCCGCGAGGGCGCCGTGGAGCGAGTCACCCAGGCGTGTGAAGGGGAGGGCCTCGACGCCGTGGTCGCGATCGGCGGCGAGCACACGATGGAGATCACCCAGCGCCTGCACACCGAGCATGGGCTGCCGCTGATCGGCGTGCCGAAGACGATCGACAACGACGTCGGCGGCACCGACTTCACCTTCGGCTTCGACACCGCGGTCCAGATCGCCACCGACGCGATCGACCGCCTCCACACCACCGCCCAGTCCCACGACCGGGTGATGGTGGTCGAGGTGATGGGGCGCAACACCGGCTGGATCGCCGTCTACGCGGGCCTTGCGGGCGGCGCCGACGGCATCGTCATTCCCGAGACGATCACCACGGTGGAAGACGTCGCGGCCGGCATCCTGCGCCGTCACGAGCGCGGCAAGGACTTCTCGATCGTCGTCGTCGCCGAGGGCGCGAAGCTGGCCTTCGCGAGCGGCGAAGAGCGACTGATCCAGCCGATCAAAGACACCGACGAGTACGGCTACCCGCGGCTCGGCGGGATCGGCGCCGCGCTTGGCGCCGAGCTGGAGACAAGGACCGGCTACGAGACCCGGGTGACGGTGCTCGGCCACGTCCAGCGGGGCGGCACTCCCACCGCGACCGACCGGGTGCTGGCGACGCGCTACGGGTCGCACGCCTACCGACTTGCAAAAGAGGGGCAGTTCGGGAAGATGGCGGCAGTGCGCGGGACGGAGCTGATCGCCGTGCCGTTGGAGGAGGCGACCAAGGTCAAGGAGGTCGATCTCGGGGTGCTCGAGATCGCCAAGCGTTTCTTCAACTGAGGTCCAGCAGAACACCCGGTCGGACGGCGCGAAACCGGGCGCTGCGTCAGGGACTGGGCCGGAAGACGCGGATCGTCGCGCCAATCAGCAGGATGCCGAAGAAGACCAGGCCGGCGACTCCGCCGCCCTGCCCGAGAGCAGCGTAGACGACAGTCGTCGTGGCGAGCGCCAGGAATAGGCTGACTGCAAGTCCCATGCGGCGTTGATCCTAACTGGTGACCAGGGCGTCGCGCGTCTCGCGCAGGAAGGCGCCGACCGCCTCCGCCGCGGACTCGGGTGAGCCGGCCTCACCGGCGGCGCGGACCAGGCGGCTGCCGATGATCACTCCGTCGGCGACCTCCCCCACCTGAGCGGCCTGGCGGGGGTTGCCGATCCCAAAGCCAACCGCCACCGGGACGTCGGAGTCGGCCCTGGTCGCGGCGACCAGCTCGGCGAGCCCCGGGGGCAACTCGTCGCGCTCGCCGGTCGTCCCCACCGTGGAGACGACGTAGACGAAGCCCTCGGCCGCCGCGCAGATCGCGGCGCGGCGCTCGGGCGGGGTGGTCGGCGCGACCAGGGGCACGAGCGCCAGCCCGGCCTCGGCGAAGGCGGCGCGCACCTCCTCGGCCTCGCCGAGCGGCAGGTCCGGGACGATCGCCCCCGCGGCGCCGGCCTCGGCGGCCCGGCGGGCGAACTCGGCCACGCCGCCGTGGGCGAGGACCATGTTCGCGTAGACCATGAAGACGACCGGCAGCCGGCTCGACACCGACTCGCAGACCTCCAGCGCGGAGGCCAGCGTCGCGCCCGCCGCCAGCGCCGCCGTCGCGGCGGCGTGGATGGTCGGACCGTCGGCAAGCGGATCGGAGAAGGGGACGCCGAGCTCGATCAGATCGGCGCCCGCGTCCGCGTAGGCGGCGGCGACCGCCAGCGAGGACTCGTGGTCGGGAAAGCCGGCCATCATGTAGGGCATCAGAGCGGCGCGGCCCTCGCCCCGGGCCGCCTCGAAGGCTGCGGCGATCCTCATTGGGCCAGGACTTCCGCCAAGTCCTTGTCGCCGCGCCCGCTTAGACAGAGCACGTCGTAGCCCTCTCCCCCGCCGTTCTCCAGCAGCCAGGCGATCGCGTGGGAGGACTCCAGGGCGGGGATGATCCCCTCCAGGCGGGTCAGCTCGCCGAAGGCGGCCAGCGCCTGGGCGTCGGTAACCGCGAAGTAGTCGGCACGGCCGGTGTCGCGCAGGTAGGCGTGCTCGGGCCCGACGCCGGGGTAGTCGAGGCCCGCCGAGATCGAGTGGGCCTCGAGGATCTGACCGTCCTCGTCGGCGAGCACGGAGGAGAGCGAGCCGTGCAGGACACCAGTGCGGCCGGCCTCCAGCGAGGCGCCGTGACGATCGGTGTCCAGGCCCTCGCCCGCCGCCTCGACCCCGATCAGCGCCACCTCCGCGTCCCCTATGAAAGGGGTGAAGATCCCGATCGAGTTGGAGCCGCCGCCGACGCAGGCGATCACCCGCGCCGGCAGGACGCCCTCGGCGGCCAGCGCCTGCTCGCGCGCCTCGTCGCCGATTACCCGCTGCAGGTCGCGGACCAGGGCCGGGAACGGCGCCGGCCCGACCGCGGAGCCGATTATGTAGTGGGTCGTCTCGACGCTTGCGACCCAGTCGCGGATCGCGGCGCTGCTCGCCTCCTTGAGGGTGCGCATGCCCGCCTCGACCGGGACGACCTCGGCGCCGAGCAACTCCATCCGCTCGACGTTCGGCCGCTGACGGCGCATGTCCTCGGAGCCCATGTAGACGACGCATTCGAGGTCGAGCAGGGCGCAGGCCGTCGCGGTGGCGACGCCGTGCTGTCCCGCGCCGGTCTCGGCGATCACCCGCCGCTTGCCCATCCGTTGGGCGAGCAGTGCCTGGCCGATCGCGTTGTTGATCTTGTGGGCGCCGGTGTGAGCGAGGTCCTCGCGCTTCAGGTAGACACGGCGGTCGGCGCGCTCCGAAAGCCGCTCGGCGAGGTAGAGCGGCGTCGGGCGGCCGATGAAGTCGCGATGGAGCAACCGCAGGCGCTCGTTGAAGCCGGCGTCCTCGCGCGCCTGCGCCCAGGCCGCGGTCAGCTCGTCGAGCGCCGCGATCAGCGTCTCGGGGACGTAGCGGCCTCCGTAGGGGCCGAATCGCTCTTCGACGGCGCTCATGGGGACGGGACGCTAGCGGCCTTCGCGTTCTCGAAGAAGGCCTCCATCAACGCGTGGTCCTTGCGGCCGGGCTCGGCCTCGACCCCGCTGGCGACGTCGACCGCGTGGGGATGCGTGACCGCGATCGCCTCGGCGACGTTGTCGGGGCGCAGGCCGCCGGCGACGATGGTCGGCACCAGCGAGCGGCGATCGGCCAGCAGCCCCCAGTCGAAGCTCTCTCCCGTCCCGCCCCAGAGGCCCTTGCCGCGGCGGTCGAAGAGGTGGAAGTCGGTGCGGTAGGCCTCGGCCCCGTGGATGTCGGCGGCGCTGGCGACGTGGATCGCCTTGATCACCTTGGCGCCGGTCCGTCGCGCCACCTCGGCGCAGAACGCCTGGCCCTCGGCCCCGTTCAGCTGCACCATCGTCAGCCCGGCGTTCTCGACCGCCCTGTCGACCTCCTCCAGTTCGGGGTTGACGAAGACGCCGACGACCTCGCACTTGCGCCGAAAGGCGGCGCCGATCGCGGCGGCGGCCGCGGGCTCGCAGCGCCGCGGGCTGCCGTGGAAGTGCACAAGCCCGATCGCCCAGGCGCCGAGGCGCACTGCCTCGGCGGCGTCGTCCATGTTGGTGATCCCGCAGATCTTGACCCGCATGCCCCCAGGGTAAAGGGGCGCGGGGCTGCGGCTACTGGCCGAAGGGCCCGGTCGAGCTCTGCTGCGACCCGTGCACCGACGCCGGCCGCTCGCCGAGCGTCACCGTGAAGCTCTTCGTCGACCTCCCGCGCAGCACGGTGACATCGAGCGTGTCGCCCGGCTTGGCCACGTTGACGAGGTTGACCACGTCGTCCATCGAAGTGATCGTCTTGCCGTCGACCTTGGTGATGATGTCGCCACCGAGGCTGAAGTTGGCGCCGCCGATCGTCGCGGCGGTGTTGCCGCCCTGGATCCCCGCCTTGTCGGCCGGCCCGCCCTTGACGACGTCCTGGACCAGCGCCCCCTGCTTGACGGGAAGGTTAACCGCACGAGCCAGGTCGGGGGTGATGTTGGCGCCGCTGATCCCGAGGTAGGCGTGCTGGACCTTGCCGCTGGTCTCCAGCTGGCTGATCTCGGCGCGCGCCGTGTCGATCGGAATCGCGAAGCCGATGCCGACGTTGCCGCTGCCACTGCCCCCGGTCTCGATCTGGGAGTTGATCCCGACCACGTTGCCGGAGGCGTCGATCAACGGGCCGCCGGAGTTGCCGGGGTTGATCGCCGCGTCGGTCTGGATCACGTTCGAGATCGAGAAGCCGTTGGGCGCCTGGATCTGGCGCTGCAGCGCCGAGACGATGCCGCTGGTCACGGTGCGATCGAGGCCGAACGGGTTGCCGATCGCGACCACCGGGTCGCCGACCTGAAGTTGGGAGGAGCGGCCGAGCGACAGCGGGTGGAGCTGGTCGGCGGGCGCATCCACCTTGAGTAGGGCGAGGTCGGTGGCGGGATCGGCGCCGATCACCCGCGCGGTGTGGGTGGCGTCGGAGGAGCCGAGCTTGACCTGGATCCGGGTCGCGCCCGAGACCACGTGGTTGTTGGTGAGGATGTGGCCGTCGGTGTCGATCACGAACCCGGATCCGGTCGCGGTGCCCCCGCCCTGGGACTGGCCGAAGGGATCGAACGGGGAAGGCGCCCGGGAGGGCTGGTCGGCCTCGATGAAGGCGACCCCCTGCCCGTCGTGGCGGTAGATCTGGTTGACGACGTTGGCGTCGCCGCCGCTATGGTCGACCACCGGGGCCGCGAGCGGCGCCGCCACCGTCGTCGTCGAGGCGGCCTGGGCGTCGATCCAACCGGCGGCGATCGCCACCCAGCCGAAGAGGCCGACCACGGCGCCCCCCAGGAGGGCCGAGCCGAACGGCCTGCGAAAGAAGTTTCGTGCGCGACGCATCGGGAACGATGATCCGTCCCGCCGCTCAGGAGGCCCTAAACCGACCCCAAAGAATTCCTAAATTTGGGTCAGCTCCCGCGCCTTGGCCTCGGGGTCCTCGGCGCCCATCAGCGCCTCGCCGATCAGCACCGCGTCGACGCCGACCCGCTCCAGCTCCTCGAGCTCGGACCGCGCCGAGATGCCGCTCTCGGCGACGACCGTCTTGCCGGCCGGCACGTCGGGCATCAGCTCGTAAGTGGTGGCGACGTCGACAGTGCCCTCGTCGAGGTTGCGGTTGTTGATCCCGATCACGTCGGCGTCGAGCTCCAGCGCCCGCTCCAGCTCGGCGGCGTCGTGGACCTCGACCAGGCAGTCGAGGTCGAGCCCGCGCGCGACGTCGTACATCTCCCGCAGCTCCCGGTCGTCGAGCGCGCGAACGATCAGCAGGACCGCGTCGGCGCCGTTCACCGCCGCCTCGTAGAGCTGGTAGGGATCGACGACGAAGTCCTTGCGGAGGATCGGCAGGTCACAGGCGGCGCGGGCGGCGCGCAGGTCCTCGAGCGAGCCACCGAAATGAGGCGCGTCGGTGAGGACCGAGAGCGCCGCGGCGCCACCCCGCTCATAGGCGCAGACCTGGTCGGCGATCGTCGCCGTGGTCGAGATGTCGCCGGCGCTCGGCGAGCGCCGCTTGAACTCGGCGATCAGCGACAGCCCGGGGCGCACGAGGGCCTCGCTGAAGGGGCGATCCTCGCCGCGAACGTGGAGCCGGGATTCGAGGTCGGCCAGCGGGACCTGGCGGCGACGGTCGTCCACCCCTTCCCGGGCCGCGGAGATGAGCTGCTCGATCATTCCCACTTGAGGGTTCAGAGCCTAGACGGCCGGCGCGGTGGTTGCTGCAATCAGGCTGTCGAGGACCTTGCGGGCGGCGCCGGAGTCGATCGCCTGGGCAGCCTTGCCGATGCCGTCTTCGAGCCCGGCGGCGAGGCCACCCACGTAGATCGCCGCGCCGGCGTTGAGCAGGGCCAAGTCTCGACGCGGGCCGCGCTCGCCCGCCAAAACCGCTCGTGTGGCGGCGGCATTCTCCTCGGGGCTGCCGCCGGCGACCTCGTCCAGCTCAGCCTCGGCCAGACCGAACTCGCCCGGCTCGACGAACCACTCCCTGGTGCCGCCGTCGGCGACCTCGATCACCCGCGTCCGCGCCGAGATTGAGAGCTCGTCGACGCCGTCCTCGGCCGTGACGACCATCGCCCGCACGCTGCCCAGAGAGACCAGCGCCTCGGCGATCGTCTCCTGGTAATGGCGGTCGGCGACGCCGAGCAGCTGGCGCTCGGCGCCTGCCGGGTTGGTCAGCGACCCGAGGAAGTTGAAAATCGTCCGCACAGCCAGCTCCTTGCGAACCGGGATGACGTGGGCCATCGCCGCGTGGTGGCGGGGAGCGAACATGAAGCCGAACCCGACCTCGTCGATGCAACGCGCCACCCCCTCGGGGTCGAGGTCGATGTTGACGCCGAGCGCCTCCAGCAGGTCGGCGGAGCCGCAGCGACTGGTGTAGGAGCGGTTGCCGTGCTTGGCGACCGCGCAGCCGGCGCCGGCGGCGACCAGGGCCGCGGTGGTCGAGACGTTGAAGGTCGAGGGGCCTCCCCCGGTCCCGGCCGTGTCGACCAGGTCGGGGCGGCTCGCGGTGACGTGAGCGGCTAGCGATCGCATCGTGCGGACCAGGCCGACCAGCTCCGGCACCGTCTCCCCCTTTGCCCGCAGAGCGATCAGGAAGGCGGCGGTCTGCACCTCGCTGGAGCGTCCCTCCATGATCTCGGCGAGGACCGCGGCGGCATGGTCGGCGGTCAGGTGGTCGCCGCGGCAGACAGCGTCAATCGCCCTGGTGAGGACCTCGTTAGGCAAGGAAGTTCTCCAGCAGGTGCTTGCCCTGCGGGGTGAGCACCGACTCGGGGTGGAACTGGACGCCCTCGGCGGGCAGCTCGCGGTGGCGCACCCCCATCACCACACCGTCGAAGCTGGCGGTCAGCTCCAGCTCGTCCGGCAGGTCCGGGTCGGCGATCAGCGAGTGGTAGCGGCCGGCGACCAGCGGGCTCGGCAGGCCCTCATAGATCTTCTTGCCGTCGTGTGTAACCTCAGCGTCCTTGCCGTGGATCGGGTCGCCGACGACGACGCGGCCGCCGAACGCCTCGACCAGCGACTGGTGGCCGAGGCAGACGCCCAGCACCGGGGTGCCGGCTTCGGCGAAGGCGCGGATCGCCTCGACCGAGGTGCCCGCCTCGGCGGGGGTGCAGGGGCCTGGGGAGACGACGAGGCGGTCGGGCTCGCGCGCCAGCATCTCCTCCACCGTCTCCACGTCGTTGCGAACCACCTCGACCTCCGCCCCCAGCTCGCCCAGGTACTGGACGAGGTTATAGGTGAAGCTGTCGTAGTTGTCGATCACCAGGACCTTCATCGCTACGCCCAATCCGGCTGCTCGCAGGCCAGCTCGACGGCGCGGAAGACCGCCTTGGCCTTGTTGACCGACTCGTTGTACTCGTAGGCCGGCACGGCGTCGGCTACGGTGCCGCCGCCCGCCTGCACGTGGACCTGCCCGTCCTTGACGACGACGGTGCGGATGTGGATCGCGGTGTCGAGGTCGCCGTTCCAGGAGAGGTAGCCGATCGCACCGCCGTAGGAGCAGCGCTTTACCGGCTCCAGCTCATCGATGATCTGCATCGCGCGGACCTTCGGCGCCCCCGAAAGGGTGCCGGCGGGCAGCGCCGAGCGCAGCACGTCCATCGCGCTCACTCCCTCGCGCAGCGTCCCCGAGACCTGGCTGACGATGTGGAGGACGTGCGAGTAGGTCTCGACCACCATCAGCTCGTCGACGCTGACACTGCCGTACTCGCAGACGCGGCCGAGGTCGTTGCGCCCGAGGTCGACCAGCATCACGTGCTCGGCGCGCTCCTTGGGGTCGTTGACGAGCCGTTCGGCGAGGCGGCGATCCTCGTCCTCGTTGGCGCCGCGCGGGTAGGTGCCGGCGATCGGCCGTGTCTCGACCCTGTTGCCGGTCACCTTGACCAGCGGCTCCGGCGAGGCGCCGGCGATCTGGAAGTCGCCGAACTCGAGGAAGTACATGTAGGGGGAGGGATTGACCGCGCGCAGGCCGCGATAGACCGAGAAGGCCTCGACCGGCGCCGGCGCGGAGAAGCGCTGCGAGGGGACGACCTGGAAGGCGTCGCCGGCGTGGACGTACTCGACGATCCGCGCGACCGCCGCCTCAAACTCCTCGCGCTCCATGTTGGAGACGAAGCGCGGCGGCTCGGCGATTGCCGGGCTCTCCGGGACGGGGACGGCGCCGCGCAGCAGCCCGCGCACCTCGGCGATCGTCTCGGCGGCGCGAGCGTAGGCGGCGTCGATGCCGCCGTCCTCCTCGGCGAAGGCGCAGGCGAGAATCGTCAGCTCGTGGCGCAGGTGGTCGAAGACGAGCATCACGTCGGTGACCATCAGCGCCATGTCCGGCAGGCCGAGCGGGTCGGGGTTGGGCTCGCCGAGCGGCTCGACCGTGCGGACCAGGTCGTAGCCGAAGAAGCCGACCGCGCCGCCGGCGAAGGGCGGCAGGTCCTCGACCGGAGCCGGCTGGAAGCGGGCGAGGTAGTCGGAGACCGCCGCGTAGGGGTCGGGGGCGTCGCGGTCGGAGCCGCCGGACTCCGAGAGGACGCCGTCGCTCCAGCGCAGCACGGCGCGGGGGCGGAAGCCGGCGAAGGAGTAGCGGCCGACCTGGCCCTGCTCGGCCGACTCGAGCAGGAAGCAGGGCGCCCCCTCGGGCTCGGCGGCGCGCAGCTTCAGGAAGGCCGAGACCGGCGTCTCGCAATCGTCGACGAGCCGGGCGCGGATCGGCACGACGTTGCCCTGCTTGGCGAGCTCGCGCGCCTCCTCGAGGCTCGGCTCGAGCTTCAGCTCGGCTTCAGCTACGACGGCCATTGAGCACTTCCATCACGGCCGACTGGGACACCTCGCGGGAGGCGAGCAGGACGCTGAGGTGGTAGAGCAGGTCGGCGGCCTCCTCGGCGACCCGCTCGTCGGACTCCTCGCGGGCCGCCCGCGCCACCTCCTCGGCCTCCTCCTCGACCTTCTCGCCGATCAGCTTCGGGTCGTCGAGCAGCTTGACCGTGTAGCTGTCCTCGGGCCGTTCGGCGGCGCGGCTGCGCAGAGTCCGCTCCAGCGTCGCCGGCGCCTCGTGGGCGACCGGCGCGGGCGCCTCCTCGCCGCCCAGCTCGCGATAGAAGCAGCTGCGCTCGCCGGTGTGGCAGGCGGGACCGATCGGCTCGACCAGGGCGACGATCGCGTCACCGTCGCAGTCGATCCGCAGCTGGCGCACCCGCAGGAAGTTGCCCGAGGTCTCCCCCTTGCGCCAGATCTCCCCGCGTGAGCGACTGTAGAAGTGGAGGTCGCCGGTCTCCTCGGTGAGGCGCAGGGACTCCGCGTTGACGTAGGCCAGCGTAAGCACCTCGCCCGTGGCGAAGTCCTGCGCGACGCACGGCACCAACCCGCGCTCGTCGAATTCAACCTGCTCGAACATCAGGCAATCGTAGTGGGGCGAGATTCGAATCCGCGATCTTCGACCATGAGCAACCGGACTTAGAGGTGCGCTGTCGCGGCCTCCGATGTCCGCGCATCGTGAAAGGCGATGACAACGACTCGGTCTTCGGCCTCCGTGTACATGTAGACGACGATCAGCCAGCCCCACGGACCGACGACGGCGCGGCAATCTCGCCACACGCCGGAGAGCTTCCTGCCGGCTCGCGGAAACTCCTCCAGCGTGAGCAGCGAACGGGCGATGCGCTCTCTCGTGTCAGGTGGGAGCCGGCGGGTCTCGATCAGGTCACGAAGCTCATCGCGCGCCTGGCGCGTAACTTCGACCGTCGGCATCGATTACAGCTCGGCGAGTGAAACCGTCTCGCCCCGGCGAGCCTGCTCGATGGAATCCTGCGCCCGCTCCCAGGCGCCAGGGATCCCGTCGAGGATCTCAGTAATCCGCGAAGCATCCGGATCGGCTTCGTCAAGCGCGCTGGAGAGAAGCGAGCGAGCGAGCGTCCCCTCCTGAACGTGCGTGCGCTCAGCGAGGCTTGCCAGCTTCCGCGCGTAGTCTGGCTCCAGTGTGACGTTGATACGACGGTTCCGCTCAGCCATGCTCCAAGGGTACACGTAAGGACACACGGCGTACCCAGCTGCTAGCTCCCTTCCGGATCGCGATCTACGACGTATAGGCGGCGAAATGGCAGCAGCCGCTTCCACTCAGAACTGAGCTTCTCGTAGTTGTCGAGTACCAAGTCAACAAACTCGTTGCCGTTGACCAATCGTAGATCTTGGCGCGTTCGTCCAAGATGAACCGCGTCCTTCGAGAAGGTCCCAAGCGTGACGAACAGCCCTAACTCGGATCCTCCAGGAGCTAGGGAGCCGGTCAGCTTTTGGACTTCGGGAGCACCAATGCTTCCCACTACCCGCTTGCACTGGACCTTGATGATTGGAGGCTCGAGGCCGAAGGGATCTCTGTGCGCAATCACATCTACTCCTCCGTCACCGCTCGCTTGGGTCACCTGAGTCCGGTAGCCCAGGGCCTCCATCAAATCGGCAACAAAGTGCTCAAACCGGGGGCCGTCGAGCTCCTTGAGCAGCGTCTCGATGACAAAGTCTCGGGTGTACTCCTCAATGCGCTCGGCGTTTGGCTCATCCTCGGCCTGCGCCGTGGCCTCGTCCGCTGATGCCGTTCCCGAGGACCCGACCGAAAACGAAGCTGGACTAGCGTCGTCTTCGATGAAGTCGATGAACTCCTGGTCATGATTCTTGACGCGGAACAGGGTGACCGCGGAACCAACCTCGTAGCGAGCCCCCTTTGAAAACTCCGCTCTCGGAATCCCGGTTTTCAGCCAGTCGACCTTGCGTCGGTTCCGATGGAGTGTGGCCGAAGTGTCGTAGTAGTAGTCCCCCGTGATGCGGTCGAAGTTAAGCGTGCTGTCCGGCTTGTAGGGGTAGATCACGAGATCGCCCGGTTTCATTTCAAACCTGAACCGGAGGAAGACCCCCGCCCAAACGGGGATGGCGCCGGGCTTGGCATCTGGGTAGGCCTCGGCAACTCGCTTCTTCAACTCGTCCTTGTCAGGGCTGATGTTGGTGAGATCGCCCATCTCGGGCCAGCCAATGCCAACGTAGCCGTTGCCGACCAGATCGAGTTCCGGACGGTCGTTATGGACGCCCCAAACGGTCACCGGCCACAGCCTATCCCGGTTCAGATCAGTGTCGTGTCCTGTGAGCGGACTCGCCAGCAAGCGCTCGAAGTTCCGGTCCTCGCCGACATCGGGAATGTCGAGGAGCAACTCCTTGAATGACATCGACGATCCCACTATTCGATCCCGAGGCGGTTGAGCAGATCCTCATCGCGGCGCCAGTGGTTGCGGACCTGGACCTTGAGGTCGAGGTAGACCTTGGCGTTCAGTTCCTGCTCCAGGGCGCTGCGGGCGGCGGTGCCGATCTCCTGGACCTTGGCGCCTCCCTTGCCGATCAGGATCCGCTTCTGGGACTCGGTCTCCGCCCAGATCTCGGCGTGGACGGTGACCAGGCCGTCCTCGCGCTTCTCGATCTCTTTGACCGAAACCTCGACCGAGTGGGGGATCTCCTGACGGGTGCGATTGAGGACCTGCTCGCGGATCAGTTCGGCGAGCAGGACCTCGCTCGACTGGTCGCTGTGGTCCTCGGGCGGGTACATGTAGGGGCCTTCCGGCATCAGCTCGCCCAGCCGCTCGGTCAACGCTTTGAGCCCCTCGCCGCTGCGGGCGCTGATCGGGAAGACCTCGTCGACGCCCTCCAGCTCCGCCGCGGCGGAGAGCGCCTCGACCGTCTCCCCCGGTCCCAGCCGGTCGCACTTGTTGACCGCGCAGATCACCGGGACCTTCGTCTCGGCGCCGAGCAGGGCGCGGGCGATGAAGCGGTCGCCCGGCCCGACGCCCTGCTCGCCGTTGACGACGAAGAGGACGACGTCGGAGTCGGCGAGCTCGCGCTCGACCCGCTTCTGCATCCGCTCGGTCAGCACGTCGCGGGGGCGCTGGACTCCCGGCAGGTCGACAAGGATCAGCTGGCGCTCGGCCTCGGTGTCGGTGGCGACGCCGCGGATCGCCCGCCGCGTCGTCTGCGGGCGCACCGAGACGATCGCCACCTTGTCGCCGACGATCGCGTTGACCAAGGTCGACTTGCCGGCATTGGGTCGCCCCGCCAGGCCGATGAAGCCGGCGCGGGTCATCGCAGACCCTTGATCACGGTGGCCTGAAGCTCGAGCATCTCCCCCGCGTCGGTCTCGTGGTCGTGGCCGCAGAGGTGGAGGGCGCCGTGGACCGCCGCCTCGGTGAGGTCGGAGCAGTGCTCCGGGCAGATCACCACGTCGCCCAGCTCGCGGGGGCCGGGAGTCGGAGCGTTCTCGTCGATCGGGAAGGCGAGCACGTCGGTCGGCGCGTCCATTCCCCGGTGGTCCCGGTTCAGCGCCCGAATGCGATCGGCGTCGACCAGCTCGACCGCGAGGTGGCCGTCGGCGATGCCGGCCGCATCGAGCGCGGCGGCGACGGCGTCGCGCAGCTCCGGGGGCACGTCGGTGAGGTCGACCGTCACTGCGGGCGCCGGGGCTCGCGCTCGGCGTGCTCGCCGTAGGCGGCGACGATCCGCTGCACCAGCTTGTGACGGACGACGTCTTCGCCGCCGAAACGGACGAAGGAGATGTCGGGAACCTCGGCGAGGATTTCGCTCACCGCGATCAGGCCGGAGCGCTGGTCGGTCGGAAGGTCGATCTGGGTAACGTCGCCGGTCACCACCATCCGCGAGTTGAAGCCGAGCCGCGTCAGGAACATCTTCATCTGCTCGGGGCTGGTGTTCTGGGCCTCGTCGAGGATCACAAAGGAGTCGTTGAGGGTGCGGCCGCGCATGAAGGCAAGCGGCGCGACCTCGATCACGCCGCGCTCGAAGTAGCCGTTAACCCGGTCCGGGTCGAGCATGTCGAAGAGCGCGTCGAAGAGCGGGCGCAGGTAGGGGTCGACCTTGGCCTGGATGTCGCCGGGCAGGAAGCCGAGGCGCTCGCCCGCTTCAACCGCCGGGCGAGTGAGGATGATCCGCTGCACCTGGCGCTCGGCCAGCGCCGCCGCCGCCATCGCCACCGCGAGGAAGGTCTTGCCGGTGCCCGCCGGGCCGATCCCGAAGGTGATCGTGTTGTCGCGGATCGAGTCGACGTAGCGCTTCTGGTTGACCGTCTTCGGCGCGACCTTGGTGTTGCGGTGGCGCCAGACGACGTCCTCGAGCACCGCCGCCGGGCTCTCGTCGGCGTCGAGCGCCCCGGTTACCGCCTCGATCGTCCCGGGGGCGATCTCATGCCCCTGCTCGATCAGCTCGACCAACTCGTCGACCACCGTCGCCGCGGTCTGCACGTCGCCGGAGTCGCCGTCGAGGGTGAGGACGTTGCCGCGCAGGTGGAAGTCGCAGTCGAGGTGCCCGCGCAGCTCCCGCAGGACGGCGTCCTCGGACCCCGCCAGCTCGGCGGCGACCGTGTTGTCGAGGGTCAGCTGCCTACGCGCCAAGCTTCTCTCGCACCGCCGCGCTGACCCGCTTGCCGTCGGCTCGGCCGCCCAGCTTCGGCATCAGCGCCGACATCACCTGGCCCATCTGCTTCTGCTCGGTCGCGCCGGTCTCGGCGACCGCGGCGTCGACCAGCTCGCCCAGCTCCTCGTCGGAGAGTTGCTGGGGAAGGTAGGACTCGATCAGCTCGGCTTCGAAGCTCTCGGCCGCCGCCTGCTCGGCGCGGCCGGCCTCGCCGTAAGCCTCCGCTGCCTCCAACCGCTTCTTGCGCTCGCGCTGGAGCACGGCGATCTCGTCGCCCTTGCCCAACTTGGCGTCCTGCTGCAGGGAGTCGACGACCATCCGCAGCGCACCGGCGCGCTCGCGGTCGCCCGCTTTCATCGCGGTGCGAACGTCGGCCTGGACCGTTTCGAGAATCGTCTCGCTCATCGGCTAGAGGGTAGCCGGGTGTGGGCAGGCGGGAGCCGTCAGGGCTGAACGGTCATGAAGAAGATCGTCACGGCGACGATCGCGCCGGCGATTTTCCCGCCGGTGGCGAGCTTCTGAGAGATCGCCTCGAACTCTGGGCTGAGCGTGTCCCCGGCGGCGAGGTCGCGCTCGGCCAGCTCAAGCGCCTTCTGCGTGTTCGGCCGGAAGAAGCCGTGGGCCATGCCGAAGAGGACGATGATCGCGAGGAAGCCGACGCTGACGAAGGACTCGCTGGCGCTGATGTGGCCGTCGATCAGCATGTAGATGCCGGCCAGGAGGACGACGATCAGCCCGGGCTGGACGAGGAAGCGGTCGGTCTGCTGGATGCCGCGCAGAACAGCAGGGACGCTGCGCGCGGCGCCCTGCTGGGCGACGCCGATGAAGATCCCGTAGCCGAAGGTGGGCCCGAAGGCCAGCACGACCGCGAGGACGTGGATGAAGAGGCCGATGCCGAACCCGGTGATCGTTGCTGTCATCGGCGGGAAAGATACATCGCGGCCCAGTCGCCTTCGATGCGGCGCTCGACTGCGTTCAGGCCGAACGGGGCGAAGGCCGCAGCGATCCCGTCGAGCTCCGCGGGCAGTAGGCCAGAGCAGATGAGGGTTTCAGGGGAAGCGCTCGCCAGCTGCCCCGCTACAGCGGAAAGGACCGGGGCGGTCAGGTTGGCAACGGTCGTGGGCGCGAGCGGAGGGAGCGACTCGCGAAGGTTGAGCTGTTCCAACTCGAGAGCGACGCCGTTGGCCTCCGCGTTTGCCGCCGCAGCTTCAAGCGCAGCTGCCTCGTGGTCGTAGCCGCTCACCGGGTCCCAGCCGAGCTTCGCTGCCGCAATGGCGAGGACGCCGGAGCCGGTGCCCAGGTCTGTGAGGGGGCCGTGGGCTTCCCCCGCCTCTTCCAGCTCCAGCAGCAGCTCCAGGCAGAGGCGGGTGGTCGGGTGGGCGCCGGTGCCGAAGGCCTGGCCCGGGTCGACGACCAGGTCGATCGTCCCCTCGCGTGGGTCTTCCCAGGATGGGCGCAGCCAGATTCGCCCGCCGACCAGCAGCGGTTTGTGGAAGTCCTGCCAGCGGTCCGCCCAGTCGTCGGGGACCTCGGTCGCGCTCACCTCGACCAGGCCCTCACCGGTCGCGGCTTCGATCTCGCCCAGCTCGGGCAGCTCCCCCTCGCCGCCGTAGATCGCGTACTCGACGTAGCCGGGCCCACGCTCCTCCTCGACGCCGTTGGGGGCGAGGACCGTCAGCTCGGCGAGGACCAGCTCCGCCTGCTCGGGCGCGCAGCGGACGGCAAGGCGGATCAACCGAAGGCCCGGCGCACGCGGGAGAAGATCCCCTCGCCGCGCGGGGACTCGAGGTTGGCGGGCTCGATCGTCTCATCGAGTTGCTCCGCCAGCTCGCGCTGGTGCTCGGAGAGGTTGGTGGGGACGATCACGTTGAAGATCAGGCGCAGGTTGCCGCGCCGTCCTCCCCCAAGCCGCGGCAGGCCCTCGCCGCGCAGGTCCCGGTGGGCGCTGGGCTGAGTGCCCGCCTCGATCTCCACCTCACGCTCGCCGTCGAGGGTCGGCACCGCGATCATCGTCCCCAGCATCGCCTCGGTCGCCGAGAGCGACACCTCTCGGACAAGATCGTCCCCCTGGCGCTGGAAGCGCTCGTCCTCGGCGACCCTGACCTCGACGTAGAGGTCGCCGGGGGGAGCGCCGCGCGCGCCGGCGTGGCCGCCTCCGGAGATGCGCAGGCGTTGCCCGTCTTCGATCCCCGCCGGGATCTCGACCTCGTGTCGCCGTGTCCCCGCCGAGCGCCCCTCGCCGCCGCAGGTCTCGCACGGCGTTTCCGCCGTCTTCCCCTCGCCGTGGCAGACGTCGCAGGAGACCGCTCTGACCATCTGGCCGAAGGGGGTGCGGTTGACCTGGCGCAGCTGGCCCGCCCCGCCGCAGCGCTCGCAGGTGTGGATCGGCGTCCCCGGCTCCGCCCCGTTTCCGTGGCAGCGCTCGCAGGCGCTGACCGCCTCGAAGGCAACCTCGCGCTTGGCGCCGCCGAGCACCTCGGCGAGGTCGACCTCGACCGTGGCGAGGATGTCGCCACCGCTCGCCGCGCCGCCGCCGGCGCCAAAGCCGAAGGGGTCGCCGCCGAAGAAGGCCTGGAAGATGTCCTCGATCGAGCCGAAGCCGGCGCTGCGCGGCGAGAAGCCGCCGGAGCGCAGGCCCTCCTGGCCGTAGGTGTCGTAGGTGCGGCGGCGCTCGGCGTCGGAGAGGACCTCGTAGGCCTCGGCGGCGGCCTTGAACTTCTCCTCGGCCTCGGGGTCGTGGTCGTTGACGTCGGGGTGCAGCTCGCGGGCGAGGCGCCGGAACGCCTTCTTCACCTCCGCCTCCGAGGCGCCTCGGTCGATCCCGAGGACCTCGTAATAGTCCTGTGCCATCGGGATCAGGCTTCGTAGACGGTCTCGAAGTAGCGCGACAGCTCGCTCGCCGCCTCGGTCACCGAGGCGATCGCGTTGCCGTAGTCCATGCGCAGCGGGCCGACGACTCCGACCGAGCCGAGGTTGCGGTGCCCGAGCCCGTAGTTGGCGCCGACGACGCTGACCGAGCGCAGCTCCGGCTGCGGGTTCTCCTCGCCGATCCAGCAGAAGACCGAGCGCTCCTCCAGCGCCGTGCCGAGCATGCCGAGCACGTCGGCGCGGCCCTCCAGCGCGGTCATCAGCCGGTCGACCCTGGGCAGGTCGGCGAAGTGCGCCTCCGAGAGCAGGCGCGCGATCCCGTGCATGTAGAGGGTGCCGCCGTGGGGCGGCGCGGTCGCCAGCGCCATCAGGTCGGTGACCTGGGCGAGCACGGTCGTCGCCTCGCGCATCGCCTCGTCGACCTCGCGCCGCAGCCGCGAGAGCTCCAGCTCGACCCGGGCGTCGCCGACCGGCGCGCCGGCCTCGACCAGCATGTCGACGTAGCGCCGGTAGCCGGCGTCGGTGGGGACGCGGCCGGCAGATGTGTGCGGATGGGTCAGGTATCCCTCCGCTTCCAGGGCGGCGAACTCGGCCCGAATCGTCGAGGGGCTCCACTTGACGTCGGCGCGCCCGGCTATCTCCTTGGAGGAGACGGGATGGGCCGAGCCGAGGTAGGCGTCAACGACCAGGCGGAGGACCAACTCTTGTCGCGAGGAGAGCATCTGCCCTCCATTCTAGGAACCGCTAGACCTGAACTTCGGCCTCCGCGTTGCGAATCGTCTGATTCTCGCCCTGGGCGGCCACCGTGTCGATCGTCACCCGGTCGCCCTCGATCGCCTTGACGGTGCCCGTGACGACGATCTCGGTCTCCGGCGCGCCCATGCCGCGGAACTGCACCGAGAGGCGCTTCAGGGCCCTCGGATCGCCGCCGGCGACGGCCGCATTGGCCCGCGCCACCAGGCCCATCATGTAGAGGCCGTGCAGGATCGTGTTGGGGAGCCCGACCGCCTTGGCGAACTCGGGGTCGATGTGGATCGGGTTGAAGTCGCCCGAGGCGCCCGCATAGCGGTGCGGCAGGTACTTGTCGGGGGTGACCCGCAGCTCCTCGATCGAGTCTCCGACGTTCAGCTCGGCCATCTCAGACCCCCCTCACGATGTTGGTCCAGGTTCCGCGCACGACCTCGTCGCCGTTCTGGTTGACCGAGACGGACTCGAAGATGTAGAAGCCCTTGCCGTCCTTCTCGGAGATGTCGAGGCACTTGGCGGTGGTGGTGATCTCGTCCCCCACGCAGGCCGGCTCTCCCCACTCGAACTCCTGGCCGCCGTGGACCATCGCCGCGAAGTTCATCGCGACGTCGGGGTCGAAGAGCGCCGGCGCCAGGGCCGGGCCGCTGTAGACGACGCAGAACATCGGCGGCGCGACGACGTCGCGGAATCCGGCCGCCTTCGCCGCCTCGCGGTCGAAGTGGACCGGGTTGTCGATCCCGATCACGCGCGCGTACTCGGCGATCTTCTCCTTGCCGATCTCATACGTCGTGGCGGGGAACTCTTTGCCTATCGCTTCGGTCTTGATTGCCATGGCGCGGGACCCTATCTACTCGTCGATCTCCAAGACGGCGAGGAACGCCTCCTGCGGGACCTCGACTCGGCCCACCTGCTTCATCCGTTTCTTGCCCGCTTTCTGCTTCTTCAGCAGCTTCTGCTTGCGGGTGACGTCGCCGCCGTAGAGCTTCGCGGTGACGTCCTTGCGCAGCGCCTTGACGGTCTCGCGGGCGAGCACGCGGGAGCCGACCGCCGCCTGCACGGGGATGTCGAAGAGCTGGCGCGGGATCGTCTTGCGCAGCCGCTCGACCAAGACCTTTCCCTGTTCGTAGGCGAAGTCGCGGTGGACGACCACCGAGAGCGCGTCGACCTTGTCGCCGGCGAGGAGGATGTCGAGCTTGACCAGGTCGCCCGGTCGGTTGCCGATCGTCTCGTAGTCGAGCGAGGCGTAGCCGCGGGTCGAGGACTTCAGGTAGTCGAAGAAGTCGAGGACGATCTCGGCAAGCGGCAGGTCGTAGCGAATCTGAACCCGCTGAGGACTGAGGTAGTGCATGTCGACGTGGGTGCCGCGGCGCTTCTGGCAGAGCTCCATCACCGCGCCGACGTAGTCGGAGGGGGTGATCACGGTGGCGCGGATGTAGGGCTCCTCGATCTCGACGATCGAGCCCGGGTCGGGCATCTCGGTCGGGCTGCGAACCTCGACCGACTCTCCGCTGCCCAGATGGACCTCGTAGCGCACGTTCGGAGTGGTCGCCAGCAGCTCGAGGCCGTACTCGCGCTCCAGCCGCTCGCGGACGATCTCCATGTGGAGGAGGCCGAGGAAGCCGCAGCGGAAGCCGAAGCCGAGCGCATCCGAGGTCTCCGGCTCGTAGGAGAGCGCCGCGTCGTTGAGCGCCAGCTTGTCGAGCGCGTCGCGGAGGTCCTCGTAGCGATCGGTCTCGATCGGGAAGAGGCCGCAGAAGACCATCGGCTTGACCTCGCGGTAGCCCTCCAGCGGATCTGAGGCGGGGTGCTCCCGCGAGGTCAGCGTGTCGCCGACCCGCAGCTTGGCGACGTCCTTGATCCCGGTGATGACGTAGCCGACCTCGCCCGCGTCCATGCCGGCGACGGGCGACATCTGGGGGCGAAAGAAGCCGATGTCGTCGATGTCGGCCTCGGTGCCGTTCTGCATTGCAACGATCTGCTCGCGCTTGCGGAAGGAGCCGTCGACCATTCGCACGTAGGCGATCACGCCGCGGTACTGGTCGAACTCGGAGTCGAAGATGAGGGCGCGCGAGGGCGCGGCGGGGTCGCCTTTGGGGGCGGGGATGCGCTCGACTATCGCCTCCAGGACCTCGACCACGCCCTCCCCGGTCTTGGCCGAGATCTTCAAGACGTCGCCCGGGTCGCCGCCAAGCAGGTCGGCGATCTCGCCGGCGACCCGCTCGGGCTCGGCGCCCGGCAGGTCGACCTTGTTGATCACCGGGATCAGCTCCAGCCCGTTCTCGATCGCCAGGTAGGTGTTGGCGACGGTCTGCGCCTCGACTCCCTGCGCGGCGTCGACGACGAGCAGGGCGCCCTCGCAGGCGGCGAGGCTGCGCGAAACCTCGTAGGAGAAGTCGACGTGGCCGGGAGTGTCGATCAGGTGTAGGTGGTAGGCCTGCCCGTCGGAGGCCTTGTATTCGACCCGCACCGCCTGGGCCTTGATCGTGATCCCCCGCTCGCGCTCGAGGTCCATCGAGTCGAGCACCTGGGCGCGCATCTTCTTCGGGTCGACGGCGCCGGTGATCTCGAGGATGCGGTCGGCCAGGGTCGACTTGCCGTGGTCTATGTGGGCAATGATTGAGAAGTTTCGAATCTGCTTCATGGTGCGACCGGCCAGTATGGCGGGGGCGCTCGGCCCGCGGGTCCTGTCACCGGGGGTCACCTGTCCGCGCCCTACGCGCTGCTCCGGGCAAAGGGACACAGCGCTTCAAGGGTTGGAGCCCTGCCCTCCACAGCCTCCGGTCGCGGCCATCCAACCCCCGGCGCCACCCGCGGGAGGAGCGCAATCACGGGCAGGTCGCAGGATCAAGCGAATCCCGGAGCTGAAAAACGACGGTCGGAGGGACGCGGAGAATGACCTTTGCTCCGGGGCCTTCGGTCCAGCGGGCGGCCGGTGGATAGGCCGCCCTACCTGCCCCGGTTCGGTCGAGGGTCACGACTACGTAGTCGTAGTTGCCCTCGTTTAGGAGGCGGCGCCATTGGGGGCAGGTGTTGGGGGCTATGAAGCCTCCGTGGGGGGTGCGGATGCCTATGTATTGGACGTGGTTGGAGAGGTTGCGGCCGTAGAGGGGGTACTGGCGGGTGCTCGTCGTCGCTATGCGGGCGCCCGAAATGGATTGAGCCCATTTGAAGGCGGCGTCGAGACCCTGGGTTGTGAAGCCGGGGTCCGCGTAGCGGTGTTGCAGGTAGTCGCGCTGCTCGCGGTAGCCGAAGGCGATCGCCGCGAGAACGACCACGACAGCGAGGCAGGCGAGGGGCGCCCCCCACCCGGACAAGCGCCGAGCCTTTTGCTCACGGAGCCGTGCGGGCAGGTTGACGGGAAGCAGCGCCATGCCCAGCACCAGGGCCGGTGCCAGATAGCGCAGGCCAGATTCGAAGCCGCGCGGCATCCCCGCCGGCCCCTCGGCCGAGGTCGGCGCAAACAGCCAGGCCAGCGCGGCGACCAATCCAACCGCTCCGCACACCCGCAGCTGCGGGCTCGCACCGCGCCCGAGGCAAAGCAGTAGGCCGACAAGCGCCAGCCCGCCGAGCAACGGCCATAAGAACCCGAGGCCATGGTGGAATCCGGGCAGAAACCAGTGCGACCAAACCGAGCCGTTGGCCAGGTACTCGAAGACACTGTGCCCTTGACGGCCACCCAGCGCCTGATGAGGGGACGGAAGCGAAATCGGGCCCAGACTGTGCACCCAGGGCAGCGGATTGCCGGCGTGAACCAGATTCCGCAAATACCAGTAGCCACCCCCTGCCAAGGCGGGAAGAGCTGCGGCGACCAGGGCACGGCGCCTGAGCCCCCGCGGAGAGATCGCGACGAGCCCGACCACCAGCGCCGTCGCGGGCGCCAGGAAATTGAGCTTGGTCCCGGCCGCCAAGCCCACCGCCAGACCGGCGATCGCAAGCGCCCCGGTCGGGAGCCTTTCGCCCGACCGCAACTGCCAGGCGTTGAGGACGATCGCCACAGCGGTGAGCAGGAAGAAGGTCGCGACGAGATCGTTTCGGGCCTCCCCGGCCTGATCGCCCAATCCCGGGATGCTCAGCGCTATGGCCCCCAAGGCGAGCGAAACCGGCGCGAGCCCGTACGGCCGCCCGATGCACCAAACCGCAACCAGGCAGCCCAAGAGCCAGCCGAGATTGAGCAGCGGAGAAAGCAGGTCCCGATGGAACGCGACCATCCCGATCGCGTGGAACAGCTCCGCGTTCGCCGGGTAGAACCAGGCCAGAAACTGCGGCGCGATGAAGTGGAGGCTCCACGCATCACCTGTCTGGAAGAACCCGGCGGAGAGCGGCCCGTGGTACCAGGTGGAGTCGAATCCGGTCATCCCGGTGCTGAGCCGTAGTCGCACACCAGCGGCGAAATGGATGACGGCGACTGCCGCGATGGTGAGAGCAACGAGGGTCGCGACGCTCGGCCCGCGGGTCCTGTCGTCGGGGGTCACCCGGACGCGCTCTGCTCGTGGGAGAAGCGCCCATACCCCTAAGCCCAGAGCCGCCACAGAGAGGACGTATGGCAATGCGGTGAACGCCCCGAAGAGGCCGAGCGCCTCAGCGACCCAGAGCAGCAGAGCCAGCGAAATGACACTAGTCGCCAGCCATGCGGGAGCTCCAGAGAAATCGGGCAGCGACCGCCTGCGAACCGCAACCGCGCCCAGACCGGTAAACCCCACCAGCAGCACCAGCTCGACGACGCCCAGCAGGTAGCGCGAGAGGCTGAGCATCTAGCTGCGGCGGAGTAGGCGGGTTATCTGCTCCAGCTCGGCGATCTTGAGGAGCTTCGATGCACCCAGGTAGGTCAGACCGCCGAGGCCCAGGGCCGCGCCCAAGGAGACGATTTGGGCAACGAGGTCACGGCCGAGGGCATGGTCGAGCGCGTCCCAGACACCGAAGGAGACCCCGGCGAGCGCCGCCGAGGCGAGGACGATTCGCAAGGTCGTCGAGAGCAGTCGGCGCATTTCCAGGCCGCCGAACTCCCTGCGCAGGACGAAAGCCTGGAGGACGGCGGCGACAGTCGTGCCGATGCCGGTGCCGGCGACGATCCCCCCCACCCCGAACGGCCCGTACAGGGCGGCGGCCGCGAGGGTCGAGACGACCAGGTCGACGACCGCCAGGCCGGTCGCCCGCCAGGGCTGTTGGAGGCTGAAGAAGGTCCGGGTCTGCAGCAGGTAGAGGCCGTTGGTCGGCAGCGAGAAGGCGAACCAGAAGAGCGCCGTCGCGACCAGCGTCGTCTGCGCGGCGTTGAAGGCGCCGCGCTGGTAGACGAGGCGAATCATCGGCTCCGAGAGGACCAGCACCGCGGTTGCGGCGGGCAGCAGGACGAAAAGGATCTGTCGCATCCCGTTGGCCATCGTCGCCCGCAGGTCGTCGATCGCGCCGCGGGTCGCGTAGCGCGCCAGGGTCGGGAAGAGGACCGTGGCGATCGCCACCGAGAAGATCCCCTGCGGCAACTGGTAGATCCGAAACGCCTTGTCGATCGCCGCCGGCGCCTGGTCGGAGACGAGGCTGCCGAAGAGGCTGTTGATCAGCATGTTGAAGTTGATCAGGCCGAGGCTGATCGTCACCGGCAGCATCAGGAGCAGGACGCGCCGCACCCCGGGGTGGCGCCACTCGAAGCTCCAGGTGAACTTGAACGGCGTGTTGCGCAGGTCGAAGACCGGGATCAGCAGCTGGACGAGCGTGCCGATGAGGATGCCGATCGCATAGGCGTAGATCTGGTTGCGCCCATGAAAGCGCGGCTCCAGGAAGACGAGCACCGCGATGATCGTCAGGTTCCAGAAGAACGGGGAGATCGCGAAGGCGCCGAAGCGGTCGTAGCTGTTGAGGATGCCGACCACGACGCCGCTGATCCCGAGCAGGATCAGGATCGGGAAAAGGACCTGAGAGAGGGTGATCGTCAGGTCGAGGATCTCGCCCTTGAAGCCGGGCGCGAACAGGGGCATGACGACCGGGGCGATGAGCACGAACAGCGCCGTGATCGCGCCGAGGACCATGGTGACGATCAGCAGCAGGGTCGAGGCAAGACGGAAGGCCTCTCGGTAGTTCTTCTGCTCGAGCTGCTCGGTGAAGATGGGGACGAAGGCCGGCTGCAGCGCCGCGTCGGCGAAGAGGCTGCGGACCAGGTTCGGGACCTGGAAGGCGATCGTGAAGGCCGACATCGGGCCGCTGATCCCGTAGTAGCTGGCGGCGACTATCTCCCGCACGAGACCGGCAACCCGCGAGGCCGCCGTGGCGATCGAGAAGAACGCGGTCGAACGGGCGATCCGGCCCGCCTGGCGCCCCGGGGCGGGCTCGCCCGCCGAGCCCTCGACCGGGTCGAAGGCCTCCGCGGCGCGCACGGCGGCGTCGGCGGCGAGGGCATCCTCCTCGCGCTCGCTCTTGTCAGGGGCCTCGGGCGTCTCCAAGCTGGGTCTCAGTCGCTATAGTCGGCGGCCGCCCGGAGCCGGCCGACGCCCGCTCTTGGCCCACGACTCATGGCCAACATAGCCTCACAGAAGAAGCGGATCCTACGCAGCGAGCGCGAGCGCACCGAGAACCGGCTCCTGACGAGCACGGTGAAGACGCATTTCCGCCGCCTCGAGAGCGCCGTCGAAGGCGGCGACGCCGCCGCGATCGAAGCCGAGCACCACGATCTGGTCTCGAAGATCGACAAGGCGGTGCAAAAGGGCGCGATGCACAAGAACACCGGCGCCCGCAAGAAGGCCAAAGCGGCTCGCATCTCCTCGGCCGCCGCGAAGTAGCTACGCCGCCGCCCCCGCCGCTTGCCTCAGTGCGAGCGTAAGCGCCAGCTCGTCGCCATAGTCGGCTCCTCCGCGGCACCAGACCTCGAGGTCGGCGAGCGTCTCCGTCGCCTCCCTCAGCTCACCCAGATCCGCCTCGCGGAGTCGGGCAACCAACTGCTTGGCTGCGTAGGGATGCATGCCGAGGCTCGACTCCACCTGCTTTGGCGGGACGCCGTCCTCCAGCTGCGCAAGCGCGGCGCACGCTTTGCGCAGGCGCGAGGCAAGGCCGTAAATCAACCCGGTGACGTTCTCACCCTGGTCGATCAAACGCTCGCCGATCGCCAGTGCTCGAGCCGCGTCCCGTTCAAGCAGAGCGTCGGAGAGCGACCAGACCGCCGCTTCGGAGGTGTCGGCGATCATCGCGTCGAGATCGGTCGCGGTCACCTCGCCCCCGTCGCCGGCCCAGAGAGCAAGGCGCTCAAGCTCGTGGCCGAGGCGAACCGGGTTCGCCCCCATCCGGTCGACCAGGACCCGTGCGGCGGCGGGGTCGAGGCGAAAGCCGCGGCGCTTCGCGTCGGCGACCAGGGCGCGGGGCATCTCGCGCGCCTTGGGCGCCTCGAACTCGTGGACCTCCCCCTTCGCGGCCTTGACGGCTTTGAGCAGCTTCGCCGGGGCCTTGCCGCGGGCGATCAGGACGACCGAGAGGTCGGGGGGGAGTCCTGTGATGGCCGCCGCTACCGCCTCCTGCTGGCGATCGCGCCAGCGCTCGACACCGTCGACCAGCAGGTAGCGCCGCGTGCCGGTCAGCGACATCGCCGGGATCGTCCCGATCAGCGCCTCGTGGTCTGGCGCGCCGCGTCCCTCGCTCGGCTCGAAGACCTCCAGAGCGCCGACACCGCCCTCTCCCTCCGCGCGAGCTCGGAGGCGAGCCCGAGTCGCGTCGATCTTCGCCGAGTCTGTTCCGGCGATCAGGTATAGCGGGAGCATCTCGGCCACGCGGCGAGTCTAGATGCCGGCGTCGGCGTCAGCCGGAGGCGTCGACGGCGATCGAGTCGCGGAGGACGTCGAGGACGATAGTGCCGACACGATCGGTGCGCAGCGTCCTGATCCCGTGCCGGGCGAGGGTCGCCAGAGTCCCGGGGGTCGGGTGGCCGTAGGGGTTGCCGGCGCCGACCGAGACCACCGCCAGCTTCGGCCTGGTCCGGTCGAGCATGGAACCGAGCCCGGCGTCGTCGCTGCCGTGGTGGGCGACCTTGAGCACGTCGATCGGCCCGGGGTCGATCGGCACCGCCTCGGCCTCGGCGTCGGCGGTCAGCAGCATCGAGAAGCGGCGCCAGCGCGCCACGGCGACCACGGCGCGCTCATTGGGGTCGGCGCCGGCGAGCGGCTCGGAGACCAGTGAGGCCGGCGGCCAGATGACGTCGACGCGAAGCTCGCCGGAGCGGATCTCGCCGCCCGCGACTATCCGCTGCGGGGCGACACCGGCGGCCCGCGCCTCCCAGAGCAGGCGCCTGTTCGGCTGCGCGTAGGCGAGCCGCTGGATCGGGAAGCGGCCGAGCAGCTCCTCGATCCCGCCCGCATGATCGGACTGGTAATGGGTCACGACAGCCGCGCCGAGTCGATCCACCCCGGCGCCGTGCAACTTGGCGGCGAGACCGTCGCCCGGCGGTCCTCCGTCGACGAGGATCGCGGGAGCATTCGCCGGCTGCAACAGAATCGAGTCGCCCTGGCCGATGTCGAGCACCTCGATGCGCAGACCGGCAACCTGAGGAGACGCTCGCCCACCGTCCGCCGATGTCGACCATGCCAGCGCCGTGACCACAGCGGCGACAGCCAGCGCCACCGACACCCGCGCCCTGAGCCGACGGTGCAACGCGTTCTCCCCGGATAGCGGGGTCAATGCGTTGCACCGTGGGGAAGTCCGCCTCAAAGATGCGATGCGACGGCGATGCGCGAGCCTGAAGGCGAAGACCACCGTCAGCGCCATGCCCAGGTAGGAGGCGACCAGACCGCCAATTCCCAGCCGCACCTGCAGGTAGGCCCAGCCGGGTCGCCCGCACCAGGCGGCGACCTGGGCGATGTAGCCGAGCAACAGCGCGTTGACCGCATTGAACGCTTCGACCGGGAAGCCGGGGACCTGACCGGCCGCGGCCGAAGCCATCCCCAACCACATCGCCGGCGCGACCGCCGGCATCGCCAGCAGGTTGGCGACCAGGGTCGCCGTCGAGACGGTGCCGAAGTCGTAGGCGATCAGCGGCGCGGTGGCCAGGGTCGCGGAGGTCGTGACCGCCACGCCTTCGGCCAGCGCGCCGCGCCAGCCTCCCCACCCGATCCGCGTCGCGATCGCCGCACGGATCGGCGCGGCGAGCAGGAGGATCCCGACCACGGCGGCGAAGCTGAGCTGCCAGCCGACGTCGGTCGCCACCCGGGGATCGACGGCCAGGGTCAGGATCGCCGCCACCGCCAGCGCGTAGAGGCGCGACGCCCGCCGCCCGGCCAACGTCGCCAGCACTCCCATCGCCCCCATCACGCCGGCCCTCTGGATCGAGGGCCCGGCGCCGGTCAGCGGCACGTAGACGGCGATCAGGCCGAGCACCCAGAGCAGGCGCTCGCGAAGTCCCATGCCAAGCGCGGCGAGCAGCGGCATCGCCAGCAGGGCGAGCAGGGTCACGTTCTCACCCGACACGGCGAGCAAGTGGCTGAGGCCGGCGCGACGGAAGTCGTCGACGGTCTGGGGGTCTATCCGCTCGTCACGTCCGAGCACGAAGCCGCGCGCCAGCTCCGCCTCGCGAGCTGGCATCCCTCGCGCCAGGGCACCCTCGGCTCGAGCTTCGATTCGGCCCAGGTTGAGCAGCGAGATCGCGACGACCGCCAGCACCCCGAGCAGGACGGGCAGGGTCGAGCCGCGCGACACGATCCCTACGGCTGAAGGCGAGCGCGCAGCGCCTGCATCGTCGCCGGCCCGATTCCGCTCACCTGGTTGAGCTGGTCGACGGAGGAGAGGCCGCCGTGCTGGTCGCGGAACTCGACGATCCTCTGCGCGGTGACCGGCCCGATTCCGTCGATCGTGTCGAGCTGTTCGGCCGTCGCCGTGCCGAGGCTGATCGGGCCGTCCTCAGAGCCCGGGCCGGCGGCGGCGACCGCCGCGCCTCCAGGCCCCTTCTCCGGGACGACGACCTGCTGCCCGTCGGCGAGGCGGGCAGCGAGGTTGACCGCCTCCAGCAGCGCTCCGCCGTCGGCGCCTCCGGCCCGCTCGACGGCGTCGGTGACCCGGGCGCCGGCCGGGAGCCTGTAGACGCCCGGCCGGCGGACGGCGCCGGTCACGTCGACGACTACGTCTGTCCCGCGGCCGTCGCTGAGGCTGAACCCTCCGCCGCCGCCACCACCAGACGATGAGCTCGCTCCCGTCGAGTACGAGGAGGAGGAGGAGCCGCTGCTTCCCTCAGCCCGGATCGCCCGCGCGCCGACGAAGAGGAGGGCGACGGCGATCGCGCCGTAGACGACGAGCTGCGAGCGTGAGACATCGGGCATAACCCGGAGCGTCACGGCCGGGGGCGCGCGAGTGGCGCGCCAAATCAGACGATTGAGCTACAAGTTCTCGTCGTCGTCGTAACCGCTGACCTCGGCCATCCGATCGCCGTAGAGCTCGGCCACGGTGACCGGCGGCGACTGGACGGAAACCAGAGCGAGGTCGGCGTCGCCGTCGTTGGCGATCGAGTGATCGGTCGCCGGGGGGACGAGAATCAGGTCGCCCTCCCCCACCCGCTGGGTGTCGCCGGCGACGGACATCGTGCCGGAGCCGCGCACGACCACGTAGGCCTGCTCGGCCTCCTCATGGGAGCGCAGAGTCTGCTCGGCGCCGCCCGGAACCTCCAGCCAGGTCACCGACATGTTGCGCGAGCCCAACTCGCCCGCGTCCATGAGGACGTGGGAGCGAAGGCGATGCCACTCCTCCACGGGAGCTTCGTCGAGGCGCCTGACGAGCACGCGCGCTTTCTAGCAGAAGCTGGCCCCGGCTGGGGAAACGCCGACTAACGAACGACGAGGTTGACGAGCTTGCCCGGCACGACGACCTCCTTGACGACCTCTTTGCCGTCGAGGTGCTTAACGACCTTTTCGCTCTGCCGAGCCAGATCCAGCAGCTCCTCGCGGGAGGCGTCGGCGTCGACTTCAATCCGGGCGCGCAGCTTGCCGTTGACTTGGACGACGAGGGTCACCGTGTCGCTGACCAGCAGGGCAGGGTCGGCCTGAGGCCAGGGCTGCTCCCAGACGCGGGTCCCCTGCAACCGCTCCCCCACCTCGGCGCCGAGGTGGGGCGCGAAGGGAAAGATCAGGGAGGCGGCGGTCGCGGCGGCGGAGCGGATCGCCGCCACCCCCTCGGGCTCGGCGTAAAGGTCATCCTTGACCCGGTAGGCCTCGTTGACCAGCTCCATCACCGCGGCGATCGCGGTGTTGAACTGGAAGCCGCGCTGAAAGTCTCGGGTGACCTTGTCGATTGCCCAGTTGGCCTTGGCAAGGATGGCGCGAGCGTCTCCGTCGGCGCTTGCGGAGACCTCCCCCGCGGCCCTCTCCTCAACCTCCTCGCAGAGTCGCCACAGCCGCGAGAGGAAGCGGTTGACGCCCTCGACGCCCTCGTCGGACCAGTCGCCGCCGCGCTCGGGCGGCCCCATGAAACAGACGTAGGTGCGGGCGGTGTCGGCGCCGTAGCGCTCCACGTACTCGGCGGGGCTGACCGTGTTGCCCTTCGACTTCGACATCTTCGCCCCGTCCCGGGTGATCATCCCCTGGGCGAAGAGGTTGGCGAACGGCTCCTGCACGTCGAGCTGGCCGATGTCGGCGAGCGCCTTGGTGAAGAAGCGCGCGTACATGAGGTGGAGGATCGCGTGCTCGACCCCGCCGATGTACTGGTCGACCGGGAGCCAGTAATCGGCCGCGGCGCGGTCCCAGGCGGCCTCCGCATTGCGGGGGTCGAGGTAGCGGATGAAGTACCAGGAGGAATCGACGAAGGTGTCCATCGTGTCGGTCTCGCGGCGGGCGGGCCCGTCGCAGCGCGGGCAGGTCGTCGCGACCCACTCCTCGGCCGCGGCGAGCGGGCTGCGGCCCTGCGGCGCGTAGTCGTCGACCTCGGGGAGTTCGACCGGGAGCTGGTCGTCGGGGACCGCGACGATCCCGCACTCGTCGCAGTAGACGACGGGGATCGGCGCGCCCCAGTAGCGCTGCCTGGAGACGAGCCAGTCGCGCAGCCGGTAGTTGACGGAGGCTTGCCCGCGACCCTCCGATGTGAGCCACTCGACGATCTCCGCGTAGGCCTCGCGGTTGCCCTTGCCCTCGAAGCGGCCGGAGCCGACCATCGCGCCGTCTCCCGGATAGGGAAGGCCCTCGTCGTCGCGAGCGACCTCCGGGTCGCTGCCCTCGATTACCCGCCTCACCGGCAGGTCGAAGGCCTTGGCGAACTCGTAGTCGCGAGTGTCGTGGCCGGGCACGGCCATGATCGCCCCGGTGCCGTACTCCATCAGCACGTAGTCGGCGACGAACATCGGTATCTCCTCGCCGTTGACCGGGTTGACGACGCTGCGTCCCAGCGGCACGCCCGTCTTGGGGCGGTCCTCGGCGCCACGCTCGTCGGCCGACTCGCGGGCGACCTGATCGACGTATTCGCGCACCGGCCCCTCGGCGGGCGTGCCGGCAACCAGCCGCTCCAGCTCCGGGTGCTCGGGGGCGAGGACGAAGAAGGTGGCGCCGAACAGGGTGTCGGGGCGGGTGGTGAAGACGGGGAAGTCGAGGTCGAGCTCCTCGCAGCGGAAGGTGACCTCGGCGCCCTCGGAGCGGCCGATCCAGTTGCGCTGCATGGTGATCACGTGCTCGGGCCAGGCCTCGAGCCGGTCGAAGTCGGCGAGCAGTCGCTCGGCGTAGTCGGTGATCCGGAAGAACCACTGCTCCAGGTTGCGCCGCACGACCGGCGTGCCGCAGCGCTCGCAGCGCCCGTCGACGACCTGCTCGTTGGCAAGCACGGTGGC
This sequence comes from uncultured Solirubrobacterales bacterium, assembly GCA_963702055.1. Taxonomy (GTDB): domain Bacteria; phylum Actinomycetota; class Thermoleophilia; order Solirubrobacterales; family 70-9; genus CAWINX01. The sequence continues at coordinate 230,454 of OY969702.1, read as the reverse complement.
GTCCTTGGGGCACCACTGCACCGGCGCCTCGGTCCGGTAGGCGAGCCCATTCTCGAACAACCTCAGGAAGATCCACTGGGTCCAGCGGTAGTACTCGGGCGTGTGGGTGCCGAGCTCGCGTGACCAGTCGATTGAGATCCCCCACTCGCGGAACTGGCGACGGAAGGAGGCGATCGAGCGCTCGGTTGCCTCGCGGGGGGGCTCGCCGGTCTTGATCGCGTTGTTCTCAGCCGGCAGGCCGAACGCGTCGTAGCCCATCGGGTGGATCACCTCGAAGCCGTGGCGGCGCCGGAAGTGGGCGATCGCGTCGCCGACCGCGTAGCACTTGAGGTGGCCGACGTGGGGCTCCCCGGAGGGATAGGGAAGCATCTCGAGCACGTAGGACTTCGGCTTGGAGTCGTCGAAGCCGGGCTGCCCCGGGTTGGCGACCTCCCAGGTCTTCTCCTCGGCCCAAACCTGCTGCCACTTCGCCTCGATCGTCTTCGGGTCGTAACCACTCATCGAACGGCGATCTTATGAGGGTGCTTGGCCGCGGGTCCTGTCGTCGGGGCGGGGGTGGCCCTTCCTGGCGCTGCGCTCTGCTTCGCTGACCGGGATGTGAGCGCGTTAAGGGCCGAGATCTTCAGCTCAGCAGACTCCGCGCGGGCGGAAGACCACCCCCGCCCCAACGCCACCCGCGGAGCGGCGTCCGCTCAGAACTCAACTCGCTAGTGACGACGGGCTCAACAGCTTGGTCGTCAAACAACCGGGGATAGCGCTTTGAGGATGTGGGGCCAGATGTAGACCTCCACCGTCGCGGCGGCTACCAGGGTTGGGACGGCGAGCAGGACGGTTATGAAGGTCGCGGCTAGGAGCTGATTCCACTGGCCGCGGCGACTGGCGATAAGCCAGGCGGCGAGGGGCAGGAAGAGCGCGGTCAGCTCGGGGATCGCATGGGGCAGGACGCTGACGATCAGCTCGAGGCGGGTCAGGTGGAGCTGGAAGGCGAGCGTCGAGCCCTGGAAGCCGAGGTAGAGCGCCTGGGTGGAGAGAGAGAAGATCGTCACCGCGCAGACGAAGAGGATCGCCAGCTCGCCCGCCTTGACGTGGACCCAGCGGGAGAAGCCGGAGCGCTGGGCGGCGGCGATCGGCATCGAGGCGCCCGCGATGAAACCGGCGACGCAAGCGGTCGCGTGCAGGGCGAGGACGAGGGAGTTGCGCTCGAGGATCGGCAGCAGGTCGGCCGGCTCGGACGGCGAGGTGAGGCCGGGCAGGTGGATCGGGGTCAGGTCGGGCGTCAGCAGCCCGGCGACGAACCAGACCGCGACGAGCAACGTCAGCGCGATCGCCACGCTCAACGCCAGCCAGGCGCGAAGCACCGGCCAGGGCTGGTCGTTCCAGGCCTCGAAAGTGGCTCGCGTGTCCCGGATCCCGTGCGAGAAGACGTGCTGGTTGGCGCTCATCGCTGACTCATCGGCAGGACCGAAGGAGGGTTTGAGGTGCGGTGATGAGGCGTCACGCGAACTCGAGTCGGTGGAAGTGCATCGCCGCCCGGGTCGGCAGGACCAACTCGCCGCAGCGGCGCAGCAGGCCGGCGCCGACCAGATCCCGCACCGCCCGCTCGACCGCGTCGCGCTCGGCGAAGTCGTCGGAGCCGGCAACCATCTCCCGGATCAGTTCGTCGAGCGTGAGCTGGTCCGGGTGCATCGCCATCACCAACGAGAGCACCGCCACTTGAACGGCCTGGTCCTCCCGAACGGAGAGAGAAGCTGCCATCACGGGGGACCGAGGCGGGCGAAGGGACGACCATGCCGCCGAACCAGGATCTCCGATCCGCCGGCGGCCAACTCCATGTAGTGGCCGAAATGGTTGCGGAACTGGCGAGCGCCCACCTCTTTGACGGCGGGAGGGCCCTCATCTTTGAGTGGAGTGGAGCTGGAGGGACTCGAACCCTCGGCCTCGTCGCTGCCAGCGACGCGCTCTTCCAGCTGAGCTACAGCCCCTTGAAACTCATACGAGGTCGCCCAGTTTAGCGCTGCCCGTTGGCCGTTTCGCGGTCGCTTGAGACGAAGGGTCACCACGCCCCGACCAACAACCAAATTCATTGGCAATAGGAAAAATCGATTCAGGTCGCCGCAATACACAGCAACTGCGTCCAGCTCGGAGCGATCGTACGTAGCAACGACATATCCCCGCGTCGGTGAGTGATAGGAGGACCTGAGGTGAACGCGAATGACATCTCCCTGACAAGTTCCCCATTTGCATTGGATTCGCAGCAGCCGCTCCCCAATCCCCAACACCAGGTCGTAACGCTCGTGCTCGGTCAGTGGTTTAAGAACGGAGAGGCCAAGTCTCGCCGACTCTGTGGCGATCGCCAGTTCAGCGACGTTGCCCTTGTGATTGGTGTCCACGAACATATGTTCGGGTAGACGCCCTCCCAATGCAAGGGTCAAACGTGACAAAAGTGCAACAAATGCGTGACGCGCGGCGGGGCGCTACGCGGCTTGCTGCTCGGGGCCCTGATCCTCGTCCACGTCGAGGATGAGGCTGTCGTCCGCCGTGTGGCGAACGCGGAACTCCAGCGGCGAGCGCTCTTCCAGCTCGCGCAGCAGCTCGACCGGCTCGTCCAGTCGCATCGAGAGGGTCGCCCGACCCTCCGAGAAGCGCTCCACCGAGATCTCCGAGGTGGCGCCGATCTGCTCGGCGGCATCCTCGAAGCCGACCAGCTGCGAGAAATCGCCCAGCGGCCCGATCTCGACCCGAACCAGCCCTTCGAAGACATCGCGCGGCTCGACCTTCGCGTGGCCGTTGCCGTTCGCCTCCGGCCTCGCGCCGTTCGCCGCGTCGGCCTGCACCGCCTCGGCCATCGCCTGCGCCCGGAGGCTCATCGCGACCGCCTCGTCAAGCGCCTTCATCCGGATCCGCGTCGCCTGACCGCGAGCCTGGGCCTGAATCTCCTCCAGCCGCGCCGAGACAGCCTCCAGCGAAGCGGCGTTGCGGTCGTAGCGCTCGCCCACCTCGCACAGCTGCTCGCGCAGGCCGCGGATCTCCCGCTCCCGCTCGATCACCATCCCCGACAGCGACGCCAGCTCCTCCTCTAGAGCGGTCGTGTCGGCCACCTGGCGCTGCAACTTGGCGGCGTGGCGCTCCAGGGTGCCGGCATGACGCTCCAAGACCTTTGTGTGGCGCTCCAGCTTGGCGATGCGCGAGTCCTTGGAGGAGAGCGCCTCGTCAACGTCGGGCCGGCGATAACCGAAAAGAGCCCTCTTGAAGCTGGCCATGGCGGCCACCGTAGGGGGGCCTTCGGACGGCATTTGTGACAAACGCCTCAGAATCGAACGAGTGTTCGTCGACGGCTCAGACGCTCGCGGCAGACGTCGCATCGACGGCGTCCAGATCCAACTCCAAGCGCGGCGCCTCACGCCAGAGGTCCTCCAGCCTGTAGCGCTCCCGCGCCTCGGCCGTGAAGACGTGGAGCACGCAGTCGAGATAGTCGACGACGATCCACCCCGCCGCCCCCTCACCCTCCATGCCGCCCGGCAGGAGCCCGTCGTCCTGCTTCACCCTCAGCTTCACCTCGTCGACGATGGCCCGCGCCTGGCGCTCGTTGCGCGCAGTGCAGATCGCCAGGAAGTCGGTGTAGGAGACGAGGCCGCGCATGTCGAGCACGACGATCTCGCTCGCGGCTTTGGAGTCGGCGAACTCAGCCAGTCGCCGCGCCAGGCCCTCAGAGGAGAACTCGCCGCTCACGCGTAGATCCCCTTCTCCTCGATGAACCGCGCCACCGGTTCCGGTACCAGGTAACGCAGCGGCCGCCCGGCGGCGGCGCGCTCGCGCACGGAAGAGGAGGAGACGCCGAACTGCGGCATCTCCAACATCGTCGCCCGGCCCTCGGCGTCGAGGCTGCGCATCACCGCGGCGACCTCGGCGTCGGAGACTCCCGCCCGCCGCGCCACCGCCAGCCGCGCCAGCTCCACGACCCGCTCCGGCATCCGCCAGCTCTCGAGTCCCACGGCGGCGTCCGCTCCCATCACGAACACCAGCTCCGTGTCGCCTCTTTCTTCCGCAAGCAGCTCCAACGTCTCATACGTATAGGACGGCCCCTCGCGATCGACCTCCACGGTGGAGACGGAGAAGCGCGCGTCGTCCGCCGCCGCCAGCCGGGTCATAGCCAGCCGCAGCTCGCGCCCCGGGTCGTCGACGATCCGCTTGTGCGGCGCCTCGCCGGTCGGGACCAGGACGACCTCGTCGAGCCCAAGCTGCCACAACGCCTCTTGGGCGAGCGCCAGGTGCCCCAGGTGCGGCGGGTTGAATGCCGAACCGAGGACGCCGACGCCCCCGCCCGCGCCGCTACTCACGCACCTGGCCGTCGCCGTGGATGACGTACTTGAACGTGGTCAGCTCACGCAGGCCGATCGGTCCCCGCGCGTGCAGCTTCTGGGTCGAGTTGCCGATCTCGGCGCCCATCCCGAACTCGAAGCCGTCGGTGAAGCGCGTCGAGGCGTTGGTATAGACGACCGCCGCGTCGACGCCGGCGACGAACCGCGCGGAGGCGTCCTCGGAGGAGGTGACGATCGCCTCCGAGTGGCCGGTCCCGTGCCGGTTGACGTGCTCGACCGCCTCTTCGAGGGAGTCGACGACGCCGACCGCCAGCTTCAGGTCGAGGTACTCGGTGTCCCAGTCGGCCGCCTCGGCAAGACCGACCTCACTGTCCCCGGCGAGCTCGCGCGCCCGCTCGTCGCCGACCAGCTCAACCCCGGCGCCACGGAGCTCGGCGAGGACCCTCGGCAGGAAGCTCTCGGCGATGTCGGCGTGAACGAGCAGGGTCTCCGCCGCGTTGCACACCCCGGGCCGCTGCACCTTCGCGTTGTAGGCGATCCGTCGCGCCATCTCGAGGTCGGCGTCGGCATCCACGTAGACGTGGCAGTTGCCCGCCGCCGCGTACATCACCGGCACCGTCGCGACGTCCTTCAGCGTCGCCTTCAAGCCCTCGCCGCCACGTGGGATCAGCAGGTCGACCAATCCGTCCTGGGTCGCCAGCTCAGCCAGGTCCTCCCGCCCCCGCCGGCGAGCAGTAGCACCGCGTCCTCGGGCAGGCCGACCTCGGCGAGCGCCTCGCGGACGATCGCCGCCAGCGCCCCGTTCGAGCGCTCGGCATAGCTCGACCCCCGCAGGACGATCGCGTTGCCGCTCTTGATCGTCAGCGCCGCACAATCGACCGTCACGTTGGGCCGCGCTTCATAGACAACCGCGACCACCCCCAGCGGCACCCGAACTTTGCGCAGGTCCAGCCCACTCTCCAGCGTCCGGTGTTCAAGCTCCTCGCCGACGGGATCCGACAACCCGACGATCGCCCCCACCCCGTCGGCCATAGCCGCGACTCGCTCCTCGGTAAGCGTCAGCCGATCGCGAAGCGCTTCGCTCAGCGAGGCAGCCCGCTCGTCGGCCAGATCGGCCGCATTCGCCTCGAGAATCTCGGTAGTCCGCTCGCCCAACAGTCGAGCCGTCGCCTCAAGCGCGGCGTTCTTCGTCTCAGTCGAGGCGGAGCCAAGCCGGCGTGCTGCTCGTTGCGCGGCCTCGCACACCTCGATCACCGTTGTCGCAGTAGCTGCCATGGTTATTAAGGGTAACCCGCGACCGAGTGTCGCCTTTATGACCCCATAGGGTCATCAATGCGACACTCGATCTGAGCCTTTCGCTTAGAGCAAGACGAAGCGATCACGGTGGATCACTTCGTTGGCCGCGTGCGGAAGCAGCTCTCGCACCTGCTCGCTCTTCATTCCGATTACACGAGTTAGTTCGTTAGCTGAGTAGTCGACGATGCCCTTGCCGATCACCGATCCGTTCGCGGCCACCTCCACAGCATCTCCCGCGTCGAAGCTGCCCTCAACGCCCGTGACCCCGACCGGCAGCAGGCTTGAGCCGCTGTCGCGCAGGACCCGGGCGGCGCCCTCGTCGACGACGAGCCGGCCGTGTACGGGCTTCGCGTATTTGAGCCACAACTTGAAGCTCGATGCTTTTGACGGCTGAGCCGCGAAACGGGTCCCAACTTCACCGCCGTTTGCCGCACCGCTGAGCGTCCCCTCCTCGGTCCCGTTGCAGATCACCGCCGGGATTCCCGCTTCGCTCGCCATCTCGGCCGCGGCGACCTTGCTGCGCATGCCGCCCGAGCCGAAGGCCGAGGTGCGGTCGCCGATCTCCAACGACGCGAGCTCGGCGAAATCGTTGACCTCGGAGATCAAGCCGGCATCCGGGTCCAGCCGCGGATCGGCCGCGTGTAGGCCGTCGACATCGCTGAGCAGAACCAGTAACCGGGCGTCGAGCAGGATCGCCACCTGGGCGGCGAGGAAATCGTTGTCGCCGAAGGTGATCTCGTCGGTCGCGGTGGTGTCGTTCTCGTTGACGACCGGCACCACCCCCCACTCGACCAACCTGCGCAAGGTCTGGCGGGCGTTCAGGTAATTGGTCCGCGCGGCGATGTCGGCGGCGGTGAGCAGCACCTGCGCCGCCCGCGTGCCGTGCCCGGCCAGGCGACTCTCGTAGGCGCGGAAGAGGTCGCCCTGGCCGATCGCCGAGGCCGCCTGCAGCTCGTCCATCGACCGCGGGCGAGCCGGCAGCTCCAACAGGCGCATCCCCCGGGCGATCGCCCCGGAGGTGACCATCACCACCCGCTCGCCGTCCTGCTCCAGCGCGGCGACTTGCGCGCAGACAGAGTCGAGCACGTCGGCGCGCAGCTCACCGTCGTCGGCGGCGACGATCGAGGATCCGAGCTTTACGACGAGGGTCATGGCCCCCGCAGTCTAAGAACCTGCCCCAAAGCCCGCGTGTGCGACTGGCGAGTGCCGGACCGAGCGGGGGTAGGACGCAGGGAGGCCGAATGGCAGCGCTATTTGGCCGACTGAGGACGCCGCCCCGCGAAGTGTGTCCGGCGCCGCCAGGCGTGCGCGGGGACTTTGAGGCGGGTTCTAAGAAGCCGGGTCGAGTTCGAAGACCTCTTCGCCGATCCGCACCTCATCGCCCGACTCGAAGCCGGCCCTCTTCAGGGCCGCGACCACACCGATCTCCTTGAGCCTCTGCTCAAGGTAGGCAAGCGCCTCCTCGTTGGAGAGGTCGTGGCGCTCGAAGAGCAGCTCGACGCCCCGGCCGACAACTCGGAAAGCGCCCTCCCCCTCCGCCTCGATCCAGTAGCCCCCTTCGCCGGCAGGTCGGTAGACCCGGTGCTCGGCCTCGAAGTCACCGGACGGCGCCCCGCCACCGTCGGCCTGCTCGGGAAGTCCAGGCAATGCAGCAAGGATGCGACCGCGCAGCTCCTCCAGCCCCTCTCCGGTCGCCGAGGAGACGGCGAGCACCCCGAGCGCTCGGTCACCCAGCCACTCGCTCCACTCGGCAAGCGCCTCGTCGACCTGGCCGGCCTCAAGCAGATCCCGCTTTGAGAGAACGACCAGCTCGGGAAGCAGGTCGAGGCCGGCGCCGTGAAAGGAGAGCTCGTTGCGCACCGCCTCGTAGTTGGCGACCGGGTCCCCCTCCAGCGGCGCCACCTCAACCAGGTGGACGAGCATCGCGCAGCGCTCAACGTGGGCGAGGAACTCGTGGCCCAAGCCGGCGCCGTCTGCGGCGCCCTCGATCAAGCCGGGAATGTCGGCCAGCACCGCCTGGCGATCGTCGCCGTCAATCGTGCCGAGCACCGGCTCCAGGGTCGTGAACGGGTAGTCGGCCACTTTCGGCGCCGCCCTGGTCAGCCGTCCCAACAGTGAGGACTTCCCCGCGTTGGGCAGGCCGATCAGCCCGACGTCGGCCAGCAGTTTCAGTTGCAGCTCGATCCACCCGGCCTCGCCGGCGGTCCCCTTCTCGGCAAAGCGGGGGGCCTGGCGGGTGGAGGTGGCGAAGCGCTTGTTGCCGTGTCCCCCACGCCCTCCGTGCGCGACGACGGCGCGCTGCCCGGGCTCGACGAGGTCGATCTCGCTGCCGTCGACACCGACCGCCTGCGTCCCGGAGGGAACCTGAATCAAGCGGTCCTCTCCGCGCGCCCCGTGCTTGTTGGACCCCTGCCCGTGGCGGCCGCGCCCGGCGCGGAAATGCCGCGATCCCCTCATCTCCCCCAGGTCGCGACGCGACGCGTCGCAAACGAGCACCACGTCACCACCATGACCGCCGTCGCCGCCATCGGGCCCGCCCTTCGGAACGTGGGCCTCCCGACGAAAGCTCACGCACCCGTTGCCGCCGGCCCCACCCTCGACCCAGATCTTCGCCCTGTCATACATCAGCTAGCGAGCAGGGTACGGACTACTCGGCTCTTCAAAACGTGTCGCAGAGGGCGTCGGGGGTGTCTCCCGAGCGCGGCGCTACCCGAAGGGATAGCGCTCGGGAGACACCCCCGACGCCCTCCCCCACAACTAGTCCTGAAGAACCGAAATGGTCCGACCCCTGCGGGCCGTCTTGAACTCCACGGTGCCAGGCCGGGTGGCGAAGATCGTGTGGTCGCGGCCCAGGCCGGTGCCGTCGCCGGGCCAAAAGCGGGTGCCGCGCTGGCGGACGATGATCTCGCCGCCGCTCACCTGCTGCCCCGCGAAGACCTTGACCCCGAGCATCTTGGGGTTGGAGTCACGCCCGTTGCGGCTGGAGCCGAGCCCCTTCTTATGAGCCATCCTCGGCCTCCTCTTTCGCTTTTTTCGCCGCCGGTTTGCGCGCGGTCATTTTGACCTCGGTCACCTCGAGCTTGGTCAGCTCGGAGCGATGGCCGGCGCGGCGACGGTAGCCCTTCTTCGGCTTGTATTTGAAGACCTTCAGCTTCGGTCCGCGCAGGTGCTCGGCGACGGTCGCCTCGACCTTCACCTTCTCCAGCTCCTTCGGCTCCGCGACGACCTCTTTGTCGCGGAACATCACCGGGCGAAGGGAGACCTTCTCGCCCTCTTTGGCGCTGAGGCGATCGACGAGCAGCGACGTGCCCTTTTCGACCTTGTACTGCTTGCCACCGGTTTCAACCACCGCGTACATGCTCTACCTGTCCTTGCCGCCGTTGCTGGAGCCGGAGGAGTCTAGCGAGGCGACCGCGGCGGAGCGCTCGACCCGCTCGATCCGGACCAGCTTTCGTTCGCCCACGAAGCGGCCCCCGCCGGTGACGCTGACGATGTAGGAATCGACCCGGGCGACCGCGTCGTCGGCGTTGTACATGTGCGGCTCGTCGATCTTGACCAGCACCTCCTCGCCGACCTTGAAGGGAAGCGCCCGCTCCTCGATCTCCTCGCGGCTGCCGCTCTCGACCAGGTCGAAGGTGTCGATCGACAGCGCTTCGCCGCCTTCGAAGTGGAACTGCTTGCCGGTCTCGGCCTCCAGCTCGGCGAGCCCGCTGTCGGGGTCGATCAGCTGCGCGGCGACTTTCGGGTTGACGCGCACCAGGAACGCCTCCGGCTTGGAGTGCTCGGCCGCGATGTCTCGCATCTCACGCAGTCCCTCCAGCGCCACCGTCTCCGCCGAGAGGACGACGCCCTCCCCGGCGCAGGTCGGGCACGGAGCGGTGAGGATCTCCCGCACCCCGTCGGTGACGTTCTGCCTCGTCATCTCGACCAGCCCGAGCGGCGAGACCTCGACCACGTAGCTCTTCGACTTGTCGGCGTCGAGCGCTTTGCGCAGCGTCTTCAGCACTTTGTCGCGGTTGCGCGCCCGCGCCATGTCGATGAAGTCGATGACGATGATCCCGCCGATATCGCGGAGCCGGAGCTGACGCACGACTTCGTCCGCCGCCTCGGTGTTGACCTTGGTGATCGTCTCCTCGAGGCCGCCTTTGCCGCGGCCGGTGAAGCTGCCGCTGTTGACGTCGATCACGGTCAGCGCCTCGGCGTAGTCGATGATCAGATAGCCGCCCGAGGGCAGGTCGACCCGCCGGTTGAGCGTCGACTCGATCTCCTTGTCGATCCCCCATTTCTCGAACAGCGGCTTGCGGTCCTCGTACAGCTCGACCGAATCGACCAGCTCCGGCGCCGTGCGCTGGAAGAAGGAGGTGACCCGCTCCAGCTGCTTCGGCGAGTCGATGATCGCTTTCTCGAAGTCGACCAGGAAGACGTCGCGCAGGACCCGCACCGGGAGGTCGGCCTCCTGGAAGACCAGGTCGGGCGCCTTGATCTGCTCGGTGCGGCGCTCCAGCACGTCGTTGAGCTTGTGCAGGTAGCCCACCTCGCGCACGAAGTCCGATTTTTTCGCTCCGTGCGCGGCGGTGCGGACGATCAGCCCGCCGGGCCCTTTGTAGGTGCGGTCGACCATCTTGCGCAGGCGGTCACGCTCGGAGTCGCTCAGCCTTCGACTGACCCCGACTCCGGTGCCCTGCGGGGCGTAGACCAGGTAGCGACCGGCGATCGAGACGTTCATCGAGAGCCGCGCGCCCTTCGTCTTCAGCGGGTCCTTGACGACCTGCACGACGATCTCCTGCCCAGGCTTGATCAGCTCGTCGATCCGGCGGCCGGTTCCCCGGCCCCGCTTCGGCGCCTGCTCGCCGCCCGGCAGGACGATCTCGTCGACGTGCAGGAAGCCGTTGCGCTCAAGGCCGATATCGACGAAGGCGGCCTCCATGCCGGGAAGGACGTTGTCGACCTTCCCCTTGTAGATGTTGCCGACGATCGAGCGCCGGCCGCGTCGCTCTATGTAGAGCTCCGCCACGTCTCGCTTGCCGCCTTTCGTCTTCGACTCGAGGACGGCGACGCGTGTCTCGCCGCGATCGGCGGACACCAGAATTGTCTTTTTCATTCGTTAGCTCAGTTCAGATAGTTACGCGCTCGCCGGGGCCTCGTTCGAGGGGTCACCAGGCGAACCCGCCTCTCTGGCTGAGACGCGCTTGCATGTGGACGCTCTGAAGCACCCCGATCGCCAGGAAGGTCGCCAGAACCGACGACCCTCCGTAGCTCATCAGCGGCAGGGGTATCCCGGTGATCGGCATGATCCCGAGGCTCATCCCCACGTTGACGAAGACCTGGAACAGCAGCATGACGGCGATGCCGCCTGCCACCAGGGCCCCGTAGGAGTTCTTCGAAACGCTCACTATCCGCAGCGCCCGCCAGATCAGCAGGGCGTAGAGGGACAGGACGAGCGCGGCTCCCGCGAATCCGTAGCGCTCACCGATCACCGCGAAGATGAAGTCGGTGTGCCGCTCAGGGACGAAGTCGAGCCGCGTCTGTGTGGCGTGATCGCCTCGGCCGGTCTTTTCACCGGAGCCGATCGCGGTCACTGACTGTTGCTGCTGGTAACCCGCGCCGCCGGGGTCCTGGCTGGGGTGCAGGAAAGAGGTGAGCCTCTGCTCCTGGTAGCCCTTCAGCACCGGCGTCCCGACTGCGGGAGCCACTGCCAAAACCAGGGCTATGAGTGCGACGAGGGCCCCGCCGATCACCGCGAAGTGCGTCCAGGGGACGCCTCCGAAGTACATGACGGCGAGGGTTGCGACCGCGAACACCAAGGAGGTGCCGAGGTCGGGCTGCAGGAAAACGAGAGCAGCCGGTGCGAGGCCAAGGCACAGGTAGCGCACCGTGCGCTGCCTGTCCGAGCCTCGCCTGGCGCCATCGACGACGAACCCGGCAAGCGCGAGCACAAGCAGGAGCTTGCCGAGCTCCGATGGCTGGAAACTGAAGAACGGCAGGTCGAAGGAGCGCCGTGAGCCGCGCGCCGCAAAGCCGAACAGGAAGACCATCGAGATGCTCACGCAGAGGAAGGTGTAGATGCCGACCCGCAACTCGCGGAAGCGCGAGTAGTCGATGCGGGTGAGCGCCAGCATGCCGGCGATGCCGAGCAGGCCGTAGATGGCCTGCCGGTCGACGTAGTAATGGGGGCTGCCGGGCACGTCCCCGAGCGTAGCCTGGCTCAGCGTGAAGACGCTGAAGCAGACCAGGGCGATCGCCGAGAATGCCAGCGTGCCGTCCATGTAAGAGAGCCCGAGTCGGTCGGCGATGCCGGGCCGGGGGGCGAAGACCTCGGGGCGGGCTTGGCGGGCGCGGGTCGCGTACATCAGCCTGGGCTCCCGCCGTTGGGCCCGGCCGGGCCGGTCGAGTGCTTCTTGAAGTACGCCGAAAGGATCTGCTCCGCCGCGGGGGCCGCCGAGTCGGCGCCGAAGCCGCCGCCCTCGATGGTGACGGCGGTGACAATCTGCGGGTTGGGATAGGGGGCGAGCACGATGTACCAGGACTGGTCGGGATGCGGCGGGCGCTGGGCGGTTCCGGTCTTACCGGCGACCGGGACCGGGAAGCCGCCGAATACAGCGTAGGAGGTTCCGCCCGGAGACTGCGCCGCGTCGTGAAGACCCTGAAGGATGGCAGCACGGTAGGCGGGGTCGATGTGTACGTGACGGCGAGCGGGCGGGTCGAACTCCCGCACCACCCGACCGGCGGCGTCGTTGACCTGCATTCCGACGTGCGGGGTGACCACCGTGCCGCCGTTGCCGAGGGTGGCGTAGGCGACCGCCATCTGCAGCGGATTGGTCTGTAGATCGCCCTGGCCGGTGGCGAGCAGGATGTTGTCGCCGACCGACCAGGGCCGGTCGGTCAGCTGCTTGCGGTAGAGCTGGTCGCGCCAACTCGGGGTCGGCAACAACCCGGTCGCCGCGCCAGGGAGGTCGATGCCGGTTGGGCGCCCGATCCCCAACGCGTGCGCCCACCGCTGCAGATCCAGCGTCCCGTTCATCCGGGCGCCCAGCGTGTAGAAGAAGACGTCATCGGACACCTGCAGCGCGGGAATCAGACTGAGCGTTCCGTAGGCGGCGCCGCCGGCATTGTGGAAGGTGATCCCTCCGGCCGTGTAGCCGCCGTTGTCGGTTATCGGCGTGTTGGCGGTGATCACGCCGTCGCTGAGCGCCGCGAGTGCGGTGATCAACTTGAAGGTCGAACCGGTCGGGTAGAGCCCCTGCATGGCGCGATCGGTGAGCGGCGCGGAGACGGGGTCGCGATAGAGAGCGTTGACCTGGCTCTGGGTCATCGGCCGGGTGAAGACCGAGGGGTCGAAGGTCGGGAAGGAGCCCATCCCGAGGATCTGGCCGTTGTGGACGTTCATCGTCACGAACGCCCCCGGCAGCCCCTGGGCGGCGAGCGCCGCCTCGCCGGCGGCCTGCACGTCAGAGCGGATCGTCAGCTCCAGGTTGTCACCCGGCGCCGGCGGCTTGGAAACCAGCCGGCCATGCGGAGTCGGCTGACCGAGGGCGTTGACCTGGATCCGCGTGGCGCCGGCGTGGCCGCGCAGGTAGCGGTCGTAGGAGTACTCGACACCCGCCTGGCCGATCTCGTCTCCCGGCTGCAGGCCGCGGTTGCCGCCCCCCCTCAGCTCGCGCTCACTGACCTCCCCGACGCTGCCGAGGATGTGAGCGGCAAGGGCGCCGTCCGGGTAGCGACGAACGAAGACCCGTTGTACCTGCACCCCCGGGAACCTCGCCGCGTTCTCCTGCAGGTAGTAGACGAGATGGAAGCCGACGTCCCGTCGCAGCGTCACCGGGGCGCTCGGGTCGAGCCGCAGCGCCCGGCGCATCGTCCGTCGCACCTGGCGCGGCGCCATCTGCGTCAGGGATCCCAGCCTGGCCAGCTCGGTGTGGCGCTCGGCCGGATCGGGGGGCAGCTTCCGCGGACTGATCTGAAGCGCCAGGCTGGTGCGGTTCTCGACCAGCGGCTTGCCGTTACGATCGAGGATCGTGCCGCGCGGGGCGCTGACGCGGACCTCGCGGGTGCGGTTGTTGTTCGCCTCGGCCAGGTACTTGCCGCCGGAGACCACCTGCAGGTACCAGAGGCGGAAGAAGACCACGGCGAAAAGGACGACCGCGACGCCGCCCACCACCGCGATGCGAAGCGCCATCCGGTTGCCGATCCGGGGGTTCCTGTCCTCGGGACGCAGGTACACGATGCGACCTACGTTCCCAGGACCGTTGGGGGTTTGCGGCGCCGCAGCGCCTCCTCCTCGACCAGGGCGGGACGCAGAGCCCGGCGCACGCCCAGGTAGATCGGCCAGCCGAGGAAGAAGGCGTAGATGCTCTTGACCAGCATGTCGCGCACAACCAGGCCGCTGACCGGGGCGCCGTCGACTCCGAGCATCAGCTGCAGCGCCGCGAACATCAGCTCGGCGAACAGGGTCAGGGTCATGCAGAGCAGCGGCGCGACGAGGCGGCCGGAGATCGGGAAGCGCTCGCGGTAGAGGCCGGCGAGGTAGCCGGTCGTGAGCAGGACCAGCGAGGTGGCGCCAAGTGCCTCGACCAGCAGGCAGTCAACCAGGAACCCAATCGAGAAGCCGCTCACCGCGCCGGTCATGCTGCCGCCGAGCAGGCCCAGCGAGACGACCAGCGCGGGCAGGATGTCGGGGCTGGTGTGGAAGAGCGCGACGCGCGAGAAGAAGGAGAGCTGGAGGATCGCCCCGGCGCTCGCGATCGCGGTGATGCGAGCGAGGATGTTGGGGGTGACGATCATCGGCGAGAGCCCCCGGCCAGCACCGCGACCAGGTCGAGGTTGCGAAAGTCGGCAAAGGGGCGCAGATCGACCTGTTGCTGAGCCTCCTGCGCGAGGATCGAGGCGTCGGTGACGCTGCCCACCGGGATTCCGTGTGGGAACAGGGAAGCGAGGCCCTGGGCGCGCCAGCCTGCCGTGATCACGGTCTGGCCGCGATGGACGCGCGTGTTCGAGTTGATGAAGTCGAGGACCAGCCGCTCCGGGTTGCCGACATCGGGCCTGATTACCCCCTGCACACCCTGCGGAACGACCTCGGCCGAGACGGCGCTGGAGTGGTCGGTGATCAACGTCACCTGCGAGGAGCCGCCGGTCACCGACCTGATCCGCCCGACCAGCCCGTCGCCGTCGACCACCGGGTCGTTGACGCTGACGCCGTCGTCACTGCCGACGTCGATCGTCACCGTCGAGTACCAGATCGTCGGAGAGCGGGCTATTACCCGCCCCGCCACTCGGTGGTAACCGGGCGGGACGGACAGGCCGACCAGCTTGCGCAGTTGCGCGTTCTCGGCGCTGGCCGCCTCGCCGGCCGCGACCTTGTGGCGCAGCTCGTCCAGCTGGGTCTTGAGGCGGCTGTTCTCGCCGCGCGCGTCGAAGGTCTGGTCGAACCAGTTGACGAGGTCGCGAGCGGGCTTCAGCGCCCTGTCGGCCACCCCCTGGACTGGGCTGAACACCGCACTGACGCCACGCTGCAGACCGCCCGAGCCCTGCCCGTAGGTGAACGTCAGCAGCGCGAACGAGCTGATTACGAGGAGTGCGAGAACCGCTCTACGGCGGCGAACTTGCTTTCGGTACACGGCGAAGACCCAGGTTTGCAGCTTGTTCTGAGCGGCGGCTAAGCAACGCGCGCCGCTCCCGAATTCTTGCTGGCGCGGTGGATCGCCTCGAACTCCTCGAGCGAGATGCCCGAGCCGACCGCCACGCACGTAAGCGGTGACTCTGCCAGTTCGCAGGGCATCTGGCACTCGTCGCGCAGGCGCTGTTCGAGTCCTTGCAGGAGCGCACCGCCTCCGGCCAGCGTGATTCCGCGATCCATGATGTCCCCGGCCAGCTCCGGCGGAGTGCGGTCGAGGGTGTCCTTGACGGCGTCGATGATGTGGCCGACCGGCTCGTCGAGCGCCTTGCGGACCTCCTCGGAGGAGAGCGTCACCGTCTTCGGCAGCCCAGAGACGAGGTCGCGCCCGCGGATCTCGACCTCCACCTCTTTGGGCAACGGAGACGCCGAGCCGGCCTCCAGCTTCACCTGCTCGGCCGTCTGCGTGCCGATCGCCAGTTTGTGGCGGTGCTTGCAGTAGCTGACGATCGCCTCGTCCAACTCGTCGCCGCCGATCCGGATCGACTGCGAGACGACGATCCCGCCGAGCGAGATCACCGCCACCTCGGTGGTGCCGCCGCCGATGTCGACGACCATCGACCCGGTCGGCTCGGCGACCGGGAGGCCGGCGCCGATCGCCGCCGCCATCGGCTCCTCGATCAGGTAGGCCTTGCGAGCGCCGGCCGAGAGGCAGGCCTCCTCGACCGCCCGCTTCTCCACCCCGGTCACCCCCGAGGGGACGCAGACGACGACGCGCGGGTGGGCGAAGCGGCTGCGGTGGACTTTTTTAATGAAGTGGCGGAGCATCTGCTCGGCGACGTCGAAGTCGGCGATCACCCCGTCCTTGAGCGGCCGGATCGCGGTGATCGTGCCCGGCGTGCGGCCCAACATCCGCTTCGCCTCGGCGCCGACCGCGTGAACCTGGCCGTTGCGGGAGTCGATCGCCACGACCGAGGGCTCGGAGAGGACGATGCCGCGACCGCGAACGTAGACGAGGGTGTTGGCGGTACCCAGATCGACCGCCATGTCGCGGCTACCAAAACCTTTTAGATAACTGAGTAGTCCCATTCTTGAAATTGAGGACTGAGAGGCGCATCATCTCAGACAGACGGCTTGGGAATTGGCGCCAGAGCGACTCTGGGCGTATGATCAAGAAATCCAGAGCAATCACGCCAGACCGGCGGAGTGACCGGTGCAACGTGCTTCAGCTATAGCCAGGCCCGAGGGAGCCGGCTCGACGTTTGAGCAATTCCTCGAATTTGTGCCCGACGCAATCGTAGGGGTCGGGCGCGAGGGCAAGATCGTCTTGGTCAACCGTCACGCCGAGGAGTTGTTCGGCTACGCCCACGACGACTTGCTTGGCAAAACGGTCGAGATTTTGGTGCCGGAGCGATTTCGCGAGGCCCACCCCGCATATCGCGCCGACTACTTCAAACTGCCGAGCACCCGAGCGATGGGCGCCGGGGTCGAACTCTACGCGGTCCGCAGGGACGGAAGTGAGTTCCCGGCAGAAATAAGCCTCTCCGGGATTGCCACCGAGGAGGGGATCGTCGCAACTGCGGCCATCCGCGACATCAGCGAGCGGGCCGAAAGCGAGCATGAGAAGGCCCTACAGGTGCAACTCGATCGGGCGCGCCGCCTCGAAAGCGTCGGACAACTCGCCGGCGGCATCGCCCACGACTTCAACAACATCCTTGGCGTGATCATGAACTACGCCGAGTTCGTCCGCGACGAGCTCGACGCCGACTCTCAGGCCCACCAGGACGTCGAGGAGATTCGCCGCGCCGCCGAACGGGCGGCGGCGCTGACCCGCCAACTGCTGATCTTCAGCCGGCGCGAAGTCGCCAAGCCGGAGGTGATGTACGTGCGCGACGTGATCGGCGACCTCGAAAACCTGCTGCGCCGTGCTCTGGGGGAGCGCGTCGACCTGGAGACACACTTCGAATCGGACCGGATGGCGGTGTTGATCGACCCCGGCCAGATGGAACAGGTGCTGGTCAACCTCTCCGTCAACGCGCGCGACGCGATGCCGGACGGTGGCCGTCTGGTTATCGAAGTCGAAGCGACCGAGCTCGACGAGGACTACGCCTACATGCACCCCGAGACCGAGCCGGGCTCATACGTGTGCCTCAAAGTGAGCGACACGGGCATCGGGATGAGCCGCGAAACCGTCGAAAAGGTCTTTGAGCCGTTTTTCACGACCAAGAGCGACGGGACAGGGCTGGGTCTCGCGACCGTCTACGGGATCGTCACCGCGGCCGGCGGCCGAATCGACGTCTACTCGGAGCCCGGTATCGGCACGACGATCAAAATTCACTTGCCGGAGAGCTCTTCGACGCCGACCGACGCGGCGCGCGAATCCACCGAGGCCGCGCAGGGAAGGGGCGAGGTGGTCATGGTCGTCGAGGACGAGCCCAACGTCCTGCGGATGGCCGAACGGATCCTCAGCCGGGGCGGCTACTCGGTAATCGCGACGTCGGACGGCGCCGAGGCGGTCGAAATCTGCAAACGGGACGACCAGCCAATCGACCTGCTGCTGACCGACGTGATCATGCCCGACATGCTCGGCACCGAGCTGGTCGAGAAGGTCGAGGGGATCCGCAGCGGCCTCCCGATCGTCTTCATGTCCGGCTACAGCCATGCCGTCTTGGATGCGGAGGCGCTGGCCGAGGTCAGCGGCCGGGCCTTCATCGAGAAGCCGTTCAACGCAAACGGACTGCTGACGACGATTCGCGGCCTGCTCGACGACGGTGGCGCCGATGACTGAAGCCGGCCACACGGCGGTTGCGGAGGCGATCGACCTGACTCAGGCCGAGCGCATTCTGGTCGTCGACGACCGGCCCGAGGTCCTGCGAGTGGTCGACCGGACGCTCGGCGAGCACTACCGCTGCCAGTTCGCCTCGAGCGTCGTCGAGGCGAGGGAGAAGCTCGCGGGCGAAACCTTCCACCTCGTCCTCTGCGACATCCAGATGCCGGGTGAGTCCGGCCTGGTCCTGATCGAGGAGATCACCGAGCAATATCCGGACACGGCGGTGGTGCTGGTCACCGGCGTCGACGATCCCGACGTCGCGGAAAAGACCTTCGGACTGGGCGCCCACGGCTACCTGGTGAAGCCCTTCTGGCCGGGTCAGCTGCTGATCACGACGATGAACGCGCTGCGCCAGAGGGAGTTGGAGATGGCCCGGAAAGCCCACAACCGCACCCTCGAGGAGCGCATGCAGCTGCTGATGGACATGGCCCCCGTGCCGATCTACATCAAGGACACCGAGTCGCGCTACATGCTGGCCAATCGCGTCGCCCAGGAGGTAGCGGGGCTGGCGCCCGGAGAGCTGATCGGCAAGACCGACGCCGCGATCATGTCCCCAGAGGCCACTCGCTACGTCCGGGAGAGCGATCGGCGAGTCCTTGACGGCGGCCGGACCTACACCTCCGAGGAGACCGTCGAGATGGGAGGCCAGGAGAAGTCGTTCCTCACGGTCAAGTTCCCCTACGTCAACGACCTCGGCGAGGTGATCGGCGTATCGGGCATCTCCGCCGACATCACCGCCCAGAAGGAGGCGGAACGCCTCCAGGCGGAGTTGACGGTCGCTCAGAAACAGGCGATCGAGGACCTGCGAGCCTCGCAGCAGGAGACCGTCGACCGGCTGACCCGGGCGATCGAGATGCACGACGCCAACACCGGCGAGCACGTCTCGCGGATGGCCGTGATCGCGGCCTTCCTGGGCGAGAAGATGGGCCTCGATCGGGAGGAAGTGTGGTTGCTGAGGGCCGCCGCGCCGATGCATGACGTCGGCAAGATCGCCACCGCCGACCAGATCCTCCGCAAAACGGGACCGCTGACCGACGAAGAGCGCCTGGAGATGCAGCGTCACACGACGATCGGTCACCAGATCCTCGCCGACTCCGACAGCGAGCTGCTCCAGATGGCGGCGACGATCGCCCTCTCCCATCACGAGCGCTACGACGGAAGCGGCTATCCACGAGGCCTGAAGGACGGCGACATCCCCCTGGTCGGACGGATCGTCGCCGTCGCCGACGTCTTCGACGCGCTGCTCAGCGACCGCAGCTACCGGCCGGCGATGTCGGTGGACGAAGCGACGAAGTTGATCGAGGAGGGTCGTGGGACCCACTTCGATCCCCAGATCGCCGACATCTTGCTCGGGCACCTCGACGAGGCGCTCGCGCTACGCGGCTGAACCAGCAGCCCCGGGCCCGGTTTCCCTTTCCCGGCCCGGGGCTCAGCCGCGAAACAGCTCCGGCGCCAGCTCCAGCAACAGCCCGACCGGCAGACCGACCACGTTGGAGATGCTGCCCTCGACCCGGGCGACCAGCGTCGACCCAAGCGTCTGGATCGCATACCCGCCGGATCGCCCCCGCCACTCGCCGAATCGGACGTAACGCTCCTTTGCGCCGTCGTCCAATTCCTTAAAAACGACGGTGGTTCGCTCCAGCCCACTGCGCTCCTCTCCATTCACCAGGACCACCAGCCCGCTGAGGACCTCGTGCGGCCGTCCCGACAACAGCTCCAGGTACGCACGGGCCTGGGTCTCATCTGTGGGCTTCCCCAGTGCCCTGCCATCGATCACGACATCTGTGTCGCACGCAATGGTCACTCGCGCGGGTGGCGCCGTAGGGGGGCCCACCCCTGAGGAAGCTTTAGCTACCGGAGGGGGTGGGGGGTCCCCTGCGGCGACAGGACCCGCGCGCCTGACCGCCCGTGCCTTACGCCTGGCGTTTTCGACGACTTCGACCTCGGGATCGCCGCCGGTCAGCTCCTCCACCCCGGGCACGACGACCTCGAACTCGACACCCAGCTTGCGAAGGATCTCGCTTCTTTGAGGCGATCCGGATGCCAGCGTGACCGTCATGCGTGTCTGCCGGCGGGTGGCGCGGTTTTGGGGGACCGTCCCGAGGAGGCGGCGCAGCCGCCCCCGCAGGGATGGTGGCACCAAAACGGCGACAGGACCCGCCGGCCCAACTCGCCTACGTCAACTCTGGAAACCAGATTCCGATCTCGCGCTCGGCCGACTCGTCGGAGTCGGAGCCGTGGACCATGTTGAAGGTCACCTCGAGGGCGTAATCGCCGCGAATCGAGCCGGGCGCGGCCTCGACCGGGTTGGTCGCGCCGATCAGCTGGCGGGCGGCGGCGACCGCCTCGTGTCCCTCGAGCACCGCAGCGACCAGCGGCCCGCCGGTGATGAAGTCGACCAGCTCGCCGAAGAACGGCTTCTCCGTGTGCTCGGCGTAGTGCTCGTTGGCGATCGCCGCGTCGGCCCGCATCAGCTTCAGCGCCTTGATGCGCAGGCCCTTGCGCTCGAAGCGGGCGAGAACCTCGCCGGTCAGGGCGCGTTCGAAGGCATCGGGCTTGACGAGGATCAGGGTCCTGGACACGGCGCGGGAACCTACCGGTTACGACTTGTCGACGGAGTCCTCGCCGGCAGGGGGCTCCTGCACGACGGCGGCTGGACCGGAGGGCTGCTCTTTGGGACGACGGGCCGTCGGACGGGCTGGCTCCCGTTTCGACGCACTCGATTTCTTGCGTGCGGAGGCCTGGCGCTTGGTCGGCGGCCGTTCGGATTGCCGCTCCTCTCTGGATGCGGGCTTGCGGCTCTCGGCCGACTTGCGGCCCTCGGCGGAGCGTTTCGGGCGACGGGCGCGTTCCGGCAAAGCGGTCTCGCAGTATGGACAGAGCGACCAGCGAGGGTCGACGGGCTTGCCACAACTCTGGCAGGGGTCCTTGAGGCGGCGCTGACACTGGGGGCAGCGAAGGTAGTTCTTCTCGATTGGGTAGGAGCAGTTGGGGCAGGACTGCTCGGTCAGCTGGCGCACCCGCAAGTCAGCCGCCTTGATCTCCAGCTCGCGCTCGTGCGCGTCCTCGAGAAACTCGGGCGGGCGCACGATCGCGTAGACCGCGGTGCCGATATAGGGGAAGAAGGAGGCGATCGTCGCGCAGGCGACGAGGAAGGGATCGGAGAGGCGACGCTTCGCGTCGAGGTACGTGTAGACGATCAGCGCCAGCCAGACGACGACGAGCGCGAGGATGAGCAGGCTCACGAACAAGTTGAGGCCGCTGTTGCTGATGCCGAAGATCGCGAGTGCCATGGCTGGGGTCCGCCGAGAGGGGAGCGGGCAGTCTACTTCGCCGCGAGGGTCGTAAACCCTGTCCGCCCAAGTGGCCGGAGGGTCAGAGGAACATGCTCCCGAACAGGTAGCCGATGCCGAAGAAGACGAGGATCACCGCGGCGACCACCGCGGCGACCAAGCCCATCATCGAAAGCAGCTCGGAGCCGGCGCCTCGTTCCATGGCCGAATCCTCGCATAGGCCTCGGTTTCAAGCCGGCGGAGTCGTCGTCAGCGCCGCTCGGGCAGGTGCCAGCACATAGTGGGAACCGGTGACGAGCAGCACCCCGTTGACAGCCGCCGACAGTTCTTGAGCGCGCGCCAGCGCGCGCCCGAAGTCCGCCTCCGCCTCGGCCGCCAACCCCGCGCCGCGACACAACTCGACCAGCTCCCCCGCCCCAACCGCCCGCCGATTGGCGGGGAGTTCGGAACAGACGACGCGCTCCAGGGCCGGCGCCAGGGCCTTGACCATCCTCTCGGCGTCCTTGTCGGCGAGGATCGCCAAACAAGCCACCACCGGACGGCCCCCGGCGACCTCCGGCAGCGCCTCGGCGAGGGCGGCGGCGCCGGCCGGATTGTGGGCGACGTCGAGGTAGATCGGCGGGTCATCGGCGACCCTCTCCAGCCGCCCGGGGATCGAAACGGTCTCCGCGACCTCGGCGACTCGGTCGGCATCCAACGCGCTGTCGAGGAAGGCCTCGGCAGCGGCACAAGCCAGGGCGAAGTTGCGCCGCTGGAAGCCGCCGGGGGCGCGAAGGCGAATATCGTCGCCCGGGTCCTCCGGGGCGCGAACCAGCCGAGCGCCGCGTTCGGCTGCGGTCCGCTCGGCAAGTGACGCGACGCCCGGACTCACCCTGCCGAGCACGAGGGTCGAGTGGTCGCGCAGGACCGCCAGCTTCTCGGCGGCGATCTGCTCCTCGGTCTCGCCCAGCCACTCGGTGTGGTCGAGGCCGATCGAAGTGAGCACCGTGACCTTCGAGGGGATCGTGTTGGTCGCATCGAGCCTCCCCCCCAGCCCGGCCTCGACCACCGCGACTTGGACCCGGGCCGCTGCGAGGGCGACGAAGCTCGCCGCCGTCGCCGCCTCGAACTGGGTGACAGAACCAAGGGCTTCGCCCGAGCTCCGCTCCCGAAGAATCAGATTGCGACGGTCGCTCCGCTCGGGCTCGCCACTGATCCTGTTAACGGTTGCGGCCGCCTGCGCCGTCCGCTCCACCGCCGCCGCAAACTCAACCCGGCCGATCTCCTCGCCGCGGATCAGGGTCCGCTCCGACCAGCGCTCCACATGCGGGGAGACGCAAGCCCCGGTGGCGACGCCGTGCGCCTCCAGCAGCGCCGCGGTCATCCTCGTCACTGAGGACTTGCCGTTGGTGCCGACGACGTGGATCGAGGCGAAGCGGTGCTGGGGCATGCCCAGCGCGGTGGTCAGCCGGTGGATCCGGTCGAGGCCGAGCTTCCAGCCGATCGGCTCCAGCGAGTCGAGATAGGCCTCCGGGTCTATTCGGAGATCTCCTCGAGCTCGGCGCGATAGCGCGCCAGCTTCTCCTTCTCCTCCTCGACGACCTCGGGGGGCGCCTTGGCGACGAAGCCCTCGTTGCCGAGTTTCTTCTCCCCCCGCGCGACCTCGGCGCGCAGCTCGGCACGGCGCTTCTCGAGCCGTCCGGCCACCGCCTCGGCGTCCAGCTCGGCCGAGGCGAGCACCTTGACCGGGCCGACCGAGGCGACCGGATCGCCGCCGTTTCCGCCGAACTCGAAGCGGGCGAGGCGGCCGACGAACTCCCGCGGCTCCACTCCCTCGGCGCGCGCCGCAAGGACCGTCGCCACCGGCACCTCGACCAAGTCCCGCCAGGCCCGCAGGCGCCGGGTCAGCTCGATCCCCTCCTCGACCTCCGCCTCCGCCTCGGCGTCGAAGAGCGCCTCCTCGGCCTCCGGGAACAGATGGATGGCGAGGTGGCCACGCCGGGACGGGTGGTAGGACCAGATCTCCTCGGTGACGAAGGGCATCAGCGGGTGCAGTAGAGCGAGGATGCGCTCCAGGGACCAGAGCAGCGTCGCCGAGACCTCGGCCTCACCGTCATAGAGGCGCGGCTTGGCGATCTCCAGGTACCAGTCGCAGAACTCCGACCAGAAGAACGCGTAGGCCTCCCCGACGGCGTGGGCGAAGTCGTATTCCTCCAGCTTCGCTGTCACCGAGGCGATCGTCCGCTCCAGCCGAGAGAGGATCCAGCGGTCTTCGGCGCGAACGGGGTCGGGCTTCGCCTCGACCTCGGCCGCGTTCAGCAGCACCAGCCGGCTGGCGTTCCAAAGCTTGTTCGCCAAGTCCCTGCCCTGCTGGACCTTGGCGTCGGAATAGCGCACGTCCTGGGTCGAGGACATCGCCAGCAGCCCGAAGCGCAGCGCGTCGGCGCCGTGGACGTCAATCTCCTCCAGCGGGTCGATCCCGGTGCCGAGACTCTTCGACATCCGCCGGCCGTCGCGGGCCTGGATCACCGAGTGCACGTAGACGTCGCGGAAGGGGACGTCGCC
This sequence comes from uncultured Solirubrobacterales bacterium, assembly GCA_963702055.1. Lineage (GTDB taxonomy): Bacteria > Actinomycetota > Thermoleophilia > Solirubrobacterales > 70-9 > CAWINX01. Next base: position 206,562 of record OY969702.1, on the reverse strand, counting down.
GGCGAACTCGATCCCGGTCATGATCATCCGCGCCACCCAGAGGAAGAGGATCTCCCGCGCGGTGGTCAGGAAGCTGGTCGGGTAGAAGGCGCGCAGCTCCGGGGTGTCGTCGGGCCAGCCGAGCGTCGCGAACGGCCAGATCGCCGAGCTGAACCAGGTGTCGAGCACGTCCTCCTCCTGGCGCAGCTCGCCCTCACAGGAGCCGCAACGCTCCGGCGCCTCTTCCCCGACGAACGTCTCCTCGCAGGCGTCGCAGTACCAGACCGGGATCCGGTGCCCCCACCAGAGCTGGCGGGAGATGCACCAGGGGCGGATCTCCCGCATCCAGTCCAGGTAAACGCGCTTCCACTGCGGCGGCGTTATCCGCACCTCGTCACGCTCGACCGCCTCGATCGCCGGCTTCGCCAGCTCGTCCATGCGGCAGAACCACTGCAGGGAGATCAGCGGCTCGATCCGCTCGCCGGAGCGGTGGGAGAATGGGACGGAGTGCAGGTAGGCCTCCTCGGCGCGCAGCAGCCCCCCCTCGCGCAGCGCCGCGACGACCGCCTCCTGCGCCTCGGCGGCGCTCATCCCGGCGAAGCGCCCCGCCTCCTCGGTCATCCGCCCGTCCGGGCCGATCACGCCGATCTCCTCCAGCCCGTGCTTGCGGCCGATCTCGAAGTCGTTGGGGTCGTGGCCGGGGGTGATCTTCAGCGCGCCGGTGCCGAACTCGGGGTCGACATGCTCATCGGCGATGATCGGCAGGCGGCGGCCGACCAGCGGCAGCACGCAGTGCTGCCCGACCAGGTCCCCGTAGCGCTCGTCGCCGGGATTGACCGCCACCGCCGTGTCGGCGAGCATCGTCTCGGGGCGGACGGTGGCGACGGTGAGCACCCGCTCCGATCCCTCCACCGGGTAGTCGATCGAGAAGAGGGTGTCCTCGACTTCGCGGTTCTCGACCTCGAGGTCGGAGATCGCCGAGTGCGAGCCCGGGTCCCAGTTGACCATGTAGTTGTCGCGGTAGATGTAGCCCTTGTCGTAGAGCTGTTTGAAGACGCGGTAGACGGCGCGCACGTAGCCCTCGTCGAGGGTGAAGCGCTCGCGCTCGTAGTCGCAGGAGGCGCCGAGCCGCTTGTACTGCTCGACGATTCGCGAGCCGTACTCCTCTTTCCACTTCCAGACCCGCTTGACGAACTCCTCGCGGCCCAGCTCGTGGCGCGAGGTCCCCTCCGCGGCGAGCGTTTTCTCGACCACGGCCTGGGTGGCGATCCCGGCGTGGTCGGTGCCGAGGATCCAGAGCGCCTGCCGTCCCGCCATCCGGTTCATCCGCACCAGCGCATCCTGCATCGAGCCGTTCAGGGCATGGCCCATGTGCAGCGCCCCGGTGACGTTGGGCGGCGGGATCGCGACCGAGAAGTTCTCGGCGGGGGCGCCGGTGGCCTCGGGGTGGAAGTAGCCGCCTTCGATCCACTCGGCGAAGACGCGCCGCTCGACCTCGGAGGGGTCATACCGCGTCCGCTTCTCCAGCGCCTCTAGCCGTTGCTCGCCCATGGCGGCCGAGTCTAGTTTCAGGACGCGAGGACGGGGAGGCCGGGGATTAGGATCGTCCTGGATGGAACTCGACCCTCAGCCGGCACATGGCGACGACGCCGCGCTGGCGCCGGAGCTCGCGGAGGCGATCGAGCGGGGCGAGCTGGACCTCTACTACCAGCCGATCGTCTCGCTCGCCGATCGCTCGGTCACCAGGCTGGAAGCCCTGCCGCGATGGCCCCACCCGGAGCGAGGCGTGCTCGCCCCCGCCGACTTCATCGCCGCCGCGCGGGCGGGCGACCTGCTGCCGGCGCTGGAGCGCTGGGCGATCGAGGCCGCCTTCGACCGGCTCGCCGCCTGGAGCGAGGGGGTGGCCGGTGAGATGACGATCTCCCTCAACCTCTCCGAGGAGCACGCCTTCCACACCGACCTCGCCGGCTTCGTCTCCGACGCCGCCGCCCGCAGCGGCGCCTCCGCGGAGCGAATCGGCTTCGAGATCACCGAGACCGCGCTGATCGAGGCGGGCGGGCGCAGTCTCGAGAAGCTGCGCGACGTCGCGGCGCTGGGGCCGGCCTTCACGATCGACGCCTACAGAGGCGAGATCTCCACGGAGCTGCTCAGCGAGATGCCGATCGTCGCCCTGAAGATCGGCCGGGACACGGTCGAGGGGATCCCAGACGACGCGCGCCGGCTCGAGTCGGCGACGGCGGCGATCCGGCGCGGGGGCGAGCTCGACCTGGCGACGATCGCGGTCGGGGTCGAGAGCCCGGGGCAGCTCGCCTCGCTGCGAGGGCTCGGCTGCGACTACGCCCAGGGGTTCTTCTTCTCGGTGCCGATGCCGGTCGAGGCGCTGGCCGAGCGGATGTCGCGGCGTTGAGCGCCGCGGGCGGCTAGGCGGACTCTTCGGTCAGCTCGTCGGCGGCGCCGATGTCCTGGTGCGTCGCCTCGGTGACCAGCGTCGGGCGGCGTCCCTGGGCGATCGTCTCCTTGGTGACGACGCACTTGGTGACGTCGCGGCGCGAGGGCAGCTCGAACTGGACGTCGAGCAGCGTCTCCTCGAGGATCGAGCGCAGGCCGCGGGCGCCGGTCTCCCGCTCCAGGGCCTTGTCGGCGATCGCCTCCAGCGAGTCCTCGGCGAAGACCAGCTCGATGTCGTCGAACTCGAAGAAGCGCTGGAACTGCTTGGTCAGCGCATGGCGCGGCTCGGTGAGGATCGTGACCAGGTCGTCGCGGCTGAGCTGGTGGATCGCCGTGATCACCGGCAGGCGCCCGATGAACTCCGGGATCAGGCCGTACTCCATCAGGTCCTCGGGAAGCACCTGCTCGAACCACTCGCCGGTGTCTTTGTTCTCACGCGAGGAGATCGCCGCGCCGAAGCCGACCCCGCGGTCGCCGATCCGCCGCTCGATCACCTTGTCGAGCTCGGCGAAGGAGCCACCGCAGATGAAGAGGATGTTGGTTGTGTCGATCGTCAGGAACTCCTGGTGGGGGTGCTTGCGCCCCCCCTGCGGGGGCACCGAGGCGGTCGTCCCCTCGAGGATCTTCAGCAGCGCCTGCTGGACGCCCTCGCCGGAGACGTCGCGGGTGATCGACGGGTTGTCGGCCTTGCGGGCGATCTTGTCGATCTCGTCGATGTAGATGATCCCCGTCTCGGCCTTTTTGACGTCGAAGTCGGCGGCTTGGATCAGCTTCAGCAGGATGTTCTCGACGTCCTCGCCGACGTAGCCGGCCTCGGTCAGCGCCGTCGCGTCGGCGATCGCGAAGGGGACGTTGAGGATGCGGGCCAGCGTCTGGGCGAGCAGCGTCTTGCCGCAGCCGGTCGGGCCGAGCATCATGATGTTCGACTTCTGCAGCTCGACGTCGGCGGCGTCCTCGGACTGGGCGATCTGGACCCGCTTGTAGTGGTTGTAGACGGCGACGGAGAGGGCGCGCTTGGCGGCCTCCTGGCCGACCACGTACTCCTGCAGGACCTCGTGGATCTCGCGCGGTTTCGGCAGGTTCTCCAGCTCGAAGACCGGCGGCGCGGTCAGCTCCTCGTCGATGATCTCGTTGCAGAGATCGATGCACTCGTCGCAGATGTAGACGCCGGGGCCGGCGATCAACTTCTTGACCTGACGCTGCGACTTGCCGCAGAAGCTGCAGAGGAGCTGCTCGTTCGAATCGGTGGGACGTGCCAAGCGGAATCTCCTCCTTGCGGGGATCGTGCCTCCCAGCCGCTTCCCCAAAAGCTTAAAGGGGTGTGCAAGCCGGGCCTGTAGGCGGCCCTTTACGCCGCCACGTCAAGGTCCCCTTCCGCTGACCGCAGCCTTGCGTCGCGGTAGCGTGCCCTTGTGCCTTCAGTCGAGGTCAAGCCGATCGCCGAGCCCGAGCTCGAGGCGCTGTTGCCGATGATCTCCGCCTACCAGCGCTTTTACGAGATCGCCGACATCGACAACGAGCGCAACCGGGCCTTCTTTCGCCGCTTCGTCGCCCCCAGCGAGGACGGCATGTTGCTCGGCGCCTGGCGCGACGGCGAGCTGCTCGGCTACGCCTGCCTCTACTGGCACTTCACCTCGCTGGTCCCGGCCGAGACGGTGCTGATGAACGACCTCTACGTGGCCGAGGGAGTGCGGGGCGAGGGCGTCGGCCGCGCCCTGATCGAGGCAAGCGCCAAAGTCGCCCGCGAACGAGGCGCACACCACCTCGAATGGGCAACGGCCCCGGATAACGAGACCGCCCAGCGCCTCTACGACTCCACCGGCGCCCAGCGCTCCGAGTGGATCGAGTACGAGCTGTCCCTCTAAACCCGTTCCGCTGTTCCTTTGCCGGGTATAGAGGGGAAAAAGAACAGCGGAAGCTGGTTTTTAGCTGTAGCGGTCCCAGCGGTTGAGGTACGGCTCCGGGTTGATTGGGTGGCCGTTGACGTGGATCTCGAAATGGAGGTGGCAGCCGACGGTGCGGGCGTTGCCGGTCTTTCCCACCTTCCCGACCCGCTCTCCGGGCCAAACCCGCTCGCCGCGGTGGACGCGGGCGGGGCGGGGCATGTGAGCGTAGAAGTAGCTGCGGCGCTCGCCCTGGCCGTGGATCAGCAGGTAGTTGCCGTAGAGGACCGGGTCATAGCCCCTCCGCAGCACCCGCCCGACGGTGACGGCGACCAGCTTCGTCCCGCAGGCGGCGACGATGTCGAAGCCCTCGTGGGTGCGACCGCCGTTGCGCGGCGCGCCGAAGTCGCCGATCGCCCCCCGCGTCCAGTGCGGCCCCTGCACGGGGAAGACGTGGCCGTAATAGGAGACGCCTCCGTCACGGCTGGAGATGCGGGCGCCGGCCGGAGCGGCGCAGGCGACGACGAGCGCAAACGCCAGTAGCGCGGCGCGCTTCAGTGGTGCTCGATGACGCGGTCGACGAGGTTGTATTCCTTCGCCTCCTCCGCGCTCATGAAGTAGTCGCGATCGGTGTCTTTCGTGACTTTCTCGAAGGACTGGCCGGTGTGCTTGGCGAGGATCTCGTCGAGGCGACGGCGGACGTCGATGATCTCTTTGGCGTGGATCTCGATGTCGGTCGCCTGGCCCTGGAAGCCGGACGAGACCTGGTGGATGAGGATTTTCGAGTTGGGCAGCGACATCCGCTTGCCCGCCGCTCCGCCGGCCAGCAGCAACGCGCCCATGCTCATCGCAATGCCGACGCAGATCGTCTGCACGTCGGGCTTGATGAACTGCATCGTGTCGTAGATCGCCAGGCCCGAGTAGACGGAGCCGCCCGGGGAGTTGATGTAGAGGCTGATGTCCTTGTCCGGATCCTCGGACTCCAGGTGCAGGAGCTGGGCGACGATCAGGTTGGCGATGTCCTGGGTCACCTCGGTGCCGAGGAAGATGATCCGCTCGTTGAGCAGGCGCGAGTAGATGTCGAAGGAGCGCTCGCCGCGCGAGGTCTGCTCGACCACCATCGGAACCAGAGGGCTCATGGACCGCACTCTATAGAAGGCGCCAGGCGTGCTCGCCGCTCAGTCGGAGCCGGGAGTCCAGAGCGAGCCCGCCGCCTCTCGCTCCTTCTCGGGAGTCCAGAGCTTCTCGCGCGCCTCGGCCTGCTCCATCGCGATCGGCTTCGCCGCCTCGGCGACCAGGTCGATCGCTTTGCGGACGCGGATGTCGTCGCTGACCAGCGCGTCGCGGCCGTTGTCGCGCAGCCGCTCCAGCAGCTTCTGAGGCGTCGTCCGCTCGTGTTCGGCGGTGTGCTCGAGGGCCTCGACCATCTCCTCCTCGGCGACCTCGATCTCCTCGGCCTCGGCGATCGCCTCCAACACCGACTCGCGCTTCAGCTCGCGCTCGGCGTCGGGCTTCGACTCCTCGATCACCTCTTCGCGGGTTTTCCCCTGCATCTGCAGGAAGGCAGCGGGGTCCATCCCCCGGCCCGCGATCTGGCGCTCGACCCGCTCCCAGCGCTCCTCGGCACGGGCGGTGACGATCTCGTCGGGCATCTCGATCGTGGCGTTGTCGACTGCGGCGTCGATCGCGGCAACCCGGAAGTCCTGCTCGATCCGCTGCCCCACCGCCTCGGCGAGGCGGCCGCGGATGTCGCCGCGCAGCTCCTCGAGCGTGTCGAATTCGGAGGCATCGGAGGCGAAGTCGTCGTCGAGCTCCGGCAGCACCTTCTCGCGGACCTCCTTGACGCTGACCGCGAAGACGGCGTCCTTGCCGGCCAGGTGCTCGGCGTGGTAGTCGTTGGGGAAGGTGACCTTGACCTCGCGCTCGTCGCCGCCCGAGGCGCCGGTGAGCTGCTCCTCGAAGCCCTCGATCAGCTGGCCGCTGCCCAGCTCGAGCAGGTAGTCGGAGGCCTTGCCGCCCTCGAAAGGCTCGCCGCCGATCGAGCCCTCGAAGTCGATCAGCAGGGCGTCGCCGTCGCCGCCGGGCCGCTCGACCTGCTCCAGCCGGGCGAAGCCCTCGCGGATCCGCTCGACCTCGCGCTCGACGATGTCGTCGGGGACCTCGGTGTCGGCCCGCCCCACCTCGAGGCCCTTGTAATCGCCCAGCTTGGCCGGCGGCCGGACCCCGACCTCGAGCTGGAAGCCGAGCGGCTCGCCCTCGGCCTCGGGCGCCGCGGTGATCTCGATCTTCGGGTCGCCGACCGGGCTGACCCCCGAGTCGAGCAGCGCCTTCTCGTACCACTCGGGCAACGAGTCGCGCAGCGCCTCCTCGAACACCGGGCCGAAGCCGAGTCGCTGGATGACCAACGAGGGCGGCGCCTTGCCCTTGCGGAAACCGGGCATTTTCATCTCGCGCGCCAGGCTGCGGGCGGCGCGCTGGGCGCCGCGGTCCACGTCGGCGGCGGAAACCTCGACCTCGACCCGCACGCGCGAGTGGGAAAGCTCTGTGACCTCGGTCTTCATCGCCGCGTGACCCTAGCGGGCGATCGCCCTGCGCAGGGCGACGGCGAAGTCGATCGCGAAGGAAAGGCCGCGGCCGATCGGCCCCGTGACCAGCCAGGCCCTCGCCCTGTCAACCAAGGATCCGCTCCTCCAGCCGCTGTCCCTGCCCGGCGGCGACCGCCCGCTGCGCCCGCCGCTCGTCGAGCGGCACGCCGCGGTCGTGGGCGAGGTCGAGCAACCGCTGCTTCTCGATCCCCTCGCGGGCGACCTGGAAGAAGACCCAGGCGAGGACGCCGAGGGCGAGGAAGGTCCCCTCGATCATCATGATCACCCCGGCGGTGCTCTGATCGGCGAGCGCGGAGATGTGCCAGTGACGCTCGCCCGGGGCATAGATCGTGTAGAGCACGGTCCCCGACCACATCAGCACGTTGCCGAGGATCGCCCCGACGAACCGCACCCCGATCACGTAGGCGACCTTCCAGCCGGCGGTGAACCACTCCGGCTTCGGCAGCGGCCCGAAGATCGGCATCCACATCAAGCAGCCGAAGAAGATGAAGGTCGTGTGCTCGAGCGCGTGCATGGGGGCGGTCCCGTAGGCGGCGTCGTAGAGCGGCGGCAGGTGCCAAAAGTAGAAGTTGAGCGCCCAGAGCGGGAAGGCGACCGCCGGGTGGGCGAGGATGCGCAGCCGATCGAGCGCCGGCACCGCGAGGATCGGCTGCAGCAGCGGCCCGGTCAGGCCGAGCACCATCAGCAGCGTCGCGATGTCACCGAGCAGCAGGTGCTCGACCATGTGGGCGATCACCAGGTCCTCGGCGTAGCGGCTGATCGGGGAGACCAGCGCCGCCGCGATGACCAGCAACCCGGAGGCGAAGCAAACCTGCCGCCAGACCGGAACCGGGCGGCCGCGGGCGGCCAGGGTCGAGGCGCGCTTTGTGTACAGCGCCGCGGCAATCAGCAGCGGTGCGATCTCCAGCGGTCCGAAGACGCCGGTGACATGCGCGATCGGCAGGGTCACAGTGGTAGCTTGGCACCTCCGTGAGCGCTGCCGCGAACCGCTTCCCGCCGATCGGCAGCTATGGCTTCCTCTCCGACTGCCACACCGCCGCCCTCGTCTCCTACGACGGCTCGATCGAGTGGCTCTGCCTGCCCCGCTTCGACTCCCCCAGCGCCTTCGCGGCGCTGCTCGACCGCGACGCCGGCCATTTCAGGCTCCGTCCCAAGGGCGTCGTCGTGCCGATCAGCCGCCGCTACGAGCCCGGCACGCTGATCGTCGAGACGACCTGGGTGACCGACACCGGCTGGGTGGTGACCCACGACGCGCTGACGATCGGCGAGTGGGAGACGGCGGACGGCAAGGGCAGCCGCCCCCAGGTCGAGCATGAGTCCGACCACTCGCTGCTGCGGACGATGACCTGCATCGACGGCCACGTCGAGATGGAGATGGAGTGCGCACCGCGCTTCGCCTACGGCGCCGAGCCGGCCGTCTGGAGCGGCGGTGAGCTGGGCGAAGCGGTCGCCCGCGGCGACGGGATCGAGATGCAGCTGACCAGCGACATGGAGCTGACCCTCGAGGACGGCGTCGCCCGGAGCCGCGTCCGCCTGCGCGAGGACGAGACCGCCTTCTGCTCGGTCTCCTGGGGGGAGGGCGACCTGGGCGGCCCGCGCAGCGCCCCCGAGGCCCTGGAGCGACTCGAATCGACCTGCGAGTTCTGGCGCGACTGGCTGCGCGACGGCGACTTCCCCGACCACCCGTGGCGCATCCACCTGCAGCGCTCGGCGCTGGTCCTCAAGGGACTCACCTACACCCCGACCGGGGCGATCGTCGCGGCGCCGACCACCTCGCTGCCGGAGACGCCGGGCGGCGAGCGCAACTGGGACTACCGCTACACCTGGATCCGCGACTCGACCTTCAGCCTCTGGGCGCTGCACACGCTGGGCTTCGACGACGAGGCGCGCGCCTTCATGCGCTTCATCATCAACATCTGTCGCGAGGACCGCGACCTGCAGATCATGTACGGGATCGGCGGTGAGAAGGATCTGACCGAGCGGACCCTCGAGCACCTCTGCGGCTACGCCGACTCGCGACCGGTGCGGGTCGGGAACGGCGCCTACGACCAGCGCCAGAACGACGTCTGGGGCGTCCTGCTGGACTCGATCTACCTGCACGAGAAAGCGCTGCGCGGCGCCGGCGCCCCGGCCGACCGCGATCTGATTCGCTACCAGGTGCAGGCGGCGATCGACGCCTGGCACCACCCCGACCAGGGGATCTGGGAGTCGCGCGGGGAGCCCCGGCACTACGTCTCCTCGAAGTTGATGATCTGGGTCGCGGTCGACCGCGGCGCCCGGCTCGCCCGCGACATCGGCTTCGAGGAGCAGGCCGAGGCGTGGGAGAAGAAGGCGGCGGAGATCAAGGCCGAGATCCTCGAGCGCGGCGTCCGCGACGGCGTCTTCCGCCAGCACTACGACACCGACGCGCTCGACGCCTCCAACCTGTTGATCCCGCTGCTGCGCTTCCTGCCCCCCGACGACGAGCGGGTCGTGGCGACGGTCAACGCGATCGACCACGAGCTGACCCAGCACGGCCTCGTCCTTCGCTACAAGGTGGAGGAGACCGACGACGGCCTCAGCGGCGAGGAGGGGACCTTCCTGATCTGCTCCTTCTGGCTGGTCTCTGCGCTCTCGGAGGTCGGCGAGTGCGAACGGGCGCGGACCCTCTGCGAGAGGCTGCTGGAGTCCTCCGGCTGGCTGGGCCTCTACGCCGAGGAGCTGGAAGCCAAGAGCGGCCGCCACCTCGGCAACTTCCCCCAGGCCTTCACCCACCTGGCGCTGATCAACGCCGTCTCCCACGTGATCGCCGACGAGCAGCGCGAGGGCGGCGGCATCACCGCCGTGTTCAGCGAGATGGGCGGCGTCCGCGAGGACGTCTAACCGCGGGCGCGTCCGCGACGCTCAGCCGCTGAGCGTCAGGTGACGAAAGGCCGGGCGCAGGCGTGAGGCCAGCTCCGCCGCGGCGGCGTGACCCGCCGGGTCCTGCTCGGAGGGCCCGGTGGCGAGGATCACCTCGGTCGCCGGAAAGGTCTGGAGCTGGTCCTCGACCGCCTGGACCAGGTCCTCGTCGCCGACCCGGCCCTCGGCGGCGACCTCGGCCTTGGCCAGGGAGGCGACGGTGATCACGAGGTTGCGCTGGGCCTCGCGGCGGGCGCCCTCGACGTCGGAAGCCCAGCGGTCGAGGAAGCCGAGCCTGGCCGGAGCGAGGACGCGGACCTCGGCCTCGACTCCAACCCCATCGACGCCCGCCTCGTGGGCGATCCGTTGGACCGTCCCGGGGTCCTCGACCGGGCGGCTGGCGACGACGAGGATGTGGCGACGCCGATCGGGGGACGAGGACGCGCCGATCGGCCCCCGCGGGCGCTGAGCGACCGCGACGGCGACCAGCGCGACCGCGGCGAGCGCACCGATCGCGACGCCCACCCCCGGGCCGCCGAGCAAGAAGGCGGCGACCACCGGGACGATGATCGCGGCGACGATGACCGGCAGCTTCCACGGAGCCATCGCTTAGGTCTAGCCGACCGCCTCCTCGGCGTGTCGGGCGGCGAGCCGGTTGCGCAGCTCGGCCCGGTCGATGTGGGCCGGCTCGGTCTCGGCCAGGAAGCGATCGATCGCGGCGACGAAGTGGATCGGCGCCTCGAGCTGGGGCAGGTGACCGACCCCTTTGAAGACCTCGAGGCGGCTGCCGAGGATCGCCTCGTGCGCGTCCTCGCCGTGCTTCACCGGGATGATCGGATCGCGCGCGCCCCAGATGATCAGCACCGGCAGCGACTCGGCCAGATAGAGGCGGTCGCCGGCGGCGAGTCGCTGCCCTCCCGTGCCGATCACCGTTCGCAGGGCGGAGAGGAAGGCGGTGCGACGCTCGGGGTCGGAGAGGGACGCGTAGCCCCGCGCGACCTCGGCGACATCGGCGCTGGGACGCAGGCCGACCGCCGAGAGGCCGCGGCCGAGCGCCCCTCCGGCCACCCGCCCGACCCCCGCGGTCGCGCTGATGAAGAGGTCGGCGCCGGGCAGCGCGGCGGCGCGCAGGACGAAGCTGACGTCGCGGCCGAGGCCGCCGCTGGAGACGAGCACGAGGCGCTCGACCATCTCCGGGAACTGGTAGACGAACTGCATCGCGATGCCGCCGCCGAGCGAGTGGCCGACCAGGGTGGCGCGGTCATGGCCGAGCGCCAGCAGCAGGTCGCGCAACGTCGTCGCAAGGGAGCCGATCGAGTAGTCGCCGCCGCCGGGCCCGGACCTGCCGTGGCCGGGGAGGTCAGGGGCGATCACCGTGTGCTCGCGGGCGAGCGGCTCAACCACCTCCGACCAGTTCTCGAAGTTGCCCGCCATCCCGTGGATCAGCAGCAGGACCGGGCCGGAGCCGGCCTCCGCGTAGGTGACCGGGTGGCCGTGCAGGCTCACCGTCTTGGCTTCCATCGGGCTCATCGTGCCTCTGCGTTTGGCCGTCGCGGCCTGCTCCGAAATGGAGCATCAGCTAAAGAGTAGGCGGCGGTCGAGCCCGTTACGTCCGTATCAACCCGCAGCCATCGCGAGGGATTACGCGGACGCGGGCACGGCGACTGCCTCGGGCAGGGCGCCGTTGTAGACGACCTCGAGGTCGGAGGTCCAGTCGATCAGGCCGCGGCGGCGGTTGGTGAAGAGGATCGGCAGCAGGCCGATGCCCAGGGTCAAGATGCAGAGCCAGAGGCCGAGCAGGCGCCCGAGCGCCCGCCGTAGGCCGATCTCGGTCGAGCCGCGCCAGCTCAGGCGGATGCCCATCAGGCGCATCGCCGGCGTCTGCCCGGAGGTCGACCAAAAGACGATGAAGTAGAGCGCCGCGCCGATCATCCAGACCGTCGCCCCAACCGCGACGACGACTCCCTCATTGGGGAAGAGCGCCGAGGCGACCAGGGCGAAGACGCCGGAGAGGATCAGGAAGAGGGCGTTGATCAGACCGACGTCGAGCGCAAACGCCATCAGCCTGGTGCCGGCGCCGGCCTGAGGCGGCGCCTCCGGGCGCGAACCGCGCCTCAGCAGCCACCTGAACGGACGCTCGATCCCGGCGTCGATCCGTTTCGCCACCTCGCGCGCCTGCTGCGCCAGGTCCTCGAGAACGCCCTTGCTCTGAGCCCGGACCGCGGCCCGCAGCTCGGGCGCCTCGGCGATCCGCTCGATCAGCTTCTGGGTCTCGTCGCTGTCGAGCAATCGCTCCCAGACGCGGTCGACCGCATCGCTGTCGAGCGCCGCGTCGACCGAGCGCTCCAGGGCGGACTCGATCATTTTGTCCAGGCCGGCGACACCGGCGACCCGGCGGGCGCTGCGTGCCCCGCCGTCGATGAGCCGCTCGCCGAACGTGGTCGGGCGGCCGTTGCGCTGCGCCGCCGCCTCGGCCGGCGTTTGGGGCGCGGTCGTCTCTTCGGCCATGCAGACGAGTCTAGCCCCGGTCGGCTGTGACAGCATCACCAAACTCGACAGTCGGCGAATGGAGGCGAGATGCGGGGGATCGGCAGGCACAGAGGGGTAATCGCGCTCACCGCGACAGTGCTGGTCGGCTTGGCCGTCGCCGGATGCGGCGACAGCTCCACCACGACGATCATCACCACCGCTCCCTCCTCCGGCCAAGCCTTCGCCGGCACCACGAGCCAGGGCCTGCCGATCTCCTTCACGGTGGTCGGCAACACCGTCAACGGGGTCCGCTTCGGCTGGCGCGCCAAGTGCGACGACGGCCAGGTCCACTCCAACACGATCGCCCTCGGGCCCGCCCCCATCCAGGACGGCTCCTTCTCGGTGAGCGGCACCCTCACGACCGGCGGCTACGGCCAGGTCGACGGCAAGATCGACGGCGACAGCGCCTCCGGCACCCTCTCCCGCAGCCACGGGTCGGCCTTCAACGCCAACTGCGTTGCCACCGGCGTCACCTGGGAGGCTCACGCAGGCTCGCAGTAGGGGCGGGGCTCGATCCACACCGCCTGCGAGCATGGCGACGTGACGGCGATCGAGACCGAGGGCCTGACCAAGTTCTACGGCGCTCATCGCGGCATCGAGGAGATCAGCTTCGCGGTCGAGCCGGGCGAGGTCTTCGGCTTCCTCGGGCCCAACGGCGCCGGCAAGACGACGACGATCCGCACCCTGCTCGACCTCCTCCACCCGACCGCCGGAAGCGCCCGTATCTTCGGCCTCGACAGCCGCCGCGACAGCGTCGCGATCCGCAAGCGGCTCGGCAACCTGCCCGGCGACTTCGGCTACGGCAAGCACTCCACCGGCCGCGAGGCGCTCTCGCTGCTGGCGCGACTGCGGGGCGTCTCCGGGCTCGGCTCGGCCGAGGCCCTCGCCGAGCGCTTCCGAGCCGACCTCGACCGCCCGCTGGGACAGCTCTCACGCGGCAACCGGCAGAAGATCGGGCTGATCCTCGCCGTCTTCCACCGGCCCGAACTGCTGATCCTCGACGAGCCGACCAGCGGTCTCGACCCGCTGATGCAAGAGGAGTTCCTCTCCCTGGTGCGCGAGGAGCGCGAGCGCGGCTGCGCCGTCTTCCTCTCCTCCCACGAGCTCGACGAGGTGGAGCGGGTGTGCGACCGGGTGGGGATCATCCGCGAGGGAAGGCTGGTCGCGGTGGAGCGCGTCGACGAGTTGCTCGACAAGACCCCGCGCCGGGTCTCGGTCGAGTTCGCCGAGGCAGTCGACTCGGCGGAGCTGCGCGCGCTGCCGGGGGTGTCCGACCTGGAGGCCGCCGACGGGCGCGTCGCCTTCAAGGCGACCGGTGACATCGACCCGGTGCTGAAGGCGATCGCTCGCCACAACGTGGTCGACCTCGAGTTCTCGCGGCCAACGCTGGAGGAGATCTTCCTCACCTACTACGAGGAGGAAGCGAGTTGATGCCGCTGGTCGGCGCCCAGCTGTGGGAGCGGCGCCGGTCGCTGCTCGCCTGGGGTCTGCCGCTCGGCCTCTGGTCGGCCTTCATCGTCTCGATCTACCCCTCGATCGAGGACGCGATCGGCAAAGCGGTCAAGAACTACCCGCCGGCCCTGAAGCAGGCCTTCGGCATCGGCGAGCTGACCTCGGTCGAGCAGTACCTGCACGCCGAGATGCTCAGCCTGATCGTGCCCCTCGCGCTCGGCTATCTGGCGGCGCGCTCGATCGCCAGCGGCCTTTCCGGCGCCGCCGAGAGCGGCCGGCTCGACGTGCTGCTCTCGGCGCCGGTGTCGCGCAGCCGCCTGGTCGCGGCCGGGTTCTGCGCGACGGCAGTCGAGCTCGCCGCCGTCCTCGCCGTCACCGTCGTCCTGACCATGCTCGGCAGCCTCATCTCCGACGCCGGACTCTCCTTCGGCAACGCCCTCGCCGGCTACGCAGAGGTCTGGCCTCTGGCCCTGCTCTTCGCCGGCCTGGGCGTCGTCATCACCGGCTTCTCGCTGCGCACCAGCATCGTCACCGGCGCCGTGGCGGGCGTGCTGGTGGGGATGTATGTGGTCGACCTGGTCGGCCGTCTCGACACCAGCCTCGACTGGATCCGCTACGCCTCGGTCTTCCGTTACTACGGCAACGCGATCGAGGACGGCATCGACCCGCTCGCCTTCCTCGGCGTCACCGCGGCGGCGGTTGCCCTCGCCGCGCTCGGCGCGGTGCTCTTCGAGCGGCGCGACCTGGCTTCGTAGTCGGGCGAATCGTCAGGGCTCTGACAGTCTCGGGGCGAACTTCGATCCCCCCGCCGCTTCCCCCGGTTGCCAAGAGGAAAGCGACACAGGGAGGAACCATGTTGCCGAAGGCAATTCTCGCCACCTTTTGCGTGGCGCTGTTAAGCGCGCTGATGCTCGACGGAATGGCGTCGGCGCGGGGTCAGCGGACCCAGCTCAGGGGGCACACCTCGCAGGGGCGCCAGATCAAGCTCGCCGTGCGCAGTCGCAGCGTCGTGATCAAGCACCTGACGGCGCGGCTGCGCTGCCGCGGCGGCACGGTCCTGATCGACGACGAAAGCGGCTTCCTGCCGACGCCGGTCCGCCACGGTCGGATCAGCGACAAGCAGTTCGGCTCCACTGACGAGGTGATGATTCGCGGCAGTCTGCACGGCAGGCGCCTGCACGGAAAGGTCCGAGTCCGCGACCGGCTGGGGAGGGCGCGATGCGACTCGGGGTGGATTCGGTTCGCCGCCGGGCGCTGAGGAGGTCGACGCAAGGCGGGGCTACGCTGTCGCCGATGGCGACCGTCCCTGTCCTGCGCCTCGATCCTGACCTGGGAGCGGGGATAGAGAATTCGAAGCGCGAGACCGCCGAGCGCACCTGCCTCGCCCGGGTGCTCGAAGCGGAGGCGGGCGCCTGGGACGCCGAGGAGGCGGTCGAGGGCAACCGGACGGGCTTCGGGCTGCTCGTCCTCTCGGGCGCCCTCTGCCGGCGCGTCGCGCAAGGGGAGCTCCGCGGAGCCGAGCTGCTCGGCCCCGGCGACCTGCTGCGTCCCTGGGACCGGGTCGGCGAATGGTCGAGCATCCCCGCCGAGGCGGACTGGATCGTCATCGGCGATGCTCGCCTGGCTGTCCTCGACGCGGACTTCAGCCACCAGGCGGCCCCCTTTCCCGAGATCGCCGTGGCCCTGACGCGCCGGGGCCTGCTGCGCTCCCGCTATCTGGCGATCCTGGTCGCGATCGTCAACCAGCGCACGATCGAGACCAGGCTGAACCTGCTCTTCTGGCACCTCGCCGACCGCTTCGGCTACGTCCGCGGCGAGTGGATCGACATCCCGGTGCCGCTGACCCACAGCCTGCTCAGCGAGCTGGTGGCCGCCCGGCGACCTTCGGTCTCGACCGCTCTGTCGAGGCTGCGAGACCGAGGCGTCCTGGTCCGCAACGACGAGGGCTGGGCGCTGCGTGGAACCGCGCCGGAGGGGTTCGGGCTGCCGCGCGACGCCGCGGGCTGACTGTCAGAACTCTTACCGCACAATCGCTTCGACTCCAGGAATGCAGGCGGGGGATCGAATGAGTAGACATGGTCTCCGCGACCCACCAGCTACTGAGGGACGAGTCCGGCCTCACCCTGGTCGAGATGCTGATCGTGATGTTGATCGTCACCATTCTGGCGACGATCGCGATCCCCGCCTTCGGCGACCAGGCAAGCAAGGCCCGCGACGCCCGCGCCAAGGAGACTGCCCACAACGCCGACGTCGCGCTCGAAACCTGCCGGCTCAGCACACTCTTCGGCACCTACGACATATGCAACGCCGACGCCCTGCGCGCCGTGGACCCGACGCTGCCGCCCAACCCCACGCTAAAGGTGAACGGCCTCGGCCCCACCACCTTCACGATCGTCGTCCAGTCCGAGCCCAGCTCCCAGAAGTTCAAGATCAAGCTCAACGCCAAAGGCGTTCTCAGCTTCCCCTGCACCCACAAGGGCGCCGGCGGTTGCCCGGCGAGCGGGGACTGGGGCGGCTAGTCCGCCCACTACGTGCAGGTCACGCCGGCGCAGTCTCCGGCGCCATGACCTGGGCCCCGCCGCCTTCCCCCTCGTTTCCGGCCGAGCCGATCGCCCTGGGCACCAGGAGACCGGCGACGAAGCAGAGCATTAGGAAGCCGGTCGCCATCAGGAAGGTCTCGGTGAAGCCGGTGACCGTGGGCTCGCCTCCGGCCATGTGGGCCGAGATGAAGGTCGCCGACAGCTGCCCCCCGAGGGCGCCGCCGAGCGTCCGCATCACCGTGTTCATGCCGCTGGCGACGCCGGTCTGCTCGGGTGGGACCGCCCGCACGATCAGGTTGCCGAGGGCCGCGAAGGCGAGCCCGATGCCAACCCCGAGCAGGGCGGCGGCGATCAGCAGCTCGTAGGGGTGGTCGTGGGCCACCGCGAGCATGGCGAAGGAGGCGATCGCGAAGACGGTCCCGGCCAGCAACGCAACGCGGGAGCCAAAACGGGCCGAAATCGCCCCGGCGCGCAGTCCGAGGATCGTCATCCCGATCGTCGCCGGCAGCAGGTAGAGCCCGGAGACGACGACCGAGGCCCCGAAGCCGAAGCCGGTGCTCTTCGGCAGCTGGGCGAACTGGGGGAAGACGACAAAGGAGGCGTAGAGGCCGGCGCCGAGCAGGAAGGCGGCGGCGTTGGTGGTCCAGACGCCGCGCACCCGCATCATCGTCATGTCGATCAGCGGCTCGCGGCTGCGCACCTCCACCCGGATCCAGGCCAGGGTGAAGGCGACCCCGACCAGGGCGAGCCCGAAGGTCTTGGTCGCGACCCAGCCCCAGGTGGTGGTCTGGCTGATCGCCAGCAGCAGCGCCGAGAGGCCGAGCGTCATCAGCGCCGCCGCCAACCAGTTGACGCGGCCCGGGGTGCGAACCGGGGACTCCGGCACGAACCGCCAGGTGGCGACCGCGGCGAGCACGACCGCGGCGAGCGGGAACCAGAAGAGCCAGTGGTAGTTGAGGTGCTCGATGATCACGCCGGAGAGGACGATCCCGAGGCCGCCGCCGACGCCAAGGATCGCCGAGAGCAGGCCGATTCCTCCCGCCACCTCGTCGGCCGGAAACTCGTCGCGGACGATCCCGTAGGCGAGGGGGAAGATCCCTCCCCCGGCGCCCTGAATGAAACGAGCGGCGATCAGCAGCGGCAGGGAGCTGGAGACCGCGGCCAACAGGGTGCCGGCGCCGAGGATCACCAGCGTCCACAGCAGCAGCCGCTCCTTCCCGTACATGTCGCCGAGACGGCCGATGATCGAGGTCCCGACCGAGGCCGCCAGCAGGTAGCCGGTCAACAGCCAGGTGATCCCGGTCTCGGTCGTGTGGAGGTCGCGCTGCATCGTCGGCAGCGCCGGCACGACGGCAGAGCTCAGCATCGCGTAGGCAAGCCCGCCCAGCGCGAGCACGGCGAGGGTCAGGTGCGGATGGGTGCGATCGGAGGTCGAGTAGGTCATCGCGGCGGCGCCTGGCTGCAACCTAGCGAGCGGGACCCGCCGACTCCGTGAGAGCATGGCGACCGATGAGCGACTTCCTGGTCAAGCGCGACGACCTGCGCGAGTGCCGCATCGCCGAGTCCGAGGCGCCCGAGGTCGGTCCCGGCCAGGCGCTGTTGCGGGTCGACACCTTCGGGCTGACCGCAAACAACATCACCTACGCGGTGATGGGCGAGGCGATGTCCTACTGGGACTTCTTCCCGGCGCAGGACGGCTGGGGGCGAATGCCGATGTGGGGTTTCGCCGAAGTGGAGCGCAGCGAGGTCGACGGGGTCGAGGCGGGGACGCGGATCTACGGCTACCTGCCCCCCTCCTCCCACCTGCTGGTGACGCCGGTAAGCGTCGACGGGCAGGGGTTCGTCGACGGCTCTCCGCACCGGGCGGCGCTGCCATCCGCCTACCACCGCTACCTGGCGACCAACAGCGATCCCTTCTATCGGGCGGACACCGAGGAGATCCAGATGCTGCTGCGGCCGCTCTTCTTCACCTCCTTCCTGATCGACGACCAGCTCGCCGACGAGGGGCTGATCGAACGGGGGCCGATCGTCATCTCCAGCGCCTCAAGCAAGACGGCGATCGCCGCCGCCTTCCTGCTGGCCCAGCGCGAGGGCGTCGAGCTGGTCGGCCTCACCTCGCCGGGCAGCGTCGAGTTCGTCGAGGGGCTGGGGATCTACGGCCGCGTCGTCCCCTACGACGACATCGACTCCTTGAGCGAGGGACCCGCGATCTACGTCGACATCGCCGGCGACGCCGAGGTGCGCCACGCGATCCACTCCCACTTCGGCGACGAACTCGTCCACAGCATGGCGGTGGGAGTCACGCACTGGGAGGAGCTTGGCGCCGGCAGCGGCGAGCTGCCCGGGCCGAGGCCGACCTTCTTCTTCGCCCCCGACCGGGTGGTCAAGCGCTCCAAGGACTGGGGCCGCGCCGGCCTCGAGCAGGCGGTCGCCGACGCTTGGCACCCGTTCTGCGAGTGGATGGGCGGCTGGCTCGAGACGATCCCGGCCCAGGGATTCGACGGGCTGAAGGGTGCCTATGCCGAAGTGATCGAAGGGCGTGTGGACCCGAAGACCGCGCACGTCATCTCACTTTCCGACTGAGTCAGAGAGCCTTGCCTGCTCAGCCGATCAGACGAGCCCTAACCGTGGCGGCGATATTCAGGCGCAGGGCCCTCCAGGTCGCATGCGCGGCCGCGAGCAGCGCCAGGGCAAGGGCGGGCAGGATCACCAGCAGGAAGCTCGGCGGCTCCGGGTGCAGTCCGATCTCGAACCAAGCCTCCGCGATCCGTTGTGAGAGCGGCGAGGCGATCAGCACCCCGAGCGGGATCGAGAGAGCGGCCGCGACGAGCGTTTGGGTGAGCGCCTCACCGGCCACTGCCCCGCCGATCTGGCGCCGCCCGTAGCCGAGCGCCGCCAGCGTCGCGAACTCGCCGCGCCGGTCGAGGTAGGAGAGTGCGAGAGTGGAGACGAGGAAGAGGGCGCCGACGCCGAGGCTGATCGCCTGCAGGACGGAGATCAGCCCGGTCAGCTCGCCGAGCAGCTCCCGCTCCGCGGTCAGGGCCGAAGCCTTCGAGGTCACCCGTGCCACGGCGGGATCGGCGCGCAGGCGGCGCGCGACGGACGCGTCGCCATCGACGAGGACGCTGGTCGCCCAGCCGGGTAGGCCGAGCAGGCGAGCGGCTTGGCGGCGCGGCAGGTAGCTCTGCTCGGTGGCGAGGGTGCGAGCGATGCCGGCGACCCTGACCGGCGTCCGCCGGGCGTCGGTGCGCAGCGTCAGACGACTTCCGATCCCCACGCCTAGCCTGTGTGCGATCTGCGCGCTGAGCACGATCCGACCAGGAGCGGGGCCCGACCCGGAAGTCAGGTCGAGCCGCAGCAGCGACGGATGGCGCGGCAGGCCGGCCAGCTGGATTCCCGTTGCTCCTCCGCCCCCACCCACCGAGCCCAACTCCGCCGGCCCCTTCACGGTCGCCTCGGCGCGGGCGGCGCCGGCCCCTCTCGCGAGCGCCGTCGCCTGGCTGTCGGGCAGGGAGCCGGCGAGGTCTACCGAGTGGGTCCAGCCCTGGTTGGCGAACTCGGCGTCGACCGAGCTGTTGGTCGAGGAGACGAGGATGTTGAGCGCCGCCGCCAGTCCGATCGCGCCGGCGATGCTGACCACTGTCGCGGCGCTGAGCAGCGGCCGGCGCAGCAGACCGCGCAGCCCGTAGGTGAGGGCCGGCGGGCCGATCGCTGTGAGCCGCTGCATCCAGCCGGGTAGTTCGAAGGACCCGACCCTCTCGCCGCGCAGCGCCTCGATCGGATCGAGGCGGGCGAGCCGGTAGGCGGGAAGCACCGCCGCCAGCAGCGTCGCGGTCAGCGCCAGTCCCCCTGCCAGCGCCAGCGGCTTGAGCGCCAGCGGGTGCTGCGTCACCGGGAAGCCGACGGCGCTGGAGTACTCGTCGGCGACGAGGCGCCCGACGGCGATCGTGACGCCGACGGCGAGCGCGGCGCCGAGCAGGGCGAGCGCCGCCGCGGGCAGCAGCACCGTGGCGACCACCGTGCGCGGCGGGTAGCCGATCGCCAGCAGCGCGCCGAGCTCGCGGCGCTGGGAGCTGACCAGGCGGCGCAGGCTGAGTGCGATCAGCAACAGCCCGACGATCCCGAACACCACTCCCATCACCGGGGCGAAGATCGAGAAGCTGTGAACGTCGGCCTCCGTCAGGCGCAGGCCGTACTGGCGGGAACGGGGCGTGACCCGCGCGGTCGGCAGGCCCGCGGCAAGCCGGCCGGCGCGGCGGCCCGTTCCCCCGCCGGGGAGGTCGACCGCCAGGTCGTTGGCCCGCCCGCGAAGCCCGGTCAGCCGCTGCAACGAAGCGCGCGGCAGGAAAGCAACGGCGAGCGAGCCGCGCTGTGGCACCAGGTAGTCGGGGTTGGCGGTCGCCAGCAGATACTCGGGGCTTCGCGCAAGGCCTCGGACGCGCACCGTGAGCCCGCGCCCGGCAACCCGCAGGCGGAGGCGGTCGCCCGGACGGATGCCGAAGCGATCCGCGTAATCGGCATCGACCACGGCACCGAGGCGCGCAGAGCTGCCCAAGCCCCGACCGGCGGTGACGGCGAGGCGGTTGAGCCGCGCGCCCGCCGGCATGCCGACCAGCTCGGCGGAGCTCTGCCCGCGGCGCCCCCGCAGGGCGGCGCCGTCGAGGATGAGGCGCGCCTCGGCCCGGGTGGCCCCCGCCCCTCGGGCGCGCGCCAGCAGAAGCTGCTGGGCGAGCGGGCGGCGCAGGCGCAGGTCGAGGCCGGCGAGCGCGTATCGCGAGTAGAAGGCCTCGCGAGTCTGCCTCACGTCGTGCAGGGCCAGGGAGATGCCGGCCGCGGTTCCCGGGCCGGCGCCGATCACCGCGACGATCAGGACGGCGCGCAGGCCCATCGCGCGCAGGTCGCGGTATGCCTTGCGCGCCGGCATCAGGGCGCCGCGGACTCCGGAGAGACCGCCCCCGACTCGGCGAGGCGCCCGCGGGAGAGCCGCACCACGTGGTCTCCCGCCCGGGCGATCGCCGGGTTGTGGCTGACGATCACGAAGGTGACGGCGGTCTCCCTGTTCAGCTCGCGGATCAGGTCGAGGACGCCGGCCGAGGTCTCCTCGTCGAGGTTCCCGGTCGGCTCGTCGGCGAGCAGCAGGCGCGACCGCTTGGCGAGGGCACGGGCAATCGCGACGCGCTGCTGCTGGCCGCCGGAGAGCTGGGCGGGGAAGCGCCCGGCGAACTCTCCGAGGCCGACCCGATCGAGCAGCGCGCTGCTGCGCTCGCTCGCCTCCTTCCGCTCCACGCCGGCCACCCGGACGCCGGCCTCGACGTTCTCCAGCGCCGTCAGGGTGGGGAGCAGGTTGTAGAACTGGAAGATGAAGCCGACCGAGCGGGCGCGGTAGGCGGTCAGCTCCTGGCGTGAGGCGTGCGTCAGATCAGTCCCGCAGGAGCGGATTCGCCCGCTGTCGACGCGGTCGAGACCGCCGATCAGGTTGAGCAAGGTCGTCTTGCCGCAACCCGAGGGGCCGTGTACGACGGCGAGCTCTCCCGTGGCTATCTCGAGCGAAAGGTTGTCGAGGACGAGCTGCGCGGCGGAGCCGCTGCCGTAGGACTTCTCGACGCCCTCGAGGCTGACGAGCGGTTCAGCCATGGCTCTTTCCGCCGTCCGGCCGGGGCGCCGCCCCCTCCAGGAAGAGCCCGGTGATCAGCTCGGGGATCTGTTCGAGGCCGGGCCAGGCTCCGCCGGAGCCCCAGTGCTGGATCAGCGCCAGGTCGCCGAAGCCGACGAAGACCAGGGTCAGCTCCTCGACCGGGACATCTGCCCGCACCTCGCCCCGCTTCACCCCGTCGGCGAGGATCTCCTGCACGCGCGAGATGAACGGCGCCGCGGCTTCCAGCACCCGTGGGTAAAGGCGCGGATTGGGGGTGAGCACCTCCCGCACCAGCACCCGGGCGAAGGCCTCATGCGAGCGTGCCCACTCGACGTCGGAGGCCAGCGCCGCGCACAGTCGCTCCCGCGTCGGAGCATCGGTCGAAACGTTCCGGGCGCCCGCCGCGGCCAGCTCGCAGGCCTCCTCGACCACCGCCAGGAAGAGCGCCTCCTTGGAGGGAAAGTGGTTGTAGACGGTGCCCTTGGCGAAGCCGGCGGCGAGCGAGATCTCGTTGATGTTCGCGTCCTCGAGCCCCTTGCGGGCGAACTCGTCCGCGGCGGCCGCCAGCAGGCGTCCACGGTTCTCGGCCTTGCTCTGCTCGGTCAGGCGTGGCATTAAAAGCTGATTCGAACCCTAACAATGTGGGTGACCGCCCACCCATATTAAGCGATCACCGAGCGGGCGCCGGCGGCCCTGACCGCGGCCGAGAGGGTGGCGACGTCGTAGGCGCCGTCGTGGCGGCGCTCGTTGACGAAGAAGGTCGGGGTGCCGGTGACGCCGCTACTGTCGGCGGAGTCGACGTCCTCCTCGACCCGCGGCGTGTGGGCGTGGCGGCGCAGGTCGTCGCGGAAGCGACCCAGGTCGAGGCCGAGCCGCTCGGCGTAGCCGTCCAGGTCGTCGAGCCTCAGTGCGCCCTGGTGGTCGAGCAGCAGGTCGTGCATCTCCCAGAACGCCCCTTGGGCGGCCGCCGCCTCGGAGGCCTCCGCGGCGAGATCAGCGTGGGGATGGACGTCGGAGAGGGGCAGGTGACGCCAGACGTAGCGAACGTCGCCAAAGTCGGCGAGCAGTTCGCGCACGACAGGCTCGGCGCGGCCGCAGTAGGGGCACTCGAAGTCCCCGTACTCGACCACGGTCACCGGAGCCTCGGCCGGGCCGCGCAGGTGATCGCGCTCGGGGTCGACCGGCAGGGCGAGATCGACGAGCGCCTCTGAGGTCCCCAGCAAGGCGCGGATGCGGGCCCGCCGGGGGAGCATCGCGGTGGCCCGGAAGACCAGCCAGGTGAGGGTCGAGGCGCAGAGCGCGGCGCTCAGAACGCCGAGCTTCGCCTCGCGCAGCTCGACCCCGTGGAAGGCCAGCGCCGCGATCAGCAGGGAGACGGTGAAGCCGATTCCCGCGATCGTGCCGCCGCCGACCGTGGCGGCCCAGCCGACCGGCGGGCGCAACCGTCCGCCGCTCATCTTGGTGACGAGCCAGGAGGTCCCGGCGACCCCGACCGGCTTGCCGAGCACGTAGGCAACGATGATTCCGAGCGTGATCGGCGAGGAGTAGGCCCGCGAGAGGAAGTCCCCGTCGATCGCGATCCCGATGTTGGCGAGGGCGAACAGGGGCACAACGACGTAGCTCGTCCACGGGTGATAGAGCTGGAGCAGGCGGGCGTTCGCCGAGACGGCCGCCTGCAGGCCGCTGCGGGCGGAGCGGGCCAGCTCCGGCGTCGGCTGCTCGCGGAAGCTGCGAAACAGGTCCGTGGCCCGCTCCAGCTCACCGCGCCCGGCCGGGTAGGCGCCGATCACCAGACCGATCGCCAGGCCCAGCACGACGGGGTCGACGCCGGACTCGAACAGCGCCACCCAGGAGACGACGGCGAGCAGGAAGTAGACGAGGCCCTGGCGGATCCGCAGGGCGAGGCCGACCAGGGCCAGGCCGAAGACGCCGACCGCGACCAGCAGGGGCGCCAGGTCGACATTGCCGCTATAGGCGACCGCGATGACCAGCAGGGCCACCACGTCGTCGACGACGATGATCGTCAGCATGAAGCCGCGCAGGCGGTCGGGGAAGCGCGGCCCGACCAGTGCCAGCATTCCCAGCGCAAAGGCTGTGTCGGTCGACATCGCCACCCCCCACCCGTGGGCCGAGTGACCGCCTCCGTTGAAGGCAAGGTAGATGGCGATCGGGACGACCATCCCGCCGAGCGCGGCGAGCATCGGTAGGGCGAGGCGACGGCGCTCCCGCAGCTCGCCGACGTCGAACTCGCGGCGGACCTCCAGCCCGACCACGAAGAAGAAGAAGGTCATCAGCCCGCTGTTGACCCAGGCGCGCAGGCTCTGGTCGATGCCGGAGCCGCCGACGTGGACGGAGAGCTGCGTCCGCCAGACGCTCTCGTAGGTGGAGAGGTCGATATTGGCCCAAGCCAGTGCCGCCAGCGCCGCGGCGAGGAGGACGCTGGCACTCCCCGTCTCGGTGGTGAGGAAGTCGCGCAGCGGCGCCTGCAGGCTGCGAGCCCAGGCCGTCCGTCCGCTGAAGGTCGATCGAGGCGAGGGGCTCATTCGGGGCTAGCTTTTCACTCCGCGGCCGGTCCGAACATCTAGGCTGAGCGCATGGCTCGCCCGGTCAGTCGAGTGCTGTCGAAATCGCAACTGGCGACGCTTGCCGCGCACGGCGAGGAACGGACCGCCGAGGTCGGCGAGAAGCTGTTCGAGGTCGGCGACGAGACCTACCCGTTCATCGCGATCATCGAGGGTGAGGTCGCGGTGACCGACGCGGCGGGGAGCGAGATCATCCGCCACGGCGCCTCGGGCTTCCTCGGCGAGATGAACCTGCTCTCCGGCCAGACGGTCTTCCTCACCGCCGTCGTCACCGAGCCGATGCGCTACATCGCGGTCGATCGCGAGGTCCTGCGCAAGCTCCTCTTCGAGGACGGCTCGCTGTCGGACCTGCTCCTCTCGGCGTTCATCGAGCGCCGCGAGTCCCTCCAGCAGCGCGAGGGGATCGGCCTGGAGATCGTCGGCCCACCCGATTCGGCAGAGACGCGTCGCCTGCTCGAGTTCGCCAGGCGCCTGCGGCTCCCCCATACCTGGGTCATTCCGGAGGAGAGCGAGGAGGCAACGGCGCTGATCGAGGGTCTCGACCCGACTGAGGTTCCGCTCGTCCGGCTCCCCGGCGGCGGCGAGCTACGGGCGCCGAGCAACGGAGAGCTTTCGCGGACATTGGGGATTGGCCTGGAACTGGGACAGCGCGAGGAGGTCGACCTGCTGGTCGTCGGCGGCGGTCCGGCGGGCCTCGGCGCTGCGGTCTACGGGGCGTCGGAGGGCCTCGACACGCTGGTTATCGAGGGCACCGTCCTCGGCGGCCAGGCCGGCGCCTCGCGGCGGATCGAGAACTACCTCGGTTTCCCGGCCGGCGTCAGCGGCTCCGAGTTGACCGGCCGCGCGATCGCCCAGGCGCGCAAGTTCGGCGCCCGCACGGCGACCCCCTACCGTGCCGAGGCACTCGAGCCCGGCGACGAGCGCCACGTCGTGCGGCTCGAAGAGGGCAACGAGATAGCGGCGCGGACGGTCCTGCTATCCACCGGCGCCGACTACCGGCGCCTGCCGGTCGAGGGCCTCGACGACTACGAGGGGATCAGCGTCTTCTACGCCGCCGGACCGCCCGAGGCGCGGCTCTGCGGCGGGCAGCGGGTGGGAGTTGTCGGCGGCGGCAACTCGGCGGCCCAGGCGGCCGTCTGGCTGGCCCGCGGCGGCGCCCTCGTCAACCTCCTGCACCGCCGCGCGGACCTCAGCGAAACGATGTCCCAATACCTGATTAAGGAGTTCGACCGCTACGGCGTCGCGGTCCGCGACCGTAGCGAGGTCGCCGCCCTGCACGGCGAGGACGGCCGCCTCGAAGCCGTCACCCTCACCGACGACACCCGCCTGCCGCTCTCCTTCCTCTTCCTCTTCCTAGGCGCCATCCCCTGCACCGACTGGCTCGGTGACGTGGTAGCCCGCGACCCCAAAGGATTCGTCCTAACCGGCCCGGAAGCCGAGGCCGAGGGCCTGCTCGAAACCAGCGTCCCCGGCGTCTACGCCGCCGGCGACGTCCGCGCCGGCTCGATCAAGCGATGCGCAACCGCGGTCGGCGAGGGCGCGACCGTGGTGCGCTTCGTCCACGAGCGCCTGTCGTCCGCCGACGCGTCGGTCAGGTAGCGCGCTCGGCCGGCGTTGCGGCCAAGTCAGTTATACTGATTAGTATGACTCACAAGGTTGGAGCAAAAGGACAGGTCGTCATCCCGAAGGCGATCCGTGAGGAGATCGGCATCGAGCCAGGCGACGAGGTTGTGTTCGAGCCCAACGGCAAGGAGGTGCGGGTGCGCCGCCTTGCCGACGACGCGCAGGAGCGCCGCAAGCGAATAGAAGCCCTTCGCGGCGCATGGGTCGACATCCCCGGCCTCTCCACCGAGGACCTGGAGGCGGAGAGGCGCGCGGAGCGCGCCCGCGAGGAACACAAGGCGCAGGGGCTGCTTGGCGATAGTCCTTGACACCTGGGCCCTACTCGCGCATCTGCGTGACGAGGACGCCGCTGAGCGGGTGCGTAAAGCGTGGCTGGAGAAAGGCGCCGCAATGTGCTCGGTGAATCTCGGTGAGGCGCTGTACATGGAGATGCGGGCACGAGGCATGCGGGACGCGGGAGGCGTCATCGAAGCCGCGCGCCGCGAGTTGACCGTCATCGATCCCGATTGGCAGCTCGTCGAATCCGCGGCCAAAGTCAAGGCCGGAGGAGGGCTCTCCTTTGCCGACGCGTTTTGCGTCGCCACCGCGGAGCGCCTTGGCGCTCCCCTCTGGACCGGCGATCCCGAGCTCGTCAACCGAGCGGATGACCTCCCCTGCAAGGTCACGGACCTCCGGGCTTCAAAGGACTGACCCCGAAACCACACGCGTTTGGTCAGAGCGACATCAGCGCGATAGGCACCGCGAGCCCGGCCGAGCGGCGCAAGGTCGCGATGCGCCGGCCGGGCTGAACCGCGGGACGTATCTCACTCACCCGATCCCCGAGATAGGCAACGGTTGCATCCAGGTCGGGGGCGACGAAGGCAAGGCCCCAGAAGAAGGCGGGCTGATCGCGGCCCTCACGCTTTTCGACCTCCTCCTCCGGCTGCTGAACGACCTCGAGGATGACCGAGCCGAGCCGAAAGAACGCCTGCCGCGGCGCCCCCGCCGGGGTTGGCTCATCGCGGATGCGACGGAGGTCGAGGCCGGCGGACTGAAGCGCCGTGACGGTGCGACCGAGGTTCGGAGTGATCGCGACCACATGGTCGATCGCGGTGATGCCGTTCGGGTGCTCAAGGGAGGCCTCCGGCAACTCGCGATCGGAGCGCTCGGTGCGAAGACCGTCCAATTCGGTGGAGCCGACTTCGCGCAGCGTCCAGCCGACCAATCCCCTTCCCGCCTCGGGACCGACCAGCCGGATCCGCGCCTCACCGACCGCACAAACATCGCCATCTACCTCGAAACCCGACACCCCCCAGGTGTCGGGGACGTCAGCGAGGATGAGTTCGTCCAGCGTCGGTCGCATGGTTGCTAGGCGACCTCGCGCAACGCCCCCGTCTCCACCTCATAGACGAAGCCCCGCACCTTGTCCCTGCGGGGGATGAATGGGCACGCCTTGACCGTGGCGATCGCGTCCCGAACAGCCCGCTCCACATCGGCGAATCCGCGCGCCTTCCAGTCGGGCCGGGCTCCGGTCGCCGCCTCGAGCCTGTCGGCGAAATCCTCGTCGGAGAGCCCATACAGGCCGCAGCCCGTGTGGTGGATCAGCACGATCTCCTCGGTGCCGAGCAGGTGCTGCGACAGCGCCAACGACCGAATCGCGTCATCGGTGACGACCCCGCCCGCATTGCGGATCACGTGCGCCTCGCCCACCCCCAACCCGAGCAACGCGAACAGGTCCATGCGGGAGTCCATGCAGGCCAGCACGGCGACCTTCTTCGCCGGCGGCGTCGGCAGATCGCCCTTGTCGAAGCCGGCCGCATAGCGGCGGGCCGCGGCCAGCATCTCCTCTGTTGCGCTCATCGACGCCATGGGCGCGCGAACGTATCAACCTTCATGCGATCGAACTGAGACCGCGCCTCGATAAGCTCCCGCGGCTTACATGGCGGCCATAGTTCAACGGTAGAACTTCGCGTTGTGGTCGCGACAATGAGGGTTCGATTCCCTCTGGTCGCCTTGGGAGACACGCGGGCTACTCGCCCGCGTTGAACTCCCAGATCGCGATGCCGAGCATCGCCAGGCCCAGGGCCAGGACGGTCGCCACCTCAAGGGCAGTCGGGACGGGCCAGCCGAACCAGGTGATCGACGGATTGAGGGCCTGGTGGGCCGCCGGGCTCAAGCTCAGGTGAGCGAAGACGAGGCTGCGCATCGGCTGGACAGCGTAGGTGAGGGGGTCCAGTCGGTTGAGGACGGCGAGCCAATTGGGCAGGTTGGCGATCGGGAAGAGGGCGCCGGAGATGAAGAACATCGGCATCACGATCAGCTGCATCAGGCCCATGAAGGACTGCATCTGCTTGACCCGGATCGCCGCCATCACACCGAAGGCGGTGATGCTGAAGGCGAGCAGGAGCTGGAGGGCGAAGATGCCGAGGATGAGGCTCACCGAGTAAGGGACGCCGACGACCGGGGCCAGACAGATCATGATCACGCCCTGGAGGCCGGCCACTGTCGCGCCGCCGAAGCACTTGCCGATCACGATCGAGCTGCGGCGCACCGGTGCCACCATCATCTCGCGCAGGAAGCCGAACTCGCGGTCCCAGACGACCGAGGCGGCCGAGAACATCGCGGTGAACATCACCGAGAGGCAGAGCACGCCCGGGTAGATGAAGGTCTTGAGGTTGAGGCCGTGGGTGCTCGCCGCCGAGAGTTGCTGCAGACCCGCCCCGAGCACGAAGAGGAAGAGCAGCGGCTGGACCAGGGAGGTGACGATCCGCATCCGGTCTTTGGAGAAGCGAATCAGCTCGCGCCGCCAGACGACCTTGATCGCGCGCAGCTCGCTGCGCATGGTGCGCGCCGGCACCCGCACGGTGACGACCTCGGGCGGACGCTCCGCCACCGCCGCGCCCTCGCCCGGCGCGCTCATCGCCTCCCCCCTCCGCCGCCCATCATCTGCGCCACCATCCGGTTTTTGGTTTTGTCGCCGGACTCCTCGGCGTCGCGGATCGTCGTCCCGGTGTAGGACATGAAGACGTCGTCGAGGGTCGGCCGCGAGACGCTGACCGAGCGGATCGGCACGCCCAGCTCGGCGAACAGCCGCGGCACGAACTCCTCGCCCTCGGATACAGCGAAGGTGACCATGCCCTCGGCGATCTTCGCCTCGAGGCCGAAGCGCTCCTTCAGCGCCTCGATCGCCGCCTCGTCGTCCTCGGTCTCGATCTGCACCCGGTCGGCGCCGACCTCCTCCTTCAACGCCTCCGGCGTGTCGATCGCGACTATGTCGCCGTGGTCCATGATCGCGATCCGCCCACAGAATTCGGCCTCGTCCATGTAGTGGGTGGTCATGAAGATGGTGATCTCCTCGCTCTCCTGGAGCTGGCGGATGTAGTCCCAGATCGAGTTGCGGGTCTGGGGGTCGAGGCCGATCGTCGGCTCGTCGAGGAAGAGCACCCGCGGCGAGTGCATCAAGCCGCGGGCGATCTCCAGCCGCCGCCGCATCCCACCCGAGAAGTTCTGGACCTGCGTGCCGCGTCGCTCCCACAGCCCGACCATCTCCATCACCTGCCGCATCCGCGGCACAACCAGCTGCTTCTCAACTCCGTAGAGCTCGGCGTGCAGGCGCAGGTTCTGCTCGGCGCTGAGGTAGCCGTCGAGGGTCGGGTCCTGGAAGACGAGGCCGATGTGGCGGCGCACGTCGTCGCGCTCGGTGACCACGTCGAAGCCGGCGACGGAGGCGCTGCCGCCGCTGGGGTTGGACAGCGTGCAGAGCATGTTGATCGTCGTCGTCTTGCCGGCCCCGTTGGGGCCGAGGAAGCCGAAGACCTCCCCCGCGCCGACCTCGAAGCTGACCCCGCGCACGGCCTCGAAGTCGCCGAAGGACTTGCGCAGGTTGCGGACGGAGATCGCGGCGGGCACCGCCTGATCGTAGGGATCGCGGTCGATCGGCTACGCGCCAGCGGCCTCGACCAGCGCGGCGAAGGCGCGGAAGGCCGGGGTCGAGCGGCGGACCAGCTCTGCTTCCGCTTCGCGGGCGCGCTCCGGCAGCGCCGCCAGCCCCTCCTCACCGAGTGTCGCCCGCGCTTCTTCGACCATCATGGGCTCCGCGAGCCAGGCGTCGAGGAGGGCGGCGTCGGCCTCAGGATGGAACAACAGGCCACGGGCGTTGCCGAAGCGGAAGGCCTGGTTCGCGGTCTGCACCGAGGAGGCGAGGGACGTGGCGCCGTCGGGGAGATCGAAGACGTCGCCGTGCCAGTGCAGGACGGTCGTGCGGGAGGCAAGCGGGCCGACGATCGGGTCGTCAGGGTCGTGCACTTCGATCTCGGCGAAGCCGATCTCCGGCCTTTCCCCCGGCGTCACGCGAGCGCCCAGCGCTCGCGCCAGGAGCTGGGCGCCGAGGCAGATGCCGAGCGCCGGCATCCCTCGCGGCACCGCCTCGGCAAGCCACTCGCGCTCGGCGGCGAGCGCCGGATACCGCTCCACCTCATCGACGTTCATCGGCCCGCCCATCACGATGGCGCCGGCCACATCGTCATGGTCCGGCAACGCGGCGGCGCTTCCCGCGCCGCCGCCCACCAGCGGCTCGACGGTGAGGACATCCATCCCATCGAACGCATCGAGGATCCGGTGCGGTCCCTCCCAGGGCACGTGCTTGACGACCAGTAGTACGGGCGGCCGGTTGCTCACGCGGCGCAGGCTAACCGCGCTACGGTTGCCGAGATGCTGAAGCCACGCGCAATCGGAGCAGTCGCGACCGGCGCGCTCGCCGTCGGTGCCGCCGCCGTGGGCGGCTTCGCGATCGGGCGGCTCAGCGTCGGCCGTCTGGCGATCGGGAAAGCCGCGGTCGGCAAGGCCGCGGTGGGCAAGCTGAAGGTCGGCGAGCTGGAGATCGGGCGGCTGCGCATCCGCGAGACCGAATCCGAGCCCACCTCGAACGACGCTCGGTAGTTTTGCCCTGCTATAGCAAGGGAAAACGTACGAGCGGCGCCCGAACCGCATCGCTCGTTCTGCTCGCGGCCGCGCTCGCAGCCCTGATCGCGGTCGGCAATGCCGCCGCGCTCGGTCCCTATCCCAACCTCGGCGGCTGTCCCGTCTTCCCCGACCCGCCCGCCTCGCTGCCCGCGACCGCGCCGTCGCTGCCCAACGAGGCGGCCTGGAACCAGGACATCTCCCGCGCCCCGGTCGACCCCCGCTCCGCCGCCTACATCTCCTACATCGACTCCCACGGGGGCGACCACCTCCACCCCGACTTCGGCTCCCCCCGCGCCTACGGCTTCCCCTACGCCGTGGTCGGCCGCCGGCAGCGCAAGCTGCCGATCCACTTCACCGCCTACGGCGACGAGAGCGACCGCGGCCGGTTCCCGATCCCCGGCGGGGCGCCGGTCGAGGGCGGCCGGCGCAGCGACGGCGACCGCCACGTCCTTGCCATCGACCGCTCCCGCTGCAAGCTCTACGAGCTGGGGCGGGCCTTCTTCAAGCGGGGCCGGCACCCACACTGGAACGCCGACGTCGGAGTCAGCTGGAACCTGCGCTCACCCGCCCGGCGGCGCGACTCCTTCACCTCCGCCGACGCCGCCGGCCTGCCGATCTTCCCGGGGCTGATCCGCTTTGAAGAGGCCGCGGCCGGGCGCGTCGAGCACGCGATCCGCGTCACCTTCGACAGCACTCGCGACGCCTGGGTCCACCCCGGCTCCCACTGCGCCGGCGACACCTCCAATCCCAACGCCCCGCCGATGGGCCTGCGCCTGCGCCTCAAGGCCGGCTACCGGCTCGGCGGCTTCCACGGCGAGGGAAAGACGATCGCCGTCGCGCTCAAGCACTACGGGCTGATCGTCGCCGACAACGGCTCCAACTGGTTCTTCGGCGGCACCAGCGACCGCCACTGGAGCGACCGGAGCCTCGACCAGCTGAAGCGAATCCCCGGCAGCGCCTTCGAGGCAGTCAAGAGCGCCGCGCCGATCCACTCCTGCTGAGGCCCCAAACACCCCTTCCGCTGTTCCTTTGCCGCATATAACGAGGCAAAGGAACAGCGGAAGCTCATTTCAGCCCCGCGTGCCGCCGCCGCTGCCGTCCGGGGACCAGCCCGGGCCGCGGAAGAGGTAGCCGAGGCGCTCGCCCCAGGTCTCGGCGGCGCGCACGTCGGCGGCGATCGCGGCGAACTCGTGGAAGGCGA
The DNA here is from genome assembly GCA_963702055.1 of uncultured Solirubrobacterales bacterium. Classification (GTDB taxonomy): domain Bacteria; phylum Actinomycetota; class Thermoleophilia; order Solirubrobacterales; family 70-9; genus CAWINX01. Next base: position 174,263 of record OY969702.1, on the reverse strand, counting down.
CGCGGGTCGGGCGGAAGCTCCTCAGGTTCTTGGTCAGCCCGTAGCGAACCCGCTCGGTCTCGCCCTGGAAGGTGCCGAAGAGGCGGTCCCAGATGATCAGGATGCCGCCGTAGTTGCGGTCGAGGTAGATCTCGTTTGAGCCGTGGTGGACGCGGTGGTGCGACGGCGTGTTGAAGACGTACTCGATCGGCCCCGGCAGCCGCCCGATCCGCTCGGTGTGGATCCAGAATTGGTAGATCAGGCTGATCGCCTGCTGGGTGAGGATCATCCAGGGCTGGAAGCCGAGCAGCGCCAGCCCCGCCCAGAACGGCAGCGCGGTCATCGGCGTCCAGGTCTGGCGCAGCGCCGTGGAGAGGTTGTAGTGCTGGGAGGAGTGGTGGACGACGTGGCTGGCCCAGAAGACCCGCACCTCGTGGTGGATGCGGTGGAACCAGTAGTAGGAGAAGTCGTCGGCGAAGAAGAGCAGGACGTAGGTCCACCACTCGTCGGCCGGCGTCCGCAGCGGGGTCAGCTCGTAGAGCCCCGCGTAGACGACCACGACGACGAGCTTCCAGGCCAAGTTGATGACGACGTTGCCGCCGCCCATCGTCAGGCTGGTGCGGGTGTCGCGCGCCTCGTAGCCGACCAGGTCCTCGTCGGCGGCGAGCCGGAAGGACCACAGCTCGACCGCGAGCAGCAAGACGAAAGCAGGGATCGCGTAAAAGATCAGTTCCGCCACGGAGCGGAAACTTTAGACGGACGCGGCGGCCGGGCGAAAACCTAGGAAGCGAGCGGCTGGACCAGCTCGCGCGGGTCGAGCCCGAGGAAGGCGTTGACGACCTGGGGATCGAACTGGGCGCCGTCGAGCCGGCGGATCTCGGCGACGGCGTCGACGATCGACCAGGCCGGCTTGTAGGGGCGCTCGTGGGTGAGCGCGTCGAAGACATCGGCGAGGGCGACGAGGCGGCCGCTCAACGGGATGTCCTCCCCCGCCAGAGCGTTCGGATACCCACTGCCGTCCCACCATTCGTGGTGGGTGAGCGCGATTTCCTGCGCGAGGTCGAGGACCTCCGAGGTGCTCCCGGAGAGGATGTCGGCACCGAGCGCGGCATGACCCTTGATCTGCTCGAATTCGTCCTCGGTCAGCCTCTCGGCTTTCAGCAGAATCGAGTCGGAGACGGCGAGCTTGCCGATGTCGTGCAGAGGGGCGGCTTGGCCGATCAGCGAGATCCTGGGCTCGGGCAGCCCAAGCCGGCGAGCCAGGAATCTGGCGGTACGGGCAACCCGTTGCGTGTGCTCATAGGTGGCGTCGTCGCGGTACTCGGCGGCAAGCGCCAACCGCTTCAGCGTCTCGAGCCGCTCGTCCTCCATCTCCTGGTAGACGCGGACGTTCTCCATCGCCACCGCGGTGGAGTCCGCCAGTGCTTGGAGGAGCTCCACCTCCTCCTCGGTGGGCTGATGGTGCTCCGCCCAGTAGTTGCCGATCGCCCCAACCGGATCCATGGTGCGGATCGGAACCATCACCAGGCTCTTGACGAAAGTGGTCCGGTAGGCGCCGTGCGGTATTCGGTCATCAGCATAGATGTCCTCGATCACCGCGGGTTGGCGGTGGAGCATCGCCCAGCCGCTGATGCAGTCCTCCAGGGGGAAGCGCTGACCCTTCCAGAGCGGAGTGATCGCGTCCTCGTCGGCGTAGAAGCATTTCTCGCCGTCGCGCAGGACGAACGTGGCGCCGTCGGCGCCGGTCAGCCGGCGCGCCGCGGTACGGACGATCTCTTGAATCTTTGGGATCGAGTCGGCCAGCGACAGCAGCTGAATCGCGCCGACCAACTCCCGCGCCTGGTCAAATCCCGAGAGCGGAGCAAAGGTGTAGAGGGACCGACCGTTTGAGGCCATCTCAGGGGCCTCGATGGAATTCACGCATTTACTTTAAATACTTTTGAGCATTCCATGTCCTTTTACCGACGTCCTCGGCTGAAAGCCCGTAGTTCTCCCCATCGCCACCCGGCGGTTCTGACAGAGTGCCTCCAGGTGAGGCTGCCCCGGGAAGAGACGCTGCAGCGGATCGCCGCCCTGGTGGCGGTGATCGGGATCGGCGTCGCCACCTATATCGTGATCGCCGATTCTGGGGGAGGCGCTCCGGTCTGCCTTGCCGGCGGCGGGGGGTGCGAGACGGTCGCCAACAGCTCCTACTCCCACCTCTTCGGGGTCAACGTCGCGGTCTTCGGAATCGGCGGGTACGTGCTGCTGCTCGGCGCGGCCTTGCTGCGGGGAGATGCGGCGCGATTCGCCGGCTTCGCGATTTCGTTGGTCGGCTTCGGCTTCAGCGCCTACCTGACCTACCTGGAGCTGTTCGACATCAACGCGATCTGTCAGTGGTGCGTGACCAGCGCCGCGTTGATGACGATTCTCTTCGCTTTCGACGCCACTCGAGCACTCGGCTACGTTGGTAAACCACCCCCCAACCTGAGCTTCGGCCTGACCAAGACACGACAGGAGGATCGATGAGCAACAAGCGGGAGCGAGAGAAGCGCCGCGAGGAGCGGCTGCAAGCGGAGGCGGAAGCGCAGGGCGAGGATCGCCGCAAGCGCCTGATCCAGCTCGGCAGCGCCGCGGTGTTCCTGGCGATCGTCGTCGTCGCAGTCCTGATCGTCGTCAGCCAGAGCGGCAACAGTGGCGGCGGCACCGACATCTCCGACGTCTCTCAGGTCAACGGCCAGCTGAAGGGGATCCCGCAGAGCGACATGGTGCTCGGCGACCCCAAGGCCAAGGTGACCCTGCTCGAATTTGGTGACCTCCAGTGCCCAGTCTGCGCGGAGTACTCCAAACAGGTACTCCCCAAGGTCATCGACGGCGACGTCCGCCAGGGCACGGCGAAAATCGACTTCCGCAACTTCACGATCATCGGCCCACAGTCGACGCCCGCCGGCGCCGCGGCGATCGCCGCGGGCAAGCAGGGACGCGGTTGGACCTTCGTCGAACTCTTTTACCGCAACCAGGGCACCGAGGGCTCCGGTTACGTCACCGACGACTTCCTCACCGCGCTCGCCAAGGCGGCGGGCGTGGCCGACATCGCCAAGTGGAACGCCGACCGCAAGAGCAAGAGCGTGCTCCACGAGGTCTCGGCGACAACCGCCCAGGCGAACAATCTCGGCTTCACCGGCACCCCCTCCTTCGCCACCCAGAGTCAGAGCGGCGGCCTGAACCCGCTGGGCACACCCGGGTCGGCCTCGGCGATCGAGTCGGCGATCCAGCAGGCGGGCGGTTAAAGCGCACCCCCCTCGACGCCCCCGGCTGGATTCGAACCAGCGACCCACGGCTTAGAAGGCCGTCGCTCTGTCCACTGAGCTACGGGGGCAGCGTGCCTAGGTTACGGCCCTGGCAAGCCGAAATCCGCGGTCGTCTACCATCCCGGGCCGCTCTTGCCGACCGTCGACGCCGCCGGAACCGAGTTGCACTACCTGCGCGAGGGCAGCGGCGAACCGCTGCTGATGATCCAGGGGATGAGCGCCACGCACCTCGCCTGGGGCGAACCGTTCCTGGCCGCACTGCGCGAGGACTTCGAGTGCATCGTCTTCGACAACCGCGGGATGGGACTGTCGGGGCAGGCGGAGGTGCCGTTCACGACCGCCGACATGGCCGGCGACACGGCCGGCCTGCTCGACGCGCTGGAGCTGGAGAGCGCCCACGTCCTCGGCATCTCGATGGGCGGGATGATCGCCCAGGAGCTGGCGCTCGCCCACCCCGAGCGGATCCGCACGCTGACGATCGGGGCGAGCTACTGCGGCGGGCCCGACGGCAAGCTGATGGACCCCGAGGACCTGCAGCGGCTCGGCGCGGCGTTCGCCGCGGGCGACGCCGACGCGGTGCACCGGGCGATGTGGGAGATCAACCTCTCCCCCACCTTCCGCGAGGACGACTCTCGCTTCGCCGCCTTCGAGGAGATGGCGACGGCGCTGCCCGCGCCCGCTCCGGTGATCATGCAGCAGATGCGCGCCTGCGGGGCGCACAAGACGAGCGATAGCCTCGGTCAGATCTCCGCTCCAACCTTGGTCATCCACGGCACCGCGGATCGGCTGCTGCCGGTCGAAAACGGACACGAAATCGCGGCGCTGATCCCCGCTCCGCTGGAGCTGCTCGAAGGGGTCGGGCACCTGTTCTGGTGGGAGCAGCCACAGCGCTCAGCGGCGCTGATTCGCGATCACGCGCAGGCGGCGGGGTGGAGCTTGCCGAGCACCTTGAAGACGTAGTCGGGCTCCGGCGTAACGCTTGGCTCGGCGATCACGAGCTTCAGCGCCGGATCGGTTTGCAGCCAGTGGTAGATCCGATACCAGTAGGGGGAGTCGGAGGAGCCCTCCGTGAAGCGGCTGACGATCAGGTAGTCGTAGTCGCCTGCGTTGACGCGTCGCCGGAACTGGCCGCAGCTCGTGGCAAACCGATAGGAGCCGTGCGGGCCGGGCACGCCGATGTACTGAACGTGATTGCTGAGGTCGGCGCCGTAGAAGCCGTACTGCCCGAAGAAGATCTCTCCGGAGCCTGCGATCCCGATCCGCTTGTCGTGCTGACGCCGGGCGAACGCGTAGGCCCGCTGCGGCCCCCCGTCCCCGAGGAAGAGCGACGTGTTCGTGTAGTGGCGGTCGAAGTACTGGACCTCCTGCGCCCGCCCGAGCACCACCGCCAGCAGCACCACCCCGGCGACGGTGGCCGCGACAAGGCCGCGGCCGATCCGCCGGCGCCCCCGCAGCAGGCCGAGACCCGCCGGCGCCCAGACCAGGGCAAGGATGAGGAAGATCGCTCCGACGATGTAGCCGAGGTGCCAGTGCGGCGTCGCCACCGCCGTGATCGCGTAGACGGCGGTGAGGAAGAGAAGGGTTTGCCAGGCGCGCCTGTCGGGAGCCCGCAGCGGCCTGGCGATCGGCAGCAGGACCAGCGCCAGGACCAACCCCGGCATCAGGTACCGCGTGTTGGTGAAGAAGCCGGTCGGCGAGCCCTCCTCGCCGGCCGCGGTGAGCGGCGTGAAGATGTAGACGACCGCGGTGAGCAGCGCGGCGGCGGCGATCACCCGCAGAATCCGGTTGCGCGAGCGCACCGCGACGTAGACGGCGGCGGCAACGGCGATGATCAGGATCAACGGGAAGAGCGGGCCGAGCGCGTTGTCGAGTTGTGGGAAGAACCACTTCCGGTAGATCGTCGGGTTGAACAGATAGTGGGCGACCGCGAAGCGGGGACGCGGGTCGAGGGGCATCTGGTCAGGCCGCGGCAGGTGCAGCGGGCCCCAGCCGATCTGGGGGATCGGGTTGCCGCCGGTCTTGATCGCCGCCCGCACGTACCAGTAGCCGCCGACCACAAAGGTCGAGAGGCCCATCACCCAGGCGGTGGTGAAGCGGCGCCCCTTGCCGCTGAAGACGACGACCCCGACCGTGATCGCGACCACCGGGATCAGGAAGGTGAGCTTCACCGAGGCCGCCAGGCCGGCGGCGATGCCGGCGACGATCAGCGGGCCCTTGTCGAGCAGTGGCGCATCGCTCTCGGGCGCGTCCTGCACCGCGCCGGCGGCCGGGGCACGACGCTGGTGGCCGTTGATCAGGAAGGTGGCGAAGGCGATCAGGAAGGCGAGTCCCATGATGTCATTGCGGCCCTCCCCCGGCTGGGTCTCGATCATCACCCCCGAGTCGAGGACCAGCGCCGCGGCGACCAGCGTCGCCGGGCCGACCTTGTAGGGGCGGCCCACGCACCAGGCGGCGAGCAGGGCGATCGACAGCCAGCCGAGGTTGATCAGCGGCGAGAGCCAGTCGCTCTTCATCAGGACGATGCCGGTGGCGTGGATCAGCTCCGAGCTCTGCGGGTAGAACCAGGCGGCGAGCCGCAGCGGGTCGGTGAAGAGCAGGTGGACGGTCGAGTGGTCCTGGGCGATCCGCGCCGCCAGCGGCATGTGGTACCAGGTCGTGTCTCCGCCGAACATGCCCTGGTCGAGGCTGAGCTGGGCCGGCATGGTCCACTCGGCGACGGTGAAGGAGGCGACGCCGAGCGCGATCCACAGGGCGGCGGTCTGCACCTGGGGGGCGGCGATCGCCTTGCCGTCGCTCGGCGCCTTGCGCCGGCCGAGCAGCGCCGCCAGCAGGCCGACCGCGATGCAGACGACGATGATCGGCCCGAGTCGCAGGATGCTCAGCGTGCCGAGCAGCTCCAGGGAGATGACCAGCAGCGCGACGGCGATCGTCACATCGGCGAGGCGGGCGAGGGCTCCGGAGAACTCGGGCACGATCCAGCGCCGCAGCCAGTAGCCGCCGAGACCGACGGCGGAGAGGATGCCGATCACGGCGAGGCAGCCGACGATGTAGGAGCCGAAGGAGGGGGTCACCGGCGCGGGATGCTAGTCGCGCGCCGGGATGCAGGCTATTGCGAAGGCGCCGGGATGCGGCAGGAGACGCCGGTGCCGGCCAGGCCGCAGTAGCCGTTGGGCACCTTGTGCAGGTACTGCTGGTGGTAGTCCTCGGCGTAGTAGAAGGGGCCGGCGGGCTCGACCTCGGTGGTGATCGGCTCGTGCCCGGCGGCGCGCAGCGCCTCATCGTAGGCAGTCAGCCCCGCCTCCGCCATCGCCTTCTGGGAGTCGTTGGCGAAGTAGATGCCGGAGCGGTACTGGGTGCCGACGTCGTTGCCCTGGCGCATCCCCTGAGTGGGGTCGTGCTCCTCGAAGAAGACCTTGAGCAGGTCGGCGTAGGGGATCCGCGCCGGGTCGAAGGCGACCAGCACCGCCTCGGCGTGGCCGGTCTTGCCGCCGCAGACCTCCTCGTAGGTGGGGTTGGGCGTGGTCCCGTTCATGTAGCCGACCGCGGTCGTGTAGACGCCATCGAGGGTCCAGAAGAGGCGCTCGGCTCCCCAGAAGCAGCCGAGCGCGAAGTAGGCGGTCTCGATCCCGTCGGGGAAGGGAGGTTTCAGCGGCGCGTCGAGGATCGCGTGGCGCTCGGCGATCTCGAAGGCCGGCTCAGAGCGCCCCGGCAGCGCCTCCTCGGGGGAGGGCATCCGCGTCTTCTGCGGGTTCAGCATCGTCATCAGGTCGCCGAGTCGATTCATCCCCCATGACGTTACCGCGCGCCGCCCCGACGCTTCCGCTGTTCCTTTGCCGGGTATAGACGGGTAAAGGAACAGCGGAAGGCTCGACTAGCCCTTTTGGCGACCCCGCAGATTGAGGGAGGCAAGCGCGCCAAGAGCGCAGGTCGCGGCGGCGATCGCGAAGGCCCAGCGCGGGCCTATGGCGTTGACTACGAAGCCGGCGTATAGGAGGGAGACGGCGAGGGCGCCCTGCACTACCGCCTCGGCGGCGGCGACGACCCGGGCGCGGACATCGTCCGGGGCGCGGCGCTGGAGCATCAGCTGCCGAGTCACCTCACCGATCCCCTCCGCCGCGCCCCCGACGGCGAGCGCCACCAGGGCGAGGGCGAGGAACGGCGCGAGCCCGCCGGCCAGGAAGGCGACCGCGACGCCCGCGAAGGCGACGGAGAGAGCCTCCCTCTCCCTCCACCTGCTCAGCAGACCGCCCGCGATCCGCGCGCCGATCAGCCCACCCAGCCCCCAGACGGAGACCAAGGCCCCGTACCCGGTCGGCCCGGCGCCGAGCGCGTCAACCAAGGGCAGCTCGGCAGGCAGCGTCGTCCCGATCCCCAACGAGACCAGGCCGACGCCGATCGCCAGGCGCCGCAACGCCGGGTCGCAGCGCAGGAGGGCGAAGCCCGCCCCCGGCGTCGGGGGTCGCCGGGACTCTCCGTCCGGCTGCGAACGCCCGCCGAAACGCAGCGTCGCCAGCATCAGTGCCGAGACGAGGAAGGTGACCGCGTTGAGGGCGAAGACGAGCGACCCGCTCGCCACCGCGACCAGCACTCCCCCCGCCAGCGGCCCGGCGAGCGCGCCGACCGTCCCGCCCACCGCGAGGGTCGAGTTCGCCCTGACCAGCCCACCCTCCGGAGCCAGGCCCGGCAGGGCGGCGCTCGAGGCCGGGACCAGCGGCGCGGCGGCGAGCGCCGCCCCGACTTTGATCCCGACCAGTGCGGCGGGCGCCGAGACGAGCGCCATCGCGACGAAGCAGAGCGCTCCCAGCAGGTCCGAGCAGACCATCACCGCCCGGCGGTCGTGGCGGTCGGCCAGCGCCCCCGCCCACGGGCTCGCCAGCGCCGGGGTCGCGAAGGAGGCGAGCGCCACGGCGGCGACCCAGGACGCCGAGCCGGTGCGCGCGTAGACGACCGACGCCAGGGCAACGTAGGCGGAGGTGCTGCCGAAGAACGAAATCGCCCTTGCCAAGGCAAGGCGGCGCACGGCAATGCGAGATGTAACCGCGACGGAAAGCATGGAGCCGGGCCCATTGGAGGGGGACGGACAGGCGGCGCTCGGGGCTCGTCTCTACATGCTGGCTTTTAGCCTAATGCCGATGTAACGTAGGCGCATCGGCTGCCTCGTCGTCCTCTTCGCCTTCATCTCGCCACGGCTGGCGCTGTTCGCGCTGTGGATCTTCACCGACCTGCTCAGCCGCGCCTTCGAGAGCTGGTTCGTCCCCTTCCTCGGCTTCTTCCTGCTGCCCTGGACGACGCTCGCCTACGCGGTGATGTGGAGCTCCTCGGACGGGGTCGTCGGCTTCGAGTGGTTCATCGTCATCCTCGCTTTCCTGATCGACCTCGGCTCCTACGCCCAAGAGGGCCGGCGCCGCGGGGCGACGGCCTGAGAAAGGGGTCCAGATGTACGACTACGTAATCGTCGGCGCCGGTTCGGCTGGGTGCGTGCTGGCCGCGCGGCTCAGCGAGGACCCCGACGTCGAGGTCCTGCTGATCGAGGCGGGGCCGCCGGACACCGCCGACAACGTCCACGTCCCGGTCGCCTTCAGCTCCCTCTTTCGCACCCAGTACGACTGGGACTACTCGACCGTGCTGGAGCCCTTCGCCGACCGCCGCCGTATCTTCCTGCCGCGCGGCAAGGGCCTCGGCGGCTCCTCCTCGATCAACGCGATGGTCTACATCCGCGGCAACCCGCTCGACTACGACGAGTGGCGCGACGCCGGCTGCGAGGGCTGGGGCTTCGACGACCTGCTGCCCTACTTCAAGCGCAGCGAGGACAACGAGCGCGGCGAGTCGGCCCTGCACGGGGTGGGTGGCCCGCTGGGGGTCTCCGAGGGGCGCAACGAGAACCCGATCACCGACGCCTTCCTGGAGGCGGCGGTCGCCGCCGGTCACCCCGCCAACGATGACTTCAACGGCGAGTCCCAGGACGGCTTCGGCCGCTACCAGGTGACCCAGCGCGACGGCAAACGCTGCAGCGCCTCCGTCGCCTACCTGCACCCGGCGCAGGCCCGCCCCAACCTCACGGTCGAGACCCACACGCAGGTCCACCGCGTCCTCTTCGAGGGCGAGCGCGCGGTCGGCGTCGCCGGCGAGCGGGCCGGCGAGCCGCGCGAGTTCCGCGCCGAGCGTGAGGTGATCCTCTGCGGCGGCGCCTACAACTCGCCACATCTGCTGATGCTCTCCGGAGTGGGCCCCGCGGAGGTGCTGGGGCTGCTGCAGCTCCCGGTCGTCGCCGATCGCCCCGAGGTGGGGAGCAACCTCCAGGACCACCCGGCCGCGGGCGTCGCCTTCGCCCACGATGAACCGGTCTCGCTGCTCGGTGCGATGAACGAGGAGAACCTGGCTCAGTTCGCGACCAAGGGACGTGGCCCGCTCACCTCCAACATCGCCGAGGCGGGCGGCTTCATCCGCACCGGCGAGGACCTGCCCGCCCCGGACATCCAGTACCACGCGGCGCCCGCCCTCTACGTGGACGAGGGGCTCTCGCCGGTCTTCGAGCACGGCTTCGGGGTGGCGCCCTGCATGATCAAGCCGGCCAGCCGCGGCGCGGTCGGCCTGCTCTCCCCCGACCCGACCGCGAAGCCGCTGATCCTCCACAACTACTACTCCGAGGACTCCGACATGGAGGCGATGGTCGCCGGCCTGCGCACCGCGATCGAGATCAGCAAGCAGGGGCCGCTCGCCCCCTACACGACCCGGCCCTATTACATGCCCGACTCGGACTCCGAGGAGGACATCCGCGCCTTCATCCGCCGCCAGACCTTCACCCTCTACCACCCGGTCGGCACCTGCCGGATGGGCAGTGACGAGGGCGCCGTGGTCGACACCGAGCTGCGCGTCCGCGGGGTCGAGGGGCTGCGAGTGGTCGACGCCTCGGTGATGCCCACCGTCCCCCGCGGCAACACCAACGCGCCGACGATCGCAGTCGCCGAGCGCGCCGCCGACCTGATTCGCGGAATCGAGCCGGCCACGGCGGCGCAGGCCGCCGGCGAGGCCGTCTGAAACGCCTCCCACCCAACCGAAAGGACCACTCACCAGTGCGACACCGGACACGCTTTGCGGTCGCAATCGCCCTCGCCGCCCTTGCCCTGACCGCAGCTGGGTGCGGGAGCTCCGGCTCCTCGAGCGACAGCACGAGTGCGAACACCTTCCGAGTCGGGCTCGAGGCGCCACTCTCCGGCGACCAGGCCGTCCTCGGCAAGGGGATGCTGGACGGTGCCCAACTGGCCGCGACGCAGCTCAACGACCACGGCGGGATTCTCGGCAAGCAGGTCGAGGTCGTCCCGATCGATGACGCCGCCGACCCGGCGACGGGAGCGAAGGCGGCCAAGGCGGCGATTGCCGACGGCCTCGACGGGATCGTCGGCCCCTACAACTCCGGCGTCGGCGTCGAGACCCTGCCGCTCTACATCAAGGCCGGCCTGGTGCCGATCAGGCTGACCTCGGACAACTCGACCAACGGGCTCGGCTTCACCCTGCAGCCGATGACCTACCAGATCGCCCCGGTCGCCTCGCAGGCGTTGACCGACTGGCTCGGCGCCAAGACGGTGGCGATCGCCTACGACCCGACCCAGAACTACACGGTCTCGGTCTCCAAAGCGCTGAAGAGCTCGCTCGAGAAGGCCGGCGTCACCGCGACCGCTTACAAGAAGGTGCAGCCCGGCAAGAAGAGCTACACCGACGTGGTCAATCAGCTCGCGGCGGGCAACCCCGACGTGATCTACGCCGCCGTCTACTTCCCCGAGGGCGGGCTGATCGCCAAGGAGATGCAGCAGGCCAAGGTCAAGTCCCGCTGCGTCGCCGACTACGCCTCATACGACACCGGCTTCGTCCAGACCGCCGGCGTGCCGGCGGCGCGGGCCTGCCCGGTGGTCGGCGTCCCGGCCCCCGAGGACTTCGCCGGCGCGGCTCCCAAGGTCTCCGCCTACCGCGCCAAGTTCGGCCAGGCGCCGGGCACCTGGAGCCCCTACACCTACGACTCGCTGAACCTGCTCGCCTACAGGACCAAGCAGGCGGGCAGCGCCGACGCCAAGAAGCTCAGCGCCGCCCTAAACGGCGTCAAGGGCTGGAATGGATGGACCGGCTCGGTGACGATCGACCCCAGCAACGGCAACCGCCAACCGGCGACCGTGGTGATCGTCGACACCGACGCGCAGGGAAACCTCCACGTCGACGAGGACTGGGCGAAAGCGGTCGGCGCGCCCTATTAGGCATAGTCGGTCACGAACACGGGGAGTACCCTGATCGAGATGGTCGCCGCACGGGAGGTGCAGGTCCCGCCGCTCTCGCTCGAACGGATGCGGGAGTTGATCGCCCCCGAAGACTGGGTGCGTTTCGAAACCGGAATTGGCCTGGGGCGCTCGCTTTTGGCCGAGCGCCAACTCTGGAACGTCAACTCGACCGCGGCCGGGGGCGGTGTCGCCGAGATGCTCTGGTCCTGGGTGGGCCTGGCGCGCGGGCTCGACATCGCGATGCGCTGGTTGACGATCTCCGGGACCGACCGGTTCTTCACCCTGACCAAGCGCCTTCACAACATGCTGCACGGCGAGGAGGGCGATGGAGGGGGGCTCGGCCCGGCGGAGCGCGCCGTCTACGCGGAGGTGACCCGCGCCAACGCAGGCGCCGTGCTGGAAGCGATGGAGGAGCGCGACGTGGTCTTCCTCCACGACCCACAGACGGCGGGCCTGATCCCGGCTATCGCCGACACCGGCCGCACCGTCGTCTGGCGCTGCCACATCGGCGCCGACGAAGCCGACGAGAGGAGCCGCGAGGCCTGGGAGTTCCTCTCTCCATACATCGCCCGGGCCGACGCCTGCGTCTTCTCGCGAGACGCCTACATCCCCGACGTCTGTCGCGAGAGCGGCGTGCCGACCGCGATCGTGCCACCCTCGATCGACGGGCTCTCGCCGAAGAACCAGGAGATGGCACGGGTCCAGGTGGAATCGATCCTCCGTCACACCGGCCTGCTGGCCGAGGACAGCCACGACGGCGCCGAGGCCGTCTTCACCCGCCGTGCCGGCGGCGGCGCCAGGGTCGAGCGCCGCTGCGAGGTGATCACGAACGGCTTCCTGCCCACCGCCGACACGCCGCTGGTCGTCCAGGTCTCGCGCTGGGACCGGCTGAAGGACCCGATCGGCGTGATGCGAGGCTTCGCAGAAGCCGTTCCGGGCAACGCCGCTCCCCATCTGATCCTCGCCGGGCCAAGTCTCGGCTCGGTGACAGACGACCCCGACGGCGTTGCCGTCCTCGCCGAGGTCGAGGCCATCTGGCGGGGGCTCGACCCCGCGATCCGCAACCGCGTCCACCTCGCCTGCCTGCCGATGGAGGATCTCGAGGAGAACGCCGCGATCGTCAACGCCCTCCAGCGCCAGGCTTCGATCGTCGTGCAGAAGAGCCTCAAGGAGGGCTTTGGCCTGACCGTGACCGAGGCGATGTGGAAGGCGCGGCCGGTGGTCGCCAGCGCCACCGGCGGGATTCGCGACCAGATCGTCGACGAGGTGACCGGCCTGCTCCTCGCCGACCCGCGCGACCTCGATGCGTTCGGGGCGGCGGTGGGCAGCCTGATCGACGAGCCCGAGCGGGGTCGCCTGATCGGCGCCGCGGCGCAGGAGAGCGTGCGCGAGTCATTTCTCGAAAACCGCCACACGCTCCAGTACGTCGAGTTGCTCGGGCGGCTGCTGACCCGATGACGCCTGCGCGAGCCGGCGAGCAGAAGTACGTGTACGAATTCGCCGAGGGCTCGAAGGAGATGCGCGAGCTGCTCGGCGGCAAGGGGGCCAACATCGCCGAGATGGCGCGGCTGGGGGCGCCGATCACGGTGCCGAGCGGCTTCACGGTGACGACCGAGGCCTGCGTCGCCTACCTGGCGCAGGGCGGCGCCTTCCCGCCCGGCCTCGAGGACCAGATCGACACAGCCCTGGCCACGCTCGAAGCCAAGGCGGGCAAGCGCCTCGGCGACCCGGCCGACCCCTTGCTCGTCTCGGTCCGCTCGGGCGCTCGCAAGTCGATGCCGGGGATGATGGACACGGTCCTCAACCTCGGCCTCGGAGACACCGCGGTGGGCGGGCTGGCGGCGCGGACCGGCAACGAGCGCTTTGCCTGGGACTCCTACCGGCGCTTCGTGCAGATGTTCGGCGACGTCGTCTGCGGAATCGACTCGATGCTGTTCGAGCGGGCGATCCGGGCGGTCAAGGCCGAGCGGGGAGTCTCGCTCGACACCGAACTGGACGCCGACGACCTACGTCGCCTCGTTGAGGACTTCAAGCGGATCTTCGCCGAGCAGACCGGCGAGCAGTTGCCGCAGCAGCCGCGTGAGCAGCTGCTGCGCGCGGTCGCCGCGGTGTTCGGCTCCTGGAACGGGGAGCGGGCGATCGAGTACCGCCGTCTCAACCGCATCCCCGACGACTGGGGCACCGCCGTCAATGTGCAGCAGATGGTCTTCGGCAACAAGGGAGACGACTCCGGCTCCGGCGTCGCCTTCAGCCGCGACGAGATGACCGGCGCGCCGCAGCCCTCCGGGGACTTCCTGCTCAACTCCCAGGGCGAGGACGTCGTCTCCGGCACGCGCGACCCGGCGGACCTCTCCGAGATGGCGGGGATGCTGCCCGCCGCTCACGCTCAGCTGGTCGATATCCTCGCCACGCTCGAGCGTCACTTCGGCGACATGCAGGACGTCGAGTTCACGGTCGAGGAGGGCACTCTCTACATGCTGCAGGCGCGCTCGGCGAAGCGCCCGCCCCACGCTGCCGTGCGGGTCGCCGTCGACATGGTCGCCGAGGGAGTGCTCACCAAGGAGGTGGCGCTGGCCAAGGTCGACGCCGCGAAGCTGGAGGCGCTGCTGCACCCGTCCTTCGACCCCGACTTCGAGTTCGAGTCACTCGCCCAGGGAGTCGCCGCGTCGCCGGGGGTGGCCAAGGGCGGCCTCGTGTTCGCCGCCGAGCGAGCGGTCGAGCGGGCAGCCGAAGGCGCGAGCGTGATCCTGGCGCGCCCCTTCACCGAAGCCGCCGACGTGGCCGGCTTTCACGCCGCCCGCGGCATCCTCACCGCGGAGGGAGGCAAGGCCTCCCATGCCGCCCTGGTCGCCCGCGGAATGGGGAAGCCCTGCGTCTGCGGCGCTTCGGAGCTGGAGATCGACCTCGAGGCGCGGGAGATGCGAGTGGGCGACACGGTGCTGCGCGAGGGCGACCCGATCGCGATCGACGGCTCCAGCGGCGCGGTGACGGTCGCCGACGTGCCACTCGTCCCGGCGGAGGTCGACGAGTATTTCCAGACCGTGCTCGAGTGGGCGGACGAGCTGCGTCGGCTCGAGGTGCGCGCCAACGCGGACCGCCCGGTGGACGCGGAGACGGCGCGGCGCTTCGGCGCGCAGGGCATCGGGCTCTGCCGCACCGAGCACATGTTCCTCGGCGACGACCGCCAGACGAAGATGCAGGCGATGATCATGGCCGAGGACGAGGCCGCGCGACGCGACGCGCTGGCCGATCTGGAGCCCCTCCAGCAGGCCGACTTCGAGGGACTGTTCAGCCGGATGGCGGGCCTGCCGGTGACGATTCGGCTGCTCGACCCGCCCCTGCACGAGTTCCTGCCCCACGCCTCCGACCTGGTGGCGGAGATCGAGCGCCGCCTCGCGGCCCCTGGACGGGACCCGGTGAGCGAGTTGGAGCGCCAGTTGCACCGGGTGCGCCAGCTGGAGGAGACGAACCCGATGCTGGGCACCCGCGGCTGCCGCCTCGCCCTGCTTTTCCCGGAGATCTACGAGACGCAGGTGCGGGCGATCGTCACCGCGGCCGCGGCGGTGCGCGAGCGCGAAGGCGACGCGCCTCGCCTCGAGGTGATGATCCCGCTGGTCGACTACGAGCGAGAGCTGAGCGCGATGCGAACGCTGGTCGAGCGCACCGCCGCGGAGACGGTCGCGCGCCTCGGCATCGAGCCGCTCTCCTTCACCGTCGGCACGATGATCGAGCTGCCGCGCGCCTGCCTTGTAGCCGAGCGGCTGGCAGCCGATGCCGCCTTCTTCAGCTTCGGCACCAACGACCTGACCCAGACCGCCCTCGGCTTCTCTCGCGACGACTCCGAGGGCCGCTTCCTGACCGAGTACCTGCGGCGCAAGATCGTCGAGCGCAGCCCTTTCGAGACGATCGACGTCGACGGCGTCGGCGAACTGGTGAAGACGGCTGTCGAGCGAGGGAGACGCGGCCGCCCCGACCTCGGCCTCGGCGTCTGCGGCGAACACGGCGGCGATCCAGACAGCATCGCCTTCTTCCACGAGGCGGGGCTCGACTACATCAGCTGCTCGCCCTTCCGGGTGCCGATCGCCCGCGTCGCCGCCGCTCAGGCCGCGATCGACGCCGCCTGAGCCCGACGGTCGTCACCTGACTGGTCCATCGAATCTCTACGACCATCAGAGAAGGGAGCAGACGATGCCGCAGATTCTCGTGATGGCCAACAGCCATGAGGAGATCGCCGACCCGGTCGTGTACCGGGAGCGAATCAGTCCTGAGCGTGCTGGGCGGCGCGCTGCCGCACCCCGGTCTTCTGATCGAGCGTCATCGCCCCGGGGTGGCCGTCGCCCGGCCAGGGAGTGAGGATCAGCAGGAGGCGGGCGTCGGATCGCGCGGCGACCGTGTGGCGCTCGCCGGGAGCGAACTCGAGGAGTTGGCCGGCGGCCGCTGACGTCGTCTCCCCGGAAGGGGTGGTGACGTCGACCTCGCCCTCGACGACAACGATCCGCGCCCGTTCGTGCACTTCGTGCTCCTGCAGCTCCTCGCCCTCGGGGAGCTGCAGAAGGACAGCCCGCGCATCGTCGGCTGAGGCGAGGATCTGCGGGAAGTGAGGCTCCACTTCGATGGCCTTCAAGTCCCAGACCTGCATGCGTTTGTTGTACCAGGCCCAAAGCCAGATTCAAAGAAGCCCTGAGAATCCGGCCGACAATCGGGGCGGCTGGATTCGAACCAGCGAACCTTCCCGACCCAAACGGGATGCTCTACCAGGCTGAGCTACGCCCCGAACCGGTTCAGTTTACGACCCAGCTGGCTCGCAGACAGTCCATCCAAGCCTCCAAGCGCGCGCGCAAGAGCGTGTCATTCGTCCGTGCCGTAATGACTCCATATTGGGATCTCCAGGCGCGACCGGCAAGCTGATTGCTGTTCGACTTCCGCTGTAGCGCAATCGAATCCGGCTCCACTTCCAGCTCCCCACCCCAAAACGCGCGGAGTCGATCGGGACATTGGTCGGCATGGAATTGAAGTTGGAAGCCGACAGACTTCCTGCTCAGAACACCCATCCAGCGAGCCGCCAATTTGACTATTGCCGGATCCGAATTGCCCAAAGCCACCGTATTGCGATTTCTCTTGTACCCCTCGGCCATGTATAGAGCCACGAAGTCGCGAAACGTCTGGTCGCAGACAAGATCCGGAAAGGACTCGACGGCCTCGGCATATGCAGCTTCACGACGGGCGCGATACCTCGCTTGCATAACCCTGTTCCCTTTGCGTCGCGCCGATTCGGGCCAACCTGTTCCCGATGGGCGTGGGATTGGAAGGTCGCGGACCCAGTAGTAGATCGTCGTGCGAGAGACCGCGAGGCGCTCGGCCAACTCATCGATGGTCAGCTTCTTCTCGAGTCGAAGCTCTCTCGCTTTCTCTTTCACGTAGGCCGGATATGCCATCTATTGATCGAACGTATGTTCGCATCTGAGTCGGATGGGGAGAACCGCTAGGTTTCGCCGCCGTGGCCGACGTCCGTCCCTTCAACGCCCTGCGCTACGACCTCGCTCGGGTCGGGCCGCTCGGCGACGTTGTCTCGCCCCCCTACGACGTGATCGATGTGGCGAAGCGGGCCGAGCTGCTGGAGCGCTCGGCGCACAACGTCGTCGAGGTCGACCTGCCGAAGCCCCACGAGGACCTGGGTGTGGACTCTCCCGACGACGCCGCCCTCTACGCGCGCGCCGCCGAGACGGTCGCCGCCTGGCGCGCCGACGGCGCCCTGGTCGCCGAGGACGAGCCGGTCCTCTTCGCGCTTACCCAGGACTACACAGCGCCCGACGGCTCCTCTAACACCCGCCACGCGATCCTCGCCCGGGTCGGGGTCGAGGACTACGGCGCCGGCAGGATCCGCCCCCACGAGCGCACCCTGCCGGGCCCCAAGAAGGACCGCCTCGACCTGACCCGCGCCACCCGGCTCAACCTCTCGCCGATCTTCTCGCTGACCACCGAGGACGCCTGGCCGCTGGTCGCCCCCGCCGCGACCGGCGAGCCCTGGGGTGAGGTGACCGACGAGGACGGCACCCTTACCCGCGTCTGGCGGGTCGCCGACCCCGCCGTCCACGCCGCCGTGCACGAGCGACTGTCCCGCGCCGAGCTGCTGATCGCCGACGGCCACCACCGCTACGAGACCGCCCGCGCCTACCGCGACGAGATCGGCGGCGAGGGCCCGCAGGGCTACACGCTGATGGCGCTGACCGGCCTCGACGACCCCGGCCTCACCGTCTTCCCCACCCACCGCCTGCTCTCCGGCTTCGCCGAGGACCCGGAGCGCCAGCAGCTGCTCGGCAACGGTCTGCGCGAGCGCTTCGAGGCGACCGAGGTCGCGCTCTCCGACCTCGACCCGGGCGGCGAGGAGGGAGCCGGCGTCTTCGGCCTCTACGACTCCCATCACAAGAAGGGCTTCCGGCTGCGACTCAAGGACACCGAGGAGCTGGACCGCCTGCTCGAGGGCAAATCGGAGGCCTACCGCCGCCTCGACTCGGCGATCCTGGAGACCGTCGTCCTCGAGGGCATCCTCGGGATGACCGTGGACGACATCGCCGCCCGGCGCGGCATCGAGTACGCGAAGAGCATCCCCGACTCGCTGTCGCTGGTCGAGGAGGGCCCGTACGACGTCGCCTTCATCCTCCGCCCCACTCCGGTCGAGCAGGTGCGCGAGGTGGCCGGCGCCGGCGAGATCATGCCGCCGAAGTCGACCTACTTCTTCCCGAAGATCCTCACCGGCATCGCCTTCAACCCGGTTGGCTGAGGGCGCGGCGCGCTCACGGCGCGCTTGGGCAGGCCCTTAGGATGAGCGCGTGGTGAAGATCTACACGCGCAAGGGCGACGACGGGACCACCTCGCTCTGGTACGGCGGGCGCATCCCCAAGCATCACGGCCGCACCGAGGCCTACGGCACCCTCGACGAGGCTGCCTCCGCCCTCGGCCTCGCCCGCGCCCTCTGCGGCGCCGACCAGGCGGAGCTCGCCGCCGACATCCTCCGCCTCCAGGACGACCTCTTCGTCGCCGCCGCCGAGCTGGCGACCGCTCCGGAGGCCGCCGACCGGCTCGAGGACGGAATCAGCCGCGTCACCGAGGCGATGGTGACGACGCTCGAGGAGCGAATCGACCACTACATGTCCCACGTCGACCTGCCGCCGAAGTTCGTGATCCCCGGAGGCACGCAGCTCTCGGCCCAGCTCGACGTCGCCCGCACCGTCGTGCGCCGCGCCGAGCGGCGCATCTCCGCCCTCGGCGAGGCCGGCGAGCCGATCGGCGAGGCGATCGTCCACTTCGTCAACCGCGCTTCCGACTTCGCCTACGCGATGGCCCGCTTCGCCGATGTCGACGACCCGGCCCTGTTCGAAGGCCGGGGCAAGAGCGAGTAGCCCCGTGAAGGTCGTCGCTCGGCGTCGCAAGGGCTTCACCCACGAGGTGGAGATCGAGGGCGGCCACACGGTCGTCGTCGATGAGCCGACCGAGCTCGGCGGCGACGACGCCGGCCCCCGCCCCACTCGCTTGGTCGCCGCCGGCCTCGCCGCCTGCACGGCGGTGACGATGGAGATGTACGCGGAGCGCAAAGGCTGGGACATCGGCGCGGCCGAGGTGGAGGTCGACGTCGATTACGAGGGCTCGACCCCGACCTCCTTCGCGGTCTCCCTGCGACTGCCGGGGGATCTGAGCGACGAGCAGCGGGAGCGACTGGCGGTAATCGCCGCCAAATGTCCCGTCCACAAGATCCTCGCCGGCGAAACGCCGGTGACCGTCTCCGACCGGATCGAAGCGATCTAGATGGACCTCGGGCTGGCGGGGCGCGGCTGCCTGGTGACCGGCGCCAGTCGGGGAATCGGCCGCGAGACGGCGCGGCTGCTCTGCGCCGAGGGCGCCGGCGTCCTCCTGGTCGGCCGCCACGAGGAGCGACTCGCCGCCGCGGTCGAAGAGGCCGCCGCGGCCGGCGCCGACGCCGGCGGAGCCGCCGCCGGCCTGGCCCTCGACGTCACCGGCTCCGACGCGGGCGAGCGGATGCTCGCCGAGGCCGTCGAGCGCTTCGGCGCCCTCGACGTGCTCGTCAACAACGCCGGCTCGGCCAGGTGGCGCGACCTCGACGAGGTGCCGGACGAGGACTGGCGCGCCCAGTACGAGCTGAACGTGATGGCGCCGCTGCGGGCGATGCGCGCCGCCGCCCCGGCGATGGCCGAGCGCGGCTGGGGGCGCGTCGTCAACGTCTGCTCGACCGCCGGCAAGCGCCCCTCCGCGGCGATGCCCGAGTACTCGGTGGCGAAGGCGGCCGAGCTCTCCCTCTCCCGCCTCTTCGCCGACCGCTACGCGAAGCGCGGCGTCCTCGTCAACGCGATCTGCCCCGGGCCGGTGGCGGCGGAGATGTGGATGGAGCCGGGCGGGCTGCTCGACCAGTCGAAGGAGATGTCGGGGGCGGAGAGCCGCGAGTTCGCGCTCGCCGAGGCGGGCGCGAAGCGGCCGATCGGCCGCCTTGCCGAGGTCGGCGAGATCGCCGCGGCGATCGTCTTCCTCTGCTCCGAGCGCGCCTCCTATGTGGCCGGCGCCGCTTGGTCGGTCGACGGGGGCACCGTGCAGGTCATCGTTTGAGGAAAGAAGTCGACGCCGCGGTGCTGCTGCCGCTCTACGGCTGGCCCGAGCAGCCCGGACTGATCTTCACCGAGCGCCGCGCCGACCTCCGCCGCCACGCCGGTGAGATCTCCTTCCCGGGCGGGCGCCCCGACCCCGGCGACGCCGACCTGCGCCAGACGGCGCTGCGCGAGGCCGAGGAGGAGATCGGTCTCGACCCGGCGGCGGTCGAGCTGGGCGAGGCCCTGCCGACCACCGGCACCTTCGTCACCGGCTACCGCATCCACCCATTCGTCGGCCGCATCCCCCACCCCGGGGAGCTCTCGCTGCAGCCCAACCCGGCCGAGGTCGAGACGGTGCTCACCTTCTCGCTCGACGCCCTCCGCGAGGGCTATGAGATCCGCCGCCTCCTCCGCCGGGGCGTGCCGATCCACACCCCGACCTATGAGGTCGACGGGCACCTGATCTGGGGAGCGACCGCCAGAATCCTCGGCGACCTGCTGGAGCGCCTTGGCTAGACCGTCTCCGAAACCGTCTCCGGCTGCGGGACGATGCGGATGTAGGGACGCGGCTCCTCCCAGCCGTCCGGGTAGATCTCCCTGGCCTGGTCGTTGCTGACCGAGCCGGAGATGATCACGTCGTCACCGTGCTGCCAGTTGGCCGGCGTCGCGACCTGGTGGTTGGCGGTGAGCTGGAGGGAGTCGATCACCCGCAGGACCTCGTCGAAGTTGCGACCGGTCGTCATCGGGTAGACGAGGATCAGTTTGACCTTCTTGTCGGGACCGATCACGAAGACGTTGCGCACCGTCTGGTTGTCGGCCGGCGTACGGTCGGTGGGATCGCCGGAGACGTCACCGGGCAGCATCCCGTAGAGCTTGGAGATGTTGAAGTCGGCGTCGCTGATGATCGGGTACTCCGGCGCCGCCCCCTGGGTCTCCTCGATGTCCTTGGCCCACTCCTCATGGTTGCCGAGCGGGTCGACCGAGAGGCCGATGATCTTGACGTCGCGCTTCTCGAACTCGGGCTCGATCCTCGCCATGTAGCCGAGCTCCGTCGTGCAGACGGGAGTGAAGTCCTTGGGGTGGGAGAACAGCACGGCCCACGAGTCGCCGATCCAGTCGTGAAAGCTGATCCGGCCCTCGGTGGTGTCGGCCTCGAAATCGGGTGCTACGTCACCAAGCTTCAACATCGGGCGCTCCTCTCGGGTGCTTGCCTTGAGCATTTACCTTAATCCCTATCGGAGTTTAGACATATCGGCCCGCCGACCTCAGCGGACGAGTCGGAGAGTCGCTTCGAGCATCTGGTCAGCCCAGCCGGGGGCGTCGGCCGGGCCGGCTTCGACCACCTCGGCCGGGATGCGCCAGGTCGCCGCGGCGGCGCGGACTATCCCCCCGCCCTGCTCCAGCTGACGGGACTCGACGCTCCCCCGCGCCTCGTAGACGAATCCCCGCACCGGGGTGTCGACCAACTTCGCCATGAAGCGCTCCAGCCGGGGACCGTGGATCGCCGCGATCGCCTCCGACTCCCCCCGCGCGGAGCCGAGCAGCCAGTGGACGACGGTGACGTCGCCGACCAGGTCGAGCAGCCCGGCGGGACGGTCGGGATCGGCGAGCGCCGGCTCGATGCCGGCGGCCTCGATCTCCGTCAGGCCGGCGGCGGCGCGGCTCGTCCCGCGCACCGCCCAGCCCTCCTCAATGAGGAGACCGCCGAGCATCCGCCCACGGCAGCCGCAACCGACGATCAGCGCCCGGGCCATGCGCCGACGTTACTCGCCCTCGAAGGAGCTGCGCCGCAACTGTTCGATCTCCTCCGCCGCGACCTCCCGGCGCAGGCCCTCCTCGCTGATCTCGGGGGCGCCGCGGCGGCGACGCATCTCGTTCTGCGCCTCGACCATCTGGCGAACGTCGTCGAGCTCGTTCTGCGCCTCGACTTCCGGCGAGCGGGTCGGGTACCAGTCGACGAGGTCGGCGCTGCTCGCCGGGAAGTAACGCCCGACGATCACGAGCACGCCGACCAGAATCGCGAGCAGGGCGATGGTCCCGAGGACGAAACCCACGCCGCCAAGGATACGCGCGAGCCCGCGGCCCCTGTTTAATCCCGCCCGATGCAGGAGGCCTATGTAGTCGACGCGATCCGCACCCCGATGGGGTCCTACCGAGGCGCGCTTTCCGGCGTGCGGCCCGACGACCTCGCCGCCCATGTTATCCGCGCCGTGGTCGATCGCAACGGCGTCGACCCCGAGCAGATCGCCGACGTCTACTTCGGCGCCGCCAACCAGTCCGGCGAGGACAACCGCGACGTGGCGCGGATGGCGGCGCTGCTCGCCGGGCTGCCGGTCAGCGTCCCGGGGGCGACGGTCAACCGCCTCTGCGCCTCCGGCCTGGAGGCGGTCAATTGCGCCGCCCGCGCCGTCAAGCTCGGCGAGGGCGACCTCTACCTGGCGGGCGGGGTCGAGTCGATGAGCCGCGCCCCCTGGGTGGTCGCCAAGCCCGAGCGCGGCCTGCCGCGCGGCGAGCAGACGATGCACGACACGACGCTCGGCTGGCGACTGGTCAACCCGAGAATGGCCGAGCTGGGCGTCTCGACCGAGTCGATGGGCGAGACCGGTGAGAACGTCGCCGAGCGCTACGGCATCAGCCGCGCGGACCAGGACGCCTACGCGCTACGCAGCCACCAACGCGCGGTCGCCGCCGCCGAGGCGGGGCGCCTGGCCGAGGAGATCGCGCCGATCGAGGCGCCGAAGGGGCGCGAAACCGTCCTGGTCGAAGCCGACGAAGGGCCCCGGCCCGATGCCTCCGCCGAGAAGCTCGCGTCCCTGCGACCGGTCTTCCGCGAGGGCGGCACGGTGACCGCAGGTAACGCCTCGACCCTCAACGACGGCGCCGCCTGCCTGCTGATCGCGTCGGAGGCCGGCGTCGAGAAGCTCGGCGCCGAGCCGCTCGCCCGCGTCGTCTCCTTCGGCGTCGCCGGAGTCGACCCCGCCTACATGGGCATCGGCCCGGTCGAAGCGGTGCCGCGTGCCCTCGCCGCCGCTGGCCTCTCCCTCGAGGAGATCGACCTGATCGAGCTGAACGAGGCCTTCGCCTCCCAGGTCCTCGCCTCCGCTCGCGAGCTGGGGATCGACGAGGAGCGCCTCAACGTCAACGGCGGCGCGATCGCCCTCGGCCACCCGCTCGGCTGCTCCGGCGCCCGCCTCGCCGGCACCCTGGTCCGCGAGCTGCGCCGCCGCGACGGCCGCTACGGCATCGCGACGATGTGCGTCGGCGTCGGCCAGGGGCTGGCGACTGTCTTCGAAGCCGTGAGCGCGCAGCGAACAAGCATCGCGATCTGATTCTTTGCGCCGCGAGCGAAGCGCGAACAATGTGTATAAGGAGATAGCCTCGCCGCGCCGATGACGGACGCCTTCACAGAGCTGGCCAGCGTCGACGGGCGGATCTCGCCGACCGCCGACGCCGTCGTCCCAATGCGTGACGACGGGCTCTACCGCGGCGACGGCGCCTTCGAGGTGATTCGGCTCTATGCCGGGCAGACATTCGCGCTTGGGGACCACCTCGACCGGCTGGAGCGCTCGGCGACGGCGATCGAGCTCGAGTTCGACCGCACCGCCCTGGAGCGCGAGGTCGACGCCCTGCTCGCCCAGCACGGCGACGGCGACGGTCAGCTGCGGCTGATCGTCACCCGCGGCGGCCGGCGGATCGCCGCGACCGAGCCGCTTCCCCCCCACGACGAGCCGCTGCGCCTCGCCGTCGTCACCTATAGCCCGAGCGTGATCCTCAACGGGGTCAAGTCGCTCTCCTACGCCGCCAACATGCAGGCGACGCGGATCGCCAAAGGGCAGGGCGCCGACGAGGCGGTGCTCGTCCAGCCCGACGGCATCGTGCTGGAGGCGCCCACCTCGACGATCTTCTGGGTCTCCCCACAGGGCACCTTGCGCACGCCGGCGCTCGATGCCGCCGTGCTGAAGTCGATCACCCGCGACCGCCTCGTCAAGGCGCTGCACGTCGAGGAGGGCGCCTGGCCGGTCGCCGACCTGCGCGCCGCGCACGAGGCTTTCCTCGCCTCGACCACGCGGGAGATCCAGGCGGTCTCGGTGATCGACGGCGCCGAGCTTCCCGACGCGCCCGGCCCCCGCACCCGCGAGGCCCAAGAGGCCTTCGCGGCAACCCTCGGAAAGGAGCTTTGACTTTGGACTTCCAGCTGACCGACGAGCAGAAGCTGATCTCCGAGGCGGCGCGCGAGTTCGCCGACCGCGAGATCATCCCGCGCGTCAAAGAGAACGACCGCGCCGCCCGCTTCGACCGCGAGCTGGCGAGCAAGCTGGGCGAGGTCGGCTACCTCGGCGCCCCCGTGGCCGAGGAATACGGCGGCCGCGGCCTCGACTACATCGGCTACGGGCTGATCGTCGAGCAGGTCGGCCGTGCCGACTCCTCGGCGCGCACCGTCGTCTCGGTGCAGACCTCGCTGGTCGCCGGATCGATCGAGAAGTGGGGAACCGAGGCGCAGAAACAGAGTTGGCTGCCGCGGCTCTGCTCCGGCGAGGCGCTCGGTTGCTTCGGCCTGACCGAGCCCGACACCGGCTCCGACGCCGCCAACCTGCGCACCCGCGCGACCAAGACCGACTCGGGCTGGTCGATCAGCGGCCAGAAGATGTGGATCAGCCTCGGCAACTTCTCCGAGGTGGCGCTGATCTTCGCCCAGACCGACCCGGCCCTGAAGCACCGCGGGCTCGCCTGCTTCCTCGTCCCCACCGACAGCGAGGGCTTCACCAGCCAGGAGATCCACGGCAAGCTCGGGCTGCGCTCCTCCGACACGGCGGAGCTCTCCCTCGACGAGGTCGAGGTCGGCGAGGACGCGATGCTCGGTGAGATCGGCGACGGCTTCAAGGTGGCGATGAGCGCGCTCGACAACGGCCGCTACAGCGTCGCCGCCGGCTGCGTCGGGATCTGCGACGGCTGCGTCGACGCCTCGGTCGCCTACGCGAAGGAGCGCAAGCAGTTCGGCGTGCCACTGGCCCGCTTCCAGCTGGTCCAGGAGATGATCGCCGAGATGATCTTGAAGCGCGACGCCAGCCGGATGCTGGTCTACCGCGCCGGCGCACTCAAGGATGCGGGCAAGCCGAACACGATGGAGACCTCGGTGGCGAAGCTCTACGCGACCGAGTCGGCGGTCGAGTGCGCCAACCTGGCGATCCAGGTCCACGGCGGTGCCGGCTACGTCGACGACTACCCGGTCGAGCGCTACCTGCGCGACGCCCGCGTGACGACACTCTACGAGGGGACGTCGCAGATCCAGAAGCTGATCATCGGGCGCGCCGCGACCGGCATCAACGCGATGACGCCGATGGAGGCCGAGTAGGGCTTGCCCGAGCTGGTCGAGACCTCGCTCGACGGCAGGGTCGCGCTGCTGCGACTGAACCGACCGGAGGCGCGCAACGCGCTCTCCCCGGAGGTGATGGAGAGGCTCGCGGCCGAGCTGGAGCGCCTCGACCCCGACCCCGAGGTCCGCTGCATCGTGATCGCCGGCTCCGACGAGGTCTTCGCCGCCGGCGCCGACATCAAGGCGATGAGCGAGCGCAGCTTCGCCGAGGCCCTCTACCACCCCGCCGCCGCGTTTTGGAAGCGCCTGGCGGCGGTGAAGACGCCGCTGATCGCCGCCGTCTCCGGCTGGGCGTTGGGCGGCGGCTGCGAACTGGCCCTGGCCTGCGACATGATCGTCGCCTCCGAGACCGCCAAGTTCGGCCAGCCGGAGATCAACCTCGGGATCATCCCCGGCGGCGGCGGCACCCAGCGGCTGGCGCGGGTCGTCGGCAAGCAGCGGGCGATGGAGCTGGTGCTGACCGGCAGGCGGTTAGACGCCAAGACGGCGCAGGGCCTCGGCCTGGTCAACGAGGTGGTCGAGGGTGACGGATGGCTGGACGCGGCGATGGAGCTGGCCCGCACCGTCGCCGAGAAGCCGCCGATCGCCGCGCGACTCGGCAAGCAGGCGGTGCTGGCGGCGGAGGAGACCGGGATCTCGACCGGCCTCGACAATGAGCGGCGGCTCTACGAGCTGGCGATGGCGACCGAGGACCGGGTCGAAGGGATGAAGGCCTTCCTCGAAAAGCGCGACCCCGAGTTCAAGGGACGTTGAAGGTCGAGCGAGTCGGCGTCGTCGGTGCCGGCACGATGGGGTCCGGGATCGCCCAGATCGCCGCGCTGGGCGGATACGAGACGCGGCTACACGACCCGATCGCGACGGCCCTGGAGAGCGGGATCGAGCGAACCAGAGCAGCGCTGGCCAAGGGGGTGGAGCGGGGCCGGTGGAGCGAGGACGAAGCCGACGCGGCGAGCGCCCGGGTGGGCGCGGCGCCGAGCCTTGCCGAACTCGCCGAGTGCGAGCTGGTGATCGAGGCGGCTCCCGAGGACCTGGGGCTGAAGCGCGAGCTGTTCGCGGCACTGGCCGATGCCTGCGGGCCGGAGGCGATCCTCGCCACCAACACCTCCTCGCTGCCGGTGACGGCGATCGCGGCGCTGGTACCCCATCCTGAGCGCGTCGTCGGCATGCACTTCTTCAACCCGCCGGCGCTGATGAAGCTGGTCGAGGTCGTCGCGACCGCGGACTCCTCCGAGGAGGCGCTCGACGCGACGACCGAGGTCGGGCGGCGAATGGGACGCACGCCGATCCGCGCCAAGGACAGCCCCGGCTTCATCGCCAACCGCCTTGCCCGTCCCTTCACCCTGGAGTCGCTGCGCATGCTCGCCCAAGGAGTGGCCGACGCCGAGACGATCGACCGCGTCTGCCGGCTCGGCGGCGGCTTCCGGATGGGCCCGTTCGAGCTGATCGACCTGATCGGCCTCGACGTCAACCTCAGCGTCGCCCGCTCCTTCTACGCGCAGGGCGGCGAGCCGGAACGCTGGCGCCCCAGCGCGATCCAAGAACAACTGGTCGCCGAGGGCCGCCTCGGCCGCAAGAGCGGGCGAGGCTTCTACGCCTACGACGAGGGCGAACTCCCCCCCAACCCAGCTTCCGCTGTTCCTTTACCCGTCTATACCCGGCAAAGGAACAGCGGAGCGGGTGGCGGGACACCCACGCTTGACCCGGAGGAGTTGGCCGTGATCGACCCCGTCGCGGCGCAGATCCTCCCCCGCCTCGTCGCCCAGATCGCCAACGAGGCCGCCTTCGCCTTGGAGGAGGAGGTCGGCGCGCCCGCCGACATGGACACGGCGATGCGGCTCGGCTTCAACTGGCCGCTCGGCCCGCTCGAGTTCGCCAAGCTGATCGGCGCCCAGCCCGCGCTTGGCCTGCTCCAAGGGCTCCGGTCAGAGCACGGCGAGGCCTACGCGCCCGCCCCGCTTCTACGAGCCGCCGCCGAACGCGGGGTCTCCCTGCGTGACGAAGGTCAGGGCGTCAGCCGAAACGCCAACTCGTCCACGTAGCACCAGCTCCATTCCTCGCCGGGCTCGGCAGAGCGGACGATCGGGTGCCCGCTGGACTGGTGGTGCCCGGTCGCGTGTTTTCCCTGCGAGTTGTCGCAGCAGCCGATGTGGCCGCAGGACTGGCACATCCTCAGGTGAACCCACTGCATGCCGAGCGCCAGGCACTCCTCGCAACCGGCGATCTCCGCCGGAAGATCGAGGCGTTGGATCGAGTCGAGGTGTGTACAGGACGCGGCCGTGGGCCCACGATAGCGGGGTCATTTGAAAGGGTGCGCGAGATGAGTGGAGCCGAAACCGGCAGGGAGGCGATCACCGCCGACGGCATCGAGGCGCTGCGGGCGGAGATCGCCGAGTTGGAGGGCCCGGCCCGCACCGAGATGGCCGCCCGGATCAAGGCCGCGCGTGAGCTCGGCGACCTCAAGGAGAACGCCGATTACCACATCGCCAAGGAAGACCAGGCGCATCTGGAAACGAAGATCAAGCGCCTCAAAGAACGCCTCCGCAACGCCGAAGTGGTCGAGGTCGACGGCGCCGCCGACACCTTCGCCTTCGGCCGCACCGCCGAGGTACTGGACGAGGCCTCCGGCAAGGTCAACACCTGGACATTGGTCGGCTCGACCGAGGCCGACCTGGCCCAGGGCCGCCTCTCGGCCGAGTCGCCGATCGGCCGCGCCCTGCGCGACGCCAAGCTCGGCGAGCAGGTCGAGATCGAGACGCCGAAAGGCACTAAGGCCTTCGTCGTGCAGAAGCTGATCGATTAACGCTTGACTCGCCCGCGACCCGGGTGTAGACCAGTGGAGTCCGCGCGGGGGAGTCGTTCAGCGTCTACCGAGTTGGAGGTTTCCGATGAGTCGAGTGATGGCGGATTGCCGACGGTTCGAAAGCGAGAAGAACTGCTCGTTGACGATCATCGGCGAGGAGGACGAAGTCGTGGCGGCGGCCACCGAGCACGCGGTGTCCGCGCACGGTCACGAGAACACCCCGGAGTTGAGCGAGCAGATCCGTGGCACGCTCGAAGCCGAGGCCGACTACACCCCCGGCGAGCGCCAGGCCGAGCCCTTCCCGGGCTGACGCCGTCCCGCTAAGCACAGCTCCGTGGCGCGCCGGCCGCCGATCGCCGAGCCGGAGCTGCTCAAACGCCTTGCCCTGGACGATGGGGAGTTCAGGGAGCACGTTCGCGATCTGATCGCCCAAATCCCTCCCCGCGCCTACGACGACGAGGCGCTCTCCCGCGCGCTTGGCTACCCCTGGGCGCGACCGGGGGGCTCCTATCTGTTGAGCGACGGCGAGGTCGTCCTTCTCAGCGAACAGTCGAAGGGGGAGCGGGACCGAAGCCTGCGTAAGTTCGCCGCTGCCGATGGCGAACGCCTGCCGATCCTCGCCTTCGGATCCAACGCCGCGCCCGCGACCCTGAAGCGCAAGTTCGGCCACTTCCCAGACGCGGAGGACAGGGCCGTCCTCGCCATGACCGGTCGCCTGCACGACTTCGACGTCGGCGCCTCCGCGCAACCCGCCCTGTACGGATCGATGCCGGCGACGCTGTTTCCGAGCGCCGGGACGGCGGCGTCGGCGACAGTCCTCTGGGTCACCCCTGTCCAGCTGACCCAACTCGCCTGGTCGGAGCTGAGCTACAGCATCGGCGAGCTGCGGACCCCCTTCGAGGCGGATGACGGGGGCGAGCATTTCGACGAGGTCCTCGCCTTCGTCTCCCGCTTCGGCGCGGTTTGCCTGGACGGCGACCCGGTTGCGCTGGCGGCGATCCCTGCTGCGGGGCGCACCGCCTTGGCGCTCACCCAACGCGAGTTGCTCGATGCCGTCGCGACGCTCGCAATCGAGCCGGGGGCGACGGCCGAGGCGCTGGTGCGAGCGATCTTCGAAGACCTCGGTGGCGCCGTCGCAAGGGTCGCGGCGGCAATCCACGCCGACGCCCGGCCCTTCGATTCCGAGCGCTGGACCAAATTCAAGCCGCGGATCGGTTGAGCGCCCCCAGGCACGAGCACAGGCGTCCAACACCCGGGGTGGGCACCGCTTAGCCCTGGGGTGCCTTGCGCGAATGCCCGGTCTGGGCTTTCGTGATCGTCGGCATTTCCAAGCGCCGCGGCGGCGACAAACAGGAGGCAATGGATGAGGTCGAGACGGATCTGGAAGGTGGGGGCGCCGGCCGCCGGGGTGCTGGCTCTGGCGATCTGCGTCGGAGTGGCATCGGCGGCGCCGCCGATCGTCGGCGACGACGGCGACAACGTGATCATCGGCACCGGGCACGCCGACCGGATCAGGGCGTTGGGAGGCAACGACACGGTCGCCGGGCTCGGTGGGCCGGACCGGATCAACGGCGGAACCGGTAACGACGTCCTCTCCGGCGGTCCCGGGCGGGATCTCATCCGCGGCAGCCTCGGAGACGATCGCGAGTACGGCGGCCGCGGCGGCGACATCATGTTCGCCGGCCGGGGCGTCGACATCGTCTTCGGCGGCCCCGGCAACGACACGATATTCGCCCGAGCCAAGGCCGACGTCGGCACGCCCGGCGCGGACACCGTGTTCGCCGGGCCCGGCAACGACCTCGTCTTCGTCCGCGACGGCGAGCCTGACGTGGTCTCCTGCGGCAGCGGCTACGACATCGTCTTCGCTGACCCGCAGGACGTAATCCGTCCTGGTTGCGAGCGGGTCAACGTCCACGCGCCGAAGCCGAACGAAGGCGCCTCCGAGTAGCGGTGCGACGAAGCGGCTCCCTGGCAAACGGGCTCGCGGGAGGGGCTCCTGGCGCCTCTCCCGCGACCCGCTTACGGAAGGTGAGCGGCGTTGCGGGCCGAGCGCGAGACGAGATCTCCAACCGCCACGCAACTCGACCCCAGGCCGTAGCCGAGGGCGCCGGCCTGGACCTGGCCGGCGGCGAAGGTCAGCTCGGCGACGACGTCCTCCTGCCGCCCGGTGCCGGTGGTCGGAGGGGCCTGGGCGACGATGCTCGTGAAGTCGGCGGCGCGGTCGAGGCCGGAGCGGAAGCGGGCCAGCGCGAGGCTCGACTCGGCCGGCGCCGGCAACGACGCCAGCCTGCCCCGCACGGTCTCGATCACCTCGAGGTAGGACCCGGCCCGCTGCTGCGCGGTGGCGCCTACGCCTTGGTCCTCACCCGCGAGCGCAAGGCGGCAGAAGCCGCGCACCGCGCTCTTGTAGGGGGCGACGGCGGTGGATTCGGCCCGGCCGCCGGAGAAGGCCCCGACGATCACGAGGATCGCAAGCGCGAGAGCGGTGCCGGCGGCGATTGCGATCGCGATCGCGCCGAGGTAGCGCCTCCGCCGCCCGGGTGTTGCGGGAGCCCCGACGGGCGGCAATGGCGCCCGAGAGTCGTCCCCGGCATCGACGTCTGCGTCGACGGAGAGGTAACCGCCCTCGAGGACCAGCTCCACAAGGCGCGCCCGCTTCTGGTTGTGGGGCAGCTCCTCGATTCCGAACTTTCTGTACAGGGTGCGCAGGTGCGCCTTCACCGCATCGACGCTGAGGTAGACCTCGCCGGCGATTTCCTGATTCGTCGCCGGCGTCGCGTACCGGTTGCCGGCGAGCGCCGGACGACACAGCGCTTCGAGAATCTGGCGCTGAGTGGCGGTCAGCTGGACCTCGGCCGCCGCCGCAGTTCCGCCGTCACCCGGCCCCGACTCTCCGTCTGCAAAATCCCCCGACATGCTTACACCGGGACAAACACCCATCTGTTCGGTTTGTACCCCTGGAGGATGAAATGAGAAACGGACGTCTCGTCTTCACAATTGCCCTCGCGCTCACCGCTCTCGGGGCGACCGTCGCCCAGGCAGGCAGCGGCTTCGCGGCCCACGCACGCCCCCCCGCCTACGACAGCGCCAGCCTTCAACTGGTCGGAACCGGCGTCTATCGCACCCGGGCCGTCCACCCGGGACTACAGGTCACGGTCTGCCTGCGCAAACGCTTCGGCCGCCGCTTCTTCGACGTGCGCTGCGCCACCTCAAGCGCGGGCAAGGGCCGCCGAATCGTCGGAGAGGTGAGCGTGCCCGGTTGCGTCGCCGGCGTCTGGCGCACCACAACGGTCGGCCAGGCGCTCAACCGCCGGGGCGAGTGGGTGAACCAGGCGCGCTCGGTCAGCCGTCGTTTCCGCTGCTAGAGGCAGGATGGTCATACTCGGAGTGTGCCCGCGCCGCTGATCGAGTTCCCGGCTGACGATCCCGATCGCGCCCTCGGCTTCTGGCAGGGCCTGCTCGAGGTCGAACTTGCGCCGAGACCCTCCGAGGCAGGGTCGGGCTGGGAAGTCGAGCACGACGGCCTCCGACTCGGAGTGCACGAGCGGGGATCCGGCCCCGGCGACACCGGGTCCCTCCCCTACTTCACCGTCGCCGACCTCGCCGCGGCGCTCGAGCGCGTCCGCCGGCTGGGCGGCATAGTCATCCACCCAGGGGAGCGATGGGCTGTCTGTCGCGACTCGGAGGGCACTCCGTTCGCACTCGCCGCGGCTGCCCCGCAGCCGACCGACTCTTCGGCTTAGGAGCCCGGCGTCGGCGCGATCTCGGCGGGCTCGCCCCCCGGTGCCCAGTGCGCCTCGGGCGAGGGGGGCGTGTCGCGCAGGTACCACTCGGCGTCGAGGGCGCCCATGCAACCGGTGCCGGCGGCGGTGACCGCCTGGCGGTAGGTGTTGTCGACGACGTCGCCGACGGCGAAGACGCCGCCCAGGTTTGTGCGGGTCGAGCCGGGCTGGGTGACGATGTATCCGTCCTCGTCGGTGCCGACCTGATCGACGACGATCTCGGATTTGGGGATGTGGCCGATCGCGACGAAGGCGCCTTCGGTCTGAACGTCCTCGGTCTCGCCGGTCTCGGCGTTTCGCAGCCGCACGCGGTCGAGCTTGCCGGCGTCGCCGCCGACGAACTCCTCGACGACGAAGGGGGTCTTGAAGGAGATGTTGGGGCGTTCCTGGGCGCGCTCGAACATGATCTTCGAGGCGCGGAACTCGTCGCGGCGGTTGACCACGATCAGCTCGCTGGCGAACTTGGAGATGAAGATCGAGTCCTCCATCGCGGAGTCGCCACCGCCGATCACGATCACCTTCTGGCCTTTGAAGAAGGCGCCGTCGCAGACGCCGCAGGTGGAGACGCCGCAGCCGCCCAGCTCGATCTCACCCGGGACGCCGAGTCGGCGAGGCTCCGCCCCCATCGCGAGGATCACGGTCTTCGCCAGGTGCTCCTCGTCGCCGAGGTAGACCTTCTGGACGCCACCGTCGGAGAGCTCGACCCGATCTACGTCGTCGGTGACGAACCGCGTCCCGAAGCGCTCCGCCTGGGCGCGAAACTGGCTCATCATCTCCGGGCCCATGATCCCCTCGGGGTAGCCCGGATAGTTCTCGACGTCGGTCGTGTTCTGGAGCTGTCCGCCCCACTGGAAGCCCTCGAAGACGAGCGGCTCGAGGTTGGCGCGCGCCGTATATAGCGCCGCCGTATAGCCGGCGGGGCCACCGCCGACGATGATCACGTTTTCGACCTTCTGTCCTTCAGCCATCTCTGCCGCCTTAGACTAATACTTCACTTTTTATAGTACCGCCCCGGTCAATCGGCAAACCCTCCTCTTCCCAGCGCGCAACCCGCTTGCGGAGCTGGAAGAAGGCGACGATCCCAGGCGGGATCGGCATCCAGAAGGCGATCAGGCGGTAGATCAGAATCGCCGGGAAGACCGCGTTCTCGGGGATCCCGAAAAGGACGAAGGCGCCGATCATCCCGGCGTCCACCGCGCCGACGCCGGCCGGCGCGAACGGAAAGAGGTTGGCCACCATGCCGAGGAAGAACCCCTGGACGACGACGGCGAGCGGCACGTGGACCCCGAGGGCGTGGAAGGAGGCCCAGAGGATGCCGATGTTGGCCGCCCAGTAACCGGCGGCGCCGATTACCGCCAAGCCGCCGCGCGAAGGGTGGGCGAAGAGGCTGAGCGCGAAGCGGAAGCCCTCCCCCACCGTCGCCGGCACCCGGGCGACGGTGTCGGCGATCGCCTTGCCCCGCTCTCCGTGCACGAACGGCGCCACACGCCGCTCCAGGTCGGGAGGGATCAGCGCAATCAGAACCCCCACGACCAGCAGCAAACCCGCGACCGCCGCCGGGATGATCGTCAGCTCGACCGAGTGCTCCCCGTTCAGCACCCCGGTGCGCAGGAGGATCCCGAAGATGATCAGGGCGATCGGGTAGAAAGCGTAGTGGAGGGTGAGGAAGGCGACCATCCGCCGCGCGACGTCGCGACGGCGCATCCCGGCCTTGCGCAGCGCCCAGTAGGTCAGCGCGATTCCCCCGGCGCCCGCCGCCGAGAAGAGCAGCGTCGCCGCCAGGCCGGCCATGTTGATCTCGTAGGTCTCGGCCCAGGTGAGTCGTAGCGCCTTGCCGCCGACCACGGCCTTGAAGAGGGCGACGTAGGTCGCGAAGGCGACGACGTTGAAGGCGATCGCGATCGCGATCCAGACCGGTTCGGCGTCGCCGAGCTTAGCGAGCGCCCCGCTCAGCCCGACCAGCTTCGGGAAGAGGAAGTAGATCCCGACCAGGAGCGCGACGACGAGGAGGATCGTCTGAATCACGCGGCGCGGCGTGAACAGCGGCAGCTCGGCAGTGTCGTCGCCGTTGCGCAGCTCCTCCTCAGACACGCCAGGGACGCTACCCGCTCGCGATCTTCTCCAGACGCCTGAGGGAGCGATTGACCCCCTCGACCAGCGGCTCGGCGAGCGGCTCCCCGGCGCGCACCGCGGCGACCAGCAGCGCCCCGGCGGCCAGATCGGTGACGTAGTGCTCGCCCAGGTAGACGAGGGCGAAACCGAGCGTCAGCGAGTAACCCCACCCGATCGCCCCCTCCACCGGGCCTGCCTCGGCCAGCGAAATCGCGGCCGAGAGCGAGGTCGCGAAGTGCAGCGAGGGCATCGCCGCCCACGGATTGCCGCCCAGCGCCCCGTACATCTTCGGCCAGGCCGACTTCCAGGTCTGTTCGCCGACCTCGACCATCACCCGGCGCACCTCCTCCCCGGTCTGCCCCTGTTCAGAGGACCACCATGGAGGCGCGGTCGGGACCAGAAAGTAACCGGCGCAGCCGAGGTCGAAGACGGCGGCGAGCTGGCGCGCGGCGCGCGGGAAGCGCTCGTTGCGGCGCAGGAGGATGAAGGTCATCGCCAGGTAGGGCTCGAGGAACCAGAGCCAGTGGGCCCAGGTGAGGAAGCGGTCGAGCACCCCGACGCCGCGGAAGCGCGACAGCGCCCGCTGCAACCGGACGTTGGGCAGGCGGCCGGCGCCGAGCGCGCGGTCGAGGACGATCGGATAGCGCGTCCGCAATCGCGACCGCAGCCGCTCGGGGTCGTCGTAGGGCATCTCGTGGACGACGGTGAAGGCCCACATCTGCAGGGCGAAGAGGACGACGTCGCGCGACTTGGAGCGCGGCCGCAGCACCGCGACCGCCAATGGGCCCCCGGCGCAAGCCGCGATCACCGCCGGCGCCGGGATCCCGAGCCGTCGGCGCACGAACGGGGTCGTCACCGCCGCCCCCACCACGGCGGCCGCTCCAACGCGCACCGCCATGCGCAGTGACGGTGATGTCCGGTGTCGCCTACGCATAGGGTCGGCGAGTATAGGTAGAGACCCCGGGCGCCGGAGAGCGGCGGCGCGCCGCCTTTGATGTCTGACTCGTGATTAGAATGGCCGCGCTTTGGCGCCCCACTCTCCTGGCACCGACCAGATCGACACTCTGTACTGGATTGGCTTCGTCGCCGCGACGATCGTCATCGTCGCGATCAACGTCGGGCTGATCTACGCGGTGCGCCGCTACCGCTCCGAGCGCGGCGCCGAACCGCGCCAGGTGCGCGGCGGCCGACGGGTCCAGATCCGGGTCGGCGCCCTGCTGACCGTCTTCGCCGCGGCGATCCTCGTCGCCGGCATCGTCTTCACCGACCGGGCGCGCGAGGAACCGACCACCGGCCCGGCCGGGCTCCAGGCCGCCCACTCCCAGCCGTTGACGATCAAGGCGACCGGCCAGCAGTGGCTGTGGCGCTACGACTACCCGAACGGCGCCTTCTCCTATTACAAGCTGGTCGTCCCGGTCGACACGACCGTCGTCCTCAACCTCGTCTCCACCGACGTCGTCCACACCTGGGACGTGCCGGACCTGGCCGGCAAGCGCGACGCCGTCCCGGGCAAGCACGACGACGTGATCTTCCGCGCCGACCAAAAGGGCGCCTACACCGGCCAGGCGGCGACCTTCTCCGGCCAGGCATACGGGGCGATGCGGACCGAGGTCGACGTCGTCTCCCCGGCCGCGTACAAAGACTTCATCTCCAGCCAGAAGACCGGGATCCAAGCCGCCCAGGACCGCGTGGTCGGGCTGATCAAGAACGGGCAGGTGCCGTGAGCGCGCGCCGCCCCCCCGAGCTGGTCGTCGACGGCTACCCGCAGCGCCGCCCGCGCTGGGTCGAGCTGGCGACCAGCGCCGACCACAAGGACGTCGGTCGCATCCTGATCGGCGGCGCCCTCGGCTTCCTCTTCGTCGCGCTTGTCGAGCTGCTGCTGATGCGGCTGCAGCTGGCGGTCCCCGAGAACACCTTCCTCGCCCCGCAGACCTTCAACCGGATGCTCTCGCTGTACGGGGCGACGGCGATCTTCCTTTTCGCGATCCCGCTCTCGCTGGGCTTCTTCTACTACGTGGCGCCGCTGCAGATCGGCGCCCGCGGAACGGCGCTGCCGCGACTCGGACAGCTCGGCCTCTGGCTCTACGTCGGCGGCGCGACCGTGCTTTACGCGGGCTTCCTCTTCACCCCATCGGAGGCCGGGGTCAACCCGCTGGCGCCGCTCTCCGAGCTGGCCTTCCTGCCCAACAACGGGGTCGACGCCTGGGCGACCGCGACCGGGATGGCGACGCTCGGCTTCGTGCTGATCGCGGTCAACCTGATCACCACGCTGCGCAACATGCGCGCCCCCGGGATGGCCTGGCGACGCGTTCCCGTCTTCGCCTGGGCGGCGGCGATCTGCTCCTGGCTGCTGGTCGTGATCGGCCCGGTGCTGCTCGCCGCGCTGACGATGCTGATGATCGACCGCAACTACGACGGGATCTTCTTCGCCGACGGCTCCGGCGGGGCGCCGCTGCTCTGGCAGCACCTCAGCTGGATCTTCTACAGCGGCGCCTACATGCTGATCCTGATCACGGCGCTGGGCGCGATCGCCGAGATCGTCCCGACCTTCGCCCGCAAACCGCTGTTCAACCGCGGCGCGGTGATCGGCTCCCTGGCGGCGATCGCCGTGATCGGAACCCTCGCCTGGATGCAGAACATGCTGACCGCGCCGATCGGAATCGGCTGGATGTACTTCGGGATGATCATGGCGCTGGCCCTGATCGTTCCCTTCGGCCTGGTGATCTTCAACCTGATCTCGACGATGATCGGCGGCACGCTGCGGATGCGGGCGCCGCTGCTCTTCTCGGTCGGCGCGATCTCGATGATCTCGATCGGCCTCGGCTCGGAGATCTCGCACTCGATGGTCGCGGTCGCCTGGCGCCTGCACAACACCACCGACGCCACCGCGGCGACCCACTTCGCCCTGGTCGGCGGCAGCGTCTTCGGCGGATTCGCCGCCCTCCACTACTGGTTCCCGAAGATGACCGGGCGCACGATGGGCGAGAGCCTGGCGCGGCTGTCCTTTTGGACGATGGTGGTGGGGATCCTCGCCGCCTTCGTGCCGCTGTTCATCGCCGGAAGCGACCACGGCGAGGTCGTCGACGCCTACAAGTTCTTCGACGGCACCGGCGTCAACGCCGACAACCTGATCGCCTCGATCGGCGCCCTCGTCCTCGCGACCGGGATCGTCCTGACGATCGTCAACGCGATCGTCAGCCGCACCGGCGGGGCCAGGGCCGGCCACGACCACTGGGGCGGCGACTCGCTCGAGTGGTTCACGGTCTCCCCGCCCGACCCCCACAACTTCGACGTGCTGCCCGACGTCCGCAGCGCCCAGCCGATGCGGGACATCCGCGAGGCGATCGCCCACCGGACGGCCGGCCCTGCCCCTTCCGAGCGCGAGTCCCAGCCAGTAGCCTGACGGCATGGAAGCCGGCGCCGGCGCGCAGACCGCGCCCAACCAATCGGTAGCTGCGAGCGGGCAGCGCTCACGGGCGTCGATCGTCGCGCGCGACTACCTGACGCTGACCAAGCCGAAGGTGCAGTCGCTGCTGCTGTTCACGACGGTGACGACGATGTACGTGGCGGGCAGCCCGTCGCTCGGGCTGATCCTGCTCACCTGCCTGGGCGGCGCCCTCTCGGCCGGTGGCGCCGGAGCGATCAACCACGCGGTCGACCGTGACATCGACCAAATAATGACCCGCACCGCCGATCGGCCGGTGGCGAGCGGCCGCGTCTCCCCCACCGCCGCGATCGCCTTCGGAGTGACGCTCGGAGCCGCCTCCTTCCTACTGCTCTCGCTGACCGTCAACCCGCTGGCCGCGGCCCTCTCGCTCTCGGGGCTGCTCGGCTACGTCTGCGTCTACACGCTCTGGCTGAAGCGCACGACCCCGCAGAACATCGTGATCGGCGGCGCCGCGGGCGCGGTGCCACCGCTGGTCGCCTGGGCAGCGGTCACGGGCGAGCTGAGCGGCATGGCCGTCTATCTCTTCGCGATCGTCTTCTTCTGGACGCCGCCGCACTTCTGGGCGCTCTCCCTGCTGATGAAGGACGAGTACGCCAAGGCCGGCGTGCCGATGCTGCCGGTGGTCCGCGGCGAGGCGGAGACGCGACGCCAGATCCTCCTCTACACGATCCTGCTCTACGCGGTGACCCAGCTTCCCTTCTGCGCCGGCGGGCTTGGCGTCGCCTACCTGATTCCCTCGATGGCGTTGGGTGCCGCCTTCATCTACTGCGCAGCGCGACTGCTGCGCAGCGCCGACCGCCGCTGGGCGCTGCGCACCTACCTCTTCTCGCTCGCCTATCTGGCGCTGCTGTTCGCGTCGATGGCGATCGACGCCCACGTCTAGCCCCCGCCGACCCTGA
Source organism: uncultured Solirubrobacterales bacterium (assembly GCA_963702055.1). GTDB lineage: Bacteria > Actinomycetota > Thermoleophilia > Solirubrobacterales > 70-9 > CAWINX01. The sequence goes on along the minus strand of OY969702.1, from coordinate 135,715 downwards.
TAGAAATCCGATCGTGGACCGCGAGCTGGCAAGACGAAACCTGAAGGGCGGCCTGGTGGTCGGCGGCATCGCCGCGGGCGTCTTCGCCCTCAGCTTCATCGTCGCGATGCTCTACATCGCCTCCTGACGATGATGGCCGAGCATCGCGACATCCCCGAGCCCGGCGAGCTTGTCTACGCGTCCCGCCCCTCCTGGGCCCCCGCCTTCCTCGCGCTCGGCGTAGCCGGCCTCCTTGCCGGGATCTACGCCGACGGCTTCCTCTTCCCGGCCTGGGTCTACGCGGTCGCCGGCTTCTTCATCGCCTTCGGTGCCCTGCGCGGCATGGTCAAGGGCGCGACCCGCGACTACTTCCGCCTACCCCGCAAGCAGAGGGTGCGCGGTGCGGTCCTCCCGGTCGAGACGATCTCCGCGCCGACGGACTGAGTCACTCCGGGGTCATCCCCGAAGTGGCTCCATCCGAGGTCCAGACGCGGACGATGTCGCGCATCGAGAGCACGCCGACCAATTCGCCCTCTTCGAGGATGATCAGATGGCGGACGCCCCGCCGCGACATCTCGCCCGCGGCGCGCTCCAAGCTCCAGTCGGGCGCGGCGACGATGACGCTGCCGCTCATGTGGTCGGCGACGACCTCGACGTCGGGGTCCTCGCCGTTGCCAACCGAGTTGAGGAGGTCGCGCTCGGTGATGATCCGCGGCACCGGGGCCTCGGCGTCGGTGACCAGTGCAGCCCCAATTCCCTTTTCGACCATCATCACCGCCGCCTCCCGCAGCGTGTGCGAAGGACCGACCGTGAGAACCACCTCCGACATGCCTTCCCTCACCTGCATCCAGCCACCTCCTCGGGGGATTCGGGCGTCGTGCGAATTGCCTCAAGCCTACCCCACCGGCAACTATGGATTCAGAACACGTAGGGCTTGAGCGCGTCTAAATCCGTGTCTTAAACGATGTCTATCGCGCACGTAATTCCCTGCGTTTGCGGGAATTGCAGGCGAAAAGACTTGGAAACAATCTGTCGGTCGTGCTATGACCTATTGCGAAAGCTTCCTTGATCCTAGGAAGTAATCAACCCCCCGTAGCTCAGCGGATAGAGCACGTCTCTAGCGAAGTACGAGGTCGCAGGTTCGAATCCTGCCGGGGGGGTTGCAGTAGTTGACGCACGTCAAGTAGCTGCGCTACTCTCGGAGTTCTTCGCTAGAGACGTTGCTGACGCTGAGCCGCAGGTCGAGCATTCGACTGGCTGCGATGGCACAGGCAGCTCTTTCACAAGAGGCTCGCTTCGGCGGGCCTCTTGTGCGTCTGGGACCGTTTGCGCTGCCCTTGACGCACGTACGTGCATCTGCTACCCTTTCTGCATGGCGGCAAGGCAAAGGGATTCAGTGGCTCGCTCGGCGTCGAGCGAAAGCCAGATGACCTATACGCGGTTCCTAGAACTGTTCCCCGACAACTCGGCGTGCCTCGAATACCTCAAGGAGCGCTATCACCCGGACGGCTCAGCGTGCCCGAAGTGCGGCAAGACGACCAAGTTCCACCGGATCAAGAGCCGTGCCGCCTATAGCTGCCAGTACTGCGGGCATCAGGTCTACCCGACCGCCGGGACGATCTTCCACAAGTCCACAACGAGCTTGCAGCTTTGGTTCTGGGCGATCTACCTAATGAGTTCGACCCGGTGCGGGATCAGCGCCAAACAGCTAGAGCGCGAGATAGGCGTCACCTACAAGACGGCGCATCGGATGTTCAAGAAGATTCGGACGCTGCTCGCAGACGATGACGAGAAGCCGCTGAGCGGCGACGTGGAGGCCGACGAGACATTCAGCGGGGGCAAGCCCCGGGCGCACAAAAGGGACCGCAGGGAGGCTGCCATCCGCAAGTACCAGGTCAAGTCCTCAATCTTCGGGATGGCTGAGCGGGGAGGGCGCGTCCGGGCCTGGGTAGTCGAAGACCGAAAGAAGCCGACGCTCCAGGGCATGATCCGCGAATACGTTCTGCCGGAGTCAATGATCTTCACCGACGAGTACATGCCCTATGTCGGAATCGAGCGGCACTTCCAGGGCCACCGGCGCATTAGGCATCGAGCCGGGGTCTACGTTGATGGTGAGGTCCACACGAACACGATTGAGGGCTTCTTCGGCCTCCTGAAAAACGGCATCCGGGGCGTCTACCACTCGGTTAGCCGCGAGTACTTGCAGAGCTACTTGGACGAATACTCATTCCGCTACAACCAGCGGAACTCCGATCAGCCGATGTTCTGGGCGATCCTTAACCGCGTCCAGCGCGACCGGCCAGTCGCTTCCTAGCCTGATTCGAGGTCGCGCGCTCTAGGTCGCGCAAGAAGTCCGCCTCGGTGTGAGCGGGGTCTTGCTTCACATCGCGCTCAGGCGGCGTGGGAGCAGTCTTTGTTGGGCGCTTGCGAGCTGGGCTCATCGGCGTTCCTAGGATCAAAGGCTAGCGCGTCGATCCGGCGACGCCGCGCTCGCTCTCCCAAAGGTCCTCGACTGAGGGTCGGGTGTTGCGCGGCCGCGGAGGCATGATTGGTTGATCCTCCACCGATTTCGTTAGGGCACTCAGGAGACGCATTAGGTCTGGGGTGGCCTTGCGGGCAGGCTTCGGCATCGTCGGCCGCGTGATTGCTTCGCTTGCGTCGATCAGTTCGGACACGGTGATAAGAACGATTTGGGCCTTGCCCGCAGCCTTAGCTCTCGCTGCCTCCTCATAGGCACCACGAGTGAAACTAAAAGCAACGATATATCCCCTTTCCTTCCCGCTGCGCTCGACTGCCGTCTCGAAGTTGTCCACGACATTGCGGCCGACGCTTTCAGATTGCTTGACCTGGATCGGCTCGTGATACATGAACGAGAGACCATCAATCCCCATATCACCGGATTTCTTGGGCGAGGGAGTTCCGCTGACCTGCTGCATAACCCAGTTCTGAAACTCGAACGGTTTGAGCGTTCGCAGGTCTATTTCCGAGACTGGGACACCGATGACCTGAGGTTCCGCTCCAAGCTTGCGAAGGCGGCGCTGCATCAGTCCCACGGCAGTCGGGCTGATATCGATGCCGACCCATTCGCGCTTCTTTTTCTGCGCCGCGGCGACCGTCGTCCCGCAACCACAGAAGGGGTCCAAAATAATGTCGCCCTCGTTCGAACTGGACTCGATTATCTGCGCCAGCAACTCCTCAGGCTTCTGCGTGGGATAACCGAGCCGTTCATGCGAGCGAGAAGAAAGCGTGATTTCCCAAACATCGTCCATGAGCTTGCCGTCGGGGTCGATGTAGTAGCGCTTGCCATATTTGTGCTGGGCACGGTAGATGCGGCCTTCTTCGTCTTTCTGCCACTTCTTGAGGGTCTTTTCTGGCCACGGCTCTTTGGGGTGGTTCCACGTGATCTCATCGATTGGCCCATTGGCATAGCGGAAGATCGTGTCGTGGTTGCGATGCAGCCATTTTTTCGGCGCTCCGCTGGAGGTCTTGTAGTGCCAGACGATCTCGTTGAGAAAGCGATTCATGCCGAAGATGTCGTCCATCATCACCTTGAGGTAATGGCCGGCGTGTGAATCGCAATGCAGGTAGATCGTCCCGGTTGGCTTGAGGATGCGCTGAAGCTCAATCATGCGTTCACGCATCCAGTCGATATAGACGTTGATCCCCCCTTGCCAGCGATCCTCGAAGGAGCGGACCTCGGCCTCATCGCCCCAAATGACCTCGTAATGGCGATTTGAGAAAAAGGGAGGGTCCAGGTAGACCAGATCTATGCAGTCGGCAGGGAACTGCGCCAAGCGATCAAAATTGTCGTCGCAGTAAAGGACGCCGGTTTCGAGATACCCAACGGGGTTCATGTCCGGCGCGGTTTCGACCCCCATAGGGGTCCCCCTCTCGGTGAATGGTTGCTTGCTGGCCGAGCAAATCAGCCGAGGCGTCACGCGTGGCGCGTCAAATGTGCCAATAGCCTCAAAAAAGCCCTACGTGTCTTGAAGGCATAGTTGCCACCCCACCGGCCACGCCTGGCAAGCCGCTTCGACCGGGGCCTCGACATATAGACTCCGGCGCGCCCAGCGCCGCAAATGCCCATGTCCTTGAACCTCATCCGCCTGCCCCTCGCCCTTGCCGCCCTCGCCGGCGTCGCGCTTGCCGCGTCCGGCTGCGGGACGAGCACCGCGGACGAGGCGCGCGGCCGCGTCCTCTTCGTCCAGAAGTGCGGCGTCTGCCACACCATGGCGCAGGCAGGGACGACGGCCCAGATCGGCCCCAACCTCGATGACGCCTTCGCCGCGGCGCGAGCGGCGGGAGAAGACAGCGCGACGATCGAGGGGATCGTCAAGCCACAGGTCGAAAACCCTCGCCCCTCCAACAGCGATCCAGCGGTCTCGATGCCCGCGAATGTGGTCAGCGGCCAGGACCTCGAGGACGTCGCCGCCTACGTCGGCCGCTACGCCGGCGTGCCGGGCGCGGCGCCGCCGACGGTGCCGGGCGGCCCGGGCGCCCAGGTCTTCGCCAACAACGGCTGCGGCGGCTGCCACACACTGGCGGCGGCCAAATCGGGTGGAGTGACTGGTCCCGATCTCGACAAGGTTCTGCCCGGCCAGAGCGCGGCGATGATCCACCAATCGATCGTCGACCCCAACGCCCACATCGCCAAGGGCTATCCGGCCAACGTGATGCCGCAGAACTTCGGCACGACCATCACCGCCCAGCAGCTCAACCAACTGGTCCAGTATCTGATTTCCTCCACCTCCAAGGGTGGTAAGTGAGCGTCTGAACATCACGCCGGAGCGCTACGCCAAGGTGACGCTGGTCGCCCTCGGCGCCCTCTCGCTGATCGTCCTCACCGGGGCGGGGGTCCGCCTCACCGGCTCCGGCCTCGGCTGCCCGGACTGGCCCAAATGCTACGGCCAGGCGGTGCCGCCGCTCGACTCCCACGCGGTGATCGAGTACGGCAATCGCCTGCTGACCGGCTTCGTCGGCTTCGCGGTGATCGCCGCCAGCGTCGGAGCCTTCTTCCGCCGCCCCTACCGCTGGCACCTGGCACTGTTCGGCGCGCTGCTGCCGCTGGGGGTGATCGGACAGGCGATCCTCGGCGCCGAGGTCGTCAAGCACCACCTGGCGCCCGGCCTGGTGATGCTCCACTTCATCCTCTCGATGATGCTGCTCGACGCGGCCTTCGCGCTGGCTTGGTGCTCGCGCTATGAGCCCTGGGAGCGACGGCGCTCCAGCGACCGGCTCGGCGTCTGGGCGGTCCGCGCCCTGATCCCGATCGGCCAGCTGACGATCCTCGCCGGGACGATCGCGACCGCCTCGGGCCCCCACGCCGGCGCCCACGCCGGCCAGCTGGTCCACCGCTTCACCTTTGAGGGCAACGGAACCCTGGAATGGGTCGTCCAGCGCCACGCGGCGATCGCGACGGTCTTCGGCCTAGCCGCGATCGGAGTCTGGTTCCTGCTGCGCCGTCCAGGAGGCGACAGGAGAGCCGTGAGGCCCCTGACCGCGGTGATCGCCCTCCTCGCCCTCCAGGGCGCCGTAGGAGGCCTCCAGTGGGCCCTGAAGCTGCCAACGGAGATCGTCTGGCTCCACGTCGCCCTCGCCACCCTCACCTGGCTGGCGATGCTGTGGACGGTGGCGACGGCGGGACGGCTGGAGCCGCGCGGGGAGACGGCGCCAAGGCGCAGCGAGGCTGCAGCCGAAGATGCCGCCGGCGCCCTGATTCAGAGCTGAGTCGCGATCAGCACGACGATTCCGCTGAAGCCGGTGAGGACTGCGGCTGTCAGCGCGATCACGCCAAACACGATGGCGCGTTGCAAAGAGTCAATGCGGCCGTTGACCCTCTCGAAACCATCCCCAACTCTCTCGAAGCGGGCGTCCACCTGCTCGAAACGGCCCTCTATTTTCTCGAAGCCCGCTCTCATCTCCTGGCGCAGGGACCGCATCTCCACACGGGTCTCGCGGCATCCATCCTCGACCCGACGACTGAGGTCGTCGAGACGCTCGTCGGTCCAGGTCTCCCTCACGGCTGACATGCTGACAGCCCAGGAGGAAATGTGTTGTCTGTCACGCGCACAGAGTGCCGAAACCTCAACAACTTCGTCAAGCCTTCGTCACGCCCGACCCTTCCACCAGCGATACGCATGGGCCAGGCCCGCGCAAACCAGCGCCAGCCCCCAGAGCGCCCCGACCAGCGGTCTGGTCAACAGGGTCAAGCCGATCACCGAGGCGGCGGCGATCCCGACGATCACCACCCAGCGAAAGACGGCTTCTTCGGAGATGCGCATGGGCTGCGCCGAATCTGAGCGCAGCTAGAGGATGTAGACGGTGGTGTAGACGACGATCCACATGACGTCCACGAAGTGCCAGTAGATGCCCGGCACCTCGACGCCGAGGTGGTCCTTGGCGTCGGGGCCGAAGTGGCCGCGCAGGGCGCGGATCGTGGCGAAACTGAGCAGCATCAGGCCGACGAAGACGTGGGCGCCGTGGAGGCCGGTGAGGCCGTAGAAAATCGAACCGAAGGCGAGGTCGCGGGCGCTGAAGCCGATGTGGGCGTACTCGTTGATCTGGATGAAGAGAAAGGTCGCGCCGAGCATCCAGGTGAGGATCAGGCCGAGTTTGAGGCCGCGCCGGTTGCCGCGGCGAATCGACTCCAGCGCGTAGTGGATCGTGAAGCTGGAGGAGACGAGGATCGCGGTGTTGACCCCGGCGACGGCGACCGGCAGCGTGTAGGGGTGCGGCGGCCAGGCCGGCGGGTTGACGACGACGCGGAGGAAGAAGTAGGAGGCGAAGAAGGCACCGAACAGCATCACCTCGGAGACGATGAAGAGGAGGATCCCCAGGGTTTGGCGGTCGATCCGCGAACTCTGGTTGGCCTCGGGGGGCCCGTGGTGGTGCTCTTCGTGGCCGTGGTCCAAGGCGACGGTGGCGCTCTCCATCAGGCCTCTCCTCCCTCGGCGACTGCGGCGGCGACGGCCTCGGCCGGCCGGCCGACCTCGATGTGCTCGACCGGCTTCTCGGTGACCTCGCGGACGCGGCCGATCAGGTCCTCCTCGAGCCAGCGCGACATCTCGCCGGCGAAGGTCGAGATCAGCACCTCGTCGACGCGGTAGTGCTCGACCGCGTTCTTGACCGCGTGAAAGGGGTCGGGGCTCATCGGCTGGCCGGTCGCGTCGATCTCGGCGCGGTAGAGCTCGGCCATCGTCTTGGCGAGGGCGCGAGAAATCTCCGCCTCGGTCATGTCGTCGGAACGGGGACAGATGATCGTGTAGCGGTGCGGGTGCCCGGCGGCGCGCTCCTTGAGGCGGCTGACCAGGTCCGGCGTGGCGACGGTCTGGGTGGCGACGACGAGCGTGTGGCTCTTCTCCCAGCTGATCGAGTCGTCCTCGATCCGCACCGGGATGTGGGTCACGGTCACCTCGGGCTCGAAGCGCGCCCTCGCCCACTCGACCAGGTCCTTGCGGGTGAAGCCGAAGCGCGTCTCATACAGGCAGGAGAGCAGCACCTCGCCGGGCTCGTGGGCGCGGACCGCGTCGTCGAGCGCCAGCGCCGGGTCGGGGTCCATCACCTCGCCGACCGACTCGATCCCAAACTCGGAGAGAATCGCCATCGTCACCTCGACCCGCGCGCGAGCCGCGTCGCGCAGCTCGCTGGAGTCGATCAGCTGGCCGACGGCGGGCTGGTTCTGCGGCGCCGCGACGGCGACGTAAGGCGCCTTCTCGGCGCGCTCACGGACCGCCTGGAGCAGCTTGCGCCCTCCCGCGACCTCGTTGAGGAAGACCAGCAGCGGCTGTGCCTCAGAGGACGCCGTGCTCACGTCGACCCCACCACGCTCGGCTCGGGCGCCGGGACCTCAGCCCCTTCACCGGCCATGATCGCGTGTTTCGCGCCCGGCACGCCGAACTCGTACGGGCCGCCAACCACACGGGGGATCTCGTCGAAGTTGAAGATCGGCGGCGGCGAGGAGACCTGCCACTCGATCGAGTTGGCGCGCCATGGGTTGGCCTCGGCCTTCGGCCCGAACCGCCAGCTGACGATCATGTTGTAGAGAAAGACGAGCTGGATGGCGCCGAGCATGAAGGCGAAGCAGCTGATCAGCAGGTTCCAGTTGCCGAACTGAGCCGCGTAGTCGGCGACGCGCCGCGGCATCCCGTCCATCCCGATCCAGTGCATCGGGATGAAGGTTCCCCAGGTGCCGACCAGGGTGCCCCAGAAATGGACGCGGCCGAGCTTCTCGTCGTACATCCGCCCGGTCATCTTCGGGAACCAGTGGTAGATCCCGGCGAAGATCGTGAAGACCGAGCCGCCGAAGAGGACGAAGTGGATGTGGGCGACGATGAAGTAGGTGTCGGAGACGTGGATGTCGATCGGCACCATGCCGAGCATCACGCCGCTGATGCCGCCGATCGTGAAGGTGACGATGAAGGCGAGCGCGAACAGCATTGCGGTCGAATAAGTATGGATCTTGCCGAAGTAGAGCGTGCCTAACCAGGAGAAGATCTTGATCCCGGTCGGCACTGCGATCAGCAGCGTGGTGATCATCATCGGAACCCGCAACCAGCTGAACATGCCGGCGACGAACATATGGTGTGCCCAGACCGAGTAGCTGAGGACGACGATTCCGAGCAGCGCCAGCGCCATCAGCCGGTATCCGAAGATCGGTTTACGGGCGTGCGTGGAGATGACCTCCGAAATGATCCCGAACCCGGGCAACATCATGATGTAGACGGCCGGGTGCGAGTAGAACCAGAAGATGTGCTGGTAGCTGATCACGTCGCCGCCACCGCTGAACTGGAAGAAGTTGGTGTGGAGGAGGCGGTCGAGGAGGACCATGAACTGGGCGCCGGCGATGAAGGGCGTCGCGGCGACGACCAACAGCGAGGTCGAGAGGTTGGCCCAGACCAGCAGCGGCATTCGCCAGAAGTTCATCCCGGGCGCACGCATGGTGATGATCGTGACCAGGAAGTTGAGCGCCGTGGCGATCGAGGAGGCGCCGGCGAACTGCACGCCGAGGTTGAAGAAGGACTGCCCCAGCGGCGCCCCGGTCGAAAGCGGCGCATAGCCGGTCCAGCCGGCGTCGAAGGCACCGCCCGGTGCCAGGAAGCTGCCGATGAAGAGCAGGCCGGCAAGGGGCAACATCCAGAAGCTGAGCGCGTTCAGCCGCGGGAAGGCCATGTCCGGCGCGCCGATCATCAGCGGCAGGACGTAGTTGGCGATCCCGGCGAAGACCGGGATCACGAAGACGAAGATCATCAGCACCGCGTGAGTGGAGAAGAGGCTGTTGTAGGTGGCGGCGTCGACGATCTGAGTGCCGGGCTGGGCCAGCTCGGCGCGGATCAGCATCGCCATCAGGCCGCCGATGAAGAAGAAGAAGAAGGTGGTGCAGATGTACTGGATGCCGATCACCTTGTGATCGGTGTTGAAGCGGAAGTAGTCCTTCCAGCTCTTGGCGCCGTGCTGGGAGTGGTCCTCGGGGATCGTCGGCATCCCCGCCGCCCAGCGCAGCCAGTAGTCGAAGCAGCCGAACCCGGCGAGGAAGCCGAGCGGACCGGTGATCAGCGGCACGACAACGTGCGGGTAGCCGGTCTGCTCGGTCTGGAAGATCGGCAGGCCGGAGATCGCGCGCAGCGCGACGACGAGGCCGAAGCCGAAGGCCGCGCCCAGCACCGTGCCGAGCGCTCCTCTGATCCATCCCGGACGCTTGATCGCGGCAACCATCAGATCGCCCCCATTATGCCCCGCCCGCGCCAAGCGGGACCGGGTTGGCCCCGGTGTCCTGGGTGACGGATTCCTCGAGCGGCTGGGGAACCTTCTCCTTCAGCCCCGCGACCCAGCGGCGGAAGGCCGCCGGCGGCTCGACCACGACCTTGGCCCGCATCGACGCGTGGCCGAAGCCGCAGAGCTCGGCGCAGATCAGCTGGTAGGTGCCGACCTTGTCGGGGGTGATCACAGCGGTCGTCGTGATCCCCGGCACGTTGTCCTTCTTGATCCGCCACTCGGGTACCCAGAAGGAGTGGATGACGTCCTGGGAGTGCATCTTGAAGGAGATCTGGCGGTTGACGGGGACGTGGAGCTCGCCCTGGGAGAAGACGTCGCCCTTGCCCGGGTAGCCGAAGCTCCAGGCGTATTGCTGGGAGAAGACGTCGACGGTCAGCGGGTCCTTGGCCGGCTTCTCGATGTCGTTCAAAACCGACCAGCTGTAGCCGCCCCCGAAGAGGACGATGATCGTCGGGATCAGCGTCCAGGCGACCTCGAGCCGGGTGTTGCCATGGATCGGCTCGCCGTCTGACTCGTCGCCGGGCTTCGCGCGGAATTTGTAGAGCGCATAGAAGAGCATCACCACCACCAGCGAGAAGACGAAGGACGAGAGGACGATCATCACGTTGAGCAGCTGGTCGATCTTGGGGGCCGCGGTGGAGGCCTGCTGGCCGTCCCAGTTGATCGAGACCATCACCGCTGAGATCGCGGCGGTCATCGCAACGGTGGCGGCAAGCATCTTCGCTATCGGGAGGCGACCCATCATCGGCGGCCCGGCATTCTATGCAAGCGGCAGACGGTCAAGCTCGCCCCGCGACGCGGCGATGACGCCGCGGGCCACGCCCTCCCAGCTCCACAGCCGCCGAGCGGTCGCAACCAGCGCCTCGCGGGCGGCCGCCCGCTCCTCCTCCGGAAGCGATAGCCAGCCGTTGAGACGAGCCGCAATCGCCTCGACCGCTCCCTTTTCCACCGAGAAGGTGGTCAACGGAGCGCTCGCCGCCGGCAGGGCGGCCGCCAGCTGCCGCGACACCTCCAACATGCCCGAGTGCCCGGCGGAGACGGACAGCGCCCCGCAGGCGGCGGCTTCCGCGGCGACCATCCCGAAGGCCTCGGGAAAGGTGCTCGGCATCACCAGGGCTTCCGCATGAGGAAGCAACTCGGCGACCTGGTCGTGTTCGAGGCGACCGATGAACTCGACCGACCCGGCGACGGCTCGGGCGGCTTCCGCGTAGCCGGGCGGCGGGTCGGCAAGGAAGGCGGCGAGGATCGACAGCGGCTCCGCGGAACCGCCCTCAAGTCCCCGCCCCAAGCGCGCCACCTCGCCGGCGTCCTCGAGGTCGCCACGCTCCAGTGCGGCGAGCAGGCGTCGCAGTCCCTCCTCGTAGGCGCCGAACCCCGCGATCCGCAATCGCGCCTCGGGGTGCTGTGCACGCACCATGGGCCACGCGGCGAGCAGCAGATCCACCCCCTTCGACACGATCAACTTCCCGACGAAGACGACCGACCGGGTGCGCTCACCCCCGGGTCTGAACTCGTCGGTGTCGACGCCGGGCGGGCCGAGCCTGGTCTTCTCTCGCAAGCCCACGACGTCCGGCACCGCCTCCCACAGGGACTCGGCGGTGTGGCGGGAGCCGACGAGGACGCCCGAAGCGGCCTCCATGCCCTCCCTCGCATAGGGAATGAAGCGGGGATGCGATTTGACCGTGTACTCGAGGGCCGAGCCGTGGATCTTCGCCGCGAAGGGGCCGACGTCGGCTCGGGCGAGGATCGCCGGGCCGATGATCAGGTGGTTGGCCAGGGCCGCATCCACCCCACCCGCCTCTCTTGCCACGTGCCGCACGGCGGCGACGTTGGCTTCGACGTAGTTATCCAGCTCGGCGTCGGTGAGCTCCGGGAAGCTTTTGACCTCGAAGCCCGGGTAGGGATCCTTGACGAAGACCGGCAGCAGGCCGCCGATGTCGGGATTGTGAATCCGGACGCCCTCCAGCTTTACCTCGCGGTCCTGACAGAGCAGGTGGACCTCGTGGCCGAGCCGGGCCAGGGCGCGGGCCAGGTTGGCGTTGTAGATGTTGCTGCCGGTGCCGCGCAGCATGTAGCCGTGGAAGATGAGAATCCGCATCCGCTCCGCGGAAGCTATTAGTCTTCCCCGCCGTGAACGCAAAGCAGCTCTACAGGATGCGCGCCCCGGCCTCCGGCCGCGAGGCCCTCGCCCACGCCGAGCCGGGCTCGGTCTACGTCGATCGGGAGACCGGCGAGGAGATGGCGCCGGTGGCGATGGTGCTGCCCCTCGCTCCCTCCGCCTCGGCGCTCCCCCGCACCCCGGACAACCTGCGCGCCTGCCGCCGCTGCGACCAGCTGATCGGCCTCGACGTCAGCGACTGCCCGTACTGCGGGCTCCGTCAGCCCGCGCTTTAACCCTGGGCGGGACGGGGGTCGATGGGGGCCCTCACTCGCCTGACTGGCTGGGTCGCCTGAGCCGTCCGAGGTCGAGCGCCCGGCCAGCGGCGCAAAACGTTCGGACCCCCATCGACCCCCGTCTTATCTCAGCTTCAAAGCACAGGACACCAGCGCGCGGTGGGAGGTCGCCGACCTCTCGTCGCCAGAGCTTTCGTGGGACGGGACGGCGGTGCTGACGGGGCGTCCGGTGCCCCTCCGAACGTTTTGCGCCGCTGGCCGAGAGCGCTTCCTCGGACGGCTCCAAACGATTCAGCCAGTCAGGCGAGTGAGGGGGGGTACCGGACGCCCCGTCCCTAACGCCGCCCGCGCCCTACGGCTTCTTGACCAGCGTCGCCGTGTAAAGCAACCGCGCGTTGGAGTAGTAGCAGCCGTAGGACTTGGTCTTCCCGACCACCTGCTGCGGGCGGCCGTTCTGGATGTCGTTCTTGGAAGAGCAGTGCTTCGCCAAGCGGCTGCCGCGCCAGGTGTTGTTGGCGGCGACGTTGAAGGCGAACATCGGCGCCCAGGTCGGCACGGTCAGCGCAACCGTCTGGCCCCGGAGCACGACCAGCGGGGTATCGAGGGTGAAGATGACGGTGCTGCCGAAATAGGGGTTGAGCACCTGGATCGGGCTCTGGCGAACGAGCTTGTACTGGGGCGGCTTCGAGCCCTTGACCGGGCGCAACACGCCGATCCTCGCCTCCGCGGGCTGGCCGAGGAAGTCATTGAAGAAGCCGACCTCGTCTGTGGTGGTCGAGGTGGCGCGGGTCGAGGGCCGCGAGAGGGTGATCGACCAGGCGACGATCTTGCCCCGGAACGGAGCCTCGTACGGCCTCGGCACACCGCCGGCAAGCGCCTGGAAACCGGTGATGTGACCCTCCACCCGGCACGGGGTGATCTCGACGTTGTTGATGACCTTGCCCGGACAGGAGGGTCGCGGCGCCGACGCGGTCTGGCCGAGCACGATGACTCGCAGCGGCGCCGAGTCGGCGGCGCCCGGCCAGGCGATCGCGACCAGGGCCGCGAAGAGGCATGCGGCCGCGGCGGCTGTGCTCAGCGCGCGGGTCCTGCCAAGTTGGTTTGTCGATGCCTTTGACACGTCGGCCGTCTAGGAACACCGGGCAGATGCTCCGGTTGCGGCGGCATTCTGCCTTCCATGGCGGCCGGATGCGGCGCCGACGCCCCGCTGCACGATCCCGGCCATACCTCCTCTGTAGGGTTGCCGACGCAAGATGGAAGGCTCCGATCGCGCAGAAGAGTTCATCCCGGCCGGTCTCGCTTCCTTCGGAATCGAGGCCGACGAGATCGAGCTGGCGGTGATGGGAGCCGCCCACCAGATGTTCTGGCCGGCGATCCGGGAGATGCTCTCGCTCGACCTCGGCGACCTCGAGCCGGAGCGCGCCCCCGACCTCTCGCGAGCGCCGGAGCGAGCGTGAGCAACCCGCTCGACCTTCCCCTGCGCGAGCAGGGCGCGGCGATCGCGGCCGGGGAGGCCGACCCTGCCGAGTTGCTCGACTCGGCGCTGGCCCGGATCGAGGAGCGCAACCCGGCGATCAACGCCGTCGTGGAGACCTTTCCGGAGCGCTCCCGGGAGATGCTCGAGGCGGCGCCGAACGGACCGCTTCGCGGCGTCCCGGTCGTGATCAAGGACGAGTGGCCGCTGCCCTGGCGAGCACAGCGCTTCGGCGCCGCGGAGATGCTCAGGCCGACCGCGCCGGGCGAGTCCGGCCCCTACCGCGCCCTGCGCGACGCCGGTGCGGTGATCGTCGGGGTCGGCAACATGCATGAGCTGGGAGCGAGCAGCACCGGCAACACGTCGGTCTACGGGCCCGCCCGCAATCCCTGGAACACCGAGCGCTGTCCCGGCGGCTCCTCCAGCGGCCCCGCGGCGGCCGTCGCCGGCGGGCTCGTCGCCGGATCCGTCGGCGCCGACGGAATCGGATCGATCCGCTTTCCCGCCGCCTACTGCGGCCTGACCGGGTTGAAGCCGACCTTCGGCCGCTCCGCGATGGACGGGCACCACATGGCCGGCACCTCGAGCACGATCGTCTCCGGGCCGCTCTGCGCGGACGCCGCCGACGCCCGCCTGCTGGGCTCGGCGCTGTTCGGCGAGGAGCTGGCCGCGGGCGACGGGGCCGGGCTGCGCATAGGAGTGATCCGCGACACCGTCTCCGAAGACGTCTCGCCGGAAGTCCACGATGCCTGCGAGGCGGCGATCGAAGCGATGCGCGCGGAAACGGGCGGCGAGCTGCGGGCGGTGTCCCTCGCCGACGTCGAGGCGGCGTCCCTGGCGACGGTGCTGATCGCCAACCTCGACAGCCTCGGTGGAGTCGCCCCCGAGCGCCTCAACAACCTCCACCCCGAGATCAGCCCGATCAACCGCGGCTTCATGAAGTACCGGATGCTGCTGCCGGCCTCCGCGGGCGTGCAGGCCGAGCGCATCCGCACCCTGATGCGCCGGCGCCTCGCCGACCTCTTCGACGAGGTCGACGTGCTGGCCTGGCCGACCGTGCCGGCCGTCGCGCCGCCGCTCGAAGCGCCCCTGGTCGAGCTTCCCTCCGGCACGCTCACCGCCGACCAGGCCAACGTGAGAGGCGCCGGGCTCGCCAACCTGACCGGGATACCCGCGATCAACCTGCCGGTCGGACTCAGCTCCGACGGGCTGCCGATCGGTCTGCAACTGCAGGCGACCTGGGGGCGGGACGAGTTGCTGCTCGACGCTGCCGAAGCGCTGGAGCGCGCCAACGGCCGCCGCTGGGTAGAGGCACGGCCGCCGCTGGCCCAGCCCGAGCCGACCGAGGCATAGCCGTGCCCGCGATAGTCGTAGAGGCACTGGAGCGGGCATTCGGCGACGTGCTCGCGGTGCAGGGGGTCGACCTCGAGGTCGGCGAGGGCAAGATCTACGGCTTCCTCGGTCCCAATGGGGCGGGCAAGACGACGACGGTGCGGATGCTGACCACCTTGCTGCTGCCGACCGGCGGGCGAGCGACCGTGGCCGGCCACGACGTGGTCAAGGAGGCGCGCGCGGTGCGGGGCTCGATCGGAGTGGCGCTGCAGGAGGCGGCGCTCGACCCGCTGATGACCGGCCGCGAGCTGATCCGCCTTCAGGCAACCCTCCAGGGCCTTCCGACCGAGGAGGGCAAGCGCCGCGCCGACGACCTGCTGGAGCGCGTCGACCTCGTCGCCGCGGCGGATCGCCGTGTCGGCACCTACTCGGGTGGGATGCAGCGACGGCTCGACCTCGCCGCGGCGCTCGTCCACGAGCCGCGCGTCCTCTTCCTCGACGAGCCGACCACCGGCCTCGACCCGGTCAGCCGCAAGACAATCTGGGAGGAGGTGCGGGAGCTGAACGACGAGGGCACGACGGTCTTCCTCACCACCCAGTACCTGGAGGAGGCCGACCAGCTCGCCGACAACGTGGGGATCATCGACAACGGCAGGATCGTCGCCGAGGGGACGCCGGAGTCGCTGAAGGCCGAGGTCGGCAGCCCGTACATCCAGCTGGCGATCGCTGCGGGCTCGACGGCCGAGGCCGAGGAGATCCTGGCTCGGATCGGCAAGGTCCTCCCGCCCCGCGACGGCAAGGTCCTGGTCGAGGTCGAGCGGGGGGCCGCGGAGATTCCCCACGTGGTGCGAGCCCTCGACGAGGCGGGGATCGAGGTCGACGCGCTGGAGCTGGTCCACCCCACGCTCGACGACGTGTTCGTCGAGAAGACCGGTCACCACATAAGAGATACGGCGACTTCCTCGGCTCCCGCGAATGCCTGAAGAATCAGATATGGACAGGCATTCGCTCCCGCGGTCGGAAGTCGCCGGGGTAGCCAACTTCTCGACCGGCTCCCTGTCGACCAACCTCCGCGTGGTGCGCGGCCTCGGCATGCGCTCGGTCCGCCAGACCTTCCGCCGCCCGCAGCTGATGGCGCCGATCGTCGTCTTCCCCACCCTGCTGCTGGCGATCCAGACGGGCGGGGCGGGGGCCGCGATCAACCTGCCGGGCTTCCCGCCGGTTCAGAGCTTCCTCCAGTTCATGATCGCCGGGGCGATGATGCAGGCGATGATGCTGGCCGCGAACAGCGGCGGGATCGCGCTGGCGGTCGACATCGAGATGGGCTTCACCGACCGCCTCTTCTCGGCGCCGATCCCCCGCTTCGCGATCGTGCTCGGGCGGCTCGCCGGGACCGCCGCGCTGGGACTCTTCTCGGCGCTCTGGTTCCTGGCGATCGCGCTGATCTTCGGCGCCCACATCGACGGCGGTGTGCCGGGCGTGCTGCTTGCCGTCCTCCTGATCACCGCTTCGGCGCTGGCGGTCGGTGCAATCGGCGCCGCGATCGCCCTGCGCACGGGCAGCGCCAGCGTCGTCCAGGGCCTCTTCCCGCTCGTCCTTGTCGTCCTCTTCCTCTCCTCGGCCTTCTTCCCGGTCGACCTGATGATCGAGCCGGCCCAGACGATTGCTCGCTACAACCCGTTCAGCCTGATCGTCTCGGGGGTGCGCGACCCGATCATCTCGGGGGTCTCACTCTCGAAGACCCTGGAGGCCCTGCTGGCAATCGGCGGGATCGCGGCGCTGGGCCTGATCCTCAGCGCTCGGGCGCTCCGACACCGGCTGAAGGTGGGCTGATGGAAGCCGCCTCGACAGCAGCGATCGCCCCGATCCCCGCCTGGCGGACGAACCTGGCGACGATCGGGGCGCTGATGACGCGCGCCAAGAACGAGCTGATCCGGGTCCCCGGGGCGGCGATCCCGGGGGTGCTGGCCCCGACCATCTTCTTCCTTGGGATCAACGGGGTGTTCGGGGCACTCACCCACCTCAACGGCTTTGACACCGGCAGCTACGAGAGCTTCGTCGTCCCGGTCAGCATGCTCCAGGGCGCGGGCTTCACCGGGGCGGCGACCGGGGTCAACCTGGCCCGCGACATCGAGCAGGGCTGGCTCGACCGGCTGCTCGTCTCCCCCGCCCCCCGCTGGGTCCTGCTCTCCGGCACTGTCCTCTCGGCAAGCGCCAGAGCCCTGATCCCCGCGACTTTCGTTCTCGCCATCGCGTTGCTGCTCGGGGCCGGATGGCCGGGGTTCGACGGCCTCCTCATCAGCTACCTGATGGTCGCCACAATGGCGGCCGTGGCCGCCTGCTGGGGCTCGATGCTGGCGCTGCACTACAAGAGCCAGTCGGCGGCGCCGCTGATGCAGGCGGGGATGATGGCGCTGATCTTCACCACCACCGCCTACGCGCCGCTGGCGCTGCTGCAGGGCTGGATGCACGACGCGGCCAGGATCAACCCGGTGACGCAGGTCGTCGACGCCGCCCGGCAGGGCTTCGTCGGCGGAGTCAGCTGGGCGGGGACCTGGCCGGGGATCGCCGCCCTGGTGGGCATGCTGGCCCTGTTCGGCGCCCTGGCGCTGCGAGAGATGCGCCGCACCGGGGTGTGAGCGCCGCAGTCGAGATCGCCGAGCGCATCCTCCGCCGCAACTGGCTGGAGGGCGAGCGGGATGGGACGCGCTACTCCTACACCCAGCCCAGCCCGGGCCACTACCCGTGGCAGTGGTACTGGGACTCCTGCTTCGCGGCGATCGTCTGGCGGCGCTTCGGCCCGGCCCGCTCGCGCCTCGAGCTGGAGAGCCTGCTCGCCGCGCAGCGTCCCGACGGCTTCATCGGCCACACGATCTTCTGGCACCGGCGCGTCTCGCTCGGCCGGCTGCCCTTCTACAACGTCGCCTCGCGCAACTCCTTGCAGACCGGGACGATCCAGCCGCCGCTGCTGGCCTGGGCCTGGCGGATCGCGGTCGGCGACCCAGCGGAGGAGCCGCGGATCGCGGCTCAGCTGGACTGGCTGACGGCGCACCGCGACCTCGACGGCGACGGGCTGCTGTGGATCCTCCAGCCCGACGAGTCTGGGCTTGACGCCTCGCCGAAGTTCGACCCGGTCTGGGGCCGGCGAGCGTGCACCCGAGTCGGCTTCCCCCTGCTGGTCCACCACAACCGGCGGCTCGGCTTCGACGCGCGGCGGGTGCGCGACCGCGGCGGCCCGGTGCTCTGCGAGGTCCTGGTCAACACGATGTGGTCGCTGGCCTTGCAGGCCTCGGGGCGCCCCTCGGCGACTCCCGCGCTGATCGAGCGGCTCTGGGACGAGCGGCGGGGGCTCTTCCTCGACGAGGTGGCGCCGGGCGGCGAGCGTCCCGGCGTCCTCACCTGGGCGGCCCTCGCCCCGCTCGCCCTTCCCGACCTGCCGGAGGAGATCGGCCGCCGTCTGATCGAGGAGCACCTGCTGAGCCGCGGCGAGTTCCTCACTCCGATCGCCCCACCCTCGGTCGCCGCCTCGGAGCCGAGCTATGAGCCCGGCGGCGGCCGCGGCCCGATCCGCCGCTATTGGCGCGGCCCCACCTGGGTCAACTCGACCTGGATGGTCTGGACGGGAATGCTCCGCCTCGGCTACGAGGAGCAGGCGGCGCGGCTGGCGCAGGGCCTGATCGGCGCGGTCGAGCGCGAGGGCCTACGCGAGTACTACGACCCGCGCACGGGCAGGGGACTGGGAGCGAAGGACTTCGCTTGGTCGGCGCTGATCGCCGAGTTGGCCGAACCGGATGACGCTGCAGCGTCGAGCTATTTGTAGCGGTAGGTGATTCGACCCCTGTCGAGGTCGTAGGGCGATAGCTCGATCTTCACCCGGTCGCCCGGGAGGATGCGGATGTAGTGGCGGCGCATCTTGCCGGAGATGTGACCGAGCACATCGTGTCCGTTGTCGAGTTTGACCCGGAACATCGTGTTGGGGAGGGCCTCGGTGATCTCACCCTCCATCTCGATCTTTTCCTCTTTCCCCATGCGGCGGAGAGGGTAGCGGAACGGGGCTAAATCCCCTGCTACCCCCGAACCTGGCGGGCGCGCTCGACCGCTTCCTCACGCGTGCCGACCTCCCCCGCGTACTGTGCCGCCTCGAGCTCGGCGAGCAGCTCGCCCAACTCCGGGCCCTCGTCGATTCCCAGCTCGGCGGCCAGCTCGTCACCGCGCAGCAGTGGGGTCGGTGGGCCGTTCCGGCGCCAGTCGAGCCCGGCGGCGACCATGTCGCGGGCGAGCGCGAGGTGGGCCTCGATCATCTCGTCGGTGGCGAAGGGGCCGCCGCCCCGCGCCGAGAGGCGGTCGGCGACGGTGAGGAGCGTGACGTCGACGGCGACCGGCTCGGTCGCGCGCAGGTACTCGTGGACGCGGCGACGGGGCAGCGGCGCCTCGTGGACGAGGAACCCGAGTCGCAGGTGGTGCAGGGTGAGCGCCTGGAGGTGCTGGGTCAGGCGGCGACTCGCCTTCAACCTTCCGCAGAGACCGCCGACGATCTCGGCCCCGTCGCGATCGTGCCCTATGAAGGTGACGTAGCCGTCGCGCTCGCCGCGGGTCGCGGGCTTGCCGATGTCGTGCAGGAGGGCTCCGAAGCGAAGCGCCGTGCCGCGGGTGGCGCCGTCGGCTAGCGGCTCGGCGAGCAGCTCGGCGACCTCGCCGGCGCGCTCGCCGGCGAAGCGGTCGAGGTCGGCCTCGACCTCCAGCGCGTGCTCCAGCACGGCGAGCGTGTGGCCGTGGACGTCGAGGTGGTGGTTGGGGCCCTGCTCGACCCCGCGCAGGTTCTCGACCTCGGGCAGGGCGACCGCCGTCACGCCCAGCTCGTCGAGTACCGCGAGGCCGCGCAACGGGTCGGGCGCGGCGAACAGCTGGAGCAGCTCGGCGAGCCGGCGCTCCCCGGCCGGCTCGGCGGCCCTGGCCGCCTCGGCGCGGGCGAGCGAGACCGTGTCGGGGTCGACCTCGAGGTTGAATTCGGCGCTCAACCGCCCGGCCCGCAGCAGGCGGAGCGGATCCTCGCCGAAGCTGCGCGGGCCGACCGCGCGCAGGCGGCGCCGGTCGAGGTCGCCGAGGCCGTCGTAGGGGTCGAGCGGCTCGCCGCCGGCCAGGAGCGCCGCGACCGCGCCGATCGTGAAGTCGCGCGCCGCCAGGTCGGCCTCGATCGTCTCGCCCCGCAGAGGGGAGACGTCGACCTGCCAGGCGCCGTCGCGGCCCACCGCCCGCCAGGTCGCGAACTCCGAGGAGAGCTCGAAGGCGTGCCCGT
This sequence comes from uncultured Solirubrobacterales bacterium, assembly GCA_963702055.1. Lineage (GTDB taxonomy): Bacteria > Actinomycetota > Thermoleophilia > Solirubrobacterales > 70-9 > CAWINX01. The sequence continues at coordinate 115,469 of OY969702.1, read as the reverse complement.
CGCCATGGCGGGCGATCGCCTTTGCCGCCGGCGCGGGGTCGCCGGAAACCGCGAGGTCGAGGTCGGTCACCTCGCGGCCCAGCGCCGCGTCGCGGACAGCGCCGCCGACCACCCAAGCGTCCTCGCCGCCGGCCAGCGCCTCCCGGGCCGCGGCGACCAGCGGCGCGACGCCGAGCCGTTCCGCCAGGCTCATGCCCTTTCCCGCGGGACTCGAGCGGAAATCCCGCAGGTGACCTCGTAGTTGATTGTGCCAAGCCGAGCCGCGACCTCCTCGGCGAGGATCGCCTCCTCGCCCTGGACGCCGATCAGCACCGCCTCTTCGCCCGGCTCGACCTCGGTCTCCGGGCCGAGGTCGATCGTCACGTTGTCCATCGAGACGGTGCCGACCAGCGGCCGGCGACGACCGCGCACGAGGACCTCGGCGTTGTTGGAGAGGCCACGCCGCACGCCGTCGCCATAACCGAGCGGCAGCACGCCAACCCAGGTGTCGCGCTCCGCCCTCCAGGTGCGGCCGTAGCCGGCGGAGGCCCCCGCGGCAAACCGCTTCACGTCGGCCACGTAGGAACGCAGCGAGAGCGCCGGCGCGAGGCCGCGCTCGGCCGGGTCGCCCTGGAAGGGGTCGAGGCCGTAGACGGCGATGCCGCAGCGGGCCATGTCGAAGTGGGAGTTGGGGTCGCGGAAGACGGCGGCGCTGTTGGCGGCGTGGACGGTGGCCGCAGGGAACTCCGCCCGGACCACGTCGGCGACGGCGCCGAAGCGTGCCAGCTGCTCGTCGAAGTAGTCCGACTCGGGCTCGTCGGCCGTGGCGAAATGGGTCCAGACCCCGGCCAGCTCGAGGTCGGGGCTTTCGTCGCAGGCGCGGGCCAGGGCGAGCACATCTTCAGGGTCGGGGGTGCCCAGCCGACCCAGGCCGCTGTCGTACTTGACGTGGACGCGGGCGGGGCGGCCCTGGGCGCGGGCGCGATCGGCGAGGAGGCCGCGGAACCCCTCCCGCCAGACAGCGACCTCGGAGCCCGCCGCCAGGGCGATGTCGACATCCTCCTCGGTCAGGGCCCCCATGGTCAGTAGGGAGACGTGCTGGAGGCGCCTGCCGATCTGGGCGGCCTCGGCCGCGGTGGCGACCGCCAGCCGGGTGGCGCCGCCGGCGAGGGCGGCCTCGGCGCAGCCGTCGGCGCCGTGGCCGTAGCCGTCGGCCTTGACGACCGCGCACAGTTCGGCGCCCTCGCGCAGCGTCGAGCGCAGCAGCGCGCAATTGCGCTGCACCGCGCCGAGGTCGATCCGGGCGATTGCCCGCTGGGCCATGACTAGTCGTCGGCGACGAGCGCGGCGAGCGCGTCGGCCCGGGTCACGAGCCCGGCGAGGCGACCGTCGGCGTCGACCACGGGCAGATGGTTGTGGTGCTTGTCGGCGATCGTCTTGGCGACCGCCTGGGCGTCATCGTCGGTACGGGCAGTGACCGGATCCGCGGTCATCAGCTCGGAGACCTTGGTCGCGAACGCCTTTTCGAGGCGGTGCTCGAAGCCCTTCATCGAACCGATGAAGACGACGCCGCCCATGATGTTGACGTAGTGGGGAAGGTGGAGGTCGGACTGCTCGTCGCCGAGAATCAGATCCGACTCGCTGACGATCCCGACCACGCGACGGTCCTCGTCGATGACGGGAATCGCCCCCTTGTCGGTCTCGGCGAGCAGGTCGATCGCGTCGCGAGCGTCCTCCTCCGGAGTGACGGTCGGCACGTCGGCATCCATGATCTCGGCGGCGGTTCTCATTCCGAGGCGAGGTTATTCGACGCGCGAGTCGGGAAGCATCCCGGCGGGAATCGCCTCGATTACGTCGCCGGCGACAACCGACTCGGCGGCGCCGATCCGCTCCGCCGCGACGCGGCCGGCTCGGGTGTGGGCGACGACTCCGGCGCAGGCGGCGGCAAAGGGATCGAGGCCGCGCGCCAGCAGCGCGGCGATCACCCCCGAGAGGACGTCGCCGGTGCCCGCGGTGGCCAAGGCGGGGGCGGAGAGAGCGTTGACCGCGACCCGCTCGCCGTCGACGACGATCGTGTCGTCGCCCTTGAGCACGACGACGGCGCCGGAGCGCCGGGCAGCCTCACGCGCGGAGGCCAGGCGATGGGCCGAAACCTCCTCGGCGGGACGACCCAGCAACCGTCCCAGCTCGCCGGCGTGCGGCGTGAGGACCGTCGGGCCGGGCCGGGCGGCGATCTCCTCCAAACGCCCGGCGAAGGCGTTGAGGCCGTCGGCGTCGATCACCAGGGCGGCGTCGATCCGGACGACTACCTCGCGCGCCAACTCGACCGAGCCGGGATCGCGACCCAGTCCGGGGCCGAAGACGCCGGCCGCGGCCCGTTCGAAGGCGCCGAGCAGGGCCTTGCCCGAAGCGGGCGCAAGGCAGCCGTCCCCCCCGGGACAGCCGACCGACATCACCTCCGGCCGTCCCGCCTCGAAGATCGGCTCGAGGTCGGCCGGCACGGCGACGGTGGCATAGCCGGCCCCGGCCCGGACCGCCGCCTCCGATGACATCCGCACCGCGCCGGTCAGGCCGCGCGACCCGCCGGCGATCACCACCTGGCCGGAGCTGAACTTGGTCGAACGCGAGCCGCGGCGCGGCGCCAGGCTGAGGACCGAGGCGTCGATCGTGCCGCCGGCCGGTTGCGAGGGCGCCCCGTCGGGGATCCCGATCGGCGCAACCCGTAGCTCTCCCGTGTGCCACTTGCCCGGCGCGATCCGGTGACCCAGCTTCGCCGCGTGGAAGCTGACGGTCAGGTCGGCCTCGACGGCGAGGCCCGTGACCTCGCCGCTGGAGGCGTCGACCCCGGAGGCGATGTCACAGGCGACCACCGGCGCCCCGCAGCGGTTGATCGCCTCGATCGCCGCGGCGACCGGCTCTTTGGGCGTCCCCGCAAAGCCGGTGCCGAAGAGAGCGTCAACCACGGCGCCGGCGCCCTCAAGCCACGCGTCGAGGTCGTCCGGAAGCTCCCCGGAGAAGAGCTCCAGCGCCTCCACCTCGAAGCCCATCCGCCGCAGGTGGCGCGCCGCCACAAGTCCATCCCCGCCGTTGTTGCCCTTCCCACAGACGATCCGAACGGGGCCCTCGGGCGCCAATCCGGCAACAGCCTCGGCAAGCACCGTGCCCGCGACCTCCATCAGCTCCTCGCCGGGGATCCCTCGCTCCTCGATCGCCCAGCGGTCGACGGCGCGAATCCCCTCCGCGTCATACAACGGCTGCAGCCAGCTCTCCATCCTCAAGGAGTTTCGGCTATCGCAACCGCCGCGGCAAAGTCCCGCGAGTGGGTGAGAGAGATCTTGACGCTCCCCCCGTTCGCCGCGTTGGCGGCGCGGCCCCCCAGCCGAACCTCGGGCGGCTCGCCCGCCACGACCTCGATCTCGCGCAGGCCAAACCCGCCGGTAAGGCCGAGGGCCTTGACCACAGCCTCCTTTGCCGCGAAACGGGCGGCCAGGTGGCGGGCGGGACGGGCACGGGCCACCGCATAGTCGCGCTCCGCCTCGGTGAAGATCCGGCTGGCGAGACGCGGGTGGCGCTCAAGCGCGCGCTCGAGCCGGTCTATCTCAAGCAGGTCGATGCCGACGCCGGGCGCCATCGCGGCGGCTACTGGTCGAAGCCGACGATGACCTTCGTCGTCGCCAGGTCACCCTGGTCGACGGCGCCGAAGGCGAGGAAGCGGACCTTCGACAGGTACGGCCTCGCTGTCTGGAATTTCTGGTCGGTGGCTGCGCCCAGCCCCTCGGCAAGCTTCAGCGCCGCCGCCCCGTCGACGAAGCCGCTGAGCGGGGCGCCGCCGAGCGCATCCGCCGCAGCCTTATAGGTCGAGCTGTCGCCGAGGGTGTCCGAACTCGAAGTCGAGAGGCCGCTGAGGGTGGCGGCGAGGCCGTATCCGATCGCGATCCGCTCTCCCTTTGCGGCAACCACGAGCGGTTGGCGACCGAGCTGGGGGCTGTGCACGGAAAAACCGCTCGCACCCCCGCCGACCGCGGTGATCCCCGGCGTGCCTGTCCTGCGCAGCAGGAGACCGATGTTGGCGACGGTCTCCTTCGCGGTGTTTGCGTTATCGGTCGTCAGAACGGCTGCGCCGCCGATGCTGCTTTGGCTCGTGCCGGTCGCGAAGACGCCGGCCTCCTGAATCGAGCCGACGATCTTGTCGAGGTCGATCCCGGTCGCCGCCAGGGCGCTCTTCAGCTGGTGCGGCGGCACTTTGGGGGGAATTCCGGAGGCGTCGATCTGGTCGAGCGCCTGCTTCAGGCTCGCGCCGAACCCGGAGGAGGCAAAGGCGGCAATCGAGTCGGCCGGGAAAGACTCGAGCAGGTCGGCGGCGGCGCCGGTCGGCACCTTTTTGTTGCCGGCGGCATTGGTGCTGAGGTCGATCTCGATCTGGTCGGAGCCCGGCACCGCGCTGGCCAAGGCGGTGGCGGCGCTCGGGTCGATTCCAACCGCCTTGAAAGCCTGGGCCGCCTGCGGGGCGACCGAGCCGCCGGACTGCTTGATCAAGCTGCCGATGTCGACGAAGACGTCGGCGAGGCTGCCACTGGGCTGCGCGGAAATCGCCTTGGAGTAGGTGTCGGCACTGTCAAGGGCGTCGCCCTTCGAAGCGTCGACGACGTCCTTGAAGGTTTGGGCGTCCTCGCCGTAGACGAGAAAGTCGCCGACGATCCCAAGGGCGCTTCCGTCGGAGCCTTTTACCTTGTAGTCGACGCCGTTGTAGGAGGCATCCTTGGCGTGGTTCGACTTGGCGAGCTTGTCGATCAGGCTCTGCGTGGCGCCGATGTCGGTCGACTGGACGATCGCACCGGTGCCGGTGAAGTGGTTCCCGTCGTAGTGCTCGAGGAAGATCGCCGCCTGCTCACCGAGCCAGGGCTCGATGTCGTGGGCGTAGGTGATGCCCTTGTCCGAGTCGGCGAGTGAGCTGTCGAGTTTGGAGACGATGAAGGCGCCGGGGTCGTCGATCCCGGCGACGTTCTTGGCGAGCGACTCGACGTTCTGCTTCACCTCGCCCTGCGGGCGCACGGCCGCCTCGACGTAGACGGGGACGCCGGGAGGCGTGACGCTCGCCGGGTCGGAGCTGGAGCTCCCGCCTCCGCCGCAGCCCGCGATTGCGAGCGCCGCGGCAAGTGAGGCGAGCGCGAGGACCGGACGAGGCCTGATCGCGTTCATGCGCGGCATCCTAGCCGCACTACTCAACGGTGACCGTCTTCGCCAGGTTGCGCGGCTGATCGACGTTGAGGCCGCGGGCGCGGGCGATCTCGTAGGCGAGGAGCTGAAGTGGCAAAACCGCGACGATCGGCTGCAGGATCCAGTCGGTGCGGGCAACCTCGATCGTCTCATCGGCGACGTCGGCGACCCTGCCGGCGCCGGCGCCGGCCGTGGCGATCGCGATCGTGTCGGCCCCCCGCGCCCGCACCTCCTCGACGTTGGAGAGGATCTTGTCGAGCACCGGGCTGTCGGTGGCAACGCAGACGACCGGCGTCGACTCGTCCAGGAGGGCGATCGGGCCGTGCTTCATCTCCCCCGCGGCGTAGGCGTCGGTCGGGATGTAGGAGATTTCCTTCAGCTTCAGCGCGCCCTCCAGGCAGACCGGCAGCCCGATGTGGCGACCGAGATAAAGGAAGAAGTGTTGCTCGGAGTGCTTGGCAGCCGCCGCGCGGACGGGCTCCTCGACCGCCTCGATGGTCTGCTCGATCTTCGAAGGCAACGACTTCAGCTCGACGACCAGCTCGGAGAGCCGCTCCGGCGCCAGCGTCTCGCGCAGCTCGGCCAGCCGCAGGCCGATCAGGTACATGGCGGCGACCTGGGCGACGAAGGTCTTGGTCGCGGCGACGCCGATCTCGAGGCCGGCCCGGGTGTAGAGGACGGCGTCGGCGTCGCGCGTCGCCTGACTGCCCATGATGTTGGTGATCGCCAGCACCTTGGCGCCGCGCTCACGTGCCAGGCGCATCGCGGCGAGCGTGTCGGCGGTCTCACCGGACTGGGTGATCCCGATCACCAGGTCGTCGGGGTCGACCACCGGGTTGCGGTAGCGGTACTCGGAGGCGATGTCCATCTCGACCGGCACCCGGGCCCACTCCTCGATCGCGTAACGGCCGATCAGGCCCGCGTGGTAGGAGGTGCCGCAGGCGACGATCACGATCCGCTTCACCCCGCGCAGGAATTCGTCGCTCAGCTCGACCTCGGAGAGGTCGACGCCGTCGTCGGTGGGCAACCGGTCGGCGATCGTCTCGGCGACCGCGTCGGGCTGCTCGTGGATCTCCTTCAGCATGAAGGTTTCGTAGCCGCCCTTCTCGGCCGCCTCCTCGTCCCAGCTGACCTCCTCGGCAGCGCGCTGCACCGGAGCCCCATCGGCGTCGGTGATCGCGATGCCCGAAGCGTCGATCGTGACTATCTCCCCGTTCTCGATCAGAACCGCGTTGCGGGTCTCGGCGAGGAACGCGGGGATCGCGGAGGCGAGGAAGGTCTCGCCGTCGCCGACGCCGGCGACCAGCGGGCACTCCTTGCGCGCCCCGACCAGCAGCCCCGGCTCGTCGGCGTGCATCGCGACGAAGGCGTAGTGGCCGCGCAGCTCGGCGAAAGAGGCGCGGACCGCGGCGGCGAGATCGCCATCGTAGTTGCGCTCGATCAGATGGGCGACGATCTCGGCGTCGGTCTCAGAGCTGAACGAGTGGCCCTCGGCCTCCAGCTCGCGGCGCAGCGTCGCGTGGTTCTCGACGATCCCATTGAGGACGATGCTGATGCGCTCGCTGCAGTCGCCGTGTGGGTGGGCGTTCTCCTCGGTGACCCGGCCGTGGGTGGCCCAGCGGGTGTGGGCGACGCCGGTCGTGGCGGGAGGGGCCTCGACCGCGACCCCGCCGCCGTTCTCGGCGTGATCCTTCACCGCGGCGCGCAGGTTGGAGAGGTTGCCGACCGCGCGGACGCTGTCGATCCGGCCGTCCTCGATCACCGAGACGCCGGCGGAGTCATAGCCCCGGTACTCGAGCTTCTCGAGACCGGCGACCAGCAGCTCGCGGCAGGGGCGCCCACCGACGTATCCGACAATTCCGCACATGGAGACGAGTAAGGGTAGAGACAGCGCCGCTCAGGCCAGTTCTTGCCTGACGACGGCGACAAGGCGCTCGCAAACGGTGTCGGCCTCCTCGGCGGTGGGTGCCTCGACCATCACCCGCACCAGCGGCTCGGTGCCGGACGGGCGCAGGAGGACGCGGCCGCATCCCTCCAGCGCCTCCTCCTCGCGCTCGACCGCTTCCCAAACGACTGCAGCGCCGGCAATCGCCTCACGATCGGCGACCTCGACGTTGACCAGGGTCTGCGGCAGCTTTTGCATCGGCGAGGCGCCGGCGAGGTCACTCCCTCCCAGCTCGCGCATCGTCGTCAAGGCCGCGGCGATCCCGTCACCGGTCTCGACGAAATCCGTGGAGATGATGTGGCCGGACTGCTCGCCACCCAGCTTCCAGCCGCGCTCGCGCAGCTCGTCGAGCACGTAACGGTCGCCGACCTTGGTCACCGCCACCTCGATCCCGGCCTCCTCCATCGCTCGGTGGAAGCCGTAGTTGCTCATCACGGTGACCGCGACGCCGCCGCCCAGCTCGCCGCGCTTCGACATGCCGAGGGCCGCGAGGGCGATCAGCTCGTCGCCGTCGTGGAGGCGGCCATCCCCGTCGACCGCCAGCACGCGGTCGCCGTCGCCGTCGAAGGCGAAGCCGATCGAGGCGTCGGAGGCGGCGACCCGCTCCGCCAGGCCCTCGATGTGGGTCGAGCCGCAGCCGTCATTGATGTTGCGCCCGTCGGGCTCGTCGGCGATCGTCTCGACCTCGGCGCCGAGGCGCTCGAAGATCGCCGGCGCGGCGCGGTGGGTGGCGCCGTTGGCGCAGTCGAGGACGACCTTCGTCCCGGAGAGATCGAGTGGGAAGGCCGTCTGCAGCGCTCGCAGGTAGTCCTCGAGGCCTCCGTTCAGCTCATGCACGCGCCCCGGCTCCGCGCCGCCCGCGTCGTCCTTGCCGAGCAGCGACTCCATCCGCGCCTCGGTCTCGTCGTCGAGCTTCGTGCCCCGCCCCGAGAAGAACTTGATCCCGTTGTCGCGGTAGGGATTGTGGGAGGCGGAGACGACCGCGGCGAGGTCGAATCCGAGGCGCTTGACGAGGATCGCGGCGGCCGGGGTCGGCAGAACGCCGCCGAGCAGCGCATCCCCGCCGGCCGCGGCGACACCGGCCGCGAGGGCGGCCTCCAGCATCGGCCCGGACTCGCGGGTGTCGCGGACGATGAGAACCTGTGGCCGCTCGGCTTCCAGCGAGGCGGTCGCGGCTCTGCCCAGCGACGTGGCGAGCTCCGCGGTGAGGAACGTCCCCGCCTCTCCCCGGACCCCGTCGGTTCCGAAGAGCCTGCGCGCGGTAGCCAATTCGGTCCTCAGCGCTTGCTGAACTGCGGCCGCTTGCGCGCCTTCTTGAGCCCCGCCTTGCGGCGCTCCTTGACGCGAGCGTCGCGGGTGAGGAAGCCGCGGCGCTTCAAGTCGCCGCGCAGCTCCGGGTCGATCTCGGTCAGCGCCCGAGCGATGCCGTGGCGGACCGCGCCGGCCTGGCCGCTGATGCCGCCGCCGTGGACGCGGACGCGGACGTCGACGCTGCCCTCGTAGCCGGTCGTGACCAGGGGCTGTACAGCCGTGGTCTGATGAAGCGGGCGGGGGAAGAACTCCTCGAGCGGGCGCTTGTTGATCTCGACCTTGCCGTCGCCGGGAAGCAGGGTGACGCGGGCGATCGAGCTCTTGCGTTTGCCGGTGGCGAGAAAGCGCGAGCCGGCCTCCATCTTGGCCGGGGCGCGGGTCGCCGCGCTCGGCTCCTCCTCGACCTCGCCGACCAGCTCGGCCTCGCGCTTGGCGCGCTCCTCCTCCTCGGCCTCGAGCCGGGCCTGCTCCTCGGCGCTGAGCGGCTTCGCCTCAGGCTCAACCGCGATCGGCTCCAAATCGGCGCCGGGAATGACAGTGGCCTTCTCCTTCTTCTCCTCAGCCTTGGGCTGCTCGGGCTCCTCAGCGACGGGAGTTTCGACCTCAGGCTCTTCGGCGGCCGGGGCCTCTGGCTCTTCCGCCTCGGACTCCTCAGCAGCCGGAGCCTCCGCCTCTTCGGCGACGGGCTCGGAAACAGTCTCCTCAGCCGCATCTTCCGCGGGTGGCGTGGAGGTGGGATCGTCGCCCGCAGCTTGCGAGGACGACGAACCCGCCTCCTCGACAGGACCCGCGGTCGATTCCTCTGAGGTCTCGTTTTTCTCTTCGTCAGTCATCGACTCTCAAGTTCCATTGGTTTCGGCATCTGCGCCGCGTGTGGGTGGTCCGGCCCGGCGTACACCTTCAGCTTGGTCAGCTGCTGGCGGGCAAGGCGGTTGCGGGGAAGCATCCCCTTGACGGCCTTGCGAATGACCTCCTCGGGCCGGCGGTCGAGCATCTCGGCCAGGGTGCGGGACTTGATCCCGCCCGGGTAGCCGCTGTGGCGCCAGTAGGTCTTCTGGGCAAGCTTGTTGCCGGTGACGCGGATCTTCTCGGCGTTGATCACGACGATGAAGTCGCCGGTGTCGATGTGGGGCGTGTACTCCGGCTTGCGCTTGCCGCGTAGTGCGTCGGCGATCCTGGTCGCCAAGCGGCCCAGGGTCTGGCCCTCGGCATCGACCACATACCAGTCTCGCTGGCGGTCGGCGGGTGTGGCTACATAGGTCTTCACCGGCGGGGGATAATAGGGGTCCCCGCATATGCCCGCAGGCGGAGCCGAGAATCTGATTCCTTTCGGGACCGGCTGGGGTCATATACTGCCGCGCCAACGACGCCTAATCCCGTCCGGTCATCCGGCCGGGAGCGGAGGAACCGAAGAGACCGACGCAGGTCTCCGGGGCGAATCGGATGAATCGGTCCGTAGCGCATCTCTTTCAGCGCGAGCCCGACAGCTAACTCCGCAGGCGATGGAAAGAGAGGGCTGTGGCGGGAAGCGCAAGGCATCGGCACGGATTTGTCGCGAAGCTGATCGCGGCGGTCGCGGCGACCCTGCTTTCGACCGGCGGTGTCGCCTCGGCGACGACCGGCGGCGCCCCGTCCCCGGGCAGCACCCCCTCGACGCCCAGTCCGGTCGGCGCGCCGGTCAAGGGCTTCCCCAGCAGCGGGTCGGTCAGCGTGGCCTTCGCCAAGGTCACCCCGCGCAAGTCCTTCTACTACGGCTTCCACTTCCCTAGCCTCCGCTTCGCGATCACCAGCGACCAGCCGCAGAACGACATCCGCGTCGACGTGGTCGACGCGAACGGCGTCGTGGTCCGGACCTTCTACCGCAACGACGTCGCTCCGAACGCCGTCAAGACGATCCGCTGGGACGGCAACACCTTCAACGGACGCGCGGCGCGCAACGGCACCTACACGTTCAAGATCGGTCCTCAGACGGCAGCGCGCACGTCTCGGCCTCGTACTGCCTCCAAGGCGAAGCGCACCAGCCTCGCCTTCAACTTCTACAGCTACACCTTCCCGGTCCTCGGGCCGCACGACTTCGGCGGGCCGGCCAACCGCTTCGGCGCCCCCCGCTCCGGCCACACCCACCAGGGCCAGGACGTGATGGCCCGCTGCGGCACCCCCCTGGTCGCCGCCCGCGGGGGCAAGGTCCAGCACGCGGGCTTCGAGGGCAACGCCGGCAACTACATCGTGATCGACGGCAGGGGCACCGGCTTCGACTTCATGTACGCGCACCTGGCGCGCCCCTCCCCCCTTCACACGGGCGACAACGTCCGCACCGGCCAGCCGATCGGCATCGTCGGGCAGACCGGCGACGCCACCGCCTGCCACCTCCACTTCGAGGTCTGGACCCCGCCCGGCTGGTACCAGGGCGGCAGCCCGATCGACCCGCTGCCGCTGCTGAAGCAGTGGGACCGCTACAGCTGAACCACTTAAACGAGACTGATTCTCATTCTCTGATACTGTGCCGCCCGTGAATTGGGCGGAGCAAGCGACTGCGCGTCTGGATCAGGCCGGGTACCGGAGCGGCAGCGCCCGGCGCAAGGTGGTCGAGCTGCTGGCCGCGGAAAAGTGCGCGGTGACCGCACTGGAGATCGACCACCGACTCGAGTCGGTGGGCCGGGCCAGCGTCTATCGCACCCTCGAGCAGCTGGAGGGACTGCGGCTGGTGCAGCGGATCGACATCGGCGCCGACGCGGCCGGCTATGAGCGACTCGACCCCAGCGGCCACCATCACCACCTCGTCTGCGAGGGGTGCGGCCTGCTGGCGCCGTTCGAGGACCAGGCGCTGGAGCGGGCGATCGATGCGGTCAGTCGCAACGCCGACTTCGAAATAGCGACCCACGACGTGGTCCTGCGCGGTCGCTGTCCCAGCTGCAAGACGAGGGACGCGAGCTGACCGTCGCCGATGCCCGCCGTCGCCATTCCCCTCGCCGGCCTCACCGTGGTCGCCACCCTGATCGGCGGTCACGTGGCGCTGCGGCTTTCCCACACGCTGCCGACGGTGATCGCCCTGACCGGCGGCGTCGTCGTCGCGGTGGCGCTGTTCGACGTCCTGCCCGAGGGAATCAACCTCCTCGGAGACGCGAACAAGGCGACGGCGCTGGTCGGGGTCGGCTTCCTCGCCTTCTTCTTCGCCGAGCGAGCGCTGGTTCTGCATCACCGAGACGACCCCTCGGAGGCGCAAGCGCATCACCATGTCGGCGTCCTCGGCGCCCTCGGGCTTTCGATCCACAGCTTCATCGACGGCCTCGGAATCGGCCTCGCCTTCGCGCTCAACAGCACCACCGGGTTCCTCGTCTTCATTGCCGTCGTCAGCCACGACTTCGCCGACGGGCTGAACACGGTCAGCTTCGTGCTCAGCCAGTCCGGCGACCGAAAGCAGGCGACCAAATGGCTGCGGATCGACGCAATCGCACCGCTTCTCGGGGCAATCGTCGGCTCGATCCTCGCCGTCCCCGACCAGACCCTCGGCTACATCCTCTGCCTCTACAGCGGCTTCTTCCTCTACATGGGCGCGACCGACCTGCTGCCCGAGGCGCACGCCCATGCCTCATGGGCCCGGGTCGCGCTGACCGCCTCCGGCTTTGCCCTGATCTTCGTGATCACCCGCCTCGCCGGCGTGTGACGGCCCAGGACGGCGTCTGGCGGTGTCCTGGGCAAATCGCCTTGCTCACGTAGAGAGCTACGATCGCGGCGGCGATTTGCCTGCGTCCTACCCAGACGCCGTCCTGGTCGCGTCACTCACTCCCACTCGATCGTCGCCGGCGGCTTCGAGGAGATGTCGAGGGCGACGCGGTTGACGTCGCGGATCTCGTTGATGATCCGGTTGGAGACTCGCTCCAGGAGGTCGTAGGGAAGGCGGGCCCAGTCGGCCGTCATCGCGTCATCGGAGGTGACGGCGCGGATCACGATCGGGTAGGCGTAGGTGCGGCCGTCGCCCTGGACGCCGACCGAGCGGACGACGGGCAGGACGCAGAAGGACTGCCAGAGCCGGCGGTAGAGCTCGGCGGCGCGGATCTCCTCCTGGAGGATCGCGTCGGCGGCGCGGAGGATGTCGAGGCGCTCCCGGTTGACCTCGCCGCCGACGATCCGGATCGCCAGGCCCGGCCCGGGGAAGGGCTGGCGCCAGACCATCCGGTCGGGCAGGCCGAGCTCGGCGCCGACCGCGCGGACCTCGTCCTTGAAGAGCATCCGCAGTGGCTCGACCAGCTCGAAGTCGAACTCCTCGGGCAGCCCGCCGACGTTGTGGTGGGACTTGATCGTCTCCGCGTGGTCGCTGCCGCCGGACTCGATCACGTCGGAGTAGAGCGTCCCCTGAACCAGATAGTCGACGTCTTCGATCTTCTCCGCCTCCTCCTCGAAGACGCGGATGAACTCCTCGCCGATGATCTTGCGCTTGCGCTCCGGCTCCTCGACCCCGGCCAGCTTGGCGAGGAAGCGCTCCTCGGCCTCGACGTGGACGAGGGGGATGCCGAACTGCTCGAAGGCCGCGACCACCTGCTCGGCCTCGTTCAGCCGCATCAGCCCGTGGTCGACGAAGACGCAGGTCAGCCTCTCCCCCACCGCCCGGTGGACGAGCAGCGCCGCGACCGAGGAGTCGACACCGCCGGAGAGACCGCAGATGACCCGGCCCTCGCCGACCTGGGCCTGGACCTTGGCGATCTGCTCGGCGATCACCGACTCCGGCGACCACTCCTGCTCGCAGCCGGCGACGTCGCGCAGGAAGCGGGTGAGGATCTCGGTCCCGTAGGGGGTGTGGACGACCTCGGGGTGGAACTGGATGCCGTAGAGGCCGCGGTCGGGCGCCTCGCAGGCCGCGACCGGCGAGCCGGGGCTGGAGGCCAGCGCCGTAAACCCCTCGGGCGGCTCGAAGACCGAGTCGCGGTGGCTCATCCAGCAGCTCTGCTCCTCCGGGAGCCCGCCCAACAGCCGGCCGCCGCCGTCGCGGAGGATGAGGTCGGTGCGGCCGAACTCGCCCGCCTCGGCCGCCTCGACCTTGCCGCCGAGCGCCTGAACCATCGCCTGCATCCCGTAACAGATCCCCAGCATCGGAATCTCCAGATCCAGCAGCTCGGTGGGAAATCGAGGCGCCCCGGGCTCATACACCGAGGCCGGCCCCCCAGAGAGAATGAGCGCCTTCGGCCCTCGCTCCCGCAGCTTTTCAATCGAGGTAGTCGAGGGAAGTAACTCAGCAAAGACCCCGCACTCTCGGATCCTTCGGGCTATCAGCTGCGAGTACTGGCCCCCGAAGTCGAGGACGAGTACCTCCTCAACCGCGCTCCTGCCGGCGGGTGGCACTGTAGGGGGACCCACCCCTGAGGAAGCTTTAGCTACCGGAAGGGGTGGGGGGTCCCCTGCAGTGACAGGACCCGCCGGCCCGGGCGCACTTGAGCCCTCAGTCATCCGATACGGCCACTCCAGTCGCAACCGCCGCCCGTCCGTTGGATCCCATGCCGACCGACTGCTCGTTCTGCAGCTTCTTCCCCTCGCTCATCAAGGCCGGAGCGACCATCACCTCGGCCCGCTGGAAGGAGCGGATGTCCTCGTAGCCACAGGTGGCCATCGAGGTTTTCAGCGCCCCCATCAGATTGAAGGTGCCGTCGTTCTCCTGGGCGGGGCCGAGCAGGATCTCCTCCATCGTCCCGTCCTGCTTGGTGGAGACGCGGGTGCCGCGCGGCAGCGAAGGATGGAAGGTCGCCATCCCCCAGTGGAAGCCACGACCGGGTGCCTCCTTGGCGCGGGCCAGTGGCGAGCCGACCATCACCGCGTCCGCCCCGCAGGCGATCGCCTTGGAGACGTCGCCACCGGTCCGCATGCCGCCGTCGGCGATCACGTTGACGTACTCGCCGGTCTCCAGCATGTGCTGGGAGCGGGCGGCGGCGACGTCGGCGATCGCGGTCGCCTGCGGCACGCCGATCCCGAGGACGCCGCGCGTCGTACAGGCGGCGCCGGGACCGACCCCGACCAGGACGCCGACCGCGCCGGTCCGCATCAGGTGCAGGCCGGTCGAGTAGGAGGCGCAGCCGCCGACCACGGTCGGCACCGGCACCTCGGCGATGAACTCCTTCAGGTTGAGCGGCTCGACCGTGGTCGAGACGTGTTCCGCGGAGATCACCGTGCCCTGGATGACGAGGATGTCGAGACCCGCCTCGACGGCGATCTCGTAGTGCTCGCGGACTTTCTGCGGGGTCAGGGAGCCGCAGGCGACGGCGCCGCGCTCCTTGATCTCGGCGACGCGCTTGCCGATCAGCTCCGGCTTGACCGGCTCGGTGTAGATCTCCTGCATGAGCCGGGTCGCCAGGTGCTTGGGCGCGGCGGCGACCTTCTCCAGTTGCTCCTCGGCGTTCTCGAACCGGGTCCAGATCCCCTCGAGGTTGAGCACCCCGAGGCCGCCGAGCTCATTGACCAGAACCGCGGTGTCGGGGCTGACCACGCCGTCCATCGCCGAGGCGACCAGCGGCAGGTCGAAACGATAGGGGCCGAGGGTCCAGCTGATGTCTATGTCGTCGGGATCGCGGGTGCGGCGCGACGGAACGATCGCGATGTCGTCGAATCCGTAGGCGCGCCGCCCCTTCTTGCCTCGACCGATGTCGATCTCCATTGGTCCTCCAGGGGTGGCGTTGAGAAGCCAGACTACACCTCGACGGGGACCTCCAATTCGCGCACCTCGACCGCGGGCAAGATTCGCTTGACCTGGTTGGGATCGACGACCCCGGCGCCGAAGTGCTGAGTCGACTCGGCGCCGCAGGCGACCCCGAACGCCAGGCACTCCTCCGGCGAGCGGCCCTCGTATCGGGCCGCCACGAAGCCGGCCAGGAAGGCATCCCCGGAGCCGACGGTGGAGACGGGGTCGAGGGGGTCGGTGACGACCTCGACGAAGCGCCGCTCGGCGTTCTCGCCGACCACCGCGACGCAGCCGTCGGGACGGGTGATCATCGCCTCCCCGGCGCCGAGCCGGACCAGCTCAGCGAGTCCGTTGGCGAGGTCGTCTCGATCGGCGAACTCCTGCCCGACCAGCTCCTCGGCCTCGCGCTCGTTGGGGGTGACGATTGAGGCGCCTGCCCGCAGGCCGGCCACCATTGCCTCGCCCTCGGCATCGAGCACCACGGTGACGCCGCGGTCGCGCAGGTCCTTGACCAGGCGGGCGTAGAGATCGTCCCCGGCGCCGGGCGGAAGCGACCCCGCCAGCACGCAGATCCTCGCCCCGCCGGCCAGGTAGCCGATCCGCTTGAAGAGGATCTCGACCTCCTCGGGGCTGACCGCCGGGCCGCGCTCGTTGATCTCGGTCTGCTCGCCGGAGGTCGGGTCGATCACCGCGAGGTTGACCCGGGTCTCGCCGGCGATCCGGGTGAAATCGGTCAGCACCGACTCCTCGCGCAGCTGCTCGAGCACCCGGGTGCCGGTCGGCCCGCCGGCGAAACCGGTGGCGATCACCGGGTGGCCTATCAGGCTGAGGGCGCGGGCGACGTTGATCCCCTTGCCTCCGGCGACAGTGCGGCTCTCGACCGCGCGGTGGCGATGGCCGAGGCGGAAGTTCGGCACCGCGACGGTGCGATCGATCGCGGCGTTCAGGGTCACGGTGAGAATCACCGGGCGACCCCCTCGACCCGGCCTCGCCGGTCCTCTCCTCGCCTCTCCTCGCGACTCACCGGATCGTTTCCTCTCCTTCGGTTCGGCATCGCCGTCGGCGCCACAGGAGCGCTGCTCCAATCAGTATCACGAACGCGCCGATCCCGATGGGAATCGCCCGGCGGGAAGCGGCATCGCCCGTTCGATCAATGACATCCGCCCGACTGATCGCCGGCCCCGCCCGGAGGCGAATCGCGGCGATCGGGACCGCCTGGCCGGGACGGATCGATGCGGGTCGCGGGTAGAGGGAGAACCCGTAGTCGAGGAGGTCGAGTGCGCCCTCGAAGCGATCCTCGTCGGTCGCGGCGCCGATCACCGCGGCGATCAACTCGACGTTCTTGCGACGGCCGGCGCCGACCAGGACGAAGCGGGCCCCCAGCGTGTGGCCGGTCTTGACGCCGTTGACCCAGGGGGCCATCCGCAGCAGCGCGTTGACCGAGGCGATCCGCCGTCGCGGATGGAGGCTGGTCAGGACGGCGTGGCGGGAAGCAGCGAGCCTGGCGAAGACGGGAATGCGCAAGAGGCGCCGGGTCAGCGTCGTCAGGTCCAGGGCGCTGGAGTAGTTGCCGGCCTGGTCGAGGCCGATCGGGTTGGCGTAGTGGGTGTCGGTGAGGCCGAGAGCGGCGGCGTACAGGTTCATCTCCTCGACGAACCCGACTTCCGAGCCGGAGGCCGCCCGGGCGAGGTCGTAGGCAGCGTCGTTGCCGCTGTGCAGGATCAGCCCGTAGAGGAGATCGCGGACGCTGATCCGCTGCCCCCGCCGCAACCCGAGCAGTGACTCCCCGTAGGTCGGCCGGTAGCGAGACACTCGCACGACCCGATCGAGCGGCAGGTCCCGCAGCGCCACGTAGGCGGTCATCAGCTTGGTCGTGCTGGCAACCGGCAGGCGCTGGTGCCCCGCGTGCGACGCGAGCACTCTGCCGTTGTCAGCGTTGACCAACGCCCAGGCGCGAGCCTCTAGCTTGGGCGTCGCCGGCGCCCTTGCCGCGGGTCCTGTCGCTGCAGGGGACCCCCCACCCCCTGCGGTAGCTAAAGCTTCCTCAGGGGTGGGCCCCCCTACAGCGCCACCCCCGGCAAGGGCGAGGATCGTGGCAAGCAGCAACGCCTTGCAAGCGCTGCGGGTCACCTCAGCTTGAGTTTTTCTCCCGAGATGAGGATTTGAGGGTCGACGTTCGGATTGAGGTCCTGGATTCGCACGACGGATACCCCCGTCTTGTGAGCGATCGAGGTCAGGGTGTCGCCGCTCTGGACCACGTAGACCGCCTTGGTCGGGACCTTCCTCTTCTTCTGAATCGTCGTGGTGCTCGAGGTGGTCCCCCCGGAGCCGGTCGAGCCACCACCGCCGAGCGAGTTCGCCACGACGACGATCAGCACCAGGAAGGCCGCCACGAGGGCGACCAGGGCGACGGCCCGAGCGGGGGCTGTGGAACGTTTCTGCATGGGACGGACCGGATGATCGGATGAGCGTCGCTGATCGTATAGCCGCTCAGAGCGCTTTTACCTGGTCGAAATCTCCCAAACGGCGTCCCGCAGGCGCTCCGCGGCGGCCTCGGGGTCGGGGTCGGCGGCGATGCCGCGAGACGCCGCCACCAGCCCGGATGCAGGTCCCGCCGTAAACGCCGCGCCGAGCAACTCCGGCCGCCCGCCCTGCGCGCCGACCCCGGGGATGAGGAAGATCGAGCGCGGCATCAGCTCGCGGAGCCGGGCCAGGTGCTCGGGCTCGGTCGCGCCCGTCACCGCCCCCATGCCGCTGAGGCCGCCCTCGCCGAGGAGGCGCTCCGAGAGCTCGTCGACCAGGACGGCGAGCCGTTCGTGCAGGGGCCGCTCGGGAGCGGGCAGGTCCTGGAGGTCGGCTGCCCCGGGGTTGCTGGTGCGAACCAACGCGAAGACCCCCGCCCCGCTCGCGGCGGCGGCTTCGACCAGCGGCTCCAGGGCATCGGCGCCGAGCAGCGGGTTGGCGGTGAAGGCGTCGGCCCCAAGGCCGGAGACCGGCCCCCAGGGCGTCGGCGTCTCGCCGACCAGCGCCTGCGCGTAGGCGGCGGCGGTGACCGGGACGTCGCCTCGCTTGCCGTCCGCAACCACCAGCAGCCCCGCCCCCCGCGCCGCCTCACAGACCTCCTCGAGCGCCGCCCAGCCGGGCGGGCCGAGTCGCTCGAAACAGGCGAGCTGGGGCTTGACCGCGACACAGGCCGGCCCGGCCCGCTCGATCAACGCCAGGCAGTGGGCCGCGACCGCGGCCCCGGCACGCAAAGCGGCCGGCGCGTCCTCGGCGCCGGCCGCGGCGGCCTCCCCCTCCGGGCCCAGCTTTGCCGGGTCGGGGTCGAGGCCGAGACAGATCTGGCTGCGGCGCTCATCTACGAGCGCCGCCAGCCGATCCGCAAAAGGCTTCAGGGCTAGCTCAGCCCTTGACCTTGGTCTTCAGCGCCGAGCCGGCGGAGAAGCGCGGCACTTTGCCGCCCGGGATCGTGATCCGCTCGCCGGTGCGGGGGTTGACCCCCTGGCGCGGGCCGCGCTCGGCGACGTGGAACTTGCCGAAGCCGGTGAAGTTGACCTCGTCACCTCCGCTCAGCGCGTTGGTGATCGTGTCCAGCACGGCGTCGACGGCGTCGCCGGCGGCCTTCTTGCTACCCAGCCGCTCATCGTTCGCCAGTTGGTCCAGAAACTCAGCCTTAGTCACGTCGAAGCTCCTCCTCGGTGTTTGAAGACGGCCGCAATCTAACAGCGGGCTCGGCTGACTCACGCACAGACGGCTAGGAACCGCTGACGGTCATCTCGCCGACCAGCAGTGGCGGCGCCTTGACCGAGCCCCCGAACGGCACCCAACGGGCCTCCGCGCCCGCGCCACGCACGGCGCGCAGCATCGAGACGAGGTCGCCGGCGATCGTGAACTCGCGTACCGGGGCCGCGAGTTCCCCGTCGGAGATCTCGCGTCCCGAGGCGCCTACCGAGAAGACGCCGGAGACCGGGTTGACGCCGGAGTGCAGGCCGGCGACGTCGGTGACGTAGACGCCGCTGCTCGCCTCGCCGAGCAGGCCGTCGAAGGAGAGCGACCCGGGGGCGATGATCAGGTTGGAGGCCGCGACCGAAGGCTGGGACCGATAGCCGGCGCGGCCCGCGCTGCCGGTCGAGGCGGCGCCGGCGCGGCGCCCCGTGTAGGTGTCTTGGAGGAAGCTGCGAAGCCTGCCGCCCTTGATCAGGGCGGTGCGCCGTCGCGGAACGCCCTCTCCGTCGAATGGCTCCGAGGCGAGGCCATCGGGGTCGAGGCCGTCGTCGTGCAGGACCAGCGCCTCGCCGGCGACCTCCTCGCCGAGCCGCTCGGCGAAGGGGGAGCGACCGCGCTGCACCGCGTCCGCGCACAGCACCCCGCCGATCAGCCCGGCGAAGCTGGCGGCGACGGTGGGGTCGAGGACGACGGGGCAGGACCGAGAGGCGGGCTTGCCGGCGCCGATCATCGAGGTGGCGCGCTCGGCGCCCTCGCGGCCGATCGCGGCGGGGTCGAGGCCGGCGGGGCCGCGGGCCAAGCCGAAACCGAGACCGGTTTCCTTCCCCCCGTCGCCTTCGGCCAGCGCCTGCAGGTAGGCGTAGCAACTGGAGGCCTCGTACTCGGCGGCGACGCCAGTCGAGGAGGCGATCGCGACGCGCTCGGAGGAGTCCGCGTAGACGGCCTGCTCGACTCCGCCGATTCGCGAGTCGGCCTCCAGCGCGGCGCGCTCGACCGCGAGCGCCAGCTCGGCGACCTGGCCGGCCGACCACTCGCCGATCGATGCGTCGCGGAGGCCGTCGAGGCTCGGCGTCGTTTCTTCGGGCCGAGGCGGGCCCGCGAACTCGTCTTCGTCGGAGACCCTCGCCGCTTCCGCGGCCCGGGCGGCGATCGCCGCGACCCCCGTCTCGGTCAGGTCGGTGCCGTAGGCGTAACCGGCGCGGCCGCCGATCCAGGCCCGCACCCCGACCCCGCGCTGGGTGGCGGCGGTGAGGCTCTCGACCGCGCCGCCGTGGACCCGCACCTCGCGGCCCGCGTCCTCGGCGACGTAGGCCTCGGCGTCGCCGGCCCCCGCCCCGAGCGCCGCCTCGACGGAGCGCTTCGCGACCTCGCCGAGCCCGGTCAAACCTGCGTCCCCCCCACGGTCAGCGCACCGATCCGCACGTGGCCCTGGCCGGTGCCGACCGGGACTTTCTGACCGCCCTTGCCACAGAAGCCGGTCTTCATCTCGAAGTCGCTGCCGACCGCGTCGATCGCGGCGAGGGCGTCGAGGCAGTTGCCGACCAGGGTGGCGCCGCGGCACGGCTTGGTCACCCGGCCGCCCTCGATCAGGTAGCCCTCGGAGACGCCAAAGACGAAGTCGCCGGTCGCGGGGTCGACCTGGCCGCCGGCGAAGGAGACGGCGTAGAAGCCCCTCTCGACCTCGGCGATCATCGCCTCCGGCTCGGCATCGCCGGGGGCGATGTAGGTGTTGGTCATGCGCGGGATCGGCAGGTGGCGGAAGCTCTCCCGCCGCCCGTTGCCGGTCGAGGCGACGCCGTCGCGATCGGCGCGGATGCGGTCGTAGAGGAACGAGGTGAGACGGCCGTCCTCGATCACCATCGTCTTCTGACAGGGGGTGCCCTCGTCGTCGATCGCGCCGCTCCCCCACTCCCCCGGCAGGCGACCGTCGTCATAGGCACTGAGCAGCGGCTTGGCGACCTGCTCCCCGAGCTTGCCGACGTAGACGCTGGCGCCCTTTTGGACGTGGTCGGCCTCGAGCCCGTGGCCGGTCATCTCGTGGAAGAGGACGCCGCCGAAGCCGCCGCCGACCACGACGGGCATCGACCCGGCGGGCGCGGGGTCGGCATCGAGCAGGGTCAACGCCTTGCGCGCCGCCCCCTCGGCGATCCGGGCCGGGTCGCCGTCGAGCAGCTCGAAGCCGCGGTGGGCGCCAAGCGTCTCGAAGCCGGTCTCGACGACGTCGGCGCGGCGGGCCACGACCTGGGCGCCGAGCCGCACCCGGGTGCGGTCGTCGCCGCTGAGCAGGCCGTCGGAGTTGGCGACGGTCACCTCGCGGCGCGCCTCGGCGTAGGAGGCGGAAAACTGGACGACATCGCCGCCCTGAGCGCGGCCACGCTCGTCGAGCTCCCGCAGCAGCTCCGCCTTGCGCTCGGCGGGAACGTTCTCGGGGCGGCGCTCGATCGGCAGTGGAGTGGTCGCGACGGCGCGCAGGGGGCGCGGCTGCGCCCGCTCGCCCCGCAGCGCCGAGGCGGCCTCGGCGGCGGCGCGCTCGAGGTCGGCGGGATCGAGACCGTCGACATGGGCGAAGTAGGTGGTGCCGTCACTGAGGACCCGCACCCCCGCTCCCTCCTCGGCGCCCGACTGCACCGCCTCGATCCGCGACTCGTCGATCGAGATCGAGAGCCCGCCGCGCCGCTCCGCGAAGACCTCGGCGAACTCGCCACCCGAGGCGAGGGCCCGAGCGAGGACGCGCTCGGCGACCGCGGGCTCGATCAGGCTCATGGCTTCGGCCGCTTCCCGGCGACCTCGATCAGGCGGCCCGCGGCGACGAACAGCTCACCCCCCGCCGCCGAGTCGGCCGCGTGGTCGCCGCTGCGACCGCCGGGGTAATAGAGGCGGGCGAAGGGGCGACGGGCGATCCGGCGGCGGCGCATGTAGGCGGCGGCCTCGTCGGCGTAGCCGGAGACGCGGTCGAGCAGGATGCGGTGCGGCTTGGGAGGCATCAGCCGATCCCGTTCCCGCCGGCGGCGAGGTCACGCAGCGTCTGGCGCATGTCGAAGAACATCAGCGAGGCGAGGGCGAAGCGCTCGGTCACCGCGACCGCGGAGAGGCCGGCGTGGCGCAGCGCGAAGACCTCGCCCTGCTCGGTGGCGATGTGGACCTGTTCGACCGGCTCCTCGCCCGCCCGGTCGGCGACGTCGAGTAACGCGGCAGCGTCCTCTCCCCAGCGATCCGAGTGCCCGCTCGCGGCCAGCACGACGCCGTCGGAGCCGAGGATCGCGCCGCCCCGCAGGTCCGGCGACATCTCGGCGAGGAAGGCGAGCGCTCGCTCGGCAGCTTCGCCGAAAACCACCCCCGCGGAAACGTCGTCGGCCATTTAGATGAAAATACCGGGCGTGTCGCTTGCCCGCGCCTCCTGGATCGTCGTCGTCGTCGTCTGCGCGATCGCCGTCGTGCTCTTCGCGGTAAGCGGCTACACCGGCTACTCGGTCACAGTCGGCGCCGTCGGCATCGCCGCAGCGGTCAATCTCCTGCCCAGCCCATAGCTCGATCCGGTGCAACGTTTTGTCCCCCCACTACGGGGACAAAACGTTGCACCGGCGGATTAGCCGGCGCGGTAGGGGCCGCTTTCACCACCCGGGTCGCGGAAGGAGGTCTCCGGCTCGACGTGGATCAGCACCTCGGCGCGGGGGATTTCCGCTTCGATCTCGTCGCGCATCCGGTGGGCAAGCTCGTGGGCGCGCTCGAGACTGGTTCCGGAGCGGTACTGGACGTGGAGGTCGATGTAGCGGCGGGCGCCCGCTCGGCGGGCGCGCAGCTTGTGGTAGCCGGCCACCTCGGCGGTCCGCGCCGCCGCGATCGCGGCTTCGATCCTGTCCATCTCGGCCGCCGGCAGCGCCTCATCGACCAGCACGCCCGAGGAGCGCCTGAGAATCCGCAGCCCCGCGACGACGATCACCGCCGCGACGACGAGCGCCGTGATCGAGTCGAAAGCGGCGTTGCCGGTGACCTTGACGATGGCGAGGCCGACGAGGACGCCCAGCGAGGTGAGCGCGTCGGTGCGCAGGTGAGCCGCGTCGCCCTCCAGCGCCGCCGAGTCCTCCGCCTTTGCCCGCCGTGAAAGGACGGTCGAGACTCCGAGGTCGGCGACCACCGAGACGCCCATCACCACGATGCCGACCCCGAGGCTCTGGACGGTCGCGCCGACGACCAGCCGGTGGGTCGCCTCGAAGACGATGATCCCCGCGCCGAGCAGGATCAGCACGCCCTCGGCGGCGGCGGCCAGATTCTCGACCTTCTCGTGCCCGTAAGGGTGATCGACATCGGCCGGCTCGTCGGCCTTGCGAACAGAGACGAAGGCGACGACCGAGGCGATCAGGTCGATCAGCGAGTGGACCGCCTCGGTGAGGATCGCGATCGAGCCGGTGATCGCCCCGGCGGCGAGCTTGATCGCGATCAGAACGGTGTTGGAGGCAATCGAGAGCGCCGCCGCGCCGCTCTTGGTCCGGATCATCGCGCGGTCCCGAAGGAGGCGAGACCGATCTGCGCGGCGAGCAGGCGGACCGCCTGGCCGCGATGGCTGATCGCGTTCTTCTCGGCGGGAGTCAATTCGGCCATCGTCCGATCGTCGCCGGGGCCGGTGCCGTCCGGAACGAAGGCGGGGTCGTAGCCGAACCCCCCCTCGCCGCGGGGCTCCATGATCAAGCGGCCCTCGCAACGACCCTCGAAGGTCAGCTCCTCGCCGTCCTCGCCGACCACGGCGATGACGCAGACGTAGGCGGCGCGACGGTCATCTCCGGCCGCGGCGACCTCATGCAAGAGCTTGGCGAGGTTTTCCTCGTCACTCGCCCCTTCGCCGGCGAAGCGGGCGGAATAGACGCCGGGACGACCGTCCAGCCCCATCGCCGCGATTCCGGAATCGTCGGCAATCGAGGCTGCGCCGGTGGCGGCATGGGCGGCCCTCGCCTTGATCAGGGCGTTTGCGGCGAAGCTGTCACCGTCTTCGGGAGGCACCTGGACTTCCGGCGGCAGAGCGCTCAGCGCCACCCCGGGCAGGATCTCGGCCAGCTCGCGCAGCTTGTGGGGGTTGCGCGTGGCGACCACGAAACCCCCGCCGGGCGTCGTCAACCGACCCGCTCCTGCACCTCCCGCAGGCGGGAGATCCCCGACTCGGCCAAACCGAGCAGCTCGTCGAGCGAGGCGCGGGAGAGCGGCGTGCGCTCGGCGGTCGCCTGCACCTCGACCAACCCCCCGTCGCCGGTCATCACCACGTTGGCGTCGACCTCGGCGGTCGAGTCCTCGACATAGTCGAGGTCACACAGCGCCCGGCCGTCGACCATGCCGACGCTGATCGCGGCGACCGACCCGGTCAGCGGCATCGCCTCGATCTCCCGGGCATCGAGCAGCTTCTGGAAAGCCTGGCTCAGCGCCACGTAGCCGCCGGTGATCGCCGCGCAGCGGGTGCCGCCGTCGGCCTGGAGGACGTCGCAGTCGACGTAGACGCTGCGCTCCCCCATCGCCTCGAAGTCGACGACGACCCGCAGCGAGCGGCCGATCAGCCGCTGGATCTCGACCCCGCGCCCGTCCTGCTTGCCACGCGAGACGTCGCGCTGCTTGCGATCGCCTGTGGAGGCGGGCAGCATCGCGTACTCGGCGGTCACCCAGCCCTTTCCTCGTCCCTGCATCCAGCGCGGCACCGAATCGCTGATCGAGGCGGTGCAGATCACCCGCGTCTTGCCGATCGAGATCAGCGCCGAGCCGTCGGCGGTGGCAACGAACCCGGGGTCGATCGTGACCGGCCGGATGTCGGCGGGAGCGCGGTCATAGCTACGACTGGCTGGCATCGGCGCAGTCTCTCAGAGCAGGCGACGGCGGAGAGTCGAGCGACCTCTCTCCGCCGCCACTCGCCACCTATTTGAAGCTGACCTTGTTCACCGCCTCCTTGATCTTGTTGACGATCACGTCGGCCAGCTCGGTGCCCTGCTTGCCGTTGAACCCCTTCATCGCGGCGACCATCCCGACCATCAGCAGCGAGACGAGCAGAATCAGGCCGACGTACTCGACCGTCCCCTGTCCCCGTTCCTCGCCCGCCAGCCGGCGAATCGCCTGCGCCCGCCGCTCGATCGCGGCGTGCATGTACCCCATAAGCGCATAGACCATCGATGCCTCCTTGTCGCGGTTTGCGCCGATGCTCGGCGGTCGCGACATACCGATCCAGACCTCGGTGCAACAACTCTGAGACGGAAAACTGACTAAACAGACACGGAACGCGAGATTGCCTGCTTTTCCGCCGATCCCCCTTTCAGGGCAGGTTGCGAACTCGCCGACCGATCTCTCGATCCAGCGGATAGCCGGCGGAGTCCCAGAAGCCACCTGCCACCTCATCGTCAAAGGCGACCAGCGCGGTCACGCGACCGACCCCGCACTGGCGTAGATAGTCCTCGCCGGCGCGGGTCAGGGCGAGCGCGATGCCCTCCCGCCGATGTCCGTCGCGAACGGTGAGCCGGTACATGTTCCCGCGCCATCCATCCCACCCGGCGATAAGAGCGCCGACGATCTCGTCTTCGCGCTCGGCAACCAGAAGGGTGGCCGGAGAGTCGGCGAGGAGACTCTCGACGTCCTCCATGCGATCTGCCGTGCCGGCGTGCTCACTTCGCGCCTGCGCCCACAACTCCAGGACCGCCGGCGCGTCCTCCCGTTGGCACCGCCGTATGGTGGTCCCCCGGGCCGTCAAATCTCAACGTTGGCGAGCAGCTCGAGGCGGTTTCCCCATGGATCCTCGGAGTAGAACCGGCGAGCATCGGCAAGGGCGTCGTCCCAGATCACCGGGAAGCCCGCGGCGGTCAGCCGCTCGGCCAAGGCGTCCAGGGACGCGGGATCGGTGATTCGAATCGCCGGATGAGCCTTCAGCGCGGGCTCAAAGGCCTCGTCTACCCCGACGTGCAGCTGCTGGTCTCCCAGTTGAAACCACGCCCCGCCACGGGCGCGTAGCGGCTCCGGCTTGTCCACTTCCACGAGCCCAAGGAGATCGCCGTAATAGCGACGTGCCTCGGTCTCACACCCTGTTGGCGCAGCGACCTGCACATGATCGAGACCGGCGACGCTCACGAGATCGAGATTACCCACGTTTCCGCCGACCCACGCGGGATACCCTCACCGCGTGCGAGTCCTGGTCGTCACCAACTTCGAGCCCGATGCCTCCGCTCCTCAGCGGGGACGCTGGGTCCGGGACCAGGTCGACGCAGTGCGGGAGCGCGGAGTCGAGGTCGAGGTGTTCAGCTTCCCCCCCGGCTCCCGCCAGTACATGCCGGCGACGCGACGGCTGCGCAAGCTGCTTCGGCGGGAGCGATTCGATCTCGTCCACGCCCACTACGGGCTGCCGGGATGGTGCGCGCGGCTGGCCGGCGCCGACCCGCTGGTCGTCACCTTCCACGGCACCGACGTCCGCCACGGCGTGGTCGGGCCGATGTCACGCCGTCTGGCCTGGCGCGCCGACCTCGTGGCGGGCGCTTCGCGGGCGCTCTTCGAGACGGAGAACGACAGGCCGGGACTGCCATCGGTCCCCGGCTCGGCGGTGCTGCCCTGTGGGGTCGACGTCGGCCGCTTCCGCTCGATCCCGCGAGCCGAGGCGCGACGCGCGCTGGGTCTCGATCCCGACGGCCGCTACCTCCTCTTTCCCGCCAACCCGGCGCGTCCCGAGAAGCGGGGCGAGCGGGCGGTCGACCTCGCCGCCGCCTGTGAGGCCGAGCTGCTGACCGGGGGCGGGATCGATCCCGAGCAGATGCCGCTCTGGATCAACGCGGCCAACGCGGTCCTCGTCACCTCCGACTACGAGGGCTTTGGGCTGATCTGCCTGGAATCGCTCGCCTGCGACGTGGCCGTTCTTTCCACCCCGGTTGGGATCGCGCCCTACGCCCTTGCCGGCCTCGCCGGAACACTTTGCGCGCCCTACGACACCTCGACCTGGGCGACCGTCGCCCGCCCACACCTCGAGGCCTCCGACCCACGCGTGGAGGGAGCAGGCCGGGCCGCGTCGCTCTCAGCCGAGCGGATGGCCGAGCGGGTGGTCGAGGCCTACCGCGGCGTCCTCAGTAATAGATTGGGGGCGCGTTGACTGAGGAAACCGGCAAGACGAGGGCAACGGGCTTCGACGAGCGGATCGAGGAAGCCGAGCGCCGGCTCAGGGAGGCGGCCGAGTCGGCGACTGCCGCGGAGGACCGTGCGATCGCCGAGGTGCACGCTCTGGAGGAGGACCTCGAAAAAGAGCGGCGCCGCGGGACCGAGGCGCTCGAGGAGCTGCGAACCACCCACGCCGAGGAGCTCGAACGTCTGCGAACCGCGCACGCCGAGGCAATCAACGGTGAACGGGAGGCGAAGCGAAAGGCGATCGCCGCCGCCGAAGAGCGCCTCAGCGAGATCGAAGCGCAAACCGATTCCGCCGAGCGACGAGTCGAGGAAGCGGAACGCCGCGCCGAGGCCGCCGAGAGCGCCCTTCCCGACGCCGAGGCGCGAGCCCGCGAATCGGCCGCCGCCTGGCTGCGAGGTCAGGTCGACTCGATCCGCCGGGAGGCGGAGCGGCGATAACCGCGCGAAGTGAGTTCGACGTCGTCGTCGTGGGCGGCGGCGCGGCGGGCCTATGGACGGCGCTGCGCGCGGCCGAGGAGGGCGGCTCCGTCTGCCTCGTCTCGCGGACGCCGCTCTCCCAGAGCGCCAGCTTCTGGGCCCAGGGCGGGCTCGCGGCGGCACTGGAGCCCGGCGACTCCCCCGAGCGACACGCCGCCGACACGATCGCCGCGGGCCGCGGGCTGTGTCGGCCGTCTGCCGTCAAGGTGCTGGTCGAGGAGTCCCCGGCGGCGGTACAGGAACTGCGCGAGCGAGGCGTCCTCTTCGACCTTGACGAGGCCGGCGACCTCGACCTCGGCCTGGAAGGCGGCCATACCCGCCGCCGCATCGTCCACTCCGGCGGCAGTCAGACCGGGCACGAAATCTCCTCGAAGCTCGCGGCGATGGTCGCCGCCGAGAACCGCATCGAGGTGCGGGAGAGCAGCTCAGCGCTGGCCCTCTGCGGGGACGGAGAGCGCTGCGGCGGAGTGCTGACCGAGGCCGGGGCGATCGGCGCCGCGGCCACCGTCCTCGCGACCGGCGGAGCGGCGGCGCTGTGGCGTCGCACCACCAACCCGTGGGGGGCGATCGGCGCCGGCCCTGTCCTCGCCCAGGCGGCCGGGGCCGACCTCGTCGACCTTGAGTTCTGTCAATTCCACCCGACCGCGCTGGCCCTCCCCGGAACCCACTTCGACGGGCTCCTGATCACCGAGGCAGTGCGCGGCGAGGGAGCGACGCTGCTGGACGCTTCCGGGCGCCGCTTCACCGACGAGCTCGCCCCCCGCGACGCCGTGACGGCGGCGATCCTCGATCGCATGGAGGCCGACGGCTCCGCCCACGTCCTGCTCGACCTGCGCCCGGTCGACCCGATCCGCTTCCCGAGCATCTTCGCCTCCCTGGAGGAAGCGGGACTGAGCGCCCGGACGGCGCCGGTTCCGGTCGCGCCCGCCGCCCACTACGTGATGGGCGGGATCGCCGTCGACCTCCACGGGCGCTCTTCCCTCCCCGGTCTCTTCGCGGTCGGCGAGTGCTCGTGCACGGGCCTGCACGGTGCCAACCGGCTCGCCTCCAACTCGCTCAGCGAGTGCTTCGTGTTCGGCGGCCGCGCCGCGGCGGCGGCACTGGCGGAGCCTCCCCCCAGCGGGCCGCCGGTCTTCCCCGAGTGGCGCTTCGACCCGCCGACCGAAGCGACCCGCGACGCGGTCTGGCGCCTCGCCGGGCCGCTGCGCCGCCCGGAGCCACTCAGCGAATTGAGCACCGACCCCTACCCGCTCGCCCGCGCGATCGCCGCCTGCGCGCTGGAGCGCCGCGAGTCGCGCGGCGGGCACCTGCGCGCCGACTTCCCGGGAATCGACCACGAGCTCGACGGCATCCATCTCGTGCTCGCGGCCGACGGAGAGATCCGCCGCGAGGGGTGGCGGTAGCTTGAAGCCGTGCTGCTCGGAGTCGACGTAGGAGGAACCTTCACCGACGCCGTCCTCGTCGACGGGCCGCGAGTCCATACGGCAAAGACGCCGACTACCCCGGGCGAGGAAACGGCGGGGGTGATGACGGCGATCGAGGAGGTGCTGGGACGGGCCGGCGCCGAGGCCGCCACGGTCGACTCCTTCTCCCACGGGATGACGGTTGGCACCAACGCCCTGCTCGAAGAGCGCGGCGCGCGGACGGCGCTGGTCGCCACCCGGGGCTTTGCCGACCTGCTCGAGATCGGCCGCCAGGACCGCCCCGACCTCTACCGACTCTGCTCCCCCAAGCCGGCGCCGCTGGTCGCCGAGGCACTGCGATTCGAAGCGACCGAGCGGATCGGCCCCACCGGGACGATCGAGCCCCTGGGCGAGGACGAGCCAGGGCGACTGGCGAAGCTGCTGCGCGCCGGGGGGGCCGAGTCGGTCGCGGTCTGCCTGCTCTTCTCCTACCTCGACCCCACGCACGAGCAGCGCATCGCCTCCCGGCTGCGCGGCGAGCTGCCCGGCGTCCACGTCTCGGCCTCGCACGAGGTACTGCCGCGCTTCCGCGAGTTCGAGCGCTGCTCGACCACGGTGATCGACGCCTACCTCTCCCCGCTGCTGGGGCGCTACCTGGATCGGCTCGGCGAGGCGGCAGAGCGGGCGGGACTGCCGCGACCCCTCGTCATGCAGTCCTCGGGCGGAGTCGCGAGCGCCGCGGAGGCGGCGAAGTCCGGGGCCTGGAGCGTCCTCTCGGGGCCCGCCGCTGGAGCGGTGGGAGCCGGCCTGATCGCTCGCCTCTGCGGCGACGGCAACGCGCTCGGCTTCGACATGGGCGGAACCTCCTGCGACGTCTGCGTGGTCGAAGGAGGCGTGGTCCGGCGCACCGACTCCCGGCGGATCGGCGGGCGGACGATCCAGCTGCCGATGGTCGACGTGCACACGGTCGGCGCGGGCGGCGGCTCGATCGGCTGGCAGGACCCCGGCGGGGCGCTGCGGGTCGGGCCGCGCTCGGCGGGCGCCGCGCCCGGCCCAGCCTGCTACGGGCAGGGCGGCGGGGAGCCGACCGTGACCGACGCGAACTTGATCCTGGGGAACCTCGCCGCCGACTCGAGCCTGGCCGGCGGGGTCTCCCTCGACGCCGGCGCGGCTCACGCGGCGATCGCCACCCTCGCCGCTCCGCTCGGTCTCGACGAGCTGGAGGCCGCCGAGGGCATCGTCCGCGTCGCCAACCAGGAGATGGTGCGAGCACTGAGAGTGGTCACGGTCGAGCGGGGGATCGACCCCCGTCACTTCGCGCTCCTCCCGTTCGGCGGAGCCGGTCCGATGCATGCCGCGGGCATCGCCGCCGAGCTCGGCATCGACCGGATCCTCTGCCCCCGGGCGGGAGGGGTCCTCTCGGCGCTCGGGCTCTGCGCTTCGGAGCGCCGTCGCGACACCGCCCGAACGGTGATGCTGAGCGGCCCCGACCTCAGCGCGGAGCGGATCGCGGCGGAGGTGAGCGAACTCCTGGCGCAGCTGGACGGGAGCATGGACGAAGCCGAGCCCGAGGTGGTGTACGAGATGCGCTACGCGGGCCAGGCCTTTGAGCTGTCGGTGCCGGGAGGAACCCGGCCCGACCCGGCGGACCTCTGCGAGCGCTTCGAGCAGGTCCACGAGGAGCGCTACGGGCACCGCGACCCCGAGGGCGCGGTCGTCCTGGTCGACATCCGCTTGGCGCTGGTCGCGCCCGGCCCCGAGCCACGCCTCGCCGCGGCGCCCGCCGGGCACTTGGAGGAGAGCGCGCGACGGGTGCTCTTCGACGGCACGTGGGCCGAAACTCCGGTGCTGCGCGGCGAGCCGGCGGCGGGGCTACTGGCCGAAGGCCCGGTGATCTTCGAGCTGCCCGAGGCCACCTTCGTCGTGCCGCCCGGTTGGCACAGCGAGGTCGACGAAATTGGGACGATCCACGCGGAGACTCGGCGATGAGCGGGATCGACGCCGTCACCCTCCAGGTTCTGGTCGGAGGCCTCCGCGCCGCCTGCGACGAGATGGGCGCGACCCTGATCCGCTCCGCCTACTCGGCCAACATCAAGGAGCGTCACGACTGCTCCACCGCCCTCTTCGACGCTGCGGGAGAACTGGTGATGCAGGCCGAGCACATCCCCGTCCACCTCGGCTCGATGCCCGACGCGGTCGCCGCCGTAATCGACCTCGGACAGGCCCCCGGCCGAGCCTGGATATTGAACGACCCCTACCGGGGCGGCACCCACCTCCCCGACATAACGCTGATCTCACCGGTCTTCTCCGCCGGCGAGCTGCTGGGCTTCGCCGCCTGCCGCGCCCACCACGCCGATGTCGGCGGGCCGACCCCGGGCAGCATGCCCGCCGGCTCGCGGACACTGGCCGAAGAGGGGGTAGTGATCCCCCCGACTCCGGCAACGGACGACGCGCTGGAGCGACTGGCCGCACAGATGCGCTTTCCCCGCCAACGCCTCGCCGACCTTCGCGCCCAGGCCGCGGCGAACCGGATCGGAGAGCTCCGTCTGACCGAGCTGGCAGAGCGATACGGCCTCGCCCAGCTACGTGAGGGGATGGATGAGATCCTCGCCTACGCCGAGCGCCGCACCCGCGCCGCGCTCACCGCCCTCCCCGACGGCGCCTACGCCGCCGAGGACGTCCTGGAGGACGACTACACCCGTTCCGCTGTTCCTTTGCCGGGTATAGAGGGGCAAAGGAACAGCGGAACGGAGTTTGGGCGGGACGTGGTCCTGCGGGTCACCGCGACGATCGACGGGGATCGCCTCGTCCTCGACTTCGGCGGAACGGACCCGCAGGTCGACGGCAACCTCAACTGCCCCCTCTCCGTGACCAAATCGGCGGCCTCCTTCGCGGTCAGGGCGCTCACCGACCCCGACGCGCCGCCCTGCGCAGGCGCCTACCGGCCGATCGAGGTGACCGCGCCCGAAGGCTGTCTCGTCAACTCGCGGCTCCCCGCCGCGGTGGCTGCCGGAAACGTCGAGACCTCGAGCAGGATCGCCGACCTGGTGATCGCCGCGCTCGGCGGCGCCCGGCCGGTGCCGGCGCAGGGCCAGGGGACGATGAACAACCTGACGCTCGCCAACGAGGACTTCACCTACTACGAGACCCTCGGCGGCGGCCAGGGCGCCTGCCCGGACGCCGACGGGCCGAGCGCGATCCACGTGGCGATGTCCAACACGCTGAACACCCCGATCGAGGCGCTGGAGACCGAATTCCCCCTGCGGGTGCGCGAGCTGTCGCTGCGCCGCGGCAGCGGCGGCGAGGGGGGGCATTCGGGCGGGGACGGGATCGTCCGTGAGCTGGAGGCGCTGGCGCCGATGCGCTTCACGCTGATCGCGGAGCGCCGCCGCCATCCCCCGCGCGGCCGCGACGGCGGCGCCGACGGCGCGCCGGGGCGCGACTACCTCAACGGACGTCCGATCCCGGGCAAGGCGGAGGGCGCGCTAAGCCCCGGCGACGTACTCAGAATCGAGACGCCGGGGGGCGGCGGCGGGCCTAAAAAATGATTAATTTGGCGATTCGGCCGACCTCGTCTAGAATCCGCGCTTCGGGCGGGTCCGCCGCCCGGGCAGGGCACGAGGCGTCACTCCCCCAGTCATAAGAATCACCCGACCTTCTCAGGTACAGATTTCAAATGCCGATCGCTTTTAAGGAATGGGCCGTAACGGTCCGCGCGCTCGCCGAGGGCGAGCAGCTCCTCACCCTCCGCAAGGGAGGCATCCGCGAGGAGAACAAGCACTTCGAGCTCGAGCACGAGCGCTTCTTCCTCTACCCCACCTTCGACCACCAGCAGAACGATCTGGTGCGCGAGTCTCATCACCCGGAGCTGCGCCGCGCCCTCGAGGAGGGCGTCTGGCCCGACGAGGAGCCGCCCCCGAGGGCGCTGATCCAAGACGGCGGCATCTCCCAGCCGGACCGCGTCCGCCTGCGCGCCTGGGCCGAGGTCACAGACCACTTCACGATCACCGACCGCCGCGCGCTCGACGGCCTCTCCCCCTTCTACGTCTGGACCCCCGACTACGCCGAGAAGCGGCTCAACTGGAAGCGGCGTCACCCGCTGCACGTCCTGCTGCTGCGGGTCCATCGCATCCCGCGCCCGGTCACGGTCCGAGTCCGCGAGGAGTACCACGGCTGTCGCTCCTGGGTCGAGATCGACCGCGAGCTGCCCTTCGAGGGCACGCCGGTGATGGCCGATGACGAGTTCGACCGCGCCCGGCAGGAGATTCAGAGCGTCTGCGGCGACGCCGAACCGCTCCTGGTCTAAGGGCCCCTGGCCACTGTGCCGTGGGTCGAGACTGAGTCCTTAAGCTTCACCGCCCGCCACGACAGCGGCGACTCCGCCTTCGCGGAGAGAACGCTGGACCGGATGGAGGACCTGCGGCTGCGGCTCGAGGATCGCTTCGAGGTCGTGCCCGGCGGCGTCACCGTCGTCGTCCACACCCACCCGTCCTGGCTCACGATGGCGCACCCGTTCCTCCCCGCGGCGCGCTGGTCGGCGGCCCCGGCCGGGCGCCGTTACCTGGCCGGTTGGGCGATGGCCACCGAGCTGCACGTGCTCAACGACCCCCACATGGAGCGCCGCGCCGCCGGCGAGGACTCGCGCGAGGCGCTGCGCGGCACCGCCGAGCGCCTCTACGCGCAACTGGTGGTCGCCGCCAACAACCCGGACCTCCCCCCCTCCTGGACGCCGAGGCGCTTCGCCCGCTACCTGGGGTGGGCCTGGCTCGTGGAGGGCGCCGCCCAGTACTTTTCGCGCCAGGTCGGCCTCTACAGGGCCGCGGTTATCCGGCGCCTGCACGAGAGCTCGCGCCCCTCCTTCCCGCCGTCGCGGCGTGACGCGGTGCTCCTCGGCGGCACGATCTTCGACCTGCTGGAGACCGAGCGCGGCCCCGAAGCCTGCGAGCAGCTGGCGCTGCGACTGCAGCCCGGCGGCGCCGTGCGAACGTTGGAAGCCGCCTTCGAAGCGCGCATCGGCGAGATCGAGGACGCCTGGCGTGGCTACCTGCGGGCGATGGTCAGGCCGGAGCCGCCTAGCCCTCGCCCGGGGTTCCCCTGAGCACTTCTCGCGCCATCGCCGCCTGCCCCTCGTCGACGAACACCTGACGGGGCCCGACCGGCATGAACTCCGGTACGTCGAAGCCGGGGCCGCGTTTCAGCAGGCTGGGAATGCCGTGCTCGGAGAGCAGCCCCTGGATCATTTCGGCTTCCACCAGATTGGGGGCAAAGGCGACTTTGACCAGCTTGCCGCCACCACCGCCCCCGCCGCCGCCTTCGTTGTCCTCGCGCGAGCCGGTGCCGCCATCGTGTGAGTCGGTGAAATCAGCACTGCTGCCGCTATGAGATGTGGATCTCGGCATCGGCGATCTTCAAGTCCTTGAGCCAGTAGGCCTTCACGTCGGGCGCATCGCGGTCGGCGAGGGAGACGATCACGTAGACCTGGTCGGGCCAGGCGACGGCCTGGTTGACGTCGGTCTGGGACGGATAGGCGGCGCTCTTGGTGTGGGAGTGGTAGATCGCCAGCAGCTCGCCCCCGTCCTCTTCGATCGCCTTGAGGGCGTTGTACTGCTCCTGCGGGTCCATCTCGTAGCGCAGCGGGCTCGCCGCCGAGTTGGCGACGCGGATCGCGGTCGTGGCCTCGCCGTCACGACCGCCGAGCATGCCGCAGCACTCATTCGGAAGGTCCTCGCGGGCATGAGCAATGAGCTCGTCGATCAGGCTCTGCGCTATGCGCATGGCGGAACTACCACCAGACGGTGGAATCGATCCCCTCGAGCTCCTCGATCGGCTTCGTGTAGACGCCCGAGGAGAGGTACTTCCAGCCGTCGTCGGGAATCAGGAAGACGACGTTGCCGCCGTCCAGCTCACCCGCGATCCGCACGGCGATCGCGGCGATCGCGCCGGAGGAGACGCCGGCGAAGACGCCCTCCTCTTCGAGCAGCTTCTTGGTCCAGACGATCGCGTCGCGGTTGGAGACCATGATCTTGCGGTCGAGGATCGAGAGGTCGATGATCGGAGGGATGAAGCCGTCGTCGAGCGAGCGCAGCCCCTGCACGAGTTCCCCCTGCATCGGCTCCGCCGCGACGACAAGCGTCTCGGGGTTGGCCTCCTTCAGCCGCCGCCCGTTGCCCATCAGGGTGCCGCCCGTCCCCAGCCCGCCGACGAAGGCGGCCACCTCGTCGAGCTCGTCGAGGATCTCGACCGCGGTGCCCTCGTAGTGGGCGCGGGGATTGGCTTCGTTCCCGTACTGGTAGGGCATGTAGTAGCCGGGGTCGCCGGCCATCTCCAGGGCCAGCTCGACCGCGCCGTTGGACCCCTTGGCGCCCTCGGAGTAGACGATCTCCGCCCCGTACATCCGCAGTAGCTGGGTGCGCTCCTCGGTGACGTTGTCGGGCATCACCACCTTCAGCGGATAGCCCTTGCGCCGGCAGATCATCGCCAGGGAGATGCCGGTGTTGCCGGAGGTCGGCTCGAGGATCGTCTGCCCCGGCGCGATCCGGCCCTCGGCCTCGGCCGCCTCGATCATCGCCTTGGCGACGCGGTCCTTGACCGACCCGGTCGGGTTGCGGCCTTCGAGCTTCGCGTAGATCCGCACCTCGGGCTTCGGCGAGAGGCGCGGCAGCTCGACCAGCGGGGTGTTGCCGATCGATTCGACGATGTTGCCGAAGCGTCCCCCGCAGGGCCGGTTGAGAAGTTCGTCGTGGAGCATCTCCGCTGATCCGCCTGTACTTCAAAAAGTATAGGGACGGCGAGCGCCGGCGTGGGCGCGTCTTGGCCGAATCAGCCGCGGACCTGGTGCGGGTTCCCGAGGATGAACTGCTCCTGGGGAGCGCGGACGCCGAACTGGACGCCGCTGCGCAGCGCGACCCGCACGTTCTCCAAGAGAATCAGCGAGTCGAAGTAGACCGAGCGATGCTTGAGGTAGAAGAGGTCGTGGCAGAGCTTCCAGCCGGTGCCCTCCTCGGAGCCGCCGTAGCCGCAGCGCGCCTGTGCCCAGCCGGCGATCCCCGGCTTGACCAGGTGACGGCGGTCGTAGTAGGCGAGCTGGCGCTCCAGCTCGATGATCAGCTCGCGGCGCTCCGGACGGGGGCCGATCAGCGTCATCTCGCCGCGCAACACGTTCCACAGCTGCGGCATCTCGTCGATGTGCAGGCGCCGCATGATCCGGCCGACCGCGGTGACCCGCTGGTCCTCGGCCTCAGACCAGCGAGCGCCGTCGCTTTCGGCGGTGACCCGCATCGAGCGAAGCTTCAGCATCGAGAACTCGCGGCCCCCCTCCCCGACCCGGCGCTGGCGGAAGAGGATCGGCCCGCCGTCGGTGAGCTTGACGACGATCGCGAAGGCGCCCAGAACAGGCGCCATCACGATCAGCATCGCGCTGCCGACGACCAGGTCGAAGACGCGCTTGGAGGCCGGCGAGCTGCCCTTGTAGCGAGGGTGGAGCAGGTACTGAAACCAGGCGGAATTCGACTGCCCGAGCGGGACGTGGCCGAGCAGGTCCTCGTAGAGCTGGCTCGCCTCGATCAGCCGCACCGGCAGGTCGAGGCAGCTCGCCGCCACCCGCTCGAAGACCTCGAGGCGGGAGTGACGAGGCTCGGCGTCCTCGGCCGACGGGCCGGTCGAGTGGACGAGGAGGTCGATCGCGTGGCGCTTGACGACCTGGCGCACCTGGTCGAGGGAGCCGAGCCGTCTCGGCCCGCCCTCGGCCCGCTCCGTCGTCGGCTGGTCGCCGTCGACCCAGCCGACCACCTCGTAGGAGCGAATGCCGGCGGAGCGCAACTCATCCGACAGGCCGATCGCAAGGCCCGGCGAGCCGATCACGGCGACGCGAATCCGGCGCGAGACCTCGAAGCGCACGGTGCACCACGCCGCGAAGGCGGTGACGATCCAGGCGCCGATGACCGGAGCGACCATCTCACTCGCGGGCTCCGGCCGGCCGACGAGCGCGAAGGTCGCCAGGGCCAGCGCGGTGCCGATCACCGGAACGGCGGCACGGATCGCGAAAGCCGCCAGCGGCATCAGGTGCAACGGGTAGCGCTCACGCTCCAGCAGCCAGCTGGTTGCCAGCATCGAGCCGAAGACGAGCACGCCGAGCCCGGCGCTGCCGAG
Source organism: uncultured Solirubrobacterales bacterium (assembly GCA_963702055.1). Taxonomy (GTDB): domain Bacteria; phylum Actinomycetota; class Thermoleophilia; order Solirubrobacterales; family 70-9; genus CAWINX01. The sequence goes on along the minus strand of OY969702.1, from coordinate 78,472 downwards.
ATGGCCGCCGGCCATCAGGCCGGCGGCGGCGGCGGGGGCGACGCCGAAGGCCGAAATCCCCAGTAGGCGCTGCGCGCGCAGCGCCGTCAGGTGGGGAAAGGTCTTCTTGCCGCCCATTGCTTCAGCCCTCCTGGGCCCTCAGCTCTTGCTCGGCCCGGAGAGGCGTCGCAGCGCGAAGCCGGCGGCCGTGAGGGCGCCGGCGACGGCCAGCAGCGCGGCCAGGTCGAGACCGGTGAAGGGCAACGAGCCGCCCGAGCCCGAGGAGGTCGAAACCCCCGCGGTGCCCGAGCTCTGCGCGGTGCCCGAGCTCGAGGTCCCCTCGCTGCCGCCACCCTGGGTGGGCGAGCAGTACTGGGCCTGGGTGGGATCGGACCCCACGTTGGAGCAGTCGGTCGTAGCCATGGCCTGAGTCGGCAGAACGAACGCGGCTGCAAGCGCCGCGACCGCGAATGCCGCGCGAAGGCCGGTTCTGATGTTGCGGGTGGAAGTCACTGTTGCTGGATCTCCTTCTCTTCTGCCATTGCCAAAATCAGGTCTGCCGGCACGTCGGCCCCGAGGTCGGGGTGGAACTCTCCGAAGTGGAGTCGTGCCAATTCGACCAAGCGCTGTTTTCCGTGTGCGATCACGATCGTTCCGCATTCACATCGGAGCGCAAGCTGTGAGGCTTGAGCCCCAACTGTCAAGTTGCCTGGCATCGGAGCCGATCTTGCACTCAGAGTGTTGCCCTTCCGTCATGACAGCGTTTCCGTATCGTTTCCGTCGATGCCCCCTTCCGAAGCGGGCACGACTCGCATTCAGCTGTGCGGACGCCTCAAGGCCGACGTAGAGGGTCGGCACGTCACTCCGGCCCTCCGCGGGCGCCAGGGTCGAGTGCTGCTCGCCTACCTCGTCCTCAACCGCGGCCGCCCGGTCAGCCGCGACGAGCTGATCGGGGCGATCTGGCCCGAGGACCCGCCGATCGACCCGGCGGCGGCGCTGCGCACCCAGCTCTCGCGCCTCCGCAGCGCCCTCGGCCCCGAGGCGCTGGCCGGCCGCGACACGGTCGAGCTGCGACTCCCCGAAGGCACCTGGATCGACATCGAGGCCGCCGAGCGGGCGATCCGAGTCGCCGACTCGGCGCTCAAGGCGAGCGACTGGAAGGACGCCTGGGCCCACGCTCATATCGCCCTGAACATCGCCGGAAGACCGTTCCTGGCCGGCTTCGAGGCTCCCTGGGTGGAAGAGGTGCGGCATGAGCTCGAAGAGCTCGAGCTGCGAGCCCGCGAGGTGATCGCCCGGGCCGGGGTCGGCCTGGGCGGGTCGGAGCTGGCCGGAGCCGAGCGCTCAGCCCGTGCCCTGATACGCGCCGCCCCCTTCCGCGAGTCCGGATACCTCAACCTGATGCGCGCCCTGGTCGCCTCCGGCAACACCGCCGAGGCGCTGCGCACCTACGACGACCTGCGCAAACTGCTGGCCAGGGAGCTCGGCAGCGCCCCCGGTACCGAAATCCAGGCGCTGCACCGCAAACTGCTTAGCGGCGACCGTATGGGGCGGGCCGAGGCGGAGGCTCAGCCCGAGACAAGCCCCCGCGTGGCCCTCGGAGAGGGAACCGACGCCCTCCCCCTCCCCAGCTGGCTGTCGCCGCGGCGAAGCGTCCCGTTCGTAAACAGGATCGAGGAGATGGCTTTCCTCTCCGGGCTCTGGAAGGAGACGCAAGGCGGAACCCGCCACATCGTCCTGGTCGGCGGCGATCCCGGCGTGGGCAAGACCCGACTGGTCACCGAGTTCGCTCAACGCGCGCACGGCGCCGGGGCCACGGTCCTCTACGGCCGGGCCGACGAAGAGGCGACCCTCACCTATCAGCCGTTCATCGAAGCTCTGCGTCACTGGACCATCAACACGGCCGCGGCCGACCTGGAGCGGGACCTCGGGCCAAACGCGTCGGTCCTTGCCTCCCTGGTTCCCGAGATCTCCGTCCAGCTGCCGGGCTCGGCGTCCGCCGACGGCGAGGTGGCTCGTGATCGCCTCTTCGACGCGGTGACCGGGACCCTTGCAGCGATTGCGGGACGACACCCGACGCTGCTCGTGATCGACGACCTGCAGTGGGCCGACCCCGGCTCCCTGCTGATGCTGCGCCACATCGCCCGCTCCGCCCATGACGGGGGGTTGATGGTGCTGGCCACCTACCGCGAGACAGAGCCCAGCCCGGCCCTGGCGGAAACGCTCGCCGACCTCGGACGGGAGCGGCTCTTCGAGCGGCTGCGCCTCAGCGGCCTCAGCCAGGCGGAGGTGGTCGAGCTGGTCGCGTCCCTGCGCGGTGGCGACCGCGAACCAGAGCTGGCCGAGACGATTCGCGCAGAGACCGGCGGCAACCCCTTCCTGATCGAGGCCCTGGTCAACCAGATCGGCCCCGTGGACGGCGAGCCTGGACAGGTTCTCAAGGGCCGCGAGGCGGTCTACGCGCGCGGCATACCCGAGCTGGTGCGCGAGTCGGTGGCGCACCGGATCGGCGAGCTGGGGCCGGGAGTCGAGGGGCTGCTCGAAATCGCCTCGGTGATCGGGCGAGAGTTCGAGGCGGAGCTGATCGTCGACGTGGGCGACCGCCCGTCGGAGGGGGTGACCGACGCGCTGGAGGCCGCCGTCGCGGCCAGCCTGCTGGCCGACGTGCCGGGCACCCTCGACCACTACGCGTTCTCCCACGCGCTCTTCCGCCAGACGGTCTACGCGGGCATTCCGAAGCGCCGCCGGGCGATGCTCCACGGCAAGGTCGCCGACGCGCTCGAACGCCGTCACGGCAGCGATCCCCGCCACGTCGCGGAACTCGCTCGCCACTACGCCGGAGCCGGCCCGTCGGCCGCGCCGAAGGCGCTCGAATACTGCGTCCGGGCGGGCGCCGGCGCGCTCGGAGGCCTGGCCTTCGAGGAGGCCGTCACCCACTACGGCGCCGCCCTCTCGGCGCTGAACGCGATCGACAACGTCGACGAGGGCCTGCGTTGCGAGCTGTTGATCGCGCTGGGCGAAGCCGAGTGGCGAGCCGGCGACGTGAGCGCCTCGCGGGAGACCTTCGGACGGGCGACGAGGATCGCCGGCGCCACCGACAACCCCGAGGCGCTGGGGCGGGCCGTGCTCGGCTTCGGCGGATTCGGCTGGCAGCGCTACGGAGTGCACGACGCCGAGGCGATCAACCTGCTCCGCTCGGTCCTCGCCAAGAAGGGACTGCCCGATACGCTGCGGATTCGCCTGCTGGCCCGGCTCGCCGCCGCTCTCCAGTTCGCGGGCCGCGCCGAAGAGGCCGACGTCAAGAGCACCGAGGCGCTCGACCTCGCGCGCGCCGCCGGCGATCAGGAGGCGCTTGCCGCGGCGCTGATCGGCCGCTGGCACGCCCGCTCCGGGCCGGAAGGCCTCGACGAGCGAGCCAAGCTCACCAGGCAGCTGGCGACGCTGGCGGGCGAGCTGCGCGACCGCGACCTGGAAATGCAGGCGCTTGCGCTGCGGGTGATCGTCTCGCTCGAACTCGGCAGGTTCACCGAGCTGGACTTCGCGATCGCCGAGCACGCCCGCCTCGCCGACCAGATGAAGCAGCCGCCCGGCCAGATCCACAGTCACGCCTTTCAAGCGATGCGAGCCTTGATGGAGGGTCGCTTTGGCGACGCCGAAGGCCTCGCCGCCGACGTGCTCGAGCTGGGTGCGCTCTCCCGATCCGCCAACGCGGTCCAGTCCTCCGGCGTTGAGCTGTTCGCGTTGCGCTGGGAGCAGAACCGCCTCGACGAGCTGGAGGGGCCCGTCCGCGAGCTCGCCGCGATCTACGAGACGGTCGCCGCATGGCGGGTCGCGCTGGCCTTCCTGCTCAGCCGGCTCGGCAAGCGGGAGGAGGCGGCCGAGCTCCTCGACGAGCTCGCCACGGACGACTTCGCCGCGATCCCCGACGACGCGACCCGGCTTGGCGCGCTCGGCTTCCTGGCACTCACCGCCGAGGCGCTCGACGACGTCGAGCGGATGGAGCAGGTCGAGAGGCTGCTCGCCCCCTACGGCAACCGGCCGATCGCGATCGGCGGCGCTTCCGCGTACGGGGGGACGAGCGCCCACTACCTCGGAATGGTCGCCGCGCGGCTCGGTCGCGCCGACGACGCGGTCGAGCGCCTCGAGGAGGCGGTCGGATTGAACCAGGAGGGCGGCGCATTGCCCTGGCTCGCCCGCTCGCGCTACGAGCTGGCCAAGGCGCTTGCCGCACGCGGACGCGAAGGCGACGCCGAGCGGGCGGGGCAGCTTCTCGCCGAGGCCGAACGAGCCGCGGAGCGCCTCGGAATGGTCGCGTTGCTGGCCCAGATGGGCGAGGCGCCGAAGCTCAGCAACCGCCGGCCATCGCCGGCAGGATGACGACGGTGTCGCCGTCGGAAACCGCGGTCTCGAGCCCGCTCAACACCCGCACGTCCTCGTCGTTCAGATAGACGTTGACGTAGCGGTTGAGGTCGCCGTCGGCGCCGAAGAGCTGTCCGGCGGTTTCGGGGTACTCGCCGGTAAGGGCGCGCAGCACCTCGCCGACGGTCGAGCCCCGGGCGTCGACCTCGGGCTTGCCGCCGGTCTGCGGGCGCAGCACCGGCGGTATGCGAACGGTTGCCATCAGGCGGGAAACCTACCGGCTATCCGGCGCAGAAGAGTTCGTAGTCGGGGAACTTGCCCAGGTCCTCCGCGGCGATTTCCGGCACGTCCTCGCCGCAGATCGGGCAGGCGGGATCGCGGCGAACCTTGAGTTCGGTGAAGCGGGTGCTGAGCGCCTCGAAGAGCAGCAGGCGACCGATCAGCGGCTCGCCGACGCCGAGCACCAGCTTCAGCACCTCGTTCGCCTGCAGCAGGCCCATCGTCCCGGCCATCACGCCGAGCACGCCGTTGGCCGAGCAGCTCGGCGCCAACTCGGCGGGCGGAGGCGTCGGATAGAGGCAGCGATAGCAGGGCCCCTCGAAGGGGACGAAGGTCGAGATCTGGCCGTCGAAGCTGAGGATCGAAGCCGAGACGACCGGCTTGCGCAACCGCACCGAGGCGTCGTTGAGCAGGTAGCGGGTGGGGAAGTTGTCGGCCCCGTCGACGATCACGTCGTAGCCCTCGAGGATCTCGAGGATGTTGGAGGCGTCGAGCCGCATCCGGTGCTCGACCACCTCGATGTCGGGGTTGAGCGCCTCGATCGTCTTGCGAGCGGACTCGGTCTTGGGCATCCCGATCCGCTCGGTGTTGTGGATCACCTGGCGTTGCAGGTTGGAGGCGTCAACCACGTCGTCGTCGACCAGGCCGATCGTGCCGATCCCCGCCGCCGCGAGGTAGAGAGCGGTCGGAGCGCCCAGCCCGCCGGCGCCGACCAGCAGCACCTTCGCGTCGAGCATCTTCAGCTGGCCCTCGACGCCGACCTCGGGAAGCAGCGTGTGGCGGGAGTAGCGCTCGCGCTGCGCGGCGCTCATCCCCTCGGTCGCGACGACCGGAAGGCCCTGCTCCTGCCAGGCGAGGATGCCACCCGCCATCGAGGCGACGTCCTCGTAACCGAGCGCCTCCATCTGCGCGGCGGCGACCGCGGAGCGCTGGCCGCTGCGGCAGTAGAGGATCGTGCGCGCCGACTTGTCGGGGGCGGCGGTGCCGATCTCCTCCGCCAGCAACCCCGGCGGCACCAGCTTGCCGCCCTCGAGGTGGGCCTCCTGGTACTCGTGCGGCTCTCGGGTGTCGATCAGGACTACGTCGCCGCCGTCGATCTCCTCCGCCGCTTCAAAGGGCTCGATCTCCTCGATCAGCGCCTTGGTCTCGGTGGACGCCATTGAATCTCCTAAATCCGGATCAGCTTTACTTCAAAAAGTATAGCGAGGGACGTTCAGCCGAGGCTCGGGCGCATCTGGCGAAGCCTTTTCACCCGCTCCTCGATCGGCGGGTGGGTCGAGAAGAGGCCGGCGATCCCCTTGCTGGAGAAGGGCTTGACGATGTAGAGCGGCTCGGCCGCCTGGTTGACCTGCATCGGCATCGCCGCGGCGCCCTGCTCGAGCCTCAGGAGGGCGCTGGCAAGCGACTCGGGGTTGCCGCAGATCTCGGCCCCACCGGCGTCGGCCGCGTACTCGCGCTGTCGCGAGATCGCCAGCTGGATGATCGACGCCGCAAGCGGCGCCAGCAGGAAGATCGCGAACTGCCCGACCAGGGCCAGCGGCGAGTTGTCCTCGTCGCCGAACCAGAGCAGCATGTAGGCGATGTAGGTGATCGCGGCGCCGATGCTGGAAGCGACCGACTGGATCAGGATGTCGCGGTTGCGAACGTGGGTGAGCTCGTGGGAGAGCACGCCCCGCAGCTCGTCGTCGGAGAGTAGCCCGACGATGCCGCGGGTCACCGCGACGGCCGAGTGCTTGGGGTTGCGGCCGGTGGCGAAGGCGTTGGGCTGGTCCTGGGGAATCATGTAGAGGCGCGGCATCGGCAGGTCGGCGCGGGTGCTCAGCTCGCGGACCATCTGGTAGAGCTTCGGCGCCTCGGACTCGGAGACCGGCTTGGCGCCGCTCATCGCCAGCGCCAGTTTGTCGCTGAAGAAGTAGGAGAAGAAGTTGATCGCCAGCGCCATTCCGAGGAAGAGCAGCGTTGTGCTCGGGTTGCCACCGCTGATGAACCAGCCGATCGCGACCAGCAGGCCCGAGAGGGAGGCCATCAGGATCGTCGTGCGGAGGGTTGCTCCGAAAGTCGATTGCTTGGTCGTGGTCATTCGGCGTGGCGCTCCTCGGTCAGGTTGCCGCCGGATTATGACGCAGCCCCATAACCGACCGCTTTAGTAGGATTTAGCCAGATGCTGTTCTCGACCAAAGCCGAGTACGGAGTGAGGCTAATGGTCGAGCTGGGCCGCCAGCCCGGTTCGACCCCGATCTCGCTCAGCGCCGTCGCCGAAGCGGAGCGGCTGCCGCTCTCCTACCTCGAGCATCTGGTCGCGAAACTGCGCAAGGCGGGCCTGGTCACCTCGACCCGGGGGGCGCATGGCGGCTACAGCCTCGCCAAGCCGGCCGAGGAGATCACCATGGATGCCGTGGTCGAGGCGCTGGAGGGGCAGATCGCCCCGATGGAGTGCTTCCACGAGACTCCGGAGGGCAAGGTGCTCTGCTCGCACGAGAGCGACGGCGACCGAGCCTGCGCGACGAAGCTGCTGTGGACGCGGGTCCAGGGCGGCGTCACCAAGGCGCTGGCCGGAACGACGCTCGCCGAGCTGGTTGAGTTCTCCGGGCTCGACGAGCGCCGCGAGCCCGCGGCCGCGTCGGTCGGCAGCGCTGCGTAACTGGGGCCGACGGCCCGCGAACAATCGATGAAACGGAGACGAGTTGGCTGAGCTGGAGATTCGCAACCTGCACGTGAGGGCCGAGGACAAGGAGATCCTCCGGGGCCTCGACCTCGATGTCGAGAAGGGCAAGGTCCACGCCCTGATGGGGCCGAACGGGTCGGGCAAGTCGACCCTCGCGAACGCGATCATGGGACACCCGGCGCTCGAGGTCACCGAGGGGACGATCACCTTCAAGGGCGAGGACTTCACCGAGGCCGACCCGGACGAGCGCGCGCGCGCCGGCCTCTTCATGGCCTTCCAGTACCCGGTCGCGATCCCCGGCGTCTCGGTCAGCAAGTACCTGAGGACGGTGATCAACTCCCATCGCGAAGCACGCGGCGAGGAGCCGATCAAGATCAAAGACTTCGCCAGGGTCGCCCAGGAGGCGATGGCGCTGGCGAACATCCCCAAAGACTTCTCCAGCCGCTACCTCAACGACGGCTTCTCCGGCGGCGAGAAGAAGCGAATGGAGCTGCTGCAGCTGGCGCTGCTTCGGCCCGAGATCGCGGTGCTCGACGAGACCGACTCCGGCCTCGACATCGACGCGCTGCGCACCGTCGCCGAGGGGGTCAACAAGTTCACCGGGCCCGAGATGGGCGTCTTGATCATCACCCACTACCAGCGCATCCTGCACATGGTCAAGCCGGACTCCGTCCACGTGATGTTCGAGGGTCGGATCGTCAAGGAGGGCGGGCCGGAGCTGGTCGGAGTGCTCGAGGAGAAGGGCTACGGCTGGATCCGCGACGAGGTGGAGGCTGGGGCTGCCGCCTAGCCTCGCGACGATGGAGCCGACCACCGCCAAGCGCTCCTCCCCGGCCGCGGTGTTCCCGATCGAGAAGGTCCGCGCCTCCTTTCCCGCGCTGGAGCGCGAGGTGCACGGGCGCCCCGTCGCCTACCTCGACAGCGGCGCCAGCGCCCAGCGAGTGCTCGCCTCGATCCAGGCGGTCGACCGCTACGAGCGCCGCCACCACTCCAACGTCCACCGCGGCTCCCACACCCTCTCGGCCGAGGCGACGGCCGCCTACGAGGGCGCCCGCGCGACGGTCGCCGACCACCTCGGCGCCGCCGACCGGCGTGAGGTCGTCTTCGTCCGCAACGCGACCGAGGCGATCAACCTGGTCGCGCGGGCCTGGGGCGACGCCAACCTCGGCACGGGCGACCGGATCGTCCTCACCGAGATGGAGCACCACTCAAACATCGTCCCCTGGCAACAGCTGGCCGAGCGGGTCGGCGCCGAGATCGACTGGGCGCCAATCACAGACGAGGGGCTGCTCGACATGGAGGCGCTGGCCGGCCTGCTCGAGAAGGGGCCGAAGCTGGTCGCGGTCACCCACGTCTCCAATGTGCTGGGGACGGAGAACCCAATCGCCGAGATCGCCCGCCTGGCGCACGAGGCGGGGGCGCTGGTTCTCGTCGACGGCGCCCAGGCGGCGCCGAAGCTGCCGCTCGACGTCGGCGCCATGGGAGTCGACTTCTACGCGCTGACCGGCCACAAGATCTACGCGCCGACCGGGATCGGGGCGCTCTGGGGCAGGCTCGACCTGTTGCGGGCGATGCCGCCGTTCATGGGCGGCGGCTCGATGATCCGCAAGGTCGGCAAGGGCGGCACGACCTACGCCGACCCGCCGGCGCGCTTCGAGGCGGGGACGCCGGCGATCGCCCAGGCGATCGGGCTTGCCTCGGCGCTGCGCTGGCTCGACGGCCTCGGGATGGAGGCGGTGCTGGAGCACGAGCGCCGCATCGCCGACTACGCGCTGGAGCAGCTCGCCGAGGTGCCCGGACTGCGGGTCTTCGGCCCGCCGCGCGGCGCCGAGCGGGTCGGGCCGGTCTCCTTCGAGCTGGAGGGCATCCACGCCCATGACGTCTCCGAGATCCTCGACCGCCACGGCGTCGCGGTCCGCGCCGGGCACCACTGCGCCCAGGTGCTGATGGACCGGCTCGGCGTCGCCGCCACCGCCCGCGCCAGCTTCGGCGTCTACACGACTACCGAGGAGATCGACCGCCTGGTCGAGGGCCTGCACGACGCGAGGAAGGTCTTCGGACTCTGATGGACGAGCTGTATCGAGACCAGATCCTCGAGCACTACAAGCGGCCGCACAACTTCGGGCGGCTCGAGCATCCCGACCTGGAGTTCGAGGACACCAACCCGTTCTGCGGCGACGAGCAGCACGTGACGATTCGCCTCGACGAGGACGGCAAGGTCGCCGAGGTCGCCTTCGAAGGCAAGGGCTGCGCCATTTCCACCGCGGCGACCTCGCTGCTCACCGACGAGCTGGTCGGCAAAACCCGCGAGGAGCTGCTGCGACTGCCGAAGGAGTTCGTCCTCGACCTGCTCGGGATCGAGATCTCCGCGACCCGGATGAAGTGCGCGATGTTGGGGCTGAAGATCGTCAAGTCCGCCGGCCTCGGCGAGCCGGCGGACTGGGAGGAGGAGGGCGAGATCGGCGACTCTTCGGAGGCCTCGGCAATCTGACCGTTCCGCTGTTCCTTTGCCCCACATATGGAGGCAAAGGAACAGCGGAAGCTGGTGTTTAGGAGTTCGCCAGCGCCTCCTCGCTCAGCGCGATCACCGCGAACGACGCCCCGTGCGGGTCGGTGAGGATCGCGAAACGGCCCGCATCGATATCGACCGGCTCGAATATGACGCTTCCGCCGCGCTCCTTGACCGCCTCGACGGTCGCGTCGGTGTCCTCAACCGCGAAGTAGACCTGCCAGTGGGCGGGCACCTCGTCGGGGGCGCGGCCGGTCAGGTCGATCATCCCGCCGACCGGGCGGTCCCCCAGCTTGATGCTCGTGTAGGTGCCCAGCTGGTGCTCGCTGTCCTCGAAATCCCAGCCGAACACAGCGCCGTAGAAGGCCTTCGCCGCCTCGGGATCACGGGTGTTGACCTCGTTCCAGGAGATCGCCCCGGGCTCGTTGACGATGCCGGCGCCCGCGAACGTCCCCGGCTGCCAGACGCCGAAGACGGCGCCCGCAGGGTCGGCGAAGATCGCCATCCGGCCGAGGTCCATTACGTCCATCGGCTCGGCCAGCACCGCGCCGCCGGCCTCCTTGACGGCGGCCGCCGTCGCATCGGCGTCCTCGACCGAGACGTAGGTCGTCCAGGCCGTCGGCTGGCCCTCCTGCATCAGCGGCATGATCCCGCCGACCGGCTTGTCGTCGCGCATCGCCTGGCGGTAGCCGCCGGTCTGCTCGGCGTTCTCGGACTCCGGCACGTCCCAGCCGAACAGGCCGCCGTAGAACTCGACCGAGGCATCAAGGTCGGGGGAGCCGAGGTCGACCCAGCTCGGCGTTCCCGGTGCGTACGTCGTCATCTCGCTCATATCTGCTCCTCCAAGTCGGGGATTTGCGCATCCTCTCAGAGCCATCCGAAAGAGATGTCAACCGCAGGTCAAACCAGGCGGAGAAGGGCGACCGTTCACACAACTACTCTCCGCCCGGTGAGGGTCAAGGACCAGGTGAGCGCCCAGAAGCTTCGGGGTGGCTTCTACACCCCAGAGCCCCTGGTCCGGTTCTGCCTCGAGCGTCTCTGCCACCTCCTCCCTCCGGGCGATGATCTGAGGCTGGTCGAGCCGAGCGCGGGCGACGGCGCCTTCATCAGGGAAATCGGCGGCGACCACTACCTGGTCGAGCGCATCCGGGAGCTGACGGCAATCGAGCCCTTCGACATCGAGGCCGGGAAATGCCGCAAGGCGCTGGAGGGAACGAAGCTCGACGGCGCTGTCGTCGCCGACAGCGCCGTGCGCTGGGCGGTCGCAGCGGACGACCGCTTTGACGCCGCGGTCGGCAATCCGCCGTTCCTCCGCTACCAGTTCATCTCCGCCGACGACAGGAGGCGGATCCCGGAGCTCGGCGCTCGCGCGGGACTTTCCTTCGCGGGGGTCTCGAACCTCTGGCTGGCCGTCTTCGTGGCGGCTCTGTGTCGTCTGAGGCCCGGCGGGGCTTTCAGCTTCGTCGTCCCGACCGAGCTGTTGACCGGCCTCGCCGCATCCCACTTGCGGCGCTGGACGGCGGAGAACTTCCAGGAGCTCCGCGTCGACCTCTTCGAGCCCGGCTCGTTCCCCGGCGTGCTGCAGCAGGTGGCCGTGTTCAGCGGGCGGCGCGCCGCCTCCGCGATTTCCGATCCCACCCTCACCGTCGGCGAGCACGATCGAGACGGCGCATCGCGGACGTGGACGCACTCCATCGACCCCGAACAGCAGAACTGGACTCGCTACCTCCTGAGCCCGATCCAGCTCGGCGCGCTCGACACCGCGCTGGCCCACCCGTCCATCCGTTCGCTCGGCTCTCTCGCCCGCTTCCAGGTCAGCATCGTCACCGGCGCAAACGAGTTCTTCTCGGTCTCGGATGAGGATCTGCGGATATTCGACCTCGCCCCCTGGGCCAAGCCCCTGCTCCCCCGCATACGCCATGCCGAGGGACTCGTGTACACCCGCCGCGACCAGACCGCGACCCGGCGCTCCGGGGCCCGTAGCTGGCTGCTCGACTTCTCCGAGGACTCGCCCAATCCCATGCGGCGGAAAAACCCGGCTCGCTACCTGCGCAGTGGAGAGGAGGGGGGGTTGCAAAACCGCTACAAATGCCAGATTCGGGAGCCGTGGTTCCGCGTCCCCCAGATCGAGAGGGGCAGCCTGCTCCTCTCGAAGCGCTCGCACCGGTACCCGCGGATGATCGTCAACCAGGCGGGCGCCTACACCACCGACACCATCTATCGGGGAAGGCCGGTGCGTGGCGCCGGGATCTCGGCCCGCGCCCTGTCGGCCGGCTTCCACAACTCCCTGACCCTCCTGAGCGCTGAGCTGGAGGGTCGTAGCTTTGGCGGTGGAGTGCTCGAGCTGGTCCCGTCCGAGATCGAGCGGCTGGCCGTGCCGCGGGTCCCGGAAAGTCAGGATTGGATTGAGCGTCTGGACGCGATCGCACGGTCCGGAGACGAGGAGGGCCTGGTGCGCAAGACCGACGAGGCGCTGATTAAGGCGGGCGCGCTCGACAGCGACGTGGCCGCCGTGCTGAGCGAGGCTCGCCTGGAGCTCCTGGCCCGACGGCTCGCCCGAAACGCGAGAGGGGCCGAGACGGTGGAGGAGACCTCGGGGCTGGATCTCGCCGCCTGAGTCAGGGCGAGATGTCAAGGCGGTAGGCGCCGTCCGACATGCGCCGGAGGGTCACCGTATGGCCCGTGTAGTCGGTGGCTCGAAGCACCGGCATCAGCGGGCCCCAATGCAGGACGGTCGCGTGATTGTGTTGACCCGACTCGCGGTGCGGAGCATGGTCGACACGCAGGCCCACCGTCCCATGCGACTGCCCCGTAATCGTCACCAGGAACTGCACGGTTGCGGTCTCGATCGGGTTGCCCTTGCTGTCCTCGCCCGGGAACCAGCTCGCGGCTCCAAACATGTCCTCGCGGAACCACGTGCGCCAGTCGATCGGATTGCCCGCTTTGGTCAACCGCAGGTTCCCCACCGGATTCGACTTGGGTGAAGGGGGTTGCTGAGCATCCGTCGCCGGCAGGCGCTTGGTCCAAGAGAACTCCACGGTCTCTTCAAGCTCTCTCAACTCCTCCCGAGCCCTTTGCGGCATCCCTTGAACCGGGGGCTTGTCGTGCTGACTGACGCCGAAGACGCCCTCGCTCGCCTCCCCCGTCTGGGCGAAGCCGTCTGGGGAGACCTCCGACGCCGCCGTCTGACGGCGACGCTCGCTCTGCGCGATCACGTACCTCGGATCCTGGATGAGCCGATCCAGTAGCTCCTCATCCAGCGGCAGACAGAGCTGCTCATCCGCCAGCAGCATCTCGATGTACTCCCTGGCGCCAACGAGCGCCTTGGCGTCGATCTCCTCCGGCAGCTCGAACTCGACCTCGAGCGAAGCCTCGTAGTTGGAAAGGAGACCACCCGCGGTCAGGTTGGATGATCCGGCCAGAAGGATTGCCTTGTCGGGGCCCTCGGCCAAGTACAACTTTGGGTGAAACGTCCGGGCGGTTCGATCGTGGAAAACGAAGGGCTGGTCCGCGAGCCGGATCGCAAGCTTTAAACCCGGCACGGTCGCGCCGCCTTCATCGATACCAAGCACTATCCGCAGTTGCCCTCCGCGCTCTCTGAAGGCCGTGATCTCGGGCGCGAGCCTTCGCAATCCCCCGAAGCGTGCCCAAGCGACGACGATCGTCAGTGACTCGACGCCCGAATCCTCGAGCACCTGCCTAAGGAAGCTACCCGCGGTGTCCTCATCGTTGAATGGCTGGCCTCGAAACGAGATGGATGGCACCATCACGATGGATCCTAGGTACTCACGGGTGAAGCGATCGACCCCGACCGCTAAAATCCGACCGTAGAAGTAGGATTAGTCTCAACCCGCACTAGCCGCTCGCGGGAGAACCGGAGCCTCGATGCCAGACACCGCAGGAATGAAAGTCCCCGTCTGCCCGCTCGCCGAGCTGGGGCCGGGGTCGATGCGCCTGGTCGAGCACGAGGGACGCAAGATCGGCGTCTTCAACTGCGACGGCACGCTGTACGCGATCGAGGACCGCTGCTCGCACGACAACGGGCCGCTCGCCGAGGGCGAGTTCGACGCCACGTCCTGCACGGTCGAGTGTCCCCGCCACGGCTCCCTCTTCGACCTGACCACCGGCAGGCCGAAGACCCTCCCCGCCTATGCTCCGGTGCAGACGTTCCCGACAGCCGTCGAGGACGACACCATCGTCTTGGAGGTCGAATAGACATGGCAACGCCCGAGGCAGTCGCCGAACAAAGAGAAGTCGCCGGGATCAACGCCGACTACAAGGAGAAATTCGGCTTCCACGACTCCGAGTCGGGCTACGCCTACAAGGCGCCGAAGGGGCTCAGTCGCGAGGTGGTCGAGTCGATCTCCGAGTACAAGGAGGAACCGCAGTGGATGCGCGACTTCCGGCTCAAGGCGCTCGAGCACTTCTACTCGCGCCCGACCCCGACCTGGGGCGGCAACCTCGGCCAGATCGACTTCGACGACATCCATTACTTCGTGCGCGCCTCCGAGAAGAACAGCCGCGACTGGAGCGAGGTCCCCGAGGACATCAAAAACACCTTCGACCGACTCGGCATCCCCGAGGCGGAGCGCAAATTCCTCGCCGGGGTCGGCGCCCAGTACGAGTCTGAGGTCGTCTACCACCAGGTCAACGAGAAGCTCGAGGCCCAGGGTGTGATCTTCACCGACATGGACACCGCCCTGCGCGAGCACGAGGACCTTGTCCGCGAGTACTGGGCAACGGTGATTCCGCCCAACGACAACAAACTGGCGGCGCTCAACTCCGCCGTCTGGTCGGGCGGCTCCTTCGTCTACGTGCCGGCCGGGGTCAAGGTCGAGATGCCGCTACAGGCCTACTTCCGGATCAACACCGAGAACATGGGCCAGTTCGAGCGGACGCTGATCATCGCCGAGGAGGGCGCCGACGTCCACTACATCGAGGGCTGCACGGCGCCGGTCTACTCCAGCGACTCGCTGCACTCGGCGGTGGTCGAGATCGTCTGCAAGCCGAGCTCGCGGGTCCGCTACACGACGGTCCAGAACTGGTCCCAGAACGTCTTCAACCTGGTCACCAAGCGCGCCGTCGCCCATGAGAAGGCGACGATGGAGTGGGTCGACTGCAACCTCGGCTCGAAGCTGACGATGAAGTACCCGTCGATCTACCTGCTCGGCCCCGAGGCCCACGGCGAGATCCTCTCGATCGCCTTCGCGGGAGACGGCCAGCACCAGGACGCGGGCGGCAAGATCATCCACGCGGCGCCGCGGACCAGCTCCTCGATCTTCTCCAAGTCGATCTCCAAGGACGGCGGGCGCAGCACCTACCGCGGCCTGCTGGAGATCGCCGACGGGGCGACCGAAGCGCGCTCGAAGGTGGTCTGCGACGCGCTGCTGCTCGACGAGGACTCGCGCTCGGACACCTACCCGACGATCCGCATCGACGAGAACGACGCCGACGTCGGCCACGAGGCGACCGTCTCGAAAATCGGCGACGAGCAGCTCTTCTACCTACAGAGCCGCGGGCTCAGTGAGGAGGAGGCTTCGAAGATGATCGTCAACGGCTTCATCGAGCCGGTCACCAAGGAGCTGCCGATGGAGTACGCGGTCGAGCTCAACCGGTTGATCGAGCTTCAAATGGAGGGCTCGATTGGCTGAGGCAGTTGCGACGCTGCCGCCCCTTCCCGACCAGAAGTCGAAGGGGTGGGAATTCACCGACCTCTCGAGCCTCGACCTCGACGCCTACGGGGCCGGCTCCGCCGCCGCCTCGATCGAAGGCGGCGAGGGCGCCACGGTGCTCTCGCTCGAAGATGCGCTCGATTCCCATCGCGAGCTGGTCGAGGGTCGCCTCAACACCCTGGCGCCGGCCGACGACCCCTTCGTCGCCCGCAACGACGCGGCCTGGAGCGACGGCCTTCTCATCCACGTCCCAGCCGGCGTCAAGATCGAAGAGCCGATCCGGATCGAGGTGGCGCTCGACGAGGACGGCGTCGCCGTTAACCGCCGCACCCTCGTCGTGCTGGAGGAGGGTGCCGAGGCAGAGGTCTGGGAGCACTGGTCCTCGGACAGCGACGAGACCGACGCGCTGCTCAACTCAGTTGTGGAGCTGCACGTCGGCCAGGCGGCAACGCTGCGCTACGTCAGCACCCAGGACATCTCCGAGCGGGCATGGGTCTTCGCCACCCAGCGCGCCGAGGTGGAGCGCGACGGCCGGCTTGAGTGGACGGCGCTCGGCTTCGGATCGGGGCGCGGCAAGGTGCGGATGGAGACCAGGCTCGCCGGCCCCGGTGCCGAGGCGCGGGTGACAGGCGGCTACGCCGGGGGCGCGGGCCAGCACCTCGACTACGACACCACCCAGGAGCACGCGGCGCCGAACACCAACTCCGACCTCGCCTTCCGCGGCGTGCTCGCGGCGGGGGCCACCGCGGTGTGGCGGGGGATGATCAAAGTCGACCCGGGCGCCCAGGGAACCGACGCCTTCCAGGAGAGCCGCAACCTGCTGCTCTCCACCGACGCGCACGCGGACGCGATCCCCGGGCTGGAGATCCTCGCCGACGACGTCCGCTGCACCCACGCCGCCGCGATCGCCCAGATCGACCGCGACCAGCTCTTCTACCTGACCTCGCGCGGTCTCTCCCCGGCCGAGGCGAAGGGCCTGATCATCGAGGGCTTCCTCGAGTCCCTGGTCGAGCGGCTCGCCGAGGGCCCGGTGCGGGATGAGGTCTCCGCGGCGCTCGAGCGCCGCCTCGCCGAGATTCTCTAAGGCGCTCGACCGCGGGTCCTGTCACGGGGGAGGGGGGCCTGCGGGCGAGGTTTACGTTCTCGGCCCCCCTCCCCCGTGCCACCCACGGAAGAAGCGTCTTCGTCACGAGCTTCTCGTCTCTCCGAAAGCGTGGTGCGAACAATCGAGAAGACGACGATCAGGACCGGCAAGACGTAGAAAACCCAGAGCCAATGGCCGACGTGGGCAAGGGGAAGCATTGCCGACGAGTATGGCGACGAGCCTCCCAAAGTGAAGTAGCGTTGACGGCGGTGCCGGCTGCCGAACCCTCCACCCGTCCCGAGCGCGCCGGCCTGGTCCTCACCGCGCTGATCCTGGTCGCCGCCGTCGCGAACCTCAACCTCGCGGTCGCCAACGTCGCGCTGCCCGACATCGGCGACGCATTCGACGCCAGCCAGACGGCGCTCGACCTGGTCGCGGTCGGCTACTCGCTGGGGCTGGCGGCGTCCGTCCTCTACCTCGGCGCCCTTGGCGACCGCTACGGGCGCAAGATGATGCTTTCGCTCGGCATGGGGCTGTCGATCCCCGCCTGCCTGCTTGCCGCGTTCGCACCCTCGATCGGGGTCCTGTTCGCGGCGCGCGTGCTCGGCGGAGTCTCGGCCGGCATGGCCTTCCCGACCACCCTCGCCCTGATCACGGCGCTGTGGTCGGGGCCCCCGCGAACCAAATCGATCGCGTTGTGGTCGGGCATCGGTGGAGCGATTGCAGCGCTCGGGCCGCTGCTCTCCGGCGCCCTGTTGACCCAGTTCGACTGGGGGTCGGTGTTCCTCGTCACCCTGCCGCTCGCCCTTCTCGCCCTCTACCTGGCGCTGCGCTACGTGCCGGCGCACGTAAACGAGATGACCGAGTCGGTCGACAACCTCGGCGGCATCCTCTCGATCCTCCTGGTCGGGGCGCTGGTGATGGCGATCAACATCGCATCGGCGCCCGGAAAGGGAATGGTGGCGCTGGAGCTGGGAGTCGTGGCGTTGGCACTGGGTGTCGCCTTCGTGATCCGCCAGCGCCGGGCGCGCTCGCCGCTCTACGATCTCGAGATCGCCAAGCGGCGGGTCTTTTGGGTCGCCGCCTGCGCCGGGATCATCGTCTTCGGCTCGCTGATGGGAGCGATGTTCATCGGCCAGCAATTCCTCCAAAACGTGCTCGGCTACTCGACCCTTGGCGCCGGGGCGGCGATCCTGCCGGGGGCAATCTTCATGGTCCTGGTCGCGCCCCGTTCCGCGAAACTCGTGGAAGCGAAGGGGGCGCGCTTCACGTTGCTGACCGGGTATGTCTTCTGCATGCTCGGCTTCCTCGCGATGCTGCTGCTCTGGAAGCAGGGGATCCCATACTGGAAGGTCGCCCTGGGATACGCGTTCGTCGGCATCGGTGTCGGTTTCGCCGGCACGCCCGCCTCCCGCTCGTTGACCAGCTCGGTCCCCGTCACCCGAGCCGGCATGGCCTCCGGAACCGCCGACCTGCAGCGCGACCTCGGCGGGGCGATCATGCAATCGATCCTCGGGGCCCTGCTCACCGCCGGCTACGCCGCGGCCGCCAACGCCGCGATCTCCTCCGCCCCCCATCAGGCGGCGATTACCCAGAACGTCGAAAACGAGCTGACCAAATCGTTCTCCAGCGCCGCCAACGTCGCTTCGCAGTACCCGGAACATTCGAGCCAAATAATCGCCGCCGCGAAGACCTCGTTCCTGCAGGGCGACCAGTGGGCCTACCTGGCCGGGATCATCGCGATCGCGCTGGGCGCGACGTTGGTCTTCTTCCTCTTCCCGAAAAGGGACGAGGAAGAAAGGCTTCTCGCCGAGTACCACGCCGAGGACACCGCCGGTGCCGATCAAGCGTTGGCCACCGAGAGCAGGTAGAGGCCGAAGCAGGTAAAGGCGACCATCACCGCCAGCATCCAGTACTGAGATCGGGATGCCTGGCGGTAGTCGCCCCAATAGGCGACGGCGCGGTCGTGGGCGAGGGTGAGCCCGACGACGTGACCGACCACCAGCGCCCCCACCTGGACGTACCAGATCGCGTTGGCGCCGAGGACTCCGAAGTCGATCCCGCTGGAGGCGGTGCCGAAGAGGTCGGTGGTCGCGGTCCCGAGCGGATCGGAGAGCAGGTAGGTGAACTGCGCCTGCTCCTGGAAGACGACGAGGCTGAAGTAGTGGGCGACGAGGTAGGCGAAGGCGATCGGGATCAGCGTGTGGGCGAAGCCGGTTCGAAGCTTGCGGAGCGGCGGCGCCCCGCGCACCGTCTCCATTCCCCGGACCCCGACAAGGTAGACCAGCCCCACCCCCACGAAGCACAGCACCATGAAGATCGTGTCGGTGAGGCGCAGGGAACCGGTGGGCGACATCCCGGCGCTGACCAACCGGTTGAAGACGCTCTCTATCGCGCTCTTGAACGCCCCCTCCTGGGCGCCGTCGAAGCTGGTCGAGGCGATCGAGGCGACCACCACGGCGACCGAGCCGGGCACGGTCGCCCAGCGCCCGGCGGCGGTCAGCGGCCGCCTCACCCCCAGCCGACCGTCCCTGGCCTCAAAGCAACCGAGCTGGGAGAACATCCCGAAGTAGACCGAGAAGACCTCACCCGTCCGGCACCACTTCTCGACGCCGAACAGCGCCATCATCGCCAGCGTGTAGACGCTGTAGGCGATGGCGGCGACCCCGGCGGCGTGCGGTGAGAGGCCGACCGCTACACCGCCGCTGGTCCCGTAGACGACCTCCAGCCAGACGAAGGCGAGCAGGCCGATTGCGGCGGGCCAGCGACCTACCGCCTCGGGATAGGCGAGGTGAGCCGGTGACTGGCCGACGAGCGACCTGAAGGTCCCCCCCACCGCCCGCCCGATCGCCCGCCATGGGTTGAACGGGCGAAAGACGTCGCCGAAGACGACGCTGAGCACCGGGAATCCAAGCCAGGCGGTGACGAAGAGGAAGGTCAGAGCGAAGTTCCGGTCGGGTGCCTCGGTGCCGTGGAGGCCCGCATAGATGGCGACGCCGAGCAGGAAGACCCCCACCGCGCCGTAGAGCGCCTGCGCCGGCGGGCTGAGCAGGACGCGCGAGAGCCCCGCCCCGAGAGGGCGCCAGCGCTCCTCCTCGAGGCGGGGCGTGCGCCAGGCGACCGAGAGCGCGAAGAAGGAGACGATCAGGATGATCGACGCCCCCCAGGCAAACAGCCACGCCGGGATCGGCAGGTCCTGGCGCGCGACCAGAGCGTGCGCGAAGGGGAGGAAGGTCACGGGTTTACCCGCAGCTCGATGATCTGCTCTTTGCGACCCTCCAACTCCGCCTCGAAGACGCCCTCCAAGTCGGCGGGAAAATCGAAGCTGACCGAGCCGCCGGCCTTGACGTCCTTCATCAGGTCATAGCCGTGAACGTGGATCTCGTCGCTGACGTCGGAGTCCACCTTGAAGCGGACTTGGTCTCCCTTGCTGTACGTCAACTCCCTGATGCCGCCAACCGGCTTGCCGTTCTTGACGACGATCGTCGGGACCGCGCCAACCGCGGCATTGCTCGTCGTGCTGCCGCCGTTGTCGCTGCCGTTGTTCTTCAGGACCACCAGCAGGACGATCGCCACGACGATGATCAGGATCCCGCCCACAACGCGTGCGGTATTGCCTTTCATGCTCACACTCCTCGCTCATGGCGCGAGCGTCTGCCCGCGCCGAATTGTCCGTGGCCGGTCGGCCGCGGAATCGTCTGGTCGCTAGAGCGAGAGAGGAGGCGGGCGGCTTGCGATCCCGCAGGCAAGCAGAAGGCCGCCGCGGGGGGCAAAGCGGCGCAGCGGCGTCGGCCGTCGCGTCCTCGCCGGTCCGGGAGTTCTGCGGTGACGGCGGACGGCGATGCGCTCCGACAGCCGCACGATCGTGCGATGGCCGGGGTAGCGGCCCAGTAGCAGCGCGCCGACCAGCAGGATCAGGGGGAGCGCGGCTAGCAGGATCTCCGGCACGGCCCCGAACCTAGCGCACCGGCCGGCCCGCGGGAGGCGCTGGGGGGGCCGTCCTGGCCTGCTGCGGTTGCCCGCTTCCTGAATTCACCCGCGGCGCGTCGATCGTCCCCTCGCTGCCGAAGAAGACGAAGACGACGACGATCGCCACCCCGAGGGCGATGCCGAGGGCGATCCCGACTACGCGATCAGCAGTGCGTGACCCCATCGAGCAGGCGCCAGTTCGCCTTGAAGGCCGACTCGGCCGCCGCGACCAGCTCGTCGGGGTCGGCGCCGGCGAGGTGAGCCTCAATCAGCGAACGGCCCTCGGCCGCGTGCTCGACGTCAGCGTGCTCGTGGACCCGGAAGTACTCGTTGCCCGGCCCGTCGCCGATCTCGTAATGGTCGGCGAGGCCCTCCCGCTTGGTCTGGGAGATGGCCGGCTGGCCGCTCTCGATCGCGTAGAGGCGAACCAGCTGTGCGAGACGACCGTCGGCGGCCGTCCAGGCCTCGACGCATTCCCCGGTCTCCGGCGTGGGGGCGGCGGCGACCTCGCCTCCGACCGCGTCGACGAAGCCGTCCCAGAGGGCGACATGGGCCTCCTCCTCCTCGGCGTGGCGGCGCAGCTCGGCGCGCTCGGCCTCGGGGGCGGACTCGGCGACGGAGGCGCTGAGCCGGGCGATCGCCGCAGTCGCGTGGCGGTACTGGCCGGAGTACTCGGCCAGCTCCTCGCGGCTCAGCTCGCCAGCGGACCAGCGCTGGTAGAAGGGGTGCTCGAGCACGTTCCAGCGGGTGCGGGCCTCCTCGATCCTCTGCCAGACGTCGTTGCTCACTTGACTCCTCCTTGGTTCGCCTATCCGGGGGGCGGCCCAGGATAACGTGCCGCACCCCCGCCAATGCGCCCTGAACAAGACGACATCGCCGCCCCCGACCTGCCGCCCGGAATCGAGTGGATCGGTGAGGCCCCCGCGTCGATGCCGGCGCTGACCGCGGGCGGGCCGGCACTTGTCCACTTCCTCGACTTCGCCCAGTTGAACAGCGTGCGGACGCTCCCCTACCTGTCGGAGTGGCACCGCCGCTACCGCGACGCCGGCCTCGGCGTGATCGGCGTCCAGGCGCCGCGCTTCCCCTTCGGCATCGACCGTGACGTCGTCGCCTCGGGCCTGGCACGACTCGGCGTCGAGTTCCCGGTCGCGATCGACGCGGACCGAAGCCTCTGGCACGACTACGGCTGTAACGGCTGGCCGAGCCTCTTCCTCTGGGGCATGGGGGGCGTCCTGCGCTGGGCCCATTTCGGCGAGGGCGAGTACCTGGCGAGCGAGGAGGCGATTCAGGCCGAACTGCGCGAGCTGGACGCGCTGCGCGACCTGCCGGCGCCGATGGCGCCGCTGCGCCCCACGGACGCACCGAACGCACGAGTCATGGCCCCGAGCCAGGAGGTCTTCCCGGGCGGGTCCTGGGAGCGGCCGTGGACGGCGGGCGAGGACGGCGACGAACTCGAAGTCCCCTACGAGGCCGGCGGGGCCTACGCGACCTTGGAGGGCGAGGGCGAGATCGAGGTGACGCTCGACGGCACCCCCCAGCCAGCGATCGAAGTCACGGCTCCGGCTCTCTACGCCCTCGCCGAACACGAACGGCACGAGCGTCACGCGCTTACCCTGAAGCCCGCTCCCGGCCTGTGCGTCTGGTCGGTCAGCTTCGCCGCCGGCATCCCCTAGAGAAAGGACACCTGTGATCAGCAAGGTCGACTTCATCGGCATCCCGTCAACCGACAGCGAGCGGTCCCGCGCCTTCTACGTCGACACTCTCGGCCTGCGCCCGGACGAGCACAGCCGGTTCGAGTTCTGGGTCGGGGAAACCTGCTTTGGCATCTGGGAGCCGGCGAGCTATGGGATCGAGTTCGCGCCCCAGAAGAATGCCCATCCGGCGCTCCACGTCGACGACGTCGCCGCCACCCGCGCCGAGCTCGAGGCCAAGGGGATCGGGTTCAAAGGCGACACCTTCGACACCGGCGTCTGCCACATGGCCTTCTTCACCGACCCCGACGGCAACGACCTGATGCTGCACAACCGCTACGCGCCGTACGAGTAGCCGGCGCCCGAGCCGAAAGCGATCAGGCGCGCGTCGCGAGCTCGTCGCGAATCTTCTTCGGCAGCATGAAGCGCACGTCCTCGTGGACCGTGCGCAGCTCGGAGACGTCGTCGGCGCCGCGCTCGCGGAAGAAGTCGACCAGCTGCTCGACCAGCTCCTCGGGGGCGCTCGCTCCGGAGGTGATGCCGACCGTCTCGATGCCCTCCAGCCACCCCTCCTCGACCTGGGTGTGGTTGTCGACCAGGTGGGAGGCGGCGCCGTGCTCGCGGGCGACCTCGACCAGGCGGTTGGAGTTCGAGGAGTTGGTCGAGCCGATCACGAGGACGAGGTCGCACTCGCGGGCCAGCTGCTTGACGGCGATCTGGCGGTTGGTCGTCGCATAACAGATGTCGTCCGACTTGGGGCTGGTGATCGCCGGGAAGCGGCGGCGCAGCGCGGCGATGATCTCGGCGGTCTCGTCGACCGAGAGGGTCGTCTGGGTGATGAAGGCGACCCGCTCGGGGTCCTCCACCTCCAGCGAGTCGACCTCGTCGGCGGTCTGCACGAGGACGATGCTGCCCGGCGCCTCGCCGGTCGTCCCCTCGACCTCCTCGTGGCCCTCGTGGCCGATCAGCACGATCGTGTAGCCGTCGGCGGCGAAGCGCCGCGCCTCGACGTGGACCTTGGTGACCAGCGGGCAGGTGGCGTCGATGGTGCGAAGGCTGCGGGCGGCGGCGTTGTCGTGGACCGCCGGAGCGACGCCGTGGGCGGAGAAGACGACCATCTCCCCCTCCGGCACCTCCGTCTCCTCCTCGACGAAGATCGCACCGCGCTTGGAAAGCTCCTCCACGACGTGCTTGTTGTGGACGATCTCCTTGCGGACGTAGACCGGCGCCCCGTGGAGCTCGAGCGCCCGCTCCACGGTCTGCACGGCGCGGTCGACCCCCGCGCAGTAACCGCGGGGGGCGGCGAGAAGGACCTTGCTGGGCGCTGAAGTGGTGGTGTCGGGCATCGGGGACAGGGTACCGTTGGAGCTGTGAGCACCAACGGTGGACACCTCGACCGGCTGACCGCCGTCGACGCCTCGTTCCTGACCAACGAGACCTCGGCCAGCCACATGCACGTCGGCGCGGTCCTGGTCTTCGAGGGACCGCCGCCGCGCTACGTCGACCTGGTCGAGCACGTGCGCGGACGGCTCCACCAGGTGCCGCGCTTCCGCCAGCGGCTGGTCGTGCCGCCCCTGGAAGCCGGGCGGCCGCTCTGGGCGGACGACGTCAACTTCAACCTCACCTACCACATCCGCCACACCGCGCTGCCGGAGCCCGGAGGCGAAGACACGCTGAAGCGACTGGTCGGACGCGTCTTCTCCCAGCAGCTCGACCGCTCCAAGCCGCTCTGGGAGCTGTGGCTGGTCCAGGGCCTGGAACGCAACCGCTTCGCGATCCTCACCAAGACCCATCACGCGATGGTCGACGGGATCTCGGGGGTCGACATCGGGACGGTCCTCTTCGACCTCGAGCCGGTGCCCGAGCCGGCCGCGGTCGAAGACAACTGGTCGCCACACCCGCAGCCCTCCACCACCGACCTGATGACCCGGGGGGCGACGGATCTGGCGGGGGCGCCGGTCGGCCTGGTGGAGCGCGCGGTCGAAGCGCTGCGGCACCCCGAGACGACGGCGCGCAAGGTGGCCGACGCCCTGGAGGCGGTGGGCGAGGTGATCGGGGCCTTCGCCGACCCCGCGCCGCAAGTGCCGCTCAACCGGCCGATCGGCCCGCACCGCCGCTTCGTCTGGGCGAGCTCGGAGCTGGAGACCTTCAAACGGATCAAGAACGCCCTGGGGGGAACCGTCAACGACGTCGTGCTGGCGGTGGTGACCGGGGCGCTGCGCGACTGGCTGCACGGGCGCGGCATCCGCACCGAAGGGCTCGAGCTGCGCGCCCTGGTGCCGGTCTCGATCCGCGGCGAGGACGAGCGCGGTGACCTCGGCAACCGGATCGCGGCGATGCGCGGGCCGCTGCCGGTCTACATCGAGGACCCGGTGCGCCGGCTGCGCGTGGTCAGCGAGCAGATGGAGGGCTTGAAGCGCTCCAAGCAGGCGCTGGGCGCCGAGGTGATCTCCCGCTTCAACGACTTCGCCCCGCCGACCCTGCTCGCGCAGGCGTCGCGGATCAACTTCTCCACCCGCCTCTTCAACACGATCGTCACCAACGTGCCGGGGCCGCAGATCCCCCTCTACGTGCTGGGACGGGAGCTGGAGGAGGTGATCCCGATCGCCTTCCTGCCGGAGAACCACGCGCTGGCGATCGCGATCATGAGCTACAACGGCCGCATGGACTTCGGCCTGCTCGCCGACTACGACTCGATGGAGGACATCGAGGTGATCTCCAACGGGATCACCGCGTCGCTGGCGGCGCTCGACGAGGCAGCGAGCACCGCCGGCACCCCGGCCTGAGCGCCCCACCTCTCTAGGCTTCGGGCATGGCCCTGCTCGTCGTTCTCTTCATCGTCGTGCCGATCGCCGAGCTGTACGTGATCATCCAGATCGGCGGGCTGATCGGCGTCTGGCCGACCCTGGCCCTGCTGCTCGCCGACGCCCTGCTTGGCTCCCTGCTGCTGCGCCACCAGGGCCGCGGCGCCTGGCGAAAGTTCAACGAAGCGATCGCCGCGCGGCGCTTCCCCGGCCGCGAGGTAGCCGACGGCGCGATGATCGTGATCGGCGGCACCCTGCTGCTGACCCCGGGCTTCATCACCGACGTCTTCGGCCTGATCTTCCTATTCCCACCGACCCGGGCGATCGTCAGACGCCTCGGCCGCTCCTACTTCACCCGGCGCTTCGTCGTGATGGGGATCCCGGGTCGCGGGAACGGGACTAGCGGTGCAGAAACCGGGCCTCGCCCATACGACTTCGATGGAACGGCCCAAGAGGTCCGCGAGGACGAGCCGCGGCTGCCGGGCTCGTCGGGCTAAAACCCCAGAGCGAACTTGGCGTCCTCGGACATCATCTCCGGGGACCAGGCGGGATCGAAGACCATCTTCGGGTGGACGGCGCTTACGCCGGCCAGGTCGCCGACGAACTCCTTCATCTGCTCGGAGACCTGGGGGCCGATCGGGCAGGCCGGGGTCGTCAGGGTGAAGGTGACGTAGACATCGGCGCCTTCGATGTCGACGTCGTAGACGAGGCCGAGCGAGACGAAGTCGAGTCCCAGCTCGGGGTCGATTACCTCCTCGAGGGCTTCGAGCACATCGTCTTCGGTCAGCACCGCGGTCTCGTTCTCGGACATGACGCAATGGTAGCCGGGCGGCTCATCTAGGCTTCCCGCCGTGCTTCCCACCCCGGCCGACCGCGCATGAACGATCCCGACGCCGCCCTGCGGCGCTCGATCGGCATCGTCTTCTCCGACGGCGGGCTGCTGGCGCTGACCGCGCTGCGGCCGCGTGGGGTCGCCGGTCATGGCGAGGAGGAGGTCGCCGCGGTGATCTGCGATCCCGACGCCGCGCCGGTCGAGATCTCCGAGGCGCTGCTCTCGACCGAGTACGGCGAGGACGGGGTGCAGCGCCGGGCGACGTTGGAGCTGTGGCCCGACGGCGACGACGGCCGGCCGCTGCGCGGCGCCGGCACGCTGATCAGCTCGGCACCGGTCCTCCGCCCCGGGCTGAGCGCGGAGATCGCCTTCTTCCGCTGGTCGGTCGAGGGGCGCGAGGGACTCGGCCACTACGAGATCGTGCGGGCCGATGGCTGACTCTCAAATCAAGGCGATCGTCTCCGACTTCGGCGGGGTGCTGACCACGCCGCTGGTCGGGTCCTTCATGGCCTTCCAGGACGAGACCGGCATCTCCACCGAGAACCTCGGCAAGGCGATGCAGGCGGTCGCCGAGGCGGACGGCGAGCACCCCCTGTACGCGCTGGAGCGCGGCGAGGTCACCGAGGTCGACTTCCTGGGGCGGATCGCGGACGGGCTGGAGCCGCTGGTCGGCCATCGCCCGGAAATGCACCGCTTCAAAGAGATCTACTTCCGGGCGCTGAACCCGAACCCGCCGATGATCGAGCTGATGCGCGAGCTGAAGGCGGAGGGCTTCCGGATGGCGATGCTGACCAACAACGTGCGCGAGTGGGAGCCCCTCTGGCGCTCGATGCTGCCGGTCGACGAGATCTTCGAATTGGTCGTCGACTCGGCCTTCGTCGGCCGCCGCAAGCCGGAACCCGAGATCTACCGGCTGACCCTGGAGCGAATCGGCCTGCCCGCCGAGGCGTGCCTCTTCGTCGACGACGTCGAGGTCAACTGCGAGGGGGCGCGGGAGGTCGGCCTGGGCGCCGTCCACTTCCGCGAGAACGCCCAGGCGATCGCCGAGATCCGCGCGGCGCTTACTTAGTTGTCGGAACCGGCGCGGTCCCAGACGTAGAGATCGACCGCCTCGACGGCGAGTTCCATCAGGCGCGGCGGGGAGAGCAGGCCGAGGACCAGCTCGAGCGCGTGCTCCTCGGTGACGCCGGCGTCGACCGCCTCCTCGCCGCGGAAGCCGGCGGCGAGCTTGAGGGCCTCGCGGCGGTGCTCCCCAAGGGAGCCGAAGGCGCCCATCAGGAAGTCGCGATTGGGAAGCGGGTGGCCGACCTCGAGCGAGCCGTGCCAGGCGGCGAGCATCGAGAGGTCGTGCTCGTCGAGCTCGGAGAGCGCCTTCGCGTAGTGGGTCTCCAGCTCGTCGTCGGGGATCTCGTCGACCCAGGCGCGAACCGCCTCGCCGAGCAACTGGCGGCGAGCCTCACGGCCGACCGAGTCGGCGATGGCGCGAATCGCGTCGGCCGGGTCTACGAAGCAAAGAGCCATCTGCGCTCAATCTAAAGAGGGGGGTAGACGGCAAATCGACGCCGGGAGGTCGCAGTTTGCGGGAGGAGCGCGCCGGGGCGATCCATAGGCTGGGGAGATGGCCCTGAAGCTGATCCTCGGACCGCCGAACTCGGGTCGCGTCGCCCTGACCCGAGAGCGCTTTGCCGCGGCGCTGGAACGCGATCCGATCCTCGTCGTGCCCAACGAGGACGAACGGTTCCGCATGGAGGGCGAGCTGTGCGAGGACGGCGCGGTGCTCGGCGGATCGGTGATGACCTTCGGCGCGCTCTTTCGCACGGTGGCGGTCTCCGGCGGGTCCCCCCCGGGCCCGGAGCTGACCGAGTCGCAGCGCCTGCGGCTGATCGAGATCGCGCTCTCGGGACCGCTCGGGCCGTTGCGGCGCTCCGCCGAACGCCCCGGCTTCGCGCTCGCCTTCAGGCGACTGCTGGACGAGCTGCAGCGCGCCGGCATCGGGCCCGATGCGATGGGGACGGGCGCCGGAACCCTCGAGGGCTCCGCCTATCTGAGCGACATCGCGGGCCTGTTCACCCGATACGCGGAGGCGCGCGACGGGCTCGGCCGCGTCGACTCGCACCAGATCGCGGCCGAGGCAATCGCGCTGCTGCGCGGCTCCGGCGAGCTCTGGCGCGAGCGCCCGGTCTTCCTCTACGGGCTCGACGACCTAACCCCGAACCAGTTCGAGCTGGTCGCCGCCCTCTGCGAAGTCGCCGAGGTGACGATCGCGCTGCCCTACGAGGCCGGCCACGCGATCCTGCGCGAGCGCGAGGAGCTGCTGGACAGGCTGCGCGAGAGGATCGGCGGCGCCGAGGAGACCCTGCCGGCCGATGCCGGGAACACGCTCAGCCCGCTCCTCTTCCACCTCGAGCGAAATTTCGGCGCGATCGACGCCGAGACCCTCCCACCAGAGGAGGGACTGACCCTGCTGCGCTCGGCCGGCGAGCGGGCGGAGGCCGAGGCGATCGGCGTCGAGACGGCGAAGCTGCTCGCGGCCGGCGCCGACCCGGCGGAGATCGCGGTCGTCCTGCGCGACCCCGCCCGGCGCGGGCCGCCGATCGCCTCGGTGCTCGAGTCCTACGGGATCGAGACGGCGCTGGAGGCCGACCTGCCTGCTTCCGCGACGGCGGTCGGCGACTGCCTGATCGCCCTGCTCGAAGCCGAGTTCGGAGCGCGCCGGGCGAGCGACCTGCTGCGGTTCCTGCGCGGCCCCTCCGGCATCCCCCCGTACATGGTCGACAGGCTGGAGGCGCGGGTTCGCGAGCGCCGGGTGCGGGACGCCGCGACCGCGCTGGAGCTCTGGCCGGGAGAGGACGGCACGCTTCCCCCGGAGCTCAAGCGGGTTCGCCAAGCCGCCCGCGGCTCCCGCGCCGGATTCGCCGAGGAGGTCGCGCGGGTCGTCAAGGTCATTGCCGCGCGCGCAGAACGAGACGAGCCGGGGGAACCCGGCGAAGGGGTCGACTCGCGCGCGGTCGCGGCGCTCGCGAACACCCTCTCCGACCTGGCGGCGCTGGGCGAGCGGGCGCCGTCCCCACAGGAGCTGATCGGGGTGCTGAAGGGGGTCGCGTTCCGGGCCTGGAGCGGGCCAGTGGGAAAACGGGTGCGGATCGCCGAGCCCCAGCAGCTGCGCGCCGCCCGCTTCGACCACGTCTTCGTCGCCTCCCTCCAGGACGGCGAGTTCCCCCGCCGCGACCGCGGCGGCGACCCGTTCCTCTCCGACCGCCAGCGCGGCTCCCTCGGCCTCGACCCCCGCAAGGACACCGACGCCGAGGAGCGCTACCTCTTCTACTCCAGCATCTCGCTGCCGAGCAGGAGCCTCTTTCTCTCCTATCGCGACAGCGACGAAAGCGGCGCCGCGGAGGCGCGCTCACCCTTCATCGACGAGGTCCGCCGCCTGCTCGACCCGCCGCCGGGGGCGGAGGAGCCCGACCCGGTGGAGGAATCGATCACGCGCGGGCGCGACCTTGCCCGGGTCGTCCCCCTCGTCGTCGAAGCCCCCTCCGCCGACGAGCTGGCCCGCGCAATCGCCGCCCGCGGCGCGGCGGCCGACACGGCGGAATCGCTCGCCGCGGCCGGAGTCGACGAGGAGACGGGACGCAGCCTCAAGGCGAGGCTGGCGGCGGCCGGCGCCGCGGATGCCGCTTCGCGGGCGCCGGGGCCGCTGGCGAACCCGGCGGTGATCGAGTCGCTCGCCGCGGTCCCGGCCTACGGCGGCACCACCCTGGAGGAGTTCGACCTCTGCTCCTACCGCTGGTTCGCCGCGCACGAGCTCGACCCCCAGCCACTCGACCCCAGGCCCGACCCGCTGGTCCAGGGCGGGCTGATGCACGCCACCCTCGACCGCCTCTACGGAGAGCGGCCCGGGGGCGACCCCCTCCCCCGTCCCGATTCGCTGCCGGTATGGATCGAGCGGGGGCGCGAGCTGGTCGCCGAGATCGCCGCCGAGCGCGAGCTTGGCGATCACCCGAGCGAGCGAGCAATCGCCCGCCGGGTCGAGCGACTGTTGTGCCGCTTCCTCGCCGAGGAGGCCGGGCGTGAGACCGGCGGCTTCGAGCCCTGGCTGCTGGAGGCGGCCTTCGGCGAGCAGGAGGACAGCGAGCGGCCGGTGCTGAGGATCGACGACTGGGGGTTGCACGGCGCAATCGACCGGGTCGACCGGGCGCCCGACGGCAGCGCCCTCGTCCTCGACTACAAGCTGTCGGGATCGGTGACGCCGCGTGAGAAGTTCGAGGAGAAGGCGAAGCTGCAACTGCAGCTGTACCTGATCGCCGTCGCCGAGCACTGGGGCGGGCGGCCGGTCGGCGGCCTCTACCACCCGCTGCGGGGAACGTCCAAACGACGCCCCCGGGGGATGGTCCTCAAGGAACTCGCGGAGGAGCTCGGCGCCTACGGGATCGTTCGCACCGACCTGGTCGACGACGAAGGGTTCGAGGAGCTGCTGGCCGACGCCCGGCGGCGAGCCGGTGAGATCGTCGCGCGAATGCGCTCGGGGGAGATCCGGCGCGACCCCGGGCCGCGCAAAGGGCTGCGCGGGCACGACACCTGCCCGACCTACTGCGACTTCGCCCCGATCTGCCGCCGCGACCGGGCGCCGGTGGTCGAGGAGGACTTCGATGTCGAAGAGCGCTGAGCAAGGAGGAGCGCCGTGAGCGAGCGAGTGCCCACCCCGGAGCAGGCGGCGGCGATCGAGACGTCCGGGCTCGACGTGCTGCTGGAAGCGGGAGCCGGCACCGGCAAGACTGGCGTCATGGTCGACCGCTACTGCCGGTTGGCCTGCGAGGAGGGAATCGACCCGGACGCGATCCTCGCCTTCACGTTCACCGACAAGGCGGCGGCGGAGCTGCGCCAGCGGATCCGCGCCGAGCTGGAGCGCCGGGCGAGGGACGGCGAGGAGCGCGCCAGGGACCTGCTGGCGGGAATCGGCGGCGCCTGGGTGACGACGATCCACGGCTTCTGCAGTCGGCTGCTGGCCGGGCACCCCGTCGCGGCGGGGATCGACCCGGGCTTCCGAGTGCTGGACGCTCCCGAGGCCGAGCGCGCCGCCCGGGAGGCCTTCGAGGAAGCGCTCGAAGTGTTCTTGGCGGGCGGCGAAGCGGCGCGCGAGGAAACCGTCGCTGCCTACGAGGTCGATGGGCTGCGCTCGATCGTCACCGGCATCCACGCCGAGCTGCGCAGCCGCGGCGTCGCCCATCCCCAGCTGCCCGAGACCTCCCGGCCAAACGTCGCCGAGGCGTTGCACCTCGCGGCCGAGGCAGCCGCGACGACGCTCGACGAGTTGAAACCGACCAACTCCAATCGCGAGCTGATCGAGCGCGCCCTGATCGTTCTCGAGCCGATTGGCGAGACCGCGCCGAGCCTCGATGAACTGGCGGCGCTGCGAACCGACAGCAAGGCGAAGCCGATGGGCGCCTACCGGGAGGCGATCGACGCCGCCGTCGCCAGGGTCGCCGAGGCGGGCGAAGGCGGCGAGGCCTACGGTCACCTGAGTGAGCTGCTCGAGCTGTACTCCGCCTCCTTCGAGGCGGCGAAGGGCCGCCGCGCCGGGATCGACTTCGAGGACCTTCAGATCCTCGCCGCCGGGCTCTTGGAGAGGGCCGAGATCGGCGAGGACTACCGCAACCGCTTCAAGCACCTGATGGTCGACGAGTTCCAGGACACCAACCGGCTGCAGCTGCGGCTGATCGAGGCGCTGCGCGGCCCCGGCAGCGAGCTGATCGTCGTCGGCGACGAGTTCCAGTCGATCTACGGCTTTCGTCACGCCGACCTCGAGGTCTTCCGTGAGCAGCGCCGCCTGATGGAGGAGCGCCCGGGCGCCGGCGCGATGAGCCTGAGCGGCAACTTCCGCTCGCGACCCGAGGTGATCGGCGCGGTCAACGCGCTCGGCGGTGAGCTGCTCGGCGAGTCCTTCCGGCCGCTGCGGGTGGGTGCCGAGCCCGCCGCGCCTCTGCCCGGGGACGGAGCGGCGGTGGAGCTGCTGCTCACCGCCCGCGACGGCTGGGACGAAGAGGGGATCGACCTGAAGCCGAGCGTCGACGGCCGCACTCCGCTCAACTGCCTGGCCGAGGCCCGCTTCGTCGCCGAGCGGCTGCGCCGTCTGGCCGACTCCGGGGTCCCCCGCGGCGAGATGGTCGTGCTGTTGCGGGCCTTCACCCACCTCGACGCCTACGAGGACTCCCTGGAGCGGGCTGGGCTGCGCCCCTACGTGGTCGGCGGCCGCGGCTACTGGTCCCAGCAGCAGGTCGCCGACGTCTGCGCGCTGCTGGCGACGATCGCCAACCCGCTCGACGACAGGGCGCTCTTCGGCGCGCTCGCCTCCCCCGCCTGCGGAGTGGCCCCCGACACCCTCTGGCTGCTGCGCGCGGCCGCGGGCAAACGGCGACGCGTCTGGCCTGCGGTCGAGCGGGCGAGCGGCCTGCGCGAGCCCGACCTGGCCGAGCCCGAGCGGCTTGCGGAGATTCCCGACGCGGAGACGGCGCTCCTGCGTCGCTTCGCCGAAGCCGTCGCTTCGCTGCGCGAGCGCGGCACGAGCCTCTCCTTGACGAAGCTGGTCGAGGCGGCCGTCACGGAGACCGGCTACGACCTGGCCGTGTTGATGCGCCCTCAGGGAGAGGCCCGCTTCGCCAACGTCCGCAAGCTGATGCGGCTGGCGGCGGAGTTCGAGTCGCGCGAGGGTCGCGACCTGCGCGGGTTCCTCGACTTCCTCGCCGCGCGGGCGGAGGCCGGCGCGGAGGCCCAGGCGGCGACCGCGGTCGAGGGGCACGACGGCGTGCGGATCATGACCGTCCACAACGCCAAGGGCCTCGAGTTCGACGTCGTCGCCGTGCCGGACCTCTCGCGCAGCCTCCTGGCCGGCTCGCGCGCGCCCCTGCTTGCGCTCGGCCCCGAAGCGGACGGGCCGCGCGTCGGAATGCAGCTGCGTCGCCTGGGGGCCCCGGCGATCAACCTCTTCTCCTACGGCGAGCTGTGCGAGGAGGGCAACGCCCGCGACTCCGAGGAGGGACTGCGGCTCTTCCACGTGGCGGCCACCAGAGCCCGCGAGCGCCTGATCCTCAGCGGCGTCGTCAAGCCCGAGCCCGGCAAGGAGACGAAGCCCGCCACCCCGGTCATCGAGCGCATCGTCGACGCCTTTGCAATCGACCGCGAGAGCGACTCCGCCCTGGCGGTGCCGGCGCCGCAGGCCCGCGCCGGCCTCGAGGCGGGATTCTCCCCCTCCGAGATCGCCGTCCAGGTCAGCCTCCCCTCCGCCGAGCGCGCCGCCGAGCTGACGAGGACCGCGCGAGAGACCGGCGAATCGCTCCCCCTCGGCGAGGGCCCGGCGCCGCTCGCCCGTCCCTCCGCCCAGGACGCGCCGACTCGGTTCCTCTCCTACACGGCGATCTCCGCGCTGCTGGACGACTCCACTCCTCGGCCGGCGAATGGCGAGGGCGGAGCGGGAGAGGAGCGGACCGCGCACGGCATCGCCGTCCACTCCCTGCTCGAGTGGAGCCAGGCCAACGAGTGGCGCGAGCCGCCGCCCGAGCTCGCCCGCCGCTTCGCGCTGGCCGCCGGCCTCGACCCCGACGTCGAGGAAGCGGAGGCGCTGGAGGCGACCCGCGCCTGGTTGGGATGCGCCTTCTTCGCCGAGCGGGTTCGCGGCGCCGAGCGCAGCCGCGCGGAGGTTCCGTTTCTCCTCCCCCTGCCGGGAACCGTCTTGCGCGGCTCGATCGACCTTCTGGTCGAGACCGGCGGCGAGCCCCCGCGGGTCATCGACTACAAGACCGATCGCCTCGGGGAATCCTCACCCGCCGAGCTGGTCCAGCGCTACGAGACCCAGCGCGACATCTACGCGCTCGCGGTGAGCGAAGCGAGCCGAGCGGAAGAGGTGGAGGTCGCCTATGTCTTCCTCGAACGACCCGGCGAGCCCGTCGTCGAGACCCTCGACAGGGCGGCGATCGACGCGGGCCGGCGGCGATTGGAGGCGAAGATCGAGGGGGTCGGCCAGTGAGCGCCTCAGGGCATGTGATGTATGGTGTATAGGCGATGAAGCGCACGAACATATACCTCGAAGATCGCCAGCTGACCGCCCTCA
Organism: uncultured Solirubrobacterales bacterium; assembly: GCA_963702055.1. Taxonomy (GTDB): domain Bacteria; phylum Actinomycetota; class Thermoleophilia; order Solirubrobacterales; family 70-9; genus CAWINX01. The sequence goes on along the minus strand of OY969702.1, from coordinate 44,525 downwards.
AGGCGGTCGCGGAGAGCCGCGGAGAGTCGGTCGCCGCATTGATCCGGGGCGCGCTCGACAGGTGGCTCGTGGACCAGGGCGTCGAGGTCTTGGAACAGGGCGAGTGGGAGCGCCGCTTCGACAGCCTGCTCTCACGCAGGCGCTCCCACTCCCGCAAGCAAGGCTTGGCTGAGCCGGACGTCGAGCATGAGGTGGCGCTGGCGATCCAAGAGGTCCGGGCTGCGCGTAGTCATTGACACCAACGTCTGGGTTTCAGGCATCGCCTTCCCGGACGGCGGACCCGGTTCTGTGCTTGAAGCCCTGAGGGCGGAGAAATTCGTCGCAGTCGCGTCTTGGAAACTGGCGGAGGAGATCGTCGAGGTATTGCGTCGCCCGCGAATTCGCGACTTGGGAATCGAGGAGGCGGACGTTCGTGACGTTCTGGTGCTGCTCGCACCGATGCTTCCCGACGTGGAGATCGACCTTGCCATCCGAGACCCCGACGACGCCCCGGTCGTGTCCGCCGCGATCTCCGGATCGGCAGACGCAATCGTCACCGGAGACAAGGACCTACTTGACGACGAAAGCGTGGTTTCTTGGCTGGAAGAACGTGGGGTTGAGGTCCTCACGACCGCCGAGTTGTTGAAGCAAGTCGGCTGATCGCTCCATCAGCCCTCCGGCCCCTGCTCCAGCTTTGCCGCCAGCTTGTCCAGCTTCAGCTCCTTGAGGCCCTCGCCGACCGCGTCGAGCTCGGCGGCGCAGTAGGCGACTAGCTCCTTGCCCTCTTTGCAGAGGTCGAGGGTCTCGCGCAGCCCGGCCTGGCCCGAGTCGAGCCGGTCGATGATCTCCTCGAGCCGCTCGACGGCGGCTTCGTAGGACTCAGGTTGGTTTGACGTGGAGTCGGCCATCGGCAAAGCGGAGACTAATGTCATCGAGCCCCGCCGCAGCCTCCGCGCTCGTCACCGGCTCCCCCTCGGGGTCCTCGGCCAGGGCGTAGCCCCGCTCGAGCGTGCGCTCCAGCTCGTGGGCGCGGAGCGCGACCTCGGCGCGGCGCAGCCCTTCGCGGCGGCTGTTCAGCTCGGCGCCGCCGGCGCGGCGCAGGGCGCGCCCGAGCACGACGGTGACGATGCGGCGCTGGAAGGCGCCCCGCTCGGCCACCCCCCGCTCAGAGGCAGCGCGGATCTCACGCGTCTTCTGGTTGAGCGCAAAGCGCTCGCGCTGTAGGGCTCGGAAGGGGCCGCGAGCAAGCGCCGCGAGATGGCGCGCCCTCCCTCCCACCGCGCTCTCGGCGGCGCGCTGCAGGCCGGTCGCGTCGCGGGCGAGATCGCGGCGGGCGACATGGCAGTCGAGCGGCGCCGCCTCCTCGGCGGCATGGGTCGGGGTCGAGCAGGAGACCGCGGCGACGTCGTCGATAAGGGTCTCGTCGCGCTCGTGCCCGACGGCGCTGATCACCGGCACCCGCAGCATTGCGACCGTCCGGCAGAGGGTCTCGTCGCAGAACGCCCAGAGGTCGGCGAGGCTGCCGCCGCCGCGGGTCACCACGATCGCCTCGACCTCGGGACGGGCCGCGAGCTCCTGGATCGCCGCGGTCAGCGCGGGAGCCGCCCTGCGGTCCTGCACCGGGGCGAATGCCCAGACCACGGTCCCTCCCCAGCCGCGCCGCCGCAGCCCGGCAAGGAGGTCGCGCCGCGCCGCGCCGGACTCGGCGGTGACGACGCCGATCGTCTTCGGCAGCCGCGGTCGCGCCAGCTGCTTCTGCAGCTCGAAGAGGCCCTCAGCCCGAAGCTGCTTGCGCAGCGCCTCGAGCCGGGCCAGCAGGTCGCCCTCGCCGGCCATCCGCACGTGGGTGGCGCGGAAGGCGAAGCTGGGCGAGGACTGGGCGCCGCCCGGGTAGTAGTCGGGGCCGCCGGCGATGACCAGCTCGGCCCCGTCGCGCAGGGCGCCCTCCGGAAGCCCCGCCTTTTCGAGGTCGTTGAGCCAGATCGCGCAGGGCACCGCGCCCTCGGCGTCGCGCAGCTCGAAGTAGGCCTGGACCTTGCTGCGACCGACCCCCGTCACCTCGCCGATCAGCAGCACTCGGGCGCGACGGCGCAGCTCCTCCTGGAGCTTGCGCGCGTAGCGGCCGACCGCGAACGGTCCCGGCAGATCGGGGTCCATCGGCCGCGCGGTCCCGCCATCCAGCGGTTTCGATTCCCGCTCCACGCGGGAAAGACTACGCGCGGGCGGCGTCGAGCAGGAGTCGCTGCTCGGCCGCCGCGATAAGGCGGCGGGCGCGTTCGACAGCGTCGATGTTGACCGAGATCGCGTCGATTCCGGCGCGCACCAGGAGCTCGGCGTACTCGGGGTAGACCGACGGCGCCTGGCCGCAGATCGAGGTGCGCAGGCCCAGCTCGCGGGCGCGAGTGAGGAGTCGCGAGATGTACTCGGTGACCGCCGTGTCGCGCTCGTCGAAGATCTCGGCGGCGAGCTCGGAGTCCCGGTCGGCACCGAGGATCAGCTGGGTGAGGTCGTTGGAGCCGATCGAGATGCCGGCGATCCCCAGCTCGGCGTAGCGCTCCAGGTGAAAGAGGACCGAGGGCACCTCGGCCATCACCCAGAGCTCGAAGCCGGGCCGCGCCAGCAGGCCGGCGGCCTCGAACTCGCGTTGCGCCGCGACCAGCTCACGGGGGGTGCGGACGAAAGGAAGCATCACGTGGACGTTCTCGTAGCCGGACTCCCAGACCCGGGAGATCGCGTCAAGCTCGAGACGGAGCAGATCGGGCTCGCGCATGTAGCGGAGGGCGCCGCGATAGCCGATCATTGGGTTCGACTCCTGCGGCTCGAAGCGATCGCCGCCCTCGAGGCCGGCGAACTCGTTGGTGCGGAAGTCGATCGTGCGGTAGGTGATCGGCCGCGGCGCGAAGGCAGCCGCGAACTCGCCGAGCCCGCTCGCCATCCGATCGACCAACTGCTCGCCCTCACCGCGCTCGAGCAGGAGACGGGGGTGCTTGCCCTCGAGCGCCTCGACCAGCATCAGCTCGGCGCGCAGCAACCCGACTCCCTCAACGTCAAGCGTTGCGACCCGCTCCAGCTGGGAGGGCTCGGAGAGGTTGACGAAGAGCTTCGTAGCCGTCACCGGAGCTGCGGCGCCGACCGCGGCCGGCGCCTCCAGCGAGGCTAGCCGAGGGCCGGCCGCGGCCGCCGCCGCATCTCCGCCTTCCAGAACTGCTCCGTGAGTCGCGTCGACCGTGACAAGCCGGCCGTCTTCCAGGACGCTGGTGGCGTCGGCGGTTCCGACGATGCAGGGAATGCCCAGCTCGCGGGAGACGATCGCCGCGTGGCAGGTCATCCCACCGGAGTCGGTGACGATCGCCGCGGCGCGGCGCATCAACGGCACCCAGTCGGGAGCCGTCATGTGGGTGACCAGCACCTCACCGTCCTCCAAGGTATCGGCGTCTTCAAGGGCGCGGATCACGTGCACGGGCCCGGACGCGGCGCCGGGAGCGGCGCCAAGGCCGCGTGCCAGGGGCTCACCGGAGGGGGCGGAGGCGCCATCTCCGTCAAGATCGGCCGGCGAGACGCTCCCGGAAGCGGTAATCGGGCGGGACTGGAGCATCCAAACTTTGCCGTGGGCGTCGATCGCCCACTCGGTGTCCTGGGGGGCTTCGTAGTGCGCCTCGATCCGCTTGCCGAGCGTCGCGATCGACCGCACCTCGTCGTCGCCGAGGACGGGCAACTCAGCCTGGTCGCGGGGCAGCGACCGCGTCACGGTGCCGCCGCCGGCACGTGGCTTGATCATCAGCTCCTTGCGGCGGATCTCCCGCGCGACCAGCTTCATCGTCGACTTCTCGACCACGTAGCGGTCTGGGGAGACCGACCCCGAAACGACCGCCTCTCCCAGCCCGAACGAGCCCTCGATCACAAGCAGGTCGGTGGCGCCCGAGGAGGGATCGATCGTGAACATCACCCCGGCTCGGATCGCGTCGACCTGGCGTTGCACGACCACCGCGATGTCCATGTCAGCCTGGCCGAAGCCTCGCTTCGCCCGGTAGTAGACCGTGCGAGCGCCGAACAGCGACGACCAGCAGCGGCGCACCGCCTCGACCACCGCCGCCTCGCCGCGTACGTTGAGGAAGGTCTCGTTCATGCCGGCGAAGGAGGCAGACTCGGTGTCTTCCGCGGTGGCGGATGAGCGTACCGCGACCGGCGCTCCCTCGGCTCCTTCGAGCCGGCGGTAGGACTCGACGATCGCCGCCTCCAGCCAGCCCGACATCGGCTTCGACTCGACCAGAACGCGAACGTCCTCGGTGGCCTTGGAGAGGGCCGCGGTGTCCTCGACGTCGACTTCGCCGAGGCGCGACTCGATCTCCTCCCGCAGGCCGGTCTCCTCGCAGAACGCCGCGTAGGCGGGGGCGCCGACGACGAAACCGGGCGGGACCGGGAAGCCCGCCGCGGTCAGCTCGCCGAGGTTGGCGCCCTTGCCGCCGGCGAAGTCGACGTCGGAGCGCAAAAGGTCATCGAAGTGACGGGTGGCGTCGGCCCGATCCGCCTCCGAGGGCGGCACCGGCTCGAGCTTCCTCTCTGCGGCATCCATTCCCAGGCACGCTAGACAGCCTGCCCCGGAATGCCATCGGGGCTTTCACCGACTTCGCGTCAGTGTTTTCCCGTCACTTCACCCGCTACTTCCAGCGACGCGCCCAGGCTCTCAGCTCGGCGATCGCCGGTCGCAACTCGGCGCCCTTCTCGGTGAGCGCGTAGATGACGCGAACCGGCGAGCCGGCCTCGACCGTCCTCTCCACCACCCCGCTGTCCTCGAGCTCGCGCAGTCGCTGGGAGAGAAGCCGGTCGGAGAGCCCCGGCACCGCCTTGGCGAGTTCGCCGAAGCGCAGCGGCCGCTCGGTGAGGGCACAGACGATCGCCCCGGTCCAGCGCTTGCCGATCAGCTCGATCGCGGCGTGGAAATGCGGGCAGACGCCCGCTGACTCGTTGACCGTTGCCTCCACCTCGATCGAGCTTACTGAACGTAAGTAATGGGCCGGGGGTCAGCTTGTGCAGGGGCCCGTGCCGACGGAGGGGGCCGTTTCTCGCAGGGCCGTGCGGACGATCGCGTTCGGCACCGCGAAGCCGCCCGCCACGCCGGAGGTCGTCGCCGCGAAGACGGTTCCCAGAACGCGCCCGCGCGAATCGACGATCGGCCCGCCGGAGTTGCCGCTTCGCACGGCGCCGCGCAGCGAGGTGATGTCGCGATGGATCGGCCCGCGGCCGTAGGAGTCCTCGCTGATCGCCTCGCGCGTCTCGCCGAGGCGAGCCGGGGCGACCGCGTAGGGGCCGTTCTCGGGATAGCCGAGGACGGCGCCCGCCGTTCCGCTGCTCGGATCGGCGGTGAGGCGGAGGGTCGGCAGATCGGCGCCGACGCGCAGCAGGGCAAGGTCGTTGTCGGAGTCGTAGTGGACCGGGGTCGCGTCGAGCGAGGCGCCGTCCCGGGTCGTCACCGTGGTGTCGTCCTCGCCGGCTATCACGTGGGCGTTGGTGACGACGAGGCCCGGGCCGACGGCCCAACCCGAGCCCTCGATCCCGAGGCCGCAGGCCGTACCGAGGACGCGGACCACCGAGCGTCCCGCCGCCAGCACGTCGGGGTCAGAGGCGATCGCCGGGTCGGGCCGGCCCACCGGGGCCGCCGGACCGGTGATCGACGGCGCCGGGTCGACGCGATTGAGGGCGTTGAGGACCGGGCCCGACGGCGGCAGCACGTCGTTGAGGCTGCGCAGGATCAGCGAGCGCTGGACGTCGGCGCGCAACCGCGGCGTCCCCGGCGCGTGCAGGGCGACGGCGCCGAACACCCAGACAAGGCCCAGGGCGACCGCGGCGATCAGCGCCGCTCCTCCCGCCCCGTCGGCGAGGTGCAGCCCGCGGCCGCGAATCAGCTTCGACCGCAGTCCCAGCGCGAGGCTCTCCAGGGTCACGGCGACCAGGGCGCCCAGCAGCAGCGCCCCGAGCGCCGCGAGCAGTGGCGCGTAGGGCGAGTCCGATCCCTGCCGCAGCAGCAGGGGCGCAACCCGGCTTCCGGCGAAGGCGCCCGCGGCGAAGCCGACCAGAGTGAGGGCGCCGACGATCAGCCCCTGGCGGTAGCCCCAGAGGGCGAGTGCCAGGGTGAAAAAGAGGATTCCCCAATCCAACACGGTCACGGTTCAATACAAGCAGGCCCGCTCCACCATTACCTTTCTCGCAGTGAACAACCTCTCTCCCGAGGTGGAACGACGACGTCGTCTCCTCACTCGCACGCTTCCACTCGCCCTGATCGCACTTGTTTCCTTCGTGATCGGAGCCGCGGTGGGCGCCCCGGGGTCACCGCGGCACGACGCCGCGAAGCGGTTCACCGAGGCCTGGGCGAACGGCGACTTCGCGGCGATGTACCGGGGGTTGAACCCCGCCTCCCAGAAAGCGATCGACGTCAGCGACTTCGCTAAGGCCTACCTCGGCGCGGAGGGGACCGCGACGGTCCGCTCGCTGAATCCCTCCTCTCCGCGGAACGCCATGACGGTGAACGGGGCGACGATCGTCCCGGTGGCCATCGCCGTCGACACCGCGGCCTTCGGCCCCGTCCAGGCGACTCTCGACCTTCCCTACTCCGACGGAGGGGTCGCCTGGAACCGCAGCCTCGTCTTCCCCGGCCTGCGTCAGGGAGAGCACCTCGAGAACCGGATCAACCTCGCTCCCCGCGCCCCGATCCTCGCCGCGGACGGCTCCCCCCTCGCCGCCGGCCCCGCGGCGGCGAGGGCGCACCCGATCGGCAGCGCCGCGATCGACGTCACCGGCGAAGTCGGCCAAGCCGACCGCTCCGACGCCACCACCCTGGCCCGTCAGGGATTCGCCACCGACACCCCGGTCGGGACCAGCGGCCTCGAACAGGCCTTCAACACCCGCCTAGCCGGCAAGCCGGGCGGCGAGCTGCTCGCGGTCCCCGCCTCGGGCGGCGCCGCGCGGGTGCTCGCGCACTCCAACCCCAAGCCCGGCGCGCCCGTGAAGACGACCATCAACCCCCACCTCCAGGCCACCGCGGTGTCGGCGCTGGCCGGGCGCTCCGGCGGCATCGCCGTGCTGGACGCCCGCAACGGCAACGTGCGGGCGCTGGCCGGCCAGGCCTACTCCTCTCCCCAGCCGCCGGGCTCGACCTTCAAGATGATCACCACCACGGCGGCGCTGCGGAAAGGCGTGGTCTCGCTCGACGACTCCTTCCCGGTCGTCAACGGGATCAACGTCGGCGGGCGATTCATCAACAACGCCAACGGCGAGTACTGCGGCGGCAGCTTCAGCGAAGCCTTCGCCCAGTCGTGCAACGCCGACTTCGCGCCGCTCGGCCCGAAGATCGGCAACGACGCGCTGGTCTCGACCGCCGAGCGCTTCGGCTTCAACTCCAAGCCGACCCTGTACGCGCCGAGCATCGTCCGGGTCACAAACCCGCCGGAGTCGAGCATCCCCACCGAGATCGGCACCGACCTCGATCTCGGGGTCAGCGCGATCGGGCAGGGCCAGGTGCTGGCGACGCCCCTGGAGATGGCGAGCGTCGCCCAGACGATCGGCAACGGTGGGGTGCGCGAGCCGACCTCGGTCGTCACCGCGAAGGAGCTGCGGCCCGACGCGAAGCCGGTGCGAGTGATGTCGAAGAAGATCGCCCATGAGCTGACCGACCTGATGATCGGCGTCGTCACCGGCGGCACCGGCACCGCGGGCGCGATTCCCCAGGCTCAGGTGGCCGGCAAGACGGGGACCGCCGAGCTCGGCCCCGAGCCCGGCCAGGAGAACTCGCCCAACCCGGTCCAGGCCAAGGACGCCTGGTTTGCCGCCTTCGTGCCCGCCAAGAAGGCGAGGCTGGCGATCGGCGTGCTGTTCGTAGACGCCGGAGCCGCGGGAGGGGAGGTCGCCGCCCCGGCGGCGGCGCAGGTTCTCTCGGCCGGCTTCTAGAGGTCCAGTTTGACCTTGGCGGGGCCGTCCTGCCCGGGGATGCGCAGGGTCAGCGGCCTGTTGTCCGAGGTCGAGTCGGGAAGCCGGAAGAGGACCAGGGAGCCCTCGATCGGCCCCTGCTGGGGGGTGGAGTCGAGGATGGGAAGCTGATCCTCGGCCCCGACCAAGCCGCCGAGCGGCAACGCGTAGAGGCTCTTGGTGGGCACCGCCGTGTAGATCCGGTGCTCGGCGTCGGTGATCGTCATCGACGCGGGCAGCCGCCGCCGGGCCTTGGCGCTGTTCTGTACCTGCATGAAGACGCCGAAGTAGCTGCCGTTGCGCGGCGGCGCCGGCTGGCCGACGAGGTATGCGGAGTCCTCGGCGTCGTTCGGGTTGAGGAGACGAGAGAAGACGACTTTGTACTGGACGTCTCCGAGCTTGACGGGCTCGCCCTCGGCGACGCTCTTGGAGTCGCTCGACCAGCCACAGGCAGAAAGGGCCAGCGCCATCGCGGCGAAGGCCAGAACGGCGAGCAGGGTGAGGACGGGTCGGCGACTGGAACTCATGGACGGCGGGCAGTCTATTAAGGGATGCCGGTCGCGTAGCGGTTGCCCCCGGCCACCGCGACGCGGTCGCCCCCGGGCGCGTCGGCCTCGAGCAGGTCGCGCAGCCGCCGCAGCGCTTCGCGCCAGTCCCGCTCGTACCAGAAGGAGGAGCCGCCGAGCAGTTCCTTGGCACGGTCGATCGGGTGGGACGGCTCGGTCCGGTAGGAGACGCGGACCGTCGTCAACCGGCCCGGCCCCTCGGTCAGCTCCCACGCCGTGGTCAACGGAATCCGGTTCGCCCGCCCGCCGCGGCCCCGCTCGACGATCCGGAACGGCTCGTCCAGCTCGACGATCGAGGTGTCCATCCAGACCGCCTGCGGCGGGACGAAGAAGCGGAACCGCGCCCCCGCGCCGACTCCCGAGGAGTCGATCCGCGAAAGGTGGAAGTCGGAGACGAAGTGATCGGTGAAGGAGGGGCGGTTGGCGAGGTCGCCGATGAACTCGAACGCCCGCTGGCGCGGCACGTCTATCTCGACTTCGGCGCTGACCGGACCCATAGCGGCGCGATTCTAGAGATCGCGCTACCCTCAATGCGAGGCGCCGGGAAGGAGTCAGTCATCTTCACCAGTGTCAGCACCAGTTCGAATTTAGCTGTAGCCGATCGCTACGAAGCCGGGACTTTCCCTGGATCGGGAACCTTCTTCTGCACCGGCTGCGGCTCTCAGCTCTCGCTTCGCGAGACCGACAGCCTCCCTGAGTGTCCGCGCTGCGGCGCCTCCGACTTCCAACGCGACTCGATCTTCGAGCCGATGCAGGAGCACGGCCCTCAGACCGCGGAGTTCGAGATCCCCGCCGACGATCCCTCGCCGGACTGGCTGACCGAAGCGCGCGGCCGGCTTCCCGGCCCCGGCCGCTATCTCGCCTGGCGGGAAGCAAATGGCGAGATAGCCGTCTTCGAACTCGAGGAGGGCTGGACCCGGATCGGGCGCAGCGCCAACGCCGACGTGCGACTCGACGACCCGAGCGTCTCGCGCCGCCACGCGCTGGTCGTCTCCCAGCCGGAGACAGAGCTGCGGGTGCTGGACGATCGCAGCCTCAACGGCGTACTCCTAAATGGCGAAGCGGTCGAGTGGTCAGCGCTCGCCGACGGCGATGAGCTGAGCATCGGCAGCTACCGCCTCTTCGCCCTCGAGCGCTGAATCCATACGCCTGGATTCACGCTTGGAGAAGGCCTCGGCACGCCCCCCGCGCCGAGAAACACGCGTGTGGCATCGACCCACAACAAATGTCGATCGCCCTTTGTACGTTTTGGCAGGTGGTGGCAAACTGCCGCTACGGTGGGTTGACTCCCGAAAGCGAAGGAATTGACCCCCAATGAGCATTTTCGGCAAACAGAAAAACACCCCCCATGGCGTGAGTACGACGATGCGGCGCACGGCGCCGAAGCCGTCCTCACGTCGACCTCACCACCCCCCGCAGACCTCGCCCGAAGCGGCGCTGAAGCGAATCCACACCGCCGCCGAGGAGGCCCGGGCCGAGATCGCCTCGCTCGTCGAGGAGGAGTTGCAGCGCCTCGATGAGACCGAGGCGAAAATTCAAACCGACCTCCAAGAGGTCGTGCGCACCGAGGTCGCCGCGGAGTTCGACAAGCGCCGCGCCTCTCGCCGCAAGTCGCCTCAGAGCGGCAAGAAGGCCGCCTCGACGGCGAAGAAGTCGTAGCTACTCGGTAGAGATACTCGGGTCCGCCTGGACCTTGTGCGGCAGGACCACGAGGAAGTTCTCCGGGGCATTGGCGGCAAGGCCGAGCACCCGGACCGCCTCCTCTCCCTGCCCGGTCGCCTTCAGCTCCTCGGCGTAGTGCGTAAGCAGGTCGTCGACGTCGAGCAGCCCCTCGGCGTCGAGATCCTTGAGCTCGACTTTCGCACCCTCGCCGAGCCGTCGCTCGATCGCCTCGCGATCGATGCCGAAGGCGTTGTGACGTACGTAGACGCGCCCACCGGTCATCCCGGCGCAGGCCCAGGGACCGATGTCGCCGAGCACCACGGCCCGGCCCGAGGTCATGTACTCGAAGGCGAAGCCCTTGGCATTGGCGCGATCGACGAGGCAGCCGCGGGCGTCGTCGATGTCGGCCTCCGGCTCGCCGGCGAGCACGACGTCGGCGCCGGAGAGACGGATGCAGAAGCGTGAGTCGGCGGACCCCTGGACGAAGAGGCGACCGCGCTGGGCGCCGTAGGCGAAAGACTTGCCCACCGAGCCGTTGACCCGCTTGCCCTTGACGCCCTTGCCCTTCAGCACCGCGACGGTGCCGCCGAGCATCGTCTTACCGACACCGTCTTGAGCACCGCCCTCGACCCGGATCGAGACCCCGTAGGCGTTGAAGGCGCCAAGGCCCTGGCCGGCGACTGAGCCGCCGTTGAACTCGAGGCTGGCGAGGACGTCATCGTTGGACTCGGGGCCGTCATCGAAGATCCGCGAGCGCGAGATCGCCCCGGCCAGCTCGGTGCCGAGCACGCGGTCGTTGGCGTCGGTCGGCCGCGGGAACTCGTTACGCACGGTGCGACCCGAGCAGATGTCGCCGGCCAGAGCGCCGATCTGCGCCGAGGCCTGCTTCGCCTCCATCCGGATCGGACGGGCCATCACCAGTCCCGCCTCGGCGCGCGATTCCTCCTCGTCCTCGGCCACCGGCAGGTCGAGCGGCTCAAGATCGAGGAACTCGTCGAGCGGCGAGATCAGCGGCGCCAGATCGATCGCGTCGTGGGCGGCGACCTGCTCGAGCAGGTCGTAGCGACCGACCAGGTCCTGAGCCCTCTCGTAGCCGAGCGAGGCGACGACCTCCTTGACCTCCTCGCCCATCGCGGCGAAGAAGCGGGCGCAGCTCTCGGCGGCGCGGTCGACCTCCTGAGGAGTGAACTTCTTCAGGCCGTGCTCCTGGGCCTGCTCAACCGTCTCGATCTGCGTCGCGATCCCGACGTGACAGGTGTCGAGCTGGCAACCGCGGCAGATCGTGCAGCCGAGGCTGACCATCGCCAGCGTCCCGAACCCGACCCGGTTGGCGCCGAGGCAGTGCAGCTTGACGATGTCGTGGCCGTGGCGATACCCGCCGTCGGCCCAGATCTCGACCCGGTTGCGGATCCCCGCCTCCATCAGCGCCCGGTGCACGGCCCGGGTGCCGATGTCGGAGGGCAGGCCGACGTGGCGCAGCGCATGCTGGCGCGCCGCGCCGGTGCCGCCCTCGAAGCCCGAGAGGGTGATGATGTCGGCGCCGGCCTTGGCGATCCCGAGGCCGATCGTGCCGATATTGGGGACGACCGGGACCTTGACCGAGACGCGCACGTCGGGATTGACCGTCTTCAGCTCGTCGATCAGCTCGGCAAGGTCCTCGATAGAATAGAGGTCGTGGTTGTTGGAGGGTGAGATCAGGTCGGTCCCGGGCGCCGCGTTACGGGCGGCGGCGACCTTCTCGGAGACCTTCTTGCCGGGCAGGTGGCCGCCCTCACCGGGCTTGGCGCCCTGGCCGATCTTGATCTCGGCGACGTAGGAGGAGTTGATCATCTCCGCCGAGACGCCGAAGCGGCCCGAGGCGACCTGCTGGCCGCGCCACTTGCGGTACTGGCCGTACATGTCGCGGATTTCGCCACCCTCGCCGTTGATACAGAGCACGTTGATCGCCTTCGCCGCCTCCGCGTAGGCGCGGAAGGCGGGCTCGGACTGCGAGCCGAAGCTCATCGAGGAGATCACCACCGGGTAGTCGTGGTGGCCGACACCGGCGTCGACGCCAGCCGGGTCGACCGGGTCGCGATCCCCCTTCAGGCCCATGATGTGGCGCATCGAGATCGGGCTCTGCTTCTCGAGATCGCGGACCTTCTCGGAGTACTCGGCGTAGTCGCCGGAGCCGTTGGCGGTGGCGATCGCCGCCTTGTAGACCTTCGGGTAGAAGCGGAACGTCTTCGACGGTTTGGCGTCCTCGTCGCCCTTCAGGTCCCCGGCCCGCTCGTTGGTGTCGGCGTCGAGGTCGGAGAAGCCGACGCCGCCGGACTCGGTGGCGGCAAACGCCTCGGTCTGGAAGATCTCGGCGAGCTCCGGCTTCACTCCGATCGAGGAGAACTGCCGCGCGTAGCCGCGCACCTCGTGGATGCCGATCGTCGAGATCACTTTCTCGATGCCCTTGGTCAGCGCGTCGCAGAGGTTGGCGACGTCGGTCTCGTAGTCCTCGACGCAGACGACCTCGACCATCGTGTACGGGCAGACGCCGTTGGCGCCGAGCCCGAGCGCCAGCATCGTGTCGTGGACGTTGCGGATCGCGGCGGAGCGCAGGACGAGGCCGCAACGGCGGCGTAGGTTCTCCTCGCCCGGCTCGACCCGGAACTGCTTCAGCGCCTGGTCGACCGCGGAGACCGCAAGGTGCGGGTCGAGGTAGCGGCGCTCGGCGTCGTAGACGGTGCGGTCGGTGAGGACGAGCAGCTCGGCGCCGTCGCGGACCTTCTTCACGGCCTCCTGTTTGATTCGCTCGATCGCGCCCAGGGTCGTTTCGGCATCGAGCAGCGAGATGTCGACGGCGCCGGCGCGGCCGCGGAACTCCTCCCAGAGGTCCTCGAGCAAGTAGGTGCGATGCTCGCGGGCGATGCGGCGGTAGGCGGTGTCGGAGAGCGGCGCCATCTCGTGATGGCCGCCGAGGATCACCGGGAAAGCGGTCTCAACCGTGGCAGTGTCCTCGCCGGCGGCGCCGATCGAAGGGCGCCGCCCGAACACAGCGCGGGTGGAGAAGTGCTCGATCTCACGCTCGCGGTCGATCGCCGGGTTGGTGACGACGGCGACCGTCTCCTTGAAGTAGTCGGCGAGGTTCTGGCGCTCCGGCGAGAGCGCGGCAAGCGGGCCGTCGTAGCCGAGCGAGCCGATCGGCTCGGCTCCGTTGGAGGCCATCTGCTGGACGAGTTTGACGTCGTCGCGGTGCCAGCCGAAGCCGGCGAGGATGCGATCGGCGACCTTGACCGGCTCCTCGGGGCCGGCGTCGGAATAGCCCGGGACGTCCTCGCCCTGGAGCGGGCCGCCGGCATCGAGGGCGCGGTCATAGCCCGCCGCGTCCTCGGCGCCGGTACGCGCCAGCCAGCGGTCGCGGACGATCCCCAGCATCGCGTCGTGCGGGTGCAGGGTCGAACGCTTGCGCTCGACGTCGATCGTCACCAGCGCCTTCTCCCCCGGCGCCAGCGGCTTGGGCTCGGAGGCCATCTCGGAGACCGAGACGACTCCAGGCTCGGAGCTGAAGACGAAGTCGTCGGTGGTCTCCACCTGCCAGAGCGGCCGCAGCCCGAGCGCGTCGGCCGAGAACACGCACTCGTCGGCGTGGCGGGCGATCAGGGCAACCGGGCCCTGGGCGAACGGCCCCATCGCCTGGCGCAGGTACATGTAGAAGGGGTGCAGCGCGGCGGGCAGGTCGCGGACCTCGTGGACGATCGGCGGCAGGACCATTTCCATCGCCTCGGCGAGGCTGAGCCCGTCGCGGCTGAGCAGCGTGTCGATTGTGCGATCGAGGTCCTGGGAGTCCGAGGAGCCTGGCTGGATCGGGACGCCGAGCATCTTCGCTTCCTGGCGCAGCTGCTCGATCGTGTTGATCTCGCCGTTGTGACCGAGCACCGAGAAGGGCTGGACGCGCTTGAACGAGGGCCAGGTGTTGGTCGAGTAGCGGTTGTGGCCGAAGCAGCCGATCGTCTCGAAGCGCTCGTCGAGCAGGTCGGGGTAGTACTCGCCGAGGATCTTCGGCGCGCCCATCACCTTGTAGACACAGGTCGTCGCCGAGAAGGAGGGGACGTGGACGCCGAGGCGCTGTTCCAGCTCGATCAGCAGGTCGAAGAGGACCCGGTCGCGATGTGCGGGGTCGGCGACGAGGCCGGCAAGCTGCCAGAAGTGCGGCTCCTCCTCGCGCGCGGTCGGCCCGAGCGCACTGGAGTCGACGACGCCGACTCGCTCGGCGAGGATGCGGAAGCCGCCCTGGCCGAGCAGCTCACGGGCGTCGTGCTGGACCTTGGCCAGATCCTGAGAACGATCGACGAAGACATGGGCAACGGCAAAAGCGTCGTCAAGCGTCAGCGAGGGGTCATGCCCACCGGAACGGACCTCCTCGGCCCAGATCTTGCGCGGCAGGTCGAGCAGCAAGCCGCAACCGTCCCCCTCGCCGTCGACGTTGCCGGCCCGGTGGAGCATCTTCTGCAGCGCCGGGATCGCCAGCTCGATCGGCGCGTGGCTCGGTGTCGCGTCCTTGCGCACCGAAGCGTAGATCGCGCAGGCGTCCTTGTCCTCGACGCTCGGCGGAGAGACAAGCGGCCGGTAAGGCAGCTCGGGCGAGAAGCGTTGCGGGCGCTCCCCAGATCGTGACTGGCGCTCAGACATCAAACCTCCCGGGTTCCGCGCCTTCTTCGAGCGGGCGCGCGACGGGTTGACGAGAGCGAGCATTATAGGGGCCGGCCCTCGCGCCAAGTCAAGGGGAGGGTCCGTCAGCCAGGACCGACGATTGCCGCGGCGACCAGGCCGCCGCTGACCCCGATGAAGGAGACGACGGCGAGCGCTCGGTACCAGAGACGGCGCTCCACGTCGGGATCAAAGGCGAGGGGTACGAAGAGGAACGGATTGACCAGAGTGCCGAAGACCAGCGCCGCGGCGACGGCGGCAGGGAGGTCGGGGACGGCGAGGCCGACTCCGATCAGGATCAGGCCCATCATCACGTAGTCGAGGTGGACCTGGCGAATCCGCTGTGGGGCGACGATCCCGATCCGCCTCAGCAGATCGGGGCTCTCAGCCCGAACGACCATCGCCCAGCCGAGCAGGCCGCCCAGGGCGAGCTCGACCAAACCAATCCGGATCACCCAGTCCATCGACTCAGAGTTCCGGCACGTCGGCGCCGTGCGGGGTGAAGGGGAGGCGGCGGACCTCGGCCCAGCCCTCGCAGCGGCGCTCGAGCGCCTCGGCCACCTTGCCGGCGTCGTCCCAGGTGGTCCAGACGAGCACGGTCGGGCCGGCGCCGGAGATCGTCGCTCCGAGGGCGCCCAACTCACGCGCGGATTCGACGATCTCCATCGAACGGGGGTAGAGGTCGCGGCGGCGCTCCTGATGGATGCGGTCGACGAGGCCGCGAGCGACCAGGTCGAGGTCGGCCGAGCGCAGGCCGAGGACGAGCTGGGAGGCGGCGGAGACGTTGGCGACGGCGTCGGCCAGAGGAACCTGCGACGGGATCGCCTCGCGAGCGCGCTCGGTCGAAACCTCCTCGGCCAGGATCACGGCGATGCCCTCCAGTCCCCCTGGCGGGTCGAAACGGGTCGCCGTCGGCGCGCCGTCCAGCTCGCCGCAGACGACAAAGCCGCCGTAGATCGCCGCGGCAACGTTGTCGGGGTGCCCCTCCAACGCGGCCGCACGAACCAGCATCTCCTCCCTGGAGAGCGCCAGCTCGAAGAGGTGGTCAGCGGCGAAGAGGCCGGCGACGATCGCCGCGGCACTGGAGCCGAGCCCGCGGGCGAGCGGGATCTCGCTGCGCAGCCGAAAGACGATCCCGTCGGCGGGGTGGAGGCTCTCGAACGCCCGCACGACCAGGTTGTCCCGCCCCGTCGAGACATCGAGCCCACCAGGGTCAAGAGAGAACTCGCCCGTCTCCTCGACCTCCAACTCCAGGTGCATTGAGACCGCCGCGGCCATCACGTCATAGCCGGGGCCGAGGTTGGCGGAGGAGGCGGGAACGCGAATCAGGCGGTGGCGGCTGGTCACTGGGAGGCCAGCCTACCCGCGAGTTTCGCGCTCAGGCTGCAGCCTGAGCGCGAACGTCCATGACGACCAGGCGGTCCGGTGCCGCAAGAGCCGCCTGCGCGGCGGCGATCAGCGCCGTACCGTCGAGTTCGTAACGCTCGGCGGCCACCTCAAGCAGGGCTAGATTCTCTTTCGGGTAGAGCAGTTCCACGTCGACCGGCTGCCCGCGGACCAACCCGACATTGCAGTAATCGTCATCGACCTGCTCCTGGTCGTCGTAGTGCCGAAACTTCCGCAATGTGATCGAGAGGGCGTCGGCTTCGCTGTCGTAGTCCGCGCGCATCATCGTCCCCTTCTATGGATTGTGACGATCAGATCGGGCTCGTCAAGCGCAACAACTATCCGAACGCGAACGCCCCTGAATCTTCCTGTGTATCGCGGCTTCCCCCTTCTGTCCCGATCGACGTTGAGTGGAGACGCGATCACCGTCCCTGCGTCAGAAATGTCTACCTTGAGCTGCCGAGCTTGATTTTTGGCATGGCGCGAGAAGCGCATGCCAAGTCAAGCCCCTGACGGCTCAATCTCTCCCCCTTGGGTGAGTTGGTCAGTCGAAGACCGCGCGCTCGACCGCGCTGAGGTCGTTCTCGCAGTTGAGAACGGCCGGGGCTTTGCCGAGCGCGGTGTCGGGGTCCTTGAGGCCGTGGCCGGTGAGGACACAGACGACGGACTCGGGAGGGGTGGTGCCCTCGACCACCGGCAGCCCGTGCGCCAGCAGGCCGGCGACCGAGGCCGCCGAGGCAGGCTCGCAGAAGACGCCCTCGCTCGCCGCCAGCCAGTGGTAGGCGTCGAGGATCTGCTCGTCAGAGACGGCGGCGACCCGGCCGCGGGAGGCGGTGAAGGCGTCCATCGCCTCTTCCCAGCGGGCGGGGTTGCCGATCCGGATCGCCGAGGCGACCGTCTCGGGGTTGGCGACCGGCGCCCCGTGGACGAGCGGTGCGGCCCCCTCCGCCTGGAAGCCGTAGAGCACCGGGGCGACGCCCAGTTCCTGGAACCCCTTCCAGTAGGCGGTGACGTTGCCGGCGTTGCCGACCGGGATCGCCAGCGCGCCCGGCGCGCCGCCCAGATCCTCGACCACCTCGAAGGCGGCGGTCTTCTGGCCCTCGATCCGGTAGGGGTTGACCGAGTTGACCAGCTCGATCGGGTGCTTGTCGGCCAGCTCGCGGACGATCCGCAGCGCGTCGTCGAAGTTGCCGCGCAGGGCGACGACCCGCGCCCCGTGCATCAGCGCCTGGGCGAGCTTGCCGATCGCGATCTTGCCCTCGGGGACGATCACCGCGCCGCGCAGTCCGGCGCGTGCCGCGTAGGCCGCCGCGCTCGCCGCGGTGTTGCCGGTCGAGGCGCAGATCACCGCCTCCGCCCCCCTGCCCTTGGCCCGCGAGACCGCGACGGTCATCCCCCGGTCCTTGAAGCTGCCGGTCGGGTTGGCGCCCTCGAACTTGAGGTAGGCGCGGGCGCCGATCCGCTCGGAGAGTCGTGGCGCCTCGATCAGCGGCGTCGAGCCCTCGTTGAGGGTGACGACCGGGTCGCCGGGCTCCAGCGGCAGCCGGTCCCGGTAGCGCTCGATCAGCCCCGCGGGCATACATACCTTTGGAATCGCGCATGCTCCGCTGCGCGAATAATCAGATTTCGACGCTTGCTCCGCATGCGCGATTAGACGAACTCTTCTTCGATCACCCGGATCGAGCGCGGCGCGGAACGCAGGAAGTCGAGTGTGCCGAGTTGCTCGACCGCGGCGGCGAAGCGCGACTCCAGGCACTCGTGCAGCACCATCACCAGGCGGGCGTCGTCGCCGATCCCCCGCTGGACGACGCTCTTCACCGAGATCCCGTTGTCGCCCAGCACTTGGGCGATCCGCGCCAACACCCCGGGTTGGTCGGCGACCTCCAAGTGCAGGTAGAAGGACGAAGTCACGTCGGCGACGATCGGCAGCGACTCGCGCGGCTCGTGGACCGGAGCCTCGCCGGAGAGGATCGAGACGACGTCGCCGAGCACCGCCGAGGCGGTCTGGACCCCGCCGGCCCCGGGCCCCGACATCGTCACCTCGGTGATCGCCGGCGCCTCGACCATCACCGCGTTGAACGGCCCCTCGACCGGCGAAAGGGGATGGCCCCGATAGAGGAAGCAGGGGAAGACGCGAACGCTGATGCCACCCTCGTGCCGCTCGGCCACCCCGAGCAGCTTCAGCGAGAGGCCCAGCTCCTTCGCGTAGGCGAGGTCGTCGGGCTGGATCGTCTCGATCCCCTCGTAGGCGACCTCGGAGAGGGTGACCGGCGTGTGGAAGGCGAGCCGGGCGAGGATCGCCATCTTTGCCGCCGCGTCGGCGCCGTTGACGTCGTCGGTCGGGTCGGCCTCGGCATAGCCCAGCTCCTGGGCGCGGGCCAGGGCGTCCTCGTAGGCGGCGCCAGTCGCGGCCATCTCGCTGAGGATGAAGTTGGTGGTGCCATTGACGATGCCGAAGACCTTGGATATTTCGGTGACGCCGAAGCCCTCCTGGATCGTGCGGACGATCGGGATGACGCCGGCGACCGCGGCCTCGAAGCGCAGCTGCACCCCGGCCTCGCGGGCCACCCCGAAGAGCTCGTCGCCGTGCTGGGCGAGCAGCTGCTTGTTGGCGGTGACGACAGGCCGCCCGGCTCGCAGCGCGTCGATCACGTACTGGCGCGCCGGGTCGGTTCCCCCGATCAGCTCGACGACGAGGTCGGAGCGCTCGAGGATCGCGCCGAAGTCCCCCTCCTCGCGGGTGAGGACGCCGGAGATCTCGGGCGCCCGCCCGGTCGCCGCCTCGACCGCGGCGGCGCGCTCGGCAAGCAGGTCGGCGAAGGCGCCGCCGACCGTGCCGCGTCCCAGCAGCCCGATGCGAACCGGTTCAGGACTCATCACGCGCAGTCAAATCCTCGTAGGTCTCACGGCGCACCACGACCCGCGCCTCGCCGTCACGGCAGAAGATCACCGGCGGCCTCGTCGCGCCGTTGTAGTTGCTCGCCATCGCGTGCCCGTAGGCGCCGGTCGCCGGGGTGACGAGCACGTCGCCGACCGCCGGCTCGGCCAGCATCGCGTCGCGGACCAGGATGTCGCCGGACTCGCAGTGCATCCCGGCGATCGTCACCAGGGTGTCGGGCGCGGCGGCGGCCCGGTCGGCGATCAGCGCCTCGTAGCGCGACCCGTAGAGCATCGGCCGCATGTTGTCGGACATGCCGCCGTCGACCGCGACATAGGTGCGGACGCCGGGGATCTCCTTGATCGTCCCCACCCGGTAGGCGGTGAGGCCGGCGTTGCCGACCAGCGAGCGGCCCGGCTCGACCAGGATCTTCACTCCCTCGCCGAAGACCTCGCGCACGCCGCGCACCTTGACGTCGACGTAGGCGTCGATCGAGGGTGGCTCGTCCTCGGCCGTGTATGCGATGCCCAGTCCGCCACCGACGTTGACGATCCGGCACCAGTCCCCGGCCATCTTCCCGATCGCCTCGATCGCCAGCGTGTAGGGCTCCAGCTCGAAGATCTGGGAGCCGATGTGGGCGTGCAGCCCAACCAGGTCGAGGACTTTCGAGGAGAGGATCCGTTCGATCGCCCGCGCCGCCAGGCCGTCCTCCAGCCCGAACCCGAACTTGGAGTCGAGCTGGCCGGTTTGGATGTAGTCGTGGGTGGAGGGCTTGATTCCGGGCGTGACCCGGATCAGCACCTGCTGAGGCGCGTCGAGCAGGCGCTCGCAGCGGTCGATCTCGTCGAAGGAGTCGAGGATCAGGTGGCCGACGCCCGATCGCGCCGCGAAGAGGATCTCCTCGTCGGTCTTGTTATTGCCGTGCATGTGGATGCGCGCCGGGTCGAATCCGGCGCGCAGCGCCATGTGCAGCTCACCGCCGGAGGCGACGTCGACCGACAGCCCCTCCTCGGCGAAGAGCCCGTAGGCGGCGGTGCAGGGGAAGGACTTACTGGCGAAGAGGACTTCGAAGTCGGCGTCGCGCCGCTCGAACGCCTCGCGGTAGGCGCGGGCGCGGGCGCGCATCTCCTCTTCGGCGTAGATGTAGGCGGGGCTGCCGTGCTCGGCGACGAGGTCGACCAGGTCGCAGCCGGCCACCTCCAGGTGACCACGGTCGTTTACGCGAGCGCCGGTTGGGAACACCGCCGAGCCCTCGATCGGGTCGCCGACCAGGGCACTCGGGCCTGATTGTGCACGTGGGTCCGCCATTGGACGGGCATTGTGACGGTTGGGGACGAACCCTCGGCTAGTGGTGGCCGCCCAGCAAGCCGCCGACCGCGCCCGCCGCTTTGTCGACCGCCTGGCCGACCGCCGAGTCGGGGCCGGCGACGCCGTTGACGACGCCCTGGGTGACGTCGGTGACCCCCGCTCCCTGGAGGGCGCCGCCGAGCGCGCCCTGATCGACCTGGTTGACGGCGCCGTTGACCGTGTCGGCGACCGTCGACGAGGGGGAGTTGCCGCTGCCGCCCGAGGCCGACCCGGAGCCGCCGCCTGAAGAGGAGCCGGTCGACGAGGCGCCGCCTCCGGAACTCCCGCCGCCGGTCGAGCCCACCGGGGAGTCAGCCGTTGTCGCGTTGTCGGCGGATCCCCCGTTCTGTCCCGAGACCGTGCCCGACGTCGACGTCGCAGCGGCTTTGGAGCCGCCTCCGCCGCTCCGACTCCGGATCGAAGTCGCACTCCCCGCGGCGGTCGCGCTCCCCGGTGAAGGGGTCTGCCCGCTGGTCAGCGAAGAGCTGGACTGATCGGAACCGCCGGCGAAGCTCGAGACCGGCCAGTCCCGGAAGACCTGGACGGAGACGAGCAGGACGAAGACGACGATCGCCGCCGCGATCAGCGCGGTGCCCGACGCTGCGCCCACCAGATAGGCATGAGCCTGGCGAATCATCCCTCGCCTCCGTACGGTTGATTCGGTCCAGCCTACTCAGGGTAGCGACCCTGAGACCGGTTGGGCGATCGTTAGAGGTATCCCATCGGGTCGGTCACCGACCCGTTGACCCGCACCTCAAAATGCACGTGGGGGCCGAAGCAGTAGCCGGTGCAGTCGCTGTAGCCGATCACCTGGCCCTGGGAGACGTGCTGGCCGGCGGTGACCGCGAAGGTCTCCTGATGCGCGTAACAGGTGGAGAGGCCGCCGCCGTGGTCGATGCAGGTGTAGTTGCCGTAGCCGCCGCTCGAAGACTCCGGCTCCGTGAAGGCCACCGTCCCCGCCGCGGCAGCGCGGATCGGGGTGCCGCTGGGAACCGCGATGTCGATTCCCGGGTGGTACTCGTAGTGGCCGTTGATCGTGCGCGGCCCGAAGCCGGAGACGACCGGGCCGTTGACCGGCCAGATGAACTGCCCGGAGCCGTTGCGGATCGGCCCTGCCGGCAGCGGCGCGAACGAGGTCCCGGTCAGCTGGGCGGCGATCTTCCCCTGGATCGCGGCGACCGAGCCGTCCAGCTCCTGCTCGTGCACCTTGATCTTGGCGAGCGCCGCCAGGCGCTTTCCGCGGGCGGCGACCAGCGCCGAGTGGCGACTCTGGACGGCGGCGCGGGCGCTCGCCAGCGCCTGCTCCTGGGCGGCAATCGAGTCGCGGGCGGCTTTGATCCGATCCTTCGAGGCGCGCAGGCGGTCCACCGTGTTTCGAACCTCGTTGCGCAGCTCCCGCACCCGGCCGACGACCGCATCGTCCATGCCGCGAATCCGGTTGAGGTACTCGGTGCGGTTGACCAGATCGTCGTAGCCGTTGGAGCCGACGATTACGCTGAGAACGTCCGGCGAGCCCGTCTCATAAATCGCCACAAGGTGCTCGCGGAGCGCCACGAGTGCCCGCTTCAGATGCGCGCGCATCGTCGCCAGGTGAGCCTTCGCGACGTCCAATTCCGCCATCGCACGGTTCAGCTCCGCCTGCTTGACGGCGAGTCGAGCGCGGACACCGGCCTCTTGGTCGCGTAGCTGCGCGACCTCGGTGGTGAGGCGACCAATCCGCTCGCCGTAGCGCGAGATCGTCGTCGTCAGCACGCCACGGCGCTCCTGCACCTTGGAGAGCTTGGCCTGCTTGGCGTCGAGTTGGGACTGAAGGTCCTGGGCGGGCGCGGCGGCGGCGGAGACGAGCAGCACGCCGAGCGCCGCCACAGCGAGGCGAGCCTTGAACATTGGAGCGAGGCTAGCCGAGCGCCGGCGCCGGCCCACAGAGGTGGAACCGGGTGCAATCCCCCTTGCGATCAGCCTTCGCGGGGTACGTTCTCGACTGTGAGGAGGGCGTTTTCGGCCTCTTCCTCCATCTGCAGCGTCGTGTGGTCGATGCCGAACCTCTCCCCCAGCATCACTTCGAGGCGGCGGCGAGTCAGGTCACGATCCGAGCCCTTGGCCGCGACCACGTGGGCGGCGAGCGCGCCGAAGCCCGCGGTCACCGTCCAGACGTGGAGGTCGTGGACGGCGCGGACGTGGTCGACCGAGCAGATTGCCGCGCCGATCGCGTTGACGTCGAGATCGGCCGGCGCCGCCTCCATCAGCACGTTGAAGGGCTCTGCGATCAACCGCCAGGAAGAGGCGACGATCAGGCAGGCGATCAGCAACCCGACGATCGGGTCGACGATCGGCGATCCCCCGGCCAAGACGACGGCGCCGGCGACGAGTACCCCCAGCGAGCCGAGGGCATCGGCGGCACTGTGCCGCAGCACCCCTTCGAGGTTGACGTCCTCACGCTGTCCGCGGGCCAGCACCAGGACGGCCGCGAGGTTCCCTGCCAAGCCGAGGAAGCCGAGCACGAGCACCCCGGCGCCGTCGATGCTCGGCGGGTCGCCGAGTCGCCCGATCGCCGCGACCGCGACTCCCACGCCCACCGCAACCAGGAGCAGGCCGTTGACGAGCGCGGCGAGGACCTCGGAGCGCTGGTAGCCGAAGGTGCGCCGCCCACCCGCCGGCCTGCCGGCGAGGCTCGCGGCGGCGAGGGCGAGGGCGATCGAGCCGACGTCGGAGAGCAGGTGGCCGGCGTCGGCGAGGACCGCGAGCGAGCCGGTGAGGAACCCGCCGACGGCCTCCACCGCCAGCATCGCGGCGTTGATCGCCAGCGCCCACCACATGCGGCGGCGGCTGTCGCCGCGCCGCGCGTCCAGCTCGTGGGCGTGGGAATGCACGCCCACGAGCATAGGACCGAGTTACGCCGGAACCGGCTCCTTCGCCTGCGACTCGCTGCCGTTCATCGCGGCCGCCGCAACCTCGGCTCCGTAGGCGAGGCGGTCGGCGTACTCGCGCGCCTGCATCCGGGAGATCACCATGCGCTGGATTTCCGCCGTACCCTCGAACAGTTGGTAGATCTTCGCGTCGCGGAAGAACTTCTCCAACGGGCACTCGGTGCTCCAGGCGTAGGGGCCGACCAGATCCATCAGCGTCGTGGTCGCCCACATCGTCACGTCACCGGCCTTCAGCTTCGACATCGAGCCCTGGCCGCCGGTCATCGGCACGCCGTTGCGACCCATCCAGGCGGCGCGCTGGACGAGCAGACGAGCGGCCTCGATCTCGGTCGCGACATCGGCGAGCGTCTGCTGGATCCGCTGGTGCTGGAGCATCGGCTTGCCACCTTCGGACTGACCGTCGAGGTACTCGAGGGTCCACTCGTAGGCGGCCTGGGCGATGCCGAGCGCCGAGGCGCCGACCAGCGGTCGGGTTATCTCGAAGGTGGCGAGCGCATCGGCCGAGCGTGACTTCTGGCCCGAGCGGGCGCGCTCCAGCTTCCTGGCGAGCTTCTCATCGCCGCCGAGCAGGTTCTCCCCCGGGACGCGGCAGTCCTCGAGGATCACCTCGGCGGTGTGGGAAGCGCGGATGCCGAGCTTCGTCTCCTTGTTGCCCTGGCTGAGCCCGGGCGTGCCCTTGCCGACGACGAAGGAGGCCTGCCCGCGGGTCCCCAGCGCCGGGTCGACGGTGGCGACGACCACGTGGACGTCGGCGATGCCGCCGTTGGTGATGAAGACCTTGGTGCCGTTGAGCACCCACTCGTCGCCGTCGCGCTTCGCGGTCGTCTTCAGGCTCTTGACATCGGAGCCGGCCTGTGGCTCGGTGACCGCGTAGGCGCCGAGCTTGATCTCGTCGCCCATGCCGAAGCACTCGGGCACCCACCGGCCGATCTGCTCGGGGGTCCCCGAAGCGGCGATGCCGGCCGCGGCGAGGCCTGAGCCGGCGATCGCCAGGGCGATGCCCGCGCAGCCCCAATGCATCTCCTCCGCCGAGATCACCTGCATCTGGCCGTCGGCGTCGGAGGCCGAGCGCTGGATCGCCTCAAGGCCCTGAAAGCCCTGCTTGCGTGCCTCCCTGATGACCTCCCAGGGAGTGCTCTCCTCCTCGTCGTGCTTGCGCGCCGCGGGGCGGATCACCTCGCGGGCAAAGGTCCGGCAGCGCTCTTTGTGCTCCAGCTGCTCCTCGTTGAGTGCGAAATCCATCAAGCCCCCTAGGGATCGCCGCGCGCTGCGCGGGGTGTCGGGAAACCGATTGACTGGTCAGTCAACCAATTCCTGAACCTTATCTGAACAGGTCGGCCGGCAAGGCGCGTGTAGCGTTGCTCCCTTGGCCGGAAACCGACCCATCAATGCCGAGGTTCCGCCGACGGAGCCCCTCCCGAGACCGCCAAAAGAAACGGCAAGGAAGGCTCCGAAGGCTCCCCGTCCCCCACGGCAACGCAAACCGATTCCCGGCGCATTGAAGGTGATCGCCGCAACCGTTGTGGTCGCGATCGTCTTCCTCGTCGCGGCCGTCGTCGGCGGCAAGCACGGAGGCTCCCCGACGGGGACGCCCGCCCCGGTCAGCACAACCCCGAAGGCGGCAGCGCCCGCCTCGCAAACCGCGAGCCAACTCGGCTACCCCGCCTTCGCGACCAAAAACACGACGCGGGTGGGGGGATCGGGCCCGGCCTCCAACGCGGCGGGGGTGGCGCTCGCCACCTTCCCTTCCACGACTCCCGCACAGCGGCCCGCCGCCGTGACCCTGGTCGGCGAGGACGACTGGCAGGGCGCGATCGCCGCCTCGGTGCTGATGGCGGCGCCGGTCGGCGCGCCGATCCTCTTCGCCGGCGCCGACGGGCTTCCCGAGCCCAGCGCCGAGGCCTTCGCGGCGCTCGACCCGCAGGGCTCCGATGCGACCGGCGGGGCCCAGGCGTTCCTCGTCGGCAACGTGGCGGAGCCCGGCGGCGTCGGAAAGGCGGCGAGGGTGAATGCAACGACGCCGGCCGCGCTCGCGGCCCGAATTGCCGCGCTGCGCGAGCGCCTTGCCGGCTCCCCTCCCGCACACGTCGTGATCGCGCCCTCCGGCAAGCCCGGCTTCGCGATGCCGGCGGCAGCCTGGGCGGCCCGCTCCGGCGACCCGGTCCTCTTCACCGACGCCAACCGCCTGCCGCAGCCGACCGCGGCGGCGCTGAAGCAGCTCCACGGCGTGCCGGCCTACGTCCTCGGCCCGCCGACCGCGGTTTCGGGCGGCGTGCTCAAGCAGATCGCGAAGGCCGGCGCAAAGCCACATCGCGTCTCCGGCTCGAACCCCGTCGCCAACGCGATCGCCCTCGCTCGCCACTCCGGCGGCGGCTTCGGCTGGAACGTCAACGACCCCGGACACGGCTTCGTCGTCGCCCGCGACAACTCGCCACTCGACGCCGCCGCCGCGGCGCCCCTCTCGGCATCCGGGACCTGGGGGCCGTTGCTGCTCACCGACAGCGCCGATACGCTCCCCGCTGCGCTGCGCGGGTACCTGCTCGACGTCAAGCCGGGCTACACCACCGACCCGACGCGCGCCTTCTACAACCACGTGTGGGTAATCGGAGACCAGGAGGCGATCGACGTGAACCAGCAGGCCGAAATCGACAACCTGGCGGAGCTGACCAAGATCGGCGGCCGGCCGTGAGTGAGGCCGAGCGCCCGGAGCTGCTCGCGCAGGCTCAGGAGATCACCGCCGAGGACATCCGCGCCCTCGCCGGCGCCTCCACCCCCCACTTCGCCCTCCAGGTTCGCAACCGGGTGCGACGGCTGATCGAGCCGCTGCCGGCCGACCACCCCGCCCGCCTCGAGGGCGAGCGGCAGATCGCCGCCCTCGAGGACCTGGCCGAGCACAGCGGCGACCCGCGCGGCACCCTGGGGATCGCGCATTGAAGTACCTGGCCCCGGGCGTCTGGCGCCTCAAGGAGTTCCCGGCGCCAAGCATCAACGTCTACCTCGCCGAGGACGTGCTGATCGACGCGGGACGGCGCTGGGACCGCCGCCGGATCTTCAGCGAGATCGAGGGGCGCGAGATCTCGATGCTCGCGCTGACCCACGTCCATCCCGATCACCAGGGCGTCGCCAAAGACGTCTGCGAAGCGCGCGGCATCCCACTCGCCTGCCACGCCGACGACGTCGACGCGATGGAGGGACGCAGGCCGATGCAGGAGGCGGCCGCGAGACACCCCGTCAACAGGATCATCAAGCGAATCTGGGAGGGGCCGCCTCACAAGGTCGACCGAGCCCTCCAAGGCGGCGACGAGGTGGCCGGATTTCGCGTCGTCCACGCCCCCGGTCACGGTCGCGGCGAGGTGATCTTCTTTCGCGAGTCCGACCGGGTGGCGATCTGCGGCGACGTGATCCGCAACATGAGCTACGCCACCGCGCTGCCGGGGATCAAGGAGCCGCCGGAGATCTTCACCTACGACCCGGCCGAGAACCGTCGCTCGATCCGCAAGCTCGCCGACCTCGATCCCTCGCTGATCCTCCCCGGCCACGGGCCGGCGGTCACCGACATGGCGAAGTTCAAGCGCTTCGTCGCCGCCCTCCCCGCCTGACTCAACCCGCTCCGCTGTTCCTTTTCCCCTCTATACCCGGCAAAGGAACAGCGGAAGCTTTTGAGGGTAGGGTGGGCTTAGGTGGGGCAGGGCAACCGACAATTCCTCCTGCGCGAGCGGCCCGACGGGCGAATCGGCTCGGAGACCTTCGAGCTGGTCGAGGAGGCCGTCCCCGAGATCGGCGACGGCGAGGCGCTGGTGAGGATCGAGTGGATCTCTCTCGACCCGACCAACCGCGCCTGGATCAGCGACGTGCCGACCTACCTCCCTCCGGTCGGCATCGGTGAGGTGATGCGCGGCATCGGCATCGGCCGCGTCGTCGCCTCCAAGCACCCCGGCTACGCCGAAGGACAGCTGGTCCAGGGACTGACCGGCTGGCAGGAGTGGTTCGTCGCCTCCGACGCGGCGCCGCTGCTGCCGGTCGCCGAGATCGAGGGCATCGCCTCCTCCAGCACCTACCTCGGCGTGTTCGGAATGACTGGACTCACCGCATGGTTCGGCACCACGCAGATCGGCAAGCCAGCGCCGGGTGAGACCTTCGTCGTCTCCGCGGCCGCCGGCGCGGTCGGCTCGACCGCCGGCCAGATCGCCAAGGCGGCGGGGGCGCGGGTGGTCGGCGTCGCCGGTGGGCCGGAGAAGTGCGCAATGCTCACCGACGAGCTCGGCTTCGACGCGGCGGTCGACTACAAGTCACCCGACTGGACGGAGCAACTGAGCGCGGCGACGCCCGACGGGATCGACGTCGACTTCGAGAACGTCGGCGGCGAGATCATGGACGCGATCTTCGCCCGGATCAACCTGCGCGCCCGGATCGCGCTCTGCGGGCTGATCTCCGGCTACAACGACGCCGAGCCCCCGCCGGGGCCGCGAGCCTTCGGCAACCTGCTGATCCAGCGGGCGACCCTGCAGGGCTTCATCGTCCTCGACCACTTCGACCGCCAGGCGGAGGCCGCCGCGGAGCTGTCGACGCTGGTCGCGGAGGGAAAGTTGAAGCCGCTGGAGACCGTCGTCGAGGGCTTCGACCAACTCCCCACCGCGATCAACATGCTCTTCGACGGCGCCAACACCGGCAAGCTCGTCGTCCGCGTAGCAAGCGACTGAGGGCACCCGCCCGCCGGTGGCGTGAGGTAGCCTCGCCCTATGCACATGCGCCACCCACGCGTGCGCCGACCTTCGCCGGCCATGCTCGTCGCGCTCGTCGCGCTCTTCGTCGCTCTGGGCGGCACCGGCTATGCCGCATCGTCATTGGTCCAAGCGGGTCCGAGCGCACGGTCGGCAACCAGGTCCGAACCGTGGGAGAAGGGACCACGAGGCCGACGTGGCAAGCCTGGACCCAGGGGAAAGAGGGGCGCAGCGGGCCCTCGGGGTGCGATTGGCCAAAGGGGCGCAGAGGGTCCGCAGGGCGAGGTTGGCCAGACCGGACCGCCTGGTGTACCCGGGCCTTCCGCGCCGTCTCAATACGCCGAATTCTTTGCCCTCATGCCCCCGGACAACGCGGCAACGGTCGCGCCGGGGAGCCCGGTCGAGTTTCCCCAGGACGGCCCCCACGACGGCGCCATCGTCAGGAGCGGCTCCAGCACGTTCGTGCTGCCGGACATCGGCACCTACCGAGTGGCGTTCTCCGTGTCCGTGACCGAACCAGGGCAACTCGAGTTGACGCTCGATTCGACCGCCCTCGACTACACCGTCTACGGGAGAGCGACCGGCACGAGTCAAATTGCCGGGGAGGCCCTGGTCACGACCACCGCCGCCAACTCGACCCTCTCGGTGGTGAACCCGAGCGGGAATTCCCCCGCGCTCACGATCACGCCGCTGGCCGGCGGCACACAGGCCTCCGCCGCCTCCCTGGTCATCGAGCAGCTGCGTTAGCGCAGCGCCACGGCGCACATCGAGGAGCGGCCGTCAGGCCGAGGGGCCGAAGGACTCGATGATCCGGTTCTGGTACTCGGAGAGCTCCTCGGGGGAGATGAAGTAGGTGGGCGGCGTCAGGAAGAGGCCGTCGGCACGCTCCGCCGTCGCCTCGACCCGGGCGCGCACCTTGTCGAGCGGGCCCGCCGCGCAGTAGGCGTCGACCATCTCGTCGCTGATCGCCGCCGGCACGGCGGCGAGGTCGCCGCGGCGAAAGGCATCTCCGGCGGCGACCGCGTTATCGGCGAAGCCGTGCATCTCCCAGAGCGGCATGTAGGTCTTGACGGTGGCGTAGAAGGAGATCGTGCGACGGGCCATCTCGATCGCCCGCGCCTCGTCGTCGTCGATCGCGCAGCAGACGGTCGGCAGGTAGTCGAAGTCCCCGCGCTCGCGACCGCTGCGCCGCAAGCCCTCCTCGAAGGCGTCGACGACGACCTCGTCGATCCAGCGCAGGCTCTGGATCGGGTGGCCGATCAACCCGTCGGCGACGTCGCCCGCCATCCGGCACATCCCCGCCTGCACGCCGGCGGTGTAGATCGGCACCGACTCGCGCGGCGCCGGGTGGGGCCGGACCCAGCCCTTGATATCGATGTCGTAGTAGTCGCCCTCGTAGCGGATCGGCTCGCCGGCGCCGGCCTGGCCCATGATCAGCCGGGTCGCCTCGATCGCCTCACGCAGGTGTGGGGCGGGCTTGCCGTAGGAGGCGTTGTGCCAGGTCTCGTTGAGGCGCTTGACGCCCGATCCGAGGCCGAGGCGGAAGCGGCCGCCCGACATCTCGTCGATGTCGAGGGCGCTGACGGCGAGGATGAAGGGGCTGCGGGTGAAGGCCCAGGCGATCCCGGTGGCGACGTCGACCTTCTCGGTCTTGGCGGCCAGGTAGGCGGCCTGCGTCACCGAGGAGCGGAACAGCTCCGGCGCCCAGACGCACTCGATGCCGGCTGCCTCGGCTCGCTTCGTCTCCGCCTCGAGGTCGGCGACCGAGGTGCCGATCGCCGCGACCGAGATCCGCTCCAGGGCGCTCATCGTCGGCCGCTCGACCTCAGGCGGCGACCGGCTCGGCGGCCTCGGCGAGCGCGGCGTCCGCCACCCTGTCGCGGTGCCACTTGGCGTCGCCGAAGGTCGCCGCGTTCGCCTTGCCGCGCTTGAGGAAGAAGTGGAGGTCGTGCTCCCAGGTGAAGCCGATGCCGCCGTGGACCTGGATCGAAGCGTCGGGGACCCGCCAGCCGGCGTCGGATGCGTAGGCCTTCGCCATCGACGCGGCGAGGGGCAGCGACTCGGGCGCGGCATCGGCAGCCCATGCCGCGCCGTAGACGGCGGAGCGGGCATTCTCGGTCTCCAGCAGCATCTGCGCGCAGCGGTGGGAGACCGCCTGGTAGGAGCCGATCGGACGGTCGAACTGCTTGCGGTCTTTGGCGTAGGCGACCGCCATCTCAAGGGTGCGCTGGGCGATCCCGGTCGACTCGGCGGCGATCGCCACGCAGGCGCGCCAGAGAACCGGCAGGTAATCCTCCCGGGCACCGCTGAGGGTCGCCTCGGCGCCGACGCGGACGCCGTCGAAGCGCACCGAGTACAGACGCCGGGTGAGGTCGATCGAGGGCTCGGCGGTGACGGTGACGCCATCGGCGCCACGCTCGACCAGGTGACGGCGACCGTCGGCGGTGGCGACGAGGAAGAAGTCGGCGCTCGCCGCATCCATCACCAGCACCTTCTCGCCGTTGAGGACGACGCCGTCGCCGTCGGGCTCGGCCTCCATCTCGAAGCCGGCCGGGGTCGCCGGGGTGCCGGCGTCGAACAGCGCCGGCGTCCCGCGCGCCTCGCCGGCAGCCAGGGGGCGCAACCAGCGGTCCTTCTGCGTGTCGCTTCCACATGCCGCCAGAGCCAGCCCGGCGACCGTCGTGGAGAGCAGTGGCGAGGGGGCCATCGCGTAACCCATCTCCTCGAAGAGGACGGCCAGCTCGACGATGCCGAGGCCCTGCCCGCCCCACTCCTCGGGCAGCGCCAGGCCGGTCCAGCCCAGCTCGGCCATCTCCTCCCAGTCGGACTGCTCGAAGCCGTGCTCGCTCTCGGCCAGGGCGCGGATCCGCTCCGACTTGTAGCGAGCGGCGAGAAAGTCGTGCGCGGTCGACTTGATTGCCTGCTGCTCGTCTGTGAGGTCGAAGTACATGGGTCAGCGCATCTTCGGCAGGCCGAGCACCCGCTCGGCGATGATGTTTTTGAGGATGTCGGTCGTCCCGCCCTCGATCGAGTTGGCGCGGGAGCGCAGGAAGCGGTACTGCCAGGCGCCGTTGTCGGTGGCGTGCGCGGCGCCGCGGTCGAGCGGAGCGTAGGCCCCCTCGATGTCGAGCGCCAGCTCGGCGATCCGCTGGTTGATGTCGGCCCACTGCCACTTGCCCAGCGACCCCTCGGGCCCGGGGATGCCCGACTGCATCGTCTTGGTGAGGCCGCGGTAGGCGTTCAGCCGCATCGTCTCGGCCTCGATGTGGAGCTGGGCGATCCGTTGGCGGTAGACCGGGTCCTGCGCGGCGCTGACGCCGTTGACGCGGGTCCCGGCAGCCAGCTCGGTGACCCGCTTGAGGCTGTTGGCGACCTGGGCGATCGCGCCGAAGGCGAGCCCGGCGCGCTCGTTCATCAGGGTGGTGATCGCGACGGTCCAGCCGTTGCCGACCCCGCCGACGACGTTGGCATCGGGGATCCGCGCCTCCTCGATGAAGACTTCGTTGAACTCCCCCTCGCCGGTGATCTGGACCAGCGGTTTGGCCTCGACCCCATCCTGCTCCATGTCCATCAGGAAGTAGGTGAGCCCCTTGTGCTTGGGGGCGTCGGGGTCGGTGCGGGCGACGAGCATGCACCACTTCGCGTACTGGGCGAAGGTCGTCCAGACCTTCTGCCCGGTCACCACCCACTCGTCGCCATCCTTGACCGCGCGGGTCTTCAGCGAGGCGAGGTCGGAACCCGACTCGGGCTCGGAGAAACCTTGGCACCAGATCTCCTCGGCGGTGAGGATCGGCTCCAGGTAGCGCTGCTTCTGCTCGTCGGTGCCGTGGGCGATCACCACCGGCCCACCCATCGCCAAGCCGAGCACGTTGGCCGGGCTTGGGGCCTCGAGGCGCGCCGCCTCGCCGACGAAGATCGCCTGCTCGATCAGGGTGGCGCCGCGGCCGCCGTACTCCTTCGGCCAGGAGATCCCGGCCCAGCCGGCCTCGTGCATCTTGCGCTGCCAGTCGCGCCGGAAGGCCATCACCTCCTCAAGGCCGGCCTCGGGCTCGGGGCCGGGATGGTTCTCCTCCAGCCAGGAGCGGACCTCGTCGCGGAACTCCTCCTCAGACGGCGAGAGCGTCAGGTCCATCGGCGCTGAGCATATCGGGGCATGTCAGCCCTGGCCGCAGACGGTGAGGCCGTAGTCCTGGGCCAGCTTGTCGGCCTTGGTGAAGGTGGGGTCATGGGGCTGCCGCACCAGCGCCGCCGGGTCCTTCTTGGCCTGGTCGATCGCATCCTGCAGGGCGGTGAGGATCGCGTTGACCTGGTCCTCCTCGCCGCTGGGGGCGCCGAGCGCGTCGATCTTGTCGTGCTGGCTCTGGACCGAGGGGATCAGGATCGTGCTGGCGATCTCGGTCGCTTGCGCGTCGGTCGGCGGCGTCTTGCCGCTCCAGCCGACCTTTTTGGCGTAGCCCACGACCTGGACCTGGAGCTGTTTGTTGCCCTTGGCGCAGATCGCGTCGGCCCGCTTGACGAACTCGGCCTTGGTGAGTGACGCCGTGCTGGTGTCGCCGCCGCTGCTGCCGCAGCCGGCCACTACGAAGGCGGCGGCGCAACCGGCGATCAGGATTTGGACGAGACGCTTACTCACGGGTTCTCCCTCCGGTGGACTGAGGCGGGCAACCTATACGGCTGCCGCGCTTCCCGCCATCGAGCCTCAGATCCGCTCGATCAGCGTCCCGGTCCCGAGACCGCCGCCACAGCACATCGTCACCAGGCCCATCTGCTTGTCGGTGCGCTCCATCTCGTGCAGCAGGGTGGTGATCAGGCGGGCGCCGGTCGAGCCGAGCGGGTGGCCGAGGGCGATCGCGCCGCCGTTGACGTTGACCCGGTCCATGTCGGGATCCAGCTCGCGCCGCCAGGCGGCAACCACCGAGGCGAAGGCCTCGTTGATCTCGACCAGGTCGATGTCGTCCATCGTCATCCCGTTGCGCTCCAAGAGCTTGCGGGTCGCCGGGATCGGGCCGGTCAGCATGATCACCGGGTCGACGCCGACCGTGGTCTGGTCGTAGATCCGTGCCCGTGGCTTCAGCCCCAGGGCGTCGGCCTTCTCGCGCGCCATCAGCAGCACGCCGGCGGCGCCGTCGGAGACCTGCGAGGAGTTGCCGGCGGTGACCTTGCCGTCCTCCTTGAAGGCGGGCTTGAGGGCGGCGAGACCCTCCAGCGTGGTCTCGCGCAATCCCTGGTCGGTCGTGTAGGTGTCGCCGTTGACGCTGAACGGGACGATCTCGCGGTCGAAGCGCCCCTCCTCGGTCGCCTTTGCGGCGAGCTGCTGGGAGCGTAGGCCGAGCTCGTCAAGCTCCGAGCGAGGGATCTCCCACTTGTCGGCGATCATCTCGGCGGAGAGGCCCTGCGGGATCAGGTTGTAGCGCTCGAGCAGCTCGGGCGAGAAGGGGCTGCCGTGCTCCTTCATCACCTCGTAGCCGTCGGCGAAGGAGATGTGGCCCATGTGCTCGACCCCGGAGCCGACGGCGACGTCGTGGACCCCGGTGGCAACCAGCGCCGCGGCGAAGTTGACCGCCTGCTGGGCGGAGCCGCACTGGCGGTCGATCGTCGTCGCCGGAGTCTCGACCGGCAGGCCGGCCTCGAGCCAGGCGTTGCGGCCGATGTTGACCCCCTGCTCGCCGAACTGCTGGGCGCAGCCGGTGACCACGTCGCCGGCCTCGGCGGGATCGACGCCGGAGCGCTCGAACAGCTCCGCATAGACCTTGGAAAGGAGGTTCGACGGATGGACGTCCTTGTAGTAGCCCTTCTCCGCGTGGCCGCGCCCGATCGGGGTGCGAACCGCCTCGACGATGACGACCTCGCGGCCTTCGAACTTCCCCTTGCCGTTCTCCATCGCGTCCTCCATTCCAGTTGTTCCGCTGTTCCTTTGCCTCAAATAACGGAGCAAAGGAACAGCGGAGCGAAGTTGTCTGTCCACGATAACCGACTGACTGGTCAGTCAACCAGTCATGTGACGATAGTCACGACACCTCGGATCGAGGGCGCATGATAGGAACCCGGGCCGAATGAGCGCTAACCAGGGGTATGAGAGTCCGGGGATCGCGGGGAGCGGGGCCATCGCCACCGGCCTTGCCGCGGTTTCGACCACGACGGCCGACACAATCCTGCTGGCTCGCAGCGAGGCGTCCGCCTGGCGCGCCGAAGAGAAGGTGGTGGCCGCCTGCGCGAAGATCGAGGGGGCCGAGCCCTCGCGGCTGCGCGTCACCACCGATCCCGCCGACCTCGCCGACTGCGACGTCATCGTCGAGGCGATCATCGAAGAGGTAGGCCCCAAGGGAGAGCTGCTCTCGACGATCGCCGAAGCCTGTCCCAACTCGGACCTGGCCACGACCACGTCGTCGCTGAGCATCGCCTCGATCGCCGAGGCCGCCGGAACCGAGAAGCTCTTCGGACTGCACGTCTTCAACCCGGTGCCGCGGATGAAGCTGGTCGAGGTCTGCTTCCCCGACGGGGCCGAGGGGGCGCGGGAGAAAGCGCTGGCCTGGTGCGCGGCGCTCGGCAAGACCGCGGTCGAGGTCCCCGACCAGGCGGGCTTCGTCGTCAACCGACTGCTCTTCCCCTACCTCTTCGACGCGGTGCGGATGCTCGAGCGGACCGGCATGGAGGCCGGCGAGGTCGACACCTGCATGAAGCTGGGCGCCGGGCACCCGATGGGGCCGCTGGCGCTGCTCGACTTCGTCGGGCTCGACGTCGCCGAGGCGATCGGCGACGCGCTCTACGCCGACTCCTCAGAGGCCGCCCACAAGCCGCCCGGACTGATCATTGAGATGGTCGGCCAAGAGAAGCTGGGCCGCAAGTCCGGCGAGGGCTTCTACACCTACGACTGAGTCGGCGCTACCGCTTACCGCTGATGTCCCAGATGACGTCGGCTTCGGAGATGCCTTGGCGGCGGGCGATGAGCTCGACCTCTTCCCAGGGCAGCTCGGCCTCGGGCAACTCGTCCCAACGGGCGAGGTCGAGCGATTCAAGGGCGCCCTGCAACGCCGGGCCAAGGTGATCCTCGGAGCGCAACAGCGCCCTCAGGACCTCGAGCTGCTTGTCGCTCAATCGAACAACCCACATGCGGGACCTCCCAGGTTCGGCGGGGTGCGGGTTGCCCGGAGAAGCTAGGCGTCCGGGCGGACGGAACCGCTGATCCGGACCGCCTCGATCCGATTCTCGCGAACCGACTCGACCCGGATCGTGTAGCCGTTTGAGGTGATCGCGTCGCCCCGCTTCGGCAGCCGTCCAAGTTCGCCGAACACGTAGCCGCCGACCGAGTTGTAGGCGTCAGTGTCGACCGGCAGCTCGATGCCCGCGTCGGAGAGGTCGCCTAGCGAGACGTGGCCGCGCACGAACCAGTCGCCGTTGGTGAGCCGCCGCATCGCCGCGGCGCGGGGGTCGGTCTCGTCCTCGATCTCCCCCACCACCTCTTCGAGGATGTCCTCGACGGTGACGATCCCGACCGTGCGGCCGTACTCGTCGACGACGACCGCGATCGAGGTGCGCTGGACCTGGAGGTCGTGGAGCAGGTCGTCGAGCGGCCTGGTCTCGGGGACGATCACCGCGTCGCGGACGGCGGGCGAAATCGAGGCTTTCGGCCCGTCGCTCATGTAGAGCCGGGCGAGGCTGTTGTTGTGGACGATTCCCTTGACCCGATCCGGGTTGTCGTCCTCGATCACCACCAGCCGCGTGTGGCCGGAGGTGACACAGCGTCGCAGCGCCGCCTCGACTCCCTCCGAGGCGTCCACCGTGACGACGGCCGGAATCGGCGTCATCACCTCGCGGGCCTCCTGCTCGTGCAAGTGGAAGACGCCACCCAGCATGCCGGCCTCGCCGGGGTCGAGCGTGCCGCCCAGCTTCGAGCGATCGATGATCTGTTTGAGGTCCTCCGCGGTATGGCGCTGCTCGATGTCGGTCGGATTGACCCCGAAGAGGCGGATGATCGCGTTGGAGAAGCGGCTGAGCGCAAAGACGACCGGGGCAGTGATCGCCCGGAACCAGTTGAGCGGGCGCGAGACCCGGCGCGCGGTGCGCTCGGCATGGCCGATCGCGAGCATCTTCGGCACCTGCTCGCCGACGCTGATGTGGAGCGCGGTGACCAGGGCGAAGGCGATCGCCACCGAGAGGCCGACGGCGACCCCGTGCGAGAAGCCCCCGAAGAGCGGTTCCAGCAACTTGGCCAGCGAGGGCTCACCGAGGAAGCCGATCCCGATCGAAGCCATCGTGATCCCGACCTGACAGGCGGAGAGCGACTCGTCGATCTTGTCGAGCTGCTCGATCACCGCCTCCGCTCCTGCCTCCCCCTCCTTGGCGAGCTGCTCGATTTTGCCGCGGCGACTGCGGACGAGCGCGAACTCGGCAGCGACGAAGAAGCCGTTGACGGCGATCAGCAGGAGCAACAGGACGAGCAGGAGGACGCTCATCGGCTATGTGACCCGATACTTCGGGGGAGGTCGTCTTCGGCCATGCGGCGAGACGCAATATAGCTTTCCGGTGCGGCGGCTCGGCGAGAAATGCCATATTGAGCGGCCGATGCGCATCGCGACCCTCGGTGAAATGCTTGATGACCTCGTCCGGCGCGGCGAGGAGTCAGGCACTGAGGACCAGGCCCGCGAACTGCGTGGCGAGCTGGAGGGGCGACTGGCGGCGATCGGCGCCGCCTTCACCGGGGCGACCCATCCGCGCGTGGTCGCGCTGGAGGGGCTCAACCCGCCGCGCGTCGCCGGGCGATGGGTTCCCGAGATGATCTCGATCGCCGGCGGAGAGGATGTCGCGGGCCCTCCGGGCCTGAGTTCGCCACAGGTCGGCTGGGGAGAATTGTCCGGCCTCAACCCGGAGGTCGTAATCGTCATGCCGGAGGGCGTCACGGCCGAAGAGGCGCGCGCCCAGGCAATGGAGCACTGGGAGCGGCTCGAGGCGCTCGGCGCCACACGGCTCTTCGCGGTCGATGCGGCCGCGACCTTTTCGACCCCGGGCCCGTGGCTGGTCGACGGGGTCGAGCTGCTCGGCCACCTACTCCACCCCGCGCTGGTCGACCCACCCGGAAGCGCGGACTTCGTGGAGCTCCGGGCACCGGTCGCGCGGCCAGGTCCCTTCTAGCTCAGGCGACCGCCAGCGACCCGACGATCGAGACCACCGCGACGGCTGCGATCGCGATCAGCTCGACAGGCAAGCGTTGCCGCCCCAATCCACCGCGATCGCCAACGACGACGACCAGCGCACAGAGGACGCCCGCGACGAGACCACCGAGGTGGGCGCCCAGGCTTATTCCGCGGACGCCGAGACTGAACGCGAGGTTCAAGAGGATGAGGAAGCCGACCGTGGAGGCGACGGCATCCACTCCACGCCCCCTGGCAATCACAAAGGTCGCTCCCAGGATTCCGAAGACGGCGCCCGATGCACCGAAGGCGAGGGCGTCCGGAGTGAGAAGCAGCGCGCCCAGGGAGCCGGCGAAGAGCGACGCCAAATAGATGGCGAGAAAGCGCACGGTTCCGATTCCCGGCTCCAAAATTCGCCCTAGGAAGTAGAGAAGAATCATGTTGCCGGCGAGGTGCAGCAGGCCGCCGTGGATGAACGCGCAAGTGAAGAGTCGGTACCACTCTCCCTGCGCCACGGAGGGCCCAAAAAGACCGAAATCGGGGATCAGAGATGTCCCAGTGCCTCCGAGCCCCCCGTGGCCGGAGGCAATCTCGGCGATATAGACGGCGACATTGAGGGCGATCAGGACGAAGGTCGCGGGGGCGGTTCCGACCAGAGACGGCTCCCCCACGCCCACCGTCACCCGCGTCCTCTCCCGCATGCACTCGGGGCAGCGCATCCCGACCGGGCTCGGCGTCATGCAGTCGGGGCAGATCGGCCTGCCGCAGGAGGAGCAGGAGACGCGGGTCTCGCGGTCGGGATGTCTGTAACACGTCTGCGCCACGGGGATGGTGAGCCTACAATCGAGCCGCATGGAAGGCGCCAGCCCAGCCCGGCTCTACGCGACCCTGATCGGCGCCGTCCTCGTGATCGCCGGCCTCGTCGGCTTCTTCTACAGCGCCTCCTTCGGGGGGCCGGGACAGGTGGACGACGCCTTCGGCATCCTCGCCGTCAACGCCTGGCACAACCTCTTCCACATCGTCACCGGGGCGATCGGCCTGCTGGTGGCGGGCTACGCGGCGCGCCAGTACGCGCTCTGGCTCGGCCTGATCTACCTCGCCCTCGCCGTCTGGGGCTTCGTGATCGGCGACGGCGCCTCGATCCTCGGCTTCATCCCGGTCAACACCGAGGACAGCGTCCTGCACCTGGTCCTCGGGCTGCTCGGAGTCGGCGCCGCGATGGCGACGCCGGTTTCCCGGCCCAGTCGCGCTCGGGCTCGCGCTACCTGATTCGGTCGGCGATGGCGCGGACCCGGCCGCGCGCCTCGTGGCGGCCGCGGCGGCGCATCTCGAGCAGGACCAGAGCACCGGTGGCCACGGTGCCGGCGCTGACCGCCACCACCGGCCGCACCCAGTTGCGCGGGTCGCGCAGGGCGCGGAGCTCGCTGTCGGTCAGCTCCTCGGCCCAGTCGGACAGCTCGTCGGCCGCGGCCTGGGTGACCGCCGAGAGGGTGTCCTCGAGCCTGCCCGAGAGCCGCTCAGGCGGCTCGATCGGCCGCAGCGCGTCGGTCAGCAGCTGCTCGAAGTCACTCATCCTCGTCTCCTCCCATCTCCTCCTGAAGCTGCTTGATCGCGCGGTGGATCAGCACCTTCGTGGCACCGTCGGTGCGACCCAGCGCACGGGCGATCTCGCGGTTGTCCATGCCCAGCGCGAAGCGCATGATCAGGGCCTCGCGACGGTCGTCGGGAAGGTGTTCGAGATTCTCCATCACGCGCCGCAGCTCCTCCCTGCCCTCGACCACGGCCTCGGTCCCGTGCCGTGCCGGAATCGGGTCGGCGTTCTCCAGCGGCGTCTGCGGGCGGCGCGAGCGGTCCCGGTGGTAGTTGGAGGCGAGGTTGTGGGCGATGCGAATCAGCCAGGGTCGCAGCGGCCGGCCGTCGGATTCGCGCCGGGCGCGGTCGAAGTGGCGGTAGGCCTGCAGGAACGCCTGCTCGGTGAGGTCCTCGGCGTCGTGGTGATTGCCCACCCGGTAGTAGGCGTAGGAGTAGACGTCGCGCAGGTGCGCCCTGTAGAGGTCCTCGAAGGCGCGGTCCAGCTCCGCTTTGGCGGCCGGGTCGAGACTCGCCGGCTCGACGTTGTGCTTCGGGTCGCTCACCCGTCAAGCCTAGCCGCGGCCGGGAAGGGCGGGACGCGGGGCTCACGCCGCTCTCCTGGAGCGCTCGGTGCGCCGCAATCCCGTCACCCAGGACTCGACGTCGATCTCGCCGCGGATCAGCGCCGCCAGGCCGTCCAGGGCGTCGGAGGTGCAGTCCGCGGCCTCGAGCGCCTTGGCGAGCAACGGCACCGTGTCGAGGCCCTCCGAAGCCTGGCCGATCGCATCGGGGATCTCCTCGGCGGGCGTACCGGATCCGAGCAGCTCGCCGGCGCGCCGGTTGCGACTGGAGGGCGCCATCACGGTGGCGGTCAAGTCGCCGACTCCGGCGAGCCCCGAGAACGTCTCCAGCTCGGCGCCGCGGCCGATCGCGTACTCGATGCACTCGCGCCAGATCTCCGCGGCGGCGATTCCGGCGGCGTTGAGACCGTGTGGCTCCGCCGTCGCGGCGGCCAGCGCCGCCGCGTTCTTCGCCGCCCCCGCCATCTCGACGCCGATCGTGTCGCCGGTGCGCTCGCAGACCAGGCCGGCCCGGTCGAAGACCTCGCCGAGCTGCGCTCGCAGGTCCTCGTCGGCCGAACCGAGCACGAGCGCGGCAGACCCCGACACCGACTCGCGCGCGTGGGCGGGGCCGCCGAGGCAGGCGACGGCGCGCGCACGGATGCGCTCGCCGACGTATTCAGAAGGAAGCTGTCCCTGCGGCGCGATCAGGCCCTTGGTCAGCAGCAGGACCGAGGAGCGGGCGCCGATCCGGTCGGCGATCGCGCCCACCGCCTGGGGGAGGGACCTGGAGGGAATCGCCAGGCAGACCAGGTCGAGTCCGGCCAGCTCGATCTCGCTCGCCTGGCGGACCTCGATCGCGCGGGGCAGGCGCACCCCCTCGAGGTAGCGACGGTTCTCGCGCTCCTCGGCGAGCTCGGCGGCCTGCTCGGCGGTCCTCGTCCCCAGCTGGACGTCGAGGCCGCCGCGGGCCAGCAGGACGGCGACCGCGGTGCCCCAGCTGCCGGCGCCGATCACCGCGGCGCGGCGCATCGGCGGCAGGCCGCCGAGGTCCTCCCACTGCAGCTCGACGTTGGGCCAGATCTTCGCCGTCACCGTCTCCGCCAGAGCCGGCGAGGGCTGCTCGGCGCGGGGGAAGGTCATCGCCCGGCCGAGGCGGACCTTCACCTTGCGGGGGCGGATCCGCCAACCGCGGCGTACGTTCTCAGAGCCCAGGACCGCGGTCGGGATCACCGGCGCCCCGCTCTGCAGGGCGAGACGGCCGACCCCGCGCTTCGGAGAGGCCAGCGAACCGGAGCGGATCCGGGTCCCCTCGGGGAAGATGCAGACGGTGCCGCCCCCCTCGACCACCTGGCGCGCCGTCTCGACCGAGTCCTCGTCGGACTCGCCGCGGCGAATTGGGAAGGCGCCGAGCCGCGAGAGCAGCCAGCCCTGCCAGCGGCGCTCGAACAGCTCCACCTTGGCGACGTAGCTCATCGGCCGCCACCAAGGCAGGCAGGCGCCGATTACGAACGGGTCGAGGAAGCTGCGGTGGTTGGCGGCGACGATCAGGCCGCCTTTCACTCGCGCGTGCTCGCGGCCGGTACGCGCCTGGCGGAAGTAGACGAGGAAGAACGGGACCATCGTGATCCGGGCCAACAGGTACAGCGGCCAGTTGACGCCGTGGCGGCGCGTGTACTCGTGGTAGCGGCGGAGTCGCTCTTCACTCACGAAGAGCGCTACACGGGCTGGGGACCGGAGTTACCTGACCCCGGCTACCACGCGGCTTCGATCAGCGCCTCCAGCTCGTCACGGGAAGGCGGTTCGGGCGTGAACGACAACTCCGGGCGAGCGAGGATTGCATCCAGCGCCTCCGAGAGCTTGGTGTGGTCCGCGCCTGTTTGGCCAAGTCCGGGCGGACTACCCCCAAGGTTGAGAACGCGGGACTCGATCTCGGCCGGCGTGGTTTGGATCGCGGTTGCCAATGCGGAGATCGCCTGCGGGGCACGCGAGGCCATGAAGGCCATTGCGCGGGGGAGGATCGCGGCGTTGGTTTCCGCGTGGGGGCTGCCGCAGACCCGGACCAGCGTCTGGCAGATCACGTGGTGGATGGCGAACATGCCGGAGTCGATCGCGTAGCCGCAGAGAATCGAGCCGAGAGCGAGGGCGGCTCGGTCGCGCTCGGTCGGCTCCTGGTCGAGGGCCGCGGAGATCAGCTCGGCGCCGCGCAGCGCGGTCATCTTCGACACCGGGTTCGCGAACGGCGTGTAGAGGGAGTCGGCGCCGTGGGCGAGGGCGTTGATCGAACTGGCGCGCAACCGCGACTCGGGAAGGCTGGTCATCGCCTCGGGGTCGGCGAGGACGAAGACCGGGCGAACCAGGCCCCGGACCCGACCCTCGGCTCCGGCGGGGAGCTTGTGGATGCCGGTCATCTCCGCCCCCGACATCGTCGTCGGGATCGCGGCGACCCGGGCGCCGGTGACGGAGGCCACCGCCTTTGCCGTATCGACGATCCGCCCGCCGCCGAAGGCGACCAGATGCCGGGAGTGGGCCGAGTCGAGCAGCTCCGCCGCCCTCTCGGGCACGGTCCCCGGGGCGATCTCGTGGACGGCGGACGCCGCCCCACCCAGCTCGGGGGCGGCGGACAGCGCCCGCTCGGTGGAGACCAGCTCAAAGGCCTCGAACCCCTGGCCGGCAAGGAGGTCCACCGCCCGCGCGATTCCGCCGCGGCGGAAGACGACGGTGCGATCGGCGTCGCGCCAGATGAAGTCCGCGGTCACCGAGCGGGGGGGACTCGCGGGTTCACGACCGGCCTGAGGTTCAGCTCGACCTCGGCGCGCAGGTGCTCGAAATCCGGCGGCAGCGAGAGCTTTTCGCCGAGATGCTCGAGCGGCTCGTCGACGGTGAAACCCGGGCCGAGCGTCGCGATCTCGAAGAGGACGCCGCTCGGCTCGCGGAAGTAGATCGAGCGGAAGTAGAAGCGGTCGATCACCGGGGTCGGGTGGGCGCCGGCGGAGATCGCCTTTTCCCGCCACTGCTCGTGCTCGTCGACCGTCGAGGCCCAAGCGACGTGATGGACGCTGCCGGCGCCCTGCAGCGCCCGCTCGGCGGGCGGCTCGTCGTAGAGGTAGCGCCCTCCGCGCGCCTCGCCCCTCGCCTGCCAGCCCCCCTCGACCGGCTCGAACTCGAGCGCCTCGAGCAGACGGCTGCTCGCATCCGGCGCGGCGCTGTAGGCGCGCACCGCCTCAAAGCCCTGGAGCGCAACCTCGGCGGGGACCTCGGGGTGGTCGGCGATCAGCGGCTCGTCGGAGACCCCGACCACGGCCAATTCGTGGTCGAGCCCCTCGGGGTCGGAGAAGCGCAGGCTCCCGTCGACTAGCTCGGCTTCGATCCCGCGCGCGCCGAGTCGCTCCTCCCAGAAGGCAAGCGCGTCGTCGGAGCCGACTCGCCAGACGATCCGGTGGACGTCGCCCGCCCCCGCCAGCCCCGACGGCACCCCGGGGAACTCGAAGAAGGTGAGGTCGGACCCGGCGCTCCCCTTCTCGTCGGCGTAGAAGAGGTGGTAGACGGTCGGCTGATCCTGGTTGACCGTTTTCTTCACCAGCCGCAGCCCCATCACCCCCGCGTAGAAGTCGACGTTGCGCTGCGCGTCCTCGGTGATCGCGGTGATGTGGTGAATTCCTTCGAGTTTCATCGAGTCAGCTATAGCATCCTCTCGATGAGCCGCGGCCGCCGACGCACCGTCAAAGCGATGATCGCACTCGGCTCCGTCCTCGCCTTCTTCGCCGTCTTCGCTATCTGGGTCGAGCGCCAGGCGCTCAACACCAACGACTGGGTCAATACCAGCGACCGGCTGATCCAGAACCAGACGATCCGCACCGAGGTTGCCAACTACCTGGTCGACCAGCTCTACGCCAACGTCGACGTCGAGCAGCAGC
Organism: uncultured Solirubrobacterales bacterium; assembly: GCA_963702055.1. GTDB lineage: Bacteria > Actinomycetota > Thermoleophilia > Solirubrobacterales > 70-9 > CAWINX01. Next base: position 1,243 of record OY969702.1, on the reverse strand, counting down.
TCAAAGACGTCCTGCCCGGCGACACCAAGCAGCTGGCGGGGCCCGTGTCGGGTGGATTGCGCCAGGTCGCCGGCGACGGCGCCGACAAGCTGCTGCAGACCTCGACCGCACAGAGCCTTTGGGAGGACGCCAACCGCACCGCCCACGAGCAGCTCGTCAACGTGCTCGAGGACAAGGGCGGAGCGGCGTCGACGGCGAACGGGACGGTCAGCCTCAACCTTGGCAGCCTGGTCACCAACCTCGCCAACCAGGTCGGGATCGGTGCCAACCTCGCTGACAAACTGCCCCCTGACGCCGGTCAGATCGAGATCCTCCGCTCCGACCAGCTGAAGACCGCGCAGAACATCGCGGTCGCGGTGAAGGGCCTTGCGCTGATCCTCTCGATCCTCACCTTCCTCGCCTTCGGGCTGGCGATCTACCTCTCCCGCGGGCAGCGCTGGGTGAGCGTCCTGTTCAGCGGGATCGGCCTGATCGCCGCCGGCTTCGCGGTGATCGTCGCCCGCCACATCGCCGGCGGGATCGTGGTCGGCCAGCTGGTCGCGGTCGAGAGCGCCAAACCGGCCGCCAACGCCACCTGGACGATCGCGACCTCGCTGATGACCAGCATCGCGACGACCGTGATCGTCGTCGGCGTGCTCTTCGCGATCGCCGGCTGGCTGGGCTCACCGGCGAAGTCGGCCCGAACGAGCCGCCGAGTGCTCGCGCCAATCCTGCGCGACTACCCGGCCTACGTCTACACGGCCCTGGCGATCGTCGTCTGCATCTACTTCCTCGGGGCCCCGAGCCAGAACCTGCGCTCCTTCCTGACCACGCTGATCATCGCCGGCATGGCGGCCTTCGGCATCCACGAGCTGCGCAAACAGTCGGAGCTGGAGTTCCCCGACGCCGGCTTCAACGAGGTCTTCGGCCGCACCAGGGACCGCATGGTCGGCGCCGTCAAGGACGCCAACCTGGGCGAGAGGGCCTCGAAGCTGCGCCTTCCGGAGAAGCGCAAGGGAGGCGAAGGGGCGGCGGCGAGCGAGGCCCCGACGGCGACCCTCCCGGCCGACAGCGAGGATGCCCGCCTCGAGCGCCTGGAGCGCCTCGCCGGCCTCCACGAAAAGGGCGTCCTCACCGACGAGGAGTTCGCAGCCGAGAAGGCCCGCGTGCTGGGCGACGACGCATAGTCCAAGCCCGCCCTCGGACTCGAACCGAGACGATCTTCCTTACAAGGGAAGTGCTCTACCAATTGAGCTAGGCGGGC